>NZ_JALHAG010000009.1:197736-198631 GCF_022819085.1 Planococcus ruber | reverse complement strand
ACCCGTTCCCATCCCGAACACGGAAGTTAAGCTCTTTTGCGCCGATGGTAGTTGGGGGTCTCCCCCTGTGAGAGTAGGACGTTGCCAGGCTGATCCATATTATTCCGAAGTAGCTCAGTGGTAGAGCACCGCACTGTTAATGCGATGGTCGTAGGTTCGAATCCTACCTTCGGAGCCATTCTTTTGGAGAGCTGTCCGAGTGGCCGAAGGAGCATGATTGGAAATCATGTAGGCGGGCAACCGTCTCAAGGGTTCGAATCCCTTGCTCTCCGCCAGTAGCATTATCCAAACGAAGACTACAAATCAATGGCCCCTTGGTCAAGCGGTTAAGACACCGCCCTTTCACGGCGGTAACACGGGTTCGAATCCCGTAGGGGTCACCATTATATAACTGGAGGATTAGCTCAGCTGGGAGAGCATCTGCCTTACAAGCAGAGGGTCGGCGGTTCGATCCCGTCATCCTCCACCATTTACAATACATAAGCAAAACTTGTAAATATGTGTTTCTTCTATAATATAGGAAACAAACTCAACTATTATTATCGCGGGGTAGAGCAGTTCGGTAGCTCGTCGGGCTCATAACCCGGAGGTCGCAGGTTCAAATCCTGCCCCCGCAACCAAATGGTCCCGTGGTGTAGCGGTTAACATGCCTGCCTGTCACGCAGGAGATCGCCGGTTCGATCCCGGTCGGGACCGCCATTTTTATCTTTCAAATGTGGGTCAGTAGCTCAGTTGGTAGAGCATTAGATTGAAGCTCTAAGTGTCGGCGGTTCGATTCCGTCCTGACCCACCATATTTTTATTTTTTATCTCCATGCCGGAGTAGCTCAACTGGTAGAGCAACTGACTTGTAATCAGTAGGTTGAGGGTTCAAGTCCTTTCTCCGGCACCATTTT
>NZ_JALHAG010000009.1:0-197726 GCF_022819085.1 Planococcus ruber | reverse complement strand
TAGCGAAGTGGCTAAACGCGGCGGACTGTAAATCCGCTCCTTCGGGTTCGGCAGTTCGAATCTGCCCCCCACCACCAGTTTTTAGGGGCATAGTTTAACGGTAGAACAGAGGTCTCCAAAACCTCCGATGTGGGTTCGATTCCTACTGCCCCTGCCAATTTTTTAAATTATATGATGGCGGTCGTGGCGAAGTGGTTAACGCACCGGATTGTGATTCCGGCACTCGGGGGTTCAATTCCCCTCGTCCGCCCCATGTTTTAATTTCAATTAAATGCACTTATAAAAATAGTAAAGTGGCGGTCGTGGCGAAGTGGTTAACGCACCGGATTGTGATTCCGGCATTCGGGGGTTCAATTCCCCTCGTCCGCCCCATCTTATTATTGGGGTATAGCCAAGCGGTAAGGCAACGGGTTTTGATCCCGTCATGCCCTGGTTCGAATCCAGGTACCCCAGCTTTTGCGGAAGTAGTTCAGTGGTAGAACGCCACCTTGCCAAGGTGGAGGTCGCGGGTTCGACCCCCGTCTTCCGCTCCAACATTTTTGGCGGCATAGCCAAGTGGTAAGGCATGGGTCTGCAACACCCTTATCACCGGTTCGAGTCCGGTTGCCGCCTCCATTATATTATGCCGGCGTGGCGGAATTGGCAGACGCGCGGGACTCAAAATCCCGTTCCTTCACGGGAGTGTCGGTTCGACCCCGACCGCCGGTATCATGGAAAGGACCTGCCTGTCCTTTCAAAAAGCCTTCACCATCTTCGGATGGTGAAGGCTTTTTTGTTTGCATTCTGTCTTCATGAAAAAAGAAATGCTTCGCAGCATTGTTTGAGCAGGACTCCAAACAGTTATTGTGCAGGCGGGAACCCGAGTATTGAAGATAAAAGTCTTTCTAATTTCTATAGAATGATTTATACTAAACTAGCTAATTTGCGAAATTCTCTTTGATGGAGATGAGGTTAAATGGCGAGTGGAGATCAGCAGCTGTTATGTTATTACAGAAATGGAGATTAAAGAAAATCGAATAGAATAATCGTTGAATTCATAACTTTTTGTTTTATTAAGGCTTTGTAAATTTGGTTTTAAAGTTGTATTAAAACCGGTTAAAATAAGCTATTATAATCTAGCTTTGATTTTATTTTAGAAATTAGCGGAGGTAAGAAAATGGCTTTCAAGAAAAAAGATAAGTTTGCAGTTCTACTAGGGGATATTGCTTCAAATTTAAAAGAGAGTGCAGCTTATTTTGCTGACTACAAATTAAGAGAAATCAGCGATTTGAAGATTTTCTCCAATACAATGAAAGATTATGAAACAAAAGGCGATAATTATGTGCACACAGTAATCCAGGATCTGAACCAAGCGTTTATAACGCCCATTGAACGCGAGGACATTCTCGCTCTTGCGATGACGATGGATGATGTCCTGGACGGCCTTGACCATACTGCCTCCATGTTCGAAATGTACTCAATCGTGAATGCGGATGAATTCATGCTGGAGTTCGTAGAAGCAATCCGAATGAGCACGATTGAAATTGAAACAGCTGTAGACCTCATGTCTACTAAAAAATTGCCCGCTATGCGGGAGCATGCCATTAAAATCAAAGATTATGAATCAAAATGCGATGTGACGAGACGCCATGCGATCAAACATCTATTCCAAACGGAAAAAGATCCGATCCGCATCATTCAATATAAAGAGATCTATGAAGAACTTGAAGAAATTGCAGACCATTGCCAAAAGGTTGCGAATACCTTCGAATCTATTATTATGAAAAACGCTTAAGGAGCAAGATGACCGATGGATATGGTTCTGCTATTAACAGTTTTAATTGTTGTATTTGCTGTAATATTCGATTTTATCAATGGGTTTCATGATACGGCCAACTCTATCGCTACGGCGGTTTCCACAAAAGCTTTAAAACCGCGCCATGCAATCATGCTGGCTGCTGTCATGAATTTCGTGGGAGCGCTGGCTTTTACGGGTGTTGCGAAAACCATTACAAAAGACATTGTTGATCCATTCACGCTAACGAATGGAACAGTAGTAATCTTAGCTGCTTTAATCGCGGCGATTGTCTGGAACTTGATCACTTGGTACTATGGCATTCCGAGCAGTTCTTCCCATGCACTGATTGGTTCAATTGCTGGGGCTGCGATTGCTGCTGCCGGATTCTCTGCCTTGAATTATGGGGGATTCCTTACCATTATCCAAGCGCTGATTTTATCGCCGATCCTCGCATTTGCTGTGGGGTATTTGGTTTACAGCATTTTCAAAATTGTATTTAAGAATAACAATTTAACTAAAACGAATCGAAATTTTCGTTTGATCCAAATTGCGACAGCTGCTTTACAATCTTTTTCACATGGTACAAACGATGCCCAAAAAGCAATGGGGATCATCACAATGGCGTTGATTGTCAACAATTATCAAACGTCAGATGATGTTCAGTTCTGGGTTCAAGCGACATGTGCAACAGCTATGGCTTTGGGAACATCTATCGGCGGCTGGAGAATCATTAAAACCGTCGGAGGCAAGATTATGAAAATCCGGCCTGTCAATGGAGTAGCTGCTGACCTGACCGGTGCAGCTGTTATCTTCGGTGCCACGTTCATCCATTTGCCGGTTAGTACGACGCATGTCATTTCTTCATCCATTATGGGGGTAGGGGCATCTCATCGATTAAAAGGCGTGAAGTGGGGGACTGCTAAAACAATGTTGATCACGTGGCTCATTACTATGCCAATCTCAGCGTTGCTGGCAGCCGGCATATACTTGATCCTCAATATCTTCCTGTGAAATAAAAAGAAGACCTTCCAAATTTGAGGAGGCCTTCTTTTTATTTGGAATCGGAAAAACAAATGCAAAAAAGTACTTGTGCATTCAATAAAAGCTATGTTAAGATAAATCTTGTCCAATTCGATTAAGCCGGCGTGGCGGAATTGGCAGACGCGCGGGACTCAAAATCCCGTTCCTTCACGGGAGTGTCGGTTCGACCCCGACCGCCGGTATATTTTTTCCGCTCAGCGGATGCGAAAACACTTCTTGCTTTATGCAGGAAGTGTTTTTTTGGCTTTTTTACGGAAGTAGAAAGAGAGATGGTTGAAACGTGATAGAGCTTGCGATGACGTTATTTCGCTTCTGGAGGAAGAGTTATTCCGGTAAAGTATTACTAAAGCTTTAAGATGCTTTAAATGGAGAATTAAAGGCATATCTGCCTTTGAGGTTTATTTAGTAAGAAGAAAAGAAGGCAATTCCTGTCTTTATCTAATAATTGCTTGATATAATAATGGGAGAAAATGTTTTCAAAAGCAGAAGGAGGAGCCGATGAAACAGATCCATAGCGACATTTTGCAATTTCGAGGCAGCCATTATGAATTTGGAAAGATGCAGGGAGAACGGTTAAAGAATTCCATTACGTTGGAGAATCGCAGAAAGCAGTGGAAAGCGAAACGGCCACGCTTTGAAATCGGGGTAAATGAGACAAAAAATGCGTTTCTTCAATTTGCTCCGGGCATTTGGGAAGAACTGCTGGGGCTGCAGGAAAGTTTGGAACTGCCCATCGAAGAAGTATTAAGGGATTTTGGCGGGTACCGGATAGACGCAATGCCATCCGGCTGCTCAATTGTGACCGGGAATGATTTTCTCGTCCGAAATTACGACTTTCATCCGCAGACTTATGAAGGGCGTTTTCTGCTGTTTCAACCGGATGACCAGGGCTATGCGTTTATCGGCCCTTCGTCCCGCATTATCGGGCGCATGGATGGGATGAATGAGAAGGGCTTTGCCATGGGGTATAATTTCACGCACCGGAAACAGCCGGGAGAAGGGTTTGTGTGCTACATGATCGGCAGGATCCTGCTGGAGACCTGTTCGACGGTAGAAGAGGCGATAGCGCTTTTAAAAGAAATTCCCCATCGTGGTTCTTTCAGCTATGTAGTACAGGACGTAAGCGGGGAATCATCAATTATTGAAGCGAGCCCAAGAGCTGTCGATGTTAGGAAAGCCGGGGCATGCACCAATCATTTTGAAATCCAGCAGCATGAAAATAGGAACTACTTAAATGATTCGCATGAACGGTTGGCTGCGATCCGGCAAGAACCGGCTGACACGAAAGATGTTTATCCAGCCTTCCGTTTGTTCAACGATATGGATAAAGGCGTGTTCTCGAAGCTGTATAAAAGTTGGGCAGGAACAATCCACACATCTGCCTATTTGCCAAAAGAATTGAAGGTATGGTTTGCGCTGGGCGGCAACCGGGAACCTGAAATTTTTGATTTCAATAAATGGCTGGCGGGAGAAGATCTTGCTGAAACCCAAATGTATGGAGAAATCGATACAGAGATTGGATTTGCCCACCTTGATAAACAATTTGTTTAAAGCAAAAAAGCGTCCCATCCAGGGCGCTTTTTTACATTTCCACCATATGCGGAAACGGCAGTTTCGTATCGATTTTTCCGTTGATGCGTTTAGCCAATAAACGTTCTCCTTGCAGCCATTTATCAAAATCAAACATGAGCGGCAAGCGATTTGGACCGAGGGCAAAACCGGCTTCCAAACTTTCCGGAAAATAAAAAGCGGTATGCAGCGTTCCGGAAGCGGTGCTGTATTTTTCCGAAAAGACGCCTTGATCCAAGTCGTTGAGTCTTCGAAAAGCACTGTAGGCATCTGTTGTTTCGTTCAAATGGGTACGGATGGTTTCTTCTCGGCGAACCGAATCTTTCATCTGGTAGCGGTTCTCTTCCGTCAGCAATTCAAAATGGTTGGTGGACACGTTTGACGTGCGCGCAACGACTGAGCGGGGAGACGCTTCGACGACGACCGATTTTCCGGTGCGGTCGAGCAGCACATAGCTGAAAGAACGGCGATGCGGAATTTCATCCAGCAAGTCGATCGCTTCTTCAACGGTTGCACAATTCTCCAACACAAGCCGGCCGATCATATTGCAAATAAAACCATCTTCGGAATTGCGGCGATTGATGAAATTATAGCCCATCACAAGCCCTTTTTCATTCAAGCCATCGGTCCGGCCGGTGATTTGCATCGTAGGGCCAATTGTTGCATAGCCGCCGTCTGTCGGCTGATAGAGTGCGAATCGCCCCTCGTAGCCTTCCGGAGAGCTATCGTAATTGCGGACCATGTAGGCGCTGCTCGTAAAAATGGAACAGCCGCTTCGCGTATATTCCAAATAATAGCCGCCGAAATCACGGATGGCGTCCTGCATATTCCACTCTAATGCATCAGCCAATCCGTTGATTTCCTCCCAAATTCTCGGAGCAAATGCAAGCAGCGTTTCTTTTGCCTGTGTTTCATCTATGAGGAAATTCTTGTTTTTAGAGCCCCATTGTTTTTTGCGGTTGGGAAGGATAAAGGAATCTCTCAACAACTCGCCTTGTTTATAACCGAAATCATAATGGCTGCCGCGAAATTGAACAATATCACTGTGGACTTTTTTCACTGGCGATCCCTCATTTATTGGAAATTAGTGAATTTCTAAGAAGTTAGCGAAACTCTCAAATTCGAACTACCCCGAGTTTACTGCATTTTTTGAGGAAAGAAAAAGAATCTGCCTAGCACTCGGAAGGGAGGCGCGGCAAATTCCAGATTAGAGAATATAAAATTCAGCATCGCCGCCGTTGATGCCGGTAAACATGTTCGAAGCGGCTGTCAGCAGTTCAAGCGCTGTATCCCGGTCCATGGATGGACGCAAATAAAAGATGTGGAGCGCATTTTTCGTTTCTTCCGTGACAGCGGTCCGGAGGGAATCGACGTACGGACTTCCAAACGCGCCGCTGTTGTCTTTGGCGACGATGATATTCGTTAATGTGTTTAAGCGGTTGTTGATGCCTTCATACTGGTCTTGTTCGGTGCCTAGGGCAATTTCCACATCGCCTTCGATTTTGTCTTCATCGTAAAGGCCAAGCGGAATTTCATACTGCAGGGACAGGAAGTTGTTCATGTCGACGCCCGAATGGACAGGCTTCAAGTAGTTTTGCTTTTTAATCCGGCGAAACAGCGCTTCTGCGGAATGGCGGTACCGGTTCGGGTCTGCGCCTAATGCTTTCCAAGCCAATTTCCATTCCAATAATCCCGGAAAATCCATCAGTTCTTTTTCATTCAAGTCGAAATACAGTTGCTCCTGGAAAAGCTGAAGGCGGCCTTTTAACATTTGAGGTGAATCAGAAACGGTGATATTGTTATAATGAATGATGCCTATTTTAAAATCAGGGAGAATTTCTTTGATATGAGGGTCAATGGAAGCTTTCATGGCAATCTTCCTTTCACATAATAGTCATTCATCATTATAGTATCATAGAATAGAATTGAGGGGTTACAGCATGAATCTCGATCAATTTCAAGAAGAGCTTGTTGCGTATGCCTCGGAGATCGGAATTGATAAAATCGGTTTTGCTTCGGCAGAGCCTTTTTATAATTTGAAGCATCGGCTGATCCGCCAGCAGCAATTGAAGTTTCAATCGGGCTTTGAAGAGCCGGACATTGAAAAGCGGGTTCGCCCGGATTTGCTGTTGGATGAAGCGGTGAGCATCATCGCCATCGCGATTGCGTATCCGTCGAAAATGAAAGATGCACCCCAAGGCGTCAAAGGCGCCCGCCGCGGAATCTTTTCGCGGTCTTCCTGGGGAAAAGATTACCATGCAGCGTTAAGGGAGCGCCTAGTTTTGCTGGAGGCGTTCATTGCCGCGCATTACCCGGAAGCCCGAATGCGTTCGATGGTGGATACGGGCGAGCTTTCGGACCGGGCCGTGGCAGAGCGTGCCGGCATTGGCTGGAGCGCGAAAAACACGTCGATCATCACGCCGGAATTCGGCTCTTATGTCTATTTAGGGGAAATGATCACGAACATTCCGTTCCGTTTCGATGAGCCGATGGAAGATCAATGCGGCGATTGCCGATTGTGCATCGATGTCTGCCCGACCGGAGCCATTGTTGAAGGCGGCCAGTTGAATGCAACACGCTGCATTTCGTTTTTAACCCAGACAAAAGGATTCCTGCCGGATGAGTTCCGGGGCGTGATCGGCAACCGTCTGTACGGCTGTGATACGTGCCAAACCGTCTGCCCGAAGAATAAACGAAAAGCCAATCAGCTCCATCCGGAGTTCGAGCCGGATCCGGAAATCGCCAAGCCGCTGCTGGAGCCTTTATTGACCATTTCCAATAAAGAATTCAAAGCGAAATTCGGCTATGTGTCCGGATCATGGCGAGGCAAAAAGCCGATTCAGCGGAATGCGATCCTTGCATTGGCCCATTTTAAAGAAGAATCGGCTGTGCCTGCGTTGATTGAGCTGCTGAAAAGCGATGAACGTCCGGTAATTCGCGGAACGGCTGCATGGGCGATCGGGAAGATCGGCACAGAATCGGGGCTTGAAGCATTGAAACAGGCCCAGCTCGATGAACAGGATTCAGAAGTGGCAGAAGAAATTCAAAAAGGATTGGCGTTCTACGCCGAAGAATTGAAAGGATAAGTGACAGAAATTGGCTATTAACATTGTTTTATATCAACCGCTGATCCCAGCAAACACAGGAAATATCGCACGTTCATGTGCAGGCACCGGAGTGAAATTGCACTTAATACGCCCATTAGGTTTTTCGACAGATGACAAAATGCTGAAACGGGCAGGGCTCGATTACTGGGAGCATGTGGATATCCACTACCACGATTCGCTGCAGGAATTATTCGACCGCTATTCAGACGGTGAATTTTATTACATCACGAAATTCGGGACGAAGACCTATACGACTTTCGATTTCTCGGATATTGAAAAAGACCATTTCTTCGTCTTCGGACAGGAAACGAAAGGCTTGCCGAGAGAACTGATCGACGCCAACCTGGACCGCTGCCTGCGGATTCCGATGAATGAAAACATCCGGTCGCTGAATCTGTCGAACACAGCAGCGATTTTGATGTACGAAGCATTGCGCCAGCAGAACTACCCAGGATTGAAATAAAAAAAGGAGCTGTTCCGCCTAAGCGAAACAGCTCCTTTTTCATTATTTGTCTTCTGGAGTACCTGGTTTGTCATCGTAGCCTGCAGTGAAAATTGCAGTCAAGAACGTGACACAAATACCTAGAATAAGGATTAAGTTCATAAGTCATGACCTCCTTAAAATTTGCATCTTTGTTTAGTATAGCGTAAAGGCGGGAAAAATGAAATATAACTCTCCAGTCAAATATGGAGAAGTTTTGTCCGGAACTGACTGTTTTGTTTCGTGAATGTGAAACTTATCGCTCTGCCAACCGTATATAAAGAAAGGCAATAATAGAAGGGATGATTTACTAATGAGAATGAAAATATCAGTTGCATTGCTTTGGATTACCGGACTCGCGGAAGCGTTCCTGGCCATTCCGATTATCGGCGGCTCTGTTGTCGTCAGCACAGGATATGGTGTTCTAGGCGTCATGTTCGTCCTGCATGCCATTACGCTATTCTTCTGTTTCCGTGAGTATTCGCCAAAAGCCGGTTCGATTTTCGGCATCATCACAAGTCTCATTTCATGGATTCCCATTCTCGGCTGGGCAATGCACTTGCTTAGCGCCATCGTCTTGCTGATCAGTGCAGCTGTTTCAAACCGCACCGCGAGAATTTAAGCGATGAAAAAACCGCCCTTTTTGGGCGGTTTTTTTAATGTGTAGAAAAAGATAAAAATGGAAAAGATTCGTTCAGAAATCTGATATTCCCCAAGGCGTCTTCGCTGTTTTACTCTATACCGATAGTAAGTGTTCCAGCACCGGCGCGGTTCCGGACAGGGTGGAGCAATAAGACGAGTGGGTTTCTCGGCTTATTGTGGAAACGCTGTCCATAGCGCCGCAGTGCGGAATTCAGAAGTAGATGCTCGAATCAAACTAATTTCTCGATAAGCTGTAAAAAAAACCGCCCTTTTGGGCGGTTTTTTTAATGGGGTGCAACAAAAAGTTGAATGGCAAACAGGACAGCGAATACATAAAGGATCGGGTGCACCGTTTTCCCTTTTCCTTTAAAGATTTTCATCAGCGGATACGAGATAAAGCCGAGCGCAATCCCGGTTGCAATGCTGGAAGTCAAGGGCATCGCTAGGACAATCAGGAAGGCAGGGAAGGCTTCGTCGAATTTTTCCCATTCAATATTTTTTACAGCGCCGATCATCAAACTGCCGACGATGATCAACGCGGGCGCTGTGATGGCAGCGACGTTCGACAAGGCTCCGACAAGCGGGCTGAAGAAGGCGGCTGCGATAAACAAGATGGCTACCGTCAGCGTCGTTAAGCCGGTGCGGCCGCCAGCAGCGACCCCTGATGAAGATTCGACAAAAGCGGTCGTCGGACTGGTTCCGACCATGGCGCCGGCTGTACCGGCGATGGAGTCGGCAAGCAAGGCTTGTCTCATGCGCGGCATGTCGTTGTTCTTCATCAAACCTGCCTGTTTTGCGACACCGACCATGGTGCCGGTCGTATCAAACAACGTAACGAGAAGGAAGGAGAAGACGACGCCGTACAAGCCGAAATCGATAACCATTTGAAAAGCTTCAATGGGATTCCAAATGATGATGCCATCCGGAAGAGAAGGCAGCTGCAAAAGATTGCCTTCAAATTTCAGTTGGCCGGTAAAAAAGGCAATGACTCCAGTAGTGATCATTCCGAAGAAAATGCCGCCATGGATATTCAAAGACATAAAGATCAAGGTGATGAATAATCCCACTAAAGTTAAGATGACAGGGGCGGAAGTCAAATCTCCAAGGCCCACGAGGTTCGCATCATTGGCGACAATGAGTCCGCTCATGCGCATGCCGATAAAAGCGATGAACAGCCCGATGCCTGCTGTGATGGCATACTTCAGGTTTTCAGGAATCGCTTGGATCAGCACTTTACGCAAAGGCGTCAATGACAAGATCACAAAAAGCAGGCCGGCTACAAATACCGAGCTGAAAGCGGTGAGGTAATCAATGGCCCCGTCTGAACCCAGAACCATAGAAGTGAAATAGGCATTCAACCCCATGCCGGGAGCGATGGCAATCGGATAGTTGGCCATTAACGCCATCCACAAGGTGCCGATCACAGCCGCAATGATGGTAGCTAAAAATACTTGGTCAAAAGGCACGCCTGCCGCGCTTAAGATGACCGGGTTGACAATGACGATATAGGCCATGGTCAAAAAAGTGGTCATTCCCGCGAGAATTTCTGTTTTGGCAGTCGTTCCATTTTCTTTTAAATGAAACATTGAAAAACTCCCTTTCAAACACGAACGATTTAAACAACATTCACTATAATATTCGTTATTAATAGGAAAAGCAACCCTTTTAAAGAAATCGTAATAGTCGAAATAAGTGGAAGTTATTTGTACAATGAAAGAGAGAAAGGATGATCAACATGGAATTAACGATTCAATCAACAAAAACCTTACATAATGGCGTTGAAATGCCGCGCTTTGGACTCGGGGTCTACAAAATGAAAGAGCCGGATGAAGCGCTCAAAGCGATGGAAGCTGCGATTAATGCGGGATATCCCGCGATTGATACGGCGACAGTTTATGAAAATGAACGGGAAGTCGGGGAAGCGGTTCGGGCTTCCGGTGTAAAACGCGATGAATTGTTCATCACTTCGAAAGTTTGGAACACCGACCAAGGATACGACAATACGCTCCGGGCTTTTGAAGCATCGCTAGAGCGCCTTGGCTTTGATTATTTGGATTTGTATTTGACGCATTGGGCGATTCCGGACACGTTTGTTGAGACTTACCGGGCAATCCAGCGTTTGTACGATGAAAAATTGGTGCGGTCGATCGGAGTATCCAATCACCAGATCCACCACCTGGAGAAGATTTTCGCTACAGCGAATACCAAGCCGATGGTCAACCAGATTGAACTTCATCCGCAGCTTACGCAAGAACCGCTCCGTAAGTTCTGTGCTGCGCACGACGTCGCGGTCACTTCCTGGTCGCCGCTTGCACGAGGTAGACTGCTGGAAGATCCCTTGCTTGCTAAAATTGGGGAAGCCCACGGAAAATCGATTGCCCAAGTGGTGATCCGCTGGCATTTGCAAAGCGATCTCATCGTCATTCCGAAATCGGTAACACCGTCCCGCATTCTTGAAAATGCGGATGTCTATGATTTCTCCTTGTCGGAAGAAGAAATGAAAATGATCGACGGCTTGAACCAGGATTGGCGTTCAGGAACGCATCCGGATAAAATCAGCTTATAAAAAAACCGCCAATTGGCGGTTTTTTTATCGTGCAGTATCTTCCACGACAATCCTTTCATGGGTGAAAGGATGGATAAATGACATGCGGAAAGCATGGAGGTGATAGGCGCCGTCTTGAGTCGCCGGCCCGTCGTACATTTCATCACCGATGATCGGGTGCCCGATATGCGACAAGTGTGCACGGATCTGATGCGTACGGCCAGTTTCCAAAGTCAGGTGCAGCAGCGATTTCCCTTCCATTTGCTTCAGCAGTTTATAATGCGTCACAGCGCTTTGCCCGGTCGGTGAGACGCGGCGGCGGGTCGGGTGATGGCGGTCTTTGCCAAGCGGGAAATCGATCGTCCCGGATTTGTTGTGGACTTTGCCTTTTACTACTGCTTCGTAATCGCGGACAAGCTGTTTTTGTTCAAGCATGCGGTCGAGCACGTTTTTTGCCACCGGGTGCTTGGCGGCCATCAACAGGCCGGAAGTTCCTTGGTCGAGGCGGTGGACATGCTCCCCGTAAGTTCCGCCATTGCGGATAATATGGCCGAGAATGGCATTGATGAACGTATCCGTTTGGCCGACTTCATTTGGATGCGTCGCCATGCCTTTTGGTTTGCGCGCCACGATAAAATGGTCGTCTTCAAAAAGAATTGGCAATTCCACATCATGTTTTGGCTCGTAAGGGGACGCAGCCGGCGGCAATTCAAACTGCAAAACAGTGCCTTTAGCGAGCGGCTCTTTCCAGATCACTTCTTGGAATTTATCGTTCTTCACGCTTTTCGCCATGCGCATTTCGTGGACCACTTTTTTGCCGAGGCCCCATTCTTTTCTCAATAATTCTTCGACGGTCATGCCGTCGTCTTGTATCGTATAGCTCCACGCCATCATGATTCCTCCATATGAAAGGGCCATGCGCACTGCACATGACCCTCCATGCATATTATTTTAAAACGACTTGATTAAAGAATTCTTCGATGTTTTCTTTCGGCTGTTCCCCAACCCAACGCGCCACTTCTTTGCCGTCTTCATAATGGACAAGTGTAGGCGTTGCTTCGATGAAATAATCTTGCCAACCTTGTTCATATTCCAAAATGTTGTATTGCAGAACTTCGACATCCATATCTTCTGCCGTCGGCATCAAGATTGGTGTCGTTACTTGGCAATGCTGGCAGAGCGGGCTAAAGAAATAAACCGTTGTCGGCTCGCCGCTTTTGATTTGCTTATCGACTTCATCCGGCAACGCAATATTTTGATAGTTCTCGTCGTCCAATTGATCGATCGTTGCCTGGTTCAAGTCTTCTTTGTCGTACGGATTGTCAGCTAATTTGCTTTTATTGGACTGGTTGGTCAGGAAAATAATCAGTCCGAAAATGACAACTACGGCTGCAGCAATCCATATTAGTTTTGAAACGCCGCTTTTCTTTGTTTTCGTATTCACTTCATGCTTCCTCCTTCAAGGTTTTCAGTAAGTACATGCTCATTCCGGCAAGTAAGATAAATGCAGTCAATGCTAAAAACGGAATGGTGATAAATCCAAGCCAGTTGATATATTGTCCCGTACATGGAACTTGTCCGCAAGAAGGGGCGGAATCAGATAGAAAATCCAATTTTTGCAGCCCGTAATGGTAAAGCGAGATGCATCCTCCAATAACTGAAAATACCAGTGTGGTGACGGCAATCCGGACATTTTTCTGGACATAGGCAATGCCGATGACGAGGACCAGCGGATACATGAAAATGCGTTGGATCCAGCACAGCGTACATGGCGTATAGCCTCTGATTTCAGAAAAATAAAGGGAGCCGGCAGTAGCGATGAGGGCTACAACCCACATAGAGAGCAAAATGTTATCTTGACGTTTCGTCACGAAAGTCCCTCATTTCTTATAGTAACATCCTTGAAATTATAAATGTTCTGGCGCAGCAAGTAAAATAATATCAACCTGGACGGCGTTCCTATATAATAAAGTTTGAAACTTTTGTGAAGGAGTGGCTGCAGTGCCAGAACAATTCGATTTATCTCATTTTGAAAAAAGCATGATCATCCGGGAAATGGCCTATTCAGATATTAGCGCTATTTTGGAAATGCAGCGCCTCTGTTTTCCTGGAATGGATCCATGGAAAGAAGAGCAACTACGAAGCCATTTAGGGGTTTTCCCACAAGGGCAATTGGTGGCAGAACTCGATGGAAAAGTCATTGGTTCTTGTTCCAGCCTCTTAATAAATTTTGATGAATACGATGACCGCCATACGTGGGACGATGTAACCGACGGCGGCTACATCACGAACCACAATCCGGACGGCTACAATATGTACGGCATTGAAGTGATGGTCCATCCGGATTACCGGCGCATGCAAGTCGGCCAGCGCCTCTATGAAGCAAGAAAAGAATTGGCGCGCGAATTGAACCTGAAGTCGATCATTCTCGGCGGACGGATTCCGAACTACCATAAACATGCGGACGAAATGTCGCCGAGAGAATACGTGGATGCGGTATCGCGCCATAAAATCTACGATCCGGTTCTGACGTTCCAATTGATGAATGGCTTCCAATTAATGCGCATCAACCCAAATTATTTGCAGGATGATGTCGCATCCGGAAAATATGCAACATTGATGGAATGGAATAACGTCGATTACAAGCCGATTTCGAAGCGCCATTTCAAAACAAGTCTGCCGGTGCGCATTTGCGTCGTTCAATATTTGATGCGCGCAATCGAATCCTTCGATGATTTGGCGAGCCAAGTCGAATATTTTGTCGATGTCGCGTCCGATGCCCATTCGGATTTCGTCGTCTTCCCTGAAATTTTCACGACGCAATTGATGTCTTTCCTAAACGAGCCGTCTCCGAGCCAGGCTGTCCGGAAATTGACGGAATATACGCCTCAGTATATTGAATTGTTTACAGACCTTGCAGTGCGCTACAATGTCAACATCATCGGCGGTTCGCATTTTGTGAAAGAAGAAGATGATGAGATTTACAACATTGCGTATTTATTCCGCCGCGATGGCTCAATCGATAAACAATACAAGATTCACATCACGCCGAACGAACGCAAATGGTGGGGGATTTCTGCTGGAGATTCCGTGCGCGTTTTTGATACGGATTGCGGGAAGATCGCAATCCAGATCTGCTACGACATCGAATTCCCGGAACTTGCCCGCATTGCAACCGATATGGGGGCAAATATCATCTTTACGCCATTCTGTACAGAAGACCGCCAAGGCTACTTGCGGGTGCGCTACTGTGCACAGGCCCGTGCTGTGGAAAACCAGATCTACACGGTTATTTCAGGAACAGTCGGCAACCTGCCGCAAACGGAAAACATGGACATCCAGTATGCCCAGTCCGGCATTTTCGCACCATCCGATTTCGAATTTGCCCGCGACGGCATCGTCGGCGAAACCAACCCGAACCTGGAAATGGTGCTGATTGGTGACGTAGACCTTGAAATCCTGCGCCGCCAGCGCCAAAACGGCACGGTCAAGCAATTAAAAGACCGCCGCCACGACGTCTACAATGTAGAATACAAAAAAGATTGATCCTGAACCGCTTCTCACAAAGAAGCGGTTTTTTTCTGCATTATTTGGTAAACTGAATGGTAAAGACTCATAGAAATGGTGGGATGGATATGACATGGCAGGAACGGATTAAACGTTGGCTAGAACATGATCGGCTGGATGAAGTGACACGGGAAGCTTTGACGCTCTTGAAAGACGATGAAAAAATGGCGGAAGATGCATTCTATCAGGATTTAACATTCGGCACTGGAGGCATGCGCGGAGAAATCGGGCCGGGCACGAACCGGATGAATGTCTATACCGTCAGAAAAGCATCCCAAGGCATTGCGGATTACATAACCGCGAGTGGCGAAGAAGCAAAAACCCGGGGCATCGTTATCGCGTACGACAGCAGAAGAATGTCGCCGGAATTCGCTGAAGAAGCAGCTCGGACATTTGCTGCAAATGGCATCCACACGTACCTGTACACAGGACCGCGGACGACTCCGCAATTATCCTTCAGCGTCCGGTATTTGAATGCCTTTATGGGCGTTGTGATCACCGCAAGCCATAACCCGCCAGAATACAACGGCTATAAAGTGTACGGCGAAGACGGAGCGCAATTGAACCTGGAAGATGCAGACCGGGTCATCAGTTTTGTCGGCAGCGTAGAAGACGAATTAACGATAGAAAATGAACACTTCGCTCCGGAATTGCTGGTCCGGATCGACGAAAAAATCGACAAGGTCTATATCGACCATGCGCTCACTGTGCAGGAGAACACTGCGGCACCGATCAAAGCGGTCTTTACTCCGCTTCATGGAGCCTCCGGGGCAACCGTTAAACGATTGCTCGATACGGCGGGCTATACCGATATCGTGTATGTGGATGAGCAAATGCAGCCGGACGGGGAATTCCCGACGGTCAAATCGCCGAATCCGGAAGAAGGGTCCGCTTTTGAAATCGCTATGAAATACGGTGAACAGAGCGGTGCGGACGTGCTGATCGCTGTCGATCCGGACGGCGACCGTGTAGGGCTTGCTGTCTGGACGGGTACGCATTATGAATTATTGACGGGCAATCAAACCGGCGCCATTTTGATCGAGTATCTCCTCAGCCAAAAACAGGCAAAAGGCACGATGCCGGAAAAAGGCCGCATCTTTAAAACCATCGTTACGTCTGAATTTGGCCGCGTCATTGCTGAATCTTACGGGGCAGACTGCGAAGATGTATTGACAGGATTTAAATTCATCGGTGAAAAACTGAAGCACAACGACGAAAATCCGGCTTTCGATTTCCTTTTTGGCTACGAAGAAAGCTATGGCTATTTGATCCGTGACTTTGCCCGTGATAAAGACGCGGTGCAATCGGTCCTGCTCGTCATCGAAGCGGCAGCTTACTACAAAACACAGGGCAAGAGCCTTCATGATGTATTGGTTGAATTGTACGGACGGTTTGGCTGGTACCGCGAATCGCTCGTATCGATTACGAAAAAAGGCGTCGATGGTGCACGCGAAATCAGTGCATTGCTTGAAGGGCTGCGCAAAAATCCATTGCAAGCCATCGCAGGCATTCCGGTCGTTTCAATCGAAGACTATGAAACGCAGAACCGGATTTTTGCGGATCTCGGAACCAATGAGAAAATTGAATTGCCCCAGTCGAATGTTTTGAAATATTTCCTGGAAGATGGCTCGTGGGTTTGTGTGCGCCCAAGCGGCACCGAACCGAAAGTGAAATATTATTTCGGTGTGACCGCTGAAACGGAGCAGGAAAGCGACGAAAAAATGGAATTCATCAAAGAATCCTTCGTCAACGAATTGAATAATCGTTAAATTAGAAGCTCCCTTTGCTGAGGGGGCTTTTTCATTCGAAAGTACGAGGTAAACGAACGATAAAAACATGTAAAGTAAAAGTATTGGCAAAGAGGTGAAGAAAATGGTCATGGACGAACATTCCAATGTAACATTGCTAAAAGAGATTGCCGAACTATTGAACGAAGAAACCGATATGAAACGAATGCTGGACGGGGCCGTCTGGAAATTGCTGAACGGCTCGAATTTTGAAAGTGCGTGGATCTTTTTTATCAATGAAAAAGGCAAGCATCAATTAGTGACCCATGCAAACCTTCCTCCAGCCCTTCAACGGAATGACTGCCGGCATTTACAAAAGGGGGGCTGCTGGTGCGTCAAACGGTATCATGACGGCGACCTGGAAAAAGCGTCGAACATCATCGCTTGCCAGCGCATTGAAAATTCAATTGCCGCTAACGCCCTGGATCATGGTGGGATTACGCATCATGCCACGGTTCCGCTGCAATCAGGAGAAGAGAAATTTGGCTTACTGAATATTGCCGCACCGGATACGGTCCGTTTCTCCAAAGATGAACTGGCTTTATTGGAATCCGTGGCTTTTCAGATCGGTTCGGCGATTAAGCGCATCGGCTTGACGAAGCAGGAACAGGAAATGGCGCTGGTCAAAGAGCGCAACCGGCTGGCCCGCGACCTGCATGACTCGGTCAATCAGCTGCTGTTTTCCGTGACGCTGACCGCACGGGGCGGTATCGAAATGTCCGAAGAAGAAAATGTCCAAGGCACGTTCCGTGATATCCAGCATTTGACGCAGGAAGCCCTCAATGAAATGCGTGCACTCATTTGGCAGCTCCGCCCCAAAGGGCTCGAAAGCGGTTTGCTTGAAGCGATCCAAGCTTACGGGGAAATGCTCGGGCTGACGTTGGAACTGAAAGTGACAGGCGTCATCCAATTGCCTTCCCGGACAGAAGAGACTTTGTTCCGCATCGCCCAGGAAGCGTTGAACAATATCCGCAAGCATTCAGGCGTGAGTGAGGCTCAACTGTTTTTGACGGTGACTTCTTCTGATGTATTGATGGTCATCAAAGATGAGGGCCGGGGGTTTATCGTCGACGAACGGCTGCAGCTGCCGTCTATCGGCGTCCAAAGCATGCGGGACCGGGCCAAAGCGGAAGGCGGGACCGTGGACTGGTCAAGTGAAATCGGCAGAGGAACCGAGATTCTTGTAAGAATTCCTTATTAGAAGAGAGAAAGGGGGGGAACCCGATGAAAGTATTGATAGCAGACGATCACCATGTCGTACGGCGCGGCTTGTTGTTTTTTCTGAAGACCCAAAAAGATATCGAAGTGGTGGGAGAAGCTGTCAACGGGAAAGAAGCGGTTGAAATGGCCGGACAGCTTCAGCCGGACATCGTCTTGATGGATTTGGTGATGCCGGAAATGGACGGCATCCAGGCAACACGGAAAATAAAAGAGCAGTATCCGGATATGATCGTCTTGATGCTGACGAGTTTTTCCGACCGAGACCACGTCGTGCCTGCGATGGAAGCAGGGGCAGCCGGATATCAATTAAAAGACATCGAGCCGGATGAGCTGGTGGCTTCGCTTCGCAGTTTAATGCGCGGGGAGAACACGCTGCACCCGAAAGCGACGTCGGAGCTTGCTAAAGGGCCCGTTGCGCCAGCTCCCCACACCATCAATTTATTGACGCCGCGTGAGCAGGAAGTGCTGGCGGAACTGACGAAAGGAAAAAGCAATCGGGAAATCGCATCCGCCCTGTTTGTCACTGAAAAGACGGTGAAAACCCATATTTCCAATATCTTTGCGAAACTGGAAGTCCAGGACCGGACGCAAGCGGCCTTGTACGCAGTAAAACATGGATTGACGGAACCAGGCAAATAAAAGAAGCAACTTCTCCATTTTAGGGAAGTTGCTTCTTCTATTTTTTCGGTTCAACGTTTTTGGACAGGGCGTTTCCGGGAGTCTTTCGTGATTTGTTTCCATTTGTTGCGGGCTGCTTTTTGGGCAGCCAAATTGCTTTTCCGCTCCATATGGGCAAGCTCCCGCTTCAGCTTCAGGTAGCTTCGGTAGCGGTCGTATTTCAATTCGCCTGTCGATAGGGCTTCCTGCACGCGGCAGCCTGGCTCATTATTATGTTCGCAATCGCGGAAACGGCATAATTCCGCCAAGTCTTCGACATCCGAGAATCCGGATTCGATGCCTTCCTCGTAATCGCCGAGCTGGAATTCCCGCATTCCCGGCGTGTCGATCAACAAACCGCCGCTTGGAAGTCGCACAAGTTCCCGGTGGGTCGTCGTGTGGCGGCCTTTGCTGTCATCTTCGCGGATGCCCTGCACTGCCATGATGGCTTGGCCGGATAACGCATTGATCAAACTGGACTTGCCGACGCCGGAAGATCCCAAAAGTGCACCCGTTTTATGGTTTTCGAGCAATTTCCGCAATTGGTCGATTCCCGCGCCGGTCACACTTGAAACGGCATAGACCGGAACATCGAATGCGACGCTTTCCACTTCACTGATGAAAGGGGCAAGATCCTCGCATTCATCGCTTTTCGTCAAGACAACAACCGGATTTGCTCCGGAATCCCAAGCAGCCAGCAAATAGCGTTCCAAACGCCGCACATTGAAATCATGGTTCAAGGACATGACGAGAAATACATAGTCCACGTTGACCGCGATGATTTGAATGTCCGATGTTTCGCCGGCTGCTTTTCTGGAAAACTGCGAAGAACGCGGAAGGATGCTGTGGATAATTCCTTTTTGTTCTCCCGGCATTTGTTCGACCATTACCCAGTCGCCGACTGCAGGGAATTCCGCATGCAAATGTTCATGCCGGTATTTGCCGGATAGGGTGGATAGCCATTCTCCGTTATCCGTCACCACGCGGTACATATTTTTATGTTCTAATACGACGCGGCCAGGAATCCCGACAGTCCCTATTTTTTCTTGCCATTTATCGTTCCAGCCAAAATTTTCGATTAAATTCAATGTAAATTCCTCCTATTATGCAAAATAAAAAACCATGGATGCGCGCAAATCGCAATCCATGGTTCCCGGGCATAATGGAAGAAGCGTATCGTTAGCGATACACAGAGCGGGACATTATGGATTGGATTTGCGGTATAAAAAACAATGAAATAGCCATAATGCCTCACCTCTTTCTTCAAGTTACTCTAAAGATACTGGATAAGCTGAAAATGGTCAACCCTTTTTCAGAAAAATTATTATTGTCAATTTTTCTTGATGCTGTTAAACCTGCCCTAAAAAGGGGTATGCACTAGAATAAGCAAGGAATACGGGAAGAGGAGGAAAACGGATGGCACAGGCAAAATGGCTAAAACTCGGAGCGGCTGCATTTCTTTCGGTCGGCATGCTTGCCGCATGCGGAGACGGTGATGGAGACGACGATACGATAGAAGTAGACGATCCTGTCACTGGAGATGAAGATCCTGAAGGCGAAGGACCCCAAGGTGAAGACCAGACAGATGATGATTTAGAAGAAGAACAAAACCAAGACGGTGACGAAGCAGAATAAACCAGTAAAAGGCCACTCTCGAAGTGGTCTTTTGTATTTCAAAAATAAGGAAATAGGATGAGTCTTTTCTTGGCCTCAATGGGTATAGATAACAAAAAGGAGGGGAGTCAATGGCTTCATCACATTCAGAAAATGCCGGCTTATTCTCGCACGAGTTTACGCGGAATCCGTACCCGGTTTATTCAAAGCTCCGCAGGATGGATCCCATCCATCAAGTGCGCTTTCCGGATGGGCAGCACGGCTGGCTTGTGACACGTTACGAAGACGGGGCGGCGTTATTGAAAGACCCGCGTTTTATCAAAGATTTCTCCAAACTATACGGCAGCAGCATGGACCAAATGTCCGTTTTCACCCAAAATATGCTGTTTTCCGACCCGCCTGACCACAAACGCCTCCGGGGATTGGCGCAAAAAGCGTTTACACCGAAAATGATTGCCGGCATGCGCGGCAGAATCGAAGAAATCACGGAAGAATTATTAGCAGAAATGGCGAACAAAGATCAAGTGGACCTGATCGACGAATTCGCTTTTCCGCTGCCGATCATCGTCATCTGCGAAATTCTCGGCGTGCCGTCGGAAGACCGCGACAAATTCCGCCGCTGGTCGAATTCGTTGATTGAAGGCACGAGCGGCGAAGCCGGCGTCAGCGTTTACGAACATATGACGCAGTTTGTCCAATATTTAGGGCAGTGGTTTGCAACTGTGCGCGAACAGCCGGGCGAAGATTTGATCAGCAAGCTCATCATTGCAGAAGAAGAAGGCGACTGGCTGACCGAAAAAGAATTGTACGGCTTAGTATCGCTGCTGATTATCGCCGGCCATGAAACAACCGTCAATTTGATTGGAAATACGGTCCTGTCTTTATTGGCCAATCCCGAACAGCAGCAGCTCTTGAAGGAAAATCCGGAAATGATCACTCAAGCCCTTGAAGAATCGCTGCGCTTTAACGGGCCTGTTGAGTTCAGCACTTCAAGATGGGCAAATGAAGACATGGAATTCCAAGGGAAGCAATTCCATCGCGGTGATTTGGTAGTCGTATCGTTGAACGCAGCGAATCACGACCCCGAACGGTTTTCGGGTCCAGAAGTCTTTGATATCCGCCGTGAAAAGAGTCCGCATCTTGCATTCGGAATGGGCATCCATTTTTGCTTAGGTGCTCCTCTTGCCAGACTGGAAGGCGAGATTGCCATTTCGAAACTGCTCGACAGGTTTCCGAGTCTGGAATTGGCAGTAGAAGAAAAGGAATTGGACTGGCGCCCGGGCATGATTGTCCGCGGAGTAAAAGAAATTCCTCTTCGGATACATTAGAAGGCTGGGACATGCTCCCGGCCTTTTGGTTTGTATTCTTTTTGAAAAGGGAAACTACGGGCTAACTTGGTATAGAAAGCTGGGATGACGGATGAAGCCCGTTTCTTATTTATTCAAAGAAAAAATTTGGATTACGCCCGCCTTATACAGCATGGGGGCAATTCTGCTGTCATTGGGGGCATTTTATCTCGATTTGCTGGTGATCGGCAAAATTGACGACTACATTCCTTCCATCTTTTTGACGAAAGTGGAGGACGGGCAGACCATCTTGGGGATATTGACCGCCGCGATGCTGACGATGACGACATTTACGTTTTCAACTGTGCTGGTCGTGCTGACCATGTATACGTCCCAATTTTCTCCGCGCGCGCCTGAAAATTTCATCAGAAGCGCCACGACCCGCCATGTACTCGGCATCTTCCTGGGAGGCTTCTTGTATAATATGCTGTCGCTTCTGTATATGCAGGAAGAGGTGTTTGGCCATGAAGTGCTGTCGACATGGATCGGGATCGTCATCGTTTTCTTTTGCATTGCGACTTTTGCCTATTATATCCACTTTGTCGCGACCAACATCCAGGTCAGCACCTTGATCAATAGATTAATCGGAGATGCTGAGAAAGTCATCGCTTATTACAAAAGTTTATACGATCAAAAGCATGCCACGCTGGAAAATTGGAAGCCGCAAACATTGGAAGGAACGGTGAACGCTGAAAAAGCGGGGTATGTTCAATTCATCGATCTGGCAGAACTTGTAGAGATTGCTGAAAACGGACAGGCAGAGATTGAAGTATTGGTGACAATCGGCGATTACGTTTTTGAAGGAAAGCCGATCATGAAAATCCACTCGAATAGTCCAGACCAAGTGGATGTAAATGAAAAAATGTTGATCGGGGACGAACGGACAGCTGAGCAGGATTTGGGGTACGCGGTGCAAAAAATCATCGAAGTGGCTATCCGGGCAACTTCTCCGGGAAGGCAAGATCCGAACACGGCCAATGATATTCTGATACGGCTCGGCCACGTCCTCGGCGAGATGGGCCACTTGATGACAGATGGTTTGGTGTTGACGGATGAAGCCGGCCATAATCGGCTGCTTTACCGTTTCTCCGCCTATAGCGATGTTCTGTATAAAGCTTTTTATCAAATTGCCTACCACAGCAAAAAAGACGTCTCCGTATTTATTGCCATGACGGATTCGCTGATTGTCGCGGCATCAATAGCACCTGAGATGCGGCACGAGACAATTTGGAAAACGATGCAATATATTTTGGAGAGTCTCGACGAAGGGGAATTGAAGTCGCTAGACCGGGAGTTCCTCCAGCAGAAAGTTGATGAATTGGCAGCACTGACCGGACATGAAAAAACGAATATTGTATAAGGAATTAGTACGAAATAATTAGAGAAGAGGATTAAGCGGAAGAAAAGCGGGAATAGAAACAATAACAACCAAGAAGGAGGGGAGAGCATGAATCATGTAAAAGCATTGGCCATGAAATTTGTTATGATTGCTGCGGTCTTATTGATTATTTTGACGCTATTCTTTGATGTGCCTTTTGGCGACACTTTGTGGATCAGTTTGGTTCTGACGTTAGTTGCTTATGTGATGGGCGATTTGATGATCTTCCGCAAAGCGGGCGATCGCTCTGATCAAAACAAACGCAACGCAATTGCGACGGTTTCGGATATTGTCGTAGCGTTCCTGGTGATTTGGTTAATGGGAGAAGCGCTTGTGAGCAATGATGTGAACATTATTACGCCAGCGCTTATTTCTGCGATTGTGATCGGCGGAGGCGAATGGTTCTTCCACAAATACTTGGATCGAAGCGTCTTCCCGGAAAAACAAAACCACACACGTTCAACTGCACATTGACAAAAAAAGGCCCTCTCAAAAGGGCCTTTTTGCATGTCTATTTTGAAGCCGCCTCAATGCGTTCATAGGAACCGCCTGCCTGCTCGATTTTATAGATCAAGGAACCGCTCATTTCAAAAATTTTGCCTGACGACATTTCGATGGAATCTCCGTTCTTAACGTACAGCGCAATGGATTCAACAGAAGTCGTATGATCTTTCTTCCCGATCCGTTCTTCTATTTTCTCAAAGTCCTCCCAGAGGTAGCTGGCTTCAGAGAAAGACAGCGGTGGGTTGTAGATGAATGCATCCTCGGTCATATAATAATAATCGGCAAGCGACAAAGCCACGCCGACGATTCCAAACGCGAAAAGAAGGCCGCTGACCAAATATCTTTTTAAGCGATTTTCAAAGACGGCCAAGGCAATCAATCCGGATGCGAACAAAGCGATGCCGATGCCGCCTGTGATCAAAGAAAGATACGATGTGCCGACGTAGAGAGCTGCAGGCGTAATAAAAACCGTTTTTATCGGATAAAAAACGGCGGTAGGCGCAATAAGCGAAGAAATAAACAAGATGATCGCAACCGTGATGTAGACGATGCGCCTCTGGTCAACAAACTCATACATGGTACATATCCCCCTAACTGGTCCATTCTGGATGCTGATAGTCCGGTTCTATATGTACGTGTATAACACAGTTCGGTTTCACTTTTTGGATTTTTCTTTCAATTTCTTCAGTAATCCAATGGCTTTCAATGACGTTCAGCTCTGGATTGACAGCGACAGTCAAATCGATGAACATGACATTTCCATGATTGCGGCCTTTAAAGTCACGCAATACACTGACGCCAGGAACTTTGCGGACAAGCACGGACATCGTTTCCACTTCCTCTTCGTCAAACCCGTCGGTCAAGGTCAACACCGATTCTTTGAAAATGTCCAGCGCCGTTTTAATGATGATTATGCCGACGATGAAAGCGGTGATGACATCCAGAATCGGCGCCCCAAGAACAGCCCCGGCAATCCCGATGCCGGCGCCAATGCTGACTAAGGCATCCGACCGGTTGTCGTAAGCCGCAGCACGCACAGCGGAGCTTTTGATTTCATTGCTGAGTTTCAAGTTATAGCGGTATACGAAATACATGACCACCGCACTGAAAACGGCAATCCCCGCCGTATAGAGGGAAGGGGTTTCCGCTGCAGGTTCGAAAAAGCTGCGGACAGCTCCGCTCAATACTTGAAGCCCAATCACTGCCATGATGAACGAAGCAAGCAGCGACGCAATGGTTTCTGCCCGCAAATGGCCATAATGATGGTTTTCATCCGGCGGTTTTTGAGAAATGCGAAGGCCGATCAGTACGGCCAGTGAAGCAATAATATCCGTCAAGTTGTTGAGTCCGTCCGCCGTCAAAGCTTCCGAGGAGCCGACATACCCGAAGAAGAGCTTGATCGCACTTAGGAAAACATAGGCCCCAATGCTGATCCATGCGCCTTTTTCCCCTTTGCGCAAATTTGTATAAAGCTCCATAAAGTTTCCTGCCTCCAAGTCTTCTAAACAAAGGGAAACGACTCTCGAATGAGAGCCGTTTCGTTTGAATGTCGAATTATAAGGGTTCTGCTTTTTGCACTTCCAAATAGAGGATATGGTGCCCCTCTACATCTTTAGCTAAAAACTCATAGCCCTGTTCTATAATTTTTTGCCCTCTTATTGTATCAAAACTCTCCGACATAAACCAGCCTCCGATTGTATCAATATCGTCATCATCTATGCGGATGCCTAATAATTCATTGACATGGCCAATCAAGATTTTCGCATCAATAAGGTAATGGCTATCGCCAAGCCTCCTGATTTCCGGAATTTCATCCCCATCAAATTCATCCTGGATCTCACCGACGATTTCTTCCAGAATGTCTTCGATTGTCACCAAACCGGAAGTGCCGCCGTATTCATCTTGGAGAATCGCTAAATGAATGCGTTCTTGCTGGATCTTCAAGAGCAATTCATTAATTTTAATGGTCTCGATTACTTGGATCACAGGCTTCATAAATTGTTCCACCGTCAAATCGCCGACCGTGGGATCATGGATAAAAGCAGCCATTAAGTTTTTCATATTGACCACGCCTAAAACGTGGTCGCGGTCGCCATCAATGACGGGATAGCGTGTGTATTGCTGGACGCCGACAGTCTTGAAAACTTCACGAAGCGTGGAATCTTTTTCCAAAGTGCACATGGCCGTCCGCGGAACTTTGATTTCTCTCGCGATGCGTTCATCAAATTCAAAAATCTTGTGGACATATTCAAATTCCGAAACATTGATTTCGCCGTTTTTCAGACTGTCGCTTAAAATGGTTTTGATGTCTTCTTCTGTATGGGACCATTCCTTTTGGCTCGCCGGAGCGAAACCGAATAGGGACGACAACAGGCGCGCTGCAGCTTTGAAAAGGGCAATGGGAATAAAAAGGATGCGGTATGTCCAGATGAGAAGACCGGCATTTGCCAGTAGGATGCTTTCGGCTTTTTTCGCCGCAAATGTTTTCGGAATCAGTTCACTGACAATGACAAGCGTGAAAACTAGGAGTGCAAAGAGAATGAAAAAGACAATCGTATTCGGGCCGGCATCGGCTATCGTCGAAACCGCCATCATCGCAGGGAAAAAGTGGGCGGCAATCGAATAGCTCAACCATCCGATTCCAAGCGTGCACATGACGATTCCAAGTTGGCAGGCGAACAGGTAATTATCGGCATGGGCGATGATGCTTTTGACGGCTTTGTTTTTCAGCTGCTGATCGGCAAGCAGCTGATCGATTCGGGAGATCCGGACTTTCACGATCGCAAACTCACTGGCAGAAAAAAATGCCAAGGCCGCGATTAAGACAGCAGATGCTGCCAATTGTATGGGGATGTCCAAATAGCACCTCTGCTCCAACTGAAAAAGAAGCAGAGTTTTCACCTCCTGATTTAAAAAGCTTGGCTTTATTTTAATGATAAAATAGTTCGGAATAAAAAACAAACTATTCTGAAAAATATCTTTACAAAGTTGTAATATGCTTTCATATAAGTAATCCGTTATGCTTTTAGAAACAGCTTAGATAAGGAGAGGCTTATGAAAAAATCGACTTATGGAGAAATTTTAAAAGCATCCACAAAACTCGGGCTCACTTCTTTTGGCGGTCCGACAGCTCATCTAGGGTATTTTCGGGAAGAATATGTAGTGAAAAGAAAATGGCTGGATGACAAAGCTTATGCAGATTTAGTGGCTTTGTGCCAATTCCTTCCTGGTCCTGCAAGTTCCCAAGTAGGGATTTCAATCGGAATGCTGCGGGGAGGGATATTCGGAGGGTTTTTATCTTGGTTCGGCTTTACGATGCCCTCGGTTATTCTTCTCATCCTTTTTGCCATGCTCGTGACAAACGGCTCTTTTGACAGCGGCTGGATCCATGGATTGAAGATTGTCGCGGTTGCTGTAGTCGCACATGCGTTGCTTGGCATGGGGAAATCGCTGGCTCCGGATAAACCGAGAATTGCTTTGGCGGTGGCAGCTGCAGCAGCCATTCTGTTGATGCCGACAGCCTGGGCACAAATTGGCGTTATTTTGCTTGCCGGCGTGATCGGTTATCTCGTGTACCGGAAGGAAGAGGCACCTGAAGCAGTGAAACTTGTCCTGGCGTTCGGCAAAAAGACAGGGATCGCAGCTTGGACAATTTTTGCCGGTTTGCTCGTCGGTTTGCCGCTGTTTCGTCCCATTATTGAATCGAGTTATTATGCGATTTTTGATATTTTCTACCGCGTCGGATCGATCGTCTTTGGCGGGGGGCATGTCGTGCTTCCCATGCTTGAGCGGGAAGTCGTCCCGAATTGGATGACAGCCGACCTGTTCATTTCAGGTTACGGAGCAGCCCAAGCTGTACCGGGCCCGCTATTTACATTAGCCGGTTATTTAGGGCAATTGATGGAAGGGGGACTTGGAGCAGCGCTTGCCGTCATTGCCATGTTCTTGCCTTCGTTTTTGCTGGTGGTCGGAACTTTGCCGTTCTGGAGCATCATCCGCACCAAATCATCTGTCCAAGCCGCTTTAAAAGGGGTCAATGCAGCCGTGGTCGGGATCTTGCTTGCCGCTTTATATGATCCGGTCTTCACTTCAGCAATCCGGGTTCCGGCAGACTTCGCCATTGCCGTATTCGCCTTTGCAATGTTAGTCTATTTTAAACTGGCACCGTGGATTGTCGTTTTGATTACGGCGTTGCTGGGTGCAGGAGCCTATGCAGTTTCATAACGAGGAGGAAGCAAGATGTCTGTGCAGAAAGATCAAATGGATTTATTCGCTCTTTATAAAGAGGAATTTTATCAAAGCAAAAACCAACTATATATGGACGGAAATTCACTCGGATTAATGTCGAAGCGTTCCGAACGGAAGTTGATTGAGCTGGCGGATAGCTGGAAAGTTTACGGCATCGAAGGCTGGACGGAAGGAAATCACCCTTGGTTCACGTTGGCGGAAAACTTGAGCGCGAGAATTGCGCCGCTTGCCGGCGCTCTTCCGCATGAAGTGATGGTTACCGGTTCGATCACAGCGAATATCCACCAAATGCTGTCGACCGTTTTTCAGCCGACGGAAGAACGGTTTGCGATTGTCGTCGATGAATTGAATTTTCCGTCTGATATTTATGCAGTGGAAAGCCATCTGCGCCTTCGCGGCTTAGATCCGGCTACGGCGATGAGGAAAGTAAAAAGCCGGGACGGCTATACACTGCAAATGGAAGACATTGAAGAGCAATTGACCGAAGATGTGGCTGTTCTGTTGTTGCCGTCGGTTCTGTACCGGAGCGGGCAATTATTGCCGATGCAGGATATTGCGAAAGCGGCACACGAAAAAGGGATACTCGCCGGATTTGATTTGGCCCATTCCATTGGCGCTCTTCCGCACGACTTGCACAGCATCGGGGCGGATTTCGCCGTTTGGTGCCATTACAAGTACATGAACTCAGGACCTGGCGGCACAGGCGGACTTTACATCCATGAACGGCACCATCATTTGCTTCCGGGCAATGCCGGCTGGTTCGGATCAGACAAAGCGAAACAATTCGATATGGACCATCAATTCTCAAAGGCGGAAGGGGCCGGAGCTTATCAGATTGGCACGCCGAATATTTTCAGCATGGCGCCTTTGCTTGGAAGCGTAGAAATTTTCGAAGAACTGGGCATAGATAACATTCGGAAGCGGTCGCTGCAGTTGACGAGCCGCTTGCGTGAATTGATTGCAGAAAAACTGCCGGAATTTCAAAATGTTACTCCAGCAGCGGACGAAGAACGAGGCGGGCATATTGCGCTTGCCCATCCGGAAGCAGCAAGAATCTGCAAAGCGTTGAAAGAAGAAGGGGTCGTTCCGGATTTTCGGGCACCGGACATAATCCGTTTAGCGCCTGTCGCCTTGTATATTTCTTTCGAAGACGTCGAAGAAATGGTGGCCCGGCTGGAGAAGATCATGAAACAGGAACTTTATAAAAACTATTCCAACGAAAGAAATGTGGTGGCGTAAATGAAAAAGATGGAAATATTGGATATCACAATGAGCTTGAGCAGCCAGACACCCGAGTGGCCGGGAGATGTAGCATTCGATTATAAACTTTCCACTACGAAAGAAGAAAGCGGTTCGGTGAATGTCGGGCAATTCACAACAAGCACCCACATCGGCACGCATGTGGATGCGCCTTTCCATTACGATGACCGCGGCATTAAAATAGATGAACTGCCTTTGGATGTTTACCGATCAACTGCTCAAGTGGCAGATGTCCGGGGATTGGAAAAAATCACACCGGAAGATTTGCCGGTGCTCGAAGAAGGTGTCACCACTCTCCTATTAAAATCGGATACATGGAAAGACCGGACGCAATTTCCGGATTTTTGGCCGCTGTTCGATCCGCGTATAGCGGAGTGGATGGCAGAAAAGGGAATCCGGCTGCTTGGCGTCGATGTTCCATCGGTCGATGCTGAAACGAGCAAGGAATTGCCGATGCATATGGCCATGAACCAAAATGGGCGCTTTATTCTCGAAGGCATTGTCTTAGACGATGTGGAAGCGGGTGTCTACGAACTGATTGCGCTTCCGTTAAAGATCAAAGGAGCGGAAGGCAGCCCGGTACGTGCGGTTCTGTACCGTTAAATAAGTTTCAAGCATCACAATAAAACCCTCCACTTGGCCATCAAGTGGAGGGTTTTACATATAGTTAGACCGGAAATAAGGTTCCAAGCCTTTTATATTCATGGCAATTTCATCGCAGACTTCCTGGTAAATCGCCCATTGTTCCGACTCGTCCGATGCGCGCAGTTCGGGATTGCGGATATTCCAGCGGACCAACTTTTGTACAGGCAAGTCGGATGGAATGTCAGCAGATTCAAAATCACCGTCATGCAAGGCGACGATCAAGTCCGCTTCGCTTACTTCTTTTGAATCGTAAAAGCGCGGTTCTACGTCAGGTACGTCCAGAACAATTTCTTTCATGATTTCATATGGGGTCTCTGATTGTAATGGCTGGCTCCACGCAGCGCTCCGAATATCCCAATCGGGGAGATTGAGGCGGTTGGCCCAAATTTCAGCCATGAGTCCGCGGTGCTGCTGCGGAGACAGGAAATAGACCGTATGTTTAGTCATAGCTGTGCCCTTCTTCCTTTATTCAATTTTCTTTTTTCTATTAGTAATGTTTACCCATCTGTAATATTTGTAAACTAATATTTTTATGTGGTTTTATTGAAAGTTTGGGAGCAATAAGGAAGCCTGGCCGCCAAAGCTTATTTCTAAGCTCGTGGACCAGGCTTCCCCTTTACTTGACCACTAGCACGGAACAAGGTGCTTCTTTCAATAGTTTCTTGCTGACAGATCCGACGAAGAACTTTTGGAGGCCTGATTTTCCGCTGTTGCCGATAATTAGCAAATCGATTTGCTGTTCTTCGATGAATGCTGGAATCATTTTAGCCGCATTGCCCTCGAGCGCCAGTACATTGCCTTCTATTTGATGGGCATCAAGCTGCTGCTGGATCGAATTATGCATATGCTTTGAAAACTCAATGGACTCGTCTGCATAATCCTTTGGAACGCGGTATCCCTCCTCGCCGATTTCCGGGGGCATGAACTGGGCATAATTGCTGTCTACATTCGCAGACACCACCGGGGCAGAAGCGCCGCCGGCTTCCATGAATCCGATGCTTTCTCTGACTTCTTCGTTGACATAAATTACGTTCAATTTGCTTTCAGGAAAGGATTTTTTAATATCAAGCGCTTTTTCCAACGCAATTTTACTGCCATCAGATCCGTCATAGGCAACTGCAAGATTCTGATACATATGGAGTTCCTCCTATCCTGCTTCTTTACTCATAAACTACCCTCCAATCAATTGAGAAAAACATCCGCTGTCAGTAAGTTTGAAAAAATATATTCGAAAAATGTTGACAATTCAAAATTGTTGGTGGTAATCTTAAAGTACTAAATCGGAGAAAAGGGAGGTTATGGCAATGAAAAAAGTGGCATTGGTACATTCATCAAACATAATAGCATTGTCAGATCGGCCCAAATTTTCCCATTGAATTAATTCGGTAATTGGATATCCAGGGGCAGGTCTGCAAACCTGCCTTTTTTTCATGCGCGTGCGCCTAAAAATAGGTGTGCGCTTTTTTGGGTTTAATCGGCGATTGCTGTTTAAATAAATAAAAGATCGAAGGAGAGAATGAAGATGAAAACACTTCAACAACGGAAAATCATGATCAAGGAATCGCTAGAAGGCGATTAGTTAAAATCGAAGAAGAGAGAAGGAATAAGAAATGTTTAGTGTTTTATGGAAATTAAGATGGTTTTTTAAAGAAAATTGGCTGCGCTACACCATTGCAGTTGGACTTCTATTTATTGCGAATATCCTTGAAATTATCCCGCCTTGGCTGATCGGAGTCGCTATCGATTCCATTGCCCAAGAGCAGTTAACGGTTCTTTTGCTTTGGCAATATGTCGGCGTGTTGGCCATTTCGATGCTCCTCGCGTATCTCATCAATTTTGTCTGGCAATACCAGTTGTTCGGCGGCGCTTATGTCATCGAGCGGCAGCTCCGGTCGAGCTTGATGGGGCATTTCTTGAAGATGACCCCGACGTTCTTTGAAAAGAACCGGACCGGGGATTTGATGGCGCGTGCCACCAATGACTTGCGGGCGATTTCGGAAACAGCGGGATTCGGTATTTTGACGCTTGTCGATTCGACGCTTTATATGGCAACGATCATCGTAGCCATGGGCTACCTGGTGTCATGGGAATTGACTTTCTTTGCGTTGATTCCGCTGCCGGTCCTGGCAATCATCGTGCAAATATTGGGCAAGAAAATTCATGTGCGCTATATGGCGGCCCAGGATGCATTCGGTGACATGAATGACAGCGTATTGGAATCGGTAGGCGGCGTCCGGGTGGTCCGGGCTTATGTGCAGGAACGGTCTTCCGAAAAAGATTTCGCCGCGATGACCGAAGATGTCTATGAAAAAAATATGGCCGTTGAACGGATTGATGCTTTATTTGCGCCGGTAACAAAAGTGCTGACGACAATCAGCTATATGATCGGGCTTGGCTACGGGGCTTTCTTAGTCGCCGAAGGCAGCATGACGCTCGGCGATCTGGTCGCATTCAACGTCTACTTAGGAATGATCGTTTGGCCGATGTTCGCCATTGGAGAATTGATCAACACCTTGCAGCGAGGCAATGCGTCACTCGACCGGGTCAACGAAACCTTGGATTACAAGGAAGATGTAGTTGATCCGGAGCAGCCGGTCTTTACGGAAAAACCCGAGCATATCGGTTTCCGGGATTTTAATTTCACGTATCCGCAATCCAGTTCGATCAACCTGCAAGGCATCAATTTGTCGATGAACAGCGGGCAGACGCTCGGGATCGTCGGGAAGACGGGAAGCGGAAAAACGACTTTCGTCAAACAATTGATGCGGGAGTATCCACTCGGCGACGGCTCGATCTCGATGAACGGCATCGATTTGAGCGATCTATCGAAAGACCAGCTTCGCGGCTGGATCGGCTATGTGCCGCAAGACCATGTGCTGTTCTCCCGCACCATCCGCGCCAATATCCTTTTCGGCAAATCGGATGCGACAGCGGAAGATATTGATCAGGCCATTCGCTTGTCTCACTTTGAGAAAGATTTGGCGATGCTGCCGAATGGTTTGGACACCTTGGTCGGAGAAAAAGGTGTCGCTTTATCGGGTGGACAGAAGCAGCGCATTTCGATTGCCCGGGCACTCATTAAAAATCCGGAAATCCTTATTTTGGATGATTCGCTTTCTGCTGTCGATGCTAAGACGGAAGCGAAAATCATCGAGAATATCCAGGCGGAACGAGCCGGGAAAACGACCATTATTACGACGCATCGTCTATCTGCTGTACACCATGCAGATTGGATCGTCGTACTGGATGACGGAAAAGTCATCGAAGAAGGAACCCATGAAGATTTGCTGAAAGCTAAAGGTTGGTACAATGAGCAATACCTCCGACAGCAGATCGAGGAGGTGTAAAAATGGGGACAGGAAAACGTTTAGTTAAATACGCTATGCAATTTAAAAAGGTTTTGCTTGGGGGCTTGATGCTCTTAGCGGTAGCAGTGGCAGCCGACTTGGCAGCGCCGCTCATTGCAAAGGAAATCATCGATAACCACATTGCCCCGGCAAACGGAACCGTGAATTTTGAACCGATTGCTTACCTATTGGCCATTTTCTTAGGGCTTGGGGTAGTCGCGTCAATCTTCCGGTATTTGGAATATATTTTCTTGCAAAAAGGGGCGAACAGCATTATCAAAAAGATGCGGAATGATGTCTTCGAGCATGTCCAGACCTTGCCGATCCGCTATTTTGATAGCCTTCCTGCAGGAAAAGTCGTTTCCCGGATCACGAATGATACAGAAGCAATCCGGGAACTGTTTGTGACGGTGTTGTCTCAATTTGCCACGAGCTTCATGTATATGGCCGGAATTTACGCCGCCTTGTTCTATTTGGACTGGCAGCTGGCTTCGATGATGCTCGTATTGATTCCGTTACTGTATGGCTGGATGCTGGTCTACCGGAAGTTCGCAGCGAAATACAATCATGTCGTCCGCGAAAAATTGAGCGATATGAACGCGATCATTAACGAATCGATTCAAGGCATGACCATCATCCAGGCTTTCCGCCGCGAAAAACTGATGAAAAATGAATTCGAGGAATTGAATGATAAGCATTATAAATTCCAGCAAAAACTCTTGATTTTGGAAGCAACGGCTTCCCATAACATGGTCGGCGTTTTGCGTTCGCTCATCTTTATTCTCTTCATCTGGTATTTCGGCACGGCTTCGATGAGCGTCAATTCGGCTGTCACGGTCGGCGTTTTATACGCGTTTGTCGATTACATTATCCGCTTGTTTAACCCAATCAGCGGAATCGTCAACCAGTTTGCGAAATTGGAGCAGGCGTTGGTTGCGGCAGAACGGGTTTTCCGTTTGCTTGACCGCACAGGCGAACCGGTCAGCGATGAGAAAATTGCCCGCTACCGCGGAAATGTACGGTTTGAAAACGTATGGTTTGCTTATGAGGAAGATGAATACGTGCTGAAGGATATTTCATTTGAAGCGAAGCAAGGAGAAACTGTGGCATTGGTGGGGCATACGGGATCCGGAAAAAGTTCCATTATGAACTTATTGTTCCGCTTTTATGATGTCACAGAAGGCGCCATTAAAATTGATGGCATGAACATCAACGATATGACACGCCAAGCGGTCCGGGAACATATGGGCATTGTTTTGCAAGACCCTTATTTGTTCACCGGAACGATTGAATCCAATATCACACTCGGCGATTCGCGGATTTCGCGGGAACGGGTGGAAGAAGCGTTGGCTGCGGTCGGCGGCGAGCGGGTATTGAAGCATTTGCCGAAAGGCATTGACGAACCGGTTGTCGAAAAAGGAAGCACCTTGTCTTCCGGCCAGCGCCAATTGGTATCATTTGCGCGGGCGCTCGCATTCGATCCGGCGATCCTCATTTTGGATGAAGCCACTTCGAATATCGATACAGAAACGGAAGAAATCATCCAGCATGCGATGGAAGTGCTGAAAAAAGGGCGGACCACCTTTATTATTGCCCACCGTCTGTCAACGATTAAAAATGCGGACCGCATTTTGGTACTGGACCACGGCCGGATTGCCGAAGCAGGTTCACATGATGAACTGATGAAACTCGGCGGCCAATATTATCAGATGTATCAAATTCAATCAGGGATGTCTCCTACCCAAATTGTTGGGTAAGGGGGCTTTCCCTTTTTTTATTGTTCAGGAATTTAAGCCTAATAGCTATTGCTGTTAAATTTTCTTTCGGTTACATATAATAAAAAAGCGCCGGAACTTTCCAGCGCATTAATCGTATACATGAAAGAGCATCAATTCGTGGATCATAGTTTTGACCTGTTCCGCATCTTGAGGTTCTTTGGAGACCCAGACAATCGATCCATCCGGATGGTATTCTCCAGTAATGCGTTCGTTCTTATAGAAGAAAGAAACAATCCAGCCAGGCAGCTGGCGGTTTTCAAACATGGGTTTAAATTTAAAGTGCTGAAGCATGTAAATCCTCCTTTAAGTTCTTCTCTACATTATAGGGGATGAGAAGCGATTCACAAAGACAAAAAGAAATGAGTGAAGGTCTTGAATATTTTAGTGACGGTTGCGTTGATGGCGATTTTGGGTGCGTTGATCGGTGGGATTACCAACTTTATCGCGATAAAGATGCTTTTCCGGCCGTATAAAGCGGTCTATATCGGAAACTGGCGATTGCCCTTTACACCGGGGCTGATTCCGAAGCGGCGAGACGAATTATCGACGCAGCTGGGCCGCACCATCGTCCAGCATTTGCTGACGCCGGAAACATTTAAAAAACGTTTTTTCAATGAAGAGATGCGCAATAAAGCTGAAAGATGGATTCGGAAGCAATTGGAAATGCACGTTTTTCATTCGCCAAAAACCTTAAATGACTGGTTGGAAGGCGCGGGCCAAGGGGGCTTGGATTTAAAAATTGAAGCGAAGCTTGATGAATTGGTAGACCGCCAGACGGTGTCGATCCGCAATTATGTGGAAGGCAAAACCATTAAAGAATTGATGCCTGAGAATTGGCGCGATGAAACGGAACAAAAGATGATCCAAGGCGTTAAATATGCCATCGACCAAGGATCGGATTATTTTGCTTCATTGGAAGGGCGCCAGACAATCAAGACATTCATCGACGAATTTTTATCTTCCCGCGGAAGATTCGGCAATATGCTTCATTCCTTGCTTGGCGAGTCGAAGAGCATTGTCGACCGCATCCAGCCGGAAATCATCAAATTCTTGAATTCGCCGCGCACGTTTGAGCTGGTCATCACGCTTGCTTACGGGGAGTGGGAAAAGCTGCAAAACCGCAAAGCGGATGACTTCTTGAAGGAGTTTGACTTTGAACCGGCAATCGGCGCAGTTAAAGAATATGTGAAAGAAACAGCGGACATTAAAGGCCGCCTGGATGCGACACTTGCAGAGACTTGGCCGAACGGGTTAGAATGGACAAGTGCAAACATCATCCCGCTTGTTGTGGACTTCGGTTTCCAGCAAGGGGAAGAGAAATTGGAAGAAGCCTTGCAGAAGATCAACATGGAAGGCATGGTAAAAGAGCAAGTCGATTCTCTGCCGTTAAGCCGCCTCGAAGAACTCGTTCTTGGGATTTCGCAAAGGGAATTGAAAATGATTACAGCGCTTGGGTTTTTGCTTGGGGGAATCATCGGGATCGTCCAAGGATTCTTAAGCATCGCGCTGAATACAATGTAGAGGAGAATCATAATGGCAGTAAACATTTATGACGACATCAACAAATTGGAAAGTACATTCCGCAACACGGAGGAATTCACAAAATTGCAAGCGGCAGTGGAAGCTGTGACAGCAGATGCAGAAGCCAACGATTTATTCAAAGGCTTCCGCGATCTTCAAATGACGCTTCAGCAAAAACAAGCACAAGGCGAAGAAATCACAGAAGAAGAAATGATGAGCGCGCAAGCAACAGCTCAAGCAGCTCAAGGCAACCCGAAAATCTTGGCTATGCTTGAAGCCGAAATGGGACTTAGCCAAATCATTGATGAAGTGAACCGCGTCTTGATCAAACCTGTTCAATCTTTATACGAATCAATGTAATCTCACAAAATTAAAGGGATTTCCTTTAGAGACACCGAATACGTAAGATGAATGATAATTCATTTTACGGAAGGGTGTCTTTTTGTATGTATGAAACAATCGAATTAACCAAGCAAGGGCGCACAGCTTACTTAAAATTAAACCGGCCAAAATCGATGAACGCGATGAACGGCACGATGATGAAAGAGTTGGCTGATTGTTTCGAGTCGCTGTTGAATGAAAAAAGCTTGCAAGTGTTGATTATCCACGGAGAAGGAAGAGCCTTTTCTGCAGGCGGAGACATTAAAGAAATGATGGATCCTGAAAATCCGATGGACATCGACCTGGTCATGAAAGAAGTGACGAAGCTTGCGAAAGCGCTTTATACCTTGCCGCAAATTACGATTGCGGCAATCCATGGCGCATCAGCGGGTCTCGGCTTTAGTATGGCACTCGCTTGCGACCACGTGATCGCAGAAGAAAACAGCAAACTCGCCATGAATTTCATCGGCATCGGCCTCGTACCGGATGGCGGCGGGCATTTCTTCATGAAAGAACGCGTCGGCGTCCCGAAAGCGAAGCAATTGATATGGGCTGGACAGACGCTGAAAGCACATGATGCGCTGGCGAAAGGGCTGATCGAAGAAGTGACGGCAGAGGGGCGGGCAATGGAGCATGCAGAAGCGTATGCTGCGGAAGTATTGAATTCTCCTGTCCAGGCAAGGCTTGCGTCCAAAGAAATCCTTCACCAATTGAAAGTCCGCGAGCTTGAAGCCGTTTTGGAAATGGAAGCGAAAGCCCAGTCGGCGATGCGCAAAAGTGGAGACCACCTGGAAGGGATTCAAGCTTTTGTCGAGAAGCGCAAACCGGAATTTAAAGGGCTGTAGCATGGAAAGCATGGCAATCTTGCCATGCTTTTTTCTTTATGGGATGGTTGCGCGCGTTCGGCAGGAAATGCGCGCGTTCAAAGAGGAATACGCTCGCTCAGGAGAAAATGCGTGCGTTCAAATAAAAATACGCGCGTTCAAGAGAAAATGCGCGCGTTCAGCCAAATCAAAAAAGAAAAAACGATAAAACGCCACCCGCTGCTTAACGGATGGCGTTCAAAATTTTATGAATGGAACAGCAGCAACTTGCCAGCTGGCGAAGCCAAACGATGAGTTTGGTTGGTCAATTCTTTTTCTTCAAGCAATGCCCGCCCTTTATCTTTTGCCTGCTCGTCATTTTCTGCAGTAAACGTTTCTTCCACGATTAATTTGCCGATTTGCTCATAGGCCGTCAGTTTGTAGGTTCTCATGCTAGACAACTCCTTCTGAATGGTTATTCATTTTAAGTATATCGGGTTTTGTGGAAAAAGTCCTCCGCTTTTGAAACATTTCAAAACTTGCGGCGTATTAAAGGAAGAGGAGGAATGAGAATGACACTATCCATCCAGCATGCCACAAAAAAATTCGGTGATTTTACAGCAGTAGATGATTTGTCGTTGACAGTGGATCAAGGGCAGATGCATGGATTTTTGGGAGCAAATGGGGCTGGAAAAACGACATCTTTCCGTATGATTCTTGGGTTGTTGAATCCGAATACGGGTGTGATTACGTGGAAAGGAAAGCCTATTACGTATGCGGCAAGCCCGGAAATCGGCTATTTGCCCGAAGAACGCGGACTTTATCCGAAAATGAAAGTCTTGGATCAATTGGTGTATCTGGCGCAGCTCCGGAAGATGCCGGCTTCAAAAGCGAAACAGGAAGCGCTTGTCTGGCTTGAACGTTTTCAAGTACCGCATTATGCAGCAAAGAAAGTGGAGGAATTGTCAAAAGGGAATCAGCAGAAAATCCAATTGATTGCGTCGCTGCTGCATAATCCGTCGCTGCTCATATTGGATGAGCCTTTCTCAGGATTGGATCCGGTGAATGTGGAAATGCTGAAAAGCGCGATCTTGGATTTTCAGAAGCAAGGAGCCACAATCGTATTTTCCAGCCACCGCATGGACCATGTGGAAGAACTTTGCGACAATATGACAATTATGGACCAAGGAAAAGTGGTGCTTGGTGGTTCGATCCGGGAAGTCAAACGGTCATTCGGCAAGCAGAATGTCCGAATTAAAATGGATGAGGATCTTACTTCCTTAAAAGATACCGCCGGAGTCGTCCAGTTTACAAAAACCCACGACGGCGCCTTATTTCAGATTACCGATGAAGAGACAGCCGATCGTTTGCTGAACGAGTCGATGAAGCTCGGAAAACTTCGCCACTTTGCGATTGAAGAACCGTCTTTGGAAGAAATCTTCATTTCGAAAGTAGGGAAAGCCTATGCATAGTTTCTGGATTATCTTTAAGCAGTCCTTTTTAACGAAGGCCAAGACCAAATCGTTTATCATCACCACATTGATTGTCGTCGCTGCTTTTTTCCTGCTGGCAAATTTATCAAATATCATTGAAGTTTTTCAAGGGTCGGATGAAGATGGGAATGTGCTTCATGTGGTTGATGAAAGCGGGGAACTCACGCCGATTCTGCAAGCCCGATTGGATCAGCTGGGCAGCGATGTCCAGGCGATGCCGACGGATTTGGCAGAAGCCGAGCTAAGGGAAAGCATCTCAGAAGGGACAGTTGAGGCTTACCTTGTGCTCGAACAGGAAGGTTCGCTGAAAGCACGCTATGTGTCGGAATCCGCCAATGAACTTGGAAGCGGCAATGAAGTGGAACAAGCTGTCCAATCACTTCAGACAGCCGTGGCGGCAGAAAGCCTAGGATTGAGCGAAAGCGAAGTCGGACAGCTTTTTGCACCGGTTGCATTTGAACGGGAAGCGCTGTCGGAATCCTCCAAATCCCAGGAAGAGTTGAGCCAGGCGCGCGGGCTGGTCTACATTTTAATTTTGCTCATTTATATCGCGGTTATATACTATCCGAATATGATCGCCATGGAAGTGGCGAACGAAAAATCTTCCCGTGTCATGGAAATTTTAATTTCCAGTGTTTCACCCGTCAAGCATATGTTTGCAAAGATCGCAGGCATCGGCACACTGGGGATTTTGCAGATGCTGATTTTTGGGCTTTCCGGCTATTTGGCGATGAAAACAGCCGGCACGGAATTGACGGAAGGCGCCTTTAGCGTATTCGGCTTTTCCAATGTCAAAATCAGCACGTTCCTTTTTGCCGTCCTGTTCTTTTTATTGGGTTATTTCCTATATGCGGTGCTCGCCGCTTTGCTCGGTTCACTTGTCAGCCGCACCGAAGACGTCCAGCAATTGATGCTGCCGATGATGATGCTGATCGTCGTCGCTTCATTGATTGCCTTTTCAGGGATTTCCGTTCCGGAAGCCTCTTTTGTTACGGTCACTTCCTTCATCCCGTTTTTTGCTCCGCTCGTCATGTTTTTGCGGGTAGGGATGCTGGACATTCCGTTATGGGAACCGCTCCTGTCGATCGGCATCATGCTCGTGACCATCGGTTTGCTCGGCTGGTTCGGCGCCCGCGTTTACCGCGGCGGCGTATTGATGTACGGCTCTTCCCAATCGTTGAAAGACATTAAAAAAGCGATTCGTTTAGGCAATCAAAAATAAGAGGCCCAGCTGTTTGCCGGAAGTTTCCGGTAAACAGTTTTTTTTCGTTCTGGGTCATGGTAAAATAGGAACAAATATTCGGTTTCCGAAGGAGTAGAATTATGGGCGATATTCGATTTATCCATACGGCTGATTTGCACTTAGGGAGCCCTTTCAGCGGGATGAAAGGCTTGAAAAAAGAACAATGGCAATTCGTGAAAAACAGCACGTATGCCGCGTTTGACCGTTTAATCGACTACGCAATAAAAGAAACACCTGATTTTGTATTGATTGCAGGCGACATTTACGATGGCGAAGACCGGAGCATCCGAGCGCAGCACCGATTCCAGCAAGGGATGGAACGTTTAGCGGATGCCAGAATTCCGGTCGTGCTTGGATACGGCAACCACGATCATTTGAGCGGCCAATGGGTGCGCTTCGAATTGCCGGAAAATGTCCATGTATTTGGTCCTGACGTTTCGCAGATAAGATTGGCGACGCCAAACGGAGAAGCCATCGTTTCCGGGTTCAGCTATGGGGAACGCCATGTAAAACGAGCGATGATCCAGGATTTTTTGCCTGCTGAAGAATCAGGAGCTTTTTATATCGGGATGCTTCACGGCAGCATGGACGGGGAAACGGCTCATGCGGTTTATGCCCCGTTTACGAAGCAGCAATTGCTTGAAAAAAACTACGATTATTGGGCGCTTGGCCACATCCATAAGCGGGAAGAACTGCATCACAACCCATCCATTGTCTACCCGGGTAATATTCAAGGACGCCATAAAAACGAATCAGGGGCAAAAGGGTTCTACGATGTTTCGCTTTCCAAATCAGGCACAAGCCTTCAGTTTGTGCCGGTTTCAGCGGTTCAATTTGATGGCCTTTCCATCGCATGCGGGGGCATCATGCACATGAACGAACTGATAGATGCCTGCAGAAACAGTGTAGAGCATCATTTGATAGAGCACGGCCCTTCCATCCTCCAGTTGAACTTGGCTGATGTAGATGAAGGAGCCAAAGAACTTTTTGAAGAAGTGACGGAAAAAGAATTAAGGGAGACGCTCCAGGAAGCGTTGGAAGAACTGGAGACGTTTGTCTGGCTTTCTTCCATCGAAATTGAATTGGGGCAAGAAGTTTTTGAAATCTCACCATTGGCCGAGAAAATTATAGCGGCAATGGATTCCTGGCAATTGGCTGATTGGAAAAATGCATTAAAGGATTTGTATCGGCACCCAAAAGGCAGCCGTTTTCTTGAACCGTTAAGCGACCGGGAAACCGCTGATATTCAAGCAGCCGCTGTCCAGAAAATCCGCCGAAATGTCCGGATGGGGGAGTAGAAGATGAAAATAGAAAAAGCCATCATTTACGGATTTGGCAAACACCAGGATTTAAGCATTGATTTGAATGGCCGGATGACTTTGTTGTACGGGGCCAATGAAGCCGGAAAAACCACCATCCAGCAATTTATTGTCCAGACTTTATTCGGCTACCCGCTGCGCACACAGAACTTGCAGCGGTATGAGCCGAAAGCGGGAGGAAAGTATGGCGGGCAATTGCATCTTACCGATCCGGTTTACGGCAAAGTCATAGTGGAAAGAGTGAAAGGCAAAGCGGCCGGGGAAGTCACTGTCTATTTTGAAGACGGCACACGCGGATCGGATGCCGAATTGAAAATGCTTTTGCGGGATTACGACCGGGCGGCTTTTGAATCAGTGTTTTCATTTTCCATCCATGAACTGCAGGGCTTGGAAAAAATGACGGAAGAGGAGTTGAGCCGGACTTTACTGGCCTCCGGGACGACCGGCATCGATGCCATTACCAAACTTGAAGACCGCTTAGAAAAAGAAATGGCTGGCATTTTTAAAAAGTCGGGGCGCAATCCTGAAATCAATCAGCTGGTTGAAGAGCTCCGGGCGATGGAAGCGGAGCTGAAAGGGCTTCGAAGCCGTGCTGAGCTGTACCGCCCTTATATCGGCCGTCTTCAGGAAATCGAGCAGCGCCTCCGCTTGATCGATGAAGAAGAAGATCGAGCAAGCGAAGAAATAAAGAAAATCGAAAAGCAGCAGCAGGCGGCACCATTGATCGAAAAAGAAAAAGGGCTTCAAAACGAACTGGAATCGTTGGCTGTGAGGGCGTTTCCTTCGGATGGGCAGCGGCGGATGGACCGGCTTATGGACCGTTTGTCTGAAGCAAAGGCGAGAGCGGCATTTCTTGAAAAAGAAGCTGAAAGCACCATAAGCAACGAGGCCGGCAGTGACGATATGGGGCCGTTGAATGCTCTTCTTGCACGTGAATCGGAATGGCATCAAATGCGTTCCGTACTTCGCCGGAAGCAGGAAGAAGCCATTCGTTTGGAAGACGACCGGAGACGATTGCTTTCGTTAATCGGCATGGAAGAGCCGGCAGCGCTTCAAGCAGACGTTTCATTAGGCCGGGAGGAAGAACTGATTTCTCTCGTTCAGCAAGCCGAAACGGAAGAAGAAGAAAATCGCTACGCGGACCGGAAGTTGGCAGAAGAAAAAGCGAAGCTTGCGGAAGCCGAAAAAGAGCTGAAACTATTCTTGTCGAATGAGCCGAGTGAAAGTGAACGAAGAATGGCTGAAGAGTGGCAAGGGCTTGCTTCTAAAGTGGCTGAAGCCCGAGCAGCAAAGCGTGCACAAAAAGCGGCAAATAGCCAGAACGTAAGCTATGCCATAACGGGAATCGGCTTGCTTACACTCGCCATCAGTTTATGGCAGTCAAACTACCTTTTGGCGTTTATCGGTTTTTTAGGGGCAATTGGCGGACTTTGGCTCCTGCTGAAAAACGGGAAGCCTGAGGGGCTTGGAGCCGAACAGGAAGCTCTGCTAAGCCGCTATGGCGGCAAAGAAACCGAATATGCGGCATTGATTGACAGACTGGACAGCTATGACCGCAAATTGGACGGCTATATTGAACAAATCGAAGCAGCAAAGCGTTCCATCGGCAAGCTTTCCAAAGAAGGACGCAGCGAGCAAGCGCGTTTTGCTTATCAGAATTTCTTGCAGCGTCTCGGTCTCTCGCCGGATGCAAGCCGGTCGACGGTCCTCGGGCTCTTTGAGAAATTGCGGGAAATTCATGCGGTTGCTTTAAAAGAACAGCGGATGATAACAGAAATCGCAGAGCTTGAACAGGAGCAGGCAGAGTGGCTCGCCCACGCTGAAAATGTGCTCGATGGGCCCACACCAGCCGATGAATTGTATGCGGTGCTACGCGGAGAAATGAATAGGCGGCAGCAGCAGCTGGCGGCCTTGGAAAAGCGGAAAGAACAGGCAGCGGCTATTCGCCAGGAGCTCGAACAACTCCATGCCCTTATGGCGCAAATTCATGAAGAACAACAGGACTTAATGGCAGAAGCCAATGCCCAGACCGTAGATGAGTTTTATTTATTGGGGGATGAGTGGCAAAAGAAGGTGCAAATTGACAGGGAGTTGGCACCCATCCGGTCCCAATTGCAGGTTCTCGGAAATGTTTCCGAGGCGGCTGGAGAACAGTGGAAAGAATCGGACCTTCCGCAGCTTGAAGCGAAGCTCCAGCAGCTAAAAGAAGAGCGGCGGACCCTGTTGAGCGAGCAAGCTGAAAAACAGCAGTTCACGAATCAGCTGTTGACCGATGAAGCCTACGAGGTCCAATTGCAGCTTTTCAATGAGAAGAAAGAAGAATTGGCGGACATGGCCAAACAATGGTCTGCCAGAAAAGCGATCACGGAAGCGATCAAACAGACGATGGAAGAATTGAAAGAAAAAAGTCTGCCCGCTGTGATTCAAAATGCACAAGCTTATTTCGAGAAATTGACTGCCGGTTCCTATAGGGGAATGGAAATGACGCAAGAAGGCTCCTTCGAAGCGGTGCGGAAAGACGGCATGCGATTCCATATTGCCGAACTGAGCCAAGCGACAAAAGAACAGGCTTATTTGTCATTGCGGCTGGCGCTGGCTGTATCGATGGCCGAAAGCCATCCGTTCCCGATCATCATGGATGATCCGTTTGTTCATTTTGATCGCCGGCGGCTCCAGCAAATGATAAACTTAATAACAGAGCTGCAAGAAGACCACCAGTTCGTCTATTTTACGTGTCATGAAATGATGCAGCAGGTTTGGCCAGATGTTTATGTAATAGACGTGGCTACTATCGAAAGGAGTGTATATTCATGAGCAAAGGAATCACACAGCGAGCGGTTGGCGAAACCATCGATGAATTTTTGCTGATCAAGCAATCGGTTAAAGGCGTAACGACCACCGGAAATCCTTTCATGTCTCTCGTGCTGCAGGATAAAAGCGGAGATATTGAAGCAAAATTATGGGATACAAAAGATGAACATGAAAAATTGTTTGCAGCAGAGACAATTGTCCGGGTAGGAGGAGAAATCCACAATTACCGGGGCAAAAATCAACTGCGCATTAAAAGCATCCGTCCGGCAAAACCGGAAGAAAATCAGTCCATCGCGGATTTGATGCCGTCTTCGGAAAAGAGCACAGACGAATTGTTCGAAGAAGTAATGCAGTATTTATTCGAAATGGAAAACCCGCAAATCCAGCGGATCACCCGCCACATTTTGAAGAAATACCAGCAGCCGTTTCTGACATTCCCAGCAGCTACGCGAAATCACCACGATTATGCATCCGGTTTAGCGGACCATGTGGTTTCCATGCTGAAATTGGGGAAAGCGCTTTGCGAAATTTATCCGTCCCTGAACAAGGACCTTTTATATGCGGGCATCATTCTGCATGATGTCGGCAAAGTATTCGAATTGTCCGGCCCGATTGCGACAACTTATACACTGGAAGGCAATTTGCTTGGCCATATTTCGATCATGGTCACAGAGATTTCCAAAACAGCTGACGAATTGGATATCCACAGTGAAGAAGTGCTGTTGCTTCAGCATATGATTCTTTCCCATCACGGCAAAGAAGAGTGGGGGAGCCCGAAAAAGCCGATGATCAAAGAAGCGGAGATGCTTCATTATATCGACAATATCGATGCGAAAATGATGATGCTCGACCGGGCGCTTGGCAAAACGAAACCAGGTGAATTCACAGAACGCCTCTTCCCGCTGGATAACCGTTCGTTCTACAAACCGACCATTGATTAATAAGAAAAGCCCTTTGCCAATTCGGCAAAGGGCTTTTCTTCATATGGAATAAAAATTTAGTTAAACCCGTAAAGGCTAGACGGGCGCTTTCGCTTTTCTTATTCTGCTGGTGTTTCTTCCGCTGGAGCTTCAGCGTTCATGATATCGTCGAAAGCACCTTTAAGGTCTTCGTCTTTAATATCGATGTCAGCATCTTCCATCATTTTCGCGATTTTAGGGATCAACGCTTCTTGGTCTGCTTTTCCAACAGCCAATTCTTTTTTGATTTCGTCTTTTTGGTCTTCAAGAGCCGGCTGATCTTCCACTTGGCGTTTTTCCATCACTTGAATAATGTGGAAGCCGTGCTGTGATTGAACAGGTGCACTGATTTCATCCACTTCTAATGCGTAAGCCGCATCTTCAAATTCAGGTACCATAGCGCCAGTTCCAAACCAGTCCAGGTTGCCGCCGTTTGCTGCAGAGCCAGGATCCGTTGAATACTCTTCCGCTAATTTCGCGAAATCGCCGCCTTCATCCAATTCTTTTTTCACTTTGTTTGCTGTTTCTTCATCTTCTACAAGAATATGGCGCGCGTTCAGTTCAGTGCCTTGGCGCTCATATTGTGCTTGGATTTCTTCATCCGTCACTTCAACGCCGTCAGTCAACGCTTTTTCCTGCAAGAGGTTTAAACGGATGACTTTGCGGTAGCTGTCTTCGGTTTGATTGTTTTGCTGAAGAAACTGTTCAAAGCTTTCGCCAAGCTGTTCTTCAGATTTTTTGTATTCTGCATCGACTTCTTTGTCCGTCACTTCGTACTTGTCCGCAAGCACTTTTTCGATCATTAGGACTTGGACGGCTTGATCGCCGACAGAGGTTTTCATTTCATTGTACAAATCATTTTCAGTGATGTCGCCGACTTTAGAAGAGACGACCACTTCTCCCTCAGAACCGTTATCGCTGCATGCGCCTAGTACTAAAACGGATGCGGCTAAAGACAATGTCAATATGGATTTCTTCATAATTATTCGCTCCCAACTTTCTTTCTAGATGCCGTTAGTTACTATAACATAAACGTTTTAAAAATCAAAAAGTTTCTTTTTCAAAAGAAAAAGCCCAAATGCCTGGGGCAAATGAACTTATGGGGTAAATTCTACGCCTACATATAAGGATACCAATAAGATGGTAATTAATATATTGATTGTACGGAAAATTTTCTGATGGTTTTCCTCCGGAATTTCCCTAGATGTAACAAGCGCTAAGGTCATTCGGTTGATCTGGAACAAGTAAAACACGGAAAACATTACAACAACTGCGATTATCATGGGTTTCCTCCCCTCTATACTTAGTTACTAGTATAACAAAGACGAGAGGAAAAAACAGGATTAGACCATTGCTTCCGGAACCAGAATTTCATATCCGGTTTCCGTTTCCTCGATCAAAGCGTCTTTTGGTGAATGAGCCAGATTCCGGAGATAGATCAAGTCCGTTAAGCACAAGCCGCAATGATAAGCGAGCAGCATGGCAAAATAATGGCTGTATACAGGCATTGAGATACTAAGAATAATAATGATCGCGTTGATCAATAAGAACGGGCTCAGCAAAGTGAATAAAAAACGTTTCTTGGAAACAGGTTCTTTAATATGCAAGGAAAACATCGGGAAAACCTTAAAGCTTTTTTTCACAACCAATTTGATGCATTTACGGCAGCCGACCAAAGGCAAAAAGTGAAATGCCTTATGAAGCGGATAAACGGCTAAAATCGCCAAGATGAAAAAGAAGAAATTCTGGTCGGACAAAGGATCAGAATACAAGATGTTCAACACAATATAAAAGCTCATGAAAACACCGAGCCCCATAAGTGCAGAAAGCATATAAACACGATCGAGTCCGTATTGTTTTTTTAAATTGATGGTTTTCCAGCAATGCATTGGTTGCATCTCCTAAAAGTAGATTGCTCTTTTGAGTCGATACATACAATACAATGATTCTGCGATAAAATCAAGACAGATTCATATTAAATTTTAGACAGCGTTTTCACTGTTTTTCGATGGCTTCGATTATATGATTTTCTTCGTTGAATTTGTTTTCGATGTTTTTAAAGGAAGCTTCAAAAATTTCCATAAAATCATCTCCGTAAATATTGCGGATCAAGGCCATAATATCCAAAAACTCCGGAAACTTTCCGTAAAGGTTTCGCATCGGCTGAGACCCATCGATAACGGAGTGGGGTGTGTCATGGTAGCGTTCAATCATTTCTTGCATCAGTGCTTCGCCTTTTGGCGTCAATTCAACATATGTATTGCGTTTGTCAGTATCCCGTTTTGAAAAAGCGAGAAGTTCCCGTTCTTCCAATTTTTTTGAAAAGTTGAAAGCAGTGGACACATGCATAACTCCGAATTTAGCAACGTCCGAAATAGAAGCCCCTTTTAAATGGTAAGAAATCCATAAAATATGATGTTCATTAATATTCAAATCATAAGGTTTTATCCACAATTGCCAATCTTTTTCGACTGCTTTCCATAACGCTTTCGACAATTGCCCGATGCGCTGGCTAAATAACATCGCTTCCTTCATCGTGTATTCGCGTTCATTCATTTCAGCACCAACTTTCCCCCAGAAAGATTTTTCTTTATTATAGCAATAAAGCAAACCTTATTAAAGTGTGAATAATAAAAAAATTTCCAAATAGAAAAGTGAGAGCGCCCGCTAAGCTCTGAAAGGCATAAGACAGACAGCCGAAGCGGCGTTTTTTGCCGCACAGGCAGGGTGGCTTATGACCCGAAGAGCTGGGCGCTTGAACTGGACAATGAAAAGTGAAAGTACCAGAACTGGACAATAGAGAAGGGGAGAAGCCTTTTGAAAACAGCCTAACATTTTAGGCCATCAAAAAAAACTGCCCGAGGGCAGTTTTACTTGTCATCCGTATGATCTGAATCGTCATTTTTTTCCTTTTTATCTTTCGTAATCGCATTCTGCAATTCTTCGATCGAATTTTGAATCGCTAAAATTTCAAGCTGCAAATGTTCTTTGGCCGGTGCTGTTCCTTCTTGCCAATTTTCCATAGAAGCCTTCAAGCCTTCTGCAGCTGCTGGAAATTGCGTTTTTGCTTCCGCCGATAAGGTGGCGATGGATTCCTTCAGTCCGTTTACTTTCTCTTTGACATCTGCAAGCTTCTCTTTCCAATCGGAAGAAGTCGTTTTTACAGAAGTGCGAAGTTCTTTACCGGATTGTGGTGTTGAGAATAATGTGGCTGCAGCTCCAGCTGCTAACCCTGTTGCAAGACCTAAAAAAAATGTCGATGCTTTCATCGGCAAACGCCCCTTTCATCTATACCGTTCTTTTCCTCTATTTTACTTAATTAAAACATAAAGGTGAATGGGGATTCAATGAAAAAAAGCTTTTCAAGGACATTGTCCTTGAAAAGCTTTCGGTTACGCTGATTGAGTAGCGGCCGTTTCGAATTTCGAACGTCTTACCAAAGTAACGACAATCGGGTAAATAAATGCGAAAGCGACGCCGTTCAGCAGCATAGCAGGCAGCACGACAGTAGTGAAGAGGATCCCAAACGGAATATCCGCACCGATGACGAAGATGGCCGATGACAGGAATACGGTTCCTGACAGTACCGTGCCTCCCACGCAAAGCGCAATGGCTACCGGTAATTTTTGTACGATTTTATTTAAGATTAGCACAAATGCCAAAAAAACAAATGCGGTAATGAATTTATCAAGGATATTTGGGACAAATCCTCCCGGGAATGTTGAAAACAGTCCGGATATAACACCTGTAGTCACTGCAAGCAAAAATACCGATTTCACATTCGGGAATAACAGGATGCCGATAAACATCATGGTCAACATAAAGTCCGGCTTCATGCCTCCGCTAAATCCTGGGATAATCACATAAAGTGCAGCTCCCACACTGACCAATAAGGCCATCAAAACTAAATTCTTCGTATTCATTTCTCATCTCTCCTCAGCTCGACTCTTTTTGCTCTTTCCCGGACGTGCCCTCGTGGCCGCCGGCGAAAAAACTTATCCTGATTCTATCCTTTATTGCGAACGAAAGCAAGCATTTAAGCCAGTTTTTCCTTTACCTGTCCAGCCAGTTCCTGAATTCGTTCGGTTGTGAATTCTTTTTCTTTCGTCATCCATTTTGCCCCGAATCCATCCGTTTCACCGTAGCGCGGGATGAAATGAAGGTGGAAATGGAAAACGCTTTGGCCTGCCTTAGCGCCGTTATTGTTCAATAAGTTCATGCCTTCCGGTTCGAATGTCTCTTTGATGGCGGAAGCAATTTTCGGTGCAACACTGAAAAGATGGGAAGCTTCTTCCGGCGTCATGTCATAGACAAACTCGCGATGCGTTTTTGGAATAAGGAGCGTGTGCCCTTTGGATAGCGGCATGATGTCCATGAACGCATAAACATGCTCGTCTTCATAAACTTTCACGCTTGGGATATCGCCGGCAATAATTTTGCAGAAAATACAATTGGTCATTGTCATCATCCTTTCCATTTTTACCAGTTTATCATATTTTGTTTCTCCCAAAAGAAATCATACAGGAGATTTGATACAATAAAGGAAAGAAAGAGGTGTTGAGATTGGCAATTTTGGAAGTCCAGTCGCTGACCGGGGGCTATACGCGCAAACCCGTCTTGCAAGATGTGACATTTTCAATTAACAAAGGGGAATTGGTCGGCTTAATCGGCTTGAATGGAGCCGGAAAAAGTACAACGATCAAGCACATCATCGGATTGATGGAGCCCAAATCAGGAAAAATCCGGCTGAACGGCAAAAAATTTGAAGAAGACATGGATGCTTACCGCTCGTCCTTTTCCTATATTCCGGAAACACCGGTTCTATACGAAGAGTTGACGCTCCGCGAACATTTGGAATTGACAGCGATGGCCTATAATATTGAACCGGCCCGTTTTGAAAAACGTTCGGCTGAATTATTGAAAGAATTTCGCATGGAAAAAAGGCTGAAATGGTTTCCTTCCCATTTCTCTAAAGGGATGCGCCAAAAAGTCATGATTATGAGTGCATTCCTCGTGGATCCGGCTTTGTATATCATCGACGAACCGTTTGTCGGGCTCGATCCGCTTGGCATCAAATCCTTGCTCGACCAAATGGAGAAGCAAAAGAAAAAAGGGGCTTCGGTGCTCATGTCGACCCATATCCTGTCTACGGCCGAGCGCTATTGCGACCGCATCATCCTTTTGCACAATGGGCGCATTCGGGCAGTCGGCACCATGAAGGATCTGAGGAAAGCATTTGATATGCCGGACGCTTCATTAGATGATTTATATATTGCGATGACTGAGGATGCTGTCAATGAAGAACTTGCATGAGGTATGGGATAACCGGCTTCAAAAATATATGCGGGAAGTCCAGAACTATTTAAAATATATATTCACGGGCCATATTGCAGTTGTGCTTCTTTTTGCCATCGGTGCAGCGGGCTATGCCTACAGCGAATGGGTGCAAAACGTGCCGCCGGATTTTCCCGGCGCATGGCTTATGGCGTTTGTTTTCGCTTTGCTGCTGGCATTTAGCGCACCTTCCACTCTATTAAAGGAAGCGGACATGGTCTACTTTTTGCCGCTTGAAAGCAAACTGGATGAATTTCTGAAGCCGGCATTGAAATGGTCGTTTTTTTCCCAATTGTATTTGCCGGTGATTGCGTTTATCGTGTCATTGCCGATGGCCAACGCTTTATACGGATTGCCATCGTCTTTATTGATCGGGTTGCCGATCTTGCTGCTATTGATCAAATGGTGGAACATCCAAACCGAATTTTCGTTCCGCCAAGCGAAAGCGGGGAGAGATGCCTGGCTTGACCGGCTGGTCCGTTTTGTTTTGGTGCTGCTCTTCGTCTATTTCTACGTCATCGGCAATCTGCTGATAGCCGTGCTCTTTTTGTTTGCCATGATTGTTTACGGCCGGTGGGTGAAAGGGCAGGCGGCAGGAAAAGCCTTTGCTTACGAACATTTCATCCGGCTCGAAGAAAACCGGATGCTGCGGTTTTACCAATTCGCGAATTACTTCACGGATGTTCCGCACATTAAAGGGAAAGTAAAAGAGCGGGCTTGGCTAAACTGGATTTACGGCCTGGTCAAAACGGGGCCGCAAAATGCTCACTTCTATTTAATTTTAAGAACCTTTATCCGGTCGGACGAATTGTTCTATTTATGGATTCGCTTGACGGCCATTTCGATGGCAGGTGCATGGCTGATTCCATTTCCAGTGGCCATCGCTATTTTCATCGCTGCCTTGGCATTCGCTTCCAGCATCCAAATTTGGCAGGGCCTGAATCAAAAACAGCATTTCCGCATGGATAATTTATTTCCGCTGACAGCTTTCAGCCGAGAGCAAGCAGTCGGAAAACTGGTGTTGATCCTTCAAAGCATCCAAGCGGTGCTTGTGGCAATCGTTTTGCTGATAGCTGGAGAGCCTGCCATAGCATTGATTGCACTGGCAGCCGTTTTGATTGTTTCTTTTATTACGTTAGCTTTTGCGAAGAAGAAAAAATGAAAAAAGGAGTTGGCCCCAAAATTACGTGGGCCGACTCCTTTTTTATTCGTGGAAATTTACTGCAGCTGTCCCTAAAGTTTTAGCTGCCAGCAGCATCGCTTCTTCTTTGAAATCGAATTTCGGATGATGGTGCGGGTAGACCGCGCCGTCCGGCATTGCTCCTGTGAAGAAGAACGTTCCTGGGATTTCTTGAAGGTAATAGGCGAAATCTTCGCCGCCCATTTGAGGAGGGCATTCATAGACCTCAGTGACTCCGGGAACGGCTTCAGCAATTTCTTTTAAGTACATTGTTTCGGCTTCATGGTTGACGACCGCCGGATAGCCTCTCATAAAGTTGAAATCGCTATGGCTATCCGTAGCAATATTCGTGCCGTCAACGACGCGCTGCATTTCCTTTTCCATCAGCAACCGTGTTTCTTCTGAAAAGGTGCGGACTGTTCCGGAAAGGACGGCTTGGTCCGCAATGATATTAAACGGGTTTTCTGCAACAAATGAAGTGACAGACAATACAGCCGACTCAAGCGGGTCAACGCGGCGGGCAACCAATTGTTGGAGATTATTGACAAGTTGCGAACCAATGACCACGGCATCTTTTGTTTCATGCGGCATGGCCCCATGGCCGCCGCGCCCTTGAACGTTTATCGTGAAGCTGTCGGCTGCGGCCATCACCGGTCCAACCCGGTAATCGATTCGGCCATATGGAGTAGTAGACCATAAATGCGTACCGAAAATAACGTCAACGCCTTCTAAAACGCCCGCTTCAATCATCGGCTTTGCACCTCCGGGAGCAAGTTCTTCGGCATGCTGGTGAATGAGCCGGTAAGTGCCTTTCAATTCGTCGCGCATTTCATGGAGGGTTTTTCCAAGCACTAATAAAGTGGCCGTATGCCCATCATGTCCGCATGCATGCATCACGCCTGGCACTTGCGATTTATAAGGGACGTTTTCTTTTAAGTCCTGGATTGGCAGTGCATCGAAATCAGCGCGCAAAGCAACAGTTTTTCCGGGTTTTGCGCCTCGGATCGTTGCTACTACGCCATTCCCGCCAATTCCGTGCTCTACTTCAATTCCCAACTGTTCATAATAATTGCGGATAAAAGCCGCTGTTTTGGATTCATGGAAGGAAGGTTCCGGATTCATATGCAGGCGGCGGCGGATCTTCACCATTTCTGGATAGCGTTCTTCGAGTCGGTTATATAATTTTTCAAGCATCTTCTGGATCTCCCTTCAATAGTCAAAATAGTTCCACTACAATCATAGCACATCAGCTCGAAGAGAATAGAAGGGAAATGTAAAGAAGAAGAGACGGACTTGCAAAATAAAAAAGAGGGCGCAGAGCCCTCTTTAATAATTAAAGTTTAAGAAGGTGGCCACAAAGTAGATGATCACCATTAAGATAGAAGGAACTGCATAAATCGCATTGGACAATGTTTTCTTCTGCATCAAAGCATAAATGGTCAAAAGAGACATGGCGAGAACACCGACTGCGATAATCATATGCGCTCCGGAAACCGCGGACAGGATAGGCCCTGCTGTATAAACGGGGTCAGAAATGGCCAAGATGATCATATTAAAGATATTGCTGCCCAAAATGGCGCCGACTGCCATATTGACGTTATTCAACCGCAACGCGACGAATACAGAAATGGCTTCCGGAAGTGATGTGGTGGCCGCAATCAGGAAACTGCCGATAAAGCTGGAGCCGATTCCCGTAATGACGGCTATTTCATCTCCTGTGACCGAAAGAGCAGTACCGGTTCCAAGAACGACCAAAGCCGCAATGATAAATCGGACGATGGCGGCTTTAGGCGACAAATCTCCGCTTGGGTTATCCGGCTCTTGTTCTGAAACTGCCGATTCTTCTATAGAAGGATCCTGCGATTGGAGCTTATTGATGAATACCATACCGGCAATATAGGCGACCGCGATGATTAACGCATCCAGCCCAATTCCCAGGAAGGAAATATCGATTCGCAGCCACAAAGAAAGGATGACAAGGACAGTCAGCAATAAGCCGAGAAATGCCGTGTACAGGTGATCTTTGCTGGCACGTTCCAAAATCCGTCTGCGGCGCAGCAGGAAGTCAAAAGTTGCCAGGATAAATAAATTAAACAAATTGGAGCCGATCATATTGCCGACTGCAATATCGGCATTGCCGATGGCTGCTGCAGAAAAGCTTGTCGAAACTTCCGGAAGGGAAGTTGCTCCAGCAAGTAGCAAGGTGCCGACCATCATCCCGCCCATCGCAGTTTTCTCGCTGATGACATCAGCATATTGCGATAATTTGATGGACGCAATTACGGTTACGATGGCAGCTAGGATAAAGTAAATAAAAACCATTTATTTTCCTCCAGTCGTCTATGTATTAAAGAAGCCTCATTAGATGAGGCTCGCTTATTATTTTTCTTCCGGCTTTGCTTTGTACATGGTGATATAAGAAGAACCGGAGAAAATATGCTGCCGTTTTTCGGCTGGTGCATCCGCTTGTGTTTCATGCGCTTTTGAAAAAGCCTGAGATTCTTTCCATTTTTCATAGAAAGCTGGAGATTCCCATTCGGTCAGCACGACATACGTATCTGAATCTACAGGGCGCAGGACACGGAAGGCCACATATCCGGGTTCATTTTCAACGGCTCCTGCCCGGTTTTTAAACCGGTGCTCAAAAATCGGCCGGCCTTCATCCGTCACCGGAATATGGTTCATGACAAAAAAGCCTTTTTCCTTAAACGTGCCGGTGCCATCGACAACTTCATAACGCCGCGGCGTCTGGAAAATCGTTTTGCCTTCCGTTTCATGGAGCAGCAAGGTCGTATTTTCCCCTTGCATCAGCACCATCGTTTCCTGCGGGTGCTTTTCTCTCATTTTCTTCATAAATTCGTAAGTTCCAGTGGTCATAAATAAATTCATCCAAAATACCTCCTCATTCTATATTCTAATCTTATTCTTCCCTTATCTAAAAACATAAAACGCTTTATGTACAAGCTGTGAAGCGAGAAGAGTCTAATTTATGACATTTCCTTAAGGAATCTATACAATAGGAAGCGGAGCGTCTATAGTAAATTACGGATAACGAAATAGAACGCAGTGGAAGATAAGATTGAAGGGATGAAAAAAATATGACAGCATTTAACGACACGTACTTAAGAGCTGCCCGCGGAGAAAAAACGGAACATACGCCAGTATGGTATATGCGCCAAGCTGGCCGTTCACAGCCGGAATACCGCAAAATAAAAGAAAAATACTCACTGGAGCAAATTACGCACCAGCCGGAGCTTTGCGCTTATGTGACAAAGCTTCCTGTCGAACAGTACAATGTGGACGCAGCGATTCTTTACAAAGACATCGTGACGCCGCTGCCGGCAATCGGCGTAGACGTTGAAATCAAAGCTGGAGTTGGTCCGGTTATCGATAACCCGATCCGTACAATGGCAGATATTCAGCGCCTCGGCGAAATCAACCCGGAGCAGGACGTCGATTTCGTTCTTGAAACCATCCGCATTTTGACGCAAGAACAATTGAATGTGCCGCTGATCGGGTTCTCAGGTGCGCCTTTCACACTTGCCAGTTATATGATTGAAGGCGGGCCATCGAAAAGCTATAACAAAACAAAAGCGATGATGGCATCTGAGCCGGAAATGTGGTTTGCCTTGATGGATAAATTGGCAGATACCATCATCCCTTATGTAAAAGCGCAAGTAAAAGCGGGAGCAAAAGCTGTCCAAATTTTCGACTCGTGGGTTGGAGCTTTGAATGTGGAGGATTACCGCATTTTCATTAAGCCGGTCATGGATCGGATTTTTGCAGAGCTTCGGACTGAAGGCGTGCCTTTGACGATTTTTGGTGTCGGCGCAAGCCATTTGGCTAAAGAATGGCATGACTTGCCAGTCGATGTAGTCGGCCTGGATTGGCGCTTGCCGATTTCTGAAGCGCGGAATATGGGATTGACGAAGACTTTGCAAGGAAACTTCGATCCATCCTTCCTGCTGGCAGATTGGCCGGTCATTGAAGAGCGTGCGAAAAAGATTTTGGATATGGGCCTGCAGCAAGACGGCCACATCTTCAATTTAGGGCACGGTGTCTTCCCGGAAGTACAGCCGGATACTTTAAAACGATTAACCGCATTTGTGCATGAGTACAGTGCTGCCTATAAAGCAAACAATTAATTGAAGCAAAAATTTCTTATGAGGTGATGGAATTGAAAAAGACAATGGGATTATTGGTAATGGCTTATGGTACACCATACGAGGAAGCGGATATCGAACGTTATTACACGCATATTCGCCATGGCCGCAAGCCGAGCGAAGAAAGCCTGGAAGATTTGCGCAGCCGCTATAAAGCGATCGGCGGATTGTCGCCGCTTGCGAAAATTACACAAGACCAAGCGGATGCTTTAGGTGCTCGCCTAAATGAAGTGCAGGATGAAATCGACTTTAAAGTATACCTTGGCTTGAAGCATATCGAACCATTTGTGGAAGACGGTGTCGCTGCAATGGCTCGCGATGGCATTAAAGAAGCCGTATCGATTGTTCTTGCACCGCATTTCTCTACTTTCTCGGTAAAATCCTACAATGGCCGCGCAGCAGAAGCTGCTGAAAAAGCGGGCATCGAGTTAGTATCTGTTGAAAGCTGGTACACAGAGCCGAAATTCATCCAATACTGGAGCGAAAAAGTGAGTGCAACTTTTGCTGCCATGTCGGAAGAAGAACGCGCTAAATCTTGCTTGATCGTTTCTGCGCATTCATTGCCAGAGAAAATCATTGCAAATGGCGATCCTTACCCGGACCAATTGAAAGAGACAGCCGCTTTGATTTCTGAAGCGGCAGGCGTCGAAAACGTAGAAGTGGGCTGGCAAAGTGCCGGCCAAACGCCAGAGCCATGGATCGGGCCGGATGTACAGGACTTAACGCGTGAGTTATACGAACAAAAAGGCTATACTTCATTCGTTTATACGCCAGTCGGCTTTGTAGCGGACCATTTAGAAGTTCTTTTTGACAATGACTATGAGTGCAAAGTGGTTTGCGATGAAATTGGTGCAGCGTACCACCGTCCAGAAATGCCGAATGTGCAGCCTTTGTTCATTGATGGCCTGGCAGATGTGGTATTGAACAAACTAGCAGAATAATAATTGGATCGGGAGTGAATATGAAACGTGACAGAACGGACGCTGAAAGCAGCAGTCGTGGGCGGAGGAATATCGGGCCTGTCTGCTGCATACTATTTGCAAAAACAAGCGAAAGAGCAGGGCATTTCGCTGGATCTCACAATTATTGAAGCGGTGCATCGCTTAGGCGGAAAAATCCAGACGCTTCATAGAGACGGTTTTGTAATTGAGCGTGGACCAGACTCGTTTCTTTCCCGTACGAAAACGATAGATAGCTTAGCCCAAGAGTTAGGAATTGAACACAAGTTGATAGCTAGCGGAGCAGGCGAAAGTTTTGTAGTGGTTGAAGATCAATTGCACCCGATTCCGAAAGGGTCCGTCATGGGCGTCCCTACGGAATGGGGGCCATTTATCGGCTCGCACTTGTCTTCCTGGAGCGGGAAATTTCGTGCAGCGGCTGACTTGGTCATGCCGAAATCTGCCGGATCCGCTGACCAGCCGCTGGGCAAATTCATGCGCCGCCGTTTCGGAAAAGAATTGGTGGAGAATTTGATCGAGCCAATTTTTTCCGGCCTTTACGGCGGAGATATTGACCGCATGAGTTTGGCTTCTACTTTTCCAGCTTTCTATCAAATTGAGCAAAAACACCGCAGCCTGATTGCTGGCGTGAAAAAAGATGAAGCGCTGGATGCAAAAGCTTTTACCACAACGAGTGAAGGCATCTTTCAAACATTCGAGAATGGCATGCAAACCTTAGTGGACGCGCTGGAAAATGCGCTATCCGGTTGCACCATCCTCAAAGGTGTGAAAGTCGATAAGATTCGGCATGAGCAGGACAAAGCGCTTCTGCGTTTGAACAATGACTCGGACCTTCTCGTGGACGAAGTGATTTTTGCCTTGCCGCATGAAAAGATTCAGCCTTTATTTGAACCGGCCGGCTTGTTGAAAGATCTGAAAGAAATGCCATCGACGTCCGTAGCTACGGTGTCCATTGCCTTTTCGCGAGCGGCCATCGACTCTTCTGCTGCAGACGGCATGGGATTTGTGGTTTCCAGAAACAGTGATTTTACGATTACGAAGTGTTTGGCGATGCATACGAAATGGCCGGCCCATGTTCCGGCAGGGAAGATGCTCTTTAAAGCATTTGTCGGCCGGACCGGAGATGAAGCGGTCGTCGATTTATCGGACAAGGAAATTGAACGGATGGTGCTGGAAGATTTGCAAAAAGCGATTCCGATTTCTGGAGAGCCTGACTTTACCGTCGTCACTCGCTGGAATAATTCGATGCCGCAATATCAAGTAGGGCATGAAGCCCGCACCCAAGCGGCAAAAGAAGACTTGAATAAAGCATTCCCGATGGTTCAGCTGATTGGCAGCTCTTTTGAAGGAGGCGGCATGCCGGCTTGTGTCGAGCAAGGCCAAGCAGCGGCGCAAGAAGCCATCAAACGGCACCAATCGAAGAAATGAATGCGGAGGTAAGAACATGAAGAAATTAGCATGGCTCAGCCTGCCGATGCTGCTGTTGGCAGCATGTGGATCAAACGACGATTCAGCTGGTGCCGGAGATTCAACGGAAATTGTAGAAGTGGAAATTACGACGCCGCAGGAAGTAGAAGTGGCTGAAGAAGTTACTTTATCCGTAACGGTGACGCAAGGAAGCGAAACGGTAGAAGACGCTGACGAAGTCGTTTACGAAGTTTGGCAGTCCGGTGACCGCGATAATAGTGAAATGATTGAAGCTGAACATACAGAAGACGGAATTTATGAAGCGGAAACCGTTTTTGAAGAAGAAGGCCTGTATTATATGCAGGCCCATACGACGGCCCGGCGCCTTCACGTGATGCCGAAACAGGAAATCACAGTTGGCGACCCGGATCCCGCTTCCATCGTTCCGGATGACAGCGACGATTCTGAAGGCATGAACAAAATGGATATGGATGAGCATTCCGGCCATTAATTCAGCAAAAGGCAAGCACCCGACGGGGGTGCTTGCCTTTTTTGTTTTACAAATTGATTTTAGAAGTTCGTCTACGATCTCATGCTCCGGCAGATAAGATAAGGCCAAATGAATTTGCCCATATCTTGCCTTTCGAATCTACCCGGGCTCTTTCGCTTTTCTGTACTACAACTCGTTGCAGGACTCACATTTGCTTCCGTAGCACTCGTGCTGCTCTTCAATCTTTTCTCCACATGTTACGCATTGTTTCGGCGGCAAGTTCTTGAAAAATTCGACTACGTTTTCAATCATTCATCCCAGCTCCTTTGTTATAGTACTGATTTGGTTTATTGAATTGTATTATAACAGTTTGGATCCGTCAACCCTAAACCATGAAATTTTTCAAATTATCCGTTAAACTAAACAAAGTAGAGAAGGCAAAGGAGAGAGATTATGTATTTCGTAGACAATAAAGGCATTACAGACCCGCGCATTAACTTGGCAATCGAGGAATACTTATTGAAGACGATGGATGTGGAGAAAGATTCGTTTCTGCTGTTCTATATCAATGAGCCATCCATCATTATTGGGAAGAACCAAAATACGGCTGAGGAAATCAACACCGACTACGTCGATTCGAATGGGATCCATGTAGTGCGCCGCTTGTCGGGCGGGGGAGCAGTTTACCACGATCTTGGCAACTTGAATTATAGTTTCATCACAGTGGACGACGGCAACAGTTTCCGAAACTTCCGCAAGTTTACGGAGCCGGTTGTGCAAGCGCTTCAGTCACTGGGCGTAGATGCAGAACTTTCAGGGCGCAATGATTTGATGGTGGCAGGGCGCAAAATTTCAGGGAATGCCCAGTTCTCCACAAGAGGGCGCATGTTCAGCCACGGCACCTTGATGTTCGATACGGAAGTGGATGCTGTTGTTTCCGCTTTGAAAGTCAGCAAAGAAAAAATCGAATCGAAAGGCATCAAATCAATTCGCAGCCGAGTGGCGAACATTTCGGAATTCCTGGAAGAGCCGATGACGGTCACTGAGTTCCGTGCAGCGATTTTAAATTCTCTTTTTGAAGGGGAAGCCAATGTGAAGTATTGGGAACTGACCGATGAAGATTGGGCAAACATCCATGCGCTGTCCGCAGAGCGCTATGGCAATTGGGACTGGAACTACGGAAAGTCGCCAAAGTTCAATATGAAGCATTCGCATCGCTTCCCGGTCGGCGGCATCGATGTCCGTCTGCAAGTTGAAGGCGGAGCCATCAAAGACGCCAATATTTACGGCGACTTTTTCGGCGTCGGCGATGTCGAGGAAATTGAACGGGCGATCACAGGCGTTAAATACGACCGTGCTTCATTGGATGCAGCCATCAGTGAATTTGATATTCCGAAATACCTCGGCGGCATTACGAAAGAAGAGTTTTTGAAATTAATTTATTAAGAATTCATGAAGAGCCTGCTTTTAAGCAGGCTCTTTTGTTAAAATGGAAATAAAACGGAAAGGGGGAATCCGGATGGCAGCCCAACGAATTTTTATCGTAGAAGATGATTTGAAAATCGCGGCATTATTAGCAGAAACGCTTCGCAAATATCATTACGAAGTGGAAACCGCAAAAGATTTTGACCGCATCTTGGAAGAATTCGAAGCATTTGATCCTCATATGGTTTTACTGGATATCAATCTGCCTTCTTTTGACGGCTATTACTGGTGCCGCCAACTTCGCCAAAAATCCACATGCCCCATTCTTTTCATCTCCGCAAGGTCTGGAGAAATGGATCAAGTATTTGCCTTGGAAAATGGTGGAGACGACTTCATCACGAAACCTTTTCATTATGAAATCGTCCTTGCAAAAATAAGAAGCCACCTGCGCAGGGCGTATGGTGAATATGCGCCAAAACAAGAAGAGCGTTCCGTCAAAACCGGCCGCATCGAATTGTTTTTGGAGCGCATGGAATTGCATGTGAAATCGGTGATTATTCCGCTTCAGAAAAAAGAGTGCACCATTATGGAATTGCTGTTGTCCCAGTACCCGAAAGTGGTCACACGGGAACAATTGCTGGAAGAGCTTTGGGACGATCAAGCTTTTGTAGATGAAAATACATTGAACGTCAATATGACCCGTGTCCGCAAAAAATTGGCGGATTATGAAGTGAAATCTTCGATTGAAACGGTTCGGGGATCCGGTTATCGCTTGCTGTTGAATGAGGAGGAGCTGTAATGTTCCGTCTGTTTTTTAAAGAGCACGCGGCGTTCATTGTCTTCCAGGCGGTTTTGGTGGCCTTCATCATGGCGCTCTACTGGCTGGATGGCTTCCGGAATGTCGATACCGCGATTTATTCGTTTGTCATCAGTACGTTATTGGTCATTACCTTTTTGGCGGCTCGTTTTGCGAAACGCTATCGATTCTACCAAAAGATTCTCTCTGTTCCGGATAAGATGGAGCATGCCATCCAGCGTGAAGGCCGATCGCCGGAACAGCTGCAAAGCGAAAAATACATGCATGAACTGTACCGCGTGTATCAGCACGAAGCCCAAGCTTTATATGCTGCGGAAAAGCGCCATCTTCAATTTATGAACCAATGGGTGCATCAGATGAAAACTCCGCTGTCCGTCATGCAGCTTCTCTTGCAGGAAGACAAGGAATTGGATAAAAGCAGTGTGCAGGAAGAAATGGATCGCTTAAAGGCAGGGCTGGATACGGTCTTGATGAATGCCCGCCTCGATACATTTGAAGACGATATGCAAATTGAACAAGTCCATTTGCGCGGGCTTGTATCCGAAATCGTTACCGAAAACAAACGGCTGTTCATTTCAAAGCGGGTTTATCCGGAAATTGACGTGGACGATAATTTTACGGTCACAACCGACCGGAAATGGATGAAGTTCATCCTCGGCCAGTTTTTGACCAATGCCATCAAATATACATTTGAACCGAACAAAAAAGTCTACATCCAAGCAAAATGCCAGGAAGGGCATCTCTTGCTGACCATCCGAGATGAAGGCATTGGGATTCCATCATCTGACCTGCCGCGCATTACGAAAGCTTTCTTTACGGGAGAGAATGGGCGGAAAACGGGAGAGTCCACAGGCATGGGCTTGTACTTGGCGAAAGAAGTGTGTGGGAAACTTGGCCACCAATTCTCCATTTCCTCGGTAAAAGGAGAAGGCACGACGGTATCTGTCTTATTTGACAATGAAGATACAGCAACAGGAGGAGAAGGCAATGCCGTTATTGAAAATCGACGAAGTGACGAAGGTCTATGAAGGAAAAGTGACGCATAGAGCCCTCAATCAATTAAGCTTCGAAGTGGAGAAAGGCGAATTCTTGGCGGTCATGGGGCCGTCCGGAAGCGGGAAGACCACCTTGCTGAATTTGATTTCAACGATTGATTCGTTGACGGCAGGGGAGATTCTGATCGACGGCATCAATCCACATCGTTTGGATAAAAATGAATTGGCCCTATTTCGCAGAAGAAAATTGGGCTTTATCTTTCAAGACTTTAATTTGCTGCAGATGCTGACAGTGGAAGAAAACCTGGTGCTGCCGCTGACACTCGATTACGTGCCGGTCAATGATATGGCCACAAGGGTGCTGGAATTGGCGAAGCGCCTGGATTTGACGCCGATCCTGCATAAACGGCCGAATGAAATTTCAGGTGGGGAAGCCCAGCGCACGGCCATCGGGCGCGCGCTGATCCATAAGCCCGCCATCATCTTAGCGGACGAACCGACCGGGAATTTGGATTCCAAAGCGTCCAAAGACGTTTTGGATCTTTTATCGAGAGTCAGCGCCAATGAAGGCGCGACGATTGTCATGGTGACGCATGATCCGATTGCCGCCAGCTATTGCGATCGGGTGCTATTTATCAAAGACGGTGAATTTTTCAATGAAATCTATGGCGATGAACGTCGCCAAACATTCTATCAAAGGATCTTGAATGTATTATCCTTGCTTGGAGGAAATGTGAATGACCTTTCGGCAACTCGCTTACCATAATGTGTTCCGCAACCGGAGAAGCTATGCCGCTTTTTTCCTCGCAAGCGTCGTTTCCGTAATGGTGTTCTTCGTCTATTCGATGTTCATCTTCCATCCATTATTTGAAGAAGACGGCTTGCAGGTGCTCGCTGTCCGCGGAATGTTCATCGCGGAAGTTGTCCTGTATATTTTTACGCTGTTTTTCCTGTTTTATTCGATGAGTGCTTTTTTGCAGGCCCGCTCGAAGGAATTCGGGATTCTCATGCATCTGGGGATGACCAAAAAGCAGCTCAATAAATTAATTTTCTTTGAAACGATGATCCTCGGTTCGGTTTCAACCGTGGCGGGCATCGCTTTCGGTTTTGCCTTTTCAAAGTTTTTCTTTATGATTGGCCGTGAAATCATGGAGCTCGAATCGCTTCCGCTGTATGTTTCGTGGCAGCCCTTTGCCCTGACGATTGGGGCATTTGCGAGCCTTTTCATCATCATTTCGGTGATCAGCGTCGCTTTTATCCGGACGAAAGGAATCTTGGATTTGCTGCAGGGCTATTGGAAAGTGGACGAAATTACGAACGCCTCGCGCTGGCTGTCTTTTTTAGGCTTTTTGCTGCTGGCCATCTCGTACGTGCTGGCCTCGATCGTGACGGATCAGACCGTTTACACCATGGTGCTGATCATTCCGCCGCTGGCTACATTAGGGACCTATCTGTTCTTCACGCATTCCGTCCATTCTTTGCTGAATCTTTACAAACGAAGAAAAGGGATCTATTGGCATAAGACCCGGTTGGTTTCTCTGGCAGAAGCTTCAGTCAAACTGAAAGACAGCGCACAAATGTTTTTCATCGTGACGATCGTGTCCACTGTCGCTTTTTTAACGGTCGGCACACTCGCTTCCTTTATGTCGTATACGGGGGACTACCGGGAATCAAATCCGCTCGGGCTTGTTTACATTTCATTTGACGGCAATGGCAAAGAGGTGGAGCATGTCGAGGCCTTGACGGCTGAACTTGAAGAAAAGGAATTGGCATACGATCTCGTTCCATTAATAGTGAAGCGGCAGACATCCACGTTTACCGGAAACGATGTGGATATCATCCGCATGTCCGAATTCAATCGTCTGGCGACATCGCTCGGCTTCGAACCTGCGTATCCCGACCGGGGGGAAGCACTGTTCATCCCGTATTCAAAAGAATCCCTAAAAGAACTGGGTAAAAGCCAAGTCCAAACGGAATTGATGGAAAGCGGAGTTGAACTGTCGATCGACCAAGTCTATCCGCATATTCTTTTCCCGGTGCATACGATCAATTTCAATAGCATTGTCGTAAATGACCTGGACTATGCGGCAATCGACGAACCGCTCCAAGGCTATGCGGACGGGGAATCGACTTTCACTTATTACGCCTTCGATATTCCGTCGTGGGAAGAAACGGTAGCCATTGGTGCGGATTTAACCGCTCAAATTGATAAAGCCGTGGAGAAGGAAGATTTCAGCGGGCTGAATTTCTTTTTTGAGAACCCGGGGGAAGATTACCGCTGGTTCAAATCCTCTTTCGCTATCTTGCTCTTTATCGGTGTCATGGTTGCTGCCGTATTCTTGTTGGCAGCCGGAAGCTTCATTTACTTTAAATTGTATACAGGGCTCGAACGGGACCGGAAGCAATACCTGCTCTTGGTCCGCCTGGGGATGACGGAGAAAGAACTTGGAAAGATCGTCAACCGCCAGCTCATCCCGCAGTTTTTCCTGCCGTGGATCGTTGCCTTGCTGCATAGCACTTTCGCGTTCATTTCGCTCCAAGTGGTGTGGGATGAATTTGCGGAGCTTTCGATACTTGGTGAAATGGTTCTGGTCCTGGCCGGATTCACGATTGCCCAAGTGCTTTATTTCTATTTAATACGGTGGCGTTATATCGCCCATTTGCAAGCATCGTAAAAACGGTGCTTGTTGTATTGTCAGAAGATTTATTCTATAATGATATAGTGTAAATAATGAATGACTGTTCATTCAACACGAAAGAGGGATGGAAAATGAATTTAAGCAAACGTGTTCATGAAATTTCACAGCAAGATCCAAGCAAAGCGGCGTATCATTTTATGGGGAAAGATACATCGTACGGGGAATTCGACCAGTCCGTATCCAAATTTGCCGGCGCGCTTAAAGCATTGGGAGTCGCACAAGGGGACCACGTGGCATTTTTGCTCGGCAACTCTCCGCATTTTTTGATTTCTTTATATGCAACGATGCGGCTCGGGGCAACGGCTGTGCCGATCAACCCGATTTACGCGCCGGATGAAATCGCTTACATAGTAAAAGACAGTGATGCGAAAGTGGTTATTGCCCTTGATGCATTATTGCCGCTTGTTGAAAAAGCGCACATGGCGCTTCCGAAAGTAGAGAAGTTTGTCATCTGCGAAACGGATGCAGCGACGGCTGCCAAATTGGCTCAATTGCCGAAAGAGGTCGGACAGAAAGTCGCGGCTTTCTCGGAAATTCTTTACAAAGCAGATCCGATTGAACAGTCGGCTGATGTGCAGACAGATGACAACGCTGTCATTTTGTATACATCGGGTACTACAGGAAAGCCGAAAGGGGCGATGCTGACACACGGCAATTTGTATTCAAATGCCCGCGATGTAGGGGATTACCTTCAGATCGGCCAAGAAGACCGTGTTATCGCAACATTGCCGGTCTTCCATGTATTCGCCTTGACGGTTGTCGTCAATGCACCGTTGATTCAAGGGGCTACGATCATCTTGATTCCGCGCTTCAATCCGAAAGATGTATTTGATGCGATCAAGTCGCAGAAAGCGACCGTTTTTGCCGGAGTACCGACGATGTTCAATTTTATGTATCAATTCCCGGAAGCGCAAACGGCTGATTTTGAAACCGTCCGTCTCGCGATTTCCGGAGGATCGGCATTGCCGGTCGCATTGCTCCATAATTTTGAGGAGAAGTTCAACGTCCGTGTATCGGAAGGCTATGGCTTGTCTGAAGCGTCGCCGGTTACATGCTTCAACCCGGTTGACCGTGAGCGGAAAGCCGGTTCGATTGGAACTTCCATTATCAATGTAGAAAATAAAGTCGTGAATGAATTAGGCGAAGAAGTGGCAGTAGGCGAAGTCGGCGAATTGGTGGTCCGCGGGCCGAACGTCATGAAAGGCTACTACAAGATGCCAGAAGAGACGAATGCTGCACTCCAGGATGGCTGGCTCTACACGGGTGACTTGGCTCGAGTAGACGAAGAAGGCTATTTCTATATCGTCGACCGCAAAAAAGACATGATTATTGTAGGCGGCTATAACGTCTATCCGCGTGAAGTCGAAGAAGTGCTATTTGCACATCCAGGCATTTCAGAAGCGGCTGTTGTCGGTTTGCCGGATCCGAATTTCGGAGAAGAAGTGAATGCCTATGTGGTATTAAAAGATTCTTCGATTACGGCAGAAGAGCTTCACGCGTATTGCGCCGAGCACTTGGCGAAATATAAAGTGCCAAAGCATTTTGAAGTGCTTGACGATCTTCCGAAAAATACGACAGGGAAAATTCTTCGCCGTTCCTTAAAAGATCAAGCCTTGAAACAATCCTAAAAAAGAAAGGCTCAGGCAGTGAGATTGCCTGAGCCTTTTTTTGGCATTTGATTGAAAAGACTGACATTTTTCATTATAGTAGGAGAAGTAGTATTGCGAGTTTCGAAATAATTATTTTAGGGGGATTTCACGTGGCGAAAAAAGCAGTAGAAATCAAAGACTTGACCAAATTAATATCGGTGACCGATCCTCATATTTCTCCAGATGGAACGCAAGCCGTGTTCGTCCGGACCTATATGGATGAAGAAGAAAATACATATATTGCCCATTTGTACCATAGTGATTTGGCAAGCGGAAAAGTGACGCAGTGGACATACGGAAAAGAACGGGTTTCTTCGCCGTCGTGGTCCGCAGATGGAACGAAAATCGCCTTTTTATCGACGCGCGATGAGAAAAACCAATTATACGTCATCCCGTCATCCGGAGGCGAAGCGAAAGCTTTGACGGATTATGAAAAAGGCGTAAACAGTTTTGTCTGGTCGCCTTGCAATCAGAAAATTTGGATTAATGCCATGGCAAAAGACGGAAAAACATTTACCGATAAAGAAGAAAAAGATGAAAAGAAAAAGCCGGAGCCGGTCTTCGTCACGACCATGAAATACAAAATGGACGGTGCGGGTCTTGTGCCGCAAGATGTCCATCGCCAAATTGGAATCGTCGACATTGAAACAAAAGAAGTGGAGCAAATCACAGAAGGCGATTACCATTTCGGTTTGGAGACCGTATCGCATGACGGCAGCCGCCTTGTTTACAGCGTAGTACGGGAAGAAAATGTGGATCACCTCTTCCAAGAACCATTGTATTTATACGAAGTTGAAACCAAAAAAGAAACATTGATCATTGATGAAGGCGGTTATTTTGGCGGGGCAGCCTTTTCATTTGATGATTCGAAAATCGCCTTTGCGGGAAGCACCCGTAACTTCGAAAATGCGACACATACAGAAATTTACGTATACGACGTGGCTGCAGGCGGCTATTTCTGCCTGACGGAAAGCATGGATTTCCCGATCGGCGATTATACAGTGGCCGACCACCAGCAAGGCGCTGCTGCCCCGGCAGTGGTCTGGACAAAAGACGACCACCTGTATTTCCAGGTGTCGACAATGGGCGATGTCCGTTTGTACTTCGCTTCGCTTGACGGCGCCATCTATCCGGCGTCTCCGGAAATGGAACACATTTACGGCTACGATATTTCACGAGACGGCGTATTTGCAGTAGCTGCCATCAGCAATCCCGTAAACCCGGGGGAATTGTATAAGTTGACCATTGCGACAGGTGAACGCAAAGCTCTGACAGAGTTCAATAAAACCTATCTCGAAGAAACGGAATTGATTCAGCCCGCCTCGATTATCGCAAAAGGTGCCAATGACTGGGCGGTGCACGGCTGGCTGATGAAACCGCGGGGCTATACTGAAGGGGAGAAATATCCGTTGGTCGTGAATATTCACGGAGGCCCGCACGCCATGTACGGCAATACGTTTGTCCATGAAATGCAGTTGCTTGCAGCAAGAGGCTTCGGCGTTCTTTACGTCAATCCAAGAGGAAGCCACGGCTACAGCCAGGAGTTTGTGGATGCCGTCCGCGGCGATTACGGCGGGGCGGATTACGAAGATATCATGAAGTCACTCGAAGACATGCTTGCTGAACATAGCTGGATCGATCAAGATCGGTTGGGCGTCACAGGCGGAAGCTACGGCGGATTCATGACCAACTGGATTGTCGGCCATACGGATCGGTTCAAAGCGGCCGTGACGCAGCGCTCCATCTCCAACTGGATCTCATTCTTCGGAGTGTCGGATATCGGATATTATTTCAGCGATTGGCAAATCGGCGCCGATATGGGCGATGTCGAGAAACTATGGAAGCATTCGCCGCTGAAATACGCAGCCAATGTCAAGACGCCACTGCTGATTCTCCATTCAGAAAACGATTACCGCTGCCCGATTGAACAATCGGAGCAATTCTACATCGCGCTGAAAAGCATGGGCAAAGAAACCGAATTCGTCCGTTTCCCGGAAGCCGACCATAACTTATCGCGCACCGGTAAACCGAATCTCCGTTTCATCCGCCTGGAGCAAATTGCCGGCTGGATGGAAAAATACCTATAAGAGTCTAAAGTGAGCGGCGCCTAATTGTTAGGTGCCGCTTTTTTATGGAGTTTCGGGGTTTATTTGCGGGATTCGAGAGTTTGCTTGCGGGATTCGTGGGTTTATTTGCGGAATGCGGGAGATTATTTGCGGAATAAAAGCGTTTACTTGCGCGAAGGCAAGTTTCAATAAGAAAAGCCGTGCAGGCTGCACGGCTTTTTTTCATTTCTTACTATTTTCCTTTGAACACCGGTTTGCGCTTTTCACCGAATGCCATCAACGCTTCGATGCGGTCTTCGGTCGGAATCGTCAGCTCGTAGGCTTTCCGTTCGATATTCAAACCGGTCTGCAAATCTGCGTTCATGCCGTTCTTGATGGCGTATTTCGCTTGCTGCAGCGCAATTGGGCCGTTCGCGAGCATCATATCCGCAAACTGAGCGGTCGCTCCAATCAACTCTTCGCGCGGCACCACTTTGGTCACCAACCCGTATTCAAGCGCTTCCGGTGATTTCAAGCGGCGCGCCGTCAAGATCAATTCCATCGCCTTCGATTCGCCGATCAGCCGCGGCAAACGCTGGGTGCCGCCAGCTCCCGGGATAATCGCAAGGCTCGTTTCCGTCAAGCCGAGCAGCGTATCATCCGCAATGATGCGGAAATCACAAGCGAGGGCAAGCTCCATGCCGCCGCCGAATGCAAAGCCGTTCATCATGGCGATGGTTGGCTGCGGCAAATTTTCAATCGTTGTAAAAACTTCCCCGATTTTGAAGATATTGCGTTTGACGTGCTGGTCGGTCAACGTTTTACGTTCTTTCAAATCAGCTCCTACGCTAAATGCCTTCTCGCCAGCCCCTGTAAACACCACGACCCGGATATCCGGATTGATGCGGATCGCTTCGACGACTTGTCCAAGTTCCGTCAGCATCTCGTAGTTGAACGCATTCATGGCTTCTGGCCGGTTCAGCGTAATAAAAGCCAGATTCCCTTGTTGTTCGTAATGAATCGTGTTCATTTCCATCCCCCTTTAAGAACTTTCCATCCTTTAAAAACATACCACTTTTTGGACTATTCCGCTAACAAACTCTATAATGGAAGCCAGGGAAGGAGGCTCACAAATGACGCGCATCGCATTCATCCGCATTTTCCGCATTGTCTTCATGGCAATCAAATTCTACACGCAAGTGATGCTTTTCCAGCGCCGCCACCGGGGCAACTGGAATCCGCTTGTACAGGAAAAATGGGAAAAACTCGTAACGAAACAAGCAAAAGAGTACAAAGTGCTCGCTTTGAAATTAAGCGGATTAATGATTAAACTGGGCCAATTCCTATCTACGCGAGCCGACATCATGCCGCCTTCATTTTTAGTGGAACTGGAAGGGCTGACAGACCGGGTGCCAGCCGTGTCTCGCCAAAAGATCGTCTCGGTGCTGGAGCAGGAGTGGAATTCGCCTCATACCAGCTATTTGGCGAGCCTATCCAATGAGGCGGTTGCTTCTGCTTCTATCGGAGAAGTTTACAAAGGCATTTTAAAAGATGGAACGGAAGTGGCCATCAAAGTGCAGCGCCCTGGCACCGATCGGATTTTGCGCGCTGATTTTCAGGCGATCCGAATCGTGATTTGGTTTCTGCGGACATTTACACCGCTATCCAAACAGATGGATTTCAAGCAATTATACGATGAAATGACGGAAACGATTGGAGCCGAACTGAATTTTCTTCAAGAGCTTCAAAGTGGACGCGCTTTTTCTGAGCGTTTTGAGGGAATGGAAGGCGTCCGTTTTCCTGTCTATTTCGATGAATATACGACGCGCCGCGTCCTCGTCATGGAATGGATCGAAGGCGCGCGCATTACGGATCTGGCCTTTATCGAAAAGCACAATCTTGACCGGCATGAGCTGTCTGAGCGTTTGTTCATCCTGTTTCTTGAACAAGTGCTCTACGGAGGACAATTCCATGCGGACCCGCACGGCGGCAATATTTTATTGAAGCCTGACGGTACGATTGTCTTGATTGATTTTGGGATGACCGGAACGATTTCAAAAGCCGATTCACAAGCGGTTCTGAGAATTGCAGAAGGCATCATTTTCAAAAACTACGATGAAGTGCTCGATGCACTGGAAGAGCTGCGTTTTCTTTTGCCGCAGGCGGATCGGGCCCTTCTCGCCGATACGATTGCCCGGCTTGTCGCTGCTTATGAATCGAATGAACTGATGCAAATGGACAGTTTTGTGGTCGAACGCTTGCTGAAAGATCTGCAAGGCATCGTCCGGACGCAGCCGGTTCAGCTTCCGGCAGAATTTGCGTTTTTCGGAAGAGCGGCTTCGATTTTTGTCGGCGTGCTGCATGTCCTGGATCCTGGCATTGATTTGCTGGCGCTGGCCCGTCCGCGCATACTGGAATGGGCTTCTTCCCAAAAAGAAGGGAAGCGGATGTTCGGCAAAGAAGATGTCTTGCGCTGGGTGATTCAGGCATCCAATCCGCTGCGGGTTTTCCCGCAGAAAGTGCTCAATTACTTGGATGAGCCGGAGCGCATGCGCCATTACCTGGAAAACCGGGATGGCCGCATCCGGGAACACCAAAGAGATCTGCAGAGCCGCATGTTCGCCGGCATCTTCACAATCTTGTCATTCGGCGGGATTTCCGTTGCAGTCTGGTTTTCCCACGAAGCATTGATTTGGGTATCTTCTGCGTTTTTCGTCGGATCTTTATGGACTTACCGATCCATTAAATAACTATTAAAAAACTGCGCTGATTACAGCGCAGTTTTTTTTTACATAAGGGCTATTGCTTTCTGCCATTTTAGCTGTAAAATGAAAATAAGAACAAATGTTCTCTTTTGGGGAGGTGGACCAGATGCCGTTGATCTCACAAGAGGAAGTAGCCCATTTTGAAAACATGATTTATTTGCCGATGGTGTTGATCATTTTGGAACGCGACCGCGCCTTGATCGAAAAAGGTTCTTTTAAGCTGAAACGGCCCTATTTAGAACTTATAGAAGGCGCGAGCAAACATGCGCAAAGAGAACTGACGGATACAAAAATCCATATGCGGAAGCGCCAAATGAAAGTGATGAGAGGGAAAAGAGATGATACGTTCACCGAATACGTTTTTTACCATGGCGGATTTGAAGACCATCGCCGCTATTTGAATGTCAGGCTGCGCAATCGGGTAGAGGAATTGTTGAGGGTATATTTAGCGATGGCCTACAATGAAACATGAGGTGAAGGAGACGATTGAAAGAGGGTCGATCAGATAGAAAAGAGGCTGACGAATCGTCGAAGTATGAATCTCTGCCTCTTTGCTTAAAAGAAGTCAATCAGTCGAGCGGATGTTCTTTGCGCGGTGTATAGCGGCGCTTGGTCAAATAGATCATCTGGTGTTTATGGACCTGCTGCGCGTTTTTAAAATAACGGCGAAGCGAACCGGCGAATGAATGCTGGTTGCGGAGCGCGATGGGCGAAACGTCGAGCGGTACCGTCACCCCGTTGCTCAAATGCACAATGCTTCCTTTTCCGCTTTCATCGGTATCGACAAGGTCCACGGCATCAAAGTTAAACCAGACGGAATCTTTATTCTTCGGGGAATGCGTCGGGAAGAAGAGCAAGGGATTGCCGTAATATTCGCCGATAATGACCGGCGGTTTGTGCTTGACGCGGATGGCCTTCTGGGAATATAACGTTGCGCTTTCCAAAGATCCCCGGTAAAACGAACAGGAAGAAGTGACCGTTTTATAAACCGATTCTTCTACTATGAATTCACTGCGGTCTTCAATTACCCGTGTGCCCTCGCGGTGGCCGTCCATGTATGGCATAAGAGCGTAAGTGTTGCTGCACACCGTATAAGATATGGGATTTTGATTCCTTCTACCCATGATAAAACACCCCTTTAATTTACTATACATATAACATTATAATAAAATATGGAAATTTAGCAACGCATTTAATTGGAATATAAAATTTTTTCTATTTCATTAGAATTTTCAAAAAAGTTATTGATTATTTCTATTGCTTTCATGTATACTAATGAAAAGCATTCGGGGTGAAGAAGAATGGAAAACTATTATTCTTATGCTGATTTCATGAAAGCGATGGCTCAAACAAAGAAGATTACAGAAGCGGAAAAACTCCTAAATGATATTTATCTGGATTTATTCCTAAAGCATGTTCACCGCTCGCAGCAGGAAGCTCAGCTCATGACATTAATCGATGAAGCCCTGGACAATAATGACCGTCAATCATTCGCCACTTATACCGCACAGTTGCAGAGCCTGCAATGTGATGAAGATTAAATGAGAAAACCGCTCCTTGTGAGCGGTTTTTTTTATTGGCGGGAAAAGAAAAAAACAGAAAAAACATACGTTCGCTTTTTGTTAGGGGATTTTTAGGGCATATGATAAAATAGAGAGAGCGATATAACGGGAGGACGTTGACTATGAAACAGGAATTTAAACTCCAGGCCCCTTATGAACCGGGCGGAGATCAACCGCAAGCCATAGCGGAACTGACAAAAGGCATCATCAATGGCAAGCGCTGCCAGACATTGCTTGGAGCGACAGGGACAGGGAAGACGTATACGATGTCCAATGTCATTCAGCAAGTGAAGAAGCCAACTTTGATCATGGCCCACAACAAAACATTAGCTGGCCAGCTTTACAGCGAGTTCAAAGAATTCTTTCCGGATAATGCGGTCGAATACTTTGTCAGCTACTACGATTACTATCAGCCGGAAGCATACGTTCCGCAATCGGATACTTATATAGAAAAAGATGCCAGCATCAACGACGAAATTGATAAATTGCGGCACTCTGCCACAAGCTCTTTGTTTGAACGCGACGATGTCATCGTCGTTGCCTCGGTATCCTGCATTTACGGGCTCGGATCTCCAAAAGAATACCGCGAACTCGTGGTTTCTCTTCGAAAAGGAATGGAAATCGAACGCAATCAGCTGCTCCGGAAATTGGTTGATGTCCAGTATGAACGCAACGACATCAATTTTATTCGCGGAACTTTTCGTGTGCGCGGAGATGTCGTGGAAATTTTCCCGGCGTCCCGTGACGAACATTGTTTGCGTGTCGAATTTTTTGGCGACGAAATCGATCGGATCCGTGAAGTGGATGCGTTGACCGGCGAAATTATCGGCGAGCGCGAACACGTCGCCATTTATCCGGCATCCCACTTTGTGACCGGTGAAGAAAAGATGACGAAAGCCATTGCCAATATTGAAGCGGAATTGGAAGAACGCTTAAAAGAAATGCGTGCAGAAGATAAATTGCTGGAGGCGCAGCGCTTAGAGCAGCGGACGCGCTACGACCTTGAAATGATGCGTGAGATGGGATTCTGTTCAGGCATCGAAAACTATTCCCGCCATTTGACTTTACGTCCGCCGGGCGCTCAGCCGTATACACTCATCGATTATTTCCCGGAAGATTTCCTCTTGGTCGTTGATGAAAGCCATGTTACATTGCCGCAAGTCCGAGGCATGTTCAATGGGGACCAAGCGCGCAAAAAAGTGCTTGTGGACCATGGTTTCCGTTTGCCGTCTGCCATGGATAACCGCCCATTGACCTTCGATGAATTCGAAGAGCATATCCATCAAGCAGTATTCGTATCAGCAACGCCGGGGCCATATGAACTTGAACATACGCCGGAAATGGTCGAACAGATCATCCGTCCGACAGGCTTGCTCGATCCAACGATCGAAGTGCGGCCGATTGAAGGGCAAATCGATGATTTAATGGATGAAATCCGCCAGCGTGTGGAACGGGATGAGCGGGTACTCGTGACGACATTGACCAAAAAAATGTCGGAAGACTTAACGGCTTATTTGAAAGAGGCAGGCGTGAAAGTAAATTACCTGCATTCCGAGATTAAAACATTGGAACGCATTGAAATTATCCGGGAGCTGCGGATGGGTGTCTACGATGTGCTGGTCGGCATCAACTTGCTTCGTGAAGGATTGGATATTCCGGAAGTGTCGCTTGTCACCATTCTCGATGCAGACAAGGAAGGTTTCCTCCGTTCTGAGCGGTCATTGATCCAAACGATGGGCCGGGCAGCCCGGAACGCGAACGGCCACGTCATCATGTATGCGGACAAGATGACCGATTCGATGACGAAAGCGATTGAGGAAACGACTCGACGCCGAACCATCCAAGCGGAATACAATGAAAAACACGGTATTACGCCGGTTACCATCCAGAAGAAAATCCGCGATGTTATCCGGGCGACGACCGCAGCGGAAGGAACCGAAGAATACGTGACAAAAGCAGCGGCAGGCAAAAAGCTCAACAAAGAAGACCGCCTGAAGCTGATTTCGTTATTGGAAACAGAAATGAAAGAAGCGGCAAAAGCCCTCGATTTCGAACGGGCAGCCGAACTTCGCGATACTGTGCTTGAATTGAAAGCGGAAGGGTGATGGAACTTGAAAAACCAGGAAATACGTATAAAAGGGGCGAGAGCCCACAATCTAAAAAACATTGATGTCACCATCCCGCGCGATCAGCTTGTGGTGATGACGGGCCTTTCCGGTTCAGGAAAATCTTCATTGGCTTTTGATACGATTTATGCAGAAGGGCAGCGGCGCTACGTCGAATCGCTGTCTTCTTATGCCCGCCAATTTTTAGGGCAGATGGACAAACCGGATGTCGATTTGATTGAAGGGCTATCGCCGGCCATTTCAATCGACCAGAAAACGACCAGCAAGAATCCGAGGTCTACGGTAGCGACTGTAACTGAAATCTACGATTATATGCGTTTAATGTATGCGCGGATCGGCAAACCGATCTGCCCGAACCATGGCATTGAAATTTCGTCCCAGACGATTGAACAAATGGTCGACCGCTTGCTCGAATATCCGGAGCGGACCAAAATGCAGGTTTTAGCGCCAGTGGTTTCCGGGCGCAAAGGGACGCATGTGAAGATGCTGGAAGACATTAAAAAGCAGGGATATGTACGGGTGCGCATCGATGGCGTCTTAACCGATCTGGATGATGACATCAATCTTGATAAAAATAAAAAACATTCGATTGAAGTGGTCATTGACCGCATCGTCATGAAAGAAGGCATTGCCCCGCGCCTCAGCGATTCGTTGGAAGCGGCATTGCGCTTAGGCGAAGGCCGCGTGCTGGTCGATGTCATGGAAGAGGAAGAGCTCTTATTCAGCGAGCATCATGCATGCCCGATCTGCGGATTTTCAATCGGTGAATTGGAACCGCGGATGTTTTCATTCAACTCGCCTTTTGGCGCTTGTCCGGAATGCGACGGGCTTGGCCATAAGCTCGAAGTGGACCCTGATTTGGTGATTCCTGATTGGAGTTTGTCGCTCGAACAGGATGCCATCGCGCCTTGGAAACCGACAAGTTCGCAATATTACCCGCAAATGCTGAAAGCGGTATGCAAGCATTATAAGATCGACATGACGGTTCCGATGAACGAATTGCCGGAAGAACATATCCAAATTTTGCTTCACGGCTCAGGACACGACAAAATCCGTTTCCGTTATGAAAATGACTACGGCCAAATCCGGGACAATCATATCCATTTTGAAGGGGTCTTGACGAACGTCGACCGCCGTTTCCGCGAAACGTCTTCTGACTGGACTCGGGAACAAATGGAAAAATACATGGGCGAACAGCCTTGTCCGACTTGCAAAGGGTACCGCTTGAAACCGGAATCGCTTGCAGTTAAAGTAAATGATCTGCACATCGGTTCCGTTTCTGAATTCTCGATTGTCGAAGCGGATAAATTTTTTGCAAAGCTGGTCCTTTCGGAAAAAGATGCTCAAATTGCCGACGCGATTGTGCGGGAAATCCGGGAACGGGTCAGTTTCCTGATCAATGTCGGCTTGGATTATTTGACGCTGAATCGTGCATCGGGCACGCTATCGGGCGGAGAAGCGCAGCGCATTCGCCTCGCTACACAAATCGGTTCACGGTTGACCGGCGTCTTGTACATCCTGGATGAACCGTCAATCGGCTTGCATCAGCGGGACAATGACCGGTTGATTGGAGCGTTAAAAGATATGCGTGATCTCGGCAATACGCTCATCGTCGTCGAGCATGATGAAGACACAATGCTTGCAGCCGATTATTTAATTGATATCGGACCCGGAGCAGGCGTACACGGCGGAGAAGTGATCGCTGCCGGCACACCGGAAAAAGTCATGAAGAATAAAAAATCGTTGACTGGCCAGTATTTGAAAGGAACCAAGTTCATCCCGATTCCAGCAGAGCGCCGGCAATCTGATGGCCGCAAAATTTCAATTCGCGGAGCCAGTGAAAATAACCTGAAGAATGTGGACATTGATATTCCACTGGGCTTGTTTGTGGCGGTTACCGGTGTATCGGGTTCTGGGAAAAGTACCTTGGTCAATGAAATTCTTTATAAATCATTGGCAAGCCGCTTGAACCGGGCACGCATCAAACCAGGCAAACACAAATCATTGGAAGGCATTGATGAGTTGGAAAAAGTCATCGATATCGACCAATCGCCAATCGGCCGTACCCCAAGATCGAATCCGGCAACTTATACCGGGGTGTTCGACGATATTCGCGATGTGTATGCATCGACAAACGAAGCGAAAGTGCGCGGCTATAAAAAAGGGCGGTTCAGTTTCAACATCAAGGGTGGACGCTGTGAAGCCTGCCGCGGAGATGGTATTATAAAAATAGAAATGCACTTCCTTCCGGATGTATATGTCCCATGTGAAATTTGCCATGGAAAACGCTATAACCGGGAAACGCTGGAAGTGAAATACAAAGACAAGAGCATATCCGACGTATTGGAAATGACGGTGGAAGCAGCGTCGCAATTTTTCGAGCACCATCCAAAAATTCACCGCAAGCTAAAAACCATCGTCGATGTCGGCTTGGGCTATATTACTTTAGGCCAACCGGCAACCACTCTGTCCGGAGGCGAAGCGCAGCGGGTCAAACTGGCTTCCGAGCTGCATAAACGCTCGAACGGCAAATCCTTCTATATCTTGGATGAACCGACGACGGGACTCCATGCGGATGACATTTCAAGGCTCCTTCTCGTGCTCCAACGCTTAGTCGACAATGGCGATACGGTCTTAACCATCGAACATAATCTTGATGTCATCAAGACTGCGGACCATATTATTGACCTTGGGCCGGAAGGCGGCGACAAAGGGGGCACGATTCTGGCGACAGGTACCCCAGAAGATATAGCTGCTGTAAAGAAATCTTATACCGGCAAATACCTTGGCCCGATTTTGGAACGGGATCGTGCCCGTACCGATGCGAAAGTCAAAAAAGCGACAAGCAAGAAAAAAGCAGCAAAATGAAACTTTTCCAGTCAGTAAACGTATGAATAAGTAGAACATTCAGCTTGGATTTTGTTCAGCCGGCAGAAGCAAAGCGCTGGCTGATCAAGAGTTCGGCGAAGAGGAGGCCGCAATACATGCAAAGTGAAAAAGAACGCATATTGGATATGGTCGAAAATGGTACGATTACGGCGAGAGAAGCGGTTGAATTGCTGAGAGCGATTGACGGCGGCGGAAACCAGGAATCATCTCGTGATTCTTCTTATGGCCGCAATGAATACCGTGAAAAACGCGGGAAGCGTGGATTATTCAGACCAGAAGACATGATCAAAAGATTCTCAAAAGATGTTTCCAAAAACGTGACGAAAGATTTTTCGAAGAACGTTTCGAAGGATTTCAATCAATTGGGCGACCGCATGATGACATTTATGCAAAGTTCGGTAAGCAAATTGAAAACCATGGATTTTGATTCGCCTTTCGGTGAAGCGATCCAATTCAGCCATACGTTCCGCGAGGAGAATTTAGCGATTGATAACATCATTGCGGATTTAGCGAACGGGCAGCTTGAAATTTTTGCTTCGCAAGATGAGACCATCCGGGCTGAATGTACCGTTAAAGCATTCCGTGCAGAATCGGAAATGCAAGCGAGAGAAGATTTCCTGGATAAATTTGTTTTTATTGCAGATAACCAAAAGCTGCGGATCATCAGCGACATGAAAACGACTCAAGTAAATGTCGTTCTTTATGTCCCTGCGAAAACGTATGACCACATTACAGCCCGTTTGTTCAACGGCGGATTTACAATGAAGCGCATTGATGCGGCATTGGTCAAAGTGAAAACCGCGAACGGGAAAATCGATTTGAAGAACAGCAATTTCGATGATGCGGAACTGGAAACGGCGAATGGAGCCATCCAAGTCCAGGAAGCCACAGGGAAATTCCTAGAAACGGAAACGCTGAATGGCCGCATTTATATAGACGGCGATATTCAAACGGTTGAAGCGAAGTCGTTAAACGGCAATGTCGTCGTAACGTCAAGATGCAAAGAAGCACGCAAAGTGGAAGCGAAGACCATTGCGGGCAATTTGGAAATCTACATCCCGTCCCATCTGCCGCTCAGAGGCGAAGTTTCTTCCAACTTAGGAAAAATGGATGTCTTATTGGCAGATGTGGAAAACACCCATGAGCAAGGGCAGTTTATGCAGAAATCCATCCGCTTCTCGAAAGACAGCGGGGAAGCTGTTGCAGCTCCATTACTGATCCATGGCGAAACAAAAACCGGTACGGTTCTTGTCCGCTACCTGACAATCGAATAAACATGAAAAAAGCCGGCATGCGTATGCCGGCTTTTTCTATGGAGTTGGGGGATAAAGCTTTTGCAAAAAGGCAATCGACTGGACAATCAGTTCTTTTAAAACATTGACGTCGATATCCTCTATTTTATTGATGTAGACACAGGATTTTCCGCTTGTGTGCTTTCCAAACTTTTCGAGCAATTCGCTGCGTTCGTCGTCGCCCGTTGCGAAGTAAAGCGCCGTTTTTGCTTTGCGCGGCGAAAAACCGACGAGCGGTGCATCGCCTTCATGCCCTGTAGCGTAAACGTAGTGATAGGAACCGAAGCCGATAATGCTCGGCCCCCACATTTTAGCCGGATACCCGCTTGTTTCTTCGAAAATCTCCAGCAATCGATAAGCGTCTTGCCGTTTTTTCGGATTTTCCACTGCTTCGATAAATTCGATGACACTGTCATCCGTTTCTTTTGTCTTCGGTTCGTACATCGTCTTCCCCTCATTTCTGAAAGAATTTATAAAAGGTGCATGGCAGCTTCCGCTTCATCCCATGGCACCTTATAGCCGTGGCCTTTGGCACAAAAAATCGACGTAGAAGTATAAGCGGGATCGGCTTCTTTATCGTACTGAATCTGTTGGATGATTTCTTCTTCATTATGGCAGAAATCATAGCCGCCGAACAGCAGATTTAAACTTCCTTTGCCGTGGGTGAACGAAGCGAATTCCGTACTGTAATTCATGAAAGTGGCTACAGGGACGGTGCCTTCAATCAAAACTTTGCCATCCGCCGTGTGCGGTGCGTCAAACTTTCCATGAGCTTGCTGGATATCGGACAGCACTTTGCCCATAAAATCGATGCTCGTACTTATTTTAAACCGGTACATCGGTTCCAAAAGCCGATTTTGGGCTTTTTCCAGCCCTTGGCGCAGGGCTCGGTAAGCGGCTTCACGGAAATCTCCGCCGGAAGTATGTTCTTTATGTCCGCGGCCAGTCAACAAAGTGATATGGACATCCGTCAATGGAGATCCTGTCAATAAACCATGATGATCCCGTTCGCTTAAATGGTGAAGTACCAGGTTCTGATTGCCTGTGGATAACTCATCCGCATGGCAAAGGTTTGAAAGGGTGACGCCGCTGCCGCGTTCCGCAGCTTCGATTTTCAGATGGACTTCCGCATAGTGGCGCAAAGGTTCAAAATGGCCGTAACCGGTAACGCTGTCTGTGATCGTCTCTTTATAGAGAATTTCGGGATTCCCAAACGTGACCGTGAAACCGAAACGGTCTTTGACGATTTGCTCGAGCACTTCCAACTGGATCACGCCCATCACGTGGATATGGAGTTCCTGAAAATGCTCATCCCAGTTAATTTGAAGCGAAGGGTCTTCGGCATCGAGCAATTGAAGCGCCTTCAACACTTCTTTTACGGGAAGAGAATCTTCAAAAAGCACTTTCGATTTCAATGCCGGAATCGTTTCAGTGGAAGGGGAGTGGATCAATGTTCCCAACCCTTCACCAATCGCTGTTTCGCTTAAACCGGTTGCAGCAATCAGTTCGCCGGCATGCGCCAGCTCAGCCGGTTGGAATTTAGCGCCGCTGTAAACCCGGAGCTGCGTCGCTTTTTCTCTTTTTCTCGAACCAGGTTCTCCGTATTCGATTTCATCGCGGACACGCAGCGTTCCGCTCAGGATTTTAAAGAAAGTCACGCGGGTGCCATTGGCTTCGTGTCGAATTTTATAGGCTTTGGCAGAAAATGGTTGTTCTTCGTCATAGGAGGTTTCCGTCAAGGCATCCAGCTTCTCGAAAAATGTTAGGACACCGACGTCTTTTAGCGCAGAGCCGCTGCCGCTAAGGAAAATCCGACGGTCACGGATCATGGAGATTAAAGTTTGCCGCCATAACTGCGCATCGTAGCCCCATTCCATATAATGCTCCAACAGACCCTCGTCCCGTTCTGCAATGAATTCAATAAATTCCTCGGAAAGCTCTTCATTGCTAAATTCCTTCGTCATATCAAAAACGTCAGGCGTCAACTCATGTTTCATTTCTTGTAAGACCGCTTCCGGATCTGCACCTTCCCGGTCGGTTTTATTGAGGAAAAAGAAGACCGGCACGTTGTATTTGTCCAGCAGCTGCCATACAGTTTCCGTATGGCCTTCGATGCCGTCAGCCGCATTCACGAGCACGATGGCATAATCCATCACTTGGATGGCCCGTTCCATCTCCGGAGAAAAATCGACATGGCCTGGCGTATCGATTAAATAGTAAGTCGAATCGCCATGCTGAAATCGGGCTTGGTCGGCAAAAATAGTAATTCCCCGGTTTTTTTCGATTTCATGGCTATCGAGAAACGTGTCCTGATGATCGACGCGCCCGCGCTGCCGAATGCTGTGTGTATGAAAAAGCAGCTGTTCGGAAAAGGTGGTTTTTCCTGAATCCACATGCGCTAAAATTCCAATTGTTTTGTACATCATGCACCTCTTTATGTTCAACTTCTTAAAACAAGTGTAGCAGAAAGGGCAGAAAATAAAAAAACCGAAGGAAGCGATTAGGCTTTCCTTCGGGAATGCAATGCAGTCTGATAGCAATTGATGGCGAAAACAATGGCACCGGCGCAAGAATTTCGGTAGTTTTCGGATTTTAATAACTCCAGTTCGATCCGGTTTGTCATAAAGCCGCATTCAATTAAGACGGCCGGCATTGACGTGTCGCGGAGAACGGCAAAATCAGCTCTTTTGACACCGCGATCCGGGCGCCCGGTTGCAAGAACCAAAGCGTTTTGGAGGGAGGCGGCCAATGTTTTGGCAGCTGCGGAAGGCTTCGTATACGTAAAGCACTCAATTCCGCAGCTCGAATTAAAAGCAGAACCGAATGCATTAGCATGGATAGAGATGAACAATTCCGCTTTTAGCCGGTTAGCCAGGTGCGTCCTTTCGTGCAGCGGGACATCGGCCTCTTTTTGGTGGCTGAAGATGACCGAATGGCCATCTAACACCAGCCGTTTCTTGACCGCCTCCGCGACAGCGGAATTAAAATGAAATTCCCGAAGCCTGCCGTCAGGAGAGCGCTTGCCTGGCGTTTCCGGGCCATGCCCTGCATCAATGATTATTTTCATATTTTCTCCTCCTTTTCCACTTATATAGAAGAGAGCGGACAGAAAGGAGACATCAAAAACTTCAATTTCATTGTTTCCATGTTAAAATAGGAGCAAACCGCTTGAAAGAAGAAAGAACTTTGAAAAAGTCTTTCGTTCTGAGTGTAAAAGGAATGAGGGTAAAGATGGGACAAGTTACAACAAAACAAGTAATGGAAACATTTGATTTAAAATTGATCAGCGGCGAAGAAGGATTGGGCCGCCATATTCCGATCAGCGATATCTCGCGTCCAGGCCTGGAGATGGCCGGATACTTCACGCATTATCCGGCAAACCGGATGCAATTGCTCGGCAAAACAGAATTGTCGTTTTTCGCTTTATTGGAAGCGGATGAACGCCGTACCCGCATGATGAAACTCTGCACAGAAGAAACTCCGGCAATCATCGTTTCCCACGGCATGGATGTGCCAGTGGAATTGGTGGATGCCTCAAGCAAAACGCATGTACCGGTGCTCAGCACGCAAATGCCGACTACGCGTTTTTCCAGTTTGTTGACGAATTACTTGGAAAGCCAACTGGCGCCGACAACAGCGGTTCATGGGGTGCTAGTCGATATTTATGGCGTGGGAGTGTTGATTACGGGCAAAAGCGGCGTCGGGAAAAGTGAAACTGCGCTCGAATTGGTCAAAAAAGGCCATCGCTTAGTGGCAGATGACTGCGTAGAAATCCATCAGGAAGGCGAAAATACGCTGGTTGGCCATCCGCCGAAGTTGATTGAGCATTTGCTTGAAATCCGCGGCGTCGGCATCATCGACATCATGACGCTTTTCGGTGCAAGCGCCGTCCGGATGTTCAAACGGATTTCATTGGTCATTGACTTGGAGATTTGGGACCAGGAAAAAACTTACGACCGATTAGGATTGGAAGAAGAGAAGATGCGAATCATCGATACAGATTTGACGAAATTAACGATTCCTGTCCGGCCCGGGCGGAACTTATCCGTCATCATCGAAGTGGCCGCTATGAATTACCGGTTGAAGCGCATGGGCGTCAATGCAGCGGAAGAATTTTCAAAACGTCTGGACGAAGTGATTGCCCAAGATGCAAATTAAGTGGACAGGAAGGTGCAAGTCATGTATTCGATTTTAGCTGCAATTGATCCGGTCGCGTTTTCACTCGGCCCGATCGATGTCCGGTGGTACGGCGTCATCATTGCTACGGGCATCATCATTGCGTTTTTAGTAGGCCAGCGGGAAATGGTCAAACGGGGGCTGCATCCGGACTTTTTGACGGATCTCCTCATTTGGGCAGTGCCGCTTGCCATTGTGGGGGCGCGGATTTACTACGTTGCATTCCAGTGGGAGCATTACAAAGACCATCCCGCTGAAATCATCGCCATTTGGAATGGCGGAATTGCAATTCACGGCGCGTTGATTGCGTCGGTCATTGTCGCCTATATTTTCACGAAACGCCGCAATACGCCGTTTTTGAAAGTGGCGGATATTTTAGCGCCAAGCATCCTCATCGGCCAGGCTGTCGGCCGGTGGGGGAATTTCATCAACCAGGAAGCGCACGGCGGAGAAGTTTCACGAAATTTCCTGGAGAATTTGTTTTTGCCCGACTGGATCATTAACCAAATGTACATAGACGGATCGTATTACCATCCAACGTTTCTTTATGAATCGCTGTGGAGCCTTGTCGGCATCATCCTGTTATTGCTGCTGCGCCGGGTGAATCTGGTCCGCGGCGAAATGTTCTTCTTCTATGCAATCTGGTATTCAGTTGGCCGTTTCTTCATAGAAGGAATGCGGACGGACAGCCTGTATGTGATCGGGGAGCTTCGTGCGGCGCAAGTCGTGTCGATTGTTGCGATTTTGATCAGTGCTGTGTTCATCATTTACCGGAGAGTGAGCTTGAAAAATCCTCCCCGTTATTTGGATAAATAATAGAGAAAGAAGCGATGGAATGTCTACTTTGAAAAACGGATTAAAAGCAGGCCTTAAAACGACATGGACACTCGGGAAAGTGATTTTCCCGATTACCTTAATCGTGACCATGCTCCAGTTCACGCCTGTTTTGCCTTTTATAATTGATTTAGTATCTCCGCTCATGGGATTGTTTGGGCTCAGCGGAGATGCCGCCATCCCGCTGGTTCTCGGGAATGCCTTGAACCTTTATGCAGGCATTGCCGGAATCCTTTCCTTGGATTTGACCGTGAAGGAAGTCTTCATTCTCGCGGTCATGCTGTCGTTTTCGCATAATATTTTTATTGAAACCGGGGTCGCCTTGAAAGTTGGCGTTAAACTATGGGTCGTGTTAGTGGTCCGTTTCGGATTAGCTGCGCTTTCAGGAATTATCATCAACCTGGTGTGGAAAGGCGGCGGCGAAATTGCCCAGTACGGATTTGCACCGGAAGCGGCAGCCGATCCTGAAAGCTGGATGGGCGTTTTCCTGTTAGGCCTTGAAAAAGCGACATTCGGTGTTTTGCAATTAGCGATGATTGTCATCCCGCTTATGCTCATGATCCAAATATTGAAAGACAAAGGGTATTTGCAGCGCATTTCGGATGGCATGGGGCCATTGACACGCCTTCTGGGAATTAAGAAAAATGCTTCTTTAACTTTGGCATCCGGCTTGATTTTCGGCTTGGCGATGGGAGCAGGCGTCATGATCCAAGCCGTCCAGGAGGACGGGGTCAGCAAAAAAGATGCAACGTTGGCGTTTATCTTCCTCGTTGCCTGCCACGCCATCGTCGAAGATACGCTGATCTTTATTCCGCTTGGTATCCCGATTTGGCCGCTGTTCTTGATCCGGCTCGCCACAGCCCTTGTTTTGACGATTTTCGTATCGTACGTCTGGCGGAAATCGGAAGCTAACCGGAAGGAAGTGTATTCGACATGACGAAAGAAATCAATGCACTGCTGTTCGACTTTGACGGCACGCTGCTCGATACTAACGAATTGATCATCCAAACCTTTATGGCGGTTCTTGGAGAGCATTTCCCAGGGCGCTATGAAAGGGAAGACATCCTGCATTTTATCGGGCCATCGCTCGAGCAGACATTCGAATCGATCGATGCGGAGCGGGCTGTCGAATTGATCGCACAATACCGCGCAACCAATAAACAAATGCATGATGAACTGGTGACTGAATATGATGGAGTTGCTGAAACGTTGCGCTTGCTGAAAGCACGCGGCGTGAAGATGGCGATTGTGTCAACGAAAAGAAGTGCGAACATTCGGCACGGCTTGAAGCTGATGGGGATTGAAGAAGTGTTTGAGCATGTCATCAGTTTGGATGAAGTGAAAAATCCAAAGCCGGATCCGGAGCCCATTTTATTGGCATTGGAGAAGCTGGGCGCTTCAAAAGAAGAAGCGTTGATGATCGGCGACAATTACCACGACATCGAAGGCGGCAAAAATGCCGGCGTCCGGACGGCGGGAGTTGCTTGGTCGATTAAAGGAGAAGCCTTTTTAGCAAGCTACGAACCGGATCATATGCTGCAGCACATTAGCGATTTGCTGGAATTGACGAAAGAAGCGGTCCAATGAGAAAGACGGAGCGCCATTTCGTCACTGGCCCTAACTCACTTTGGCATGTCTACAAGACAGTTCCGTTCTGGAAAGTCGCAAAGAACTTTGTGGTTATTCAAATGGCACGCTATACTCCGTTTTTGCCCATGAAAAATTGGCTTTACAAAACGTTTCTCGGCATGAAAATCGGCGAGCATTCTTCCTTCGCTTTAATGGTGATGCTCGATGTCATGTTTCCGGAGAAAATCAAAGTCGGCAAAAATTCGGTGATTGGCTACAACACCACGATTCTTGCCCATGAATATTTAATCGAAGAATACCGGCTCGGGGAAGTGGTGATTGGCGACCGGGTCATGATCGGTGCAAACAGCACCATTTTGCCCGGCATAACCATTGGAGACGGCGCCATCGTTTCTGCTGCCACATTGGTCCATAAAGACGTTCCAGCCGGCGCTTTTGTTGGCGGCAATCCGATGAAGGTCATTTATACAGCTGAACAGATGGCAGAACGCCAATTAGAAAGCGCTGCTGAACAAGCAGCAAAAGAAAGCCTGTGAAGAAAAACAACCCTTTTCTTCACGGGCTTTTTTTCTAATTCCTTGACGGTTGATAGAAAGATAAGTTAAAATTAAAAAATACTTCACCACTCTAACTAACTAAAGTAAAATAACCAAATTTAGGAAGTGAATCCAATGACGATCCAAATGTTCGAAAAACCGCTCGGCATGCGGGATGATTTCCCTTTTATCGCAAAAAAGAAAACGGAATTGCGTTCAAAAGGCACATCCATTATGGAAAAAGCAGGCTATGATCTGCTGCAGACGCCGACGCTTGAATATTACGAAACGATCGGGAAAATCAGCGCAATCGCTGACAATGCCCTCTTTAAATTATTGGACAGCCAAGGCGAAACCTTAGTGCTGCGTCCAGACATGACTTCGCCGATTGCACGCGTTGCGGCATCCAAATTATTAAAAGAAAAAATGCCGGTACGTTTGGCTTATTACTCCAATGTTTTCCGGGCGCAAAAACGTGAAGGGGGACGCCCTGCGGAATTTGAACAGATGGGCGTCGAATTGATTGGGGATGATTCTCTTTATGCGGATGCGGAAGTGATCATTCTCGCTTCTTCGATCCTGAAAGAGCTGCAAGTGGAATCGGTTCGGGTGGTCATCGGCCATACCCAATTGCTTCAGTTGATCTTAAAGGATTTCGGCTTATCGGAGGAACAGATCGATTTGGTCCGGGAAGCGTTAGTTTCCAAGAACAGTGTCGGATTTGAACATTTGGCTTTAACCTTGCCAATAAAAGAAGAATCATTAGAAAGCTTTAACCGGCTGATCACAACTTCTGAGCTGGAAGAATGGAAGCAATGGATCGACCCTTTAAATACAGAACAAAACAGCTTATATGAAGAAATGCTGAAATTGCATACCATTATGGAACGCAATGGCCTGACGGATTCAGTTACATTCGACCTGTCGTTTATTAGCCATATGACGTATTACACAGGGCTAGTTTTCGAGTTCTACGGAGCAGGAAGCGGATTTCCGCTCGGCAATGGCGGACGCTACGATGGACTGATGAAGCAATTCGATCTTCAAGTCGGCGCAACCGGATTTGGTTTGCGGGTTGACCGCCTGCTGGAAGCAATGGCGCCAAACCGCGAAAAAGAATCGCAGACGCTTGTTTTGTTCACAGAAGAAACGGAGCAGGAAGCGCATGGATTGGCGCAAAAACTTCGTTTGGAAGGGCAGCGGACGACGCTTCAGTACGCTCCGGCTGTGCAGGCTTTAGATGAATTTACGGCATTGTTCAGCGATGTCAGACGATTGGACGGTGGGAAGAATGGATGAATTGACGATTGCGATGCCAAAAGGGCGCATTTTTGAAGAGGCTTATGAGTTATTGGTGAAAGCAGGCTATGACTTGCCGAAAGAACTGGACGATTCCCGCAAGCTGATTGTCGAAGCGCCGAACGAGCGTTTCCGATTTATTCTGGCAAAACCGATGGATGTACCGGTTTATGTAGAACACGGAGTTGCCGATGTCGGGATTGCCGGCAAAGATGTGATGCTCGAACATGACCGTTCGGTCCATGAATTATTGGACCTTGGCATCAGCAGCTGCTACATCGCGACAGCCGGTTTGCCGAATACGACCATGAACGAAGTGACGCCGCGCATCGCGACGAAATATCCGGAAGTCGCTTCCCGCTTTTACCGCAGCAAAGGCGAACAAGTGGAAATTATCGAATTGAACGGTTCGATTGAATTGGCGCCGATGATCGGCCTTGCGGACCGCATTGTCGACATCGTTTCGACAGGAAAGACGTTGAAAGAAAACGGCTTAGTGGAATATGAAAAAATTGTCGACATCACGTCCCGATTAATCGCGAATCCAGTCAGCTACCGATTAAAACAGCAGCGCATCTCGGAAATGGTTGAAATGCTGAGAAAGCAGGCGCTAAAATGAAACAAACGAAATTAGCAGCAGGCATTTCGCTCAGAAGAACCGTAGCGGAAGGAAACGCCGCCCAATTGGCGGCCGTCAAAGAAATCATCCAACAGGTCCGTGCAAGCGGAGACCAGGCCTTGCGTGAGTATACAGCGAAATGGGACGGTGTTGAACTCGACAGCCTTCGTGTCAACCAAACAGAAATCGATGAGGCCGTTGCCCGTTTTGACCCGCAACTGCTGGAAGATTTGAAGGAAGCGGCAGCAAATATCCGAAGCTACCATGAAAGCCAAAAGCAGGAAGGCTATAAAAACGAGAAAGCGGACGGATCTTATGTTGCGCAGCGGGTGACGGCGATTGGGTCGGCCGGACTTTACGTTCCGGGCGGCACAGCCGCCTATCCGTCATCTGTATTGATGAACGTCATCCCGGCTCAAGTGGCAGGCGTGCGGCGCATCGTCATTACATCGCCTCCTGGAAAAGATGGGGCATTGTCAGACGGCGTTTTAGCAGCCGCCCATATCTTAGGAGTTAAGGAAATCTATAAAGTCGGCGGGGCACAAGCGATTGCTGCACTTGCGTATGGCACGGAAACGATCCAAGCTGTGGATAAAATTACGGGGCCGGGCAATGTGTTTGTGGCGCTTGCTAAACGCGAAGTGTACGGTGATGTCGCGATTGACATGATTGCAGGACCGAGTGAAATCGCGGTCATTGCAGACGACACCGCCTTTGCCGATGAAGTGGCAGCGGATTTATTGTCTCAAGCCGAACATGACCCGATGGCGAGTGCGATTCTGCTCACGACCAGCGAACAGCTGGCTGACGCAGTTTCAAAAGAAATCGACCGGCAGCTCGAAACTTTGCCGCGGCAATCCATTGCGGCGCAAGCGATCCAGGAGCACGGCATGATTTATATCGGCGAATCGATGGATGAACTGATCCGGGCAGCCAATGAGCTGGCGCCTGAACACCTTGAAATTATTGCAGCCGATGCAGAAGCAGCGGCCGAAAAAATCGAGAATGCCGGCGCCATTTTTATTGGGCGCTATTCATCGGAGCCGGTCGGCGATTATTTTGCCGGCACGAACCACGTGCTGCCGACAAACAGCACGGCCCGGTTCTCAAGCGCATTATCGGTCTATGATTTTATCAAACGGACGAGCGTCGTTTATTATAGTGAACAGGCATGGCAAAACAACGAAGCGAAGATTGCGAGGCTTGCGCGTTTAGAAGGGCTGGAAGGCCACGCACGGGCAGTGGAATCGCGTTCATGGGAAAAGGGGAACTGATGATGAGAAAAGCGGAATTGAAACGAGATACGAATGAAACGAAAGTGGCGGTTGCCTTTTCACTGGATGGCGAAGGAAAGGCCGATATCGAAACCGGCGTCCCGTTTATGGACCATATGCTGGATCTGTTCATCAAGCACGGGTTATTTGACGGCGAGATTAAAGCGGACGGCGATACGCATATTGACGATCACCACACAACGGAAGATATCGGCATTGTGCTCGGCCAGGCAGTGAAAGAAGCCCTGGGTGATAAAAAAGGGATTCGCCGCTACGGCAACGCATTTGTGCCGATGGACGATGCACTTGCCCAAGTGGTCATCGATTGTTCCAACCGCCCTCACCTTGAACTGAGAGGCGAAATTCCAAATGCCAAAGTCGGCACATTCGATACCGAATTGGTGCAGGAATTTCTGTGGAAATTCGCGCTTGAATCCCGCATGAACGTCCACGTCATCATCCATTACGGCAAAAACACACACCACATCATCGAAGCGGTTTTCAAAGCATTAGCGCGTGCGCTCGACGAAGCGACAAGCATCGACCCGCGGGTGAAAGGCGTGCCTTCGACAAAGGGGCTGTTGACATGATCATCGGCATTATCGATTACGGCATGGGCAATCTCTTCAGTGTGGAACAAGCGCTGAAGAAATTGGATTGCACGGTGATTCTCTCGGATGATCCGGAGATTCTGAAGGAAGCGGAAGGGATTTTGCTTCCGGGCGTCGGGGCTTTTCCGGACGCGATGGAATTGTTGAATGAAAAAGGCTTGTCTTCGTTTATCCGATCGTTGCCGGAACGGAAAATTCCGCTTCTCGGGATTTGCCTCGGCATGCAATTATTATATGAAGACAGTTCAGAAGTAAAACCGGCAAATGGCCTTGGCTTACTGAAAGGCCAGATTCGCCGCTTTGAAAAAGGCACGCACCGCATCCCGCATATGGGATGGAACCGTTTGGAGTTTTCGCGGATGCCTTATTGGCTTGATGAGCTGCAAGTCGACACGCACGTCTATTTTGTCCATTCGTTTTTAGCGGTCAATACCGACGAACAGGAAGTATTTGGAACTGTGAGCTACGGGGAAGTGCAGGTGCCGGGAGTGGTCGGCTCCGGGTTGATCACCGGCATGCAGTTCCACCCGGAAAAATCAGGTGATTTCGGCCATTATTTATTGGAGCAATGGATTGCAAATGTCAGGAGGAATCTCGATGAGCAAGTTTCAGATCTACCCCGCCATTGATTTGCGCGGCGGCAAATGCGTACGCCTTTTCCAAGGGGATTACGACCAGGAAACGGTATACGGCGATTCGCCGGTGGACATGGCGAAGCAATTCGCAGCATCAGGAGCGGAATGGATCCATATGGTGGATTTGGACGGCGCCAAAGACGGAGTCCGCATCAACGACCAAGTCGTGATCGAAGCGGCGAAATTGCCGGTTAAGGTCCAAATCGGCGGCGGCATCCGTACCCGTGAAGACATTGAACATTATTTATCAAACGGCGTGAGCCGGGTCATTATCGGCAGCCTTGCCATCCGCAACCCGGAACTTGCGGTTTCCTTTATAGAAGAATTTGGAGCCGAGAAAATTGTCATCGGCATTGATGCGAAAGACGGCATGGCGGCGACTGAAGGATGGCTTGAAACGTCGAGCCAATCGGCAACGGATGTCGCCAACTTTTTCGCTTCCAAAGGCGCGAAGCATTTCATCTACACGGATATCGCTACAGACGGTACTCTGCAAGGCCCGAATATCGAGGCTAATAAACAATTGGTGTCAGCTGATCAGGCGGAAGTGATCGTTTCGGGCGGCATCGGGACGCTTGAAGATATCCGCAGCGTTAAACAGGCGGCGGCCGACAGTTCGATTGCCGGCGTCATCATCGGAAAAGCATTGTATGAAAAACGCTTCACGCTCGAGGAGGCGCTATCATGCTGACGAAACGCATTATTCCGTGCCTCGACGTCAAAGAAGGACGTGTTGTCAAAGGCGTCAGTTTTGTGTCGCTCCGGGATGCCGGAGATCCCGTGGAGCTTGCCCGTTTCTACGATAAGCAAGGCGCCGATGAATTGGTGTTTCTCGATATTTCCGCATCACACGAAGGGAAAGAGACAATGGTTGAAGTTGTAAAAACCGTCGCGACCGAATTGTCGATTCCGTTCACAGTCGGCGGCGGCATCCGGACGCTTGAAGACATCAAGCGGATGCTGCGGGCCGGAGCGGATAAAGTGTCGTTGAATACGGCGGCGCTGGACCGTCCGGAATTGATCAAAGAAGGCGCCGACTATTTCGGTTCGCAGTGCATCGTAGTTGCGATCGATGCGAAAAGAAACGGCGACAGCTGGGACGTCTATACGCACGGCGGACGCAATAAAACCGAATGGGACGCCGTCGAATGGGCGAAGCAAAGCGTCGAACTTGGCGCCGGTGAATTGCTTCTTACGAGCATGGACAAGGACGGACAAAAAGACGGATTTGATTTGAGCATGATTCAGGCGGTCCGGGAAGCGGTTGAAGTGCCGGTCATCGCGAGCGGCGGTGCAGGAAACCGCGAGCATTTTGCCGAAGTCTTTGAAGAAGTGGACGCAGATGCGGCGCTCGCCGCTTCGATATTCCATTACAAAGAAACGAGCATCGCTGAAGTAAAAGATTATTTAAAAACTAAGGGAGTGAATGTCCGATGAGCAAAATCCAATACGATGAAAACGGGCTGATTCCCGTGATTATTCAAAACGCTGAAACGAAAGAAGTATTGACCTTGGCTTACGCCAATGAAGAAGCGGTCAACAAAACCATCGAACTTGGCGAAACATGGCTGTATTCGAGAAGCCGCAAGGAACTTTGGAACAAAGGGGCGACGAGCGGCAATACGCAGCAAGTGACCGCTGTACGCTTGGATTGCGACGGCGACGCGCTGATCTACGAAGTGATTCCGAACGGGCCTGCCTGCCACACAGGAGAAAACAGCTGCTTCAATGAAACACTTTCCGGAACGCCAAACCCGTCGAAAGCGGATATGTTCAAGGAACTGACCGAATTGATCCGGAACCGTGAGCAGGAAATGCCGGAAGGGGCTTATACAACCTACCTCTTTACCGAAGGCGTCGATAAGATCTGCAAAAAAGTCGGAGAAGAGGCAGCGGAAGTCATCATTGCCGCTAAAAACCGGGATCCACAGGAATTATCTATGGAAACGGCCGATTTGTTCTACCACGTACTGGTCTTGCTTCAAGAACAAAAAGTGGATTTGGACCAGGTGATTTCTGTGCTGCAAGAGCGGCATGCAGTAAAAACTTCAAGTAAATAACAGGGAAATATGCTATAATGACAGCATATTTAAGTGAAGGAGCGATGACTATCGTTCCTTTTACTTTTGCGGAGGCATATTTTGGAGAATAAAAAACAGAAAAACTATCAGAATGTCCTGTCGTTTATTCCAACAGGCGAATATTATTACAAAAAAGGCTTAAAAGAGCTGCAGAAAGAGCAGTATCCAAAAGCCCATAAATACTTGCAGCGGGCAACTGAATTAAGCCCTGAATCAGCGGTCATCTGGACGCAATTCGGCATCGTCCTCATGGAGATGCAGGAATTTGAGCAGGCGATGGAAGCGCTGCGGACAGCGCATGAGCTGGATCCGCTGCAAGCTGAAACCCTCTTTTTCCTGGCAGAAGTCCATGCGCATATGGGCATGTTCCTGGAAGCGCGGAATTATGCCAAGAAATATACGGAAAGTGTTCCTCAAGGGCAATACGTGGCCGAGGCGCTTGAAATCATCGATTTTGCGGAACAGGAAGACTGGCAGCTGTTTGATGATGAAGGGGAAGCGCAGGACAGCGAAGATTTCTATCAACAGGAAAAAGCGCGGCGCCTCATGGAGCAAGGCGATTTTGCGAAGGCCGTCACCCTCCTTGAAAATCTGATTGAGGAAAAACCCGATTTCTGGGGAGCCCACAATAATCTGGCTTTGGCCTATTTCTATATCGGCGAAACGGAGATGGCAAAAGCGCTATTGCATGATGTGTTAAGACGCAATACGGGCAATCTCCATGCGCTGTGCAATCTGGCCGTATTTCATTATTACGAAAAGAACGAAGAACTTGAAGATGTCTTGGCGCTTTTGAAAAAGATCCAGCCTTATGTTTTTGAGCACCGCTATAAATTAGGGGCTACATTTGCGCTTGTCGGCAAATACAAAGAAGCTTATCGCTGGCTCAGAAGCCTTCAAAAACGCGGCTTTGATGGAGACCCGGCTTTTTATTTCTGGCTGTCGCATGCAGCCTACCATTCGGGCCATGAAGAGGTCGCCAGACAGGCCTGGAAGCAACTAACGAAAATGGATCCCGGCAAAGACGGCTATGAACCGTGGTACGAACATGAGAAAATGCCCCATGAAGATGCATTGGAGCATAACCGCGACTATTTGATCGACAAGCTTGACCACGAGCATCGCAGTGAACGGCTATTCGGTCTGTTCTTACTCGGAAAATCATCCCATAAACAGGAAATCATTTCGCATCCGAAATGGCTGAAGGCAGAACAGCCGACGGTCCTTGAAACGTATTTGCTCGGATATGCACTGGGCCATTCCTTTAATGACTCGATCCAGGAAGAAAAAGCATTTTTGCGGGCGATGGAAGCGACGGAGATTCTGTACGCTGAAGAAAACATGGTCACAGAGAAAGGCTCTTATGCATTCCAAATGTGGTTCATGTTAGTGGAAAGAGCGTTTGATCGCGGGTATGAATTTAAAAACCCCCGGGCGCTTGCGGCGGCCGTGGATTATATGGTCAAATCCTCGCGAGACCATGCCATTACAAAAAAAGGAATTGCCGCGCATTTCGGAGTATCCGCGGCGACTTTAACAAAATACGTAAATCAATTGATCCAATATCTGCCGATTTTTGAGTCCTAGGCAAAAACCTTGCTGGAAAAGAAAATATCTTATACGATTTACTTATTGAGACCGAGGAGGGCCTATTATGACTGAAACAACAAACATTTACGACGTGATTATTATCGGAGCCGGACCAGCAGGCATGACCGCTGCTGTGTACACTTCAAGAGCCAACCTTTCAACGTTGATGCTTGAACGTGGTATTCCAGGCGGACAAATGGCCAACACCGAAGAAATTGAAAACTATCCAGGCTTTGACCACATCTTGGGGCCGGATCTTTCCAACAAAATGTTCGAACATGCGAAAAAATTTGGCGCAGAATATGCGTATGGCGATGTAAAAGAAATCATCGACGGCGAAGAATACAAAACGATCAAAGCGGGCTCGAAAGAATACAAAGCGCGTGCAATCATCATTACAACCGGAGCCGAATACAAAAAAATGGGCATCCCGGGCGAAAACGAATTGGGTGGACGCGGAGTCAGCTATTGTGCGGTTTGTGACGGGGCGTTCTTTAAACAGAAAAATCTGGTCGTAGTGGGTGGAGGAGACTCTGCAGTAGAAGAAGGCGTCTACTTGACGCGCTTTGCTGACAAAGTGACGATTGTCCACCGCCGCGATGAACTAAGAGCTCAAAAGATCCTCCAGGACCGCGCATTTGCCAATGACAAAATTGATTTTATCTGGAGCCATACGGTGAAAGAAATCAACGATGAAAATGGCAAAGTCGGCAGCGTGACGCTGGTGTCAACAAAAGACGGAGAAGAGCAGGAATTTAAAGCAGACGGCGTATTCATCTATATCGGTATGCTTCCATTGACTAAGCCATTCGCTGAATTAGGCATTTTAAATGACGAAGGCTATGTCGTAACGAACGAAAAAATGGAGACTTCCGTGCCAGGAATTTACGCTGCAGGGGACGTACGCGAGAAAATGCTTCGCCAAGTGGTGACAGCTACAGGCGACGGAAGCATCGCTGCCCAGGCTGCTCAGCATTACATTGAAGAATTGCTTGAAAAAACAGGGATTAAAGCTTAATTTAACGCGTTCTTAACGCTTTTGTAACACCGTTGACATGAAGCGGTGGTATAGTAAGGATAGTAAATTGACCCCCTTTTTATAAAGTGATTTGACAGGCCGTTTTCCGGAAATTCCGGGAGGCGGCCTCTTTTTGTGTTTGGCATCCATCTGCTGTGGATAAACCGGGCGCTTTGGATTTACGGTGCTTGTCGGGGCTACCCAGGCGCTTCTGCTTTTCTTTCTTTGCATGACACGCCAGGATAGTTGTATAATGGAGAGAGTTTACAAAAGATACGGAGTGTCGAATGTGCAGAGAATTGCGAATTTATTAGTAGTCCGTGATGGACAAGTACTGTTATTAAGAAAACCTCGGCGCAATTGGTATGTCGCTCCGGGCGGGAAAATGGAATCAGGCGAGTCGATTTATGAAGCGGGGATCCGGGAATTCACGGAAGAAACCGGAGCAAAACCGATCGGCACCCATTTAAAAGGCATTTATACAATGATGATTTATGAAAACGGTCAAGTCGTCGATGAATGGATGCTTTATACATTTATCGCGAGAGATTTAGAAGGCCAATTATTTGAAGAGACGAGAGAAGGATTGCTGGAATGGCATCCGGTCGAGAGTTTGGCGTTTTTACCAATGGCAGAAGGAGACCGCAGCAACTTGCTGTTTGCGGTAAGCCAGCCAGGTATGCAATACGGGACTTTCCATTACACAGCTGATTTTGAATTGATCAAGGAAAGTTTACAAACATCGGTCGAAGAGGAGAATCCCCAAAATGGATAAACATGTAGAAGAGACAGAGTTAATCATTATTACCGGCATGTCTGGAGCCGGAAAAACGGTCGCTATCCAGAGCTTTGAGGATCTTGGGTTTTTCACCATTGACAATTTGCCGCCGGCATTATTGCTGACGTTCATCCAGTTGATGAGAGATTCCGGAAAATCGATGAAGCGAGTCGCGGCCGTGATGGATCTTCGGGGAGGCGACTTTTTCGATAGCCTGGTCGATGCAATTGACAACATTTCGAAAGAGCCGAAAGTTTCAACGACCTTGCTGTTTTTGGATGCTGACAACCAGACGCTTGTCAGCCGCTACAAAGAGTCAAGACGCTCACATCCGTTATCTCCGGGCGGCTTAGTGCTCGGCGGGATCAAAAAAGAGCGCGACATGCTGATGGACCTTCAAGGAAGAGCGAAATACATCTACAATACTTCCACTATGACCCCACGGCAATTGAAAGAAAAAATTGTCAGCGATTTTGCATCAACTTCAAGCAATGTTTTTACCGTGAACGTGATGTCATTTGGATTCAAGCACGGCATGCCGATTGATGCCGACTTGGTCTTCGATATCCGTTTTCTGCCAAACCCCTATTATATAGAAGAGTTAAAACCGATGTCGGGTCTGGATGCACCGGTCTCGGATTATGTGCTCCAATGGACTGAAACGCAGACCCTGATCGAAAAGCTGACCGATCTGTTTGAATTTATGATTCCCCAGTACAAAAACGAAGGCAAAGCACAGCTGGTGATCGCTTTTGGCTGTACGGGCGGGCAGCACCGCTCCGTGACATTTGCCGAATATTACGGAAAACTGCTGGCAGAAGGCAATAAAACCATTATTACGCATCGTGATGTCAAAACAAGAAAGGGCTGAGTACATGACAGGTGCTTTACGCCGTAAGCGTGTTGTCATTATAGGTGGGGGCACGGGGCTTTCCACTTTGTTAAGAGGATTAAAGAAATTTCCGCTTGATTTAACGGCTATCGTCACGGTAGCCGATGACGGAGGAAGCTCAGGACGCTTGCGCAACGATTTGGACATTCCGCCGCCAGGCGACATCCGGAATGTCATGGCGGCTTTGTCGGATGCAGAGCCGCTCGTTGCTGAAATGTTTCAGTACCGTTTTAAACAATCGCTTGATTTGGACGGGCATTCATTAGGGAATTTGATGCTCGCAGCTTTAACTGAAATCACAGGAGATTTCTCGCACGCAGTGCGGGAAATGAGCCGGGTGCTGAATGTCAATGGGACGGTATTGCCCGCTGCCAATCAGTTGGTCACGCTTCATGCCGAATTCGAAGATGGCACCATTGTGAGCGGCGAATCCAAAATTCCTGCTTATCTGCAGCCCATTAAACGGGTTTTTTTAGAGCCTAATGACGTAAAAACCTTGCCGGACACCATTGCCGCGATCAATCGAGCGGATGTGATTGTTATCGGGCCGGGTTCTCTTTATACCAGCATTTTGCCGAATTTATTGGTAAAAGATATTAAAAAAGCCTTAATGGCATCACAAGCGAAAAAGATCTACATTTGCAATTTGATGACGCAAGCAGGCGAAACCTACCACTATACAGCTTCCGACCATGTCCAAGCTTTGTATGACCATGTAGGAGAAGACTTTTTAGATGCTATCCTCGTCGGAAAAATTCAATTTCCGCCGTCGGTAGTGGAACGCTATAAGAAAGAACGGGCTTGGCCAGTAGAATATGACGAAGAACATCTGCGGAACATGGGACTTGAAGTCTACAAAGAAGAAATCACGAATATCTTTGGAGAGGCCGTGCGCCATGAACCGATGAAAGTTGCAGAATGGTTATTTGGATATGCCGGTGGCCTTGCTAAAGAAGATTCAAAGCATCTTTACTTCTAATGCTTTGAAGAGGGGGGACTAGGTTTGTCTTTTGCATCGGAAACAAAAAAAGAACTGACTCAAATCGAAGTCGATGATTGCTGTGGAAAGGCGGAATTATCCGCATTGATCCGGATGAATGGCACATTGTCTTTCTCGAATCGGCAATTGAGCCTGGATATCCAGACGGAAAACGCGGCGATTGCACGCCGAATCTATACATTGCTGAAAAGATTTTACAAAGTCTATTCGGTCGAATTGCTCGTCCGCAAAAAAATGCGGTTGAAAAAGAACAATGTCTATATTTGCCGTCTACGCGAAGGCGCGAAAATGATTCTGGAAGATTTAGCGATCATTTCGGAAGGCTTCCAGTTCCATCACGATATCGACAAAAAATTGATTGAGAAAAATTGCTGCAAACGTTCGTATTTAAGAGGCGCTTTCCTAGCAGGAGGATCGGTCAACAATCCCGAAACTTCTTCTTACCATTTGGAAATCTACTCGTCTTATAAAGACCATGCGGATTCTCTGGTGGAACTCATGAACGAATTCCAACTGAACAGCAAAACCATTGAACGGAAAAAAGGCTTCATCACTTATTTGAAAGAAGCGGAAAAGATTGCAGATTTTCTCAGTCTGACGGGCGCGCATTCAGCGTTGCTGAAATTCGAAGACGTCCGGATCATCCGCGATATGCGAAACAGCGTCAATCGCCTGGTCAACTGCGAAACCGCCAATCTGAATAAAACCATCGATGCGGCTTTGCGGCAAGTGGAAAATATCCGGTTTATCGACAATGTGATCGGCATCGACCAGCTGCCTGAGCGGCTCCGGGAAATTGCGCGCTTGCGCGTTGAATACCAGGATGTTACCTTGAAGGAACTGGGGGAAATGGTGTCGACGGGGAATGTCAGCAAGTCTGGCGTCAACCACCGTTTGCGCAAAATCGATGAAATTGCTGAATCGCTGAGAAAAGGAGAAATGATCGGCCGGTAGCCCCGTCCGTTCTTTCATATATTTTTAAAGAGTCTAGTCAGTTTTAGAGGAGGATCAGCATGGTTGAAAAACAAGTGGAAGTTCAATTGAAATCCGGTTTGCAGGCACGGCAAGCGGCTTTGTTTGTTCAGGAAGCAAACCGCTACAGTTCAGATGTATATCTTGAAAAAGATGATAAAAAAGTAAATGCGAAAAGCATCATGGGCATCATGAGTTTAGCAATCAGCAAAGGCACGACCGTAAAAATTTCAGCTGATGGCAACGATGAGCAAAATGCCGTGGATTCACTGGCCGGACTTGTTGAACAAGAAGGATAATAAAAAAAGCTTGCAGCCATTTCGGCTGCAAGCTTTTTCGTTTCAAACTTATTTTTCTTCCAACATTTTGTTGCGCGTGATGATTTGGTCAACGAGACCGTATTCAAGCGCACGTTCCGCAGTCATGAAGTTGTCGCGGTCAGTGTCTTTTGAAATCACTTCAAGCGGCTGTCCAGTACGCTCCGCTAAAATTTCGTTCAATTTTTCGCGAAGGTGCAAGATGCGTTTTGCAGCGATTTCAATTTCAGTTGCTTGGCCTTGAGCACCGCCAAGTGGCTGGTGAATCATGACTTCAGCATTCGGCAATGCATAGCGTTTGCCTTTTGTTCCAGCTGCAAGCAAGAAAGCGCCCATTGAAGCCGCCATCCCGATGCAAACCGTTTGGACATCCGGTTTGATGAATTGCATAACATCGTAGATCGCCATACCAGCTGTAATGCTTCCGCCCGGGCTGTTGATGTAGATGGAAATATCTTTTTCTGGATCTTCCGCTTCAAGGAACAGCAGCTGAGCGACGATTGAGTTTGCCACGTTATCATCGATTCCGCTTCCCAACATAATGACGCGGTCTTTCAAAAGGCGAGAGTAAATGTCATATGCACGTTCGCCTCTGCTTGTTTGTTCAATTACTGTAGGAATTAAGTTCATAAGATAGTTCCTCCTCATAATAGATAGTTTCTAGCCATGCTGAAAAAATCATTTCAGCTGTATTAATATCATACACATCATGGTCAATGAAGGTCAAATCTAACGAATTGCAAAAATCAACTTGAAATGTTTTTTTGTTATGGTTATAATAGAAAAGTCGTTAAGGACTACTTGCCCTCGTAGTGTAATGGATCACACGCAAGATTCCGGTTCTTGAAATGGGGGTTCGATTCCCTCCGAGGGTATCCGTAGCCGCTCGTTCCACTTTATTCAGTGGAACGGGCGGCTTTTTCTTTTGGCTGAAGAGACAGCTAGCGGGCAAATCTAAGGATTTCCGCGTCAGACAAGTTGCTTAATTATATTATGGGTGAATAGTATAATAGCGTCACTAGCAAATAAAAATGAAAGAGGGAAAGCAATGCTTACTTTATATACCCGTTCAAATTGTGAACTATGCGAAGAAGCGAAATTGATGTTGGAGCTGGTCAAAGAAGATTTTCCGCTGGAGTATCAGGAAGTCGATATTGAAAGCGATGAACAGCTGCACGAAAAATATATGCTGATGATACCGGTTATTGAAAGAGAAGGAGAAATTCTCATCTACGGAAGGATCGGCTACGTTGAACTGCTCGAAGCGTTAGAATTTTAACGCTTCTTTTTATTTGCATTTTGGAAAGCCGTTCGGTAGAATGTAACTAGTGGGACAGAAAAATATTGAGTGGGACAAAAACCGTCCAACTTGAAATGGAGTGAATCAATGGATCCATTAACGGAAGCGAAAAAAAAGCTCATGCCGGAAATGACCGACCTCCTAACAAAACGTTATCAAATTCTTCAGACGATCCAGATGGAAGAGCCGATTGGCAGGCGTACGCTGAGTGAACTTGCTGGAATGACCGAACGCGACATCCGGAAAGAAACGGATCTTCTGCGTGGCCAGCAATTGATTGAAGCGAAAACTGCCGGGATGGCGATATCGCCGCAAGGAATAGAAGTGCTGGAGGCATTGAAAGAATTCATGCGTGAAATGTCCGGCTTATCCAATATGGAAAAGCAGCTGAAAGCCATTTTAGGGATTTCGCAAGTGCTGATCTTGCCTCAGGACAGCGACGATATTCCAGCAGTTAAAACGAAAATCGGTAAAGAGGCCGCAAGGTTATTAGAAATGAAGTTCCCACTTCATAAAAAAATCGCCGTGACTGGCGGCAGTACGATGGCTGCTATCTCAAAAGAGATTTCTTCTGACAAACGGGACCGGTCGCTGCAATTTATTGCAGCGCGAGGCGGACTCGGAGAAGATGTGCTCCATCAGGCAAACACCATTGCATCACTTTTTGCAGAGAAGACAGGCGGAGCGGTCAAAACGCTTTACTTGCCAGACCATCTCAGCGCAGAAGCCTACGAAATGATGATGCGTGAACCGGTCATCAAAGAAATGATGGATTTGTATGATGAGACGGACGTCGTCGTGCATGGAATCGGCAACGCCGAGGAAATTGCGCTTCACCGGAAATCATCGCCGGAAGAAGTCGAGATGATCCGCAAAGGCGGCGCGGTCAGCGAAGCATTCGGCTATTACTTCGACAATGAAGGAAATGTTGTTTATCGCATCCGAACTGCGGGAATCCAAATGGAACAGGTCCAAAAAGCGAAAGCCATTTTGGCTGTAGCGGGAGGACGATCAAAAGCGAAAGCGATTCTTTCTTATTTCAACATTGCACCGAGACAGACCGTGCTTGTTACGGATGAAGGTGCAGCAAGAAAAATAATTGAGTTAACTACAAAACAGGAGGAATTTTAAATGACTTTAAAATTAGCGATTAACGGATTTGGACGTATTGGACGTATTGTATTCCGCCAAGCATTGGCAAACGAAGAAGTGGAAGTTGTCGCAGTAAACGATTTAACAGATGCTAAAATGTTGGCGCACTTGCTTAAATACGATTCAATCCACGGCACATTGGATGCGGAAATTTCATCTGAAGGCAATGACTTGATCGTAAACGGCAAGAAAATCCACGTTTACTCTGAAAAAGATCCTGCAAACTTGCCATGGGCAGAAAACAACATCGATATCGTCATCGAATCTACTGGATTCTTTACAAATGCTGACGATGCGAAAAAACACATCCAAGCAGGGGCTAAAAAAGTTATCGTTTCAGCTCCAGGCAAAAACATGAAGACACTCGTAATGGGCGTTAACCATGAAAGCTACAACCCACAAGAAGACGACGTGATTTCAAACGCTTCTTGTACAACAAACGGCCTTGCTGGAATTTCTAAAATCTTGAACGATAAATTCGGCATCAAAAAAGCGATGATGACAACGATCCACTCGTACACAAACGACCAAATCCTGTTGGATTCACCGCATAAAGACTACCGCCGTGCACGTTCTGCAGCAGAATCAATGATTCCGACAACTACAGGCGCTGCAGTTGCCGTAACAAAAGTATTGCCAGAACTTGAAGGCAAACTGGACGGAATGGCAATCCGCGTTCCTACACCAAACGTTTCATTGATCGACTTAGTTGCTGAGTTGAACACAGACGTAACAGTAGAAGACGTAAACAACGCGTTGAAAGAAGCAATCGACAAAGACGAAAATGCTTTCTTGAGCTACAGCGAACTTCCGCTTGTTTCACGCGACTACAACGGAGTGACAGCTTCATCTACTGTTGACCTATTATCTACAATGGAACTTGGCGGCAACATGGTAAAAGTTCTTGCATGGTATGACAACGAATCAGGCTATTCTGCACGATGCATCGACATCGCGTTGCACATGTACAAAACAGGGCTGTAATCCCAAAATCATAGCTTAATTTCCGATGAACCTCTATAATGAAAGAGGGTAAAAGGGGTGGGGATTTACCCCACCCCTTCTTTTTATTTAAACGAACGGGAGGTAATTTCATGTTGAAGAAGATGACCATGAAAGACGTGGACTTAAAGGGGAAACGTGTATTTTGCCGAGTAGATTTCAACGTGCCAATGGCTGAAGGAAACGTAACCGACGACACGCGCATCCGTGCGGCATTGCCGACCATCGAATATTTGGTGGAGAACGGTGCAAAAGTGATTCTGGCGAGCCATTTAGGCAGACCAAAAGGCCAAGTCAGCGAAGACTTGAGACTGGCTCCTGCCGGTGCAAGGCTGGCTGAATTATTACATAAAGAAGTAAAGAGCCTCGATGAGTCGATCGGGGAAAACGTGGAACAGGCCATAGCGGCTATGGAAGAAGGCGATATCGTCTTGTTGGAGAATGTCCGCTTCCATCCAGGTGAAGAAAAAAATGATCCGGAATTAGCGAAAGCTTTTGCTGATTTGGCTGATGTCTTCGTAAACGATGCATTTGGCGCAGCACACCGGGCGCACGCAACTACTGCCGGTATTGCCGAGCATCTTCCAGCAGTTTCCGGTTTGCTTTTAGAGAAAGAATTAGATGTCCTAGGAAAAGCTTTGTCTGAACCGGACCGCCCGTTCACAGCGATTATCGGCGGCGCAAAAGTAAAAGACAAAATCGGGGTCATTGACCACTTGTTGGATAAAGTCGATAACTTGATCATTGGTGGCGGCTTATCGTATACATTTGTGAAAGCGCAAGGCTATGAAATCGGAACTTCTTTATTAGAAGAAGATAAAATCGATTTGGCACTGTCTTTCATCCAAAAAGCGGAAGAAAAAGGCGTGAAAATGTATCTTCCGGTTGACGTAGTCACGACAAAAGAATTTTCAAATGACAGCGAAACGAAAGTGGCTGACATAAAAGAAATTCCAAGCGACTGGATGGGGCTGGATATCGGGCCGAAAACAGTGGAACTTTATGCAGACGTCATCAAGAATTCGAAATTGGTCATCTGGAACGGGCCAATGGGCGTTTTTGAAATGAGTTCTTTCGAAAATGGCACGAAATCGGTAGCGCAGGCGATGGCTGAAACGGATGCTTACACGATCATTGGCGGCGGCGATTCAGCAGCGGCAGTAGAGCAATTCCACGTAGCCGATCAAATGGACCATATCTCAACAGGCGGCGGTGCCTCTCTTGAATTCATGGAAGGCAAGGATCTTCCAGGAGTCAGTGCACTGACGGACAAATAAACAATAAAGTTAACAATGTTTAAGAAAACGGATAAGAGGAGTGGATTTCTTTGAGAAAACCGATTATTGCAGGTAACTGGAAAATGTACAAAACGTTTTCAGAAGCTAAACAATTCATCGAAGAAGTAAAAGGATTGGCACCGGATGCAGATAAAGTCGATTCGATCATCTGCGCACCTTCCCTATTCCTTCAACCATTAGTGCAGGCTACGGAAGGCAGCACGCTTCAAATTGGTGCCCAAACGATGCATGATGCAAAAGAAGGCGCCTATACTGGGGAAGTCAGCCCGGTCCAATTGAAAGATATCGGCATCAATTATGTCATTCTTGGCCATTCGGAGCGTCGCCAGTATTTCAATGAAAGCGACGTTTCGGTCAATAAAAAAGTCAAAGCTGCATATGAGCATGGCATTACGCCGATCATGTGCGTAGGTGAAACATTGGAGCAGCGTGAAAGCGGCGCAACCGCTTCGATCGTAGAAAACCAAGTAGCAGCAGGCGTTGCCGGGTTGGCTGAAGAGCAGATCAACCAATTGGTCATTGCCTATGAGCCGATTTGGGCGATTGGAACTGGAAAAACAGCCACTGCTGAAGATGCGAATGAAGTTTGCGGCGTAATCCGCAAAAAAATCGCGAGTCTTTACAGCCAGGAAGCGGCCGATCAAGTCCGCATCCAATACGGCGGCAGCGTAAAACCGGCGAATATCGAAGAATTGCTCGGCATGGAGCACATCGACGGCGCATTGGTCGGCGGTGCAAGTTTAGAGGCAGATTCATTTGTCAAATTACTAGAGGCGGGATTGCATGCGTAATACAGAAAATCCAGTGGCACTTATCATTTTAGATGGCTTCGGCTGCCGCCAGGAAACATTCGGCAATGCAGTTGCGCAAGCGAAAAAACCTAATTTTGATAAACTCTGGGAAACCTATCCACATAATCTTTTAACGGCATCTGGCGAGGCTGTCGGCCTGCCGGATGGCCAAATGGGCAATTCGGAAGTCGGGCATTTGAATATAGGTGCAGGCCGCATCGTTTATCAGAACTTGACCCGCATCCATAAATCAATCCGTGATGGCGACTTCTACCAAAACCCGGCGTTTCTTGAAGCGGTAGCCAATGTAAAAGCGAAAGGTACTTCGCTTCACTTGATGGGCTTATTGTCAGACGGCGGTGTCCATAGCCACTATGAGCATTTGTTTGCGCTTTTGGAACTTGCGAAGCAGCAAGGTTTGACGGAAGTCTACGTTCACGGCTTCCTAGATGGCCGTGACGTCGGCCCGCAAACAGCGCTCGGCTATATTGAAAAAACAGAAGAAAAAATGGCAGAAATTGGCATTGGCCGGTTTGCATCCATCAGTGGACGCTATTATGCCATGGACCGCGACAAACGTTGGGACCGTGCAGAAACAGCTTACCGCGTCATCGTCGACGGGGTGGGTCTGACTGCATCTTCTGCAACAGAAGGATTAGTTGAATCGTATGACCAGGGCGTCATGGACGAATTCGTTGTGCCGTATGCGATTGTCGAGGAAGGCGAACCGGTTGCAACGATCAACTCGGATGATTCGATCATCTTCTTTAATTTCCGTCCCGACCGGGCGATCCAGTTGACTTCGGCATTGATTACGGAAGATTTTAATAGCTTCCCGTTAAGCGCCAATCATCCGAAGAACCTGACTTTTGTATCTTTCACTTCTTATAGTGACCTTCTGCCAACGCGCATCGCTTTTGAAACGGTGAACTTGGAGAATACAATCGGCGAAGTGATTTCGGCAAATGGTTTGACGCAGCTGCGCATTGCGGAAACTGAGAAATATCCGCACGTTACGTTCTTCATGAGCGGCGGACGCGAAAATGTTTTCCCGGGTGAAGACCGGATTTTGGTCGATTCACCGAAAGTGGCGACTTATGACCTGCAGCCGGAAATGAGCGCGTATGAAGTGACAGAGAAATTGGTCGCTCAAATCGAAGCGGATGCACACGACGCGATTATCTTGAACTTCGCTAATCCGGATATGGTCGGCCATAGCGGGATGATTGAACCAACGATCAAAGCCATCGAAACCGTTGATGAATGCTTAGGCAAAATCATTGATGCGCTGCATGCAAAAGGCGGTTCGGCCATCATCACAGCGGACCACGGAAACGCGGACGAAGTGGTGACAATCGACGGCTTGCCGATGACGGCGCATACGACAAACCAAGTGCCGGTCATCGTCACTAAACCAGGGGAAGTGCTGCGAAACGACGGCATCCTGGCCGATTTAGCACCAACTGTTCTCAAATTATTGAACATCGAACAACCGAAAGAAATGACAGGAAGACCACTATTCTAAACTAAGGGAGCTGTTTATACATGCCAATCATTACTGACATTATTGCACGCGAAATTTTGGATTCACGAGGAAACCCAACAGTCGAAGTTGAAGTATTCACAGAAAGCGGCGCGTTCGGCCGCGCAATCGTTCCATCTGGAGCATCTACAGGAGAATATGAAGCTGTAGAACTTCGCGATGGTGACAAGAGCCGCTACCTTGGAAAAGGCGTTCTTAAAGCAGTTGAACACGTAAACAGCGAAATTGCGAATGAACTAGAAGGCAACTTCTCCGTTCTTGACCAAGTTTCGATCGATAAAGCGTTGATCGAATTAGATGGCACTGAAAACAAAGGCCGTCTTGGCGCTAACGCAATTCTTGGCGTTTCAATGGCAGTGGCTCATGCAGCTGCAGATTACTTGGACCTTCCGCTTTATCAATACTTAGGCGGCTTTAACGCAAAACAATTGCCGGTTCCAATGATGAACATCTTGAACGGCGGCGAGCACGCAGATAACAACGTCGACATCCAGGAATTCATGGTTATGCCAGTAGGCGCTGAATCTTTCCGCCACGCAGTTCGCATGGGCGCTGAAATCTTCCATAACTTGAAGAGCGTCTTGAAAGAAAAAGGCTACAACACTTCTGTTGGGGACGAAGGCGGATTTGCTCCGAACTTAGGATCAAACGAAGAAGCGCTTCAAACAATTATGGAAGCGATCGAAAAAGCCGGCTACAAACCAGGCGAAGATGTCTTGCTTGCCATGGACGTTGCGTCTTCTGAAATCTACGATAAAGAAAAAGGCGTTTACAACTTGCCAGGCGACAACACAGTGAAAACTTCTGCTGAAATGGTTGACTGGTACGAAGAGCTTTCAAACAAATACCCAATCGTTTCAATCGAAGACGGTTTGGATGAAAACGACTGGGAAGGCCATAAATTATTGACTGAACGCATTGGCGATCGCGTTCAATTAGTAGGGGACGACTTATTCGTAACCAATACGAAGAAATTGGCTCAAGGGATTGAGCAAGGCGTCGGCAACTCCATCTTGATCAAAGTAAACCAAATCGGTACGTTGACAGAGACATTCGATGCTATCGAAATGGCGAAACGTGCAGGCTACACAGCAGTCATCAGCCACCGTTCTGGTGAATCCGAAGACGTTACGATCGCGGACATCGCGGTAGCGACAAACGCTGGGCAAATCAAAACGGGTGCCCCTTCCCGCACAGACCGCGTTGCGAAATACAACCAATTGCTGCGCATCGAAGATCAGTTGAACGAAACTTCTCAATACCTTGGTGTGAAAACTTTCTACAACTTGAAAAAATAAATGCAAATCATGACTTTTTAACGATGCTATTGTCATAGTTCTAAGTTTTTGGTAAACTTAGTCTTGTTGTGAAAGTTCTTGTCCAGGAGGTGGAATTTATGCATACGTTGTTAATGACGCTTCTTGTCATCGTATCGCTCGCATTAATCGTTGTCGTTTTATTGCAATCAGGAAAAAGTGCAGGTCTTTCGGGAGCCATCTCCGGTGGAGCAGAGCAACTTTTCGGCAAGCAAAAAGCACGTGGGCTGGACCTAGTCTTGCACCGAGTAACGATCGTGCTGGCTGCCTTATTCTTTATTCTGGCTATCGCCGTTACAAAAGTTTAATGTAGAGATTAAATCGCCTGACCATGACACTGGTTAGGCGTTTTCTTTTAGGGCAGGATAGTTTATTTTTTCTTCCGATATTCCGCAAAACAGCTGCGCTGAAAAGATTTGCTCCTGCATCGCTTCGCTAGCTTCGTCGCAAAGACTTGGCCTTGCGGGCTACAGCCAATGTCTTTCCTGCGGGCGAGCGCCAAGCCTCCTCGGACTGCGTCCTGCGGGGTCTCGGCTTTCTCGCTTTCCCGCTGGAGTCTTCGCTGTTATGCTTCATATCTAGGTGTGAAGATAAAAATTTTAATATGAAATTTTAAGTTATACGTAAATTGAATGGAGGATTTTTATGCGGATTTCGCAGCCAAAACCATTTTTCTTTAAATCAGGGCCGAGAGCGGTCTTGTTGTTGCACGGATTTACAGGGAACTCGGCGGATGTCCGGATGCTTGGCCGGTTCTTGGAAAAGCATAATTATACATCGATTGCGCCTCATTACGCAGGGCATGGTGTAGAGCCGGAAAAGCTGATTCCGACAGGGCCGGAAGATTGGTGGAAAGATGTCGAGGCAGCTTATCACCAATTGCGGGATGAAGGCTATACCGAAGTTGCCGTGGCTGGATTGTCGCTTGGCGGCGTATTCACACTGAAATTAGGGTATACATTCCCTGTGAAGGGTTTGGTGACGATGTGTGCGCCAATGTATATGAAAACAACCGACTTGATGTATGAAGGCGTTGTAAAATATGCACAGGAATACAAGAAGTATGAAGGAAAAAGCGACGAAGTTATCGAAGAAGAAATGGAAGAGTTCAAAAAGCATCCGATGGAATCTTTAGCAGATCTGCAGGCACTAATCGCGGATGTGAAAGAACATGTGGACCATGTCTATGCACCGCTATTTGTCGTCCAAGGCAGATTAGACGATGTCATCAATACGGATTCTGCCAATGTCATTTACGAGAATGCAGAATCATTTGAGAAAAAGATAAAGTGGTATGAGGAATCCGGGCACGTCATCACGCTCGATAAAGAAAAAGAACAATTGCACGAAGATATTTTAGCGTTTCTCGAAACACTCGATTGGGGTGTGTGAAGCGTCTAAAGGAGGAAATGTAGATGGGAAAAAATGAAGCGTCTCTGGACCAAAGGTTATTGTCGTTTATGCGCGAAGATGCGTATAAACCTTTGACTGTACAAGAAATAGAAGAGCAATTCGGCTTTGAAGACGCCGATGAATTTAAAGAATTGGTGAAAACTTTAGTGAAGCTGGAAGAAAAAGGGCTGCTCGTCCGTTCACGCGTGAACCGCTACGGCGTACCGGAACGCATGAACTTGATGCGCGGAAAATTTATCGGCCATCCACGAGGCTTCGGTTTTGTGGCGCCTGAAGAAGCGGGCATGGATGATGTGTTTATTCCGCCGACGGAAGTAAACGGTGCGATTAACGGAGATACGGTCTTGATCCGAATTTCTGAGAATTCGTCCGGTGACCGCCGTGAAGGAGCGATTATCCGTATCCTTGAACGCGGAACGACGAAAGTGGTCGGCACGTTCCAGGACAATCGCGGCTTCGGCTTCGTGATATCCGATGATAAGAAAATGAACATGGACATCTTTATCGCCAAAGAAGATACGTTAGGCGCTGTAGATGGCCATAAGGTCGTTGTGGAAATCACGGGCTGGCCGGAAGGCAGAAAATCTGCGACCGGCATGGTCACGCAAATTCTTGGCCATAAAAACGATCCGGGCGTCGACATTTTATCGATCATCCATAAATATGGCATTGAAACGGAGTTTCCGGCAGATGTGCTGGAAATGGCAAACAGCGTACCGGAAGAAATCGATCCCGCTGATTTGAACGATCGCCGCGACTTGCGGAATGAGCAGATCGTAACGATTGACGGCGCTGATGCAAAAGACTTGGATGATGCGGTTCAAGTCGTGAAGCTGGAAGACGGCACGTATAAACTCGGCGTCCACATTGCCGATGTCAGCCATTACGTAACGGAAGATTCGCCGATCGACCGGGAAGCATATGATCGCGCTACGAGCATTTATTTGACGGACCGCGTGATTCCGATGATTCCGCATCGCTTGTCGAATGGGATTTGTTCGTTGAATCCGCAGGTGGATCGTCTGACTCTATCGTGTGAAATGATTTTCAACGATAAAGGGGAAGTGTTGTCACATGACATTTTCCAAAGTGTCATCAATACTTCCGCGCGGATGACGTATACGGACGTATACGAAATTCTGGAGCAGGACAATAAAGAACTAAAAGAAAAATACGCTGAACTTGTGCCGATGTTCGAGCTCATGAAAGAACTCGCTGCGATTCTGCGCGATCGCCGCATGCGCCGCGGGGCCATCGATTTCGATTTCAAGGAATCGAAAGTGCTGGTGGATGAAGACGGCTATCCGGTGGATGTCGTTGTCCGCGAACGTACGGTGTCTGAACGCTTGATCGAAGAATTCATGTTAGCTGCGAACGAAACGGTCGCAGAGCATTTCCACCGCATGGAAGTTCCGGCGATTTACCGGATCCACGAAGATCCGAATCCTGAGAAACTGCAGCGCTTCTTTGAATTCGTGACGAATTTCGGGATTGTCGTGAAAGGGACGGGGAACCAAATCCATCCGAAAGCCTTGCAGGAAATCATTGAGTCGATCGAAGGCACACCGGAAGAGCCGGTCGTTTCGACGATGATGCTTCGTTCGATGCAGCAGGCGAAATACTCTTCGGAGAGCCTTGGGCATTTCGGTTTGTCGACAGAATTCTATACGCATTTCACCTCGCCGATCCGCCGTTATCCGGATTTGATCGTGCACCGCTTGATCCGTACGTATTTGATCAATAAAGACTTGTCAAAAGCGACAATCATGCATTGGGAAGCGAATATGGATGAAATCGCTGAGCATACGTCCGAGCGTGAGCGCCGGGCGGTAGAAGCGGAACGCGATACGGATGCGTTGAAGAAATCTCAGTACATGGCAGATAAAATCGGGGAAGAGTTTGACGGCATTATTAGTTCCGTTACGAATTTCGGCTTATTTATCGAATTGCCGAACACGATTGAAGGGCTTGTACACGTTTCTCATATGACCGACGATTATTACCGCTTCGACGACCGCCAGATGATGATGATCGGCGAACGCAGCAATCGCCAGTTCCGCATCGGCGACGAAATTCGCATCAAAGTCATCGGCGTGAAGCCGGAAGAATCCGCGATCGACTTTGAAATTGTCGGCATGCCGGAAGTGAAGCGCCGCACGCGGAAAGACGCACCAAAAGTCATCCGTGCGACGAAAAAAGAAGGCGCTGGGAAACCGGGGCGCGGAGGCAAGCCAGGCCGCGACGGAAGATCAGGCGAAGGCGGCGGACCGACACGCAAGCCGAAAAACAAAAAGAAAAAGTTCTATGAAGGCGTAGCAAGAAACAAGAAGAACAAAAAGAAAAAATAAACCGGTTTAATAGAATAGACAGTATAGAGTTGCGCGTTCAAGGTGTAAACATCGGCGTCCCAGAGTAGATGGGGCGCTCGCGCTTTTCTGAATCCAGTTGAGGTGAACAGCATGGCAAAAGGTGAAGGCAAAGTCATTGCCCAAAACAAAAAAGCCGGCTTTGATTATTTCATCGAAGAAACGATCGAAGCGGGCATCGTATTGCAAGGAACAGAAATCAAATCGGCACGAAACGGCAAAGTCCAATTGGTCGATGCATTCGTCCGGATCCGGAACGGCGAAGCGTGGATTTCGAATATGCATATTGCCCCGTACGAGCAAGGCAATATCTTCAACCACGATCCGACCCGCGTCCGGAAACTGCTTTTGCACAAAAAGCAGATCAACGAATTGATCGGCGTCTCAAAAGTGCAAGGAGCTGCGATCATTCCATTGAAGATGTATTTAAAAGATGGGTACGCGAAAGTGCTCCTCGGCATCGGTAAAGGGAAGAAGAACTACGATAAGCGCCAGGATCTGAAGAAAAAAGATGCGAAGCGCGAAATCGACCGGGCCATCAAGGACCGCGGCCGCTACTGATCGCTTTTCTTGATATTTAGTCCCTATTGCCCTATAATTAATTTATAACACCGAAGCTAACATCTTCCGTGTTCCCTTTTATATGAGGGGACGTTACGGATTCGACAGGGATGATCTGGGCTTGGGTCGCGCGTCGGAGGATCGGCTCCGTCACCAACGTAACTATAGTAACTGGCAAAACAAACCAAAACCTAGCATTCGCAGCGTAAGCTCGGATCTGCTCTTAGCATCCATCACCCATGTGGCTGTGTAGAGCTCAACTTTAGTGGGATACGGTCGGCAGTGCAACTTGAGCTGTCGGCAAGAGATTTTCAAGTTAGCGCATACGACGCCTGCTTATCGGCATAGTACTGCGCGAAACCTAAATGGATAAGCTACACGCGTAGACGCTCAAGTAGCGGAGTTTCTGGACGCGGGTTCGACTCCCGCCGTCTCCATTCATAAGAGTAAGAATTTTAAAAAGATCGGAAGCCTTTAATTATTAAAGGCTTCCGATCTTTTTACATTTGGAGCTATTATTTTATTTGGGTATTAAACTTATAAAAAGGACTTAATTATATCCTTGTCTCCGATTTAATAAGTTTGAACTTTTTTTTGCAATTTCTTTGATGAAGTAATCTGAAGTTTTCCCCCAATCATAATATGAACTTTGTGTAATTTTTTCAATGATATTATTTAATAGGATTTCACGATCTGATAATGAAGAAAAAATCTTTTTATAAGAGGATCCTTCTAATAGAGTTGTTCTTAAATTTAATTTGAACTCAGCATTAAAGCCTGGATAATATGAGAAATCATTCAGTAAATAAAAGTAATCACTTTCAAAGAAAATATAATCTGCACCTTTGTTCTTGTAATTTGAAATAAAAGTATGGATTGAAGTCGTTAACACCTTTAGAACAGTTTTAAAATTTGATTGAACAGCTTTTAAATCGTCGTCTAATATATAGTATGCTATAGAGCACAATACGAAATAATTACCACTATATTTTTGAATAGTCTTGCAGAGGAAGTCTGAGCTAATTTTTTTAGGTAATGCTTTCATATATATGAATATGTCATACATTTGTGGGATATGATTGAAATTATTTCTTAATAAAATAAATAAATGTTGAAAAAACTTTTCTTCTAAATATTTTATTTTCTCCAATTTTTCTTCTTCAATATCATCTAAAATATCTTCTGATTTAATTCTTTTAATCTTTTGGCTTAACATTGCATAAGTAGCAATTAAATTATGAGTACTATGATAATTAATTTTCAGTGAATAAATGTTAGTTATTAATTCTAAGATTATGGATAATGATATTTTATCGTTTTCAAACTTAATAACACTTCTTATATATTTAAGAAAGTAATTTAATATCTTTGTCGTAGAATTTGGATGTTCTAAAATAAGTAATTCAATATTATCTCTTATTTTTTGTAATTTAGAACGAAACTTAAAAGGGTTTTCGTCTTCGGAAATTTTATAAGTGTCAATAATGTAAATAAGCTTTGTAATTGCCACGTCATTAAATTGGAAAGGTTTGTTTTGTAAAGAGCTTTTGCTTAAATTTAACTTAAGGTTATAGGAGTCTAGACTTTTAATTAAATTTTCTTCGATTAATTTAATAGTTTTACTTTCATTAAAAAAAATATGGTAATCGTCCATAAAACGATATATTTTATAATCTTTTTCTTTAATTAAATTTTCTATTTCAAGGGCTTTGTATAAGTCAATATCTACTCTTGATAATAATACTTCAGAAATAACTCGTGAGAATTCAGGGCCAACGACAATACCGTTCGTTTCATTGAAATTAATTATCTGACAAATTTTATCAGATGCATTAGGAAATATATTATCGTAGGTGGGACCCTTATATCTTTTTGCAATTGATTTATCACCAAATATGGCCCAAGCGATAGAATGAGAATATATACTACTGAAAAAGTTTTGTATATCAAGTTTCTTAAAATGATTATACTTGTAAAGATCCCTTTTAAATTTATTAGATTTATGTAAATCAGTGATTTTTTTGAAGTTTTTATATGAAAAGTAATTATGAAAATATTCCGCTGTTTCTTCACTCGTAATTGATTGTTCATTTGTAAAATTAAATTCTTCTTCGATTTTTGTAGTTTCTTTTTTAATTGCTTGAGTTATATTAAATACTGGATTATTGCGAATAATAGGGGACCTAACACTATATTTAGACTGCTTACAAAAAGAAACTATCATTTGTTCATATCTCAAAATATATTTAAACATCTGTAACTGTGCAAATGGATGTAATAAAGACATTTTTCTTTGATCAGAATTATTTTTAGGAATATAAAAATAATATGGAACGGTAATAACACTTGAAAATATTTTCTTCTTATCATTTTCTTTATCAATTATAGAATTTAAAATCCCCCTGTTAAAATTTTGATATAAATTTTTATTATTAAATAGTATAGGAATTTCCTCAGGTAAAGTTTCTGTTCTGAAAAATAAGTTTTCTCTCATAGCTACCTCTTTCCACTTGTTGAATTAATTGTAATTATATACTAAAATCTATATTAGCAGAAAACCTCTGTGAAATAGCTTACTTTCGTTAATTCGATCTTTAACCCATTAACTGCTTCTCATATGAAGTAGACTTATTGCATTATGTTAATGTGGTACACACAAGATGACGATTTCCATATCGTACAAAGTATTTACTTAGCATCTACAAATAAAGGTAGTTAATATCTAGCTTTATTTGTAGGTGAAGTAAGCTATTGAAAGGAATGATATATTGAAGTTTAAATTAAACACAATAAGAACTAACAAAAGGACTTTTCATCTAGTAAATGAGCCTTTTAAAAAAAGTTTTAATGAGGTTATGACTGAAATAAGAAATAAGTATGCTATAAAGATGCCAAATAGAGATTTAATTATTAAATCAATAATTTCTACACTAGTACATGGTGACTTTAAATATTATTCTATGCCTAGAATGAATATTTCAGTTACTAGAAGTGATATTAAAAATTTCTATCCAACTATTGATAAGCATAGACTATATCGAAAAATTAACAGTTCAAATGTATTGTCACAGGAATCCATGGTCATATTAAAACAGATATTATTAAATAACAAGTATAAAGGCGTGCCTTTAGGACTTCCTTTTTCCAATCATTTAGCTGAATTCTATGTAGAATATATTGATAATAAAATACAAATGGAAATAAATCCAATTGTGTATTTTAGATATGTTGATGATATTATTTGTATCAAATATTGTGATTTTCTAGAAGTAGAAGATCGGTCGATATATGCAAACGGTATTAAAAGAAGTATAAAAGAAATTCTAAAATCCCAAAAATTAAGTATCAATAAGTTGAAAACTAAGACTAGTTACTATTTATATGACTCGAAGCAAATAAATAAAAATTCAGATTTGAACTTTACATATTTAGGTTATAACTTTACTACTCTACAAGAGAAATTAGTCATTAAAATATCTGATGTAAAGTTAAAAAAATATGAGAAACGTCTTAATATATTATTGTATGATTTCAGAAAAGGCAAAAGAAGAAATATAGATTTTTGGAGATTATATTATAAATTATTAAATGAGTTATATGGTATAACGACTGTTAGTAAAATGAATAATAAGATGAAATCTGGTTTAGCTTATCACTATAGATTTATTAATAATTATGATAATTTATTTCATTTTATTAAAAAATATAAAGGTATTATCCTGTCTCTAGGCTTGAACTCTGCTAAAACCCATTTATTATTAAATTTATTTAGTGATAATAAGGAAGAAATTTTCATGAAAAAAAGATATGACTATTTAAAGCTAACAAAAACGCAGCAGCAAAAGATTGGAAATAGACTACAGTTTAATCCAGAAGGACTTGATTCAAAAGAATTTGCGAGAAAGATATTTAAAATTCTTTATCAGAAAACATGAAAGTACTTTTATAAGATTCGATAAATTTTAATAAAAATAAATTTGAACGTTTAAGTTCAAACTAATATAAGATTTATTTGAAGTAACACTTATTCAATATCAAATTGAACTAAGGTTGCTTTTTTATATTGAAATTTAAATAATCGAAAAGTTTTGAAAAGAATAATATATTTTTTACTTTGCTTAAATAATTGCTTAGATTCTAGAGGAAATTAGAGACACCATTTTCTCAATTTAGCAATTTCCATCAAAAAAACCTTCTCCATTTTCGGTATGATCATTTTGAGGTGAACAGGATGCAGTACAGTGAAGTGACGCAAAGGACGATTTCGTATATTGAAAGCCAGCTGCAGGAAGAACTTCCGCTCGATTTGTTTCCGCGAGCCGTCGGGTATTCAAAATACCATTTATTGCGGGTGTTCAAAGAAGAGACAGGCAGGACGATTGGCGAATACATCCGGATGCGCCGGTTAGCGATGGCTTCGATGCTTCTCTTGTATAGTGATGAATCGATTATCGCGATTGCTTTTCAATTTCATTTTCAGTCACAGGAAGCCTTTACGCGGGCATTCAAAGAAGTGTATGCTGTGTCGCCTGGGAAATACCGAAAACTGATGCGAGCTGTCAGAATGATGGAGGAGGAAGAAATGATGGCGACAAGTGAACAAGTAAAAGGATGGATTTTGAGCGGATCGAATCCAGAGTTGTATGAATTGATGTCGGATTCAGCGGTGTACCATACGGGAACGAAATCTGGATTATTGTACGCCAAAGCAGAGGTAAATGAGCAGCAATTTGCGACGATGATGCAAGGGTTTCAGGCGCGCGAATTTATTGGCAAACGGATTAAGCTTTCCTGTTTTTTGAAAACGGAACAGGCAGATAAATGTGGGGCTTGGCTTCGAATCGATAACGCTTCGGGGGATACGGTCCAGTTCGATAATATGGACAATCGGTCGATTCAAGGTACAACCGATTGGAATCATTACTCGATCGTGCTCGACGTTCCGGAAGACAGCACTTCTATCCATTTCGGCGTTTTGCTGATTGGCGGTGGCAAAGTTTGGGCGGACGGCTTTCGTTTTGAAGAAGTGGGGCCGAACGTGCCGACGACCAATATGCTTTCGGAAGCACAGTTGCCAGCGCAGCCGGTTAATTTAGACTTTAGCGAATGAAGGAGAAATGAGGGGGGGGAGATGAAGCAATTTTGGAAGCTGAATGCAGTAAGTATGCTATATGCGCTTATGATCGCTATCCCCGTTGAATTGATGTTGAATGTTTACAGAATCAGCCAGGTTGCGAACATGGAAATCGGGACGGTAAATAGGCTAACTGGAATCATCTTGCTTCTTGAAGTGACGCTAGGTACGCTACTATTCTATACGCTCATTCAGAAGTGGTTGGGAAGGAAGAATTCAAATTACTGGACCGTTATTTTGTGGCTGCCTTATTTTGTTCTGTACATTTACGGGATTGCGACGCTTTTCCCCATAAACGATGGGGGCGATATGCCAAATCCTGCTTCGGGTCTTATGATGATAGCGGGACTTTTCGTATATCCATTTTACATCCTCATCCTTACATCAGCCGCATTGCCGATTGACTATGAAAAGAAAGACGAAGCCGATTCGCTACCCAATTGAAGTTTATACAGAATACCCCAGTTCAAGGGAACTGGGGTATTTATATAGTGGAAGCTGGGTTTCTTTCTAAAAAAATAATGAGAACTATAATGGAATATTATGTTATTCTTAGCTATAAAAGGGGGATTTCGATTGAAGAAATTAGGACTAGCTTTAGCAGCCACATTATTCGTTTCAAGTTTTTCCGCATCTCCATCTTCAGCAGCCGGATTTCCCGATGTGAGCGACGCCAATCGCTTCCATAAAGAAATCCAGTATCTTTCGGATGAAGGAGTCATTACCGGTTTTACGGATGGAAAATTTCAGCCGAAAGCGGGGGTGACGCGCGGGCAGGCGGCGATCATGCTTGGCAAAGCGCTTGGCTATTCTGCCGAGAAGCAAAATACACCATTTAAAGATGTAGACGCTTCTATCGTTTCGAGCGGCTATATTGAGAAGCTTGTAAAAGAAGGGATCATCAGCGGCTATCCGGACGGCACGTTCAAACCGGCTAAAACGGTGACGCGGGCGGAAATGGCGATTTTCATTTCCCGTGCGTTTGATTGGGGCTATGAAGGCGAACCGGAATATTTCTTTGATGTCCAAAAAGGGATGAAAGCTTACCATGCAATTCAGAAGCTATCCGCATGGGGCGTTGCAGCTGGCTATGAGCAAAACATGTTCCGCCCGGCTGAAACGCTGACGCGGGAACAGTTTGCGGCATTCACTGCACGGGCGATGAATTTAAACGAATTCGGTGTCGGTCCTGATGAAGTGGAAGTGGCGTTTCTCGATGTCGGGCAAGGCGATGCGACATATGTAGAGTACGCAGACGGGCGGGCGGTCCTCATTGATGCCGGCCCCAATGCGGAACAGATTAGCCGTGCTTTAAAAGAAATCGGTGCGCGTCCGATCGATGCGCTGATTTTGACGCATCCGGATCCTGAACATATGGGCGGAGCCGCGTGGGTAATTGAGAACTATGGCGTCCAAAAAGTTTATGAAAGCGGATTGCCGATAGATCCGGTTGGTTTCAAAGATTACGAAAATGCGATTCAACAAAATAATATCGCTGTAAAAACGGCAAAAACCGGTGACAACCTGTCACTGGATGCTTCAGTTGCGATTCAAGTCCTCCACGCAGACCCAAAAGCGGAAACTGCGGATGACGGCGGAATGGTCTTGAAAATGACGAGCGATTTATGGGATTTTCTCTTAGCTGGAGATGCGACACCGGAAGTCCAGCAGCACTTGGTCGATAAATACGACTTGAAAGCGGACGTGTTGCAAGTGCCGCATCACGGAAAAGAAACCTATTACACGTATCCGCTGATTGATGAAGTAAAAGCGCGCATGGCGATCCTGTCCTATTCCGGGAAGCCAGACGACAGCGTCGTGAATGACCTTCGGGCAAGCGGATCGGATATTTACGATACGCATAATCAAGGCAATGTCATCTACGTGATCACCGATGAATTCATGCGGATGAATGTGAACCGCTACTTATTTGGCTATGGCCAGCTCGTTCCGGATATTCGCATTGTGAAGAAAGATTTGAAAGCGGAAGTGGTCACGCTGACGAACTACGACCGGGTGAATGCCGATATGACCGGATTCACTTTGGTCAGTGTGAAAGGCAACGAAACCTTTAAATTCCCGGATGGTTTTATTCTCCGCTCGGGCCAGAGCGTTGATATCACTTCTGGGCCGAATGCTGTCCATCAGCCGCCGAACAGTTTGAAGTGGACGAATGCGAATGTATGGGATGATGGCGGAGACGCTGCGAAACTTTTTGAATTCCCAAGTTCGATGCTGGATGAAATGCCTTAACTGAATGAAAAATGGTAGCCGCTTTCTTGAGTCTAATCACTCAAGAAAGCGGCTTTTTTTGAAGATTTAATGCGTCTCGTTTAAAGGGGAAATGGGAGGGTAATCTACTATTGTCGAATTCAATCACAAAAATTTACCCACTAGGAGGAGCTTATGGAACATATCTATTTAGGAAAATCAGGCTTGCGCGTTCCGAAATACATATTGGGGACGGTCCCGTTCAGCGGGACAAATGGATTTGAAGCGGCTGGAAACGTCAAGGAAGATGTGGCTCGGCGCATGGTCGACATGTCGCTGGAAGCAGGCATCAATATGTTCGATACCGCAAATTTATATTCAAAAGGCGATGCAGAGCGTGTGCTGGGTGCGGCAATCAAAGGACGCCGCGACCAAGTATTGCTGACGTCAAAAACCGGGTTTCCGCTGAGCGACGATCCGAATGTGCGCGGAGCTTCACGCAATAATATCTTATCTTCAATCGATCAGACCTTGGAGCGGCTCGGAACAGATTACCTTGACCTGTATTTCGTCCATTTATGGGACGGGCAGACGCCGGTCGAAGAAACGGTGGAAACGATGACGCAATTAGTGAAGTCCGGCAAGATCCGCCATTGGGGCGTTTCGAATTACAGCGGCTGGGCACTTGCACGAACGGTGACCATTGCGGAGCAAAACGGGTTTATTCCGCCGATTACCCAGCAAATCTACTACACGCCGGAAGCGCGGGAAGCGGAGTATGAACTGCTGCCGGCTGGGAAAGAGCTTGGGGTCAGTTCCATGATCTGGAGCCCGCTTGGTGAAGGCTTGCTGAACGGGAAGATCGGGCGCAACAAAACAGCGCCAGAAAACACCCGGCAAGGTGCCGGATGGCCGGAGCCGTGGGTGCAGGACCAGGAACGTCTTTATCAGGTCATTGATGCCTTGGAGGAAGTGGCGGCGAACCACAACGCCTCGGTCCCGCAAATCGCCTATGCATGGGTCCGCGACCGTCCAAATGTCGGGCCGATTGTCATTGCTGCGCGAAACGAAGAACAATTGAAAGAGAATATCGCTTCGTTTGACATTCAATTGACGGAAGAAGAGCAGGATAAAATCGAGGCCGTGGCACGTCCGGTGCCGATTTATCCGCTTTGGCACCGCGCCATGAGCGCACCAGACATGGGCAGCCCTTCTGAAATTCCGTACTTGAACGGCTACCGGAAATCGATGGGAATCGACGAATAAAAGAAGTACCGCATTCAATACCTGTATTCAGGTGTTGGGTGCGGTTTTTTCTTTTGATTAGCCAGAATTTTACTCATGCAGTAGACTGGTGAAACAGGGAGTAGGATTTTTGGAGTTTCCTATGAGGCGGAGAGGAAGAGGCCATTGAAAACAGAAGAATTATTGAATCTCATCAAAATGAAAACGGTCGAAGGCGTTGTGCCTCATAATATAGAAGGAATTCAAATGGATTCCCGGCTTGTCCAACCAGGAGATATATTTGTCTGCATTGCCGGCTATACCGTTGATGGCCATGAATTTGCCTTGGATGCGGTGAACCGGGGCGCTTCATTGATCATTGTAGAAAATGAAATCAGCCAGGTGCCGGACAATGTTTGTGTGGTCCGGGTAAAAGATTCGGCTAAAGTGCTCGCGCGCTTCGCGCATCATTTACACGGCTACCCTGCAGCCAAACTTTCCACCATTGGCGTGACCGGAACCAATGGCAAAACGACGGTTTCGCATCTGATCCATGAATTGTTGGAGAAAGCCGGGCAACAATCAGCGGTAGCCGGAACGCTTGGGTTTCGTTCAGCGGATGACTGGCGCTCAACGCGGAACACCACGAGCGATGTCCTGACCAACTTGAAAATGTTGAAAAGAGCGGTCGAAAGCGGTTGTTCTGCGATGATTTTTGAAACCTCTTCCCAAGGACTCGTGAACGGAAGGATGTGGGGAGTTGATATGGATATCGCGGTCTTCACCAACCTGAGCCACGACCACTTGGATTTCCATAAGTCGATGGAAAGCTACGGACATGCGAAAGGGCTTTTATTTTCGCAGCTGGGGCAAGACGTTGGGAAAGCCAAATTCGCCGTTTTGAATCAGGATGATTCCTGGTCTACGCTATTTTCGCAAATGACGCCTTTTGAAACCATCAGCTACGGGCTATCGGAAGAGGCCGATTTTCAGGCGAGCGGAATTCGGTACACGGAACAAGGGACGGAATTTCAGCTTCTTTCGCCCGAAGGGATCTTTGCTGTGAAAACGGCTTTTATCGGGAAATTCAATGTGTATAATGTGCTCGCAGCCATTGCGGCTTTGTATGCATACGGATTGGAAATCGAAGCGATCCTTGCACATTTGCCGGAAGTCTATCCGGTGGAAGGGCGTATGGAAAAATTGGCATCTTCAGACGGGCCGACGGTCTATATCGATTATGCGCATACACCGGATGCCATTGAAAAAGCAATCGACAGTCTGTTGCCATTTAAAAAAGGTCGTTTGATTATCCTGATTGCCGGGGGAAATTACCGCGATCAGCTCAAGCGGCCGATTATGGCACAAAAAGCTTCGATAGCAGATTACGTCATCATCACGACAAATAACCCCGGGCAAGAGCCGAGCCGTGAAATTCTCGAAGCATTTGAAAAAGGCATGCTTCATAGCCGGTATACGTTAATGGCAGAAAGAGCGGAAGCAGTCCGGCATGCTATTCGTATCGCGGAGAAAGAAGACATTGTGCTGTTAACGGATAAAGGGCATGAAACGACTTTGCTCGTGGGCGACAGGTATCTGCCTTACAACGAGAAAGAAATCGTTTTAGAGCAGCTTAATTTTCAGACGATGAATAAAGAACAAGTAAATTAAGCAGAAATAAAAGAACACGAAAAGACATCGATGTTGCTCTCGAAAAGAGCAAAGAATCGATGCCTTTTTAGGTTGGTTAAATAGCTTTTTAGCAATTTCACATTTTTTCCAACTTTAGCTGTTGAATTAAAAGAATTATTGATAAAATTATAGAAATGAAATTTTTAACATCTTTTTGAAACTTTGGGAGCTGTTCTCCCATTTACTTTTAAGGTAGAGGTGCAATTATGAAAAACATATTCATCATCATCGCGACTGCCGCGGTTGAAACAGCGGTGCTTTGGTCTATATCCTTATTTTTTGACTGGAACTTAATCGATATCATGTTGCTTGGCGGCTTATTGATCTTTGGAGCTATTTGGCTCCTGCAGCTTTACTCCAATCAAACCACTAACCAATACAACGCATTTTCAAGGATCGATAACAGGCAGGAAACGCCGCAAGTCATACCGTTCTATTTTAAGATCTCACCTTTGGTCTACGGATTGTTGCTATTTAACTTGATGAGTTTCGTAATTACAATAGTGAAGTTTTATCCATATTTTATTGATTGAATTCACCTTTCTAAAGCAAAAGGAGCGTCCGCTATGGCTAATTTTAAAGTTGCAGCCCTTGTCTTTTTGATTTTAATTTCTTTAACGGGCTGTTCGGAAAAGAACGAGGAAATTGAGAAGCAAGAAGTGGAACCGAGCTTTTCGTTCGAACAGAAAGAGCAGGAGTTTACAGTCGTGAATTATTTGCCGGCTATGGAGGAGTTTATCAAAGCGGCAGAGGAGAATCCGGACAATAAAGACGAACTTTACAAAAAAATTGTCCATGGCAGCCTTCGGGACCATGGATTGGGCTATAGCATTTTGGAGGAATGGATATTCGCCGTGCCTTTTGATTTAGCAAAATTGGAGGCTAGTGTGACGGAGTTAACCGAGCAAAAAGAACAGTATGAAGAAGCCATTAAAGAAGCGCTCGTGTTATCGGCCGATCTTCTGCCAGGTGAAAATAAAACGATACATGTTTTTCCAGCGTTGCCTGAGTTTGCGAGATCGATGGAAGAAGTGGATTATGTGGCAGGATTTGTCTGGGAAAAAGGCGACATGGTCCTTTTACTTGACCCGCGTTTTAATGAAGATTCGCTAAAGCAAACGGTAGCCCATGAATACCATCATATGGTTTACGAAGAAAAGCAAAACAACGTTTTATTCACTGTGGCTGAAAGAACAGTGATGGAAGGGAAAGCGGATGTATTTGCGAAAATAATTTATCCGGATCAGATTCCGCCATGGGCAAGCTTTTCATCGGAATATGAAAAAGCGAATGCAATTGAAAATTTCAAAGCATTTAACCAATCGGCGGATCCGGAAATAATTATAGAGTTCCATAACGGCAATCCCGTAAAGCAAATCCCGCAATGGGCTCACTACAAAATTGGAAACGACATGGTCCAGACTTATTTGAGCGAGCATCCAGAAATGTCCATTCCAGAATGGACCGCACTGGAGACAGAGGCCTTTTTAAAGAATAGCGGATACCAGGATGCAGAACAATAAAGAAAAGGCGGCGATTTGTATCGTGTTCAACGTAGACTACCCCTTCATTTATTTTCTAGGAGATCACCGGGTCGTCTTCGTTTATGAAATCACTTCAAAAAAAGCCGTCAATGCTGAAGTGCTGTTCAATAGCGACCGGTTCAGAGCAATTGAGATGAGCGAAGAGGAAGCGTTTGAAACGTTTAAGCATGGAGGCAGAATGACGCCGGAGGGAACCAGCTTCTTTATGAAAGAGGATGAATTAGCGGAGCTTGTGAAGCAGATTAATAGGGTGATTCAAAAGACACGAGATGAAGAGCAGCGATAAATCTTCTTTCTGTTCAAAGCGAGGGGTGGAAAAATGACAAGTATTACTTTTCTTGCTTCTTCAAGACCTTTTATTTTGCCAAAAGAAATTGAAGAGTATAATGCACAGACCAAATTTGAGGTTGAAAAAGACTACATGACTTTTTCTTTAGAAGAGGTTAATCCATTTTGGAGAAAACAAATCTTTGATCTATTTTCTATGCCCTATCTTTATGAGGTTGAAGGAGCAGGCAATCGATTATTTTTGTTGTACCTTGAAAAGTACATGGAAGAAGGAGATGTGTTTGAACTATATCATCTCCCAAATCAACATACATTCAAAAAATATATTGAAGAAGCGAAAGAGAATTCTAATTTTATTGAAGTAAATTCTGGAAGTTTTATCTATAGAGACGCTAGTGGAAGTTACCAATTTAACTCTAAAACCTGGATTGAAGAATTGAGCCATCGGAAATATATCACTCACCGCTGCATAACTAGGTTCGTGAAATATAGGAAGGGACAAACCAATTTTAAATAAAAGGTTTTAGGGAGTGAAAAGTGATGCACTACTTTGAAAGAAAGTTAAGATTCAAAGATTTGGAGATTTGGGATATTGTCTTGGATGAACGGATCTATCGAATAGCCATTATGGACGAAAAACGTGCACCAACTTTGAGAGACCTGGATATTCCATTTTCATCTATAAGTGAAGAGTTAAGACAGAATATAATCAATGTGAAAATCTACTCTGAAGAAACTGTAAAGGAAGAGCATATTGAAAAGTTGGATGAGTTTGCTAAACAATTAACAGATCATGTGGCTTTGGCCCACTGCGATATTGTTATAAAGTTTTTCACTGGGGATACGGATGAAAGTATAAAGCAATTGTTAAAAGAAAAATACAATATAGTTTATGATGACATTCCATTAAAAAAATTATGGCATTTAAACCAAGACTAATTATTTCTGAACTTATTAAAAAGACGCTACAGAAAGAAGTGACAAAATGGCAGAAAAGATTGCAATACTGGCAGACATTCACGGCAATTACTCAGCGCTTCAGGCTGTGCTGAAAGAAATTGACCAGGAGCCAGATATCAAACACATTTATTGCGTAGGAGATATGGTCGGCATTGGCTATGAAACAAACGAAGTATTGGAAGCTCTTTGTTCACGGGATGATGTGACGATGATTCTGGGGAATCATGAAGAAGAAATGCTGGCCCTTTTAAACGGTGAAGAAGGCGAAAGCCAGGGCGGCGAAAGAGTGCACCATGAGTGGCTGCTCGACCGGACGGATAAAAAGTTCATTCCGGAACTCAAGGCTCTTCCAAAAGAGCTGACGGTCCGCCATGGCGGCAAAACCCTCTTGTTGACCCATTATCATTTGGATCCGGCGGAAAAATACTTGCCAATCGATGCGGATCCGACATGGGAAAAATTCGAGGCTCTTTATAAGGGTTCCGCTGTGGATCTCGTGTGTTTCGGCCATCATCATCCTGTCCATTATTTCTCGACTAACTCGAGAACCTATTTGAATCCAGGCTCTCTTGGCTGCAGCAATTGGCCATATGCCCGGTATGCCATCGTGTCATTTAACGGAACGATCGAAGTGGAATTGAAAGAAGCAGCCTATGACAATAAAGAATTTCTAGCAGGCTATGAAAAGTTGAAAGTCCCTGAAAGAGATTTCATTTTGAGCATTTTTCACGGCAATCAGCATTTGCTTTAAAAAGAACTCTATTACCGCTCCTTGCGCCTTGAAAGGGAATGAACATGAAAACAATCTATAGTTTCGAAACGGCGAAAGCCTATGAAAAGTATCGAGACATTACAGAAAGCTTCAATCGGCGCTTATTGGATTACCAAAAACTATTGGAAAAAGACTTTGCCTTGACCGAGCTGCCAAAAGCCATTGTCTGGACTTCTGCGGAACTGGCAACGACCGTTTTTTCAGAAGTGCCGATCCCTGCGTTTACGAATAAAGACATTATTTATATGTCACCGGATCTTGCAGAATGGCGACAGCTTTTCCTCAAGCAATTGGACGGCAAAGACTTGCCGCATATCGAGCGGTTCTATGCGGACTACTCGGAAAATCAGCTGTTCACCATCGCAGCGCATGAGCTGACGCATCATTCCGATTTATTTGTGGATGAATTTGAGGGTGAACGCGATGACAGCATTTGGTTTGAAGAAGGCATGTGCCAATATTTGCCGCGAAAATTCGTATTGAACCCGGCAGAATTTGATGAAATTACAGCGATTGAAAGCGAATTGGTGAAGGTATTCACGGAAGACTACGGCGGGCGTTCGCTTGATGATTTTGGAAGTGCCTCCTATTTGGGGAGCTTGTCCAGTATCATGTTTGATTATTGGCGGAGTTTTCTTGCGGTGAAAGAACTCATAGAAGGCCGTTTTAACAATGACATTCAGGCGGTATTTGAACAATATCGGCAATGGCATGAAGGCGGGCGGAAAATACCTTTGACTGCGTTCTTCGGAATTGGCGAATAAAAAAGAATAGGAAGTTAAAAGATGATCAATCCATTAAAGTTACAAGAAGCCATTAGGCATGCGGAAGTGGAAACACCGGTATTTCTCGGAGAAGGGGCTTGGCATCATGCCTGGAAAGTGCGAAAAGATGGAAGCGACTGGGTGCTGCGGATTCCGAAAGAAATAGCTTATGGCCAACCGGTCCCGTTTGATGAGGCTGCTTTAAAGGCAGAGTACGGTGGAACCCAGCTTTACTACGCAGCTATCAATCAAGCGGTAAAGGGGGCAGCGCCTATGCATTATTCCTTTTATGTAACGGAAGAGCTTACATATACACGGGAATCTTTTGTTGGAACCGCCATTGATCTTGCAGAGCTGAAGCATGAAGCTGCTTTTCAAGTAGGCCAGAACATTGGCGAAATCTACCGAAAGACGGAGAAAATCCCTCATGGATTATCGGGCTACGGTTTTCTTGCGTGGTCTAAGGAAGATGGGCTCCGGGGCAGTATCGCAGGAGATGCGCAGCAAGGATTGAAAGAAGAAAGCGAAGAGCAATTGGCGGATTTTGAAACTTTGTGCCGGGCGCTCCCGGAATTCCGAAGCGAAGCGGTCGAGAAAGCAATCCATTTGGCGGCAGAACTCAGGCAGCAAAGATTTACCATCCCGCTTCTCACCAACCAGGATGCTTCACCAGAAAATATATTGATGAACGGCACTCAAGTCTGCCTGATTGATCCTTATCCAATTCTCTATTATCCAAGGGGAATGGCCGGCAATTTTATGAACTTATACGAAACTTATTTTGTTTCGCTTGCTGCTACCGAACGATACAGAAAACATCGATTTGACGTACACGAAGCGAAGATGAAAGCGATCGCTGAAGGTTTTTTAGCTGGCTACAGCGACGGCATTCCAGAAATCGTCCGCGAAGTCAGAGGTGAACAAGTGCTGCAAGTACTTGAATCGGCCTTTAGCCATCTGCAATTACTGGAAGGAGAGCTGAGAAAAGAAGCTGAAATCCGTTTTGGCACGAAGGAAGATATAGCTGGCCGGTTGCAGCTATTCTTAAAGGAGCTCAAACGATTGGCAGCAATCAATCAACAAATATAGCTCACTCGAAAATTGCCGGAAGGACAGGAGTTATGTCATGAATAGATTAGCCATCATCACTGTCGGCAAAACACATAGCGGAAAATCGACATTTGCGAAGTATCTTGAAAAAAGGTTGGCCAATTCGATTATTGTCGACCAAGACAATCATGCAGAAATTCTTCTAAATTATTATCCCGCATTGATTCCTGAAATAGGACCGAATGAAATCAAATTTGCCTTGACCCGGACTATCGTCGATTACGCAGTAAATCAAACCGATTGCCATCTCATTTTGTGCAATTCGAATCGAAATGCTAAAAGCAGGGCAGCGCTTTTAATGTATTACCGGGAAAATGGTTTTACAACCGTTGTTGTCAACTTTGACATTCCAGATGAAATTTTAAAAGAGCGGATCGAATCCAGCCGGCGAGATACGGCCATTCTTCGGACTGTTTCATCTTTTAGAGAAGTGCTGGCCCAGCAAAAGGACGATTGTGGGATAACAGAGACTGAAAAGGACATTGATTATTTATTTACCATACAAAGCGAGTTTGACTTTAATAAAGCCATTTCTGAAATTTTAAAGATTCGCTGATAAAAGAAGGAGCGGAACCGTATGGGTTCAAGAATCATGCATTTGATTATTGCAGATAAAGTTTCAAAACGTTTAGAAATGAGTGATACTCCAGAAGTTTTATTAGGCGGCATTGCACCAGACGCCGTTTTTGGACGTGCGCGAAAAGACGCGTCGCATTTCTTTGGAGGAGATTTAGATGACGGCACGCGATTTGTGGACTATCACGCTTTCAAAGAAAAACACCTGCAAGCTTTGGAAGAGGCATTCGGACTTGGCTATTTCATTCATCTGATTGCGGACGATGTCTGGCTCAAACGAATTTATTTCAAGAACGACTTGAAGAAACGGGTGGACCAGGACCCAAGTTTATTGGATAGATGGCACAGCGATTTCCGGAAGTTGAATGGGCGGTTGCTTGAACAATACGGCGCTAGCGATTTACTTGAGAATTTAGTGGACGCTACTCTTTTGGAGAGCCCTATAGACAAGATCGATATGGGGGACTTGCGCCAATTCAAAGAAGAGGCGCTTCGCGACTTTAACTATCCGAAAGACGAGCTTGTAAGAGAACTGGAAGTGTATTCGTGGAATGAGATACTGTTATACATAGAAGAAGCAGCGGAGAAAGCGATAGAGGAATGTACGCTTCTATTAAAAGGGTCTGCACGTTTATAGAAAAATGGAGGCGAGACGATGAAAAAGTTTATTTTCATATTCGGTCCGCAAGCTGTCGGGAAAATGACAGTTGGACAAGAGCTCGCGGCACTGACAAATTTAAGGTTATTCCATAACCATATGACGATTGATTTGTTGGAGCCTTTGTACGGATTCACAGAGGAAATGTGGCGGCTCAACGCGCTATTTCGCCGGCAGATTTTCGAAAGCTTTGCGGGAAGCGAAGCGTATGGAATGATTTTCACGAAGCTCTGGTATTTTGACAAGCAGGAGGACTGGGACGAAGTGGAGTGGATGTGCACGCTTTTCAAATCGCAAGGCGTCGAGATTTATTTTGTGGAGTTGGAAGCAGATACCGAGGAGCGCCTCATCCGCAATAAAACCGCGCACCGGCTAGCACACAAGCCGACCAAACGCAATATTGAACAGTCCGAACAGCATCTGCTCCATACGATGCAGCATAACCGGGTGAATTCTGTCGAAGGGGAAATCACGGAAGCGAATTATCTGAAGATCAATAATACCGCTTTGAGTGCACAAGAAACAGCGGCTTTAATCAAAAGGCAATTTTCTTTATAAGGGAGGGGACGATCATGCCGTTGACTGTCTGGAAGGGCGCCGCTGCAGTAGTGATGGAAAATGGGCGATTGCTGATGATCAAATCAAAAGAAACGAATGCGTGGAGCATTCCGTCAGGCGGTTTAGAAGAAGGCGAAACACCGGAACAGGCTTGCATCCGTGAAGTTTGGGAAGAAACAGGATATAAAGTTGCTATCCATGAGGAGTTGCCGGTTAAAAGAACGCAGATTGGAGATTACGATGTCACGACCCATTATTTTCTTTGTGAAAAGATAGCGGGTTTTATTTCGTATCAGGACCCTGACGCAGAAGTGGAAGAAATCGGGTGGAAAACAGCTGAAGAAATCAGCGGATTGGTCCATAATTATCCGGAAGACGTGGAGATGCTTGTGTCGCTTGTTCAAAAATCGGTAGGGGAAGAAGTTTAAATGAGAGACCGGAGTGCAGTGGTCATCATTCAAAACAATCGGGTCGCATTAATCAAACGCGCGCGGACCGATTCAATCTACTACGTCTTTCCGGGCGGCGGCATCGAACCCGGAGAAACTCCGGTAGCGGCAGCGAAACGGGAAGCGTGGGAAGAACTTGGCGTAAAAGTCGAAATCCAGGAATGCTTGGCCGAAGTGGCATTTAACGGCACCCAGTATTTCTTCCAGGCAATCATTCTGGAAGGGGAATTTGGTATAGGCAGCGGCGAAGAGTTTAGTGATCCACAAAGAGGAACCTATGAGCCAGTATGGGTGGAGCTGAATGAGCTGGTTCACTTAGACGTGAAACCGAGGAGCATGTCTAACAGCATACAAAAAGGGAGGAAGAGAAACGGAAATTAAGTTTCTCTTCTTTTTTTACATTTCTTTTAGTAAAACTGTAACAATATAGAAAGCAAGACGTGTTACATAGAGAAAAGATAAAGGGGGAGCGAATGAAAAAGCAGCAGTTGGAAACTCTTTATGAAAACTATTCAAAGCCCCTTTATTATTTTTTATGGAAAATGTCCGGTTCGTCTCATTTAGCTGAGGACCTGACACAGGAGACGTTCGTTCGCGCGACAATTTCCCTCCATACTTATGAGGGGGAAGAAGCACGCGCCTGGCTGTTCAAAGTGGCGAGGAATATTTACATTGACGAATGGCGGAAACGGAAACGCAGACAAGCGATTCCGTTCCTGAACTTGTTTTATTCAAACGAAGAAATGATCAGCCCTTACGGATTGCCAGAAGAATCTGTTTTAGCACAAGAATCGGCGGGCGATTTAAACGAATTGTTGAGCTTTTTGCCGGAGCATTACCGGACGATTCTGTATTTGCGGGAAGTTGAACAATTTACATACGCCGAGATCCAGGAAGCGATGGATCTGTCGGAAGGCCAAGTAAAGGTCAATTTGTACCGGGCACGGAAAAAGTTGGAGGCAATCGGAAAAAAGAGAGGGTGGCAGGATGAGCGAATGGAATAAAGAATTGGAAAAGAAAATATTGAAAAAATCGCGCTTCACATTGACGATCCGGATTTTGCGGATTTTTGTCTTGTGCATGCTGGTGTATGGGATTTATACGATTTTGTTGAATGTGTTTTCGGATCGTTTTCACTTTGCCGAAGAAAATGATTTTAACACGAAGCTGGCTTTGGAATGGAAGACACCGAATGTTAGAGGAACATTTGACTACAAAGCAGATGGAATTTCTTTTTTCGGAACAACAGAAGTCACGTACCCGATTGTCAAAAAAGTGGGGAAAGAAGACCTGGTTATCGGGGAAGCAAAAGCCGTCAAGCGTTTAAGCGACACCAACTCGTATATTGAGTACCAAACCCCTGGAAAGGATCAGCTTAACTTTTTCCCTTTCTTTTATCCGGAAGACCCAAGAACTGGAGACAAACTAGAGGCGAATCCTGAGCCAGACGTATGGAAGACTTTAGACATGCTGCATGAAGGGATTGTCGGAGAATTGGCATTCTCGACGGATCGCTTCATGGAGCCAGAAGAATTGATTGAAAGCCTGGAACCTTACGATTTGGACATTCTCTGGATGCAGCTGCATACCGGAGAATACACGGATTTCAGTCCGGGAAGTTCCGGTGGCAGTGCGACAGAAGTAACTGTATATGATGGTATCGGACTGCCGCCTGCCCGGACGATGGCCGAAGATTATTTGTCGAGTACGATGGCGTTTGAACTGGACGCATCATCAATCGAAGAAAGTAAAGTTGCGATGCTCGATAATATGGAAAAACTGATTTCGGACAAATCCACCAATTATCTTGAGTTTTATCTTGGGCTTAGCCATTTTAAAACTCGCTATGACTATATAAAAGTAAACGGATTTACCGTCTATGGTGCTGTTGTAACTGGACCTGTGAAAGAATTATTGAAGCTGCAGGATGAGGAATGGGTTCGGGGTGAACAATTAGGCGAAGTCGAATTATGGAACTGGAGTGAGGAATAGTTTATGAATGGGAACCCTGGACGTTTATCACCAGAAATGAAGTGCTATTTAAAGCGAGTGAAAACCGGATTAGAGTCGATGTTAAAAGATGAAATTACCGGAATCTATGTTCATGGATCTCTTGCTCTCGGCGGATTTAACCCGAAGAGAAGCGATATCGATTTAATTGTAGTGGTCCCAAAATCCCTATCTGCCTGCTCCAAAAAGGAATTGGCACGATACTTCCTGGACATCTCTAAGCAACCTTATCCAGTGGAAATCAGTGTCTTGTCAGCTCAGCAGCTTAAACCTTGGCAATTTCCAACGCCGTATGAATTTCATTTCAGTGAATATTGGCGGGATCGGTATGGTCAAGAACTGGCAGAGCACTCAGAGCTCTATCTAAATTCAGAAGCAAGAACAGATCCGGATCTAGCCGCACACGTTATGATTATGCGCCATTGCGGAATTTGCCTGTCCGGAAAAAGAATTGAGCTTGTGTTTCCGGAAGTGCCAAAAGAAGATTATCTGGCTTCGTTATTAGGCGATTTTGAAGAATGCTTGCAGCGCATCCAGGAAGATCCGGTGTATTGCATTTTAAACATGATCCGGGTTTATTGGTATTTGAAAGAAGAAAAGATTGCTTCAAAGAAAGAAGCGGGACTTGAGGGGAATCGTCTTTTCCCAGAAATTTACCGGCCTATGATTTCTCAAGCCATTCATGTGTATGAAAATGCAGAAGCAAATGGGACATTTAATGAAAAAAATTTAAATGAATTTAAGCGGTACTTAAAACAGCAGATCGAAGAACTTTTAGAGGCGAAAGCGCGTCTTTCTAATTAAACGGGGACTAAAGGAGAATTGGATGAAACACGCATGTATTTTTGATATGGACGGAACTCTTTTTCAAACGGACCGAATTTTGGAAGCGGCGCTCGAAGATGCGTTTTCGCATTTGAGAAGCAAAGGGTTATGGGATGCAGCAACGCCGATCGGACAGTACCGGGCCATCATGGGGGTGCCGCTGCCGAAAGTGTGGGAAACCTTATTGCCGGAACATACCCAAATGGTCCGTGAGGAAACGAATGCGTATTTCCACGCACGCTTGATTTGGAATATCCAAAACGGCAAAGGCGCTCTTTATCCGAATGCCGAGAAATTATTCGGCTACTTGAAGGATGGGGGCAATCCAATTTTTATTGCGAGCAACGGGCAGACCGAATATCTCAAAGCGATCGTGGATTTTTATGGATTGGATCAATGGGTGACTGAAACCTTCAGCATTGAACAAATCCCGACCTTGGATAAAAGGGATCTCGTAAAATCGATTGTTGAAAAATATTCTCTTTTGGAAGGTACAGTTATCGGCGACCGGCTTTCTGACATCCAAGCCGCAAAAGCAAATGGATTAACAGCTATCGGCTGCCGTTTTGATTTTGCACAGGAATCGGAACTGAGAGAAGCGGATTTTATCATTGAAGACCTTCAGGAAATCAAAGGGCTTCTTCCGGCAATTGGAAGAAATCATGCTATGAATATCAAAGTCTAACAGTTGTTCTCTCCTGGAACAACTAATTGCTAAAACACCGTCTTTCTCAAGAAAAACGGTGTTTTTCTATTTCCATTTTCCGCTAGCTTATTTTAATTTAAAACAGGGTATGGATTACATAGTTCTTCATGGACGGATTTTATTATACATAGCACGTCATTTGACATAGGCTTTGAACTTCCGTAACATGAACAATTGTGATAAAAAAACAGGGAGGTACTATATGAAGAAAGTAACCAATGTTTTCTGGATTTCGATTGTCCTTGTGTTGTTGGCAGTCGGATACGGCGCTTTTGCACCAGATAATTTTGCAGAAGTTACAGGCAATATAGAAGGATTCCTGACAACTTCGTTCGGGTGGTATTATTTATTGATCGTATCGGTCATGGTTCTGTTCTGCCTATTTTTCCTCATCAGTCCGATGGGGCAAATTCGATTGGGGAAAGACAATGACAAGCCGGAATTTTCTTTCGGCACATGGATTGCGATGTTATTCTCAGCTGGGATGGGCATTGGGCTTGTATTCTGGGGAGCGGCTGAGCCGCTGTCCCACTTTGCAATCGACCCGGCCACCGCTGAGCCAGGAACAGCGGAAGCGTTCAAAGAATCGATGCGCTTCACGTTCTTCCACTGGGGCATTCATGCCTGGGCCATTTATGCAGTAGTGGCATTGCCGCTCGCTTATTTCCAATTCCGTAAAGGAGAGCCAGGTCTGATTTCAGCTACGTTAAAGCCGATTTTTGGCGAGAAGATGAATGGACCATGGGGGATTTTGGTTGATGTCGTCGCGGTATTTGCTACAGCTGTAGGTGTAGCAACCACTCTCGGGTTCGGAACCATTCAAATCAATGAAGGATTGGCTTTTTTGTTTGATGGCATTCCGGGAGACAATTTCACGGTTCAATTGATCATCATTGCAGTAGTAACGGTCTTATTCATGATTTCAGCTTGGAGCGGATTAAGCAAGGGAATAAAGTATTTGTCGAATACCAATATGGTATTGGCAATCGCATTATTGGTCTTGGTCCTTATCCTAGGCCCGACCTTATTGATCCTCAATATGTTCACAGAAAGTGTTGGGGGTTATTTCCAAAACTTAATCCAAATGAGTTTCCGTTCGGCTCCGGTAAACGGAGAGAACCGGGCTTGGATTGACGGCTGGACGATTTTCTATTGGGCTTGGTGGATTTCGTGGGCGCCATTTGTCGGCATCTTTATCGCCCGCGTTTCAAAAGGGCGGACGATCCGCCAATTCCTATTTGGGGTCTTGATGATTCCAACTTTCCTAAGTTTCATCTGGTTTGCGGCTTTCGGTTCAACAGCAATTGATGTTCAAAACAGCGGTGTCGACTTAACCGGATTGCTGACTTCTGAAACGCTGTTTGGGGTATTCAATGAAGTGCCATTAGGTGTGATTTTATCCATTATCGCCATTCTTTTGGTCACGACATTCTTTATCACATCCGCCGATTCAGCAACTTTCGTTCTCGGCATGCAATCGACAAATGGGTCATTGCATCCGGCAAATGCGGTTAAACTGACTTGGGGAGTTGCGCAATCATTGATTGCGGTTATCCTGTTATCGGCAGGGGGGCTGGATGCGCTTCAAACGGCGCTGATCATTTCAGCATTCCCATTCTCCTTCATTATGCTGATGATGATGGGATCCTTCTACAAGTCAATCAATCTGGAATACAAAGCCATTAAACGCAAACGATAAAACCGCCGCTTCGGCGGTTTTTTTGCATGAGAAGCGGTATAATGGAGAGAGTGTTTGACGAAGGTGAGGAATAAAGATGAATGAGAAACCGCATGTTTTATTAGTAGACGGAATGGCGCTACTGTTCCGTTCGTTCTTTGCGACTTCTGCTGTGGGCCAGTATTTCCGGACAACTGAAGGGCTTGCGACAAACGGAGTCCAAGGATTTGCGCGCCACGTGCTGGCAGCAAAAACCATGATGAAACCGACGCATTTGGCTGTCTGTTGGGATATGGGGGCGACGACATTCCGCACGGAAATGTTCGACGGCTATAAAGCAAACCGGCCTGCACCGCCGGAAGATATGCTGCACCAATTCGATCTGGCGAAAAAGGTATCGGAGCAATTGGGCTGGAAAAACTACGGTGAAGTTGGAATCGAAGCGGATGATTTTATCGGCTCTTTCACTAAGCAATGGGAAGGCGAAGCGAATTTCACGATTATCACAGGGGATAAAGACATGCTTCAATTGCTGAACCCTTCCGTAAAAATTGCGTTCATGAAAAAAGGCTTCCATATTTACGATGTGTACAATGAAGACCGCTTTAAAGAAGAATACGGCATTTCACCTGTGCAGTTTGCAGATGTGAAAGCGTTTATGGGCGACCCGAGCGACGGCTATCCGGGAGTTAAAGGAATCGGGCCGAAGACCGCTTTGGAGCTGATCCAAAATTACGGTTCAATAGATGGCGTGCTTGCCGCAATCGACGAGTTAAAACCGGCGCAAAAGAAAAAGATAGAAGAGCATAAAGATATGCTGCTTCTATCTAAAGAACTTGCGGTCATCAAATGCGACATTCCGCTCCAAGTTTCGCTGGATGAAATTTTGGTGCCGAATTACACAAACGATATGGTCCAATTATTCGATGACCAGGAATTGAAATTGCTGGCTCGGCAATTGGAGAAAAGTTTGGCTCCGGTCAATCCGTTTGAGTAGGAATGATTTTTAAGAACGTCAGAACTTTTCGGTTCTGCTCATAAGAAACCGCCTGGACTTTACTCGGGCGGTTTCTTTTTCCGTTGTCGTGGATAAACAGGATCAAATCATCCGGACGTTCTTCAAAGCCGATCAGCGGAACCCAGTGATACTTATAGGAAGAAGGGAGGCGCCAGCGGAATGAAAAATACCGGTCGAACTTCATGGCCATCGGCCGGCCTTGCATCAATTCTTCTTTTACTTGATCAATGGAGCGGGTTTTTATCACTCGGTATCTTTTTTGGCCAAAGCGGTTCAGTTTTCTTTTGAATCTCCAGGTGAAGAGCCCGATGCGCGTCGTACCAAGTGCCCGGTAAAGTTCATTGACATCATATTCCTGCTTTTCATGATGCTTTAAAATCGCAGCGGCGGTTGTCGGCCCGCAAGCAGAACCCTGCAGCTCGGCGGCAATCGACTGATGGTATTGGGACATGCCTTGAAATGGAATGAGCACTTTCATCAGGGACACCTCCTGAAGATTCATGGATTAGTATCAGATCGAGTAAAGCGATTGGTCGCGTTCGTTCAGCAAACTCTTCAAAGCGGCACGAAATGTGTTGAAGACTTCAAGTTCCACTTGGATTCCGGCATGAACGATTTCACGCACAAAACGGGGGTTGAATCCTACGTAGATCGGGCGAAGGCCCATCAATTTCAAAGCGCTGTTCAATTGCGAAAGCTCGTTAGCCAATTCGTTGTAGTCGAATGATTCCACATCTTCCATGCGGACACCGGTAAAATCAAAGACGACACAATAGATTTCCCGGTTATCGGCTGCATGCTGGAGCACTTTCGTACGGATGGTTTCAAACCGTTCGCTGAAAATATATCCGGCAATCGGCACTAAAATCGTATTCGGCACGATAGAAGGGATGATGGGCGCTGACATATTGCGGATCACTTTTTCGTAATGCTTGATCAATTCTTTTAGTTCTTGAATTTCATTGGTTGAATCCATAAGTACACCTCAATTTAATTTGTTTCCCCAGCCATTTTACCAAACTTCCGATGCAGCGAAGCGATGAAAGTGTCAAGGAATGGAGAATCTTTACAATGACATCTATTATAGCGCAAAAAAAAGAAATAGACGAATGTCTATTTCTCAGTGTGTTGAAAAGATAGAAATGGAAAAAGTTTCGATTAGAAACTCGATATTCCTCAAAACAGCTTCGAAGCGGTTGACCGTGGCTTGCGAGGTCAATTGCTTTGCGACGAGCTTGCGCAGGAGCAAGTGTTTTAAAACGATGATTTTATAAGAAAATCGTCTCCGCTATTTTGCTCCATATCTTTGGAGAGTGTTCCAGCACCGGCGCGGTTCCGGACAGGGTGGAGCAATAAGACGAGTGGGTTTCTCGGCTTATTGTGGGAACCTTGTCCATAGCGCCGTCGTGCGGATTTCAGAAGTAGACGTTCCCATACAACTAGTTCCCCTACAACCTGAAAATAGACGAATGTCTATTTCTCCTGAGAAGCTAAAAAGTCTGTGACTGATTCAGGCGATTTTGCGTTTGCGCTGTGCAAGTGCGCTGTTTTTTCACCGTTTTTGAAAATCAGCAAGCTTGGAATGCCCATTACTTCATATTTTTCTGCCAGTTCAGGCAGCTCATCACGGTTTACGTCATACCAAGTGTATTGGTTGTATTCTTCGACGATCGGGTCGATGAACATATCCATGCGTGTGCAATCCGGGCACCATCCTGCTTGGAATTTAACAATGACAGGATCAGTTCCTCCTATTACAGTGTTGAATTGTTCAGTTGATGTAATTGGTTTCATCATTTCTCCTCCTTAACTGGTTCTTCTTCAGTTTACCTTGTCTGCCGCTTTTCGAAAAGAAAACAAACTTGAAAGGAATGGATATTTTTAAGGATTAAATATTGCGAAAAAAGGAAAAATAATTTACACTAAGGTCATAGAGAACGTTCTATTTTTTTTTACGATAAAAATGAATGAGGATTCATTCAAAAAACTCAAGGAGGGTTTGCTCGTGGCATACCAAATCAAAAAAGCGGCGGTGCTCGGTTCAGGCGTTATGGGTTCAGGAATTGCAGCACACCTTGCAAACATAGGAATTCCCGTACTATTGCTGGACATTGTACCGCGTGAATTGACAGAAGCAGAGCAGGGGAAAGGTTTGTCTCTCGAAGACAAAGCCGTGCGCAATCGAATTGCTTCCACTTCAATTCAGAAGCTGTTGAAACAAAAACCGGCTCCACTGACTGCAAAGAAAAATCTTCAATTGATTACTCCAGGAAACTTAGAAGACGATTTGGAAAAACTAAAAGATGTTGATTGGATCATTGAAGTGATTGTTGAAAACTTGGATGTGAAAAAATCTTTATATGAAAAAATCGACGCGGTGAGAAAACCAGGCACGATTATTACGTCCAATACATCAGGCATCAGCATCAACGCCATGGCAGAAGGGCGCTCAGAAGATTTCGGCAAGCATTTCCTTGGAACGCATTTCTTCAATCCCCCGCGCTACTTGAAATTGCTTGAAGTGATTCCTGCGAATACGACAGCGCCGGAAGTGGTTGAGTTCATGGTGAAATTCGGTGAAGACCGCCTTGGGAAAGGCGTCGTTATCGCAAAAGATACACCAAACTTTATTGCGAACCGCATCGGTACATACGGCTTATTGGTGACGCTCCGTGAAATGCAGAGCCGCGGCTACTCTATCGGTGAAGTGGATTCAGTCACTGGCCCGTTGATCGGCCGGCCGAAATCAGCGACGTTCCGGACCTTGGATGTTGTCGGACTTGATACGTTCATGCATGTTGCCAAAAACGTCTATGACCAAACTTCTGGAGACGAGCAAAAAGTGTTTGAAGCCCCTGAATTTATGAAGAAAATGGTGGAAAACGGCTGGCTTGGCGCAAAATCGGGCCAAGGGTTCTTCGTGAAAAAAGACAAGGAAATCCATGAACTGGATCCGGAAACCCTGGAATACCGCCCAGCCGGAAAATTGAAAACGCCTTCACAAGAAATGGCGAAGCAGCAAAAAGGCTTATCCGCGAAAATGAAAACGCTTGTTTACGCTGAAGACCGTACAGGTGAATTGCTATGGAGCATTCTTTCGCCGACGCTACGCTATTCGGCAGAATTGAACGGTGAAATCGCTGATGATATCGTCGCCATCGATAATGCGATGAAATGGGGCTTCGGTTGGCAGCAAGGTCCATTTGAAACGTGGGATGCAATCGGCGTCCAAAAATCCGTTGAAAAAATGAAGCAGGAAGGCCATGAGACGCCCGTCTTCGTGCAGCAGTTACTCGATTCAGGCAACGAAAGCTTCTATAAAGAAGAAAACGGAGATCTATACTTCTTTGACGGAACGGATTACAAGCCGGTGCCGGTCAATGAAAAAGTCATTGATCTTAAGAGATATAAGAAAAAGCACGGCGTCATCAAATCAAATTCAGGAGCTAGCCTGATCGATCTTGGCGACGGCATCGCGTTGCTGGAATTCCATTCCCGCTCGAATGCAATCGGCCTGGATATCATGCAAATGATTAATTTCGCTGTAGATGAAGTAGAAAAGAATTTTAAAGGCTTAGTCATCGGGAACCAAGGAAAGAACTTCTGTGTCGGTGCGAATCTGGGCATGATTTTGATGGAAGCTCAAGACGACAACATCTTTGAACTCGATTTCACGATCAAAACGTTCCAAAACGCCATGATGAAGATTAAATACAGTCCAAAACCGGTCGTAGCAGCACCATTCGGCATGTCGCTTGGCGGCGGAGCGGAAGTCGCGTTGCCGGCAGCCCACATCCAGGCATCGATGGAAACGTATATGGGCCTTGTTGAAGCAGGTGTCGGACTGATTCCAGGCGGCGGCGGAAACAAAGAACTCTACATCAAACATTTGAAAGGCCTGCCGAACGGCGTGAATGTGGATCTGCAGAATATCGCGAGCAATGTTTTTGAATCGATTGCGATGGCGAAAGTATCGACTTCTGCCGAAGAAGCGCGCGAAAACAACTTCCTGAACTTCGTTGACGGAATTTCAGTGAACAGCGACCACTTGATCTACGATGCGAAGCAAGCAGCGTTAGCTTTATATGAAAACGGCTACCAAGCGCCGCTTCGCGAAAAGATTCCCGTTACCGGCGAACCGGGCTACGCAACGCTTCTATTGGGAGCGCAAGGCATGCTCAGTTCCGGCTATATCAGCGAATACGATTTGAAAATAGCGAAAAAACTGGCATATGTGCTATCAGGAGGCAAGCTTCCTTACGGCACGAAAGTGGACGAACAGTATCTATTGGATTTGGAGCGGGAAGCGTTCCTAAGCCTTGTCGCAGAACCGAAAACCCAGCAGCGGATGCAGCATATGCTCGTTAAAGGCAAACCGCTCCGCAACTAAGAGTTCGATATTAAAGGAGGAAACAACATGCGCGAAGCAGTAATCGTGGCCGGAGCACGCACGCCGGTCGGTAAAGCGAAAAAAGGCTCTCTCGCCACAGTGCGCCCGGATGATTTCGGGGCACTTGTTGTCAGAGAAGCATTAAACCGGGCTGGATATGATGGCCCAATAGATGATTTGATTATGGGCTGTGCGATGCCGGAAGCGGAACAAGGCATGAACATTGCGCGCAATATCGGAGCACTTGCCGGACTGCCGGATACGACTCCTGCAGTAACGATCAACCGTTTTTGTTCTTCGGGGCTGCAGTCAATTGCCTATGCAGCGGAACGGATTATGGTTGGATCTGCTGAAGCGATCATTGCAGGCGGCGTCGAATCGATGAGCATGGTGCCGATGATGGGCAATGTCTTGCGCCCAAATGCGAAGCTTGCTGAAACCGCTCCTCAATACTATATGAGCATGGGGCATACAGCAGAGCAGGTCGCCACCCAGTACGGCGTAAGCCGGGCAGACCAGGATGCATTTGCGGTCCGTTCCCACGAAAAAGCGGCAGCTGCCATCGAAAAAGGGCATTTTGTCGAAGAAATCGTACCGGTCGAAGTGACGAAGCGATTTGTTGATGAAAACAATAAATACCAGGAAAAAACATTCAAGTTTGAAATGGATGAAGGGGTACGCCACGGCACGACCGTCCAGACATTGGATAAATTGCGGGCAGCCTTTTCTGCACGCGGCACCGTCACAGCAGGAAATTCTTCCCAAACTTCAGACGGTGCCGGCGCACTTCTTGTCATGGACCGTGAAAAAGCGGAATCATTGGGATTGAAGCCGATTGCGAAATTCCGTTCCTTCGCGACAGGCGGCGTGCCGCCGGAAGTGATGGGAATCGGACCCGTTGTCGCGATTCCAAAAGCATTGAAACTGGCCGGATTGTCCATCGAAGACATCGATGTTTGGGAATTGAATGAAGCCTTCGCTTCCCAGTCGCTTGGCGTTATCCGCGAGCTTGGACTGGATATCGATAAAGTGAACTTTAATGGCGGTGCGATTGCACTCGGCCATCCACTGGGCGCAACCGGATCCATCTTAACGCTGCGCATGATGAGCGAACTCAAGCGCCAAGGAAAGCAATTCGGCGTTGTCACGATGTGCATCGGCGGCGGAATGGGTGCAGCAGGCGTCTTTGAAATGCTGTAGAAGAAATTTTATGAGTTGAAGGTTAAGAATCTATCCACCGTTTCAGTCGGTCTGGGCAGGAAAATGATCATTAATTCTGTATTGCTGCGCCAGCTTCTAAACATAAAAGTGCGTTGCTCTTTCACAGATTCAACGTAAATGGAAGCCTTGATATGGAGCAAAACAGCGGAGACTCCTGCGGGAACAGTGAAGTGCTAAGATCCACTCGGGCGTCTAGCCCGAGTTAGCTTAGCGCGAGCCCGCGGAAAGCGCAGCTGTTTTGCGGAATATCACTTAGTAAAGCTACTTAGTTCAACTTATATAAACATAAATTAGGAGGAATGAAAAATGGCAGAGTCAAAAACGTTAATCAAAGGCGGCAGTTTTTTAATCGAAGACGCAGATTTATCACGGGTATTCACACCGGAAGATTTTACAGAAGAGCATAAAATGATCGCAAAAACGACTGAGGATTATGTGAACAACGAAGTCATGCCCGTCGTCGAAAAATTGGAAAACCACGAATTTGAGCATTCCGTGCGTTTATTGAAATCGGCAGGTGACCTTGGGTTGCTTGGAGCCGATGTTCCGGAACAATACGGCGGACTCGGCCTCGATAAAATTGCTTCCGCTTTGATTGCAGAGAAAATGTCGAAAGCGGGCGGGTTCTCCATCACACACGGTGCGCACGTCGGCATCGGGTCCTTGCCAATCGTTCTTTTCGGAAACGAAGACCAAAAACAGAAATACTTGCCGCGCCTTGCGACAGGTGAAATGATCGCTGCTTACGCGTTGACGGAGCCAAGTTCAGGATCCGATGCATTGGGTGCAAAAACCGTAGCGAAGCTTAACGAAGCAGGCACACATTACGTCTTGAACGGCGAGAAGCAATGGATCACAAACGCAGGATTTGCCGATGTATTCGTGGTTTATGCGAAAATCGACGGAGATAAATTCTCTGCATTTATCGTAGAACGCGAATTCCCAGGCGTATCGGTTGGACCGGAAGAAAAGAAAATGGGGATCAAATCTTCTTCAACACGCACATTGATCTTAGAAGATGCAGAAGTGCCGGTTGAAAACTTGCTGGGTGAAGCAGGGCGCGGCCACATCATCGCCTTCAACATCTTGAACATCGGACGCTATAAATTGGGCGTAGGCACAATCGGAGCTTCAAAACGTGCAATGGAATTGACGATTCCTTACACAAACCAGCGCCAGCAATTCAAAACGCCGATTTCTTCATTCAACTTGACGCGTGAGAAATTAGCGACAATGGCTTCCCATCTATATGCGGTGGAAAGTTCCGTTTACCGCACCGTCGGCTTGTTCGAAGACCGCATGAGCGGATTCACGGATGAAGAACATGCGGACGGCAAATTGGTCGCAAGCGCTATTGCTGAATTCGCAGTAGAATGCTCAATGAATAAATTCTTCGGAACGGAAACTTTGGATTATATCGTCGATGAAGGCGTCCAAATGCACGGTGGATACGGCTTTATGCAAGAGTACGAAATCGAGCGCATCTACCGCGATTCGCGTATCAACCGTATTTTCGAAGGAACAAACGAAATCAACCGCTTGCTTGTACCGGGAACGTTGATCCGCAAAGCAGTGAAAGGCGAACTTCCATTGCTTCAGCATGCACAGCAATTGCAGGAAGAATTGCTGATGATGATGCCGGAAGAGATCGGCACAGAAGCTTTGGCGCAAGAAAAATACTTGGTGAAAAATGCCAAGAAGATTGCGTTGCTGGCAGCAGGCCTTGCAGCACAAACATTCGGCACGAAGCTTGAAAATGAGCAGGAAGTGCTTGTCAATATCGCGGACATCGTAAGCAACGTCTTCGCGATGGAATCTGCAGTGCTTCGCACAGAAAAAGCGATTGCAGCTTCAGGCGAAGAAAAAGCCCAGCAAAAATTGCTCTACACGCAAATTTATTGCCAAGAAGCGTTTGATAAGATCGAAAAAGACGCGAAGGAAACATTATTGGCTGCAATCGAAGGCGACAACCAGCGTATGATGCTTTCAGCGCTTCGCAAATTGACGCGTTCAACGCCTTACAACGTCATCGCGAAAAAACGCGAAGCCGCGGTGAAATTGATCGAAGCGGAAAAATACGTCGTGTGATTTTTTGTAAAGCGCAGCTTGCGGGCTGCGCTTTTTTTCTCGTCGACCATCCGCTTTTATTTTGGTAAGCTTGTGGAAAAGGAGGTTTCTATATGATTACCTATTACGCTTATCCAAAATGCACAACGTGCCGCAAAGCGAAAAAATGGCTGGAGCAGAACGGCGTGGAATTCAATGAGATCCACATCGCTGAAAATCCGCCGTCAAAAGAAGAGCTAAGAAAGATTTACGAGAGCAGCGGCATGGAATTGAAGAAATTCTTCAATACTAGCGGCATGATCTACCGATCGCTCGGCTTGAAAGAAAAGTTATCTAATATGTCCGAAGACGAGCAGCTGGAATTGCTGGCATCTGACGGCATGCTGATCAAACGTCCGCTGGCTTTTGACGGCCAGAAAACGACGCTTGGGTTCAAGGAAGCGGATTATCAGAATGCTTGGCTCTGACGCATTTGAAATCTTGTATTTCAATGAGGTTTATGTCAAACTGAAATTGAGTTAACTACATATCTGGAGGGATTTCGATGAGTACACCACAAGAACTTCGTTATTCAAAAGAACATGAATGGGTAAAAGTAGAAGGCGGCACTGCCCGCATTGGCATTACGCATTTTGCACAAGCTGAACTTGGCGATATCGTGTTTGTTGAGCTTCCGCAAATCGGCGACGAAATTAAGAAAGATGAGCCATTCGGCAGCGTTGAATCGGTAAAAACGGTATCAGAATTATACGCACCAATCAGTGGACGTGTCATCGAAGTGAACGCGGAACTTGAAGACAATCCGGAACATGTGAACGAGTCTCCATACGAACAAGCATGGATGGTGGTAATCGAATCTCCGAATGAAGCTGAAGTTGGCGAATTGATGACTGCAGACCAATACAAAGAAATGATCAACGAATAAAATCGAAGCGCCTTTTCGGGCGCTTTTTTTCATCCCCCAAATTTGAACAGGCAGGATCCTAGAACAAATCCAGCAATCGTTTTATAATAAGATGTATGAACCCATGCTTAAAAGCTTTTGCAAATTGAGGCAGCTATCTACTTCCTGTGAGGTGTAGTCTTATGGAAAAGGTGATCGTGGTTGAAGGGCGCAGCGACAAAACCCGAATTGCACCGCTCATTGCAGAACCCGTGACGATTCTATGCACAAATGGTACAGTAAGTGCGTCAAGGCTTGAAGAATTGCTGCTGCCTTATGAGGATCTGGATATCATCATTCTGGTAGACGCGGATAAATCAGGTGAACAGCTCCGGAAACTAGTTAAACGGGAATTTCCGGAAGCCCGGCATTTCTATATCAACCGAAGCTATAAGGAAGTGGCGGCAACACCGATCCGGATCTTGCTGGACGTACTGATTTCAGCAAATGTTCAAGTCAATAAGCTAGTAACCGAGGGATGAACAAGATGAATGAATGGACACATAAAGAATGGCTGAAAGAAAAGAACACCCATCAATCAGCCGCTTACTATTTATATACGCCGATGTGCGGGACTTGCCAGGTAGCTTCCAAAATGATGGATGTCGTTAAAGAGCTGGTGCCGCATGTCCGGCTGGGCAAAGCGAATTTAAACTATGTGCAGGAAATCGCTTCTTTGTATCAAGTCGAAAGCGTGCCATGCCTCCTCATTACAGAGAATGGCCAATTGAAGGAAAAGATCTATGCGTTTCATTCGGTGCCTTTTTTATACGAAAAGTTAAAAACGGTTGACGAATAAATCCCTGCATGGTAAATTGAATTTCTGATTACTAATTAAATAGCGTAACTCTTATTAAGAGTGGTGGAGGGAAGTGCCCTATGAAGCCCGGCAACCGTCATGAAAATGAAATGGTGCCAAATCACACAAAGTCTGACTTTGGAAGATGAGAGAACGGTTATCGTGTTATTGCACGTTCACCCTTCTGCTCAATGCTGCGCAGAAGGGTTTTTTATTTTTGGGGGCAGGAGTTGTAAAAGATGATTGAATTGAAAAAACTATCGAAGGTATTCGATACAGGAAAAGGGGCCCTTACCGCCGTTGATGATGTGGACTTGTCCATTGCAGCCGGTGAAATTTTCGGCATCATCGGCTATAGCGGCGCCGGTAAAAGTACGTTGATCCGGTTATTGAACGGTTTGGAAAAACCATCAAGCGGATCGGTTGTCATCAATGGCCAAAACATCACGGCGATAAAAGGCAGCGAACTTCGCAAAGCCCGGCAGAAAGTCAGCATGATTTTCCAGCATTTCAACTTGCTGTGGTCGCGCACGGTCAAAGAGAATATTGAATTTCCGCTTGAAATCGCAGGTGTGCCGAAAAACAAGCGAGATGCGCGTGTATTGGAACTGGTCGAATTGGTCGGTTTAAAAGGACGGGAAAATGCGTATCCATCCCAGCTGTCAGGCGGGCAGAAACAGCGGGTCGGCATTGCAAGAGCACTCGCGAACGAACCGGAAGTGCTGCTTTGCGATGAAGCGACTTCTGCGCTGGATCCGCAAACAACGGACTCGATTCTCGAATTGCTGGTCGATATCAACAAGCGGCTCGGATTGACGATTGTTTTGATTACCCACGAAATGCACGTCATCCGGAAGATTTGCCACCGGGTAGCTGTAATGGAAGGCGGGCGCGTAGTAGAGCTCGGCGATGTGCTGCAAGTTTTCCAGTCGCCAAAAGCAGAAATTACAGAGCGCTTTGTGGCCCAGGTGACGGATACGGAAGACTCCCAGGAAACGATAAAAAATCTGCGGAAGCTGTATCCGACGGGCGAATTGGTCAAATTGGTCTTTGTCGGCGACCAGACCGAACAGCCGATTTTAACTCAATTGATCCGCAAGTATCCAGTCGATGTCAACATCGTGCAAGGGAACATCGCCCATACGCAGCGCGGCGCTTACGGAACCTTGGTTTTACAGATGAAAGGCTCTGCCCAGGAAATTAGCGAGGCGCTCGCTTACTTGAATGCGGAAAGCGTTCAAACGGAGGTGATGTCAAATGGTTGAATCATTATTCCCGAACGTTGATTGGGAGAACATGTGGGAAGCGACGCTTGAAACGCTTTACATGACGGCCATGTCCACGTTTTTCACATTTGTCATTGGGCTGGTTCTCGGAATCGTACTCTTTTTGACAGCACCAAAACAATTATGGGCAAATAGCATTGTCAATTGGCTGACGGGTGCATTTGTCAATATTTTCCGGTCTATTCCGTTTATTATTCTCATTATCTTATTGATTCCATTTACAAAATTCCTGATCGGCACCATTCGCGGACCGAACGCGGCGTTGCCTGCTCTGATTATCGGTGCTGCTCCCTTTTATGCACGCATGGTGTTGATTGCGTTAAAAGAAATTGACAAAGGCGTCATTGAAGCTGCGCGTTCAATGGGAGCGACCACGTGGACGATTATCCGCAAAGTGCTTTTGCCGGAATCCAAGCCGGCGCTGCTTTCAGGAATTACTGTTACCGCTATCGCACTTGTCGGCTATACGGCGATGGCCGGCATCATTGGTGCCGGTGGACTGGGGACTTTGGCTTTCCTTGATGGATTCCAACGGAGCCGTGAAGATGTCACGCTGATGGCGACAATTTTGATCTTGGTGATTGTATTTGCAATTCAATTTATCGGCGATTGGATGACCACTCGTTCAGATAAGCGTTAACCATAAAACATTTTAGAAAAAAGGGAGATCACAAACATGAAGAAACTTGTAGCAGGAACATTACTATCCGTACTGGCATTAGCAGGCTGCGGAAGCGACAACGGCGGATCAAGCGAAGAATCGAGCACGTTAAAAGTCGGGGCATCCAACGTACCGCACGCGGAGATTTTAGAAAAAGCCAAACCGATTCTGGAAGAGCAAGGCATTGACTTGGAAATTGAAACGTACCAAGATTACATCCTGCCAAACCAGGATTTGGATTCAGAAGAAATTGATGCGAACTATTTCCAGCACATCCCGTACTTAGAGTCTCAAATTGAAGAATTCGGCTATGATTTTGAAAACGCCGGCGGCATCCACATTGAACCAATTGGCGTTTATTCACAAAAGTATGCATCATTAGAAGAACTGCCTGAAGGTGCAACAATTCTAATGAGCAACTCGGTAGCCGACCATGGCCGGATCTTATCGCTTCTTGAAGCAGAAGGGTTGATCACTTTAGCTGAAGGCGTCGATAAGACAGTAGCTGAAGTGAGCGATATCGTGGAAAACCCGAAAAATCTTGAATTTGATGCAAACTACGAAGCGGCATTGATGGTTCAATTATATGAATCAGGCGAAGGCGATGCGTTGTTGATCAACTCGAACTATGCGATTGATGCCGGATTGAACCCGCTGGAAGATGCCATTGCTTTGGAAAGTTCTGAGTCTCCATACGTAAACGTGATTGCCGTTAGAGCTGGCGATGAAGACAGTGAAAACGTGAAAGCTTTGGTTGACGTATTGAAATCAGAAGAAATCCAGGATTTCATCTTGGAAGAGTGGGGCGGTTCAGTCGTACCGGTTGACTGATCACTGCCAAAAAGAAGGCCCAAGTAAAATTGAGCCTTCTTTTTTTATGGAAAATTATAGCTAAACAAAAGAAAAATATCGTTTGTAGAATAATGATAATATTACGAGAATAGGAGAATGGGTTACAATTATGTGCGCTCTGTGCTATTTTTAGATAATAAAATATACATTTGTTCATCTAGGGAGGACAATCGCATGAAGTTTAAAATCGGCTTATTGCCGCGAATTATTTTAGCCATTGCTTTGGGCGTCTTGATCGGTTCATTTGCGCCTGAATGGATGGCGCGCATCTTTGCGACATTTACGGCCGTCTTCGGAAATTTTCTTAATTTTGTTGTACCGCTCATTATTCTTGGTTTTATCGCTCCCGGCATTGCAAAGCTGGGAAAAGGATCCGGAAAACTGTTGGGGCTAGCAACAGGCTTTGCCTATACTTCGACAATTGTTGCCGGAATCCTTGCATTCTTTGCAGCAAGTTCCATTTTGCCGAACTTTATGGAGAAAGGTTCCATGAGCGGTGTGGACGATCCGGCAGAATCTTTGGCAACCTCTTTTATCGATATGCCGATGGAGCCGGTTTTTGGCGTCATGACAGCATTGATTTTAGCGTTTTTGCTGGGAATCGGAATGGCTTCGACTGGCAGCAAGACGATGTTCTCATTTTTCGAAGAGTTTCAGTCCATCATTGAGAAAGTAATCACTTATGTGATCATTCCATTGTTGCCGTTCCACATTTTCGGAATTTTTGCCAATATGGCATACGGAGGCGCGGTAGCGAAAATTCTTTCCTTGTTCGCTGTCGTTTTTGTCCTGATCCTCATTTTGCATTGGGTCATGCTCGTGCTTCAATATTCAGCAGCAGGCGCAATGACGAAGAAAAATCCATTTTTCTTATTGAAAACAATGTTGCCCGCTTATTTCACGGCTCTTGGAACGCAGTCATCTGCTGCTACCATTCCGGTAACGGTAAGACAAGCCCGTAAAACTGGAGCGAACGAACGAGTTGTAGATTTTGCAGTGCCGCTGTTTGCGACGATTCATTTGTCCGGCAGCACCATTACTTTGGTTTCTTGTTCAATTGGAGTTCTCTTTTTAAGTGGCCAAACGCCTTCTTTCACTTCGTTTTTGCCTTTCATCTTCATGCTTGGCGTGACGATGATCGCTGCTCCCGGCGTTCCTGGCGGGGCCGTTATGGCGGCGCTTGGTTTGCTTGAAGTGATGCTTGGATTTGATCCGACAATGATTGCTTTAATGATTGCTTTGTATATGGCCCAAGACAGTTTTGGGACAGCCACAAACGTAACAGGCGACGGAGCATTGGCCATGATTGTCGACCGTTTCGCAAACGGCAAAAAGGTTTAGAATACATTTGAAATTTGCTCTATTCCGGCTATTCCCCCAACTATATACGCTTTTATAGGCTTATGCTATTATATGGAAGGATTATGATACCAAGGGGGAAAACATCATGAAAAAACTACTTGCAATCGGCTTTTCGGCTGCATTATTTTTAGGGGCTTGCAGCGATGATACAGCTTCTGATGAAAAAGCTTCAACCGATAAAGAAACAGAAGAAACAACTGAGCAAAATGGGGATGTAAAACAGGAAATGATGAAATTCTATCTTTCCATTTCGAAAACGATCAACGCAGTTGACGGCGACTTGAACGCTTATGAAAATGCCCAAGCGGAAGAAACGCTTCCAGAAGGTTCAGATCTTCAAACAATGAAAGATGCTGCAAAAACTTCAGCAGAAGAATCAGCGAAAGCTGTCGAGGGAATTGAAATTCCTGCTGAGTTGGAAGAGCAGCAAGCAGATCTTGAAACTTCATTCGCATCGATTAAAGAAGCTTACGACATGAAAGCGGAAGAGCTGACAAAAGAAGCGCCTTCTTTTGAAGCAGCAAACGCAAAATTCACAGAGGCTGATGAAAAACTTAACGCATTACTAGAAGAGCAGGGATTAATTCCTTCAAGCCTTCTTAACGAAGTATCTCAATAATCAACTCTGAAGACCCAGCCTAGCCTGGGTCTTTTGTTTTACATCAATTTTATCCGACGATGGGGCTAATTTCAGAAAAATCCGCTTAAATGGGTTTTTGCTGGAAAACAAGGGGTATAATGAGAGTGAAACAAAATCAGAGAGGAATGGTTCATTATCGATTCACACGGAATTGAACATACCGAAAAGATGGAACAGGCGTTTAGAGACGTACACGGATTTGGTATCGACGAATATCAAAACGACACTGACAAGATTGTACAAGTGGAACAACGGAGAGAACGAGATTATCAGCAAGGCCAGCAAGTGGCTGCTCGTTTAGAGCGTCTAGTACACCGTGACTAATAGAAAAGCAGGGCCAGCGCGAATGAGCGCTGGTTTTTTTATTGATATGTATTCTCATTTAGTTGAGCGGTATTGAAAATAAAATTCATGCAGCTCAAATGGAATTTCTCTTTAAAAACCTTGTTAAAATAAGGGTTATAAAATGTTTTTAACACAATTTTTGATTCGGTTTAAAGATTTGCTACTCAAGTGGATTTGGGTTAAGATTAGAATGATACTAATTAAGAATGGTTTCCATTCAAAATTCACTTTATGGAGGTATTTACATGTCAACTTTGGTCATTACAGATTTACACGTTAAAATCGAAGACAAAGAGATTTTAAAAGGTGTGAACTTAACAATTAATACAGGGGAAATCCATGCAATCATGGGACCTAACGGAACTGGGAAATCTACATTGGCTTCAGCTATTATGGGCCATCCTAAATATGAAGTGACGCAAGGAAGCATCACTTTGGACGGCGAAGACGTTCTGGAGATGGAAGTTGATGAACGCGCTCGCGCTGGCCTTTTCCTTGGAATGCAATACCCAAGCGAAATTTCTGGTGTGACGAATGCCGACTTTATGCGTTCGGCTATGAATGCTCGCCGTGAAGAAGGCGATGAAATTTCATTGATGAAATTCATCCGTGAATTGGATAAGAAAATGGACGTTCTTGATATGGACCAGGATATGGCTCAGCGCTACTTGAACGAAGGTTTCTCCGGCGGCGAGAAAAAACGCAACGAAATTCTTCAAATGATGATGATCAAACCGAAAATCGCTGTTCTTGATGAAATCGATTCCGGTTTGGACATTGATGCATTGAAAGTAGTTTCTGAAGGCGTTAACCAAATGAGAGGCGAAGACTTCGGCTGCTTGATCATCACTCACTACCAGCGTTTGCTGAACTACATCACTCCGGACCATGTCCACGTAATGATGCAGGGCCGTGTCGTGAAATCAGGCGGAGAAGAACTTTCTCACAAACTGGAAGCGGAAGGCTATGACTGGATCAAAGCTGAACTTGGAATTGAAGACGAGACTGTAGGACAGGAAGCATAATTGGAAGGGGAGACTAACGTGACGGTTGAAACGAATATTAAAGTGACCGAGCAGGACGTGCGCTCCTTCTCGGCTTCTCATAAAGAACCAGAAGAGTTTACAAACTTGCGCATCCAGGCGCTGGCAGCTGCAGAAGCTTTACCGCTGCCAAAACCGGATAAGACAAAGATCGACAAATGGAATTTCACGGAATTTCCGGTGCACGCTGTGGAGAGCTCAACTTACAGCTCTTTAGAAGAATTGCCGGAAGAAGTGAAATCAGTCGTAGACTTAGAACAAAAAAATATTTATATCCAGCACAATAACACTCCTGCTTACTCGGCTCTTTCAGAAGACTTGAAAGCGAAAGGCGTTATTTTGACGGATATTTTCACGGCAATCCGCGAACATAGCGATCTTGTCGGAAAATACTTCATGAAAGAAGCTGTTCGTGCTGAAGAGCATAAATTGACTTCTCTCCATGCTGCTCTTTTAAATGGCGGTGTGTTCCTATACGTACCTAAAAACGTTGAAATTGAAGAGCCGGTACAAGTGGTATTCATCCACGACGACGAGCAGGCATCTCTTTTCAACCACGTATTGGTTGTAGCGGATACAAGCAGTAAAGTAACGTATGTCGAAAACTATTTCTCAACAATTCCGCATTCTAATGGATTAGCGAATATAGTTTCTGAAGTGATTGCTGAAGACAACGCAAGCATCACTTACGGTGCTGTAGACGTTTTGGCAGAAGGTTTCACAACTTACGTGAATCGCCGCGGAATTGCAAAACGCGATGCACGCATTGAGTGGGCAATCGGCATGATGAACGACAGCGACACGATTTCTGAAAATACAACGCATTTAATCGGCGATAATTCAATCGGCGATACAAAAATGGTAGTTGTCGGACGCGGAACGCAAAAACAAAACTTTACCACTCAAGTAATCCACTGGGGCAAAAACTCTGATGGCCAAATCTTGAAGCATGGTGTCATGAAAGATTCTGCTTCTTCTATCTTTAACGGCATTGGCAAAATCGAGCATGGCGCGACAAAAGCCAATGCTGAACAGGAATCACGCGTATTGATGCTGAGCCCAGCGGCTCGCGGAGATGCGAACCCGATTCTTTTGATTGATGAAGATGATGTAACAGCCGGCCACGCTGCATCTGTCGGCCGCGTTGATCCGCTTCAATTGTATTACTTAATGAGCCGCGGGATTACAAAACAAGAGGCTGAACGTCTTGTTATTCACGGTTTCTTGGCGCCAGTTGTTAATGTGCTGCCAATCGAAGGCGTTAAAAAGCAATTGACGGAGGTTATCGAAAGGAAAGTCCGCTAATGATCAACCAAGAGATAAAAAGCTATTTCCCTATATTAAATCAGGAAATAAATGGCCATCCGCTTGTTTATCTGGATAGCGCAGCTACTTCTCAAAAACCGGTCCAGGTTATCGAAGCGTTAAAGTCTTATTACGAATTCGATAACTCCAACGTCCACCGGGGAGTACATACCCTCGGCAACCGGGCTACGGAAAAATATGAAGGCGCTCGTGAGAAAGTCCGGAATTTCATCAATGCCAATTCAACAGAAGAAGTTGTTTTCCTTCGCGGAACGACAACGGCCATCAACTTAGTAGCGCAAAGCTACGGCAGAGCCAATGTTGAAGAAGGCGATGAAATCGTCATTACTTACATGGAGCACCATTCCAATATCATTCCATGGCAGCAATTGGCAAAAGAACGCGGAGCCATTTTGAAATACGTCGAGCTTGAAGAAGATGGAACGATTTCATTGGAGCAAGTTCGTGCCGCAGTTACTGAACGCACGAAAATCGTTTCCATGGTCTATGTATCCAATGTTCTTGGAACGATGAATCCTGTTAAGGAAGTTGCTGAGATTGCCCATGAAAATGGAGCAGTCATGGTAGTGGACGGAGCACAAGCTGCCCCGCATCTGAAAATTGATGTGCAGCAGTTGGACTGCGATTTCTTCGCTTTTTCCGGGCATAAGATGTGCGGTCCGACAGGCATCGGCGTCCTATACGGCAAAAAAGCTTTATTGAACGACATGGAGCCTGTAGAATTCGGCGGAGAGATGATTGACTTCGTCGGATTATATGACTCTACATGGAAAGAACTGCCTTGGAAATTTGAAGGCGGAACCCCGATTATCGCTGGAGCGGTTGCACTCGGTGCAGCGATCGACTTCTTGAACGAAATCGGATTGAATGAAATTGAAAAACATGAACATCAAATGGCTGCCTATGCGATGGATAAGATGAGTGGAATCGAAGGCCTTTCGATTTACGGACCGAAAGATCCTGCGAAACGGGCGGGCATTGTGACGTTCAACCTGGAGGATGTCCATCCTCATGATGTGGCGACCGTCCTTGATATGAACGGCATTGCTGTTCGCGCCGGCCACCATTGTGCTCAACCTCTTATGAAATGGCTGGAGGTATCAGCTACAGCACGCGCAAGCTTCTATCTCTATAATAACGAGTCGGATATCGACCGTTTAGTAGAAGGATTGCGTTCGGCAAAGGAGTATTTCAACGATGTCTACTAATAACTTAGATCAATTATACCGACGCGTAATCATGGATCATTACAAAACGCCGCGCAATAAAGGCACGCTGGAAAATGAAAACGTAAAAATCGATATGAACAACCCGACGTGCGGCGACCGCATTCATTTGACTTTGCAAGTGGAAGATGGCATCGTTAAAGATGCGAAATTCGACGGAGAAGGATGCTCGATTTCGATGGCATCCGCTTCGATGATGACGCAAGCCGTAAAAGGAAAAGATGTCGATACCGCAATGAAACTTTCAAGCATCTTTTCAGATATGATGCTTGGCAAAGATTATGATGATTCCATTGACCTTGGCGATATTGAAGCCTTGCAAGGCGTTTCCCAATTCCCGGCGCGGATCAAATGTGCCACGCTTGCTTGGAAAGCGATGGAAAAAGGCGTACAAAACGAAGACAAATCGTAACGAAGAACGGAGGAACGATGATGGCTAAAAAAATGCCGGAAATCGGTGATTATAAATATGGGTTCCACGACAAAGACGTATCCGTTTTCCGCTCAAAACGCGGATTGACGGAAGAAATCGTTCGTGAAATCTCAAACATCAAGAGTGAACCGGAATGGATGCTCGAATCACGCTTAAAAGCATTGAAATTGTTCTATTCAATGCCAATGCCGCAATGGGGCGGAGATTTAAACGCTTTGAATTTTGACGAAATTACGTATTATGTAAAACCGTCGGAAGCGAGCCAAACTTCATGGGACGAAGTTCCAGACGAAATCAAAGCCACATTCGACAAATTAGGGATTCCTGAAGCGGAGCAAAAATACCTTGCCGGTGTTTCTGCGCAGTATGAATCAGAAGTGGTTTACCACAACATGAAAGTGGAACTTGAGGACATGGGCATCGTCTTTAAAGACACGGACGCTGCGCTTCGCGAAAACGAAGACCTGTTCAAAGAGTACTGGCAGACGGTTATTCCAGCTGCTGACAATAAATTTGCTGCGCTAAATACAGCGGTATGGTCAGGCGGATCGTTCATCTATGTGCCAAAAGGCGTTAAAGTGGAATCTCCGCTTCAAGCTTATTTCCGCATCAACTCGGAAAACATGGGACAATTCGAACGTACATTGATTATCGTTGATGAAGGCGCAAGCGTTCACTATGTAGAGGGCTGTACAGCACCGGTTTATACAACGAATTCACTTCACTCAGCAGTTGTTGAAATCATTGTGAAAAAAGATGCTTACTGCCGTTATACAACGATCCAAAACTGGGCGAACAACGTCTACAACCTTGTAACAAAACGCGCATTCGTTGATGCGAACGGTACAATGGAATGGATCGACGGCAACATCGGTTCTAAATTGACGATGAAATACCCAGCTGTCTACCTTCGCGGTGAAGGCGCTCGCGGAATGACGCTTTCCATTGCGATTGCAGGGAAAGGGCAGCACCAGGATGCTGGAGCTAAAATGATTCACTTGGCTCCGAATACTTCATCTTCAATTGTTTCGAAATCCATTTCGAAACAAGGCGGTAAAGTATCGTACCGAGGAATTGTCCGTTTCGGCCGTAAAGCGGATGGCGCACGTTCAAACATTGAATGTGACACGTTGATCATGGACAACCAGTCAACTTCAGATACCATCCCTTACAATGAAATCTTGAACGACAATGTTTCATTGGAGCACGAAGCGAAAGTTTCGAAAGTATCGGAAGAGCAATTGTTCTACTTGATGAGCCGCGGCGTTTCTGAGCAAGAAGCGACAGAAATGATCGTAATGGGCTTTATCGAACCGTTCACAAAAGAACTTCCAATGGAATATGCGGTAGAAATGAACCGTTTAATCAAGTTCGAAATGGAAGGCTCTATCGGTTAATTTTCCAATACAGAAAGCCCGGTGCCTATAAGGCGCCGGGCTTTTTTGTTAATCCTGCTCATTTTATCGGCAGCATACCAGTTTCTTAATGGATATTTCTCAATGCTTCCCGTCGGCTGAGCGGCATAAGCGAATGACGTCCCGTAAAAGACCCGACCCATTCCGGATTGGTTTTGGCATATTCCCGCAATGCCCAACCGATCGATTTCTGGATGAAGAATTCTGTAGAGGCTGCGTGCTGCTGAACGATCATAGCCAATAATTCTCTGTCGGTCTCCCGTTTGTATTTCAATTGGTGCAAAATAGCGGCCCGATTTGTCCACATATTATCAGCCTCTGACCATTCAAGCATGATAGCTGATCCCTGCAGCCGGTCTGTAGCCACAACATGGCCGACAATTTTTGGTGCAATCGAATCTACGCTGTCCCACCAAGAGTCGCTTTCAATAAACTGCCTTAAAGCAGGGAGGTCTTTTAGCGTTAACTGGCCCTTCCTTTTTTCAAGCAAAGCGATGGCGGCATAATGATATTCCCGCTCCGGCAAGCGGTATAGTTTCCAGACTTCTTCAATGAGCTGATCGGTTGAAGGCAAGTGATATTCTTCGAACTGCTGTTTTAATAAAGCGTTTCTGAGCGGGGTTTTAATGCCGAGAAAAGGGAATTGGTTGCGCATATAAGCAGCCATCGGCAAAGCCAGCTCCCCATTCCGGTTCGCTTCAAATTTTTCAACAAGTGCTTGATGATCCCACGTTTTTTTCATGGCGGCTTGCTCCTGTTCTATAGATAAGTGTAATTTCGGAAGGAACTGGGAAAAGGGAATAAAGGATATTTTCGCTTTATAAGCATCCTTTTCCTTCAAAGGCAGCTCTTAATAAGACGCCTTATTTTTTCTATGCTATCATAAAATAACAACGAATATTGGAGGCGGACTCATGATATATGTAGGATTGACTGGATGGGGCGACCATCCGGATGTCTATAGCCCAGGTTCTAAAAAAACAGAAAAGTTAATTGACTATAGTGCACATTTTCCAATTGTAGAATTGGATTCTTCTTTCTATGCGGTCCAGCCTGAACGGAATATCCGGAAGTGGATCAACGAAACGCCGGAAGGCTTCCAATTTGTCGTCAAAGCTTACCAGGGGATGACTGGGCATCAACGGGGAGAAAACCCGTTTGAAAGCCGTGACAAAATGTTCGAGGCCTTTATTTTATCGATACGGCCGCTAAAAGAAGCTGGAAAATTGGCGATGGTGCTATTGCAGTTTCCCCCGTGGTTTGATTGCCAAAAAGACAATGTGGAGCAGATCCGTGAAATCACGGGCCGCCTGAAAGAATTCGATCTGGCGGTAGAATTCCGCCATCAATCCTGGTATGCGCCTGAACTTCGCGATAAGACGCTTGAGTTTTTCAGAGAGAACAACCTGATTCACTCTGTCTGCGATGAACCGCAAGCGGGCGAAGGATCGATTCCTTTGGTTCCTGTATCTACACGGGAAGACAAAGTTTTGATACGGCTCCATGGGCGAAATGTCCATGGCTGGCTGAATCCGGGCCATGGCCAAAAATGGCGGGAAGTGCGCTATCTTTACGATTATAATGAAAAAGAACTGGCAGAAATCAGCGAAGCGGCCAAACTTCTGGAAAAATCGACGGACCGGGTTTATATTGTTTTCAATAATAACTCTGGCGGACACGCCGCAGGAGATGCGAAGCAATTCCAGGAAATGAACGGATTGGAATTCAATGGACTATCGCCGAAGCAGCTTGATTTATTCGATGGAGGGTTTTGATGATCTTTCTTTTGATCGCGCTTGTCGGTTTGCTTTCGGGTATCGTCGGAGCGCTAATCGGCCTTGGAGGCGGCGTTATTTTAGTGCCGGCGATGCTTTTTCTCGGAACTTCGTTCGCCTTTTTTCCAGAACTTCCGCCTCAGAAAATTGTCGGGCTATCTGTGATCATGATGATTTTCACCGGCCTGTCCTCTACGCTTTCTTATATGAAAGTCAAGACAGTGGATTACCGGAGCGGCCTGCTCTTTTTTGCCGGCAGCGCACCGGGGACGATTATCGGTGCTTTTGTCAATAAAGGATTGGATCTTCCTTCATTTCAATTGTATTTCGGTATTCTATTGGTTTTTCTGGCCTTGTTATTATTGGTGAAAGACCGGTTAAAAGCGGTCCATTGGTTTGTGCAAAACGGCCGGAATTTCACTTTCCGGGATTCGATGAACAAGGAATATGTATACGGCTATCCTGTGTGGTTTGCGCTGCTATTAACATTTGGCGTAGGCTTTGCCTCTGGTTTATTCGGCATTGGCGGCGGATCGATCATGGTGCCGGCCATGATTCTACTGTTCTTATTTCCTCCCCATGTGGCGGTTGGGACTTCGATGTTCATGGTGTTTTTATCGGCCATTGTCAATTCCATCACCCATCTTTCGCTTGGCAACGTTCCATGGCTTTATACGCTGGCAGTGGTGCCAGGAGCCTATGTCGGGGCAAAAATAGGAGCCGCATGGAATAAAAAAGTGGATTCCGGGACACTCGTCGTTATTTTGCGGATTGCTTTGTTGGTTTTAGGGCTCCGGTCTGTTTACGAAGGAATATTTAGTTCTTAAAGAGGTGTAAGTCATGGGTGAAACCCTTCACATTTATCATACAAACGATGTGCACAGCCATTTTGCAAATTGGCCGCGCATCCGGTCATTACTGAAAGAGCGAAAGCGCTGGCACGAAGAAGCGGGAGATTTTTGCCTAGTCCTGGATATCGGCGACCACGTGGACCGCTCGCACCCTTTCACCGAAGGAACTTCCGGTAAAGGGAATATCGAATTGCTGAACGGCGCAGGCTACGACGCTGTGACCATCGGCAATAATGAAGGCATCACCTTGGCGAAAGAAGAGCTCAATTCGCTTTATCTGCAAGCGGATTTTGAAGTCATTGTGGCGAATTTATTTGATTTGGATGGCAGCCGCCCAGAATGGGCAAAAGCTTTTCATGTAATGGAAACAAAGAGCGGGATAAGGCTGGCTTTGGTCGGGGCTACAGCCGAATTCACGCCGTTCTATCGGCGTTTGGGATGGACAGTGACCGATGCGAAGGATTCAATTGTTCAAGCCGTTGAAACGGTTAAAGATCAAGCGGATTTCATCATCTGCCTGTCTCATCTCGGCATAAAAGAAGATGAACAGCTAGTGGAGTTATGTCCGGAAATCGATGTTTTGCTTGGCGCACACACCCACCACATTTTCCATGAAGGGAAAGTAATAGGGGATACATTGCTTGGAGCGGCAGGCAAATTTGGCATGTACATCGGCCATATCGCGGTCGATTTAGAAACCGGCGCCAAAGAAGCGGATTTAATCGAAACAGCTTTGCTTCAAAGTGTAGAAGAAGATTTTGATGATTTGCTCATTGCACAAGGCAAAGAACAATTGAATGATCCAATTTTCTACAATGAACAGGTACTGGATGCAGACTGGTTTAGGGACTCGAAACTTGCTGAGATGTTTGGGGAAGCGATGATTGAATTTTCAGGTGCGGATTGCGCCATCTTCAATGCAGGCCTCTTTATGGAAAATATGCCGCTCGGGACAGCGACGCGCTACGATTTTCATAAGATGCTGCCACATCCGATCAATCCTTGTTTAATCGAATTGACAGGCGCCGAGCTGAAAGAAATTTATCTGCAATCGTTGAATGCCGATTGGCCGAAAATTGAATTGAAAGGGATGGGTTTCCGGGGAGCGGTTTTCGGCAAAATGATCCGCATCAATCTGTCCATGGAGAATCGGCAATTATTCATCGGGGAAATTCCAGCGAATCCAGACCAAACCTATAAACTGATCACTTTGGATATGTTCACGTTCGGCTATTTTTTCCCGTCCTTGAAACGCGCTCCGAAAAAATACTTTATGCCTGAATTCCTGCGGGATGTATTTAGCCAATATTTCAGAAGCAAAACGTTAAAATGAAAGAATATTCGAACTTGAAACACAGTTGATTTTGTCTTAATTATGGGCTATGCTAACTAAGAAATAAATTATATCGATGGGTAGAGGCTGCGGAATTTATCAGTACGGTGCGCGAGTTTGACAACGTTGAACGCATCTGAAAGGAAATTTTGCCGAAGTTCTTTTTTCACAGTCAATGGAAAAAGTGCTGGGGTCATTCTGAAGAAGAATGGCACTGTCATTTGCGTTTTGCGCAAATGAAGAGCTACAGGGATGTTTGATGTTTGATCACACAGACGAATTGTAGAAGGCTGATTGTACCCTTGGGGAAGACAATCAGCCTTTTTTCTCTTCCATCCTACTAAAAAAGGAGGATTTTTTCATGGAGAATACGATTTTCTCAATTTTGCCGCCAATTATCGCCATTGCGATGGTATTATTGACGCGGCGCGTACTGTTGTCCCTTGGAGCAGGGATTGTCGCGGCAGCATTTATTTACACTTCATTTGCGCCGGTAGCGGCATTAAAAGAGCTCTACATGTCTTTTGCGGTTATTTTTTGGGACGGGGGCTTCAATGCTTATAATGTATTCATTATTCTTTTCTTGCTGCTTTTAGGAGTCATCACCGCTTTTGTCAGCTTGTCTGGCGGAAGCCACGCTTTTGCGGAGTGGGCATCTACTCGGATTAAATCGAGAAGAGGCGCTAAGGTAGTAACAGTAATTTTAGGGATTGTCATTTTCATTGACGATTATTTCAATGCCCTGGCAGTAGGGCAAGTTGCCCGTCCAATTACGGACCGTTATAAAGTATCACGCGCGAAACTCGCTTATTTTATCGATTCGACAGCTGCGCCTGTCTGTGTGGTGTCGCCTGTATCGAGCTGGGGCGCTGCCATTATCGGTATTGTAGCTACCATATTAGCGGGCCAAACTTATGTTGAGTCCTCCGCTCTGGAAGCTTTTATATGGATGGCGCCAATGAACTTCTATGTGGTCGCTTCCCTAGCCATTGTCTTTTTTGTAGCCATCCGCGATGTGGATTTTGGTGAAATGAAAAAGCATGAGAAGCTGGCAATTACGAAAGGCCAATTGTTCGATCCGGCTAAAACAATTCCGGGCGAAATGAAAGAGGAATTTCCAAGCCATTCCCATGGCCGGGTTCTTGATTTATTGTTGCCGATCTTGGTATTGGTTGCCGGAACAGTCGGGGCTATGATTTGGACAGGTTACCAAAACTCAGATCAGGTTTTTGATATCTGGCTGATTTTCGAAAACACGGACGTTCCGGCCTCATTATTAGTGGGCGGAGGCCTCGGAGCTTTAACTTCCATTCTTCTCTATCTATTGCAGATGCGAAAAAATGAAACAGCGACAGCCGGTTGGATAGGAAAAGGAATTTTCGCTGGAATCAAATCGATGATTGGAGCGGTTCTGATCCTTGTATTTGCATGGTCATTGACGTATTTGATTGGCAACCTGGAAACGGGACAGTATTTGGCGGATGTAGTGACGGAAGCAAATATGCCGACTTCCATCTTGCCGGTCTTGCTTTTCTTGCTGGCAGGTGTCATGGCTTTTTCTACCGGTACTTCTTGGGGATCATTCGGTATTTTGCTGCCGATCGCAGGGCAAATCATGTCTCAAGCTGAACCGGAATTATTATTGCCGACGTTGTCAGCAGTTTTAGCTGGCGCTGTATTCGGCGACCACTGTTCGCCGATTTCTGATACGACGATTTTGTCTTCTACAGGAGCTGGGAGCAACCATATGGACCATGTCGTTACTCAGTTGCCATACGCAATTACAGCTGCAGTAATTGCGGCAGTAGGGTATATTGTCATAGGTTTTACCAATTCCCTTTTGCTGGCTTTAGGAGTGGTAATTGTTATTTTAGCGATATTATTCGTTATTTGGTCAAAACGTACAACCTTGTCAGAAAAACATGGGAATATAGAGTGATTGCAAAAGCAGGGAAAAACTTTCTCTGCTTTTTTATTATTCCAGAAATAGCTTTAATTAAAAAAATCGAGAAATTATCTTTACTTTGGTAAACTCCCTCGTTATACTATTTTTAGATTAGCAATAATCTGAAAATAAACAAACTTCCTATTTTTCTGTAAGAAAATTGGAAGGATACTAAGGGGGAAGAGAGATGGAACGTTCGCAATGGGGTACGCGCGCTGGATTTATCATGGCGGCTGTCGGCTCGGCGGTAGGTTTAGGGAACATTTGGCGTTTTCCATATGTTGCCTATGAAAATGGTGGAGGAGCATTCTTTATACCGTACTTATTCGCTCTGTTAACCGCAGGGATACCAATTCTTATTTTGGAATTCACCATTGGCCATAAATACCGGGGATCGGCACCGCTGTCGTTCTTCAGAATGAGCGGGAAGAAATTGGAATGGATGGGATGGTGGGCTGTTTTTGTATCATTCGTCATATCCGTCTACTATGCAGTGATCATTGCATGGGCAATGCGGTACACAATTTTCTCCTTCAATCAAGCTTGGGGAGACGATACAGAAGGATTCCTATTCAATGATTTTCTTCAATTGACTGTACAGCCGGGTGAAACTGGTGGAATAGTATGGGGTGTATTTATTCCGCTGGCACTTGTCTGGATTATTACCCTTGGCATTTTGCTTGCCGGAGTTAAAAAAGGAATTGAAATGGCTAACCGCATTTTCATTCCAACTTTAGTCGTAATTTTCTTGATTGTTGTTATCCGTGCTGTCACATTGGACGGAGCGTCTATGGGATTGGATGCATTCTTCAAACCGAATTTTGATGCCATCATGGATCCTTCGGTTTGGGTAGCGGCTTATGGCCATATTTTCTTCAGTTTATCGGTAGCATTTGCGATTATGATTACTTATGCAAGTTATCTTCCGAAAAAATCGGATATTACCAATAATGCCTTTATCACTGGATTTGCCAACTCGGCCTTCGAATTATTGGCAGGGATCGGCGTTTTCGCAGCACTTGGATTCATGGCTAGCCAACAAGGGGTTGCCGTGGCGGATGTCGCATCAGCTGGCGTCGGATTGGCATTTGTGGTATTCCCGCAGATCATCAATGAATTCCCAGGATTCAATGGCCTGTTCGGTGCATTGTTCTTCCTGTCATTAACGCTTGCTGGATTGACTTCCTTGATTTCCATCACTGAAACTTATGTAGCTGGTTTTTCTGAGAAATTCGGCATTGCGCGCAAAAAAGCGGTTCTGTTCGGCGGCGGTCTTGCTGCATTGATTTCTATCCTATTTGCAACTCAGGGTGGATTGTTCTTCTTGGATCTTGCCGATTACTACATCAACCAATTCGGTGTTGCATTCATCGGACTAGTCGAAGTGGTCCTGGTTGTTTGGGTATTCCGCAAAGCCGGTATGCTTCAGGAACACGCCAATGCTATTTCCGATATCCGCCTTGGCGGCTGGTGGAAATTCAGCTTAGGCATCATCACACCGATCGTTTTAGGTTATATGATGTTTGGACTATTGAAACTGAATATCCTTCAGGAATTTGATAATGAAACTGGGAACTATGAGGGCTACTCCAATATGTTTACATTAACTGGAGGAGTCGCAGTAGCGGCAGGTGCACTTGTTCTCGGGATCCTCTTCTCCATCGGCAAATGGCATAAAGACCATGCGCAATACGAAGAAAACAAATAAGGGAGGTTCACCATATGTCAACAAGTGCAATTATCGTCATGATCATTGGAATGGTAATTATCTGGGGCGGCTTAGCTGCCAGTATTGGGAACGCCGTTAGTAAAAGCAAAGCTAAGCGAAGTGTATAACCTTCCCTTTCCATAGTGCAATAGCAGTAGCCCGGAAGCTAACCCGCTTCCGGGTTTTTCATTTTACAGAAGATGGCAGATGCTGTTGTGAGCAAAGATAGAATATGGTACATTTGGAAAGGATAATAAGCGAATACCGAAAACCAAGGAACGAAGGGATGATGTAGTTGTGTCAGAAAAGCAGGAACATCTTAGAAAGCCCGATTGGTTAAAAATTAAGCTTAATACAAATGAAAACTACACAGATTTAAAGAAAATGATGCGTGAAAATAACTTGAATACCGTCTGCGAAGAAGCGAAATGCCCTAATATTCATGAATGCTGGGGGAGCCGCCGTACGGCCACCTTCATGATTTTAGGGGCAGTCTGCACACGGGCTTGCCGGTTTTGTGCGGTTCAAACCGGCCTTCCGAATGAACTGGATCTTCAAGAGCCGGAGCGGGTCGCAGATTCTGTGAAGCTCATGAATTTAAAGCATACGGTCATCACGGCGGTTGCCCGTGACGACTTAAGAGACGGCGGTTCTGAAGTATTTGCAGAAACGGTTCGTGCGATCAAACGGAAAAATCCGTTTACGACAGTCGAAGTTCTGCCTTCCGACATGGGAGGAAGCGAAGAGAATTTAAGGACGTTGATGGATGCACAGCCGGATATTTTAAACCATAATATTGAAACGGTAAGGCGTTTGACGCCAAGAGTAAGAGCACGTGCAAAATATGACCGTTCGCTGGAGCTGCTTCGGCGCTCCAAAGAAATGTATCCGGACATTCCAACTAAATCTTCTTTGATGATCGGACTTGGCGAGACGAAAGAAGAAATTATGGAAGTGATGGATGATTTGCGTGCCAATGGCGTAGACATCATGACCATCGGCCAATATTTGCAGCCTTCCAAAAAGCACTTGAAGGTGTTGAAATATTATTCGCCGAAAGAATTCAAAGAGCTCTGGGAAATTGCAATGGCGAAAGGTTTCTCGCATTGCCAAGCAGGGCCATTGGTGCGGAGCAGCTATCACGCGGATGAGCAAGTGAATGCCGCTGCAAAAGAACGTCAACGTCTCGGAGATCAGCAAGTTGCAGGAGTGAACAGTTAAGAGGTGAAGACGAACATGATTATAGTTGATAAATGGCAATACGAAGTGGTGATCGATTACCGCGACGGCTTCCAAGAAGAAGCTTTGAACAATCGTTACAGCGAAATCCTTTCCAAATACGATTACATTCTGGGCGATTGGGGATACGGCCAATTGCGTTTGAAGGGCTTTTTTGAAGATACGAACCATAAAGCTACGTACGATACAAAAATCAGCACATTGCAGGATTATCTCTATGAATACTGCAATTTTGGCTGCGCTTATTTTGTCATCAAAAAAGTCGGAAAAGCGCCGGAGCCAGCACCGGAAACGAAAGAAATTCCAGAACCAGCTACTGAAACCCTCGAAGCGGATGCATGATCCGCCGAGGGTTTTTCTTTGCGCCTATGATATGATAGAAGGTGGGAATACGATGAAAAGAACAGACCATCAGGAGGGTATAAGATGTATTTTATTGACCGGAACAAAATTACAGACACCGTAACTTATATGGGGAAATTAATCGATCTTTATGAAGAGAAGGAGCAATGGGCTTCTTTCACGGAAGAACTTGCCTTGGAACGCATAGCAAGCAATATCATTGAATCGATTGTTGATGTAGGCAACTCGATGATTGATGGGTTCATCATGCGCGATCCGGGAAGCTACGAAGACATTATTGATATCTTGACGGATGAAAAAGTAGTGACGCCTGAAATGGATGAACCGTTAAAACAGGTCATTGGCTTGCGGAAAATGCTGGTGCGTGAATTTGCGGCTGTCAATCATCAGGAGCTGCAGGAAGTGTTGAACCAGAACCTGGAAGAGCTAAAGAGTTTCGGGCCAAAAGTGGAATATTACTTGGAGCACGAATTGGGGCCAGTTTCAGCGTTTTTGCCGGAGAATAAAAATGAAAAATTATAAAGCTTATTGCCTGGATTTAGATGGAACGGTTTACCGGGGAAAAGAAGCCGTGCCGGATGCGCCAGGATTTGTGGCGCGTCTTCAAGCTAAGGGCATCGAACCTTTCTTTGTCACGAATAATGCTTCGATGACGCAGGCGCAGCTGAATGCGAAACTCGCAACGTTCGGTATTGTGACGGAAAATAAGCAAATCATGTCGTCTGCCATTGCTGCTGCCAAATACATCAGCCGCTGGTATCCAAATAAAAGCGTTTATATGATCGGCTCCGATGGGTTGAAGGATGCGCTTCAGCAGGAAGGCATTGAGCAAGTGGAAGAAAATTCGGATGTTGTAGTGATGGGGATCGATCCCGATATCAATTATGAAAAATTGGCGGTTGCCTGCCTGGAAATTCGAAAAGGGGCAGTTTTCTTATCAACAAACCGCGATCTCGCTTTTCCTTCGGAACGCGGGCTGGTGCCTGGAAACGGAGCGTTTACTACATTGGTGGCTGCTTCGACGGGCGTGGAGCCGGTATATATCGGCAAACCGGAAGGGCATATGCTGGATGCCATTCTTTATGAGCACGGATTCGAAAAAGAAGAAATGGTCATGGTAGGGGACAACTACGAAACGGATATTTTAGCGGGCATCCATTTCGGTATTGATACTGTGCATGTCAATACAGGCGTCACGCCGATGGAAGAAGTGCTGGAGAAAGATGTTCAGCCTACCTATGCTTTAGAGAATCTGGCGTTATGGGAAGTTTAAGCCTGGTGAATTTCGGGCAAAAAAAATTAAGCCGCGGAAAGCGGCCTAAAATAATGGGTTTTCTTCTATAAACTCATAGACTTTCTGAGTCAACTCTTCAGGCGTATCGGCTTCAACGATTTCGCCGTTAACCAACGCATATAAGGATTCTGCACATTGGGTGCAGTAACTTAAACAGCCATATTCCAATACATCCAAATTTGAATCGCTTTCCAATTTCTCAAACGATTCCTGTGATCCGTTTGCCATGTTGCTAATACAAAATTCAACAATCGGTTTCATTTTGGTCACCTCGCTACTACGAAATCCTACCTTTTTTTATAGCGATAGTCAATTATTTGATTTCTTTAGAATGTATTGTGAAAGTTATCACAATCAGCTATACTCATATTTGAGAAATTAAGCAGACAGATGAAATTAAAGGAGATTTTTATGCGAAAACTAGTCTTACTTGGCGGAGGATACGGCAATATGCGTATATTGCTTCGTTTGTTGCCAAACAATTTACCCTTGGATACAGAAATCATCTTGATCGACCGCACCCCTTTCCACAGTATGAAAACAGAATTCTATGCACTTGCAGCGGGAACAGCATCCGACCATGAGGTTCGAGTAGCTTTCCCGGAAAGCGACCGCTTATCGCTCGTTCATGGTGAAATTCTGGAAATCGATTTGGAAGACAAATGCGTGCTGATGGAAAATGGAGACCGCGTTCAATACGATGATCTGGTGATCGGATTAGGCTGCGAAGACAAATACCACAGCGTGCCGGGAGCGGATGAATTCACATACAGCATCCAGACGATCGGCAAGTCGCGCGAAACATTCAAAACACTTTTAGGATTGCCGTCAGGCGCAGTCGTCGGCATTGTCGGAGCCGGCCTTAGCGGGATTGAGCTCGCAAGTGAATTGCGCGAAAGCAGACGCGATTTGAACATTAAATTATTCGACCGCAGCCCGCGGATTTTGCGTGATTTCCCGGAGCGTTTGAGTAATTTCGTGAAAAAGTGGTTTGATAACCACAATGTAGATGTAGTTTCCAATTCAAATATCACAAAAGTGGAGCCGAATCTTCTTTATAACCACGAAGAAACGATTCCAGTTGACGCTGTTGTCTGGACAGCCGGCATTCAGCCGGTTAAACCGGTTCGCGATCTGGGACTTGAAAGCGACAGCAGCGGACGCGTTGTCATCAACCAATACCATCAATTGCCGAACGACGAACATGTCTATGTAGTTGGGGACTGTGCAGCGCTGCCGATGGCTCCATCTGCGCAGCTTGCTGAAGAACAGGCGGAACAGATTGTTGAAGTATTGAAGCTGACTTGGAGAGACAAGCCGCTTCCTGAAAGCATGCCGGAAATTAAATTAAAAGGCTTCCTTGGCTCCCTCGGGAAAAAACAAGGGTTTGCTTACCTGGCCGACCGGACGGTTACCGGACGAATTGCGCGTCTGATGAAATCCGGCGTGCTTTGGATGTACAAATGGCATAATGGCTGATTCAAGAAAAGCGCGCTCATCTGATGATGAGTGCGCTTTTTTATATTAGTATTTATTCGGTTGCGGCAAAGCCGTGTTTTTCAAGTTCTTTGTAGACCGGCTTCAGTTGAATGTAGCCTTCGCCGACCACTTCGCCTTCCACCAGCACAAGCGGGTAGAAAAATTCATCGTCTAGGATGCGCTCGGCGTAGTCTTTTTGGTGCGCTTCCGTTTGCGGTTTCTCAATATCGATATACGTAATTGAAAATGGCTGGCCTTTGTATTTTCGAGAAATTGCCGCTTGCAGCCATTCATACGTATCAATGGAAGAAGGGGCATTCACGCAGCTTGCACAGATCACTTCGGTTCCGTACACTTCGATGGAAATTTCTTTTGTCATTTTCTAGACCTCCTGGAAATTCAATAGTGGCTTTTTCTACTCAATCACATTATAATGATTATAATGAAAGGAGTCGATATTAATGACTGAAGCTTTGATGGAAGATCAAGTAATGGAAGTCTTAGATAAATTACGTCCATTCCTTTTGCGTGACGGCGGGGACTGTGAATTAGTGGATGTAGAAGATGGGATCGTAAAACTTCGTCTTCTTGGTGCATGCGGAAGCTGCCCAAGTTCGACCATTACCTTAAAAGCGGGGATTGAACGTGCGTTAATGGAAGAAGTTCCTGGCGTTGTTGAAGTAGAACAAGTATTTTAATGCCAAGGGACCTTTCATAGGTCCCTTTTTTGCTACATATTGAAACTGGCAGAGCGGGTTGCTTGAATGGCTTTGCGCAATCTTGCTATGATGGGTATAAGGAGGCGATAATATGGCACAAGTAGTGGAGCTTACAGAAGCAGCTTCTTTCCAAGTGAAAGAAATGATGCGCCATAACGAAGAAGAAGGCGCATTTCTTCGTGTCGCTGTAAAAGGCGGCGGCTGCAGCGGATTGACGTACGGCATGGGGTTTGAAAAAGAGCACGGTCCAGAAGACGATGTGCTCGAACAATTTGGGCTTCAAATTTTGGTGGCAAAAGAAGACGCCCCTATTTTAAATGGGACAGTCGTTGATTACAAACAGTCGTTGATGGGCGGCGGATTTACGATCGAAAATCCAAACGCGATCGCTTCATGCGGATGCGGGACTTCGTTCCGGACGGCTAAAAAAGCGGGTACACCTGAGAACTGCTGATACTTAAAGAACGCCTGCCTTTTACTTTGTAGAAGGCAGGTGTTTTATTTTGCCGATATGTGCTGTTTTGCGGCAGAAAAGCGAACGCTGGAATGGCTATCTCGTGAAAGCTTTTGCCAATACGGGCCGAAGCTCTTGGAAAGCGGGAGAATCCAGTTGAAATCAACTGGTAAAAGGGCTAATATAGAGGGTAGGAGTTTATTGGCACTACTATGATTTCTAATTAAACTTTTTCTGTTTAAAAAAATGACTTGAAGGTGGTTGCGATTGTGTTGAAAAGACCGTCAATATTAGTATTAGGAGCAGGTTACGGTGGATTGATGACTGTAGTTAACTTGCAAAAAGTTCTTGGCACTGATGCCGCAGATATTACGTTGATCAATAAAAACGAATACCATTACGAAAGCACTTGGCTGCATGAAGCAGCAGCTGGTACATTGTTGCCAGAGCAAGTTCGCTATGATATCAAAGATGTTATTGACAGCGTAAAAACAAAATTCGTCCAAGCGACAGTTGAAGCAATTGATGTTGCAGGCAAAAAAGTGACAACTGACAATGGTGTGTTTACATACGATTATCTAGTGATCGGTTTAGGCTTCGAAGGAGAAACTTTCGGAATTCCTGGATTGGACAAATACGCACTTTCAATTGCGAACGTCAAAGCTGCCCGTTATATCCGTGAGCATATTGAATTCCAATTTGCGACGTGGTCTACAGAAGATGTAAAAGACGACAGCCGTTTGACAATCGTTGTAGGCGGAGCCGGATTTACAGGAATCGAGTTCTTAGGGGAACTGGGTAACCGTGTACCGGAATTATGCAAAGAGTATGACGTTCCTCGCGAAAAAGTTCGCGTAGTTTGTGTAGAGGCGGCCCCAATGGTATTGCCTGGATTTGATCCTGAACTTGTCAGCTATGCAGTTGGCCATTTAGAATCTAAAGGCATCGAGTTCTCAATTGGCACTCCAGTCGTTGAAGCTACTCCAGAAGGCGTTAACATCAAAAAAGGCGATGATGAGTTTGAATTCATCAAAGCAGGGACAGTTGTTTGGGCTGCTGGAGTTCGCGGAAGCAAGCTAATCGAAGAATCAGGCATCGAAAACATGCGTGCTCGCGTAAAAGTGGATGCAGACCTTCGTGCTCCTGGACATTCAGATGTATTCGTGATCGGTGACTGTGCATTGATGATCAACGAAGAAACGAACCGTCCATACCCACCGACTGCTCAAATTGCAATGCAGCAAGGGCAGGCAGTGGCAAACAACATCAATGCTTTGATCAAAGGCGAAGAAACACATCCGTTCGTTCCTGACCTTAAAGGAACAGTTTGCTCATTAGGTGAAAATGACGCAATCGGTGTGGTATTCGGTAAGAAAATCACTGGTAAACGCGCTTCCTTCATGAAGAAAATGATCGATAACCGTGCACTTCTGATGGTTGGCGGACCAGGATTAGTGATGAAAAAAGGTAAATTCAACGTTCTATAAGAGAAGCAAAGGCTCCCATCTTGAACTGCACTGAAATTGTTGGATAATCATCTGGCAATGGAAGCGCCGTTTAGTTGGGGGCTTTTTTTGTTAAAGGAGCTGAAGGCATGAAAAGGAACAAACGGGGCAATGTCTGGTTAGGGGCAGCGGGTTTAGTGATGAATTCAAAAAACCAATGGCTGGTTGTTAAGAAAAGATACGGCGGCCTTAATGGCAAATGGTCATTGCCGGCAGGGTTTGTAAATGGGGATGAAACCATCGATCAGGCCGCTATGCGAGAAGTGAAAGAAGAAACCGGAATCGACTGTACGCTGCTTGGGTTCGTGGGTTTCCGTTCAGGAGTCATTCGAGAAGAAGTGAGCGATAATATGGGGATATTCCTATTGAAGCCGGTAGATGACGAGCAAAGAATCCAAGCGCAGCAAGACGAATTATACGAAGCGGCGTGGCGATCTCCTGAAGAGCTATCGGCAGATCTAGACGCTTCGGTCATGCTTCATGAAATGGCGGATTTTCTGCTTGATGAAGGGTTTGAAGCCATTGAAGACGTAGATCCGGGGGATGTATTCGGGTATTCTTCCTATAAACTATTCTTTAAAAAATAGAGGATAAAAGAGGAAAAAAGCGCATACGTGAGATAAAGATGGATGTATCCGTTTACATTTTATTGAATTTTCTTGCAAGTATAAAATAACCGTGTTATATTATCAGAATATTAAAACGATAACAGGAGGAGGTGTTTCGAATGACTATCTTCAAAAAAGCAAAGTCTGCGAACCAGTGCCCTTATTGCGGCGGCAAAGGCTATTTCCAGTTGCGTTTAGGCGGTTCGGAAACGTGCTCCTGCTGTTCAGGATCCGGCAAAAAATAACGGCGTCATCAATGTAAGCGTCCATGGGAGAAGCCTCCTGTGGATGCTTTTTTAGTTTGCAAAAAACACCGTTGAAATGCGTAGATTATACAAAGCTGACGCTTTGTTCAAATTTATTCCTTAAGGCCGGTTTTTATGTGACAAAGCAATGAACACGGGATTGTGTGATTGAAAGGGGCAGGACTTTCGGGTAAACTGATGAAAGGAATAACGGAGGTTAGAATTCATGAATACTTCATTTAGCATTGTCCAATTGATCATTTCGGTTCTACTGTTTTACGTAATGTTTTTCGGCATCGGTTTTTTATTGAATATGCTGCTGCGGATGACGTGGCTGATGGCGATCGTCTATCCAATCGTCATTTTGCTGGTCATTGACGATGTCAGCTTTTTCAGCTATTTCACAGATCCAGGCGAGTCTTTCTCCATGCTCGGCGATACCATCGCCTCTCTTACAGGAAGCGATATTGCCGTGTTGCTTGCCGGCTGGGCAGGAGCGATCACTTCCGGATTTGTTATGAAAATCTTGCGTAAAAACGGTTATCAAATGTTCTAAATTTAACGATAGAAAACCGCCGGACCGATGGAAGGTCTGGCGGTTTTTTGTATGCGAGGGGTGGGCCTATCAACGCAGGATGCTATAGAAAACGATTGCGATGGCAATGCCGGTGAGCGCGCCCATAAACACTTCACTCGGTTTGTGCCCAAGCAGCGTTTTCAGTTCTGCTATTTTTTCTTCTTCTTTTTTCTGCGGCCATTTTCTCGTCTCATCCATGAATAGATAGAAGTCGTTGCGCATTTTGTTGATCGTCAACGCTTGCTGGCCAGCTTGGAAGCGAACGCCCGTAGCGTCATACATCGTGATGACGGCGAACATCGCTGCCACAGCAAAAATAGTGGAATCCACCCCGTGCTCGAAAGCTACAGCCGTCGTCAAGGAGGTCACAGCAGCCGAATGCGAACTGGGCATCCCACCGGTCGAGGTGAACAATTTCCAATCCAGTTCACGGGTCACCGCATACTGAATCGGGATTTTAACAAATTGGGCAAAGACAATAGCGAAAAGGGCAATCATCAGCGGCAAATTAGAAAACAATTCCATCCCGTAAACAACCTTTCCATTCCTTGATATTGGTTTAGTATAACACACTGGGTTTACGGGTTAATGGAAAATCATTTCGGGCGCCGAACTACCCCGTTTACTGAATAAATGCTAAACTGGAAGAGCAAGTAAAATAGAGGGGGAGACAAAATGGAATTACGCATACAAGCTGATGCAGCTCAAGCAGAAGCTGACATTTTAATCGTCGGTTTAAGCCGGCATCCGGAAAACAGCAAAGGATGGGAAGTGTTTTCAGAGCGCTTCAATGGCATGCTGGAAGAATGGGTCAAAGGCGATCTGCCATTTGATTTAAATTCATTGATTACATATCCGGCATTGTCGGGATCTATTCCGCGCGTTCTTTTTGTGGGTTTGAATGACCGCAAGAAATTAACGGAAGATGCGCTTCGCATCGCTTTTGGCCATATCGGAAAAGAGCTGGCGAAAAAGAAAATCAAACATGCCGCTGTTTATTTGGATTCGTTCCTAAACGATGATATTTCTTCAGAAGATGCCGCTTATTTGGCTGTAGAAGGCATCACGATGGGCACGTATAAATTTGATGACTACAAAACTTCATCCAATGAAGCCGATGTGTCACTCGAGACGCTTTCTATTCTCTCAGAGGACGATGCAGAAGAACTGCAGGCTTCTGCTTTCATTGGACAGGTTTTCGGCCAGTCGGTCAATGAAGCCCGTACACTTGTCAACATGCCAGCGAATTTATTGACGGCGACAGCAATGGCGGACTACGCAAAAGAATTAGGAGAAACATACGGATTCGAAACAGAGATCCTGGGCAAAGCCGAAATGGAAGAGCTGGGCATGGGGGCGATTTTAGCAGTCAACCAAGGTTCTATCGAAGAGCCTCGCTTAATCGTATTGAAATATAAAGCGACGGAAAATTTTGAAGAGCCGCTTGCACTAGTCGGCAAAGGGATTACGTTCGATACGGGCGGCTATTCCTTGAAGCCGAAAGACGGCATTGTCGGCATGAAAGGCGATATGGGCGGAGCGGCAGCCGTTCTCGGTGCGATGAAAGTCATCGGCGAATTGAAGCCAGAGAAAAACGTGATTGCGGTCATTGCATCGACAGACAATATGGTGTCAGGCAATGCCTTCAAGCCGGATGATGTGATTACCTCTTTAAGCGGCAAGACCATCGAAATTTTGAACACGGATGCGGAAGGGCGATTGGTGCTTGCGGATTCTGTGACTTATGCAAAACAGATGGGGGCAACGCATATCATTGATGTAGCTACGTTAACAGGCGGCGTCATCGTGGCATTAGGAAATGATAAAACAGGCGCTTTGACGAACGATGAAGCGTTCTTTGAAACGTTCCTGGAAGCTTCAGTAGAAACCGGGGAATTTGTTTGGAGATTGCCTCTGACAGAGAGCGACAAAAAACGGATCCGCAAAAGCGATGTAGCGGATTTGAACAACTCACCGGGACGCGATGGCCACATGATTTTCGGCGGCGGGTTTGTCGGGGAGTTTGTCGACAATACGCCGTGGATCCATTTGGATATTGCCGGCACATCCCATGCAGCGTCAGCGCATGATCTTGGACCACAGGGCGGAACAGGCGCGATGGTGCGGACGCTGGCCATGATGGTAGAGAAAATGGCGGAAGAAGCGTAAAAGAATAAAAAAACAAGCGGGTTATGCGACAATAGCATACCCGCTTGTTTTATTGTTGGCGTTTTTTCTTGGCTACGGCTTCTTTCATATCGTCCCGCACCGTTTCTTCCGCTAGTTTAATGCCGGACATATAAGAGGCACGGCCAATTAAATGGCCGGCTACCGGCGACGTAATAAACAGAAAAATGATGGAGATGATCAATTGGGAGTTGAAATGATCTTCAATCAGCCAAAAGTAGATGAATGTACCTCCCAGTATACACATGACGCCGAGTGTAGAGCTTTTAGAAGCGGCGTGAGTGCGTGTATACACATCTGGCAGGCGCACAAGGCCGAGTGCCGTAACAGCGCTGAAAAGAACCCCAGTGCTGATTAAGATAATAATGAGGATATTAGCGATTGTCGTTTCGATCGAAAATCTCTCCTCTCTCAATGAATTTTGCGAAAGCTGTCGTGCCGATAAACGACAGGATGCTCAACAGCAGAATAATTTCCAAAAAGAATTCTGTGCCGATGATGAGTGACAAAAGGGCGACGATGGAAACTAATGCGACGCCTAAGGCATCGAGTGCCACTACCCGGTCAGCCACTGTAGGCCCTTTTACGAGCCGATATAAGAGTCCTACGAACGCACAGCTGATAACGACTAAGGCTATCCAATAAAACATCATCATGGACGGCTCACCTCCATAATGGCACGTTCAAATGTATTTTTGATTGAAGAAACGGCCTCATCGATGTCAGCAAAATCAATGGCATGGATATACAATTTTTTCTGATCATCGGAAATTCCGATAACTAAAGTGCCAGGCGTAAGGGTGATTAATGCTGATAGCAGCGTGACTTCCCAGTCTTGCTTTAACTCTGTTTCAAGTTCAAAAACAGCAGGGCGGATATTCAATCGCGGCTGAATCACTAACCTGAATACGGAAATGCTGGACATCACCAACTCTTTCAAGAAGAGGAAGAAGAGGGAAATCACTGCCCAGATTCTTACAAGATACAAGCGATGGCTGAAGAATCTTCGCATTAAAATCACGAGAAGAAGCCCGACCAAAAAACCGATTGCGAATCCGGTAGGCGAGAAGGAGTTCGTCATGAACATCCAAACGCCTGCCAAGAAGAAATTAAGTAAAATTTGCAAAGCCATCGTCATCTACTCCTTTAATACCGCATCTATATAGATGGATGGATTTAGTAGAACTTCTCCTGCTCCATTAATGAGGGGCATGAATAATTCTGCGCCCACACCGAGGATAACGGTGATTCCGACCAGGATGACAGCAGGGACGAACATTTGGTAATAACTGCGTTTTTTAAGCGGAACGGTTTTTACAGGCTCGCCCCAGAACGCATAGATGAAAATACGGATCGCACTCAACAGTACGAGCAAACTTGTCGCAAGCACGACAATGCTGCCCCAGAACTGAGGGCCTTCAAATCCGCCTTGGACAATTAATAGCTTACCAGGGAAACCGCTAAGCGGCGGAATGCCGGCTAAGCCGAAAGCGGCAATAAGATAGACCCAGCCAAGCACAGGGTAAGTCTTCATCAATCCGCCCATCTCCCGAAGATTGGAAGTGCCGAAAATGACTGCCACAATCCCTACGAGGAAGAATAAGGCGGCTTTGATCAACATGTCATGGACCAGATAAAAGAGTGCTCCCTCGATTCCTGCTTCGTTCATCTGGGCAATCCCGAATAAGATGACCCCGACAGCAATAATGATGTTATAAATAATGATTTTCTTGACATCAAAATAGGCGAGGGCACCGATGCATCCGGCAAGAATGGTCAAGATAGCAATGATGCCGAGCAATTCGTGCGTAAAAGCTATGTTCATGGTGAAGAACAAAGTGTATGTACGGATAATTGCGTAGACACCGACTTTTGTCAGCAAAGCTCCAAATAAAGCTAAAACGGGAATTGGGGGCGCATGGTAAGCGCCAGGCAGCCAGAAATAAAGCGGAAAAATAGCTGCTTTGAAGCCAAACACGACCAAGAACATGACGGCAATGACGGTCAATATGCCAGTCTCTTCAATCTGTGGAATTTTCACGGCCAAATCCGCCATATTTAACGTTCCTGTCACTGAATAGAGAAAGGCGACGGCCGCTACAAATAAGGCAGAAGAAATGACATTCACCAACAAGTATTTGATGGATTCCCGCAGTTGCGGCTTTTCGCCGCCGTGTACAATCAGCATATAGGAAGCCATGAGCAGTACTTCGAAGAAAACAAATAAGTTAAAGATGTCTCCTGTGGTAAATGCTCCGTTGACCCCAACCAATAAAAACAGCACAGCTGGATAGTAAAAAGATTTTTCCCGATCGATTCCAATTGTCGGCATACTGTAGAAAATGACGAACAAAGTGATGATGGTCGCACTTAGTACAAGTAGGACGGACAGCATATCTGATACCATCGTTATGCCGAACGGCGCATCCCAACTTCCCAAGGTGACCGCTTGGACACCATCGGCTTTCACTTTCAAGAGAAGGAACAGCACCGAAATTAAAGTAGCGACAGCAGCGGCAGCCGAAATAATGCGCTGCAGGCTAATATTTTTCGGAAAGAATAACAAGATGGCAGCAAATAATAGGGGAATTAAAATCGGAAACAGAAGTAAATTAATCATTGTCTTCAGTTCCTCTCATCAAATTCATATTATCGGTGCCGAGTTCCTGGTATGCACGGTAAGCAAGGACCAGGAAAAATGAAGTTACAGCAAAAGAAATAACAATGGCTGTCAAGATCAAGGCTTGAGGCAACGGATCAGCATAGTCGCTCACGCTGACGCCATCAGCAACGACTGGCGGCGCAGTTCCACCGAGCCCGCCCATCGTTAAAATTAAGAGATGGGCGCCATGGCTTAGAAGGCCGGTTCCGATAATAATACGGATCAAACTTTTAGAAAGCATTAAGTAGACAGCGGCCATGAAAAGAAAGCCGATGACAAAAGACATAATAATTTCCATTATTCATCCTCTCCAATCGTTTGAATAATGGTCATCGTAACGCCAACAACAACCAGATAGACACCTAAATCGAATAACGCTGCAGAATGCAAAGACGTTTTGCCGAATAGCGGCAAGTCAAAATAATCATAAGCATGCGTAAAGAAAGGTACGTTAAAGAAAATGGAAGCGGCGGCTGTAGAAAGAGCAATCAATAAGCCAATTGCTGTCAGCATAACGTAATTAACCGGAATGATTTTCTTCACGGTTTCAATATCATACGCCAGCATCAGCAGGACGATGGCACTTGCGGTTAACAAGCCGCCTACAAATCCGCCGCCTGGTGTGTAATGTCCGGCAAAAAAGATATGGACGGCAAACATCAGGATGATGAAAGTGACCACTTTTGTCGCCGTTTTCAGCATCACATCATTTGTTCTCATGTTGGCCCTCCTTTTTTGTTAAACGGAGTTTGATCATGGTGATAATCGCAATGCCGGCGATGCCGAGAACAGTGATTTCAAATAAGGTATCAAATCCGCGGTAATCAACGAGAATGACATTGACAATATTTCCGCCGCCTGCTTCCGAATAGACCGTTTCCTTATAATATTCTGAAATAGAAGGCAGGATCTTTTGTGAATGGGCAGATAAAGCTACTAATGTCATAGTGGCCCCGACGCCTAATGCAATTAATCCGTTTCCGACCTTAAAGCCTATGCGCTCTTCTTTTTTGCTGGACTTCGGCAAATGGTAGAAAGCCAAAAGGAATAAGGCAACAGAAATTGTTTCAATGACCAATTGGGTCAGCGCCAAATCCGGTGCCCGGAATATGACGAAGAACAAGGCTACCGAATAGCCGACCGCACCAAGCGCAATAATGGCCGTAAGCCTTGATTTTGCTGCCAAAATGGTAATGGTGCCGCCGACTAAAGCAAGCGCGATGACAATTTCATAAAAGCCGATCGGAGCTAAATTTGTCAGATCGAATGCGAAAGCTTCGTTCAAAAATAGCGTGCTCAGCACGATCAAGAAAAAGAAGCCAAACATATAAACAAGGTAAGAACGGATGAACCCTGTCATATAAACGGCTGAAAAACGATTGGCCCCGCCGTCGCTCATGTACATGAAATGATCATATAAGCGGTTGAGCGACACCTTGTCTGGGAAGGCGTCATAGGAGCGCTGCCATTTGCGGAGCGTCCAGAACATCAAACCGCCGATTAGGAAAATGCCGATTGTCATGGCCAGTTCCGGCGTTATGGCTCCGTGCCAAGCTGCTACGTGGACATGGACATCAGATGGCGAATCATACAAGAAAGGCTGGATCGCCGCAACTGCAGGATTCACAATCCACTTGCCGACAAAGTTTGGAACAAAGAAAATGGCGACAACCAATACCGCTAAAATAGCGGGAGAAATCAACATGCCGATTGGCGCTTCGTGGGCTTGCTTCGGCAATTCTTCCGGCTTATGCTTGCCGGCGAATGTATGGAACACAAAATAGAAACTGTAGATGAACGTAAACACGCTCGCAATCCATGCAACTACTGGGAATAATAATCCCCAGACATCCATGGAGAAAAGGTCAAATTCCGTGATGGCAAGCATGGCCGTTAAGAACATTTCTTTGCTTAGGAAGCCGCCGAATAACGGAATGCCGGCCATGGAAAACGAACCGATCATGGCGATCGTGAAGCTGATCGGCATTAAACTCATCAAGCCGCCGAGCTTGCGGATATCGCGTGTGCCGGTTTCATGATCGACAATGCCGGCAATCATAAACAAACTGCCTTTGAAAACAGCGTGATTGACGAGATGGAAAATTGCTGCAAAGCCGGCATATTTAAAGACGGTTTCTGCTGCATTCTCAACATGGAAGCCCATCGCAGATGCGCCAAGCAAACTCATGATCAACCCGAGCTGGGAAACGGTCGAAAAGGCAAGAATGCCTTTTAAATCTTTTTGTTTTAAGGCAAAGAATGAACCCCAGAACAAAGTAAACAAGCCAACTCCCGTGACAAGCCAAATCCATGTGCCTGAAACCGCAAAAATAGGCGTGAACCTTGCGACAAGATAGAGGCCAGCTTTGACCATGGTCGCGGAGTGGAGATACGCACTGACTGGCGTCGGCGCCTCCATCGCATCCGGCAGCCAGATATAGAATGGAAATTGCGCAGATTTTGTAAAGGCTCCAAGCAAAATCAAAACTAAAGCCCAGACGAAGAAATCATGCCCTGCAAGTTCCGGGGCTTGGGCGATCAGTTCCCGAATGGAATAAGTATTGCCCATAATGCTCAGCAAAACAAATCCTCCGAGCATCATTAAGCCGCCGAATACGGTAATCATCATCGACTTCAACGCTCCAAAACGCGAACGGTCCCGGGTATACCAGTAGCCGATCAGCAAGAACGAGGAAATCGAAGTCAATTCCCAGAAAAGATAGAGGGAAATCAGATGATCCGATTGGACAACGCCAAGCATGGCGGTCATGAACATCAGCAAATAAACATAAAAATTATGTAACTGTTCGCGTTTTTTATCCAAATAAAAAATGGAATATAAAACGACGAGTGCTCCTATTCCGCTGATCAAAAGCGAGAATAGCAGGCTTAACCCATCTATATAGGCAACGATGGCAAGATCGATTGAAGGAATCCAACTCAACTCAGAAACAAGCGTACCGCCTTCAAGCGTAGTCGGCAGCAGCGTTAAATAATAGATGAACAGAATCACTGGAACAATCAAGACAAACCAACCCGTATGGATGCGGCCAAGTTTTTTAAATAGCAGCGGAATGAACAAAGCTGCAATCAATGGTAAAAAAATCAAAAACACAAGTGACAAATGAATCCTCCTTCCAAGCGCATTCATGATGAGTTTCTAGAAAAATTATAACGTACATAGCAAGATTTTGCACCGTTGCACAATTGTCCGCCTGAAAAAGAAGGCAAAATTCCAACGCTTTAGAAATAGGAAGAAACTCAATTAAGAAAAATTTGTGAAACCGGTTATAAAGCCGAAAAAAGCACCGATTCCTAAAAAGAAACCGGTGCATGTTCACAAATTTTCTTGAATTTCCTATGTGGATTTCAGTTCCTGTTCAAGCAGAACGTCTTCGAAATCCTGTTCGGGCTTAGAGGTCGTATATTTCAGGAAGAAAAACGACAATAGGAACAGGACGCCAGTGACAACGAAGACAGAGGAGATGCCAATAAATCCGCTGACGATTCCGCCGAACATCGGACCGACGATATTGCCGAGGAAGCGGAAGCTGGTGTTATAGCCCATTACTTCGCCTTGAATTTCAATCGGCGCCTCCCGGCGCATCAACGCCGTAGTTGTTGGGATCATGCCGCCGACAGCGATGCCGAACAAGAGACGGAGAACCATCAATTGCCAAAGTTCGGTGACGAAAGCTTGCGGTACGATGAACACAAAAGCGAGAATCAGCAAGAACGTCAAGACTTTTTCATAGCCAATCTGATCCCCGAGCCGGCCCCAGCGCCGGGCAAAAAGCAAATTCCCGACGCCTGTCGCACTGAAGGTGATGCCGGCAAGCAAGGCGACATTCGTGCTGTCTGTTAAATGGGAAACGTATAATGACAGGAGAGGCTGGATGCTGAAGTTCCCGATTTGGATCAGGGAAGTGATGATCATGACGTTAAAAAGAAGCCGGTGATTTATGATTCCCTGTACAATGGTTTTTCGGGCATAGACATGGGCATTCTTTTTCTTCACTTTCTTCACTTCTTTTAAGCCGACTGCCACGATCAACGCAGCGAACCCGATGACGCCGGAAGTGATGACGAAAGTGTAGATGAAACCGAACGTGTCAGCCATCAAACCGCCGATCACCGGTCCGAAAAGCGTACCGGAAACACTGCCCATCTGAAGCGTACCAAGTGTTTTCCCGGCCGTTTCCTTCGCAGTCTGCGAACTTACAAAAGCGAGGGAAGTCGGGATGAAGCCGGTGACTAACCCCATAAACAAGCGGATAAAAAACAATTGCGGCACTGAATCAGCTGTACCCATGAGGAAAATGCTGATCGCAATACCGAACCCGTTGATGATCAATATCGGTTTGTAGCCGTACTTATCGGCAATCCGCCCCCAAATCGGAGACATGACCAAAGCTGCGACGAACGTGACCCCGAAAACCAGCCCTGCCCATCGCTGCACATATTCTTCCGTGAAATTGCCCATCGATTCGATATAAAGAGAAAGAAAAGGCATGATCATAGTGGTGCTTCCTGCTACAAGGAAATTGGAAAACATGATAATGAAAAAGTTCTTTTTTTGTGTATCCATTCCGTGAATCCCTTCTTTCTGAACCACTCATCTACCTCTTATTATATATTATTTCGCCTCACGAAAAAAGTATGATGAACTGTGGGTGAATTCGCAAAAATCTTGTGATAAACTAGAGCGGGGTGAATCGAGATGAAAATGAAAATTGCATTAATGCTTTTATTGGCTGCAGTATTGGCTGCTTGTTCAAGCGGGGAAGAAACGGCGGGCGAAAAGGCTGAACCAAAAGAAGCCCAAACCGCTTCGGATACTGCTTCTGAAACACAAGAAGAAGTGGAATTGCCGCAGCTTTCCAATGAAGTGGCGGAAAATGAAGCGCTTGTCGAGATGAAAACGTCCATGGGCACCATGAAAATCAAATTGTTCCCGGAATATGCGCCGAAAACCGTTGAGAACTTTTTGACGCATGCGGAAGAAGGCTACTATGAAGGCGTCACTTTCCACCGGGTGATTAAAGACTTCATGATCCAAGGCGGCGACCCGACCGGTACAGGCGGAGGCGGCGAAAGCATCTACGGTGAAAGCTTTGAAGATGAATTCAGTGAAAATCTCTACAACTTCAAAGGCGCGTTGTCTATGGCAAACGCAGGGCCAGGCACAAACGGCAGCCAATTCTTCATTGTTCAGGCTCCTGTCGCTGACCCGAATGCTTTCAATGAAATCCATACGGATCAAATCGTGAAAGCATACGAAAAGCTGGGCGGTACGCCTTGGCTTGACGGAAAGCATACGGTCTTCGGCCAAGTGATCGAAGGCATGGACATCGTTGACGCCATGGCCGCGGTTGAAACGGCTGAAGCCGACAAGCCGGTTGAAGATATCGTTATCGAATCCATTGAAGTGCTTCAACCATAAGAAAAAGGGAACTGGTTTTGCGAACCGGCTCCCTTTTCTTTTTTGGCCAATGTGCTATTATAGCTTCTATAACTATAGAAATGTCAGGTGAAAAAGATGAGTATGAGTGAGATGAACCGAAGAGCGGTGAGAGTCTTGGAAGAATGGGATCCGTTTGCTCTCGGGGAAGAGCGGTACGGCGTGGAAATTGGCAATGTGGTGGACCAATTGCACGTATTGGACCATCCTTCCGATTTAGCCAAACAAATCCAAAGCATTTATGAAGTTTCTTATGAGAAGTGGATTCCTTTGGAAAAATGCGTAGATATTTCATACAAGCTCTTGGCATTAAAATATGAAGCGAAATCCATCATCTAACTAAAAAAGCTATCGGCAGCTCTGGCTGCCGATAGCTTTTTATTTTGCTGCTGACAAACCGTCTGTCAAATTGGAGGACGGAACTTCAAGCGCATTTGAGAGTTTCAAGATGGTTTGGAGCGAAGGCACTTCTTCTCCGGATTCATATGCTTGGAGGCGGGCTACTCCGACTCTTGCTTTTAATGCTAATTCATCAAGCGATAAGTTGCGCTCTTCGCGCAAAAATTTTAATTGAGCCGCTAAATCTTTTTTCATAGTGAAACACTCCTTCGCGTGGTGATACTTTCCTATATGGAAATAATACCATAATCTTTTTATTTCGCTAGTCGAATATTATGGCATTTTACAGACAATTCATTTAGAAAGCGTCGATGATTCCTTGGATAAAGACGATGACGATGGCGATTGGAGCCACGTATCGGACAAGAACGCTCCAAATGCTTACCCATCTGGAGGCGCCTCCCAGTTCAGCTTGTGTATCGGTTTTTTTCAGAACATAGCCCGCAAACAAGGAGATGAACAATGCGCCGATCGGCAAGCCGATTTTGCTTGTCAGAACATCAACAAAATCAAAGAACGTATAGCCGAATAAGAACGGATCAGACATGACCCCGAAAGACAAGGCGCTTGGGATTCCCACCAGGAAAATCATTAAACCGTAAAGCCAAGCAATTTTTCGGCGCCGTTCGTATTTGTTTTTGACACCGATTGAAACGACGATTTCCAGCATGGCAATGGAAGAAGTCAACGTAGCGAATAACATCAAGATGAAGAAGATGATGATTAAAAATTCACCCATGAACAGCTGATCGAAAATCGCTGGCAAGATGATGAAAACAAGCCCCGGCCCTTGGTCAGGCGAGTAGCCTAAGGCAAAAACTGCCGGGAAGATGATCAAGCCCGCCATAATTGAGATGATGATATTCAACGAAACGACACTGAGCGCTGAGCGTGTAAGATTCTCCGACTTGTCTAAATAGGACGCGTACGTGATCATACCAGCAACCCCGACACTAAGCGAGAAAAATGCTTGGCCAAGAGCGGTCAAAGCGGTCTCGAAATTAAAGAAAGACCAATCCGGCACAAACATGAATTCCACTCCAGCCATCGCGCCGTCCAGTGTCAATGAACGGATCATCAAAACGACAAAGAAAATCAGCAAAGCAGGCATCATGATTTTGCTAGCGCGTTCGATGCCGGCTTGCACTCCGCCTTGGACGATCCAAATCGTCAAGAACATAAAGACTGCTTGGGCGAGCAGGACTTCCAAAGGATTTCCGATAATGCCATTAAACAATTCAGCAAATGCATTGTCGCCAAGATTTGATAATTGCAGAAGCAAAGAGCGGCCAAGATACGATAAGATCCATCCGCCGACTACACTGTAGAAAGACAAAATCATGAAAGAGAAAAAGAATCCGGACCAGCCGATTAAAAACCATTTCTTGCCGGGAGCCTGCTTTCTCAACCCCGTCACGGCATCCGCTTGGCCGCGGCGCCCGATGACAAATTCAGCAAGCAGCACAGGCAGCCCAATGGCAATGGTGCTTACGATAAACATTAAAATAAAGACACTTCCGCCGTTCGAGCCGGTCTCATAAGGGAATTTCCAGATGGCTCCTAAACCGATGGCGCTGCCGGCAGCAGCCAAGATAAAGCCGATCTTCGAAGTCCATTGTTCGCGTTTTTCCATTTCTTCACTCCTATAATCTATAGATTTTTTCATTCTACACGAGCTCCATTGAAAAAAATAGCCATATTTCAAATCACAGGTTATTTATCGTGTATAATAAATAGAAAAAGGAAAAGATTGAATATTCCTTTAACGCGAGGGGCGACATCACTTGAGAGAGAAAGAATTATTTCATGCTGCACAGACCGGCGATGGCGCAGCATTTGGGGAATGGTGCAGGAACCACGGGTCGCGTATCGGGCAATTCGGCTATCAAAATGGTGTGCCGCCTGGCGATCTGGTCCTCTATCAGGAAGCCGTCTATCGAGCCATTGGAAAGCAGCTCCTGAAAATAGAAGTTGATCAAGCGGAACAAGCTTTATATATAGAGGCAATTGCTGCCTTTAAAGAATATGCACGCCAAACCTCATCGGGCGAAACGGAAGAATTGCTGCGTTTTGAGGAAGACCTGGAAATGCATCGCGCCATCCAGCAATTAGCGGAAGACAGAAGAGTGATCTTCACTTTATTTTATTTTCAGCATATGGACAATGAAGCAATTGCGCCGTTGACTGGCCAGTCAACTGAAAAAATCGAGGAAGAGTTGGCTAAAGCGGTAGAACTTCTGGCTGATGCTTTACAGTTGGAAAGCATCAGCCAAACGATGAAAAGAATCGAATTCTTGGAGAAATCGTATAACCGCATCCAGGTGCATGTTCAGGAGGAAGATTTGCTGAGCGGTGTATCGGAAGAAGAACCGGAGCTTGCAATAGCGGCAGTCGCCCGAAATGCTGCCCCTACCAAGAAAGTAGCTGCGCTGCTGGTCACAGCGGGCTTGTTTTTGACCGGTGTAATCGGCGCATCGTTTGTATTGAATGATGAGAATCCGAAAGTTACGGCTTCTGCAGATAAAGAGGACCAAATCACAAGAGAATTGATTGAGGACTGGCGGGCCCAATACAAAGAAGCGCGTAAAACAGCGCCTGAGCGGATGGGCATCCAGCAGGAAGTGTTCGATCAATTTGGCTACGTCAAAGAAGCCGATGCCAAGCTGAAGCGTATTTTAAGCGATAAAAACATCAAAAAGATGGAAAACAACCCTAAAATACTGGAAGAGGAAATGACAAAGGCTTTAGTGAGCATCGAAACTCCTAAAGGGATGGTTGCCAGTTTAAGCGGGATGGTATTGCCGGCAGAAGAAGCCCAGGAATTCCTTCATGAATACGCATTGAAAACGAAAGAAATCATGGGGGTCGTAGATACGGCTCTTCTTGCGCATCAGGAAGAGTTGGCAGAAATGAAATTCGAGGGGGAGCTTTCCCCTGAAAAGTTGATGGGCAATCAGAAAAGAATGCCGGAGGAGCTTCAGCGTTTGCTAGCCGGGATGCATGAACAAGGCTTGGTGATTTCCACGCACCCATACGAAGAACGGTTTATATTGCGGCGCAACATGGACGCTCTTTTCTCGAATGAAGGGCTGAGCATGGATTTTTACACGAGCGAATACACGCATTTATTGCAAGACGAACCGTATTTTGATGAACAGGGTTTATTGGTTGATGTCGAATTCATGTCGTACGTGTTGAATGGGATGGAAAGGGCTTTGATTGAATCGGAAAATTATTCTCGTTTGTATTTGGAATTTGAATACATTTTCCAGCATAGTTTTTGGCTCATGGTCAAAGGTTCGGATGCAGACCCGATATTCGACAGCAAAGGCGTCGTCCATGAAAAGTATCAAAGTGCCTGGAAACAAATGCTGATTCAATCTGGAAATCCGCTGATTTATACGCTTCTTCCGATTGTCGAGGAAATGGAAGCGAGCGGCTGGACCAAGTCTGAGAGCTATGACGCATTGGCCTATACCGATATTGTCCAGGCACTTTACTTGGAGAAAGCGGAGCAGCTGGCTGAAAAAATGCCGAATGGCGATGTGAAAGTGGAACATCGGATGGTTGATTTAGCGAATTTTGATTTCGCTGAGACCGAAAAACTGTATGAAGCATTTTCCCAAAACCATGATGTTACTGTACTGGAAAATGTCGACCCGCTGGATATATTATTCCTCTATTATTATGCGAACAATCAAGAAGATAAAGAAACGATGTGGCATTTGACAGCCGATAATGGCTGGAAGCCAGAAAAGGACCAATTCTTATCCGAATGGAGAAAGCAACCGGATCTGTTTGAGGACGTCCGGTGGGTGGAAACAGCGAAAGACGGCTTTGAGCGGAACGGCCGAACTTTATTTTTGTATCCCTCAATGGGCTATGGAATGCAAGGTGTGATCAGCGAGCCTACGCCAAAGCTGATTATGGCGGAAAACCATACGTGGCTGGTTGAAAACCAGCTGGTCGAATCGTATGTGCTCGAAGAAGAACCTGAATTTGTGGCGAAAGTCAAAGCCTTGTATGAAAAATTTGCAATTGATTTTGATCAGGACATGCTTGAGGACTTAACAGCGGGCGAAATTTCCGGGATGTTTTTCTACGCAAGAGAGGTGGAGGACTATGCAGCGATGCAGAAACTGTCAGATGAAGACGTGTTAGCCCTGGACGCTGATTATTTTGTCCACCAATTAAAAGTACGGGGTGTTCCGAAACTTTCAGAGATTGGCCGCCTGCTGTTTTCAAGTGAAACCTTGCATTACGATCTCAATTTGCGGCGATCCGGCAGAATCCAATATGAACTGAAAGAGGCAGATGCTGAGTACATGATGGGCAACGGCCATGCCTTGTTCCAAACGGATAAAGGATGGCGAATTGGCAATATGGATATGTACTGATTTTACTCTGCTGCCTATGTTGTGCTATAATATACAGATGCCAATAGGTGTATAGGATAATTTAGATAAGACTAGGAGCGGGTAGAACATGACAAAAACATATCAAGCAGGAGACACAGTCTCAGGAAAAGTAACAGGAATCCAGCCATACGGTGCGTTTGTAGCACTTGATGAGCAAACTCAAGGATTGGTCCACATTTCAGAAATCACACACGGCTACGTTAAAGAAGTCAGCGAATACCTTTCAGTTGGCCAAGAAGTAGACGTAAAAGTTTTGGAAGTTGATGAAAAGTCTAAAAAAATCAGCTTGTCAATCCGCGCATTGCAAGAGCAGCCACCAGCAGCTCAGCGCAGCGAAAAGCCAAAACAATCTCTTCAATCACACGTGAACGAAAATGATTCAGAAGGATTCAACTCGTTGAAAGACAAAATGCAAGAGTGGATCAAGCGTTCTGGACAGTAAGAAAAGTGGAGTCGGCCATCTAGCCCCGACAAGCGCTGGAGACTTTGCCGGAAATGGCGCATTTTGCCATTGAGGTGAAGTCGAAGCGACCTCGAGGGGCTGGCCGACGGAGCTAGACAGGAAGAAAAGTGGAGTCGGCTGAAAAGCCGGCAACAAAAAAACGAAGCGCGAGGCTATCCTTGCGCTTCGTTTTTTTTGATTTTCCGGAGCCGGTATTGCAGATTTTGCCGGCTCATGCCGAGGGCGGATGCAGCTTTCGTGACATTGCCGCGGTGGAGGTCCATCGCTTTTTGAAGATAATAGATTTCAGCTTCCCGCAAATAATCATCCAGCGGCAACAAGTCTTTCCCGGAGTGGAAGATGAAATCTTCGGGAGTCGCCGATCCGATTTTTTGGGTTTTGGCTTTAAAATGCTGCGGCAGCAGCTGGTACGTAATTTTTTCTTGAGTGGTCAATAGGGAAGTCGCTTCGTCCAGTATCAGTTCGAGCTCTTTTAAATTGCCGGGCCAGTCGTATGATAAAAACAATTCTTCCACTTCTGCGTCAAGCCCCGAAACAATCGAGCCAAAATGCATGCGATGGCGTGACAGATAGTCTTCGACGAATGGCACGATATCTTCTTTCCGATTGCGCAGCGGCTCCAATTGAATCGTCATAGCTGAAAAGAAATAGTATAGTTCTTTCAGCAATTTTTCCGAACTGATGAGGTCTACCGGATCTTCACCGACACTGGCAATGAAATAGGTGTCACTCGTAGCACGGGACTTGGCCATTTTCAAGAGATGCTCTTGAAGCGGAAGGGAGAGAAGATCGATCCGTTCGCAATAGATTGTGCCGCTTGGATGTTCCGCCAGATCGAGCCCGAGGCGGTCGATCTTCTCCTGATCTGTGCCGTGGCAATACAAAGTATGAAGCTGTCCTTCAGAAGATGAAGCGAAGTGGATAGCTTCTGCAATCAGCTCTTTTCCGGTGCCCGCTTCACCAATCAGCAATACCGGCAACTTGATCATCGCCGCTTTTTGGGCTGTCGCAATAACTTGCTGCATGCTGTCCGATATGGCGGAAATGCTATTGAAAGTAATCGGCTCCTCGTATTTTTTCAATGGCTGATAAACCACTTTTTCCAGCGTGGTGACATCTTGGGAGATTTCAATCGCTCCGACCAATTGACTGTGATCAAAAACCGGATAGGTATCATTAATCGTCGTGATCTCCTGCCCTTTCCGATTCCAATAAGTCTGTTTTCGATTCGAAACCGGCATGCCGCTCTGCAGCACTTGCAGCAGCGTACTTTCATGCTGGTCGAATCGAAACATTTCCAACAGTGAACGATCCGCTAATTCTTCAAAATCAAATCCTTCAATTTCTTTCATTTTATCGTTGTATAAGATGGTTTTTCCTTTGGTGTCAATGGCATGAATGCCTACTGCCACACGTTCAACAGCGAATTGATAAAACAAGGAAAGATCTTTTTCTGACGCGCTCACGTTCTTCACTCCAAAATTATTTTGACGTTATCCGATAAAATACTTGAAAAATGCAATTATCTTTTGCATTATTATAAGTATAAACTGTTTGTAAGTGCAAATTTTTTTTGCGCTTAAACAAATTTCAAGGAGGATTCACATGATTCCCTATAAACACGAACCATTTACTGATTTTTCACAAGAAGAAAACCGCAACGCGTACCTCGAAGGGTTAAAAACAGTTGAAGCTTATCTTGGCCAAGACTATCCATTAATCATCGGCGGCGAACGTGTAACGACTGAAGATAAAATCGTTTCCTTCAACCCGGCAGATAAAGAAGAAATCATTGGCCGTGTTTCTAAATCGAATAAAGAATTAGCTGAAAAAGCGATGCAAAGTGCTCTTGAAGCTTTTAAATCATGGAAAAAAGTAAAACCTGAAGTGCGCGCAGACGTATTGTTCAAAGCAGCAGCGATCATTCGCCGCCGCAAACACGAATTCTCTGCACTTCTTACAAAAGAAGCGGGCAAACCGTGGAACGAAGCGGATGCGGACACAGCGGAAGCAATTGACTTCCTGGAATATTATGGCCGCCAGATGCTTCGCCTAAAAGACGGCATGCCAGTAGAAAGCCGTCCGGGTGAATACAACCGCTATGACTATATTCCACTAGGCGTCGGCGTTGTCATTTCCCCATGGAACTTTGCATTTGCGATCATGGCAGGAACTACGGTTGCAGCAATGGTGACAGGAAATACGGTTCTATTAAAACCTGCTTCAACAACTCCGATCGTAGCTTATAAGTTCATCGAAGTTCTTGAAGAAGCGGGCATGCCTGCAGGTGTCGTCAACTACATCCCAGGACCAGGCGGAGAAGTTGGGGATTACTTGGTTGACCATCCGAAAACTCGCTTTATTTCATTCACAGGATCACGTGCAGTCGGACTTCGCATTGCCGAACGTTCTGCAAAAGTGAATGAAGGGCAAATTTGGATCAAACGTTTAATCGCTGAAATGGGCGGTAAAGACACAATGGTCGTTGATAAAGAAGCCGATCTTGAACTGGCTGCTCAAACGATTGTGAAATCAGCATTCGGTTTCAGTGGACAAAAATGTTCAGCAGCTTCACGTGCAGTTATCGTCGAAGATGTGTACGATACCGTGCTTGAGCGCGTGATCGAATTGACGAAAGAGCTAACAATCGGCAACCCAGTGGAACAGTCGAACTTCATGGGACCGGTAATCGATGCTGCGGCATTCAAGAAAATCACTGAGTACATCGAAATCGGCAAAGAAGAAGGCCGTTTAGTAGCTGGCGGAACAGGCGATGATTCAACTGGCTACTTCGTAAACCCAACCGTCTTTGCAGATTTGGATCCGAACTCACGCATCATGCAAGAAGAAATTTTCGGGCCAGTCATCGGAATTTCAAAAGCGAAAGATTTCGACCATGCACTTGAAATTGCCAACAATACGGAATACGGCTTGACTGGAGCCGTTATCACGAACAACCGTGAACACCTGGAGCAAGCTCGTGAAGAGTTCCATGTCGGAAACCTTTACTTTAACCGCGGCTGCACAGGCGCAATCGTCGGCTACCAGCCGTTTGGCGGATTCAATATGTCAGGGACAGATTCCAAAGCAGGCGGACCAGATTACCTAACACTTCATATGCAAGCAAAAACTACATCTGAAATGTTATAATCATTCCGTTGATGTTATAATTATTCATTAAAAGGCAGACAGGTTGTCTGCCTTTTTTAAAAATAAGGAGGAATTGACATGACTAAGACGCAAACAATCATCGAAACAACCGAAAAATACGGGGCCAACAACTATCACCCGCTGCCAATCGTTATCACAGAAGCGGAAGGCGTATGGGTAAAAGACCCGGAAGGCAATAAATTCATGGATATGCTTTCAGCTTACTCTGCAGTAAACCAGGGGCATCGCCATCCGAAAATCATTCAGGCACTAAAAGACCAGGCGGATCGCGTCACATTAACTTCACGTGCATTCCATAACGATATGCTAGCTCCTTGGTATGAAATGATCTGCAAAATTTCTGGAAAAGAAATGGCATTGCCAATGAATACCGGGGCAGAAGCTGTTGAAACAGCCTTTAAAGCAGCGCGTCGCTGGGCTTATGATGTGAAAGGCGTCGAAGATGGAAAAGCGGAGATTATTGCGTGCAACGGAAACTTCCATGGCCGTACAATGACAGCGGTATCATTATCTTCTGATCCTGAATATCGCAGAGGGTTCGGTCCGATGCTTCCAGGGATCAATTTGATTCCTTTTGGAGACCTTGAAGCCTTGAAAAATGCCATCACGCCGAATACGGCTGCATTCCTGATCGAACCGATCCAAGGCGAAGCGGGAATCATTATGCCGGAAGAAGGCTTTTTGAAAGCAGCAAGAGAACTTTGCCGTGAAAACAACGTCCTATTCATTGCAGATGAAATTCAATGCGGGCTCGCGCGTACGGGCAAAATGTTTGCATGCGAATGGGAGGACGTAAATCCGGATATGTACATACTCGGTAAAGCGCTTGGCGGCGGAGTATTCCCGATTTCATGCGTTGTCGCTGACAGCGATATTCTGGGAGTCTTCAACCCGGGTTCGCACGGCTCGACATTTGGCGGCAACCCGCTTGCATGTGCGGTTTCGATTGCTTCGATGGAAGTGCTGCAAGAAGAGAACCTGGCACAGCGTTCTCAGGAACTTGGAGAATACTTCATGGAAAGACTTCGCGAAATCGAACATCCTTCTATTAAAGAAGTGCGCGGACGCGGATTGTTCATCGGCATGGAGTTGACGGAAGAAGCTCGCCCTTATTGCGAGCAGCTAAAAGAGCTTGGTTTATTATGCAAAGAAACGCATGATACGGTGATCCGTTTTGCGCCGCCTTTGATTATTGCGAAAGAGGACTTGGACTGGGCGATTGAGCGCATCCAAAAAGTATTCGCAAAATAATATCAACCTAGCAAATGCAAAGTCAATTATGTTACACTAGTGGCGGAGTAATTACTATAAATATAAAGAGGCGAATTAAAACAATGGCTGAAAACCTGAACTTGTTGACGTCAACGCAGAACGTGATCAAAACTGCATTGGATAAACTTGGATACGAAGAATCGATGTATGAACTTCTTAAGGAACCAATGCGGATTATGGAAGTGCGCATTCCGGTTCGAATGGACGATGGAATTGTAAAAGTATTCACCGGATTCCGTGCACAGCATAACGATGCAGTAGGGCCGACAAAAGGCGGAGTGCGTTTCCACCCGGAAGTAAACCGTGAAGAAGTTATGGCATTGTCGATGTGGATGACGCTTAAATGCGGCATTGTCGATCTGCCTTATGGTGGCGGTAAAGGCGGCATCATCTGTGATCCACGTGAAATGTCCATGCATGAAATCGAGAAATTGAGCCGTGGCTATGTAAGAGCGATCAGCCAAATTGTTGGACCGAACAAAGACATTCCAGCGCCGGATGTATTTACAAACTCTCAAATCATGGCTTGGATGTTTGACGAGTACAGCAAAATCGATGAATTCAATTCACCTGGTTTCATTACCGGTAAACCGATTGTCCTAGGCGGTTCTCAAGGCCGGGATAAAGCGACTGCTCAAGGGGTAACCATTGTTATTAATGAAGCTGCTAAAAAACGCGGTTTGGATATGAAAGGCGCACGTGTCGTGATCCAAGGATTCGGCAATGCAGGAAGCTTCCTTGCGAAATTCCTTCACGATGCAGGCGCAAAAGTAGTCGGCATTTCGGATGCGTACGGTGCATTGCATGATCCGGACGGATTGGATATCGATTACCTGCTAGATCGCCGTGATAGCTTTGGCACTGTGACTACGCTATTCGATAATACGATTTCAAATAAGGAATTGTTTGAACTGGATTGCGATATCATCGTTCCTGCTGCGATTTCGAATCAGATTACCGCTGAAAACGCACCGAACATCAAAGCTTCGATTGTCGTAGAAGCAGCTAACGGTCCAACGACGGCAGAAGCGACGAAGATCCTCACAGATAGAGGGATTCTCCTTGTTCCGGATGTATTGGCAAGTGCCGGAGGCGTTACAGTTTCTTACTTCGAATGGGTACAGAATAACCAAGGTTATTACTGGACACAGGAAGAAGTAGACGAAAAACTGAACAAAAAGCTGGTCGATGCATTTGAAAACGTTTATAACGTTGCAACTACGCGCAATATCGACATGCGACTTGCCGCTTATATGGTAGGTGCCCGCAGAACTGCAGAAGCTGCACGCTTCCGTGGTTGGGTATAAGAAAAAATGGCCGCCCCTTGAATTAAGGGGCGGCTTTTTTTAGTGCATAATTTTTGCGTTTTCCTTAGGCTATCGACATAATAGTAAAGGAAAAGGAGGTTAAAACAATGAATTCATTTTCTTTTTATAACCCAGTGAAATTGATCTTCGGCAAAGGCCAACTCGAATCACTCCAAACAGAATTGCCGAATTATGGCAAAAAAGTTTTAGTAGTCTATGGTGGCGGCAGCATCAAGAAGAATGGCCTCTATGATGAAGTAATGGATACCTTAAACCAAGCAGGCCTTGAAATCTTCGAATTAGGTGGAGTAGAGCCGAACCCGCGGATTACAACCGCTCAAAAAGGCATTGAAATCTGCAAAAAAGAGAACATCGATGTTTTATTGGCAGTCGGTGGCGGTTCAGTCATTGATTGTACGAAGTTAATCGCATGTGGTGCTACATATGATGGGGATGCGTGGGACTTCGTCTCCCGTAAAGCCCAGCCCCAAGGCGCTTTGCCTTTCGGTACAGTATTAACCATTGCAGCAACCGGTTCTGAAATGAACGCTGGATCTGTTATTACGAATGAAGAAACGCAAGAGAAATACGGTTGGGGAAGCCCGTTTTCATTCCCTAAATTTTCAATTCTGGACCCTACTTATACGATGTCGGTACCGGAAAACCATACGGTATATGGAATTGTCGACATGATGTCCCATATTTTCGAGCAGTATTTCAATAATGCAAGCCATACTCCGGTTCAAGACCGGATGTGTGAAGGAGTATTAAAAGCGGTAATTGAAACGGCGCCCAAGTTGATGGAAGACCTTCAAAGCTACGAACACCGTGAAACCATTATGTTCGCAGGTACGATTGCTTTGAACAAATTCCTGGAAATGGGCTATCGCGGAGACTGGGGCACGCATAATATCGAACATGCGGTATCAGCAGTTTATGACATTCCGCATGCTGGCGGGCTGGCCATTCTGTTCCCACAATGGATGCGCCACAATGCAAAAGAAAATCCAAGCAAATTTGCCCAATTGGCAGTTCGTGTATTTGACGTAGAGCCGGAAGGAAAAACGGAAGAAGCGATTGCTTTTGAAGGAATCGACCGTTTACAGGAATTCTGGACTTCATTAGGAGCGCCGACGAAATTGGATTATTATGGCATAGACGATTCAAAAATCGATTTAATGGCTGAAAAAGCGATGGTCTATGGTGAATTCGGCAATTTTGCTAAATTAAATGGAGAAGATGTAAAACAAATTCTTCAAGCTTCGCTCTAATCATAAAAAAGACCAGGCAATGAGCCTGGTCTTTTTCTATGCTTTCGGTTCTCTAAGAGGTGGCAGGGATTCAGGGCGTGTGCTTAAATGTTTCCAATGTGTTTCGCCATCGTCTGCATCAAATGTTACAAGGACATCATCGACGCTTGGCTGGCTTAAAATAAGCTGTGCTAACAAATCCTGCAATTCATCTGCTTCTTTAATGGACAATTCAGGATCGATTTCAATTTTTGTCTCAACATGCAGAAACTCGCCTTCTTTTACCACTTCAAGTTCTTTAATATCCCGCACCCCTGAGTGGTCTAACAGAACATGGGCAATGTGGTTGACCATTTGCTCATCCGTTTCGCCAATCGCACCGCGGGCATTTTCGAGGAACACCTTCATGACTACATAAAACATCATGAGGCCGATTGCGATGGAAGCAGCCCCTTCAATTGCAAGGAAGCCGGTAAAATGTGCAATTAGGACAGCGATCAATGCAAGTACGCCACCACTTGTTGCGACCAAATCTTCCATAAATACAAGTTTAGTAGCAGGCTTTGCACGGTTTAAATGGCCAAAGCTTGTCGTGACAGGGGCCATGATGCCGCCTTTCACTCCAGCTTCATGCAACACTTCTTTGCCGGCTTTATAAAGAACAGCAAATTCAAGAATAACGGCTATCGATAAGACCACAACACTAATGATAAAACCTTCTGCTTCAACTGGATGAGTCAGCTGATGCCAACCTTCTACAATTGTTTCGTAAGCCATGATGCCAACTACCAAGACTGCTCCTAACAGCACAAGGTTTAGAAGCCTGCCAAACCCATTCGGAAATCTTTTGGTCGGCGCCTTTTTAGATAAAGCAGACCCGATGAAAACAAAATATTGGTTTGCGGCGTCTCCAATGGAATGCATCGTTTCAGCAAACATGGCAACGTTTCCTGTAAAGAAAAATGCAATTCCTTTCATGATTGCGATTACTGTGTTCATCACTGCAGCCAGCAATGATGGTTTATTCCCGCCTTTTAATAATGTAAAAAATTCACCCATCCCAATTCCTCCTCAGCTGATCAATTCAATTTCCGCTTTCTCAACATGCTTTATTTTTAAAATCCTTTCATATAAAGCTACAGTTTCTGTCTCTTGCAAAAAAGAAGCGCGTATCGCAATTTCATGGCAAGGAAAATCTTCTTCTCTGTGTTGAAACAAAGACATAGCTTCTATAATAACGCCTTCTGACGTTATTTCTTTAATGGCCTCCTCAATATGGGAGGGGTCTGAAATGAAAATCTTGATATTCGCTTCTATTAACCGCAATCGCTTTGGCCCGAATTTGAAAAGAAGGGGAGGGACAACCTCGATTCCGATCAGGATAATCAGCACTGAAAATGCAGCTTCTACATAAAAACCTGCTGCTACGGCGATACCGATGCCGCCAGCACCCCAAATCATAGCAGCAGTAGTTAAACCAGAGATGGAATCATTGCCGCGTTTTAAAATAACGCCGGCACCAAGAAAACCGATTCCGGAAACAATCTGTGCAGCTAAACGCAGCGGATCCATCGTGATATTAACATTCGCAAATTCACTTCCTTCTGCAAGATAAGCAGATTCAATTGATATGATGGTCAATAAGCAGCTGAATGTCGCGATGACGATGCTCGTCTTTAAGCCGACAGGTTTTCTTTTCAATTCTCGTTCAAGCCCAATAACTAAACTTAAAAGTGCGGCAACCAAAAGTTTGATAAAAGTTTCAAAGGAAGCGAGAGGAAGAAAGGTGAAAAAATCCATATCAGCACTCCTTTCAAATGATGGTTGATAAAGAAAGGGGGACATGTCACACTATTTAAAGTGTGAAACTTTGCATAAGCAATAGAGAGAAGAGGCGTCTTTATGGAAAAACCAGTTGTTCATCCTTTGATCCCAATCATCATTGGCGTATTCTCTGTCGCGCTGTCAGCGATTTTTGTAAAAATGACTTCTGCTGATTCTGGAGTCACTGCTTTTTATCGGATGCTTTTCTCCGTTCTACTTATGAGTCCGGTGTTCTTTATGAAATATACCCAGGAAATCAAGAAGCTAAGCAAAAGAGATTGGGCCTTCACTTCAATAGCTGGGATTTTCTTAGCATTCCATTTCATTCTATGGTTTGAATCGTTGAATTACACCTCTGTTGCCAGTTCAACGGTTCTTGTTACCTTACAGCCTTTATTCGCATTCGCAGGAACCTATTTCTTTTTTAAAGAGAAGCTATCAGTTAAAACGCTCGTTTCTGGAGCAATCGCTGTACTCGGCAGTGTATTAATTGGCTATGGAGATTTTAAAATTAGCGGTTCCGCTTTATATGGAGATATATTAGCGTTGATTGCATGTGCCCTTATCACAGGTTACTTGCTATTTGGCCAGGATGTACGCCAAAGATTATCGCTCATCACCTATACTTTTGTTGTTTATAGCTTTAGTACAATAACATTGTTCTTCTATATAATTGCAAAAGGCGAATCTTTTGGCCCGTATCCTGCTTCCGAATGGATGTGGTTTTTACTTTTAGCGATTATTCCTAACTTACTTGGCCACACATTATTCAATTGGTCTTTGAAGTGGGTGAGTACGAACGTCATCTCGATCGCGATTCTTTTTGAGCCCGTGGGAGCTGCTATACTGGCTTATTTCATACTTGGAGAGCTATTAAGTTCTTCTCAAATTATAGGCGGAACAGTGGTATTATGCGGCATAATCTTATTCGTAGCAGACTACGGAAAAATAAAATCATTCTTTTTTAGAAAAAGGGGTTGATTTTCTGCGCTCGGCGGTTTATATTTATATATGTCCTTAAGACGACCGAAAAAATATTTTAAAATAGTATTGACAACAAGTCGGACCTAAGGTATATTAATAAAGTCGCCAATGAGTGCGGCGAACATGAACCTTGAAAACTGAACAGCAAAACGTCAATAAATTACTGATCAGGCTCAGCCAGATCAAAGCGAATCGTGCGCCTCATTAGAGGCGGCGATGCGCCAGCATTGAGCAATCAATAC
>NZ_JALHAG010000008.1 GCF_022819085.1 Planococcus ruber | reverse complement strand
TGTCGCCACGCTTCCACCTCGAACCTATCTACCTCATCGTCTTTGAGGGATCTTACTTGCTTGCGCAATGGGAAATCTCATCTTGAGGGGGGCTTCGTGCTTAGATGCTTTCAGCACTTATCCCGGCCACACATAGCTACCCAGCGATGCCCTTGGCAGAACAACTGGTACACCAGCGGTGTGTCCATCCCGGTCCTCTCGTACTAAGGACAGCTCCTCTCAAATTTCCTGCGCCCGCGACGGATAGGGACCGAACTGTCTCACGACGTTCTGAACCCAGCTCGCGTACCGCTTTAATGGGCGAACAGCCCAACCCTTGGGACCGACTACAGCCCCAGGATGCGATGAGCCGACATCGAGGTGCCAAACCTCCCCGTCGATGTGGACTCTTGGGGGAGATAAGCCTGTTATCCCCGGGGTAGCTTTTATCCGTTGAGCGATGGCCCTTCCATGCGGAACCACCGGATCACTAAGCCCGTCTTTCGACCCTGCTCGACCTGTACGTCTCGCAGTCAAGCTCCCTTGTGCCTTTACACTCTGCGAATGATTTCCAACCATTCTGAGGGAACCTTTGGGCGCCTCCGTTACTCTTTAGGAGGCGACCGCCCCAGTCAAACTGCCCGCCTGACACTGTCTCCCACCCCGATCAGGGGTGTGGGTTAGAATTTCAATACAACCAGGGTAGTATCCCACCGACGCCTCCTCCGAAGCTGGCGCTCCGGGCTCAAAGGCTCCTACCTATCCTGTACAAGTTGCACCAAAATTCAATATCAGGCTACAGTAAAGCTCCACGGGGTCTTTCCGTCCTGTCGCGGGTAACCTGCATCTTCACAGGTACTATAATTTCACCGAGTCTCTCGTTGAGACAGTGCCCAGATCGTTACGCCTTTCGTGCGGGTCGGAACTTACCCGACAAGGAATTTCGCTACCTTAGGACCGTTATAGTTACGGCCGCCGTTTACTGGGGCTTCAGTTCGCACCTTCGCTTGCGCTAAGCACTCCCCTTAACCTTCCAGCACCGGGCAGGCGTCAGCCCCTATACGTCACCTTACGGTTTTGCAGAGACCTGTGTTTTTGCTAAACAGTCGCCTGGGCCTATTCACTGCGGCTCTCTCGGGCTATTCACCCTACCAGAGCACCCCTTCTCCCGAAGTTACGGGGTCATTTTGCCGAGTTCCTTAACGAGAGTTCACTCGCTCACCTTAGAATTCTCTTCTCGCCTACCTGTGTCGGTTTGCGGTACGGGCACCTCCCGCCTCGCTAGAGGCTTTTCTTGGCAGTGTGAAATCAGGGACTCGAGGATGAATCCTCTCGCCATCACAGCTTAACGTATCAGGAATGGGATTTGCCTCATTCCACGCCTCACTGCTTGGACGCGCACAACCAACGGCGCGCTCGCCTTATCCTTCTGCGTCCCCCCATTGCTCAAACGGCGGGGAGGTGGTACAGGAATATCAACCTGTTGTCCATCGTCTACGCCTATCGGCCTCGACTTAGGTCCCGACTGACCCTGAGCGGACGAGCCTTCCTCAGGAAACCTTAGGCATTCGGTGGACGGGATTCTCACCCGTCTTTCGTTACTCATACCGGCATTCTCACTTCTAAGCGCTCCACCAGTCCTTCCGGTCTGACTTCAACGCCCTTAGAACGCTCTCCTACCACGGACCTCAGACGAGGTCCATCCACAGCTTCGGTAATCCGTTTAGCCCCGGTACATTTTCGGCGCAGTGTCACTCGACCAGTGAGCTATTACGCACTCTTTAAATGATGGCTGCTTCTAAGCCAACATCCTGGTTGTCTAAGCAACGCCACATCCTTTTCCACTTAACGGATATTTGGGGACCTTAGCTGGTGGTCTGGGCTGTTTCCCTCTTGACTACGGATCTTATCACTCGCAGTCTGACTCCCAATCATAAATCACTGGCATTCGGAGTTTGTCTGAATTCGGTAACCCGGGATGGGCCCCTAGTCCAAACAGTGCTCTACCTCCAGGATTCTCAAGATTGAGGCTAGCCCTAAAGCTATTTCGGAGAGAACCAGCTATCTCCAGGTTCGATTGGAATTTCTCCGCTACCCACACCTCATCCCCGCACTTTTCAACGTGCGTGGGTTCGGGCCTCCAGTAAGTGTTACCTTACCTTCACCCTGGACATGGGTAGATCACCTGGTTTCGGGTCTACAACTGCATACTCATGCGCCCTATTCAGACTCGCTTTCGCTGCGGCTCCGCCTTCTCAGCTTAACCTTGCATGCAATCGTAACTCGCCGGTTCATTCTACAAAAGGCACGCCATCACCCAT
>NZ_JALHAG010000007.1 GCF_022819085.1 Planococcus ruber | reverse complement strand
CATCCCGAACACGGAAGTTAAGCTCTTTTGCGCCGATGGTAGTTGGGGGTCTCCCCCTGTGAGAGTAGGACGTCGCTGGGCATACATACTGGAGGATTAGCTCAGCTGGGAGAGCATCTGCCTTACAAGCAGAGGGTCGGCGGTTCGATCCCGTCATCCTCCACCATTATTTTCTCTTTCGCCGGAGTAGCTCAACTGGTAGAGCAACTGACTTGTAATCAGTAGGTTGAGGGTTCAAGTCCTTTCTCCGGCACCACTTTTTGTGAGAGCCATTAGCTCAGTTGGTAGAGCATCTGACTTTTAATCAGAGGGTCGAAGGTTCGAATCCTTCATGGCTCACCATTTTAATTTCATTATTGCCACGCGGGTGTGGCGGAACTGGCAGACGCACTAGACTTAGGATCTAGCGCCTTCGGGCGTGGGGGTTCGACTCCCTTCACCCGCACCATTTTTGCGGAAGTAGTTCAGTGGTAGAACGCCACCTTGCCAAGGTGGAGGTCGCGGGTTCGACCCCCGTCTTCCGCTCCATTTTTTTGCAGCAATTCAAAGCCGATCCATGCCGGGGTGGCGGAACTGGCAGACGCACAGGACTTAAAATCCTGCGGTAGGTGACTACCGTACCGGTTCGATTCCGGTCCTCGGCACCATCTTTGTTTGCAGAAAAAAACCGTCAGGCTTTCATCATGAATAAGCGCCCGTAGCTCAATTGGATAGAGTACTTGACTACGAATCAAGCGGTTAGAGGTTCGAGTCCTCTCGGGCGCGCCATATTTTTATAAGAAGCATCTCAGTTCGGGAAGTAGCTCAGCTTGGTAGAGCACTTGGTTTGGGACCAAGGGGTCGCAGGTTCGAATCCTGTCTTCCCGACCATTCAATGGGGCCTTAGCTCAGCTGGGAGAGCGCCTGCCTTGCACGCAGGAGGTCAGCGGTTCGATCCCGCTAGGCTCCACCA
>NZ_JALHAG010000005.1 GCF_022819085.1 Planococcus ruber | reverse complement strand
CCATCCCGAACACGGAAGTTAAGCTCTTTTGCGCCGATGGTAGTTGGGGGTCTCCCCCTGTGAGAGTAGGACGTCGCTGGGCCCTGAATCAGTCGTTACCGTAGCCGGTAACGGCTTTTTTTGTGGTTTTATATTGTTTTCTTAAATCAAATTTCTTGTAACGCCCTATTACTTGGCGATACTCTAAAAGAAACTGAAAGGGCGGGTAAAATGAATGCAATATATAACTTTAAAGTTTTAAAGCCTGATGGAAAAAAAGAATCTTTGGAAGTCTTCAAAGGCCATCCGATGGTGATAGTGAATACTGCCAGCAAATGCGGTTTTACACCTCAGTTTGAAGAACTGCAGCAATTACATGAAACGTATAAAGACCAGGGTCTTCGGGTTCTTGGATTTCCATGCGGCCAATTCAACGATCAAGAATTCCATGATCAGAAAGAAACGATGGAATTTTGCCAAAAGAATTATGGGGTAAACTTCCCGATGTTCGCCAAAGTGGATGTCAAAGGAGAAAATGCGGATCCTTTATTTAAGTATTTGGTATCGGAGCAAAAAGGGATGCTGACAGAGGGAATCAAATGGAACTTCACTAAATTTCTGATTGATAGAGAAGGCAATGTCATCAAACGATATGCTCCGCAAACTTCTCCTTTGAAAATGGAAGAAGATATTAAAAAGTTGCTTTGACCAAGAAGTCCGAATACTTTTTCTTCTTCGGGTTTCCTTGACACTGCATAGCGGCGCTGATAACCTTACAATAATATTTAAAAGGAAGCAGGAGGCGGGTCCATAATGTGGGAGTCTAAATTTGTAAAAGAAGGTTTAACGTTCGATGATGTATTGCTTGTGCCAGCTCGATCAGAAGTATTGCCAAAAGACGTAAGTTTATCGGTGGAATTAACTTCTACGATAAAGTTGAACATACCAATCATCAGTGCCGGCATGGATACTGTAACAGAGGCGAAGATGGCTATTTCAATGGCACGTCAAGGCGGATTAGGGATTATCCATAAAAACATGAGCATCGAAGAACAAGCGGAACAAGTAACTACTGTAAAACGTTCTGAAAATGGTGTTATTACCGATCCTTTCTTCTTAACTCCAACGCATCAAGTGTTTGATGCGGAACATTTGATGGGGAAATACCGTATTTCAGGGGTGCCGATTGTAAACAATGAAGAAGAGCAGAAATTGGTAGGAATTATCACAAACCGGGATCTGCGTTTCATCCAAGATTATTCTTTGCAGATCAATGAAGTGATGACGAGGGAAAAATTAGTGACGGCTCCAGTGGGCACTACGCTGGAAGATGCGGAAAAAATCCTTCAGCAGTATAAAATTGAAAAATTGCCGATTGTGGACAACGATGGCGTATTAAAAGGCCTAATCACAATCAAGGATATCGAGAAAGTCATTGAATTCCCAATCGCTGCTAAAGATGCACACGGACGCTTGCTTGTTGGCGCTGCTGTTGGCGTTACTTCCGATACGATGAAACGCGTAGAGCAATTAGTGAAAGCATCTGTTGACGTAATCGTCTTAGATACAGCGCATGGGCATTCCAAAGGTGTTCTAGATATGGTGCAGCAAATCCGTCAAATGTATCCGGATCTGGCCATCATTGCAGGAAATGTAGCAACTGCAGAAGGCACAAAAGCATTGATTGAAGCAGGAGCTGACGTCGTTAAAGTGGGGATCGGACCAGGTTCGATTTGTACAACACGCGTGGTTGCTGGTGTAGGGGTCCCTCAAATCACTGCTGTTTACGATTGTGCAACAGAAGCACGCAAACACGGCAAAGCGATTATCGCCGATGGCGGCATCAAGTATTCTGGCGATATTATCAAAGCATTGGCTGCTGGCGGCCATGTCGTGATGTTAGGAAGCTTGCTCGCGGGTACGACTGAAAGCCCTGGGGAAACTGAAATTTTCCAAGGACGCCGTTTCAAGACTTACCGCGGAATGGGTTCCATCGCATCGATGGAAAAAGGTTCGAAAGACCGCTACTTCCAAGATGATGCCAAAAAATTGGTTCCAGAAGGCATCGAAGGTCGTCTGCCATATAAAGGACCTTTATCAGATACAATCCATCAGTTGCTAGGAGGCATTCGTGCGGGCATGGGGTATTGCGGAACAAAAGATTTGCAAACCTTGCGCGAAGAAGCTCAATTTATCCGTATGACTGGCGCTGGATTGCGTGAAAGCCATCCGCATGATGTTCAAATCACAAAAGAGTCACCTAACTATTCCATTTCGTAATAAGTAAACCTTTCAGCACCCTTTTTCGTCTAATTTTAGGCGCAAAGGGTGCTTTTTACATGTTTTTGTTTCAGGACCAATATAATATGATAGAATAGCATGGGTAAACTTATAGATGGAGGTATTTATACAGGTGAAGAATGTTTTAAAAATGACGATGTTGCTTACTGTAATGGCTGTTTTCTTAACGACAATTATCATTCCGCAGCAAGCTAAAGCGGAGAATTCATTGAATATAATGGCGGATGCTGCAATTTTGGTTGATGCTGAGACAGGGAAAATATTATACGAACAAAATTCTGAAGCACCGCTTGGAATTGCCAGTATGACAAAGATGATGACCGAGTATTTATTGTTTGAAGCGATTGAAGAAGGCCGTATTACTTGGGATCAGGAATACAAAGTGACGGACTATACTTACAAAATATCCCAGGACTTGCGTTTAAGCAATGTTCCTTTGCGCAAAGATGAAAGCTATACGATCCAAGAACTTTATGAAGCAATGGCGATCTATTCTGCGAATGCAGCGACGATCGGAATTGCGGAAACAATTGCAGGTACAGAAGGTGAATTCGTTCGATTGATGAATGAAAAAGCCGCTGAGTTCGGTTTGAAAGATACAAAATTCGTCAATTCGACAGGCTTGAGCAATAAAGACTTGATGGGGATGCAGCCGGAAGGTACAGGCCCTACAGATGAAAACGTCATGCCGGCACGGTCGGTCGCTCTTTTAGCGAAAACTTTGTTGGACACGTATCCTGAAGTTTTAGAAACAACAAAGATTCCTCAAAAAGTTTTCCGTGAAGGCACGGATGATGCAACGAACATGGAAAACTGGAATTCGATGCTTCCTGGTTTAATCTATGAATACGAAGGTGTAGACGGACTGAAAACAGGAACGACGGATTTTGCAGGACACAGTTTTACCGGTACAGCGAAACGCGGAGACACACGCCTTATTGCCGTTGTCATGAAAGCTGTGGATAGCGAAGGCGTAGGTTCTTACAAAGCCCGTTTTGATGCAACCCGTGCCTTATTTGATTTCGGTTTCGGCCAATTCACGACTGAAGAAATCGTGCCAGCCGGCTATCAGTTTGAAGGAAAAGAAACTTTGCCTGTCACAAAAGGCAAGGAAGACAAAGTAAATATTGCGGTCAAAGAACCGATTAAGATGTTGATCCGCACAGTAGACAAAGATTCTTACAAGCCGGAATTGGTGATCGATGAATCTGTGCTGGCTGACGGAGAAATGGAAGCTGGCGTTGATAAAGACAAAGTGGTCGGTACCGTTAAAGTGGCAAAAACGGAAGGCACTGATTATGGCTACCTGGATGGAAAAAATGCTGGAGCTGAAGTCGTTACAACTGAAAAAGTAGAGCGCGCCAACTGGTTCTCTCTATCGATGCAAGCAGTCGGAAGCTTCTTCTCTACTATGTGGGTTGGAGCCGTTGATTTCGTTACAGGTTTATTCTAATCAAAAGCAGTTCCCCTTTTAAATAAGGGAACTGCTTTTTTGTGCTTTTAAAGGGGATCGATTCCCCAGCAGTGCATTAATTTGGCAATGCCTTGTTCAATTTCCGCTGCTGATAAGCCGCCAAAACCGAGGACAATCTTTGGCGGGGTAAGTGTTCGTCCAAAAATATCGTAGGATTCCAAGCCGAAGACCCGGATTTTTTGCTGTTTGGCCAGCTCAAGCAGCTCTTTTTCGGAGAAGGGGGTCTCGATGGTCAAGACGATGTGCATGCCTGCCTGTTCGCCCGAAACTGTAACTGCCGGTGCATACGGAGCCAACGCGGAAGTCAGCTGTTCTAATTTTTTCTTGTAAAGCTTCCGCATGCGATTCAAGTGGCGCGAAAAATGGCCCTCTTTCATAAATTCAGCGACGATTTGCTGATCGGTTCGCGGAACGGAAGAGGAGTAATGAAGAAACGTCTGCTGATACGCGGCAAGTAGCCGTTTCGGCAGCACCATGTAAGCAATGCGCAAAGAAGGCATCAGCGATTTGGAAAAGGTGCTGAGATAGATGACCCGGCCGCTCAAATCCATGCTTTGCAAGGCAGGGATGGGGCGGCTTGTGTAACGGAATTCACTGTCGTAATCGTCTTCGATAATGAACCGTTCCGTTTTCGCTGCCGCCCAGTTCAATAATTGGGCCCGTTTTGCTGCACTCAAGACCGAACCGCTCGGAAATTGGTGGGAAGGCGTCACGTAAGCGACATCCACAGCGGAATTTTCTAATTCGCTAATATCAATGCCGTCTTCTTCAACCGCAATCGGCACGGCTTTCCGGTCATGGTGGGCAAAAATGGTGTGCGTGAGCGGGTATCCTGGATTTTCAAAGCCATAGACGACATGTTTATCCAGCAGCCGGATCAACAGCGGCATCAATTGCTCGGTACCGGAGCCGATAATAAGTTGGTCTTTATCGCAGACGACCCCTCTCGATTGAAATAAATAACGGGCAATTTCCTGGCGGAGCTCCTCATCTCCTTGCGGATGGCCGGAAAGAAGCAGTTCGTGGTTGCTCTCGTCCATCACTTCTTTGGCGATTTTTCGCCACGCCACAAATGGAAAGGACTGTGTATCAATTTTTCCGGAGTTGAAATCATATTGATACACGAAATGCTCTCTTTGAACCGGCTCTTCCTGCGGGAGGTCGAGATAAGCCAGTTCATCGATAGCTTGGGCATAATAGCCTTTCCGGTCCCGCGCTTCAATAAACCCCTCAGCGACAAGCTGTCCATACGCCAGTTCAACGGTCGTCTGGCTAATGTCCAGAAAATCCGAAAGCTTGCGCTTGCTGGGCAATTTGACGCCGACCGAAATTTTGCCGCTGATGATGGCTTGTTTGATTTCTTCGTAAAGCTGTTTGTATAAAGGGATGGCACCGTCGCGTTTAAGTTGAAACATCAGCATGTCCATAAGATTCTCCTATCTGACCTTACGAATTTATATGAAACTGGTTCTTTTTATATGGTCACTCTTTATTATACTGAAGGTGTAAAGAAAAGAGGAGGGAATTTGGAATGAGTGAACAAGGAACTAATCGCGTTAAACGCGGCATGGCCGAAATGCAAAAAGGCGGCGTCATTATGGATGTGGTCAATGCGGACCAAGCACGGATTGCGGAAGCTGCGGGTGCTACCGCTGTTATGGCATTAGAACGCGTGCCTTCAGATATCCGGAGAGACGGCGGTGTTGCCCGGATGGCGGATCCGCGCATTACCGAAGAAGTGATGAAGGCGGTCTCGATTCCGGTGATGGCCAAAGCGCGTATTGGCCATATTGTGGAAGCTCGTGTGCTGGAAGCGATGGGCGTTGACTACATTGATGAAAGCGAAGTATTGACGCCGGCAGATGAAGAATTCCATTTATTAAAAAATACATATACGGTGCCATTTGTCTGCGGCTGCCGCAATTTAGGCGAAGCCGCACGCCGCATTGGCGAAGGAGCCTCCATGCTCCGGACAAAAGGCGAACCGGGAACGGGCAACATTGTCGAAGCAGTGCGCCATTTGCGGCAAGTGAATGCAGAGGTGCGCAAAGTGGTGGCCATGAGCGAAGACGAGTTGATGACAGAAGCGCGGAATTTAGGGGCTTCGTATGAATTTTTGAAAGAAGTAAAAGAATTAGGGCGTTTGCCGGTCGTGAATTTTGCGGCAGGCGGCGTGGCAACACCAGCGGATGCCGCATTGATGATGGAACTGGGAGCCGATGGGGTGTTCGTCGGATCCGGCATCTTCAAATCGGAAAATCCTGAAAAATTTGCCCGTGCCATTGTTGAAGCCACGACGCATTACCAGGATTACCGATTGATCGCGGAGCTTTCAAAAGACCTGGGCATCGCGATGAAAGGAATTGAAATTTCCACCATCACTGCGGAAGAACGCATGCAAGAGCGGGGCTGGTAAGATGAAACGCATCGGAGTATTGGCGCTGCAAGGAGCGGTCCGTGAGCATATGCGGTCAATTGAAGCCTGCAAGGCGGAAGCTGTTGCGGTAAAGCGCCCAAAAGATTTAGAAGGATTAGACGCGCTGATTTTGCCTGGCGGCGAAAGCACTGCGATTCGCCGGTCCATCGATCGCTGCGGCTTGATGGGGCCGTTGCGGGAGTTTGCAGAAACCGGAAAACCGCTGTTTGGCACATGCGCTGGGTTGATTTTATTGGCAGGTGCGGTGGTAGGGTATGAAGAGCCGCATCTCGGGGTGATGGATGTGGTGGTAGCGCGCAATTCGTTTGGCCGTCAAGTGGACAGTTTTGAAGCAGCGCTCTCGATCAAAGGAATGGCCGGCGCTTTTGAAGCGGTGTTCATCCGTGCACCCCATATCGTCCGTGCCGGCCCATCGGTTGAAGTGCTGTGTGAACATGAGGGGAAAATCGTCATGGCGCGGAGCGGGCAGTTTCTCGGCTGCTCATTTCATCCCGAATTGACCGATGACCACCGGATCATGGAATACTTTCTGAACATGGTTCCTCCAGCCGCGGAAGCTCTCTTGCCAAACGATTCAATTTATAGTAAAGTATGATTAATTTAAAAGTAGAAACGTTGATGGGAACTAGTAGGACGTCTGTTTTTCCAAAGAGAGCCGGTGGTTGGTGCGAACCGGCGAAAAACGCGTGTGAATCCACCCCTGAGTTGCATGGCGACAGAAGCCATTGCCGGTTTAAAGGCCGTTATGTAATGAAGAGGACTGGCTTTTGCCGGTCAATCAGGGTGGCAACGCGGGTAGCTCTCGTCCCTTTTACCAAGGGATGGGGGCTATTTTTGTTGCCTTTTTTCCATGGACTGAAAATTTAGAGGAGGAATTTACATGTTAGACATTAAGTATGTACGTGCGAATTTTGAAGAAGTGAAAACGAAACTGGCGAAGCGCGGGGAAGACATTTCCGTGCTGGACGATTTTGAAACAGTGGATGCCAAACGCCGCGAATTGATTGCCCAGACAGAGAAGTTGAAAGCGGAGCGCAACGAAGCTTCTCAAAACATTGCCCTCATGAAGCGCAATAAAGAAAACGCAGACGAAGCCATTGCCAAAATGCGCGAAGTCGGCGACCAGATCAAAGTGATTGACGATGAATTGCGTGAAGTGGAAGAGCGTCTGAATTACATCATGATGCGTGTGCCGAACATTCCGCATGACAGCGTGCCGGTCGGCGATTCTGAAGACGACAACGTGGAAATCCGTACATGGGGAACAAAGCCGGAATTCGCCTTTGAAGCGAAGCCGCACTGGGACCTGGGGACAGATTTGAACATCATCGATTTTGAACGTGCAGCAAAAGTAACGGGCAGCCGTTTTGTCTTTTACCGCGGGCTAGGGGCACGCCTTGAACGCGCACTGATCAACTTCATGATGGACCTTCACCAGGAAGAGCATGGGTACGAGGAAATGCTGCCGCCGTATATGGTCAATCGCGACAGCTTGACCGGTACTGGCCAATTGCCGAAGTTCGAAGAAGATGCGTTCTTGATTGAAAAAGAGGATTACTTCATGATTCCGACATCTGAAGTGCCGGTAACGAACTTCTACCGCGACGAAATCCTATCAGCGGACATGCTGCCGCAAGCCTTTGCTTCATACAGCGCGAATTTCCGCTCTGAAGCCGGTTCTGCGGGGCGTGACACACGCGGGTTAATCAGACAGCACCAATTCAATAAAGTCGAGCTGGTGCGCTTTGTGAAGCCGGAAGATTCATATGATGAATTGGAGAAACTGACAGGGCACGCGGAAAAAGTGCTGCAGCTTCTTGGCCTTCCTTACCGCGTCTTGAAAATGTGCACGGCCGACCTTGGTTTCACCGCTGCGAAGAAATACGACATTGAAGTATGGATTCCGAGCCAGGAAATGTACCGCGAAATTTCTTCTTGCAGCAATTTTGAAGATTTCCAGGCGCGCCGTGCGAACGTTAAATTCCGCCGCGAAGCAAATGGCAAGCCGGAATTTGTCCACACGTTAAACGGCAGCGGTTTGGCGATCGGCCGCACCGTAGCCGCCTTGCTTGAAAACTGCCAGCAGGAAGACGGCACCATCTTGATTCCTGAAGTGCTGCGCCCTTATATGGGCGGCAAAGAAATCATCCAATAAACTAAATGAGAAGAGCCTGGAAATAGATTGTTTCCAGGCTCTTTATTTTGGTGAAAGCGGGTAAAGAAAGGGAAACGCTAATCGAAAGGAAGGATGGAAGTGGAACAGGTCTCTTTTGAATATGTCAAAACGAACGGCATTACCTTGCATACGGCAGTGGCAGGTCCGGAAAACGGACCGCTTGTCGTGCTGCTGCACGGCTTCCCGGAATTCTGGTATGGCTGGATCCATCAAATTGAACCGCTGGCAGCGAAAGGCTACCGCGTCGTTGTGCCCGACCAGCGCGGCTATAATTTGAGCGACAAACCGGCAGGCATCGAACAGTACACGCTGGATTTATTGCGCGATGATATTGTCGGGTTGATCGAGGGGTTTGAACGAACAAGCGCTACCATTATCGGCCACGATTGGGGAGGTGCGGTCGCCTGGCATTTGGCTGCCACTAAGCCTCAATATGTGGATCAGCTCATCGCCGTCAACATTCCGCATCCAAAGGCGATGCCGCGGGTCATGAAGAAAAATCCGGCGCAATGGGTGAAGAGTTCCTATATCGCTTTTTTCCAAATGCCGGAGCTTCCAGAGAAAACATTGGCAGCGGACTATTTTAAAACAATGGTCAGCAGTTTGGTATCGACGAGCCGGCCAAACACGTTCTCGGAAGAGGAGATTTCCGCTTATCAATCCGCTTGGGCGCAGCCAGGGGCATTGACCGCGATGCTCAATTGGTACCGGGCGATCCGAAAAGGCAGCATGCTGCAGACGCCTGAAGAAAAAATTAGAGTGCCGGTGCGGATCATCTGGGGGTTAGGGGATCAATTTCTGTCTCCGATGCTTGCAAAAGAAAGCCTGAATTTCTGCCGCGACAGCGAATTGGTTTTTGTCGGCGAGGCTACCCACTGGGTGCATCATGAACAGGCTTATATCGTGAACAAGTTAATTGCACAGTTTTTAAGCGAGAAAAAAGCGGAAGATCCTTTACAATAGGGACTCCCGCTTTTTCTTCTTTTTGTTCTCCCGGAGGGCCCGGAAGAAATTCGTCAATAGCTGGCCGCATTCTTCTGCCAAGACGTTTTCCGTCACGTCGCATTGGTGGTTAAAGCGCTCATCGTTCAATAGCCGATAGAGGGAATCAACGCTGCCCGCTTTCACATCGCGTGCCCCGTAAATGACGCGCGGAATGCGCGACTGCAGAATGGCCCCTGCACACATCGGACAAGGCTCTAAGGTTACGTAAAGCTGGGTATTTTCCAATCGCCAGCTGCCGAGTTTCTGGCAGGCTTCCTGGATGGCCAATAATTCGGCATGAGTCACGGCGTTTTGCGTCGTCTCCCGAAGGTTATGGGCCCGTGCAATCACTTCCCCGTCCCGGACGATGATTGCCCCAATCGGCACTTCCCCTTTTGCTGCTGCTTTTTCCGCTTCTTCCATTGCCAATTGCATGTAAAAATGATCTAATTCGCTGCCATTCATCAAACATCGCTCCTTAGGGATAGTGTAGCATTTTTTTGTCATTTTAAAACCGCTTTCAAGACAAACGTCCCGATAAAAGGTAAAATAAAAAATAGCTTAAACAGACAAAGGCGAACACATAGGGGAGATTTGATGGTAAAAGAACATAAAAAGGAGTCCTTTCGGCATTTTATCGGGCGTTTTTGCCTTATTTTATTAGGTGCGACAATGGCTGCTGTTGCAATTGAGCTTTTTTTAGTGCCTAATTCGATCATCGATGGCGGGATCATCGGGATTTCATTGATTTTGGATTATTTGACGCCGATTCCTTTCGGTATTTTGATGGTAGTCATCAATCTGCCATTCCTCTTCTTTGGATACAAACACATCGGAAAAAACTTCTTTCTCTCTTCGATTTTTGCGATTGTAGCGCTTGCCATTATCGAATTTCCCCTGCATCCGATTCCTGGAGTGGTCGATGACCCGCTGCTTGCCACGGTTTTCGGCGGTCTGATCCTGGGTGCAGGTGTAGGGCTCGTCATCCGCAATAGCGGCGCGCTGGACGGGACGGAAATCCTCGGCATTTTATTGACGCGCAAACTGCCTTTTTCAGTCGGTGAATTCGTGATGTTCGCCAATATTTTCATTTTCCTATGGGCCGGCTTCGTGCTGGGATGGGAACATGCGATGTATTCGATTTTGACTTATTATATTGCTTCGAAAACCATTGACATGGTGATTCAAGGCCTGGACGATACGAAAGCGGTGCTCATTGTTTCAGATGAATTTATCGAACTGGGCGATGCCATCAATTCGCGCCTTGGCCGCAGCGTGACGAAACTTCACGGCAAAGGCGGTTTTGAAGAATCGGCGAAAGATGTCATTTATGTCGTCGTCACGCGTTTGGAAATTTCAAAGCTCAAACAGATTGTGGCAGACATTGATCCAACCGCATTTGTCACCATCATGGACACGCAGGAAGTGCACGGCGGAACATTCAAAGCAGCTATCCATTAAACTGGACGGCTGTTTTTTTTCTACTTTTCAGGTGCTGTCTATGGTAAAATAAATGGCACTGCATCACACTTGAAAAGAAAGAGGGGGACTTCCCATGCCGGTGCCATTTATCACGGTAGAAGGTCCGATAGGCGTTGGCAAAACGTCGTTGACGAAAGTAATTGCTGAACAAAACCAATTCCAACTGCTAAAAGAAATCGTGGACGAAAACCCGTTTCTCAATAAATTCTATGAAGATATTGAAGAATGGAGCTTCCAGACGGAAATGTTCTTTTTATGCAATCGCTATAAACAATTATCCGATATCCAGAAAAAGTTCATCTCAAACCGTGAACCTGTCGTAGCGGATTACCATATTTTTAAAAATCTCATTTTTGCGAAGCGCACATTGCCGGAAGCGGAGTATGCCAAATACGAAGCGATTTACCGTATCTTGACCGCAGACATGCCTAAACCCAATATCATCATTTATTTGCATGCGAGCCTGGATACGCTGATGAAGCGCATCAAGCTGCGCGGACGCGAATTTGAAAAAATGATCACGCCGGAATACATGGAGCAGCTTGCCGCTGACTACCATGCCTTCATCGAAGTTTTTGAACAGGCGCATCCGGAAATACCGGTTCTTCGCTTTAACGGAGATGAAATCGATTTCGTCCAAAATGAAGCAGATCTGCAGCTGATTTTAAGAAAAGTGGACGAAACTTTACAACAAAGGAGCTTATCAATATGAATTTACGCGAAAAATACGGCATCCCTTCGGATGCTGTTATTACGATTGCCGGGACAGTAGGCGTCGGCAAGTCGACAATGACAAAAGCTTTGGCAGATGCCTTGCAATTCCGGACCTCGTTTGAAAAAGTGGACACGAATCCTTATTTGGATTTGTTCTACGATGATTTCGAGAAATGGAGCTTCCATCTGCAGATCTATTTCCTGGCTGAACGCTTCAAAGAACAAAAGCGGATGTTTGAATACGGCGGCGGCTTTATTCAGGACCGTTCGATTTACGAAGATACCGGCATTTTTGCGAAAATGCACTGGGAAAAAGGCACAATGAACAATGTCGATTACGAAACGTATACGAATTTGTTCGAGGCGATGGTCATGACGCCGTATTTCCCGCATCCGGATTTATTGATTTACCTGGAAGGCTCGCTTGAAGACATTCTAGGGCGCATCCAGGAGCGCGGCCGCTTGATGGAGCAGCAGACTCCTGTCGAATACTGGGTGGAGATGCATGAACGCTACGAGAAATGGATCAACAGCTTTAACGGCTGCCCCGTCCTGCGCCTGAACATCAGCGACTATGATTTGATGAACGATCCGGACTGCTCGGAGAAAATCCTGGAGCGCATCGGAAACTTCCTTCAACAAACGGCTGTCTTAAAAAAATAAAACACAAAACCCCTTTAGCTCAATGGAGTTAAAGGGGTTTCGTATTTCCCGGGAAATAGACGGGGCGCAAATAAAAAAGCAGAAGGCGAAAGCCCTCTGCTTAAAAGTTTATGTATCAAAATCTTCAGACATATAACAGTCAAGAAAAATTCGCTACTTGCGTAACGAATCCAATCTCGAATTTATATGCGCGTGTAAATTCAAAAAATGGAGGAGGAAGAGGGATTCGAACCCCCGCGGGATTTGACTCCCCTGTCGGTTTTCAAGACCGATCCCTTCAGCCAAACTTGGGTATTCCTCCGTATCAGACAAGAATTAATTTATCACGGATTGATATTTGCTGTCAACACTTTCAAAGAATTTTTTTGAGATTTTTTTAAACTCGTGAAAAAACTTGAATGGAATAGGGGATTTAATAGGATTTTATTTTAATAAAGCTTACGGATTGATTTTTTTAAGGAATATTCGTATACTAATAAATGCCGTGCTAGGTGGGAAGGTAGCGGTGTCCTGTAACCTGCAATCCGCTCTAGCAGGACTGAATTCCTTTCTGAGGCTGTTTGTATGCAAGGTCTGCCTCTTGCACGTAGTGTTGACGTCTGGGTCCTGCGCAATGGGAACCCATGAACCATGTCAGGTCCGGAAGGAAGCAGCATTAAGTGGAACTTTTCATGTGCCGCGGGGTTGCCTAGATCGAGCCAACGACAAGGGTAACGCTTGTGTGCAGCAGTCGAAGAAAGGTGCACGGCATTAACTTTAAAACTCAGAGCCTGTCCGCAAGTTATTGCGAGCAGGTTTTTTGTTTGTCCTAAGGGACATTCACCGGGAGAAATCATTCAGAAGAACCTCTCATTTATGGTATAATTAAAGGACCGAAAACAGATTTTACAAAAGGAGAGAAAACCGTTGGCGTATCAAGCTTTTTATCGTGTGTACAGACCGCAGTCCTTTTCTGAAATGTCAGGTCAGTCGCATATCAAACAAACCCTTCAAAATGCTCTCCTTTACAATAAGACCACGCATGCTTATTTGTTCTCGGGACCAAGAGGAACAGGGAAGACAAGTACAGCAAAGATTTTTGCCAAAGCACTGAACTGTGAGCAAGCGCCCGTTGCCGAACCATGCAACGAATGTACTTCTTGCCGCAGCATCACCGAAGGTTCAAATACAGACGTCATTGAGTTTGATGCGGCGTCCAACTCGCGTGTAGAGGAAATGCGGGAAATTATCGAGAAAGTCCGGTTCTCACCAGCGAATTCTCGGTTTAAGATCTACATCATCGATGAAGTGCATATGCTTTCGAATAGTGCCTTCAACGCGTTGTTAAAAACATTGGAAGAGCCGCCGGAACATGTGGTGTTCATTCTCGCCACAACCGAACCGCATAAATTGCCGCTGACCATCATTTCACGCTGCCAGCGCTTTGATTTCAAACGGTTGACGCAAGCAGACATCGTGGACCGAATGGTCGAAGTATTGACGGATGCAGAAATTCCGTACAACGAACAAGTGCTGAAAGTGATTGCGCAGGCTGCTGCAGGCGGGATGCGGGATGCCCTAAGCTTACTCGACCAAGTCGTTTCTTTCAGCGGGGACGAAATGACGCTTGAAGATGCGTTGCTCGTGACCGGATCGATTAGCCAAGACATGTTCTACGATATTGCCGAAGCGTTGGTGGCAAAAGATATCGGACAAGCGCTCACACTGCTTGAACAATTGGTGCGGGAGGGGAAAGACCCGGTCCGTTTGGTGGAGGATTTCATCACTTTCTTCCGCGATCTCCTATTGATCCAGACAGCGCCGGATTTGCACGATATGCTGGAGCTTGCGAGCCACGAACCGCGTTTTGAAGAGTTGGCGAAACAATTTAATCCAGCGACATTATATGAGTGGATTGATGTTCTCACGAAAACGCAGCAGGAAATGCGCTTTTCCAACCATACAAAAATCTATATGGAAACGGCCTTGCTGAAAATGGTGCAAGCGGACGCGCCTGCCTTAACTTCATCTTCTCAAGCTTCCGCTTCGCCGGAATTGGAAGCAAAAGTGAATCAGCTGGAGCAATTGGTCATCCAACTTCAGCAGCAGCTGAAAAATGGAGCTGCGGCAGCACCGGCTGGGGCCGCTGCAGAACCGAAGAGACGCCAGCGTTCGCAAAGCAGCTACAAGACGCCGGTTGGCCGGATTGAAGATGTCTTGAGAAATGCGACGAAACCGGATATCCAGGCGATTAAAACCAATTGGGCGATGGTGATGGCCCAGCTGCAGAAATCCCATTCGGCTTTATTGAACGAAGCGGAGCCCGTGGCGGCTTCACCGGATGCTTTTGTGTTAAAATTCAAGTATGATATTCATTGTCAGATGGCAGCAGATAACCAAACCTTTTCTGTTGCTTTCAGCCAGCTGCTTGAGCAATATACAGGGAAAGCGTATACGCCCATCTTTGTACCGGATGAAAGCTGGCTAAAAATCCGAGAAGATTTCATTAAGAGCAATGGATTGAAATCAGGTGCAGAGGAAAGACAGGCAGAGTCGGAAGAAGAACATCCTTTCTCGGCGGAAGGCGAAGCAGCGGAAGAAGATCCGTTCATTGCTGAAGCGGAGCGGCTTTTCGGAAAAGACTTTGTCGAAGTACAGGAAGACTAATTAAACGAATCTTAAGGAGGAAACAATTATGCGCGGTGGCGGAAATATGCAAGGCATGATGAAACAAATGCAGAAAATGCAAAAACAGATGGCAGAGGCCCAAGAAGAATTAGGAACATTGAAATTTGAAGGATCAGCTGGCGGCGGCATGGTGAAAGTTACCGTATCAGGCCACAAAGAAGTTTTGGATTTCGTATTGGATCCATCTGTTGTTGATCCGGAAGATGTTGAAATGTTGCAGGATTTATTGATCGTAGCTACAAACGAAGCATTTAAAAAAGCGGATGAACATGCGAATTCCACAATGGGGAAATTCACTAAGGGCTTAAATATTCCTGGCATGTTCTAGGAGGAAACAGTATGCATTACCCTGAACCAATTTCAAAATTAATGGAGAGTTTTATGAAGTTGCCAGGAATCGGGCCGAAAACAGCGGCCCGGCTGGCATTTTTTGTGCTCGGAATGAAAGAAGATACCGTTCTTGATTTTGCGAAAGCGTTAGTGGATGCAAAGCGGAATTTAAGTTTTTGTTCTAATTGCGGCCATATTACAGACATCGATCCTTGCCATATCTGCCAGGATCAAAGCCGTGACCGTTCCACTATCTGTGTAGTGCAAGATCCGAAAGATGTTATTGCAATGGAAAAGATGCGCGATTACACGGGTCTGTATCATGTGCTGCAAGGTGCGATCTCTCCAATGGATGGAATCGGGCCGGAAGACATTAACGTACCGTCATTGTTGAAGCGGCTTCAAGACGAGACCGTAAAGGAATTGATCTTGGCGACGAACCCGACAATCGAGGGTGAAGCAACGGCTATGTACATTTCCCGTCTCGTGAAGCCATCCGGCATCAAGACGACAAGAATTGCGCATGGCCTTCCAGTCGGCGGAGATTTAGAGTATGCAGATGAAGTGACTTTATCAAAAGCTTTAGAAGGCCGGCGTGAACTCTAATACCAGATTTGTAATTATAGTTAAGCATTCTCCCACTTGCAAAAGTGGGAGTTTTACTGCCCAGTAAGATAGGGCTGAAGAGGAGATTGGCAAATGCTGTTTTCAAAAAGAGGGAAATTGAAAAAAGAATTCGATGAACAGCTCATCAACCAGTTCATTGAAATAAAGCAAAGTCTTCAGAAAGCCCAAAGGCTTGAGGAACTCTCAGATGATTACGACCTATTCGTCATCACAGAGAGAAAGGTCATCGAAAGCAAATACCTGTTTCTGCTGAAAGAAGCAAGGAACCGAAAAGTGAAGATCCGATAAAAGCAGTGCTTATCAAGCGCTGTTTTTTATTGCTGGAAATTTGAAAAAGAAGGTAAATGTTAATGAATCAAAAGGCTTTTTATCAAACGCTTATATAGAAGAAACTCATTAACAATAGTGGAATACTTTTTAAATATAATATTTATCGCAAAAAGTGTTGACACTTATGAAAACATGCTTTAATATAATAGGAGTCGCCAAGAGAGAAACGAAAAACGAATAACATCTGAGCGACAACATGAACCTTGAAAACTGAACAGCAAAACGTCAACAAAAGACGTCACGAGCGCTTCGGCGCGAGAACGGCTTTTG
>NZ_JALHAG010000004.1 GCF_022819085.1 Planococcus ruber | reverse complement strand
GTATTGATTGCTCAATGCTGGCGCATCGCCGCCTCTAATGAGGCGCACGATTCGCTTTGATCTGGCTGAGCCTGATCAGTAAGTTGTTGGCGCAGGACCCGAAGGTCCGTTGCCGATATTGTTGACGTTTTGCTGTTCAGTTTTCAAGGTTCATGTTGTCACTGCTTTTTTCTCAGCAACTTTATTAGTATATCTCAATTCAATTTCGATGTCAACTACTTTATAAAAATTATAAATTCGTTTCAATCAAGTTGTTTTGAGGACGCTTATTAATATACCAAGTAAATCAAACTTCGTCAATAGTTTTAAGAAAAAAGTTCTGCAAAGAGTAAAGTTTTTTTCTCGAAGGAAACTTCTTCTAAAAGAGAAACTTGAGTTAAGAATATCCACTGCAACATTTTTTCTTCTCTCTATTATTTATAGACTAAAAATACATCGTTAATTTTCTTGATCATCTAAAGCTTTTAATCTATTTAAAAACCAGCCAAGAAAAAATCCCACTGGGAGATCCAGTGGGATAAAAATTATTCTTCATCTTCTTCTATTGTTTCTTCAACTTCAATGTTTCCATCAGCTACTACATCGTCCGCTTCTGTGTACACATCTGCTTCTGCACTTTCTTCAATTAGAGTTGCCTCGATGTTTTCATCTGGATTCTCGGATTCTTCCGGCAGATCGATATCTTTTTTCACTTTAGCAACGGTAGCGACGGTCTCGTCTTCAGACAAGCGTATCAACCGGACGCCTTGCGTGCTTCTTCCAGTAGTAGAGATATCATTCACATCCATGCGGATCAAAATGCCGTTGATTGTAATAAGCATAATATCTTCTGTGCCATTTACAGTACGAACAGCAACCAATGGACCATTCTTATCGGTGATTTGGCAAGTTTTGATTCCCATGCCGCCTCTGGATTGAACACGGTACTCGGCTTCTTTTGTTTGTTTACCGTATCCTTTTTCCGTAATGACCAGAATGTTGTCGCCCGGCTCAAGAATTTCCATGCCGACTACATTATCGCCATCGCGTAAACGGATGCCTCGTACGCCGCTTGCCGTCCGTCCCATGCTGCGAATATCTGTTTCAGGGAATCGAATTAAAGCACCGTCGCGCGTACCAATGACAATCTCTTTGGATCCGTCTGTCAGTTTGACCGAAATCAACTCATCTTCTTCACGCAAGCTGATGGCAATCAAACCATTTTGACGGATGTTTGCATAATTCGAAACCGGGGTCCGTTTGCTCACACCTTCACGTGTTGTAAAGAAGAAGAAAGCATCTTCCTTAAATTCTTCGACGCGGATTACGGCTGTAACTTTCTCGTTCTTCTCGATTTCCAGTAAGTTCACTAAAGGAAGGCCTTTAGCTGTCCGTCCGTATTCCGGAATATGGTATCCCTTTTTGCGGTAGACTTTCCCTTTATTGGTAAAGAACAAGATGGTGTCGTGTGTAGACGTATATAGAAGGTGTTCAACAAAGTCATCTTCGTTGGTTCCCATTCCTTGTACGCCCCGGCCACCGCGTTTTTGGCTGCGGTAGGTGTTCGCAGGCAAACGTTTAATATACCCATTGTGAGTCAACGTTAAAACAGAATCTTCCCGAGGAATTAAATCTTCGTCTTCAAACATTTCGGTTCCGCCTGAAGTGATTTCGGTTCTGCGTTTATCGCTGAAGCGCTCTTTTACTTCGAGCAATTCTTCACGGATGATTTCAAGGATGCGGTATTCATTCGCCAAAATTTCACGAAGCTCGTCGATCAGTTTCACCAATCCTTGATATTCTTCTTCAATTTTGTCGCGCTCAAGTCCTGTTAAACGCTGCAAACGCATGTCTAAAATTGCTTGGGATTGGCGTTCCGATAAATTGAAGTTGCTCATCAAGCCATTGCGGGCTTCTTCAGTCGTCTGTGACCCCCGGATCAAAGCAATGATGGCATCAATATGGTCTAATGCAATACGCAAACCTTCAAGAATATGTGCGCGGTCTTCCGCTTTTGTCAAATCAAATTGAGTTCTGCGGCGGATGACGACTTTCTGATGTTCTAAGTAATGATAAAGAACTTCTTTCAAGCCAAGAACTTTCGGATGGCCATCGACAAGCGCCAGCATATTGATCCCGAAGCTTGTTTGCATCGCCGTTTGTTTGTATAGATTGTTCAATAGAACACTTGCACTGGCGTCTCTGCGGACTTCAATAACGATGCGCATTCCGTTGCGGTCCGATTCATCGCGCAAATCCGTAATGCCATCAATTTTCTTGTCACGCACAAGTTCCGCAATTTTTTCGATCAAGCGGGCTTTATTCACCTGGTAAGGAAGTTCGTTTACGATAATGACTTCCTTGCCGTTTGGTTTAGTTTCAATATCAATGACCGAACGGATCATGATTGAACCGCGGCCTGTCTCGTAAGCTCGGCGGATTCCGCTGCGCCCTAGAATGATCCCGCCTGTCGGGAAATCCGGGCCCGGGATGAATTCCATCAATTCTTCCGTTGTAATGGCTGGATTTTCCGCCAATGCCAAGACGCCGTCAATGGTTTCACCTAAGTGATGCGGCGGAATATTGGTTGCCATACCAACAGCAATCCCTGAAGTTCCGTTCACCAATAAATTCGGGAATCGGCTCGGCAAAACAATCGGTTCTTTTTCTTGGCCATCGTAGTTGTCGCGATAGTCAATTGTGTTTTTATTCAAATCACGCAATAATTCCATGGAAATTTTTGACATCTTTGATTCAGTATAACGCATAGCTGCTGCTGCATCCCCGTCCACCGATCCGAAGTTTCCGTGGCCGTCTACCAGCATATAACGATAACTGAAATCCTGCGCCATCCGTACCATGGTTTCGTAAACAGCTGTATCTCCGTGAGGATGGTATTTACCAATAACATCTCCGACGATACGCGCTGATTTTTTATAAGCTTTATCTGAAGTAATCCCTAAATCATGCATTGCATAAAGGATGCGGCGATGAACAGGTTTTAGCCCATCTCGCACATCCGGTAAAGCGCGGGAAACGATAACACTCATCGCATAATCCAAGAATGAGGTCCGCATCTCCGTGCTTATATTTATTTCTTCAACACCACTGCTAGGCCGTTCAGCCATATCCGCAGCCTCCTCTCAACTCTACATCACTTAAACGTCCAGGTTTTTCACGTATTTTGCGTTTTCTTCGATAAAGTTCCGGCGTGGTTCAACATCATCGCCCATTAAAGTATGGAACGTTTCATCTGCCACCATAGCATCCGTTAATGTAACTTGAAGCAATGTCCGGACATCCGGATCCATCGTTGTATCCCATAGCTGTTCTGCATTCATTTCTCCAAGCCCTTTATAGCGTTGGACATTCGGTTTCGGCGTGCTTGATAAATTTTCAAGCGCCGTTTTTAGTTGGGCATCAGTATATACATATTCCACATGCTTGCCTTGTTTGATTTGGAATAAAGGCGGCTGAGCGATGTAAATATAGCCCGCTTCAAGCAATGGCCGCATGTAACGGAAGAAGAACGTCAGCAGCAATGTACGGATATGGGCCCCATCGACATCGGCATCGGTCATGATGACGACTTTGTGGTAGCGGGCTTTGTCCAAATTGAATTCTTCTCCGATTCCCGTGCCAAGTGCTGTAATGATATTGCGAATTTCCGCGTTTGTCAGGATTCTGTCCAAACGTGCTTTTTCGACGTTAAGAATTTTTCCGCGCAGAGGCAAAATGGCTTGGAAATGGCGATCTCGCCCTGATTTTGCTGATCCGCCTGCCGAATCGCCCTCTACGATATAGATTTCACTAATTTTCGGATCGCGTGAAGAGCAGTCAGCCAATTTACCCGGCAAGCTGGAAACTTCAAGAACCGATTTGCGGCGCGTGAATTCACGTGCTTTTTTAGCCGCCATGCGGGCATGGGAAGCCATGATCCCTTTTTCCACAATTTTGCGCGAAACGGACGGATTTTCCAAAAGGAATCGTTCAAAACCGGCTGAGAACAAGTTATTGACGATTGGACTGACTTCCGTATTCCCTAATTTTGTTTTCGTCTGCCCTTCGAATTGCGGATCTGGGTGTTTAACCGAAATGATCGCCGTCAATCCTTCACGCACGTCATCTCCTGTCAAATTCGCATCCTGTTCTTTCAACATGCCATTTTTGCGGCCATAATCGTTGATGACACGCGTCAAAGCCGTTTTGAAACCGGACTCGTGCGAGCCGCCTTCATGGGTATTGATATTGTTCGCAAATGAAAAGATATTAGCTGCATATCCAGCGTTGTACTGCATCGCCACTTCAATTGAAATGCCGTCTTTTTCAGACTCTACAAAAATCGCTTCTTCATGAAGCGGATCTTTTGATTTGTTCAGATGCTCCACATACGATTTAATACCGCCTTCGAAATGGTAGACCTTTTCTTTTTCTTCGCCTTCGCGTTCATCGCGGATCACAATCCGCAGACCGCGGTTTAAATAGGCAAGTTCGCGCAAACGGTGATCTAGAATATCAAATTCGTAGACCGTCGTTTCTTTGAAGATTTCCGCATCCGCTTTAAAGCGGATCGTCGTTCCTGTATGTTCAGATTCGCCGATTACTTTTAGTTCTTCCGTAACCGCTCCTCGTTCAAACTTAATGTAATGCTTTTTTTGGTCAAGATTGACATAAACCTCAGTCACTTCAGACAAGGCGTTTACAACTGACGCCCCTACGCCGTGAAGACCGCCGGACACTTTATATCCGCCGCCGCCGAATTTACCGCCTGCGTGCAAGACCGTCATGATGACTTCGACTGCCGGGCGGCCCATTTTTTCTTGCATGCCGACAGGAATTCCGCGTCCGTTGTCTTCTACACGGATCCAGTTGTCCTGCTCGATCGTTACTTGGATTTCATCGCAGTAGCCGGCTAAAGCTTCGTCTATACTATTGTCCACGATTTCCCAAACCAAATGGTGAAGCCCTTTTGAACTTGTCGAACCGATATACATTCCGGGTCTTTTGCGGACAGCTTCTAATCCTTCAAGAACTTGAATCTGATTTGCATCATAAGATTGTTTAAGTTCATTTTCTTCCATTGCCATTCCGTTCACCTGCTCTTCCCTACAACATTCTATTTCCTAATTGGCGTGCTATAAATTTGTTCGTTAAGACTCTTTAAGATTGCTTGCGCCTTTAAAGGCGAACCATAAACAAAATCATCAGTGACCACGTATGACTTTACATGCTCTATCGGCACGAGCAGCCGCACAAAAGCGGCCGGTACGTAATTTTCATAATGAATGACAGCGATGATTTCCTTTTTCCGGATGCTTTGCTCTTTACTGATTGAAATGTAAATGAGCGTTCACTCCTTAACGGTCCCTTTCGATACTTCGAAAAGCAAGGCATTTTGGATGGTTTCATGATGGATGCCTTCAACGCTGGTCGTGGTAACAAACGTTTGGACCGACCCTTTGATCGTATTCAACAAATGGGATTGGCGGTAATCATCCAGTTCGGACAACACATCATCCAATAACAGGACGGGCGCTTCTCCGACTTCTTGTTTGATCAATTCGATTTCTGCAAGTTTTAGCGATAAGGCTGTTGTCCGCTGCTGGCCTTGAGAGCCATAGGTTTGGACATCGTAGCCATTAACGAAAAACTGCAATTCATCCCGGTGCGGACCGACAAGCGTAGACCCCCGTTCGATTTCCCGTTTTCTTAATTCTGCCAGTTTCTGCTCTAAAAAAGACGCCATTTCTTCAGGCGTCCATTCGGGCTTTAAACCGCTGATCGGTTGATAGCGGATTTGAAGTTGTTCCAGCCCGCGGGAAATGCCGTGATGGATCGGTTCTGCCCATTTTTGCAATAAATCCATGAACTGATACCTTTTTCGGATAATTTTAACGGCAGCTTCAATAAACTGCTCGGTATAGACGTCAAACATCACGTCACTAATCGCTTGTTTGCCGTAATGCTGCTTTAATATATGATTTCTTTGCTTTAAAAGCTTTTGATAAATCAATAGATCATGCAAATAGACAGGAGAAATCTGGCCAATTTCCATATCGATGAATCGCCGCCGTACTTGAGGGCTGCCTTTGACCAAATTGAGATCTTCAGGAGCAAACATGACTACATTCAACTGACCGATATAATCACTAAGCCGCCGCTGCTCTAAATGATTGACTTTCGCCTTTTTGCCTTTTTTTGACAAAGTTATTTCTAAAGGCAATTTGCCGTATTTACGGTGCACATCAGCCTTTATTTTACCATATTCGGCTTCCCAGCGTATCAATTCTTTATCATTTGACGTACGGTGGGACTTTGCCATGGATAAAACATACAGCGATTCCATGATATTGGTTTTTCCTTGGGCATTTTCACCGATGAATACATTAATCTCCGGTGAAAACGACAATTCCAAGTTTTCATAGTTGCGGTAATTTAATAGTTCGAGACGGTCAATCCGCATCGAAGCTCATGCCTTCAGCGACAACGATACGAAACTCCCCAACTTCCGGAATCGCCACGGTGTCTTCTGGACGAAGTTTCCGGCCTCTGCGATCTTCCGCTTCCCCGTTTACAAACACTTCATGTTCACTCAAAAACCACTTGGCCATTCCGCCCGAACTAATGGTATCGGTCATTTTCAGCAATTGGCCTAAAGTGATGTATTCTGTTTCAATTCCGATTTCCTTCAAAATGCACTCATCCTTCGATTCGTAGTCTATCCCTCTATTTTACCCTATTTAGGGTAAAAAGTAAAAAGGATAGCCATATAGGCTATCCTCGAGGGTGCTTTTCAAATTTAATAGGTCCGGACAGGAAGAATCAGCTGCAAAATTGAGTCGTCCAATGCTGATTTCAAAATGAACGGACGCATAGCGCCTGTGAATTGGATCAAGACATCTTGTCCATCAATCGCTTTTAACGCATCCATCATGAATTTCGCGCTGAAAGAGATTTTCAACTCTTCCCCTTCAATGTTTTGCGCCTGCAGCTGCTCTTCTACTTTACCGACTTCCGGTGAGTTAGAAGAAACTTCCACTTCATTGCCGGCATTTGTCGAGAAACGGACCACATTATTGCGCTCTTCGCGTGCCAATAAAGAAGCACGGTCAATCGCTTGCAATAACGAACGGCCATTTACGACAACTTCCGTTTTGTATTCGGAAGGAATTAGGCGTGAAGTATCCGGATAATTTCCTTCTAACAAACGGGAGAAAAATAAAATATGTTTGGATTTGAACAGGACTTGCTGGTTGGTCATGACGATTTCGACCGGCTCTGACGTGTCATCAAGGATTTTGTTCAACTCGTTTAAACTCTTCCCGGGAATAACGACACTGTATTCGCCTTCTGGCAGAGTTTCCAATTTTGTTTTGCGGCGAGCCAAACGGTGGCTGTCCGTTGCTACACAAACCAGTTCCCCGTCTTTTACTTCCCAGTGTACGCCTGTTAATACCGGACGCGTTTCAGAACTTGAAACGGCAAAAACCGTTTCTCTGTTGATGGTTTTCAACAGATCTGCAGGAATTGAAAACAAACGGTCGTCTTGGATATCCGGCAATTGTGGATAATCCATCGCATCCAGGCCGATTAAATGGAACTCGGATTTGCCGGAACGGATATGCGTTTGGAAATTTCCTGTAATCTCCACTTCGACTTCATTGGTCGGCAGTTTCCGGATGATTTCACCGAATACTTTCGCTTGAAGCACGATGCTTCCTCCTTGGGAAACCCCAATGATCTGCTCGCCATCCTCTTCCGCTGGAATAAACGTCTGAATCGTGATGTCTGAATCGCTTCCTGTTAAACGCATCCCTTCTGATGAGACATCCATTTTGATCCCGGTCAAAATCGGAATCGTTGTTTTTGAACTGACTGCTTTCATTACATCATTTAAACCTTCAACTAAACGTTCACGCTTTATCTCAAATTTCATTATGGAACCTCGCTTATATATATATTTTATTTAGATCTTTAAAGTAATAATAGTAGTAGGGGTTGTGAATATGTGGATAACCCTGAAATAGTGAATAAAAGCAGCTTATCCACATGTAGACAGAATGTGCATAAACTGCTTTGTAACTTATCGGGTTATCCACAAGCGGAATTACCCTTTGCCAAGCGCGTTTCGAATTTCTTTTACATCTTGCTGAAGCTGCTGATCGTCCTTTAGCATCGTAGAAATCTTTTCATGCGCATGGATCACCGTCGTATGATCTCGCCCACCGAATTCTTCCCCGATTTTAGGCAGAGAAAAATCGGTCATTTCCCTCGACAAATACATGGCGACTTGGCGTGGATAAGCAATATCTTTTGTCCGGCGCTTCGTTTTAAAATCTTCCAATTTTACGTTGAACTGGCTGCCGACAGCGTTTTGGATGTCCAAAATCGTAATGACTTTCGGTTTTGAGTTCGGCATGATGTCTTTTAAGGCTTCGGCCGCAAGTTCGGCACTCATATCCCGGTTGATCAAGGAAGAATACGCCACTACACGGATCAAAGCCCCTTCCAATTCACGAATATTCGAATCGATCGAGTTAGCAATATAAGTCATCACGTCGTTTGGAATATCCAAACCGTCCGCTTTCGCTTTTTTGCGGAGAATTGCAATGCGCGTCTCCAGATCCGGCGGTGTGATATCGGTAATAAGGCCCCATTCAAAGCGGGATCTAAGCCGATCTTCCAAAGTTGGAATTTCTTTTGGAGGGCGGTCACTTGAGATGATGATTTGCTTGGATTCTTCATGGAGCGTGTTGAACGTATGGAAGAATTCTTCCTGCGTTTGCTCTTTGCCTGCCAAAAATTGAATATCATCGATCAAAAGAATATCGACGCTCCGGTATTTATTGCGGAAATCGACGGTTTGGTTGTCACGGATCGAGTTGATGAACTCATTCGTGAATTTTTCAGATGACAAATAAACCACTTTGGCATCGGGGTTGTGTTCGAGGACGTAATGTCCAATTGCATGCATTAAATGTGTCTTGCCTAAACCTACTCCCCCGTAGATAAACAGCGGATTATACGCTTTCGCCGGCGCTTCGGCCACGGCGAGTGATGCAGCGTGGGCAAAGCGGTTCCCGGATCCAATAACAAACGTATCGAATGTGTATTTTGGATTCAGCATGCCAGGAAGAAATTCCTGATGCTCATTCTGGCCGGGTTTAACGCGAGGTGCAGGAAGTTGAAAATCATCCATATCTTGATCTTTGGGCACGACAAATTTTATCAGCAGATCGTCACCAGTAAGGTCTGATAAGATTCCAGTAATTAAATGCACGTAATGGTTTTCCAACCAATCACGTGCAAACGAATTAGGTGCTGAAATTGTGACTGTCTCATTCTGATAAGATAAAAGTTTTGTCGATTTCAACCAAGTTTCAAAACTCGGTTTGGAGATTTTGGTTTCAACTTGGGCTAAGACACTTGACCATAGTTCGTCTAAGTGTTCCAATAGCTCTTCTCCTTTATATGTAAAATATTTTATAAGTATATCATACACAAAACCACAGCCTGTGGATAAACTTTGCAAACAAGCTGTGAAATAACTGTCCACATCTTATGCACAGTTTGTGGATAAGTATTTTGTGAATAAAATTGTCAACAAGTGAAAACAAGTTAATGTTAACAAAAAAACTGAGACATTACAAGAAGTTCTTAAACTTATCCACATTTCTTTTCTTGTGCACACGGAAGCTATCCACACGGGGTTCCTATGTGCAGAAGTTGTAGATAAGGGGTGTGGATAAAAAATTTCAAGAAAGTTTGATGCACATGGAATTTTTTATTTTGGGAAACGAATGTGGATAACTTCTATAGAGAAAGTGCGAGGCGGATCCTTGTCTTTTTTAATAAGACATTGACATTTCATACAAGAGGGCTTTATAATAGTCAAGACTGTCTTTGAGAAAAGAGTTACTTTTATTCAGGAGGTGTCACTACATGACATTACGCACATACCAACCAAATACACGTAAACACAGCAAAGTACACGGCTTCAGAGCACGTATGAGCACAAAGAACGGACGTAGAGTAATTGCTGCACGCCGTCGCAAAGGAAGAAAAGTACTATCAGCTTAAGTCCACTGACCGCATCAGTGGTCTTTTTTTCTTTTCTGCCGAATTTGAAAAAAGGATTCCAGCGTATATGGAGTGTTCAATGCCGCTCACTGGACGATCACTCCACCTTTTTCTTCAAGAATTGAGCAGAAATGAACCAAAATAAGCAGGTGAAAAGATGAACAAGCAGCAACGTATTAAGAAAAACAAAGAGTTTCAGCAAATTTTTAAAAAAGGGAAGTCTTTTGCGAACCGCCAGTTTATCGTCTATGTCTTGAAAAGTGATCAACCGGAATTTCGCCTAGGCTTATCTGTCAGCAAAAAAGTAGGAAATGCGGTGACAAGAAACCGTATCAAACGCTATATCCGGCAAACTTTCTTGGAATTGAAAGATGATTTAAAGCCGAATACCGATTATGTTATCATCGCCCGGCAACAGGCGGCCGAAATGGATTTTCACGAAAGCAAGAAGAGTTTAGAGCACGTTTTAAAAATTGCACGCGCTTTGCCCAAGAAGTAGAAAGCGTTTACGAATCGATGTTATTATAGAAGTAATCGAAAATTAGTTTGGGGGAAGAAGGTTGAATAAGCGAATAGTCATGCTTATTTCACTGATCGCAGTTGCATTGCTGCTTTCAGGCTGTACCGAATTTGATCAGCCGATCAGTGGAGATAGCGAAGGATTTTGGAATGAATTTATCGTTTGGCCCTTAGTTTCAGTGATTACGTATTTTAAAGGCTTGCTTGGAACTTACGGGCTCGGAATTATTGCTGTGACGATCATTATCCGTTTGGCATTATTGCCGTTGATGGTTAAACAGACAAAAAGTTCGAAGCGGATGCAGGAAGTGCAGCCGCAGCTGAAAGCTTTGCAAGAAAAATACAAATCCAAAGATGCAGTAACCCAACAGAAATACCAAAAAGAAATGATGGCGCTGTTCCAGGAAAAAGGCGTCAACCCGATGGCGGGATGTCTGCCGGTATTGATCCAGATGCCGATTTTAATCGGTTTTTACCACGCGATCAGCCGGATGAACAATACACCGTCAATCGATCTCGGGACTTTCCTCATATTTCCGCTTGCAGAACCAAGCATCATCTTGGCAGTGATTGCCGGCCTTATGCAGTTTGTAGTGCTTCGCACAGGCCCTGCGATGGACAATCCGCAAATGAAAATCATGATGTATTTCATGCCGATCATGATTATCGGATTTGGTATCGTCTTGCCATCTGCATTAACGCTTTACTGGGTAATCGGAAATATCATTTCCCTTATCCAAAACATGTTTATTTACCGTCCGTGGGAAAAGAAAGAAGTGCAGCAACCTGTTAAAACGAAAGCAGGAGGGGCTAAAAAGTGAAACAGATCACGCAAACGGGTACAACTGTTGAAAACGCGATCTCAGAAGCATTGAAAAAACTTCAAGCCACACGTGAAGAAGTAAACATCCGCATCATCCAGCAAGAGAAAAAAGGTTTTTTTGGCTTCGGAGCAAAACCTGCAGAGGTGGAAGTCGAAGTTAAGGAAATGGAAGCTGCCCCGGTTGAATCGGCAGTGACTGAAACACAAACGCCAGTAGCCGAACCGGAAGAGATTCTGGAGGAACTGGCAGAAGAAGCGCCTGCTGCAACGAATGAGCGGGCCATTCAAGAAACGAAAGATTATCTCCAAGCGATTGCAAAAGGAATGACGATCGAAGATCTGACCATCACCCATAGCCAAAAAGGCAAACAGGTCCGCTTCTTTTTAGAAAGCGAAAAAGTGGCCATGCTGATCGGGAAGCGCGGGAATACCTTAAATTCGCTTCAGCAGCTGGCTCAGCTTGTCGCCAATAAATACTCGAACCAATTCATGATGGTGGAACTGGACGCGGAGAATTACCGTGAGCGGCGCCAGGAAACGCTTGAGCAGCTGGCAGACCGAATGGCGGACAAAGCAATCCGGACAGGAGGGCGCGTTCAATTCGAACCGATGCCTTCCTACGAACGGAAAGTCATTCACCAAGCGTTATCCCGGAGAACTGACATTGATACGTATTCTGAAGGAAAAGATCCAAATCGTTATTTAGTAATTGAACCGCTGCGCTAATCAAAACGGTATGCATAAATATGCATACCGTTTTTTTTATGGGTTTTGGCGATAAAGCAGTTCTACAAATCTTATGCAAACTCAATAATAGAAATGATGCAGCTGAATGGGCCGATTAAGAGCCGCATCGATCTTTGTGAGCGGAGAATTCTGGTTTTATTGGCCTAAGCATTGTACCTTTCAGATTGGAGCACTTTGTGCTATTGTAATATGTTAGAAAGTCATGTGCTTTTACTGGTTGTCCACATGTGGACAACTTTTTTTAAGAGTAAAAATAGTTTGAGCTGAAAATGAATTTGTGGATAGATTTTAGTAGGTCCATGTTAAGCAGCAACGTTCGTTGTGCTTTTCATATAGAAGGAGGATTATCATGGAGTTCGATACAATAGCTGCAATCTCTACGCCAAGCGGAGAGGGAGCGATTGCGATCGTCCGTTTAAGCGGGCCGGAAGCAATCCCGATTGCAGACAAGCTATTCCAGGCGCCAAGCGGAAAGAAATTGGCTGAACAAGTTTCCCATACTATCCATTATGGCCATTTAGTGGACCCGTGGACGGAAGAGACCGTAGAAGAAGTCATGCTGTCGTTTATGAAAGCGCCGAAAACGTTCACGCGCGAAGATGTCATCGAGATCAATTGCCATGGCGGCATTGTGTCAGTAAACCGCGTGTTGGCTCTCGTTTTGCGGGCAGGTGCAAGGCTTGCTGAGCCGGGAGAATTTACAAAACGGGCATTCCTAAACGGCCGCATCGATCTGTCTCAGGCAGAAGCGGTGATGGATTTGATCCGGGCGAAGACGGACCGGGCCATGGATGTGGCGCTTAACCAAATGGAAGGCCGCCTGTCGAAGCTGATCGGTACGCTCCGCCAAGCATTGCTAGAATCGATTGCCCAAATGGAAGTAAACATCGATTATCCCGAATATGACGACGTTGAAGAAATGACGCGTCCGATCATGCTCGAAAAATCGATGTGGGTGCGTAGCGAAATTGACAAGCTGCTGCAGACTTCTTCGCAAGGGAAAATTTTGCGGGAAGGGTTGTCGACAGTCATTGTCGGACGGCCGAATGTCGGAAAATCTTCCTTACTCAACAGTTTGGTCCAGGAAAATAAAGCGATTGTCACAGAAATAGCGGGAACTACCCGTGATATAATAGAGGAATACGTAAATGTCCGCGGCGTGCCGCTTCGCCTCGTAGATACAGCAGGGATTCGTGAAACCGAAGATATCGTGGAGCGGATCGGCGTTGAGCGCTCTCGAAAAGTTCTCAAAGAAGCGGATTTGATCCTTTATGTGTTAAATTATTCTGAGCCGCTAACAGCAGAAGATGAACGATTATTCGAAGCGGTAAAAGATATGAATTATATCGTTGTGATCAATAAAACCGATTTGCCGCAGAAAATCGACTTGGAAAAAGTCCAGGCTTTAGCCGGCAGCCGGTTGCTGGTCACCACTTCGTTAATTGAAGAAGAAGGCATTGACCAATTGGAAGAAGCCATTGCCGATTTGTTCTTCGAAGGGGAAATTGAAGCGGGGGATATGACGTATGTCTCGAACGCCCGCCACATTTCGCTGCTCCACCAAGCGCACCAAACCATCTCAGACGCCATTGAAGCGGCCGAAATGGAAGTGCCGGTGGATATGATTCAAATAGACGTCACTCGAACTTGGGAAATCCTTGGGGAAATCATCGGCGATACAGCGGATGACGGACTCCTCAACCAATTATTCTCACAGTTCTGTTTAGGGAAATAAAACTCGAAGGGAATGAACGAACATGCCACAATACGAAGCAGGCACGTTCGATGTCATCGTCGTAGGAGCAGGGCATGCAGGAGCTGAAGCCGCACTTGCTTCTGCCCGCATGGGTGCCAAAACACTTGTGTTGACGATGAATCTGGATATGATCGCGTTCATGCCATGCAACCCGTCAATCGGCGGACCTGCAAAAGGCATCGTTGTACGCGAAATCGACGCACTTGGCGGAGCCATGGGACGCGTCATCGACAAAACACATATACAAATGAGAATGCTGAACACAGCTAAAGGGCCGGCTGTCCGCGCACTTCGCGCACAAGCTGATAAAGTGCTTTACCAACAGGAAATGAAGCGTCTGATGGAAGAAGAAAAGAATTTGACGCTCCATCAGGGAATTGCCGAAAAACTGTTAGTGGAAGACGGGAAAGTCCAAGGATTGATCACCCAAGTTGGCGGAATTTACCGGGCAAATTCCGTTGTCATCACAACCGGAACGTTTTTGCGCGGAGAAATCATCATTGGCGACCTTCGCTACTCAAGCGGACCGAATAACCAGCAGCCCTCGATCAAATTGGCCGAAAATCTGGAAGAACTCGGTTTTGAAACGGTGCGTTTCAAAACAGGGACACCTCCGCGGATCAACAGCAATTCAATCGATTACAGCCAAACTGAAATCCAGCCGGGCGACGACGTGCCGCGGGCATTCAGCTACGAAACGACTGAATTTATCATGGACCAGCTTCCTTGCTGGCTGACGTATACGAATGAAAAAACGCATCAGATCATCGATGCCAACCTTCATTTATCGCCGATGTACTCCGGCATGATCAAAGGAACCGGTCCGCGTTACTGCCCATCCATCGAAGATAAAGTGGTGCGTTTCAACGACAAACCGCGCCATCAGATTTTCTTGGAGCCGGAAGGGCGCAATACGCGGGAAGTTTACGTACAAGGGCTTTCCACGAGCTTGCCTGAACACGTCCAAAGACAATTGCTCGAATCGATTCCCGGGCTTGAAAAAGCGGAAATGATGCGTGCCGGCTACGCCATCGAGTACGATGCAATCGTACCGACGCAATTATGGCCGACACTCGAGTCGAAACAAATCGAAAACCTTTATACGGCTGGACAGATCAACGGGACTTCGGGCTACGAAGAAGCTGCTGGCCAAGGTTTGATGGCAGGCATCAATGCAGCTGCGAAAGTGCTGGGCAAAGAAGAAGTGATTTTGAGCCGTTCTGATGCTTATATCGGCGTACTGATCGATGATTTGGTGACTAAAGGAACGAACGAACCTTACCGGCTATTGACTTCCCGTGCGGAATACCGCTTATTGCTGCGCCATGACAATGCAGATATGCGTTTGACGGAATTAGGGCACCGAATCGGAATGGTCTCAGATGATCGCTACGAGAAATTCCTGGCGAAAAAAGAGCGCATTGGAGAAGAAATCAAACGTTTGAGAAACGTCATGATCAAGCCGAACGAAGCCACTCAGCAAATGATCCGCGACGCTGGCGGCAGCGAGTTGAAAGACGGCATCCGTGGGGCGGATCTATTAAAACGCCCGGAAATGGACTACGACATGATCCAGCGATTGACGGCTTCGGAAACCGAATTGGAAGATGAAGTGAAAGAACAAGTCGAAATCCAAGTGAAATACGAGGGATACATCGAAAAATCGCTTCAGCAAGTGGCGAAACTCAAAAAAATGGAAGACAAAAAAATACCAGAAAACATCGATTATCATTCGATTTCTGGGATTGCAACAGAAGCCCGCATGAAATTATCAGAAGTGCGTCCGCTTTCCATTGCACAAGCTTCCCGGATTTCCGGTGTAAACCCTGCTGACATTTCCATTCTTTTGGTGTATATTGAACAAGGTAGAATTGCGAAAGTATCCGTTTAAACAGGATAAATATAAATGGGCTGGCGCTGACCAGCCCATTTTTACATAGGAGAAACGAAACAGGCTTTATAGCCGCACATAACCTCTAAAGCCATACAGCATACATGAAAAAAGAGGGAGGAAGAAAAAATGAACGAACAGCAATTTAAAGAAGCCCTCAGCGAAAAGGGGATCCATTTGACGGATACCCAGTTAGAGCAGTTTCGTGTTTATTTCGAGGAATTGGTTGAATGGAATGAAAAAATGAATTTAACGGCCATCACCGATCAGCCGGATGTCTATTTAAAGCATTTTTATGATTCTATTACGGCCGCTTTTTACCTGGACTTCAGCAATCCGTTAAAAGTTTGCGATGTTGGGGCAGGCGCTGGCTTCCCAAGCATTCCCCTGAAGATCTGCTTCCCTCAAATCAACGTGACGATTGTGGATTCGCTTAACAAACGCATTCAATTCCTCACGCATTTAAGCGAAAAACTAAATCTGTCCGGTGTTGAATTTGTCCATGCGAGAGCAGAAGACTTTGGCCAATCTGCTCAACGTGAAAGCTTCGACCTTGTCACAGCAAGAGCAGTTGCGCGTTTGTCGGTGCTTGCAGAACTTTGCGTGCCTCTTGTTAAAAAAGGCGGAGTGTTTGCAGCGATGAAAGCGGCGTCGGCTCCGGATGAATTGAAGGATGCTGAAAGTGCTTTACAAAAATTGGGAGTGAAGTTGGAAGAAGTGCATTCTTTTAAACTGCCAGTAGAAGAAAGCGACCGCTATATTCAAGTGTTTAAAAAGTTCAAGGATACTCCGAAAAAGTATCCAAGAAAAGCGGGCATGCCGAATAAATCCCCAATCAGCTAAATCGATGCCAATGTTTCACGTGGAACATTCATTCATAAAGGTATTTTTATATAATGCAGCGAATAATGAACAAGTGAGCTTTTAAAAGGTGGTGCTTGAGGATGAAGAGTCCTTTTTCCCGTTTCTTCGGCGGCGGCGATAAAGAAGAACCGGTGAAGGCAGCAAATGAAACGACAGAAAATGTCGTGAAATTGCCGATTGAAAAAATTAGCGCAAATAAATTTCAGCCGCGAACCGTTTTTGATCAGGAAAAGATAGAAGAGCTGGCGAAAACGATTCATATCCACGGCGTGATCCAACCAATTGTCGTTCGCACAACAGGCGAAGACGGCCAGTACGAAATCATTGCAGGAGAACGCCGTTTCCGTGCCATGAGCTCTCTTGGTTGGGAAGAAGTTCCTGCCATTGTCCGGGAATTGAGCGATAAAGAAACCGCTTCGATCGCCTTGATTGAAAATTTGCAGCGAGAAGAACTGACAGCGATCGAAGAAGCGAATGCTTATCATAATCTTTTAGGGATCCACGGCATTACGCAAGAAGCATTGGCACAGCGGCTCGGCAAAGGGCAGTCGACGGTGGCCAATAAGCTGCGGCTCTTGAAGCTTCCGGCTGAAATCCAGGAAGCGTTGCTGAACCGGCAATTGACGGAGCGGCATGCCCGGGCTTTATTGAAGATAAAAGATCCGGAACTTCAGCAAAAACTGTTTAATGAAACCCTTGAACTGGGGTTGAACGTTAGCCAGTTGGAAGCGAAAGTGGCTAAGCTGTTGTCTGATGAACCGAAAAAGCCGAAGCAGCGGAGAAAAACGGTAAGCCGTGATGTCCGCATTGCGATGAACACGATCAAGGAATCGCTGAATATGGTGACCAAAACGGGCATCGAATTGACAACAGAAGAAGAAGACCATGACGATTATTATCAAATCACCGTAAAAATACCAAAGAAAAAAACGTAAAAAGCTCTTTCTGCTTACAGAAAGGGCTTTTTTAATAGGAATGTAATCATAAAAAGTACAAAGGTTTGCTACAATAGATAAAGAACTATCATTATTTCTAGGTTTCTAATGGTATTAAGCGTGTCACCGCAGTAAAATGGAAGAAGTATGAAAGAAAGTTGGTGCAAGTGTGGGTAGAATTATTGCGATCGCCAATCAAAAAGGCGGCGTAGGAAAAACAACCTCTTCAGTGAACTTGAGTGCCTGCCTTGCTTATTTAGGCCAAAAAGTTCTCTTAATAGATATCGATCCCCAAGGAAACGCGACGAGCGGAGTAGGGGTCAACAAAGGCGATGTCGACCAGTGCATTTACGAAGTGCTGATTGATGATGTCAACATCCAAGACACCATTATGGAGACCAAAGTGGAGAACCTTCATATTGTGCCTGCGACCATCTCACTCGCAGGAGCAGAAATCGAGCTGGTGTCGACAATTTCAAGAGAAGTTCGGCTGAAAAATGCCATAAATGAAGTGAAAGACCAATACGATTTCATCATTATTGATTGTCCGCCATCACTCGGGCTGCTGACGATCAATTCGCTTACCGCCTCTGATTCCATTATTATTCCGGTACAATGTGAATATTATGCGCTTGAAGGGTTAAGCCAGCTGCTAAGCACCGTCCGTTTGGTCCAGAAGCATTTAAATCATGACTTGATGATTGAAGGCGTGTTATTGACGATGCTGGATGCACGGACAAATTTAGGGATACAAGTGATTGAAGAAGTGAAAAAGTATTTCCAGGACAAAGTTTACCGGACGATCATTCCGCGGAATGTCCGGTTAAGCGAAGCACCAAGCCACGGCGAACCGATCATCATCTATGATCCGAAATCTAGAGGGGCCGAAGTCTATCTAGAATTAGCGAAGGAAGTGATTCGTAATGGCTAAAGGACTAGGCAAAGGAATCAATGCATTGTTTCCGGGCGAAACAGTGAGTGAATCCGAAAAAATCAATCAGATCAGCATCAGCCAGTTACGGACGAACCCATACCAGCCCCGTAAAATTTTCGATGAAGCGGCATTGCAGGAGTTGTCCGACTCAATCAAAGAGCACGGCATCCTGCAGCCGGTCGTGGTCCGGAAAGTCGGCACCCATTTTGAATTAGTAGTAGGAGAAAGACGGTTCCGGGCAGCCAAACTTGCGAAAATGAAGGAAGTTCCAGCGATTGTAAAAGACTTAAATGATCAGCAAATGATGGAATTAGCTATATTAGAAAACCTTCAACGGGAAGATTTAACGCCGATTGAAGAAGCGGAAGCTTATCAGAAGTTGATGGAAGCTTTAAACCTCACGCAAGAACAGCTGGCTTTCCGACTCGGCAAGAGCCGTCCGCACATTGCAAACCACGTTCGCTTGCTTGCTTTGCCGGAACCCGTCCGCCAAATGATTTCCGATAAGAAATTGACGATGGGCCATGGACGGACCTTGCTCGGGCTAAGAACGAAAAAGCTCATTTCAGAAACCGCTGAAAAAGTGGTAAAAGAGAGCATGAATGTGCGCCAATTGGAAAATTTGGTGCAGCGCTTGAATGAAGATGTTCCACGTGAAACAGTGGAAAAGAAAAAGAATTTATTTATCGAAGAAAAGCAGTCCGAATTGAGAGACCGTTTTGGGACCAATGTCCAAATCAAGAAATCAAAAAACAAAGGAAAAATTGAAATCGAATTTTTCTCTGAAGAAGACTTGGAACGCATACTTGAACTCTTAAACTGACAAGCGCCTATTTCCTGAAAAGGGAAATAGGTTCTGTTTTGTCAGAAGAAAAGCGGAGGTTCTCGTATAGGCTCGACAAGCTTAAGGCGCATGGCGTGGAAATCTTGATTTCCTAAGCCAGGTGACTTAAGACCTCGAGAGCCTGGGGGGCCGCAGCTGGACAAGAAAAGCGCAGGCCCGCGTATAGGCTTGACAAAAAGAGGAAGCGATTGAAAATTACATAGCACCGGGGAAGGGGAAGTAAAGCGATGGTTCTCTTAGGAACATTGGTAAATGCGATTTTGATCGTAGTGGGAACGGTGATCGGCAGGGCGCTTCGGAACATTCCCGAGAAGATGAAAGAAACGGTAATGTATGTGATTGGCTTGGCTGTAGTGGTATTGGGGCTGCAGATGGGGTTGGAAAGCCAAAACTTCATTGTTGTCATCATCAGTTTGGTGTTTGGTGCGGTAATCGGCGAATGGATGAACCTGGATAGAAAATTAAACGATTTCGGCCGATGGATCGAAGTAAAGCTAGGGGCTAAAGAAAGCAAAGACAGCATTGCCCAAGGATTTGTGACCGCTACGCTCATATTTGTAATTGGCGCGATGGGCATTATCGGGGCGCTTGAAAGCGGATTGAGCAACGAACATGGCGTATTGATATCAAAAGGTTTGATAGATGGCTTTACATCGATTATACTGGCGTCTACCCTTGGAATCGGCGTGCTTTTAGCGGCCATTCCGGTATTTGTTTACCAAGGGCTGATCGCTTTATTCGCCACTCAGATCAGTTTGATCGTACCGGAAGCGGCATTGGATATGTTCATTACGGAAATGACCGCGACCGGAGGCGTCATGATTGTCGCCATTGGATTGAATTTGATGGGGCTGACAAAAATGCGCGTGGCGAATCTATTGCCGGGTGTTGTCGTTGTTGGATTGATTGTCACGGTGATGTTTAAAATGAACATAGGATAATTGTTTGCAAGGAAGGTGAAACAGTGGCAGTAGATACAAAAGAAATCGAAGATCCGTTAGAAACAATGGATCCGGTAGGTGCAGTAAGTACATTTACGGAAAATGTGAAAGAAATATTAACCGATGAAGCAATGTGGGTCGGCGTCGGGTTTGTGGCGATTAAAGTGATGCTGATCATTATCGCAGCCATGATCGTCGTGAAAATCGCCCGTCCATTGATTCGAAAAACGTTTTCAGTGCGGATTAAAGGGCCGCTGCATTACAACGAACGCCGCCAGCAGACGCTATCGAAATTGCTCGAAAACGTGGTCGCTTATGTCGTTTATTTTGTAGCGATCATCGCCGTGCTGTCGGCTTTTACCATCGATGTGACCGGGCTGATTGCCGGGGCCGGGGTGCTCGGGCTCGCAATCGGTTTTGGCGCACAGAACTTGGTTCGTGATGTGATCACCGGGTTTTTCATCATCTTTGAAGACCAGTTTTCAGTAGGCGATTATGTCCGGGTGGGCCAAGCGGAAGGAACGGTTGAGGAAATCGGCCTTCGCACCACGAAAATAAAAGGCTTCACGGGAGAGCTGTTTATCTTTCCGAATGGCAATGTAACCGACGTTGTGAACTTTTCCATTCATAACTCGATTGCTGTGGTGGATGTAAACATCTCCTACGAATCGGATATTGCGAAAGTGGAAAAATTGATTCAGGAATTTCTCGTGGATCTGCCTCAAAAATACGAGCAGATCATCAAGCCGCCCGAATTGCTCGGCGTCCAAAATATTACGACAACAGAAATCATTATGCGCATCACGGCAGAAACGCTGCCGATGCAGCATTTTGCCGTTTCCCGCGGCATCCGGAGAGATTTGAAAGAATACCTGGACCGCAAAGGTGTGGAGATTCCGTATCCACGGATGGTCATGGTGCAGCGTTCGCCGGAAGAATCCAATCCTTCTGTTATTAATAAAAAATAATAAAGGAGACTAACATGGATGGAAATGAAAGAATTTGGCTTAAATGATGTAGTGGAAATGAAAAAAGGGCATCCTTGCGGGGCCAATGCTTGGAAAATCATTCGCATGGGCGCAGATATCCGCATTAAATGTGAAGGCTGCCAGCATAGCGTGATGATTCCGCGGGTCGAGTTCAATAAAAAAATGAAAAAGGTTTTAGTCAAAGCGGAAGTGCAGGAATAGGTTCTTTGGTTTTGATGAAGTTTTGAAGAATGGACAGATTCGTGTTTCATTTCTATAATGGAATGGTTGCATAAAAATAATTCGTTTGATATAGAGGAAAGGTCGTGAATCCTATGGCATTAACTGCAGGGATTGTAGGATTACCAAACGTGGGGAAATCCACATTATTTAACGCTATCACAAAAGCGGGGGCTGAAGCAGCCAACTATCCGTTTTGTACAATAGACCCGAACGTCGGAATCGTAGAAGTTCCGGACGAACGTTTAGACAAATTGACTGAATTAGTCGTACCGAAAAAAACCATCCCAACCGCATTCGAATTTACCGACATTGCCGGAATCGTTAAAGGCGCAAGCAAAGGGGAAGGACTTGGAAATAAATTCCTTTCGCATATTCGTGAAGTCGATGCCATTTGCCAAGTGGTCCGTTGCTTCGCTGACGAAAACGTGACGCACGTATCCGGAAAAGTAGATCCGGTTTCCGATATTGAAGTCATCAATTTGGAATTGATCCTGGCGGATATGGAAAGCATTGAAAAGCGCATTGCGCGTGCTGCAAAACTGGTCAAACAAAGGGACAAAGATGCGGTTGCAGAAGAGCCTGTATTGATGAAGCTGCGTGAAGCATTTGAAGCAGGGCAGATGGCGCGTTCTATCGACTTTACCGACGATGAATTGCAAATCGCGAAGAACTTGAACTTGCTGACGCTGAAGCCGATGCTTTATGTAGCCAACGTTTCTGAAGATGAAATCGCAGATGCAGAAGACAACGAATACGTTCAAAAAGTGCGTGAATACGCAGCAGAACAAAATTCTGAAGTGATCATCGTCTGTGCGAAAATCGAAGAAGAAATGGCTGAATTGGAAGATGAGGAAAAAGAAATGTTCCTGGAAGAGCTCGGCATCCAAGAGTCAGGGCTTGATCAATTGATCAAGGCTTCTTATAATTTGCTTGGACTGGCTACTTACTTCACAGCAGGCGTTCAGGAAGTGCGTGCATGGACCTTTAAAAAAGGAATGAAAGCACCGCAATGTGCGGGGATCATCCACTCGGACTTCGAACGCGGATTCATTCGCGCTGAAACAGTGGCATACGAAGATCTAGTCGAGTTAGGTTCGATGGCTTCAGCAAAAGAAGCAGGGAAAGTACGCCAAGAAGGCAAAGAGTATATCGTAAAAGACGGCGATGTAATGCTGTTCAGATTCAACGTTTAAAAAGTTAATTTCAACACCACTGATGAGAATATAAGGTCGCAGCAGCGATAAAAATAATAAAAACCGGATGCCTCAACCGCATCCGGCTTTTTTTCGGGGAGGCATATCAAAATGTTATTATTTGTATACGGAACATTGAAACAAGGCGGCAAGTATCATGCGTATTTGGAAGAAGCGAATTTAGTAGCCGAGCATGCATCAGCAAAAGGAGCGCTTTATGACACAGGACTTGGCTATCCAGCCCTTAGTTTAGCTGAAAACGATGAGGTGGCAGGAGAAGTCTACGATATTCCGGACGTCTTGTGGCCGGCCCTCGACTTTTTAGAGGATTGTGTGGGCGAAGAAAGCGATCTTTACGAGAAAAAGGCGATAGCTGTCCAGACGGAAAACGGGACGCTAGAGGCGGTCGTCTACGAGGCAAAACAAAAGGATTTATTGAAAACAAAGATTTCTTCAGGCAACTGGGAAATCGCATACGCATAACAAAAGCCCTGAGTGATTCACTCGGGGCTTTCGTTTATCGGCTTGCTGTCATAAAGGTGAAGGCGCGGAAGTTCCGGATCGTCCAGCACCCAAATATCTTTCTTTTCTTTCAGAAGTTCACGGTACATGATGAAATCGCCGGCCGCTCCGGCAGCCAGCATGGCGCCAAGCAGCACCAGGATTTGGCTCTCGATCCAAAAGCCGATAAGGGTCGGAAGGACAGCGGTCGTCCAAAAGGGCAGCAGCAGCGCTTTTCTCATGGCCGAACTGGGCAGCGGGGTGCTGGTCGTGGCATAGGCAATGCCCAATTTTAAATTGAGCCCGTATTTTAAAGAAGCGAACGAGACTTTTCCAAAGAGCAGAAAACCGATTAAATGAAAAAGTTCATGCAGCACAATCAAAAGGGCATAGCCGATGATGAAATAAAGAATAGCGGAAAGAGAAAAACCAAAAGACAGAGGTTCCGCGAAAAAATGAAAAGCAGCGGCAAAAACAGCCAACAGCAAAATATTGATCCATAACAGTTTAGGGGCAATCTCTTCCAAATTGATGTCGATAACGCGAGAAGGTTCCATTTGACCACTTCCTTTATTATTTTCTAACTCCACTATAGCTTATGGGAATGCGAAAACACACTTGCAGAAGCAATGGCTGTGTGATACAATACAGTGATGTGAGTAATATTATGAATTGCTTGCTCCTTGCCCGCTGGAAACAGCAGGGCCCAAGTCCATGAGGAGGTGAAAACACGATGAGAGAATACGAATTAATGTATATCATTCAGCCTGCAATTGAAGAGGAAGCGAAAAAAGCTCTAGTTGAGCGTTTTAACGACATCCTTACTTCTAACGGTGCTGAAATCATCGAGTCGAAAGAGTGGGGTAAACGTCGTTTAGCTTACGAAATCAACGATTTGCGTGAAGGTTTCTACCATATCGTAAAAGTAAACGCTGGTTCTGAAGCTATCAACGAATACACACGTCTTGCGAACATTAACGAAGACATTATCCGTCATATCGCGATCAACAAAGAAGCGTAAGCGGTAAACCTGTAAATATTGACTAAAAGGGGGTTGAATTCTGATGATTAACCGAGTTGTTTTAGTCGGAAGACTGACAAAAGATCCTGACCTTCGCTATACGCCAAGCGGAGCGGCAGTCGCTCGCTTTACACTGGCTGTAAACCGGACGTTCTCCAATGCGCAAGGTGAGAAGGAAACGGATTTTATCAATTGTACGGTTTGGCGCAAGCAAGCTGAAAACACGGCAAACTTCCTGAAAAAAGGAAGCCTCGCTGGTGTAGAAGGCCGCATTCAAACTGGCAGCTACGAGGGACAAGACGGAAAACGCGTTTACACGACTGAAGTAGTAGCAGACAGTGTTCAATTCCTTGAACCTAAAAATTCTGGTGCTGGTGCAGATCGTTCACAAGGGCAGCCATCTTATCAGCAGAACCAATCGCCAAGTCAACAAAACCATACCCGTGTAGACCAAGACCCATTCTCAAGCGGCAGCGGCCCGATCGAAGTATCGGATGACGATTTGCCATTCTAAGAACGGCTTGAACTGACGGACACAAATTTAGTATAAAGGAGGTAATTCGATATGGCACCACGTCGCGGAGGCAAAAAACGCAAAAAGGTTTGTTATTTCACTTCAAACAACATTACGTACATCGACTATAAAGATACTGACCTATTGAAGAAATTCATTTCTGAAAGAGGAAAAATCTTGCCACGTCGTGTTACAGGCACAAGCGCTAAATGGCAACGCAAGTTGACAATCGCTATCAAACGCGCTCGTATCATGGCACTTCTACCGTTTGTTGCGGAAGAAAAATAAATAAGAAAAGCGGAAGCACCTGATCAGGTGTTGGAGTGTGGACAAAACATTCTCCTTTTAAGCTATTTTCATATGATGAGAAAGGCCGGGAAACCGGCCTTTTTTTATTTGGCGATTTCTCGTCTCATCAAGTAGACTCTTCTTTCCATCCTCTTCCGCTTCTTTGGAAGAGGCGTTTTTTGTTCCTGCACTTCAATCATGTTACAATTACAAGGATGAAATAAACCCGAAAGAAGGGGACAACCACTCGAATGCAGAATCAACAAACAAGACAACTTACACAGGGTGCCATGATGGCCGCAGTCTTTACCGTGCTGCTGGCGATTTCTGTTTATGTGCCTCTTTTACAGATTGTCAGTTCGCTATTTCTGGCGCTGCCAATCGCTTGGTATAGTGCAAAATACGGCGGCAAAGCTTCTGCGCTTTTCTCAGCCGTCTGCCTGATTTTGACGTTTATCGTCGGCGGGCTCCTGTCGCTGCCGCTAGCACTGATCCATATCCCGCTCGGCTTGGTCATCGGTTTGTCCATTTTCAACCGAAAAAGCAAGCTTTTTATGTTTATGGGAGCAAGCATTGTCCTTTTGATATCGATCATCGTGCAATATGTCGCATCCATTGCGCTGCTCGGGATCAATATCTTAGAAGAAGCGATGACCGAGATGAAAAATTCATTTGAGCAGACGAGTGCTTTAATGGAAAGTATCGGCACGTTGCCGGAGGATTACAATGAAAACGTGATTCAGTTTTTGCTGGCGATGGAAACCTTAATGCCAACGTGGTTGGTATTGGGCGTATTTATAGGGACATGGGTCCTGTTTCTCCTCCTGCTGCCGGTTTTGAAGCGGCTTGGAACTGAAGTTCCGGCATTTCCGCCTTTCCGGGAGTTGAAATTGCCAAAATCGGTCCTATGGTATTACTTAATCGTTATCGTGGTTTCCGCATTCAGCGAATTCCAGCCGGGAACCATGCCTTATATGGTATTGATGAATGCCACTGTTATGCTTCAATTCCTGCTGTTCCTGCAAGGGATATCGTTCTACCATTTCTACATCAAGCAGGAAGGCTGGCCAAAATGGGTAACGGTCATCGTGACCATTTTAGCCATTCCGCTGCAATCATTTACGAGCATCGTTGGAATCGTGGACCTTGGATTTGATATCCGGGGCTGGGTGAAGCGGGCACACGAGTTTAAAGGAAAATAAGGAGCTGAAGAGAATGTCGGCTTTTTTTAGGAAAAGAAAACTTCGATATCCGCTTATAGCGCTGCTGATCCTTGGGATCGCAGCCGCAATTCTGATTTCACTTTGGTCGGAATGGGCAGCAGGAGGATTTGTCCTGCTTTTTGCGGCAGCATTTGCCGCTGCCTGGATGACAGAAAAAAGAGTGTACGAAGAAACGGAAAAGCATATCGAAACGCTATCTTACCGCGTCAAAAAAGTGGGCGAAGAAGCGCTGCTGGAAATGCCGATCGGGATTTTGCTCGTCAATGAAAATTTTGATATTGAATGGGCCAATCCCTATATGACAACTGAATTGGAATACGACACCTTAATTGGTGAATCGATTTATACGTTATCGGATGAATTCCATACGATGATAAAATCAGAAGAAGCGAAAGAAACCATCATTACGCTGGGCGAACGGAAATACCGGGTCTATTATAAAGCGGATGACCGCTTGTTCTATTTATTCGACATCACCGAACAAGTGGAAATCGAAACGCTCTATTATGCCGATCGGACGGTTCTTGGAATTCTCTTTATCGACAACTACGATGAATTGTCCCAAGGGATGGATGACCAGACGCGAAGCAATTTGAACAGCCTGGTCACATCGCTGATCAATGAATGGGGCGCCGACCACGGAATTTTCGTGAAGCGCATTTCTTCGGACCGGTTTATGGCCGTGTTCAACGAATCCATTCTAAAAGAGCTGGAGCTGTCGAAATTCGCGATTCTGGACAATATCCGGGAAGTGACGTCGAAAGATAATTTGGCGTTGACTTTGAGCATTGGAGTCGGTGCGGGATCGGCTTCCTTAGTGGAGCTTGGCAGCATGGCACAATCCGGGCTTGATCTGGTACTAGGGCGCGGCGGCGACCAAGTGGCGATCAAGCACCCAAGCGGAAAAGTGAAATTTTATGGCGGCAAGACCAACCCTGTTGAAAAACGCACGCGGGTGCGGGCGCGCGTCATTTCCCATGCACTTCGCGATTTGATGCAGGAAAGCGACCAGGTCTTTGTCATGGGCCATAAAATGCCGGATATGGATGCCATCGGGGCGGCAGTCGGCGTTGCGAAAATGGCTGCGATGAATAAAGTCCAGGGACGCATCGTTCTGGATTTCAATGAGTACGACCGCAGCGTGATGCGCTTGATGGAAGAAATTGAACAGGATCCGGATCTGTTCGACCGCTTTATCACACCGGAAGAAGCGCTTGCCGATATGACGGACAATTCGCTGCTCGTCATCGTCGATACGCACAAACCTTCGATGGTCATTGATGAGCGGCTGCTCCAGCGCATGGAGCGGATTGTTTTGATCGACCACCATCGCCGCGGCGAGGAATTCATCACCAATACGATGCTCGTCTATATGGAGCCATATGCGTCTTCGACGGCGGAACTGGTGACCGAATTGATCGAGTATCAGCCGAAATATGAAAAACTGTCGATGCTTGAAGCGACGGCCATGCTTGCCGGCATCATCGTCGACACGAAAAGTTTTACGCTCCGTACCGGGGCGAGAACCTTCGAAGCGGCCTCGTATTTGCGCTCGAATGGTGCGGATACGGTGCTGGTCCAGCGTTTACTAAAAGAAGACCTGGACACATACGTGGAACGTGCGAAAATCGTCCAGACCGTCGAGTTTGTCGGAGACGGCATCGCGATTGCGAAAGGCGAACCGGGCCGCATCTACAGCCCGGTGCTGATTGCCCAGACTGCGGACATCCTGCTGACCATGAAAGACGTCAATGCGTCGTTCGTGGTTGCGGAAAGAAGCGAAGGCGGCATTGGCATTTCGGCGCGCTCCCTTGGAGAAGTAAACGTGCAGATCGTCATGGAGAATATGGGAGGCGGCGGGCATTTAACGAATGCGGCGACGCAAATCCCCGGCTCGACGATCGAAGAGGCGGTTGCCCAATTAAAAGAAGTCATTACCGAACAATTTGAAGGAGGCACAACGGAATGAAAGTGATATTCTTGAAAGACGTTAAAGGAAAAGGCAAAAAAGGCGAGATCAAAAATGTGGCGGATGGCTACGCACATAACTTTTTATTGAAAAACAACTTAGCGAAAGAAGCCGACCAGGCAGCAATCAGCCAATTGGCCGGCCAGAAGAAAAAAGAAGAAAAAGAAGCAGAAAAAGAATTGCAGGAAGCAAAAGAGCTGAAAGCAAAACTTGAAAACCTGACCGTCGAATTAAAAGCGAAATCAGGGGAAGGCGGCCGTTTATTCGGTTCGATTACAACGAAGCAAGTGGCAACAGAACTTGAGAAGAAACATGGCATCAAAGTGGATAAGCGCAAAATGGAATTAGATGATGCAATCCGTGCACTTGGCTATACGAACGTGCCTGTAAAATTGCACCACGACGTCACAGCTACTCTTAAAGTCCATGTAACAGAAGAAGCGTAAGGTGATGAACCGATGAACGAAACACTGGATCGCGTCCCTCCGCATAACCATGAAGCCGAGCAATCGGTTATTGGGGCCATCTTTTTAGAACCGCAATCGCTGATCACGGTGGCAGAAATTGTCATGCCGGAAGATTTTTACCGCATTGCCCATCAAAAGATTTTCCAGACGATGCTGACCTTGTCAGACCACGGGAAAGCGATTGATGTCGTGACCGTGACGGAAGAATTATCGGTCAAGAAAGAACTGGAAGACGTTGGCGGATTGTCGTATTTGACGGAAATCGCCAACGCGGTTCCGACAGCGGCAAACGTGGCGCATTACGCCCATATCGTCGAAGAAAAGTCGCTGCTGCGGCGCTTGATACGGGTGGCGACTTCGATTGTGGAAGACGGGTTTACACGCGAAGATGAAGTGGAAGCCTTGCTGTCGGAAGCTGAGAAAAAGATGATGGAAGTGTCGAACCGCAAGAACGCGGGCGACTTTATCCACATCAAAGATGTACTCGTAAAAACGTATGATAATATCGAATTGCTCCATACCCGAAAAGGCGACGTTACAGGCATTCCTACCGGCTTCCGGGACTTGGATAAGGTAACAGCAGGGTTCCAGCGAAACGACTTGATTATCGTGGCTGCACGGCCTTCAGTCGGTAAGACGGCATTTGCCTTGAATGTGGCCCAGAACGTAGCAACAAAAACCGATGAGAACGTCGCGATCTTCAGCCTCGAGATGGGTGCTGAGCAGCTGGTCATGCGTATGCTTTGTGCAGAAGGAAACATCGATGCGCAAATTATGCGGACGGGTGCGCTGCAGAACGAAGACTGGCGCAAACTCACCATGGCAATGGGAAGCTTGTCGAACGCCGGAATCTTTATCGATGACACGCCGGGAATCCGGGTCAACGATATCCGCGCCAAATGCCGCCGTTTGAAACAGGAATACGGCCTTGGCATGATCATGATCGATTACCTTCAGCTGATCCAGGGCCCCGGCAAATCAGGAGAAAACCGGCAGCAGGAAGTATCGGATATTTCCCGCTCGCTGAAAGGCTTGGCGCGTGAACTGGAAGTTCCGGTTATCGCCTTGTCCCAGCTGTCGCGGGGCGTTGAGCAGCGGCAAGACAAACGTCCGATGATGTCCGATTTGCGGGAATCCGGAAGTATTGAGCAGGATGCCGATATCGTTTCCTTCCTTTACCGGGAAGATTATTACGATAAAGAAACCGAAGACCAGAACATGATTGAAATCATCATTGCCAAACAGCGTAACGGCCCGACCGGTACAGTGAAATTGGCATTTGTGAAAGAATACAATAAATTCGTGACCATTGACTGGAGCCAGCACGAAGGCGGTCCGGATTTCTAGAAAAAAGCGAACGATAGATGAGTAATTTCGTCTATTGTTCGTTTTTCTTTGGGATTTTATTGACGAAAGGGCATTTCACTGCTACAATGGAGACTGTTTGAGATAGGGCAGAGGCCTAACGGAGGTGCGGACAATGACATCAGTCGTAGTAGTAGGAACGCAATGGGGAGACGAAGGAAAAGGGAAAATCACAGATTTTCTATCTGAGCACGCAGAAGTGATTGCGCGTTACCAAGGCGGAAACAATGCTGGACATACCATCATTTTCGGCGGCGAAACGTATAAATTGCATTTGATTCCATCGGGGATCTTTTATAAAGACAAAATTTCAGTGATCGGCAACGGAATGGTTGTAGACCCGAAAGCGTTGGTAAAAGAGCTGAAAGCTTTGCATGAACGCGGCGTCACAACTGAAAATCTGCGCATTTCCAATCGCGCGCACGTGATCTTGCCTTACCACATCAAGCAAGACGAAGTGGAAGAAGCGCGCCGCGGAGCGAATAAAATCGGAACAACTGGCAAAGGCATCGGACCTGCTTATATGGACAAAGCAGCACGTGTCGGTATCCGCATGGCGGATCTTTTAGACCATGTCGTGTTCGAAGAAAAATTGCGCATGAACTTGAATGAGAAAAACCGGATGTTCGAGAAATTCTACGAAACTGAAGGATTTACAGTAGAAGAAATTCTGGAAGAATACTACGAATATGGCCAGGAAATTGCCAAATACGTAACCGATACGTCGAAAGTATTGAATGATGCCATCGATGACGGCCGACGCGTTCTTTTCGAAGGCGCTCAAGGCGTGATGCTCGATATCGACCAAGGAACTTATCCGTTTGTTACTTCTTCCAACCCGGTAGCGGGCGGTGTAACCATCGGAGCAGGCGTTGGACCGACTACGATCCAGCACGTCATTGGCGTATGCAAAGCCTATACGTCACGCGTTGGAGACGGCCCGTTCCCGACTGAACTCTTTGATGAAGTCGGACAGCAGATCCGCGAAGTCGGCAAAGAATACGGTACCACTACAGGCCGTCCGCGCCGCATCGGCTGGTTCGACAGCGTAGTCGTACGCCACGCACGCCGCGTCAGCGGGTTAACGGATTTGACGGTCAACTCAATCGACGTATTGACGGGCCTTGAAACGGTGAAAATCTGTACAGCGTACCGCTATAAAGGCGAATTGATCACGGAATATCCGGCGAACTTGCGCATGCTTGCAGATTGCGAACCGGTTTACGAAGAACTGCCAGGCTGGTCAGAAGACGTAACGAAATGCAAATCACTGGATGAACTTCCGGCCAATGCCCGCCACTATTTGGAGCGCATTGCCCAGTTGACAGGGGTACAGATTTCGATTTTCTCCGTCGGACCCGACCGCAACCAGACAAATATCGTTACAAGCGTTTGGCGCTAAGAAACGGCAACGCCTGTTAAGTAAAAAATAGGATAAAAGAGTTGAAGTGGATCTCCATTTCAACTCTTTTTTGCGTTTTTTTGTTATTTTAACAAAATGTACACATTTATCGAGGTTGGACAGGGCTCCTATGTAACATTTATGACAATAAAACATCATTTCGACAAAAAATATTAGAAAATATTTCTAATAACGCGGGAAAAGCGTGAAAAAATACATAAAAATAGCCAGTAATTAGAATTTATTGCCAAGAATGCGACAGCTGTTTTACAAAAAGGCAATTGGTGTTATTTCAAAATAAGAATGTGCTAGAGTGGTAAAAGCTTCGAAAAAGAGCGGAAACCATACAGGAATTTATACAGATAAAAGCAGGAGGAAAACCGATACAATGAAAGAAATAAAGAAAGCCGGCCAATCGATCAAATTGAAATGGGCGGCTGCATCTATTTTGTTAGTGACAGGCTTTGGGATTACTACCGTTTCAGCAAAACCGATTGAAGAATCCGGGCTAGAACCCGTTTACCATATTTATAACAATGGCGAATACTTAGGTGCTGTCAGCGACAGCGCATCGCTGAAAACCGCAGCAGCAGAGCGAATCGACCATATACAAACGTCTTATGAAGAACTAGATCTCCAGGTGGACCGTGGCGTGAAGGTAATCGAGGAGAAAGTCTTCGCTTCGCCTATTTCAAGGGTTGGCGAAGCATTCGACCGGGTAGCGGCAGCGTTGCCAATCAAAGCAGCTGCTTTCAGGCTGGCTGCAGGCGATGAGACGGCAGTGTATGTGAAAGACCGGGAAGCTTACAATGAAACCATCAAGCAAGTGAAGCTGGCATTTGCATCGCCCGAGGAGTTGGCGGAATGGGAAGAGCGGATGGAGACAGGGAAAGCACCTGCAGAAATCGGAGTCGGCGAAAGCCGGCTAACGGATTTAGCTATTGCCGAGAAAATTTCCGGCGCTTCCCAGCAAGTCGATCCTTCGGAAGTAATGACGGTGGACCAAGCCGTGAGCTACTTGCTGAAAGGTGAACGGTTCCACCGAGCGGCAAATGGGGAATCTGCCCAAATGATCGCGGAGAAATTTGATGTGACCGTAGAAGATTTGAAGGAAATGAATCCGAAGCTGAATTTGGCTGCGTTTGACTCCGGCACTTCCATAAAGATTGCTGAAGAAGGGCCGAAAGTGACCGTGTACGTTCAACGTGAAGAAAAAACGGCAAAAGCCATTCCGAATAAAACCGTCACGAAAAAAGACAAGCATGTGCTGGTCGGCGAGAAAAAAGTGAAAGAAAAAGGCGCGGCCGGGGAAAAGCAATTAACCTATGCAATCCGGGAAGAAAACGGCAAGAGGACCGGGCGTACATTGGCAGCAGAAGCTGTGGCGAAAGAGCCGGTTGACCGGATCGTCCTCGAAGGCACAAAGCCATTGCCGAGTGTCGGGACCGGAAAATTTGCTTGGCCAGCTGAAGGCGGCTATATCTCAAGCGGCAGAGGCGAACGGTGGGGCCGTCTGCATAATGGCATCGACATAGCCCGCCCGGACGGACTGGCGATCAAAAGTGCCGACCACGGTGTAGTAAAAGCAGCCGGAGCGGCCGGAACTTTTGGCAACCGCGTCGTAGTAGACCATAAAAACGGCTATGAGACCATCTATGCGCATCTTTCATCCATCGATGTCAAAGTGGGCGAAAAAGTCCCGAAAGGCAAAAAGCTGGGCGTCATGGGCTCGACCGGACGTTCTACAGGCCTCCATTTGCATTTTGAAGTTTCTTATAAAGGCGTCACCAAAAACCCGTTAAATTATATTAAATGAACGTTTCAATCGATCCACCCCGGTGGATCGATTTTTATTGTTTTATGGGAGTTTCCAAATTAGCGGAAATACAGCCAGCATTATTTCCCGGGGAATACCGGAGAGGGAGTCATAGATGCGAAACCTCTTCAACAATGATAAAGTAAAGGGTAGAAAAGAATGTACAGCGAAGGAAATTCCATCGAAAGCTGGAATAAAAAGGGGAGAAAAACTGATGAGTAAAACGATTTTGGTTGTAGACGATGAGAAGCCGATTGCAGACATCCTGCAGTTTAATTTGAAAAAGGAAGGCTTCAATGTCGTTTGTGCGTATGACGGGGATGAAGCTGTCAAGATTGCAGAAGAAATTCAGCCGGATTTGATGCTGTTGGATATCATGCTGCCGAACCGCGACGGCATGGAAGTATGCCGGGAAATCCGCAAGAAATTCGATTTTCCGATCATTATGCTGACGGCGAAAGACTCGGAAATTGATAAAGTGCTCGGGCTTGAACTGGGAGCGGATGATTATGTCACAAAGCCGTTCTCTACCCGTGAATTGATTGCGCGCGTAAAAGCGAATTTGCGCCGCCAGAATGTTACGCCTGCAGACGAAGAAGGGCCAAGCTCAAACGATATCGAGGTAGGTTCTTTGACGATTCAGCCGGACGCTTATTTGGTTCAGAAGCGCGATGAAACAATTGAATTGACGCACCGCGAGTTTGAATTGCTGCATTACCTCGGAAAGCATATTGGCCAAGTGATGACCCGCGAGCATTTATTGCAGACGGTATGGGGCTATGACTATTTTGGCGATGTCCGCACCGTCGATGTGACGATTCGCCGCCTTCGTGAAAAAATTGAAGACAACCCAAGCCACCCGGCCTGGATCGTCACCCGCAGAGGAGTCGGTTATTACTTGCGGAATCCTGAACAGGAGTAGGTTGAATGCACAAGGTAGGATTTTTTAAATCGATTCACGTGAAATTTGTGCTGATCTATATTCTGCTCATTTTACTTGCGATGCAGATTATCGGCTTGTATTTCGCGCAGCAACTGGAAGAGACATTGAGCAAAAACTTTAAGGACTCCATCGAAGACCGTATGAACATTGTGGAGTTCAGTGTCCGGGAAGAAATGATCAAGGTCCGGTCAGAAGAAGATTTAACGCTGGAACAAAGCTTGTATTCCGTCCTGTACGGATTCCAGTCGGAGGATATTGACGAAATTCGGGTCATCGATTCGAGCTATCGGATCTTGGCCTCTTCAGCGATTGAAAATCAATCCTTGGTAGGGCAGCGCTCGACCGATGAATTGGTCATGCAGTCGATTGTCGGCGAAACGCCGCTCGACCGGACGAAAATCAATCGCCAATCCGAACGGCGCATCTGGATCCGGACGCTGCCGATTATGACAGCAGGCGGCGAAGTGCTTGGCACTTTATATATGGAAGCGGATATTGAAAACGTCTATGAACAAATGAACGAAATCAACTCCATCCTGGCCGTCGGAACCGCTATTTCGATGGCGATCACGGCAATCCTCGGTGTCCTAGTGGCGCAGACGATCTCAAAACCGATTTCCGATATGAGAAGGCAGGCCCAGGCAATGGCAAAAGGCAATTTCTCACGGAAAGTCCGCGTTTACGGAGAAGATGAAATCGGCCAGCTGGCCCGTGCTTTTAATAATTTGACGAACCGGCTGCAGGAATCGCAGCAATCGACAGAAAGTGAACGTAGAAAATTGGCATCGGTCCTGTCGAATATGACAGACGGCGTGTTGTCGACTGACAGAAGAGGGCGTGTCATCCTGATTAACGATCCAGCCCTTCGCCTGCTCAATGTTTCACGTGAAACGGTCATTAACCGGCCGATTACGTCGGTTTTAAACTTGGAATCTGAATATACATTTGAAGATTTGATCCATATCAAAGAAGCGATTACGCTTGATTTCAGCACGTATGAAGAAAGCACGCTGCTCCGGACAAGCTTCTCGGTCATCCAAAAAGAAACGGGCTTTGTCAACGGGGTTATCGCAGTTTTGCATGACAATACCGAGCAGGAGAAAATCGATATGGAACGCCGCGAATTTGTGGCGAACGTGTCGCATGAATTGCGGACACCGCTTACGACGATGAGAAGCTACTTGGAAGCACTGGCAGACGGTGCGTGGGAAGATCCAGATTTGGCTCCGAATTTCTTGAACGTCACCCAAACGGAAACCGAGCGGATGATTCGGCTTGTCAACGATTTGCTGAAACTCTCGAAAATGGATTCCAATGAAACGGAATTGAACAAAGAAATGGTTGAGTTCAACGTATTCTTTAACCGCATCATTGACCGTTTTGAAATGTCGAAATCTCAAAACGTCCATTTTGAACGCCAATTGCCGAAAGAACAGTATTTCGTGGAGATCGATCCCGATAAACTCACCCAAGTAATCGACAATATCATCTCCAACGCATTGAAATATTCGCCTGAAGGCGGAAAAGTCCGTTTTGACATGATGGAGCAAGATGGATACATCATGATCCGCATCAGCGACCAGGGAATGGGTATTCCGAAAGAAAATATCGATAAGATTTTCGACCGGTTCTATCGAGTCGACCGCGCGCGTTCCCGGGAAATGGGCGGCACAGGCCTTGGCCTTGCGATTTCAAAAGAGATGATCAATGCGCACGGCGGCGTAATCTGGGCGGAAAGCCAATATGGCAGAGGGACGACGATTTATTTCACCTTGCCTTATGAACTTGATGATGGAGATGAATGGGAATGAAATACATTGAACAAATCAAATCCATTGCCTTAGCCTTATTAATTTTCCTGAGTTTAGCCCTGACTTTTACCATTTGGACGTTTACCCCGACACTTGAAACAATTGAGACGACTTCGGCTGTTGAAGTGGAGTTGGGCGAAAAGAAAATTGTGGATCAAGTGATCCAGCCAACCAATGTGCTTTATCAGTTCAGTGATGAAAACATCACTGGCACCAGCGAGCAGGAGCAAATCACGCTTCTGCTGAGCGAGATGGAGCAATGGCAAATCCATGATTTAGCGGTTGTGGTGGAAGATGCGCCGCTTGAAACATTGAGAGCCTATCTTCATGGGACAAACCGGGCCGTCCTCTACTATCCGGCACCGGTGCCATTTCCCGTCTATGATGACATGATGGATATCACGGACAAGACCATTCCGGAAGCGTCTTTTGACCGGGTCGTCATTGATTGGGGCAATATGAATGCTAATAACTTTAACCTGTATTTTGTGAACAGCAAGTCGAAACGAATTTATACCGGAAGCGTATCAGCCATTCAGTTGGAACGGTTCGAATCGACGATTGTCCAGCGCGCGTTTGAGTACGCTCCTTATGTGACAAATGAAAACATTGGAGAATTGCCGATTTACATCCAAAGAGATGCCAAAGATGTAACGACTTACCGCTATTTGCAAGAAGATATCCCGCCGCAGCGGTTTGTCGACGGCCTGTTTGAAAACCCGGGCAGCGTCCAATCAACCGGCGCCATCACCAATAAAGAGTACAGCGACGAGTCGGATGCGATCATGGGCGTCGAAGATACAAATAAGAGCATTACGTATGTCCAGCCAAAAGCGGAAACGTCCGATCCCGCGATTCCGTCCGATTTGATTTTTAAAACGGTGGATTTCATCAACAGCCACAGCGGATGGACGAATGATTACCGCTATTTCAATATGGTGCCACTGAACCAGCAGATCGAATACCGCCTGTTTGTCGACGGGGCGCCGGTCTTTGGGCCGCTTGCCACCGATTTAAAGCTGAATTGGGGCATTGATTCGGAAGTGGAGCAGATTTTCCGCTACGAACGGCCATTTTATATCCTGGAATCCTGGGGAGAAACCGGCACGACGAAGATGGAGGCCGGCGAATCCATTTTGAAGGCGTTCAACCATTTGGATGAAAAGGATTTAGCGACCATTACGGACATCGTACCCGGCTATGAACTAAGACGTGATGACCGGGAGCCCGAGCGGCTATTGAGCTTAGAGCCGGCTTGGTATTTCAAAGCCGACGGCAAATGGCATCACCTTTCAAAAGAAATGCTGGGAGGTGGCAAATTTGGATTGGAGTAAAACGAAATCCATCTTTATCATCGTCTTTGCCATTTTGAACATCTTTTTATATTCGCTGTATTTGGAACGGTATAACGCCGGCCAGCGATTGGAAGAGCTGACGATTCCATCGATTGATGAAAAGCTGGAACTGGAGAATATCACCTACGATGAGCTGCCGGAAAATGTGGAAAACCAAGCCTATTTGACCGGCAAGAAGAAATTATTTGTAGCGAATGACGTTCCGGGTGTAGACTTACAGATGAACACGACAAATGAAAATGCGTTAATCGTGACATTCGATGAACCGCTGCCACTCAGCGGAGACCCGAGTGAAGAAGTTTTGACCGAATTTGTGGAAGAAACCATCTATGCGGGGGACGATTACGTCTTCTGGAAAATGGATGAAGAAGAGCAAGAAGCGGTCTTTTTCCAAGAGTTGAACGGGAAGCCGTTGTTTTACAGCGACAATGGGCTGCTGACGCTGCATTTTAATAAAGATGCGAAAGTCACTCATTATGAACAGACCTTATTTGAAAATGTGGAAGAAGCGGAGCTGCAGAAGAAAGTGATTCCGCCGCTTCAAGCGATCCACACCCTTTATCAGCGACAAGTTTTAAAGCCGGATACGCATATTGATTCGGCAGCGCTTGGCTACACGGAATATGTCACGGTTTCCGAAAACACAGTGATGTTTTTGCCGACTTGGCGCATTCGGGCTACGCTTTCAGATGGCAGCAAAGATGAATATTTTGTCAATGCCATCAAAGACGGTGTAGTGGAAGTCAAGAAAGATGAGATTGAGCTCGAAGAATAAGGAGTTTTTATTATGCGTTTTAGTGTGTTAGCAAGCGGCTCAAGCGGCAATGCTATCTATATAGAAAACGATCAGCATTCATTTCTTGTGGATGCGGGGTTGAGCGGGCGGAAAATGGAAGAGCTTTTCGCTTCGATCGGCAAAAGCATGAGCAACCTGGACGGCATCTTGGTGACGCATGAACACAGCGACCACATCAAGGGCCTCGGGATTGTTGCCAGAAAGCATAAAGTGCCGATCTACGCGAACGCCAAAACATGGGAAGCCATGGACGGCTTGGTCGGTGCGATTCCGGTGGAGCAGCGATTCCATTTTGATATGGAAACGGTGAAAACCTTCGGTTCGATTGATATCGAATCGTTTGCAGTGTCCCACGATGCGGCGGATCCGATGTTCTACGTATTCCACGAAAACGGCCGGAAATTGGCGTTGATCACCGACACCGGCTATGTCAGCGACCGCATGAAAGGCATTATTCAGGCATCGGATGCGTTTGTCTTTGAAAGCAACCACGATGTCGGGATGCTGCAAATGGGCCGTTACCCGTGGTCAGTCAAACGGCGCATCCTGAGCGATGTCGGCCACGTATCGAACGAAGATGCCGCTGTGGCGATGAGTGAAGTGATGGCGGAAAAACCGACGCGCATTTACTTGTCCCACCTGAGCAAAGACAATAATATGAAAGACCTCGCACGGATGAGCGTTGAACAGACCTTGCAGTCAAAAGGCATCATCGTCGGCGAATATGTAGACCTGCTCCACACGGATGCGAATATCCCAACCGAGTTAGTGATTGTATAATTGGGAGAGCCGGAAGCTTTGATGCTTCCGGCTTTTTTTAGTTTGGAGCGTATTTTGTCGGCAATGGGGCGTATTTTGGGTATTACTGTGCGTATTTCCAGCGTTATCGAGCGTATTTTGAATTCAACTGGAGCATGATCAAATCCAGGTTGCTGCAGCTTTGCATTGTCCGTTTCGGATTCTTAAACTAAGGTTATATAAAGAGTAGTTGAAGAGAGAAAGAGAGGATGAACGCCATGGGATACTATAATAGCCCACAGAAGCCGAGCCGTGCTGGAACGTTCCTTGCAGGAGTAGCAGGTGTCGCGGTCGGTGCGCTTCTTGTGTGGCTTTTGTTTTATTCAGTGCCCGGTTTAGCGCCTGGCAATAAGGAAGAATCGGCGAACACGTCGGAAGCGGTAAAGACAAACAGCTCTACAGAACAGTCGTCAACAGCAGTGGAAATTACGACAGATGTCACGAAAGCCGTGGAAGAAGTGGCGGATGCGGTGGTCGGGATTACGAATCTACAAGCGGGATCTGATTTCTGGTCGCAGACGCCAGGACAGGAACAAGCCGTCGGAACAGGTTCAGGCGTCATTTATAAAAATGAAGGCGGGACCGCTTATGTGGTGACGAACCATCACGTGATTGAAGGAGCCAACGGAATTGAAGTCACGCTTTCGGATGGCTCGAAAGTGGAAGCGAATTTGGTCGGAAGTGATATTTGGACCGATTTGGCGGTGCTTGAAATGGACGGCGCCAATGTGCCGGATGTAGCTGAATTTGGTGATTCGGACGTCTTGAAGCAGGGCGAAACCGTTATTGCCATCGGAAATCCACTCGGCCTTGATTTTTCGGGATCGGTGACGACAGGCGTCGTTTCCGGAACGGATCGTGCGGTTCCGGTGGATTTGGACGGGGACGGCCAGGAAGACTGGCAAGCTGAAGTTCTTCAAACCGATGCAGCGATCAATCCAGGAAATAGCGGCGGCGCGCTCGTGAATTTAGCCGGCCAGCTTATCGGCATCAACTCGATGAAAATTGCCACTTCTGCTGTAGAAGGGATCGGTTTTGCCATTCCGATCAATTCCGCGCGCCCGGTGATTGAGTCGCTGGAGGCGAATGGGGAAATGGTGCGTCCTGCAATGGGTGTTACCTTGCTCGATTTGGCGCAAGTGCCAAGGACTTACCGCGCTGAAACGTTGAAACTGCCGGAAGATGTGACGGAAGGCGTCGTGGTGAATTCCGTTGTGGCAGGATCGGCTGCTGCCAAAGCGGGAATGGAGCAATTTGACGTCATTGTCGAAATGGACGGAGAAGCGGTCGGCGACATTATCGAACTCCGCAAACATTTATACAATGAAAAGAAAATCGGCGATACGTTGGCCGTCAAAGCTTACCGCAACGGAGAGCTCATGGATTTTGAATTGGAGCTTGTGGATAACTCCGCATTATAATTTTTGAAAGAAGCTGTTTTCGCAACAGCTTCTTTTTTGTGTGTGGCAGGAATTCAATCCTCCATACCGAATAAAACACGGTAACACATTAAATTTTTGGAGGGATTCCATGTTTGCAAGCATTGATGAATTTTTGCGGGAATGGCAGCCGGAAGCGGAAGGCACTCAGAAGGTTTTGGATAATTTAACAGATGCGTCGCTCGCCCAGCAAGTCACAGCGGACCACCGGACACTGGGACGGCTTGCGTGGCATTTGACGACGACTTTTGATGAAATGGTAGCTGGGCATACGGGTCTGGAGTTTGAAGCGGCTAAATTCGGAGAACCGGTTCCGGCAACAGCTAAGGAAATTGCGGATGCGTACCGACGCACGAATGAATCGATGATCGGAGCCATTCGCGACCAGTGGACAGACGAAACCTTAACCGAAGAACGGGATATGTATGGTGAGATGTGGACGATTGAAACGGTCCTGAAAGTCCTCTTTACCCATCAAATTCATCATCGGGCGCAGATGACGGTGTTAATGCGGCAAGCAGGTTTGGAAGTTCCCGGATTATACGGTCCGTCAAAAGAGGAATGGACGGCGATGGGCGGGCAACCGCCAGAAATTTAATAAAGTTTTAGGAAGCCATCTTTCATTTTTAACCGGAAGATGGTTTTTTTAAGGATAAAATTTTGTAATACTATTGTAATCTTTGTAAAGAGTTTTAATGAAAATGCTCTGCATCGTTCGGGAAAGCATAAAAATAACATGTGGATAACTTTTTTAGAAAAGCCAATCTATTCACAATCAACAGGCATTTAAAACCCCGGCTTTCAGTAACCGTTTTCTTCTGGTAAAATAGCTTGTGGATAAACGTGAACGAATTGTGCATAACTGTGTGGAATATTCGGAAATTAAAGGAGGCGGAAAATATGGAGATCAAATCATGCAAAACCCACGTGGAGCATGCGTTGGACATGTTTGTAGCGGAAACAAAAAGTTATCCTATTCTTACAGAATTATCAGATGACAAAAAGTTATCCACAAAGTGTGACTACTGTGAAGAGGCTGCTACGTATCTTGTGGCGAACGGATGAGCGGACACAAGATATAGGAAATACTGTGGATATGTGTATAACTTCTGTTAATAAGTTGTTTGTAAAGATCGTGTAAAGGGGGATAAGTTGTGAATATCTCAATTGTCAGTGTAGGAAAGCTAAAAGAGAAATACTTGAAATCGGGAATTGAAGAATACACAAAGCGGCTGGGAAGCTACGCAAAAGTCAATGAAGTGGAAGTGGCGGATGAAAAAGCGCCGGAACAATTGAGCGAAGCGGATATGGAAATCGTTAAAAAGAAGGAAGGCGAACGGATCCTGGCGAAAATTTCACCGGATGCCTATGTCATCGCTTTAGCTATCGATGGCAAGATGAAAACATCCGAACAGCTCGCCAAAGACATCGAATCGCTGATGACTTACGGCCGCAGCAAAATCGTCTTCGTCATCGGCGGATCTCTCGGGCTGCATGACGAAGTGTTGAAGCGAGCGGATGAGAAGCTGTCGTTTTCGAAGATGACCTTTCCGCACCAGCTGATGAAGCTGATTCTGGTGGAGCAGGTGTATCGTGCTTTCCGGATTATGAAGGGTGAACCGTATCATAAATAGGAAGAAGCATGGCTTTAGAAAATTTAAACTAAGCAAAGAAGAGGCATTAAAGAAATTTAATGTTTCTTTTTTATTGAAGTCCAGCTACTAAATACAAATACAAATAGATATATTTCATCGAAATGTAAATTTTTGTTATAATGAAAGTGAATTATTAGCAAAAAGAAACTTTAATTAATCCATAAATGAGAAAGGCGTGGTTTAAATGAATCAACTGCTTCAAATGGGGGCAAACACCGCTTTGAATTCTCCAAAAGGCAATGTTGCGGTGAGCTACGAAGTTTCTGATGCAATAGATATTTCCTTAACGGCTTTTCTCTTAACAGATTCAGAAAAGGTACAGGGAGACACTGGAATTATATTTTATAACCAGCCAGAGAGCTCTTCCGGAGCAGCCACACTTAGGCCTTCCGCGAAAATTGGGAATACAAAAGTACATAACATCGATTTTGATTTGAGTAAAGTCCCTCCAGGTATTACTAAAATAGCTGTTACGCTTACAGAGGACAATAACACGGGTTTTTCAAATGTAAAAAATTTAAAGGCAGAGATACGCAGTGGTGATAGTAGCATCCAGTTAACCCCTGCTAATTTCTCAAAGGAAAATGGGATCGTCGTATTGGAGTTGTACTTAAGGAATGGCCAAACAAAGGCCAAATCAATCTGGCGTGGATTTGATTCTGGTCTTGAAGGGCTATGCAAGAATTACGGAGTGGAAGTTGAGCCGGTGGAGCCGATAAAGCCTTCAGAGCCAAAAGAGCCTGCGAAACTCTTTGCAGAACCCAAAAATAAAAGCAGCCAGAATCCATTTTCATCGATAAATCTTGAAAAAGTAAAAGGCAAGGTAAATCTTGATAAAGGCCAAAAGCCGATTATAATTGATAAAACACCGGAGATTACAGCTACAGTATCTTGGAAAACGGGGACAGACTACGATATATATGCGTTAGTTTACACAAAGAATGGCAAGCAGGTGGATGTTGCTATGTTCGGGGCGGCGGGAACCCCGCCTCTCAGCCGGTTTGGCAACGGCGCAGTGGAACATATGGGGGATATCGGGCGAGACAGCAGCTCAGTTAAGAAAGAGATTATTAAAATAAGATTGACGAATGATATTCTCGCAGTGGTTCCTGTGGTTTATTCGGCCCAGTCAAATGGGACAGGCTCATTCTACAGATATAAGGTATCTATGAGTATAGATAACCACAACGGGACTTCTGTTACCATCTCCTCCAAAAACGCAAATAATAATGACAGAATTTATACTTGTGTGCCGGGAATTCTTCAAAATACTGAAGACGGGGTGATGATCAGTCCAATAGAGCTGTACAGTAAGCCGAACTCGGAATATAGACCTAAACTTAAGAAGGGCTCTTCAAATATAGTAGAAGTTATGATGGATGAAGGACCAAAAAACGACTATAAGTAAACAAGGGTATGATTAAATCTTGTACTAGAATCCACTGTAATCGAGGAGAATACGGTTAAAAGAAGGTTACTGATCAAACCATGATAATTGTGAACTCGCGCTGTCTTTGTTCGGCTTAAAATCGAATTAAGCAAGGACAGATGCGTTCTGTGAAGAGCTAATAGACTTATTTAGTAAAGCAACTTCGCAAAAAGAGCTTAGTCATTAGACTTAGCTCTTTTTGTTTTAAAGAAGAGTTAATTAAACAAATCTCAATTAGATACAGTACTGAGAGCCTTATTATAAGTATCTGATTAGGTCACGGTGCCTACTAAAATCACCCCATCACCAAACCAACCAGGTCCCTTTCCCTTTCTCTTTTTTTAAAAAGCTATATAATGATAAATGATAAATTTTTTAGCTGGAATCTTCTCGTAAGGCGTTTTTACACATAGAGTTAAGAGAAAGCTTGAAGCATAGAAGGCGGGACGGAAATTAATGAAAAACATTGGATTTGATTCGGAGAAATATTTGCAGGAACAATCAGCTTACATCCTGGAACGGGTGGAGCAGTACGATAAACTTTATTTGGAATTTGGCGGGAAATTGATCGGCGACAAGCACGCGAAGCGTGTCTTGCCCGGATTTGATGAAGATGCCAAAATCAAATTATTGCACACACTGAAGGAAAATGCGGAAATCATCATCTGTGTGTACGCTGGAGACATTGAACGGAACAAAGTCCGTGAAGATTATGGCATCACCTACGACCAGGATGTTTTGCGCTTAATTGATGAATACCGGGCATACGGCATTTCGGTCAACAGTGTCTTGATCACGCGCTACCAAGGCCAGCCAACCGTTAAAGTGTTTATGACAAAGCTTGAGAGAAACGGCATCAACGTCTGCATTCACCGCGAAATCGAAGGGTATCCGACAAACGTGGATGCGGTCCTTGGGGAAGAAGGGTTTGCGACGAATCCTTATATTGAGACGACCAAGCCGATCGTGGTCGTGACGGCTCCTGGCCCGGGCAGCGGAAAGCTTGCCACGTGCCTTAACCAAATGTACCACGAGAACAAGCTGGGGAATGAAGTCGGCTATGCCAAGTTTGAAACGTTCCCCGTTTGGAACTTGCCGTTAAAGCATCCGGTAAACATCGCTTATGAAGCCGCTACGGTCGATTTAAAAGACGTGAACATGATTGATAATTACCACTTTGAAGCATATGAAAAAGTAGCGGTCAATTACAATCGTGATATTGAGACGTTTCCGGTCATCAAACGGATTATCGAACGGATTACCGGCAAAGCGTCTGTTTACAGCTCACCGACGGATATGGGCGTGAATCGCCTGAAATCGGGCATCACCGATGATAACGTTGTCCAGGAAGCGGCCAAGCAGGAAATCATTCGGCGCAGCTTCGTCGTAGAGAACGACTATAAAAAAGGGCTTGCCAATGAGGACAGTGTCCGCCACATGCAAGTGATTCTGGAAGAGACCGGTTTAAAGAAAGAGGACCGGGCGCCGGTATTGCCAGCCCGCAATTATGCGAAAGCCATCCAAGCACAGCTGGACAGCACGAATTTACAAGCCGTCATTGCGCTTGAACTGCCGAACGGCGAGATGATCACGGGCCGGACGACCACGTTGATGGATGCTTCGGCAGCCGCAATTTTAAACGGGTTGAAGAAACTGACCAATATTTCTGATGAAATTGATTTATTGTCGCCGATGATTCTGCAAACGATTCAACGGTTGAAAACAGAGGACTTGAACAGCCGCGTCCCGACATTGAGCGCCAATGAAGTGCTGATTGCACTGGCGATCAGTGCCGTCACCAATCCGACTTCCGAGCTCGCTTATAAGCAATTGCCGAATTTAAAAGACACGCAAGCGCATTCCACGGTGATATTGAATAGAGAAAACGAACAAACCTTTAAGAAGCTTGGCATCGACATCACCAATGATCCGGTCTATCCGACTGAGAACTTGTATTACAACTAAAGTTTAGGAAATCATCGCTTCTTCAGGCTGTCGAGAAACTTTCTCGACAGCCTTTTTTTAATGTTATTTATTTTGAAAATTTCAACCGCTAAGAAAAGAAAGGATAGTGTAAATAAGAAACTGCATGCTAATATTACGATTAGATAGACCAAAACTAAATTTCAATTTGCATCCTTTCCCAGTCATCTGCAGAAGCTATTGAAAGACATTATCGGGGGAATTCACATTATCAGCCTTAATTTTATCCTTTCATCCATTTTATTTCTCTTCACTTTTTGCTACATGGTGCTGCTCCATTACGCATGGCAAAATAGAGCCACCCCTATTTCCATTAGTTATGGCTTAGGGGTCATGGCTGCTTTTTTCTACACCTTTGGCTACGCGTTTCAGCTTTTAAGTACGACCGTGGAGCACATGATGTTTTGGATCCACATTCAATATTTTGGCATCGCTTTCGCTCCGTTCGTTTGGATTGTGATGGTCCTGCAATTCACTGGAAATCACCGGTTTTTGAAGAAAAAATGGCTCGCATTGTGGCTTCTTGGCCCGATTTACACATTAAGTGCCCATTTTACAAACGAATGGCACCATTTGTTTTATAGGAATGCAGGCTTGGACGGTTCCCTCGGATTTCCGCTGATCGATCTCGACAGGGGACCGTTGTTTTACATCCATATCGGCTGCATTTACAGCTACCATTTAATCGGCATCGGTTTACTGGTTAACTTGTATTTGAAGGCGAATAAAGAAAGGAAAAAGCAGGCAGCCTTGATGATGATCGGCTCATTATTTGTATTTGGTGTGCCGTTCATCCATTCCATTGGCGCGGTCAAAGTGCCAATCGATATTTCTCCTTTTGGGCTTGTCATTTCTTCTTTGTTTTACTTATGGGGGATTAACCGATTTAATTTGCTGAAGCTTTCTCCGCTGGCCATGAAAAAAGTTTTTGAATCCATTAACGATGCGGTCGTTATTTTTGATACGGACAATCAGCTAAAACTCTATAATAAATCTGCCAAAAGATTGTTAGCCCAATTGCCGGACAAAAAGTTGATTGGCCACCCGGCTGCAGAAGTGCTGTCCCAATTCCCATCCCTCGTCCAATTTATTGAGCGCTCAACGAAAACCAGTGCAGCTACCCAATCCATGCAACTGAAGGATAAGCATTATACGGTTCACTTTTCATATGTGGAAGGAAGCAATCATCAGCCGATAGGCAAAATGTTTATACTTCATGACATTACGGAATCTATAAAGTATGAGAAAAGTCTGCTCGAACAATCAAAGCAATTTGAATATTTGGCCCACCATGATGTTTTGACAGGGTTATACAATCGCACTTATTTTGAAGAGGAAGTAAAACGAAAACTGGCTCAGCCCGGCAAAACAAATGCCGCAATGGTGCTATGTGATTTAAACTTTTTTAAAGAAATCAATGATGTATATGGCCACCTGACAGGAGACCATGTGCTGATGTTTACAGCCAATTGCTGGCGTGAACATTTGCCGGAGCCCAGCATCCTTGCCCGTTTAGGGGGCGATGAATTTATCATGTTTTTTGAGCATATAGCATCCAAAGAAACGTTTATGAAGCAAATCCATGAGGTGCGCTCCGCTTTTCAAGAGAATTTATTCAGGCAAGACGGAATCGAAATTGAAGTGGTCCCGAGTATTGGCGCAGCTTTTGTGGAAGAAGACGGCAATGATTATGAGCATCTCTACCATACGTGCGATACGCGCATGTATAAGGATAAAAAGAAGACAAAAGCATTCTATGTATAGAAACATCCAGTTTCCGGAATTGGCTCGTATGAACTCATATTTTATTTGGAGGGAACTTCTATGGAGACAAAATTCAGTCCGGCGAACGCCGTCGTGCAGCTTTGCATGAAGGGAATGGCTCAGGAAGACAGCGGCAGCAAAGAAGCAGCCGCCGAAATTTTTATGCAAGCCTGGAAGGAAGCCACTGATGACTTTGAACGGTTTATCGCAGCTTACCACTTCGGCCGTATCCAACAGAACCCTGCCGAAAAATTGGAGTGGACGGAAAAATCCTTGCAATGTGCACGGACAATCAACGATGAGAACGTCAAAAGCGCGTATTCCACGCTGTACCGAACCATTGCCGAATGCCAGAGGGAATTGGGTGATCAGGAAAGCGCAAAAAGACAGGAAGAATTGGCCAAATCATTTGAAGGGCCGCCAACAGATACGGGACCGTTTTATCACGGAACGAAAGCGGATTTGGCAGTCGGTGATTTATTGACGCCGGGCGGCAATTCCAATTATATAGACGGGCTGAAGATGAACCATATTTATTTCGCAGCGAATGCTGACGGAGCTGGCCTTGCAGCGGCACTTGCGGCAGGGGACGGAAAAGAGCGCGTTTACCGAGTGGAACCGACAGGCGAATTTGAAAATGACCCCAATGTAACGGACAAAAAATTCCCTGGAAACTTAACGCGTTCGTACCGCTCGAAAGAACCGCTGCGAATCATTGGAGAAGAGACGGAATGGACAGCATTGCCCGCCGCTCAACTGCAAAGGATGCGGGAAGGTTCTGCGAAGAAATCAGGGGATATCATCAACTAAAAAGGCGTGAGAAAAATGGAGACAGCGTCAGTATTTACTTCCGAGAGGTGTTTAATCCGGCCATTTCAAGCAACTGATCTGGATGATTTCATGTCTTATCGCAACAATTCCGAATGGATGAAATATCAATATTTCAAAGGCCGTACAAAGGAAGAATATGAAGAAGTGCTATTGGCAGACTCGTCCATAGAAAGCGGGGCGCAATTTGCGATTATCCGAAAAGCCGACCAGCAGCTGATTGGAGATGTCTACATCAAAAAAGAAGCGGACACGTTCTGGATCGGCTATACGGTGAGCCCGGCTTTCAAAAGACAGGGATATGCATATGAAATCGTCCGTGCACTGATTGGTTGGATCCGGCAGCAAGGAGATTACAGCATTCGGGCAGGGGCCGCGCCGGAGAATGTCGCTTCCATTCGCTTACTCGAGAAATTGCGATTTTCAAAAGTGGGAGCGAACGAAGTGGAAGTAGTTTATTTATGGGATTTTGCAAACTTCAGCCATTAAATTCCAGCATCTCTCGCAAGAGTAAAGAGAGAGAAAAACAAAAGGAGCGAGTCAAATGACCAATAACGAAATAAAAGAAACGCCGCACATCAAGCCGAACGGAGTGGAAATCGCCGAAACGATCCTGTTGCCGGGGGATCCGTACCGTGCCAAATTCATCGCTGAAACCTTTCTGGAAAACCCTGTGTTGTTTAACGAAGTGAGGGGGATGCTTGGCTATACAGGAGAATATAAGGGAAAGAAAGTTTCTGTAATGGGCACCGGCATGGGGACGCCGAGCATGGCGATCTATTCCTGGGAATTGATCAACGTCTTTGGCGTTAAGAATTTAATTCGCATCGGATCTTGCGGCGCCATGCAAAAAGAGATCAAATTATACGACCTCATCTTCGCCATGGGAGCAGCGACGGATTCGGATTATGCCCATCAATGGAATCTGCCCGGCCAATTTCCGCTGACCGCTTCTTATGACCTGTTGGAGAAGGCTAAAAAGGTGGCGGATGAAAAGAATTATAAAGTTCATATCGGAAATGTCCTATCAAGTGATATTTTCTATAATGCCGATGAAACGGCCACGGAAAAATGGGCGAAGATGGGGATCCTGGCGGCGGAAATGGAAACGACAAGCCTGTACTTGAATGCTGCGAGCGCGGGTGTCAAAGCCTTAACCATTTTGACAGTGAGCGACCACATGATTACGCACGAACAGACAACGCAGGAAGAAAGACAGACTGCCTTTACGCAAATGATGGAAATTGCTTTGGGTATGGTTTGAAAAGAAGGGAGAAGGTGCAAACGTGATCACTGAAACGGATTTTAACCATCTGCAGCGTTGTGTGGAACTTGCAGAAACTGCTTTAGAAAAAGGGGACGAGCCATTCGGTTCGGTATTGGTGTCTGCTGAGGGGGAAGTGCTGTTTGAAGACCACAATCATGTGGCAGGCGGCGACTACACCCAGCATCCGGAGTTTGCGATTGCAAGGTGGGCTGCCAGCCATATGGCGCCTGACGACAGAAGGAAGGCAATTGTTTATACATCGGGGGAGCATTGCCCGATGTGTTCAGCGGCTCATGGGATGGTTGGGTTAGGGAAGATCATCTATGCGAGTTCTTCGAAGCAATTGGCCACTTGGCTCCGCGATTTTGGGGTGGAGCAGGGGCCTGTCTACAATCTGGCCATTGAAGAAGTGATCAGAGACGCCCAAGTGGAAGGGCCGGTTCCCGAACTGGCAGAGCAGGTCCGTGAACTTCACCGCCGGCTTCACGCGGCAAAAGGATGAAAATAACTATCCATAGCAAAAGGAGCGTCTTTTACGGGTGAACATGAAAACTTTTTCTTCCTATATCGTGCTAATCGGCACTGTAATCGTGGCCTTAAGCGGAAATTGGGTGCTGAAACATTACGATACTCTTTCCCTTTATCCGAAATCCCTCTCCATAATGTTTGGAGTCGGCTGGCTCCTGATTGTATGCGCCTACATCTTAAATATCCTTTCCCCTTACCACGAAGTTCCGCCCACGGACAGAAGAGACAACCGGGACGTAATCAATCAGTGGGAGCGGCATAGGAAACGGCTGGAGAACGGATTCATCGGCATCGCACTCGTAACGCTGGTGCTCGCTGCTTTCTCCAGTTGGTCGCTTGTGTTCGACTTGTTCTTCCTGTATTTTTTCATTGGCATGGTAGCGGCCGGTTTTCTTTTTGTCATGCAAGGCGATCGAGTGGAAGGGCCGGACGATTTGAATTTTAAGGGAAAAACGAAAAAATTTCTGGATGTCATTGACTACCGGCGGCATCCGTTCAGCCTTTCCCTGATTTTATTTACCTTGATCGTGGGAAGTTTTGTGTTGAGCAAGGAATTTGGCATTCCTTTCTATATGGAAGTTAGCGGCGATCCGCGCTACGCCACGGATTTGCCGAATTTCGCCTTTTCCCTCTCCAGCCTATTAATCGTCAGCGGCTTTATCTACATCATAAACAACGGCGACCTGTTTGGAATTCGCAAAGCCAAGCAAAACGGGATGAAAGTCTTGTTCATTCATTTTTTTGAACTGATTATTTGCGGCGCTTCGTTTTGCATCTGGCTGTTCATTGTGATTGAAGCACTGGTTTTGCATTATTAGCTGGACGGAATAAAAGAATTTGAAAGTGCAAGATAAAGAATGGTTCTGAAGGAGAAGTCTATGGAATTTACAAAAGCTGCGGAAATGAAACATGCCTTTATTCAAATGTTTAATCTTTATGCCCATGAACTTTCGGCGCATAACCCTTGGATCGGAACACAAATCGATAGGGAGGGGAATTATTTATCAGAAGCTGTAAGCCAATTGCTGACGGGTGTAAGCCAGGAAGCGTTTTGCCTAACAGAAGACGGGAGGCCGATTGGCATGGCCGTATTTTCCTCTTCTGAAAAGGAATGTTCTATCGATGAAATTTTTTTGGTGCAAACAAGCAGGGGGAAGGGAATAAGCGAAAGAATCTGCACTGAGTTTTGGAACAAACATACAGGCATCTGTACCTTGCATGTATTGAAACGAAATGATGCTGCCGTGAAGTATTGGGAAAAACTCATTCCACGATGTGGGTATCGTTATAAAAAGCGTGAGGAAAATGAACAAATGTGGCGTTATGAAGTTGAACTTGAATCAGGCAGATAAGGGGAGGCAGCCCCGCTCCGCTTATTTCAAAATCGAAATGGCAGATGCATGTATAATGGGAGTGAGCAAAAGATTCATAAGAGCAGGCTATTTGGCGCTATAGCCTACACGAGAAAAGGGAGGGACCTGTAATGAAAATCATCGTTTTCGGCGCAACCGGCGGAGTCGGGCAAGCGGTTGTCAAACAAGCAGTGGAAAGCGGACTGGAAGTGACGGCATTTGTCCGGACTCCGGAAAAATTGAAAACGTCTCATGAAAACTTGACGGTAGTCCAAGGGGATGCCTTTAAACCGGCAGAAGTGTCTGCAGCCATTGCCGGACATGACGCCGTGGTGTCTTGCCTCGGTTCGAGCCAAGGCATGAAGAAATCATCGGAACTGGAAGAAATGACGAAGCACATTGTCGCAGGGATGCAAGAGCACGGCGTAAAACGGATCGTCTATACGGCTTCAGCCGGCATCAACAATGAGCTTCCGGGTATGAGCGGCAAGCTGATGATGGGCATGCTGAAGAACGCGCTTATCGACCACCGGGCGGCCGTAGACTGGATTGAATCGCATGGATTAGTCTATACGATTGCCCGTCCGATGGGGTTGACCAACGGCGATTTTACAGGCGTCTACCGCGAAGCAAAAGAAGGCGTTCCGGAAAAATCCAGAACCATCCCGCGTGCGGATGTGGCGCACTTCCTCTTAAAAGCCTTGAAAGACCCAAGCTATGAAAACACATCGGTTGGGATCGCCACTTAAAAGGCAGAAAAGGTGAAGCCATTCATTTACCCAAACTATTGGTATACTAAAAGAGCGCCAAAAGCCGGAATTTCGCTTTGGCTGCTCTTTTTTTGCACCACACGGATTTTATGAGCCAGGGAGTTGGAATTGAAAATGAATAACAAAGATATAGCCGATATTCGCAAACGTTTTAAGCTTGATACGGATTTACTGAAAATCGCAGAGATTTACAATGTCTACATCCAGGGAGAAGCGACGGAAATTTTCCACGAGGACAGCCGTTCGTTTTCACTGCTCGACCGGGAGCAGCAAGAGCTGTTTTTAGCCAATTTTAAAAAGGTATTGGGCGGGAAGCTCGATGCCAAACTGTTTGAAGTGAAGTTTCTGCCGCAGGAAGAAGGGCAGGCAGACCATACGCAGCGCTTATTGTATGAAGGGCTTGAGGCGGAAGATGCCGCGGAATGGCAGGAAAACATGCAGCGCATCGCGTTAAAAATGATTGAAGAAAAACCGTTTGAGAAGGACATGGTCATCACATTTATCCGCGGGACGTATTTCAAGACGACGAAGCGCGAAGCGGATGAAACCGAAATCGATATGCGCGATGAAGTGTACACGACGCCGTTCATCCTTGGCAGCATGAATCAGACCGAATTGCCGAAAAGCTCGCTCGTGTTTGATTTTGCCGAAAAGGAATTCAAATCGAACATCCTGCTCGATCCGGTGATCAAATTAACTTCACCAGTGGGAGGCTTCCTGTTTCCGGGCTTCACGGACAATGCTGCAGACATCAACCACATCGTCTATTCGGCGAGCAAAGCGAACAAACCCGATTTCCAGTTTATCGAAAATGTATTGAATGGCGACGAAATCATCACGGCGGAAGAAGACAAAGCGGTGTTCGAGGAAATCGTCAAAGCGGTAATCGGCGAAGAAGTGAATTCCCGGACCTTAGCCGGCCTCTACGATGAAATCAACCTCATGCTCGAAGTGGAAAAAGAAGCGGAGAAAGAAGAGGTGGAGATCCCGGTTTTGGATACGGTGGAGGTGACGCGGGTACTGAAGGCGAGCGGCGTGAAAGAAGTGAGCGCTGAAAAAGTGGAGCGCGCTTTCCAGCAGGTTGTGGAAGACAAAAACTACGAAATGAAAGCAAGCCATGTCGTGCCAAGCTATGCATCGAAATCCATCAAGATCAACACAAAAGTGGCGGAGATCAAAATCAGCCCGCAAGACTTGCGCTACGTCAAAGGCGTCAATTACAACGGCAAGCGCTGCATCCTGATTGAAGTGGAAGAAGACACGATGATCGAGGGCTTTAAGCTGCTGGAAGAAGAACAGCTGGAATAGAGAAAAATTACACAAATACAGGCCCCAAACTTCTCTGCTGAGAGGCTTGGGGCCTTTTTCTGTCTAGCTGTCAATCAAACGCCCATTGTCATGCCACTGGCCGTACAATTTATTTTCCCGTGTGTTTTCGATGAACTTCGCCAATCGTTTATTGAACAGTTCAGGGTCGCGTTTAACGCTTTGGATCGTGTCGATGCGAATTCGTTTGTAGGCATCCGGAAAGTCGAGGAAATGCTGCCAGACTTGTGTGTCTTCTTTCAAGCGAGCTTGGATTTCCAGATCGATGACAAAGGCTTCCGGACGCATATCCGGCAAGGCGCTCCGGCCCTGGTCTGTCATTAAGCCCAGTTTCTCAAGCCGTCGGACACGTTCTTTATTCAACTCTGTGAAGTTGCTCTTTTTCTGGCGCGGCGAAAGCCTTTGGGCCACTTCGGTATCCGAGATCCTTTTTTTGGTGCTGTCAATCCAGCCGAAGCACAGGGCTTCCTCTACCACATCTAAATAGAGAAGCGTATTCGGCCGCTCTTTGACGCTGACGACCACCCAGCAGCATTTTTCAGTGGCTGCGTGCTCTTCCAGCCAAGTTCGCAGTTCCTGCCGGGTTTTAACAGGGAGTAAATTTTCCATCTCCAATTTGGACAGATCCTTTCGCTTTAGAAATTCCTGTTCAGTTCCTATTGGCTTATATATTTCCTATTAAATCGATTTGAGTCCGTTAAATCAAGAACGAAAAGGACCAGCGTCTCAAGTTTTATTCACGAGACGGCGCGCGATTTTGCCGCCTTTTCCGGATCCAGTTCGGGCCGAGCTCGTTTAAAGCAATCGCGCCCAGTATAATGCCGATGCCGAACCACTGGTAAAGAGCGACGGATTCAGACAAAAAGAGGCTCGCTGACAGAATGGCGATGGGCAGTTCAACGGAAGTCAGGATGTTTGCTACACCTCCGGAAACCAACGGAGCGCCGGCCGCATAAAACAGCGGAGGCAGCACGGCTCCGAATAACGACACGCCTGCTGCCGAAGCAAACAAGTCTTTTTCTAACGGCAGAACCGTTGGAATTTCACCCATGAACAAAACAAGGACCAAAATGGCCGAGCCGGAAACCATGATTGAACTGCGTGTCCAGGCATCGACTTTTACGGCGACTTTGCCGCTGCAGAAAATGAAGCCGGCATAGGTGAAGGCGGAAAGAATGCCGAAAACCAATCCCTTAATCGGCAGGCCCTGAATCTCACCGCCGATAAAATTCGAAGCAAAAAAGACGCCGATCAAAATTAGAACGATAGAGAAGACTGTGATGCGGGCCGGTTTTATGTTCATGAAAATCCATTCCAGAATGATTCCGATCCATACGAATTGGAACATCAAAATGATGGCCAGCGAAGCCGGCAAATATTGCATCGATCCGTAGTAAAAAATACTGGTTAAACCGATCAGACAGCCGGTTGCCATGATTTGAAGAATGTTTTTCACGTGGAGCCCTTTGAAACTGGCCCGTTTGATCAACGTAAATCCCCACAGCAAAACGAAAGAAACCATCATGTGGACAATATTGATTTGACCTAGCGTATAGCCATGGCTAAATCCGATTTTGGCAAAAATCGGGGTAAAACCGAAAAATGAAGCACCTAATAAAATAAATAAAATTCCTTTATTGAATTTCATCCTATGACCTCCTGCATGCTGAAGCACAATTAGATTATCTTAGCATAGATAAGCGGCAGATAGGGTTTTCCGGCGCATTTGAAGCCCAAGAAATAGAGGGCGGCGACATGGTTTGGACAAATAGCGGGACACTTTCCAAAGCGCACTTCCTGTAGGTATCATTCTCGCCATGCAGGCATTTTCAAAAGCTGTATGGAATTAAAGAAGAGGAGAAATCACATTGCATGAATCCGGTACGAATATTCACAGAAAACACGACGATAAGAGGGGGACCAACAATGAAACAGTTCTACATCAAACAGAAAGTCTTCAGCCTGAGCGGCAAATTCACGGTAAAAGATTCAGCAGAAAACGATGTGTATTATGTGGAAGGCAGCTTTATGAAAATCCCTAAAACCTTCAGCCTCATGAACCCCGAAAGAGAGGAAGTGGCGCTGATCACGAAGAAGACGTTCAGCTTCCTGCCGAAGTTTTTCGTGGAAGTGAACGGGCAGGAACGGCTGACGATCCAAAAAGAGTTTTCTTTCTTGAAAGCCCGCTATAGGATTGAAGGTACAGGCATCCAGGTTCAAGGCAATTGGTGGGATATGAATTTTCAAATCCTGCAGCACGGAGAAGTGGTAGGGCAGGTCAGCAAGGAATGGTTTACTTGGGGAGACAGCTACAAAGTAGAAATTCTGGATGAAGAAATGGAAACAGTGGTGATTGCCATTGTGGTGGCCATTGACTGCGTCAAATCGGACCAGTCTGCTGCGGCTGCTGGAGGAGCGGGGTAATGAGGCGGCAGGAAAAGCTGCAAAGAATGTTTGCCCTAGGCCAGTGGGCTTAAAAAATCCGAAGTCCGCTTGCTTCACCCGGTTTGCAGGAGCACGGGAGCTCGGACGCTAGAGAAAAAATCGGAATCCATCATTATGGGAAAAATGTGCTAATTTTTTTGGAATTTCCTTCTACTTTCTATCTACTTTTACCAGAACATGTGCTACATTATAAGAAAAAATGTAAAGTTTGAAGAAGGGAATAGGATGAGTTCTCAATTAACGACCTATATTACGCTGATCTGTACATCCGGTGTATTGAATTTATATTTAGGCGCATATGTCTTTGCGAAAAGGCAGCAGTACAAGAAAATCGCTAATTTTTTTATGATCTATACAGCTTCTATCACCATCTATTGCTTCGCTTCCGCTTTTAGTTTAACCGCCGACACCATTGGGCAATTGAAGCTTTGGAACATTTTGCTCTATATCGGCATGGCAGCTTCGGCGCCTTTAGGATTGCTGTTCGTCATGCATTACTTGAGCATAAAGCTGACGAAAAAACGAATTGCAGCGATGCTTGCTATACCTGCCATCAGTGTCTTGATGGTAGCAACAAATGATGTTCATCATCTTCATTACAAAGTGTTTGAAATTGACCCTTCGCTAGGCGCCCCTTTCGTTCATCAGGAAATCGGTCTCTGGTACCTTATCCACGGAATTTATACCTTCGGCTGTATGCTGGCCGCATTCTTGCTCGTGATTTTCCGCTGGCGGGAAACGGCGAAAGCATACCGTCCACAAATCTTTGCCTTATCAATCGGCCAGCTGATTCCAATGTCCACTGCATTTATTTACTTGATCGGCTTAACGCCCGAAGGAATTGATCCGGTGCCGATGGTCATTTGCGCTTCTTCCATTCTCTATCTCTGGGTGATCAACCGCTCACAATTATTTGCAGTTATGCCGATTGCCAAAGATGCCATATTCAATAGCATAAGCGACGGCGTTTTTGTGCTGAACGAATCACTCAATCTCATCGAATTCAACCAGTCGGCTGAAAAGATGTTTCCTTCGCTCAACGCATCGCTGTTCGGCATGCATTTTGAAAGTGTATGGAAAGGCTTATCAGAAACAGCGTTTCCTTTTGAAATAAAAGCCGCAGAGTCGCTGCAGGAAATCGAGCTGAAGAACGGACTTTTGGAACGCGTTTATCAAGTCCGTATTTCTCCGTTGCGGCATGGCAGTGAAAACAAAGGCTTGCTGATCATCTTCACCGATATTACGGAAGTAAAGAGCTTACAGCGAAAGCTTGAGCATCAAGCCTATTACGATGAGCTGACCGGAATTTTCAACCGGCGGGCGTTCTTCCAAACAAGTGAGCAGCAATTTGCGAAAGCGAAGCAAATGGAAACTCCTTTCACGGTGATGCTGATTGACATCGATCATTTTAAACAAGTAAACGACAAATACGGGCATCAAGTAGGCGACCAGCTGTTAAAACATGTGGTCGACATTTGCCGAGCGGCATTGAAAGAAAATATGTTGTTCGCGCGCTACGGCGGCGAGGAGTTTGTATTGGCGTTAGACGGGATGAATATGGAGGAAGGGGCCGTAGTTGCAGAACGGCTGCGCCGCCAAGTGGAAACCAGCTTTTTGCATGTGGATGGGAACCGGATTTCCGTCACCATAAGCAGCGGCGTGGCTGAAGCTTCGGCGATGCAAGAAGAAACCCTCTATCAGCTCTTAAACAAAGCGGATCTCGCTTTATACGCAGCCAAACACGAAGGGCGCAACCAGGTCAAAACCCATGCGGCCGAACAGCTCCTATAGGCGCACGGCAGAGATCCATAAAAGTTCAAAAGCCTTCTCCTAAAGAAAATAGGAAAAGGCTTTATTTTTATGCAATTTGAAGCCTTTTGGACGGACTTTTCTCTTGAAATGTCTTATAATAGTAATGTTTTGAATTGTAAATAACTACGAACCAGTATGATATAGTTAATAGTAAAGCAGAAATCGGCAGTTGCTTTGGCGGCGCTAGTCACCAAGAAAGCGATGCCCCAAGTTTTCTGCAATAATCGGTTAGAAAAGGAAGGTTATAATGGGCAACCTACAGAAGAAAACAGACGTTATTTTAATCGGTGCTGGAGTCATGAGTGCAACTTTAGGGTCAATGCTGAAAGAAGTAGCACCTGAGATGGAGATCCAAGTGTTTGAGAAGCTTCCAAACGCAGGGGCTGAAAGCTCCAACGAATGGAATAACGCAGGTACAGGCCACGCCGCATTGTGCGAGCTGAACTACACACCTGAGAACTCTGACGGATCCATTGATATCAACAAAGCAATTAAAATCAATGAACAGTTCCAGCTGTCCCGGCAATTCTGGTCCTACCTGGTGAAAAATGGCCGGATCAGCAACCCGGAAGATTTCATTAAATCGATTCCTCATATGAGTTTAGTAGAAGGGGAAGACAACGTAAAATTCCTAAACAACCGCTTCAAAGCATTGGCTGATATTCCGCTTTTCAAAGGGATGGAGTACGCAGAAGATGCGGAGACGTTGAAAAAGTGGATTCCACTTATCATGGAAGGCCGGACTTCAACTGAGCCGTTGGCAGCCACAAAAATCGATACGGGGACAGATGTAAACTTCGGTGCGTTGACAAAAATGCTCTTTGAACATTTGAAAGAGCAAAATGTCGACATCAACTACAAACATAGCGTAAAAGACATCAAACGCAACAGCGAAGGCAAATGGGAAGTGAAAGTGCATGATCTTGAAAGCGACAAAATCGAGTATCATACAGCAAGCTTCGTATTCATCGGAGGCGGAGGCGGAAGCCTTCCATTGCTGCAGAAAACAGGCATTCCGGAATCCAAGCACATCGGCGGATTCCCGGTAAGCGGCTTGTTCCTTGTCTGCAACAAACCGGAAATCGTTGAACAGCACCATGCAAAAGTATACGGAAAAGCCAAAGTCGGAGCTCCTCCGATGTCGGTTCCGCATCTGGACACACGCTTTATCGACAACAAAAAGTCATTGCTGTTCGGTCCATTTGCCGGCTTCTCGCCGAAATTCCTGAAAACCGGTTCAAATATGGACCTAATTGGATCTGTTAAACCGAATAACGTTTTCACCATGCTTGCAGCGGGTGCAAAAGAGCTTTCGTTGACGAAGTACCTTGTCCAGCAATTGATGCTTTCAAACGAACAGCGCATCGAAGAATTGCGTGAGTTCATCCCGACGGCAAAACTGGAAGACTGGGATGTCGTGGTCGCAGGCCAGCGCGTTCAAGTGATCAAAGATACCGACAAAGGCAAAGGGACGCTTCAGTTCGGTACGGAAATCGTAACAGCGGCTGACGGTTCGATCGCAGCATTGCTGGGAGCTTCTCCAGGGGCATCGACAGCGGTTCACGCCATGCTTGAAATCTTTGCGAAATGCTTCCCGGACCAAATTAAAGAATGGGAGCCGAAGATCAAAGAAATGGTGCCGTCTTACGGCAAATCATTAAACGAACATCCGGAACTTCTAAAAGAAGTCCACACTTCAACAGCCAAAACATTGGGCTTAGTTGAAGAAAAAGAAACAAAAGCAGCAGTGTTGACGAAGTAATTCCAAAAGAACCATTCCTCCCGCAACCGGGAAGAATGGTTCTTTTTTTGATCGGGAAGTTATAATAAAGGCAGCATCCATTGTTCATGAAAAAATACAATGAACTGGTTGCCAATCATCTGCGCCTGGAATCTTTATTAATTCCGGTTGGAGATGGAATAACCGTATCCAGAGTCATCAATTGATTGAAATGAAAAAGGGGATGCAGCTATTTTGCATCCTCTTTTTTAGCAGTTATTTAAAAAATGGGGTTTTCTTTAAGGCTGCAACAACTGGAATCGCCACCGCAAGGCCGACAATATTTTGAACAAGGTTGCCGGGAATCGAAGCCATCGGAATGATCCAGCTGCTGAATAGAACCGCCTCGCAAATATAATAGCCGGCCAGCATAAACGGAAGTGAGACAAGAGCCGCCAGAATATTAAAGCCGATGCTTCCGCCATTCCGCCCGTTTGCCCAGGAAATTTTGCCGACAATGTAACCTTGGAGGCCGCGTGTCACAAGGCTGAAGGGAGCCCAAAGCGTCCAGCCGGAGAACAAATCGAATAATCCCATACCGACACCGCCTGCGATTGCGCCTTTTTTAGGGCCGAAAAGAGTGGAAATGATGAACAGCATAGCGGTTCCTAAGTGGACCAATCCGCCATTGGCCGCAATCGGAAGACGGATATTCAACAAAAGAGTAGCTACAAATACAAGAGCAATGGCCATGGAAGTCAAAATCAAATCGAAAGTGCGTGTATTCGGGTAAGTAGTCGTTTTTTGCATAAGAATCCATCCTTATCTAGTTGTTTCAGTCCATTGATCGGCTGTAATGGACTGTTACCATACATTATCAAAGGGGTGATCTAGTGAAAAGTATCAATTTAGAAGAAAATATAGGGGTCAGTTATAAAGAAACTGAAAAAACTAATTTTTATTTCCTATAAACGTCAATAGATAATTAGTACGAATTTTCAAAATTGGGTATTTCTATTCTATTAATATCGATGGGGCATTGGTATAAATAGGAGAAGGCCTTTATTACAAATATTACTAAAATGTTTTAATGGTTGGGAAATAAAGGCGAGAATGCACCCATTTAAGAGGAGGAATTAGTGGATGAGAATCGATTCGAAAAAATTCAAGTATTTTGCAGTAGCAGGAGCTTCGGCAGCTTTAGTGGCCACTGCAGTAGTACCGGCGGTTGCAGCTGACGAAGTAAAAACTGCAGCTTTCACTGATGTTTCCGAGCGTTATGCTATGCCAATTACGTATTTGGTGACAAACAACTTATCAAATGGATTGACTAAGACTTCATTTGGCGTCAACGAAACGATCAAACGCGGCGATGCAGCCATCATTTTGGCTCAGGCATTGAACTTGAAGGATCCGAAAGCTCCGGCATCCGGATTCAACGATGTGCCAACGCGTGGTACCCTTGCGATCAATTCATTGAAAGCAGCGGGAATCATTAAAGGAAAAACATCAAAAACGTTTGGCTTTAACGACACGATCACTCGTGGAGAAGTCGCGTTGATGATGAGCAATGCCAACGCTTATAACTTTAAAGGCGATGTGTCGAACATGACATTCACGGATGTAAACAGCCGTTATAGCCAAGCAGTAGCGGGCTTGATGGCAAATGGCATCACGCAAGGCGTTTCGGCTACAAAATTCGCTCCGGACAATTCCATTAAACGCGGAGATTTCGCTATCTTCATTTACAGAGCAGAAATGCTTGAAGTTGAAGAGTTGAGCGAAGATTTCCGTGATGCCATGAACGGATTTGCTTCCCTTGGAGCAGAATACGGCTACAATGTGGTAGTGGATGAATCCCGCGTGAATACATTCAACATCGAAGGATCTGGAGATCTTCCAGCACCTGAATCAGGTACAGGATTCTTCCAATCGTTGGCTGACCAAGGAATTGAAACCGTTCTAGTCAATAACGCTTCGTATGAAATTTCTGATGGCAATGGCAATGTTGCAGCTGGTGCACAAAATGCAAAACAAGCCATTATGGTATCATTGGCAAGCAAAAATACGGTAGACATTACATTTAACCTTCCATACAACGATGAATTCCGTGGCATTACTTATACATTCAATTTCTTCCCAGAATGAAAAAAGTAAATGAACACTGATAGTTTTTCCTCTTAAAGAAAATGGCCTGCAGCTGTTAAAGATTATTTAACGACTGCAGGTCTTTTTTTTATACATACTGAAAAGGAAGGGTATCGAAAACAATCGAAACTCTTCTTTTTTTGCTTATGAGCAATTTCAGACTGTCAATCTAAAAAAATTTCCGTATCGCTTGCTAAAAAGAGATCTCGATAAGTTAAGTATTAAATTCTTCCCAGCTTTAGAATGTTTCACATGAAACATTTTAAAGAAATGAATTAAAACTAATTTTTTCTCTTTGAATTTATTCGTATATAGTTTCTCGACCATAAAAAATTGGATGAATTTGCTGAATTCCTGAAAAAGAAGAGAGTAAGGTGTTAAATAGTTTAAAAATAGTACTTTGTTCAAAGCACTATTTAAAAAGTGAAACCACAAGAGAGAGAAGGAAATGATCGACGTGGACGAATCAAGAAAGAACTTTGTTGATTTCATGAATAATTATTTTAACAGCAGAGCATATAGCCCATTGGATCGAAGAGACGATCAAACGCATCAAAGAAAGAAAAATCTAGAAACTGAAAAGCTTCAGGCAAGACACTATTAAGGTGTTCGTTTGCTGAAGCTTTTTTTATAAAATCTAGAATCGAGTAGCGGAGCCGACTGGTGCTTTGGAACGCAAAAGTTTAACTTTGAGAAAGAAAGGAATGAAGGGAAGTAAGGTCATTGTAGAAAATTCGAAAGGCGTGGATAGCTTGCTGGCTCATCAAATTTTACTGCTCTTATTGATTGGGTACATTGTTTACACAATCGATATCAAAAAAAATTACTTTCCGGTTCCTGTAGTTCTTGTACTAATCGGAATCGGTCTTTCATTTCTTCCATTTTTCTCAAATCTGCATATCACCAAAGACATCATTTTCACTGTTTTTCTTCCTGCTATTTTGTTCACATCGGCCTATCAGTTTCCAATCAAGCAGCTGAAGGAAAATGCAGGGATTATTGCGGTACTCAGTACATTGGGACTGATGGCGACCGCAATGCTTTTAGGGCTTGGCATCTACTGGATGAGTGGATTGTTCATATCCATTTCACTGACGGCGGCCTTTCTTCTGGCTGCGATTCTGGTCCCGACAGATCCGGTTTCGATTACTTCCATCTTGAAGCAAAGCAAAGGAGAAGAAAAAATTGCGGATATAGTGGAAGGGGAATCGATGGTCAATGATGGAACAAGCGTCGTCATTTTTACAATTTTCCTTGCCATGTTCCAGACAGATAGCGGCTTTTCTGCAGGGAAATTTATTTCCGAATTTTTGCTGGTCTCGATAGACGGCATTGCTATTGGCTGTTTTCTTGGCTGGCTCATGAGCAAAATTATCCATTATACAAAAAATCGGCATTATCATGTCATGCTTACAGTGATTATTGCTTATGGCGGTTTTTACATGGCGGAAGCGCTTGGGGTTTCCGGAGTCCTCGCAACCGTAGCAGCCGGAATCATGCTTGCGTTTGAATTCGGCAAAAATATTAAAGAGAATCATATTCAGCAGTCGCTGGACGGTTTTTGGGATATTCTCAACCCGACACTTTTAGGATTGCTGTTTCTCTTGATCGGAATCCAAGGTGCTGAATACTTGGCATTTTCGGAATGGGGGCTGGCTCTTGGGATTTTTGTTTTGTCTATTTTGGCCAGGTTCCTTGTTCTTGGCGGGTTCGTTTACGGCGTTCCTGCTTGGAGAAAGGAATTTGCAAACGATTTTTCCACGACTTCATTGATTACCTGGTCGGGCATTAAAGGAGCCATGTCGGTTGCATTGTTGCTGTGGCTAGAAAATGAAGTGGGAGGAAAAGATGATTTATTGGTGTCGCTGGCTTTTGCTGTCATTCTTTTGTCGCTTGTAATTCAAAGCATTGGGGTCTATCCTTTAACCAAGTTCATCAATAAACAAGACAAATGAGAAGCTAAAAGCATTGACACCCTTTCCGCGATGCTCTATTGTTAAAGACGCGATGAGCTCGTTTGCGTAAGACGGACAAGCATTCCTTATGGAGCACGTTGTGGAGCGTGGCTTGATACGCCGCAAACTATCGAAAACCCCCATGCCTTTGGCGTGGGGGTTTATTTTTATTTCAAATATCTTCGGGCTCCTGAATAGTTTTTCAAATAAACCCCGGAATTTAACGCCTCGATTCGCACTTTGGAAGATGCATTCGGCGCATGGAGCATTTTGCCTGAACCGATGTAGAGCCCCACATGATAGACTTTTCCTCTCCCGCCGTTATAGGCGAAGAACACCAAATCGCCAGGCTGCAGATCTTTTTTCGCTACTGCTGTTCCTTTCGTTGCCTGGTAGAACGAATCGCGCGGAATCGTGATTCCGAAGTTTTTGTATACCGCATAGATGATTCCGGAGCAATCAAAGCCGTACGCGGAAGTGCCAGCCCATAAATAGGGGAGGTCCAGGAACCTTTTCGCTTCATTAACGATGTTGGCCTGAGACGGTTTTGGAACGGCTTTATCATTCTTATATGATTTGGCATCCGCTTTCCGCAGAAGTTTGACGCCATTAGCCGGTGTTTGTACATGGTACCACTTGCTGTCCGATTTAATGACCGGCAAGATGGTCGAATAGCTGATTTCCATGAACTGTTTTTGGTCGCTTGTATTGTACAGCGGTGCAAGTTTTGCCGTAACGATGGCAATTGCGCAGTCCGAATAGTCTTTTGTCACTTTTGCGATATGGGATTTCGGCACCCAGCCCGGATAGCCTTCTTTCTGGTAAGGGACGTACTGATCGTTCGCTGCAATTTCAACCCAGTTGCTGCCGGTTGTGAGCAAACTGACGTCTTCGCCGAACACCGCTTGAGTATCGGTTTTTTCGACGAGCCATTTCTTTTCGTTCAACGTCATGCCATTGATCCATTTTTTCATGTCAACCGGCTTTGACAGGGAAGGCTTGTCGACGGCGCGGGTTTTGTTCGGGTTCTTCCACATATTTGTGACAGCCACATTCACTTTATAGCTGGCAGTTTTGCTCGGCTTTTCACAGGAAGCCGGCGGGGCTGGCGCTGGAGCAGGCGGCTTTGGATCTGCCCGGAATGCCGGATTCAGGATTCGTGCAATGAATACGGCAAAATGCGATTTGGTTAAATACGTATAAGGCTTGAACGTGTAATCGTTGTAGCCCGCTGTGATTTTATTGGCAATCAAGATTTGAATCGCGCCGTAAGCCGCTGAACTAGGGGAAACGTCTTTGAACACGGTGGTGGTTTTGCCGGATAGTTTAAAGGCTTTTACCAGAACGGTGGCCATTTGGGCGCGTGTCAGTTTTTCATAAGGGTTGAATTGGCCTTTGCCATTTCCAACCATAATTTTCTCGTCAACGATGGTGGCAATGAGCGGGAAATTCGGGTCGGCTGCTTTCACATCGGTGAAGACGGGAGCCGGCCGGTTGTTGGTGTCGAGCTTTAAAGCCTGGATCAAGATGCTAACCGCTTCAATGCGGGTAATTTCTTGATCCACACCAAATTCTACCGCCGGATCTGCGGTCAAAATTCCTTGTTTCACTAAATAATCAAACTCTGCTTTAAATTTGTAGGGGTCCGGAACGTCTTTGAAAACAGGAGCGGCCAAGGCAACGTGAAACGGCGTTAACAAGATGAAAAATGCAATTAACACCACCAGCAATTTTCTTTTCATGTAATTTCCCCTTTTAATCTGTAATTTTATGTTAACTATACCTGATAAAGAAACGAAATATAAGACTAAATATTTAGAAATATTAGTTTATAATTGGAGTAAGTGAAAAATAAAAAAGAGGTGTCCCGAAACGCTCTTGGGACACCTCTTTTAGCATGCAGATGAAATAAATCGATAGGGGGGAGAAAGAAGCAGAAGCCCCAATCAGCCGAGCCGCTTCCTTTGTATTGCTTTTCATGCATTTATTTTTTCACAATAAAGCCCATATGGCGGCCGCTTTTTTTGTTTTCGCGGTACGAGAAGCCGGCGGGATCCTGAAATGTACAAGTCCGGTCAATGGTGATTTGGCTCGCCGGAATACCGGCCAGTTCACATTGTTTTTTAACCACTAATTGATTGTCGATATGGTATTTGCGCGTTTCAGCGTTATAGCTAATAAACTCTTCGGCGTAGCCCAAGTCTTTGAATTTCAAGAAAACATCTTCGTCGACTTCAAATTTCTCCTGGCTGAGGGCAGCGCCGATTTGCACATGGAAATTAACCGGATTGCATTTTTCGTTTAGCTTCAAATGTTCGAAAAGTTTGAGGGAAATTTCCTTCGTTGTGCCTTGCCAGCCGGAATGGACAGCACCGGCAACGCCTGAGATTTCATCATAGAAAAGGACCGGCACGCAGTCAGCGGCAAAACAGCTTAAGACGATGTCCGGTTCAAACGTATACAGCGCATCGGTATCTTTGATGGCAGTAGCCATTGTGTCAGCGCCGCGTCCTTTATCGGCCATTTCAACCCGGTGGAAATTTGCGCTATGCGTCTGTTCGGCCGCCACAAAATCTTCTAAAGAATAGCCGAGGCCGGCCGCCAATATTTTGCGGTTTTCCACAATAACCGAAGGATTCTCGCAAGCATGCAGTGCCATATTATGCTGCTCCGCTTCTGTTGGATCTTTAAACGTCATTCCAACAAGAAACGCTTCATTATTTCCATACATTTTCTTTTTCATCTTCATCACCCGCTTCCAATATAGCGGAAATCTTCGGTTCTGTGTAGTTAGACCTTCGAGCTTTGCAAGTTTGCCGGGATGACCTTCTGAGCAATGAGTTTTCGGGTTTTGAAATAGCTGAAGAAATAACAGCCGCTAATGACGATCAAGCTTCCGAGAATTTGAATCGCTGTCATCTTTTCACCGAGTACGAAAAAGGCCAGAATGGCTGTAAAGACCGGATTGAAATTCAAGAAAAGGCCGGATGTGGTCGCACCGAGTTTTTGGACGCCTAAATTCCATAACACAAAACAAAGAACAGTTGAAATGACGCCGGTGTAAAGAATGGAATAGACAAAAGAAGCATTGATATTTGTAATGGCAAAATCTGCAGCATTGAACGGCAAAAGAAAAGCGAGCCCGAAAATTCCGGAATATAAAGTGGCCATGGCAGCAGAAGTATAGGCCATGGCCCATTTGCTGAGAACCGAATAGATGCCCCAAATGCCGACAGCAGCGAGCATATACAAATCGCCTTTATTGAACTGCAGCGACAGAAGCAAGTTCAGCTGGCCTTTGGTCAGGACAAGAAGAACGCCGAAAAAGGAGAAAGCCATTGCCGCCATCTGAAAGGGGTTAAGGCGCTCCTTCAAAAAGATCACTGAAAACAAGGCGATGGAAAGCATATTCAAAGTGGAAATCAACCCTACGTTAGAAGCGGAAGTCTGCTCCAAAGCAAGGAATTGGAGAATGTTAAAAAAGGCTACGCCTGTAATCCCCATTAAAGCCAATGGAACGATCGCTTTCCGCGAAGGTTTGATCTTTTTCTCTGTCACCCACACTAAAGGCAGAAGGCAGAGGATTGCAATCATCCAGCGAAGGCTGGTTAATGTCATAGGAGAAGCATGGCCAACAAGCCATTTTCCGACGATAAAATTGCCGGCCCATAAAAAGCTCGTCAACAACAGTAAGAGGAAATACAAATTGCGCATCTTCAGCCCTTCTTTCGAATCGATAATGAATAATTTTATCATTCTTAAAGATTTTTCCGTATATTATTCTGCGAATTTTGATATATTTAAAATAAAATAAATTATTTCAATTAAATTATTTATTTTATTCTGTGAGAGTGCAGAAATGGCTGGCTCGATGGAATAAATGAAAAGGGGCGAAAACGATGGAATCGATTGTCAACAAAGTGCTCGACCAAACCGATGTGCACATTTTGGATATTTTGCAGAAAGAAGCACAGCTCAGCAATACGGAAATTGCCAAACAAGTGAATTTGTCGCCGCCCGCTGTCCATTCCCGCATCAAGCGCTTGGAATCGGAAGGCTACATCATTCGGCAAGTGGCCATCCTCAACCAGGAAAAGCTCGGCTTCGATTTGCTGTGCTACATTTTCATCAGTACGGATATCCATCAGGCGGAAGAACTGCACCGGCTGGAACGGGCATTAGTGGAGATGCCGGAAGTGCTGGAATGCCAGTGCCTGACGGGGGAGTATGATTACTTGCTGAAAGTGGCCAATAAAAATCGGAAAGACCTGCAGGATTTCATCCGCAAGCTGAATAAACTGGGGATCACCAAGATTCAAACCAGCCTTGCGCTTAGAGAAGTCAAATATTCAACGGTGCTGCCAATCATGGAAACTTGATGCCTCTCAGTCCAAATTGTTCCAAAATGGGTGTATACTTAATAAAGGAAAGTCCAAATTAAAGGACCTTAAGCCAGTAAAATCAGGGGAACTCCCCGGTACTATAAAGCGCTAAGCAAGCGAAAGCTCGCAGCAATGCTTTTGGAGGAAAAAATGTTCAGCAATATCCGAGTAGAAGAGTTAATGTCCGGCAATCGAAAAAATGAAATGACGCTGATCGATGTGAGGTCGCCGTCTGAATATAAAAGTTTCACGATTCCGGGAAGCATCAATATTCCCTTTTTCGATGATGCGGAACGGGCAGAAATCGGTACACTCTATAAACAAGTAAGCGTCCAAGCGGCAAAAGAGCGGGGCCTTGAAATCATTTCTGCCAAATTGCCGAATTTTGTCCGCCAGTTCAAAGAAGTGGAAGGCGATAAAACAGTCTTTTGCTGGCGCGGAGGCATGCGCAGCAAGACGACAGCCACGCTTCTCAGTTTGATGGATGTCCACGTCAGCCGGCTGGAAGAAGGCATCCGAGCTTACCGAAAATGGACAATCGATCAGTTGGAGCACATCGAGGCTCCCCAAAAAGCGATTGTGCTAAACGGGTTGACCGGGACGGGCAAAACCCGGGTTTTGAAAGCCCTTGAAAAAGAAGGCTATCCGGTGATCGATTTCGAAGGGATGGCCAATCATAAAGGCTCAATTTTCGGCCAGATCGGCCTGGAACCGCACAATCAGAAAACGTTTGATGCGTTATTGAATGAACGGTTGATGGAACTTAAAAGTGCACCCTATATTATTTTTGAAGCGGAAAGCACGCGGATTGGCCGAGTCGTCATTCCACCGTTTCTCAGCGAACTGAAAAACGACAGCCTTCATTTGATCATTGATTTGCCGATGGAAGAGCGCATCAAAGAAATCATGGAAGATTACAATCCTTCGAAATACCAAGCGGAATGCCTGGAAGCTTTCCACCGCATCCAGTCGCGCATCCACGTGCCGGTTGCGAAAAAAATTGAAGAAGATCTCCAAACAGGGAATTTTGAGTCTGCGATTCGGCTGCTGCTGGAGTATTACTACGATTCCCGGTACAAGCACACCGGCCTGCAATATCCGGACTCCCAAAAAATGCATTTGGACGTCAAAAATCTTGAAGAAGCCATTCAAGCGGTCAAAGGGCAATTGCCTGAACCTGAAGGCAAACTGTCCAGCCCAATAAAATCATAATTCTCCCAAAGCCAGCTCTTCACACTCGAGCTGGTTTTGTTTTCTTTAGCTGCCGCCGGAAATTTTGACCCTTCGGGGAGCGGGTGGTAGGGTGAAAAGACAAGAACGATAGCTTGGCTGAAAGCTAGGAAAGGATGGCTGAATGAAATTCGCATTAAGTGAACAGATGATTAAAGAACTGTGCGGAATCGCCGCTTATAAAAAAGGAAAAGCCTATTATGAAGCGAATAAAGTGCTGCTGCATGCGGCTCCAAAAGAAGAAGCCGCAATTCGTGCTACGGTAAAAGCAGGGGAAGATTTCACTGTCTTGATTCGCCACGGAGAAGGCAGCCAGCTTATGGCGGAATGCAGCTGCCCGCCGCTTGGTTTTATCAAAACCCATTGCCAGCATATTGCAGCGGCCCTGCTTGCGGCAAAAGATGTTCAGGCGGTGGACAGTCCACTCGCTGACCAAATGCTGAGCTTGTTCAGCCGTCCTGCCGGCCGTCCTGCGGGCAAACAGCTTCGTTTTGATATGCGCCAGACAGTGGCGGTGGAATTTATCTGTTTTCCTTTTTTGCTGGAAAACTCGGAATATGGAATGGGCCTTCGCCTGGAAGCAGGAATCAGCGAACGGCATCCTGTCTCAAACATTTCAGCTTTTTTGAAGAATATCGAACGGAAAGAACCGGCGGAAATCGCCAGCGATTTCACCTATAATCCGGAACGGCATAATTTCAACCGTGAAACCGATGCCGTCCTTCAGCTCCTTATTAAGAGCGCCCGCATCCCGAGCCTGCGGATGGACCAGGAAAGCATGCTTTTAGTTTCTGTGTCGGACTGGCAGCAGCTTCTCCCGCTATTGCAGCAAGCGCCGCATGCCAGCATCCAACAAGAAAATCAATTATATAAAGGGCTGCGGTTGGCAGACCGGCTTCCTGTCCGGTTTGAAGTGGAAGAAGGGCCTTTGGGCAGCTATATTTTGGAGGCAAAAGGCCTCACGGGCGTCTCGGTATTAAGTGCTTACGGCTATGCACTTGCAGATGGAGAGCTTGTGCCGCTGCCCGAAGAAAGCTGCAAGCAGCTAATGGAATTGAAGAATCTGCTGGAACTGGCGGGGGAACCGCGCCTAACGATTCCGGCAAGCCAGATGGAGCATTTCATGAAAACGGCCATCCCAGGGCTGCTGAAGCTTGGACATGTAAAAATGGATGACGGCGTAGCCATAAGTTTAGGCGAAGTGCCGCTTCGGGCAAAATTATTCCTGGACCGTGTCAGCAACCGGCTTCTCGCGGGGCTTGAATTTCATTATGGCCAACTAATCATCAATCCCTGCGCGGAAGAAGAAGCGGGGCTTGAGCATTATCCAGGGCTTCGCCGGCATATCGCAGAAGAGCAGCGCATCCTGCAGATGATGCACGACAGCCTGTTCAACCAGACTGACGGCGGATTTTATATCCATAACGAAGAGGCAGAATACGATTTCCTTTATCATTGGATCCCGAAATTCGAGGAAGTTGTGGAAGTCTATGCCACTACTTCGGTAAAGATGCGGCTCCATACCGGGTACATCGGACCGAAAATCAAAATGGACTTCGGGGAACGGACGGACTGGCTTGAATTCCGTTTCGATTTGCAGGGAATTCCCGAAAAAGAAATCCAAAAGCTCCTAAAAGCGCTTGAGCATAAACGGAAATATTACCGGATTCCGAATGGCCAGCTGTTGTCGCTGGAAACACCGGATTTTAGTGCCTTCAACGATTTTATGAATGAACTCGAACTGACGGCGCAGCAGTTGGATGAACAGGAATTCCGGATTCCGCTGCTGCAGGCGATGAAAATGCTGGACGTGGTGGAAGACGGCCAAGTGATTGAGCCGGGAGAAAATTTTGCAAGGCTTTTGAAGAATTTGAACCAACCGCTTGAACATGCAGCAGAGGTTCCGGAAAGTTTGGAAAGCACGATGCGGGATTACCAGAAAGCCGGCTACAGATGGCTGAAACTGCTGGCAAAATATCAGTTCGGGGGCATTTTGGCGGATGACATGGGTCTCGGGAAAACCTTGCAGAGCATTGCGTATATCGTGTCGGTGCTGCCGGAAGTCCGCGCCCATAAACGGCCGGTGCTCGTCGTTTCACCGGCATCGCTCACCTACAATTGGCTGAATGAAATGACGAAATTCGCACCCGAATTGAATGTACGCATCATCGACGGACCGAAAGCGAAAAGAAAGGCTGTTTTCGAAAGTTCGGCAGATGCGGATGTCTTCATCACATCGTACCCGTCGCTCCGTTCAGACGCCGCTTTTTACAGCGGAAAAATTTTTCATAGCCTGTTCCTGGATGAAGCCCAGGCGTTCAAAAATCCACTTACCAAAACCGCCCGGTCGCTGAAGTCGATCCAAGCGGATTATAAATTCGCATTAACGGGAACACCAATAGAAAACTCCATCGATGAATTGTGGTCGATTTTCCATGTCGTCTTTCCGGAGCTGCTTCCGGGCAGAAGGGCGTTCAGTGAGCTCAGACGCGATGACATTGCGAAAAGGGTTCGACCATTCATCCTCCGCCGCTTGAAAAAAGAGGTGTTGACCGAGCTGCCGGAGAAAATAGAAACGATGCAGTATTCCGATCTTCAGAAAGAACAGAAAAAAATCTATGCAGCTTATTTGGCTGAACTTAAGCACGATGCGTTGAAACATCTTGCGAAAGGCAGCTTAAAGAAAAATAAAATCCGGATTTTGGCCGGGCTCACAAGGCTTCGCCAAATCTGCTGCCATCCTGCGCTGTTTGTAGAAGGATACACGGGAAGCTCTGCGAAATTCGAGCAATTGCTTGAAATCCTTGAAGAAAGCCGGTTATCAGGCCGCAGGGTGCTGGTTTTCTCGCAGTTCACCCAAATGCTGGGGCTCATTGGCCGGCAGCTTGCACGCCAAGGCCAGCCGTACTTCTATTTGGATGGACAGACGCCTGCAGCAGAACGTGTAGCGCTTTGCGACCGCTTCAATGAAGGAGAAGGCGATCTGTTCTTGATTTCATTGAAAGCAGGCGGTACGGGGTTGAATCTGACAGGGGCCGATACGGTGATTTTGTACGATCTTTGGTGGAACCCTGCAGTTGAGCAGCAGGCAACAGACCGTGCCCACCGGATGGGCCAGCAAAATACGGTGCAGGTGATTCGCATGGTGGCCAAAGGGACAATTGAAGATAAAATCAACGAACTTCAAGAGAAAAAGAAGAGCCTGATTGATGAAGTCATCCAATCCGGCAGCGAAGCGCTGACGGCGTTGACCGAAGAAGACATCCGGGAAATCTTGATGATTGAATGAGGTGATGGAATGGAACCGGAAAAAATACTCGAAAAGATAAAAGCGCATGACCCGGCTGTCTTGGGCAGCAAGGATTTCTCGAAGTACGCCATCTTGTTGCCGCTGTTGGAGCGGAACGGAGAAATCCACATTGTTTTTGAAGTCCGGGCCCATACATTGCGGAGGCAGCCGGGAGAAATCTGTTTCCCGGGCGGCCGGATCGATGCGGGAGATGCGACCCCGCAAGCTGCGGCGCTTCGGGAAACACGGGAAGAACTTGGCATCCGTTCAGAAGAAATTTCCGCTGTCTATCCGCTCGATTACATGGTCTCGCCGTTCGGCATGATCATTTATGCTTTTGCGGGCACTATTGACGCAGAAGCGGAATTTAAACCAAATCCTTCTGAAGTCGATAGCCTCTTTAGTGTGCCGCTGTCTTTTTTCTTAGAAACCCCGCCGGAAATCTATTACATGAATTTTAATATACAGCCAGAAGAAAATTTCCCTTACGATTTGATTGAAGGCGGGCAAGATTACAGCTTTCAGCCAAGGCAGATGGAGGAGTATTTCTATTTATACGAAGACAAGGTGATTTGGGGGCTCACGGCCCGCATATTGGCGCATTTTGTAGAGATCATTCGCTGAATGGTCTTTTTTTATGGAAAAACAGCTCGGGTCTTTTTTCTTAATTTTCACTAATTGAATAAAAGAAGCTTGAAATTCAACGAAGAGAATGTATAATCATTCAAATACCTGTAATTATATTGCTTAAGCGAGAGGAGTGCCGCACAATGGTGAATACATATCAATTGGAAGTTGTAGAAAGCACAAATAAGAAAGACAAGCCGTTGCATGACCAAGTGCCGTTTGGCACCATCTTCACGGACCACATGTTCACAATGGAATACGAGGAAGGAAAAGGGTGGCATGAACCGAAAATTGTTCCTTATGGCCCGATCACTTTAGATCCGGCAGCAATGATCTTCCATTACGGCCAGACCGTTTTTGAAGGCATGAAAGCCTATCGCACCGAAGATGGACGCGTCTTATTGTTCCGTCCGGAAAAGAACTTTGAACGCTTGAATTTATCAAGTGAACGTTTAAGCATTCCGCCGGTAGACGAAAAAGCGATGCTTGAATATTTGACAGAACTGATCAAGCTTGAAAAGAATTGGGTGCCTGCCACACAAGGCACTTCGTTATACATTCGCCCGTTCATCATTTCAACAGAAGCAAATCTGGCCGTAGCTCCCGCCAAAGCTTACAAGCTGATGATCATCCTTTCACCGGTGGGCTCGTATTTTACAGGAGGGCTGACGCCAGTCATCATCCACGTGGAAGATCAGTTTACGAGAGCGGTAAAAGGCGGCACAGGGATGGCCAAAACAGCCGGGAACTACTCATCGGGCTATCAGGCCCAGGCTAATGCGAAGAAAGCCGGAAATGCCGATGTGTTATGGCTTGATGGAATTGAGAAGAAATACATCGAGGAAGTCGGCAGCATGAACATTTTTTTCAAAATCAACGGGGAAATCGTGACACCCGAACTCAATGGCAGCATCTTAAACGGCATCACCCGGACATCGATCATCGAATTGCTGGGTTCCTGGGGGATATCCGTTGCGCAGCGGAAAGTATCGATCAATGAAATTTACGAAGCGTATGAGGCGGGGCAGCTGGAAGAAGTGTTCGGCACCGGAACAGCAGCCGTTATTTCGCCGGTCGGCGAGCTGAACTGGCAAGGGAAGAAAATGGTCGTCAACAATCACCAAATCGGTGAATTGTCCCAAAAATTATACGACACGATCACAGGCATCCAGACAGGAAAAGTGGAAGATCCGCTTGGCTGGACCGTGGAAGTAAAATAGGGAAAAGGTGCGTATCTGCTAAGGATGCGCGCTTTTTTCTATGAGTACCCTATTCTGAACCATACCGAAATAAAGGAATTATCCTTCACTTGAAGAATCAGTAAACAAGTGATCTTGAAGGGGGAGGGGAAGAAATGGATAACGTAACGGAAGGGTTTGTTCGTGTTAATGGCGGGAATGTTTGGTATCGCATTACTGGCAGTGGGCGAAGGACTCCGCTCTTGCTGCTGCACGGGGGGCCAGGCGGAAAAAGCAATAGCCGGGATCCGCTTCGTGCACTTGGCAACGAACGTCCGATTATCCAATACGATCAATTGGGCTGCGGCAATTCGGGCCGTCCGAGAAATACGGAGCTATGGACGGTGGAGCGCTACGTAGAAGAACTGGTACAGGTCCGAAATGCGCTCGAGCTGGAAGAAGTCCATATTCTTGGCCATTCATGGGGAACGATGCTTTTGGCAGCCTACCTTTCCAAACAGCCGCAAGGCGTAAAAAGCGCCATTTTTTCAGGGCCGGCACTGCAAGCGCGAAGATGGGAACAGGATCAGCGAAATCACCTGAAGAAACTTCCTTTGGAACTGCAGGAAGCCGTAGAAAAAAATGAACGCCTGCATACGACCGATTCTCCTGAATATCAGGCGGCTATGTACAGCTTCTACCACCGCCACCTTTGCCGGCTCGATCCATGGCCGCCTGAAGTAAACGAGGAATTGGAGAATATGAATCCGCAAATCTACAATTTCATGTGGGGCGCTTCTGAATTTACGGTGACGGGAACCCTGAAAGATTACGATGCGTCAGAGTGGCTTCAGGAATTGAAGATGCCGGCTCTTTTCACTTGCGGCCGCTATGACGAGGCCACGCCGGAAGCCACTGCCTATTATGCAAGCCTGGTGCCGGAAGCCCAATTCCATGTATTTGAAAACAGCTCCCATATGCCAAGCGTAGAAGAACCCGAAGCCTACATGAAAAAAATCCGTGAATTTTTAGTTCAACAGGAAAAATAAGCGATTTATCTGCCTTCATTCTGAGAATGAAGGTTTTTATATGGATTAAAAAGCGTTGCAGGAACCACAAAACGAAATAATGAAAAGTCAAATAAATTCATACAGGCAAAGTTTTGTGCTACTGTATGAAGATGTATTTCAAGTTCCGAAATAAAAAGCGTGATTGGCTGTTTTTTATATAGAAAGGTTGTTGCTGGAATGGAAACATTGGTTGGCTTTAAACGCGTCCGCTTTATTCTTTTACTGGGTGCCCTTACGTCCTTGATCCCTTTTACCATTGATATGTATTTGCCGTCTTTTCCTGTCCTGGCAGAAGTATTTGAAACGAATGCTTCTTCTATCCAATTAAGTTTGACGGCGTGTTTGCTTGGGCTTTCGGTAGGGCAGCTAGTCGCCGGTGCGTTGAGTGATGTGCATGGACGGCGCAGGCCTCTGGTGATTTCGCTGTTTATCTATGCCGCCGCTTCTGCCGCATGCGTATTTGCACCGAACATTTATGTTTTTGTGTTCCTTCGTTTTCTGCAAGGATTTGCGGCTTCTGCCGGCCTAGTTATTTCCCGGGCAATTGTCCGAGATGTCAGCAGCGGGGCAGAACTAACCCGGCTGTTTGCATTATTGATGGTGGTAAATAATCTTGTGCCGCTATTGGCCCCTTCGGTAGGCAGCGGGGTGCTATTGTTTGCCGACTGGAAAGGGATTTTCCTGGCTTTAACGATTTTAGGCGTGGTCCTCCTCCTGATCACCGGTTTTCGCCTGCCAGAAAGTTTGCCGGTGGAACAGCGGGTTCCAAGCAATTTAAGGGCTACATTCTCTAACTTTGCGGCCATCCTAAAAGATAAAAAATTTACAGGGTACGCACTGGCCCAAGGTTTTTTGATCGGCGGGGTCTTTGCCTATGTTTCCGGAACGCCGTTCATTTATCAAAATATTTACGGCGTGTCTCCGCAAGTCTTCAGTTTGCTTTTCGGCATGAACGGTATTGGCTTGATCATCGGCAGTTATGCCGTCGGAAGGTTCAGCCATGTCTTTTCAGAAAAGAGATTTCTTGAAACCGCTCTTTATGGGGCGACGCTTGCCGGAGCTGTTTTGCTTGCCGTCGTGATTTTGCAGGGGCCATTATGGGCAGTCGTAGTGCCGATTTTCTTTTTCGTGACATCGATCGGAATCGTCGGAACAGCGTCTTTTACACTGGCTATGGAATCCCAGAGCAAAGCGGCGGGAAGTGCTTCCGCTTTGCTCGGCCTTCTGCCATTTGTCTTGGGTGCATTAAGCGCACCGCTTGTCGGGATTGCCGGAGAAGAAACCGCCGTGCCGATGGGCTTGACCATTTTTTCCATGTGCCTGATTGCTTTGGTGGCTTATTTGTTTTTAGTGAAAAAAACGGAACGGAAGGCTGTGTAAAGCATAACTCAACTGGATTTGCAGACTGTTCGAAATTGGCTCTTTGGAGGGCCAATTTTTTTATGCTCAAAAAACAGTTCGAATTATCAGATTATTATTGTTTTCCATTTCATATTAGTGTATTATACACAGTATAAAGGTGTACGTCGTACAGTATAGATCGGGAGGTGTAAAAATGGACAATTCCTTATTGAATAGCTTATCCACTGAACTGCGGAGAGGGACTTTGACCTTAGCCGTTTTAAGCCAGCTGCAGACGCCTCAATATGGCTATTCGCTTGTTCAATTATTGGAGAGCAGCGGGATATCGATAGAGCAAAGCACGTTGTACCCGCTGCTTCGCAGGCTAGAAAAACAGGAACTTGTCACAAGCAGTTGGGATACGACCGAAAATCGTCCACGGAAATATTATGTGCTGAGCGATTATGGGACGGAAATTTTTGAGAAGCTGAAAGAAGAATGGGAAAAGACGTCGCGGGAGCTCTACACTTTACTCAAAGGAGCGGAGACTGATGAATCTGATTGAGCTGTACATTGGAGAAGTGACGCGCAGGCTGCCTGAGAAGAGCAGAGAAGACATTGCCTTGGAATTGCGTTCGACCATTGAAGATATGCTGCCGGACGACTACACAGTGCACGATGTAAAAGAGGTGCTGGCAAAGCTCGGAAATCCTGCAATTCTTGCCAGCGGCTATAAAGAACGGCCGATGCATTTGATCGGACCGCGGTTCTATGATCTTTACATCGATTTATTGAAGCTGATCTTGCCGATTGCCGTCCTTGTTTCCTTAATTGCCGTCCTCATCACTTCGATTTTCACTGCAGATGGAGGGGGTGTGCTTGCGGAAACCATCACAGCAATTGTCGGGAATGCGATTTCAGCAAGTGTCAATGCAGCCATCCAAGTGTTTTTCTGGCTGACCGTTGTATTCGCGATCATCGAAAGAGCCGACCATTCAACGGCCCAAACGCCTTTAACGTCGAAGTATCAGGAATGGACGCCGGATGATTTAAAAGAAACCATCCATATTCCAAAAGAAAAAAGGATTACCAAATATCAAATTGCGGGAAGTTTGATTTGGACGGCGATTTGGTCTGTGTTTTATTTCAATGCAGACAGCTGGGTAGGCGTTTACCGGAACGGCGAACTGATTACGCCGACATTCGATCAGGAAGTTCTCGTATCTTATTGGCTTCTCGTCGCGCTGGTCATCGTATTGGAAATTGTTTTATCGGTTTTCAAATGGCGCGAGGGGCAATGGACAGTTAAGTTGGCCGTCTTGAATGCTGCTGTCCAGGCTATTTCGACGATCGTGTTCGTCATTATTTTCACCGACGCAACCTTGTTCAACAACCGTTTCTTAACGGAAGTCAACACGATATTCGATGCGGATCTGAATATGAACTGGGCCGTCGGCAGTGTCCTCGTGCTGGTGATTGTGTTTGCTTTGGTGGATATTGTCCAAGGATTTCAAAAAGCACGCATCCAAGAAGCAAAAAGAAGCATTTAAGGAAACGGTTGGCCGATGCGGGCTTCCGGCTTTAAATGGCTGCTGTGCCATAATTTAGACAAATATGATGGTTCATAGTGTTGAAAGAGATGCTATACTGGCCTTACAACTCAATAGACTTTGACTTTATGTCAAGGGGGAGTAGCTATAGGGAAACCTATTTCACAGTCGTCATTACATGGTTCGGAGCCATCGGTTGTGATAGCAATCAATTTTGCTTAGCGAGACCTTTGCCTTTTATTAGGCAAGGGTCTTTTTTGTTGGCAAAAATCAGGAGGAGGAAGAAAGATGGAAGCAATTTTATTGGAGTATTTATGGGTGCTGCTTGTATTGGTAGCGCTGGAAGGGTTGCTGGCAGCCGACAATGCGGTGGTCATGGCGGTCATGGTGAAGCATTTGCCGAAAGATCAGCAGAAAAAAGCATTGTTCTACGGTTTACTGGGCGCGTTCGTTTTCCGCTTTGCTGCACTATTCATGATTACGCTGTTGGTGGACGTTTGGCAGATTCAAGCTTTGGGAGCGGCTTACTTGCTGTTTATCGCCTTTAAGCATATTTACGATCAACGAAAAGGCAAAGACCATACGATAGAACCGGAAGCGACAAAAGGTTCGGGGTTCTGGATGACGGTATTGAAAGTGGAGTTGGCGGATATCGCGTTTGCGATCGATTCGATGCTGGCTGCTGTGGCTCTGGCTATTACCTTGCCGCATTTGGAATTATTCGGCATCGGTGAAATCGGAGGCATCAACTCCGGCCAATTTGCAGTGATGTTGGCAGGCGGATTGGTCGGACTTGTCATTATGCGATTTGCTGCCCATAAATTCGTTAAGTTATTGTCGAACTATCCGCAATTGGAGACGACCGCTTTTGTGATTGTCGGCTGGGTTGGAGTTAAATTGACGGTGCTTACATTAGGGCATAAAGAGCTTGGCCTTATCCCTTATGAGTTTGCCCATTCGACCGAATGGAAATTGATTTTCTGGGGAGTCCTGCTCGGAATTGTAGCGGTTGGCGCGTTAATCAGTGTGAAAAAGAAGAAACAGGAACAACAGCAATAAATAACTGGATAGGAGAGGAAAAGAAAAGAAGGCGAAGTCTACCGCAGACTTTGCCTTCTTTTGCGTTTAAGAAACTAATTTCAGCCCCACAGCTGCCCCCAATACCAGGGCAATGAAAAAGATTCGTTTCCAGTCTTTTGATTCGTTGTAAAAAAGCATTCCGATAATAGCGCCGCCGGATGCCCCGATGCCAGTCCAGATGGCATAAGCGGTTCCCATCGGCAAAGTTTCCATCGCGTAGGCCAAAAAGACAAAGCTTGCCCCGAACCCCAAAACGAGTAGAACGGCAGATTGCCAATTCCGGTCGTGATGCAATCTATTGATCATCGCGACGCCGACCATTTCACAGATGCCAGCTAGTATAAGTGCTGCCCAAGCCATTACGCATCGCCTCCTTCCGGTTTTGCATCAGGGGTGACGAGCTTCAGCCCTATGACGCCTGCCAGCAAAATGCCGACCAAAATTAATTTTTCGATTTTCAGCGGTTCTTTGAATAATAGAATATCTGAGAGAACCGTCCCGGCGGTGCCGAGCCCGACGAATACCGCATAAACGGTTCCGACGGGCAGTTTGCGGCCGGCCAGAATCATCACGGTAAAACTGATAATGATCGCAACGACCGTAACCGTCCATTCCAAAAAACTATCCGCATGCTTTAACCCGATGACCCAAAGCACTTCAAAAACAGACGCCAGTATGACTTTTAGCCAATTTAAATTCATGATTGCTACCTCCTTTTAACTAATGAAAATAAAAAAGCCTGGGAGAACTGTAAAAACAGTTTCTCCCAGGCTTTTGTCCTTCCGTGGCATAGCGAAAAGCTATGAGTTTTCTCTCGGACCAGGCCAGCACGCAGGCTGCGGAACCCTAGAAAACATTTCTGATATGCGGTTACTCCAAAGTCTACTTGAATTCGTACGTTGTTTCAAACGAAAGGGGTGCGGGAAAATCAGTACACGCGCTTTTTCTTCATTACGTGCGCCATTTCTACAGAAGCAGCTGATTCTTCTGCCTGCAAATTTTGAACGATATTGCGGTAATCCGCTTCGCTGCGATTTTGGCTGAGTTTATTGGCAGCCAGGATTTCAGTGATTCGAATCTTGAAGCCGACGATGCCTTTCAGCTCTTTTTCCAGCAGTTCAGGAGACAGGGTCTCCCAAAGTACAGCGTGTTTGCGGTGCTTCTCGTATTGGTCCAGAAGCGCCGCCAGATCCTGCTGCAATTCTTGTCCGGATAGAAGCTGAGGCGTTCCGTAGACATGGACAGACTGATAGTTCCAGGTCGGGACATTCTCCTGTTCATACCAGGAAGAGGAGATATAGGCATGCGGCCCTTGGAACATCGCGAGCACTTCTTCCGTAGTTTCGAACGTCCGCCATTGGGGATTTCCATAAGCCATATGCCCGGTTAGATAATCGCCTTCCTGTTCTTTTGCAAATTGGAACGGGAGGTGTGTGGCAATAGGCCGTCCTTTTCTCGTGGTGACAAGTGTTCCAAACGCGTGCTGCTGGAGGAATTCCCGGACTTCATCAAAATCAGTGACTTTAAACTGTTTTGGAATATACATATCGTTCCGCCTTTCACGAAAGGTTTTTGGCCATGATCAAATCCACTTGCTCGTCATCGCCCATAAAGAACGAATGCGTGCCTATCTGGACAAACCCTTTCTTCTGATAGAAGCCGATGGCATTTTCATTTTCTTCCCATACCCCGAGCCATATTTTCTGTTTCCCTGATTGCAGCGCAAAGTCGATTGCTTTTTGCATCAATTGTTTGCCGAGCCCGTGTTTATGGAACTTTGTTCTGACGTAAATCCGCTCGATTTCGAGAGCATCTTCGTCCATTTCTTCTGTTTGGGCTGATCCTGTGTTGATTTTCAGGTAGCCGGCAAGTTCCTGGCCGCTGTAAATGAAAAAGAAGTGCGAAAGCGGATTGGCCAATTCTTCCTCTAATTTCTCTAAATGATAGGCCTTTTCCAGGTAGGCCTGCAAATGTTCGGGCGAATTCTGTTCCTGGAATGTATCCGTGAAGGTTTCAATACTGATTTTCTGAAGTTCCTGCAAATCTTCTGCGGTGCATTTTTGTATAATTGCTGTCATCGAGCCGCCACTCCTTTTCCGGATTAATAAATTCGTTTATGTCCTTTTTTCACGAATTCCCAGTCTTTTTCCACGTTTTTTCGGATACGTTGGAGTAAGGAAAATGCCATTTCCTTCTCTTCTTCTGAAAATCCATCCATAGCCATACGATCCGAATGGACATTTTCCTTTTTGATAAAAGGATAAGCTGCTTTCCCTTTTTCAGTAGGAAACAGCTTTTTCGTTTTTTTATTCTGCGGGTCTTCGCGTTTCTCGATAAAACCGTTAGCTTCCAGCTTTTGAACGGCCCGGGCTGCGGTGGAACGGTCAACTTTAATCAGTTCCAGCAACTTCTCCTGAATGATGCCGGGATGTTCACAAATCCGGACCAGATAGAGGTATTGCCCTTTTGTCAGATTCAATTCCTTGAATTCGATATTGCTGATGGAATCCAATGCTCTGGAAATCATCCCAATTTCCCGAAGAATTTCTTTCATGGCTGCCGCCTTTCTTTTTGTTGCAAATGCAACAAAAAATACGTTAGATTCAATTTAATTCATTTTAAGATCAATTGCAATCGTAATCGTATTTTTTATGAATTAATAATCAAGCAAAAAATCCAGTCAGTCTTCCCAATAAAAGAAAGCATCAAGTATCAAGTAATCTTTCGGCTTGCGATAAAGGGTGGGAATCCGGCCCTGAAATGGGAGAAGTTCACCAAGCTTTTCGGCTTCCATTTCTTCGTAGCCAAATTCTTTCAATGCTTGGACCAATTGAGAAGCAAGAGGCTGTAATTTCTCCGGCACGTTTAATCGTTCTGGTCCGTCCAGAAGGGAGCCGTATGCTCCGCTGATTTCTTCGCCTGTCCTTCTGTCGATGGTTCGATAACGGACATCTCCACCTAAAATGGCTGCGGGGGCCAATCGGCATATATCAATAATCAAGCCTTCTCTTTTTTCCTCACGGATCGTTGCTTTTTCTTGAATGACAGAAACATCCTCGTTTCGATAACAGAAAAACTCCACAAAAGAAGCATAGCCGCTGCCGAAATGATTCCATTCGGCTTCGCACACCACATTCGGAATTCTGCAGATCCGGTGGAACAATCGGTTAATATGGGCGCTGACTTCCTTTTCGTCCCGAGTATCGTATGGGAATTGATCGCTGATGATTCTTCCGGCAACCAATTGTTGCAAGTCGTCGTTCGAAAACATAAACAGCCTCCTTAAAAATAAGCCTTGATCCCTCGTTGGTTGCGAAAGGATTAAGGCTTCTGATTTATCTAGTTGTTTTAGTTGTTCAGTTTTCCGTTAGCACCCATCACGGTTTCAATCGCTTGCTGAACGGTCGAGAACGTCCGAAGGGAATGCTCAGGTGCTTGCATGCTGGAGATTTCGATAGCAGTCTTTGGTGTGATGCCGGTAATATACAAAGTTCCGCCCATTAGGCGAAGGACATCCTGAATCATTAAGAGCCGGACATATAAGAAGCTTTCTTCCCAAATGACGCCGGAAATATCAATAATGATATGGCGGGTTGCATTCTTTTGGACGTATTCACTCAATTTTTCAGTTAAAACAGTAAAACGCTCTTCATTCATTTTGCCGACTAATGAGACAGCACCCAAGTTTTCGTGGATGGGTAAAATCGGCAGCAGCAGACGATTGATTTCGTCCTCTTTTTCTGCAAGCAAAAGGCGCTGATATTCTTCAGTTGAAACATCTGTCTGGGTTCCGATGAAGTATAGATGGTCTTCTATAGTTATAGGTTCAATATTCAAACGGTTCCAGAAAGCTGTACCGTCTTTACGGAAGTTCTTTATGGTCACAGTAGTTTGCTCTTTGTTGGCAATGGCATCTCTTAATTGCTGAATCGCTGCTTGATCCGTTTCCGGCCCTTGCAAAAAGCGGCAATTGTGTCCGATTGACTCTTCACGGGAGTAGCCGGTCAGTTTTTCAAAAGTTTTATTCGTATAAATAATCGGGTTATCTTGCTGCTGCGGATCTGTCACAACAGTCGCTACACGACTGCCATTCAACATTGCTTCAAAAATAGCAATTTGTGTTTCAGGGGTTAAATTTTTCATGAAGATTACTCCAGTCTATTATGGATTCGCATACTGTTTTCAACTATTTCAATTTTATAGATAAATTAAATTCTACAGAATATGAGAGGTTTCAGCAAACTGGAAACAAGGGATTGTGAATGTTCATCATAAATTCACATTTATCAACAAGAAGTACTAGTTCTTTCATAGCCTTTCTTTTAAGATGAAACTTAAGAGCAAAAATTATAAATGAGAAGAGGGACAAGCCATGCTTCCTATTGAACGGCAGCAACAAATACTAGACTGGTTAGAAAAAGAAGGGGCATTAAAAGTTTCCGCCATCAGCAGTCGATTAGGCACATCAGAAATGACAGTGTACCGGGATATACAATCACTCGTCGAAGAGCAGAAAGTGGAAAAGACGTCGAACGGGGTAGCGCTAAAAACAGCGGTTTCCACTGCGGCAGATACATGTTCTTATTGTTTTAAAAAAGCAGATACGCGCTTAGCATTCCAACTGATCAAAAAGAATCATCAGGTAGAACAGGCTTGCTGCGCTCATTGCGGGCTGCTGCGTTATCGCGACATTGCTGATGAAGTGGCCTATGTCATCGGCAAAGATTATTTAACGGATATAACCTTTAATGCGAAAACAGGAAGTTTTTTAATGAACGCGGAGATTAAACTCAATTGCTGTGAACCACAATTGATCCCGTTTGCAAACAGCAGCCAGGCAGACCGCTTCCAGCTTGGGTTCAGCGGTGAGAGTTATCCCTTTGAAGAAGCGGTGGAACGCTTAGCCAAAGAGATGGGCGGCGGACATTGCTGCAGCAAAAAAGAGATCTAAAACGGGATTTCTTCCGTTAGATAAAGTAAAAAATAAAACTGCAGGAATTCACCGGAAATCTGTAAGTTTCTGAAATGAGGAAAACCAAATGGAAGAAAACAAAGAACAAAAAGGTATTGCTGGTGCACAAAAAAGTTCAAAAAATAATCAGCTCCATAAAACCATTTGGCGTTGGCATTTTTATGCGGGCATTATCTTTGCACCGATTCTCGTGCTATTGGCAGTAACAGGATCCATTTATCTATTCAAGGCGGAGATTGAGAATGTACTATACGCGGATTATTACCAAGTGGAGCCTCAAGGCGATAAAGTATCTGTATCGGCGCAGCTAGAGGAAGTGCAAGCTTTGCATTCAGGGGCAATTGTCACCAAATACCGTCCCGGAGAAGATGAAGCGCGATCCAACGAAGTGACGGTCAGTTCAAATGGAGAATCGCTTACGGTATTCATGGATCCTTATACGGGCAAATCGGTTGGTGAATTAAAAGACGACGACCGAATCATGGATAAAATCGAAGAAATCCATGGGGAGCTGATGGCGGATACGCTTGGCGACCGCATTGTAGAGTTAGCTGCCTGCTGGACGATTGTGCTGATGGCTACAGGCTTTTTCCTGTGGTTTCCGAAAAAGCGGAAAGGCCTCGGCGGCGTATTATTCCCCCGCTTTGGAAAAGGCAGCAAAATCCTTCGGCGCGATTTACACGCTGTACCGGCTTTTTGGGTAACGGGCGGTCTTCTGTTTTTAGTAATGACCGGCTTGCCGTGGTCCGGCTTTTGGGGAACCAATTTCCAAGCCATCATCACAAATTCCGGTGAAGGCTATCCGCCATCAGTATGGATCGGGGACGCTCCATCTTCAGACATCGAGACCCAGGAAATTGCAGAAGTTCCATGGGCAGCAGAAACATTGGATGTCCCGCTTTCTTCTGTGCAGGGACTGATTCCTATGCCAATAGATAAAGTAGTGGAAATCGCAGATCAGCAAGGAATCTATCCGGGATACTCGATTTTCATTCCGCAAGAGCAAGACGGGGTTTATACTTTGTCAGTCTTCCCGCCGAAAGCACAGGATGAAGCGACGATGCACATCGATCAATACTCAGGTGCTGTTTTGGCCGATTACCGGTATGACAATTACGGCATCATCGGAAAAATAGTGGCATGGGGAATTACGCTTCATAAGGGGTCGCAGTTTGGGTTGGTTAACCAGTTAATCAGTTTAGCCATCTGCCTAGGAGTGATTTTCACCGTTTTCACCGGCATTTATCTTTGGTGGAAACGCAAACCGAACAAGGGGTCAGGCGCTCCGAAAGCACCGGCCATCTTCAAGACAAAACCATTCTTGGCGCTAATGATCGGCTTGGGGATTTTGTTCCCATTGGTCGGATTGTCGATCCTGATTGTCTGGCTTGTGGATTGGGCAATCATCCAGCGCGTGCCTGCAGTTAAGCGATGGTTGAATGCTTAGTGAAAGAGGGAGATTCAGATGAAATCAATTCGTTTGCTGCTGTTGCTCTTTAGCAGTTTGTGCATTCTCTCCGCTTGTTCTGCAAGCGAGGATGCGGCAGACTTATATAAAAAAGAAAAGCCGCTTCAAGTGGAAGTCGATATGCCGAAGTCGCTGTCGGCAGAAACCACACAGACAGTGAAGGCTATCTTAAAACAAGACGGAAAACCGGTGGAAGGCGCCGGGTTTGTCCATTTTGAAATTTGGAAACAGGATCATTCAGTCCGTTATCCAATGGAAGAAGCGGCAGAAATCGGAAATGGCGTCTACCAGATGGATATCCGATTTAAAGAAGATGGCCTGTATTACCTGGAAGTCCATGCCGGCAACGAAGGTTCGCTGGTCAGCCCGGTCCGGCAATTCATTGTTGGTGAATTGTCCGAACAGGAAATGGAAAGCTTAAAACAAGGTGCTCCAACTCAGCAGGAAGTTCCGGGACACCATCATTGAAGGTACTTAGGTGCGAATTCAACAAATAATAATTCCATTTCTACGAAAGCCTGAGAAAGTCATTCTCAGGCTTTCATTATGCATTGAAAAAGAATAAATATACATAACAGGTAAATTGAAATTGTCGAAAAGCCAGAAAATAAAAGAAATAATCCGAAATGATTTCTAGTATAGTGTTGACTAAAAATTCAATATAACGCATAATAATGCTATTATTCTTTTTCAGAAAAGTCTCGGAATACAAACAGGTGGTGTCGGTGCGTGAAAAAGAAAAGAATCGTAGTGAAAATCGGCAGCAGCTCGCTGACGAACAAAAACGGCGGGCTGTGCCTGGAAAAATTGCAGGAACATGTTCAGGCGCTTGCCCGGTTAAAAGCGCTGGGCCATGATGTCATTTTAATTTCATCCGGGGCAGTTGCAGCCGGTTTCACCGATCTTGGCTACACGTCGCGCCCGGTCAGCATTGTCGGAAAACAGGCAGCCGCTGCTGTCGGCCAAGGGCAATTGCTGCACGCCTACTCGCAGGAATTCAAAAAGCACGACATTGTGTCCGCTCAATTATTGTTGACGAAGCAGAACCTGCTCGCAAAAGACCTTTACCAAAATGCCACAGCCACTTTAACGGAATTGCTGAAACGCAATGTGCTGCCTATCATCAATGAAAACGATTCAGTGTCCGTAGACGGCCTTACATTCGGAGACAATGATATGTTGTCTGCACTTGTCAGCGGATTGGTCCAAGCGCAAATGCTCATCATTTTAACGGATGTAAACGGCATTTACCGGGATAATCCACGCGTCAATCCGGAAGCCGCAAGATACGATTTTTTGGCGGAAATTCCAAACGAGCTGATCAAAGCGACTTCGAGCGAAGGGTCTTCTGTCGGGACCGGCGGGATGAAGTCAAAAGTGGAAGCAGCCCAAACGGCTTTGGCACTCGGCTCCCAAGTCTTTATCGGCACCGGCTCAGGAAGCGGCAAGTTGGTGGATATTTGGGAAGGCAAAGGAGACGGCACATACATTGGCGACGATCCGCAGGCTACAGTCAAGAATTCAAAACAATGGCTGGCGCTCCATTCGATGCCGACGGGAAAAATCGAAGTGGACGACGGAGCCGCATTAGCGATTTCAGCGCAAGGAAGAAGCTTGCTGCCGGTGGGCATTACAAAAATTGGCGGGCGCTTCAAAGCGGATGATGTCGTCGAAGTCTTAAATCCGGCCGGTGAAGTGATCGGCAAAGGGCAAGTGAATTTCTCCTCGGAGGATTTAGCGGAAATTAAAGGATTGTGCAGCGAAGAAGCCCGTGTCATAACCAAAACAGGGAAAAGGCAAGTTGTTATCCATCGAGACCAATGGTTCAGCGCTACCCGAAAGGAGCAGATGTGAATGAGTGAAGTTCTTCAAAAAACTAGTGATCTTTTAGAAAAAGCAGCTCTTGCCAAAAAGGCGGCTGCTGAAATGGCGAAACAATCCACGGAAGCTAAAAATAAGGCCTTGCGGCTGATGGCAGACCAATTGCTGCAGGAACAGGATTTCCTGCTGGCTGAAAATGAAAAAGATATCGCTGCCGGCCGGCATGCGGGAATGAGCGATTCGCTGATTGACCGGCTCCAATTGGATGCAAGCCGTTTAAAAGGCATGGCGGATGCGCTGGTTTTATTAACCCAATTGGAAGACCCGGTCGGAGAAGTGCTGGAATCCTGGGAGCAGCCGAATGGACTTGAAATGGCCAAAATCCGTGTGCCGCTTGGCGTCATTGGCATGATTTACGAAGCGCGCCCTAACGTAACAGTTGACGCATCCAGCCTCTGCCTGAAAACCGGAAATGCTGTGGTGCTTCGCGGCAGTTCGACCGCCATCCATTCCAACAAAGCTTTAGTAGCCGCGATTCACCGTGCGCTGGCGAAAAGCGAGCTGCCGGTGGATGCCGTTCAATTGATCGAAGATACGAGCAGGGAAACCGCATCCCATATGTTCAAGCTGAATTCTCACTTGGATGTGCTGATTCCAAGAGGCAGCGCGAAACTGATCAAGACCGTGGTGGAAAACTCTACCGTTCCCGTTCTTGAAACAGGGGCAGGCAATTGCCATGTCTATATTGATGAAACGGCGAATGTGGAAATGGCCATTGCCATAGCACTTAATGCGAAAACGCAGCGTCCCTCTGTCTGCAATGCCTGTGAAACGATTTTAGTGGAGAAAAATTGGGCAGCCGCCCATCTCGGGAAATTGGTGGAAGCTTTGCAGGAAAAAGCCGTTGTGATTCATGGCGATTCTTTTGTCCAGCAATGGGAAAACGTCATTCCGGCAATCGAAGAGGATTGGGGAACCGAATACCTCGGCCTTGAAGCTTCGGTGAAGGTGGTGGATGCGGTGGACGAAGCGATTCGGCACATCAATTCATACGGAACGAAACATTCGGAAGCCATTATCTCAGAAACGCCGGAAAATGTTCAACAATTCTTTATGGAAGTGGACGCAGCGGCGGTCTATCATAATGCCTCGACGCGGTTTACTGATGGCTTTGAATTCGGCTTCGGTGCAGAAATCGGCATCAGTACCCAAAAGCTGCATGCAAGAGGGCCGATGGGGCTGCCGGCGTTAACGTCCACAAAATACTTGATTAAAGGAAATGGCCAAACCAAATAAATGAAAAAGGAGTTGTCCCACATGCTTTTGGGACAGCTCCTTTTTCAATTTGCCGCTTTCGCGCGATTGTGCTTCCACATCATATAACGGTAGCGGATGGTGCAGCCGATGCAATAGCCGAGAAGGGCCACCCCTGCGGCCAAAACGACCATGATGCTAAAAGCATAGCCCATTACCGTAAAACCGAAAGCGAAAGACACAAGCGACAAACCAAGGCAGATCGTAGCGATCCATTGGTTGAACAACTGTTGGTCCCGGTCTTCCTGAATATAAGACATAGGGGGACGTTTCAAAAATCGTTTACTGAAACGGATAACGGGATTGGATTTTGTGGCCAACGTGTAAACTCCAACTGCAAAAGGAAGGAGCAAAAGGGCTTTATGGAAAACGAGTGCTAGTATGACGGTCAAAACGATAAAAGCTTGATTGGTTTGCACGAGGGGTTTTGGGATAGTCAAAGAAAGACCTCCTTTTTCGATTAGTATACCAGGTTGTTTACTCGGAATAAATAAAGGTGCTTGTTTTCTGTCCCTTGGTAATATATTTTGCCATTTAAAAAAATTCCAGCACATTGGGTACAAAATACTTTCTTTAGTTAGGTATTTTGAAGTAGACTCAAGTTATACAAGAAAAGGGAGGCTTCCTAATTTGGAATGCAATAACTGTTCCGTTAACGAACTGAAGTTTGAAATTAAAGTCGAAGGCGAATTGAATCAGTCGATTTTGCCGCAAGTCATTGAGCATCTAGTGAGAAGAGATATAGAGGTAAAAGAAAAAGAGCAAGGCCTTATCATTCCTGAATCAGGCGCAAAAGAGTTCATGGATTTTTGCGAGCACTTCATGGCAACGGAACTGGTGGAATTCCGCATCAACAAAGAAGAATGGAAGCCTTTTTCTCAAATTGAAACCGTCATGGATATGCAATGGATCGACAATGTCATTAAAAAAGAGCTGATCACTTGCCATTACCAGCCGATTATTAACGGGGATGGAACCATCTTCGCGTATGAAATGCTGTCGCGTTTCCAAAACGAAGACGGCTCAATGATTTATCCGAATGAAATTTTTCCGGCTGCTAAAAGCCGCGGCCGCTTGTACGCCCTTGACCGGGTATGCCGAATGACCGCTGTGAAGTATGCAGCGAAGCTTGAAGATAAAAAAGCTTTTATCAATTTCATTCCGACATCGATTTATTCTCCGGAATTCTGCCTGCGCTCAACGACGCTTTTGGCCAATCAATTAAATGTGGATCCGAAGCAGCTTGTGTTTGAAGTGGTTGAAACCGAACAAGTCGACGATTTGGATCATTTAAAGAGAATTCTTACCTATTACAAGGAAAAAGGCTTCAGTTATGCCTTGGATGATGTGGGCGAAGGATTCAGCACAGCTGAAGTACTGGCCGAGCTAAAACCGAGATACATGAAGCTCGATATGCAATATGTGCAAGGCGTCGCAGAGGAAGCGGGCAAACAGAGAGTCGCTTTGTCGTTCTTGGAAAAAGCGATTGCTGTCGGTTCTGTGCCGTTAGCTGAAGGAGTGGAAACCGAGGAAGATTTCAATTGGCTGAAAGAGAAAGGCTATGAATTATTCCAAGGCTATTATTTCGGCAAGCCGGAAGCCGAACCGAGAACAGAACTTGTATACGCATAAAATCGAAAAAACTCTTGGGAAGCGTTTGCTTCTCAAGAGTTTTATTTTTTAAGCAATAAATACATAAAGTAAGGGGCGCCGATCAAAGCGGCGACAATCCCTGCTGGAATGCCTGAAGGCTCCAACACATTCCGGCCGATCGTATCTGCCAAAAGCAGCAGCCAGCCGCCGATTAAAATAGCGAGCGGCAGGGCCAGTTGATTCCGTGGACCGATCAGTGATTTAGCAATATGCGGAGCCATAAGGCCGATAAAGGCGATTCCGCCCGTTACCGAGACGGCAGAAGCAGCTAGAGCGACAGCCGCAAGCAGCAGCACAATGCGTTCTTTTTCGATGGAAAGGCCGAGTCCGATGGAAACCGGTTCGCTAAGGCTGAGCATGTTCAGCTTATTCGCTTTATACAAAGTGAAAGGGATCAAAATGAGCAGCCAAGGCAGCAATGCCCAGATGAACGGCCAATCCGCCCCCCAAATATTGCCGGCAAGCCAGCTTGCAATGAAATCCACTTTTTCCCGCTCCGTCGAGGAGATCAAGACAATCATGACGCCTGACAAAGCTAAGGAAAAGCCGATCCCTGTCAATACAAGGCGCACCGGCTGCAAGCCCGACTGGCGGCTATAGGAAAACACGTAAATCAGCACAGCGGTAAGCAATGCGCCGCAGAAAGCGACAGCCGGCATTAAGTAAACGAAAGAACCGGCTTCAACTGGGATGAACAAAAAGAAAACCGCAATGGCAACCCCAGCTCCGGAGTTGATGCCGATGATGCCGGGGTCCGCCAAATCATTCCGCGTCACGCTTTGAAGGATGGCACCGGAGAGTGCCAGCGCCATGCCTGCAAGCAAGGTGATTAGAATGCGCGGCAAGCGGATGGAGAATAGAATGAAATCTTCTTTGAACGTTCCGTTTCCAAGAAAAGCAGGAAGCAGACGGTCAATCGGAATGGAAGAGTAGCCCAGGCTTAATCCCAGAACAATGGTAATCAGGATCATGGCTAAAAGAATAATCATCAATATGCGTTGTTTTCGCAATAAAGCAGGCTGCATCATGAGAAAGCTCGCCCTCCTTTACGGACAATGAATAAGAAGAACGGCAAGCCGAAAATCGAAACGATGGCAGCCACCGGCGTTTCAAAAGGCGCATTGATCGTGCGTCCAAGCAAATCAGCGAACAGCATAAAAATGGCCCCGGCAATGGCGGACATCGGGATGATGAAGCGGTAATCGGTTCCGACAATCGCACGGACGATATGCGGGATCATCAACCCGATAAAAGCCATATTTCCGGCAAGGGCCACTGCAGCCCCGGCTAAAATGGTAATGCCGAAAAACAGCACGGCTTTGATGAAGCCGGTTTTTTGGCCAAGGCCAATCGCCGTTTCTTCGCTTAAACTTAAAATTGTCAACTGTCTGGCGAGGACCAAAGCGATGATCAGCCCAACGGCAATAAATGGCACGACAATCTGCAACTGGCCCCACGAGGTACCGATCAATCCGCCTGCAGTCCACATAGAAACGTCTTTTGAAATTTTAAAATAAAGCCCAATTCCTTCCGCAACAGCGGCAAGGAATGCGGACACGGCGGCTCCAGCGAGAACAATGCGGAAAGGCGAAAAGCCGCCGCGCTTGGATGCGCCAAGTCCGAAGACGATGCCGGCGCCGGCAGCGGCTCCGATAAAGCAGGCAACCGTAATCCAGAAATAATTCGCAGATGGAATGAACGCCAGCGTCAACGCCAGAGCGGCATTGGCTCCTGCTGTAAGCCCAAGCAGTCCGGGATCCGCTAAAGGATTCCGGGTCATTCCCTGCATCATGGCGCCGGAAACGGCAAGAGCGGCACCGACAACAATCGCTGCCAGCTCACGCGGCAGCCGGATTTCCTGGATGATGGCGATGCTGTCATTCGAGACATTTGAGAAGAGGGCAAGCCCCACATCTTTCAAGCTGATATCTGCTGCTCCAAAGACGATGGAAGCCACAAACATGAGGACGAACACAGCGAGGCTCAATATAATTTTGATAGAAAAAGACATTTTCCCGGGCATAGTCAACCATCATTTCTGTTATAGAGTGAAAAGAGGGATTCTCATAAGCAGAATCCCTCTTTTTGGTATGGTCCAGATTCTAAATTACTTGCCTAAAAAATTCTCCAAGAAGAACTCAAGCTGATACTCCAATGAAATAGGATCATTAAAGTAAAATTCTTTTGCATTGGCTTCAAATACTTGGCCGTTTTTCACAGCTGGCGTATTCTTGAACAACTCGGTTTCTTGGAATGAGTTGTCCTGTTCACTGTCTTTGCTGAAGATCACATAATCTCCCATGTATTCAGGAAGCACTTCCTGAGACAAAGCATAGAATCCGTCAGCTAATGCCATTTCAGTAACTTTTTCAGGCATTTTCAATTTCATTTCCTGGTAAAGGATTTCGGTGCCGCGGCCCCAGTTATCGCCGAACACATATAGTTGCTTGTCAAAGTTTTCAATGACAGAAACGGTTGCATCTTCACCGATTTCAGCACGGATTTCTTCGCCAGCTTCCTGTGCGCGTTTTTGGAAATCTTCAATCCAGGTTTTCGCTTCTTCTTCTTTGTTCAAAAGCTTCCCGATCTCCAAATGCTGGTCAAGGTAGCTGAGTTTGCCATAAGTGAAAGTCACGGTTGGCGCGATCTCTTTCAGTTTATCGATATTGTTGATGGTAGACAAGCCGATGATCAAATCCGGATCCAATTCGATGATTTTTTCCAAGTTCTGATCTGTAACTTCTTCCACGCCCTCTAAATCTTTTTCAAAACGAGGATTCATTTTTGACCAGGAATCGACGCCGACTAAAGGCACATCAAGCGCCATCACGTCACCTGCGTATGTAGACAATACAAGAACCCGCTGCGGGTCTGCCGGTACTTCGACTGGTCCGTTTTCAGATTCATACGTGATTGTGCCGGATTCCTCTTTCGGTGCATCTGCTGTATTTTCATCTTTTGCTTCATCATTTCCGCATGCTGCCAGCAGCATGACCATAATCAATAAGAATGGAAGGATTAATTTCTTTAACATGATTTAAGCCCCTTTTATTAAATTATACGTAATGCACATCGGTTTTTGCGTTCTCGGATCCAGGCCGATTTCAGCGTCGATTCGGAACACTTCTTTTAAAACAGGTTGTGTAATGATTTCATGGCAATTTCCGGCTTTGACCACTTGGCCATCTTTCATGGCGATAATGTGGTCGGCGAAACGGGCAGCCTGGTTTAAATCATGGAGTACCATTACAATGGTGCGGTGCTGTTCACGATTCAACTTTTCAAGGAGTTCAAGGATTTCAAGCTGATGGGCCATGTCCAGGTAAGTGGTCGGTTCATCGAGGAAAATCATTTCCGTTTCTTGAGCCAAAGCCATCGCAATCCAGACCCGCTGGCGCTGCCCGCCCGATAAAGCATCTACCGGATGGTATTTAAAGAATTGTGTGCCGGTGACATCGAGTGCCCAATTGATGATTTCATAATCTTTTTTCGAAAGGCGGCCGAATCCTTTTTGGTAAGGGAAGCGTCCGTAGGAGACCAGCTCTCCGACAGTCAATCCATTGGCGCTTTCCGGCGTCTGGGGAAGAATCGCCATCTTTTTCGCCAATGCTTTGGTGCCTTCCTTGGCAATATTGCCGCCATCCAGTACAACAGAACCTGATTGATGGGAAATAATGCGCGTAATCGTTTTCAGAAGCGTCGATTTCCCGCAGCCATTCGAGCCGATAATTGTCGTGATTTTTTTATCCGGAATTTCAATGCTTAAGTCTTTTACGATTAATCGCTCACCATAACTTACATTCAAATCCTCTGTAAAGAGACGAACCATAATTGAAGGCCCTCCATTTCTCAAAAATTTATCAACAAATCAATTGATAATGATTATCATTTTCGGTACAATACATACTATAAGATGAAATTTTTTCAATGTCAATTGAAAATATGCGAACGGGAGTGATCACGTGAGGGAGCAAGAGGTTTTCGACGTAACGATTATCGGTGGAGGTCCGGCTGGATTATATTCAGCTTTCTATAGCGGGTTGAGAGAAATGAAAACAAAATTAATTGAATATCAGCCGCAATTAGGAGGAAAGATTCACGTTTATCCTGAAAAAATGATCTGGGATGTTGGAGGGCAAATGCCGATTCAAGGCGCGAAGCTCATTGACCAGCTCGTTGCCCAAGGCCTGACTTTCAACCCGGAGGTCGTGCTGAATGAAAAAGTGGAAATGATTTCACGCAACGGACAGGGCCTGTTCGAACTGACAGGCTCATCAGGTGAAATCCATTTCTCCAAAACCATAATCGTTGCCGTCGGCGGCGGAATCTTGAACCCTCAGAAACTCGAAATCAAAGGTGCGGAACGTTTCGAGGTCTCAAACTTAAATTATACAGTAAAATCCCTGGAACGGTTTAAAGATAAGGTTGTCTTAATTTCCGGCGGCGGCAATTCCGCAGTGGACTGGGCAAACGAATTGGAGCCGATTGCTGAAAAAGTTTTCGTCACATACCGAAAAGGTGAGTTGGCTGGCCACGAAGCGCAAGTTAAACAATTGATGAACAGCTCAGCTCATTGCCTTCTGAACACCACTATCACAAAATTGATTGCATCGGATGGACGCGATGCGATTGAGCTGGTGGAACTGACGAATCAGGAAACCGGCGAGACTTCCTTATTGCCGATTGATGAAGTCATCATCAACCACGGCTATGAACGCGATGCTACGTTATTGGAAGAAAGCGATCTGGATATTGAAATTGCGGACGGCTATTACATCTCAGGCAACGCTAACAGCGAATCATCTGTTCCCGGACTTTACGCAGCAGGCGACATCCTGCAGCACCCAGGCAAACTGAACCTCATTGCCGGCACTTTCCAGGATGCGGCGAATGCGGTCAACAAAGCGAAGAAATACATCGAGCCGGATGCAAACGGCATCGCGATGGTTTCCTCGCACAACGATGTCTTCAAAAAACGCAATAAAGAACTCGTGAAACAATTAATGTCTTAATAGAAAAGAGGCTCCTCTGATGAGGAGCCTCTTTTATTGTTGAGAAACCAGTTGGATTCGAGTATCTGCTTCTGGAATCCGCACTGCGGCGCCATGGACTTGCTTCCCGCAATAAGCCGGGAAAACCATTCGCTTTGCAGCTGTTTTGCAAAATATCGAGTTTCTAAACCAAACTTTTTTCATTTATTGGGCAAGAGTGGCGCGGTTGGCTTTGTGTTCTTTGATGCCGTGCAGGAAATAATAGAGCACAGCAAAACCGAGCGCTGCAAAAGCCAAAATGAAATAGGTGGAGCTATAGCCGATCAACGGGATGATGAAGCCCAATACGTAAGGCCCGAAACCGAGTCCCGCATCCATAAAGATGAAAAACGTCGAAGTGGCAAGCCCCATCCGGTGCGAAGGCGTCAGCTTAACTGCCACAGCCTGCGTCGTGGACTGCATGTTCCCGAAGCCCAGTCCGATTAATACACCGGATAACAATAACGCTACGCTATTGCCCGCGGTGCTAAGCAGGAACAGGCCTGCAGCGAAAAGAATGAACGCCGGATACATGACGTAATTGGCACCTTTAATATCCATTAAACGTCCAGTGAACGGACGGGAGACAAGCACCGCTAACGCATAGACCACAAAGAACAAACTCGCTGTGTCGACCAGGTCAATTTCAATGGCATAGAAATTGATGAACGAGAGAACGCTTGAATAGCAAAGGCCGACCGCTAACGTAATGACGGCAATCGGAATCGCTTTCGGTTCAAGGAAGTTTGAAAGCTTAAAGCCTTTCGAATCGTCTGCTTTTGGTGCTTCTTCCAACGGCGGAACTTGCACTAATAAGGAAATAAAGAAACTAATAACGCCTAGAGCAAGGCAAACTGCAAAGATGGTTTCAAAAGTGGTGCGCTGGCTCATGAACAGCCCGATAAACGGTCCGATGGCAGTAGCCATGGTAGCGCTCATACTGAAATAGCCGATCCCTTCCCCTTTTCGTGACATGGGAATGATTTGCGCCACGATTGTTCCGGCAGCAGTGCTCGCTAAACCGAGTGTCATGCCATGCAGCAGCCGGGTAACAATCAGGAATGCGGTACCGAGATGCACGAAGTATAAAAGACTGGTTGCTGTGAAAAGGATGAGTCCAATGATCAATGTCCGTTTGCGCCCGATCTTATCAATATAGCGTCCGATTACCAAGCGCCCAATCAAGGTGCCGATGATGAAGATCCCGGTTACGAGGCCGGCTTCGCTTGTCGTCGCTCCATATTCCTTAACCGCAAACGTAGCAATGGTGACCATTAATAGGTAGAAGATCAGGATAAGAAAGAAATTGATGCCGGAAGCGGCGATAAAATTCCTGGTCCATAATTTCGGTTTGTTTTCGTTCATTTTGTTGACTCCTTATTGATTAGATTCATGCGGATTGTTTTCATCGCATCGATAATCAGCCGCTGCGTTTCTTCCGGAATCCCATTGAGAATTTCCTGTTCGAACGCATCAACGGTGATCCGCACCTGTTCGTATACTTTTTCGCCTTCTGCTGTCAGCTGCATGCGTTTTTCCCGGCGGTCTTTGCCTGGTATATGGGTGACATACCCCAGCTCTTCCAAGCGGCTGACCGTGCGTGTCATCGTCGGCTTTTCGACGCGCTGATAATGGGCAAGTTCAACGAGAGTGGAAGGCCCTTCATTGACTAAGTAATAAAGAATGGTCCACTGGGCTCTGTGTATGCCATGTTTGCCAAGCTCCTGGTTCAGCTGGCTTTCAAAAGGACGGTACATCAGCAAATATTGCTGGAAAAATTCCTGGAATGTTTTAATTGGAAACACCTCTTTTAAATATAGTTAGCTAAGCTAATGGTTAGCTAAAGTAACTTTATTAGTTTAGCAAATCCGTTTAGCTGTGTCCAGTGTTTTAGGGGATTCTCTTCTGTTGGAGGATCTGCTCTGGATCCGAAGTGCTTGAAAACGGAATCATAAACCGGAGCGAAAAGCTGCATTGGTTTGAAATAATTTTAAGCCATAAAAAAATCCGAAAGCCTCAAAGAAAATGGCTTTCGGATCTTTTTTATTGTTCAGCTGGCGCTGCTTCAATGGTAGAAGCTACTTTGGTGATGATCAATTCGCTGCCAAGCATTGGCGATTCTTTTGGCGTTTCGTTGGAATCCGTTTCCGGACGTTTGTGGGATTCTTTGAAAGCGTCGCTGTTTTTCCAAGCGTCAAAGCTTTCAAGGTCTTCCCAGTACATGTTGACATTCAGCTCATCATATTCTGTCAGGTTTTGCGTAACAGTCACTTCGACTTTTACAAAACCTTTCATTTGCTGCAAAGCACCTGGGCGAGTGAAGTTTGGCGCCATTCTTTCGGCAAAGCCAGGTTGCATTTTGATGCGGTTCGTTACGATATACATTGGGCAGGTCTCCTTTAAGTTGATTTATATTCATTCTATAATTCTTTTCAATTATAACGAAGGAATAAAGAGGAATCTATTCTTAGCATAAGGCCGTAGCCCAAAAACCGGTACTTATCATATAATTGGAAGAATAAGTTCAAGGGGGTGCAAGGATGGGGAGAACGGAAGAGTGCATGAACGCTGAAAAATTTTATGGAAATTTGCCAAGTATTGAAACAGAACGCCTGATTTTAAGAGGGATAAAAGAAAGTGACGCGGAAGATTTATTTGCGTATGCTTCCGAACCGAAAGTTTCGCGTTTTATGCCTTGGGCAGCACATCGAACCATTGAAGATTCCAAAGCGTTTATCACGTTTGTGTTGAATGCTTACCGTCAGAAAAACAAACTGACATGGGCAATCGAATTGAAAACAGACCGGAAAATGATTGGGACCATCGATTTTGTGAAATGGCTTCCGAAACATGCAAGAGCGGAAATCGCCTACACCTTGTCGGATCATCATTGGGGGCAAGGATTAACTGCAGAAGCAGTGAAGGCTTTAGCCGAATTCGGTTTTACGGAAATGCAGCTGAATAAAATCGAAGCCCCGATTGTGCCCGAGAATGTCCAATCGCAGCGCGTACTCGAAAAAGTGGGAATGAAATTGGAAGGTGTGGCTAGACAGCATTTCCGGCTAAAAGGGGAGCTCGTCGATTTGGCGCAGTATTCGATGTTAAAAGAGGAATTTTAAAACGGTCCGATGAAAGCATAAAATGACAGGAGAAACGGGAAAGAGCCCGATAAGATAGAAGCAAGGGGTGAGCGATATGGGATGGGTAGAATCACTGCAGCAGGCAATCGATTACATGGAAGCGAATCTGACGGAAGCGATCAGCATGGAAGACATTGCACGCGAAGCGAAGAGTTCCGGGTTTCATTTTCAACGGACCTTCTCCATTTTGACCGACATGTCAGTAGGCGAGTATTTGCGGGGCAGGCGCTTGACTTTGGCTGCACACGAATTAGCGAGCACAGACCATAAAATCATCGATATCGCCTACAAATATGGCTATGACACCCCCGAGGCTTTCACAAAAGCTTTTCGCCGCCAGCACGGCGTGACGCCGAGCGACGCGCGAAAGCATATAGGAGAGCTGAAATCCTATAATCGCCTGGTGATCCAGGTGAATCTGAAAGGGGCAAGTCCAATGAAGTACCGTATTGTGGAAAGGGAAAGTTTTCAGGCGGTGGGTATCAAGGAAGAATTTTCTTTAGTAGACGGAGAAAATATGAAGGGCATACCGAAAATGTGGGAAAGGGCCAATGCCGATGGAACAAGCGACTTGTTAGTCGGCTTGAACAATGGAGAAATCAAAGGGCTGCTTGGGATTTGCGATGGAAATGCGGACGGCAAAAAAATGGACTATTGGATTGGCGTAGAAGCGTCTGGCAAAGTTCCTGCTAATCTGGCAGCCATAGAAATACCCGCTGCCAAATGGGCGGTTTTCGAAGTGCACGGCGCTATGCCGGAAGCCATGCCCATTGTATGGAAACAAATTTTTTCGGAATGGTTTCCATCAAACCAGTATGAACATGCACCGTCTCTCGAATTGGAAGTCTATCCGGCAGGTGATGCTTATCAAGATGATTATTACTCCGAAATTTGGATTCCGTTGAAAAAATAAGAAAAGCGGCTGGAGCTCCTCCAAGCCGCTTTTTTCGTAAATTATTTATAGACTACATAGCTTGTTAAATGCTATTATTAGCAAAATCAAATGCGATGAAGAGAAGAGTAAGTGAGGAAATTCTTCAAAGAGAGCCCGGTGTGCTGAAAAAGGGCAAGAACCAGTCACTGAACCAAATCTCTGAGCAGCGCATCGGAACCGTTTTTCGGGGGTGATGCGACAGGAGCTCCTGTTACAGGGCAAAAGTATAAGCAGTGAAAACTGCCGTACTTAATGAGCTTAATATGGCGACATATTAAAGGAACTGGAGTGGCACCGCGATTTTCGAATCCCGCCTCCAAGACAATCAGGTCTTGGAGGTGGGCTTTTTTGCGTTTTATGAAAATCGAAAGGGTGGGTCTACATGGCTGAAGCAAACTGGAGAAATCCGGTCATTTTGTTGATAAGCATCGGCATTGCGAATGTCGGTGCCTGGATTTATTTAATCGCGTTGAATTTGAGTGTCTTGCAAAGGGCAGATGGGTCTGCTTTTGCAGTCGCAGCCTTATATGCGATTGCCCCGGCTGCTATGCTCGTGACGAATGGATGGGGCGGCAGTATTGTGGATCGCTTCAATAAAAAACAGCTGATCATCAGTTTGGATATTTCCCGGGCAATACTAATTGGGCTCCTGCCATTCATCCATTCGCTTGAGATGATTTACTTATTGGTTTTCTTACTAGGTATATTAAATGCGCTCTTTGTTCCTGCATCTATGGTATATGTGAGCATGCTGCTGGCACCGGAACAGCGGAAACGCTTCAATTCTTTTCGGAGTCTGGTAGATTCAGGAGCATTTTTCCTAGGTCCGGCAATAGCAGGAGTTTTGCTCGTCATAAGCTCAGTGGAAGTCGCGATTGCGATAAACGCTGCAGCATTGCTGGGGTCTGGCCTGCTTGTAACGCTATTGCCGAATTTGGAAGGAAAGAAAGTGAAGGGAGAAAAAGCTGAATCAATCTCATGGACTTTATTAAAGCAAGATCTTGCGATGGTCCTTGCTTTCAGCAAGTCTAACTCTAACGTTGCGAGAGTGTATTTAGTGTTCAGCGGATTGATGGTAGCTGCCACCGCCTTAGATTCGATGGAAGCCGCGTTTTCCATTGAAGTTTTGCAGTTGAGAGAAGAGGAATACGGACTTTTGGTCAGCGTGGCGGGAGCGGGAATCATCGCGGGTTCCATTCTTACAACGATTTTTGTAAAGAAGCTTTCAGTAGCGTTTCTAATGCAAATCGGTGCTATAGGAACAGCGGCAGGATATTTAACTTATGCATTTTCATCCTCTTTCTACGGGGCTGCTGCCGGTTTCTTCGTATTGGCATTTGCACTCGCATTTGCCAACACGGGTTTTCAGACGTTTTATCAGGAGCAGATTCCTGCAGATATCTTGGGGAGGGTTTCCAGCATCTATGCTCTTTTAGAAGCCATGGGCATCATAGCATTGACTCTAGGATTTGGTGCAGTTTCTTATTTCTTTTCCATCCGGTTGGCTGTCATTATCGGTTGTTTCGGGATAGTAGTGATTGCACTGATTCTTTGGCGGCTCGATTTTCCACACAATGAAGAGCACCAGTCGAATGCTAAAGCCTTCTTGAAGGAATCTTAGCAACGCGAAAGCTTTCTCTTCTAAATGGACGGTGAACCGTTCGTAAATGTATATGACAATCAGTGAACGTTCGTAAAGTGATTGGATACATTTACGAACGCTCTTTTAAGCATCGTTCAGCTGATTTTTAACCGTTCGTAAACGTGTACTTTTACGAACGGTTTGAACCAGAAAAATTTAAGAAAATATGAAAGGCATTTTTATCAAATAAAGGGTTAAGGTAGAATCTATATTCCATATACGAATCAATGGTGCATTGATATACTAAAATCTAGAAGAGAAGGAGGGAATTGGAATGAGAATATTTTCGAAAGCTTTACTAGGATCAACGGCTATCCATGGCATTTATTTCGTAACTACTTTTGCAGTAGGATACGTAAAAACAATGACTTATAAACCGGATTGGGAAGCAGCTTGGTCAAATGTAGAAAATCTGCGAAGCGATGTTGCTTTCGGTTATGTACCTTCTCCTATTCTTTATGTAGGTTCGTTTTTAGTAACGGCATTAGTATGTAGCATTATTTTAAGAAGGTATGAAAAATTTTCTTCCACTTCTTCTGAAACAGGGGTGTCATAAACCTTTGATTATTAGCGAATCTGAATGTAACTTATGTGCAGTTAAGTTACATTCGATAAAATATAGAATGGCTGAATTTTAAAAAGGGAGAGTAGAAAATGAAAGATATCATTGGTGTTATTTTTGTTCTCCTGTCATTTCTTGGTTTCTATCTAATAGAAAATGTGTTTACGATTGAGCCACAAGTAACTTCTGGTAATGGAAATCTTGGTATGTTAATTATCTTGCTTCTGTCCCCCATTTTCTTTGTGAGCTATTTTTACACCTTTAAAAAGACCAGAGAAGTATTTTACAAGGTACAGAAAAAGATAATAAAAGCACTAATATTATCTTTATTACTTTTATTGATCGTAGTATTGGTGTTTTTAAATATTGAATATACAAATGAATTGATAATTGCACTGGGAGGAACGCCTTCTGATCCCGACTCTCGAATTTTTCGTTTTGGTTGGTTTAATCAGTATACAAATAGTATTTATTTTAATCTCTACACCTTTTTATTGACCCATATACTAGCTGTAATCATTGGCATTCTATCTGCTATTCGAAATAAAGAAAAAAGATAATAGTCTACTTTAAATTACAGAGTTGTTAAAGATCTCCGTCACTTTTTTTGATTTTGAATGAAACTTAATGTGAATTAAGTTACATACACTTATAGATAACAAGGCTGTTTAGATACCATAGAAAAAAGCCCTCCCAACAGAAGGCTTTTTTCTATGAGAATTGTATGGTTGATCACTTGATTATTAGCTTAAACTATAGGGGTTTAGGTCAAAAAGTGAGAACATTTGGTTCGATAATACCGAAAAAGTTAGTCGCAAACAATAAAGTTAGAAGAACTAGTATAAAAGCTAACTGACTGATTGTAAAAACGTAAGAATTGGAATTCTTCTCGTAATTCCTTTGCATGATTGCTCTTATAATTTCAGTAACAAATATTAGCACAAACAATAAAAACCAGGGTTGCAATAATAAATAGGGTCCTCCTGGAATCACTGTTACATTGAGAAAACCTCCTACTATCATTACTACAATGAAGAAAATCCTAACACTCCAATCGATTTTTTTATGTTGATCATTTACATGGTTATGTGAGAATGCTTTTGGTTTTTCGACTCCTAACAAACGCCTCGTAATGATATTAAATAAAGCCATTAATACAAAATAAACGGTAATTAAGAGAAGTAATTTTAACCAGAACGATGTCAATGACATACATGAAATTGCCTCCTTGATTGTTTAATTAGCTATTATTACTATACCAATCTATTCCCTAGAATGTTTCATTTTTCCTAAAAAGAGGGAATTGCAAAAAAATTTTTATTATTTTTGAATGTTATTTCTTAAAAAAATTAAGTTACATTCAGATTCTTGATTCCATTGATTTCACTAGAAAACCGTACAGAACGGGTTCCATTAGAAAGAAAGATACATTTAAAACGTTGTTCTGTAAGGTTTTAAAGCTTGAATCTCAAAAGGATAGAGGTTTACATATCATGTGTTTTATCGGAAGTTGTATGAACACAAAATGGAGAAAAGCGGCCAATCAAAGCGTCTCTTTTCTCCAGTTTTTTCGTCAAGGTATATTTACGAGCAGATTTATTCTGACATAAAAAAAGATAAGAGATATTAGAAAATTTTGATATAATATTAAAAGGGAGAAATATCCCTGCTAATTTATGTAAGTTAGGCTTAGGAAACAATACGGAGGAGGACATTCAGATGATGGAAGAAAAGCGCATGCCGCCTGAAGCAGCCATATTTGGAACAGCAAACGGCGTATTTTTCATGGCGATATTCGGCACATTATGGGCATACACTGGCATTATGGGTTTGCAATGGCCGGGAGGAACGCAAACAGCATTGCTTATCATTGCACTATTAATCGGAATCGCTTTGTGCACAACGGGCTTTCTGCTGCTGCGATCGGGAAGGAAGTTTTCTGGCACCAGCGCTGGTTCAAAGTCCGGAAAAAAACAGCGCAATGCATTTAATCTTATTTTCGCTGCTGAAGGGATTGCCATCGCAATTGCCATCTTTGTTTGTAACGCGACACAAATTACGCAACTCATTCCAATTATCGTGGCGTTGATTGTTGGTGTGCACTTTTTCCCATTGGCTTCACTTTTCGGCGTTCGTGTTTATCATCTGACGGGGGGACTGATTTGTGCAATCGCTCTCGTCGCCTGGATTTTTATTCCGGAGAGAATTTCGATTGGCGGATATGAAGCAAATGCATACATGACGGTAGTTGGCCTGGGGTCTGCACTGGTCCTATGGCTCACGTCTTTGCAGATTGTCCGTATCGGCAGGGGAATTGTTCAGAATGCAGAAGCACGTTAATTCGAACAAAATTGGAGTTAAGAGATGGAGCCCGAAAAGCTTCTTCTCTATATTGATAAGCTCTTTTCTATGTATGAATTGTACTAAATCCAGTTACATATAATTGCTTATCTGAAGGAAAGAAGTGATGGAATAAGCTTCTTTCCTTTCGTTCGTGTAAGTGTACTTTTACGAACGGTTCTCTTTTCGAAAACTTACTGGTTTTCCATTCTTTTACTTAATATAGTTAAAGGAAATGTGTGATTACAAAAGGTAAATAAAGGGGGAAACAAATTGTCTCCATATCTAATCATGGAACAAGGGTGGTCACATGAGGAATTGCGGCAAGGCTGCATTTTGGCATCCATCGCTCATGCTATTTTCATCGCTGATGCTCCAGAGCTTGCCCATGAAATTTCATGGGATGGTTTTAACTGTAATATGAATAACAGTCAGGGAAGTAGAGGCACCATAACCTTTCATCCGGATTTTTTTGTAGCCGGATTTCGGAATGATGAACTTTCGTCTGACAGTTTAAGCGCAAAAGACTATTTAGATCAGGCGCCTGAAAAAGTCATCCAACTCGCTGAGCAGGAAACGCTCCAGTACTTGCTGGACGATGTAGATGGGGAGACTCTTCCTTCAATTACTACAGCCATGTGGGGAGATAGAAATCAGGTTTTCTCCTGCCATTTTTTTGATGAAATGCTTGTAAGAGGAGGGGAACTTTTAGAAATTCAATCCCTGGACCCTGAAGCAGCATTTGAGGCTTGTGAAGAAGAATATGAATTTACGGAAGAGCAAATGGCGTTGTTGAAAAAACTCTTTTACTTGAAAATAGCAAAGCCTAACGAAGCAATCACTTTGAGTCAACGTGATATAGATGCCATTGGATCAAGAAATGAAGAAGGAATGAACGAAAGTAAACTTTTATTTGCTGAGATAGGTATTGAATGGATATAGCCTCTTAAAAAATTTTGTGTTAGATAGAATTCGAGAAGAGGGAAGACAAGATTGATTTGGAGAAGTAATAAAAGATTCTCGGCAAAATCCAATTGAAAGTGTTGGCTTAAAGACTAGGATTTGAATGTAACTTAAGTGCAGTTAAGTTACATTCAAAATGAATAAAAATTTAAAGTTATTGAGATTTAGTATTAGAAAATATAGGGGGAAAATTCATGAAAAAAATATTACTTTTAATTTTGGTATCTGTTCTTTTATCAGCCTGTAACTCAAATGACTCCGAACTCAGTTTTAGCGAGATTGAGACGGTGCCAGACAATATACAAGCACTGATTGAACCGACTTCTACTTTGCAATTGATTAACGAAGGAGAAAGTGTCGCTTATATTGTTTATCAAACCAAAGGGACAGTGGCTACCGACCTTGAAGCACAAGAGGATAAGGTAAATGTAAAATTGGATGTATCAAATAGTGATAATGATGATATTAAGCAGCATGTCTATAAATTAACATTGGATCCCAACCACGAAATAATTGATGTTTATATAAACGGTGACTCTACTTCATTCGATAATATTTCAGGTTTATGAAAATAATTCTGTTGGCTCTGAATGTAACTTAATGTGAATTAAGTTACATTCGCTTATAAGTCTAAGTAGGAGGGAAGCAATTGAAAAAGCAATATTTTGTCCAATATGCAGACGTTAGTCTAACAAATGCGTTTGTCCTTCCAAAAGACATGTTTCAATCAATTGATGTTGGAATCCGAGACATGGACACGGATTTTCTTTTTACGTTGATTCAGAATATCAGTAGTTTCCCTGTTTTTTTCGTACTGGAATCTGTGGTTTTTGAACATATAGAAGCCAATATTTCCGAGAAGAACATTTCTCACTATAAATTTTCTTCGGACGGTTATATCCTCGAAATTGATTCGGCTGATACATTAGAATGGGTTTGCACTAGTACGGTTGAATTGGTTTTAAATGGATTGGAAGTTTTTATTTTCTTTGGAGAAGATATTTCTGAAGTGGATCTAGTCCCAACAAGAAATTGGGATAGACCGACTGAATTTAAAAACCTTGATTTTGATAAAGTCGAGACATTCATTGATGTATCTGAGGTCGGCCTTACACTATTTACGAAGAATGAAACATACAACTCACCTAGAAAACTCACGCCCTACATATCGGCAGATTACTCGCTTGATTTAGAGAATAGTGACACTGAATAGTAACAGATTTTCAGTAATAGCAGCACCTGTTTTATTCCGGTTTGAATGTAACTTATTAGCAATTAAGTTACATTCAGAAATAAGGAAATGGGGGATTCACTTATGAATTATGTATATAAGAGCCCGCAGTATTTGTTTCGGGCAGATATCCAGCCTAATTTGGTTGAGGACCTTAATGGCTTAGATCAAAATTCAGAAGAACTTTTTATCCATGGAAAAACCAAAGGGATAGATTTGCTTGCTTCCTTTTCCCGATTGACTAAGTTATGGGTTCATTCCGTCAATCAAAAAGAGTTCAATCAGATCTTAGGCCAAGTGAACCCTAAAATGCTCTATGTCTACGAGATGCGGGCGGAAGATTTATCTCTTCTCAGCAATTTGTCGAACCTACAGACTTTAGGGTTGGAATGGAATACAAAAGCAACACGTTTATGGGATTTGTCGAAGAATACCAACCTCAAGGCACTCACCATTAAAGGGTTCTCTAAGCTCAGTGAAGTTCAAATACTGGCACAAGCTCAAAAAATCGAACTCCTGGAACTTGAGGGAGATGAGTCTAATGCGTTAAAACTAGATAACCTTGAACCATTGAAGCATTTGCATCATCTTGTCTATCTTGGCTTATCGCACATCAAGGTGCTGGACGATTCTTTGTGGCCTATTTCAGAATTAAGAGAGCTTAAAGAGCTAGTAATTTCTAACCAGTTTCCAACAGAGGAATTCGCGAAGCTATCAGTTGCCCTTCCAAATACCAAGTGCGATAAATTTTCAGCTTTTGTACGATTGCCTTCGCTTGCCGATGGCTCGGATATCATGGTGATTGGAAAACGAAAGCCTTTCTTAAACTCAAAAAAAGACTCATCAAGAATGAAAAAGTATGAGGATCGCTTCCGAGTATTACAAGAAACCTTCAAAAAAGAAGTGTAGAAAGTTGAGGAACGAATTTGACGCGATTGAATGTAACATAATCCTAATTAAGTTACATTCAAAACCAATAAAAAATACTCACCAGTCGAGTGAGTATTTCCTTCTTTTATTCCGGTTCTGGTTCACTTATTTTTCTCAAAATAAAGCCAAATGAAATTCCAATAATCATGGTACCCATCCCTCCAAAATCCATGTCTCCTGTCACAAGACCCAATACTGGCCAAATAATCATTACTACAAAAATAGACAGAATAAGATATTTCATCTCACACCTCCTATAAAGGATTTTATTTTTTCTGTTATTTTAACATACATAAAAGCTAATGAATGGGAAATTTTTCAATAAAATATCCTTTAATATTAAATTTGAATGTAACTTAATCGTAATTAAGTTACATTCAGATCCTTCTTTTCATTGACTTAATAAGAAGACGAAGAAAAATTGAACTTGCTAGAAAAAATGATACATTCAAAGGGCTATTCTATACGGTTTTAGAGCCGGAATTGAAGTACATATTTTACAAATCAAGATCTATTAAGAGAAGGAGCTTCAATTGAAAATTCTCCTATTCTTGTTTGTAGTAGTGTACTTTTACGAACGCTTTAAGATTATGGAAGGAACCATACTAACAAGTAAATTTAATGTAAAATAGTACTTGGTAATAAGTTTTTGAATTTTCATAACTTATTGTATTGAATTAAAAATATTTAAGGAGGTGGATTAATTGAAATTATATTATCAAGAGTATGGAAATAAGAATGCTCCGTTAATGGTATTTTTACACGGTGGCGGAGTTAGTAGTTGGATGTGGGCTAAACAAGTCCAATATTTTTCTGACTATCATTGCATCACCATCGATTTACCAGAACAAGGGGAGAGTAAGAATGCGGAATACTTTTCCATTCGAAAAAGCGCAGAGGATATTGCTAAGTTAATAGAGAAGCTAGCTAATGGTAAGAAAATAATTGTTATTGGTTTTTCATTGGGTGCACAAGTACTTATTCAAATGTTGAGTATGAATCCAAGTTTAATTCACAGCGCTATTATCAATAGTGCATTAGTAAGACCGAATGGGTTTGTACGAAAAATGATCAGACCATCTATCAAAATTACACTTCCGTTAGTGAAAAATAGATATTTTTCAAAGCTTCAATCTAAAACGCTGTACATTGAGGAAGGAGATTTTGAAAAGTATTATAAAGAGAGTTCTCAAATGAGTTCAGATACTCTTATTCGAATATTAGAAGAAAATATGTCATTCAAGATACCTGATGAATTTGATAAAACAATGGGCAAGGTGCTAGTTACTGTTGGAGAGAAAGAAAAAGGACTAATGAAGAAATCAGCTATGGACATCTTGTCGAAAAATCCAAATTGTATAGGAATCATTATACCTGGTGTAGGTCATGGCATATCTCTAGTAAACCCGAGTTATTTTAATCAAATGATTAAAAACTGGCTGGAAAATAGTGTTTTACCACATGATGCCATATCTATAAAATAATTTTCTTTACCTTATTGCTGTCCAAGAGGCACTAACTAAAATTAGAGTTTACATATCATGAGTTTATCGGAAGTTCTTTAAAAACAAATACAAGAAAGGAAGAGGGAAGCCAATTTATCAGCTTTCCTCTTCCTTATATATAAAATCACTTATGATTCAAAGCTTGATTGATAAATTGGTATAGCTCGCCATCTATTTCATATTGCAGTTCGTTCCCTGGGTTTTCGGCGTGGAAATGTTCGGCTTGCTTGCGGAAAGTCCTATCGTCTTCGGAAAAGGCATTCACGATGTCATTCCATTTTTTCGCTAAATCTTGTACTTTTTCATCGGAAGGAGAAGCGCCTTTTTCTTTTTCCAAACGTATTTCCTTGATAAGACCGTTAAATTCTTGCTCTGCTTGCTTTAAAAGTTGTTTGTCGGCATTTTCATATCTGCTTTCCATGGTATCCAATTGCTGCTTCGAAAAGTATTTTTCCTTATTCATTTTCAGCGCCTCCATTAATTTAGTAAGTTCTGTAATCGAGAGGGTCCGGTTGCTGTGTACAGCCGATAACGCATTTTCCAACTCCGCTACTAGTTTTTGCTGAACCTCTATCTCTTTTTTGACTCGAGAAATTTGGGTTTGCAAAATCTCCGCAACGGTTTGTTCCTCCGGATTAGACAACAGAAGTTGTATTTCTTCTAACGATATTCCCATCTGCTTTAAGGACAAAATTGGCTGAAGACGTACCAAATCTGCTTTCGTGTAAAGCCGATGTCCTGACTCCGTATACTGAGAAGGTGAAAATAAACAGATTTGATCGTAATAGCGTAAAGTTCGAATCGTTAAACCCGTCAATTCTGCAACTTCTCCGACTTTCCAATATTTCTTCATTCGCTTAGCCTCCATTCAACACCATTTCTATTCACCAACTAAAAACGAGAAATTCGAAGTTAGAAGAGTTGCTGCATCTCCTTTTGCTCAAACGTGTAGGTTTTCCCGCAAATATGGCAAAAAGTTTCGATGTCTTCATTTCGTTCAATGCTCCGTTTGATTTCCTCTTCACTCAATGAATAAAGCATGCCATAGAACATTTCTTTACTGCACCCGCAGAAAAATTGACTGGAGCTATGGCCGATAATTTTTGCATCCCCAAAGAACTGGGTTAACGCTTCTTCGCTGTCACTCGCTTCTTCAGCGTTTAATTTACTGAAAATATCCGGATTGGCTTTTACAATCATTTTCACTTCTGAAAGCAGTTGTGATGGTGCACCGGGAAGTAGTTGTGCATATAGTGCATGGCTGGAAAGAAGGGAAGCTCCATTATCTAACTGAATGTCGGAATAAAGATAGGTCGGCGTCTGATCACTCTGCACAAAATAGTTGGCGATATCATCCGTGATATGTTGATTTGGCATATCGGTAATGCTGGTGAATTGATTCATCTCAGAACCCTTTATGACACGGATCATCCCAGAAGGTCCAATCAAATCTTGCATCGACTTTTCTTCTATATTAGAAAATCTCAAAAGTTCCTCGTTCAGGTATCCTCTGACATTTCCATTCGCTTCGGCTTCCGCAAAAATCTTATGGCGAGGGTTGCTCAACGTTACCTGGAGGCTCATTCGCTGGTTCCCTTTGAGCGTACCAGAGAGTATGCTCATTGCTGATATCGTTTTGCCTAACAACAGTTTAAGCGGTTTAGGTAGTTCCTGGTTTAAGGCATAGATATCGCGAAGCAGCTGGGTATTATCAATAAAATATAGACGAATTTGTTCTTCTTTAATTAAAGTCTTTACAAGAACATTTTGCACAATGATTCCCCCCTTGTAAAAGTAGAATAGTTTCACTATAAAACATTACCCTACGTAAGGTTCAAGGAATAAATGTAATTTTTACGGTATTTATTTTTAGTTAACATATGAGGGATTATCGGAAGAGAAGTAACTAACAAGTTATTTCTCTTCTTTTTGTTTGGATAAGTAGACTATCAGGAACGCTATTTGTAGGAAACTTAGGTTTTTAATATGTATGGTTCATTTCTAATCTTTGAATCTATTAAAAAGAAAATTGTTTGTTGCAATACCTATCAAATTGAGGAAGAGAGGGTAGGGAATTAGTAAAGAAGAAATGGGGGAACGGCAGTGGAAATTTTTTATTTATTCATAGGGATTTTCTTGTTAGCAGCAGGAATTCTGGATTTTTTATGGACGACCTTATGGGTGGACGGAGGAGCCGGACCACTTACGAATCGATTGGCTGCGATTACGTGGAAGAGTTTGAAGCGAATGAGCAAAAAAGTTCCAAAACTTCTCAGCTTCTCCGGTCCGCTTATCATTACGCTTACGATTAATTTATGGATTTTATTGATATGGATGGGATGGACATTCATATTTGCGGGAAGCGGGACTTCAATTTTGGATTCAACCGATAATCATCCGGTTTCTTGGGTAGAAAGAATTTACTATACCGGCTACAGCATCATCACATTAGGAAATGGGGAATACAGCCCGAAAGAAGGAGGGTGGCAAATTGCGTCCATACTTGCTTCCGGAACTGGGATGCTATTGATTACCATGAGTGTCACTTACATACTTTCCGTGATTAATTCTGTAACGCAACAACGTTCTTTTGCCGATAGTGTCACGGCTATGGGGAAAAGTGGCGTGGAAATGGTGAAAAACTCATGGAATGGGAAAAATTTTCGGAATGTGGATTTGCTTTTGAATACATTTGCCGCCCAATTGTCCAGTATAGCTGAACAAAAGAAGGCCTACCCGATTCTGCAATATTACTATAGTGAGAATTCGGGAAAAGCGATAGCGCCGGTATTGGCACAATTAGATGATGCGGTAACCATCTGGCAATTTGGCATCCCGGAAGAGAATGTGCCCAATCAACTCCTTTTGCAGCAGGTTCGCTCGGGGATTGTCAGTTACTTAAATACATTTGAAGGAGATATGGACAATGCTCCTGATAATTTGCCTCCACGTCTTGACTTAGCTGAAGTCCAAGCCGCCCATTTGCCCACTGTTTCTAAGGAAGCTTTTGAAGAGGAAGTGAAGGCTCGCGAAGACCACCGCAGAAAATTGCTGCGGTTAGTTCAAGAAGAAGACCGGGAATGGCCAGGGGAAAAAGGAGAGAGGTAGATACTTCAACTAAAGTGGGGATGTGCATGTTTTAGTCAAGTAGATTTGAATGTAACCTAAGTGCAGTTAAATTACATTCACCACTTTGATTCCATTAACTTCGAAGAGCCGAAAAAGAAAGTGAATTTGCTGGAAATAATCATACATTGATAAGCTTATATACCAGACTTTGTAATTGAGCTTCTAAAGAGCGAAGTTTCCATTTCTAAGCGTTATCGAAAGCTAACAAACAAAAAGGAGACATTCAGAATATTGTCGAATGTCTCCTTTTTGTATTAAGTCCTTACACCGTTCGCCGCAAGAGGATTCTTCCTTTGTAAGCAATCAAGCTGACGATAGCCAATAAAATTCCGGATAAGATGAAGACACCCCGAATACCAAATGCATCAGCTAAAACACCCATTAAGAGAGAAGCAATCCCGAAGGTTCCCGTACCAATTGCTCCGAGTGTGGTAAACACGGTCGGCAATTGAACTTTTGGAACACTTGTCTGGACGACCGTCTGTTGCGGAATGTTTTTGAGTTGGCCTGAAACTCCAACCAAAAAAGAAAAAAGCAATGCTACCAACGGCAGGCTTGTCAATCCAAAGAAGATGGTGACTAGGCTGCTGGAGATGGCTCCGATAAAAATAAAGTGGCTGAGTCTCTGTTCGATCCACTCTGAAAACCGTAGACAAAATAGACTGCCCGCAATCAATCCCAGGAAAAATGCGCCGTTAATGAATCCCCACCATTTTTCACCTGCCATTAGGGCATCACTGACGAAGACATAGAGAATCGCGGCAATCCAAACCGTGCCAGCAATCGTCTCTAACACATCCATCCAGACAATTCGTTTGAGTACAGGCGAAGTGGAGACGGTCTGCCAGCCTTGGGTGATTTGCTGCCACTTCCCATGTGCCTTCGAAGGGGCAAAGTCGACAGTTTCCAAAAAGCTTAGAAGCAGGCTGGAAACCAAAAACAAGCCAGCTGTCAACCAGACCAATTCATTTGCAGAGAGCCATATCAACAAGGAGCTGCCAACAAACCACATGGTGGTCTGGATCAGCTGGGTAACCGTTTCCGTAAGGCCATTCGCTTTCAGCAGCTGTTCGCTCTTCACATAGTTCGGAATAAGGGATTGGGTCACCGGATTGGCACAGCCGTCCAATAAGGCGACCAGGCTAATGACCAAAAACAGTCCGTAAAAATTAGACAATGAGAGTTTCGGCAGAAAGAATGCCAAAGCAAGAAGCAGGATGGTTTTTCCCATCTGCGAGCATGCCAATAGCCATTTCAGATTGAACCGCTGCATCAGCAAAGGCGTCAAGGCATTTGAGATGAACATTGAGCTGGTGATAGTAAATGGCACAAAAGCAGATGCAGTAGCTGATCCGGTCAATTCAAAAATAACGTAAATGATGCTGACAATGTACAGGACATCGCCTATATTGGCAAGTGATTGCCCGGTCAGCAATAAGTTGAAATTTTGATTCAGTTTCATGATTCAGTTCCCCCAAGAGTTCATTTCTTAAAATGATTTCTACTAGAGGGGAGTTATCAAATTGGACGAATGGTCATGCCAGCAGTTCCTTTCCGGTTGAAGATAAATCTTGGGGGACTTCGATTTATCGAAAAGTTTGATTGTTTCCATTATACCTATGAAAAGCAAGAAATATATAGCTCTAATAGCAAAGAATGGATATAAAAATAAAGCGATGAAAATGAAAAGGAAAACCGACACGATCTAGTTATGATCTTTCAGTTAAAGGAAACAGAAAGCATTATAATGAATGAAGCGATTGTAATGGAGAAAGTTTTATAATAATCCATTAGGAAGAGAAAATATAAAGATAAACGAAAAACAGCTTTATCTATGCTACGGTTTCTTGAAAGTAAAAGGGGGAGTGGTCGAATGAAAATAGCTGTGTATGTTGCCAGTGCGTTTAGTATAGACGGGAAAGGTGAAAATAAAGCAGGCGTCGTATTCATGGAGGAACTATTGACAACTGCTCAAAAAATGGAAATCGCGAAGCAGTTAGACTTTGCGGAAACGGCTTTTATTTCAGAGTCGGAAATGGCTGATTACAAATTGGAATATTTCACGCCAAAAGAAGAAGTGCCGTTATGCGGACATGCGACCATCGGTGCGTTTGCAATCTTAATGCATTTACATAAGATTTTTAAGGATCGCTATACGATTGAAACTAAGAGCGGGGTCCTCTCTATTACAATTAAAGACGATTTGATATATATGGAACAAAACAAGCCAGAATTCTATGAAGTTATCCCTCCAAATGAGTTGATCGGCTGCTTTGATTTGGAAGCGATAAAACCTGAACATCCCATTCAGATTGTTTCAACGGGCTTAAAAGACATACTCATTCCCATTAAAACTGAAACTCAATTACGGACAGTGAATCCCAATTTTGAAAAAATCAAAGCTATCAGTAAGGCCTACCAGGTAGTCGGGATGCATTTGTATGCTTTTGAAGGGAACCGGATCGTCTGCAGGAACTTTGCTCCGCTGTACGACATTCAATGAAGAAGCCGCAACTGGAACTTCAAACGCGGCATTGGCTTGCTGCCTCTACGAACGGTTGGGTTTAGAAAAAGAGGAGTATATTTTCGAACAAGGATATTCTTTGAATTCACCATCTGAAATTGCAGTAAAATTAACGGTCAATAAATGGGAGCAAGTAGAAAAAGTCCATGTGGGCGGAAAAGGCTATTTTTGTGAATTGAAGTATTTGGAAATATATGTATATATAATGCGTTAAAATGAAACCGGTCAATGTATTGTAGATAAGAGCTAAGGACGTTTATAGATTCCCAATATAAGTTTGGAAATGGGCGAGGATAATTACATTAGCTTATAACAATATAATGAAGGCTTATAAAGAAGGATTTACTTCAATAGTGAATCCGCTGGAGGAAAATATATGAAAAAAATAGGCATTATAATTGGTATGATAATTTTAATTGCTGCCGGACTAATCTTTTGGAATAATACCCAAGAAAGTATAGAAGGATATGTTTATTCTTCTAAAGATTCCGCTTTGTGGGTCATTGAAATTGAAGCCGAAGAAGTAGAGGATGGAAAAGACCTTACTAAACTATTGGAGGCAAAAGCGGCTAATTCAGAAGGTATCATATTTGAAGAAGCATTTTTAAATAAAGTAACCAACACCTTTTCTTTCAAAAAAGGAGAAAAAGTAAAAGTTTTTTGGCCAGGCGGAGCATTTCAATCAGCACCTAGTCTGGTTGAGGATACTTTTTTTATTGTAAAATAAATCATACATGCTTCCTGTAAGGGTCCTCTATAGCTAGAGAATATAAAAAAAGAAACTCAAGGGATAACATTGATGTGGTAAAGACGCCATAAGAGCTAAAAGCTGCTAATAGATAGTAAAGAACGGAGATCCAGGAATGTTAAAAAGAATTCTTGCTGTAATTATGAGTTCCATCATATTTGCATTTGGCCTGTCATTAAGCACCTATATTCCAGAAGCACAAAGAGACGCTAATGTAGGGTATATGAGCCTATCCGGAAATTTCATTTTCATAATCTATTTTTCCCTGATTTTTTATACAGTTATTGGTTTACCTGCTTCTTGGATAATAGACATATGGAGAAAAAGATTTAGCGGCTCTTCCATTAGCAAGAGCTATCTCACAGGAGTGGTCTTGTATTCTATTGCAGGAATTGTTGTTGGATCTATTTTTTATGCTATGGCAGGTAACAGTCAATTCTTTCTAGATTTTTTCTTCGTCACAGTCTTTTATGGGTTGGGGGCTTCGCTATTGTATTTCCATAGTTTATGGACGTTTGAAAATTCTAATTATTTCAAAGATCATGCGGAGTCAGACGCTTACGAGAATCTTGAAGAGAAAACACTAGCTGCATTTAAAGCGATTTCCTCAGTTGATGAAACTATATTGGCGCTTGATTGGCAGCACCAAGGCTACTGGGTCAATCCTTATCTGGAATTTTCAAGAAATGAGTTCGAAGAATGGATAATCCCGATCTTTCCGAATGGGGATTATTATTTTTTTCTCCAGCAGGATTTTAACTGGGGGTTTTTAGGGCATCCTTGGGAAAAAAGCATAACCATATTCGGGGAAGAATTGCTGAATGCTTTGACTGAATACAAACCTATCATGCTGCAAAAGATTTTAAGGCAAGGCTGATTTCTGCTCAAATCCAATTTGCAGACGAGCAATGAGTTGAAATGAGATGCGGATGAAAATGTGATAAAATTATAAAAACAATTTTAGATTGATGAATTTTTTCGGAAATGAAATAGCCTAACAAAAATGAAGAAAGGAGAGTTGAATATGAAGAACGTAACCCCATTTTTAATGTTCCAAGGCGGCGTTGCGGAAGAAGCCATGGATTACTACACATCACTCATCGAGGATTCAGAAATTAAAACCATCACGCGGTACGGAGCGGAAGGGCCGGGAAAAGAAGGAACTGTCTTCCAGGCGGTATTTTCATTGAAAGGCCAAGAGTTCATGTGCATCGACAGTTATGTTGACCACAAGTTTACGTTTACCCCGTCTTTTTCCATTTACCTGACATGTGATTCCGAATCGGAAATTGAGAGCTTATACGATAAGTTAATGGAAGACGGCGAAGCCCTTATGCCTTTAGATAACTATGGATTCAGCAAGAAATTCGGCTGGTTAAACGATCGGTTTGGCGTATCTTGGCAGCTGAATTTGCCGGAATGATTTCGTATAAATTGAAGTTCAAGAAATTTTAAAGCGAACGCTAATCTGGCAGCATGGATTAGCGTTTTTCTTATTCATAAAACTCTCTAATAAATAATAGTAAAAATCCTGCCTGAAACGATTCAAACTCTGTATACTGATAGAAATAAAAGAAAAGCATTGAAAATTGGAGCTAGATAACTGGTTAGCGCCCAGTAGTGATTTTGTTGATTATTGAACTTGAAGGATATATGTTCCAAGTATTATTGAGTGGGAAAAAGTGTACTGTAAAGCAATTAGAACAGATGCATCTTCAAGCAACTCAATTAATTTATGAGCATAACAATTTTCCAGAAGTGTTTTGCCGGCTTCATAACTTTGAACAAATTCCTTATTCAGAGAATATTAAAGTGGACTTTGTCATCGATACTGATACAAGTAGGATTTACACGCCGAATTATTAGATTTTAAAAAAATTATAGATAATTTGCAGCTTGTTGTGAATGAACAGATAAGATGGTTAAGATAATTCATTTCTATTTATTATAGAGAACAAGGGAGTCTAGAGCATGCAAAAAACAAACCGAGCTCCAAAACCTGGAGAAGTCTATATAGCAAAACTTCCGAACGGGTATTGGAGTGCTCTTGTGGTGCTGCATAAGATTGAGAGATCTTACTTAGTCTACGCCGCTGCATATTATGAGCTGATTCCACCTGCTCTCGAAGACGTGTGTTTAACTGAATTTTACTACGAAAAAGATTTATATTCTGAAGGTCTAAAGCCGTCCATATATTGGCTGGATGGTAAGCCGAGCGGAGATTTTTTGTTGCTAGGGAGTATAGATTTAGAGGAAAAAAGTGAGATTAAAGAAAGTAATATTTACGCTGGCATTTGGAAAAACTATTTACCCTCTCATATCATGTGGGAAAAGGAACGTGAAGCAGGCGTATTTCAAGAGAAGATACAATCATTTGAACAAGCCAATTCGGAAGCAGTTGTTGTGGAGTTGGAAGATGACGTGTTTTGGAACTTGATTGATTTGATTGATTGGAAGAAAAGACATCCCATGAATCCATTGATCAGTCGTTTGAAAAAAGGCACGGAGGAAATGATCTTTGCTTTTGAAGAGACCCTTGGCCATAAACTCTTTTTGTTGGATGCACCTGCACATGCAGGCATCACGGATCAACCTGATACTTATCTATCGGTCGACGCATTTCTTTATGCCAGGTGTGCAGTCGTTGCTAAAGGCAAAGACTGCTTCAATCAAACAGTGAAAAATGCAGCAGCAATTAATATGGAATGGGACGCAGAGGAACTTTTGGAAGTGGCAAGTGAAGCTTACAGCAAAAAGACAGGTGAGCCTTTTGATTATGCCAGTTCCTATGACTACGAAACATATTCGAATAGGTTGGCTTGGGAAAGCAAATAGACAGTAATGGTTTTAGAAATACCAGGTTAAAATTTAATATATTTAATGGAAGGAGAGGCGCATTGGATAACTGGAAGAATAATACGATATGGTTCGAAGATATACCTGCTGCTTTACAGAGGGATTTCGATTTAAAAGAAGAAAAGTTGGATGTAGAATCATTTCGTGATCTGGAATACTTGACGTTATGGCATTATAAAAGTAAATTTCATAACTTTGAAGATCTTCCCCAGATGAAAAAGCTTTTGTACCTCCAGCTGAACTGGTCCAATCAGGTTGATTTGGTCGGGGCTGAAAGATTTACTGCACTTAAACGATTGGAGCTTCATTACTGTACTAGATTGACAAATGATCGAGGAATGGTCGACTTGGCTCCAACCTTGCAGCATCTGCATATTAATCAATACAAAAAATTTAGAATGACTGATGAACTTTTCTCATTAAAGAACTTACGCGTACTCAGATTGAATGCTTGTGCAGAACTTCCCAATTTGGATTTTTTAAAGCATTTTCCAAAATTGATAGAATTCAGTTTTGTGGATACAAATGTAAAGAACGGCGATTTAATGCCTATTTTGGAGCATCCTACCATTCAAAAAACGGGTACTTTGAATAAAAAACATTACAATCTAAGTTCTAAGGAATTGGACCATTTATTGGAAGAAAAACACACCGGTAAGGCATACAAGTTAGTGGTAAAGAAAAAAGGAATCGAAACTTTTCAGTATATAAAGGAATGAATAACGCCTATTTAATCGAAAACCTCAGAATGGAATGGACAATCAAATGGATAAAAATTTTTACTTGAACTCCGATAATTGGATTGGTGGATTTTACGAGCTTTCCATTGAATATCACCCGGCTGGTAATGACAAAAGGATAAATGACGCACTTTTTGCTTTGAAAGCCAGTCGTTGCTTTCATGGGTTGTGGGCAGAGAAAAAGGATTTTCAAAAGCCTGCTGTTTCCCTCCCCGTAGCAATAGAAGATGCGAGTGTGAGATCGTTTTATGGCATGATCTCCCGTGATCCCGGGGAAGAGGAGCTGCCTTGCATGATCACGGTTACCAGAATAGAAGGGGAATCGGATTGGTTGGACATTTCCATTCCGCAAGCTGTACTTGAAAAGAGATTCCGCTATCGTTATCCTCTAACAATCGAAGAAAATCATTGGTTAATGGCAATCCATGAAATTTATGAAGATTTAGCAGAGAGCATTTATCTTAAATCACCCTTTGATTTGGCGATGATTGGTGAAGAAATCACAGCTGAAACAACTCAAAAAGAATTAACTGTTGAATTTATGGAGAACAAGGAATATATCATTTTTATCCTTCCAAACCGATTGGTAGATAGGCTTGGAATGAATGGAAGTACGCCAATATTTTCTAATCGACTTAGAATATTTTAATGAATTCACATTAACGCCTTTAAAGACGGAAAGAGTTAATGAATGGAAATAGAGATTGGTTATATTCGACTTAGATTTTATGAGACAAGTCCTGATATAGGAGTTTGTCCTTTGGCATTCGAATTTGCAATTACTAAGTGGGAAAATCTAACCATTTACTGATAGGAGTGTCAGTTACAGAATGAGCAGCATAGATCGCAGTAATCTGATTACTGAACTGAAAAAATTGAATCTCACAAATGGATTCCCTTATGAAGACATCAACTTAATTCAAGAAAACTACAACAACTTTCTGCCTGGTCTTAAAGAAGAAAATCAACTAATTGAAGACTTTAACGAATTCCAATTGTTAATAGCAGGAAGCGGGACCTATGCCATAAAAGGAAGGAAAATACCTTCTTTTCAAAAGAAATATCTTGCTAACAGTTTTTTCGAAAGGTATCCGTATTACTCTTTTTTAGAAGGAGAACTGGGTAAATACCCTGATTTCAAGGAAGAATTGGAAGTGTTTGAAGCGGCCAGAGAAATTTTATGGAAAGTGTAACGCTGATTGGATACTGGAAATTACTTAGAGAAACTAAGAAAGTGTTTGAAAGGAGACTCTTCTGGTTTGATTCACTAAGATTGGAACTGATTTTTCCTTCATGGACAAGAAATCATACTAGTGGGAGTCGAAAGGGCAAACAATCTTTTAAAACTGTCGAGTTTCATCGTTTCATGCCGGTAAAAAGCTTTTTAGGTTGATTTTCCCACAAGAGTTTGCGGACTTGAGTTCCACCTATTAGGGAATAAAAAGTATAGTTTATGAAAATAAGCAGAGGGGGATATCATGGACACGCTAGAATGGATTCAACAATGGTACTGCCAACAGTGTGATGGAGACTGGGAACATCTATATGGAATACGTATTGAGACCTTGGATAACCCTGCGTGGTCTGTCATGATTAGCTTGGAAGCTACAGAGTTGGAAAGTAAAAGATTTGAAAGCGTTGATATTAATCGTTCTAATATTGACTGGGTTCATTGCAAAACCGGTTACATACAAGAGCGCCCAGGATTGCAATTCTTGGGGTATGGTGGACCTATGAATTTAACTGAAATTTTGAAGACGTTTAAATTATATGCAGAAAAAATATAACTTATCCTCTTGCCTAGCTGAAAGTTCTAAGGAGACTTTCATTTGTAGATCATCTTATGTAAGTTTAACTACGCCATTTTATCAGAAGAAACTTAGTGTCAATTAAGTTACATTCGATTATGGAATAGCAATTACCATTATTAGGAGCAATTATTCTATGAGCAGAATCAATTATATACATTTATTCTCATACTATTTCTTTAAAAACCTCATTCTTTTTCTGGGGATTTTTTATGCAGAAGACAATTTCCGAAAATCACTCCAGGCATTCACTTTAACGGATGTTCTTCAGTCTTGTACCGTCATATTCATTATTTTTCTAGCTTGGAGTACTTCTTCCCAAAGTTTTGAAATGTTCGAATTAGCATCTAAGAAAACTAGATTTCTGTTTGGAATTACAGCTGGATTAACGTCAATTTTTTTAAGTGGATATTTGCTTAGTGTTTATTTTTAAACACAAATTGTTAGCAGCTAAATTACATTTACAACTTGATTACATAGCAAAGATATTCAACAAGTAGTTATTCAATCTTTAGGCAGTCAGGAGGTCCGAATGAGCAAGAAAGAGTTTATCGAAGAATTAAAAGAAATCGTTGAAGATCCTTTATTTATTGGAAAAACTATTAAAGACCTGCAATATGAAACAGCAGAAAATACTTGGTCTGTATCAATGAACCAAGAGTTGGCAAATGAATTTACTGTAGAGGAATTGGTTTCATTCTTCTCTCAAGTAAAGTCAAATAGAAAAGAACAAATCGTTGAGAATAGTGAGCATCCGATGATTTTTTATGCTTGGTTCGATTGGCAGTCAGCTAGTTTAAAGTTTAGTTTAATTTCGGCGTTCCATGGAACTTTGCCTTTTAGCGCATCTCACAAAATGATTCCAAACATAGAGCCCATTCTAGCCGAATTTTTGCGATTTCCGTATCATGATGGTTTCCCTATAAATGAAATAAATAATGAGATTTCCGAATGTCCCGAAGATGAGCAGGAAATTACAGAGCCATTCAAGGTTTTCTCCGTTGTAATCTCTAATTTGTAAAACTGCCAATTATACTAAATTCCAAAACTTTTTAATGGCGAAAACTGAATAGTGTTAATTTTATGTCTTTTATGTTAAAATTATATCGATTAAAAGTGCGATGGGAGGCGTTGATCGTGGTTCAAAAAGATCCTTTGGAAAAAGAAGAATTCCAAAACGCCCAAGATTCTGCCGAACCTGTCAATCCATTGGAGCATGATCACTCTATGCACCACAGAGATGGTTTAGTGGAACCGAAAGTCAAGGAGTATGTGCCGCTCGAAGTCGGGATTGTCGTCTTCACGATTATTGTTTTAGGGGTAATCTTTGTCGGATTATTTTCGGATATGTGGGGATTGATGTAGTGGCGGATGAAAAGTAGAGGATTACTGCAAGACAAATAAGGATGCGCCCAAACTGATCTGTGATTTGCTTTTTAATGAAAGTACGATCAGAATTTAAGGTTCCATTAACGAAATGTCCGAATCTGCGCAACGCACAGACTCGGGCATTTTTTATTGGCAGCATTATTCAAGTTTCTTCTTACTGCGAAAACGGAAACCTTAAAATAAAACTTGGATCATCTGGAACGACAGGAACAGGTTCAGCAAAATGATTATCGAAGCGACGGACCAGGCAAAAACCTTTGTCAGCCAGTGGTTGACTAAACTGCCCATGATTTTTCGGTTGCTGGTGAAAATAGAAGCCACATTAGGAAAAAACGCAACTTAAATAATCCGATTTATTAAATTTTTTTGTTGTTAAATGAAGAGCGTTATGGCAACTATTTAATGAGAAGGCCGCTAGAGGAAGCGTTGTATTATTGATTTTTATCCATTGGTTTATTGAATTCCGGCTTAAAATTTATGATAAACTTTGGGTATGTAAAATTTTATAATAGAGCGGTAAGCCAATCTTTCTCTGTAGTGCAAGAGGAAGGAATGCGGAAAATCAAAGTGGATTGAGGTTTTGTAAATGAATGATCAAACGTTAAAATTCTGGAATGATTATTGGGCAACTCAAGAGCAAGCTTCTGACAAGGAAGCGGAGGCATTCCAATTCTGAAATGATGCGGATTGGCTCGCCAGTTTAGTCGTGGAAGGCAAAAAAACCGCAACTTGTTCGGCTCACATCTTATATGAATTGGAGAACGAGCCGCTACCTCAAGTTGACCAATACAATATCGTATTGGATTCGAAAGAGATGCCTGTTGCCATTATTCAAGTGGTCGACGTGAGTATTTTGCCAATGAATGAAGTTCCTGAAGATTTTGCTTTGGCTGAAGGAGTGAAGGATTATGCCTACTGGTGGAATGCGCATGAAACGTTTTTCAAAGGGGAATTGGGAGAGCGGGGACTAACTTACTCTGAATCCATGCCGCTCGTATGTGAGCGGTTTAAGGTTGTATATAAATCTTAAGACAGGAGGGAAGAAGCTTAAAATAGCTTCTTCTTTTTTACTCCGTAGCAAAGAAACCAAATAAGGTTGTTCCATAAAAAATCCTAAAAGGAATGAGGGACTTTGGATGCGCACGAAAAAAAGATCCACCACATTTTTAAAAGTACTAATCATCTTGGTTGGAATTGCCATAGCTGCTCTTGGAATCTTCTGGTTGCCTGGATTTGCCATTGACGATGCCAAGGCACATCCAAAACCAGCGTATTTCCTGATCCCTTTTTTAATTTGTGCTTACGGTTTCGCCATTGCATTCTCCATTGCGCTATTCCATGCATTTAAACTATTAACCTATATTGAGAGAAACAATGCTTTCTCTGTACTGGCGTTGAAGTCCTTAACCGTTATCAAAAAATGCGCTATTGCGGTCATTTGTTTGATTCTGCTTGGAATAGCAAGCCTTATGGTGCTGGCAAGAGCAACAGGGGAAGATTCCACAGGTCCCATTTCGCTGAGTCTAATGAGCATTTTTGCCGTAAGTGTCATTATCGCCATTTTAGATGCTCTTCAAAAGCCAATAAAGAATTGTCTCGAAACAAAATCGAAAGACTAGAAGGCTGCCGATTTAGTAGCCTTCTAACTATGGATGGAAAAGAAGTTCCAAATTTTAATAAAATTGAAACCCATATCGATTTACCCCCGTCTTAGGGAGGGTCAAAAATAAAGTTAAATAGGAGGGATGGAAGTGACTGAGCTGGAAAAGATTGGCTTATCAATCATCAATAAAGATCAATGGCTGAAAGACTTGACGGATGAATACGGAGACCGCCTGACAAAGCTTTCTTACAGCTACCTCCGTGATTGGGGAAAAGCACAGGAAATTGTGCAAGACGTTTTTATAACTTGTTATCAGCAATACGATACATACAGAGATATTCAATCCTATAAAGCATGGAATGAAAGCTGAAATTTTAAGTTTCTATAAATTTATAAAAAAACCAAAAGCGATCTTCACGAGGAAGATCGCTTTTATGGTTAAGTTCTGCGTCAATCCGATTTCAACTTCGAATACATATTCACATAGAAAAATTGCTGGTTTATTTTTTCGGATTGCCTTTGGGTTCCTTCGAAATGGAAATTCAGTTTTTTTAACAAATGGATTGAATTTTTGTTAAGCGGATCGACTTTGGCTTCAATCCGGTTAAGGCCCATTCCGTAGAATGCCTGATGCAATAGGGCGGCAACGGCCTCAGAACCAAAACCGCATCCCCAAAAGTGCCGGCTGAGGTCATAAGCAATTTCAGCTTTTGCATTTTCGGAATCCACATAGTTAAAGCCGCATGAACCGATAAGCTCTTTTGTTTCCCTGATAAAAATAGAATAGCGAATGGCTTGCCTGTTCCGGTGCAGCCGATCAAACAGCTGGATTATTTCCTTTGCTTGAGCTTCGGATGTAAAAGGATCAATATTCATGAACCGGGTCACTTGTGGATCGGACCAAAGTGCAAAAAGCGCAGAAGAATCTGCGGCCTCCATTTTTCTTAACATCAATCGTTCGGTGCTCATTTCTGTAATCAATAGTTTTCCCTCCATTTTTTCGTTCTCTGAGGTAATCACTTTGACATCTGCGCATAATTCAGTCCCTTCAATGAAAAGTTATTCCTAGTATAGGATAGGGGAATGTGAGGTGCAAGGGGGAGGTTGGGACCGAAGTTACCGAATGAAATTTGCTTTCTTTGGTTGTAAATATTTATAAAAATGTAAAAAATACCATAATTAATAGTAATTTATTTTTACAATCGGTATAATTATTTTAGTAGTAAATACCAGGAAAGTGAAGCCAAAAAGAAAAAATAGAGGAATTTAAGCTTAGGGGGAGATGTGAGAAGTGAAAAAGATCTTATGGGTTCTTGCAGGTTGTTTCGTTCTTTTCTGTCTCATTGGCTTCGCTTTTCAAAAACCGAAAGACCTCATCGCTGATTTTATTTTTACAATGGCGGTAGAACAAGTGGCAGCTGATTCAAAGGAAGAGCTTCTAAAACCATACAAACAAATAGCAGCGCATAAACATTCAACACTGTATTTTACAGAATCGGATGAGAACCTAATTGAGCTTACAAAAAATGCTCTCGATCGAGGAATGGAACTCAATAAGAAGTTCGTCGGTTCTTATGATGAGCCTGTTGATCTTGTCCTGTTAAAAAACAAAGAAGATATGGAGCGAATCGATATGAGTTTAGGCAACGGCCTCTATTCGCCCCAAATGAACTTGATCGTCATCGTTCCTGAAGACAGAGAAGCTTTAGCCGCTGGACCGGGTCCAATGAATTGGGAATTCAATAAGCAAGTTATGCATGAATACACTCATTACATTCTTGGACATAAATTTCAGGAACTCAAAATTAAACCGGAAGAAATTCCTTCTTGGCTAGCGGAGGGGTTTGCAGAATACATTGGGAGTGAAGAAAATAGCGTCACGGTCATGGAGCAGGAACGGCCTCCTTTAACTGCACTTTCGACGCAGGACCAGTGGCAAACGTTGGATGCTGATCCAACAGCCAATATCTACCTGCAGTCCTATATAGCAGTCCGCTATTTGATCCATACATACGGAGAACAGGTCATTTTGGATCTATTGAACGAAACTCAGATCACTCATGACTTCAATCAGGCGTTTAAGAAAGTGACAGGATTAGAAATCGACGAACTCGAGTATTACGATGAGAATGATATAGGGATATGAAAGGGGGCAGCGCTATGAATCGATTTATCTTGCCGCATATGTATTTATTTTTTGGGATACTCCTGTTTATATTAGCTGAGAATGTAGTCTATTCAGGAACTTTGTATGCCATAGCCATAATGATTTCGATAATTTGTGTGCTAGTTGGGCTCGTCTGGAATATTGGGTTGCTATTGTATCGTGAGTAAAGGAAGCAATTCTTACTTTTAAAAGAAAGCTCTTTTGAGTTTAGAAGAATTAACTTCAACCTTCTTTATCTACAAACAGTTCTTTTGCATAACAAGTTCGTGGCTCAGTATCGATACAGGAATCTTCTAAATTCGCTTTTGCTTTTTCTTGTATACGCAAATCTTGTTTTTCTAATTTATTCTTTTGGAAATCACTAATGCTAGTATGTTCACTAACAACCAGCCACATTTCTTTCTCATTTTCTTCAAGCCCTTGGGATAATTCCAAAAGTACTTTATCAGAGTAAGTTTCTGTGATGATTCCTGTCACATCATAAGTGGAAGGATCCGATAAACTATTAGCTTCTTCAGATCCTTGGCAGCCGCTCAATAATAGAACAAATACAAGAGCCTGTTTTTTCATCCTGCTATCTCTCCATTTCGTCAGTATACGTGAAAACTTTTCATTTTATAATAGATGATAAACAGGTTGGTGTCTTGCAGGAGGGAATGATCGGGCAGTTTTTCTGAGAGCGGCAAGCGCAGACGTCTGTATGTCGTTAATTTAATGAGCAGTATAGTGTGACTTGTTCCACTTGATCATTTTTCTCGCTATAATCATTGGAAGAGAATGTATTTTTTGAATATTTTATGCTTAATCAGTAAGGGGTGTCGAATGGAGAAGACGAACAGCTACACTTATTTTGCTATTAAAAGCAATGGTCAATTTGATAATGGATTTATAGCTTATGAAAAAGGGATCTTTGCGCCACAAGAACTGACGCATACTCTAGGGATTCAACCTTTCAGCTATTGGGCTTATGGTGATAAAAGGATCGATGGTTCTGTATACCGTTTCTCGACATGGAGCGCTGAAAAATCTGAGGCGGGAAAACTGGATGTAGAAGCCCAGTGCAAAGAAACCATCCGGAACCTCAAAAACAAAATCCCCCAATTACTTCAAATAAAAGAGCGATACGATGTAAATTTTATACTCACCATCGTTCCAAGTATTTATGGAGACGAACAACCTTGGCTTTCCTTTGACGAAGAAATCATTGAGTTTTGCTATTTAACTGGCACTATTATCGATGTGGATATGTATATCTATCCGCTCGAGAATGGTAATGAAGAAGGGATGTAAAGGAGTTAACGATGCGAATACCATGGTATGAAACAATTGGGCTGGCAATGAAAATGCCCGATGCTAAATTTAGCGGAACCTTACTGATTCCAGCTTTTCATTTTTACGAAGAATATAACGATGTTTTTGATAAGATTTCATCTTTGGAAATGACCTTGATCCCAGAAGAAGAGAAATCTTTTGAAGTGATTTTAAAATTTATCAATGTCTCGTCACTTCAATTAACTGGCTTTGGAAATGCCTATAACCAGTTATTAGGATTCCACATAACGGATTTAAAAGAGTACGGGGTTGAAAAGGAGCGCCGTTATTTAATTGAGGACTATGAAGACGATTCAGTGAGTTTCTATTGTGAAAAAATAGAAATTTTAAATGAAGCAACAGAGAATTAAAAAAACGGATTATGGAGGGCTTATGGATAACAGCAAACTTCGCTTACGAGAAGGCGAGAATGGAATCACGGTGCGGATTGGCAAATACAATGTTCTGGAATCAATTCAGTACATCCAAATAAATCAAATTAAAAATGTAGAGATTTCCGAATACTATCAAGCGTCTCAAATCGATTTTCTCAGCGATTGCCCAAGCATCGAATCGGTAGGATTGTACGGACCAAATGTGAACGATTTAAGCGGCCTCTATAAGTTGGAGGCATTAAAAGCTCTGTCAATCGGTGACCTTGTGCCGGTCTCTTCCGTAGATTTTAGCCAGCTTTCTTCGTTGGAAGAGATATACGGCACGCTGCCGCCTAAAGCCAAAGCGATTGGCAGTCTCCATCATTTGAAAAGCATGAAGATTTGGAGCTATAAGCCGAAAGGGAAAAATCTAGAGGAATTTAGAAGCTTGAAAGCACTTGAGAAATTAGAGCTCATTACTTCTAATATTACTTCTTTAGACGGCATTCAGGGGTTAACCCGGTTGCGGCACCTGGAGTTATATGGAATGAGAAGCTTAAAAGAGATTGAAGCGATCCAGGAACTTTCGGGCAATTTACGATCACTTTCAATGGAAGGTGTAAAAAACATTCAAAACTTATCGCCGATTGGAAAAGTCCAGTCGCTCGAACAATTGGACCTCAATAACTGCGGAACCATACCATCCATCGGGTTCATTAAGCAACTGCCTCACTTGAATAGCATACAATTTTGGGATACGACGGTCCTCGACGGCGATGTTTCACCATGCATCAATTTGGACTACGCGTATTTTACAAATAAAAAGCATTATTCCCATCGGCTAAAAGATGTATATCCACCGACGTTTATCGAGAAACCTAAGCGGAATGAGGAAGGAGAAGCAGCTTTGGCAGTGCCGCTTTTGCCTACGGATGCATGGAAAATACGGATGGAGGAAGATGACTTATTTACGGAAGAAAATCTAGCGGCCGTTGCAGACGTGCTCGAAGATTATCAAAAGAAGCTTTTACGTCTTCGCGATCCTTCTGAAAAGCAAATCTTAAAACAAGTAGAAAAAACAGTGCTCCGTTTAAATGCCTTAAATGATCAATACGATTACTTCATAGAGACGATGGAGCGGGAAGAGCTGCAGGAGTTCCTTATGGAAAAAGCACAGGAAGCCGGGTTGGAGACGGAAGAGGACGTTACCGAAGAATGGCGCGAATGGTAGGGGAAGCTTCCTAAAAAAAGCGAAGAAAAGCAGGAGGGAATAAGACTACGCCTCTTTGCCTTTCTTCGCTTTTATTTTCCTATAAATTACATAGCCTGCATTTAGAAAGAACAGAACGATGGCTGATATTAAGAAACCGAGTATTCCTATCAGATTAGGCCCTGTTATCAAGTAGAAGATTGAGCCTAAAATAAACGCTGTAAAGCCGGCCAAACTAAGTTTCCATTTGGAATTTTCGATTCTCGACATCGTTCTGTTCCTCCTTTTAGGCTAATCACTCGTTAAGTAATTGCAACATATCTTTTGGTTCCGCCAATACGTAGTCAGCGGATTCAAATCCTTTTCGCTGCTTCGCTCCCCATAACGCAAGCGCGAATTTCACGCCTGCCTCCTTAGCGCATTGCATGTCATAGACCGAATCGCCAATGTATATAGCTTCGTTTGGAGGCGCGTTCAATTTCGCTAAACAAAGCAATAACGGATCCGGATGCGGTTTATGATTTTTGGTGTCATCTGCGCAGACGATCTGTTCAAAATTAGAAGTTAACCCAAACGGTTCGAATTCATCTGCCAATTGCTGCTTTGTTTTTGACGTGACAATTCCTGTTCGAACCGGGATTTCCGGCAACGACTGTATCACTTCTCGCAAGCCTTCGAAGACCTCTACTTCATGCGAAAATTCCAATACGGCTTGCGACCATTTTGAATGGACACGCTCCAAATCGTCAACTTTCAGTTTTCTTAAGGTTTCTTGTCCGGGGATGCCCAGCGCAAAACGTAACTCTTCTATCGGATACGCATGGCCTTCTTCTCGCAAAACTTGGTCCAGTGATTTTAAAATGGCCCGTTCCGTATCCAAAATCGTTCCATCCACATCGAAAATTACATATTTAAACAACTAGAATCCTCCTTAATAATGGCAACTTTTTTGATAGGCAGCTATTGTTCGAACGTGATTTCGTTTGTTCCTTGTAAAGTGGCGAAATGGCTCAATAATTCATTTTGATGGTTGATGATTTGCTTGGCGGTGAAGTCGTCAGAATCCCACGTACCATGGGCATCTTTCACAAGAACTACATCAAACCCCAAATCGCTCGCACGGCGAGTCGTCGCAGCAATGCAATGTTCGGTCTGGTTTCCGCCTATTACGAGTTTCTGTATGCCTTCATTTTTCAAGGTTTCTGACAGCTCGGTTTCTTGGAAGGAATTCGCAGCCCACTTCTGGATGACGACGTCGCCTTCTTCCGGCGTGAGGGAGGAATGGATTTGCCAAAAATCCGTGCCTTTTACGAGCCCGGCATCGTTATGCTGCACATAAATGACCGGAACCTTAGCTGACCGTGCTTTTTGAAGAAGGGACTGCAGATTTTCGAGCAGTTTCTCGCTTTGATCGACAGGGTTGGCAGCATCGAACATCTCATTTTGAGCATCAACGATTAAGAGCGCAGTTTTAGACATCCGGCATTCTCCTTTTCATGAAAACGTTTTCTTTATATTACAGAGGATCTGCTTGTTTGTATAGCTTTCATTTATTTCGTGAGACACGAATTTTTAGTGGTGATCAACTGAAAGACAGGAAGAAAAGTAAAGGGTTAACTTATTCTACTTCATTAAGTGTGTATAGAAAAATGGGAATTAATGTTATTATTAAGTCGAATTTTCATCTTATAAATGAGACAATAAAATGGAGGCAATGATTTGATAATTCTTTTTATGTACTTAGCTTGGGTTCTTGTTCCTGCATTAAGTATTATTTTTTGTCTAAACTTGGTGGCCATTATTAAAAAGGTGAAGACAAATGAAAAGACATCGATAAATACGTTCTGGCTAACGGCTTCTTTTGTACTTATCACTTGGAGTATTGCTGTTTTATCTTCTGCCGGTATTTATTAATCCAGAGAATCAAAGTACAAAATTCAATTGCGCGTCTGCTTGGTTTTGCTGTCTTCTTTTTGGTTGATTCTGCGCATAAACCAATAACAAATGCATATGAAAACCGTGATATATAATGAACGGAAAATGTTATATCGAAGATTCAATTCGTTATTATTAAGGGTTTTAATTTATTCTAAAGGAGGATGAAACAATGATGAGGATAAAAAGCAAACCCGTCGATGAATTGACTATAGAAGATTTGAAACAATTTCCCATTTGGGACTGGGCAATCGGTTCAGAAGGCGAGGAAGGGCAGGACGAAACTTGGGTCCAGCCAGCTGAAACCACTAATTTCACAGCAGTCTTAAACGGCTCAATTGTCCTGGGCGAAGCTATGATAAACGACAAAGAATTGTTTCCGCTCTTGTGCAGCCTGGATACTGAAGGACAGGAAGCATTCATCAGTTCCATCGTTCTCTATGACAAAGAACGCGCAGCCTACTATGCGATTGAAGACAAGATTAAGCAGCTCGATTTTCCAGTAGCCATCACGATTCACCTGCAGATCAATGGAGTGTTAAGGAAACTCCACTTTAGTGCCGCTAAAGTGGATCTCTATAAAAATAAGGTGAGTACCGATTTGTTTTAAGTATTTAACAGACAGCTGAATTGGTAGACGGAAAAGCCAGATTACAGCCTTCCGTCAGAGATGAAAGGAGAAAGTTTTGATGGATGTTCATTTCAAAAAATGTCCAATAGACGCCATAGCCAAGCAATAAAATCACACTTAATCCAAAATATTAAAGACATTTATTCTTTATTTGCTTCTCTTTTTAACTCTTTTCATGAGGCTCGGGAAACGCTAGTTAAATTTCGTCTATATACTACTAGGTTAAGCCGTTTTCTTGTATTTTTGATACTTTAAAAAGAGCGAAACCACCATGGCGATTGTTACGAAGATGGGTAAATAAAATTTAACAAAGAGACTGCCTTCGTATAGATAAACGGCAACATATAAAAAGGATAGTGCCAGAACCCCTGTCCAAAGTGAACGTATAAATTTTTCTCTGTCTGACAGATTCCAATAGAAAAATTTCACCGTTAACGCCTCCGTTTTCGTTAAATAGAATCTATTAATATACGAAATAATTTCCAATTAAGTTTCGTTTTTTCCGAAAAAGAGAAATTCATTGAGTTTTCAGGAGGCGCAAGGGAATAAACGAAATCGTTTATAAACATACAGAACATCATGGAGACAAATATCGGCTACATCCAATAAATGAAGGCTTTGATACTCTTAAAACAAAGAAATACAAATTGGCTGGGCTTTTAGCTTAACAATCCTAACTTTGCTAAATTTTAATATACTAATTAGGGAGGAGGAGAGACGTAAATGCGACAACCTCTTTTCTCCCTTTTATTTTGATTAAGGAACTAACCATTAATCTCTGAAAGGGAATGTTGAGAATATTTCTTTTATAGCATTTTTATTTAAGCCATGCTTCCCTGTCCACCAACAAACTGGATAGGACCAATCGTTTTTCGCATGTGAAGGTTCCTCTCTTTCTAGGTAGGGAATGAAATGATCGATAAAGCCAGGGCGGTCATTCGTAGACAGTATGGAACAAAAGCCGAGAATTTCCAGTAAAACTCGGCGTTCATCTTTATTGGATTTCAAAACTTTGGAGAGTGCTTTTTCCAGCTCTCCAACTTTTCCTTCACCAGGGAATTCATCCACCACAGAAAAAATACGATGGAGAATTTCATGATCTTCGCGAGTCGGTGTAAGCTTTTCTGCCTTGCTGAACTGTTCAAGATCAAAAGCTATATAAAAAGGGTCAAGATGCCTTACGCCTCCCCATTTGAACCGTTCAAAATTAAGTACATTCAAATCTACAAACTCCTGTTTTTTGTTAAAACCTCCGCAATAACTACAAATATTTTCATCTCCCAGATATTCGTGGGCTATTAAGTGTCTGCCGACCATAAAACTACCTAATGCGGAACGGAGTTCTAGTCTTCTGGAAGATAGGCTCGCTACGAATTGAGTGGCAATATCCTCTAAGCTTAAAGTGCTAATGACTGCAGCCAATTTTTGAATCGCCTCATCATGAGATAGTTTCTTTTGTTCAAACATAACGCCTGCTGCTTTTGCATAATTTAATTCTTCTTTAGTCAAATATGAATTAGTCCAACCCTCAGAGGACCAATAACGCTTAAAGAGTATTTTAAGTGCCTTTTTATCTGCCATTTTTTTATCACGTTCCTTTGATGAGATTCAGCAGTTCAGTAGTGTAAGCATCCTATATCTTTTTGAAAAAAGCTATCCTCCAGAAGAAAAAAATTTCCTAGTCTGAGGTAGGGAACTTGGTAATTGATTCATATAGATGGAAACGATAATTATTTTAAAATACGCAAAGCTGTAAAAAACATCTTTTTTATTTCCCAAATTTAGCTAGCTATCTTTATCCGTACTTAATATACTTGAAAGAACGGCCAGTCTAGTATTTTTATGACATTTAGACACTTGAAATTAGGTGTGAGGAGAAGAAAAGAATGAGCAGAATCGACCAAGGATATTTCTGTAAGACTTGCGGTGAATATCATGCAGCGCTGCCAATGAGCTATGGGAGCCCACTGCCTGACTATTGTCTGGACATTCCTGAAGAAGAGCGGGAAAGCCGGATTGAGGCGAATGATGATTTATGCATTGTGGATGAGGAATACTTCTTCATGCGAGGAGCGATAGAAATTCCGGTAACGGGCGGAGACCATCCGTTTATCTGGAACGTCTGGGTTTCGCTAAGTGAAGCTAATTTTGATCAGACACTGGAATATTGGGAAACGGAAGGGCGGGAACAACAACTGAGCCCCATGTTTGGGTGGCTGTCCACTTCCATTCCGTGTTATCCAGAAACGTTGGAACTAAAGACGATGGTCCATACGCGTTCAGTTGGAATGATTCCGTTCATTGAACTCGAGCCAACGGATCACCCGCTGGCGATGGAGCAAAGAAATGGCATGACCCTCGACCGGATCCAAAAGATTGCGGAAGAACTCTGCCATAATGAGAAGTGAGGAGACCAATCGTTTTCGAATTTTGTTTTTAAAGAAGGAGGCACTAAATGACCTGGCATCAAATGGACGATTCTACAGCAATCGCAGATTTTATGGAACTTTTCGGCGGTTTTCATGACAGCTGCTTGAAAGAGCTTTACATGTGGACCGAGACGTTTGTGGATGAGGATCTCGATATGAGTATGTCGACTGATTTAGATGCTTGCGCGCGGATTTTATTTCAACGACAAGCGCCAGCGCCATCCGCAGTCGAATTGCTCTTTAAAGGCGTCACGAATTTTCATATTTGTCCTTCATCAAAAAATAGTGATCCGGTTATTTATAGCGCTAAGTTAATGGCATACGACGGACAGTTTTATTGGGCACAAGACGAAGATTGGCAAATTGATCAGCCGTTTCGTCACTCGGTTAGCTGGATTTCCGCACAAGAAGTTTACTGGCGTGACGCCAGTTCCTGGATGGGTGAAAGGCAGCGGTATGGCGTATTGAGGGTTGAGGAGTAAAAATATTGGAAATAGCGGAGTGCGTGGAACTGCACGTTCCCGTTAATTAAGTGAACAGCAAAATCTCATGCTTCTAAATTGAAAGGGATGTACGATGTTTCAAAAAAAGCAAAATTCAGATCCGGAGAGGCCTGTGATATACGTTCCCGTTCTATATACATTATTCTTAGTGGTCTCTCTAATACGTATAATTCACAATGTATATACCAATGACACCGAAAATCTAGTAAGGAATACCTTGTTCGCCATCGGCTTCTTTTTCCTTTCGCTTATCACTTGGATTATTTACAAAAAGCATTCTGCCTTATTTCAAAAAGCTTCACATTCGGTGCACCGATGAGGATCCTGGAATCTACAAGCTGCCAGACATAATGGAGAGAAGGCAGCGTGAACGGATTCGTTGAAAGAATGAAATCTAGCAGTTGGGATTTAATCTGTCAATGAACGAATATAGATGTGTTTTTATAGGGAGGAATTTGCATGTTAAGCGGCGTTGGGCTTGATTTTTATGTTGCTAATACCCGAGGTGAAGTTTTACATTCTGAAAAACACGTGAAATTTGAAGAAGAACTTCAAGCTTTTTTGTTGGAAAAGGAGGGTTATCCAGCAAAAAGCTTCGGCCTTCTTTTAAATCTTGACCAATATAAGGACCGGGTGTTTTCAGCTAGAGAGGTGGAGGAACTGGTCCTCATTTGTGAGGAGCTGCTTCAAGAATATGACATCCATACTGAGAGACAGTGGGAGGTAAATGAACGGATAAGGGGAATCAATGCATTCGCTAAAGAATTAAAAGCGCTTTGTTTGAATGCGCTCGATAATAGCAAAAAAGTAATCGCACTGGGAGATTGAAGTGCCGATAAAAAAGGGTGATATATTGAAGAAGTTTGAGAAAATGTTGTTGGCTATTGATAAATCTGAGCTTAATTGCCACGGCAGTAAAGGAAGCTGGCTCTATCTTGCGAGTAAAAAGGATACGAAGAAGCGATTGTTCCGCCTTCCAAGAGAGCATTATTACTTCGTCTCATTGGATGACCAGCGCATGCCCTGCGAGATTGGCGTAGTTAAAAAATTGTCAGAGCCTATCACGGCACTGGAACTGGCTGCAAAGGATTATGAAAGCAGAAATATGGATCCTGTAAGTTTGAATGATGAAGTGATAAAAGAATATGAACAGTTTTTAGAAAAAGTAAACGCGCAACCCGAACATACGCCAATGGCAGCGACTTGGCTAGAAAAACCATTATCGAATACAAGGCAACTGAGAGTTCATAAAGTGTTTTTTACGGGTCTTACGACAGAAGAGAAAAAAGAACTGTTTGAAAAGTGACGTGGGTACATGAAACATCGCTATAAGCGACCAGGAGAATGGAGAAACTTATGGAAATATGGATACCTTGGCTTGCGACTGTATTGTTCGGGTACTTTGGGCTCGTTAGCTTCTATGCAGGAGTGAAGCCATATCAAGAAAATGAAGAGCGGGGGTTTGATGACGCTTTTTCGTACAGCGATGGGCCGTTTGCGATTATCGGACTGTTTTTTGCTTTTGTTTTATGGGGGAGCAAAAAATTATTTTCGCCAGCGGTTCAGCTGATTGTTTTTAGAGGAGTCGCACTTGCGACGGCCTTATTCATGATGGGGCTGATTTATTTGTTTTGGCATTTGTATTTCAATTAATTAGAGATTTGAAGGCATCATGTGAAAGAATTTAACTTGAACTGGATTCTCTTGCTTTACTTCAAATTTAAAAGGAGGTTCCCTTGAATAGTATTTTATCAAAAGCAATTTATTGCATAATCGCTTTTGGTCTGTTTCTTTTTTTCCTCAACCTATATGGCTGGATCGAAAATGCTTATTTGCCGTTTACTGTGCAAACGCAGCTCATCTCGCTCATGGTTGTGCTTCCCGTTCTTGCGGTTGTTTCGTTTGTGTTGTCCAGTGTGATTGTGAACAGGTGGAAAGCGTGATGAGGAAGCAGCAAAGAAAAAGGAGAAGGTGGAATGTTCCAGGTGGATTATGCAAATAACAGCCCCCAATACTTGTTTCGGACCGCGATTCAGCCAGAGTTGGTTGAAGACCTCCGAAACACAGATCCCCATGCAACAGAACTTTTTATCCACGGAAAAACCAAAGGATTGGACTTGCTTGCTTCTTTTCACCGGTTGACTAAGTTATGGGTGCATTCTGTTAACCAAGAAGAATTCACCCGAATTTTAAGCAGCGTGAATCCTGAAATGCTGTATATGTACGGAATGCGGGTGGAAGATTTGTCGCTGATCGGGAATTTGTCCAATTTGCACGTCTTAAGGCTGGAATAGAATCCAAAAGCAATCCAGTTATGGGATTTTTCCAAAAACCTGAACCTTGCAGCGCTCACGATCAAAGGGTTTTCTAAGCTGCGGGACATCTCTTCACTCGTCCAAGCCCCAAACATTCAACTGCTCGAATTGGAGGGGGATCATACGCACCCGCTGCTGCTTGAAACGCTTCAGCCGCTAAAGGAGTTAAAGCAGTTGGCCTATCTTGGCTTATCCAATATTAAGGTAGCGAATGAGTCTCTACAGCCGCTTGCAGAACTGAAGGGATTAAAAGAATTAGCGATATCCAACCAATTTTCTACAGAGGAATTTGCAAAGCTGTCGGTTGCGCTTCCGAATACCACTTGTGATAAGTTTTCCCCTTTTGTGCGAGTTGTTCTTCCGGATGGTTTAGATCTTATGGTGGTTGGAAAACGGAAGCCGTTCTTAAATTCCACTAACGATTCAGCAAAAATGAAGAAATATGAGGAGCGCTTCCGGGCTTTGCAAGAAGCTTTTCAACTGAGGTTAGATGGTTAAGGGAGATGGAAGGAGAAGAGAAGGATGTTTGAGCTCGCCGGAGAAGGCCTTTGGGAACTCCTGAAAGCACTGAATGGAAAAATAAAATACGGTTTTCTTTCAACAGATCAAAAAGTGGAATGCAATTTGAAGAAGCTTCAGGAAAAATACTGGTTCGAGCAGCTTAGTAAAGAAGCCCCTTTTTTAGCAGACCGGATGAAAGAAGAGGAAGAGTTAAAAATCTATTTAACTTCCAGAAAGAAACTCCGAAGGCTGCTGCATACTTCTAAAGAGCGGCAGCTTTTTAAACAACTTGTCAGACGAAAAATTGAATCGAATCCAACGCCCTGAGAGCTATTAACAGCTTAAGAGCTCTCATGGCGTTTTTATTTGCACACGTTTTGCGCCTTGCAGCCAAAATTTAATTGTCCGGAAGGATTGTTCCCTTGAAATCCGTGGTATAGAATAAGAACAAGTGTTCTTTTGGGGGGGATCAAATGACAGGTTATTCAGGAAGAAAACGGGTGATTGCCTGCATCGATATGCGCAGCTTCTATGCCAGCTGCCTCGCTGTCGAAACGGGGCAAGATCCGATGCAGGCCTGCATTGCGGTGGTGGGGAATCAGGAGCGCAAAGGCAGCGTGGTCTTGGCGGCTTCGCCGCGCATGAAAACGGAATTTGGCGTCAGAACCGGCACTCGCCTTTTTGAAATTCCGGATGACCCGCGCATCCAGCTCCTTGAACCGAAAATGCATTTCTTCCTGCAAATCTCGATGGCGATCACGGATTTACTGGGCCAATATGTGGCGCACGAAGACATCCATGTCTACAGCGTCGATGAAAGTTTTATCGATTTCACGGGCATTCTGAATCAGTGGAACAGCCCGGAGGAAATTGCGGTGGATATCCAGGATGCCATTTACCGCCAATTCGGGCTGCCTTCTGCGATCGGCATCGGGCCGAACATGCTGCTGGCGAAACTGGCGCTTGACTTGGAGGCGAAAAAGAAAGGCGTCGTGCACTGGGAAATGGAAGATGTCCCGGAGAAATTATGGCCTGTCACCCCGCTCAGCAAAATGTGGGGAATCGGTTCCCGGATGGAAACCAACCTCAACCATATGGGCATTTTTTCGGTCGGCGATTTGGCGAAGGCGGATCTCAAGCGATTGGAAGAGAAATTCGGCATCATGGGCCATCAATTGTACCAGCACGCCAACGGCATCGATTTTTCAGAACTCGGTGCACCGCTTGTCGAGGGGCAGATCAGCTACGGAAAAGGGCAGATTCTGTACCGGGATTACGTGAAAACCGAAGACATCTTCACGGTGATCTTGGAAATGTGCGAGGATGTATGCAAACGGACGCGGGACGCGGGAATGGCGGGGCGGACGATTCAACTGGGCGTCGGCTACAGCAAATCGGCCTTCGGCGGAGGCTTTTCCCGTTCCCGGACCATCCATGAAGCCACCAACGATACGATGAAAGTTTACCGGGTGTGCCAGGACTTGTTCCATGAATTCCATCAAAACTTGCCGGTTCGCCAAATCCATTTGTCCATCAGCAAACTCGAAAGCGAATCTTCCGTCCAGCTGAGCCTGTTTGAAGAGCGGAAATGGGAGCGGAGAAAACTGGCGGCCGCCATGGACGAGATCCGGAACCGGTACGGCTACGCAGCCATTTTTCGGGCGGTTTCGAAAACCGAAGCTGGAACAGCCATTGCGCGGACCCAGTTGATCGGCGGACATAAAAAGTGAACGATTTGCTTGCAGGCTGTTTCATTTAAACGGAAACTCCACAACTTGGATTGTTTTCAAATACATAGTAGAAAAATGGCATATCAGGACAAGCCGATTTAGATTTAAGTTCGGGGCATCCTGAGAAAAGCAGGAATATTCTGCAGTTCTTTGTAGAAGCAAAATTAGTAAAATAAATTTCTAAAGTAGGATTGTTTTTCTAAGGAATCCCGCTATACTAATTTGGTACCGCTTATTTCGAACGACGGAACAGGAAAAACCAGTCAATAAACCCGGAGCAGAGTAGCGAGATCACATAGAGAATAGGGGATTATCCAATTGAACAACCGTAACCTTTTTATGGCTGCCAGTGCAGCCGTCGTGGCTGTAGCCGCAGTGGCATCACCTGTCAGCGCATCATCCACCCACACTTTCAGCGACGTAGGACCGCGCTATGACGAAGCCGTCAGCTTCTTGTACGAATACGAAATCATCAACGGAAAAAGCGCCACACAATTTGGCACGTACCAGCAATTAACGCGTGGAGACGCAGCGGTCATTTTAGCGAATGCCGTTGGGGTAGACACAGAATCCGCGCCGGATGCGGGCTTTACAGATTTGAATAACCGGGTGCGCGGCGCTGTCAACGGCTTAGCAGAATACGGCATCGTTTCCGGCGTCACCAAAACACAGTTCAAGCCGAATGACATCCTGACACGCGGCGCGATGGCGAAACTATTGGTCGCAGCATTTGAACTGGAAGAATTTGAAGAAGACACACCATTTACCGATGTGGGCGGCGTCTTTGCACCGTATATCGGCGCTCTTTACGGCACCGGCATCACAAACGGAAAGACCGCCACTTCTTATGGCACATACACCAATATTACACGCGGCGATTTCGCGAACCTTTTATACAACACCATTTCTTTCGTCATGGAATCGTTCTATTTCCCTGAAGCGGCGTCAGCAGAACTCGTTGGCAGTACATCCGTTAAAGTAAAACTGACAGAGGCTGTCCCAAGCGAATTCCGCGCGCAGGATGTAGCGGACCTCTTCTATTTTACTGTGCAGTTTGAAGATGGTTCTGAATTTGAGTTCACGCCGACTACAGCTTCGTTCTCTAAGGATCGCCTATTCGCTACCTTTAACTTGGGTAACTTGGATCTGGCCGGCAAAAAAGGGCAGCTCATCATCGATGACTATGAAAAAGAATTGGCTGTGCCGTTCGACTTCTCTGCACCGGTTGAAGCTCCTGTAGAAGAGCCGGTTGAAGTTCCTTTAGAAACACCTGTGGCAGTGCCAGGCGAATAAGGTAATTGCCGATGAATGATCAGTTAATTCCAGCTTTGCTGATTTTGTTATTCGGAATCATGAATTATTCATCCATTTATGAGCAAAGAAAGATAATAGAAAAACATGAGAAAGACCCTGGCATGAGTAGCCAGGGTCTTTCTTCTTTCGTATAAGAAGTCAATAACGGTCTCCAACCGCTGAATTTTTCGGCAATAGGGCATCAATGCGCTGCAAATCATCGGCTGTCAATTCGACTTGAAGCGAAGCAACATTTTCTTCGAGGTATTTGATGCGTTTCGTGCCGGGAATCGGCAAAGCGCCATTGGCGATGGTCCAGGCAATGGCTAGCTGGGAAGGCGTACAATTTTTATCTGCAGCCAGTTCTTTCACTTTCTCAACCAATTCCACGTTTTTCGCGAAGTTTTCGGGTTGGAAACGGGGAAGGTTCCGGCGCCCGTCGTTCTCATCGAAGTCTTCAAATTTCTTTAATTCGCCCGATAAAAATCCTCGGCTAAGCGGGCTGTAAGCGACAAAACTGATCCCGAGTTCTTGGACCGTCGGAAAAACGTCCGTTTCCACGTCCCGGCTCCAAAGCGAATATTCGGTTTGCACTGCCGTTATCGGATGCGTCGCATGGGCACGGCGGATTTGGTCCGGAGACGCTTCTGATAAACCGATCGCCCGCACTTTTCCGGCTTTCACCAAGTCTGCCATCGCTCCTACTGTCTCTTCGATCGGCACATTCGGATCTACACGGTGCTGATAATACAAATCGAGATAATCGACCTCTAAACGCTTCAGGCTTTTATCAATAGATTCCTTCACATAATCCGGATGGCCGTTGATGCCTTGAAAATTGGGGCCGAACGCAAATTTGCTGGCGATGACGGCTTGGTCGCGTCGGCCTTTTAGCGCTTTCGCTAGCAATTCTTCATTATGCCCATTGCCGTAGACATCCGCTGTATCCAGTAATGTTACACCTAATTCTAAAGCACGGTGGATCGTTTTGATCGATTCTTCGTCATTCACTTGTCCGTAAATAGGGGACATCCCCATCAATCCTAATCCAATCGGTGACACTTCTAAATCGCTATGGCCTAACTTTACCGTTTTCAATGTGTACCATCCTTTCTTGTATGGAAACTCCTGGTATACGTCATAAATACCTCTCTTTACTTATAGTAAACTTTCAAAAAACAATCAGCTCGATCCAACCTGTATCGTCTTTTACTGCTTACGCTGGAAACTGCTAAAAGGTATTTCAGATATTCCAATGTGACGGACGATCCAAATGAACCGGCAATTGTGTTTGGCGATTGCCTGTTGCTGAGTTGATCTGCATCTGCGTTAAAAAGAGGCTTGTCGATAAGTCTGTTCCGCAAAAGTTAGCATCCCGCAGATCGGCTCCGATAAAATCGACCGCGCGTAAATCGGCCTGTTCCAAATTGGCCGCAATCAAATAAGCGCCGCGAAGGTTCATGCCCCTTAAATCCTTGCCCTTCAAATTTTTGCCCATCCAATCAACGCCAGGCTGTTCAAGTTTCCGTTTTCCATTGTCGGGAACAGCCCGTCTTCGAATTTCGCGGCTGGCTTTCACTAATAGCTCTTTGACCGGATGACGATAGCCAATCAAGTCCAAGTTCAGCAGTTCATCTGCGTTTAGCTTCGTCAGCCTCTGCAGCAGATCCAATTGCTCGGTAAGTTCTTGCTGCAGCACTGGATTGCTTTTATAAGAAAGGGCTTCGGCGATAAAAGCGATCATTTCAAACAATTGCTCCATGACAGGGAAAGCTTTAAACATTTTCTCCGCATTTTCCGGCTGGTTCTGCCAGCTGCTTCCACCGAAAGTAGTCTGCGCAATCATTTGGCCAGCGCCAAGGCAATCAAAAACGGTACATCCTTTAAATCCTTTTTCGCGCAATTCGCTGTGAATCCGGCAGCGGTAATCCTTCTGCAAATTCGGACACGGAATCCCTGCAGGTTTATTGATGGCAAAATCGTTTGAAGCAATCAAGTTCAGGGCGGTGCAGCACAAGCCGAAACACTGTGTACAATCTGCTTTTAGACTGGATCTGATTTCTCTTGCTTGGTTCTGTGGGATTGGTTGAAGTAAAGTCATGGCTACGCTTCCTTTTCGCTTAGTCTCTTGCTATGCCGCTGCCAATTTTACATACTGTTAACTTCTCGAAAATAAAGAAAAATCCTGCTTACAGGAATGTTCAACAGCGTAGACGAGGAAAGGGCTGATTGAACTTAATATGCCCCTGAAAAGATTTCCTTAAATTGCTAGCGTTCTCCAGGCTTGCTTAGTATATTGGAAAGACAACGATTATCAGATCAAGGCGAAAGGAAATGAACTCAATGCAATTACAGGAAGACACGCTATTCGAAAGCGAGAAATGGCCCATTATTGATGCTGATTGCAAAAACCGCCAAGTCTTGGTGCTGCTAAAAGGAAAAGGCGAAAACCTTGTTCAATTGAACGGTGAAACAATTATGACAGGTTCGACCGGCCATTCGAAGATCCGCTTTACGAAAGAGCATTTCTGTCTCTTGAATGATAGGACCCTATCGTTTTATACCTTGGCGGGAGAATTCGTTTCAGATTGTGAAGTCGGCCCGTTTATTTTTGAATTGATGCCTTATCAGCAAGGGGTACTGTGCAGTTACGGCGACGAGGGCGTTTTTGGCAATCGAAATGGACAAAATCGATTAAATTATGCTGCGCCTTTCCAGCAGTTGGAATCTTATTATGATATCGCCGTTCAAAATCAGCTTTTGTACGATCCGCTTTTTGCTCGCTATAAACCTTACGCATGCTAGGGATTTAGGACGGAAAGCAACGAACTGCTCTTTTTGGATGCGCAGCTAAAAAAACAAAAAGCGCTTGCCGCACCTTTTGATACCGGAAACGTCATTGCCTTTGCGCTTACCCATGAACTTGGTGTGTTTCTAAAAGAAAACCAGTTTATTGTTTGGGAATTTGGAACAACCGGTAAAGTGATGGATTATCCGGGCTCCTTCGGCTACAACACGAGAGCCATTTATGCTCGCCACGAATCTATGTTTTTGACTGTGTCGGATTATAAAGTTCGGGTATTAAAGCTAATGGCAAGCGAATGCACATAACAAGGAATCGCTATAATAATTCGAAAAGATCAGGATATGCTTGTGCTCTTAGAGAAAACAGGTATTGTTGCAAGGCTGCCTACTTTGGTTGCCGCACCTGTTATTATTAAAAGCGCTAAGGAGGGGCTGTATCCTATCAATGAAGTGGTGGGTAAAAGTATGCTTTCATAGCATACTTTTTTGAATATATTATGTAAGTTTCAAAAATCCATCTATTATTTCCATTTTTAGCGCATTTTTTTTGGGAAACAAATATAATAGAAAAGATGTCATTTATTTTTTTGAAGGGGGCCTTTGAATGAAGAAGTTAAAAAAGAGGCGAAAAGTGAATCTTGCCGGATTGTTGACTTCTCTTGTCTCCGCTTCCGTCATTTTGACTCTGTTAATTTTGACAGTCTCCTATTATCATTCGAACAAGCAATCTTTGACGGAAACTTATTTAGCCCTCAACTATTCAAAGGCAGAAAAGATGAGTCACTCAGCTGACTCTTTATTTCTTTCAATGAATAAAAGCTTGGAAACGACGGCGGAATTTTTAGAGGATCCCGAGGCGATCAGCGAGCTTGAACTTCAAACGCAATTAAATCTTCTGCATGAAAGCAGCGGCTATTTCAATTCGCTTTCCTGGATTGATGAAACAGGCACTATCCGCGCAATCAGTCCGGACAGCATAGGATTAAAAGGGAAAAAAATAGAAGACGGCGCTGCCCAAGAAGCATTGGATGCCGAAAAACCAGGCTTAAGTCTTCCTTACACCGGGTTATCCGATCGTTTAATCGTTCTGATGAGCCACCCCATCTATGCAAAAGACGGAACTTATAAAGGAGTAATTGGCGGCACCATCTTTCTTCAAGAAGAAAACGTCTTAAACCAGCTTCTTGGAAATGATGCAGTTGAACAAAATGGATCTTATTACTTTGTAGTCGGGCCAAAAGGAACACTGCTGTTTCACCCGGACAGCCGTCAGATTGGGAAAGGCGTTTATGAAAATCCAGTGGTTCGACAACTAACTTTAGGAAACAATGGAATGGAATTAATTACAAACACGAGTGGACATAAAATGCTTGCAGCGTACAGCCATGTATCTGAAGCAAAATGGGGAATTGTCCAGCAAACCCCTTATGCATTTGTTCAAAACTTGCTGCTTGAACAATTGTGGCAGACATTGAAATATGTATTAATTCCATTTTTAATCCTGCTTCTATTTTCCATTTTCATTGCGCGTAAATTGGCAGCACCTTTTACTCAGTTAGGAAACTTGGTGAATAGATTGGCGGAAGGGAAGAAAATCGCCCAGCCTTTGAAAGAAAGCTTGATGAAACCCCATTGGAACCGGGAAGCCGATCTATTAACCAAGAGCGCTGTCATGGCCTTTGAGATTATCGAGCGCAATAATCAACAACTTACAGAGTCCGCTGTCACGGACTCATTAACAGGCCTTCCGAATCGCCGAAAACTTGAAGAAGTATTAGCTGAGTGGGCAAGCGACAAACAGCAATTTTCTATGCTCGTCCTGGATATTGATCATTTTAAATCCATCAATGATGCTTTCGGGCATCAGACAGGGGATGTGGCTTTAAAGAAATTAGCAGAAAAGCTCCAAGCGATGTTAGGGGAGAAAGACCAGTGCTTTCGATATGGTGGCGAGGAATTTGTCTTATTGCTGCCGGACCAAACCGGTATAGACGCTTATCAAAAGGCGGAGAAAATCCGGCTGGAAGTAGAGGCAACGCGCCTGATTCCGCATCAAGCTGTTACGGTTTCCATCGGAATATCAGAGTTCCCTGCCCAAACCAATTCCACTCAAAATCTTTTTAGCTTGGCTGATAAAGCGCTCTACCAATCGAAGGCTGAAGGCAGAAATCGTAGTACGCTTTCCAGAGGCTAAGGGTTTGTATCACTTTTATTAAAACGGTTGATCGAGTCCAGTAGCTGAAGGAGTTAGCTGTCGATCCAATAAGAATTAATAGAGCGAAAACTTCGGAAAAGTTTTCGCTCTTTTTGTTAAGAATGGCTTTCCTGCCATCCTTAATTTGTAAATTAATTGACCATCTTTGACTAATTCAGCTAGATTGTATAATAGTAAGTAAATTTAAAATTTAATTTTACTTCTATTTAAACAAAGCGTTGATAGACCGGGAGGGCTTAAAATGAGAAAAAACTTGCAAAGAACAGGGTATCAAGTTATCGAGGGGAAAGGAAGCTACCGGCATCTTTTTGGCGGGCAATCAATTGAATCGCTCCCTTGTCCAACTTGCGGCCTGCAAGTGCAGCTATTGTTGACTTTTGATCTTACCGATCCGATTTTTGAAAACCTTGGTACAGACATTCCAAACTTGCCTTTAGTCAGCTGCTTAAATTGCTCAGGGTGCTGGAGTACTCAATTCTATAAAATAGAAGAAAAGCGTATACGCAATTTGGAGCAGGATGACGAAGAAAAGTGGGTGATGGAGCAAGAAGATAAATTGCCAGTGCCTCTGCCGGAAGTTGAAGTCCATTTAATGCCTTTGTCTAAGAAAGGCATCCTTTCCAAGAGATCAAGCGATGAAAAAAGAAATGAAGTCTTTGATGAACTCGGATTACTTTACGTGGCGCGGCTTTTTGGAGGCGAATTAACCGACGGGGAGGAAGAGGAATTTATTTGCCGATTTTGTAAGGGCAAGATGGATTATATTGCTTCTATTGGCGAAGATGCCACTGAAGGTGAACTAATTACGGTCGTACCATTTTTATTCGGGGAGATGGTGCTGAATTTTTACTTCTGCCGCCACTGCAATACAATTAGAGTGGAGCCAATCGCAACATAGTTTCTATCAAAGAAAGGAAGGAATCCTATGCCACAATGCCAATGGCCGCAGGCAAACGAACTGATGCGGGCCTATCATGATGAAGAATGGTGCCGGCCAAGCCGGGATGACCGCTATATTTTTGAATTGCTGACGCTGGAAGGAGCGCAGGCAGGGCTGTCGTGGAACATCGTTCTAGGCAAAAGAGAAGCTTACCAGGAAGCATTCCATCACTTCGATATGGCCTATTGTGCTGGTTTGAGTGATGGAGAACTGGAAGACATTAAAGAAAATTTTCCTGTCGTTAAACATTTAGCGAAGCTTCAATCGGTTCGCACCAATGCGAAAGCCGCGTTGAAAATTCAAGAAGAGTTTGGGAGTCTTTCGGATTTTCTGTGGAAGTTTGTTGATTTTGAGCCAACCGTTAACAATTGGGAAACCGATGCGCTGGTGCCTGCAGAATCCCCTTTATCCATCCAAATCAGCAAAGAACTGAAAAAGCGCGGATTCAAATTTGTCGGGCCTGTAACGACTTATTCATTTTTGCAGGCCATAGGCATGGTTGATGACCATATCCGCTCATGTTCATTTCATACGGCTAATCGAAGCAAGTAAGCTATCGTACACTTGGATTTCTTGATTCAATCCAGGAAACTTAAGAAAACGTTAAGAATTCCCTGTGCTTTTCCTTCATATCTTTTCGTTATTCTTCTTTAAAGAAGGATAAAAGGAGACGGAGCTATGAAGAAATGGGGATTTTTGTTACTGGGTATGAGTCTTTTTTTCATTGGAGGCCAGGTTTATTCGCCGGGTCTGGATATTGAATTAGAGAGCCAACTCAGCTCTTATGAAACGGACAAGCGAGCTGCGGAACTTCAAGAGGTGGAAGTGAACGCAAATCAGCTGCATGCAGGCGACTTATTATTGGTCAACCGGGAATATGCCGCTGAAGAGCAAGGGATCAAACAAGACTTAATAGATCTTACAATTCAGCAGGAACTCGTTGAAGGCTTTTCAATCTTTGAGAAAGAGCTCGTCCTTTCAAAAGAAATTGCGAATAGGTTCGTGGAAATGATGGCGGCAGCTCGAACGGATGGCGTTTCGAATTTCGTCATGACGAGCGGCTATCGGAGTTTTTCCCAGCAAGAAGCGCTCTATGAGGAGATGGGCTCTTCTTTTGCATTGCCTGCAGGGCACAGCGAACACCACCTTGGGCTCTCGCTCGATGTTGGAAGTACGGAGATGAAGATGGAAAAAGCGCCGGAAGGAAAGTGGATCGAAGAAAACTCGTGGAAATACGGGTTCATCCTGCGCTATCCGAAAGACAAAACGGATGTCACCGGCATCGAATATGAACCATGGCATATCCGGTATGTGGGATTGCCTCATAGTGTTATTATGAAAGAAAAGAATTTTGTGTTAGAAGAATACCTAGTTTATTTAAAAAACGAGAAGCGCATTTCCGCGACGGTAAACGATAAAAACTATCTCATCAGCTATTATCCGGTTTCGGAAGCTGAGAACATTCGCGTTCAAAAGGGCAGCTCCTATGAAATTTCCGGTGATAATATGGAAGGCATCATTGTCACGGAGTTTTAGAAGCGAGAAAGAGCAATTTGAAATGCCCTAGGAGGATTATATTGAACGAATATTGCACGACTTAAGTAGTTTACACGATTCCAGCATCAGAACAACACGTAATGGAACTCATCGACGCGGATTGGACGGAAGCTTTTGGAGTGGCTTTACTTCTATTGAAAGGCGGGAAGACACTCATTCGGATAAATGGATCGGATATAGATATAGGTGTTGTCCAACATCACTTTTCACAAATACGCTGGATAAATGCGTCCACATTCTTAGTAGCCGCAATGGGCGCTGGAGAAAACGAAGATAGTATATTTATCGTCCGTGCGGATGGCACTCTGTTGCACTCATTTTTCGGCGGAGATTCCATTGCAGAAATTGTTGCAGGAGAAGAAGGAATTTGGATCAGCTATTCGGATGAAGGGATTTTTGGAGATGGAATTTCTTCTGAAGGACTGGTGCTTTTTGATCGGACCGGCCAAGTAAAGCCGAAAAGGGGCGAAGCTTGAAGGCGAAGTGGTTCAATATGAAGAATCTTACCGCCTTTGCTACCTTCGGGGGCCTGAAGGGATTTTGATGGGGTTGGCAGAGGAACTCGAAAATTGATGAGAGAAAGCAGGAAAACGATGGACATTTTCATTCAAGAATTAGCAGAAAAGATTGGCCGTTCGGAAACGAATCTCCTGATCGGCATTTCCGGTCACGGAGCTGCCGGAAAAACCGTTTTAGCCAATAAGTTGATGGAACGACTTGGTGAAAATAAGACAAATTATCTGAATACCGATCCGTATATTGTCAATTCCAGTGTCCGGATGAATACAATCCTCGAATATTCGTATGAAGAACAGCTTCATCGCTTTAAAATGACTGCTTGCCATTCCGGCGCCCATCACCTCCCGTCTTTGGACCGCGACGTCCGAAGCCTCCGGGAGGGGCTGAGCGTCAAAACGATTGGCACTCACTACATGCACAGTGAGCTGTTAACAGCGGATAAAAAGACAACAATTGTCGAAGGCATGAGTGTCGCTTTTCTGGATCCCGCACTATTTGATTTGAGAATTTACCTTTATACGGATGGTCCGACTGAATTCGAAAGAAGGGTAGGGCGCGATGTCGTAAAGAGAGGTGCGGATCTGAATTTTTTGCGGCAGTCGCACGAAGAGCGGCGGATTCAATACGAAATCTTTATGCATCCGTTTAGCCAAAACTTTGATATCATCATAAAGACAGTTGGGGAACAGGTTTATTTTGAAAAAAATGAACTTCGTTCATACTAGTAGACCCCCAGTTGTTTCCGTGTTTTTAAAAGTGTCAAAGTCCAAAGAATGGGTACATAATGAAAGTGAGAGCAATTTAGAAATGGAGATGAGTACATATGGCGACGAAATCAGCAATCATTACAGGAGCAAGCAGCGGCATCGGACAGGCAGCTGCAAAAGAACTTGCGGGGCAAGGGTATTCGGTCATGTTAGCTGCACGGCGGGAAGACCGCCTTGCGGAATTAAAAAAGGCTATTGAAGAGGATGGCGGAACAGCGGAATATCTGGTGACGGACGTTACTTCCGCTGATCAGATGAAAGCTTTGGCAAAGGCAGCTATCGAGCACTTCGGACGCATCGATGTGTTATTGAACAATGCGGGCTTAATGCCGCTGTCGTTTATGAACAAATTGAAATTGGATGAATGGGACCGGATGGTGGATGTAAACATTAAAGGCGTTCTTTACGGAATTGCGGCGGTGCTTCCGCAGATGGAGAGCCAAAAAGAAGGGCACATCATCAATATTTCTTCAGTCGCCGGGCATTCGGTCACGCCAGGCAGCGCCGTATACAGCGGCACGAAATTTGCGGTGCGGGCGATTTCCGAAGGGCTGCGCCAGGAAATTGATCCAGCCATGGCAATCCGTGTAACCATTGTCTCGCCAGGAGCCGTGGCAACGGAACTGGTAAATACCATTACCGATGACGATGTGTTAAATGGCTTCAAGGAGGGCCCTGAAATGGAATTCCTTCAAGCAGAAGATATTGCTCGCGCCATCGGCTATGCCGTGCAGCAGCCTGCCCATGTCGACGTCAATGAAATTTTGATCCGTCCAAGACAGCAGCCGTAAAAAAGGAATATAAATGAATGAATTGCCGATTTGCGAATAACGCAAATCGGCTTTTGTGTTTTTTGAAACCATTCCACTGGGTTTTCGTAAAAAGAAGAGAGAGGGGAGGGGACTTTCAGATGAAGCAGCCTAAAATAGATCTTCCTAAATCACGCTTTGAACAGGTGTTGGATGCAATTGGCCTCATTGTATTTATTGGATCAATCGTTTACTTAGTCTACGTATTCGGCGGGTTGCCGGATGAAGTGCCGGCGCATTTCAACGGGAGCGGCGAAGCGGACCGCTGGGGCAGCAAGATGGAATTATGGATCTTGCCGCTGATTGGCGGCGGTTTGTGGCTCTTGATGACTTTTTTATCGAAATACCCGCATACCTTCAACTACCTGAACTTACGGGAAGACAATATCGAAGCGCAATATCAAAACGCGCACTTGATGATGAATGTGCTGAAAAACGAAATCGTAATATTTTTCGGTTTCATCACCTATCAAACCATCCAGGTCGCTAAAGGTGCAGAAGAGGGATTGGGCATCGCATTTTTGCCAGTCTTCCTTGCCGTAATTTTAGGAAGCACTTTTTACTTTATGTTCCGTATGCTCAAATTATAAAATGCCTATCTCTGAGGAGAAGGGCATTTTTTTATTCACGCAACTTTCCATGCAGTAACCCACAGCCCCGAGAGGTTATCCACATCACATCAAAGTTATCAAGTTTTTGATAATACATCCGTATTAAATAAAGAATCGACTTATTCCGATAATAATACGACTGTATTAATTAATTGAATTTTAATATTATTCTGATAAAATGGAGGTATGCCAAAACTTATCGAACATGCCAAACGTAAAGAAATGATTGCTAAAGCCGCGTGGAAAGTTATTTTAGAACAAGGGATGGAAGGGGCGTCTGTCAGGAATATAGCGAAGGAAGCTGGGATTTCTTTAGGGTCTTTGCGGTATTATTTTGCTTCGCAAAATGACTTGCTGGGGTTTGCCCGAGACTTGATCTACCAAAAAACTGCTGAAAGGATGACGAGGATTTTTAAATTGGATATGCCGCCAAAAGAAAAAATCGTCCAGGTTTTATTGGATTTAATGCCGACGCCAGGAGAAACAAAACTGGAAGCCGAAGTAAGATTGGTGTTCAAAATCCATGCCCGCCATCAAGGGGAGGTGTTTGATGCGGAAAAAGACAGTGTCTACCTTGCGATCAAAGAAGTGATGTCGTATCTTGTTTTGCTCAATTTATTGAAGAAAGACGCGGATCTTCACCTGGAGACGGAGAGGATGTATTCATTGTTGGACGGATTGGCGCTTGATGGAATGATCCGGCCGCAATTGCTGGAAACCCATAAACTGAAGCGGATCATTGTTTATCATCTTAATTCGATTTGCATGGAGGAGTTTTAATCGAGTCGCCAATTTACCGCTTTTCAAGGAGACTGCATTTTTATGCATTGCGAATTTAGATGACATAATAAAAATATTTAGTATTAATTTGAATCAGTGAAAAGTTGAAAACCGTCTCCATTAATTTGATAATTAAGAATTTTTTAACCTTCTTCACAAAAGTTTATGCTACATTAAAATTAAGTGATATTTTTTATTCGGCTATTTAGTTCCTGTGGCTTTAAAATGGCCCAATTTCGAATTTGGGGATTAAGCAGCGGTTTAAATAGGGTACTAACTTAATATTGGGCATAATTTCAAAAAAGAAAGGGCTTGATGGTTATGTAAGATGAAAGCGTTCACTTCATTTAACTAAATATGAAAAGGGGGATTTAAATGGCGGAAACAAATGTCCGTGCAAAAGTTCAGCGTTTTGGGAGCTATTTAAGCGGCATGATTATGCCGAACATTGGAGCATTCATTGCATGGGGGATTATTACGGCTTTATTCATACCAGATGGCTGGATTCCGAATGAAACGCTGGCAAGTCTCGTCGATCCGATGATCAAATACTTGCTTCCATTATTGATCGGTTTTACCGGTGGGCGGTTAGTCTATGATTTTAGAGGAGGCGTAGTAGGTGCAACGGCCACATTAGGGGTCATTGTAGGCGCCGATGTTCCGATGTTCCTAGGGGCCATGATTATGGGGCCGCTTGCCGGTTATCTCATGAAGCTGATTGATAACCTGTTTTTGGCAAAAATCAGAACCGGTTTCGAAATGCTTTACAACAACTTTTCTGCCGGTATTTTAGGGGCGATTCTCGCCGGCTTTTCCGTCTACATCATCGGGCCAGTCGTCAGTTCATTGACGAATATCCTGGCAGATGGCGTTGAAGTGATTGTCGATATGGGCTTATTGCCGCTCGCAAGCATCATCATTGAGCCGGCAAAAGTTCTCTTCCTGAACAATGCGATCAACCACGGGATTTTAAGCCCGCTCGGCGTTGACCAAGCGGCACAAGCAGGGAAATCCATTTTGTTCCTGCTTGAAACAAACCCTGGGCCTGGTCTTGGCATTCTCCTGGCTTTCAGTATTTTCGGCAAAGGGGTTTCAAAAGCTTCGGCTCCAGGTGCCGCAATCATCCAGTTTCTCGGTGGTATCCATGAAATTTACTTCCCGTACATCTTGATGAAACCGATGCTGCTGTTAGCGGCAATTGGGGGAGGCATGAGCGGGGTATTCATGTTTACACTGTTTGATGCCGGCCTTCCGGCGACGCCGTCACCGGGAAGTATCTTCGCCTTATTGGCATTGACCCCTCAAGGAAATTATCTTGGCGTAATTTCAGGCGTTGTGGTCGCTGCTGCTGTTTCTTTCGCCATTGCTTCCGTTATCTTGAAAACGAGCAAAGTGGAAGACGAAGATTTAGCTGCAGCAGCTGGCAAAATGGAAGAAATGAAAGGCAAGAAAAGCGATGCGACGGGCTATTTAACGCCTAAACCAGCTCAAGCGGCCGTTGGTGCAGCTGCAGGTGGACAAGTCGAGGCTGATAATACGCAGCCGGCGGATTCTACAATGCTTGCGCCGGAAAATGTCCATAAAGTGGTATTTGCCTGTGATGCGGGCATGGGATCAAGTGCGATGGGTGCATCCTTATTGCGCAATAAGTTCAAGAAAGAAAATATCGACATTCCGGTTACCAATACCGCAATTAATCAATTGCCGGATGATGCCGATATCGTCGTGACACACAAAGATTTAACAGATCGCGCAAAAGCGAAACTGCCAGGGGCTGAACATATTTCTGTTGACAATTTCATGAACAGCCCGGAGTACGATAAATTAGCCCAACGTTTAAAAACAGATAAGTGAGGCTAAACCATCTTTAAAGGAGTGGTTTAATAAATGGCAAAAGAAGTATTGAGCAGAGAAAATATCAAATTAAATGTTTCTTTATCCGGAAAAGAAGAAGCGATCCGCTATACCGGGAGCATTCTCGTCGACGGCGGATATGTAGATGAAGGCTATATTGAGAAGATGCTGGAACGGGAAGAGCTGACGTCTACGTTCATGGGGAATTCGCTCGCAATCCCTCACGGCACAGAAGATGCGAAGAAAAATGTGTTGGAAACCGGTATTTCGGTCGTGACCGTTCCGGATGGCATCGATTTTGGCGGCGGCAACATTGCAAAAATCCTAATCGGCATTGCCGGAAAAGGAAATGAGCATTTGGAAATCCTTTCAAATATTGCAATTGTTTGTTCGGAAGAAGAAAATATCGATAAAATTTTGAACGCCACTACGGAAGAAGAGATTTTGGACCTATTCAGCGAGGTGAGCTGAATGAAAGCTGTTCACTTTGGCGCCGGCAATATCGGAAGAGGGTTTATCGGCGCCCTTTTATACGAATCAGATTACGAAACGCTATTTTTGGACGTCAACGGTGCAGTTGTTGATGCTTTAAATGAGCGTAATAGCTATGAAGTGACTTTAATGGGTTCTGAACAGCAGATCATTCGTGTGGAAAAAGTTCACGGCATCAATACGCTGAGCCATCCGGCAGAAGGCGCAGAAGCGATTGCTCAAACGGATTTAGTGACTGCTGCTGTCGGCCCGAAAGTATTGCCGATGATTTCAAGCCTGATTGCAGAAGGGCTGAGAGCCCGTTTCAAGAAAAATCCAGAGCCGCTGAACATCATTGCATGTGAAAACATGATCAACGCCAGTTCCTTGTTGAAAGAGCATGTCTATACGCATCTGTCAGAAGAGGAAAGGGAAATGGCGGACCGGTTGATTGCTTTCCCGAATGCGGCGGTCGACCGGATTGTACCGGACCAGACGAGCGATGATGTATTAGCAGTCGCGGTTGAACCATACTACGAATGGGTGGTGGAAAAACCGGCCATCAAAGGAGCGGTTCCTGCCGTTGAAGGCATCACTTACGTAGATGATTTAAGCGCGTTCATTGAACGGAAATTGTTCACTGTTAATACCGGCCATACGGTTCCCGCTTATTTTGGCCGTTATAAAGGGTTCCAGACGATTTACGATGCGATGCAGGACGAAGAGATCGAAGAGCTTTTAAGAGGAGCTTTAGGTGAAACCGGTGAAGTGATCATTCAAGAGCACGGTTTTGACCGGGCAGAACACGAAGCGTACATCCAAAAAATCATTGGCCGCTTCCAGAATCCGAACATCTCGGACCATGTCACGCGTGTCGGGCGAGGGCCTTTGCGCAAATTGGGCAAAAACGACCGGTTGATTCGGCCGGCAAGCCTTTACTGGCAGTTGACGGGGAAAGAGCCGATCCATTTAGCAACGGTCATTGCAGCTGTCTTGCTTTACGTGAATGACGAAGATCCGGAAGCTAAACAACTACAAGAAATGATCGCAGCCGAAGGATTTGAAAAAACACTTCAAAAAGTGGCAGAACTTGAAGCGGACGATCCGCTTATCCCGATCATTTTGAAGCGAGTGGATGAACTTCGTAGAAAATAAGAGATTTGCAATTTAAATGCCGATGAAGGTTCCTTCTTCATCGGCATTTTTATGCGCGTTTCTGGACTAATGAAGGATGACGGAATAATAAAACAATTTTATACTGAAAAGAAAAAACGTCTCCAAAGCGACTATCGACAGGAAGGAAGAAACTTCATGCCTAAATTTATTTGTGAAACGTGCGGTGTACAATACAGCGAGTCAGAAACCCCTCCAACTGAATGCATCATCTGCAATGAAGAAAGGCAATACGTCTTTGTCGCAGCCAACCGTTATTTTGTCCGAAGCGTGATCAGTTCTGGCATCAAGTAAATCAAATCTTTTATGTTAAGGGCGCTCAAAGCGAGCGTCCTTTTTCTAATGCGTGGCCGAACTTCTTGTCGAACATTTAAATAGAATTTGAGTTATGATAGAAGCATGGAAGTTTACATAAACGAATTTTCGCAAGTTAGATGAAACGCCGATTCGGCTGAGCAATTAGGAGGAAGAGTTTTGAACGCATATATCGTCATGCAAGGTGAAACGTATCAGGAAGAAAAGAATGCCGGCTTGCTCTGGGCTCCGGAAACGGATAAAGCGGGAATGGTGCCGCATTCCTATCAACGGCTGATGGAAGTGAAAAAAGGAGATCGCATTTTTCATTACGTCAAAGGGGCAATTGTGGCCATCAGTGTAGCAAAGGATACTTTCAAAAAAGAACGGAAGCCGTATGAAGAAGGGATGCTTGAAAACGAGTCAGCGGCCGGCTATTTGGTGCCGGTTGAATACCGGGAGCTGGAGAATCCGTTACTGGTGAAAGACTGCTTGGTGGACATCTTACCGCTTTTGCCGGTTAAATATGCTGCCTTTAAAGAAGACGGCACCGGCAATCCGGGATACCTTTATCCTTGCAACGAAGAGCTCGCCATTGAATTGCTGGAAGGCATCAGCCGGTTGAATGTCTATGTACCGGAAGCGGAGCAATTGGAACTTGCAATGGAAGTGGTCCGGATGACGGAGCATAATCCGCTCATCACGCTCATTGCAGAAACCATTATGGAAATGAAGACGAAAATCCAGCGCGGCCAGCTGCAGTTCAGAAAATCATTGCTGCCTTTATGGCATAAGGAATGTCCGCTTTGCGGCATGGACATCGACGCCGCGCTAAAAGCCGGCTATGCAAAACCCTGGAAAGACAGCACGGATGCAGAGAAAATCAATCCTTTTAACGGCTTGCTGCTTTGCAGCAACCACGAAGCGATGTTCACTGCCGGGTTCATCAGTTTCACAGCGGGAGGAACGCTGCACATCGCCCAACAGATTCCGGAAGAGCGCTACGCCGAATACGGTTTGAAAAAAGGCAAGAAAATCTCGGTGTATCCGGAAAACGGCGAATTTTTCCGGTGGCATAAACGAAAGATTTTTATCGATAAAAGAAAATCTGCAAATGCAGAGGCAGTAGAGGAAACCAGGGAAGGCGAATAAGCGCCGTCCCTGGTTTTTTTGTGATTCCATACGGATTTTTGTCTAAAGCCATACGCTTTAGGGGTATACAGGTAGAAACCATGAAAACGACTGGAGGTCATTTATGGACATTTTAATGACAGTCCTTCTTTTGCTTGTAGCATTGCTCATCTCAAATGTCATCAGCCATTACACACCATTCATCCCGACGGCCTTGATCCAAATCGCTTTAGGGGTCCTATTGGTGCTGTTTTTTGAAGATATATCTTTTGACATCGATACCGAATGGTTTTTGCTGCTGTTTATAGCCCCGCTGCTGTATAATGACGGCCGTCATTTTCCGAGGGAAGAACTGTGGCGCATGCGCGGCCCGATTCTTGGAAATGCGATCATCCTCGTACTGCTTACTACGGTGCTCGGCGGCTATTTCATCCATTGGATGATTGCCGCCATTCCGCTTTATGCGGCATTTGCTCTTGCCGCCATCTTGTCGCCGACTGATCCGGTTGCAGTCAACGGCATCGCGAAGCGCATCCATATCCCTGATAAAGTGCTGAATTTAGTGAGAGGCGAGTCCTTGATCAACGATGCATCCGGACTGGTTGCGTTCAATTATGCCGTCGCTGCTGTGGTTACCGGTTATTTCTCAATCCAGGAAGCGGTTTTTGACTTTTCCTATAAATTTGTAATGGGCGGCGTGCTGGGGATTGTCCTCGGGCTTTTGGTCATCTGGATTCGCCATTTGCTTCGCAAGCAAGGCATCAACGATGTCACGTTCCAGTCCTTGCTGCACATTATGACGCCTTTTTTCATTTTCATCGTGACCGAAGAATTGCTCCACGCTTCCGGAGTCATTTCGGTAGTGGTTGCCGGCATCATCCATTCGCTCGTGCGGGAACGCACCGAAACTTTAGTCGCTGAAGAACAGATGCTGGCTGAAAACATCTGGACGATTATTCTGTTTGTGCTGAACGGCATCGTCTTCTTGCTGCTTGGATTGAACATTCCTTCTTCCATGAGCGGCGTACTGGAAAATCCGGATATCGGCTATTTGCTGCTCTTCTCTTATGTAATCGGCATTGGCGTTTTCATTTTTGGCGTCCGGTTTATCTGGTCGTACCTTTTTGCAAGCTTTGAGGCCCGTTTCACAAAATCGGATCAAGTCGAAAAGCCGAGTTTTAAACAAACTCTCTTGACAAGTCTGACAGGGGTAAGAGGGACGGTGACGATGGTCGGGGTGTTGTCTATCCCTTATGCGTTGGAATCGGGAGAAGATTTTCCGAACCGTTCGCTTATCATCTTTTTAGCTGCCGGAACGATTCTCTTCACGCTGCTGGCTGCGACCATCTTATTGCCGCTCTTGAGCCGCGGTGAAACGGTGGAAGGGCAAGTTGTCGGGAAAATTGATACGGAAGAAGCGAGAAAAAGGCTCCTGCTTGCATCCATCAAGAAATTGAAAGCCGAGACGACGGAAGAAAACGAAACCGTCGCATATGAACTGATTGAAGAATATAAATTAAGGCTTAAACAAATTTTGCCGGAAGAAGAATTAAGATCGGATGAAAACAAACAGCGGCGGAAACAATTGAAGAAAATCCGGATGAAAGCTTTATCGATTGAAAAATCCCATGTCGAAATGCGGCTGAAAGAAAAAAGGTTCGGAGATGAAAAAATCCGAAAAGCCTTTGCGAAATCATTCAGAAGACGTGAAGCGGCGATCGAAAAAAACGTGCATTCCTTAAATGTCTATATTCAAAGCAAACTGATCCGGGCTTGGCGCCGTTTTAAAGGCGAGTATTTAAAAGATGATGAAACGCGTCTGGTGAATATTCAACTTGGAAAAGAAGTGCAATTGGAAGCGCTGGAAAAAGCAATGGACTATTTGCAGGGATTTTCAAATGAAGGCGAGAAACAGATGGCAAGTTCCGTCATGCACGACTACCGCCGGATGATCAAAGGATTGGAAACGCCTGAATCGCACTTCAATGAACAATACGAAATTCAAAAAGAAGAATTGCGCCTGATCATGATGGACATGGGCCGATCAAAAATCTATAAAATGTATGAAGACGGCGAAATATCGAGAGAACAAGCAAAAGAGCTGAGACGCTACCTAAACCATATTGAAAGCATTACACTTTATGAATACAGTGAGTAGTAGGGGAAGCCTAAGCGGATGCTCAGGCTTTTTCTATTTCTGCTTGGCATTCTTTTGAAATCCTGTGGTACATTATTAGTAATATACACAAGCAGACACTCATGGCTGGCAAAGAAAGATAGGTGAACGGATTGGTTTCCTCAAAAGACGTAGCGAAACATGCAGGCGTTTCTCAAACGACGGTTTCCCGGGTTTTAAATACCCCTGAACGCGTAAAAAAACCTACACTACAAAAAGTGATGGATGCAATCGAAGAACTGAATTATATTCCGGACGGCAATGCCAGGTCGTTGGTGCAGCGGAAAACGCGGACGATTGCTTTGATCTCCGGGCCATTGCATAATCCATTTTTCTCTGAATCAACAACGGCCATCATCAACTACGCGAATGCCCAAGGATTCCGCACCAATGTGCATTTCATCAATGACGACAATAGCGAAGAAGTCTATCATTCTGTCTTTGAAAACAAAGTGGACGGCATCATTTTGTCTTCGATTTACCTCGATGATCCTATCTTCAATAAATTAGAAAAATCGGGCATTCCTTTTATATCGTTTAACCGGAAACACCAAAGCGAGAAGAACTATGTGGAAATTGACAATCGGCAGGCAGGCTATTTAGCAGCCATGCACTTACTGGATAAAGGGCATGAAAACATCGTCTGGATTGGCGGCCCTCTGACCATCAGCACATTCAAGGGGCGGATGGAAGGTTTTATCCAAGCTATGCAGGATCAGCAAATCGCTATTCCAAAAGAACGAATGATTGTTACCGATACGAAAAAGGAAGAGCTTTACGAAACTTTTCTCGCATTACAGAAATCCGCTGAACGGCCCACAGCGATTTGTGCGGCGACGGATGCCATCGCGATTCGCCTGATGGACTTTTATATATCTGCAGGCATTCGCATCCCTGAGGACCTAAGCATTATCGGCATCGACAATGTGGAACTGAGCCGGCATGCTTCATTGGATTTGACGACCGTCGGCATGGAAGATGAACGCGGATTGGGATTTTTAGCAGTGGAAAAATTATTCGAAATGATTTTTCAGAAAAATAAGTCTTGCATCCAGATTAAAAAATCTGTTAGACTATTCGAAAGAAATACAACCATGAAAAAATAAATTCATATAAATGGCTATATGAATTTATTTTTTCTTTAAAATGGTTACGTATTCATTTTTTTGGAACTTTTATGTATGCGGTTTCATCAAAGGGGGAGAACGTTCATCCAAACTTGTTTTGCGATCAACTACTAAACAGAAACGAGGGGTAAAAATGAAATGGAAAGACCGTAAGTTTGGGGAAGAGTCGCCATACATACCAGCTGGCCCGTTTAAGATCAGATTGCCATTTATTCATTATCGATTTGAATGGCCCGATTATATTCAAGGGTTATTGATGTGTGCCGTTGATTTATCTGCGATTCCTTTATTGATTGAATTGCTGGGCATGCCTTTTGAAGTGGCGCTTGCCATTGTTGTATTGAACGGGGCTTTCTATTTGCTGCATCATTTGCTTGGCGATCCGGCAGTTCCTGGCTGGATTACACCCGCCATTCCGTTGATCATGCTCTATTGCATGCAGTTCCCGGAAGGCCCGGAACGAGTGCACGCACTCATCGCGTTCCAAATGACTTTGGGGATTTTATCGCTTTTCCTGGGTGCCACTGGATTGGCGTCAAAAGTGGTTCAGCTGGTGCCATCCGCGATTAAATCCGGCGTTATTCTCGGAGCCGGATTTGCAGCCGTCATTTCCGTTTTTGAAGTAGGCGGCCGGTTTGAAACCTTCCCTTGGACGATTTCCATCGCGATCGGCATTGGGTTCTATCTTTTGTTTTCAAAACATTTCAGCAAGCTGCGAAACAAAAACCTCTTTTGGAATACTATCGGGAAATTAGGGGTTTTCCCGATTATCGTTTTAGCCATTATTTTAGCGCCGTTATTTGGCGAAGCTTCATGGCCGAGAATTGAGTGGGGCATCAGTTCGCCGGACTTCGTAGGATTGTGGACAAATTACACGCTGTTCGGATTAGGCTTCCCGCCGCTTATGCTATTTTTAACAGGGCTTCCGACAGTACTGGCTACGTATATTGTGCTTTTTGGAGATGTACTCCAGACCAGTGCGTTGGTTAAAGAAGGCGCCAAAGCTCGGCCAGACGAAAAATTGGATTATAATCCGAGCCGTGCCCACTTGATCTTTGGCACAAGAAACTCCGTTATGAGTATCATTGGACCAGACGTTACGATGGCTGGCCCATTATGGTCAGCGATGCAAGTCGTCGTTGTGGAACGGTTTAAAGAAGGGCGCAAGGCGATGGATTCCTTCTTCGGCGGCGCAGGCTCTTTCCGCTGGGGAACGAATACCGGATTGTTCTTGCTGCCGATTGTCACTTTGGTTGAACCGATTCTTGGTGTTGCGCTCGCGCTTACGCTGTTGATCCAAGGATACGTTAGCGTCAAAGTAGGGATTTTGGAGGCGAAGAGCCAACGGGACCTCGGGATTGCCGGAATTATGGGTGCGGTGTTGTGCGTAAAGGGCGCTGCTTGGGCGTTCGCCATCGGCATCGGTTTATGCTTATTGATCTACGGCAAAGATTTCTTCAAAGGCGAAACCGACCGGACTTTCACTAAAGATGTGGACGGTTTGCAAGACAAATTGGAATTGGAGGCTGAAAATCGTGAGAAAAAAGCTATATAGAAACGGAGAATGGGCAGAGGCGAAGGAATATTCGGATTTGCTGTCGCCTTATTCAGCTGAAAAATTGGCTGAAATCCCAAAAGCGAGTTTGGAAGATGTCCAGCTCGCCATCGATTCAGCCGAAGCCGCCAGGGAATCGATGTCTCGTTTGACTGCATATGAACGTGCGCAGATTTTAGAGCAGCTGACGTCGTTATTCATTGACCATAAACAAAAAGCGGCTGAAATGATTGCGTTGGAATCAGCAAAGCCATTAAAGTATGCATTGGCTGAAATCGACCGGACGATTGAAACCTATAAATTCGCAGCAGAAGAAGCGAAAAGATTGACGGGTGAAATGATTCCGCTTGATGCGGCTAGAGGGGGAGCGAACCGGGTTGGCTACACGATGCGTGAGCCGATCGGCGTTGTGGCAGCCATCACGCCATTCAACTTCCCGCAAAATTTAGTAGCCCATAAAGTCGGTCCAGCGATTGCGGCGGGAAACACCATTGTTTTGAAGCCGGCTTCTCAAACGCCGCTTTCCGCCCTTTTCCTGGCCGAACTTCTCGATCAGACGGATTTGCCTAAAGGAGCTTTTAATGTGGTGACGGGCAGCGGCAAAACAGTCGGCGATGCATTGGTAGAAAGTGAAAAGGTACGGATGATTACGTTCACAGGAAGCCCGGAAGTTGGCAAAGGAATCCGAGACAAAGCAGGATTGAAAAAAGTATCGCTTGAACTAGGATCAAATGCCGGTGTGATCATCGATAAGGGCGTCAATCTGAAAGCGGTTGTCGATAAAGCGGTGACCGGCGCTTTTTCCAACCAGGGCCAAGTATGCATTTCCCTTCAGCGCATCTACATTGTAAGAGAACTGATGGAAGAATTTATTGCATTGTTTAAAGCGGCTGCGGAGCGACTTGTGATCGGCGATCCGCTGGATGGACATACGGACCTTTCTGCTATGATTTCCCAAAAAGAACAGGAACGGGCGGAATCTTGGGTGGAGGAAGCTGTTTCGGAAGGGGCAGCGTTAATCACAGGCGGGAAGATTGAAAACGGCATTTTTCAGCCGGCGATCCTCACTAATGTTCAGCGCGATTCAAAAGTCTCCTGTATGGAAGTATTTGCGCCGCTTGTCATCGTCAATCCGATTGATTCGGTCGAAGACGGCATTCGCGAAATCAACGATTCTGATTTCGGCTTGCAGGCGGGCATCTTCACGAATGATATCAGCACCGCATTCAACGCTTCGCGGAGCCTCGAAGTAGGCGGTGTCATCATCAATGACATCCCGACATTCCGGGTGGATCAAATGCCTTACGGCGGCGTCAAAGAAAGCGGCAACAGCAAAGAAGGACTGAAATACGCGATTGAGGAAATGACGGAAATGAAACTGATTGTGTGGAACCACAATCCGCTGCAATAGACCGAAGAAGGAGTGGAACACGATGTCGCATAAAATTACGTTTACCCCGCTGAGCTATACCGGCTGGGGAGCGCTCGACTATTTAACAGACGAAGTGAAAAAACTGAACGCCAGCAATATCCTGATCGTCACCGATCCTTTTTTAGTGGATCTTGGAATTGCGGATAAGATCGAAGCGCCTTTAAAAGAGCAAGGCTGGAAAACAAGCATCTATACAGAAGTGGTTCCCGAACCGCCTCTTGCAGTAGGGGAAAAACTCGTCGCTTATACGAAAGAGCATCAATTCGATTTGGTAATCGGGTTAGGCGGGGGAAGCGCCTTGGACCTTGCCAAACTAGCGGCAGTGTTAGCTGCACACGAAGGCCAAGCTGCCGATTATCTAAACTTGACCGGGTCACGTGAAATTTCAAACAAAGGCATCCCGAAAATCCTGATTCCAACAACTTCCGGGACAGGCTCTGAAGTGACCGACATTGCTGTCTTATCTCTTGAATCGACAAAAGACGTGGTGACCCATAATTTCTTATTGGCAGATGTCGCAATAGTGGATCCGGTGCTTACGGTTTCATTGCCGCCAAAAGTCACAGCGGCAACAGGCATCGATGCCTTGACACATGCAATTGAATCGTATGTTTCGGTCAATGCGAGTCCTGTAACGGATGCGCTAGCGCTTCAAGCCATTCGGCTGATCAGCGGTTCGATCCGCATCGCTGTAAACGAAGGAGACCATAAACAAGCGCGTTCGGACATGAGCTATGGCAGCTATTTAGCAGGTCTCGCCTTCTTCAATGCCGGAGTTGCCGGTGTCCATGCCCTGGCTTATCCACTGGGCGGCCAGTTCCACATTTCACACGGCGAATCGAATGCGGTATTGCTTCCCTATGTCATGGGCTACATCCGTTCAAGTTGCGAAAAACGCATGAAAGACATCCTTGAGGCATTGGGAGTCAGCTCTACTCAACTGTCCCAAGAAGAAGCTTCCTATAAATGTGTAGAGGAGCTGCAGCGTTTAGTGGCAGACGTTAATATTCCATTGAACCTTCAAGGGTTTGGCATTACGCAGGAAGCTCTTGATCACCTAGCAGATGATGCCATCAAACAGCAGCGGATTCTTGCCAGAAGCCCGATGCCTCTTGAACGCGACGATATTTTCGCGATTTACGAATCGGCTTATCATGGTGAAATCAAAGAAAAATAAAAAGAACCGGAAACAGTGGGAGCCAATCCCGGTTTCCGGTTCTTTGCTTTTTATGTGGCGTTCTCAACGGCTTCTTCCGCGTCCAATAGGATGCCGAATTCTTCTTTTAAAAGTTTCGACTTTTCGTCTGCAGTCAATTCTTTTTTCGTTTTCTCGCCATTTGCCGAAATGGTCAGCTGCATGCCGGATAGGGTGATCCGTCCGTCCGGCGTTGCTTTGGTAACCAAATCATCATGGGTGAAAGGCGATTCTCTGGAGACTTGATTGAAAACACAGCCTTCATGGAAGTCGGCAAGCATCCGTTCGTCGGTAGTAAAGCGGTAGAGGATCTGCTGATCTTCGCCGTTTTCGCGGACTAAGTCGTAGTATAGCCCTTCATGGCCAACCACCGAATACGTTCCGCTATTGTCTGTATGGCGTTCGCCGCCAAGCGGAATTGGACTGACAGTGGAATCGCCGAATCCTGCATCCACTAAATAAGGCGTATCCAGGTTGACGAGAATGGCCGCATGGGTATCGGCTTTTGTCCATGTACCATCCGGCTTCATAACAGTTGCAGAAATCAATTGTGCATCAAACCCGAGCTCCTTCAGCAGCCAGTGGAACAGCCCGTTGATTTCATAGCAATAGCCCCCGCGCCGGTGCGTGACGATCTTTTCGTAGATGTTTTCCAGGTTTAAGTAAATCGGGACTGACCGGATGACATCCAGGTTTTCAAAAGGCACATTCTGCATATGGAGCGACTGGAGCCGGGCCAAATCCTGCAAATAAAGCTCCTCGACCGGATAAGCGTTAAAACGTTTTAAATAAGCAGTGGTATCCATTTCATCAGCATCCTTTTCCGTTTAATAACATGCCTTTATCATAGCACGGACCCTACAGCAGGCCGAAGCCTTTTGACTTCGCAGGATTTCCGCAGCAAAAGGTTAGAATGCACCGGATCCGCCTCCGCCTCCGCCAACTCCGCCGCCAGAAGAAACACTTGAACTTCCGCTGCTCGCAGAAACGGAAGTATTGGAACTCGCCGCAACGAAAACGCCTGAAAGAAGAATCGGATTAAAATACAAAGCCGAATCGGTTTCTTCTGCATATTGGCCAGCCGCTGAAAAACTTCGCGATTTCTTGTCGAGCTGTTTTCCGTCGACTGCGAGAAGGTAGGCATAAGCCCGAAGTCTGTCGTCTGCATCTAACGCCTGCCATTCACTTGCCGGTAAATTCTGCATGGCAGCCCGCATATCTTTCCATTGCGCTTTGACCGTATGTCCTTCCGCTGTTATCGGTGAATAGAAAAGGGCAAAGCTGGCCGCAATCAAGGCAACTAAAAGGGACAGGGCCATTAGCGGATAAAGCTCATAAATGCCGGTATAAATGGCCAGACCGGCAGAAGCGGCAGCGATTGAAGCAACCATCCCCCTGAGGGCCGGCACCTTCTCTTTAAAATGCCGTCCTTTCACTTCATCTGCCACTTCGCGGTTCCATTTCGCAACCGCATCGTTATAAGCCGAATGATTTAATTCTTTCTTGGAATAAGCTTCCACTTCGGACAATTGAAAGGTTTGTCCGTCTCCGATTTTGTGGAACAGCAAATCGATCAATGTCTGTTCATGCGGCAGCGACGCTTTTTTGCCGGTCAGTTCAAATTGATCTTTCGACAGTTGTTTTACGATTTCCTTCCGGACAAGCTCCAGTAAAGCGGCGGCCATCGCGTCCGGCGTCAAATAAGGGGAATGGGTGAAATAGACGGCGGCAGGAAGGCTGAGTTTTTCATCGGGTACGGAAAACCCGTCTTTTCTTACTTCAATTGCCGCTTTTTTCTTCCGGGCACGCCAATAAGCTGAAAAAAGGATACCGGCCAATATCAGCCCCAGAGCGGGCAGCGCAATTTTTCCGATTGTGGAAGCTGTGTTTTGATTCGCTGTAAATGCCGCGGCTTCAGCTTCCTGCTGCTCGCGGTCGGCCAATAACTGCTCCTTTACGGTTCCATCTGAGGAAGCTGCTCCAGGGAATAATTGTGCATCATAGATGACCCGTATATCTCCGTTGCTTCCTTCAGGCACTTTGCCCAATTTAAAGACAACAGACCCTTCATCGCTTGCAATCCCTTTCTCAAATGCTTCATCGTATCCGAGAAATAGCACTTCTTCCGTTGGAGCGGGCGGGTGAACAGCGATGGTCATTTGTTCATAGTCACTTTCGTTCCGGTCATCAAAGAACGGCCAATAAAATTCAGCGCCGTCATCGAACTTTTCAATCGCTCCTTCAATGACATAATTGAGCGAAACGGTTATGGTTTCATCATCCCCGCTCCGGTAGATCTTATAAAGGCTTTTTTCTTTTTCGACTTTCAACTTTTTGTTGTTTTCGTGGGCCGTGAAGCCGGTGATCTCCGTACCGGTTTTCGGCTTGAGTTCCCGGGTGATTCCTTCAAAATCCCCATCGAATTCATAAGTGAATTGTTCTTCAACGGCTACGGTGCCATCTTCCATCAAACGTGCGTCAATGGTTGCTTCATCGATTTCAAAATCCACTGCAAAAACCGTCACAGGCAGAAGGAGCATTAAAATCAGGAGCAAAGGCATTACTTTTTTCATTTGCATCTGTCATCACCTCCCTTTAGTTTACGGCTCAGGCTGCTGCAAGTTTCATAAACTTCGTTATAGGAGCAGCAGAAAGCACGCGACGCACTTAAAAGTTTCGATTGAAGGGAATAAAATGATTTCACTTCGGGTATAAAAGAAAGACTGGAATATCTCATCCGGACGCCGGAGCGGCGATTAAAATCTGCACAGGGTGCAGTGCAGTCACGGCCATCAAATTAAAAATTAGGCAATGAGACTTGGACTGGAGGCAGCGGCTATGGAAACCACAGGAATTGAAAATATGAACAGAGGCATCGTGACAGCATTATCAGCTATCGGCATTGCGCAAGGACTGAAAATTTTTACCCATAAGAAATTGACGGGCAATTGGGATTGGAAGCAGGCCTTTACTACAGGAGGCATGCCCAGCTCCCATTCTGCCGGCGTTTCAGCTCTTGCTTCTTATGTGGCGGCAAATAAAGGCACGGGCCATACTGAAACGGCGCTGGCTGTTGTGTTCGGCACCATCGTTATGTACGATGCGCAGGGGATCCGGCGCCATACGGGGGAAATCGCCCAATTGGTCAATGACCTGGAAGACAGTTTCGTGTCTCTGACAGGGGATTTCCCGAGTTTGAAGTTTGAAAAACGCGAACATGAATTAAAGGAGCTTCTGGGACACCAGCCCATCGAAGTGCTCGGCGGCGCCTTATTCGGGGTCGTGCTCGGCTTGATATCGGCGAAAATTGAAAACGACGAAAGAGGCAAGCACCGAAGATCCCGCAGACGGTCCAACCGCAATTTGCGGATAAACCGAAAATAAAACCAATTATATAGAAGAAAAAAGCGCTTCGATTTCCAGTCGAAGTGCTTTTTTGTATTTTGTTAGATTTTTTGTAAAAAATTTCTTTATTATAAAAAAATATTCCATATTATATGATAAGATAGTCCTTTCATAAGAAAACAAAAACAGGGTACTATGGTTCACTTTTCAATGAATAGCTTATACATATATACCTTTTCTCTTTTGCTATGAACTACCCGTAGCAAAGGGAAAAGTAAGCCCCAACCGGTTACCATTCAGGAGGTCGAAAATATTGGAGAAGATCCCGCTCGCATTCAATTACCCGATTGTCATCATTTCCGTGGTCATTGCCATGTTTGCCTGCTCCACGTCTATTGAATTGCTCAAACGCTCTTTTATGAAGAACGCAAACAGCCATCTGTGGTTAATCTGCAGTGCTGTCATTATGGGTCTAGGGATTTGGTCCATGCATTTCACGGGGATGCTTGCTTATAAAATGGAGCTGGCCGTTTCCTATGACGGCTTGTTGACCATCTCGTCCATGCTATTAGCGATCATTTCTTCGCTTTTATCCTTTTGGCTTTTGCGCTTTCGCAAGACTTCTCAACGGATGCTTGTCTTGATTTCGCTGTTTATGGCCATCGGGATTTGGTCCATGCATTTTGTCGGCATGCACGGAATGAATTTATCGGCGAACATGATGCATGATTATAGGCTGGTGGCACTCGCCGGGGTACTCGCATTCAGTATTTCCTATCTGTCGTTTCTTGCTTTTGCCCGTGTCAAGAATCGGCCCTATTCGTTGCTGCACCTGTCTGCAGCGCTTCTAATGGCTGCTGGAGTCAGCGCCACCCATTATACCGCGATGGCTTCTGTGACGTGGATTGCATCTGTAAGTGAAAATCACTCCATTCATTCAGCTGTTCCGAACTTCGTCTTAAATTCAGATTATATGCTGATGGGAATTGTGATCGCGACCTTTATTTTTATTGCCATTATGCACAGCTTGCTGATGATGGATAAAAGAAAAACGGAAGAGAACATGAATTATTTAGCGTTTCATGACAATTTAACGGGACTGGCAAACCGCCTTCAGCTGACGAAGCACATTGAAAAGGCGATCCGATCCTCGAATCAACAAGAACTGGCGATCATCTATGTAGATCTTGACCGTTTTAAAATTGTCAACGATACGATGGGCCACGATTATGGAGATGAATTGCTGATTCAAGCAAGCACAAGATTGCGGGAATGTGTCCGGAAAACGGATCTTGTCGCTCGCCAAGGCGGAGATGAATTCATTGTTCTGGCCAAAGGGGTCGCCCGTGAACACGCAGCGACAATTGCAAAGAAAATTATCCATTGCTTTTCCAAACCGTTTTACCTAAAAGGCGAAGAGTTTTTCATGTCGGCAAGCATCGGCATCAGTACATATCCTAAGGATGGCAATCAAGTGGATGAGCTGATTAAATATGCTGACAAGGCGATGTATGAAGTGAAAAAACACGGCAAAAACAATTTCCAATTCTATCATCATGAAGAAACAGCGGAAGTTGCAAAAAAATTGAAGCTGGAGAAAGGCTTAAAACGGGCATTGGAAAACGGGGAATTCGAACTGTACTACCAGCCGAAAGTAGAGCTGGCCACACAAAAAGTTTATGGAGTCGAAGCTTTGATCCAGTGGAATCATCCCGAACTTGGCATGGTGCCGCCTTTGGAATTTATATCGATTGCCGAACAGACAGGACTGATTTTGCCGATCGGCGATTGGGTTTTAAATGAAGCGATTCGCCAAAACGCCAAATGGCTGAAAGAAGGCAAAGAGATTCAAATGGCAGTTAATGTATCGAACCTGCAATTTGAAGACCATATGTTCATCGACAAAGTAAGGGAAGGATTGGAAATCCATCATCTTCCTGCCGGATACCTGGAGCTCGAAATCACAGAAAGCGTCATGCAGAATATTGGCCATTCCGCTGTGATCATCCATGAATTAAAGGAAATCGGCGTGCTCATATCCATCGATGATTTCGGAACGGGCTATTCTTCGCTGAGCTTATTGAATAGTTTGCCGATCGATATCGTGAAAATTGACCGTTCTTTTATCAACGAGATGCTGTTGAGCTGGAATGCTTCCGTCTTGGTTAAAACGATTATTGAAATGGGAGAGAATTTGAATTTTCGTTTGGTGGCTGAAGGCATTGAGGAAATAAACCAATTAAAGCTGCTGATTGACAAAGGCTGCCATTATGGGCAAGGTTATTTATTCAGCCCGCCGCTGGCTGTCGGAAAGTTCGAAGCTTGGCATCAGGCAAAGAGAACGGAAGAAGTGTCGTAAAAAAAGGCTGAACGCAAATGCGTTCAGCCTTTTTTTGCCCCTTATTTAGCCCGATTAAGAAAGTTTATTGTTTTGGGCATTCATATGGTGCTTGTTGTAGCGCTCAATGGCCGCAAATAAAATAGCGAGGATGATAAACATCAAGAGGCTGACATACCAGGGCATTTCCGTTATCGCTTGGCCAAATGCCGTGTAGAGGATTGCTGGCATAATGAGCCCAAGTGTTGAAAAATACATATACTCCCGCAAATTTTTAGTCATTTCCATCAAATAAAGCGACAGCAGATGAAAGTGAATGAAAGGCATGATGCGCAAAATCATCACTTGGCCGACTGACAGCGTCCGGTCTGGAAACATTTTGTCTTTAAGCTTCGACATTTTCTCCCGGAAGTTCGGGAATTTATTGACCAGTACATATGAAACGAAGCTCATGAGAGACAATCCGATAAAAGAAAGAAGTGCACCTTCAAAAAAACCGAAAACTACGCCGCCGACAATGCATACGACAATGACAGGAAGGAATAAGATCGGCCTGATTAAATGCAGAGCCACAAATAGAATAGGGGCTAGCCACCCAAAGCTTTCGATGAACGTTTCCAGGGTTTGATCGAAATGATTCATAACGATTTCTCCTGTCTGTATAGATGATCCTATTGTTGAAGATAAGCTAAGCTGTATTTAAATGCAAGGGATTGAAACTAAAGCGACAGTCTGCCCATACCGCCGTATTTTTGCCAAGGAGGAGAGCTTGATAAGAAAATCGCAAAAAATTGGCATGGAGAGAACGACCATCGAAAGGCGCTTTAATCGAAAATTATCCCATTTTATGTTAAAATAATGTTATCAACTTTGAAAGGGATGTGCTGCTTTTTGGCGAAAACAAACATGTCAAAGTCCCTTATTAAAGGGGCAAGATCCACTCAAAATTTCAAAGAAAAAATTGAAATAAAACATATTGTGATTTTAGGCGATTCCGTTGCCTACGGCTACGGCACAAGAGGCGGCATTGCCAAATACCTGAAAGAAACGTTCCACCATAGTACGGTAACAAATTTAGGGATCAATGGCTTAACGAGCAATGGATTGGTTGATCGGCTGCAAAACGGGCAATGGGACCGGGTTTTGGCGGATGCCGATATGGTGCTTCTGAATATCGGAGGCAATGATTTGCTCCGCGGATTTAAAGGGAGCGGTGCCAAAGGGCTGGTCAAACAGTTTGCGAACCTGAAGAAAAATTACCGCAAAAACCTCCTGGAGATTTATCGGCATTTGCGCAGCCTCAATGAACATCAATTGATTGTACAAAACAACCTCTATAACTCCATGAAAAAAGAAGTGCAGTATTTCGGCTTCACCAATCTATTATTCCGCATGTGGAATTCGGCTATCGGCGAAGAAGGCATCATTATCTCGCGTACAGAGCCGATGGGGAAAAACCCTTCCATTTGGCTGGACGCAATCCATCCAAATGAAGAAGGCTATAAAATGATGCATGAGCTTCTCTTAAATACCTTGGCTTCAACCGGCATTTCCATTCCGGAAAGGGAAGCGGCTACTGCTAAACAAATATGACGTAAAAGCTGCCATTTCGAGATGGCAGCTTTTTTGTCTTTTTTTTAAAAATAATATTGTGAAATATTGACTTAAGAAAATTCTAATAATATAATTAGAGGCATTCGTAATACTTTTCGCTTTATTCTACATATTGAATACGTAACCAATATGCAAGAAGAGGAAAATTGGTTAAAATTATGTTCAAATATCGCTATTTTATGAAAGCGTTTACTAAGAAAAATAGGAAAAGAGGTTCCAGATGATTACATTCTTTGCTTCAATTATTATCCTCATCATCGCTTATTTTACATACGGTAAATTCATCGAAAAAATGTTTGCACCGGCAGAATCCCGGAAGACGCCAGCCTATGCTAATGGCGACGGAGTGGACTTTGTCCCGATGAACAAACATAAAAATGCGATGATTCAACTTCTGAATATCGCAGGTACGGGACCGATTTTCGGTCCGATTATGGGAGCATTATATGGACCTGTCGCTTTTCTTTGGATTGTCATCGGTTCCATTTTTGCTGGAGCTGTCCACGATTACTTGACAGGTATGATTTCCATCCGCAATAAAGGAGCGCATATTCCGGAACTGGCCGGCAAATTCCTTGGCACGGTTTCCAAACATATTGTGAATGTGTTCGCGTTATTGCTTCTTTTATTGGTCGGTACGGTATTCGTTACGACACCGGCATCGCTGTTATCCATTTTATTGGACGGGAAAGTGGCTGTAGCCGTACTAATTGGCGTCATCTTTTTGTATTATTTCTTGTCGACCATCTTGCCAATCGACAAAATTATCGGACGCCTGTATCCGTATTTCGGAGCGGTTTTGCTGATTGGTACACTCGGCGTCGGTATTGCACTTGTCTTCTCGGATTATAAGATTCCTGAATTGTCATTGACGAATTTGCATCCGGATAATTTACCGATCTTCCCAATGCTGTTCTTTACAATTACATGCGGAGCTTTATCCGGATTCCATGCAACACAATCACCAATCATTTCACGGACTGTACAAAAAGAATCACAGGGCCGCTACATCTTTTACGGGATGATGATTGCTGAAGCGATCATCGCGATGATCTGGGCTGCTGCATCAATGAGTATTTTCGATGGGCAGACATTAAGTTCGATGATCAACTCAGGTACACCATCAGCTGTCGTAAATGAAGTTTCGATGACATTGCTTGGTGCTGTGGGGGGAACCATCGCCGTTCTCGGTGCTATTGTTCTGCCAATCACTTCAGGGGACACGGCTTTCCGTGCTGCCAGATCGATTATTGCCGACTACATCAAATTGGACCAGCAGAAAATAATGAAGCGTTTGATCATTGCTATCCCATTATTTGCAGTGTCTATCATGCTCACTCAAATTGACTTTAACCTCTTATGGAGATATTTCTCCTGGGCAAATCAGGCAACTGCTGCCATCGCTTTATGGATCGGTACGATGTATCTCTACATCCAAGGCAAGAATTACTTGGTTGCGATGGCACCGGCCATTTTCATCACATATATGGTGTTCGTTTATATACTAAATCAAAAAATCGGTTTCAATCTCGATTTGAATATTTCCTTTATTGTCGGCTTGATCTTAACAATTGTCATCGTGGCTATGTTCTATGCGAAAGCAAGAAAGAACCGCATCGACAATGTGGAAACCGCCGTAGCCGTAGAGTGATAAAAAAACTGGCCGAACTCATTGGAGTTCGGCCAGTTTTTATTTTCCAGTTTTTGAGGGAGCTTCCAAGATGAACACCATATAACCTAAATCTTTTTCGAAATTCCAATCAACAAATGTCTCGATGACTTTTCTTTCAACAATAGCTTCTATGCTGCTGATATCCAACATTTTCCGCTCTAAGGGCCGTTTGGCCATTTTTAATTCTTCTATAACGCCGATGCGGATCAGTTCTTTCTCGAGCTGGATTAAGATTCCGGACCGTTCCACCAAAATCATGCGGTCATTCAACCAGACAAGCTTCGTCTGTTCTGGAGTTTTTTCAGCTTTTGCACTCGCTTTATTGATTTCGCCTTCAAAAGCCTTATGATCAACTTCTTTAGGCCACGGCATCTCTTTTTTTCCGTCATCCGCTTTAATCACACCGATGATCAAACCTGTTTCATTCTGCAAATCCCAGTCTGCATAGATTTCCTGAATTTCAAGGTTGGCAATTTTCCATAATTCCAAAATGATATCCGATCGCAACTCATTCAACAATAGATCCCGGATTTCCATAATGCGTTTCATTTCATTTTGTTTCAATAGAATTTTTTCCATCGGCCCTATAAATCCGCGAAGATGGATGGCTAAATAAGGACCATTGATAGCGACGAATACGGAAGTGGGGCCCTTGCCGAAATTGGTACGCAATAAAGTCGAGAAATAGCCGCCAATCAAAGATTCTGTTGTTTTTACTTTTGCCATAGCAATTCCTCCCGACACACATAAATTTTACTAACAGGTCTATTATTCCTCTGATGAAAGGCCCTCCAGGCTTTTCCAAACTTCCGGAAGCATAGAAGAGAGTTCGTGGGCCAATAAGGTATGGGGCGATTTCGTTTTCGTCCAATGTTCTGCGCATGCACCGTGCAAATAAACTGCATTTAATACCGCGTGTTTCCAGTTGTCATGGCAGCACAGCATCCCGAGCATCATGCCAGTCAGCGTATCGCCGGTGCCGCCTTTTGAGAGAGCGGAATTGCCGGTCGGATTTGTCCAAGCTTCGCCGTCCGGAAAAGCAATCACCGTTTCGGGACCTTTTAAAACGATTGTCGCATGGAGTTCTTTTGCTAAGCGTTTTGCATGTTGTGCATTATCTCTAGCGATCTCTTCTACTGGGATTCCGCTGATTCTAGAGAACTCCCCAGGATGCGGCGTCAAGATGGTGGGTGCATTTCTTTTGGGATAAGAGCGTTTTGACAAAGCTCCGGCATCGAGTATAACCGGAACTTCTGACTGGAATAACTTTACTAAGTTCTGTTCCATCTGGCTATCCGGAATTTTTCCGGGGCCGATGGCGATTGCTTTATATCCATCAAATTTAAAGTCATTGGCAGAGAGTGCTTCTTCAATGTTTCTTATATAGGTGGCTTCAGGAAGTGAAGGGAGGATCATCGGAATCACTTCCGCTTCTGTTGCAATTTCGAGTTTCCCTAAACCGCTTCTCATGGCGCCTAGACCCGCGAGAAGTGCAGCGCCTGGCATATCACGGGTTCCGGCAATCAATAAACCTGTCCCGAAGCTTCCTTTATGCCCATCTGCGCTGCGAATAGGCAAAGTGGATTTGACTTGCTGTTCGTCCCAAGCTGGAACGGTCTCATAATGAGCTGGCAATATAATTCAACCGCCTTTCGTATTTTAAAGAAATCTTGATGTTAGAATATACCCATAAACGCCATTCGTTTAACAAAAGAAAGCCATCCACTGTGAAATCAATCTTTAATCGCTCATAGCATGAATGATTTTTTGAACAGTATCAAAAAACTGACTTTTTGAATAGCCTTGCGCCGATTAACTTCGAAGCTCATAATTAATAGCTGAAGAAAAGTAAGGAGACTTTAGCATGAATACACCACAGCAAATGAAAGAAATAACGCCGGAATTTGATCCTTGGGAAGCATACATGGACATCGAACAGCACGGCAAATTGACTTTATCGAGCATTGAATTTACAACGACGTACCTTTGCAATATGCGCTGTGAGCATTGTGCGGTCGGCTACATGCTGCAGCATAAAGACCCGGATGCCTTGCCGATCGATTTGTTGATCGCCCGCCTTGAGGAAATTCCGCATTTACGGACAATCAGCATTACAGGCGGAGAACCGATGTTTTCCAAAAAGTCTGTCGAGCAGATCGTTTTGCCGTTGATGAAATATGCACATGATCGCGGCATCCGTACCCAAATGAACTCGAACCTGACGATGCCGCTTGAACGGTATATGCTGATTGCCCCTTATTTGGACGTCTTGCATATCTCCCATAACTGGGGCACGATTGACGATTTTGTGGACGGCGGATTTGCCAATATGGAACGCCAGCCGCCGCGTGAACGTCGAGCAGCACAATTCAAGCGCATGATCGATAATAGCCGGGCTTTAGCTGAAGCGGGCGTGATGGTCTCTGCTGAAACGATGCTCAATAAACGGACATTGCCGCATCTTGCCAAAATCCATAAACAAGTGATCGAAGAAATGAAATGTGCAAGGCACGAAGTACACCCGATGTACCCTAGCGATTTTGCGAGCCAGCTCGAAGTGCTGCCGCTCGATGAAACGCGAAAAGCGATCCATCAATTGCTTGATGAACGCAATGAAGACGTTTGGATGCTCTTTGGAACGCTTCCGTTTTATCCGTGTAGTATGGACGATGAAGATATTCAGCTGCTGAACCGGATTCGCAGCAGCAAAAACGTCACGGTCCGGAATGACCCGGATGGCCGGTCCCGTTTGAATGTCAACGTCTTTACTGGAGAAGTGATCGTTACAGATTTTGGCGACACGCCGCCAATGGGCAATATCCAAACCGACTCGCTGCCTGAGATGCTGGACCGCTGGCTGGAACGTCCATTGGCTAAGACAATCGCCTGCCATTGTCCGGCTGTCAAATGCCTAGGGCCGAACCTGCTCGTGAAAGACGCTTATTACGCTGACCAAGATTTTACGAAAAATAAAGCTAGAATCTAAATGCGATTTGAAAGCAAGGGGACTTATAGAGTCTTCTTGCTTTTTTATTTGCCCCTTATTCATTGGTCTTGTTTCAGAAATTTGTTAAAATGGGTGAATATTCAATCTAGTTTAAGAGAGGGGAAAATACGATGCCGCAGCAATTGGATGACCGAATTTTTATCATTGATGACCATGATTTAAAAGTGGAAGAACGGACAGGCACCTATGTGTTAACCGAAGAAGAGCTGACCTTGATTGACACATGCGCGAGCCCTTCTGTTCCATATATTAAAAAAGGGTTTCACGAGCTCGGGCTTTCACTGGAAAGTGTGAAATACATAATTGTCACCCATATCCATTTAGACCATGCCGGGGGAGCGGGCTTATTGCTTGAGGAATGCCCGAACGCAAAAGTAGTGGTCCACCCTAAGGGAGCGCGCCTTTTAGCGGACCCCAGACGGTTGATCGCTGGAGCGAAAGAGGTCTACGGAGATAAATTCGAGCAATTATTCGATCCGATTATTGCCATTCCGGAAGAGCGGCTGCTTGTAAAAACAGAAGGGGACCAGCTCGATATCGGAGCGGGATGCCGATTGGAATTCTGGGATACGCCAGGCCATGCAAAACATCATTTTTCCATCATCCATCCGCCGAGCAACGGTGTTTTTGCAGGGGATACAGTCGGCATCCGCTACGAACAACTGGCAAAAGACGGCATCGAATTTTACTTGCCGTCGACTTCACCGAATCAATTCGATCCCGTCGCTATGCAATCAGCAATCGAACGCTTTCGGGATGCCCAGTTTGATGCGATTTACTACGGCCATTACAGCAAATCTTCCTTTTCGGAAGAAGCGCTGGCTCAAGTGGAAAATTGGCTTGGGATTTTTGTAGAAGAGGCAAAATCTGTTTGGTCAGCAGGAGGATGCGCTGCCGATTTAGCCGCTCGGTTAATGAACCGGGTTAGAGTCCATTTGGAGGCATTAGGCGTTCCGGAAAACCATCTGGTATATGAAATTATCCAATTGGATCTTGAAGTCAGTGCGATGGGGTTGATCGACACACTCAGCAAATAAGGGATTGCGTTGCCTGATTTCGGGTAAACAGCCAATAAGACGACAAATTTACCGGAGGAGTGAGACGATGGCTGATAAAAAAAGGGAAGAAGAGAAAGACAAGGAAGAATTCACTGAAATGCCGAATGCAGACCTTCCGGATTTTGAACCCGAACAAGACAAAGAAGAACAGCTGAAGCAGTTCAAAAAAACTGCCAATACCGGGAAAGAAGAATCCGAAAAAGAATAAAACCAGTGGGGTTGAATCCCCACTGGTTTTTATTATGAAACAATCGATTTTACGTAAGCTTCAACTTCATCAGAAGTGCCAAGCGCTAAAATGCGTTCGGTATGGCTCGCCATTTCCGCTTTAGATAATTTGCTGATTTGCGCACGTGCTTTTAAGATCGATGAAGCGCTCATTGAGAATTCATCGAGTCCGAGGCCGAGCAGGATTGGGATGGCAATTTCATCGCCTGCCATTTCTCCGCACATGCCGGTCCATTTTCCTTCCCGGTGCGACGCATCAATGACCATTTTCACCAGCCGCAAGATCGCCGGATTGAACGGTTGATACAAATAAGATACTTGTTCATTCATCCGGTCTGCAGCCATCGTGTATTGGATCAAGTCATTGGTGCCGATCGAGAAGAAGTCCACTTCTTTCGCAAACACATCGGCCATAACTGCCGTGGATGGAATTTCCACCATGATGCCCACTTCGATGCTGTCGCTCACTTCGATGCCTTCTTCAAGCAATTTCGCTTTTTCTTCCAGCAGCAATGCCTTCGCTTCGCGGAACTCTTCCAACGTCGCAATCATCGGGAACATGATCTTCAAGTTGCCGTGGACACTTGCGCGAAGCAAAGCGCGGAGCTGGGTCTGGAACATGTCCGGCATTTCCAGGCATAAACGGATCGCTCTGAGGCCAAGGAAAGGGTTGAGTTCTTTTGGCAAATCCAAATAGGAAAGCTCTTTATCGCCGCCGATATCCAACGTACGGACCACGGTCGGTTTGCCATCCATTGCTTTTAATACAGCAGCATATGCTTCGTACTGCTGCTCTTCTGTCGGGAATTCATCCCGCCCCATATAAAGAAACTCGGTCCGGTAAAGGCCGATCGCTTCGCCGCCGTTTTCAAGAACCCCGGTTGTATCTTTAGGCGTTCCGATGTTGGCGCCGATTTCAACGGCTTGGCCGTCTGCAGTTACCGTGGCTTCATTTTTCAATTTTGCCCATTCGGCTTTTTGTTCTTCGTATTGGGCTTTTTTCGCTTGATATTCGGCAATCGTTGCTTCGTCCGGATCGATCAGGACTTGGCCATCCAAGCCGTCGACAATAACCGAAACGCCGTTTTGAATCGTCCCCATCAATGATTTCGCACCGACGACAGCGGGAATTTCAAGTGTTCTCGCAAGAATCGCTGAATGCGACGTACGTCCGCCGATTTCTGTCACAAAGCCTTGCACGAATTGCGGATTGAGTTGAACCGTATCAGAAGGCGTCAAATCCTCCGCAATGATGATCACTTCTTCCGAAATCATGCTTGGGTTCTGGATGGAGACGCCGAGAAGGTGGGCAAGGACACGCTTCGTCACATCGCGGATATCCGCAGCCCGTTCCTTCATGTATTCGTTGTCCATCGCTTCGAACATGGCAACGAAACCATCCGCTGTCTCTTTTAAAGCCGACTCGGCATTTTGCTTGTCATTTGTAATTTTTTCTTTGATCGGTCCAATCAGTTCAGGATCGCTGAGTACGAGCAAGTGCGCACCAAAAATTGCAGCTTCTTTGTCGCTTATCTGCTCGCGCGTCCGTTGTTGGATCACTTCAAGTTCGGCTACGGATTTTGCTAAAGCGGCGTCCAGCCGGGAAATTTCTTTTTCCGTATCTTCGACTGTCGTTTTTTCAACATCCAGCTTTGGGTTTTCCAATCTGAATGCTTTCGCAAAAGCGATTCCGTTTGAAGCCGCAATTCCAGAGAGGGAAGTGCTCATTGATCAGCAAGCCCTTCGGATTTCATCACATTTGTAATTTGTTCGATGGCTTCATTTTCATCTTCGCCATCAGCTGCGATTGTAACGGTTGAACCTGAAGAAACGCCTAAAGACATAACGCCTAAGATCGATTTCAAGTTCACTTTCTTGCCTTTATGTTCCAACGTAATGTCCGATTTGAATTTAGCCAACGAGCCGACTAGGGCTGATGCCGGACGTGCGTGGATCCCTGCTTCATCTGTAATTGTGAATTGTTTTTCTACCATGTAAAATTCCTCCTAATGAAATGTGATTGAATTTGCTTGTATCAAAGTCATTCATGAACGATTTTGAAAGGAAAACTAAGTTCATGAATGTTTTTGACTGCTTATGAATGATTATGATTGATTTTGGAAGGGGTTTCAAGTATTATCTACTTAACCTTAAATAAAGAAGGTGCAAACATGCTGACGAATGAACGCCACGAATACATTTTGGGCTTGCTCGACCAAAAACAGACCATCAAAATTCAGGAAATCGTAGATGATACCGGAGCTTCCGAATCAACCATCCGCCGAGATTTGACGGAACTCGAAAACCGCCAGCTTTTAGTGCGGGTATTTGGCGGCGCCGTTTTGCCTGGCCGCAACCTTTCTGAACCGAGCATCTCCGATAAGTCGACACGGAATCTTGAAGAAAAGATCAAACTTGCAAAATATGCGGCATCATTCGTCCAAGAAGGCGACAGCGTCTTCCTGGATGCCGGCACCACGACATTCCAAATGATTCCTTTTCTAAAAGACAAAGATGTGGTCGTTGTCACCAACGGCTTAACCTTGGTGGATGCTTTGAATGAACATGGCATTACGACGTATCTGACGGGAGGGTTGATGAAATCCCGTACAGGTGCCATGGTTGGCTCCCAAACCATTCAAGCATTGATGAATTACCGATTTGACCTTTGTTTTCTGGGCGTCAACGGCTTTCATCCCGACTACGGCTATACGACGCCGGATCCCGAAGAAGCGGCCGTCAAAAGGCTTGCCAGTACCTACGCGCGAAAAACCTTCGTCCTTGCAGACCATACGAAAGCGAATCAAGTCAGTTTCGCTAAAATTATGGACCTGGACGGCGCTGATCTCATTGTAAATGAAATCGATCGGCACATGATGGAACAGCTGGAAAAAAAGACGACAGTAAAGGTGGAGAAACAATGATTTATACATGCACGATTACGCCGTCTGTTGACTACACCACGTATTTACCCTCTTTTGAAAACGGAAAACTGAACCGCACATCAGAGGTATTCTATTATCCCGGAGGCAAAGGCATCAATGTCTCACGCGTCTTAAAGCGACTGGGAGCCCGCAATAAGGCACTCGGGTTCATAGGTGGATTTACAGGCAATTATATAGAAGATTTCCTTCTGCGTGAAGGTGTTGAGACAGATTTTATTGAAACGGCTGAAATCACCCGCATAAATGTCAAGATAAAAGCGGCGGAAGAAACGGAATTGAATGGACCCGGACCCGCGCTTCGTGCAAACGATTTGGCCCAATTGACTGAAAAAATAAACAATATGGAAAAAGGGGATTGGCTGGTTCTTGCAGGAAGCCTTCCTGCGGAAATACCTCTTTCTTATTTCAGCGAAATTGCTGAACGCTGCAGCGAACGGCAGATCCGGTTTGTGTTGGATACATCGGGTCCTGCTTTAAAAGAGCTGGTGAAATTTTCGCCTTTTCTGATAAAGCCAAACATCCATGAGTTGGGCGAACTGTTCGATGCTGCCATTTCCACGAAAGCGGAAGCTTTGCATTATGCTAAGAAATTGGCAGCGGGCGGAGTGGAGAATGTCATTGTTTCACTGGGCGGCGACGGTGCCCTATGGATTAATGAATCATCGGCATTTGAAGCAAAAGCACCGATCGGCAAAGTCGTCAATACAGTCGGATCAGGTGACTCGCTCGTTTCGGGCTTTATCGCTTCGTATTGCGAAACAGAAGACCCGCTTGAAGCGTTTAAATACGGAGTGGCCAGCGGGAGCGCTACCGCTTTCCGATCCGATTTGTGCCGAAAAGAAGATGTTGAAGCGTTGGCGGGGGAAGTTCACGTGAAAGAAATCAAACATGGGGATGTGATCGTATGAGAATTACACAATTATTGACTGAAGAAACCATTATTTTGGATCTCAAAGCCGGCTCGAAACAAGAAGTGCTTTCTGAACTGATCGGCCAGTTGGACCGAGCCGGAAAATTAGCCGATCCGAATCTTTTCCAATCCGACATCCAAGCGCGCGAAGATCAAAGCACGACAGGGATCGGCGACGGCATTGCGATTCCGCATGCGAAATCGAAAGCGGTGAAGTCGCCGGCAATCGCCTTTGGGCGCTCGCTGGATGGCTTGGATTACGAGTCGCTTGACGGGCAGCCTGCACATTTATTCTTCATGATTGCTGCGACAGAAGGCGCAAATGACGATCATTTGGAAGCGCTGTCTCGCCTTGCCACATTTCTGATGGACAGCAAGTTCCGGGATCGAATGCTTGCGGCAACGACAAAGCAAGAAGTGCTTCAAGCCGTAACAGACAAAGAATCGGAAGTGGACGGGACAGGTACTGAAGCTGTGGATGCAGGCAGTACACCCTCAGCTTCAGGCAAGAAAATCCTCGCGGTCACAGCGTGTCCGACCGGCATAGCCCACACGTATATGGCGGCTGAGAAATTGAATGAACGGGCGAAAGAGCGCGGCATCCAATTGAAAGTGGAAACGAACGGCTCAAGCGGCGTCAAGAACCGGTTGACGGATGCGGAAATTGCAGAAGCGGACGCCATCATTGTTGCGGCCGACACGAAAGTGGAAATGGCCCGTTTTGCCGGAAAGCCGGTGATCCAGACAAAAGTCGGAAAAGCGATCTATGAAACAGACGATCTGCTCGACCGTGCAATTGGCGGAGATGCACCGGAATACAAGCACGACCGGACAAAAGAAGACGCAAACGACGGCGATTCTAAAGGCGGCTTTTACAAGCATTTGATGAACGGTGTTTCGAATATGCTGCCCTTTGTGGTCGGCGGCGGGATCCTGATCGCCATATCTTTCTTCTGGGGCATTAATGCATCGGACCCAGCAAGCCCGGATTACAATGAATTTGCGGCCATGCTGAATACGATCGGCGGCGGCAATGCATTCTTCCTGATGGTGCCGGTGCTTGCCGGATTTATTGCGATGAGCATCGCCGAGCGGCCTGGATTTGCGCCTGGGATGATCGGCGGTTTGATTGCCATTACCGTCACAGGTGTGGAAGAAGCAAGCGGCGGTTCCGGATTCCTTGGCGGTTTGATCGCCGGTTTCCTGGCGGGTTATGTAACGCTTCTTGTGAAAAAAGCGTTTTCGGTGTTGCCGGATGCGCTTGAAGGCCTAAAGCCGGTCTTGTTTTTCCCGGTGTTCAGCATCGCCATTACCGGCATCATCATGATGCTTGTGAACCCGCAGCTGACAAAAGTCTATACGGCGATTTCCTCGTTCCTCGAGAGCCTCGGCGGAACAAACTTAGTGCTGGTCGGCTTGCTGCTTGGCGGCATGATGGCGATCGACATGGGCGGCCCTGTCAATAAAGCGGCCTATACATTCGGCATCGCCATGCTCGATGCACAGAACTTCAATTTCATGGCGACGGTCATGGCGGCCGGTATGGTACCGCCGCTTGGCATGGCCATCGCAACCACGCTTTTCAAAAATAAATTCACAAAGCCCGAGCGGGAAGCCGGAAAAACGGCGTACGTCCTCGGTGCTTGCTTTATCACAGAAGGTGTCATTCCTTTCGCGGCAGCGGATCCGGCACGCGTCATTCCGGCATGTGTGGCGGGAGCGGCGACTACTGGTGCGCTCGTGATGCTGTTCGATATCGGATTGCGGGCACCGCACGGCGGCATATTCGTCATGGGGCTGGTTGACGGCGGCATTACGAAAGTATTGTTCTACGCACTCGCCATTATCGGAGGCGCAGTCATTACTGCAATCGTTGCAGGGCTATTGAAGAAAAAAGTGGCGGCAGCCGTTTAATCAAAAACCGGGTGGATCTCAACAGATTCATCCGGTTTTTTGTGCTGGGTAAGAAAAATAGTTAAGCGCTTAACTATTTTTCAACCGGGTATTTTATTGCTATAGAAGCTTTTGGCTCCCCATATACATAGAGGCATCAAGCGGTCCTCAAATTCGCTAAGGGGGCTTCATCATGGAAGAGCAGAATGACAAGCAAATGCTGAAACTCGCGGCCAGCTGGTTTATGAAATGGGTATTGAACAATAAAGCGGTGTCCATTTTGTTCATCCTGCTGCTCGTGCTCCTGATTCTATTCCTATTGCCGAAAGTCAGTTTTGTGTTTCGGCCATTCGTTGCTTTTTTTGACGTCATGGGACTGCCGATCATCATGGCGGGTGTGCTGTATTATTTGTTGAACCCTTTGATCGACTGGATGGAAACGAAAAAGATCCACCGTGCGGGCGGCATCGCACTTGTCTTTCTCATCATCGCAGGATTACTGGCATGGGGGATTGCTACGCTGATTCCGATTCTTAGGGAGCAGACGCTAAGCCTGATTGACAATTGGCAGGACTATTTGAACCGCTTCATCTCCCAAGTGAATGGCGTTTTTCAAAGCGATGTCCTGTCCGAACTTCAAAAGCAGCTGACTGGAGACGAAGACGGCATTACCGATTCCATCAGCGGGCAGACGGAGGATGTTGTGGATACGACGGTCACGGGAATCGGCAGTGTGGTCGGTGTTTTGTCCACAACGGTTCTTGCGGTGATTACGACGCCGTTCATCTTGTTTTATTTGCTGAAAGACGGCCACCATTTGCCGTACTACTTGATGCCGTTTGTGCCATCCAAAATGCGGGTGAAATCGTATGAATTGCTGCGGGAAATGAATCTCCAAATCAGCCAGTATATCCGCGGACAGCTCATTGTCGCTTTTTTCGTCGGCTTGATGTTCTGGATCGGCTTCAGCTTAATCGGCCTGGAGTACGCTTTGATCCTCGGCATCATGGCGGGGGCATTGAACCTGATCCCTTTCCTTGGGTCGTTCATCGCTTTTATTCCCGTCGTCGTTATCGCGATCGTGCTTCATCCGCCGTTTATGCTCGTGAAAATTGCGGCTGTGTTTTTTGTCGAGCAAACTTTGGAAGGCCGGGTCATCCAGCCGCTCATCCTTGGCAATAACTTGAACATTCATCCGATCACGATCATTGCGGTGTTATTGACTGCAGGGAATCTGTTCGGGATTCCGGGCGTCATCCTTGGCATTCCTGCCTATGCAGTCATCAAAGTGGTCTTCATTCATTTGTTCCTGTGGTATAAAGCGTACACCGGCCTTTACGACGATGAATTTAATCCGGCACCGCCGCCGGTCTATTCCAAGAAGAAACAGAAGCGGACATTGAAAATAAAACGCCAATAAAAAATGAAGTCATCGACATGACTTCATTTTTTGGCTTTGGTTGAAGTTGGCGGCGTTTCTTTGCTGTCTTTTTCCCGTTTCCATAAGTAGAAGGAAAAAGCGAAGAAGAAAAGTGCGGTATTAAAGAAAAAGACCAAGTCGTTCAAAGCACCATCGAGGAACACGATATTCACCATGGTCAAAAGGTGCATGATGCCGAGCGTTAAAAGTAAAACGGTTGAAGTTTTCATAGAGCCATCCTTATGTGTCTGTCTTTCTTCTATTGTACCTAAAAGCGGGAAGGGAAGGAATCTAGAATTTTTGCGTTTTAAAGGCAATTCATTCAAACTGAACGTATGAATAATTAAAAAGGTGGAGAGCATATGGCACAATCATTGGCAGGAAAAACGGCATTCATTACAGGTGCGGGCAAAGGGATTGGGCGAGCAGCTGCCTTGGCGCTGGCGAAAGAAGGCGTCCATCTCGGTTTGATTGCACGTACGGAAAGCGATCTGCAAAAAGTGGCGGCAGAAGCGAAAAAAGAAGGCATCCAAGCGGATTATGCTGTGGCGGATGTTTCTTCGCTGGAAGAAGTGGAAACGGCGATTTCGAAATTGACGGAGGCGTTAGGTTCGGCAAACATCCTCATCAACAATGCAGGAATCGGCAAATTCGGCACGGTTCTGGAAACGTCGCCGGAAGACTGGAAGCAAGTCATCGATGTAAATTTGATGGGCATGTTCTATGTGACGCGCACGGTGCTTCCTCAGCTGGTAGAGAAAAACGGAGGAGACGTCATCAATATTTCTTCGATGTCCGGACTGAAAGGCGATCCGGGGTCGAGTGCTTACAGTGCTTCGAAATTCGGGGTGCTCGGCTTTACCCAATCTTTATCCCAGGAAGTGCGCAAACATAACATCCGCGTTTTCGCTTTGACGCCGAGCCGGGTCATTACAGAATTCGCCGGATCGACGGAAACGCCGGAAAACAGCGAAGAAAAATTCATGCAGCCGGAAGACATTGCAGAATATATCGTAGCGCAGCTGAAACTGCATCCGCGTATTTTCATTCCAACCTCCAGTCAATGGGCGACGAACCCGTTTTAAGAGGCGGCGGATAGTATTTCAGCTGGAACCGACAGTAAATCGCCGGCTTTGGACAGTATTTCGAGCCTGACGGACAGTATTTAGACGCGCCAGGCTAGTAAATCTTTAATTTGGGAAAAGGAGCTATCATCGTGGCCAAGTGGAAAAAAGAAATCCTCATCGATGCACCTATTGAACAGGTCTGGCAATTATTCATGGACCGGAACGTCAAAAGAATCATGCCGAAAGTGGAAGAGCATCTGTTGCTGGAAAAAGAAGACGATACGCTAGGCGCCAAACATTCGCAAAGCTATTATGCGGGCAGCCAGCTCGAAAGCTATCTCGTCGAAACGATTGCATTCGATGACACGCCTGAGCGCAAGCATAAAGCGGTAAAATTTGAAATGAGCGGCATGTTTGAAGTGGAGTACCGGTATACGCTCGAAAAAGTAGATGATAACCAGACGAAATTTATATACGAAGGATCAAATAAAGGCACCAATATGACCGGCAAAGCCATGCTGCTAGCAGGATCAAAGAGAAAGCGCGAGGAAACAATCCATGCATTCATGGAACGCGTAAAAACAGAAGCAGCGAAAACTTAATGATCAACTGTCCTGGGAGAAAATTGTAACACTACATGAGCCTAAGCGTAATTTTCTTAGGCTCATGTATTTTTTTGCCCATTTTCAGCAAACCCGCTTTTTCCGTAAAGCGCTTCGGTATAATAAATGAAAGCGAAGGCCAAGTCTGCATGAAGGCGTGATAATTATTGAAAATCTACATAACAGGTTCGGTAGGCAGCGGAAAAACAACATTGGCAAAACATTTGGCGACTGAACTGGGTCTGCACCATTTCGAGACGGATAATTTTGTCTGGAAACGTGCACCGGGCGGTGATATTCGGAACTCAGAAGAGCAAAGGAATGCTCATTTAGCCGAAGCATTGATGTGGCCGGAATGGATCGTTGAAGGGGTCCATATGGATTGGACGGACGCCGCGATCGATCAGGCAGATTGGATAATTTTTTTAGATATCCCATTAAAAGAGCGGAAGAGACGCATTATCAAACGTTTCTTAAAACAAATAGCGGGAGCAGAGAGCGCAAATTATAAACCGACATTCAAGATGCTCCAGAAGATGTTTACCTGGAATCGCTACTTTGAAGAGAAGATGAAGCCCGTATTCGTAAAGAAATTTCATGCTTGTCCTGATAAGACCGTTATTGCTACATCATCGGAAGAAGCTTTAAGGATTTTATTCGAAAAAATAAAGTGCAACTGATGGTTTTTCAGAAATACATGTAGAATATTACATAAGGTTTATAAATAAAACCCAAAAAAGCGCAATCAAGAACTTCAAAAGCAAAAGATTTCTATTTTATTTGAAACCGATATGGCTATATTACGTATAAAGATTATAGAGAATAGAGGGGGAAGTCTTATGAATGAACAGCACGAAACGACTTACAACAGCAAACTCAATCCATTTTTATCCGTGTGGTTGAACACACGGAACACGGTGCGCTATGTCATTGAAGAAAAATCGATGGTCTATGTTTTTCTGCTCATTTTGCTTACGGGAATCACCAGTACTTTTGTCAGCCTGTACCAAGGAACGGATGATATCGGGATTCCTATCGGGATATTAATCGTTGGGAGTGCGATTATTTCGCCGATTGCTGTCGCGATTGGAATCGCCATTATGTCCGGCATCTATTTGCTCGTCGGGAAACTGTTTAAAGGAACAGGGACTTACATCGAATTGTTCAAAGCGGTTGCCACTTCCATGATTCCGCAAATCTGGCTGCTGCCACTGTTCCTCATTTTGATGATTGTTTCACCTGATTTATTTTTCGCGGGCAGCGAATCAGCTTCTAATGGCGCAATTTTCTTTATGGCCATTTTCGCCGTGATTTTAGCGATTGTGACGATTTGGGGCATTGTGATCCAAAGCAAGGCAATTGGGGAAGCGCATCGTTTTTCAAGCTGGAAAGGATTTTTCACCTTGCTCATTCCATCGCTCATCATTGGAATAATTGTAATCGCATTTATGGTTATTATTTTTATGATTCTTATCGGCACCGCTTCACTCTAAGAGACTTCGGTCTCTTTTTTTATTAAATGAATACGGAAGGAGTGCAGGGAATGGATAAACTTGAGAAAGAACAGCAACTCAATCCATTTACAGCCATCTGGCTGCATACTCGCGAGGCGATTCGCTGGGTCCTGGTGACTAAAGCATGGCCTTATTTTTTCTTTTTGCTTTATTTGGCAGGCATTAGCGCCGGATTTATCAGCCTGTCCCAATCCGCCATGCTTGAATTGCCATTGGGGGCAGCACTGTTATTTGCTTTTGTCATGGCTCCAGTTCTGCTTTTAATCGCATCCGCTTTTATGTCGGTCCTTTATTTATGGTTCGGGAAAATAATGAAAGGTTCAGCTGCTTATAAAGACGTTTTTAAAGCGGTGATTGCCGGATTGATTCCGCAGATTTGGCTGCTTCCGCTCATATTGTTTTTCTGGATCATTGCCCCCGAAATTTTCCTGTCGCTAACGCCAAAGGAGGATCCGTTTAATGTCTTTTTGTACGCAGCCTATTTTGTGATTTTGATGGCTACGAGCCTTTGGAGCATCGTAATCCAAAGCAAAGCGATAGCAGAAGCCCACCGGATGGCGACTTGGAAAGGATTTTTGACTTTGCTTGTACCGAGCGCCGTCATGTGGGTGATCATGACTTACGTATTTATTCTGCTCGTTTTTGCGTTAGCCGGTTTTTAACGGAGACTTCGGTCTCTCTTTTTTGCAGAAATTAGTCAATTGTAGATTTCTACATAAGGAAAATAATATAAAAAAACAAAAACGTAATAAAAGAAGGGCTTCAAGAAGATGACAGAAAATAAAGCGATGCGTATGATTAAGGAAATGCATTCCAAGGGGGAATACGATGTTAAGCAGCTACGTTAAAGAAGGAGTCTTTTGCGCAGAAGGGACTATAGAGAAATACGGAAGAAAAGTATTTGTCTATTTAGTCGATGGCATGCTGATTGATTCAGGCCCTGAAATACTTTTAACCGAACTCGAGTCTTTTTTTGAAGAACATGATTTTGATCGAGTGGTTTTTACGCATAACCATGAAGACCACACGGGGAATGCCGCCTTTCTTGCAGCAAACTTTCGCGTGCCGCTCTTGATGTATGAAAAAGGCATCCCGCTTTGCTTGGCAGACGGAAAGTACCCATTATACCGCCAAATGATCTGGGGACAGCGAAAAGCGTTCGAAGCAGCCCCGATTCCAGAAGTGATTCATTCCAACAATCTGGAATGGAAAGTCATCTACACGCCCGGGCACGCCCACGATCACGTGTCTTTGGTTAATGAAGAAACGGGGCGGCTCTTCAGCGGCGATTTGTATGTGTCCCCCCACACGAAAGTGACCATGGCCACTGAATCGGTCAAACAGATAATGGACTCACTTGAGACTTTATTATCTTATCGCTTCACGGACCTTTACTGCAGCCATGCAGGCTATTTTCCAAACGGCAAAGAAGTTCTCCAGAAAAAGCTGGACAAACTCCGTGAGATGAGCGAAAAAATTATCATGCTGGATGCTGAAGGGCTGTCCATGAATGAAATCAATGAAGCCCTTTTTCCGGGGAACTATCCAATCGTTCAATACTCTGAAGGGGAATGGGACACGCTCCATACCATCCGCTCCGTCATTAGCGAGTTAAAACCGCTTGCGCCAAAGGGACAGCACGGCGTATGAAGGCTTTAGCGGAATCAGAGCGTTTAGGCCTTGTGGTGATGAATGAACAGCATATTGAAGGAGCTATGCAATTTTGGGGCGATCCCGAAGTGATGGCAGCGTCTGGCGGAGCCACCGACCGAGAAACGCTGCCGCTTGTGATCAATGCTTACCGGAAGTGCTTTGAAACGACCGGGCTTACGGTGTTTGGGGTCATAGAAAGGCATTCCGGGCAGCTGGTCGGAGCATGCGGATTTAATCCAGGGGAAGATGAGGAGAAGAGCGAATTGATCTATCATTTCGCCGCTGCTTTTTGGGGAAAAGGCTATGCTACGGAAGCTGGGGCACTTGCATTAAGCCTTGCTCGGCAAAAAGCCGGAATTGCCACCGTTTATGCTTCAGCCGATCCTGCTAATGAAAGTTCCAAGCGAGTGCTCGAAAAACTCGGATTTCACTTCATCGATCACCGCTGGTTTGACGATACGCAGCAAGAAGAGCCTTATTATGAATTGCCGATTGAGTGAACGGACCCTTCTTTGTGAAGGGTTTTTTTGTTTCGCCCCAAATTTTGCTATACTGAAACTGACAAAATGTTAAAACAAATCAGCTATTTCGGAACGGGAAGGAAGAGTTGCCTTGGTTTATGTAATCCTGCTCGCAGAAATCCTATTAATTACCGTCTTCATTTATTTCGTCAGCGGCCGTCTGATGGGAGCCAAAGTGAATTTCACGAAACGCGTTCTGTCAGTCACGATCGGTGTGGCGCTTACCACTTTTGTCTACTGGTATTCCTATTTGCGCTATACCGATTTCCTGAACGAAAGCGTCGTGGAAAACGCCGCCAATGTCAGCACCATCATCTGGATCGGCAGTATTTTACTGATTTCGATGCTCCTGTATTTGCTTTTTGAATTATTCGATCCGATCGAATTAGGATCTAGAGGCGAACGGATCACCGGACGCAAGTTCTTCCTGAAACGCATCCAGCATCGTTGGAGACGGCAGAAACGGTTGAGCCAGGTCGTGGAAATTGCCGTTCGCAACGGCATATCACGGGCCTTGAAATACGCAAGACACCGGGAAAATGACCGGGAGCTCGCGATTGCCTTCCGGGATACCCTGGAACAAAGCGGGGGGATTTTCATCAAATTCGGCCAGGTGCTTTCTACACGGACCGAACTTTTCCCGCCGGTGTTCGTTGAAGAGCTCGGAACGCTCCAGCAAAACGTCAAACCGCTCACAACGCTGCAAGTCCAGACGATTCTTCAAAACTCGTTAGGCCATAAAATGGAGGATGTTTTCTCTTCTTTTGATATGGAGCCGCTTGCTGCTGCGTCGATTGGGCAAGTCCATAAAGCGGTTTTAAAGAAAAACCACCAGCCGGTTGTCGTGAAACTGCTGCGGCCGGACATTAAGCGCATTATGCGGGACGACTTGAACATCCTGGTGGAATTCGCCGAATGGGTCACAAGCAAATCCAAATGGGCGGAAAATCTCGGGTTTAAAGAGCTCGCCATTGGATTTGCAGCGGGTTTGCGCGAAGAAGTCAATTTTGATATCGAAGCCCGCAATACGGTGCAAATTTCAAACGCCTTAAAAAATAGCCCTTATCAAGTGAAAATTCCGCACATCTACACCGAATACAGCAACAGCCAACTCATCGTCATGGAACAGGTCATGGGCAAAAACCTAGCGCAAGGGCAGGAACTTTTCGATCGGTTTGACACCGATTCAAAAGAATTTGCACGGACCATCCTTTTTTCCTTCTTTGAACAGATGCTGTTTTCCGGCATTTTTCACGCAGATCCGCATCCCGGAAATATTTTCATTGACGAACGGGATGGATCGCCAATCTTGCTTGATTTCGGGGCAGTAGGGCGCTTAGCGTCTTCTCAGCAGGAAGGGCTGAACCTTTTCATCTTAGGCGTGCAGCAAGGGGATTCCAGCGTGATTTACGATGCGATCACTTTGCTCGTTGAAGACAACAAGCACATCGACCGCCACCGGTTCGAGCAAGCCATCGGACAATTGCTGCTGCGCATTTCGTATGTGGACCGGATTCCGACAACTGAACTCATTCATTCGCTATTTGATGTCGTCAGAGATTTCGGTTTGTCGTTTTATCCGTCAGTCGGCATCGCGCTGCGGTCGTTGATCACGCTCGATGGCACCCTCCATTTAATCGATCCGACTTTTGATATGTTCACGGAAGCGAAGACGTTTGCGAAGAAATACAAAACGTCGTTCCTGAAAAAGCCGTTTACGGAACCGAAAGCGACGAAGGAAAAAGTCGAAAGCGAAATGGCTGTATTAATTCCGGAACTTTTGAAGCTGCCAAAACGCGTAGACCGTTTAGTGGAACGGGTTGAAAGCGGCAAAATTATCTTGCACCATGATGTCTTTTCCGATAAGCAAAACGCCAATTTCGTCGTTCAATTGTTTTCACGGTTTGTGCTCCTGATGACCGGAATCACATTCGGACTGGTGTCGGCGGCGCTGCTCGCCATTGCCCAGTTCATTGAGACGGCTTATGCGGTGTATTTGAATACGGCAGCCTACACAGGCTTGTTCCTATGCGTCATTTTGCTGGTGCGGTTATCCGTGCAGGCCATCCGCGACATGAAACGCAGCAATAGCAGCTAATCCACAAAAACGCCCCTAAACCGGATCAGGTCTAGGGGCGTTTCGTTTAATTGGATTTCCGTTCAGCAATTCGTTTCACTAACGCATCGGATTTGGTGACGTGAACCGGTTGGATGAGATTGCCTTTAATGCTTGGTTTTTCAGCGGCCCGGCTGCGTGACCGAATGGATGTCAGCCGTTTTTCGGCACGTTCTTTAACCGTTTTCTGTTTCAGTGGAGTATTCGCGCTTACCATAGTACATCACTCCTTTTTTTCATCATAAGGCATCAAGGCCATAAGGTCAAAAGAATCGGTCAGGCATTTGCATCCATTGTCGCAACAGCAATCAGCAACTCATAATATTCCTGGTTTCTCGTGACTGTATGGTGCAATGTTTCAAAAAGATACTGGTCGAATAAATCAAACAGGCTCGTATAGCTGCTAATGACAGTGATGGATTCTCTTTCAGCATTTTGGTACGCATAGACGAAATAGCTTTTCTTCATCACATTATCCGGATCCGCTTTATTGCTGATGATCGAAGCATTTGCTTCTCGAGAAGCGGCAATCAGCTCGTTCAATTCAGCAGGGGGGTTATGCGTGTAGACGGTGAAGGAAAAATTCGTATTCAAAGGCGATTTCTTGTAGCCTGCTTGAATTTCTTCCAGAAAATAAGCCAATACATCAGCAAATTGGGCAGATTCAGCGTCCAACAGCGCAATTGTGCGGTCAGTTGCTTCTGAACTCGATAAATAAGCCATTAACTTCGCTTTCGGGGCACTGACTTCAATCGTTTCAATGACCGTCTGAGCAGCTGCATCAACTTCAATTTCTAAATTGAAGAATTTAAACCGCGTAAGCCGCCTAAAAGCTAATGGAATGACCAAAAAGAGCAGCATCCAGACCAGCAGCATAAAAAGCCCTTTAAAAACGATCTGGTTGAAATCAGAGGCAAGAATCGGTTTAATTAAGACATCGAGCCAAGAAGTTCCAGCGATTAAGTCAGAAGAGCTCGTACCAGTTGCTGTCAGCATCAGCAACGAAGCCGGATCGTCCCGGAAAGTAACGATAGCCAATGCGATGGCTGCAACAGCCATCCATAACAAAATGGCCAAGATGCCGATGGTATAAAGATAAGGAATCAGGAAGTTAATCCATTGGAAGAAAGTTCGTTTCTCGTTGGCAGGTGTCACTGGATGCATCACTCAATTCGTATAAGATAGAAAAGGAATACTTAATCCATCATAGCATAATTGCAGGTAATCGAGAGAGCTCATCTAAGAGGAGAGCAAGAATCTCAGCTGCAAAAACGAAAATAAAATTTAAGTTTACATAATATAAATTATCGGAAGTAAAGTTTCACTTAATAAGTATACTTAAGACAGTGAGACAAAATCGTTTTTTTACGTGATTTTTGCAGTTTCAGCATTTTCACTTTAAAATTCGTTTTGCACATTTTAATGGTCAATCAAATTCCATTTATCATTTGCAAATGAATCATTAAACAATCCCGCTGAAAAATTTTATAAACAATCCTCAAGCGTCGGGTTTGTTAATCGGCATCGGCTGACCATGCGCTTGAGGATTTTATTTCGTTCTTCAGCATAACTTGCTACATGATCAGTAAATTCCACCGGTGCCCATCCAAATCGCAGAATCCCGCTCCATATATGCCGTTTCGTTCTCCAGGCTCGGCAAAAACCTTTCCACCTGCATTTTTTGCTTTTTCGGTCATTTCACGGACTTCCCGCTGTGAATTCATGGATATGGACAATAAAACTTCGCTTCCTTGCTGCGGATCTGCTACGGGGCTTCCTGTAAATGATTGGAATGTCGCTTCCGGAAACAGCATAACCATCACTTGGTGGTCGCCAATCACTAATCCTGCCATATCCTCACTATCAGCAAACCGCTCATTCAGTTTAAATCCAAGCATTTTAAAGAATTCACGCGACTTTTTTAAGTCTTTTACCGGCAGATTGATCCAGAGTTCATGTGCCATTTCGACCGCTCCTTTTTCCAATTTTCATCAACTGCTTTTTCGCCCTTTTTTCCATTTTCCGAGTCTAACCCCCGTAAAAACGGATAATTACTTGCTTTTTTAGCAATTTTACGCTGTATCCATACCCGTTAAACGGTTAAAAAATTTCCAGTAAATGAAGCGGGATTTGCCGCGATTTGCTCCGGCGTACCGATGGCTACGATGTCCCCGCCCGCATCACCTCCTTCCGGCCCCATATCAATGACCCAATCGGATTCTTGGATCATTTCCGTATTGTGCTCGACAATGATCACCGTATGGCCAGCATCGACGAGTTTATTCAACAGCACCAGCAATTGCTTGACGTCATTCGGATGGAGCCCGGACGACGGCTCATCCAGAATATAAAGCGTCGGACCTTTCGCCGGCTTGTTCAGCTCTTTTTAGAGTTTCAAGCGCTGTCCTTCGCCTCCTGACAACGTCGTTAGCGTCTGTTCCCATTGGAGATAGCCGAGCCCTTGGCAATGTTCGCACCGTCCGCCTTCGGTATTAAAAGAGAAATGTTTGGCTGTCAACTGCCGTTCTTTCGTTTCCGGCATACGGGCATATAAATTCCGGAGCATCGTGTAAACATCGGTATAGGTTGCAATCTACCATAAAAGACGGTCGAAAAAACCCCGAACCATGACGGCCGAGGCTTTCGAAAATTATATGCTTGCAACTTCCTGTTACTGTGCGACTTCCATATTAGAAAACGCAGCGTCTTTTTTTGATTTCCGCTTTTCTTCTTTGTATTTCTTGTATCCGGCGATATGATTCAAGTAAAGTTCCAGGTAGTTGATTGCGTTTTCTTCCATCTCGATTGTTTCTTTTTGAATGATTGTCATGTTCATTTCCCCCTTGTAATGGTCAGTCATTGACTAGAATGAATACTGAATTTCCGTGGCTGAGGCTAAAATGGACAAATTTATGAAACAAAAATCCGGAAACCCTAATGAGAAGATCAACTTGCCGCTTGCCCGTTCAATTGCTTGAGGGCTTGAGACAGCCGCTTGGCAAAGTCTTCGGGCGGCTCAGTGGTCGTCAGCTGAATGCAAGTCAGGCCCTGGGCTGCGGTTTGCACTTGCGAAAAATTCGTCGGAAACGGAATTGGGTGGCGCCAAAGCGCGGTGCTGAATGCCGAAAGCTCATCAGGCAGCAAGTAAACGCTTGCTTGGTTGGCCGCTTGCGCATCCTTGCTCAATTTATCAAGCGGAGCGATTTCAAGTGAACAAAGGAGCTGTTCTTTGCCCTGGAGGGTTCGCTTTGTTTGGAATCGGTAACGCCCCGCAAGAAACTCTCCCTCTGTTTCCAGCCATAAGCCGATTTTTTGAACTATTGCTTCTTCGAATGAGATGCACACCATATCGATCCTTCCTTCCTTAAAAACTGGCAAACCTTCTTTTTCGTTCTACTATATAAAACTGAATGGTCTTTTTAAAAATAACCACAAATTCAGAAAACTTAAATTAGTAAAAAAATATAAACATTCGGACTATATCTTTTAGCATATATTTGTCAGATTCCCTCTTTCGTTTTTCTTCTTTTCGTTACCAACAGACTATAATATCCTATATCTTTTGTAAATACTTAATTTTACGGTATTTTTCTATCGTCCTCGTTTTCCTTAAAAATTGTTATTTTTTGATAGCTTTATGAATTATTAGATAATTCAAACTATTTTAAGATATATTTTACCTCTCTTTTTATCGGCTCTTTTTATTAATGTGATCAAAATTTCAGGTTCAATAAATGAGATTCATCGACAGTAAAAAGAGCCATTTTACTGGACCGACTATTTCCCGAAGGCGCGCGCTAAGCAGATGCGGTCAATTATCCACTTTTAAGGATTATGGAAAATAAAAGGAAATCGCTATACTCGGAAAGCAAAAAAAAATTAAAATTTTTTTCGCTTTCGGAGTTTCAGAATCGGGCATTTTACTCTAAAGCGCTCCCTTTTATCGATTTCCAGCCATAAACCGCTTCTTCATATTTTTCTCCTGCGATCGTTCCGGCTTCCGTCGGAGTCTATTGAGCACCGAAGTCTGAATGGTGATGCTCCTTCCTGAAAGAGTTTCTACTATATGAATAAAAGAAAGGGCAGAAAACCTGTCTCTGCCCTTAAAAACGTATGGTTCGCCATCAATTGATCAGTTCCGTCATTTTTTCTTCATTCGCTGCGTAAAACGCTTCAAAATCTTCTTCGTAATCTTTTGCGTTCTTCTTGTCGATATTTCCCGAAAGCGCGAGTTGATTAAACTCTTCCAAAAGCTGATGATAGCCGATCAGTTTCGCGTAAGATTTCTCCGTCAGCACGCCGTCTTTCGCATCGTCCATGATTTCCCGGATGCCGATCGGCAAGTAGAAATCAAATTGATCCTGCACTTTATAGAAGAATTCCATATTTGAAAAATAGACAAAGCCTGGGACCGCTTTGAGATCGTTCGGCAAGCCGTATAGTCCGTCTGCTGCACCATAAGCAATGATTAAATCATCCGCAAGCGCTTCGGCATTTTGGGATTCCGTGTATTCTTCAATCCCGATCTGAAGCGCTTGCTCTACCGATGCATGCTGCAGTACATAATCTTTGATCACCGCTTTCTCCACTTGCCGGTGCTGAGCTACCAGCAGGAAAGCCAGCGAAGCGACTAAGATCACCAAAATTCCGCACGCCCATTTCCATTTATTCATTCCCTGTCCTCTTTTCTCATTTCACGTGAAATGTAAAATTATCCCTTGGTGCTAGCGTACCATTCTTATCAGCTTTTCCACAATGCCCATTCTTCCAATAGAAGAGCCCCTTTCCCCCATAACCGCATCGTCGGGAGCGAATGTGAATCTTTACAGAGTTTGCTATAGGCAGCTTTAGCACCTTCTCCAATAAATTTAGGATTGACAGCCGCCCGCTTTCATTTTATGATTTAAAAGAATCTAATTGAAAATGATTATCATTTTCACGGATGACCGAAAGGGGAAAGAGAATAAGATGAAAAAGTTGATCTTGCCGTTTCTTTTCTTCCTGCTGCTTTTGCTTGCGGCATGCGGAAATACGGAAAACGAAGGAACTGCAGCGGAAGCTGACAAAGACTCGGAAAAAGATACCATTACCTATGAGTCGGAAACAGGCCCTGTTGAAGTGCCAAAAGAACCGCAGCGCATTATCGCATTGACGAATGCACCGAACGTCCTTGCACTCGAAGGCAATATCGTCGGAGTGGATGAATGGACCAATGCCAATCCCCTCTTTACCGATAAGCTGACAGACGCTGAAATTGTGACAGAAGACAACTTGGAAAAAATCCTTGAGTTGGAGCCCGATTTGATCATCGCAGGTTCCCATGTGAAAAACTTGGACAAACTCGGCGAAATCGCACCGACTGTCGCTTTTACATGGGGCAAGCTCGATTACTTGGATCAGCAAGTGGAAATCGGCAAATTATTGAACAAAGAACAAGAAGCAACGGATTGGGTTGCGGACTTCCAAGAACGCGCGGCAGCTGCTGGCGATGAAATCCGTGCGAAAATCGGTGAAGACGCGACCGTATCGGTAATCGAAAGCGGCAATAAAGAATTTTACGTGTTCGGCGACAATTATGCGCGCGGCACCGAAATCCTGTATCAGGCCATGAAATTGAAAATGCCGGCCAAAGTTGAAGAATTGGCGCTTGAAGCAGGCGTGTACATGTTCTCTTCTGAAGTGCTTCCGGAATTCGCCGGAGACTATGTCATCTTCAGCAAAAACCCGGATGTCGACAACTCTTTCGTTGAAACCGATGTCTGGAAAAACATCCCCGCTGTGAAAAACGGCCAAGTGTTTGAAATCAACACGAAAGCTTCCACCTACAGCGATCCGATCACATTAGAAACGCTTTTAACTTTCTTTGAGGAATCATTTTTAGGAAACTAAGCGAAAACGCCCCTGGGTGACAGCACTCGCCACCGAGTGCCACTGTCCCGGGGCGTTTTTCTTTTTGATCGAAAGGCAACGACCTCCCTTCCTCTGCTTTCCCCTCGCCGCATTTATGCTATTATGGCAAAAGCAACTACTAGAGGAGAGGCTGCCATGATCTACTCACAAAAAACTGCGTACAAGCTACAGCGCCGATTGAGCTTGAAATTAAAAATGACGGTTTTGATTGGTGTATTAATCATCGCCATCACAGCAGTCACCGGTGGCTTCCTTAATTACTTTGTCACTGACACCTTAAAAAGCCAGCTGGGTGAACAGGCTTTAGGGTTGGCAGAGAGCATCGCCCTCAACCCGAACATCGCAGAAGCGTTTAAAGAGCCCGATCCGGCGGCTGTGATCCAACCGCTCATTTCCCCTATCCAGCAAGCGACAAAAGCAGAATTTATCGTCGTCGGCAATACTGACGAGATCCGCTACTCGCACCCGATCCCTGAAAAGATCGGTAAAAAGATGGTTGGCGAAGACAACAGACGGGCACTGGCGCTTGGCGAATCATACGTATCGGAAGCCAAGGGGTCGCTTGGAAATTCCCTGCGTGCGAAAGTGCCGATATATGAGGGAAACGAAATCATTGGAGTCGTATCTGTCGGGTTTCTCGCAACGGATGTCCAAACGCTGATCCAGGAATATAAGCAGGAGCTTTGGTTGATGCTTTTACTCATCGCGGCAGCCGGGTTGATAGCGGCTATCGGCATTGCGACCTATATCAAGCGCCTTCTGCACGGCCTTGAACCCGAAGAGATTTCCCACCTGCTGTTCCAGAAGGAAGCGATTCTGCAATCGACGCACGAAGGAATTGTTGCTGTGGACGGCAATGGCCGGATCACTTTGCTCAATCAAAAAGCCCAGCACTTGCTCGTTGGCCAAATCCCTGCAGAAGAACTAATGGGCCGACCGATTTTAGATGTCCTGCCTGACTCGGAACTGCCGGACATTTTAACCACAAAAGAAAGCCGTTTTGACAAAGAGCGCTTGTATGGCAAGACAGCCGTTTATGTCACATCCGTACCGGTTTACTCGGAAGGCGAACTCGCCGGAGCCATCTCCACTTTCCGCAATAAAACCGAAATTGACGAATTGACGAAAGAGCTTTCCCAAGTCAAACAGTATGCACAGGCATTAAGGGCTCAAACCCACGAATTTACCAATAAGCTCTATACCATCTCGGGGCTGATTCACTTGAACAAGAAAGAACAAGTATTGGAGTTTATTCAAATGGAACGACAGACGCAGCAAGAATGGAGCCGCCAATTGATCGATAAAGTGGCTGATCCGTTGATTAGCGGCCTATTGCTCGGCAAATTCCATCAAGCCCGGGAACAGCACATCGACATGATGCTCGAACCGGAAAGCACGTTAAGCGCAGCCATGACGGTTCACCAGAAACAAGCACTGCTTTCTGCCCTTGGCAATCTGCTGGACAATGCATTGGAGGCCGTTAAAGCGATGCCAGCGGAAAATCAGCGCGTTTCGCTGTACTTCACGGATGTCGGACAGGATATTTTAGTTGAAATCGATGATTCCGGACCAGGCTTCGCGGAAGCTGAACTTGACCGGTTATTTGATCGAGGCTATTCTTCAAAAGCAGGCAAAGACCGCGGCTACGGCCTTCACATGGCCAAGCGCTTAGTCGAATCGGCAGGCGGCGAATTGCACGCAGAAGAAAGTGAACTCGGCGGCGCCTGCTTCATTATTTCCTTGCCAAAAGAGGTGAATTTCAAATGACACAAAGGATCCAAGTATTGATTATAGAAGATGATTTCCGCATCGCGGACATCAACCGGGAACTGGTTGAACAAATTGACGGCTTTCAAGTGGCGGCAATTGCCAAAACCGGCAATGAAGCGATCGCATTTTTGGAACAAGCGGACCCGCTGCCCGCACTAGTCTTCTTAGACGTCTACATACCGGACCGCGCCGGTTTGGACCTGTTCCGGGAAATCCGTCATCACTATCCCGCTGTGGACGTGATTATGCTGACAGCCGCAAACGATGCCGGGACCATTCAACAAGCCTTGCGCGGCGGAATTTTTGACTTTCTGGTCAAACCCGTCAATTTTGAGCGGTTTGAACAAAGCCTTCTCCGCTACCGGGAGCAGCTAGCCGTCTTTACCACCCATGAGGAGCTGGGCCAACCCGATATCGACCGCTTGCTCGGCCAAAAACACGTGGATACCCCTGCCGGTACAAGCGATTCGGAATTGCCAAAAGGCATTGACCCGTTAACGTTAAACGATGTCTTTCACGTCTTGCTGGCTGCAGCTGCTCCCGGTGTCAATGCGATGGAAACGGGGAAAGCGGTCGGCGTCAGCCGGTCGACTGCACGCCGCTACCTCGAGCATCTGGTGTCGACAGGAGACGCGAAAGCCCAATTGAATTACGGTGAAATCGGGCGTCCGGAAAGGCGTTATGTCCCGTGGACAAAATGAACAAAACAACCGCAATGCGCATTACTTTCCTTAATTGAATAATCTTATTTTTCGAATCTCTCTGTGCTAAATTTAGAACACTTGCTGCAGAGAGATTTTTTTTCGTAGTTATTGTATGCGTTTTCATTCTCCTCTCTCAGCTGATTTTATTCGTTACGGGAGGAATGTATATGTTAAGTATTATCGGATTATTGACCATCGTCCTGATCGTCGGTTTATTGATCAGCAATAAAATTACGCCGATTGCAGCACTGGTGCTGGTGCCGATTGTTGCAGCCTTTGCAGCCGGCTTTAACTTCGCAGAAATTGGCGAGTTTTTCAACAGCGGCATTGAATCGGTTATGAGCGTTGTCGTGATGTTCATCTTCGCTATTTTGTTTTTTGGCATCATGCAAGATGTCGGACTTTTTGATCCCTTGATCAATAAAATGATCAAAGTGTCCCGCGGGAATGTGATTGCGGTGGCAGTTGGCACCGTGTTAATTGCAGCAGTCGCCCATTTGGACGGCTCCGGTGCTTCGACTTTCCTCATTACCATTCCGGCGTTGCTGCCGCTTTACAAACGCCTGAAAATGAATCCGTATTTATTGCTGCTGCTAGTCGGTGCTTCAGCAAGTGTCATGAACATGGTTCCTTGGGCGGGTCCTCTCGGCCGGACCGCAGCAGTTCTTAGTATGGACGTCACGGAATTATGGCGTCCGCTGATTAAAGTGCAAGTGATTGGGCTCGTCTTATTAATCGGATTGGCTGTACTGCTCGCAATCCGGGAAAAACGGTTAATCGCCAAACGCGGCGATTTCAACCAAGCCTTATTTGAAGAAGCTGATCCGTTAAGCAAAACCGCAGAAGACGAAGCGTCGCTTAAAGCCCAGTCCCTCCGCCGCCCGAAATTATTAGGGGCGAATGCATTGCTCGCGCTTGCCGTAATCGGGATTCTTGTGTGGGGAGTTATCCCTGCCGGCTTCGCTTTCATCATTGGTGTCAGCATTGCGCTGCCGCTAAACTATCCGAATATGAAAGATCAAATGGAGCGCATTAAAGACCATGCACCGAATGCATTGTTGATGGCTGCCATCATCCTTGCGGCCGGTTCGTTTCTTGGCATTTTAAACGGGACATTGATGCTCGATTCAATCGCAAAAGACCTTGTCACCATCTTGCCAGCATTTGTGCTTCCGTATATTCATCTTGTGATCGGCTTTTTCGGGGTTCCATTCGATTTGCTGCTTAGCACGGATGCCTATTACTTCGCTCTTTTGCCGATTGTTGAACAAGTGGCATCAAGCGCTGGCGTTTCCTCACTGTCTACTGCGTATGCGATGATCATCGGCAACATCATTGGTACCTTCGTCAGCCCGTTTTCTCCGGCACTGTGGCTTGCTCTCGGCCTTGCCGGTCTGGAAATGGGCCGCCACATCCGCTACTCGCTTTTGATCATGTGGAGCTTCAGCATTGTGCTGCTTGTCATTTCCATCCTGATTGGCGTCATTTGAACAGAAAAAATACCGCTTCCCAAAATCGGGAGCGGTATTTTTAATTGCTATTCATTCAATTGCCGGTCCGGCTAAATTCACGGATCCGTTCGCCGATTGCATCGCGGACCCTTTGGAAAACCTGCCATTTTTCTTCTTCTGTGCCTTCCGCTTTTGCCGGATCTTCAAATCCCCAATGAGCGCGTTTTACATGGGGCGGAGTTACCGGGCATTTATCTGCTGCGTCGCCGCATAAAGTAACCACAAAATCAGCGTGATTAAGAATATCCAGATCAATTCTATCCGATGTTTGAGCAGAAATGTCAATTCCCACTTCCTTCATCGCTTTGACTGCATTTGGATTCAAGCCGTGCGCTTCGATTCCCGCACTTAGCACTTGCCAATCCTCGCCAAGAATTTCTTTCCCCCAGCCTTCAGCTATCTGGCTGCGGCAAGAATTGCCTGTACATAAGAAATACAAAGTTCTTTTTGCCATAATGAAAACTCCTTTCAAAAAACAAATGGTTCTGACCTCACTCTTTCGCAGCGAGCGGGGATTTGATGAAGAACGAAATGACCAATCCGACAGCCGCTAAAATCAAGCCGAATGCGAAGGCGTTTTGAATGCCCGCTGTCAAAGACGCGGCGATGGCAGAAGGATTTGCCGGTTCAGCCGCACCTTTTAGGAAACTTTCCTGCGATGTGGACATGATCGTAATCGCGACAGCTGTACCGATTGCGCCGGACACTTGCTGCAGCGTATTCATTAACGCTGTACCGTCCGGATACAAGTTTCGCGGCAACTGGTTCAAGCCATTTGTCTGAGCGGGCATCATGACCATCGAGATGCCGATAAATAAGAATGTATGCAGTACGATGATCCAGTAAATGGACGTTTCGGTTGTAACGTTTGTAAATTGCCAAAGCATGATCATCATGAGGATGAATCCGGGTGTCACGAGTCCGCGCGGTCCGTACTTATCAAATAAGCGTCCCGTCACCGGTGACATCAATGCGTTCAAAAGCCCGCCTGGCAGGAGCACAAGCCCCGCGATTAAAGCAGCTAAGCCAAGCCCCGTCTGCAAGTAAAGCGGCAGCAGGATGCTCGTTGACAAAATAACCATAAAGGCGATGAAGACGCTCAATAAGCCCAATGTGAACATCGGAAACTTAAAGACGCGCATATTGATCATCGGCTGCTTCATTTTCAGTTGACGCAATACGAACAGGGACAGGGCGATGACACCGACAAGCAAAGTCGATACAACAATCGCGCTTCCCCATCCTTCTTCTCCTGCACTGCTGAAACCGTAGACGATGCCGCCAAAACCGATCGTCGAGAGAATGATGGAAACCACATCGATTTTCGGTTTGGTGATTTCAGAGACATTTTGCATGAAGACAATGCCAAAAACTAAGGCAAAGACTAAGAACGGCAATGAAATCCAGAAAATCCAGTGCCAGTTCAAGTTTTCAATCAATAAACCGGAAATCGTCGGCCCAATGGCAGGCGCCGATACGATAACCAGCCCCATCAATCCCATGATTGCTCCTCGGCGATGGACCGGATAGATGACCAGAATGGTATTGAACATCAGCGGCAACAATAAGCCGGTGCCGATTGCCTGGATAACACGGGCTACCATTAAAACTTCAAAAGTTGGCGCCAGCGCTGCGAGCAACGTCCCTCCGATCGAAAAGCCGAGTGCGGCCATGAACAGCTTGCGCGTTGTAAACCATTGCAGCAATAGACCTGATACCGGCACCAGGATGCCGAGCGTTAACAGGTAACCGGTCGTCAGCCACTGAACGGTGGCTGAATTGATATTGAATTGCATCATCAAATCCCCTAATGCCATATTTAAAGCCGTTTCACTGAAAAGCCCGATAAAGCCGGCAATCAGGAAAGAAATGAGGATGGGGGTGGTTCTGAAAATAGGTTGTTTCGGTAAAGCGGTTGTTTCGGCCATGAATGAGTTCCTCCAATAATCATAAATCTACATGTTTCGGTTTGGACAATGCAGGATGGCCGCTTGGTGTGCGAAGGATGGTTGCTTGACCCGGCAATTTTCAAAAGGGGCCTGCCTCCCCTTTTTATCGTCGTCCGGCCAACCAAGTGTCTTTCTGTATTTCTTCTATAACCGCCAAGGGGATTCTGCAGCCCGTTTTTTTCTCCTTTGTCCATACTACCTCATTCAGGGCAAACAAAAAAGAAGGGCTGTGAATGTAAGCCCTTCCTTTCTTAAAAAATAGAGATGCGAGAGATCAAGCGAGCTCTGCGACTTCAAGCAGGTGTTCAAAACGGTCAATTTTTTGGTCGAAGCTTTCTACTTCGCCAAAGCCATACGCAGCATAGACAAAAGGAATTCCGGCATACCCAGCCGCTTGCTGATCGCCTATTGTATCGCCTACATAAATTGGATCCTTCAGCCCGTTCCGCTCCATCAGCAGCTGAATGTTTTCGCCTTTCGTCAATCCTGTTCTTCCCGGATTTTCAAAATCCTTAAAATACTCCTCCATCTCATGGAAAGCGAGAAAAGCTTCAATATAGCCTTCTTGGCAATTGCTGATGATGTAGAGCGGATACTTTTCTGCGAGCTGGCCGATAATTTCCTTCACCTCGGGGTAAAGCACCCCTCCGCTTTTCTTCAAATAAACGCATTCAATTTCCCCGCACGTCTCGATCAACTCATTCCTCGCCGTCTCATCATATTGCGGAAACAGTTTCTTCATGATGTCCGGCATTTGAAGGCCCATCGTCGATTTTAAATCTTCGACCGTGATCGGCTCAGCGTCCAGCTTGTTTTGCTCGATTGCGGCGTTCCACGCAGCAGCGACGATTTTCCGGGAATCCCATAACGTTCCATCTAAATCAAATATGATGCTATCCACTGGCGTCCTTCCTTCCTTTCTTTCTCAAACAAAAACGGAAGCAGTTTGCTTCCTTCAATGATCAATTTACTTTTTTCGAGCTGTTCCAATACATTTCCCGCAGCCGGAACTTTTGCAGTTTTCCTGTCGCTGTTTTCGGCAGTGCTTCAACAAATTCAATCGATTTCGGCGCTTTAAAGTGCGCCATTTTCGAACGCGTATAATCGATGATTTCTTGTTCTGTTACCGTTGCTCCCGGCTGCAGCACAATAATGGCTTTTGGCACTTCGCCCCATTTTTCATCCGGCACGGCAATGACGGCGACTTCCATCACGTCGGCATGCTGGTAAAGCACGCCCTCGATTTCCGTAGACGAGATATTCTCGCCCCCTGAAATGATCATGTCCTTGATCCGGTCCTGGATCTCGATATAGCCATCTGGATAAGTAACGGCTAAATCGCCTGTATAAAACCAGCCATCTTTGATCGCTTCCGCTGTTTTTTCAGGATCCTTGTAGTAGCCGCTCATAACGACGTTGCCGCGTGTGATGATTTCGCCGAGTTCTTTGCCGTTCCAGGCCACTTCACGGCCATCTTCTTGATTGACCACTTTCGTTTCTCCGTTGAAGGCCAGTTCAATTCCTTGCCGCGCTTTTATTTCTGCCTGTTCTTCCGGCGTTTTGCTGTTAAACTCCTTTTTCCATTCACAATAAAGGATGAACGGGGACGTCTCCGTTAACCCGTAGACATGCATCATGTTCAAGCCGAGAATCTGCTGGGCTTTTGCGATCAATGCGGCAGCAGGCGGAGCCCCGGCTGTCGCCATCCGCGGATTGGTGGTGATTTTCACTTGTTTTGACTTCGGTTCATTGACAAGCATGTTCACGACGGTCGGAGCCCCGCAAAGAAGCGAAATGCGGTGTTTCTCAAATAGCTCGAGTATGAGCGGAGGATCCACTTTCCGAAGGCACACATGCGTCCCGCCGGCAGCTGTCAATGCCCAGATCCCGCCCCAGCCATTGGCATGAAACATCGGCAAGGTGTGCAGATAGACATCATCATGGGTGACATTCAGATGATGCAGAAAGTTTGCCGCATTTAAATAATTGCTGCGGTGCGTCAGCATCACGCCTTTAGGGTTTGAAGTCGTGCCGCTTGTGTAGTTTAACGTCAGCATCTGATTTTCGTCGATCTCGCCTTCAGGCAATTGCCCTTCGCTTCCGGATGAAGCAATAAACGATTCATACGTTTCTCCCTCAATGCTTGAGCCATGTCCGTCCACTTCGACGACAATATATTTTTCAATTGGCAATTCTTTTTGGATAGTTTCAATGATTTTCCCGAATTCGGCATCGACGATCAACATCCGTGCATCGCTATGGCGAATGATGTATTCCAAGTCTTTAGCAGTCAGGCGGTAATTCAGCGGAACCATGACCGCACCTAGCTGGCAAATGCCATAGAAGCTTTCCAGCATATAGTGGGTATTCGGCAGCATGACCGCTACATGGTCGCCCTTTTGGATGCCTGCATTATGTAGGGCTAGAGACAATTGATCGGTGCGCTTACCAAATTCCCGGTATGTAAACGACTTTTCTTCATCAATGACCGCCGTCTTGTCAGGATAGTACTTGATCGCACGGCGTTTCCAATCGAGCGGTGTTAAAGGTGCAAACATAATAAACGTTCCTCCCTTATATCCAAAGATTTTGCCTCTGCAATAGATCAAGTATATTTCTGTGGAGAAAGAGTGTCAAATGAATCGTCGGAATTCACCGACAATTAGAGGAGTGGCCATTCGGTCATGCTATATGATTATGTTTTGTTTACATAATTTATTTATTTAATCAATAAGTATGGACTTATATGAATGATTTCAAATTCAATTGAGTTAGTATACATAATAAATTTATTAATTCTATAAGCGTTTGCTTATGTATCAATTCTAGTCCTCTACATACCAAAAAAAACACTGCCCAAGGACAGTGCTTTTTAAAGTCTATTCTTCTGTTTTCGTTTCTATCCGATATGCGGCAATGACTTTTCCATCCGCCCCTTCATCTAAGATGAACGATCCATTCGAATAGCGGTCAACCGTCTTCAAGTTATTCGCTGGCAGATTCATGCGTATGCCTTTAGCTGTTTCAAGAAGCACTTCTTCCTTCCCGGCAGCGGCCATAACAGCAACTACTCGGTGAGGGTTCGATTTCAACTCGCGCAGCATGACCACACCACGCTTCGCCCGGCTCCCTACTTCAAATTCCTGAAGCTTCATTTTTTTCGCAGCTCCACGGTGTGTTACCAAAATCAAATCCTGTTTCTCATCCGGATTGATCAGGATGGCAGATACCACTTCGTCGCCGTCTTTTAAATTGACGCCTTTAACGCCGGCTGTACGAAGCCCTGTAACCGGAATTTCTTCAATTGGGAATCGCACGCCATATGCTTGGTTTGTTCCGATGAAAAGTTCGGTTTCTTTTTTCATCACCCCGGCAAAAATCATAGCATCGTCTTTTTTCAAATTCATTGTTTTGATTGCACGGGAATAGCGCTGCACATGATAGTCCTTCAAGGCAGAGCGTTTGACCAATCCGTTTTTCGAGACAGTCAAGATATAAGCGTCGTCTTCGAAATTCTCAAACGGATATGCTGCAAGAATCGATTCATTCGGCTCCAACTGCACAATGCTTGATAAATGCTGGCCTAAGTCTTTCCATTTAATATCCGGCAATTCATTCACCGGCTGGTAGACAAAGTTGCCGGCCGTTGTAAACAGCAAAATGGTATTTTGCGTATTCAGATTGCCTTCAAACAGCAGATGGTCCGTCTCTTTCATCGCAAAATCCTGGCCGTTGGATGCCGCGTGCGAGCGGGTGCTTGTACGTTTCACGTATCCTTCTTTTGTTACGGTGACTACCACATCTTCACTCGGAATCATCACTTCGCGGGTAATCGTGATTTCCTGGATTTTCTCTTCAATGGAAGAGCGGCGCGGCTCTGCAAATTGCTTGCGGACATTCGCCAATTCTTTCTTGATGACATTCTTCAGTTTCGTAGCGCTTGTCAAAATTCCCGTCAATTCCGCAATCAGCTTTTTCAAGCTCTCCGCTTCCGCTTTCAGTTCCGTGATATCGGTGTTCGTCAAGCGGTATAGCTGCAAGGAAACGATGGCTTCTGCCTGGGCTTCCGAAAACGCGTAGGAAGCGATTAAATTATTTTTCGCATCGCGTTTGTCTTTCGAAGCGCGGATCGTTTTGATGACTTTATCCAGAATAGATAGCGCTTTGATCAATCCTTCGACAATATGCATGCGGTCATTGGCTTTTTGCAGATCAAATTCCGAGCGTTTCGTCACGATCTCTTTTTGGTGGTCAATATACGCATCGAGCATCGTCGGCAGCGTCATCATCGTTGGACGGCGGTTGTAAATCGCCACCATATTGAAGTTATAGCTGACTTGCAAATCGGTATTTTTGTAGAGATAATTCAAAATGCCGTTCGCATCCACGTCTTTTTTCAATTCGATGACAATGCGCAGCCCACTTCTATCCGACTCGTCGCGAACTTCAGAGATCCCTTCCAATTTGCGGTCAAAGCGGTGGTCGTCGATTTTTTTGATCATCGAAGCTTTATTGACTTCGAATGGAATTTCGGTGATGACGATCTGCTCTTTTCCGCCTTTAAGCGGTTCAATAGCGGCTCTTGAGCGGACAATGATTTTTCCTTTACCGGTTTCATAAGCCTTTTTAATGCCGTCCACTCCTTGGATAATTCCCCCTGTCGGGAAATCCGGTCCATGGATGACGGTCATCAACTCGTCAACGGTCGCTTTCGGATTGTCCATGCGCATCAATACAGCATCCAATACTTCGTGCAAGGCATGGGGCGGAATATCGGTAGCATAACCGGCCGAAATACCGGTCGAGCCGTTGACTAATAGATTCGGGAAGCGCGACGGCAAGACGGTTGGCTCCATATCCGAATCATCGAAGTTCGGAATGAATTCAACGGTCCGTTTATCAATATCGCGCAGCAATTCCGAGGAAATCGCGGATAGCCGCGCTTCCGTATAACGCATGGCTGCCGGTGAATCGCCGTCCATCGACCCGTTGTTTCCGTGCATTTCTACGAGCATGTGGCGGATTTTCCAGTCCTGGCTCAAACGCACCATGGCTTCATAGACAGAACTGTCTCCGTGCGGGTGGTAATTGCCGATAACATTCCCGACGGTTTTCGCCGATTTGCGGAATGCCTTGTCATTTGTATTGCCTTCTTTGTACATCGCGTAAAGGATCCGCCGCTGTACAGGCTTTAAGCCGTCCCGGGCATCGGGCAGTGCGCGGTCCTGGATGATGTATTTGCTATAGCGCCCAAACCGATCGCCGATGACTTCTTCTAATGGCAGATCTTGGTAACGTTCGGTTTGTGTCATACAAGCTCCTCCTCAGCATGAATCAAATCATTTTCTAGAATATTGGCGTCTTCCTCCATGCCGAAGTCGACGTTGCTTTCAATCCATTTCCTTCTTGGTTCTACTTTATCGCCCATTAAGGTCGTGATTCTGCGTTCAGCGCGTGCGCCGTCTTCAATCGTCACGCGGATCAAAGTCCGCGTCTCCGGATTCATCGTCGTTTCCCATAATTGGTCCGCGTTCATCTCGCCAAGTCCTTTATAGCGCTGCAGCATATAGCCTTTGCCGACTTTTTTGGTGGAAGCTTCAAGATCCGCTTCCGTCCATGCGTAGTCGACCACTTCTTTCTTGCCGGCGCCCTTTGATACTTTGTAGAGCGGAGGCAAGGCAATAAAGACTTTTCCGGCTTCGATCAATGGTTTCATGTAGCGGTAGAAGAACGTCAACAGCAGCACTTGAATATGCGCGCCGTCTGTATCCGCATCGGTCATGATGATGACTTTGTTGTAGGCGATGTCGTCAATGGAGAAATCCGCTGATACGCCTCCGCCAATGGCGTGGATGATCGTCGAAATTTCCTCGTTTTTCATGATTTCTTCGAGTTTCGCTTTTTCGGTGTTGACGACTTTTCCGCGGAGCGGCAAGATCGCCTGGAAGGTCCGGTCGCGGCCTTGCTTCGCGGAGCCGCCGGCAGAATCCCCCTCGACTAAGTAGAGTTCGTTTTTCGCCGCGTTGCGGGACTGGGCCGGCGTCAATTTACCGGACAATAATGCATCCGATTTCTTGCGTTTTTTGCCGTTGCGGGCATCTTCCCGTGCTTTTCTTGCCGCTAAGCGGGCCTGGGAAGCACGGATGGCTTTTCGTACAAGCGATGCACTCAGCTCCGCATTTTCCTCAAGGAAATACATCAATTTCTGCGATACGACAGCATCGACGACGCTGCGGGCTTCGCTCGTGCCGAGCTTGCTTTTCGTCTGCCCTTCAAACTGCAGCAGCGCTTCCGGAATGCGGACCGATACAATCGCCGCTAATCCTTCGCGGATGTCTGAGCCTTCCAGGTTCTTGTCTTTGTCTTTCAGCAAATTGATTTTCCGTGCGTAGTCATTGAAGACACGCGTCATAGCGGCTTTCGCACCGGTTTCGTGCGTGCCGCCGTCACGAGTTCGCACGTTGTTGACGAAGGACAGAATCGTTTCCGAATAGCCGTCGTTGAACTGGAAAGCGAATTCGACTTCCATCTCTTCCTGCTGGCCTTCTATATAAGCGACAGGATGCAAAACATCTTTTTCTTCGTTCAAATAGCCGACAAACGCTTCAATTCCTGTTTCAAAGAAAAACGTATCGTGGGCATCCGTGCGTTTGTCCGTTAACTCGATTTTTAAGCCTTTTAATAAAAACGCAGATTCGCGCAAGCGCTCGCATAAGGTTTCATAATTGTATTTGGTTGACGAGAAAATGGTATCGTCCGGCAGGAAATGGATCGAGGTGCCGGTTTCTTTAGTCGAACCGATTTCTTCGAGCGTCGTTATCGGCTTTCCGCCGTTTTCAAAGCGCTGGCGGTATTTTTTGCCGTCGCGGTGAATTGTCACTTCGAGGAATTTGGACAATGCGTTGACGACCGAAGCCCCCACGCCGTGGAGTCCGCCACTCGTTTTATAGCCGCCTTGTCCGAACTTTCCTCCGGCGTGCAAAACGGTCAAAATCACTTCCGGCGTCGGTTTTCCGCTTCGATGCATTCCTGTGGGCATGCCCCGGCCGTAATCCCGTACGCTTAAACTATTGTCTTCGTGGATGGTCACATCTATTTTTTCACCAAATCCGGCCAATGCTTCATCGACCGAGTTGTCGACGATTTCATAGACCAGGTGGTGCAAACCTCTTGCATCGGTTGAACCGATATACATACCCGGGCGTTTTCTAACGGCATCTAGGCCTTCGAGTACTTGAATTGCTTCTTCGTTGTATGCCGTATTTTGAATTTTGGCCATTGCTTTCCCTCCATCAAACATCTGTTCGTACATCTCACTCTTTTAATCGTATCGATAACGGTGCTATCTGTCAATAATCACAGAAAAAGAGAGCTTTGCGCCCTCTTCCCCTTGGTGATCTTATTTAAGGATGGCATGTTCCACTTTGATGCACCGGTCCATGATGACCGTGTAGCCTTTTTCGGTCAAGTCATTGAAGACTTCTTCATCGACAACGTTCAATTGCGTCCAGAACACGGGGCAATCGATCCTTTTGAAATCTTCCGCAAGATCCGGTAAAAATTCACTGCGTCTGAAAACGTTGACGATGTCGACCGGCTCCGGCAGATCCAGCAAAGAGGCGTAGCTCTTTTCCCCTAAGACTTCATCGGCTGCCGGGTTGACCGGAATGATCCGGTATCCCGCTTTTTGCATCGCTTCGGAAACCATATAGGACGTCCGGTTCACGTTCGGGCTAAGCCCCACGACTGCAATGGTTTTTGCAGCATCCAACACTTTTTTGATTTCTTCACGGCTTGGATTGTTCATGCAATTCACCTGTCCTTTTTCCGTTTTTCTTTGCATTAACAGTATCATGCGAAGCCGATGATTTCACTCATCAACCGCTGTGTTCCTCTATTGTATCATATCCGACAGCAATCAGCATTTGCAATCCGGCACTCGATATTGTCGGATGAATGCGCTTCATGTTAAACTTGAACTATAAATATCAGCTGTTTAAAGGAGTTAAACATGGACATCTTGCTTCCAGTCATACTAGCCTATTTGCTCGGCTCGATCCCGTCCGCTTTGTGGGTAGGGAAAATTTTTTATAAAACGGACATCCGGACAAAAGGAAGCGGCAATCTGGGCGCGACCAATACGTTCCGCACCCTCGGCATCAAAGCAGGCATTGTGGTGACGGTTCTCGATATTTTAAAAGGAACGGCAGCAACCCTCATTCCGCTTTATATGGACACCAACATCCATCCGCTGGTATTTGGGGTCATTGCGGTCATTGGCCACATGTTCCCGATTTTCGCGAAATTCAAAGGCGGCAAAGCGGTTGCGACGTCCGGCGGCATTTTGCTCGGCTACCAATGGCCTTTGTTCATCGTGGCGGTAGTTGCTCTGCTGATTGCCTTGAAAATCACTAAAATGGTATCGCTGTCATCAATCATCCTTGCGGTCGTTGCGGTCATCTATACGTTGATCTATGCACTGAACACAGGGGATTATCCGTTTTTGATCGTCATCATCATCCTCGCATCATTTATCATTTTCCGGCACCGGGCGAATATCGCCCGCATCAAAGCCGGTACGGAACCAAAAGTCAAATGGCTGTAGCTGAATGAAAGGGCGTGCACATTACGTGGAAATCAAAATCACTGAAGATGCATTTACATGGTTCCATAACGAAATGGAAGTTGAATCCGGCGACACCGTGCGATTTTTCGTCCGCTACGGAGGCGCAGGAAATCTGCAGCCCGGCTTCTCGCTCGGCGTCACAAAAGACGAGCCGGACGAGGCGGCTGTGAAAATCGAACAGGACCAAGTGACCTACTATATCGAAGAACGGGACATTTGGTATTTTGACGGCCACGACTTAGTCGTCTCGGTTAATGACGACCTGCACGAACTGGATTATTCATACGAAAAAGAAAAAGCGTGAGGCTCCTCACGCTTTTTCTTTTTTGAATTTATTCAATTGATCGAGCATGCCTTCGGCTTCCATGATGCGGACCTGGTGTTCCCCAAAAAGGTCAAAATGCGGATAGTTGCCGCGCAGGTCCATCCATTCCGGTTTCAGCCCGTATTGGCTGCCCCATTTTTCGAGTTTTTCCAGATTGCTGCAGCCGACTTTTGTGACGGTCGACGAACCCGGGAAGCGCTCATCGATCCAATAATGGGTCAGAAAAGCGATTTTTTCTTCCTTCACGTCCTGCTTCCAGCGATTCAATTCGTCCCGCTTAATTCCGAACGCCATCGGGTGACTTCCTTTTGATTTCTTCGTATTTCGCATGCCATTCCGGATAGATTTTCTGGATCGATACGGGGCGGAAAGTGTCTTTTTTCACGACGACATGCTCGGATGTCGCTTTCGCAGCAAGTGTCCCATCTTCGTGGAGCACTTCGTAGCCGTATGTTGTGCGCAAACGGCCGTGATCTTCCACCCACGTCCGCACGATGGCTTTTTGGCCGTAGCGAAGCGCGGCTTTGTATTGGATTGAAATGTCCGTCACCGGCGACAGGTAGCCGTCTTCTTCCATTCCAGCATATGTAAACCCTAAGTCTTCGATCAATTTCGTCCGGCCGATTTCCAGCCAGATGATGTAATTGGCGTGGTAGACGACGCCCATTTGATCGGTTTCCGCATAGCGGATTTCAATTTCTTTTTCACTAATGTGCATTTCCTTTTCACCTCTGTCTGTAAGTATACAAAAAATCCCGTTAGAAATAAAAAATAAGCTGCCGAGAATTTTCTCGGCAGCTTATTGGCGATTACGCTTTTCTTAAGCTTCTACTAATTTTCTGCGCAGTACCATTTGAAGGATCCCACCATGGCGGTAGTAATCCACTTCAACTTCAGAGTCGAAGCGCACTAATGCGTCGAATTCTGTTACTGTGCCGTCTTCAGCAGTTGCAGTGACTTTCAAGATGTCGCGTGGTTTCACGTCATCCGTCAAGTTAACGGAGATGCTTTCGCGTCCAGTCAACCCTAGTGAATCAGCGTTTTGTCCATTCACGAATTGCAATGGAAGAACACCCATCATCACAAGGTTTGAACGGTGGATACGCTCATAGCTTTCTGCGATAACTGTTTTAATGCCAAGTAAGAATGTCCCTTTCGCAGCCCAGTCACGTGAAGAGCCCATGCCATAGTCTTTGCCCGTAAGCACGGCTAGGCCGGTTCCTTGTTCCTGGTATTTCATCGCTGCGTCATAGATCGGCATGATTTCACCCGTTGGCCAGTAAGTCGTGAAGCCGCCAGTTGTTCCTGGAGCCACTTGGTTACGGATACGGATGTTCGCGAATGTTCCGCGCATCATGACTTCATGGTTTCCTCGGCGTGAGCCGTAAGAGTTGAAGTTGCGTGGTTCTACGCCGTTTTCGCGCAAGTATTTCCCTGCTGGTGTATCTTTGCCGATTGCTCCAGCTGGTGAAATGTGGTCAGTCGTGATCGAGTCAGCGAATTTCGCCACTACACGGAGATCCGTAAGTGTTTGGATTGGCTGTGGCTCTCTTGAAAGACCTTGGAAGAATGGCGGGTTTTGAATATAAGTCGAATTCTCATCAAAGTTGTAGAGAGAATCGTCATTTGTTTCAATCGCATTCCATGTTTCGTTCTCGTCGAAGACGCGCGCGTATTCTTTACGGAACAATTCAGGCGTCACTGTGCTCTTCACGACTTCGTTTACTTCTTCCGTCGTTGGCCAGATATCACTCAAGAACACATCGTTGCCTTGTTGGTCTTGTCCGATTGGGTCGTTTTGAAGATCGATATCCACAGTACCAGCTAATGCATAAGCAACAACTAACGGCGGTGAAGCCAAGTAGTTTGCTTTTACAAGCGGATGGATGCGCCCTTCAAAGTTACGGTTACCGGAAAGAACAGAAGTTACCAACAAGTCGCTGTCGAGAATCGCTTCTTCAATTTCAGGAAGCATCGGGCCAGAGTTCCCGATACATGTTGTACAGCCGTATCCGACCAAGTTGAAGCGGATTTGCTCAAGGTAATCCAAAAGACCAGCTTGCTGCAAGTAGCCCGTTACAACTTTTGAACCTGGTGCCAATGACGTTTTCACGTAAGCTGGCGGCATTAAGCCTTTTTCAACCGCTTTTTTCGCAACAAGTCCAGCGCCAAGCATAACGTATGGGTTAGAAGTGTTCGTACAAGATGTGATGGCAGCGATGCCGATGGCGCCTGTCTTCATTTGGGCTGTAGAGCCGTCTTTGAAGTTGACAGTAGCTGTCTTGTTGATTTCTTCTTCGCCAAGTGCAAAACCGTGCGGGCCTTCAGGTCCAGTAACCGCTTTGTTGAATTCCGTTTTCATTTGAGAAAGAGGAATCAAATCCTGCGGGCGTTTTGGTCCAGAAAGGTTTGGCTCGACTGTTGAAAGGTCAAGTTCAATTGTATCTGTGTAAATCGGATCTTTATCTGCATCGAAGAACATGTCGTTCGCCTGCAAATAAGCTTTCACTGTCGCGATGTGGTCTTCTTCGCGGCCAGTCAAGCGCATGTAGTCAAGCGCTTCTTCATCAACTGGGAAGAATCCGCAGGTAGCGCCGTATTCCGGTGCCATATTCGCAATTGTTGAACGGTCTGCAAGCGGCAATGTCGTAACACCCGGACCGTAGAATTCCACAAATTTCCCAACTACGCCTTTTTGGCGAAGCACTTGTGTAATTTTAAGCGCCAAATCCGTAGCTGTTGCGCCGTTTGGCAAGGCATTTGTCAATTTCACTCCGATTACTTCAGGAATCGGGAAGAATGAAGGTTGTCCAAGCATTCCAGCTTCCGCTTCGATACCGCCGACGCCCCATCCAAGAACACCAAGACCGTTGATCATGGTTGTATGGGAATCCGTTCCGACTAATGTATCCGGATAAGCTTCGAATGTACCGTCTTCGTTCGCAATCGCATGGACGACGTTCGCTAAGTACTCAAGGTTAACTTGGTGAACGATCCCTGTCTCCGGCGGAACTGCACGGTAGTTGTCGTAAGCTTTTTGAGCCCAGCTAAGGAACTGGTAGCGCTCTGCGTTGCGTTCGAATTCCAATTTGGTGTTGATTTTCAATGCTTCGTTAGTGCCGTAGCTGTCTACTTGCACCGAGTGGTCAACCACTAGATCAACCGGTACGTCTGGATTGATTTTGTTAGGATCTCCACCCATTTCAGCCATAGCTGAACGAAGCGCTGCCAAATCGACAACTACTGGAACTCCTGTAAAATCCTGTAGAATAACGCGGGAAGGTTTGAACGGAACTTCAGCTTCCTTGTTAGCGTTCTTGCCCCATTTTGCAAGTTCTTCTACATGCTCGTCTTTGATGACGTATCCGTCGTGCTGGCGCAGGACAGACTCTAAAAGGACTTTAATTGAATAAGGAAGTCGTGATACTTTCGCGATTCCTGCTTCTTCTAATGCAGCTAAACGATAGTAGTTATACGTTTTGCCATTTAGCTCAAAAGAAGTACGGCTGTTATGCAAACTGCTTTTTGCCATGATCATGTTCCTCCTTTAAATCTTCTGAAAAGGCTCTTGTTAGCGTCTTTTCTCCTCTTCTATCATAACGAATCCAGAAGCATAAGTAAATTACATTAAAATTATAGAATGTGATAAGTTTTTCCAATTACTAATTCGTACTACCCTGAAGTTTTTCCAATGTCTTTTCCAACTGCTTCAGATGTCGCTTTTCATGCAGGCCCACAAACGGAAACCATTGAATCAGAGGCACTTTCCCGAAAACAGGATGCGGCAATGATTTTGCTTCTAGCGCATCTTCCGGCGCGTCTCTATAGACTTGGTCGAGCAATGCTGTGGACGCCTCCAACCGTTTCTTCATCTCTTCAAGAGAGACGAAGCCATTTGTTGGAACCACATATTTCGGGGCATCCACTTTAATCAATCGGCTAACGGTCAATTGAATCGGTTTCTTCCGTACTTTTTCGCTTTCGCTTTTCGCCAGCTCTTTGCGGATATTTTGGGCGACCACCGATTCCATCAGCTGTAGATGATCGAGGATTTGCATGGGAGACCACTCTTCCGGCGAAGGTTTCGTATTTAACACTTCGTCGGGAATCCCTTCGACCGCGTTTAAGACGGCTGTCCGCACTTTTGCATTTTCTTCTTTGTACATTCGAATGCCTCCATTTTTTGCTCATAAGCCATATGCCTTCTTGTATGCCATACCCCATTTCCACCAAATAAAAGCATTTTGCCTGTAAGATCGAAAATGACAGGAATTCCTTCAAAAAACCGCGTGAATACTGGATTTCAAAGGGGAAAGTGCGTTCTATTCCATCCAATGAATGGTATAATTAAAGGAAAGAATGAGAAGAGGGGTGTGACGAAATGCCTTATGGCTATGAAAAATATCGTTTGAAAAATGGCATTAGCCCGAATACGGTTGTCCATGAAGTGCAACTGATTCGAGCGCTCTTCGCCTTTTTGCGCAATACGTATAAAAAGCCGGTGGAACCGCACGAGATCCGGCCAGTTGATATTCAAAAATTTCTTCAGCAACAGCACGAAACGGGCATAAAAGACAGCACGCTGAACCGCAAGCTGATCTACATCCGCCTCTGGTTTGATTACATGTGGCAGATCGGTAAAATTCCAGTGGACTTCATGCCCAAATTCAAATTTGCTGAAAAGCTGGATTTGACGCCGGCTGATATCCATGTCAATTACGCTGAACTGCTCGAGAAAAAAGATTCGGTGCTGGAATCCAGCCAATTGTCGTTGAATGCCAAACTCCTTTTTATCTTATATATGAGAGGATTGCGCTTGCGTGATATGACTACGATTGAAGTGGATGATTTTGAAGATGCCGATGGCGGCCTTTTGCTGCCGCTTGAGAAAAAAGACGGCTATGTCTGCCAGCTTAGATTTTCCGGCACAGAAGTTCCGGTTTTGATGGAAGGCATCGAGCGAGCGGTTTTCCGCAATACGCCCTACCTCCTTTCATCAAAAGTGAAAGACGGCTATTCCATGTTCAAGATGGGCTCTCTATCAGATTATACGGAAGCCTTAACGGATTTTCTAGGCGTGCCGATCCGCTCTGGAGACCTTCGTTTCGCTTATGTCCATTATCTTTATACGGTGGAACATAAGAATTTGGAAGAAATCCAGGAAATTATGGGAGTTTCATTGGACTCCGCTTCGCGCATGCTCACAGAGTCCCTGACTCGACTAAAACAAGATTAAACCGAAAAAGCGCCTGTCCCATTGCCGGGACAGGCGCTTTTAGGATTAAATGAAGAATTCGAAATCGATGACGAAATTCAGAATGACTAATGTATGAAGCGCCACAAACAACAAGGCTTGGCGATTCAGCTTCTGCGTATTTTCATATACCATATTTCTCATCTCCTTATCTCCTTTTAAGGAGTATACTGAATTATGATTTTATTTGCAAAAGATTTTTTCTACTTTTCTTTAAATTGTTTTTATGATTAGATGAATCCATAATGGATGGGAGGAATTGGGATGAAAAAAGCATTATTGGTTGTGGATTACACAGTGGATTTTGTCGCAGACCATGGGGCGTTGACGGTTGGAAAGCCGGGACAAGCTATTGAATCGAAAATTTGCGCGTTGACAGAGGAATTTGTAGAAAATGGCGATTTCGTTGTTATGCCGGTCGATTTGCATGAACACGAAAATGAACTGCATCCGGAGTCGAAATTGTTTCCGCCGCATAATATTCGCGGAACAGCTGGGCGAGATCTTTACGGTCGCCTTGCAGAAGTTTATGAGCAGCATAAAGAAGAAATTATTTGGATGGATAAAACGCGGTATAGTGCTTTTGCCGGCACCAACCTGGAAATCATGCTGCGAGAGCGAAATATCACAGAAGTTCATATTGTCGGGGTCTGCACGGACATTTGTGTGCTCCACACTGCAGTGGATGCTTACAATAAAAACTTCGCGATCAAAGTCTATGAAGAAGCGGTTGCGAGCTTTGACGAAGAAGGCCATCGCTGGGCATTACGGCATTTCAAAAACACCCTTGGCGCTGAAATCCTATAAAATTTACTTGTACATGTTTCAAACGTCCTGAATAAGGTTATATATTCAGTGTAGCAATTATTCATAACCTTAAAAGGAGCTGGACAGAATGGGATTTATATTATTTTTGATCATGGGTGGTATCATCGGATGGCTTGCGGGTCTAATCCTCGGCAAAGACATTCCTGGAGGCATTATCGGGAACATTATTGCAGGGATTATCGGTGCATGGCTTGGTAGCTTGCTGCTTGGAGACTGGGGCCCAGAAATCTGGGGCGTATTTATCATCCCTGCATTGATTGGTGCTTTAGTCCTTGTCTTCGTATTGAGCTTGATCTTAGGTTCAATGAGAAAAGGCCGCAGAGCATAACCACAGGCATAAAAAAAAGCGGGGCACCTGCCCCGTTTTTTTTATGGCGTTTTAAATTGCTCTTCATACAAATGATAGTAATGCAGAATGTCCTTTACATAAGTTTCACTATGATTGTATTGGAAAATCGCGGTTTCCAAATCGCCGTCCGCCGCTCCATATTTTGATAAGAAGTTGGCTGCGCTATATAAAGCATCGGTTAAATCATAGGGATCTGCCACGCCGTCGCCGTTCCCATCGACTCCGTATCCACCGTATTCTTTAATGACAGCGGGATCGGTTTTCTCTTCCTCCGATATTTCCCCTTCCCCTTTTCCTGAACAGGTTGGGTGCTGCCAACCGACGAATGTACAGGGCATAAATTGCAAATGCCCCTCAGCGCCAACTGGCGATAACATTGGATCCATCGTTGAAAATTTGGTTTCAATGCGATGGTGCGCAGCAAGCAAAGTCCACGGAATGCCGTACGTTTCGGCCGCTTCTTTGTACAACGGAATGTTTTCTTTTGGGACTTCCAGTTCAAATAATTGCTGGGGTGTTTCTTTAATCGTATGAACAATATCTTCCGGGTTAAACACATAAAAAACCACAATCGCGAGTGTGGTCATCACAAGCAATACCGGCACCAGGAAGATCAAAAACCAGATCCGGATCCGTGTTGCCAGGCTCTTCTTTTTCTTTTTCTTCATTTCCCCACACCTATCACATATTTCCCCTAGTTTACCATAAAGTTTTTTATTTTTCTTTTGGAAAATAAAAACAGCCTGCCATTTTCCATTAATTGTGCCTAGCCAAAGGATGCCATTTCGGTATACTTAAAGAAAGGTGGTGATAAACATGTGGGAAGATTTTAAGAAATTTGCGTTAAAAGGAAATGTTTTGGATCTGGCTGTCGCGGTTGTCATCGGGGCAGCATTCGGTAAAATCGTCTCTTCTCTTGTTGAAGACATCATTATGCCGCTTGTTGGGATCTTAATCGGCGGTTTCAGTGTCGAAGATTTAACCTATTCTTTGAATGGCGTAAACCTTCGTTACGGCGCTTTCGCCCAATCGGTCATCGATTTTTTCATCATTGCATTCTCTATATTCTTAGTGATTCGATTGTTTACGAAATTCAAGCGCAAAAAAGATGTGCCTGCAGAGGAAGAACCAGAAGTGCTCGACAAAAAAGAAGAGCTTCTTGTGGAAATCCGCGATTTGCTGAGCAAAGAAAAAACCGGTCTCTAGGGACCGGTTTTTTTCATTCGATTAAATTTTCCAAGTCTTTGACGATGTCATCCACCGGCACTTCTTCGAAACCATCGTAATTATGGGCGACCTTGCCTGCCTGGTCAACGAGATAAAAGGAAGTTCCGTGTACGACCTGATTGCTGTTCGGATCATCTTTGACAAAAGCTTTAAAATTTTCTTTCGCAAAATCCGCAATCTCCTGCTGACTGTAGCCAGTCAACAAATTCCATTTGGAGTCATCCGGCACGGAGAAGTTGGCGAGGTATTCCGCCAGTTTCTCAGGCGTATCCTCTCTCGGATCCACACTGAAAGCAATAATTTTGTAGTCTTCGATGCCTTTTTTGATCAGTTCTTCTTGAATTCCTGCCATATTGAACGTCATTGGCGGACAAACCGTTTCACAATTTGTAAAAACAAATGTTGCAAGCCATGGCGTGCCTTTTAAACTTTCCAATGACACCGTTTCGCCTCGCTGGTTTGTATGCGAGAAATCGTCAATCGGCTGATCTCCGCATGCTGAAAGCAATAAGACCATAGCGAAAAGCACGAGCGTTTTAAAACCTTTCAATTGCCTGCCCCCATTCTTCTGCTCTATCCATCTTATCGAAAGGGATCGCTGAATTCAATATTTCGGGGCTCTCCTTTATCACAATTCTGTGAAGTCAGGATGTCTTCAAGGTGATGAGCGCGTCGTGTATTGCGACCAGCTTCGCTTCCACCCGGTGCATCAAATAAAATGACACAAAGATCGGAAATCCCACTTCCTGAATTAAACGCATCCATTCATCCATCGTTTTTCACCTCGTTCCTATATTAAAAAGCTCTCCTTTTTAAGGAGAGCCCTTGCTGCTTATAATGGATAATCGGTGACATTCCGTTCTACGAGCCGGGCTGCCTTCGCTTTTGCAAAAGCGTAGCCTTCCACTTCAAAGATATTTTGCGTAATGATCGTCTGCATGCCTGCGTTTAATTCTTGCGGCGAGATATCTTCACGCGGTTCTTCAACTGACAGCGTCACATCTTTTCCAGCTGCTGTTTCAAAAATCAATTCCAGTGTTTTGGCCATTTCCTATTCCCCCTATGTTTTGGATTACGCGAAGATGTTCAAGCCGGATTGTTTCTCAACAAGCATCATCGGTTTTGTGCCGAAGTCTGCCAATACGACTGCCACTTCATAAATCTGTGTAGCTCCTGCTGCTTCTGTAACATTGTGGTACGCTTTTACTTTTTTCTTTGGTTTGCCTTTGCTGTCTAAGCCAAGGTCAAATGTGCAGCGGATGCTTGCACTTTTAAATTCGCTGACTGCCATGTTGATCACCTCCTTTCATTCGCTATATAGACACAAATGAAAAAAGAAGATACCTTTTTAATGAATTTTTTAAAAAACCCTTCTATAATAGGAACAGGTATGAATAAATGAGGTGAACAACATGGCACTAGAAGGTTGGTTTTTGTGGTTTATTTTATTCTGGGGCGCTGTTTTAATTGGCAGTTTTGCCATAGGCGGATATTTCATGTTCCGCAAGTTTCTTAAATCGATGCCAAAAGAAGATGGGCTTTCAGATTTAAACTGGGAAGAATATTATGTGGATAAAACCATCCATTTATGGGGCACTGAAGAAAAAGCAATGTTGAATGAATTGGTCCAGCCTGTTCCAGATCTTTTCCGCCCAGTAGCCAAGCAGAAAATTGCCGGCCGGATCGGACAGATTCTATTAGAGGAAAATGTGAAGTCAATGAAACTTGAACATATCATTCGAGGCTATATTTTAGCTACGCCAAAGAGGGACCATAAATTCCTCCGCAAAAAACTGGCTGAAATGCAGATCGATGTGAGCCCTTATGAAGTCTATTTCAATCAGGAAAATCAAAAGGCCGTATCCCAATAAAAAAGCGCAGCCCCTTAATTCGGGACTGCGCTTTTTATTTTATTCGTCATTTTCCGATATTGCAGATACATAGCCAAGCGCCAAGGCACGATCATACTGAACGCCAGGATAAAGAACATGCCCCCAAGTTCGCCTACGTCAATGCTTGCACTCAATACCACTTTGGCAACGACGCGAATCAATAATAAACCAAATAAAATGAACATAAAGGCTTTAGACTGTTTCAAGTAAATATCGCCGTCGCGCACTTCAAATTTCGACGTCCAAATTAGGACCGTCGAAAATAGTATGCCCACTAAACAGGCTTCCAGGATTTGCATCGGATGCACCCGGAAAAATGGGAAGATGAACATCAACGCGCCGGTCGACATAAATAATGGCGGCAAAACGATCTTTTTGATAGAAGCCGGCTTTTTCGCCGATTTGCTGCGGACAAACATCGCCAAGACCCCCATGCCAAGTGCGCCGACAGTCGTCACAATCAGCATTATTTCAGGGGAGATCATATCAAACATCAAACCCCACCTTGTTTCCTCGTTTTAATAGTAATTTGTTTTTCATACTTACACCCGCTTAATCAGCTTTTACTGATGATAATCATACCATCATTTAAAACCCTTGGAAATCTCCAAAAAGTGGACCTAAAATCCGGATAATGTAGGTCATGCCGTCGAAGAAAAGAAGAATGCCGACTGCAATCATGACATAACCGCCGATTTTCATGATTTTGTTGCTGTTTCTGCGCAGCCATCCGGTTTGTGCGACGAAGAACGACAACACAAAGAATGGAATCGCAAATCCAAGGATATACGCGATCATATACCAGATCCCTGAACCCGGATTTGTTGCCGCCAGCGCATAAATTGCTGCTGTAATCGGTCCCGTACAAGGCGTCCATCCGGCGGCAAAGGCAACGCCGATGATAAATGTTCCAAGAAAACCGGATGGCCGGTTTTTAAATGAGAACTTCCGGTCCTGCATGAGGAATTTTGGCGTAAAGACGCCGACGATCATCAGTCCGAAAATCACAATAAAGATGGCACCCAATTGGCGGATCAAATCATCGTAGCGCAAGAACCATTCGTAGAAGAACGATGTGCTGAATCCAAGCGCAATAAAAATAGTTGAAAATCCTAAAAGGAAAAACAAAGTATGGTACATCCCGCGCCGCTGCATTACCTTTTTGTCATTTTTAATCTCATCGATCGTCATCCCGGTTATATAAGATAAAAATGCTGGATACAGCGGCAGCGTACACGGCGAGATAAAGCTAAGAAATCCTGCTCCAAACGCCAAAAACAAGTTTATATCAGCAGCCACTATCGGTCACTCCTTATCTTTGCTCCAACTGCAAGAATCGACTTGCGCGTCAAAGTCCAATTGAATCCACTGCTGCTCCCCAATTTCCAATGAGCATAGTTTCTCTTTTTTACTCCTCCCATCTTACCAAATAATCTCGCTCAAAACCGCCTCTTTGCCTGTGACATATTTGTGGACATTGATTTTTGCCTTATTTTCCTTTTTTTATTACTGGTTTTTTCTTTTTTTAAATAAACCTTATGTAGTTTTCTACATGTATTTCAAGAGTGCTCACCCTATATTTTTGAACACAAAAAAGCGGCCGAAGCCGCTTTACATTGTTTCTACTATTCCGTTTTGCAGTAAATACATTTTATGGTAAAGTCCGCGTTGTGATAGCAATTCTTGATGCGTGCCGCGTTCGACGATTTCGCCATGATGCAGGACTAGAATCTGATCAGCATCTTGGATCGTACTGAGCCGGTGCGCAATCGCAATCGTCGTCCGCCCTTTTCGCATGCGTTCAAGCCCTGCCTGGATCGCAATTTCCGTTTCCGTGTCAATATTCGCTGTCGCTTCATCCAGCACTAAAATTTTCGGATTCGTTGCCATCGTCCGGGCAAATGCCACCAGCTGCCGCTGTCCGCTTGAAAAAGTCGAACCCCGTTCTGTGACGTCCTGCCGGTAGCCGTTTGGCAACGCATGGATAAACCGGTCAGCTTGGACAAATTCAGCCGCTTCCTGCACTTCTGCATCCGTCATCTTTTGGTTATGAAGGCGGATATTGCTTTCGATGCTGCCATAGAAAAGGAAGGGATCTTGCAGCACCAAACCGATTTTCTTCCGGAGCTCCTGAGATTCGTAATTCTTAACCGATTTCCCATCAATTAAGATGTCTCCTTTTGAGAATTCATAAAAACGCATCAATAAATTGATGATTGAACTTTTGCCGCTCCCCGTATGGCCGACAAGTGCAACTGTCTCGCCAGGCATTGCCGTAAACGAAATATTTTTCAGCACGTCTGTTGTGCCGTCATATGAAAAACTGACCCCTTTAAATTCAATCCGGCCATCTTCTATCGTGCCAGCCGTGCTGTTTTGAGCAGGCGCCAAGTCGTCTTCGTCCAGGAGCGAAAAAACACGCGCTGCAGCGACGATCGCTTGCTGGAAAATGGAAAGCCGCTGCATGACTTGGTTGATCGGCTCAAAGAACCGGTCAATATAGGTCACAAAAGCATAAATCACTCCGACTTCAACGGTATTTGAAAAAGAAGTGATGCCAAAATAACTCAATAAAATAATTAGCGCCAATGCATACACCAAATCGATTGCGGGCCGCAGCAGCAATCCGTCAATTTTGATGTTGCGCTTTCCTGCTTGCCAGTGCTGCTCGTTGATGCCACTGAATTCATCTTTCAAACGCTCTTCCTGCCCTAATGCCTGGATCATGCCCATCCCTTGGACGGATTCTGAAATCTTGGCATTCAATTGCCCAAGCCGCTCGCGCAGATCCTGATAAAACACGGAACTGTATTTACGGTACAGATACATGATCCAAAACAGAATCGGCAAAAGAACGAGCGAAATGGCCGCCAATTTCACGTTCAGGAAAAACATCGCAATATAGACGCCGATAATCAAGAAAGCGCTCTGGAGAAAGCCGATCAAGACGCTGACAAACATTTCCTTGATCGCTTCCGTATCATTCGTCACTCTTGAAACGATGCTGCCGGCCGGCGTTTTGTCAAAATAGCGCATGCCGAGATTCTGGACTTTGGCAAAAACATCGATGCGCATTTGCTGAATGATCTTTAAAGCCGCTTCCTGGAATTTCAATAATTGAAAATAACTGATCACCACATTGGAAATTTGGATGAATAAATAGCCTATTGCCAGGCCAACGACCGGGCCTGTTGGAAAATTGCCCGGCGTCAGAAAATCATCGATAAACGTTTTAATGATGAATGGCCCCAACACATCTCCTAAAACGGTCAATACCAGAAGCAGCATAGCAAATGCCAGCATTTTCTTGTGGGGAACCAAATAAGTCAAAAGGCGCTTAAACACAATCCATTGGTCTTTGCCGGTAAGCGTCGGCTGTTTTTCCATCATACCTCGCCTCCCTGCTCAACGAGCGCCTCTAATTGCTGGAGCTCATACATTTCATAATAACGCCCTTTTCTCCGCATCAATTCATCATGGGTACCAATCTCCGCCACTGTCCCTTCGTCCATGACGAGGATTTGATGTGCATGTTGGATCGCACTAAGGCGGTGCGACGTAATAATCGTCGTCTGCCCGCTGCGCGTTTCTTTTAACGACGACAAGATGGCTTCTTCCGTTTTTGCATCAACTGCTGACAACGAATCGTCTAAAATCAGCAGTTCCGGCTTCATCATTAACGCACGGGCGATTGAAATCCGCTGTTTCTGCCCGCCGGAAAGAGAGACGCCGCGTTCTCCGACCACGGTTTCATAGCCATGCGTGAAATTCAGGATATCTTCATGGATATAAGCGAGTTTAGCCGCCGCCTGAACTTCCTCCATCGTCGCGTCCGGCCGGGCAAATGCAATATTGCCGGCAACTGTCGTTGAAAACAAGAAATGCTCCTGCGGCACATAGCCGATCGCTTCGCGCAAGTTCTGTTTTTTGTATTCATTGATCGGAATGCTGCCGAAGGTGATTTCACCTACGTATTGATCAAATTCCCTCAATAATAAACGCAGGATGGCCGATTTCCCGGATCCGGTCTTTCCTGCAATGCCAAGGGTTTCGCCGCGTTTTAAACGGAAATGGATATTTTGGAGAGCTGCCCGCTCATCATTGGTGAAATGAAACCGGTCAAGTGCAAATACCAGGTCTCCTTTCGGCTCCAGGTCAACGGCGTCTTCCTGGTCTTCAATTTCCACCGGTGCAGAAAGCAAAAGCCGGATGCGGTCATAAGACGCGCGGCCGCGTTCGACGATATTGAATAGCCAGCCAAATGCGAGCATCGGCCACACCAGCAATCCAAGATAGGCGGTGAACGCGACAAGGTCGCCGATGGTCATGCTGCCGGAAACGACAAAATACGATCCGAATCCAATCGCCAAAAGGTAGCAAATGCCGATGATGGCCGAAATGGTCGGATCAAACAGCGAATCGACGCGGGCCACTTTAATATTTTCATCGACTACCGTATGAGACAGCCTTTTAAAGTCTTCGATGTCTTCATTTTCCTGGCCAAAAGTCTTGATCACTTTCATGCCGGAAATGCTTTCCTGCGTCTTGTCATTCAAACTCGAAAAGGCTTCTTGTGCTTTGTGGAAACGCTGATGCATCAGTTTGCCGTAATAGTTTGTCATGAAAGCCATCAATGGGAGCGGGAGCAGGACAATCAACGTTAATTTCCAGCTGACCGTGAGCGCCATGGCCGCAATGACAAACCCGCCGGTAGCCAAGGAATCGACAAGAGTCAAAACGCCGGCCCCTGCAGTCTGCTGGACGGCTTGAATATCATTCGTTGCATGGGCCATCAAATCGCCGACCCGCCGCTTCTGGTAAAACGCCGGAGACATCCGGGTAAAATGCCGGAAAAGCTGTTCCCGTAAATTTCTTGCCAAAAGAATGGAGGATCCAAAAATCATGATCCGCCATGCGTAGCGAAGCGCGTACATGGCGAGTGCAGCACCCGCCAGCACTCCGAGCCACATCAGCAAATATGAAACTGTCAGCGTCCCTTTGCTGATTTCATCCACCACAAAACCGATAATCCTCGGTGGCAACACTCCAAGAAATGCCACAATCAACAGCATGAAAATACCGCCAGCATAATGAAGCTTCCGTTCTTTAAAAAACCATCCTAACTCGAAAAACACACGCATATTCTCTTCCCCTTGCTGTACGATATGGAACTGCATAAATTGAACAAGATATACTTTTATTATTCTATCAATACCGTTATGGAAAAGGAATAACTATTTCGATTTTTGAAATAAATCAGACTCATGACTGAGATTGCTTGTATAAAACAGCATAAAAAAACGGAATTCCTAAGGGGGATAGGAATTCCGCTCAAAAGGCGCCGATAGCGGGTACCAAGCGCTACGGCTTTATAACATTGGACTTGATTACCCGATGAGTTGCTTGGCAAGTCCCAACTGGTGGTGTACTTGTTCAAAGCCTGTGCCGCCGAGTGAGTTGCGGCGTTTAACAGCGGTTTTGGGCATTAGCGTCTCATAAATATCTTCGTCAATCAAAGCACTTGCTTCTTGAAGGTCGGCAAGCGGCAGATCTTTTAAATAATAGCCCCGCTGGATGCACGTAAAGACCAGTTTCCCGGTGACGTCATGCGCTTCACGGAAAGGCATGCCTTTCGCTGCCAAGTAATCGGCAAGTTCCGTGGCATTGGAAAAGTCGGAATGGACCGCTTTTTCCATCGAATCCGTCCGGACAGTCATCGTACGGACCATGCTTTCAAATATCGGCAAAGAGCCCATCAAGGTATGGACAGTGTCAAACATGCCTTCTTTATCTTCCTGCATATCCTTATTGTAGGCGAGCGGCAAGCCTTTCAAAGTTGTGAGCAAACCAAACAGATTGCCGTAGACACGGCCGGTTTTGCCGCGGATCAGCTCTGCCATATCAGGATTTTTCTTTTGCGGCATGATGCTCGAACCGGTGGAAAAAGCGTCATCCAATTCAATGAAGCGGAATTCTTCGCTCGACCAAAGAATGATTTCTTCCGCAAAACGCGACATATGCATCATCAGCATTGACGCGTTGCTTAGGAATTCGACGATGAAATCACGGTCGCTGACAGCGTCCAGGCTGTTCTGGTAGACGCCTGAAAAGCCGAGCAGGCTCGCTGACAGTTCCCGGTCAATCGGGAATGTCGTCCCTGACATCGCTCCTGCGCCAAGCGGCGAAAGGTCAATGCGCTTGAGGGATTCCGACAAACGTTCCTTATCGCGCTGGAGCATCCAGAAATACGTCAGCAAATGATGGCCGAATGAAATCGGCTGTGCCCGCTGAAGATGGGTATAGCCCGGGACAATCGTTTCCACATGGCTTTCTGCCTGATCCACGATTGCCGCCTGAAATGCAGTTACAGCTTCTATTATTTCTGTTACCCGGTTTTTCAAATAAAGATGCATATCGGTCGCTACTTGATCGTTTCGGCTTCTCGCTGTATGGAGCTTGCCGCCGACCGGACCGATTTCATCGACCAGGAATTTTTCCAAATTTAAATGAATGTCTTCATTGGCTACACTGAATTCCAAATCTCCAGCTGCCGCTTTTTCTTTCAGCGTCTCCAGCCCGGATAGGATGAGCGCCGCATCTTCTTTTGAAAGAATGCCGGAAGCCGACAGCATGTTGACATGGGCCGTGCTGCCTTCTAAATCTTCAAGTACAAGTTTTTGGTCAAAGGAAATCGAAGCGCCGAACTCATCCACCCACTGTTCGGCCGATTTCTGGAAACGGCCTCCCCACAGTTTGGTCATGACTGAACGCCTACCTTCACATTTTCAGGGATCGCGACTTCTTTTTTATTGACCTGCGCATTGACGACCGTCGGAAGCCCCCACAATTCAATGAAGCCGACAGCCGATTCATGGTTGAATGTATCATCCGTTGAATAAGTAGCCAGTTGTTCGCTGTAAAGAGAATTTGCTGACTTACGTCCTTCAACGATGGCATGGCCTTTAAACAATTTCACACGCACCGTACCGTTGACGAAAGTTTGCGTTTCTTCTAAAAAGGCTTGAAGCGCTGTACGAAGCGGCGAGAACCAAAGGCCTTCGTAGATCAATTCGGTCAATTTCTTTTCAATTACCGGCTTGAAATGCGCCATTTCTTTAACAAGTGTAATATCTTCGAGTTCTTTATGTGCCGCAATCAATGTCATCGCTGCAGGAGCCTCATAAATTTCACGTGATTTGATGCCGACCAGGCGGTTTTCTACATGGTCGATTCTGCCGACGCCGTGCTTGCCTGCAAGCTTGTTCAATTCCAGGATCAAGTTCGCGAATGAGTAAGAAACACCGTCTAATTGGACGGGAACGCCGTTTTCAAATTCAATTTCCACGACATCCGGCGTATCCGGCGTATTTTCCAACGCATTTGTAATGTCATATGCATCTTCCGGCGGCGCAGCCCATGGATCTTCTAGAATGCCGCATTCGTTCGCGCGGCCCCATAAATTTTGGTCAATCGAGAATGGGCTGTCCAAATTGATGGGAATCGGCACATTGTTTTCTTTCGCATAAGCGATTTCTTCATCACGCGACCATGCCCAAGCACGAACCGGCGCAACCACTTCAAGTGCCGGGTTCAATGATTTGATGGAAACTTCGAAACGGACCTGGTCATTGCCTTTCCCCGTACAGCCGTGCGCGACTGCAGTCGACCCGGTCGCTTCGGCAATTTCCACCAATTTTTTCGAAATCAATGGACGGGACAAGGCAGACACAAGCGGATATTTGCCTTCATATAACGTATGCGCCTGCATGGATATAAGTGCATATTCATTCGCGAATTCTTCTCTTGCATCGATCATATAGCTTTCAACCGCTCCTACTTGAAGCGCTTTTTGTTTAATAAAGTTTAAATCTTTGCCTTCCCCAATATCCAGGCAAACAGCGACGACGTCGTAGCCTTTTCCTTTCAGCCACGGAATGGCCACCGATGTATCTAATCCACCTGAGTATGCGAGTACGATCTTTTTATTCAATATGAAAACCTCCAATGTATTTTTATGCATTATCTAATATGAATATTCATATACTAACATGGAATATTTATTAGCGCAAGTGAATTTAATTACATTGAAGCAAAAAAAGAAAAGCAGCCGCAGCTGCTTTTCTTGTTGAAATATTCGCACAAATTCAGGATTTCCTACTAACACTTAAGATTGGCAAAGAAAGCTTATTCTCCGCCAATTGTATATTCATGTGTATCTAAGTCGATTTTGACTTCAGACATTTTGCCATTCTCCATATTAGTGAACAGGAAGCCGATTTCGTTTTCGCGGACAATCGGCTGGCCGAGCATCAACAAGCGCGGCAGTTTCTCGCCTTCGATAAAAGCGGTCAAAGCTTCGGCCTGTTCCACTGATGCTTCATCTTCCTGGATGGAAACCGTTTCGGCCTTGCCTTCCATCGGGAACGAATCTTCGAGCGGCCCTTTATAGTCTACGACCACTTTCATGCCCGTGCGGATATCGCTGATCACGCCGTCTTTCTGTTCCTTGCCGTCATCATGCTTTATGCTAACTTCTTCCGGAATCGTAAAGTAAATATTGTTGACGAGAATCTGGTCGGTAGTCACTTGCGTGATAAATCCTTCTTCCGTCATCGCTTGCTGCTGCTCCGTCGCAACTTCTTCTTTTTTAGGTTCTTCCACTTTCGGCTTTGCCTCTTCATCATTTGAACACGCGGCTAAAAATAACAAACTTGTCATCACCATTGCGAATTTCTTCAACATAACCCATTCCTTTTCGTGTTAATCTCAGTTGTGCTGTCCATATTTAGAAAAGTCCAACGGCTTCATTTTACCCTCTAACCTGCCATTACGCAATATCAAACGAAAGAAGGGCGCTACGCTTTTTGGTAATAAAACAGGCCGTCGCTGTCCAGCCTTTCGGTAATGAGCCCATCTTCCAAAAGATAATCGATCTGGCCAATCGTTTCGGAAAGCGTCAATCCGAGTTCTTTCACATACGCATGCGGGAACAATTCCTTAGCAAGCATATAAACTGTTTTTTCCTCGTGCGCAATCATGTTCAATACTTTCATGGCCCGGAGATGCTGCTTTTCCAAACGGGAAGAGATCAATTCTTTCATATTGTAGACTTCTTCACCATGTCCGCTGTAAATGACCTGGATCGGCATTTTCAATAGCCGCCCGAGCGACTCATTGTATTGAAGCAATGATTTTGGCCGCCCCTGGTCCGGATCAAGCGGCGGTTCAATCAATGGATTGGACGATACTTTTGCAATGACATGGTCGCCGCCGATCATTTCGCCCGTTTCTTCATTCCAAAATGACAAATGGCTTTGCGCATGGCCCAGTGTCTCCATGGCTTTCCATTCCGCATGGCCTGGCAGGGCATCCCCTTCGTTAATCGACATGTCGAGCGGCCGGCTGCCCATCAGATTCAGCGGCCGCTTCATCTTTTTGACCCAGTATTCCAAGTCATCCGGCACACCTTCTTCTTTTAAGCGTTCCAAATAGAAGGCATCGTGGTATTGAAAAAAGGCTTCATCTCTCCTTAACCATAAATCGTTATAGGGATGTCCATACAATTTTGCATTTTCAAAACCATCCACCCAGCCAGCGTGGTCGGGATGGTGGTGCGTTAAAATCACTTGTTCAATATCCTGCGGGCGCAGATTCACTTCACTAAGCCCCGCTTTTATCGCTTCCCATGCTTCTGGCGTTTTTGGCCCCGCATCGATTAACGTCAGCGCGTCGCCTTTTAATAAGTAGGAGTTTACATCTCCTACGGCAAAAGGTGTCGGAATAATAATCTTATGTATACTCATAAATTCAGCTCCTTAAAGAATGAATGGCTATTCATCTATCATACAGCTTAAGAACCGTGTCGTCACGCCTAAAAGCCAATTGACAAACGTTCAACCCACCCCCTATAATGGCAGTTACATAGCCGAGCGAAGAAAAAGACCAGTAAAGACGGTGATGGTGTAAAGAGAGTGCACTGATGGTGAAATGTGCATCCCCGCTCCCTTCTTGAACCTACTTTTGAGCTGCCGTGAAAACACGGACGTTTTATCCGCGGTAAGGATTTCGAGTCGTGCCGTTTATCGGCAAACTTAGGTGGTACCGCGGAAACCAAGCGTTTTCGTCCTTGCAGATGCTGGGACGGATGCGCTTTTTTTATTTGGCGCTTCCCCGGATTTTTAGAGTATGCGCAAACTTATATTATGACTTTTGACAAAGGACGTGAGGCAAATGAATATTGTATGTGTAGGCGCCGGTTCAATGGCAGAATCCATGGTTCATGGATGGATTCAAAAGAAGATTTTGAAACCTGAAGAAATTGCGGTGACAAACAAGTCCGATAAAGAACGGCTGGAATTCCTAAAAGACGAATATGGCGTGAAAATCGTCCAGGAAGAAAAGAATGAATTGAAGAATGCGGATTTCATTTTATTGGCTATGAAGCCTAAAGATGTGGAAGCCGCTTTAACGAGCATTAAAGACAAGCTTTCAGGAGATGCTGTCATTTTATCGGTAGTGGCTGGCGTTTCGATCCAGACCATCCAAAAATACGTCGGCAATTTGCCGGTGGCGCGCGCAATGCCAAATACGTCGGCAAAGATCGGCAAATCCGCTACCGGTGTGGCCTGGAGCCGCTACGTTTCCACAAACCAGCAGCACGATTTGCGAAACTTGCTGTCGTCGATCGGCGGCGTCACTGTCGTAGAAGAAAGCCAGCTTGATGCTGTAACGGCAGTGGCCGGCAGCGGCCCGGCATATATCTATTATTTTGCAGAAGCGATGACGGAAGCGGCTATACAAAATGGCCTGTCCCCTGGCGATGCCAAAAAATTGGTCCGGCAGACATTTTCCGGAGCTGCCGATATGCTGCAGCACGAGGATTTTGCTGAGCTGCGGAAAAAAGTCACGAGCCCGAACGGAACAACTGCTGCAGGCATCGCTGCGCTTGAAAAAAATGACTTCAAGGGAATCGTCAGCCAATGTGTCGAACAAGCAGCGGCCAGATCCCAAGCTTTGGGACGAGAGTTTGAATAAGGTATTTTGCTATACTTAAACTCTGATTGTTTTGTAAATAAGAGGAGGCATTTGGAATGGCAAAATTATTCGAAGAATACACCATCAAAAACACAACCTTTAAAAATCGCATCGTCATGGCCCCGATGTGCATGTACCAAAGCGATAAAGAAGACGGCCAGGTCACGGACTGGCACCGGGTCCATTATCCGGCGCGTGCTGTCGGCCAAGTAGGGCTCATTATTCTGGAGGCTACAGCTGTCCAGCCGCAAGGACGCATTTCTGCTCAGGACCTTGGGATCTGGGAAGACGGGCATATTGAAGGATTGGCTGAACTTGTACGCCTCATGAAATTGCATGGCTCGAAAACCGGCATCCAATTGGCGCATGCCGGAAGAAAAGCGACGGTAGACGGCCCGATTCAAGCTCCGAGTGCAATCGCCTTTAGCGACCAATACAAAATGCCGGAGGAAATGAGCGTTGCGGAAATCAAAGAAACAGTCGAAGCGTTTAAAATGGCGGCTGAGCGTTCGAAACAAGCTGGATTTGATGTGATTGAACTGCACGCAGCTCATGGTTATTTGATCAATCAGTTTTTGTCGCCGCTTAGCAATAAACGCAGCGATGAATACGGCGGATCATCTGAGAATCGCTACCGTATCTTGAGAGAGATCATTGATGCTGTAAATGAAGTATGGCACGGTCCTCTATTCGTCCGCATCTCAGCCCATGATTATACGGAAGGCGGCATGACGCCGGAATTGTACGTAGAAATGGCGAAGTGGATGAAAGCCCAAGGAGTGGATTTGGTGGACGTCAGTTCAGGAGCTGTCGTTCCAGCAAAAATCAACGCTTTCCCAGGATATCAAGTGCCGTTTGCAGAAACGATCAAACATGAAACCCCTATCGAAGTCGGCGCTGTCGGATTGATCACAAACGCGCTCCACGCAGAAGAAATTCTGCAAAACGGCCGCGCGGATTTGGTCTTCCTGGCCCGTGAATTGCTCCGTGACCCCTACTGGGCATATACTGCAGCAAAAGAGCTGAAAGCAGATATCGACGTGCCAGTGCCCTATAAACGCGGATGGGTGTAAGGCAGTTGCAAAAAACTCAAAATTTAGTATACTAAAAGTAATACAATGAAAGATGGACGGGTCTGATTCAGGCTTGGACTTCTTCATAAAAAAACCGAATGCAAAGCGCATTCGGCCAGCTGCTTACCGCCTGAGAGCGGCTTGGCTGGAACTCGGCTTTAGAAAATAACCGTCATTCCTCACCACAGGGACGGTTATTTTTTTTTATTTATGACGAGAATCAACGACACAACAAAAGTTAACGCACTAATGGTCAGGCCAATGCTCGTAAAAACAAGCCCGAATGATTCTGTAATCGTCATTTCACCACCCCCTTTCCTGGGGAATGGCCGTACCGCCCTCTGCAGCTGTACCTTTATTTTAACACAAAAGGAACGTATGTTCTATTATTTGCATAAAAAATTTTGAACTCTCAAAAAAAGCCATCTTTTTATCGATGGCTTTCCATTTTCTTCTTAAATTTTCGTGTATGCATATTCCAGTCGAATTCCATGAAATCCCGGGCGATTTCCAGATCCGGAAAGAGCTCTTTGACCTGATTTTTCAGGGTTTTTTCGTCTTCCGGCAAAAACCTCGCGCTGATGTGATTCGCAATCAGCAATTTCGCTTCTGCTCTCCGTGCCGTTTCCGCTGCGTCGGAAATGGTGGAATGGCCATAGTCTTTCGCTAATTTCTGCGTCTTCGCATCAAATGTGGCTTCATGGACCACAGCATCCGCCCCCCGGCTTAAATCGATGGCCGCTTGGCAAAAGCGGGTATCGCCCAAAATGGAGACGACAAATCCCGGCTCTTCCGCTTCTGTCACTTCAGAGCTTTTTACTATTTTTCCGTCTTCAAGCACCACGTCTTCTCCGCGCTTCAGTTTCGCAAGCAGCGGGCCTTTCGGTACACCGAGCAGCGTCGCTTTTTCAATATTTAATTTCGGCGGCCGCGGTTTTTGGGTGATCCGGTAGCCGTAAGATGGAATGACATGGTCCAGCAGAGCCGTTTCAACCACCATCGTGTCGTCTTCAAAAATGCGGCCTTCCAGCTTTTCAATAAAAACAAGCCGATAGGTCAAGTGGGTCCGGCTAATTTTCAAGACGCTTTCCACAAATTCCCGGATGCCTTCAGGCCCATAGATTTCAAGCGGCTGATCGCTCCCTTGGAACGACCTGGAGCCGAGCAATCCCGGCAATCCGAAAATATGGTCGCCGTGCAAATGGGTAATGAAGATTTTCTCGATTTTCCGGGGTTTCAACGTTGTATGAAGGATTTGATGCTGAGTGGCTTCCCCCACATCGAAAAGCCAGATGGTGCCGCGTTCTTCAAGCAATTTAAGTGCAAGCGAACTGGTATTTCGCTGTTTGGACGGCATGCCCGCTCCGGTTCCAAGAAATAATAATTGCATAATCCCCCTACTTTCTTTCGTGGTCATCCAAAAAGTCTTTGCTGAAGCTCGTTTTTGAATCATACGAGGTTTTTTTTAGTTTGACCCCTTTGCTCAGCACATTTTTGCCAAACTTTGTTTCAAGCTGCGAAATCAAATTCAGGATCGGCTCTTCTTTCGCATGCTCCTGAAAATTAAATATGGATAGCTGTTCGGTCATATCTTCTTTTGCCGCTACGTTTGATACCGTCACGCCTACTAGCCGCAAGGGCTCCCCGTTCCAATTTTTGATGAATAGCTGCCAAGCGTTGCGAAAAATATCATCGGCTTTCCATACCGTATTTCTTAATGTGACGCTGCGCGTCCGATTTTTCCATTCAGAGCTGCGGGTCTGAATGCTGACAGTAGGCCCAGCCAATTCCTTTGCTTCCAACCGGTTTGCGACTTTTGCGCTGAGGTTCCGGAAGATCACCCTTAAATTTTCTTCATCTGTTTCGTCAATCGGCAAAGTGGTGGAAGTTCCAACGCTTTTTGTATCGTAGATAGATTCCGGATCCACTGCCCGGTCATCTATTCCATTGGCCCGATTTTGCAGCCTTAAGCCATTCTTGCCCATCTTCTCTTTGATTAATCCAGGATTGGCCAAAGCTAAATCGCCAATCGTCGCGATTTTTAAGTTTTTCAGCTTTTCTGCTGTGCTTTCGCCGATGCCGTGCATTTCAATGACGGGGAGCGGCCAAAGCTTCTCGCGGATTTCACGTTTTCTCAATATGGTGATGCCCATAGGCTTTTTCATATCCGAGGCCGTTTTTGCCAGGAATTTATTCGGCGCAATGCCAATCGAACAGGGAAGATCCAGTTCCGCTAAAATGCGCTGCTGTATTTCTTCCGCGAGCGAAACCGCATTCCGTTCCTGGGCCAGTTCAGTCATATCGATGTAGCCTTCGTCGATTGACACCGGTTCGACCAAATCGGTATAGGACCGCAGAATTTCGAACATGGCTTTTGACGCCGTGCGATACCGATCAAAGTTCGGAGGCAACAGGATCAATTCCGGAAACTTTCTCTTCGCTTCAAAGACCTGCATGGTTGTGTAGATGCCATGCGCTCGCGCCTCGTAAGAGCAAGTCACGATAATGCCGCGCCGTTCTTTCGGATTCCCGGCAATCGCAATCGGCTTTCCTTTAAGGGTCGGGTCGTGAGATTGCTCAACCGAGGCATAAAAACTATTCATATCGATGTGGAAAATCACTCGCCCGCTCATGAAAATCGCTTCACTTTCGCTTTTTCTTCCATTTTAACAAAAAAAGAGAGAACAAACAGCTTGTTCTCCCTTTGTCCAACTTATTCGATTATTGGGCTTTCGTTGATTCTTTCACAATTTCAATCAGCATTTCAGCTAATTTCTCCAATTCTTCTACCGGGATGCGCTCTTTCGTCGTATGAATTTCTTCGTAGCCGACGCAAAGATTCGCGGTTGGAATGCCGAAGCCATTGAAGATGTTCGCATCGCTTCCGCCGCCGCTTGTCAAAACAGGCGATGGTCGTCCGATTTTTTGTGCTGCTTTTTTTGCAATTTGAACGACCCGTTCCGATTCTTCGAAACGGAAGCCCGGATACATCAACTTCACTTCCGTTACGGCCTTCCCGCCCATTTGTTTCGCCACCGTTTCAAAAACGGATTCCATATGCGCCGTCTGGGCAGCTAATTTGTCTTCACTGATGGACCGCGCTTCAGAAAGGATATGCACTTCGTCGCAGACGATATTCGTCGCTTGTCCGCCTTCGAAGCGGCCAATATTAGCTGTCGTTTCTTCGTCGATGCGGCCAAGGTTCATCTTCGCAATGGCTTTTGCTGCAATTGTAATCGCCGAAATCCCTTTTTCAGGTGCAACGCCTGCATGCGCCGTTTTGCCATGGATCGTCGTCCATAATTTTGCCTGATTCGGTGCTGACGTGACAATTCCGCCGACTTTTCCGTCGCTGTCTACCGCATAGCCGTATTCCGCAATCAACATGGATGGATCCAGCTCTTTCGCTCCTGCAAGGCCGCTTTCTTCTCCAGCGGTGATGACAAATTGGATATCGCCGTGCTCCACTTGCTGTTCCTGGATTGTCCGGACCATTTCAAACAACGCGGCTATTCCGGCTTTATCATCCGCACCGAGAATGGTCGTACCGTCTGATACCACATAGCCATCACGCACTTCCGGTTTGATGCCTTTGCCTGGCACTACCGTGTCCATATGGACGGTGAAATAGATGGCTGGCACTTCTGTAAAAGCGCCGCGCAGCGTCGCAATCAAATTGTTTGCCCCGTGCCCGTTGCGGACCGATGAATCATCTTCCGCCACGTGAAAGCCGATATCCTCTAATTTTCGCTTTAGCACCGAAGCGATTTCCGCTTCATTTTTTGTTTCCGAATCAATCTGGACCAATTCCAGAAACTCGTTTAATAATCTCTCCTTGTTCATCTGGCACCCCTCTTTTATAAAATCTATGAAAGTAAAGACATTCCAGTTTGAAAAGGAATGGAAAGGAACTTGTCTTTTGCGGACAACCGTTTCTCGTTTCTTTATTTGGTGCAGCGAATATGGCTGGCGAACCTGAACGGCCGTTTCTGCTTTTCTTATTGTCCAGCTGCAACGGCCAGCCTCTCGAGGTCTTAAGCCGTCTTGCCTGTGCGGCAAAAAGCGCCGCTTCGACAATCCGTCTTAAGCTGGTCGAGGCTGAACGGCCGTTTCCGCTTTTCTTATTGTCCAGACTCCAACGGCCAGATTCTCGGACATAAGCCATCCTGGCTATGCGGCATAGAACGCCGCTTCGCCAGCTTGTCTTATGCCTGTCGAACCTGAACGGCCGTTTCCGCTTTTCTTATTACAGCGGCATATTCCCGTGCTTTTTCGCCGGTCTAGTATCTTTTTTATTGCGCATCATTTCAAGCGCCTGGATCAGTTTGATGCGGGTTTCGCGCGGATCGATGACGTCATCGACCATTCCGCGTGCAGCAGCCACGTATGGGTTCGCAAACTTTTCGCGGTATTCTTCGATTTTGGCAGCCCGCGTTTCTTCCGGATTATCACTTGCCGCGATTTCGCGGGCAAAAATGATATTTGCTGCGCCTTGGGGGCCCATTACCGCAATTTCCGCATTCGGCCACGAATATACAAGATCGGCGCCGATTGATTTCGAGTTAAGCGCCACATAGGCGCCGCCGTATGCTTTCCGAAGAATAACCGTCATTTTCGGAACGGTCGCTTCTGAATATGCGTAAAGGATTTTCGCACCATGGCGGATAATGCCGCCGTGTTCTTGTTTGATGCCCGGGAAGAATCCGGTCACATCTTCAAACGTAATGAGCGGAATGTTGAACGAATCACAGAAGCGGATAAAGCGCGCTGCTTTGTCGGATGAATCGATGTCAAGGCCGCCAGCCATTACTTTCGGCTGGTTGCACACCAAGCCGACTGTTTCGCCTTTAATGCGGGCAAGTCCAATGACGATATTGCGGGCAAATTCCGGCTGCACTTCCATAAAGCTATCGGTATCCACTACTTGTTCCACCACTTTGCGGACGTCATATGGACGGATGGCTTCAAACGGCACAATGTCCGCAAGATCTGGCCGGTAATCGTCTTTTTCATCCACTTCCAGTCGCGGCGGCATTTCCTGATTATTTTGCGGCAAGTAGCTGATCAATTGGCGCACCATTTTCAGCACTTCCTGCTCGGAATCCGAACGGAAATGCGCATTGCCGCTTATTGCTGTATGTACGCGAGATCCACCGAGGTCTTCAGAAGAAATTTTCTCCCCCGTCACCGTTTCAATTACTTTCGGTCCGGTAATGAACATCTGGCTCGTTTTGTCGACCATGAACACAAAGTCTGTGATGGCCGGCGAATAGACAGCGCCGCCTGCGGATGGTCCCATGATGACTGAAATCTGAGGGATGACGCCCGAATAGATGGAATTCCGGTAAAAAATATGGCCGTATCCGTCGAGGGACAGGACGCCTTCCTGGATGCGCGCGCCGCCTGAATCGTTCAATCCGATGAACGGTGCGCCATTTTTAGCGGCTAAATCCATCACGTTGGCAATCTTTTGGGCATGCATTTCGCCGAGCGCCCCGCCGAATACTGTAAAGTCTTGGGAAAACAAATAAATCGGACGTCCGTTCACTTTGCCGTATCCGGTAACAACCCCTTCGCCCGGCCCTTTTGCCATGCCAAAATCCGTTGTGCGATGTTCCACGAACGGGCTAAGTTCGACGAAGGAACCTTCATCGACAAGCAATTCAATGCGTTCCCGTGCCGTCAATTTCCCTTTTTCATGCTGTTTGTCAATGCGTTCTTCTCCGCCTCCGAGTTCAATCTCCCGTTTTCGGTCGTATAATTCATTGATTCTTTCGTAAATGTCCATTTCCCCACTCCTCAATCATTGCTTTTCACAAAGTTCGTATAATACGCCATTTGAAGATTTTGGATGCAGGAACGCCACTAAAGCACCGCCTGCTCCTGGATTTGCATGTTCACTTAATAACTGTACTCCATTATCCCGGAGTTCTTTCATGCGGGATTCGATGTCATCTACTCCAAAAGCGATGTGATGGATGCCTTCCCCTCTTTTTTCGATAAATTTATAAACCGCTCCAGCACGATCCATCGGTTCAAGCAATTCCAGTTTAATATTGCCCGCATCGATAAAAGCCACACGCACGTTCTGCGATTCCACTTCTTCGATTTTCAATAAAGGACAGCCGAGCGTCTCCGTATAATAAGGAAGCACTTCGTTGATGCTGCGCACCGCAATTCCGATATGGTCGACTTTCTTCATTAAATTCACTTCCTTTTTTATGTTCTCTTTTATTGTACAGATTCAGTTCGGAAAACTCTAGTTCTTCTTGAATATTTGGATAATGCCAAAGGTCTTCCTATAAAATGCATTTGAAATATGCTATGATAAAGACAAAGTTCAACTATCTATAAAGGAGTTTCGATGGATGAGAAATAGTGCTTTCCGAAAAGTGATTGTCTACACAATGGTCGGTCTAATGCTGCTTTCAAGTTTGCTTATGGGCATCAGCTTCATCATTTAAAGGCTGGAAAAATAGAAAAAGACGGAAAATCGCACTTGCCGATTTTCCGTTTTTTCGTTTTCAGCGCAGCCGTTCCACACAAAATTGATAGATGGAAGCCGTCGCCAGGCAATCGCCAAGCGCATCATGGGCATCATGCTCTAATTTCAAAAAAGCGGTCAGCGTCGTCAGCTTATGGTTCGGCGTCTCCGTAATCGCTCTTCTGGCAAGTTTAACGGTATCAATGACCGTATATTCCGGGATCGGCGTAATGTCTTCCAATGCATAAAGAAAGCCCATATCAAACGGCGCATTATGTGCAACTATCGGCAGTCCGCCAATAAAAGCAATCAGTTCGTGCGCCACTTCTTCGATCACGGGCGCATTTTCAACATCCTTGTTCGTAATGCCGGTGATCCGCGTAATGGTTCCGGAAATCGGGCATTCTGGATTGACCATTAAATACATCGTTTCTTTCCGCTCGTGCTGAATGTATTTCACAGCGCCGATCTGAATGATTTTATCGCTGCCGGAACGGAGCCCGGTCGTTTCAAAATCCAATACGACGTAATCTTCAGGGGTCTGCATCGTTGATTTATATTTTTTAGGGCGCGCAGATTGGCTTCGGGTCCATTTCGGCCGCGTCTCTTTCATTTTTTGTTCCAGAATCTGTCTAGCATCGCGTTTTTCCATGCTTTCCCTCCTTGGTTTCCTGCTTCCATTATACGCGAATTTGTTTTAAATTTCTTTTTTCAGGCTATATATAGAATAAGACAACAACAAGGAGGAATACACAATGGCAGAAAACAACGGATTCGGAGACAAACTAAAAGGCACTGTCAGCAAAGCAAAAGGCGAAATGAAAGATCAGATCGGCAACGCAACCGATGATCCAAAAATGCAGCGCGATGGAAAAGCCGACAAATTAAAAGGCAAAGCACAAGACGCCATTGGCGATCTAAAAAACAAAAAATAAAACACAAAAACCGATGAAGGATCCCTTCATCGGTTTTGTGTTTTTATCAAGCAATAGCAGGTTTCGCGCTTTTAAATCCTTTATAGGAAGATTTGATTTCCAAATAAGCATCCATCTCTTCAATCACTTGATATAAAGCGGCCATTGCCAGGAATTTATCGTGGGTATCGGGCAGCGGCATGTCCGCAAATTCATCTTTGACGGCTTGCAGCTTGCCGATATAGCGGTAAGCGGTATTGCCCGAATGGACATGGCTCGCCAGATCTTCCAAAAAATCTGCGATCAAATGGGAATGTCCGACAATAACCGGCAATGCTGTAATTTTAGGCAAGATGCGTTCGATGATTTCCAGTTGCTGCTCCCTCATGTCAAAGTAATGGTAATATTTGTTTTCAAGGCGGGTCACGTGGTTTTCAACATCCTGATAAGCGAGGGCTTTGGCATTTTTCAGCAGCTCTGTGCTTTCCATCAATTCTTTTCCCGTCCAGTCCGATTCCCCTTGCCGGAGGTAATTAGCAATTTCCGAGAAAATCGAGGAGTACATCACTTCAATCTGGTAGCGGTAATCGTCCAGCTTTTTCTCGATGCTCGGCATGTACATATTGACGGCGAGTGCCGTGCCAAAACCGACAGCCATGAGCGATAATTCATTGACAAACAGATCCAGCGTCAAGTTCTGGGAATCGTAAATATGCAAAAGAATGACCGAACTTGACACAAATCCATCCGCAAAACGGAGCGTCACCAAAGTCGGGATGAACAGCAAAATCATAATGCCGATGGTCAAAGGATGATACGCAATTCCTTCAAAAAACAGAAAAGCATAAGCAATTGCAATTAAACTCGCGACCAGGCGGGAAAAAGCAGCGCGGATCGATTTCTTTTTCGTCGGCTGGATGCAGAGAATCGTTAGGATTCCAGCCGAGACGTAATAATCAAGCTGCAGCAACTGCGCTAGCGAAATGGCAATCGCCACGCCCGCAGCCGTCTTCATCGTGCGGTAGCCGATCCGGTATTTCTTAAGTTTCATAGGCATCCCCTTATAAGAAAAGCGTAAACGGCCATTTAAGTTCGAAAGGCATAAGGCGAATGGCCGAAGCGGCGTTCTTTGCCGCACAGGCGAGGCGACTTATGACCCGAGAACTTGGCCGCTGGAGTCTGGACAAAAGAAAAGCGTAGGCAGCCGTCTAGATTCGACGGGCATAAGACAATCTGGCGAAGCGGCGTGTTCTCAGCCGCACAGCCGGATTGGCTTATGACCCGAGAATCTGGCTGCCGTAGTTTGGACAACGCAGAAAAGCGTAAGCGCTCGTTTAGCCCCGACAAGCGCTGGAGGGCTTGCAGTGAATGGCGTCTTTTTGCCATTCACAGTAAGACCGAAGCGACTCGAGGGGTTGGGCGCTGGAATCTGGACAAAAGAAAAGCGTAGGCGGCCGTCTGGATTCGGCGAATAAATACCAAACCTTTAACCTCCACATTCTCCGTAATAAAAAAATGCCCCTTTTTGAGGGGCATTCTCTTTAGATTTCTTCGCAATGCTCTTCAAAGATTTCTTGAATATGCGTGATTACAGACATCGGGTCATGCCCTTCAATTTCATGTCTGCCGATTTCATCAACCATTTTGCCATCTTTCATGAAGACGAACGATGGAGATGAAGGCAAGTGGTCTTCGCCGAAAATCGCACGTGCTTGAGCCGTTGCTTCTTTGTCCTGGCCTGCAAATACCGTTACTAAACGGTCAGGGCGCTTGTCGTAATGCACGGCATGCGTAGCTGCTGGACGTGCAATTCCGCCGGCACAGCCGCATACAGAGTTGATCATCACAAGGCTAGTCCCTGGCTGAGCTAATACATCTGTCACTTCTTCAGGCGTTTGCAATTGCGTATAGCCAGCGTCAACCATTTCCTGGCGGGCTTGCGTTACTATATCATTCATCAGAAAATTAAAATCCATTGCCATATCGAACACTCCTTATTTATTACTCTATTTATCATAGCAGGACTTGAAAAGAGTTGCAAAAAAGCTTACTCGAACAGATCCGCAATGGCTTGGGAAACCGTCATTTTTTCTTGAAGCACTTCGCGTTCCAGCATTTTCACCTGCTGGCTGCGGCTGGGGTCTCCATAAAAGCGGCCGAGCAATTCATCCGTGATCATGGAACGGAACCAATCCTTCGTTTGGTTTTGGCGCCGTTTCTGCCAATAGCCGCTCGACTTGATCAGCTCTTCAAATTCCCGGATCATGGCCCATGTTTCCTGGATTCCGGTCTTTTCGAATGAAGACACCGGCAGCGCCTGCGTTTTCCAGCCTTCAGTTGCCCGCTGCATAAAATGCAGAATCTGTTTGTATTCGCGCACCGTTTTCTGGGCAAGCTCCAGATTATGCTGGTCTGCTTTATGGACAATGATAGCATCAGCGAGCTCCAGTATGCCTTTTTTCATGCCTTGGAGTTCGTCCCCGGCACCAGTCAAGACGAGCAGCAGGAACATATCGACCATGCCCCGCACTAAGGTTTCGCTTTGTCCGACGCCGACCGTCTCAATTAAAATGACATCATAGCCGGCCGCTTCGCAAAGAAGCATCGTTTCGCGTGTTTTTTTATGGACGCCGCCGAGTGTGCCAGCTGTCGGGGAGGGCCGGATGAACGCATTCGGATTTTTGGCCAATTGCTCCATCCGGGTTTTATCCCCTAAAATGCTGCCGCCGGTAATCGAAGAGCTCGGATCGATGGCAAGTACAGCCACCCGGTGGTCTTCCCTTGTCAGCATTTCGCCGAACGTTTCGATGAACGTGCTTTTGCCGGCTCCCGGCACTCCGGTGATGCCGAGGCGGATGCTGTTGCCGGTATGCGGCAGGAGCCGGTTCAACAGCTCCTGGCCATTCGTTTTATCCGCTGGATTCGCGCTTTCTAGTAAAGTGATCGCTTTTCCGAGATGCAGACGCGAACCGCTGCGCACCCCGTCAGCCATAACTTCCACATCGAACGGTTTAGCTTCCGGCTTTTTGAATTTTTTCCGCGGAGAAGACTTCATGCCGTCATGTGCGGCTTTCACGCCTTCCATGACACGACGCGACCCTTTTTGCCGGTCCATCAGTCTGCCACTTCCTCATATCCAAGGCGTACATAAATTTCCTCAATGACTTTTTGGGCAGCGACAGGAATGACTGTTCCCGGCCCGAAAATCGCACTCGCCCCGTTGTTGCGAAGGAACTCGTAATCTTGCGCCGGGATGACCCCACCGACGACAATCAGAATATCTTCCCGGCCGATTTTTTTCAGTTCTGCTGCAAGGTCCGGCACCAACGTCATATGGCCCGCTGCAAGTGAACTGACCCCGATCACATGGACGTCATTTTCTGCCGCCTGCTGGGCCGTTTCTGCCGGCGTCTGGAATAGGGGCCCGATATCTACATCAAAGCCAAGATCGGCAAATGCGGTAGCGATGACTTTCGCTCCGCGGTCATGGCCATCCTGTCCCATTTTCGCGACCAAAATGCGCGGTCTCCGGCCTTCATTTTCAATAAAGTCCTCGGTCATTTCCTTGACCGTTTCCATTTCCTGCTGATTGGAGAAGTTCGAGCTGTAAACGCCGCTCACCGAACGGATCACCGCTTTATGGCGGCCGAACGCGGCTTCGATCGCATCTGAAATTTCCCCAAGTGTCGCCCGGTATCTGGCAGCTTCAACAGCGCATTCCAGAATGTTTGCTTCGCCAGTTTTCGCAGCTTCCGTCAACTTCGCAAGTGCTTCCTTCACTTTTTCCTCAGCGCGATTTGCTTTCATCTGTTCAATCCGCTCAATTTGTTTATTGCGGACCATCGTATTGTCGATATTCAAAATGTCGATCGGGTCTTCTTCATCTAAGCGGTATCGGTTAACCCCGATGATCACTTCTTCATTGGAATCGATTTGCGCCTGCTTTTTAGCCGCCGCTTCTTCGATTCTCATTTTCGGAAGGCCGGTTTCAATCGCTTTCGCCATTCCGCCGAGCTCTTCCACTTCCTCGATCAGCTGCCATGCTTTTTCCGTCAATTCCTTTGTCAGAGATTCCACGTAATAAGAGCCGCCCCAAGGATCGATCACTTTGGTCATCATCGTTTCTTCCTGCAAGAATAATTGCGTATTGCGGGCGATCCGCGCAGAAAAATCGGTCGGAAGGGCAATGGCTTCATCCAATGCATTCGTGTGCAGCGACTGGGTATGCCCCATTGCTGCAGCGTTTGCTTCGATCAATGTCCGCGTGACGTTATTGAACGGATCCTGTTCGGTCAAACTCCAACCCGAAGTTTGGGAATGCGTACGCAATACCAATGATTTTTCATTTTTTGGATCAAAGCTTTTCATCATTTTCGCCCAAATTTCACGGGCGGCACGCATTTTCGCAATTTCCATGAAATAATTCATGCCGATGCCCCAGAAAAATGACAAACGCGGCGCAAATGAATCAATGCCGATGCCGGCAGCAAGGCCCGTGCGGACATATTCCAATCCGTCTGCCAACGTATAGGCCAATTCGATATCCGCTGTCGCTCCTGCTTCCTGGATATGGTAACCCGAGATCGAAATGGAATTGAATTTCGGCATCTTGGTTGATGTATATTTGAAGATATCGGCAATGATCTGCATCGACATCGCCGGCGGATAAATATAGGTGTTGCGGACCATGTATTCCTTCAAAATATCATTTTGAATGGTCCCGGCCAGCTGCTCTGGAGTGACCCCTTGTTCTTCAGCCGCAACGATGAAAAATGCCATGATCGGCACCACAGCACCGTTCATCGTCATTGACACGGACATTTGGTCAAGCGGAATTCCGTCGAAAAGAATCTTCATGTCTTCTACACTATCGATCGCAACTCCCGCTTTTCCAACATCCCCCACTACGCGCGGGTGGTCAGAGTCGTACCCTCTATGGGTCGCCAAGTCAAATGCGACGGACAGCCCTTTTTGTCCCATCGCCAAGTTTCTGCGGTAAAAAGCATTGCTTTCTTCTGCAGTCGAGAATCCCGCATATTGCCGTACAGTCCAAGGGCGCGACACGTACATGGTCGAATAAGGACCGCGGACATTCGGTGCAAATCCTGGAAGACTATCTTCTGTTCCCGCTGCATCTTCTGCCTGATAAAAAGGTTTGACAGCAATGCCTTCATTTGTTTCAAATGCCTCTTGCTGAAAATCTTCTGTTTGGGAAGCTTTTAGCCCATTCAAGTCAACTTTCGTAAAATCCGGTTTTTTCATTCTTGAACAGCCTCCTTTCCTAACTCTAAAATTTCCTCAAGTTTTGAAGTGATGTGTTTGCCTGTATAGATGGCATCGTTGATCTGGAAAGCTTTCCATTCCGCCATTTGCTGCTCCGGATATCTTCCTGCCACATCAACTACTGCATTTGTATCCAAACCTTGGATAATTTCATCAATTTTTTCTTTCCCTCCGCATAAGACCGCGAACTGGATTTGATTTTCTGTTAAGAACTGATTCAATTGCTGCGCTGTCCGGATTTCCGGGCTGATTTCCGGCTCGATTCCACCGACAGCCAAAAAGCCTTGCACAAAATCCGATTGTGCTTTCACGGCTTTTAATGGGCCGAGATGGACAATCGCTGATTTCAGCATCACTTCTTTGCTGCGCGCCCGCAATTTCTCAAATGGCGCCGCCAAACGTTTCGCAGTCATATATTCCAGATGCGTCTCATCAATTTGGCCGTCTTTAACCGGTTCTTGCGGATTTGCATATACATTTGTGCCGATCAGGGACATTTCCCGGAGTGCCGCTTTTTCTTTGCGCTCCATCCACTTCGCTTGGATGTCATCAGTCAGCCAACCGGAATTCATCGCTTCTGTATAGCCGCCTGCCCCTTCGATTTCCAGGAAATAGCGCCACGCCGCATCGACGTATTCATCCGTCAATGTTTCGATGAAATAAGATCCCGCACTTGCATCCATGACATGATTGACGTGCGTTTCTTCTTTAATGACCAATTGGACATTCCGTGCAATCCGTCGGCTCTGGCCGTCTGAAACGGTCAGGAAATCATGCGGATGGACCGTATGCGCATTTGTTCCGCCAAGCACCGCTGAAAAAGTGGCATTGCCTGCGCGAAGCAAGTTGACGTATGGATCCAATTTTGAATACGAACGGACCGATGTTTCAGTGAAAATCGGGATTGGCGGGGCTTCCTCGCCATATGCTGAACAAAAGGCCGTCCAAAGCACACGGAATGCCCGCAATTTTGCAATTTCCTGGAAGAATGCCGTATCGACTGCAAAGCGCACCCACGTATTTTCAGCTTGATTTTGAAAATCTTCTTTTTTAATTGTTTCCGCTAAAATGCTAAGCGCTACCCCAAGTTCATGGATTATAGTGCCGCCAGCATGATGGACCGGGATCGTATCAATAAGCTGCGTGCGTACTTTTGCAGGCGCTTTCACAAATTCTTCCGAATAAATCACGCCTTGGACATTTGTCAGCTTGGCTTCATCGACAAAATCGAAGACGCGCAGAATTTGCGTGTCATCTGATGTCAACCGGAAGTACAACGGGAAACGTTCGATGAGTGCTGCCAATTCCTTTAGTTCGCTGTCATTCCATTCCAGGCGCTGAAAGCTTGTATAGACAATCATTTCATTTCCGCGTGCCAGGTCTTCTTTGACAGCTGCTAAATAATCCGTTGCAGTAGCCGCTGCCGTTTCCTGTGCAATAAACCAGCCCGGCAGTTGCTTTCCGCTGCGGACAGCTTGGATCTGCTCATCAATCTTCTTGCCGGACTGTCCCAGCATTTCTTTTGTATAAAGAGGTTCGAGCGTTATTCCTTCAAGCGTTTTTGTTTTTAAAGTTTCATCGAACCGCTTGCCTTTCAATGCTCCTTCAGCGGCAGTTTGCCATTCTTCATATGTACGCTTCGAAAATTTAGTCTGTTTCATGGAATCGATTGTCACTGGGTTCCCTCCTCAAAGGCGATCTATCTTCATTTTACCCGACAGAGCACGGACATTAAAGGAAAAAAAGCCCGAAGTCCGAAGACTCCGAGCTTTTCTCTCTGCTTTAAAAGGTGGAAACCTCTGTTTCAAGGAATTAATAAACAGAGGTGTTGCCTTTGTTCATGTTTTCGAGAATTTCTTTTACGCGGGCCATGAACTGGCCGCAAATCAACCCATCCAATACGCGGTGGTCAAGAGACAAGCACAAATTGACCATATCACGCGCTGCAATCATGCCATTGTCCATGATCACCGGGCGTTTCACAATCGACTCGACCTGCAGAATCGCCGCTTGCGGATGGTTGATAATGCCCATTGATTGCACAGAACCAAATGAGCCCGTGCTGTTGACGGTAAATGTCCCGCCTTGCATATCAGCAGATTTCAATTTGCCGGAACGGGCTTTAACAGCCAATTCGTTGATTTCCTTGCCGATGCCTTTAATCGATTTTTCATCCGAGTTTTTGATGACCGGAACGAATAAGGCATTGTCAGACGCGACAGCAATAGAAATATTGATGTCTTTCTTCTGGATGATTTTATCTCCAGCCCACATCGAATTCATCATCGGAAATTCTTTCAATGCCTGAGAAACGGCTTTGACGAAAAATGCGAAATACGTGAGGTTGAATCCTTCTTTGCTCTTGAAATCTTTTTTCAAAGAATCGCGGTAGGAAACCAATTCCGTCACGTCAACTTCGATCATCATCCATGCATGAGGCGCTTCGTGCTTGCTCTTCAGCATATTGGCAGCAATCGCACGGCGGACACCCGTAACAGGAATTTCAATATCGCCAGGTGCACTTTCAATCGGCGCGGATTTCTGTGCCGGTGCTGGTGCAGATGGCGCTTGGGCTGGTGCAGACTCACTTGCAGCCGGACGGCTTTCTTCTTGGGCCGGCGCTGCAGGTGCATCCCCGGCTTTTGGAATATTGCCGCTTTCGATTAAGGCAAGCAAATCTTTGCGCGTGATGCGCCCTTCGTTTCCAGTGCCCTGCACTTGCGCCAAGTCGATGTCGTTATCTTGCGCGAGGCGCAATACAGCCGGCGAATAGCGGGCTTTCGAACCTTCCGGACGGACAGGCTGTGAGGAACCTTTCGTTCCTTGCAAACCTTTCGTCACTTCCGTATCTGCAGCAGGCATGACGTTTTCTTTTCCGGCTTCAGCCGGTTTTTCCTCTTCAGCCGGCGCAGCATCTCCGCCTTCGGTTTCGATCGTACAAACGATCGCTCCGACCTCCAACGTATCGCCTTCGCTTGCAATCAATTCTTTAATGATACCCGTGAATGAAGAAGGCACTTCAGCCGTTACTTTATCCGTATTGACCTCAGCCAAAGGATCGTATTTATTGACGTGGTCTCCTGGCTGAACGAGCCATTTTTCAATGGTTCCTTCTGTTACACTTTCGCCCAGCTGCGGCATTTTAATATTTTCTATAGCCAAAAGGGATTCCTCCTTTTATTGAGTGCATCTTTTACTTTTCTTTGTTCACAACGGGCAACTCCTCGGGTCATAAGCCTTTCAGAGCTGAACGCCCGCCTCCGCTTTTCGATTAAAATTCCGCAAGTTCCCGCATCGCTTTTTCCACTTTATCCGGGTTGATCATGAAGTATTTTTCCATTGTCGGCGCATACGCCATCGCCGGAACATCTGGACCTGCCAAGCGTTTGATCGGTGCATCAAGGTCGAATAGGCAGTTTTCAGCGATGATCGCCGCCACTTCACCGATAATGCTTCCTTCTTTATTGTCTTCTGTGACCAATAGAACTTTTCCGGTTTTCTTCACTGCTTCGATAATGCCGTCTTTATCCAACGGATAAATCGTGCGCAAATCTAGAACATGTGCAGAAATGCCGTCTTCTGCCAGGCGCTCTGCCGCTTGAAGTGCGAAATGGACAGCCAGTCCGTAAGTGATGACGGTAATGTCTTCGCCTTCGCGTTTTACATCCGCTTTTCCGATTTCAACAATATAGTCGTCTTCTGGAACTTCGCCTTTGATCAAACGGTAAGCCCGTTTATGCTCAAAGAACATGACCGGATCTTCATCGCGGATCGCCGCTTTCAGTAATCCCTTTGCATCGTATGGAGTGGACGGGATGACAATTTTCAATCCAGGCTGATTCGCAAATACCGCTTCCACTGATTGGGAGTGGTAAAGCGCCCCGTGAACGCCGCCGCCAAATGGCGCGCGGAAAACGATCGGGCATGACCAATCATTGTTCGACCGGTAGCGGATGCGCGAAGCTTCCGAAATGATCTGGTTGACTGCAGGCATGATGAAATCTGCAAATTGGAATTCAGCGATCGGGCGCATGCCGTACATCGCTGCTCCGATTCCAACACCGGCAATCGCTGATTCCGCAAGCGGCGTATCAACTACGCGGTCTTCTCCGAATTGATCATACAATCCTTGCGTCGCTTTAAATACGCCGCCTTTTTTCCCGACATCTTCACCTAGGACAAAAACGTTTTCGTCACGTTCCATTTCTTCTTTCATGGCAAGCGTGATGGCGTCAATATAATTCATTACTGCCATTATTCGTTTCCTCCTTTTTCCGCATAGACATATTTAAGTGCATGTTCCGGTTCTGCGTATGGAGCGTTTTCAGCGTAATCTGTCGCTTCGTTTACGATCACCATGATGCGGTCGTTGATTTCTTTTTCCAATTCATCATCCATGATGCCGTTTTCTTTCAAATATGCACCAAAAGTCAGGATCGGATCTTTATCTTTTTGCGCAGCCAATTCGTCTGCTGAGCGGTATTGGCGGTGATCATCATCCGATGAATGGGCCGTCATCCGTTCAGAAACCGTTTCGATCAAGCTTGGGCCTTCGCCGCGGCGTGCACGGTCAGCCGCTTCTTTCACGTGTTTATAGACTTCAATCGGATCATTTCCGTCAATTGTCACACCCGGCATGCCGTAGCTTGCTGCGCGGTCTGATACGTTCTTGCTCGCCACTTGGCGGTCGAATGGAACAGAAATCGCGTATTTATTGTTTTCGACCATTGTGATGACCGGCAATTTATGGACGCCTGCAAAGTTCAAGCCTTCATGGAAATCTCCTTGGTTGGAAGAACCTTCGCCAAGCGTATTGAACGTGATGAAATCCTGCTTTTTCATTTTCCCGGCAAGTGCAACACCGACTGCATGCGGCAATTGCGTCGTTACCGGCGAAGAACCCGTCAGAATACGGTTTTTCTTTTGGCCGAAATGCCCTGGCATCTGGCGGCCGCCGGAGTTCGGATCTTCTGCTTTTGCAAACGCTGAAAGCATAATGTCTTTCGGAGTCATGCCGAAATGCAGCACGACGCCCAAATCACGGTAATAAGGTGCAATATAGTCTTTCGTATTATCCAGTGCATAAGCTGCTCCTACTTGAGCCGCTTCTTGCCCTTGGCATGAAATGACGAATGGGATTTTGCCGGCCCGGTTTAGGAGCCACATCCGCTCATCCACACGGCGCGCCGTCATCATCGTTTCATAGATCTTCAATAAATCTTCTTTCGTCAAACCTGCTTCTTCGTGTTTTGAAGCCATTTGAATTCCTCCTTTAGCTATGGATCGCTTTTCCGTCTACAGCAAGTGCCGCTTCTCCCATGACTTCAGACAATGTCGGGTGCGGATGGATCGTTTCGGCAATTTCCCATGGCGTTGCGTCAAGCACCATTGCAAGACCCGCTTCAGAAATCATATCCGTTACGTGCGGCCCAATCATATGGACACCGAGAATATCGTTCGTGGCTTTGTCAGCGATAATTTTCACAAATCCGTCTGACTCGCCGTAAACAAGTGCTTTCCCAATTGCTTTAAATGAGAATTTGCCGACTTTGACATCAAAGCCTTTTTCTTTTGCCTGATCTTCCGTAATGCCGACGCTTGCCGCTTCCGGATTCGAATAAATGCAGCGGGAGACCAAATCGTAGTTGATGGCATGCGGATTATTTCCTTTAATATGCTCGATCGCTGTAATGCCTTCATGCGAAGCCACGTGCGCAAGCTGAAGGCCGCCAATAACATCGCCAATTGCGTATATATGCGATTCTTTTGTCTGGAAGGTGTTTTTCACTTGAATAAACCCTTTTTCCACCACGATGTCCGTATTTTCCAGGCCGATGTTTTCAACATTTGCCTGGCGCCCAACCGAAACCAGCATTTTCTCAGCTGAGAAAGATTCCGTGCCGTTTTTCGTTTCTGCTTGGATCGCCACGCCGTTTTCGCCCGTTTGAAGCGTTTCAGCCATCACTTTGGCGCTCGTTGCAAATTTGATGCCTTTTTTCGACAGGAGTTTTTGCATTTCTTTCGAAATGTCTTTATCTTCCGTCGGAAGGATGCGGTCAGCGTACTCAATTACCGTGACTTCCACCCCGAAATCGTTCAGCATAGATGCCCATTCGATGCCGATGACTCCTCCGCCGACAATAAGAATAGATTTTGGAAGTTCTTCCATCGCAAGCGCTTCATCCGAGCTCATGACGAATTTCCCGTCGATGGCAAGGCCCGGAAGCGTGCGCGGACGAGATCCGGTCGCAATGATGACGTTATTCGGGATCAGCATCTCATTTTCTTCCCCGTTGTTCAGTTCCACTGAAATCGTGCCTGGGTTTGGCGAAAAGATGGACGGCCCGAGAATTCGGCCGATGCCTTCATAAACATCGATTTTGCCTTTTTTCATCAAGCCTTTGACGCCTGCATGCAATTGGTCCACAATGCCTTGTTTTCGCTGTTGGACACGGGAGAAATCCAATGAAACATCGCCTGTGTTCACGCCGAAGTCCGCTGCATGGTTTTTCGTTGTAGAGTAGACTTCCGCACTGCGCAGCAGCGCTTTGCTTGGAATACAGCCTTTATGTAAACAGGTCCCGCCTAAATTTCCTTTTTCAACAATCGCCGTCTTTAACCCTAATTGTGCTGAACGGATCGCAGCTACATATCCGCCCGTTCCGCCGCCTAGAATGACTACATCATAATTTTGTGCCATAAGTGAAGATGACCTCCTTATTCTGATAATGCTGGGTAAACTTTCGCGTCTTCTTCATTTCTTAGAACCCGGACTGCTCCTTCAGCCAATGCCTGAAGCTCGTTTTCCCCCGGTACGACCACCACATCCGAAATCCAGCGGATGCGCTTCGTGATTTCTTCGGTTAACGCTTTGCCGTGCACCAACGATCCCGTTAAGATGATGGCATCAATGCGGCCTTCAAGAACTGCGCTTGCTGCCCCGATTTCTTTCGCTACTTGATAAGCCATAGCGTCAAAAATCGATTTTGCTGCAAGGTCGCCATTCTTAATCCGCCGTTCGATTCGGACGCTGTCGCTTGTCCCTAAATAGCCGGATACTCCAGAATTCCGGACAAGCTTCAGCAGCATTTCCCGCCGGCTGTATTGACCGGAAAAACACAACTCCACCAGATCGCCGGAAGGGATTGTCCCTGCGCGTTCCATGCTGAATGGGCCATCGCCATGGAGGCCGTTGTTGACATCGACCACTTTGCCGCCCTGATGGACTCCGACAGTAATGCCTCTGCCTAAATGGGCGACGATCAATCGGACCTCTTCATAGCTTTGCCCCCGCTCTTTTGCGTATCTGCGGGCAACCGCTTTCTGATTCAGGGCATGGAAAATCGATTTTCGTTCAATGCCGCTAAAGCCGGAAACTCTGGCAAGCGGCGATAGCTCATCAACCACTACCGGATCGACAATAAATGCAGGGATATTTAAGCCACTTGCAATTTCATACGCAACAATGCCCCCTAAATTGGAGGCATGCTGACCTAATATTCCTTTTTGTAAATCTTCGAGCATTGCTTCATTCACTAAATAGGTCCCGCCTTCTATCGGACGAAGCAATCCCCCCCTACCGCATACGGCCGCCAGGTTCGAGACATTCATGCCTTCTTCATCCAACGCTTCAAGAATCGCTTGTTTTCGAACGGCACTTTGATCTGCTAATGAAGCAAATTCATCAAATGCATCCGATGAATGATGGAGCGTTTTCTCCATAATCAAAATGTCGTTGTCAAAAACGCCGATTTTAGTCGCATCTGAGGCGGGATTCAGGACCAAAATACGATGATGCTGTTCTTGCACAAGCGAATCCTCCATTTCTCTATTATCTTCTGCTTAGGATGTTATGTCCGTTGCGCAAAAATTGTGATCTTGAGTTTTTAACGCGGTTGATGCGTTCTTCCGCCATGCGCTCAGCTGCGATGTAGCTTGGAATGCCATCGCGTTTTGCGATTTCAAAAATGCGAGTGATGCTGTCATAGATGGTTTCTACGCGCTTCATCGCACGTTCGTTATTGTAGCCGTATAATTCATCCGCAACGTTGATTACGCCGCCTGAGTTGATGACGAAGTCCGGTGCATAAACGATGCCTCTTGCTTCCAATTCATCGCCGTGGCGCTCTTCTTTCAATTGGTTATTGGCAGATCCTGCAACGACTTTAACTTTCAGTTGAGGAATCGTATCGTCATTGATGATGGCACCCATTGCACATGGTGCGAAAATATCCGCTTCCTGTGAATAGATTTCATTAGGTGCAACAGCCACGGCGCCGAAATCATTGACAGCGCGCTGCACCGCTTCTTGGTTAATATCCGTAACAATCAGTTTTGCGCCTTCTTCGTGAAGATGTTTGCAAAGGGTATAAGCTACGTTTCCTACGCCTTGAACCGTAACCGTTTTGCCTTCAAGCGAATCATCGCCGAATGCTTCAAGCGCAGCCGCTTTCATGCCGATGTAAATGCCGTAAGCAGTTACCGGTGAAGGGTTTCCTGAAGAACCGAATGCAGGTGAGATGCCTGTAACAAAATCTGTTTCTTCATGGATCAAGTCCATGTCTGCAACAGTTGTACCGACATCTTCAGCTGTGATGTAACGGCCATTCAAGCCTTGGATGAAGCGTCCGAATGCACGGAACATTTCTTCGTTTTTGTCTTTCAACGGATCGCCGATAATAACCGTTTTGCCTCCGCCAAGGTTTAATCCGGCAGCTGCGTTCTTATAAGTCATTCCACGGCCAAGGCGGATTGCATCTTCGATTGCTTCTTCTTCAGTGTCATAATTCCACATGCGTGTACCGCCTAGAGCAGGTCCGAGCGTCGTATCGTGGATGCAGATGATTGCTTTTAATCCTGAGTTTTTATCTTGGCAAAATACCAATTGTTCGTAGTCGTGCTGTTCCATTCTTTTGAAAATTTCCATTGTAAATTCCTCCTAGTGGTCTCGTTAGATAGTCGATGAGCGAATGGCGAGTGCAAGCGAGAACAATTTCGTTTCTGCGCTGTCTGCCCGGGAAGTCAGCACGATGGGCGCTTTCGCACCTACAATGACGCCTCCCACTTTCGCTTTCGAAAAAAACACCAATGATTTATACAAGATATTGCCTGATTCGATATTGGGGACCAACAGAATATCAGCTAATCCGGCTGACTTCGCAGCGATCCCTTTGTGTTTTGCTGCTTTTAGCGAAATCGCATTATCAAGGGCTAGCGGCCCTTCTACAATGCATCCTGTTAGCTGTCCGCGCTTATTCATTGCGGTAAGCGCGGCGGCATCAACAGTTGCCTGCATAACGGGATTGACGACTTCAATGGCAGCGAGCGGCGCAACCACCGGCATTTGGATCCCCAGGGAATGTGCGAAAAAAACAGCATTCTGGATGATCTCAGCTTTTCGCTGCAGATCCGGATGGATGTTCATTCCGGCATCCGTCACAAATACAAGCCGTTCGAAACCTTCGATTTCAAAAGCGGCTACATGCGATAAAACCTGATCGGTCCGCAGGCCAAATGCCGGCTGTAAAACCGCTTTCATTAATATTGCTGTCGGTATATGGCCTTTCATCAATACGTCAGATTCCTTGTTGGAAACTGACTTTACAGCTGCTTCTGCTGCTGATTGAGGATCGGCTGCATGGTGAATTTTTATTTTAGGGTGATTGCTGAGATAAGGATGGCTTTTTCCAATTGCAGCATGCAATTTTTCCAAGTCGTCGAAAAGCCTGAAACTGGCAAGATTCCGCTCGAGCGAACGATGGACCGCTTCCAGGACTTCAGAGTCTGCCGCAGCTGCAACGGCTACTACCGTTTCTTTGCTGCTCGCCGTATTTTCCAGGATCTCCGCTAATGTGGCCATCAAAATCACCCCGTTCCTTTCTAATTAAAGCAGAATAAAAGCCAAGATATAAGTCTTGAAAGCGCTTTATTTCCTTTTTAAGGCTATTTACTGTGCAAATTATTGCAAAACCCTGCAATAATTTGCACACATTCATGATAAGCCATATTTTTCGAGTTTATAATATAAAGTTCGAAGAGAAATTTCCAGCTGCTTGGCAGTCTTCGATTTATTTCCTTTGAATTGCGTGAGCGCATGATGCAAAATGCCGCGCTCGACAGCGTCCAGCTGTTCCTGGAGCGGCACTGATGATTCAACGACGACTTCATGCTTTGCTTCAGCCGCTTTCAGCATGTTCCGCGGAATGTGTTCTTCGGTTAACGTCTTGTCATTCATCTGCATGAAAATCATCGACCGGCTGATGACGTTTTCCAATTCCCGGACATTGCCTGGCCAATCATAGACTTTCAGCAATTGCGTCGCTTTTTCGGTGACCGCCTCTACATTCCGTCCGTATTCCTGATTCAACTTCAGCAAGAGCCGTTCAACGATTTGCGGAATGTCCTGCTTCCGTTTCCGCAGGGGCGGAATTAGGATCGGCATGCGGTTCAGCCGGTAGTACAGATCCTCGCGGAACGTCCCGTCAAGAAGCGCTTTTTCCATATTCGCATTGGTTGAAGCGATTACTCGGACATTGACCGGAATAGGAATTGTACCGCCGATGCGCAGCGTTTCATGCTCCTGCAGGACACGAAGCAATTTGCTTTGGAGCGCCGGGGACAATTCACCGATTTCATCCAGGAAAATACTGCCGTTGTTCGCTTCTTCAAACAATCCGCGCTTTGCTCCGCTGTTAACGCCTGGGAGCGCGCCTTCTTCGTAGCCGAACAGTTCGCTGTCGAGCAGCGATTCCGATAGAGCTGCACAATTGACCCGCACAAACTTATTGAATTTCCGTTCGCTCGCACTGTGGATGGCATGGGCGAATAATTCTTTGCCGGTTCCGGATTCCCCTCGAAGCAAGACGGTTACGAGCGTCTGGGCGGCAAGCTTCGCCTGCTGAAGGCTCAGCTGCATTTCGGAAGAATAGCCGACAATGTCATCAAATGTATATTTCGATTCCAGGGTCCGGATGATGCTCCGCGCCCGGTCCAATTCTTTCATCAGTGACCGGATTTCGGTCGTATCGTGGATGACGCCGACACTTCCTTTTAGTTGGTTGTCTACGATTATCGGCGCCACATTGACAATGACTTCCCGGTTCGCAGGGCCGACTTTCAAATTCACTCCGCGGTAGGGTTTGCGTGTCTGCAGCGCTTTTAAGTGCATGCTTTCCCCTTCCGAAATATCCGCTGAAGCCGGCTGCCCGATGACATCTTCCGTCTGCAGGCCCGTAATGCGCGTATACGCCGGATTGACTAACAGCCCATTGCCTTTCTCATCGACTACGGAGATGGCATCATCGCTCGACTGGATAATCGCTTGCAGCATCGTCTGCACTTCTTTTAGATCGGTAATCTGCTCTGCTAGCGAAACGACTTCGCTGATATCTTTAAACACCGCAAATGCGCCGATGGTTTCCCCGTTCTCGTCAATCATCGGAAATCGGGAAGTGACAATTTTGGTGCCGTTTTTTAGCACGAGTTCCCGGTTCAATTCGGTGCGCGCAGTTTCATAAATCCGCGACAGTTCACTCGACGAAATGATTTCATTGACCGGCCGGCCGATGGCAGATTCGATATCTACGTTGACCATGCGGGCTGCGCTTCGGTTCATGAAATTGACATGCCCGTCTCTATCGATTCCGATCATGCCTTCTTCTATGGAATTAAAAATGATATTCTGTTTATGGCTTTCTTCGCTTAGCAAAGAAATCAAATGCTCTTTTTCGATCAATAGCCGGACAAGGGCATTGGCAATGCTGCCGGGTATGATCACCGTATTTTCCGAAAAAAATTGCGGCAGGTCTTTTTGTACGGCTTCGCTTCCCGTTACGTTAAAAACCATATCCACTAATTCTTTATCAAAATCCCGGTAGTTGTCCGTGGTGAAAATCCCTTCAGTTCTCGCAGTACGAATGGCCGGGGCATCCGGATTAGTGTCCGCGATGCCAACGACCCGCATATAATCAGACTCCAATAAAATTCGTAAAATGGCAGAGCCTCCAGCGCCGCCGCCAACAATCGCTACGTTTTGCAAATGGATTCATACCTTCCCTGAGTATTTTGCAATTAATTGCAGTACCTCTTTCAAGCGTACCTCAGGATTGAATTCTTGACAACTTTATCAGAATTGGAAACAATGGATGAAAGGAGTGAAAAGATGGGCCGTTTAATCGCTTTTATTATTTTGCTGATTCCAGGTATCCTGGCTGCATATGGCATCAAACTTATGCGCGATACTTTGTTCAATAAATTATTGGAGCCGTATCCTGCACTATGGCTTCAATTTACCCTGGGCACACTGTTTGTCATTATCGGAATTGGATTTTTCGCCGGCTTCCTATTGAACCGGGACCGCAAGAAAGGGACAGTCGCTGAAAAATTTCAAAAGCGCCCCCAAAAATAATCTTCAAAATCCAAAAAAATTGCGTCTTACCTTTCATAGGCAAGACGCAATTTTTCTTTAATCCGATCCGGATAATCCGTAATCACACCTGCAAGCTCCGGCGCCAGCTCCCGTAAAGCAGCTTCTCGTCCGAGCAGCCCGTAGATGCGGATTTTTTTCTTCATTTGATGCAAGTTCTTTAAAAACTCCATGGAATACAGCCGCTTGTGGAGATGGATGCTGTCGATCCATTCCATTTTTTCGATCTTTTCAAGCGGCATGCCTTTTTTGACGATCAAGGCCATTTCGGTTTCCGGCATCCTTTTTTTCATTTTCCGCAGCAATTGAGGGTCAAATGAGGAAAGGTGAAACTCTCCTGCCCCTTCAAGCATCGCTGCCAAAATTTCAGGTCCTTCCGGATGGGTGGAGACCGACTTTTTCATTTCTATGTTCAATGGCACGTCTTTCTCTTTTGCCCATCGAAATACTTCGTAAGCAAGTGGAATGGAATGGCTGATAAACCGCCGCTTCCAGCGCTTGCCGATTTTAATATCCTTCAGCGACTCGTAGTTATTGGCTTCAATCAGGCAATTCTTCCCGCTGAGCCGCTTTAAATTGTCGTCGTGGTAGACCACTACAACTCCATCTTTCGTTATTTGCACATCCAACTCGATGCCCACTCCGAATTCGCACGCTTTTTGGAAAGCGCTCCATGTGTTTTCCAACATGTATCCGGAGGCGCCGCGGTGAGCGTACACTTTAACTTCAGACACGTTTCATCATCCTCTTTCTAATATAAAAAAAGCCAGGTCTGTGTCCTGGCTTTTTTCTATTTTAATTCCGATGAATAGACATTCGTTGAGCTTTCAAGCCCAGAAGTTAATCAGGATTAACCGCATATTCCTATTATAAATGATGATCGTGGCGAATGCTATCCGCAACCATTGCAATGAATTGTGAATTGGAAGGCTTGGATTGCAGGTGTTCTTCGCTGTAGCCGAAAATCTTTGATATGTGGGTGGTTTCGCTTTTGTTCCATACCAATTCGATCGCATGCCGGATCGAACGTTCGACCCTTGCAGGCGTTGTATCGAAAATATCGGCGATTCCCGGATACAAGGCTTTCGTAATCCGGTTTAAAATATCCGGATTATCCAGTACAAGCGAAACCGCTTCTTTCAAGTACACGTAGCCCTTAATATGAGGAGGAACCCCAATATCCTTCATCATCGTGCTGATGCGCTCTTCTTTTAATGTTTCGCTGCTCGCCGTATGCTGCGGAATCGACCGGTTTTGCATGATGTGGTTGATTTGCACAGCAAGGCGCTCGGTTTCAAACGGCTTCATAATAAAGTAAGACGCACCGTATTGGGCCGCTTGGCTCATGATCGATTCCTGGCCGAATGCCGAAAGCATGATAACGTCGATCCCCCGTAAGTTATTGTCTTCTTTGATCGCATCCAAAACCGCAATGCCGTCTAAATACGGCATAATGATATCCAAAACCAAAATATCGATTTTTTGCTTTTTCAGCATTTCAATGCACGTTTTTCCATTGTAGGCGATCGCGACAACTTCCATATTCGGTTCTTTGCTTAAATAATCGCTCATCAGCCTGACAAGTTCCCGATTATCGTCCGCAATTGCAATTTTAATTTTTTCCATCAACTTGTCCCCCTGTTGACTGCTTTTTGCATACTACCTCATGGCAAGTTTTCTGTCGCGCGCAAGCGTGAGCAATTCTTCGGCATGCTGTAAAGTCAAATCAGTAATTTCCGCTCCTGAGAGCATTCTGCTCATTTCTTCTGTCCGTTCATAGCCTTCAAGTTCATGGACGGCTGTGGTTGTACGCTGTTTTTCCACTTTCTTTTCGATGAATAAATGCTGGTCAGCCATCGCGGCGACTTGCGGCAAATGGGAAATGCACAGCACTTGGGAATGGACCGAGATGGCGGCAATTTTTTCAGCGATCGCCTGCGCCACTCTGCCGCTGACACCCGTATCGACTTCATCGAAGATAATGGACGTAATGCCTTGGTGTTTTGAAAAGATCGTTTTCAGCGCCAGCATCATCCGCGACAATTCGCCGCCGGAGGCCACTTTAGTCAACGGCTTCAGCGGTTCGCCAAGATTCGTTGATATATAGAACGCAATGGCGTCGCGGCCGGTGCGGTCAAACCTTCCGCCAGGCAGCGAAGCGAAATTCACTTCAAAAGAAGCTTTTCCCATATGGAGCTCGCGCAATTGTTCCATGATGGCTTTGCCAAGCTTCGCGGCGGCTTTTTTCCGTAAAATCGTCAGCTCTTCCGCTTCCACGCGCAGGTCTTCAGTCAATTCCTTCAGTTTTTCCTGATCCAATTGAATGCGCTGATCACGGTTGATCAACTTGTCCAATTCGTCCACTTGCGTTTCATGGTACAACAGAATATCTTCCACCGAAGCCCCGTACTTCCGTTTAAGCGACTGGATCAAAACAAGGCGCTGCTCGATTTCATTCAGACGGGCCGGGTCAAACTCCATATCATCCAGGATCCGCTTAATATCAGCCGACACGTCTTGGATTAAATAGAAAGCGCTTGAAAGCGTTTCGGAATGGCTATTCAACTGTTCATCTACAGAAGCGGCATGTTCAAGTTCCGACATGGCAGACCCTACCCAATCGAGCCCTTTCGACTCCCCTTGGATCGCTTCATGCGCGGCCGAAACCGATTCAAAGATTTTATTGAAATTTTGAAGTTTTTTTCGTTCTTGCTGGAGCTCTTCCTCTTCGCCAGCGATCAGTTCTGCCGCTTCGATTTCCCGCAGCTGGAACGTCAGCAAATCGATGCGCTGGGCAATCTGCTGCTCGTTTTCATTGTAAGAGGCAAATTCACGCTTCAGTTTCATGTACTTGTCATACGTATGGAAATAACTTTCTTTCGCTTTCGTCAACGTTTTTCCGGCAAATTGATCCAGCAAATGAAGATGCTGTTTTTCATCCATCAATTCCTGCGTTTCGTGCTGGCCGTGAATGTCGATGAGGGCAGCGCCCACTTCACGAAGTATTGAAATGGTTACTAGTTTGCCGTTGATCCGGCAGACATTTTTTCCGCGGTCGTTCAATTCCCTGCGGAGCAGAATATCCCCATCACTTGAACCAATGCCGAATTCTTCTAATTTGCGAAACACTGGATGCTTTTCATTATCCAATGTGAACAATCCTTCTATTTCGGCTTTTTTAGCGCCATGGCGAATAAATTCCTGGCTGCCTCTGCCGCCAGCCAATAAATGGACCGCATCGATAATAATCGATTTTCCGGCCCCAGTTTCCCCCGTCAACACTGTCAACCCTTCTGTAAAGCTGACTGTCAAGGAATCGATGATCGCAAAATTGCGTATATCCAGTTCCCGAAGCATACACCCATCCACCTCTTTTTTAGAGCATTTCAATTAAACGCTGTTTTAAAATTTCGCGCTGTTCGACATCACGGCAAATAATCAGGCATGTGTCATCTCCGCAGATCGTCCCTAAAATTTCTTCCCAGTCTAAATGGTCAATTAAAGAACCGATGGCATGCGCATTCCCCGGCAGCGTTTTCATAATCAGGAAATGGCTCGCTCCGTCAATGCTGACAAACGCATCGGTCAACGCCCGGTGCAATTTTTGCATCGGATTGAAACGCTGGTCTGCCGGGAGGCTATATTTATAACGGCCGTCTTGCAGCGGCACTTTCACTAAATGCAGTTCTTTGATATCTCTTGAAACCGTCGCTTGCGTTACTTCATAGCCTGCTGATTTCAATAAGTCGACTAATTCATCCTGCGTCTCGATTTCGCGGTTCGAAATCAGATCACGGATTTTGATGTGGCGTTGGCCTTTGTTCACGTTTTATCCTCCTAGAATGAATAAATATTCTATTTCCTTAATATCGTACCTTTAAACAGAGGCGCTGACAAGTCAATTAGAAAAACACGAAATTTACTGGTTAAATTGGCAGTTCTGAAATACGACCAGTCGAATTTTCATTTGCAAAACAGGTCCATTTTCACAAAAAGAAAACACATCCCAAATGGAATGTGTTATAGGCGTTCATGTGCTTCCTTTACGGTTGCTAAAACCGTTTGTTCCGAAACCGCTGAAATTTCTTCACCGTCCAAAGCGGACTGGAGATGGAACAGAAATTCAATATTTCCTTCTCCCCCCGTGATAGGGGAAAAAGACATATTCCGCAGATGGAATCCGGCGTCCACCGCAAAGCCGCCGACTTTCATCAGCACGTCGCGGTGGGTTTTCGGTTCCCGGACAATCCCTTTCTTGCCGACAGCTTCACGCCCGGCTTCAAACTGCGGCTTCACTAAAGCGATCACATCGCCGCCTGGGACGATGATTTGCTTCAGGACCGGCAAAATGATGCGCAAAGAAATGAAACTGACATCGATGGTCGCAAATTCAGGCAAGCCTTCTGTAAAATCTTCCGGTTTCGAATTCCGGAAGTTGGTGCGTTCCATCACCGTTACGCGCGCGTCTTGCCGAATTTTCCAGGCGAGCTGGTTATAGCCGACATCCAGTGCGTAGCAATGCTTCGCGCCGTTCTGCAAAGCGCAATCCGTAAACCCGCCAGTCGAAGAACCGATATCAAGCATCAACTTGCCGTCTATAGACAAATCAAATTCGGCAATCGCTTTTTCAAGCTTTAAGCCGCCCCGGCTGACATATTTCAAATCATTGCCTTTCATTTGCAGCGGTGCATCTTCCGGAATTTTTTCTCCAGGTTTATTCATGCGTTCTTCGTTGGAATAGATAATTCCAGCCATAATGGCGCGTTTTGCTTTTTCCCGGGTTTCACAAATTCCCCGTTCGACCAGGAGAACATCCACCCGTTCTTTTTTCACTTTATTCGTCATACGTTCGTTTCCGCTTTCGCAGAAGCATTTACACGCTTTTTGATGACTTTTACCACTTCATCGCTGTTCAAATGAATTTCATCCATCAGTTCAGCAACATCGCCGTGTTCGATAAATTGATCCGGAATGCCCAAACGGTCGATGATTGCGCCGCGGTAATCATTTTCTTCAGCAAATTCCAGTACGCCGCTGCCGAAGCCGCCTTGCAGTACAGCTTCTTCAATCGTTACAATTGGCACATTGCGCCCGAAGATCTGATGAAGCATGGCGGTATCCATCGGTTTGATGAAGCGCGCATTGACCACTTCTGCCTGTATGCCTTGTTCGCGCAATTGTTCCGCAGCATGAAGCGCCATCGGAATCGTCGTACCGAAAGTCAAGATGACGGCATCTTTGCCTTCTTTCAATACTTCCCACGAACCGATCGGCAAAGCCGCCAAATCGGAATCCATCTCTACGCCTAGACCATTTCCGCGCGGGTAGCGGAGTGCAATCGGCCCATCGTTGTACTCAATGGCCGTTTTCACCATATGCTGCCCTTCATTTTCATCTTTCGGCATCATGATTACCATATTCGGCAAATGGCGCAAGAACGCAATATCGAATACGCCTTGATGCGTTTCTCCATCCGCTCCAACCAATCCTGAACGGTCAATGCCAATAAACACATTTAAGTTTTGGCGGCAAATGTCATGGACTACCTGGTCATAGGCGCGCTGAAGGAATGTTGAGTAAATCGCCAGGAAAGGCTTCATGTCTTGCGTCGCCAGCCCTGCAGCCATCGTCGTCGCATGCTGTTCGGCAATGCCGACATCAAACATGCGGTTTGGGAACTCGGAAGCAAAGCCTTCAAGTTTCGAACCGACCGGCATTGCCGGTGTAATGGCTACGATGCGTTCGTCCGTTCTTGCCAGTTTCCGTACAGTTTCAGCAATCAAGCCGCTCCAAGAAGGCGCCTTGGAAGATGACTTCACAAGATCTCCTGTTTCCATCTTATAAGGCCCGATGCCATGCCACGTACCGATGCGGTCTTGTTCAGCCGGCAAATAGCCTTTGCCTTTTTTCGTGATCACATGCAATAGGACAGGTCCGTCCATTTTTTTCGCATACCGCAGATTTTCTTCCAGCTCTTCCAAGTCATGGCCATTGATCGGTCCAAGATATGTAAAGCCCAGTTCCTCAAAGAACATGCCGGATACAAGCAAATACTTCAAGCTGTCTTTCAAGCGTTCTGCTGTAGAAGCCAATTTCCCGCCGACCGCTGGAATTTTCTTCAAAAGATATTCCAAGTCGTCTTTGACTTTATTGTATTTACCGGCGGTCCGCATTCTGCCTAGAACGCTATGCATCGCTCCAACATTCGGTGCAATGGACATCTCGTTGTCATTTAAGATAACAATCATATTCGTTTTTTCGTGTCCGATATGGTTAAGGGCCTCAAAAGCCATGCCGCCCGTAAGCGCTCCGTCTCCGATAATCGGAATCACGTGGTTTGTGTCTTTTTTAATATCGCGTGCAGCGGCCATTCCCATAGCAGCCGACAATGAAGTGGAACTATGCCCGGTCTCCCAGACGTCATGGTCACTTTCGTTGCGTTTCGGGAATCCGCACAATCCTTTGAATTGGCGCAGCGTATCAAATTGGCTGGCACGCCCCGTCAAGATTTTGTGCACATAGGATTGATGGCCTACGTCCCAGATAAATTTGTCTGTCGGGCTATTGAACACCCGGTGCAGGGCAATCGTTAATTCGACCACTCCTAAATTCGGGCCGATATGCCCGCCTGTTCTTGATAAATTTTCAATAAGAAATTGCCGGATATCTTCACTTAATTCAACAAGCTGTTTTTGATCCAGCTGTTTTAAGAAAGATGGACTAGTAATCGTATGCAGATCCATTGCCATCACACACCTTTTTTCTATATTTTTCACCGTTAAATTACCTTTACCTATTATAACAATCTATTCCAAATGTACAAACTTGAGCGCATCGCTTAATTGTTTCGTTCCACGATCAAAGCGGTCAATTCGTTAAGCAACTGTGGATTTCCGCCAAGCGATTGGATGGCTGCCAATGCTTCGGAAGCATGGTAATCCAGCTTTTCTTTCGCTTTCGGAAGGGTCAAAAGGCCTGGATAGGTGCTTTTTTCACTCGATTCATCTTTGCCGGCCGTTTTGCCAAGCTCCTGGGAAGTTCCTGTCACATCCAAAATATCATCCTGAATTTGGAAAGCGAGCCCGATATGTTCGCCGAACTTCGACAAGGCCACCATTTGTTCCGGAGTGGCACCTCCGAGTATCGCCCCAGCTACAATGCTGAAGGTCAGCAAAGCCCCCGTTTTCAGGCGATGGACTTGTTCCAGTTCCGCCAAAGTCAATTTCTTTTCTTCGCCTTCAATATCCAGCACTTGGCCGCCCACCATGCCTTCAGCTCCTGCTGATACGCTCATCAAGTCGATCAAGCGGATTTTATCGTCGCTAGATACATGCTGAAGACGTGCCACAATGCCGAAGCTGTAGGTCAATAAAGCATCGCCTGCAAGAATGGCCACCGCTTCGCCATATACTTTATGGTTTGTCGGCATGCCACGTCTCAAATCATCGTTGTCCATGCTTGGCAAATCATCATGGATCAATGAATACGTATGGATCATTTCTATGGCTGCCGCCACTTTTAGCGCGTCCGGATGGCTGCCGCCCAGTTCCTGCACGACGGCCAGCAATAAAATCGGACGGATCCGCTTACCGCCAGCCTGCAGCGAATAATCCATCGAATCTTTTAGCGAAGCAGGAATGTTCAGCTCTTGGATCAATGACGACAATTCTTGTTGGATCAACGGTTCATTCATTTCTCGGAATAAAGTTAAATTCATTTCGACGTCCCATCCATTTCTACGTCAACTGAAACTTCCTTGCCGTTATTCATCATCGTGACGAGCTGCTTCTCTGCGCTCTGCAATTTATCGTGGCAGACTTTGGAAAGCTCCATCCCTTTTTGATAGAGCGTCAGTGCTTCTTCGAGCGGTACATCCCCTTGCTCTAACTGACGGACAATCTCTTCTAATTGTTCCATCGCCTGGTTAAACATAATCTCTTTTTCAGCCATTTTCTTTATCTCCTTCGTTCATCAGATTTCGTTCAGTCACTAGCGCTTTTAACGTGCCATCCTGCAAGGAAACGGTCAACTCATCTCCCGCTTCCACTTGTTTGATGCTTTTCACGACTTGGCCCTCTTTATAGGAAATTGAATAGCCCCGGTCCATAATTTTCAACGGGCTTAAGGCGTCCAGCGTCCGCATCGCAGCTGAGAACTGCTGCTGATTTGAGCGAAGCTGCGCAGTCAATAAATGATCCAGCCGCCGCTCCAACTGGCTGATATCCAACGCCGATTGTTTAATCCGATGGACTGGTGCACGATTTGCCAATTGGCCATGCAAATAGGCATGGCGCTCTTTAGTTCGGTTAATCAGCTGCCCCGCTTCACGCTGCAAAGAATCCGTCGCTCTTTCGATCCGTTCGATGAATGGCCGGTATAAACGTTCCGGGTAAGCGAATGGCATCGAATTCGTCAACCGATTTAGCGCCGTCTGATCTTTCATAATCATATTCGAGGTCATCCGATACATGGCTGACCGGTAGCCAAGCAGCCGGTCGATCAATTCAGCTTTGCTCGGCACTGCCAGTTCCGCCGCTGCAGTCGGCGTCGGAGCCCGAAGGTCTGCGACGAAATCGGAAATGGTCGTATCCGTTTCGTGCCCAACTGCGCTGATGATCGGAATATGCGACTGATAAATCGCGCGTGCGACCGCTTCTTCGTTAAACGCCCATAAGTCTTCGATCGAGCCGCCGCCGCGGCCAACGATCATCACATCAAAATCACTTTTTCCGGCTGCTTGAATCGACTGGACAATCGACTGCGTTGCTTGGGCCCCTTGCACCAGCGTCGGGAAAATCACCACTTTCGCCAAAGGATAACGCCGGTTCAACGTTGTAACGATATCTCTTACCGCGGCGCCAGTCGGAGCAGTAACGACGGCGATCCGCTTTGGAAAACGAGGAAAAGGCTTTTTATGGGCAGCACTGAACAAGCCTTCTTTCGCCAGTTTTTCTTTCAACTGTTCGAAGGCCAGGTAATAATCCCCTATCCCGTCCGCTTGCATCGACTGGGCATATAATTGGTATTGTCCTGATGCTTCATAGACATTGACATCTCCACGGATTAAAACCGTCATCCCGCTTTCCGGCTTGAATTTGACCGATTTGGCATTCGCGGAAAACATGACGGCTGCAAGGCGCGCAGAGTTGTCTTTCAACGTGAAATAAATATGTCCGCTTGTATGGATTTTGACATTTGATAATTCCCCTTTGACATAGACGTCGCGCAAATGGGGATCCGCGTCAAATTTCTTTTTTATGTATCTGGTTAATGCTTTTACGGATAAGTACGGGTCGGCCGACAACACATTTCAACCCCTGTCTTAGAAATTAAAAAGCTGTCTTTCTTTCGAAAAACAGCTTCATTTCTATCTATTTTACATCGTTTCGCCCGATTTGTCTTTCGCCAAACCGTTTTCAGCCGATTGAAGGGTGTTTCCCATCAGCATCGCGATGGTCATTGGACCGACGCCGCCTGGAACCGGCGTGATGTAAGATGCTGTATCCAGCACATCGTCAAAATCAACATCCCCGCATAATTTTCCGTTTTCATCGCGGTTCATGCCGACATCAATAATGGCAGCCCCGGGTTTTACATAGCGGCGGTCGACAAACTTAGCAATTCCGATCGCCGAAATCAAAATATCCGCCTGTTTCGTATACGAAGGCAGATCGTTTGTTTTTGAATGGCAGTAAGTGACTGTCGCATTAGCCTGCAGCATGAGTTGGCCAACAGGCTTCCCGACGATATTGCTTCGGCCGATCACGACTACGTGCTTTCCGGCTGGATCGATTTCGTAATGCTCGAGCAATTTCATAATGCCATGCGGCGTACACGGAAGAAATGCTTCTCTGCCAATGACCATATTGCCGACAGATACCGGATGAAAGCCGTCCACGTCTTTTGATGGGTCGATGGCCAGAATCACTCCGAATTCATCAATATGGGCCGGCAATGGCAATTGCACAAGGATTCCATGAATTTCCGGATCATTATTCAGCTCTTCAATCGTTTCGAGCAATTCCTTTTCACTGATCGTATCGGGATATTGGTGGAGATCGGATCGCATCCCCAGCGCTTCGCATGTTTTTTTCTTATTTTTCACATATGTAAGAGATGCAGGATCTTCGCCGACGATCACGACCGCCAGTCCGGGCACCACACCTTGTTGCTTTAGATTTTCCACTCTCGTTTGCACTTGCTCTTTAATTTTACGGCTTACTGCTTTACCATCAATGATTGTTGCAGCCATTTAAAACCCTCCAATTAGTTTGCCAGTTCGTCAGTGAATTTCGATAGTACACCGTTAACAAAACGGCTTGACTTGTCATCTCCAAAAGTTTTGCTCAATTCGATTGCTTCGTTCATGACCACATTTGAAGGTGCATCTTCCATAAAGGAAAGTTCGAATACCGCCATCCGAAGAATGGTGCGTTCGACTTTCGGAAGGCGCTCAAGCGACCAATTCTCCAAATGCCCTTTTAATTTTTCGTCAATTGCCGGCATATTTTGGTGCGTTCCTTGGACAAGCAGACTGTAGAAATTGTCCTGCTCCGTTCCCATTACATGCTCAATCGCTTCTTCAATCGTCAATTCGGTGCCGTCCAACTGAAATAAAGTCTGGAGCGCCTTTTCACGTGCTTCGTGTCTTTTCATATCTATTCCCGATCTCCTTTTCGCAACTAATTACCCCTCATTATACAGGTATTCAGCCTGAACTTCCATGTTTGGAATCTTTAGACTAATTCCCTTTACGGCAACATCGTGCTGTTATCAAACGCTGTCAGATTCGGGATCTGCCTCATTTAATTGCAGAGCCTGGCGAGCGGCAAAACAAAAAGCCATACCTTTTCCAAAAGGAGGAAAAGGTATAGCTTACAATTATTCGCCTGCCGGAGTTTCGAACTGGACTCCAGTAATATGCACATTCACTTCTTGCGTTTGAAGAGACGTCATATTTTCAAGTGTTTGGCGCACTTGTTCTTGAATTTTCAATGCCGTCTTCGGTATCGAAACACCGTAATTGACGACGCAATACACATCAATCATCAATCCTTCTTCGGATAATTCGGTTTTGATGCCTTTGCCATGCACTTTTTTGCCTAAACGCTCTACTACGTCTGAAGCAAAGTTTCCGCGCATGCTGGCCACTCCTTCAATATCCGTTGCAGCGATGCTCGCAATAATTTCCAGCACTTCAGGAGCTACTTCGATATTGCCAAGGTCTTGAGCGCCTTTTGATTGCATGCGTACATAAGGGGCAGTTTTTTCAGCCATCGGTTGGTCTCCTCCTTTTAGGATTCCAATACATCATATTTCTCTAGGAATTTTGTATTGAAGTCTCCAGATTTAAACACTTCATGGTCCATCAATTTCGAATGGAACGGAATGGTCGTGTGAACGCCTTCGATGACAAACTCGTTCAGCGCACGCTTCATTTTTGCAATCGCTTCTTCGCGGGTGTCTGCAAATGTGATCAATTTCGCGACCATTGAATCGTAGTAAGGCGGGATGCTATAGCCCGGGTACATCGCTGAATCGATTCGTACGCCAAGTCCGCCCGGCGGAAGGTACATATTGACCTTGCCTGCTGAAGGCATGAAATTCTTCGCCGGATTTTCAGCATTGATGCGGCATTCGATTGCCCACCCTTTAAATGTCACGTCTTCTTGCGTATAAGCCAAAGTTTCGCCCGAGGCCACTCTCAATTGCTGCTGGATCAAATCAATTCCAGTAATCATTTCAGTGACGGGATGCTCGACTTGAATTCTTGTATTCATTTCCATGAAATAGAATTTTTGGTTTATGGCATCAAAAATGAATTCGACTGTGCCTGCACCGCGGTATTCAACGGCCAATGCCGCTTTAACCGCTGCATCGCCCATTTGCGCACGGATTTCAGGTGTCAATGCCGGTGACGGTGCTTCTTCGACTAGTTTCTGCATGCGGCGCTGAATCGAACAGTCGCGTTCCCCAAGATGGATTGCGTTTCCATGGGAATCGGCCAGAACCTGGATTTCCACATGGCGGAAATCTTCAATGAATTTCTCGATATAGACACCCGGATTGCCAAAAGCAGCTGCCGCTTCTTTTTGGGTCATGCGCAGTCCAGTGATAAAGTCTTCACGATTGCGAGCAACCCGGATGCCTTTGCCGCCTCCGCCGGCTGTTGCTTTGATGATGACTGGGAAGCCGAGTTCTTCAGCAATTTCCAAGCCTTCTTTTTCGCTTCCGACGATGCCAGTCGAACCCGGCACTACCGGCACGCCGGCTTTTCTCATCGTTTCACGGGCCACGTCTTTTGTTCCCATTTTAGAAATGGCATCAGAAGTCGGGCCGATGAACATGATATCGCAAGCTTCGCAAAGCTCGGCAAAACTCGCGTTTTCAGCAAGGAAACCATATCCCGGATGTATGCCGTCGCAGTTCGTCAATTTCGCAACGCTCATGATATTCGAGAAGTTCAAGTAACTGTCTTTTGAAAGTTTTGGGCCGATGCAATAAGCTTCGTCGGCCAATTCCACATGCAGCGCTTCTTTATCTGCTTCTGAATAAACCGCTACGGTTTCAATGCCCATTTCTTTGCAGGCACGGATGATCCGGACGGCAATTTCTCCACGGTTTGCTATTAAAACTTTTTTCATGGCCATTTCCCTCCTCACTTCGTTTTGACGAGGAATAAAGGTTGGCCGTATTCGACAAGCTGGCCGTCTTTAACAAGAATCTCAGCAATTTCCCCATCCACTTCCGCTTCGATTTCATTGAATAATTTCATCGCTTCGACGATGCATACCACTTGGTCTGCAGAGACTTTTGTCCCTGGCTGAACATACGCTTCTTCTTCCGGTGACGGCGACTGATAAAATGTGCCGACCATTGGAGACAGGATTTTATGCATATTCTCTTCTTGGGCTGCTGGAACTTCAGGTGCCTCCTCAGAAATCAATTCCTCCGCTTTAGCTGCAGGAGTTGAAACTGGCGCTTTAGCCGGTTGCGCAGCCGGTTCAGCTGCAGGTGCCGAAGCTTGGACAGGTGCTGAAGCGCTTACTGTGCTTCCGCTTTTCTTCAACTTCACTTTCGTGCCTTCAGATTCATATGTGAATTCATCAATTGATGAATTGTCCACTAATTTAATGATTTCTCGGATTTCTTGAATTTTCAATGTATCCAACTCCCTTTATGTATGTAATGAACTACTCTACCATTTTAGACTTTTTTGAATGGTTTGGAAATAGCTAGATGTATATTTAAAAAAAGGCCTCTATAGTAAGAGGCCGGATTTTTTATTAAGCAGTATTTCTGCTGCGACTTAGCAAAATATCCCTATATACAAACAGGATGAAAGGCCTTGCTTATTGTGCGCGTGATACATATGAAGAGTCTGTCGTATTGATGATCAAATGATCGCCTTCGTTGACGAAGAATGGTACTTGGACAACCAATCCTGTTGTAAGCTTCGCTGGTTTTGATCCGCCGCTCGCAGTATCGCCTTTGATCCCTGGATCGGTTTCAGCAACTTCCAATACGACTGTGTTCGGCAATTCAACACCCAGCACTTCTCCTTGGAACTGGATCACTTGCACTTCCATGTTCTCCTGCAAGAACTTCAATTCGTACTCGATGTTTTTTTCGTTCAATTCGATTTGGTCGTAAGTTTCTGTGTCCATGAAGGCATGCACATCGCCGTTTGCATAAAGATATTGCATTTTGCGGTTGTCAATCTGAGCTTTCGCGACTTTCTCACCGGCACGGAAAGTTTTTTCCGTTACGCTGCCTGTGCGTAAGTTGCGCAATTTCGAGCGGACGAATGCTGCGCCTTTACCCGGCTTCACGTGCTGGAATTCCATAACGCGCCAAATTCCGCCATCCACTTCAATTGTTACTCCTGTTTTAAAATCGTTTACTGAAATCATTTTAAGTTCCTCCGTTTGTTATAAAATGCGTAGCTCTTTTGTGGAGTTAGTTAATCGTACGTTTCCTGACTCGGTAATTAGTATATCATCTTCGATGCGTACTCCGCCAATTCCCGGAAGATAAATTCCCGGTTCCACTGTTACAGCCATGCCTGGCTCAAGCACCGTCTGTGATTTAAATGATAACCCAGGACCTTCATGGACTTCAAGCCCAATGCCGTGCCCTGTAGAATGGCCGAACGCCTCACCGTAGCCTTTTGACTTGATGTAGTCGCGCGCAATGGCATCTGCTTCAATTCCAGTCATTCCCGGACCGATTTTTTCAACGCCAAGCAATTGAGAGTCCAAAACGATTTGATAGATTTCCTTCATTTTTTCAGACGGCTCTCCTACTGCAACTGTGCGGGTGATATCTGAAATATAGCCGTTGTAGAGCGCCCCGTAATCAAGCGTGATCATATCGCCTTGTTCGACGATTTTGTCGGTCGCCACGCCGTGCGGCAACGCAGAACGATGGCCGGATGCGACAATCGTATCGAATGATGAAGAAGTCGCGCCTTGTTTGCGCATGAAGAATTCCAGTTCATTTGAAATTTCGAGCTCGGTTTGCCCTGCTTTAATGAAGCCGCAAATATGTTCAAACGCATCGTCCGCAATTTTTGCTGCCGCTTTTAAGATCTCGACTTCTTCCGGTGTCTTGATCATGCGGATTTTTTCGATCAGGCCGCTGACCGGCTCCAATTCTGCTGCCAGCTTTTCTTTGTATTGAAGATAGGAAGAGTAAGTCACATAATCCTGCTCAAAAGCCAGCGCTTTGATGCCGAGTTCTTTTGCCTTTTCGGCTGCTTCTTCCAGTAGATTTGTTTTGGCTTGCACCACTTCAAACTCCGTTACCTGCTCGGAAGCCTGCTCCGTGTAGCGGAAATCTGTAATGAAAAATGCCCGATCCTTCGTAACAAGCGCCAATCCTGCTGAACCGGTAAAATTCGTTATGTACCGAAGATTATAAGAACTCGTGACCAATAGTGCTTCGATGTTTTGCTCTGCCATTTCATTGCGCAATTTTTGTAATTTCAATTTCGCCATTCCCTTCTAGTTTCGAAATAATAAAGCTTGCAAGCCAAGTTTGTATCCATCTTTTCCGAATCCTGCGATTTGTCCGGCAGCTACCGGTGCAATATAGGAGTGATGCCGGAATTCTTCACGTTTATAAATATTTGAAATATGTACTTCGATGACCGGTACTTCTACCGATGCAATGGCATCTCGGATGGCGACACTAGTGTGGGTGTATGCCCCTGGATTTAGGACAATGCCTTCCGTCCCATCCTCTGCCGCTTCGTGAATCCAATCAACCAGGATGCCTTCGTGATTTGATTGCCGGCATTCCAATGTGATGCCGTTCTGGCCGGAAAATTCCATTAATTCAGTTTCCAGTTCGGCCAGTGTAAATGTTCCGTATGCTTCTTTTTCCCGTTTGCCTAATCGGTTCAAGTTTGGACCGTTCAAACATAAGATTTTCATTCCCATCACTCCTCTCTTGCCTCACCTTTTTTATTTTATCACAAGCCTTCATTCGAGCAACTTCTTCTCTCTTTCCTTCTTCCTTGTTTCTTCTTTGATTTTTTCCTATTTACCTTATGTAATAATCTACATTTATTTCCGAAAAACCCTGGAGACTTTTTTATTTAAAATCGGCAAAATAAAAAAGCGATGGCAAGAGCCATCGCTTTTAAAAATTTATGAATAGAACTTACAATCCGCATTTCAGCTGCGCATTGCAGTTTGTGCAGGTATTGCAGCCACCCATTTCTTCGACAGTCCCTTTTCGGCAGACCGGGCATGTGTCGCCTACTTCAGAACCGATTGTCACGTTTGTGGAGCGCAAATCTTGAATGGTATCAATAAGGACGATTGGGCGTTTCCCTTTCACATCTTCCTGGTGATCTTCTTCAAATGTGTTCTCTTCCGCTTTCAGCGTCAAGACTTGTGAATCACGGCTTCCGTCTACGTAAACCGTACCGCCTTTGGCACCGCCTTTATAAAGACGCTCATACACGCCTTCCACTTGCTCGACTGTATAGCCGCGCGGTGCGTTGACCGTTTTAGAGATGGAGGAATCGATCCAGCGCTGGATAATGCACTGCACATCCGCATGGGCTTCCGGAGCAAGATCCATCGATGTCACAAACGCTTTCGGCAGATCTTCTTCATCAGCCTCTGGGTTGTTTTTCAAGTATTCAGTAACGATATCCGCTTTCACTTCAATAAACTTGCCGAGACGGCCGCTGCGATAGTATGTGAATGAATAATAAGGTTCTAGTCCTGTCGAAACGCCTACCATTGTTCCGGTCGATCCGGTCGGTGCAACCGTCAATAAATGAGAGTTGCGGATCCCGTTTTCGAGAATCGACGCACGGACCGTTTCCGGCATTCCTTGCATAAAGCCTGTTTCAGTGAAAGCTTTGCGAAGCGCTGCTGTTTCTTCATCTGTATTGCCGATTAGGAACGGGAAGCTTCCGCGTTCTGCTGCAAGTTCAGTTGATTGTTCATAGGCTGCGATGGCAATCGTCTTGAAAATTTCATCGACCAGTTCATTGCCTTCCGGAGAACCGTATTCCTTATCGCAATAGATCAGTAAATCTGCAAGGCCCATGACGCCTAGTCCAACGCGGCGTTCGCCAAGAGCCTGGACACGGTTTTCTTCAAGGAAATACGGCGTTGCATCGATTACGTTATCTTGCATGCGAACACCTACGCGCACGGTTTCTTTCAGTGCTTCAAAATCCACTTGCTTTGTTTTCGGATCAGCAAATTGCGCCAAGTTTACCGCTGCCAAGTTGCAGACTGAATAAGGGGCAAGCGGCTGTTCGCCGCACGGGTTGGTTGCCACAACTTTTTGTCCGTAAGCACGGGCATTTGTTTTTTCGTTGGCATTATCGATAAAGAAAATGCCCGGTTCTGCTGAGTAAGTGGCACAGACGTTGATCAAATTCCAAAGGTCGCGGGCTTTCATTGTCCGGTATGTGCGGACTTTGTGTCCCATGCGCTCCCATTCGCGGACATCTCCGATTTCATGCCATTGTTCGTTGTAAACAGCCATTTCTTCTTTTGAATAAGACTCCACTGCCGGGAAGCGAAGTTCAAAGTCAGCGTCTTCTTCGACTGCCTTCATGAAATCGTCCGTCAATGTTACGGAAATATTTGCACCTGTCAAAAATTCTTCATTATGGACCGTGTAAGTACCGCCGTCACGCAGCTTCGTTTCAGCATCGCGCATAATTTTTTCATTGAATCCGCCCATTCCAGGAATCGCCCGGTAATTCAGGATTCCTTGATACATCGCTTCTTCTTGTTGAGTAAGCGGTTTGAATTTCAGTTTCTCGTGAGCGAGTTTCTTGATCGTCTCGTCATTCGTATTTTCAATCAAATAGCGCAGGATGCGCGGATTCTGCATTTTCGAGATGATGAACTCAGCAATATCCGGATGCCAGTCAGCAAGCATGATCATTTGTGCGCCGCGGCGAGATCCGCCTTGCTCCACCAAATGCGTCAATTTCGCAATATCGTCGAGCCATGAAACCGACCCTGATGATTTGCCGTTTACTCCGCGCGCCAGCGTATTGCGCGGACGCAATGTCGAACCGTTTGTTCCGACGCCTCCGCCTCTCGACATGATTTCCATCACTTGTTTGCGGTGGTCAGAAATGCCTTCACGCGAATCAGCTACGAATGGCATCACGTAGCAGTTGAAATACGTAACATCCGTATCAGCGCCTGCACCGTAAAGAACGCGCCCTGCTGGAATGAATTTCAAATCCACCAACTGTTTGTAGAATTTCTCAAACCATTCCTGGCGTTTTTCAGGTGTTTTTTCAACAGAAGCAAGCCCTGTTGCATTGCGTTTTGCAATTTGTTCATAGTAGACTTCCAACGGCTTTTCAATCACGTCAAGAGAACGGTTGACGATGCCGCTTTGGATTTCGTCTTCTTTGTCAATCGCACTTCGGTAATCTTCTTCAATCCACACTTTAGCGGTATTCGCTTCTTTATCGACTGATACGATAAAGCCGAGTCCGCGGGCCGGGAACTTCGGATCTTCCTTGACGGTAAGCACGACAAAATCGCCAGCTTTCAGCGTAGTCTTCGCTGTGTCTTTGAAAGAGTACCGGTCGATCATGACCAGACGAGAAACCCCTTTATGAGTTGTCTTCATGTCCGGCGTAATTTCATGCACCTGCGGGAAAAGTTGAATGTCCTTGTTTAATAAATTTGGATCAAGTGTATATTGGGATTGTGCAACGGAAACCATTTGACAATTCCTCCTTTATATTATATGGAGATAAACACTATATATAGTATTAGTACATTTCCCATCATACTAGATGTTGAAACGTTTTTAAATAACAAAATTATATTTTAAAGTTTAAAAAACCCGCAAAGCCGAATGCAGCGGGCTTTCCATTTTGAAAATGAGTCGAAAGTCTCCTCACGCTTTAAAATTCCACGAATCTGTTGCATATTTTTCTTCCTCTAAGCTCTTGACATATTCCATTTGCTCTGAAGTCAATATGTATGGTTCCAGCTCAATTTCAAGAGAAGTCTGAAAACCATTCTTGAAGGCTTCGACGCATTCTTCCATCGTCGCTTGCTCGCTGCGCAAGGAATTGATGGATACTGCCTTATGCGGAATTTTGCGGCGCATCTTTTCTTTTGCTTCAGCGTTTGAAAAGCGGAAAAGAGACAACAGCTTTTCGGCATCCAAATCGATTAAAATAGCGCCGTGCTGCAGAATCACGCCTTTTTGACGTGTCTGTGCGCTGCCTGCCACTTTTTTTCCTTCAACGACCATTTCATACCAGCTCGGCGCGTCAAAACAAACTGCCGACTTCGGTTTTTTCAAGTCCGCCAATTTTTCTTCAGTATCCGGCACTGAAAAATACGCATCGAGGCCTAAATTTTTAAAGCCCTCCAGCAAGCCGCCGCTTATAATCCGGTAAGCTTCCGTGACGCTTTCGGGCATGTCGGGATGCCCCTCGCTGACAATGACGCTATACGTCAGTTCGTGTTCATGCAGGACTCCCCTGCCGCCTGTGGGCCGCCTCACGAATCCGAGGCCAAGCTCTTTCACCCGGTCTAAGTCGATTTCCGTTTCCGCTTTTTGAAAATAGCCGATCGACAAGGCGGCCGGCTGCCAACCATAGAACCGGATGACCGGCGGAATCAACCCTTCGCTGTGCCAATTCAACAAGGCTTCATCAAGCGCCATATTGTACGAAGGGCTGCAATACCCGGAATTGATAAAAAACCATCTGCCATATTTCACAAGATCGCCTCCTAAATCCATTAATAAGTGTAACATTGCCATTGAATAAGAGTCACTCCTTCTTTTATAATAGAAGGAGAATAGAAAGGGGCAAGACAATGGATTTTCTGTATGTTATTTTAGCAGTATTATTGATCGTCATTATCTTTGCGGTTATTTCCTACTACCGCATTAAGAAAGCTGTTACTACATTGACCCAGGAACAATTTATCGAAGGGTACCGAAAAGCGCAGCTGATCGATGTCCGCGAGCCGAAGGAATTTGCAGGCGGACATATCTTAGGAGCCCGCAACTTGCCGCAATCCCAATTGCGCCAGCGCTACAAAGAAATCCGCGCCGATAAGCCCGTCTACCTTTACGACCAAAATGGTGCACGCAGCGGCCGCGTAGCTTTATTCCTCAAAAAACAAGGCTATACGCAGCTCTATCAATTGCAAGGCGGATTCAAGCAATGGACCGGCAAAATCAAGTCTAAATCATAATCAAAAAGCCTTTCCGGGATGGAAAGGCTTTTTTTCTACCTATCAGGTGGATATCATCTAAATTCAGGAGGCAGCACATGAAAATACCTATCCTATTTCCGAATACGGTTGAAGTTCAAGAAGCTTTGCCCCATTACGCCGCTTTTTCCGTGGTTTCGGATAAAATCTTTTCTATATTGACGAATCGTTCGAATGGACCATGGAAGCAGATCGATATCTCAGAGCCCATCATCCAGCTGAGCACGCACCTTCTGGATATGATGGAAAACGGCCATTTGCCCTACGAGACGCTTTCCTATATATATGAAGCCAAACCGCTCGCCAAAATTTCCAACCTTTCTGACAGCAGCGACAAAGGCCATATTAAAATACAGGAAACTTTCGAAAACCGCTTAATTTATTTTCCAAGCCACGATGTCGCGCTTGCACAGATTTCTTTTTTTACGCCATCTGAGAATAGCTGGCCAGAATTTCAGTGCTTTGCCAAGACCGTAGAAGATGCGTTTGCATTTTTGGAACATGCCAATGAGATGGTGCGCCTAGCCCTGATGAACAACATCACTTTCCTTGTCGATACGGAAGACGGAGTGAAACGGCGGAATTACGGAGAAATGGCCATCGTCTCCAGAGAAGATGTCATGCTTGAAACCAAGGTGAAGACGGATATTTTCCGCTCCATCGACGAATTTTTCAAGGACGGCGGCCAGTTCTTTAAAGAGTACGGCGTTCCTTATAAACGCGGCATTTTATTGTACGGGGCTCCAGGCAACGGCAAAACGACGCTGGTCAAATCCATCACAGGCTCTACCAATGCACCTGTGATCTATTGGCAAATCACGGAATACACAAACAGCTATACCGTCCAGGAAGTTTTCGGCATCGTTTCACGCTTAGCACCTGCCATCCTGGTCATTGAAGACATTGATTCCATGCCCGAATTCACCCGGTCGGTTTTCCTCAACACGCTAGACGGCACACAATCACGCGAGGGCTTGTTTATCATCGGAACGACCAACTATCCGGAAAAAATCGATCCCGCTTTGATCAACCGCGCCGGGCGCTTTGACCGGGCATATGAAATACCGTCACCAAATAAGAGTCTGCGAAAATCCTATTTGAAAAAACTCGACGTCAAGTCGATTTTCACCGACTCCCAACTGGAGCATATGGCCGACTTGAGCAAAGGGCTTTCCATTTCTCAGATGAATGAACTGTATATGTCTTCTGCACTGAACTGGCATTACGAAGGCGATTCCAATTACGAAAACAGCATCCGTGAATTGCAAAAGCAAAACAAGCGCACTCAGCAGAACGACTGGGTCGAACAAGATGCCACAATCGGTTTTTGAACCTAAAGAAGCCCGATGGAAAAATTCCATCGGGCTTCTTTTTTAGTTCTATTCTGGTTTGGTATAGCGCAGCACCGGTTTGCGGGCTGCTTGGGTTTCATCCAAACGTTTGATGACCGTCGTATGCGGTGCATCTTGGACGATTTCCGGATTTTCTTCCACTTCTTTCGCGATTTGGATCATCGCGTCGATAAAGGCATCCAATGTTTCTTTGGATTCAGTTTCAGTCGGCTCGATCATCATACCTTCTTCCACATTCAATGGGAAATAGATGGTCGGCGGATGATAGCCGAAATCGAGCAGGCGCTTCGCCATATCCAATGTACGGACGCCGAGTTTTTTCTGGCGGCGGCCGCTTAGTACGAATTCATGTTTGCAATGGCGGTCATATGGCAAATCGAAATGCGGCTGCAATTTCCGCATCATGTAATTTGCATTCAATACCGCATATTCCGTAACAGCCTTCAAGCCATCTGGCCCCATTGAACGGATATACGTATAAGCCCGGACGTTGATGCCGAAGTTGCCGTAGAATGGCTTGACGCGCCCGATGGATTCCGGACGGTTATAGTCGAACGTCAAGCCTTGTTCCGTTTTAACAAGTACTGGTTTTGGCAGGTACGGGATCAAATCTTTTTTCACGCCGACTGGGCCGGATCCCGGGCCGCCGCCGCCGTGAGGGCCTGTAAACGTTTTGTGCAAGTTTAAGTGGACGACATCAAAGCCCATATCTCCCGGGCGTGCTTTTGACATAACCGCGTTCAAGTTCGCGCCGTCGTAATACAGCTTGCCGCCGACTTCATGGATGATGGCAGCCATTTCAAGAATTTGCTCTTCAAACAAACCGAGCGTATTCGGGTTCGTCAACATTAGAGCAGCTGTGTCTTCGCCCACAACCCGCTTAAGATCTTCCAGATCCACAAGGCCCTGTTCATTCGATTTCACCGTTACGGTTTCAAATCCGGCAACTGTAGCTGAAGCCGGGTTCGTCCCGTGCGCAGAATCGGGAACAATGACTTTCGTGCGCTTCATGTCGCCTCTCGATTCATGATAGGCACGGATCATCATCAGGCCTGTCCATTCGCCGTGTGCTCCGGCAGCAGGCTGAAGCGTGACTTCATCCATTCCTGTAATTTCTTTTAAATGTTCCTGAAGATCAAACAATAATTCCATTGCGCCTTGGACAGTTGATTCATCCTGCAACGGGTGGATATTTGCGAATCCCGGGAAGCGCGCAACCGATTCATTGATTTTCGGATTGTATTTCATTGTGCACGACCCGAGCGGATAGAATCCGGAATCCACGCCATGATTGCGTTTTGAAAGAGCCGTGTAATGGCGCATGATATCCAGTTCGGAAACTTCCGGAAGGTCTGCTGCTTCATCGCGCACTAATTCTTCCGGAAAGAGCTCAGCAAGATCGATTTCCGGCACGTCCAAATCCGGCAGGCTGTAGCCGATGCGGCCTTCTTTGGTCATTTCAAAAATGAGCGGTTGATTGTCCTTATGCATGAGTAGCCCCCACTTCTTGCACTTTCGCAGTCAATTCCTGCACAAATGCATCGATTTCTTCTTTTGTCCGCTGTTCCGTCACACAAACAAGCATATGGCCGTCCAATTCATCGTAGCTGCGGCCAAGATCGTAGCCGCCGATAATCCCTTTAGCCAATAAACCGTCATTCAATTCTTTGATCGGCGCATTGACTTTCACGACAATTTCATTGAAGTGAGCGCCGCTGAATGGAAGCTCGAAGCCGGCTCCTTTTAATTGCTGTTTCATATAATGGGTTTTCGTGATGTTTTGGACTGCCATTTCTTTTGTTCCGACTTTTCCAAGTGCTGTCATTGCAACAGAAGCAGCGAGTGCATTAAGCGCTTGGTTTGAACAGATATTTGAAGTCGCTTTGTCGCGGCGGATGTGCTGCTCGCGCGCTTGCAGCGTCAAAACAAACCCGCGTCGGCCATCTTCATCGACCGTTTCGCCGACTAAGCGTCCGGGCACTTTACGCATCAATTTTTTGGTAACAGCGAAATATCCGCAATGCGGGCCGCCGAAAGCTTCAGCAATTCCAAAAGGCTGGGCGTCTCCGACTGTGATATCCGCGCCTAGCTTGCCTGGAGCCGTTAAAGCGCCAAGTGAAAGCGGGTTTGCTGATACCGCAAATAATGCGCCAGCCTCGTGGATGATCGGCTCCAATTCTTTCAAGTTTTCGACTTGGCCGAAGAAGTTCGGATATTGCACCATGACGGCTGCAACATTGTCGTCGATCATGTTTTTCAAAGCTTCCAAATCAGTATGGCCGTCTTTCAGCGGAATTTCTTCCACTTCAATGGATTGTCCAAGCGCATACGTGCGCACAACATCGCGGGATTCCGGATGGACAGCACGTGATACGAGAATTTTTTTGCGGCGCGTATGTCCGGCCGCAAGCATTCCTGCTTCCGCCAAAGCCGTTCCGCCGTCATACATGGAAGAGTTGGCGATGTCCATGCCCGTCAATTCACTGATCATCGTTTGGAATTCGAAGATCGCCTGCAATTCACCTTGGGAAATTTCCGGCTGGTACGGTGTATAAGCCGTATAAAATTCTGAACGGGAAATGACATGGTCAACGATAATCGGTTTGTAATGGTCATAGACGCCGGCTCCAAGGAAAGAAGCAAAGCGGTTGGAATCCGCGTTTTTCGCTGCCAGGGCCGCAAGTTCCTTCGTCAAAGAAGACTCCGATTTGGCAGGTTTGATCTTGTATTCGCCTTTAAAACGGACTTTTTCAGGAATATCTGCAAACAATTCATCTATTGATTCGATTCCGATAGCTTCCAGCATTTCTTTTTCGTCTTGAGACGTCATTGGTAAATAGCGATGTTTCATAGAGTGCTGACCCCTTTTCAAATTGAATTATTTGGAACGTTTGTAAAACGGCGTTTCAACAATTTTTGCCTTCAGGCGCTTGTTGCGGATTTCGATTTCAACTTCTGATCCAAGCTCTGCATGTTCTTTGGAAATAAGGGCTAAACCAATATTTTTTTTCAAGCTCGGCGATTGGGTGCCGGTTGTGACTTCGCCGATTTTTTCACCGCTGGAGTAAACTGCATAGCCATGGCGCGGAATTCCTTTGTCGATCATTTCGATTCCCACAGATTTTCGCGGGATCCCATTTTCTTTTTGGAAAGCGAGAGCTTCTTTGCCCATAAACGCTTCTTCTTTATTCAATTTCACGACAAAATTCAATCCCGCTTCCAGAGGCGTGATGTTTTCGGAAATTTCCTGGCCGTAAAGCGCAAGGCATGCTTCAAAGCGCAAGGTGTCGCGTGCACCGAGACCGCACGGGACCAGTCCGTCTTCAGCGCCTTCAGCCAAAATTGCATCCCAAAGTGCCACTACAGCTTCCGGGCTGCCGTAAATTTCAAAGCCATCTTCACCGGTATAGCCTGTCCGGGAAACGATTACGGAATGCCCATCGATCGAAACATCCGTTTTAAAACGGAAAGCTTTGATTTCGGCCAAGTCTTCCCCAGTCAGCCGTTGAAGGATTTTTTCCGCGAGCGGTCCCTGCAAAGCAAGCAATCCATACGCTTCTGAATGGTTTTCCAATTTCACATCACCAAAAACCGTTTTTTGCATCCACTCAAAATCTTTTTCAATATTAGATGCATTGACCACCAATAAATAATGGCCATCTTCAATTTTATAAACCAATAAATCGTCGACTGTGCCGCCATTTTCATAACACATTGCTGTATATTGGGCTTGCCCGTTTTGGATTTTGGAAACGTCGTTGGTAACGAGCTGCTGCAAATAAGCCAAACTGTCCTTGCCTGTGACGAAAATTTCACCCATATGCGAAACATCGAAAAGGCCGGCTTTTGTTCTTACCGCTTCATGTTCTTCTTTAATGCTTGAGAATTGCACCGGCAATTCCCAGCCGCCAAAATCGATGGTTTTTCCGCCATACTTTGCATAAGATTCAAAAAGTGGTGTTCGCTGTAATTGGTTTGTCAGTTCTCCCATTCAACTTCCTCCTTAGTTGTCAGATCCTTCAGCATGGCTAATCCGCCAATATTCGCTCCCAATCGGCATTTTTCCATGAAAAAAGGACAGAGATTCCCCTTTTAAAGGGAAATCTCTGTCCTGGAACCTGAAAGTTTACCTTTACGGCTTTCCTCTTTGGTAGCTGCTGTGCAGCATTCTCCAGAGATGCGTCCCGTACGAGTCTTTTTGCCTGAGAGATTCATGACTTTTTGTCATTTGCTCCTTCGGCGACGCTTTTGCGTTCTCTCCCCGTACAATCATCCGCCCAAATCAATTTGATTGGTCCAAAACGTTATACTGAATAGTACAACTTTGACTATATCCTAACATTGAAATGGCGTAAGCGCAAACTTTTTTCTATTGAGTTGTAAAATGCGAACAATAAGAATTAAAATTCTTAGATTATTCGCCTTTCAAGCGATTTGCCTGGAAGGCTGCATATTGCGTAATTTGCCGAAGCGTACGAAATTCTGTGCGGATGGTGATGTGGGCAGCAGCTTTGTATGTCCGGTACCGCGATTTAAACATCGCTTCAATTTCTTCTCTCGTGGAATCCCTGACAATCGGACGGTTTGGATCTTTATGGATCCGCCGCCAAATTTCCCGAAACGGGGCATCCAAAAATAAGACAAGGCCGGTTTCCCGCATGATTTTGCGATTGCGCTCTCTCATTGCCACACCGCCGCCCGTCGAAATAATGCATCTGCTGTTGCTGAAATTCTCTAAAAACGCGGTTTCCAAATCCCTGAAATGCTCTTCTCCGTATTGATCGAAGATTTCAGGTATCGTCATCCCTGTTTGCCGTACGATTTCTTTATCCATGTCGTAGAAAGGCAACTTCATTAAAAAGCTGAGCCTTCTGCCAACCGCGCTTTTGCCGCAGCCCATGAATCCGATCAAATAAATTCTTTTCATCCTACCACCCAATGCCACCCTACTGTTCAGGTATTTTATTTTTCTGAATTTCCATTAGTAGTTGTATAGTAGCATGTCTATGCATATTTTCCAATCCGTCATATGTTTTATAATGTACGGCGTACAAGGAAAGGCTATGGGATAGCAGGATTAAAGCAGACAGAAAAAACACAAGCGAAATCGGATACAAGGCCCCTTTTTCATTTTTCAGCATGCGTATAAACATATTCAGCCTCCGCTGTTCGGCCATTTGCGAAAACCGCAAACACCATCAAGTTTGTGCCATTCAATCGAAAAGAGCAGGATTTCAGCTTAGTGGCCATCACTTCGTGCCCTTGCCTGAATTTCTGCTTCCGGAGCATATTCCCGTACAGTTCGATATCGTATTCCACTTCTTCCTGCATGATCCTTATGCCGCTGCCGCTGTTAATCACTTCGATGGAATCGACTTTCGTCAAATAGCTTTGCAGTTCGTAGGAAAATAAATGCCATTCCGCATTGCCGGCATCTGTTTGTTTATCGACATGAATCATCAGGCTGAAGAAAATGACGATCAACGGCAGAAAAGCCATGAGGATGAAGAGTTCAAAAAGCGAACCGATAAAAGTAAAGCCGTCCTCATTCAACCGTTTTAATTTAAACATACAGTTTCATGCTCGCCTCTGTAGTTTTCATAGCTGACGCATAAATCGCCTGAGAACTCCCAACGATAGAGCGTGCCGTCCACTGTTCTCTGGCCGGATACCGTCCCGCTCGCTATTTGCTTTGCGCCTTCATGCATCGTCTCAAAAGCGACCATCTTTTCTTTTTTCAAATGCATCGCTTGCTGCGTGTATTGGAATGTCGGCAAAAGCGTTCCGAAGACGATAAAAAACATGGATAGGCTAAGCATGGTTTCCGCCCAGGAGACCCCTTTTTCATTCAGAAAACACCACCCTCCCTTTGCCCAAATGGACCACAATGGATTTAATGCCTGCACTCGTTTCGAAATTCAATGTACCGGACCCCGATATGGAGCCATTGCCGGTAAAATGGATTTCTTTCAGGTTGCTGGTCTTTTTCAGCTGCACGCTTTCCGGCATTTTCCTCGATAACAGCGCACCTCTGAACGTCTGCACGACTTCGCTTGAATGGCTGGCTTCCCTAAAGACGACCATAATCGGCGTTTTGGACCGGTAGCTTTCGCTTTGGGCAAAATAAACATCCTGCTGCAGCAATTCAAAATAGCGCTGTTCTTCCTTTTCGATTTCAAACGCCCGGTAATTCGGAACGGCGATGCCTGTCACAGTCATCAGCACGAGCAGCACCAGCAGCATTTCAATTAACGTGAAACCCTGCTCCCCTTTAATTATGGCGTGCCTTTCTTAGAAGTCGTCACGACGCCAGCGGTTGAAATCGATACCGGGTCGCCGTTCGGGCAGCTTGTTTCATTTTCTTTCAAATAGCCTTTATCTACGAGATTCGTCATCGTCGGCACCGTCTTTTCATCCATACGGTAGGATTCGACCTGGCCCTGGACCATATGCACATAAGCTTTGCAGCCCTTGTCTTCGACGGCCGAAGTCTGCTTGGTGACATTGGGTATCGCAATCGCGATTAAAACCGTGATGATCAACATAACAATCAGCATTTCAATTAATGTAAATCCTCTTTGGCTTTTTAGAATTTTCATCTTTCTCCTCCTCAAATCGTATGGACTAGATTGTACATCGGCAATAAAATCGCCAAATATGCACCGACAATGCAGCAGGCGATGATAACAAAAAAAGCTGGCTGGATGATCTTCAGCATCGCTTGGGACTTTTTCTCGATCCGTTCCATTAATACTTCGCTGTACAGAATCAGTTCTTTCCCAAGATGCCCCGTCAATTCCCCGTGCTGGACGAATGAAGCCATATCGTCCGCAAAAAAGGACTGGCGGGAAAGCGCTACGGATAGATTCTGGCCGCTAACGATTTCATCACGGCAGGCAGCAGCCATAAACTGGATGATTGAATGGTACGTCTGGTCTTGCAGCAATTGCAAGGATTGCTGCAAAGAGATGCCGCTGTGCAGCAAGGTGCCGAGCTCCCGGGAAAAAAGATGCGACCAGTAGAGCCGCATATAGCTCCGCAGCAGCGGCAATTTCAAAATCCAGCTGATTTGGACCGGGATTTTCTGTTTTTGCAAGACGATCCAAAAAACCGCAGCCGCTAAGCCGAATGCTGCAAAGAGGCCGATGAAAACATCCGGCAAATTCAATAAATACGTCGGCACACCGGAAGTGTCGTCGCCGGATTGCAGCGATTCCATGAGTTCCGTCAAGTTTGGCACATAGTTCGTCCGAAAAAATAAGAACAGCATGGAAGTGAAAAGCAGCAAAGATACGGGATAGATCAAAATATTTTTTAATTTCTTCTGGACTTGTTCTGTCCTCGAGAAACTTTTGGCGATGCTCTCGATCGACTCAGGCAAACGGCCATGGAATTCCGCAATTTCCACCGGAAACAGCACACGGTCTTTGAAGCCAAGAAATTTCAGGATTTCTGCAGCCGTACCGCCACTTTTCAAAATAACGCCGATGCCATCGAGTGCTTCTTCGAGTTTTTTCGTGTGCACCGGAAGCAAAAGCTGCAGTGCGGTTGGCAGCAGGTAGCCTTCTTTCATTAATACGGACAGTCTGCTGAGAAAATGCTCCCGGTCATGAATAGGGATTGTTCTCGGCTTCAGGGATCGCTTCAATCGCACCGATTTTCACCCCTTCCCGGATCTGACCGCCAAACGACAAATGTTCAGGCAGCCGATACGGTTTCTTTTCTTTCGCCGAATCCAGCGCTTCCATCAAACGTTCCCCGTGCAAAATTTCATATAATGCACGGTACGAAGTTTCCAGCTGGTCCATGCTGTTGTATACAGGTATGATTTTCTGCGCAGATATCGCAATCAGCGTCTGCGCCATATCTTCATAAGATACGCCGAGGTCATAAAGCCGGTGAAGGCAGCCGACCGAATGCCTTGCATGGATGGTCGATAGCACGAGATGCCCTGTCAATGCTGCCCGGACCGCTATTTGTGCAGTTTCGGCGTCCCGGATTTCGCCGATCATGATAATATCCGGATCATGCCGCAAAATCGCTTTCAAACCTGCTGCATAGCTTAATCCCGCTTTTTCATTCACTTGTATTTGCAGAATCGAATGGTTTTTCCGCTCCACTGGATCTTCCAGCGTGATGATATTGCGGTTTAGCCGTTCAGCACAATGCTTCAAAAGCGAATACAAAGTTGTGGATTTGCCGCAGCCGGTAGGGCCGGTGAACAGCAGGAGGCCTTGCGGCGCTCCTGATAACTTCTCGAGCAAATGGGCGGAATCCCGAAATGCCGCAAGCGTATGGATGGAAACGGCCGCATCATCTGCCATAATCCGGATCACGATGCTTTCTTTTGTTAAAACTGACGGCAAAGTTGATATTCTAAAATAATAAGGATGATTTTCAATTGGAAGTTGAAATGAGCCTGTTTGAGGTTTTCGCTTTTCGCTCATATCCAGAAGGGAAAGGTATTTAAAATACGCAATCATGCGATTGCCTAATTCTAGGGGGATTTTGGTTACTTGCTTGAAAGCCTGAAAAGAACGGAACGAAATGGAATAGCCATCTTGCTCAGGTTTAATATGGATATCGGTTGCAGCATTTTCCACTGCCTGGCTCAGCAGATCGCTGCACCGCCGTTCGACGATTTCCTGCATAGCCACCTCCTATTAGTAGTAGAACGAAGGCGCCTCTTCATTCCCCCCACAGTATAACCGGCTCGATTTGCTTTGTGAATAGTTTCCTTCAAAATAAATATTTGATCGCCCTATAGTGGGGAAATCTCATTTTTAGACACTTTTCAGCCGGTCAGGCTGCTCCGGTTTTCCCCTTGCTTTTTCCTCAACAATTGCAATAAACCAATTCTTGAGGTAAGCTCACTTTCAAAGCGGCTTTGGAAAACACGATTGTTTGATCAGCACGGCAACAATACACCTGTTTGTCACAAAGAAAGGACAACTCGCTGTTTACACAATCGCTTCCTTTCCTATATAATAAATAGGAGATTATTGTGTTGTGGCAAAGGAGGGATTACCCATGGATAAGATGTTCAAATTAATGGGATGGTGGACTGGGATATTCGCAGTTCTTTTTTATGTAGGTGATATGGTAGAGGTATCATTGATAATGGTAGCTAATACTGGATTTTTCGTTCTTCTTGGATTCTTAAACATTTCCGAACGCATGTATCTGTACATTTTCGGAGCATACTTGACCGTATTCTTTGTAGGCTTCACTTACTACACAACGTTCATCCATATTCCCGGAGCTGGACATTAATCAAAAAATCAAAACGAAAAGCGGCCCATTGCGGCCGCTTTTTTAATTCCCCTTTTTAATTGAACGATTGCAAAAAAGGATTGAATTTCTTTTCTTGGGATGGAGTCGTTTCCGGCCCATGCCCCGGGTAAAGGATCATATGATCCGGCATCGTCAACAGAGATTCTTTGATCGATCGGAGCAATTTCGCTTCAGACCCATCAATCAAATCCGTTCTTCCGATACTCCCCCGAAATAACGTATCCCCGACAATCGCAAACCCTTCAGCGCCGAAAGAAAATGTCATGCTTCCCGGCGAATGGCCCGGTGTATGGAACAATTCCATTTCAAAGCTGCTGATCTGGAGCGACTTCTCTTGGTCAAGCAAGATATCCGCTTCCCGCATCCGGTAATCCGGCAAGGCCGGGTACTTTCCAGAGCCATTGAGATTCGGACGTCGAAGCCAGTCTCTTTCCAAGCGATGCAAGTAAACCGGAATGCCGAACTGGTCCCGTAAATCGTCAATCGCTCCGATATGGTCAAAATGGGCATGCGTCAGCAAAATCGCCAGCGGCTTCAACTTTTTCTTTTTCAGGAAATCCGCCACTCGTTTGCTTTCTTCCCCTGGATCAAAAATTAAACATTCCTCCAAGTCATTGGAAATGATGTAGCAATTTGTCTGAACAGGCCCTAATTCCATTTGATTGATTTTCAACATGTGCAATTCACCTCTTTCAAATTATAGCATCTCAAGTGTTCAACGGAATGACAATATTATCCCTCGACAAACATCAGGTTATTCATTACAATAATAAGAGAACACGGCGGCACTGGCTGTTAATGTTGAAGGGAGTGTCATAGATGAACTTGCTTATGGTTATATTTGGGCTGATTGCTATTTTAGCAGCAGTAGGCACTGTACAAACCTTGAAAAACAAACAATTTTTAGGATTAATTTTCAACTTCGGTACGTTTGTGATTTTCGGCGGTTTCACGATCGCAACGATCATTACACAAGGATATCCACCAAGCCTACATTAATCCAAAAAAGCTGATGCCTTCCGGGCATCAGCTTTTTTTATCGCTTTTCACTATGTGGAAAAAGATAGATAAGAACATGGTATTCGCTGTTTTGCTCCATATCTTTCGAGAATGCTCCAGCACCGGCGCGGTTCCGGGCAGGATGGATCAATAAGACGAACCGGTTTCTCGGCAATCTGAAAAGCGGATGCTGCATGAGCATCCGCTTTTCTTTATTGCTGGGGCACGACTTCAATCGCCTCTTTTTCTTTCTGCTCTTTTTCCAATTTCTCCAGTTCTTTTTCCGATAAAATCAATTGGCCATTATCCTCGTCGTAAAAGCGAAGGAGGTCTCCGTTGATAATCGACTCAGAATATTCAAGTTCGGTAAAAGCAGGCTCGATATAAGGTTCACAAGCTGCTCCATCTATTTCTTCACCGGTTTCCCTGTCATAGCAACTGTTTCCGGCAAAGACGCTTTTCTCGGTGATGAAACGGCCGTCGCGGAACACAACAAACTCTTCATGCTCTTCTGAGAACAGGTCCCCGCCGAACTGGATATCGTCTTTGGTTTCCACACCCATTAAATGCATGATGGTTGGACGGATATCCACTTGGCCGCCAATTTCTTCATCAATACCTCCTTGTCCATATCCCGGAATATGGACAAAGAACGGAACGCGCTGCAGCTGCGCCGTTTCGTAAGGCGTAATTTCTTTTCCAAGATACTGTTCCATCGCGGCATTATGGTTTTCTGAAATGCCGTAATGGTCCCCATACATAACGATAATCGAATTTTCATAAAGCCCTTGCTGCTTCAATTCATCAAATAGCACTTTAACGGATTCATCTAAATAGCGGGCCGTCTGGAAATAGCGGTTCAGCGTGCCGGAATCTGAATCGAATTCATCAATCAGTTTGTCTTCTTCATCCAAGTAGAATGGATGGTGATTCGTCAAGGTCAACAAGCGCGTATAGAACGGCTGAGGCAATTGGGCCATGTGTTCGACGGATTGCTCCATGAACGGAATGTCTTTCATTCCCCAGTTCACGGCCTCCCCTTCACCGATTTCATAGCTGTCGATATCCAAAAATTCATCGACATTCAATGATGCATACATCATGTCGCGGTTCCAGAAGCTTTTCGTGTTCGCATGTTGGACAGAGGTATGGTAGCCGTTCTTCCCGAGGCTCTCTGCCATCGAATTATAGGAGTTGCCGCTATGCGTAAAAAAGACGGCGCCTCCGCTAAGCGGGTAAAGCGAGTTTTCAAGCAGGAATTCCGAATCGGAAGTTTTCCCAAGCCCGGTCTGATGGTAAAAGTTCGGGAAATAAATGGTGTCTTCATCTTCAGTCAGCTCGTTCAGGAAAGGAGTGATGGTTTCTCCGTTCATTTCATTGTTGATCGTAAATGACTGAAGCGACTCCAAAGTGACGACGATGAGATTCCGGCCTTCCGCAAGGCCGAACATGTCCGGATTCGGCTCCGGCTGATTTGAACTTACGTAGTTATTGATTTCGACAAGCTGCGACCCGTCTGCCAGGGCGCGCTGTGCTTGTGATTTTGATTGGATGTATACATCATAGAGGTGGTAATTATACATGCCGATATTCTTCACAAGCATTTCGCGGTCAAAACTGCGCGTCAATAACTGCGGACGTTCCGCTTCCGCGAGCCCCAAATTGAAGAACATCACTGCAGCAGAAAGGATAAAATAGGCTTTCCGCTGCCCTTTAACGGCTATTGCGCCGGATTTGACCTTTAGCAACTTGATGGCCAATAGGATCACAAAAACGTCCGCGAAATAAGCCAAATCTGTCCAAAAAACGCTTTCAGCGGCACTGGCCCCTAAATCACCGAAATTATCTTTCTGGAATAGGAGCGGCAGCGTGATGAAATCGCTGAAAAAGCGGTAAAAGGCCACATTGGCGTAGAGCACAACCGATGAAATGACAGCGATTGCAAGAATAAACCGATTTTTGGCTCTGTCGCTCTTGAAAAATAGCGAAGCGCCATATACGAACAGGAGCCAGCTAAGCGGATTGATAAAAAGGATAAATTCCTGCAACGCATTATCAATCGTGATGGAAAAACTGGTTTTATAAGTGATGTAGGTTTTTAGCCAAGTAGCAACGATGGCGATTGCCAGGATTGAATGTTTGGGCCATTCTCTTTTCAGCATCCCTCGCATCCTCCTTTACAAAGAGTAATTTCCGTATTCTTAAGCCGCCTCCGATTCAATTCCCAATAAGGCGGTCTACTCAAAATTGCCGATAGTAGCTTCAACATACTGAGTACCCTCATTCAGCCGAATAAAACCTCAAATTGCTTCTTTTTATGAACTATTTGCCTTCACTGCGCTTTTGGCGAAGAATCATCAACGCGGTAGTATATTCTTTCGCCGTGATAAACTGCATCCGGTAAAGTTCCCGCACTTCATCTTCCATCAAGGCGAGATCTGCCTGAAAATCCGCTGTATAGATTATGGTGCCGTACCGTTTCAGCAATTGCATCACATCATATAAGTTTTTCATTTTCTCCACCCCATCGTATCAATCCATTCATTTTCCGTAATAATATGCTGCACAGGAATATCATGGGTTTCCACCGGCACTGATTCTGCCAGTTGCATATCAAAAGCAAGTGAAACGGTTTTTCCGCTATACGCAGAAAGGTACCGGTCATAGTAGCCGCCGCCAAAGCCAATGCGGTAGCCTGATTTGCTGTAGACGACGCCAGGGACCAGCATCAACTCGATTTCCTCCGGAGAAACGTAGCGGCTCGGGTCGATGCGGGGTTCCCGCAATTTCATATAAACGTTTTCCAATTCATCGTAGTCAGTCAATAAGTAAAAGTCCATCCCCCTGCTGCTCGGGATGCATCTTGGAACAGCCACTCTTTTACCGACGCTCCAGCAATAGTCGATCAATAGCGAAGTATCGACTTCCGGAAAAGTTGAAATTGTCGCACCGATCGTCGATGCGCCTGCAAAAAGAGGGTCTTCCACCAATCGCCGGATGATTTTCCCGCTTCTTTCTCTATGTACTTTTTCGGGCATTTCTTTTAATTGTGCAAGGATTCTTTTTCTGCTTGTGGATTTATCCATCTCCAAACATCTCCTTATATAAAGAAAAAAGCCAAAACCCGTATAGGTTTTGGCAGTCAATGAATTACTTCGTTTCACGGTGTAGAGTCATTTTCTTTTCACGTGAGCAATATTTTTTCATTTCAAGACGCTCAGGGTTGTTGCGCTTATTTTTAACAGTGCTGTAGTTACGTTCGCTACATTCTGTACAAGCTAAAGTGATGTTAACACGCATCGGTATCCCTCCTAATTCTTTCAAAGATCATTTGTTAATAAGCGGTTGATCTATACGACTTAACTATTATAGCATATCTAGAGGCAAAGTCTACTGAAATTATTCATTATTTCTTTCATAAAAAAAAGAAACTTCCCAGCAGTGCATGCTGCCGGGAAGCGGTTAGCTATTTAAATCATAATGGCGCCCTTTTACCAGATAAAATAATTGTTCCGCGATATTTGTCGCATGGTCAGCTGAACGTTCCATGTATCGGCTCACAAAAGCGAGCTGCGTGATTTGGCTCAATTTTTCAGGATCCTCTCCGCCTGCATGCATCAGCTTTCGGATGACATCCCCGTATAAACCGTCAACTTGGTCATCCAATTCCGCAATCTCTTTCGCTTTCAAGACATCTTCCTCTACAAAAGCGTCGATCACTTGATGGAGCATGGCCACTGCGAGGTCATGCATCTGTTCGATTTGGCGGATCTGCGGAAGCAACTCTTCTTTGCCGATACGGATGGTTTCTTTTGCAATATTCACCGCATAATCGCCGACCCGCTCCATATCACTCGCTACTTTAATGGTGACGATCAGCCTGCGCAAGTCGGTTGCGACCGGTGATTGTTTGGCAATCATCAAAATGACTTGGTCATTAATTTCTTCTTCCAATTGATTGATCTCGATATCATCTTCGATGACTTCAAGTGCCGCATCCACGTCATGGGCCATTAAAGCCTTTACCGATTTGCTCAAAGCTTCAACCGCCATTTTGCTGATCAGAATCAACTGGTCTTGCGCAGAACTCAATTCATAATCAAATTTTTCGCGTACTGACATAATGCATCCCCGCTCCTTATCCGAATCGCCCTGAAATATAGTCTTCCGTCCGTTTATCGGAAGGGTTTGAGAAAATAACATCCGTATCATCATATTCGATAACTTCCCCGTTCAAGAAGAAAGCCGTTTTATCAGAGATCCGTGCAGCCTGCTGCATATTATGCGTCACAATAATGATGCTGTAGTCTTTTTTCAATTCCTGCACCAACTCTTCGATTTTCAATGTCGAGATCGGATCCAGTGCAGAAGTTGGTTCATCCATGAGGATGACATCCGGCTCGATCGCCAGTGCCCGCGCGATGCAGATCCGCTGCTGCTGGCCGCCAGAAATGCTATAGGCATTTTCATTCAGCCGGTCTTTCACTTCATCCCAAATGGCCGCGCCGCGCAAACTTTTTTCGACAATTTCATCCAGGATTTTCTTGTTCTTAATGCCGTGGATTCTTGGCCCATACGCCACATTGTCATAAATCGATTTCGGGAACGGGTTTGGCTTCTGAAACACCATGCCGACTTTCGTGCGCAATTCTTCGACACCGTAATTGGCATCGAAAATATTCCGCTCACGGTAAAGGATTTCCCCGGACGTTTTTACAGACGGCACCAATTCCACCATGCGGTTCAAGGTTTTGATATACGTTGATTTTCCGCAGCCGGATGGCCCGATAATTGCCGTTACTTCATGTTCTTTAATATCCAAGTCGATATTTTTCAAAGCATGTTTGTCGCCGTACCAAAGATTCAGCTGTTTTGTTAAATATACCGATTTTTTCGGGCTATTTTGTTCTTTAGGCTTGCTTTCTTTTACAGTTTTGACCGGACTGATGGTTGTCATGTGTGTTGCCCCTCTCACATAAATCGCATTAATAGCGTTTTTGGAATTTATTGCGGATCAGCGCTGCGATGGAATTCATCGTCAAGAGTACGGCCATGAGCACGATAATTCCTGCTGCTGCCACTGCCTGAAACTCTTGCTGCGGACGGCTTGACCAATCATAGATTTGCATCGGCAAAGCGGTAAAAGTATCCATCACACCTGAAGGCAGGAACTGAATGATGACCGGCACCCCGATGACAATTAATGGCGCCGTTTCGCCGATGGCTCGGGATAAGGCTAGAATGCTCCCTGTCAGGATTCCCGGAATAGCAGCAGGCAAAATGATTCTGACAATCGTTTGCCATTTTGTCGCCCCCATTCCAAGCGACGCATCTCTGAGTTCATTTGGAACCGCCCGTATTGCTTCCTGCGCAGCGACAATAATGACCGGCAGTATCAGCAGACTCATCGTAAAGCCGGCTGCCAGCACACTGTTGCCAAGCGACAGCGCACGGACAAAAATCGTTAGCCCGAGCAAGCCGAACACGACGGACGGGACGCCAGCCAAATTCGAGATATTCGTGCGGATGAATGCAGTCATCCGGTTTTTCTTCGCGTATTCCTCTAAATAAATGGCGGATCCGACTCCTAAAATAATCGAAGTCGGAGCCACAACTGCCATCAGCCAAAGAGAACCGATCAAAGCAGCTTTAATTCCTGCTTTTTCCGGGAAGCGGGAAGCAAAGTTGTTCAAGAATTCCCACGATAGGTTTCCCGCTCCTTGCGTGACGATGCGGTAAAGCAAAATAGCTAATGCAAGCAAGGCAATGGTGGTCGCCAGCATGAAAAGGCCTTTGAACAGATAATTGACGATTTTTCTGCCGCCCATCCTTTTCACAACTAAGTCATGGTCTACATATCTCATCTCAATACTCCTCCTTGAAACGTTTTGAAACATAAGTGGCAAGGATGTTCATAAGCATCGTAAAGATGAACAAAGTAAAACCGACGGCATAGATGGAGTAATAAATCGTCGTGCCGTACCCTGCATCGCCTTTTGAAACTTGCACAATGTAGGAAGTCATCGTCTGGATGGAACCCGTGAAGTCTCCGTCGAACCGCGGAGTCGATCCTGCCGCGAGTGACACGATCATCGTCTCCCCGATCGCACGGGAAACGGCCAGCACCACTGATGCCACAATGCCGGATAAAGCCGCTGGCAAAATGACTTTCGTCGCCACTTCAAATTTAGTGGAACCCATTGCAAGGGCGCCGTCCCGAATTTGCCTTGGCACCGAAGACATCGCGTCTTCGGATAAAGAAGCGATCATCGGAATGATCATGATGCCCACTACAATTCCTGGTGAAATGGCGTTGAAGATTTTAATTTCCGGAAATAAGCCTTGCAACACAGGCGTAACAAACGTCAAAGCGAAGAATCCGTAAACGATCGTTGGAACGCCAGCCAGGATTTCGAGTACCGGTTTGACGATCCTGCGGACGGTTTCGCTTGCATATTCACTTAAATAGATAGCAGCGCCGATGCCGATTGGCACTGCTACAATTACTGCAATCAATGTAATTTTAAGTGTACCGACGATCAATGGCAGGATGCCGTACTGCGCTTCTTTGTTTGAGAACGGAAGCCAAGTGGTGCCCGCGATAAAATCGATAAAGGAAACACGCGAGAAGAACGTGAAAGTTTCCACAATCAAAGTCAGAACAATGCCGATTGTCGTCAGCACTGACACTGAAGCAATCAGGAATAATAAAATTGGAATGATTTTTTCAATGATTTTTTTGCTTTTCTTGCCTTTCGACTGCGCGATCATTTCCTGCACAGATGGACGCATATGAAATCCCCTTTCAACCGCAAAAGGCGAGCAGCGGCTGCTCACCCTAAGACCCGATCTTTAACCCGTATTATTTAAGAGCCTCTAAATCTGCTAGCCCTTTTTCATATTCTTCTTCTGGAAGCGACACATAACCCACTGCTTCAGCCATATCGCCGGCATTTTCTAATGCATACTCCATGAAATCATAAACAGCTGGATCTTCTGAAATGGCTTTGTTTGCCGCATATGTGAACAACGGACGCGATAATGGTTCATACTCGCCTGATTCGATTGTTTCGTGAGTCGGCTCCACTCCGCCGATATTCACTACTTTCAATGTATCTTTGTTAGCGACGTAATAAGCAAACCCGAAGAATCCGATCGCGTTCGGATCAGCTTGGATCCCTTGAACCAACACGTTGTCATCTTCTGATAGCGTCGCGCTGCTGACGATGTCTTCATCTTCTAGAATGACTTCATTGAAATAATCAAATGTTCCTGAATCAGTTCCCGGGGCGTAGAAGACCACTTCTTCATCCGGCCATTCAGGATTGATATCCGACCATTTTTTCGTAGAGCCATCTTCAACCCACAGCTTTTTCAAGTCTTCTACAGTCAAATCTTCGACCCAGTCGTTATCTTGGCTGACAACTACTGATAAGCCGTCGTATGCGAGCAGGAACTCCGTGTATTCAATGCCTGCTTCTTCCAGGCTTGCCGCTTCTTCTTCTTTAATCGGACGTGATGCATTTGAGAAATCCGTTTCACCTTGGATGAACTTTTCAAATCCGCCGCCAGTACCAGAAACTCCAACTGTTACTTGGACCTTCGGTTGGTCTCCAGCATATTCTTCAACAATTCCTTCCATGATAGGTGCAACTGTCGATGATCCATCACCCGAAACAGCGCCTTCTACTTCTGCTGACTCTTCACCTGCTGTATCAGATGTTGTTTCTTCAACGTCAGAACTTGAATCCGCAGATCCTTCTTCTCCGCCGCATGCCCCTAAAATTAACGCTGAACCTAGAATTGCCGATGCCATTGCGAACTTCCAATTTCTCATTTCTCATTTCCTCCTAAGGGTTATGTTATTTACACTCCTAACTATAAAGAGGGATTGTTGAGGAAGTATGGAGCGAATGTTAAGAAAATGTAAACCGGGTTTATTTCTATGCATTTTGGCTTACAAATTGATTTAACGTGAAAAAAAGCGATGGACACAGGCTTAAAGCCCGTATCCATCGCTTTTGATCAATTTTCTTCCCCTTCTTCAACTGCTGTATCAGTGGCAGGTGATTTGATAACGGAAGGTGATTCATTCACTTCTTTGTTTTTCAGTTCGTAGTATTTATCCAAAGCGGCACGAGCAATTTCATTGCTTGCCGGCGGCACATGGCGCGGGTCTGTCGTAATATAAGGAATCACGACAGCGTAGGCAACTTCAGGATTTTCAAAAGGCGCAAATCCAACATGGGTCGTATTGACCGATGCTTTCGTATAGAACGGACTTTCTTTATCGTCGTAATAATTGATTTCCGCTGTACCTGTCTTGCCAGCAGCAGAATATTTAAGGTCGTTAAAGTATTTGCGGGCAGTCCCGTTGCTGCCTGTGTAAACCATGCGCATGCCTTGTTTCACCCGGTCGATTTCGGCCTGGCTATTATTGATGCGATTCAGAATTTTGGGTTCAACGACTGTTTCTACCGCCCCTAAAGTTTTGCCGTCGCTTGAAGGCTGGCGGATTTCTTTGACCACATGCGGCTGCATGCGGTAGCCGTCATTGGCAATAGTTGAAACATACTGCAGCAATTGCAGCGGCGTATACGTATCATATTGGCCGATGGCGAAATCGAGGAAGGTCCCCGGTTCCGTACGCAAGAAGCGCCCAGTAACCCCTTTTCCTTCATTCGGCAAATCGATGCCTGTGCGGACGCCAAGGCCGAATTCAGCAAACGAATTGCGCATCGTATCCCAATCATCCTGCGTTACGCTGAATCCTCTGTAGCGTTCATAGGCGTTGCCGGAAATCGCCAAGGCAATTTTAAACATATACACGTTGGATGAACGCTCAAGGGCCGTCTGGTCATTGACCGCTACCCGATTTCCGATGGTTCTATTGAAGAGAGAGGCTTTCATCAACCCGCCTGGAAGCAGCATCGGTTCATCGATCATCGTCTGCCCCATAGCGATTGCGTCGTTGCTGTATCCGGCAAGCACCGTCGCCCCTTTGACGACTGAACCTGTCGGATAGGCAGCAGTGATCGTTCCGAACGAATAGTCACGGACAATCCGTTTGCCGTTTTCATCACGGTCCAATTGCTTGCCGACCAATGAAATGATTTCCCCTGTCCGTGGATCCATCATGACAAGATACGCGTCTTTCACCAATTGGGAGTTGGGGCCTGCTTTCAGCTCCAGCAATTTCTTTTCGACAATGTCTTCCATGGCGTTTTGGATTTCCGAATCGATTGTCAACACGACATCTTTCCCGGGCTCTCCTTCATCAACTGTCACCGTTTCAACAACGCGTCCCCGGCCGTCCGTGACGTTTTTCACGATCGATTTCTGGCCTTGCAGCACTTCTTCGTATTCTTCTTCGAGGAAACTGATGCCGACACGGTCATTACGGGAATAATCCCGGGCCAGATAGTAGTCGATTTTATCTGCCGGAAGCCCTTGTTCAGGCGTTGTCGTATTTCCTAAAATGGTCAGATCCGATGTTTTCACCCGTTTCCAATCCGTAATCGTGTTGACTCCCTTTAAATCGGGATCGGTCAATCGCTCGGAAACCCGGGCAAATTCCTCATCTGTTACACCTTCGTTTTTGATGATCTGAGGTGAAAGTGCATAGCCGGATGTCATTTCACGATAGATTGCCAGAACTTCCAGCTGCTGGTCAGTCAAACTCGCCAGCTCTTCATCGGTGATTCGTTCACGGATCAATGCATCAATTTCACGCTGTTTTTCTTTTTCCTGAATATCTTTATTGGCGATTTCCAGGCGCTCTTCTTCCGTGACTTTGGCCGTCGCTTCCTCGGTATGCAAGGATATGTAGAAGTCCTGCTTATCGCGCAGCGTCACTTTTTTAGGATCTTTTTCAATCAAGGAAGCCAGCTTTTCCGCCACTCGCATCATTTCTTCCCTTTTGGTCGTCTGCATGGCCGTATAAGTAATGGCGTTTACCGGATTGTTATCAACTTGTACACGGCCTTCGCTATCAAAGATCCGTCCCCGCGGCACGCTGGTGTTGACCGGAACTTCTTCCGTACGGGCCAGGGCACGCGTGAAATCTTCGCCTTTAACAATCTGCAAGTAGCCGAGCCGAAGAATCAATACAGAAAATAGCAAGAAAATGGAGAAAAAGAGGATATTCATCCGAAAGACGGTATGCGACTTCAGTTTCGCTTTTGCAAGCGACACACGCCTTTTCTGAGGGGTATTCATTGTCAGTGCACTCCTTTCACCAAAATAGGCAATTGCTAGTATAGCATTTTACATAAAAAAACACACACTTTTTCTGACGAAAAAGTGTGTGCAAAGTTCCAATGAACTCGGATTATTTTGCTGCTTCGTAGCGTTTTGAAACTTCATCCCAGTTTACAACGTTCCAGAATGCCGCCAAGTAGTCAGGGCGTTTGTTCTGGTATTTCAAGTAGTAAGCATGTTCCCAAACGTCCACTCCAAGGATCGGCGTTTTGCCTTCCATTAATGGAGAATCCTGGTTAGGAGTCGAAGTCACTTCCAACTCGCCGTTTGAAACTGCTAGCCAAGCCCAGCCTGAACCGAAGCGTGTTTTGCCGGCATTTTCGAATTTCGTTTTGAATTCGTCAAAGCTGCCGAATTTAGCATCGATTGCTTCAGCAAGTGCACCTGATGGCGCGCCTGTGCCATTTGGCGTAAGCAATTGCCAGAACAACGAGTGGTTAGCGTGTCCGCCGCCATTGTTGCGCACTGCTGTACGGATATCTTCAGGAACTGCGTTCAAATCAGAGATCAATTCTTCAACTGATTTTGAAGCAAGGTCTTCGTGGCCTTCTAAAGCCGCATTTACGTTTGTTACGTAAGTGTTATGGTGTTTTGTGTGGTGGATGTTCATTGTTTCTTTGTCGATGTGTGGTTCAAGTGCGTCATACGCATAAGGTAATTCTGGTAATTCATAAGCCATGATTAAATTCCTCCTTGAGTCTATTGTTCTACGTTCATAGCGTATCAAAGTTTTTCGAGCGATACAATTAAAATGCCCAGACAATTCATTTAATCAGTCTTTTGACTGAATCAAATCACCAGGAAGAACAGGGCGACCATAATAATTTGTATGATTCCTTTGGTGAAGACCGAAGTGATAAACCCGACGACCGATCCGATGCCGGACTTTACCGATTGTTTGATGGTCGATTTATTGAAAATCAATTCAGCGAGAATCGCACCGAGGAATGGCCCGACCAAAATACCGGCAATCGGAATGACGAAGGGTCCGACAATCAACCCGATCGTGCTTCCCCATAAGCCAGCTTTTGAACCCCCGAATTTTTTTACGCCAAAAGCATTGGCAAGTGCATCCGCCCCGAAGAGCAAAATCACAAACAAGCTTTCGATCAGCCAGAACCACCACGGCAAATCGCTGAACTCAAAGAACAGCCCATAAACGACAAATCCGCCGAAGATAAATAGGACCGCTGGAATGATTGGATAAACCAAGCCGACAAACCCGACAGCAAAAAATAACAAAATGACAATCCAAGCGAAAATCTCCATTTTCAACCTCCTAACAAAAACTCCTCTTCACCGTGCCTTACATGATTAAATGTAAAGAAATGAAAAGGAGCCATTAAATCTATTCTACTGTATGAGCCTGCAAAAGTTCCACTATTCTATAAAAGGCTTTCTGCTTCCGATCCCAGAGCGGATGGGATTCAGCTTTTATGCACGGTTGCCAAGAATAGCTTCAGCGATGTTGACCGAATGGTCACCGATACGCTCCAAGTTACTGACGATGTCGACAAAGACAATCCCAGCTTGCGCCGAGCATTGGCCTTCGTTCAAACGCATAATATGTTTTTTGCGGAATTTGCGCTCCATCTTATCAATCAGATCTTCTTGCTCTGCAACTTCACGAGCCAGCTCGTGGCTTGTTGTATCGAGAGCATCCAGCGCTTTTTTCACGGTGGCGATCGTTAAGGTGAACATTTCTCGCAAATCTTCCATCGCATCTGCTGTGATTTTAACCCGGTTATTCTCCTGATAATCGACCAATTCGATGATATTTTCAAAATGGTCGCCGATCCGTTCAATATCCCGAACCGTTTCCATTAACATCGTATGGCGTGTTGAATCTGTAGCCGAAATGGATTCAGCTGAAATCAACACAAGATAATCGGTGATTTTGCCGTCAAGGTTGTTGATGGCATCTTCCAGTTGATAAGCCATCTCCGCACTTTTCTTGCTCTTTGTTTTTAAGTATTCGTAAGTTTCTTCAAGCCCTTGCACTGCATACCCGCCCATTCGCAGCACTTCTTCCTTTGCCTGCCCTAAGGCAATAGAAGGAGACTGCTCGATAAAATGGACATCCAAGTGCTTCGGCTTGAATTCGATCAAGACTTCTTCACCTGGTATGAATTTGGTTACCAGATAAGCCCAGAAGCCGATCAACGGAAATTGAATAATTGTATTGGCTACGTTAAATGTACCGTGGGCAAAAGCGATTTGCATTTTCGGCTCCAGATTCAAAATTCCTGCAATCCATTCCACATAGGCTGTGAACGGCATCAAGAGAAGCAGAAAAATAATTGAGCCCACAACATTAAACAGGACATGGACAGCTGCAGCTCTGCGTGCAGCAATTGAAGTGCCTAATGCTGCTAATACTGCAGTAATCGTTGTTCCGATGTTATCTCCGAAAAGAACCGGCAGCGACGCGCCTAATGATAGAACGTTCTCTGCGTAAAGGCCTTGCAGAATCGCGACGGTCGCACTTGAACTCTGTACAATCAATGTGAACACTGTACCGACGACTACGCCTAGAATCGGCAGATCACTTAAACTGATCGTTAAGTCGATGAACGCTGCGGATTCGCGCAAAGGTTTCATTCCGTCACTCATCAGTTCAAGACCGAAGAACAGCCCGCCGAAACCGAAGACTACCTGGCCAAAGTTTTGAATCTGATTCTTCTTAAAGAAGAAGATCAGAGCAGCACCCACAGCCATGATCGGCAGTGCATAAGCCCCGACATCCAAACCGATGATAAAGGCGGTTACAGTTGTCCCGATATTGGCCCCCATAATAACGCCAATCGCTTGTCTTAAAGTCATAAATCCGGCACTGACTAAACCTACGACAATGACCGTCGTCCCCGAACTCGATTGAATCAGCACCGTGACAATAATCCCTACTAGAACTCCCATGAAAGGATTGGTCGTAAAGCGGTCGAGGATTCCCCGCAGCCTGTCGCCTGCAGCTTTTTGCAAGGCATCCCCCATATATTTAATGGAGAACAGGAATATCCCTAAACCGCCAAAGAAAGTAAAAAGCATTTCTTGCCAATTCGTTTCCACGATATACATTCAACTCCTAATTTACGATTTCACACCCTGTCTATTATGAAGAGTTCGATAAGACCTTGTAAATACCTTTATTTAAAATTTACATTGCCGTAACAAAGCACTCCGATTGGATACACTTCCGCATGTTAGGATATAATTATCAGTTGAAAGGAAGATGCACGTGAACCTTTATCAATTATTCAAAGCCAGTTTAATGGAACCTAAAAAGCAGGCAGCCGTCCGTATAATGACGATAGGAAAGATTCTGCGTTTTGTTTTCGTGTTTATCCTATTTATGACGGTAATTTCCTTCATTGAATTATCACTCGGTTTGAGCGACACAGCCAGTGATGTTGAAGGCCTTCTCCAATTTGTCGAAGAAATTGAATTTCTGCTCTACCCTTTTGCTTTTGTGTTTTTATTTGTTTCGACGACCCTCTACCATTTTTTGAAAATCAGTTTTTTCGCGTTGGTCGGGCTGCTGTTCATTAAACTAAAAAAGCGCAAAGGCGAATATCGCCATCTTTGGCGCACGGCTGCTTTAGCAGTCACAATTCCGACACTTATTTCATTTGTGTTCAGTTTTATCGGAGCCGATCTTTGGGTTTCTGCTGCAACCAGTCTGTTGACGGTCCTCTATTTATATTTGGCCACGAATTATTATCCGAAACAGCCGGCAAAAAAAGTATAGACATTACACAATCCTGGATTCTACCCGAGAATGGACCCTTGAAGTACAAAGAATTCTTGCCATTATTCAAAAAATGGCAGCTCAACCGTTCTTTCTTGTCTTTTAGGTTGTCAGACTGCTAAAATGGCAATAGGTAACTGTAACAAACTAGTCAACTAGTTGGAAAAAGCGGTAGGCCGAGTGAAGCCTATCCTGCTAAAAAGGAGAGAATTTTAATGAGTGAAAGCATTCACCGTACGAAAACACGCCCCGTTAAAGTTGGTGATCTGACGGTCGGCGGAAGCAATGAATTATTCATTCAAAGTATGGCAACAACAAAAACCCACGATGTGGAAGCGACAGTTGCAGAAATTCTGCGCCTAGAAGAAGCGGGCTGCCAAATTGTCCGTGTTGCTTGCCCGGATGAGCGTGCGGCTTACTCCATCGGTGCCATCAAGGCACGCATCAATATCCCGCTTGTTGTTGATATTCATTTTGACTATAAATTAGCTTTGATCGCAATTGAACAAGGTGCTGACAAAATCCGCATCAACCCGGGCAATATCGGACGCCGCGAAAAAGTGGAAGCGGTTGTCAACGCAGCAAAAGCAAAAGGCATTCCGATCCGCATCGGTGTCAACGCGGGTTCATTGGAACGCAAAATCCTTGAAAAATACGGCTACCCGACTGCTGACGGCATGGTTGAAAGTGCGCTTCACCACATTAAAATCTTGGAAGACTTGGATTTCCACGACATTATCGTTTCGATGAAAGCGTCAGATGTAAGTTTGGCGATTGAAGCTTACGAAAAAGCTTCAAAAGCTTTTGACTATCCGCTTCACTTAGGCATCACAGAGTCGGGTACGTTGTTCTCCGGAACGGTGAAAAGCGCGGCCGGCATCGGTGCATTGCTTGCGAAGGGCATCGGCAACACACTGCGCATCTCGCTGAGTGCGGACCCAGTCGAAGAAGTAAAAGTGGCACGTGAACTCTTGAAAGTTTTCGGTTTGTCTTCAAATGCCGCAACGCTGATTTCTTGCCCGACTTGCGGACGCATTGAAATCGATTTGATCAAAATCGCAAATGAAGTGGAAGAATACATCTCCCACATTAAAGCTCCATTGAAAGTAGCGGTTCTTGGCTGTGCTGTAAACGGCCCCGGGGAAGCACGCGAAGCGGATATCGGCATCGCTGGTGCGAGAGGCGAAGGTTTGCTGTTCATGAAAGGCAAAACGGTCCGCAAAGTGCCGGAAGAAACAATGGTGGAAGAATTGAAAGTTGAAATCGATAAGCTTGCACAGGAATACTTTGAAAAACAAGCTGCTGAAAAAGCAGAATTGGAACAACAACAAGTATAGGGTCGTGAAGCTATGAGAAGCCGTTTCGGCATTGACATCGATGGTACGGTGACTTCACCGACATCATTGATTCCACATATTAATGAAGCATTCAACAGCAACCTGACGCTGGATGATATAAAAGAATACGATTTGACTGCAGCTCTGCCCCACCTTCCAAAAGGCGAATTTTTTGACTGGTTCCGGGAAGCTGAACCGAAAATTTATGCAACTTCTCCCATTTCAGAGAACGCTAAAAATATTTTGGAAAAATGGAAAGAGCACTACGAATTGTATTTCATTTCAGCGCGCGGCGAAAATGCCCGCGACGTAACATACGATTGGTTTGCCGAGCATGCCATTGCGTATGACCACATCGAATTGATCGGCACCCATAAGAAAATCGAAACAGCGAAACGCCATCAAGTGGATCTTTTCTTTGAAGATAAGCATGATAACGCGGTCGAAATTTCTGAGGAGCTGGACATTCCGGTCATCCTGTTCGATACGCCTTATAACCGCTTGCCAACACCGAAGAATGTGGTGCGCGTGTTCAATTGGCTGGAAGCTGAGCAATGGGTCGAAAAAGAATTTGCTCTTCAGCAAAGCATTCGTTCAAAATAAATAAAAACCATCAGCGGTTCAGTTCCGTTGATGGTTTTTTGTTTGGTTCTTTGCAATCAAAGGAAGTTTGTTTGCACTTGGCGGCGGTTTACTTGCGCTTAAAATTTTTTATTTGCGGTCACCAGTAAGTTATTTGCATTAGTTGAATAAATGCATAAAAAAACGCAAGCGGCATCAGACCGCTTGCGTTTTCTTATTGTCCCGTTAGCAACAGCCAGCCCTTATGCCTGTCGGGGCTAACCGGCCGCTTCCGCTTTTCTTACTGTCCAGACGCAAGCGGCCAGCCCCTCGGGGTCTTAAGGCAAACCACTACGGAAATCAGGATTTCCTGCGTGCTTTGCCTTAAGCCTGTCGGGGCTAACCGGCCGCTTCCGCTTTTCTTATTGGCATTCCGGGCATTTGCCGTAAATTTCGAATTTGTGGTTTGCAATTTCATAGGCCGGCAATGCGGCGCCCAGCATATCCATCGGACACACGGGTATTTCTTTGATTTTCCCGCAGTCCATGCAGATGAAGTGGTGGTGATGATGTTCGCTTTCGCATTGCATCCGGAAATGGCGCTCACCCGAAAGTTCCGTTTCTTCCAATATGCCAAGCGATACGAACGTCGCCAGGTTGCGGTATACCGTATCGTAGCTCATGCTCGGATAATCCTTTTGCATGACATCGAGCAGATCACGCGCCGTCAAATAGCGATCGTCATCTGCAAACAATTCAAGGATTTGCGACCGCTTCGTCGTTTCCTTATAGCCGTTTTCCTTTAAAATGTCCCACGCTTTTGTGATGTTCATGCGACAGCCCCCTTCTTCATTGAAACAGAGATCTTTTTGAAGCCAATGACCAGCAATAACAAGAAAATTGAAGTGACAACAATGGTGCCTCCTGGCGCCAAGTTAAAGTAAAAGGCCGTAACTAAGCCCGTGATGACGGAAAATTCGCCAAAAAAGATGGATAATAAGATCGTTTGTTTGAAGCTTTTCGCTACCCGCATGGCCGCCGCTACCGGGATCGTCATCAATGACGACACCAGTAAAATCCCGACGATCCGCATCGAACCGGCAATAACAAGCGCAGTCACGATCATGAAAAGGAAATGAATCCACTTGGCCGGCAATCCGGAAGCTTTTGCGTATTCATCATCAAACGACAATACAAACAATTCTTTGAAGAACAAGAAGATAAATGCCAGAACGACGATGGCGATGGCACCTACAATCAGCAGGTCTTCCCGGCTGACGGCCGAAACAGAACCGAATAAATAGCCGAATAAATCATTGGAAAAGCCTTGCGCCAGCGAAATGAAAATCGCCCCAAAGCCAATTCCCGCCGACATGATGATCGGAATCGCCAATTCTTCATAATGTTTATAAAGGCTTCTCAGTCGTTCAATCAGAATGGAGCCCCCAACAGAAGCGGCTATACCAAGAAATAGCGGGTTCAATAAAGCAAAGGCAGCTACGCTCTGGCTTAAAAACAGGCTTCCCGCTATTCCGGCTAACGTTACATGGCTCAAGGCATCCGCGATAAGCGAAAGGCGGCGGACCACAATGAAAACGCCGAGAAGCGGTGCGATGACGCCGATGATCAAACCGGCGGCAAATGCATTTTGCAGAAATTCATACGTAAAAATGGCTTCAAACATGGCTATGGCTTCCTCCGATATGATGAATTTTACGGACCGAATGGCCATACCATGCTTCGCGCTGGGCGTCGCTCATCGTATGGAGCTGTTCTTTAAATCCGTGGAAATGGATGGTCTGGTTAAGGCAAGCTACATGAGTGATGCGGTCGGTTACCGTATCCACGTCATGGGTCACCAGCACCAACGTGATGTTTTGATCGCGGTTAAGCGAAGCAAGCATATTATAGAAAGATTGGACATTTTGGTGATCAATGCCCACTGTCGGCTCATCCAGGATGAGCACTTTCGGCTTTGCCACCAAAGCTCTCGCGATAAACACACGCTGCTGCTGCCCGCCGGATAATTCATTGACGCTGCGTCCGCTAAAAGCTTCCATCCCGACTGAAACCAGTGCGTCTTTTACATGCTGTTTGTAATTTTTCGGAAGCCTGTGGAATAAACCTGCTTTTTTCGCCAGCCCCCCAGCGACCACTTCTTCCACAGTTGCCGGAAAACCGGAATTGAAGGAATTGGATTTTTGGGAAACGTAGCCGATCCATTCGCGGTGCTTGAAGTTTTTCGAATCAACGCCAAAAAGTTCGATCTGCCCTTTTGTCGGCTTGATCAACCCCAGCATGACTTTCAGCAAAGTGGATTTTCCGGATCCGTTCGGTCCAAGTATGGCCAGGAAATCGCCTTCCTCTACTTTCAAGGAAATGTTCTCGAGTGCCCTCGTTTGTTCATATTCATAACTGATTTCTTTAATATTGATCAATGGCGCGTCCATAAAGCCGCCTCTTTTCTAATTAATAATGATTACGATTTACATCATTAAATCAGTATAGAGGACTCTAGCCCTCTTGTAAATAGTTAAGCACTCAGAAAATCACCGGTTCCCGCCATTCGGATAAAAATAAAAACCGCAAGCTTGCCGGAATTTCCGGTTCAGCTTGCGGTACCATGATGCTTTTGATTAAAGCGGCGCTTTCATTTCTTCGATGACGCCCGGAGTAAAAATCCCGTTTTTGAACATTTCAATTTCAAAAGCGTATGGCGGTTTTTTATTTTTTGCATCGGTTCCGACATACGGAGTTTCGAGAATTTTCGGCACATGCTGCAAGTCGCGGTGATGCACAATGCCGTTCAAGGCTTCAAAGCCGATTTCCCCGAATCCGATGTTTTCGTGGCGGTCTTTGCCGGCCCCGCGGACATTTTTGCTGTCATTGATGTGAAGCACTTGCAGACGGTCGATTCCGACAATGCGGTCGAATTTTTCGAGTACGCCATCAAAATCTTCCTGGATATTATACCCGGCATCATGCGTATGGCACGTATCAAAGCAGACCGACAAACGCTCATTATGGGTCACGCCATCAATGATCGCTGCGATTTCTTCAAAGCTGCGGCCGCATTCGGTGCCTTTTCCGGCCATCGTTTCCAGAGCGATATTGACCGCATAATCCTCTGCCAACACCTCATTCAACCCTTCAACGATTTTCGCGATTCCCGCTTCTGCACCTGCGCCTACATGGGCACCTGGGTGCAGAACGATCTGCTTCGCGCCAAGCGCCGCCGTCCGTTCGATTTCTTTTTGAAGAAATTCAATGCCAAGTGCAAAAGTTTCAGGCTTAACCGTATTCGCTAAGTTAATGATATAAGGTGCATGCACCACGATATGGCTCAAATTGTGGGCAGCCATATGGGCTTGGCCCGCTTCGATATTCAGCTCTTCAATCGGCTTGCGGCGCGTATTCTGCGGTGCCCCCGTATAGATCATGAATGTGCTCGCTCCGTAGGAAGCCGCTTCTTCACTTGCTGCAAGAAGCATTTTCTTTCCGCTCATGGATACGTGTGAACCTATTAACATCTAAATAATCTCCTTACTTTTTGCGGTTTTTGCGGCGTTCGATTTTCTTGATTTCGTCCATTTTCCATTTCATTTTCTTTTTGTACATCGGTTTTACAGCTTTTGGTTTATGGACCATCGTTTTCGCTTTCGCATCCGCTTCATTTGTCTGTCTAACGCGCGTTTTCCGGCTATGGCGGTCTTTCAAATCAACAAACTCGCCTTTGACGATATCTTTTTGCTGGAAAGGAATGCCCATTTTCTCGACGCGGTTAATCGCATCTTCCTCTTCCGGATTGAAAATCGTGATTGCAATTCCTTTTAATCCGGCACGTGCCGTACGGCCGACGCGGTGAACAAAGAATTCCAAGTCTTCCGGCAGCTCATAGTTGATGACATGGCTGACGCCTTGGATGTCGATGCCGCGTGCCGCAAGATCGGTTGCCACGATGTATTGATATTCCAAATCACGGATTTGCTTCATCATTTTCACGCGTTCCCGCGGAGCCAAATCGCCATGGACCCGGCCGACACGGATGCCCGCTTTTGCCAGTTCGTCTGCCACGTAGTCGGCATTTGTTTTCGTATTGACGAAAATGATGGCCAAATACGGATTAATGATGCCCATAATTTCTTTCAGGCGCTCCACTTTCCGTTTGCTCCTGGCTGGCACCAAGTAGAAATCTAAGCCTTCAGCCGTCGGGCGTTTGTCGCCGATTTTAACGTGGACTGGTGATTCCATGTATTTTTTCAGGAATGGCTTCAATTTTTCCGGAATGGTCGCTGAGAATACATACATCTCCAAATCGTCTTTCATCTTGCCGGCAACTTGGTCAATTTCTTCGATAAAGCCAAGATCAAATGCCAAATCCGCTTCGTCAACCACAAGGATTTTTCCTGTGTGGACCAAAAGCGCATTTTCATTGACCAAGTCTTTTAAGCGGCCTGGTGTACCGATAACGATATGCGGCTGGGTCTTCAGTTTGTTAATGGAACGTTTTTTGTCTGTTCCGCCGATAAAGCTTTTCACTTCGATATCGGATCCTTCAACAAGCTTCATCATTTCTGCATAGATTTGCGTGCCGAGTTCGCGTGTCGGTGCACAGATCACTGCCTGAACTTCTTGGCGGCTTGTGTCGATGCGTTCTGCAATCGGAATGATGAAGCTATGGGTTTTCCCTGTTCCTGTATGGGATTGGCCGATAGCTGAGTTGCCTTTCAATATATGGGGCATCATCTCTTTTTGGATCGGGGTCGGTTCCTGAAAACCGAGTTTTTCCACCGCTTCTAATAGGAACGGCTTGAATGGATAATCATTAAATTTTGTCATGGGATCATATTCCCTCCTTACGCTCTTGACATTATAGCATGAATTCGCTTTTTTCGTATTGCAACTTTTGTAAAGACACGCCGTCTCGTTTATAATGAAGGTATGATTTTGAAAGGAGTGCGGTTATGAAGGTAATGAAAATATCGCCAAGAGGGTATTGCTATGGCGTTGTAGATGCAATGGTCATTGCAAAAAATGCGGCAATGGACGAAACTTTGCCCCGCCCTATTTATATACTAGGCATGATTGTCCACAATAAACACGTAACAGACGCATTTGAAGAAGATGGAATCATCACGTTGGACGGCAAAAACCGCCTTGAAATTTTGGAGAAAGTCGAATCCGGCACGGTCATTTTCACAGCGCACGGCGTTTCGCCGCAAGTCCGTGAACTTGCCCGGAGAAAAGGGCTGGTGTCCATCGATGCAACTTGCCCGGATGTCACCGTTACCCACGATTTGATCCGGGAAAAGACGGCAGAAGGCTATCACATCATCTATATCGGCAAAAATGGCCACCCCGAACCTGAAGGGGCGATCGGTGTCGCGCCTGACTTGGTCCATTTGGTGGAAAGCGTTGAAGATGTTGATCAGCTTCAATTAACAGCAGACAAAATCATCGTGACCAACCAAACGACCATGAGCCAGTGGGACGTTGTGGACATGATGAAACGCTTAAAAGAGAAATACCCGCATTCAGAAGTCCATAAAGAAATTTGCCTTGCGACACAAGTTCGCCAGGAAGCCGTCGCAACCCAAGCTGGCGAAGCGGATCTATTGATTGTCATCGGCGACCCGATGAGCAACAACTCGAACCGCTTGGCGCAAGTTTCCCAAGACATCGCCGGAACGCCTGCTTACCGTATTTCCGATCTTTCGGAACTGAAATTGGAATGGCTGGATGGCGTGGAAACGGTAGGTATCACAGCCGGCGCTTCGACGCCGACCCCGATTGTCAAGGAAGTGATGAACTTCCTTGATAAATATGATCCGGAGGATCCGGAAACGCACGAATTGACGCGCAGTGTTCCGTTGAATAAAATCTTGCCGAAGATCAAGCATCCGAAACCTTCGGAGCGCATTGAACCTTACCCAGTCGAATAGTTTATAGTGTCCTTTTGGCCATTGACATAAACCGTGAGCTTTTATCAAAGTCTCACGGTTTTGCTTTACAGACGATTACAGCGGGGTGAAATTGCATGGAAAAGATCGCGATCATCGGCTCGGGTGGCTCCGGAAAATCCACTTTCGCACGCAAACTGGGCGCTAAACTTCAGCTTCCCGTCTACCATCTTGACGCCATCCTCTGGAAACCGAACTGGACTGCTGTCTCTCGGGGCCAACAAGAAGCCATCCAACTTCAACTGGTCAATAAAGAAGAATGGATTATTGACGGCAATTACAACGGCACACTGGACCTCCGCTTAGAAGCTGCTGATTGCATCATTTTCATGGATATGCCGCGCAACTTATGCATTTACCGGATATTGAAACGCAATTTCCTTTACCGGAACACGCAGCGCCCTGATATGGCCACTGGCTGCCAGGAACGCTTCGATTTGAAATTTTTGAAGTGGGTGTGGAATTATTCCCGAGACCAGCGCCCTCGCGTTTTGCAGAAGTTGCAGCGTTTAGCAATTGAAAAAGAGTTGGTCATTTTGGCTTCTCCTAAAGAAGCGAAAGACTTTCTCGAACAACTAAAAACAGAGAATCCAGTCGCCGTAAAGTAGACTGGATTCTCTGTTTTATTTGAATGTAAACGGTTCTGTATCGACTTCGGACGGCAGGAATTCGCACTGCCAGTTCTGCACCTTTGCCATCCGGTTGACGACGCCTTTGATCATGACTTTTTCGACATGGTGGCCAGGGTCTACAACGGCGAGGCCCATCGCTTCTGCATCTTGCGCTACATGGAAATAGAGATCGCCTGTGACGTAGACGTCCGCTCCTGCACGCTTTGCTGCGTGAATGTATTTATTGCCGTCGCCGCCGAGCACGGCCACTTTCCGGACAGGTTTTGCAAGATCGCCGACAATCCGAACAGCCGGTACATCAAGCCTCCCTTTCACGTGTTCTGCGAAATCTTCAAGGCTCATTTCTGTATCCAGCACTCCGACGCGCCCTAATCCCATCGGCAATTCCTTGTTTTCCAACGTAAACACATCGTATGCCACTTCCTCGTAAGGATGGGCTGCAATCATGGCTTTAATGGCCCGGTCTTTTTCGTTTTTCCGGATGACCACTTCGATTTTCGATTCTGCAGTCATTTCCATCTTTCCGGCTTCGCCGATATACGGGTCGGCATCTTTTGTCGGTCTGAACCGTCCTGTGCCGCTTAGCGTATAACTGCAATGTTCATAATTCCCGATGGCTCCAGCTCCCGCATTCCCGAGCGCCTCGCGCACTTGCTCTTCATGGCTTTCCGGGACAAAAACAGCGATTTTCACCAGCTCCGCCTCATATGTAGGAACGAGAATTTTCGTATCGCTGAGCCCAAGCGCGTCTGCGAGAAGATCATTGACGCCGCCTTCTGCCACATCGAGATTGGTATGGGCTGCATACACAGCGATATCGTGTTTGATCAGCTTTTCCATTAAACGGCCTTGCGGAAAATCCGTCTGCAAATTTTTGAGCGGGCGGAAAATCGGCGGATGATGGGCAATGATCAATTCGACACTTTTAGCGATTGCTTCATCCACCACTTCTTCGTTGACATCCAACGTTACCAAAACCCGTTCAATTTTCTTGTTCAACGTTCCGACATGCAGTCCGATCGGATCGCCTTCCATCGCCAAATATTTAGGCGACCATTTCTCAAACTCCTCGATGATCTGCTGCCCATTCGGTATTTTCATTGTTCAGCACCTCTTCTACTAGTTGGATTTTATGCACCAAATCTTTTTTCCGCGAAAGGATTTCCACGGTCTGTTCCGTAGCCTCCATCGAAGCGACAATCTTTTTCCATTGCGTACTTTCACGCCGCCATTTCTCGATGAAAACCGGAGAACGCTCTTTCATCAAATACGGTCCCATCAGGAGTTCCGTTTCCGTTAAAACGGAATTCGCTTCGCCGCGTTCCAATACGAGAATTTCATAGATTTTGTCGTTTTCTTTCAAAATTTCTTCTGAATGGACGTTCCAGCCGTTTTGCTGTGCCCAATCGCGGATCGCTTTCGCATGGACATTTGGCTGAAGAATCAAACGTTCAACTCCTTCTAGCCGCGCTATCCCTTCTGTTAAAATGGAGACAATCAAGGGCCCGCCCATTCCTGCAATGGTGACGGCTGTCACGCCATCTTCAGGATGGATAGCTGCAAGTCCGCTTGCCAGCCTTACGGTAATCTGATTCTCCAGCTGTTCTTGCTGAACTTGTTTTTTGGCCGATTCAAAGGGGCCTTTTACTACTTCCCCGGCAACCGCCCGTTTAACCATCCCATTTAATACCAAAAAGCAAGGTAGGTAGGCATGGTCGCTGCCGATATCTGCAACGATGGCGCCTTTTGGAACATGCTGTGCCACCCGTTCCAAACGCAGCGATAATTGTTGTGCATTCATCCGTTATCCTCCTATCAACAAAACCCCCTTAGCTCAAGAAGAACTAAGGGGGTTTTCAAACTATTCGAGAGATAAAACCCACTCCGCCATAGCTGGAATGTTCTCTTCTTCGATGAGTCCGCCTGGCATTGCGCCTTTACCATTTGCAATAATCTCTTCGATTCCTGCTTGGTCAAGTTCAGTATCAACCAATGATGGCCCTACTGCGCCTTCATAGCTTGAACCGTGACATGATACACAGCTTTGCTGCGCTTGTGATTCTGGATCGAATTCAGCAGACTCCGTGCTTCCGCCGTCGTTGCCTTGCTCTTCGCCGCCAGCGCCGTCTTCTTCAGCATGTTCTGCAGCAATCTCTTCTTGGTTATTCGCTCCTTCTAAAGATAAGAAGAAAATAAGACCAATACCGAAAGCCATGATTAAGATATAAGGTACAATTGCATTTTTTTGCATCCGTTACCCCTCCCTCTATAAAGTTCTGCTTGATGATAGTGTTCGTATCATTCATTATTGTACTGTATTATTAGCAAAACGAAAAGTCTTATGGGAGAAGTTTTGAGTTATTGTGACAAATTCAGCAACTTAACAGCCGATTTGTCTGGCAATGACCATTTTCTGCACTTCAGACGTTCCTTCGCCGATTTCCAGCAACTTCGCATCGCGCATATAGCGCTCCACTTCATACTCTTTCATATAGCCGTAGCCGCCATGGATTTGAATCGCTTCGTCCGCCACTTCCATGGAAATTTCCGATGCATAAAGTTTCGCCATCGAAGCTTCTTTCGTGAACGGGCGCCCTTGGTCTTTCAGCCAAGCTGCTTTGTAGACCATATTGCGCGCCAATTCAATTTTGAGCGCCATATCCGCCAGTTTAAATTGCGTGATCTGGAACTCGGATAAGCTCTTGCCGAACTGTTTGCGTTCTTTTGAATAATTCAATGCACGGTTGAACGCCGCCTGTGCGATCCCAACGGCCATGGCAGCGATGCCGATGCGGCCTCCGTCCAAAGTCACCAGGAACTGCTTGAAGCCTTCTCCGCGCTTGCCGAGCAGGTTTTCTTTCGGTACCCGGACATTTTCTAATACCAGTTCCGTTGTATTGGATGCATGGAGGCCCATTTTTTCGTAATTGTCGATGATCGTGAAGCCTTCAGCATCCGTCGGCACGATAATGGCGCTGATTTCTTTCTTGCCGTTTTCCATTCCTGTGATGGCAGTGATCGCCAAATGTTTCGCATAGCTCGCGTTTGTGATATAAACTTTCGAGCCATTGATGACCCAGTCATCGCCGTCTTCCACTGCACGCGTTTCTGTTCCGCCTGCATCCGACCCGGCATTCGGTTCTGTCAATCCGAATGCGCCAAACGATTCGCCTGAACAAATCGGCGCCAAGTATTTTTCTTTTTGCTCTTCCGTGCCGAAAAGGTTCAATGGCGCACCGCCGAGTGAAATATGCGCCGAATACGTAATGCCCGTTGATGCACAGGCCCGGCTCAACTCTTCCGTCACAATTGCAAAACTTGTTGTGTCGGCGCCAGCGCCGCCGTATTTCTCATCAAACGGCAATCCCATCATCCCCATGTCGGAAAGCTGTTTGAAAATCTCTTTCGGAAACTCATTCGTGCGGTCGCGGTCGACTGCTCCAGGCGCCACCACTTTATCCGCAAACTCTTTAATTGTTTTCTTGATCATTTGCTGTTCTTGCGTCAAATCGAAATTCATCTCATTACATCCCCTTTGTTATGAATACGCTTACAACTTTCATTATATAGGAAAAATTTAGACAAACTCAACTCATAAGGGGAAATAAATAAAAAACGCGAATGCCTAGATAGCATTCGCGCTTGTTTTTTTGATAGTTTATTTAATTGGCCTCTAAAAAACGGGCTGTTTCGAAGATTCCAATCGCTATTCTATTCCAGGAAATCTTTCAAACGCTTGCTGCGTGATGGGTGGCGAAGTTTGCGAAGCGCTTTTGCTTCGATCTGGCGGATCCGTTCACGGGTAACGCCGAAGACTTTGCCCACTTCTTCAAGCGTGCGCGTACGTCCATCATCCAAGCCGAAGCGAAGGCGCAATACATTTTCTTCACGGTCCGTCAATGTATCCAATACATCTTCCAACTGTTCTTTCAACAATTCGTAAGCTGCATGATCTGAAGGCGATTGGGCATCCGAATCCTCGATGAAATCGCCAAGATGCGAATCATCCTCTTCCCCAATCGGTGTTTCCAATGATACCGGCTCTTGCGCAATTTTCAGGATTTCACGGACTTTTTCCGGCAATAGGTCCATTTCTTCGCCGATTTCTTCCGGAGAAGGTTCACGGCCAAGATCCTGCAGCAGCTGGCGCTGGACGCGAATCAATTTATTGATCGTTTCCACCATGTGCACCGGAATGCGGATCGTACGTGCCTGGTCGGCAATCGCACGGGTGATCGCTTGGCGAATCCACCAAGTGGCATACGTACTGAATTTAAAGCCTTTTGAGTAGTCGAATTTCTCGACCGCTTTGATCAAGCCCATGTTTCCTTCCTGGATCAAGTCCAGGAAAAGCATGCCCCGTCCAACGTAGCGTTTAGCGATACTGACAACAAGGCGCAAGTTCGCTTCTGCCAAGCGTTTTTTCGCTTCTTCGTCGCCTTGTTCGATCAATTTGGCCAATCTTACTTCTTCTTCCGCTTTTAAGAGGTCCACCCGGCCGATTTCTTTCAAGTACATTCTGACAGGGTCGTTGATTTTGACGCCTGGCGGCACACTTAAATCATTCAAGTCGAATTTCTCTTCAGTCGGTTTCATGAGACGGTCCAAATGCTCTTCATCATCCGATTTCCGTTCCAATTCAATGCCATGCCCCTCAAGCTGATCGATGAATTCTTCAACGGCGTCCGATTCCATTTCAAAAATTGCTAATTTATCGGCAATCTGTTCATAGTTCAGTTCTCCCGTTTTTTTACCTGCTTCGATCAATTGTTTTTTTGCTTCTTCTACAGTTGCTTCAGGACCTTCTGTAGTGCTTAATGAGACATTGCTAGCTTCAACTTCGTTTGGACGTTCTGATTTCTCAGCCATACGATTTTCCTCCTTTAAAAAAACGGGATTAACCTATAATGATTTCTTCAAAGCAATCACTTCTTGCGCCAAAACTAAGGCACGCTTCAAGTCATGCTGTTTTTCAGCTTCTTTCGACTGCTGGATCTTTAATTTGATCTGCTGCTCGATCCGATGCTTCTGCAGATGGGCCAAGCAATCCGCAATCTCTTCTTCTGCATGTTCAGGATCGCGTTCGCTCAAAGCCGTTTCCATCACCAGCTTCCGAAGTTCAGGATCGCGCAGCGTTTCCAAAAATTTATGGAAATCCGCTTTTTCCCACTCTTCGTAAAAACCAAGCAGCTGCACATACAGCGCTTTGAATTCCTCGCTGACAAACGGCATGCCATCCTCCGCCGCGGCTAGTTTTTCCATGGTACGCGGATTCGCTAAGGCATGGGAAAAAAGCAGCCTTTCAGCGCGATGAAGGGATGTCACTCGTTTCGGATCCCGCTTTGGCGCTTTTTCTTGAACTGGCGCGCTTGGGCGGCTCCGTTCAATGGTTTTGTTTTCAAGCTTCCGGTACTGCTGGAGAATCGCTTCCTCTGACAGGCCGGTCTCATTAGACAATTGCTTGATGTAAAGATCACGTTCAATCGGCGACGACCGCCCTGCTAAGAGCTGGAGCACTTCTTGAATGTATTGCAAAAGGTCATTTTCGTATTGAAAATTTTTATGTCTGCGGGCATGCATCATCGCAAACGCAATAAACGCATGCGGTTTGCCGATGATCTGCTCTTTAAAAGCTTCCTCGCCGTGTTCCCGGACAAAATCATCAGGATCCATTTTGCCTGGGAGGACGGCAACTTCCACTTTGAACTTTTCTTCATTCAATGCAATGGCCGCTCTTTTCGCAGCTTCCCATCCGGCATCATCCCCGTCAAAGCAGAGGACAATATCCTGGGCAAAACGCTTCATCGCTTTGATATGCTGCGGCGTAAGGGAAGTTCCCATTGTCGCTAGCGCATTATCTACGCCTGCTTTGCCGGCAGCAATTACATCCATAAATCCTTCAAATAAGACGATTTTCCGATTTTTCCGGATGGCATTGCGTGCCAGATGCACATTATAAAGTACCTGGCTTTTCTGGAAAATCGGCGATTCGGGACTGTTCAGATACTTGGCTTCTTCCTTGCTTTTCACTAAAATCCTGCCGGAAAAAGCAATAACTTTCCCCGATTCATTGGTAATTGGAAACATGATTCTACCGCGGAAGCGATCAAAAAATCCATTTTTTTGCTCACGCTGGATCCCGAGCCCGCTCGACACCAATTCCTCTTCGCTGAAGCCTTTCCGCTGCAAAGCGGTGGCCATGTAATTCCATTCGGGCAATGCCCAGCCAATTCGGTATTTTTCGATCATTTCCTTTGTGAATCCCCTATTTTCCAGATAGTCGAGGGCTTCCTGCCCTTCTTCTGTATTCATAAGGATATGGTGGTACATATCGGCTGCAAATTCATGCATCAAAATAAGCTGATGGTCTGTTTTTGTAGGTGCCGGACCGGAATCGCTCGGAACCGAAACGTCAACATCGATCCCTGCCCGGCTGCCGAGGCGGGCCAATGCATCTTGGAAAGTGATATTTTCAATGTCCATCAGGAAAGTGATGACGTTTCCGCCCGCTCCACAGCCGAAGCAATGGAAAATCTGCTTGTCGGAAGTAACCGAGAACGAAGGCGTGCTTTCACCATGGAATGGACAGAGCCCGAACCAATTGCGCCCTCTTTTTGTTAATTGTACATACTCACCGACGACGTCTACTATATCCGTAGAAGAGCGGATCTGTTCGATCACTTCTTCAGGAACTCGATTTGACACATTATCACCATCTTTTTTTGCTTAACATACTTAATTCGTGATAGTTTACGGAACTCCTTCATCTTTCCTTAAAAAGATCAAGGCAAATTCCTGGCCATTATAATTGTTTTAGCCACAATTCTTCATTATAAAACGTTTTCGACAAAAAATCCACAACTTAAATAGAAAAACCACCTGATCAGGAGGTTTTTCTTTAATTCCGTTATTTTATTGGGAATAAATGCCTGCATGGGTGTAGTTTGCGATTATTTCCGTTTGCTTAAGATCAGATTGGCCGTTTCTTCAACAGCGCGGTTCGTGACGTCGATCACTTCGCAGCCGATCCGGCTGACAACTTTCTCGAAATGGGCTATTTCTTCGTGGATCCGGTTGATTTTCGCATAATTGGCATCGTCACTCAATCCCAATGCAATCAGCCGCTCTTTCCGGATGGAATTCAACTTTTCAGGAGAAATGACCAGCCCGTAGCATTTCGATGGATCGACACGATAAAGCTCTTCTGGCGGGTCCACTTCCGGCACTAGCGGGACGTTCGCCACTTTCAAACGCTTATGTGCGAGGTATTGCGACAACGGTGTTTTGGACGTTCTCGAAATTCCGACTAATACGATATCGGCCATTAAAATTCCACGTGGGTCGCGCCCGTCGTCGTATTTGACCGCAAACTCGATGGCTTCCACTTTTTTAAAATAATCATCATCCAATTTGCGGACGAGCCCCGCTTCTTCTAAAGGAATGGAATCCAATTCATTTTCCAGCGCATCCATCAGCGGACCCATCAAATCCACAGCAGTTACATTGAACTTTGGCGTTTCCGCCTGGATATACCGCCGCAATTCTTTCGACACTAACGTATAGACAATGAAGGCCTGCTGCTGTGCAGCCAGTTTGATGATTTCCTCAAGATGCTCAACGGAATCAATATAAGGGAACCGCTTCAATACAGCATTTTGATCTGCATATAAATATTGGCTAATAGCCGCCTTTGCAACCAGTTCGCCTGTCTCTCCTACAGAATCAGAGACAATGAACATACGGAGCTGTTTCATTTCGTGCACCTCACAATTCGTGGTTTTCCGACAATGATAAAAATGCCCGGGTGATATTCGTTTTTGTCAACCGGCCAATAACTTTAAAGCCTTCCGGTTGTTCTTCTACGACCGGCAAAGCATCAATCTGCTGATTGATCAGCCGGTGAGCGGCCTGGATCAGCGACTCGTTTTTCACGCAGTACGTAATATTCGGCATTCTTGTCATGATGATATGTACTGGGATGGCAGTTAAATTTTGGCTTCCGAGGCTTGTCCGCAGCAAATCTTTGCGGGACAACACACCCGTCAGAAACGAATTCTTGTCTACGACGAACAAAGTTCCGACATCATCAAGGAACATTTGGCTAATTGCGTCATAGACGCTGACGTCTTCCCTGACCACTACCGGAATCGACTGAAAGTCTTTCACTTTCATATTATTCATCGTATCCGTTATGTCTTGGCCGGGTTTTTTGCCGGAATAGAAATAGCCGACACGCGGACGGGCATCTAAAAATCCTGCCATCGTCAAAATTGCCAAATCCGGCCGTAATGTTGCTCTTGTCAAATGCAGGCGTTCAGCAATTTGCTCGCCCGTGATCGGACCATTGCCTTTCACAATCTGCAGGATTTCCTCTTGTCTCTTATTGAGTTCGATCGGACTCACCGCCTCAAAATATGTTATACTCAATGATGATTATTATATACTAATGGATGCGATATTGCGAAGAAAACTTTCGCATGATACAATACTAAAGAATCGAATAGCAGACAATGATGGAGTTATAAGTACCGTCGCAATCAGCGAGCAGGGTTGGTGGAAGCCTGCATGGATGGGAAAAGGCACTCCGGAGTCGCACTTTCTTTAAAGAGGGCTGTTTTATGCAGCCAATCGAGGTGGAACCGCGGGTCTTAACGTACTCGTCCTCGGACATTATGTCCGGGACGTGTACGATTTTTTATTTTATGGAGGTTTTTTTATGTCAATGGAAGAAATAGTATCGTTAGCAAAACACAGAGGCTTTGTATTTCCGGGATCTGAAATCTACGGCGGACTTGCCAACACGTGGGATTACGGCCCGCTTGGCGTAGAGCTGAAAAACAATATCAAAAAAGCATGGTGGAAAAAGTTCGTCCAGGAATCCGCGCATAATGTCGGCCTTGACGCTGCGATTTTGATGAACCCGAAAACTTGGGTTGCATCCGGCCACGTCGGCAACTTCAACGATCCAATGATCGATTGCAAAAGCTGCAAAACGCGCCACCGTGCAGATAAATTGATCGAAGATGCCCTGGATGCAAAAGGGATCGAAATGATCGTAGACGGTTTGTCTTTCGAAAGAATGGCTGAATTGATCAAAGAACACGAAATCAAATGCCCGACTTGCGGCAAAGAAGATTTCACGGATATCCGCCAATTCAACTTGATGTTCAAAACCTTCCAAGGTGTTACGGAATCTTCAACAAATGAGATTTTCCTGCGTCCGGAAACTGCGCAAGGAATTTTCGTGAACTATAAAAATGTCCAGCGTTCAATGCGCAAAAAGATGCCGTTCGGGATTGCACAAATCGGCAAAAGTTTCCGCAATGAAATCACGCCGGGGAACTTCACGTTCCGCACACGTGAATTTGAACAAATGGAACTTGAATTCTTCTGCAAGCCCGGCGAAGATTTGGAATGGTACGCTTACTGGCGCGACTTCTGCAAAAATTGGCTGCTGAACTTGAATATGTCGGAAGGCAATATGCGCCTTCGTGAACACGACGAAGACGAATTGTCGCATTACTCGAACGCTACTGTCGATATCGAATACAAATTCCCATTCGGCTGGGGCGAACTATGGGGCATCGCTGACCGTACCGACTTCGATTTGAAGCGCCATATGGAGCATTCCGGCGAAGACTTCAATTACATCGACCCGGTGACTAACGAGCGCTACGTGCCTTATTGCATCGAGCCGTCCCTTGGCGCTGACCGCGTAACGCTTGCCTTCCTGGTAGATGCATTCCACGAAGAAGCGCTTGAAAACGACGACAAACGCACTGTATTGAAGTTCCACCCGGCTCTTGCACCGTATAAAGCAGCGGTTCTTCCGCTTTCGAAGAAACTGGCTGAAGGCGCAACAGAGGTATTTGCTGATCTGGCGAAGCATTTCATGGTTGATTACGACGAATCGCAGTCAATCGGGAAACGCTACCGCCGCCAGGATGAAATCGGCACACCGTTCTGCATCACGTACGACTTTGATTCCGTGGAAGACGGCCAAGTTACGGTCCGTCACCGCGATTCAATGGAGCAAGTCCGTATGCCGATTGCTGAAGTACAGGCTTATATCAAAAAACACATTCAATTTTAATTAATCGTATATGAAGGGGACCCGCAATTTTGATGCGGGTCCTCTTTTTTAGGATCGGAAAGTAACTCTAAATAAAGCTTCCCGATTCTGCAAACAACCGGCTTTTCCTTCAGTAAAAACATCAAAAAAAGACCCGCTCAGGTAATTTCATCCTGCTGCGGGTCTTGCTCTTCTTTTCGGGGCATAAATTCAGGTGTCCGTTCCAACTGTTCCAGGAATTTCCTGGATTTCAAGCGGATCCCCGCCTGCTCTTCGTAGATCGTCCGCACAATCCCTTTAAGCAGCGATTTGGATTCCTTCTTCAATTTCAAGGAACCGACGCGTTCGATCGGGACAAAATAAAAAGTGCGGATCAGCTTCACGAGCGCCGGGCTCAGACGGATGATGTAGCGGTCGACTTCAAAGCAGCGGTGGCACAGGAATCCGAGTTCCTGAAACGAAAAAGCGAATTCCCCTTCTGTTGCCCCACAGTTCGCACATTCATGCAAAGTCGGCGTCAGTCCTGCTGAAGGCAGCATCTTCCATTCCACAAACAAGGAAATTGCTTCGGGATCATAACCCTCTTCAATCGCATGAAGGGCCTGATAGAGCATATCATAGATTGACGGCTGCGGTTCATCTTGTTCCGTCAGCCGATCAATCAATTCGGTAATGTAACTGGCATAAGCCGTTTTCATAATGTCTTCACGGATGTGGCGAAGCGACTCGAGCGGATCCCCGCTTTGAAGTGTGCCCATTCCACGCCCTTTGAAAACGGAATAGCTGCCATGGGTAAACTGCTGGGTTACAGCAGCCAAGCGGCTTGAAGGCTTTTTGGCCCCTCTCGCCATGCAAGTGATTTTTCCGGCTTCGCGGGTGAACAGCGTCACAATTTTATTGTTTTCACCGTAAGCCTGCGTCCGGATCACAATTCCCTCTAATTGATTCAGCATGGAACCGACTCCTTAATATTCGTCGTCTCTAAAACCGAAGTCGCGTAAATGCACTGCTTTATTGCGCCAATCTTTTTGCACTTTTACCCAAAGTTCCAAATAGACTTTTGAGCCAAGGAGGTTTTCAATGTCCTTGCGTGCGCGTGAACCGATTTCTTTTAAGAGGGCACCTTTTTTGCCGATAACAATTCCTTTTTGGGAATCCCGCTCAACCATGATTGTTGCCTGGACGCGAATCATGTTTTCATTGTCGCTGTCCGGTGCAATTTTCTCGATGACCACTGCAATCGAATGCGGGATTTCTTCGCGCGTCAAATGCAAAGCCTTTTCCCGGATCAGTTCCGAAATGATGAAGCGCTCCGGATGGTCTGTCACTTGGTCCGCCGGGTAATATTGCGGCCCTTCAGGCAGATATTCCGTAATTTTTGCGAGTAGATTCTCCACGTTATTGCCCTGCAATGCCGAGATTGGAATCGCTTCTGTAAAATCGTATTCGTTTCGGTAAGACTCGATCAATTTTGGCAGTTCATCGGGGTGTACTTGATCGATTTTGTTCAATACTAAAAAGACCGGCACGTCCAAGCCTTTGATCATTTCAAGGACGAAGCGGTCCTGCTTGCCGATGCGGTCATCTGCACTGGCTACAAATAACAGCACATCCACTTCACGGAACGTGTTTTTCGCCACTTTCAGCATGAAATCGCCCAATTTATGGCGCGGTTCGTTAATCCCCGGCGTATCGATGAAAATCATTTGGCTGTCTGTATTTGTCACAACGCCTTGCACTTTATTGCGCGTCGTTTGGGGCTTGTCGCTCATGATGGCAATTTTCTGGCCGATTACCCGGTTTAAAAATGTCGATTTTCCGACGTTCGGACGTCCAATAATTGAGATAAAGCCTGATTTAAATCCGTTATTTCCCTGCTGCATACTCTAAATCCTCCGTTGAAAACGCTCCCGGCAACAATTCGCTGACTGTTGTTTCCTGGACGTCTCCATTTAAATTTGTTAAATAAACCGGCATATTCGGCGAACAGAATTCGGCGATTACTTGCCGGCATGCACCGCATGGCGATACCGGTCCTTTCGTATCGGCTACAACGGCCAATGCTGCAAAGTTTCGTTCGCCCTCTGAAACAGCTTTGAACATCGCTGTGCGCTCTGCACAGTTTGTCATGGAATAACCGGCATTTTCAATATTGCAGCCGTGGTAGACCTTGCCGTCAGCCGTCAGAAGCGCTGCCCCGACCTTGAACTTTGAATATGGTACATAAGCCCGTTCCCGCGCCGTTTTTGATTCTGTCATCAATTGTTCTTTTTCCATTGCGCTTCACCTCTGTAAGTTAAAACCATTTTGGTATGAATATCAGTAAACCAATTATAGCACTTGCCACTGCAAATACCAAAACCGCACCTGCTGCCATGTCTTTTGCCTGTTTTGCAAGCGGATGGAGCTCAGGCGAAGCGAGGTCCACGACGCGCTCCATCGCTGTATTGACAAGTTCGAACGCGAGCATGCCGCCGATCAGCAAAATGACGATGAGCCATTCTGTTTTGGAAAGGCCGGTCAGCCACCCGGAAAGGACTACAACAACTGCCGCCAATAAATGAAATCGGATGTTCTGTTCTTTCTGGATTGCCGCATAGATCCCTTGTGCTGCATATTGAAAAGACCGGAAAAATCTACTCAGTTTCATGTGCGTCACGGGTGATGCCTAGCGATGTCAAAATCGCCTCCTGTTTTCCGAACATTTCCTTTTCATCCGTTTCATTCATATGGTCATAACCTAACAGGTGCAAAAATCCGTGGACAGCAAGAAAGCCCAGTTCGCGTTCGAAGGAATGCCCGTAGTCGGCAGCCTGTTCTTTTGTCCGGTCCAAGGAGATGATGATATCTCCCAGAACTCTCGCTTCAGGAGAACCGACGATTTCCATTTCCCCTTCGCCCAATTCTTCCATCGCAAAAGAGATGACATCTGTCGGCGCATCCTTGCCGCGGTATTCTTTATTGATCGCTTGGATCATATCGTTTGTCACAAACGTTACCGATACTTCCGAATCTCCCACTCGTTCCTCTTCTGCTGCATGCTTCAAAATTTTCTCAACAAATTGCAGCTCGCTTTCTTCTAACGTCGCTGTTTCATCAATAAAATCGATGGCTAACATGTTTTTTTCCTCCTGTCATTTTGGCTCCTGCGGATATTCGATCCGTGAATGGAAGATGCCATTCAGCGTTTCGCACATCACATGTTTGACTTTCTTCAACTCTTTCATCGTCAAGTCACATTCATCAAATTGCCCATCCTTTAGTTTATCCTCAACTATGGCATCAACCAATTTTTTTATTTTTTCTGATGTCGGCTCTTTCATCGAACGGACGGCCGCTTCGATGCTGTCTGCCACACTGATGATGGCAATTTCTTTTGTCTGCGGTTTCGGTCCGGCATACCGGTAGTCCTTTTCACAGACCTCCGGATTTTCTTCTTTCGCTTTATAATAGAAAAATTTCAGTAAACTGGTGCCGTGATGCTGTTCTGCCACATCGATGATTTCTTTCGGCATTTTATGCTTTCTCAACAATTCCGCACCTTCAGAACCATGCGCCAAAATGATGTCCCGGCTCTTTTCAGGTGGCAAGGAATCATGCGGGTTTTTGATGCTGACTTGGTTTTCGATAAAGTACTGCGGACGGTTGGTTTTGCCGATATCATGGTAGTAGCAGCCCACTCTCGCCAAAAGGCCGTTTGCACCGACCGCTTCGCAGGACGCATCTGCAAGGTTCGCCACCATGACGCTATGGTGATAGGTTCCTGGTGTTTCGGTTAAAATTTTCTTTAATAATGGATGATTCGGGTTCGATAGTTCAATGAGGCGCATGGTTGACAATAAGCCGAAAACCGACTCAAAAAACGGCAGCAAACCGATCGTCAAAGCCCCGGAAAATAACCCGGAAATGACAGCAGCTGCAAAATAGAAGCCGATTTCTGTCCAGTCGTACTGGCTTTGGCCCACCAATAGATAGAAACCGATAAAAAGGGCATTTCCTACGGCTACAGCTAAACTTGTCTGCAGCAAATGAGAGCGGCGGTCTTGCTGCGCAATCAAATAAACGCCGGCAAGCCCTCCGAAAATGATGTACAGCGCAATGTCCATCTGCAATGTCGAAGTGTTTTCCCCTTGCAGCATCATTCCGCCCACTGCCCCGATCAGTAATGTCACATAAACAGCGATCCGTTCATTTAACAGCATGCGCACCAGCATTCCAGCCAACGCTGTCGGAAAAAGAAAGGCGATGGTCACGTCAAAATTATCGCTGACTAAACTTAAAAGCTGCATCAGCGTCAATGAAATCAGAACAACCGCAAGAATAACCGAGAACTTAATCAGCTTCTGCTGATTCGAAGATTTCGAACGAATCGTTAAGATGACAAGAATTCCCATCGTGATCACAACGAACAGCAATAAGCCTGCCAGCGGCTTAAAATCTTCCTTTTCTTGCGTCATGCCTGCTAATTCCAATTGACGGTAAACTTCACGGTCAATCATTTGCCCTTCCTGGACCAATACCTGGCCTTGCAAAATGCGGGTCGGTTCGACACTTGCCCGTGCGGACTCTGCCTGCGCTTCCGTTAATTCTTCGTCGATGACTTCATTCGGCACAATGGCAAAACGTCCGATGACAACAGCTGCCTGCAAAGCGGAAGCAGGAATTCTCGTACTTTTCCGGAGCTCCTGCTCTACTTCATTTTGAACATCTGCGACGTCTTCTTCCCTTAGGGGTTCGCTTAATCTGGATTTGACCAGTTCCGTCAATTCCTGCTCCATTTTCGTTAGATTTTCATCCGGCACCAGAAGCAACGCTCGGAGCATTTCATCCGTTAAGCGGAGATTCGTTTCGTTTGTATCCAACAACTGGAGATTTTTTCTCACATCTTCAATCATTTTATTGATGGCTTGCGGCTTCAGCGTCTCTTCATTTTCAGGAATTTCCTTTACATCCGATATATACCCGAAAATCGACTTGATCAAAGCTGCCTGGTTGTCCGCATTTTCTGCTGAAAATTGATAGCTCGGCCCCAGCTCAGCCGCAGCCCGTTGGCGTTCTAATTCCGTTTTCACCGGATCTTCCACCGTTTTAGCGGACCGGATGGTTTCTTCAGAAAGCTGGAAAAGTTCAACCTTATATGTATCGCCGTTCACCGAGGCAAAAAGGAACCCATAAATAATCGCGCCGATCAGAAAAATCAGCGCCGCTGCAATTACCCGGTAACCCATCTTATCGTAGACTTGTTTCGCCCAATTGCGCATTGAAACACCTCTCTTCTTGTACTTTCATCATATCAATTTAAAGAAAGTATTTCATTGTCTATTTGTAATTTTTTGAAATTCGCTATGTAATATTACTTTCATTTTTTTCATCAATCGATGGATTTTGTATGGATTGATAAAACTGCAAAAAACCGGCAAGGAAAAGTCGTTCTTTCCCTTGCCGGCTATAAATGATAGCTTTTTAAATTTACGAAGGCTGGTCTTCGTAAGCTGCGATGATTCTCGCAACTAGCGGGTGGCGTACCACGTCTCCTCGTTCTAAATACTGGAAGTGGATTCCACGTACTTTGGCTAGTGTCGTTTCTGCCGCTATCAAACCGGATTCTGCGCCTCTCGGCAAGTCGATCTGGGTCTTGTCGCCAGTAATGATCATTTTCGAACCAAATCCAAGGCGGGTCAAGAACATCTTCATTTGCGCTTTCGTCGTGTTCTGCGCTTCATCAAGGATAACGAATGCTTCATCCAGCGTCCGCCCTCTCATATAAGCAAGAGGCGCAATTTCTATAGTGCCCCGTTCGATAAACCGGTTTGTCTGTTCCAGGCCGAGCACATCATGAAGTGCGTCATATAAAGGCCGCAGATAAGGATCCACTTTTTCCTTTAAATCGCCGGGCAAAAAACCGAGGCTTTCGCCTGCTTCAACCGCCGGCCGGGTAAGAATGATTTTTTTGACATGGCCATTCTTTAATGCCTGCACCGCCATCACCACTGCCAAATATGTTTTGCCTGTTCCGGCAGGGCCGATGCCGAAGACGAGATCATTGCTGCGCACAGCGTGAATATAATGCCGCTGGCCGATGGTTTTTGCACGTATTGCTTTGCCGCCTGCATTTCTGGCAACTTCTTCATCATATAGTTCTGCAAAATATTCAATGGTGCCGGCACGGGCCATCTCAATCGCTGAGACGATATCGCGCTGGTCAATATTGATGTTTTTGCGGATTACTTTCAATAATTGTTCAATCAGTAATTTCCCAATATGTTTGCCTTCTTCAGAGCCAGATAATTTAATAACGTCTCCACGCGTGATGATTTGAATTTGAAATGCTTCTTCGATTAAAGTCATGTGACTATCAGAAATCCCGAGCAGCTGCACCGCTTCATTTGGATCTTTCACATGCAGTTCTAATAGTTGGTTTTCTGTCATGTAGACGCTCCTTGGAATCGAATATTTAGTACAATTTCACTGTATCACTATTAATTTGGAATTGTAAAACATTTTAATCATTTTGTTTACATAACATTATTATTTAGAAAAATAAAACCGATCAGCATGAACTGATCGGTTTACACATTACCTTTTCGATTTTGGCGGCATCAATACTTCTGCTAAAATGATGCCTTTTCGGATATCGTTGGCTTCCAGCGGGAAGATATCCTCTTCCTGCTTTGGTTTTGCAGGAGCAGCTGAACGGGCATTTTGGTGTGCTGATAGCCTGCCCGACGGCTGCCGCTCCTGAATCTCACGCTGTATTTCCTGGCGAGTTTCGCGAAGCGGCGTCCGGTCTATTGCTTTTTCCACTCTCTGCTGCACCTGTTTCGTTTTTTCGGGCTGTTCTTTCATTTGAGTCTGCAAATCGCCGTAGATTTCTTTGGCGTAGTCTTCCACTCGTTTAAAAGTTTTTTGTCCGGCTTCACGGGCTTGTGCTTGCCGGCTTTGGCGGGTCTGGGGGCTTTTTGGAACCGGTTTGCTTGCCGGATCCTTGTCTTCGCCGCCTTTTTTATTGCCGAATATCGCTCCGAGCGCCATCACAATAAGTGCGAAGATAAAACCTTCCATTCAATAACCTCCCTTGCTGTCGACGGTTATTGTTTATCGTCGGATTTTTCTGTGCCGGTCTTGGCAATTGAATCACGCATGCCAGTATCCGCTTGGACGTTCTTGTAATTTACGTAATCCATAACACCGATATTGCCAGAACGAAGCGCTTCTGACATTGCGAGCGGCACTTCCGCCTCAGCTTCAACAACTTTCGATCTCATTTCGACAACTTTCGCTTTCATTTCCTGCTCGCTTGCAACAGCCATTGCGCGGCGTTCTTCCGCTTTTGCCTGTGCAATTTTCTTATCCGCTTCCGCTTGTTCGGTTTGAAGTTCAGCACCAATGTTCTTGCCGATATCAACGTCTGCGATATCAATGGATAAGATTTCAAACGCTGTACCTGAATCCAGGCCTTTTGCCAAAACCGTCTGGGAAATCAAATCCGGATTTTCAAGCACTTTTTTATGGTTTGTGCTGGAACCAAGTGTAGAGACAATCCCTTCGCCGACACGGGCAACGATCGTTTCTTCACCGGCACCACCGACTAAGCGGTCAATATTCGCACGAACCGTGATACGCGCTTTTGCTTTAACTTCGATCCCGTCCATCGCCACACCCGCAATAAATGGTGTTTCGATAACTTTCGGGTTAACAGACATTTGCACCGCTTCTAATACGTCGCGGCCTGCCAAATCAATGGCAGCCGCACGTTCGAACGGCAGCTCGATGTTGGCACGGTGTGCCGCAATCAATGCGTTGACAACGCGGTCAACGTTACCGCCTGCTAAGTAATGGCTTTCCAGTTGGTTGATCGATACCGTCAATCCAGCTTTTGAAGCTTTGATCAACGGATTTACGATGCGCGACGGAATAACGCGGCGCAATCTCATTCCGATTAACGTAAAGATGCTGATTTTAACCCCTGCCGCTAAAGCAGAGATCCATAAGGTAATCGGTACAAACGTGAAGAATATTGCCAGAACAATGATGACGCCGATTATTGCTGCGGCTAAACCTATAAGACCTAATTCCATGCTTCTATTCCTCCTCTTCTTTTTCCACTTCTCGAACTACGATCCGTGAACCTTCGACTTTGATGATTTTCACTTCTTTTCCAGCATCGATAAACCGTCCGTCAGAAACGGCGTCAATCCGTTCATCCATCAATTTAATCGTACCGGAAGGGCGAAGTGCTGTGGCGGTCTTGGCAAATTGCCCAACCAATTCATAGCGGTTTACATTCGATACATATCCGCTCTCCGTATTGGTCGAATCTGTCAAGACCACCCGTTTGAATAGATGAAGCCTCTTGCCAAAAAATTTCACAATAATCACCATCCCTGCAGTTGCTACAATTAATGCGATCAAAATGGCGATGGCAGTGGTTTTAAGATCTCCGCCTGCCAATAACACGCTGCCAAGAATAGCTAACAACCCGAGAAATCCAATAAGCCCGATTGGAATAATCAGTTCAACTAAAAGGAGAGTGACGCCAAGAATTAACAGGAACAACGTGCTCCATCCCGCTAACCCAGCTGCCCAATGGCCATAAAAATAAATAGCTAAAGCGGTAAACCCAATCAACCCAGGCACGCCCATGCCCGGTGTAAACATTTCCAGAAGAATGCCTAGGGCTGCAATCGACAGCAGAACCGGCACAACAACCGGATGAGTGATAAATTCAACCAATTGGCTGCCGAACGTGCTGCCCGCTTCAGCAGACTCTGCTGCCAATGCACCAGGCATGAAGAATACCGACAACGCACTTAGCGCCATGAATGCAGAGAAAATCCTAAACGGATGCAAACGAATCTCTCCTTTCGTTTTACTGCTACCTTTAATACGGACCAAAAGGGAAAAGGTTTCATTTTTTGTAGCTAATTTCATTATAAAGGAACAGTTTTGAAACACGAAGGAATGCGCTTACAGAATTTGAAAGCGGAGGCAGCCATCTAGTCAAACGTATTGGGACGACCGCTTCCAGAAGAAGGCATAGAAAAACCGGGTACACGATGATACGTGTACCCGGCCATGGCTGATCGTTCATATTTTTTAATGTCTTTTATGGAGTAAGGTCAATTAAAATTTACGTTTACGCGCAGCTTCTGATTTCAATTTACGTTTAACACTTGGCTTATCATAATACTCGCGCTTTCTTACCTCTTGCATTGTTCCGGATTTAGAAACAGTGCGTTTGAAGCGGCGAAGAGCATCTTCAATCGATTCGTTTTTACGAACTACAGTTTTTGACATCTCTTTTTCCCTCCCTCCGAACACACGTTGAAGCATATAACAATACGTGTTATATATCAAAAATTATAACGTATATATCGACCTAGGTCAATACTTAATAATCGGAATTTGAAATTAATCCCTGCATGATTTGGACGCCTGAACTTGCGCCGATGCGAGTTGCTCCCGCTTCTACCATTGCGTTTAGATCTTCTAAGCTTCTAACGCCGCCTGAAGCTTTGACGCCAAGGTCCGGACCTACTGTTTCGCGCATGATTTTCACATCCGCCACAGTCGCTCCACCTGTTGAGAAGCCAGTTGAAGTTTTAACGAAATCTGCACCCGCTTCTTTTGAAAGGCGTGATGCAACTGCTTTTTCTTCATCTGACAATAAGCAAGTTTCGATAATGACTTTAACGATAGCTTTGCCTTTGGCAGCTTCTACTACTGCCGCAATATCATTTTTCACAAGTTCAAGATCGCCGCTTTTCAAAGCGCCGATATTGATGACCATATCGATTTCGTGAGCGCCTTTTGAAATGGCATCTGCCGTTTCAAAAGCTTTTGTTTCAGAAGTTGATGCGCCTAATGGAAACCCGATCACGGTGCAGACTTTCGCCGTGCTGTCAGCTAGTTCTTTTGCTGCAGTCGCTACCCAAGCAGGGTTCACGCAAACAGAAGCAAATTGGTATTCTGCAGCCTCTTTGCAAAGTTGGACGATTTGTTCTTGAGTAGCATCAGGTTTTAATAAAGTATGGTCGATATAAGAAGCGATGTTTGTCATGTTAAAATTACTCCATTCTCTTTTTAAATTCGGTTTTACGTTAAACCAGCTGCTCTTCCATCACTCGGACAAACTGCCCTTCATTATATGGATAGCCGGCTTTCACGATTTTCACTTTGACAATCTTTCCAATCAGCGAATCATCGCCAGGGATGACCACTTTCAAGTAATTGTCCGTGTATCCTTCAAGCAATCCGGTTTCCTCGTTTTGCTTGAAGCGTTCTTCAGGAATGATTTCCAACAATTCCCCTTCGAATTTCGAAGCGTATTCTTTAGCCAATTGATCATTTAACGCAATCAGGCGGTGAACCCGTTCGTTTTTAATTTCTTCATCAATCTGGCCATCCATACGGGCAGCTGGTGTACCGGTGCGCTGCGAGTATGGGAAAACGTGGAGTTCAGAAAACTGGTGCTCATGGATGAACCTGTACGTTTCCATGAATTCCTCTTCGGTTTCTCCAGGGAATCCGACAATGACATCTGAAGTAATCGCAAGGTCCGGCAAAGCTTTGCGCAGCTGCACAAGCCGGTCTGCAAAAAATTCCATTGTGTACTTTCGGCGCATGCGTTTCAATACCGTATCCGATCCCGATTGAATCGGAATATGAAGATGGCGCACCACAATATTCGAATTTTGGAGCACGTCGATAACTTCATCCGTCAACTGGCTTGCTTCGATGGAAGAAATCCGCAGCCGTTTCAAACCAACGACTTGCTGTTCCAAATCACGCAAAAGCTGGGCTAAATTGTAATTTTTCAAGTCTTCCCCGTAGCCGCCGGTATGGATTCCGGTCAAGACGATTTCCTGATATCCCGCATTTACCAATTGCTGCGCCTGCCTAACGACTTCTTGCGGGTCTCTTGAACGCATCAACCCACGGGCCCATGGAATGATGCAGAAAGTACAGAAGTTATTGCAGCCTTCTTGAATCTTCAATGAAGCACGTGTCCGGTCAGTGAAAGCCGGAACGTCCAACTCTTCGTATATACGGTTTTTCATGATGTTCCCAACTGCGTTGATCGGCTTTCGCTCTTGTCGGTACTGGTCAATATAGCCGAGCAATTTTGTGCGGTCTTGCGTGCCGACCACAATATCAACGCCGGGAATCGCCATAATTTCGGCTGGAGAAGTCTGCGCGTAGCACCCGGTTACACAAATGACAGCATCCGGATTTTTGCGCACGGCTTTGCGTATCACTTGGCGGCTCTTTTTATCTCCTGTATTCGTAACAGTGCATGTATTAATGACATAGACATCGGAATGATGTTCGAACTCCACGCGGCTGTAGCTTTGTTCTTTAAACAATTGCCAAATCGCTTCGGTTTCATAATGATTCACTTTACAACCTAAGGTATGAAATGCAACCGTTGGCATCAGTATCCACCTCTCTCATTCGAATTCATAAGACATTGCAGATAAGGCATAAAGCGGAGCTGTTTCCGTCCGTAAAATACGAGGGCCTAAAGCCGTGAACAACGCACCGGCTTCCTTCAGCTGCTCAACTTCAGAAACTGAAATTCCGCCTTCCGGACCGAAAATAAGGATCATTGAATCTTTATCATACATTGATTTTAAAATTTCGGCAAACCGCTTACCGCCTTCCGCCCGGGCTTCTTCTTCGTAAGCGACGATAATGGCATCAAACGATTTTGCCGTTTCAAGCAATTGCTTGAACGTATGGATTTTATGTATTTCAGGTATTTTCACCCGATGGGATTGTTCGGCTGCTTCTTTAGCAATCTTTTGAAGGCGGATCCGTTTCTTTTCGCCTTTTCCAGCATCCCATTTCACAATCGACCGTTCAGCTTCGAATGGAATCAGGGCATGCATGCCGAGCTCCGTAGCTTTTTGGACAACGAGTTCCAGTTTATCGCCTTTAGGCAAACCGCAGGCAATCGCTACATTTTTCGGAAGTTCCACATCCGCCTGCCGCTCCTCTGTTAGCTGCAGCTCGATATCGAAATCGACGCTTTCTATCGTAGCTAAAAAAGATTTCCCTTCCATTACAACGATGACTTCGTCCCCTGCGCCTTGGCGCATAACTTTGGCGATGTGCTTCGCATCATCGCCTGTTATCGCCACTTTTCGATTGTCGGGAACTTTGCCGTCTATAAAATATCTCTGCATCGTTACACCCCGTTATTCCGGTTTTTTAGAAATGATCGTTACCCAGTCTTCCATCATCATGACATCTTCCACGATAAATCCAGAAGCCTCAAGCGCGTCTTTTACATCATTTTTCTTCGCAGAAATGATGCCTGAAGTGATATAAATCCCGCCTGGCTTCACTGCTTGGAAAGCATCATCCGTAAATGACATGATGATTTCCGCTAAGATATTGGCTACTACAACATCGCCCGGCTCATCAATCGTATCCAACAGATTGCCGTGGACGACCTTGATTTTGTTCTGGACTTTATTCAATTTGACATTAATCCGGGCTGCTGTTACCGCTACATCATCTAGATCAAGGGCATGGACTTCTTTGGCGTCCAATAAAGCTGCACCGATTGCCAAAACGCCTGACCCTGTCCCTACGTCAATTACCCGATTTCCAGGTTTCACTGTTTTTTCAAGCGCCTGAAGGCTCATGACTGTCGTCGGATGCGTTCCGGTTCCAAAAGCCATTCCGGGATCGAGTTCGATAATCAATTCATCGCTTGAAACGGGTTCATACGTTTCCCAAGTCGGAACAATGGTAAAACGTTTTGAAATTTTTACCGGGTGATAATATTTTTTCCACGCCGTTGCCCATTCTTCTTCGTTCACTTCGCTGATCGTCACCACATTGGCGCCAAGATTGATATCGAACTTCACTAAATTATTGATTGCCAATTTTATCGCTTCAACTGTTTCACCGAGAAAGCTATTTACGGGCAAATACGCTTTTAAAATAACGCCTTCTGACGGGAAATCGACAGGATCCAATGACCAGATTTCGCCGAATTCATCGGCTCTTTCTTTCGTCAAGTCATCGGAGTCTTCGATGACGACTCCGCTTGCGCCTGCCTCATGCATAATATTCGAAACAGCTTCAATCGCTTCGTTTGTTGTGTGAATCGACAGTTCTGACCATTTCATCTAAAACCGGCTCCTTTACTCACCTTTGATGGTGCGCTTGATTTTATCAAACAGCGAACTGCTATGTTCTTCAGGAATATCTCCGCTGATTTCTGCAAATTCACGGAGCAGCTGCTTTTGTTTTTCGTTTAATTTCGTTGGCGTCTTCACTTGGATAATAATGTGCTGGTCGCCCGTGCCGTAGCCGTGAACGTTCTTCACGCCTTTGCCTTTCAAGCGGAAACGCGCTCCGCTTTGGGTTCCTGCCGGGATTTTCAATTTCACTTTGCCCGAAACCGTCGGAACTTCGATTTCGTCGCCGAGTGCCGCTTGGGCAATGGAAATAGGCAGATTCAGATAAATATCGTCGCCGTCACGTTCGAATGATTTATGCGGTCTGACGCGGAAAACTACATAAAGGTCTCCAGTTGGCCCGCCGTTCACGCCAGGTCCGCCTTGGCCGGTAACACGCAATTGCTGGCCATCATCGACGCCTGCAGGAATGGTAACTTTGATTTTCTTGACTTTGCGGACTTTTCCTTCGCCATGGCAAGTCGAGCATTTTTCTGGAATGATTTGTCCGGTGCCTTGGCAATGCTGGCAAGCTCGGCGGTTGACCATACGGCCAAACGGCGTATCTTGTGTCACATTCACTTGGCCAGAACCTTCACAATAAGGGCAAGTTTTCGGTTTTGTTCCAGGCTTCGCGCCAGATCCGTGGCAAGTAGAACATGTTTCGTCTTTCGGCAATTCGATTTCTTCTTCTTTGCCGAAAACCGCATCCATGAAATCGATCGTCATCGAATATTGCAGATCGTCGCCTTTGCGCGGCGCATTCGGGTCGCGGCGTCTTGAACCGCCGCCGAAGAACGTACTGAAGATATCGTCAAACCCGAATCCTTCAGCACCGCCGCCGAATCCGCCAAATCCTTGGTTCGGATCCTGGTGTCCAAATTGATCGTATTGTGCACGTTTTTGCTCATCGCTTAAAACTTCGTACGCTTCTTTTACTTCTTGGAATTTCTCAGAAGCATCCGCATCTTTATTGATATCCGGGTGGAATTGTTTTGATAATTTCCGGTAAGCTTTTTTGATTTCCTCTTTCGAAGCGTCTTTTGAAACGCCGAGCACCTCATAATAATCTCGTTTATTCATATGTCACTCTCCCTATTGCAATCACCTGTAATTGTACACGGTTTAAATTGTGGTTGCAAAGACATTGAAAAAGCCAAAGCATGTTGCTTTGCTTTGACTTTTTCAGGCCCCGCTTATCTTACTTGTCTTTGTCGTCGTTGACTTCTTCGTATTCAGCGTCCACGATGTCATCGTTTCCTGGAGCTGCGCCTTCTTGGCCGCCAGCTGCTTGCTGCGCTGCAGCCGCTTGCTCATAAGCTTTCATAGCCAAACCTTGAAGGATTTCATTCAATTTATCTTTTTTCTCACGGATTGTGTCGATATTGTCGCTCTCAAGAGCGGATTTCAACTCGTCACGCGCTTCTTCCGCTTGTTTCTTTTCTTCTTCCGTGACAACTTCGCCAAGGTCAGCGATTGTTTTGTCCGTTTGGAAAACCGCTTGGTCCGCTTCGTTGCGAAGTTCTACTTCTTCTTTCACTTTCGCATCCGCTTCTGCGTTTTCTTCCGCTTCTTTGATCATGCGTTCGATTTCGTCATCACTTAATGAAGTGTTTGACTGGATCGTGATCGTTTGTTCTTTTTGCGTTCCAAGGTCTTTCGCTTTTACGCTGACGATTCCGTTTTTATCGATGTCAAATGTAACTTCAATTTGTGGAATTCCGCGTGGTGCCGGCGGAATATCCGCTAATTGGAAACGGCCAAGCGTTTTGTTGGCAGCGGCCATTGGACGCTCACCTTGCAATACATGGATATCTACAGCTGGCTGATTGTCAGCAGCAGTCGAGAATGTCTGCGATTTTGAAGTTGGGATCGTTGTGTTGCGGTCGATCAATTTCGTGAACACGCCGCCCATTGTTTCAATTCCTAAAGATAGCGGAGTTACGTCAAGCAAGACCACATCTTTCACGTCGCCTGTCAATACGCCGCCTTGTACAGCAGCACCCATTGCGACAACTTCATCCGGGTTAACGCCTTTATGAGGATCTTTTCCTGTTTCTTTCTTCACTGCTTCTTGAACGGCAGGAATACGTGTAGATCCACCAACTAGGATGACGCGGTCAAGATCTGAAGCAGAGATGCCTGCATCTTTCAACGCTTGGCGAGTCGGCCCCATTGTGCGTTCTACCAATGAAGAAGTCAATTCATCAAATTTCGCACGGCTCATTGTCACTTCCAAGTGAAGCGGTCCAGCTTCTCCTGCAGTGATGAATGGCAAGGAAATTTGTGTAGAAGAAACGCCGGAAAGGTCTTTTTTCGCTTTTTCTGCAGCATCTTTCAAACGCTGTGTCGCCATTTTGTCTTGAGACAAGTCAATGCCGTTTTCTTTTTTGAATTCCTGCACCAAATAATCGATGATTACTTTATCGAAGTCATCTCCGCCAAGACGGTTGTCGCCGGCTGTTGATTTAACTTCGAAAACGCCGTCGCCCAGTTCAAGGATCGAAACGTCAAACGTACCGCCGCCCAAGTCGTAGACAAGTACCGTTTCGTCTTTTTCCATTTTATCAAGGCCGTAGGCAAGCGCTGCTGCAGTCGGTTCATTGATAATGCGTTCCACTTCAAGGCCTGCAATACGGCCTGCATCTTTTGTTGCTTGGCGTTCTGCATCGTTAAAGTAAGCCGGAACTGTAATGACAGCTCTTGTCACTTTTTCGCCTAAGTATTCTTCTGCATAGCCTTTTAAGTATTGAAGAATCATTGCAGAAACTTCTTGCGGTGTATATTCTTTGCCTTCAGCCGTTACTTTTTGCTGCGTACCCATCAAACGTTTAACCGATTGGATCGTGTTCGGGTTTGTGATAGATTGGCGTTTCGCTACTTCACCGACTTGGCGTTCACCATTTTTAAATGCAACAACAGAAGGAGTCGTGCGGTTGCCTTCTGGATTTGGAATGATTCTTGGTTCGCCGCCTTCTAATACCGCGACTGCTGAGTTTGTAGTTCCTAAGTCAATACCGATAATTTTGCTCATTGAAATTCCTCCATCATCTGATTTATTCGTTTACTTTAACCATTGCCGGGCGCAAGACTCTGCCTTTTAACGTATAGCCTTTTTGCAGTTCCATTAATACAACACCCGGTTCAGCTGTTTCGTCTTTTTCTTGCATGACGGCTTGGTGGAAATTCGGGTCGAATGGCTCACCAAGTGCTTTAATTTCTTCTAAGCCTTCGCGTTTAACCGCTTCAAGCAAAGATTTCTGAACCATTTCCACGCCTTTTAATAAAGACGCAGATTCTTCGCTTTTTGTTTCAACAGATAGAGCCCGATCAAAATTGTCCATTACAGGAAGCAAGTCAGCCAGCAATGACTGCGAGCGGAATTTCTCCGCGTCTTGCCGTTCTTTTTGGGAGCGGCGCTTGAAATTGTCATAATCAGCCAATAAACGAAGATATTTGTTCTGCTCAGCTTCCAATTCCTCTTTCAAGGCAGCAACTTCATCCACTTCCGGGGCTTCCGCTGTTTCTTCAGCAGGTCCAGCAGCTTCATCAAGAACGAGTTCTTCTTGCTGCTCCACTGCGTCCCCTTTTGTTTCAGTTTGGATTTCCTGATCTAGTTCTTCTGTCGATTTTTGAGGTTCTTTTTCATTAGACAAATCCTGTTCCTCCTTTTGTTCACTTGCCCCTGATCATTCGGGTCAGTTCTTTCGATAAATCGCCGCTAAGTGTGTCGAGCAACGTGACAACGCGTTTATAATCCATGCGTTTTGGACCGACGATAGCAATTGATCCCGTCTGTTCTTCCCCGATATCGTATGAAACGGTGATCACTGAGCAATCTTCCATTGCTGAAAGCGCATTTTCCGAACCGATCCGTATATGGAGCCCTTGGCTGCCTACAGGAAGAATCATGGGAATATGTTTGGACTCTTCCATCACATCCATAAGATTCCTGATTTTATGCAAATCGTGGAAATCCGGCTGGTTCAAAATGTTCAGCTTTCCGCCATAGTAGACATTGTCCTCTTGCGGAAGGATAACCGCTTTTCTGAAGGTCGAAAAAAGTTCGCCATAGCGGTTAACATGCTGTTTGAAGATCGTCAAAGTTTCCTGTTCCAAACGGCGGTGCAAGTCGTTCAATGAAACACCGACTAGCCGTTCGTTTAAGATATTGACCATCTTTTCAATATCCGAAGGATCCAGCCCTTGCGGTATTGTAAAGACCCGGTTTTCTACATGGCCGTTATCCGTTACGATAATTGCCACTGCAGTATCCATCGTCAAAGGGACAATCGATAGCTTTTTAACTGTATGCTTCCGCATATCCGGCCCAAGCAGAATGGCTGTATAATTCGTCAATTCCGATAGGATCATGGCAGACCGTTTGATCACTTCCTCGGTTTCTGCAATCTTATCATCAAAAATGGAACGAAGCTGCACGATATCTTCTTTAGGCAGCGGACGCGGCGTCAGCATATGGTCGACGTAGTAGCGATACCCCTTTTCCGAAGGCACCCTGCCGGAAGAAGTGTGGGTTTTCTCAAGAAAACCCAAGCCTTCCAAATCAGCCATCTCATTACGGATCGTTGCCGGACTAAATGGGATTTCGGATTTTTTAGAGAGTTGGTTCGATCCGACCGGCTGAGCTGATTGAATGTAATCATCTACTGTTACTTTTAAAATGAGCAACTGCCGTTCTGTTAACATGATCATCACCTCTGTTAGCACTCTATAGGTGTGAGTGCTAAGACTACCTTAAAATTATCAAATTCTCATAGCCTTGTCAACGAATGCGCTTTTGTTTTTGTCAATGAAAGACAAATTTTTTAAAACTGATTTTCGCCGGCTGAAGCAGTTCATTTCTGCCACGCAAAATTATGCAAGCAGGAACTTCTCAAAAACTTCATTGCCGACAAAGCGGCCATGCTTCGTTAATTTGATCCGGCCTTCTTCAATGGCCAAATTCTTTTTGCCGATCTCCGCGGCGATAATTTCGCCATACACTTCCTCAAGCGAACGGCCGAACTTTTCCTGGAAATGCGCAAGCGATACGCCTGCCGTCTTCCGGAGGCCAAGGAACATTTCTTCTTCCATTTGCTCATTCATAGGCACCTCATGCGTGCTGAGCAAAGGACGGTTCCCTTCATCAAGCGGCCCCATGTATTTTTTTAAGGGCCCTACATTAGAATAGCGAATGCCTCTTACGTAGCCATGCGCACCGGCGCCGGCGCCGATGTATTCTTCATTGTCCCAATAGATGAGATTATGCCGGGATTGGAATCCTGGCCGCCCAAAATTCGAAATTTCGTATTGCTTCAAGCCGCGCTGCTCCATTTCGGCCATCAGCCTTTCATACATATCCGCTTCCAGATCCTCGGTCACGGTATTGAGTTTGCCTTTTGTCATCAAGTTATAAAAAACCGTCTTCGGTTCAATGATCAAAGAGTAGGCAGAGAAATGCGGCAAATCAAATGCAAATGCCTGTTTCAGCGTATCTTCCCATTGCGCCATGGTTTGCCCCGGCAGCCCGTACATCAAATCGAAGCTGATGTTCGTAAAGCCGACTTCGCGCGCTTCTTTTACCGCACGATGGACGTCCTGATTGCTGTGGGTGCGTCCAAGGCGCTGCAATAGATCGGCGTCGAACGTCTGGACGCCCATGCTCAAGCGGTTAACGCCTCCTGCAAACAGCACTTCCATCTTCTCTTTCGTCAATTCATCCGGATTCGCTTCCGATGTCCATTCGAGGTTCTCTGCCATCGGCACGTATTCATGGATATAGCCTAGTAGTTTTTCTAATTGGTCTGGGTCGAGCGATGTCGGAGTGCCGCCGCCAAGAAAAATGGTTTCCAGCGGTTGGTCGAGTGCTCCTTCCAGTTTCCAAAGCGCCAGCTCTTTTCCGAGAGAATCGATGTAGGCATCCACTGGCTGGTCTTTGAAAAAGACTTTATTGAAATCACAGTAATGGCAGATCTGGTGGCAAAAGGGGATATGGATGTACAATCCCTTGACCATAGTATTCCTTCTTTCTAATAGGAAAAGGAGGCGCAAAATCGGCCTCCTCCTTTTGTTTATTTTGATTGGTCGTCCATTTTCAGGATGGCCATGAATGCTTCTTGCGGCACTTCGACAGAGCCCACTTGCTTCATGCGCTTCTTGCCTTCTTTTTGTTTGTCCAAAAGCTTGCGCTTACGGGAAATGTCCCCGCCGTAGCATTTTGCCAGAACGTTTTTGCGCATCGCTGAAATCGTTTGGCGGGCAACAATTTTTTGGCCGATGGCAGCTTGGATCGGCACTTCGAATTGCTGGCGGGGGATCAACGTCTTCAATTTGTCGACGATGACTTTTCCGCGCTCATAAGCGAAATCGCGGTGCACAATAAAGCTTAATGCATCCACTTGTTCACTATTCAATAAGATGTCCATTTTTACAAGCTTCGACTCTTTATAGCCGATCAATTCATAGTCAAACGAAGCGTAGCCTTTTGTGCCTGATTTCAATTGGTCGAAGAAATCATAAACGATTTCGGCTAACGGCAATTCATAGACGATGCTGACACGCGAGTTGTCTACATAATCCATCGTCAGGAAGTTGCCGCGTTTTTTCTGGCAGATTTCCATAACGGCTCCGACGAAATCATTCGGCACCATGACTGTTGCTTTTACGTACGGCTCTTCTACGACGCGGATCTTCTGCGGATCCGGCATCATCGCCGGGTTGTCGATATTCAATACTTCGTCATCCGTCATATGGACATGGTAGACAACACTTGGGGCTGTTGTAATCAAATCGATATTGAACTCGCGCTCGATGCGCTCTTGAATGATTTCCATATGGAGCAATCCCAGGAATCCGCAGCGGTAGCCGAAGCCAAGCGCTTGGGACGATTCAGGCTCAAATTGCAGCGCCGCATCATTCAATTCCAGTTTTTCAAGTGCATCGCGAAGGTCATTGTATTTCGACGTATCGATCGGATATAAACCGCAGTATACCATCGGGTTCAAGCGGCGGTAGCCTGGCAATGCTTCTTTTGCCGGGTTGTTTGCAAGCGTAATCGTATCCCCGACCGTTGCATCGCCGACATTTTTAATGGCAGCTGTCAGGAAGCCGACATCGCCGACCGTCAATTCTTCGCGGAGCGTTGCGCGTGGAGTGAAGACCCCTGCTTCGATGACTTCAAATTCTTTGCCGGATGCCATCATTCGGATGCGGTCTCCCGGTTTCACTGTTCCTTCTACAATCCGGATATATGAGACGATGCCGCGGTACGGATCGTAGACGCTGTCAAAAATCAAAGCTTTCAAAGGTGCACTTGGGTCGCCTGAAGGCGCCGGAACTTTTTCAACGATCTGTTCAAGGATTTCTTCAATACCGATGCCCGCTTTCGCTGAAGCCAGAACCGCTTCTGAGGCGTCCAGCCCGATGACATCTTCCACTTCTTGGCGGACACGTTCCGGATCTGCTGCAGGCAAATCAATTTTGTTGATGACCGGCAAGATTTCCAAGTCGTTGTCCAGCGCTAAATAGACGTTTGCCAATGTTTGGGCTTCAATCCCTTGTGCTGCGTCGACAACCAGCACTGCGCCTTCACAAGCAGCAAGGCTGCGGGAAACTTCATATGTGAAATCGACGTGCCCAGGAGTGTCAATCAAGTGCATGATATACGTTTCTCCGTCTTTTGCTTTGTAGTTCAGCTGGACGGCGTTTAGCTTAATCGTAATTCCGCGTTCGCGTTCCAGGTCCATGGAATCCAGCAATTGCGCTTTCATCTCACGTGAGCTTAATGCTTCTGTCTTTTCTAGTATGCGGTCAGCAAGCGTAGATTTCCCATGATCGATGTGCGCGATAATGGAGAAGTTACGGATTTTGCTTTGCCGGGATAATCTTTCCTCATGATTCATTCTCTTCACTCCCATATAAACTACTATGAATTATAGCAGTACAGCCGGTATTCAGCAATGTAAGACTGTTGAAATGATTTTGGTGTCAAGGCAAACTTCTTTGCACATATCTATTGCATTCCTTTTCCCGATTTGATAAAATAACTCATGTTGTATAGAGACATAAAAGATACATGAGATGATTCCATCTCTGTTCCTATTTGTCTAGGAGGTGAAATACATGCCAAACATTAAATCTGCAATCAAACGTGTTCGCACGAATGAAACGAAAAATGCTCAGAACTCACACGTGAGATCAACAATGCGTTCTGCGGTTAAAAAAGCTGATACAGCTCTTCTTAACAAAGATGAAAACGCTGGCGATTCTGTAAAAGCAGCGATCAAACAAGTGGAAAAAGCAGCTTCTAAAGGTCTTATCCACAAAAACACAGCAGCTCGTAGAAAATCTCGCTTGATGAAAAAACAAGCGTAACAGCAAAAGGCCGATTCCCTTATGGGAGTCGGCCTTTCTTCTTTTTTCAGCGTGCAGCTGCCGCTTTCGATTTCCGTTTCATCAAAAAGAACTCCAGGATCCGTTCGCGGTTTCCGCTTTGCGTTTTCAACTGCAGATCGATGTCCGCCAAATCGTCCAGCACTTCCAGCAAACGCTGTTCTGAAATTTGCTGGCGCTTTTCCACCAACAATTTGACGCGGTACGGGTGCGCCTTCAATTGCTTGGAAATCGCCTGTGCGTGATAGCCTTTTTTCTGCAAATAAAACACATGCACCATGAAACGGATCTGAGAAGCGAGCAGCGCCGTCAAAGCGACCGGCTCTTCCTTTTGCCGGATCAAATCGTAGTAGACGCTGAGCGCCCCGCTGACATCTCCGTCCAAATAGGACTGCAGCATTTTGATCGCATCCTGTTCAAGTGTCCGTGCCGTCATCTGCTCGATCAACTCGATCGTAATCTCTTCTTCATCCGCCCCGAGATAAAGCGACATCTTCTCAAGCTCCGACGACAAGAGCGTCAAATTGGTCCCGGCCATCTCCACTAGTTTCTGGGCTGATTGCTTGTCCAGCGCCTTGCCGTAATTTTTCGCTTCATGCACCAGCCATGTTTCCAAATCATTCGCTAGCAGCGATTTCGCTTCCACCATGATTGCCCGCTGCTTCATGAGCTTCGTAATTTTTTTGCGTTCATCCAGTTTCTCGTAAGGCGCCACAAAAACCGTCACGGAACTGGACGGCGGATTTTCGAGCCATGCTTCCAGCGCTTTTAAATTGTGGTCGATCTTTTCCTTTCCGCGTTCAGCCGCTTTCAGGAAAGAAGCGTTTTTCGCGATGATCAATTTTCGGTCACTGAAAAATGGAATCGTATCCGCTTCTTCTATTACATAATCGACAGGCACTTCGTCCAGGTCAAAGTGAATGAACTCCGGTTCTCCGTCCGTCAATTTCGTTTTCAACAGATCCAAAGTTTTTTCGATGAAATAACTTTCCGTCCCTGTAATGATGTATACAGGATCGATTTGCCCACTGCGTATCGCTTTCCATACTGAAGTGATCATAAACCGCACCTCCTCCCTCTACTATATCGGATTTTCAGCCGTTTTGGTATTTTGACATTTTTGTGTCTGCCGCTAAATTCCTTTAGATTAATCCGCTTCAATCTAGATTTTTCCACACCCATCGCTTATAATAAGAGGGAATTAGGAGGGATAGCAATGAATGAATTTGAACAGAACGTACAGTCGAAGCGCAATGACGCGATCGACGCAGGAATGGGATTTGTTGTATCATTCGTATTTTTTGCAGCTATCTTCATTATTGCGGCAGTAGTGCAATTTGTAGCTCGCTAAATAGAAAAAAGGTTCCGCCTTTATGGGCCGGAACCTTTTTTTATTGGGCGTATGGCTTCCAATCTCATTTCTCCCTGATCCCAGGAAAATTCAAGCGTCCCCCGCTCTGCTGTATTAATCGTTTTCAACCCAAGATCCTCAAAACGCTGCACCACTTCATCTGCCGGATGGCCATAGCGATTGTCTTTGCCCGTAGAAAAAATCGACAGGGCCGGGTTCACCATTTCCAGGAAAGGTTCGCTGCTGGACGTTTTGCTACCATGATGCCCGACTTTGAGCAGCGTCAGATCCGCGATTTTCTCTCCGTACTTCTCAAGCAGCTCCCTCTCCCCGTCCGCTTCCAGATCGCCGGTAAAAAGGATCCGCATTTCCTCTGATTCCAATAGCAGCACCAACGAGTCGTTATTGCCTTCATAAAGGCTGTCCGGAGGCGACAAGTACGTAAAATTGATGTTCCCCAAACGCCAGGAAGAGCCAGCATATGGAAAAGCAACAGAAGCTTCTTGAGCATACGGCGCAAGTGCCTGCATCAGATCCGTTTCGGCTGAACCCGGCGTTAAATGAAGCTGTTCGATGGACAGGAGCTTAAATAATTCGTCTGCACCTTCTGCGTGGTCCGCATCTGCATGAGAAAGCACCAAAATATCAACAGCAGAAATCCCTTTCCCTTTCAAATAAGGGACAACAATTTGACGGCCGATTTCATAAGGCTTCTCCCGCTCCTGAAAAGTTTCCTGATCAAAACGCAATAGCCCGCCGGCATCGATCACATAGACCCCTTTTCGGTATGGCAATTCAATTACCGCACTGTCACCCTGCCCTACATCCAAAAACGTGATTTTTAGATTGCTGTCGGCATAAGGCATCAATGTAAACAAAATCGCCGGAACGATCAAAACGAGCAACTGCCATAGGCGAAAGCCCTTTTCAGCCAGCACGTAAAAAATCAATACGCTTGCCATCAGCAGAACGGCCATAAGCGGTTCCGGCTTTCCCGGGTTCCACATTTGATGCGGAATTCGAGCGAGCCATTCCATCAGTTCAGCAATAAGGCGCCGCACCGGCTCATAAATGGGAAAAAGAAAGTCTGCGCCGGCCGGCCAAAGGAAAGTCATGCCTAAGAGAACTAAATTTACCGGCAAAATAACTGCGGTATAGAGTGGCACAAATAAACTGTTGACTAAAAAAGACGAAAGGGAAATTTCATAGAAATGATGCAGCAGCAATGGATACAAACTCAATTGGGAAACCGCGGTGATGATCAGTCCATTTTTAATTGCCGAAGCCGACAAGGATAAAAACCGGCTGGAATAGATGATGGCAAACGTAGCGCCATAAGATAATTGAAACCCGATATTATACAATAGGGCCGGATTCCATAACACGAAAAAGATGAAACTTGCGGTTAACACATGCGAAATCGGCCACTTCAATTTGAAGAGGCTTCCTGCTAGGACAATGCATACCATACAGACGGAACGCCAGATGGACGGCGCTCCCCCGGCAAGCAGTGCATAGAGCGGCAAAATGGCCAGCATCCACAGAACGACCGATTCTTTTCGAAAATGGAGCCGGATCAATAGAAAATAGGCGATGCCTGCGATAATCGCCACGTGAAGTCCGGAAATGGCAAATAAATGCGTAATGCCAAGCGTTTGAAATAATTGCCGGTCTTCGGGGCTCATACGGTCTTGCTCGCCGATTAATAGCGCTTCCGCCTCAACAGATATACCTGCTGGAAAACTTTCGCGGATGTGTGTTTTTAAAGATTCGCGCCTGCTCGACATCCAGCTGTTGAAGGTGCGGTTTTCAGCGATCGCATGAATGGCTTCTATTTTCAGCAAACCTTTCGCGCCGTTATGCTTCAAATATTTTTTCATATCAAAAGCAAAACGATGGGACGGCTCAGAGGGCTCTTCGAAAGCACCACTTACCTGTAAGGTCGATTTAAAAAGCGAATTTTCATAAAGCGCTTTTTCTTCAGCGGATTCAAACCGGTATTTGGCATAAACCAGTTCCTTGCCATCGAGCTTGGCAAATCCGCGGAGCCCGTCTCCATCGATTGTATAATTGGCTAAAAACAGCAATTCGCCGGTAAATTCCGAACCGGATTGCGCTTCTTCTTGTTGCCGGATCTCCTGCAGCGCAAAAAACGAGCAGGCCGCCACCCCGATCAATGCCATGAATAAAAGAGGTTCCCGTTTCCAGGCCATCCACAAAAAAAGCAGCGCCATGAAACCAAGCATCCTCGGTGATTCATGCGCTGCATAAGTCGCGGCCATCGTAGCCGCCGCGAAATAAATGAAGAAATTCGGACTTATACTTCGGCTTCTTCTACTTCTTCCACTTCTCCGAATAATTGTTTCACCCGTTCATTGTAATGGGCCAATTCTTCATCGCTGCCGCCTTTTTCCCGCAATTTTTCGAGCAATTCCATGTACAAAGCTGTCTTCTCTACGCTTAAGAAATCAATTTTGCGTTCATCGAATGGCACTTGCACCACTTCAACGCCGGCTTGTTCAAGCAATTCGATTGCATATTCATGGTTTTTGTAATCCGCTGCATAATACAGCCTCGCTATGCCGGCTTGAATGATCGACTTCGTGCATTGGAGGCAAGGGAAATGGCTGACATACATATCCGCACCGCCGACATTGATGCCGTATTTGGCGCATTGCAAAAGTGCATTCATTTCGGCATGGATGGTCCGTACGCAATGGCCATCCACCACATAGCAGCCTTTGTCGATGCAATGGTCGCCGCCTGAAATCGAGCCGTTGTAGCCGCCTGCCATAATCCGGCGGTCTCGGACTATCGTCGCTCCAACAGATAGCCTTGTACATGTGCTTCTTAATGCTAGTAAATGGCTTTGCGCCATGAAAAATTGATCCCAAGTTATTCGCTTCATCTGATTGCCTCCTGCTGGTTAGTTAAAATAAGTGTAGCAGAGGCGAAAATTTCGTCAACCGTCCTTTAGGCTCATAGCCGGTTAATTCACCGTAATGGCCTCTTTCAGTTTTTCAAAAGTTTTGTCGCCAATGCCTGAGACTTTCGTTAAGTCTTCGATGCTTTGAAAATTTCCGTTTTCTGTCCGGTAGGAAAGAATCGCTTCAGCTTTCGAGGGACCAATGCCCGTCAATGTCATCAATTCCTCAGCCGTTGCTGTATTCAAATTAACGAGCGGACTGCCGTCGGCTGCGGCAGGCTCTCCGGCCTGAATGGCCGGAACAGCTCCTTCCTCTCCAATTTCCGGAACGTAGAGAACCATTTCATCTTGTACCACCATCGCTAAATTGATGGACAACGTTTCAGCCGTTTCTAAAAATCCGCCAGCTGCCTGAATCGCGTCTTTTGCACGCGCTCCTGTCTGCAGTTCATAAACGCCTGGATTGGCAACTTGGCCTTTAATATCGACCATGATCACTTCAGGTATGGGATTGCTTTCGATGGGGGTTTCAGTTTGCTGTGGGAGCTCGGGCTGGATCAGTTCCAGCGTCGCTTCTGGATCATCTTGGGGAGCTAAAAAATAGACGGCTGCGGCTATTAAGGCAATGGCCGGGATCAGCAGCCAGCCGATGTTGTCTTTCAACTGTGAAAAGTTCAGTCGGTTTCCCTCATTTCCACAATCGGCAATCAGACGGAAGCTGTCTGAATTATATATCAACTTTCTGTCCGTGTCGAATTTATTTTCAGTCGGCGGGAACCGAATAAAAAAACCATCCGCAAGGATTGCGGATGGCAAATTTTATTTTTTGACTGCGTGGAAAAAAATGCGTTCGCTGTCATCATCAGGTTTTTCATTTGTAAAATCGGCTGCGGTTTCCATTACTTCGAAACCTGCATCTTCGAGCCAAGCGCTATACTGCTCAACCGGAAACGTCCGCTGTTCGTGCGTTTCTTCAAACCGCTCGAAAAATTCCCCATTGCGGATAAAGAAGGTCAAGTCATGGATTACGCTGTGGTCAAAATCGCCTTCAGCTGTATGCCAAATATATGAAATATCTTCTCCGTCATAAACAAACGGGCTGTCCATATAAATATGATCCACTTTATAGAGAGAATGGACATCAAAGAAAAAATGTCCGCCCGCATTCAGGGCACCATGCACTTCTTTGAACGTTTCCTGGACTTGTTGTTCGGTTTCCAAGTAATTCAATGAATCAATGGCGATTGTAACGGCATCAAAGCCAGCTAATCCTTCCAGATGGTCCATCGATAATTGGAGCAGCGGAATTTGGAGCTGGGCATCCTGGAAACGCTGGCTTGCAATAGCCAACATTTCTTCTGACAAGTCGCTCGCTGTCACTTGATAGCCCATTTCAGCAAAAAGCTGCGAAAGGGTTCCTGTCCCACACGCCAAATCCAGCAAAGTGCCGGATTTCACATGGGCAGCAACCCATTCCACATATCGTTCATAAGGAATATCTTCCATCAGTTCATCGTAAACTGATGCAAATTTTCCGTATCTCATATTTCCATTTGTGGAGCTTCTCTCCACAAGCGCTCCAAGTTGTAGTATGACCGTTCATCTTTATGGAAAACATGGGCCACCACATCTCCAAGATCGATCAAGATCCAACGCGCAGCATCAAATCCTTCAACGCTCTTCACTTCATTTCCCGCTTTGTTTGACTGCTCAATTAATTCACGGGCGATCGCTTGGACTTGGCGGTCAGAGTTCCCGCTGCAAATGATAAAGTAATCAGCAAGAAGCGAGATGCCTTCCATATTCAAAACCACGATATCCTCGGCTTTTTTATCCTCTGCGGCATCGTATGCCATTTGTAGTAATGTGTGTTTAGTCATTCTTCACTTTCCCTTTCTGTTGCACGAAGTATTCATAACACTTCAGTGAATCCGGATAAACCGGCTGATTTTTTGATTTTAAAAAGTCAATCGTATGCTTGACGCTGGCTTCCATCATAACATCCAATCCTTGATCTTTTAATTGTCGCAATTCTTCAACTCCTGAAAATTTGCGGTTCGGTTCCACAAGATCGGCAATATAAATCACTTTTTCTAAATCCGACATTCCCGGGCGCCCCGTCGTATGGTAGCGGATCGCGTTCAAGATGTCTTCATCGGTAACGCCGAATTCATAGGCAGCAACATAGGCGCCGACTGGAGCGTGCCACAATTCAGAATGGTATTCGAGAAGCAAAGGATCCATCTGCTGCTTTTCAATGATGGATTTCATCCATTCCCGGTCGGAAAATTTAGCAACATCATGCAAAATCGCCGCAATCTGCGCTTTTTCTTCCGAGACGTTGAATTTTTGGGCTAAAGCCATTGCAGTCTTCATCACCCCGAGTATATGATTAAACCGGTTTTCAGGAACGCATTTCTTCACTCTCTGAAGCATGGTGCTCCGATCCATATAACCGCTCCTTTCGAATATAAGCTTCCACTTTTTCCGGAACCAGAAAGCGAATCGTGCCTCCTGCAGAAGCGCGGTTGCGAATCATCGTTGACGATAGATGGATTTCTGGCGAGTCGATCATTTGCACCGGAAACGGGCTTATATGGGAATAGCCTGGCCGTTTAATCCCGATAAACCGGATCATCGCTGCCAGTTCATCTATGCGGTGCCAAGTATTCAAGCCTTCCACCATATCCCCGCCAATGATGAAATAAAATTCGCTGTCGGGTTCCTTTTCGCGCAGTTTTGATATCGTATCAAAGCTATAGGAGACTCCGCCTTGCCTGATTTCAAAATCTTCGACGCAGAAATACGGCGTGTCTTCTACTGCGAGCGCCGTCATTGCCAAACGTTCCTTTGCACCTGCACCGCTGACTTCTTTATGAGGGGCGATAAAATTCGGCATAAAGCGCACTTCGTCCAAACCGACGGCGTGGAATGCTTCATTGGCCATGATCAGATGGCCGAGATGAGGTGGATTGAAAGTTCCGCCTAGTATCCCGACTCTTTTCATTTGCTCACCGGCAGCTCGATCCGTTTTTTATTGACCGACGGTTTGTAAAGCACGACGGTATGGCCGATCAATTGAACCAATTCCGCATACGTACCTTCAGCCAGCTGGTTCGCTACGTCGTGTTTGTCATCTTCGTTGTTTTGAAGAATACTGACTTTAATCAATTCTCTGGCTTCCAAAGCTTCCTCGATCTGGCGCAGCATCGTTCCGCTGACGCCCCCTTTGCCGACTTGGAAAATCGGATCTAAATGATGGGCTTCGCTTCTCAAAAAGCGTTTTTGTTTACCTGTTAACATAATTTCCTCCTAGTTTATCCGTGATGATGTGGATCATTTTTTCAGTATCCGGACGAATGCCCGTCCATTTTTCAAAGGCAATGGCGCCTTGATAGACAAACATGCCGACGCCGTTCAAAATCCTGCATCCTTTTTCTTTTGCCGCTTTTAGAAACGGAGTTTCAAGCGGCGTATAGATAATATCCGCCACCAGTGAATCCGGCTGAATCTGGTCCAGCGAAAGCGGCAAGGCTTCGCCTTCCGCGAGCCCGACCGAAGTCGTCTGGATAATAATGCGGAAATCCCCTAAAGACTTTTCAGCATCCTGCATCGTGATGGCTTCGCTTCCTGTAGCTGCTGCCAATTCTTCTGCCCGTTGATAGGTTCGGTTAGCGATCGAGACGTCATGAAAGTTAGCGCGTTTCAATGCAAAAGCAATGCCCCGTGCTGCACCGCCTGCTCCGATGATCAGCACTTTTTCATGGAGCGCAATCTGCTCAGTCATGAGCGACCGGACAAACCCGTCTCCGTCCGTATTCCAGCCTTTATAGGATTGGCCATCAAACGTCACCGTATTGACAGCGTCCATAATGATGGCCGTTTCATCCAATTCATCCAGAAAAGGAACGATGGCCTGCTTGTGCGGCAAAGTGATGTTAAATCCGCCCACACCAAGCGTTTTCAAAGCATCGAACGATTCTTTCAAACGCGCCGGTTTTACATGGACCGGAATATAGCTGGCATCGACCCCGTGTTCGACCATCCACAAATCATGCATAAAGGGCGATAGGGAATGGGCGATCGGATCTCCTATTACGGCATACCATTTCTTCATGAAAATCCTCCTAAATCAGCGATGGACGCAAAATCACTTCGACGCCTTTAGGTGCATAGGCAGCGATCACTACATTCGGATGCTGGACAGTAATCCATCCAAGGCCTGAAAATACGATATCTGTTTTACTATCTTTTACCCGGAATTCATGGCGCACTAACTCCGGGAAATCTTCCTTATATTCAGCAGAAGGCGGAGCTAGCATTCCGCCCAGGTGCTGTTCATATAAAGCATCTGCATTTTCCAGCTTTGTCCGGTGAATTCCAAGGTCGTTGGCGACATGGACAGTGAAAGAAGAGCGGTCCCCTTTAATAAAATCAAAGCGGGCAAGGCCGCCGATATAAAGCGTTTGTTCCGCATTTAATTGGAAAACGCGCGGCTTCAGCTCTTTTTTCGGCATGATCATTTTCAAGTCGGCCGGATTCAAATAATGCGCAAGCTGATGATGGTTGATGATTCCCGGCGTATCGTATAGCGAACGTTTGTCATCCAGCGGGATTTCAATAATATCAAGTGTCGTTCCCGGGAAATGGGAAGTGGTGATAATATCAGACTGCCCGGTTGCCTGTTTGATAATGCGGTTGATGAACGTCGATTTCCCGACATTCGTAGAGCCGACCACATAGACATCTTGCCCTTTGCGGTATTTATCGATCATGGCCATCGCTTCATCTATTCCAGTGCCTTTATGGGCACTGACCGTTAAGATGTCAATCGGCTTCAAGCCCAGTTTCTTCGCTTCTTGCTTCATCCAGTTGACCAGTTTTTGCTGTTTGACTGATTTCGGCAATAAATCTGCTTTATTGGCAATCAACAGGATGTCGTTGTTTCCGACAAACCGGTGAAGGCCTGGCAGCCAGCTGCCGTTAAAATCAAAGATATCAACGATTTTCACAATCAGCCCTTTGCGTTCTCCTAGTCCATTCAGGATTTTCAGGAAATCGTCATCTGTCAGTGAAACCGGCTGCAGTTCGTTGTAATTTTTCAAACGGAAGCAGCGTTGGCAAATAATTTCTTCTTTATCTAAAGACGATGCAGGAGCATATCCCAGTTCGCCGGGGCGATCTGTCTGGATTTGCGCTCCGCATCCGATGCATGTTGGCATTTCGTTCAATTTTCTTCCTCCCAAGTAAGTTGACCTTTTTGTTTTAGTTTTTTCATGATGCGGCGTTCCACCATTCGGTTAAAACGCGTAAAGAAACCGTCTGACTGCGCGACTGGCAGCACAAGAATGGTGTGGAATTTGTTCAAGTTGCCGCCGAAAATATCCGTCAGCATCTGGTCTCCGATAACCACGACATTTTCCCGCTTTACATGCATAATGGCCAAAGCTTTACGAAAAGCCCGTCCCATCGGCTTTCTTGCCTGAAAAATAAAAGGGATGCCAAGCGGATCCGCAAAAGACTTCACGCGAAGTTCATTATTATTGGACACAATGACCACTTGGATGCCGGCATCCTTCATGCCCTTCAGCCATTCAATCAGCATCGGCGTCGCATCTGCCCGGTCCCATTCAACTAAAGTATTGTCCAAATCCGTGATGATTCCTGTTACATTCTGTTCCAAAAGCATCTCTGGCGAAATGTCATAGACTTTTCTCACGTATTGGCTCGGTATAAAATATCGATACACTGCAAACAACTCCTGTTTCTCCGAACTTAATGCTATTGATTATACCATATATGCGAGTGCTTCTCCCATATAGATACGTTTTCCGGCGCTCACATTCCCGTAAAATTCAATGCTGTCTTTTTCAAAGAAAAGCACTACAGTCGAACCGAAGCTGAAATAAGCAACTTCCTCTCCCTTTGCCCATTGATCCGACAGATTCGTCAAACGAATAGAATTTACGAACATGGCACCGACTTTCACCGACAACATGTGCCCGAATTCCGTTTCAAGCTCAGAAATCAGACGATAATTCCCACTTAGAGGCGATTTGCCAAACTTTAGCCCCCATCCATTAACGGGATACGATTTTTTTCCAAGGATATATTGCTTGACGATTTTCCCATTCGCCGGACTGTGTATTCGGTGGTAATCGGCAGGAGAAAGATAGAGAACAATGTATTTCCCTCCCCGGTACCGGTCCGCTAACGCTTTATTGCCTAGCAGATCTGCAAGAGAATAACGCTGGCCTTTCACAAGAAATTGAATGCCTTCATGCAAATCTCCTACAATTTCGATTTGGGCATCCACTGGCGACACAATCTCCGCATCAGCAATCGGCCGGCTCTCCGGCTTCAATGTACGAATGAAAAAATCATGCAAAGTCGGAAAAGATGTGAGTGGATTTTCGATATCGTTTGTATCAATTTTGTAAGTTTTAATATAGCCAGGCACAAACTTTCGGCTTATCGGTGATTCAGCAAATTTCTTGACCAGGCCAGAAGTTAAAGGGCCGTTCGTCAATTCAATTGATTGCTGATAAAGTTTTTTCTTCACAGGAGCACCTCCATCGCTTAAAATAGTCTACCATTTTTTGGCCTTTCACAGTATAATGAAATGAATAAGCGGGTTATAAATATACAGTATCTTCTTAAATTCGCCCGTTCTGTTGGCATGCATGCCGGATTATGCCATACTGAATAATCCCCCGCCTACTCCACCGAAAAGAATGTACACGATAAAATCGCAGGCATTTGTAAATTACATCTGCTGTAGACTAGACAAAAAAGGAGTGTTTTCCATTGCTGATAATCGAACGAATGGATAGCACAATTAAAAAGCTGAGATCTCAAACTGCAAATATGCTCACTATCGGCAATATGACTTTTGGCGGCGCCTCAATCATGGCCTCGTTAAACGGCTTCTATAGCTATAGCGTACTTTTTATTTTCATTGCCGCATTTCTAGACCGTTTTGATGGAATGGTCGCAAGAAAGTTCAATCAGGAATCGGAACTTGGCAAACAGCTCGATTCGATGAGTGACATCATCTCGTTCGGTGTTGCACCCGCAATTCTAATCTATGAATTGGTTTTGACCGTTTTCGGCATAACGGGCATGGTGTTCACGGTGATTTATATAGCCAGCGGCGCTTTCAGGCTCGCCCGCTTCAACATCTCTGAATCGAACGGCTATTTTGTCGGTTTGCCGATCACGGCAGCCGGAACAGTTGTCACGTTGTCCTTTTTCGGAATTTCGGTATTTCCGCCAGTTGCTTTCATGTTTCTTTTCATGATTTGCTCCATCTTGATGATCAGCACATTTACCTTAAGAAAAGTTTAAAAGCTGGAAGCGTTGTAAAAAACGCTTCCAGCTTTTTTCTTTTGCTCATACGAATGAATTAAATTCGGTCTGCCAAGCGCTCGATTACATGAAGAACGATTTGCGTCGAATGTTTTGCCGCTACCGGAAGGAATTCATCAAAAGAAATATTCGATTCTTTGCCGGCGATGTCGGATAGCGCACGGATAACGACAAAAGCCACATTAAATTGATAGCACACCTGCGCAACGGCAGCTGCTTCCATTTCCGAGGCTTTCATTGCCGGGAAAAACTCCCGCACTTTCGCTACGCGTTCCGGATCGTTCATGAATGAGTCGCCTGTAGCAATCAAGCCAACTGCATGAGCGTGCTCTCCGATCTCTTCTACCGCTTTTACGGCCAGTTCAATCAATTCTTCATTGGAAGTAAAAGCAGCCGGCATTTGCGGCACCTGGCCCATTTCATAGCCAAAAACCGTCACATCCACATCATGGTGGCGAACTTCGTCTGAAATGACAATCGCGCCAACTTCCAATTCTTCATCAAATCCGCCAGCGGATCCCGTGTTGATCACGATATCCGGTTTGAAGTGATGAAGCAAAAGGGTTGTCGACATGGCTGCGTTCACTTTCCCGATGCCGCTTTTCAGCAAGACAACTTCTTGGCCTTTATATGTACCGGAGGTGAACTCGCAATTTGCAATCGTTTCTGTCTCCGTATTCTCCAAACTGCTCCGCAGCAGTTCCACTTCTTCTTCCATCGCACCAATTACGCCAATTTTCATTTTATTATCATCCTTTCGTCCTTAAATCATTTCGAAAAAAAAGACGCCTTATTAATAGGCGCCATCAAGCGTTTTTAATACATCCATTTTAACAGGTTTCCAGCCTTCGCTGTCAACCCATTCAAGATGGACGCGATATTTTTGGGATTGGTCTTTCGACTGGACGACACCGATAGATTTTTGCGGCCCACCGCCGTTTTTCACCATCATGATATACATATTATCTTCGCCTAAACCCGTCGCATAAGAAATGGCCTGGATTTTTTCATTCCAATCTACTGAACCTTTTTCATAGACCGAAACATGGTTGCCGGATTGGGAAGTGCCGACCGGCTCCCAGCTCGTGTTGATGACGGTTTCTTCCACGATAGGATCATTTGATTCCTCACGCGTAATTTTTCCGCCAACCGTCACTTTGCCTTCTTCTGCTTCGTCAGCATTGTCTTCTTCAGCTGCTGCGTTCTCGTCAGCAGTTTCAGCTTCTGTGTCTTCGGCAGCCTCTTCGGTCGATTCCTCTGTTTCTACTGCTGTGTCCGTGTCTGTCGTTTCTTCAGTTGTTGCTTCGTTTTCTGCTGCACTCGTATCTTCTTCGCTCGTTTGCTGTTCAGTATCTGATGCGATTTCCACCTGTTCAGGCTCCGCCGCATTTTCTTCTCCATTATCCAGGAATATAAAAGCTCCCGTAATAAGGATTAATGTAAATACCAAACCGATCATCATATTCAAAATAGAATTGGACCGGTTTTTCTTTTTCAAACGAGAAGGATACGGATTTTGTTCATTTGACATTCAATTGCCTCCTCTTCACATTATTTTAGCATAATGCGCTCTAACAAATTTGACGATTTGACGAAAAGAATGTTTCATTTTCGATTATTTTTTAATAAAAACAGCCATTCTTACTAAGAATGGCTAAAAGTATTAGGTAATTGAAACGATTTTAATTTCCATTTCGCCGCCTGGCGTCAAAACTTTAACATTTTCTCCAATCGTGCGGCCGATCATGCTTTTTGCAATCGGCGAGTCATTGGAAATGCGCCCTTCCAATGGATCTGCTTCAGCTGACCCAACGATTGTATAAGATTCTTCGTCGCCATCCGGAACTTCTACAAAAGTAACCGTTGTTCCTAAACGGACGATATCTTTGTTCAATTCATTTTCGTTGATGATGACCGCATTGCGGATCATCGATTCCAATGTTGAAATTCGACCTTCTACAAATGCCTGGTCTTCTTTAGCCGAATCGTATTCAGAGTTCTCGGAAAGATCCCCGAAACTGCGTGCTATTTTGATCCGTTCAACGACTTCTTTGCGTTTTACGGTTTTTAAGAAATCCAGTTCTTCTTCCAACTTCTGCTTTCCTGCAGCTGTCATCGGAAATTGTTTTTCGTTAGCCATTGTTCCCACTCCTTCAACTGCTGACTTTGGATTGTTGCTATCCGTCAGTCTCGTATCATCATATTATAAACTGTCAATCTATTCAAGAATTGTTTTAATTTTTGTAACCATCAAGTCAATTGCGACTTCGTTCTGCCCGCCTTCAGGGATAATGACATCTGCATAGCGCTTTGTCGGTTCGATAAATTGATTGTGCATCGGACGTACAACGGTCAAATATTGCTCGATGACTGAATCGATCGTCCGTCCCCGCTCATTGATGTCGCGCAGCAAACGGCGGATGATCCGCAAATCGGCATCGGTATCGACAAATAGCTTAATGTCCATCAAATCGCGAAGGCGCTGATCTTCAAGGACGAGAATGCCTTCTAAAATGATGACATCTTTCGGCTCAATCGCCACCGTTTCTTCAGCACGGGTATGTAGGGCATAATTATAAACAGGCTTTTCGATCGGTTTTCTATCGATCAATTCATTGATATGGTCGATCAGCAAATCCGTATCGAAGGCCAGCGGATGATCATAGTTCGTTTCCAGCCGTTCCTCAAATGCCAAATGGCTTTGGTCTTTGTAATAGTAGTCCTGCTCAATCACCACTACTGAATTTTCTTTGAATACTTCATAAATGGAATTCGTTACGCTCGTCTTGCCTGAGCCGGATCCTCCTGCAATTCCAATTACGACTGGACGGTTTTTAGACATTCTTCCATACTCCTTGCAAACTATATTATTTTTTGAATGGCTTTTTACGGCAAATCATGATGCCGTCTCCTACTGGAAGCAACTCCACTTCGTAAGAGGGATGATTCAGCATATGTTCTTTGAAGGCTTTGAGATTCCGGATCATTGTCCGTTTTCTTCTTGGAATTTCCGAGATCTCCATATCGGCCATGCCGTGCATATGCATATTATCACAATAGATCAAGCCGTTGTCAGCCAACAGGCTTTCGTATTTCACAAAAAACTTTTCATATTGCCCTTTGGCCGCATCGATGAAAATCGCATCATAGGAAGGCTTCAACTGCGCTAAATCCATTTCCAATGCATCGGCATGGAAAATGCGGATCGCCTCGCTCATCCCGGCAAGCGAAATAAATTCTACCGCTTTCTCGTAGCGGGTATCATCCCGTTCAATCGTATCAACGTGGCATCCCGGCATTCCGGCAGCCATTTTAATGGCTGAAAACCCGATTGCCGAACCGATCTCCAAGATATGGTGCGGCTTTTGCTCTTTTAGCAAAACGAGCAATTCGTCTATTCCGGACTCTTCCATAATCGGTACGTGATGCGTTTCTGCATATTTTCTGACCAATGCCAAAGCAGCGGATAAATTCTGTTGTTCCATCGTTAAAAGCTCCTTTTTACCGCAGCAAAAATTACTACCTATAATAACATAAAACAAGAAGGAATGCGAGGTCGCTTCCTTCTTGCCCATCATCAGTTGCCGATGTATTCAGCCTGATTCTTCAAATGTTCGTCATATGTCTTAGCAAAATGATTGACTCCCTCGGAATCGGCTAAGAAATAATAGTATTCCGTCGTAGCGGGATCCAACACAGCCTGGATTGAGGAAGCTCCGGCTCCGGCAATCGGCCCCGGCGGCAATCCTTTGTTTTGATAGGTGCTATACGGATCTTCGAATTCATAGTCTTTATTGAACAAACGTTCTTTATGTTCGCCCATTGCATAAATGACGGTCGGGTCTGTCTGCAGCGGCATACCGTCGTTCAAGCGGTTGTAGAAGACACTGGCAATCGTTTCACGGTCTGCCTGGGCTGTCGCTTCCTCTTCAAGAAGCGAAGCGAAAGTCAGCAGCCAATGCGGCGTCTTTTCCATTTCTTCGAGTACAGCCTGATATTGGGATACGACTGAGTTCGTAGCATCCAACATCTGTTTAATGATCAAATCTAGTGACGGATCTTCTTCGTAAAACGGATAAGTTGCCGGGAATAAATAGCCTTCCAGGGCAAACTTGACGTTTTCGCCTTTGATTTCATCGGTCAAGAGCGTCGGGTACTCATTCATCAACTGGTCGATGTAAGCTTCATCCGTTACACGCGCCATGAATTCTTCAGCTGTGTAATCGGTTTTTTCTTCAATAACCCGCGTTGCAATTTCTTCGAGCGTCAGCCCTTCAGGGACCGTGATTGAAAACAGCGGTTCACGGTAGACTTTGCCGGTTTTCAAGCTTTCCGTAATTTCATCCAGCGTCATCGACGGCAATAGACCATAAGTTCCCGCCTGGAAATCTGAATGATTGTTGAACTTCACGTAATATTTGTAGATGCGGGCATTTTTAATCAGCCCTTTTTCTTCGAGCAATTCCGCAATGCTGTCCAGATTCGAACCGATCGGCACTTCGATCTCAATCACTTTTTCAGAATCCGGATTGACCGGCTCTAATGCACTCGTGACAAAATTATAGGCCAGGAATCCAGCGACTCCGACAATCAGCAGCAGGACCAAGGCAATGATCGCCACAATCCGCCGGACTACCTTCGTTTCTTTCTTCTTTTCGCTCATCCGTTCGAACATGATCTGTTTCTTTGACGGCTTGTCCATGGGTTCCCCCCTTAGCTTTATCTTCATTCCATTTTAATGGCCAGCAAGACTCTGCCCGGATAAGCAGAAAATCACTGGCCACTCTCATTGGTTCCACACTATTGAAACGCAGCAGGAATGAAGAAGTTCCATGTCTTGAAGTATCTCTCTATCAGTATACAGAAATCGTCCCAAAAGAAAAAGACGGAATCAGCCTTCAATTCCGTCCCTTTCCAATTTAGATTAAAATTCTTCTTCTTGTTCCTCTTCTTCAAGGAACGTGTTCAGCATTTCTTCGATCATGTCCCACTCTTCGTCCGTTTCAACCGGGCGAAGTTCGCCGCCAGCGATTTTTCCATCTGCATCTTCGTTTTCAGTGAAAGAAGAAGCCTGGATTTCAATTTCGCCTTCGTCATCTTCCTCAGCGCCTACCGGGAAATACAAAACGTATGATTTTCCGAAATCCTCTGATTCAAATGTAAACAATACCTCAAATAATTGTTCGTTGCCGTTTTCATCTACGACCGTAATATGCTCTTGTCCGTGTTCCATTTGGGTCACCTCATCATTTTTTAAAATCAAGATAGCCTTGCAAAATCATGACTGCCGCCATCTTGTCGATCACTTTCTTGCGGTTCTTTCGGCTGACGTCTGCTGAAATCAGCATTTTTTCTGCCGCCATCGTCGTAAGCCGTTCATCCCATAGCACAACCGGCATTGAATACGCTTCTTCAAGCAGAGCTGCAAATTTCTCAGATGCTTCGGCGCGCGGACCGATTGAATTGTTCATGTTTTTCGGATAACCGACAACGATCTGGCTGACTTCGTACTGTTTGATCAATTCACCTAAACGCTCCAGGCCGAATTCACCTATTGCTTCATTGATTTTGACAGTTTCGATGCCTTGGGCCGTCCACCCAAGCGCATCGCTGATGGCAACGCCAATTGTTTTCGAACCGACATCCAGTCCCATTGTTCTCATGTTATTCCTCGTTATTCTTTTTGATGTAGAATTTCACAAGCTCTTCCAGAATTTCATCCCGTTCAAGTTTGCGAATCATATTGCGTGCATCCTGGTGGCGAGGAATATAAGCCGGATCACCTGATAATAAATAGCCGACAATCTGATTGATTGGGTTGTACCCTTTTTCTTCAAGTGCAGCATGAACCTGAAGCATCACATGCTTCACTTCCTGCTCCATCGATTCATCAGACGGATTGAATTTCATAGTTTGATCAAATGAACTCACGACAAGCACCTCGCTTTCGGATTTAGATAGGAGATAAACGTTCTCGCTGCCTGACTCTCATTATAAACGATATCTCCCATTTATTAAACCTATTTGAGCAAGTTGTAGACAGATTCCAAAGCTTCATCCAGTTTTTCCGGATTTTTCGCACCCGCCATCGCCATATCCGGACGGCCGCCGCCCTTGCCTCCGCAAAGTTCAGCTACGTGTTTGACGATTTGGCCGGCATGATAGTTCCCGCCTGCCAATTCTTTTGTCACACCTGCCACCAACATGACTTTTTCACCGTCAGCAGCGCCCAGCACAATAACCGCTTTCTCAAATTTCTGCTTCAAATCGTCCATCATTTGGCGCAATTGGTTGTTGTCTTTTGCTTCAACGCGTGCAGAAAGCACCGTAATATCATTTACTTGGCGTGCAGCTGCCATAATTTCAGAAGACTGGGCATTCGAAATTTTTGCCATCAACGATTCGTTTTCGCGCTGAAGGTTTTTCATTTCCTGCTGGAACGATTGGACTTTTTGGATCAGGTCTTTCGTCGAAGATTTCAATAGGCCCGCAGTTTCTGTGAGCAAGTTTTCGCTGTCTTTCAAGTTTTCATAAGCGCCTTTGCCCGTTACTGCTTCAATGCGGCGAATGCCCGCACCGATGCCGCTTTCCGAAACAATTTTGAAGACGCCGATTTCAGCTGTATTTGCTACATGGACACCGCCGCAAAGCTCAAGCGAATAGCCGCCGATTTCAACAACCCGGACCACGTCTCCGTATTTCTCGCCGAACAAGGCCATAGCCCCCATGTCTTTTGCTTCTTGCAAGTTATGGTAGCCGGTTTGTACGGAAATGCCTTCCCAGACTTTCTCGTTGACGATTCGTTCGATTTGCTCCAGTTCCTCACTCGTTACTTGCCCGAAATGAGAGAAGTCAAAACGGAGTCGATCCGGTCCGACATAAGAACCCGCCTGATTGACATGTGTCCCTAAAGTGTCTTTAAGCGCTTGGTGCAATAAATGCGTTGCCGTATGGTTTTTGACCGTGTGGCGGCGTTCGCTTGCATCCACTTGCGCGTGTACCGATGCTTTTGTCAATTCCCCGGTTTCCACTCTGACCGAATGGAGGTTTTGGCCATTCGGCGCTTTTTTCACATCGAGCACGACAGCTTTCACCAAGTCGTTCGTCAATTTACCGTGGTCAGCAATCTGACCGCCGCTTTCAGCATAGAATGGCGTCTGGTCCAGAATAACCTGCACTTCTTCCCCTTCATGTGCGCTTTCAGCCAACTCGCCGTCTTTAATGATGTAGAGGATTTTTGCATCTGCTACCGTTTGTGTGTAGCCGATAAATTCGCTCGCTTCTTTAATGTTCCCCAGCACTTCCGATTGCGTCTGCATCGAGTTGACGTTCTGGCGCGCACTGCGTGCACGGTCGCGCTGTTCTTGCATCGCTGCTTCAAATCCAGCGTGGTCAATCGTCATGCCTTCTTCTTCCGCATATTCCTCTGTCAATTCAACTGGGAATCCGTACGTATCATACAAACGGAATGCATCTTCTCCAGGAATTTCCGAATGGCCGGATGCTTTTTGCTGCTTGACGACTGTCGATAGAATCGCTAAGCCGTCATGCAAGGTTTCATGGAAACGCTCTTCTTCCAATTTCATGACGCGGATGATGAAATCTTTTTTATCCGTCACTTCCGGATAGAAATCGTTCATGATGTCTCCGACTACCGGCACCAGTTCAAACATAAACGGTTGTTCAATGCCCAGTTTTTTCGCATAGCGGACAGCTCGGCGCAGCAAGCGGCGCAGAACATATCCGCGTCCTTCGTTTGATGGAAGCGCTCCGTCTCCGATTGCAAAGGCAACGGTACGGACGTGGTCAGCGATGACTTTGAACGCCATATCTGCATCTTCGTCTTCGCCGTATTTCTTGCCGGAAATCTCTTCCGTTTTCGCAATGATCGGCGTGAATAGATCGGTATCGTAGTTAGTCGGAACGTCTTGAACGACAGAAGCCATGCGCTCAAGTCCCATACCGGTATCAATGTTCTGTTTCGGAAGCGGTGTATACGTATGGTCCGGATTGTGGTTGAACTGAGAAAATACCAAGTTCCACACTTCCAGGTAACGGTCGTTTTCGCCGCCAGGATACAATTCCGGATCATTCATGTCGCTGCCGTATTTTTCGCCGCGGTCGTAGAAGATTTCCGAGTTCGGTCCGCTTGGGCCTTCGCCGATATCCCAGAAGTTTCCTTCCAGGCGAATAATGCGCTCAGCCGGCACGCCGACTTCATTCAGCCAAATGCCGTATGCTTCTTCATCTTCCGGATGGATCGTGACAGAAAGCTTTTCAGCATCGAAGCCCATCCATCTTTCGTCAGTCAAAAATTCCCAAGCCCAGTGGATCGCTTCTTTTTTGAAGTAATCGCCGATCGAGAAATTCCCGAGCATTTCGAAGAACGTATGGTGGCGCGCTGTTTTACCGACGTTTTCGATATCGTTTGTGCGGATCGATTTTTGCGCATTGACGATTCTCGGATTTTCGGGAATCACGCGCCCATCAAAATATTTTTTCAACGTTGCGACACCGCTGTTGATCCACAATAATGATGGATCTTCGAACGGGACTAAAGGCGCACTTGGTTCTTGATCGTGGCCTTTTTCTTTAAAGAATTCGATATACAATCTTCTGATGTCTGCCGCTTTCATGTTTTTCATCGTTATTCCTCCTCAATTCTTTTAGCTAAAGCCGGTTTGGGCGGCAAGCGCGGGGATCGGGCACAATAAAAAGCCCCCATCTCTTGCGCTTGCGCAAGGGACGAAGGCTTTAATTCGCGGTACCACCCTAATTACACGGAAAACATCCGTGTCTCTCATTATGCCTTAACGCGGCGTGACGGCAGGGATTAGCTGCACTCCGGAGTAGCTTTCTAAAATCGCATGCGGAAGGTTCTTTCAGCCTCGGGAACCTTTTTCTGTACAGCTGCCAAATTATACTGTCTCCATCAATGTGTTGGTTGCTATAAATTGAATTATATAGAAAAAGGTTTCGCTGTGTCAATAGGAGCGATTAGCCGCATCATTTTGATATACGCCCAGTAATGGCAGAAATACGCTCGGTTAAAGTGAAAATACGCTCAGTTATCCATAAAATACGCTCAGCAGCAAAAGAAGCTCGCTTCAAAAAAGCGCCCGCCATAAGCGAGCACTTCCTATACTTCCATAAAATCTTTCGGTGTGATGCCTTCCATGCCGACGAGCGGATGGATGAAATGGACGTTTTCATTTGTGAGGCTTGCCGGCCCTTTTGGTTTAGGCGCAGCCGTTTTGGCTTCGGCCATTTCAGGCTCCGTTTTAGCGGCAGCTACTGTTTCAACCGTTGAAGCTTTTTCAGCCGTCTCCGTTTCTTGGACCGGTTCTTCCGCAGACAATTGCAGCCGCTTCTTCAATGTTGTCATGCGCTGCACATCGTCGGTCCGTTCAACGCCGTAGCGGAACACTTGCGGATCGCCGCAAAGAATCAAAAAGTCTTTGCTGCGGGTGATGCCCGTATACAGAAGATTGCGCCGCAGCATTTTCATATAGCCGCGGACGACCGGCATGATGACCGTCGGAAATTCCGATCCCTGCGCTTTGTGGATCGAACAGCAATACGCAAGCGTCAACTGGTTCAAGTCGCTTCGCTGGTACGTCACTTCGATGCCATCAAATGATGCCACGAGCATATCCTGCTTTTCCACCGTTTCTTTCGCTTTTAAAATTGCAATCACTTCACCCATATCGCCGTTGAACACATTGCTTTCGGGCTGGTTCACTAGCTGCAGAATCTTGTCGCCGATGCGGTACGTGATATCTCCGAAGACGAGTTCTTTCCGCTTGCCGTCGGGATTCGGGTTGACCATTTCCTGGATCATGCGGTTCAAGGCATCAATTCCCGCCGGCCCCCGGTACATCGGTGCCAGCACTTGAATATCTTTGATGGAATGCCCTTTCGACAACGCGCTCTTGACCACTTTCTCGACAACATCCGCAATTTGATCGGCACCGGCTTTAATAAATGACCGGTCAGATGTTTTAGCCGTAATGTCTGCCGGCAATTGGCCTTTTTTCATTTGGTGGGCGAGTTCAATAATGGACGAACCGGAAGTCTGGCGGTAAATGTCTTTTAATTCGACTGTCGGAATCCGTTTTGATTCGAGCAGATCGCGCAGCACTTGTCCTGGGCCGACCGGCGGCAGCTGATCCTGGTCTCCCACGAAAATAATTTGGGCATCGTCCGGCACCGCTTTCAGCAATTGATGCGCTAGCCACGTATCGACCATCGACATTTCATCGATGATGATTAAACGCCCTTCGATTTCTTTTTCCGTCTCTTCTTCTTTTTCCTGGCCGTTAAATCCGAGCAACCGGTGGATCGTCATGGCGGGCAGTTCCGTCGATTCGCTCAGGCGTTTTGCTGCGCGCCCTGTCGGTGCAGCGAGAATGATCGGAAACGGCTCTTTTTTCTTCGCGTAGTCTTTCGGGTCAAGCGACAAGCCGTGAAGCTCCGCATACACTTCGACCAAGCCGCGGACAACGGTCGTCTTCCCGGTGCCGGGGCCGCCGGTCAAAATCATGACCGACGAGTTGATGCTGCCGTCAATCGCCTGGATCTGCGTTTCGGCATAATTTACGCCGAGCCGCTCTTCCGCTTCACCGAGGGCGCGCCGTACTTCGGATGCCGGGAAACGGTCGCGGTTTGCCTGGGAGCCGAGCAGCGTTTCGAGTTTCGTCGCAATGCCGACTTCCGAATAATAGAGCGACGGCAAATAGAGGCGGGTTTCCTCCCCCGCCACTTTGCTTTCTTCATTCAGCTCAATCATCGCTTTTGAAATCGCTTCGATGGAAATTTCATCTCGCTGGCTCGATTCCAGCATTTCTTTGACGAGCGGAATCAGCGTTTTCGCATCCATGTAGACGTGCCCTTCCGACAGCGACGCCTGGTTCAATAAATGCAGGATCGATGCTTTGATGCGGTCCGGGTGAGCGCCGGTGATGCCGAGTTTCGCACCCAGTTCATCCGCCCGCTGAAAACCGATGCCTTCGATTTCTTCGATCAGCCGGAACGGGTTTTTCGTCAGGACGTCAATCGTTTCTTCACGGTACGCCTGATAAATCCGCATGCCGACTTGCGGGCCGAAGCCCCAGTCGTTCAATTGGATCATCACGCGCTCCAAACCGAGATTCATCTGCAGCGTGGAGCGGATCGTCTCTTTCTTCTCATCGGAAAGGCGCGGTACAACGTCCAGCGCTTCCGGATCTTCCAAAATCTTTTTGATGGCGTCTTTGCCGAGTTTTTTGACGATCGTTTCCGCCGTTTTCCGGCCGATGCCGTTGAACATATCGCTCGATAAATAATGGACGATGCCCTGTTCTGTTTCCGGCACTTCTTTCGTAAACGTCTCCACCTGGAATTGGACGCCGTATTTCGGATGGTTTTTCACCGAGCCCGTAAAGCGGTACTGCTCTTCCAGCGACAGTTTCGGGAAATAGCCGGATACGATGATTTCTTTTTCAGTATAGGAGGTGTTCGTCTGTTGGATTTTCACTTTCGCGATGGAAAATAAATTCTGGGGATTGTGAAAAATCGAGACGACGGGCCTGCCCAGTACAAATTGCACTTCTTCCTGGAATAAATCGATTTGTCCGGTCATGTCTGTCGTCTCCTTTCTTTCGTGGTTATTGCAGTTTCGTCGCGATCATATCGTAAGCATAACGCGCCATTTCATTTCGTTCATCCAATGTATACGCCTGTTTCAAATGATGTATCGCATCCGCCGTGCGGTCAGTCGACACAGCATACAAGACACCCAAGTTATAATGGGCATCGGCATGGTCCGGCTCCCGTTCCAACACCTGCAAAAATTGCGGTTCTGCCAGGTCAAACAATTCCATTGACGCCAGCGTGATGCCGTAGCTAAGGCGCGCCTGGACGTCTTCCGGATCCAGTTCAACGGCACGCTGAAGATACGGAAGGGCCAATTTCGGCTGTTCCAGCCTTTCGAAGCATTTGCCGATCATGAAGTGGGCATCTGCCCCTTCGAGGCCGTATTGAACGGCTTTTTCGTATAGCTTCAAGGCTTCTTCAAAACGCTCGACATTGAAATAAAGGTTGGCCAACCCGTAGTAAGCGGTAGCCGATGTTTCATCCAGTGTGATCGCTTTTTGGAAAAAGCGTTCAGCGCGTTCAACATCGTCCATCGATGTCAGTACATGGCCGAAATTGATGTAGCCGAGGGCGTTCTCCGGTTCTTCTTCAATCGCTTTCGTGAACGCTTTGATCGCTTCTTCCGTATTGCCTTCTTGCAATGCTTGTATCCCGATTTCATTGTAATTCATATTCGTCTCTCCCATTAACCTACATATTCCAAACGTGCGCCGTTTTTGAACACACGGTCAATTGTACCGCCGCCCAGGCATTCTTCGCCGTCATAAAAAACGACTGCTTGTCCTGGCGTGATCGCGCGGACCGGCTCATCGAATGTGACGATGGCTTCTTCGCCTTTAAATTCCACCGTTACGCCGACATCAGCCTGGCGGTAGCGGAATTTCGCTGTGCATTTCAACGTGCCAACCGGTGCTGTATCGGATGTGAAACTCAAGTTTACCGCAGACAGGCTGTCTGAGAAAAGAGCTTCATGGTTAATATTTTGGCCGACATAAAGAATGTTCTTTTCCAAGTCTTTGCCGATGACGAACCACGGATCTCCGGCGCCGCCGATGCCAAGCCCTTGGCGCTGGCCGATGGTGTAGTACATCAACCCGTCATGCGATCCTTTTTTCACGCCATCAAGCGTCTCCATGGAACCTGGCTGTGCCGGCAAGTATTGGCCAAGGAATTCTTTGAAATTGCGTTCACCGATAAAGCAAATGCCCGTCGAATCTTTTTTCGTTGCTGTTGCCAGTCCTGCTTCAAGTGCGATTTGACGCACTTTCTTTTTTTCCATATGCCCGATCGGGAACATCACTTTCGATAATTGCTCCTGATTCAATTGATTCAGGAAATACGTTTGGTCTTTATTGTTGTCTTTGCCGCGCAGCATTTTCGTTTCGCCGTTTTCCGCGTGCGCGACTTGCGCATAGTGGCCAGTCGCTAAATAATCCGCACCGAGGCTCAGTGCATGCTCAAGAAATGCTTTGAATTTGATTTCCTTGTTGCACATGACGTCCGGATTCGGTGTACGGCCGGCTTTGTATTCTTCGAGGAAATAGGTGAAAACCTTGTCCCAATATTGCTTTTCGAAATTCACGGCGTAATACGGAATGCCGATCTGGTTGCAGACGCGGATGACGTCTTCGTAGTCTTCCGTAGCCGTGCAGACGCCGTTTTCATCGGTATCATCCCAGTTTTTCATGAAGATGCCGATGACGTCATACCCTTGTTCTTTCAATAAATACGCGGCTACCGAGGAGTCGACTCCTCCGGACATGCCGACGACAACGCGTGTATCTTGTGGAGCTTTCGTCATTTTCTATCACCTTTTCATAGCAGCGCTAAACGCTTGCTGATTTGTGCTGTCATTTCTGCAGCTTCTGTTATTTGCTGTTCAGTCAGGCCAATGCCGAAGCTGAACCGGATGGAATTGCGCAATTGCTCGGCTTTTTCACCGAACATCGCCACAAGTACATGTGACGGGTCGATGGAGCCGGCAGTACAGGCCGATCCGCTCGAAGCGGAAATTCCGGCGATATCCAAATTAACGAGGAACGATTCGATATCGATTCCCGGCAGGCTCAAGTTCAAAATATGCGGCATTTGGCTGCCGCCGTTTTCGGAGAACTCAATGCCTTCATCCGTTAAGACATCTTTAAAAATTTGTTTATATCGCGCATAGGCTGCCGCCCGCTCGTCCATCGTCGCGAGCGAAATTTCGACCGCTTTGGCAAATGCGGCAATCGCCGGAACATTTTCTGTTCCCGCACGACGCTTCCGTTCCTGTTCGCCGCCGTAAAAAATTGGCGAAAGCGGCGTGCCTTTTCGCTGATAAAGGAAACCGATGCCTTTTGGGCCGTTGAGTTTATGGGCCGATACAGAAAGAAGATCGACATTCAGCGCTTCTACGTCAATCGGCAAAACGCCATAAGCCTGTACCGCATCCGTATGGAACGTAATTTCTGTCTCTTTTAACAGTTCACCGATTTCCGCAATCGGCTGAACCGATCCGACTTCATTGTTGCCTAGCATGATGGTCACTAGAATTGTATCGTCCCGCAGTGCATTTTTCACGTCTTCTGCTCGGACCAACCCTTTTTCGTCAACCGGTAAGTACGTTACGTCGTAGCCTTCGCGTTCCAATTTCTCGCAGGCATGCAAAACAGCGTGATGTTCAATTTGCGATGTGATGATGTGCTTTCCTTCTTTTTTGGCAGCGGTGCCGAAGATCGCCATATTGTCCGCTTCTGTACCGCCGCTTGTAAAAATGATTTCCGGGTCGTCTGCATGGATGCTTGCAGCAAACATGCGCCGTGCGTCGTCTAGCGTCTTGCGTGCTGCGCGTCCGGTCCCGTGGATGCTTGATGGGTTGCCGAAAACGCTGAGAAGCGCTTCGGAAAAGGTTTCAGCCACTTCCGGATGCATCGGAGAAGTGGCTGCATGGTCTAAATAAATTCGATTCATTTTAACTGTCTCCTTATATATAAAACATATAATTTTCGTTATTGTCGTCTTTTTGGTTGGCAAGGTCGTCGATGCTTGTCGTCTCCAGCACATTTTTCACAGCATCGCGGATTCGGATCCACAATTCGCGCTGCGGCTGGGCTTCGTCTTCGATGCCTTCCACCGGCTGGATCGGGCCTTCCAGCACTTTGATGACGTCTCCGGCGGAAATTTCTTTCGGGTCGCGCGTCAGCATGTAGCCGCCGTATGCGCCTCGAACACTTTTCACCAATCCCGAATTGCGCAAGGGGCCGACAAGCTGCTCCAAATACGCTTCGGATAAATCATATTCTGCCGCAATTTTCCGGAGCGGAATCGGCCCTTCTCCGTATTGTTTGCCTAATGCGATCATAATCGTCAAGCCATAGCGGCCTTTTGTTGAAATTTTCATGCTTACACCTCTGAGTCAGATTCCAATTATTCTTCAAAATAGTATAGCATATTTGTCGGAAATGGACTTGCAATGACTTTTATTTGGCAAAACGATATACTGATAGAACGAATGTACGGAAGGAGTTTTTTCATTGCAGAACGAACCTTTAGCTTTCCGTATGCGTCCGCGCACAATTGATGAAGTGGTCGGCCAGCAAGATGTCATCGGCCCGCATACGGCTTTATATAAAATGATCCAGAATGGCCATATCCCGTCGATGCTGTTGTACGGCGAGCCGGGCATCGGCAAAACCTCGATCGCCCACGCCATCGCCGGCACATCGAAATTGCCGTTCATCGCGCTGAATGCGACGACTTCCGGCAAAAAAGATGTGGAAGACGTGGTAAAAGAATCGCGCATGACTGGAAAAGTCCTCCTGTTCCTGGACGAAATCCACCGATTCAATAAACTCCAGCAAGATGCCCTATTGCCGCATGTCGAAAGCGGCGCGATCGTGTTGATCGGCGCCACGACGGAAAACCCGTTCCATGACGTGAACCCAGCGATCCGTTCCCGCTGCGGGGAAATCAAACAGCTTAAGCGGTTGACGCATGACGATATTGTGAATTTATTGAACACCGCTTTAACCGATCCAAAACGCGGCCTTGGCAATTTAAAGATCCAGATTTCACCGGCACAAGTCGACCGCATCGCAGATGGCACAAACGGCGATGCCCGTAAAGCGCTGACGATGCTCGAGTCGATCATCATCGCATCGGATGAAATCGACGATACGTTCATTGTTGAAGACCAAATGGTCGAGCAGATGATCAAGCGCGTCGGCGTCTTCGGGGACAAAAAAGGCTCGCATTTCTTTAATTTGCTGTCAGCGCTCCAAAAATCGGTCCGCGGCAGCGACGTCAATGCGGCGATGTATTATCTAGCGCACCTATTAGAAAATGGCGACTTGACGGCCGTCACCCGACGTTTGCTCGTCATGGCGTATGAAGACATCGGCCTCGCGAATCCGGAAGTAGGCGGGCATGTGCTCGCAGCCTGCCAGGCGGCCGACCGCCTCGGGTTGCCGGAAGCCCGTATTCCGCTCGCACAAGCCGTCGCCGAGATGTGCTTGTCCGAAAAATCGAATTCCGCTTACCGGGCGATTGACGCGGCAATTTCCGCTATCAATAAAGGCGAGACCGGCGACATCCCGATGCATCTCCGCGACACCCATTACGCCGGAAGCGCAGAACTTGGCCATGGCGGCTACCGGTATCCGCATGACACGCCGCTCGGTTCGTTCGGCGGCTGGGTCGACCAGGATTATTTGCCGAAAGAAGTGCGGAAAGCCGAATATTATAAACCGGTGATTGCCGGAGCTGAGAAAAAGTACGCCGGCATTTACGAAAAGCTGAAATCATTCCGGAAAAATAAAAAATAAACGATCGAAAGCCATTTCCGCTTCTGGAAATGGCTCTTTTTTTGCTTTCATAGGAGAGGGCTGCTTTCGGTTATCGTATTTATTCTTTTATAAGCGGTTTGAAAAATTTACAAACCTTCGAAGTTTTTTATAAACGTTCAGCAATTTTCCGCATAAAAAATCCGGCTCAGCTTTCGAGCCGGATCCTTTTTAGTTATTTCGTACACGGTTGATGTGAATGTTTTTCGTAATGTCGTTGATGACCCAGCTCGCACAGATCAAGCCGACCGTCGACGGCGTAAATGCATTCGAGGATGGCGGCATCTGCGCTTTGCGGATCGGCGCATTCGGCTTTCCTACAGTTTCCACCACGTCTTCGCGGACGATGATTGGACTTTCATCAGAAAAAACGACGGGAATCCCTTTTTTAATGCCGGCTGCACGCAATTTCCGGCGGATGACTTTCGCTAGCGGATCGGTATGCGTTTTCGAGATGTCAGCGATTTGGAAACGCGTCGGGTCTGTTTTATTGGCAGCGCCCATGCTTGAAATGATTTTCACGCCGCGCTTGTAGCATTCCGTCATTAAATGCACTTTATAGATCATTGTATCCGATGCATCGATGACATAATCGGGTTCGTAGCTGAAAAATTCTTCATATGTCTCTTCTGTATAAAACATATGTAAGGAAATCACTTCGCAGTCCGTGTTGATGTCCGCGATGCGGTTTTTCATGACTTCCGCTTTCGACTGGCCGACCGTCGAAAGATTCGCCACCAATTGGCGGTTGACATTCGTAATGTCGACATTGTCTTTATCCACTAAAATGATGCGACCGACGCCGCTGCGTGCGCATGCTTCTGCAGCAAACGATCCGACGCCGCCTACCCCTAAAATGGCCACTGTCGAATTTTTGACGAGGTCCATGCCTTCTTTGCCGATTGCTAGTTCATTTCTTGAAAATTGATGTAACATAATTTCCCTGCCCTTCAAAGTTGATCATTCTACTAGGAATTATACACGAAGAAAAGCGCAAGCGCCCGTGTAGCCCCGACAAGCGCTGGAAGCCTTGCCGATAATGGCGTTCTTTGCCATTGGCGGAAAGGCTGAAGCGACTCGAGGGGCTGGGCGCTGGAGTCTGGACATGAAATACGCCCACTATAAATTCTTCGCACCTTTAAAAAGTACACCTATTCTTCTCAAAATAAAACCCCCCGACAAATTGCCGGAGGGCGGAAATTTAAAATAATAGGAGAATCCCAATCGTGCCGTCCTTGGTGTTGCGCATCGTTTTTGAACCCGCTTCTAGCAGGTGGGTGACCTCTCCACCACTTATAACTTCCCGTTAAGGCATGTTAGCCATGATGAAATTTGGTCTCCCGACGACAAAATGTTGGGTCAAAACTGAATTGCTCGTAACGAACACATCAGGATTCTCTACTAATTGTATGTTAGCACACTCTTTTTATTTGCACAAGAAATTTACTCTGGTTCTTTTTTAGTATTCTGAACATTCAGCAATAGGCTTAAATCATCAAGCTGCGCTTTGGATACTGGACTTGGCGCATCCGTCAGCAAGTCGCTTGCACTCGCTGTTTTCGGGAAGGCGATCGTGTCGCGCAAGTTCGTGCGGCCAGAAAGCAGCATCACCAAACGGTCTAAGCCAAATGCAATGCCTCCGTGCGGCGGCGTGCCGTATTCGAAAGCATCCATCAGGAAGCCGAACTGCGAACGCGCCTCTTCTTCTGTAAAGCCAAGCACGCTGAACATTTTCTCTTGAATGTCGCGGCGATAAATGCGAAGCGATCCTCCGCCAAGTTCATAGCCGTTCAATACTAAATCATAAGCTTGTGCACGGACGTTTTGCGGGTCTGATTCCAATTTATCGATATCTTCCTCAAAAGGCATCGTGAATGGATGGTGCGCTGCAAAATAGCGGCCTTCTTTTTCGTCGTATTCAAATAGCGGCCAGTCGGTGATCCATAGGAATTTGTAGACCGAGTTGTCGATCAAGCCAAGCTCTTTGCCGAATTTCGAACGAAGTGCCCCTAATGTATCCGCCACAACTGCCGAAGAATCCGCGACGAATAATAGAAGGTCTCCTGCTTCCGCTTCAGCGCGCTCCGTCAATGCATCTGCCGCTTCGCCATCAAAGAATTTCGCAATCGGCCCTTTGATGCCGTCTGCTTCCACTTTCAGCCACGCCAAGCCTTTCGCGCCGTAAACCGCCGCAAATGAACCCAGTGCGTCAATGTCTTTGCGTGAATAATGGGCCGCTTGCCCTTTGACGTTGATCAATTTCACTTCGCCGCCGTTTTCAATCGCGCCTGTGAACACTTTGAAAGAAGAATCTTTCACAAGGTCTGAAACATTGACAAGCTCAAGGCCAAAGCGGACATCGGGTTTATCAGATCCGAAACGGTCCATCGCTTCGGTATAGCTCATGCGCTGGAAAGTCGGCTCAATGTCGACGTTTTTCACTTCTTTCATCATTTGCACCATCAAGCGCTCATTCATGCCGATAATGTCTTCCATTGATTGGAAGCTCATTTCCATATCGATTTGGGTGAATTCCGGCTGGCGGTCCGCACGCAAATCTTCATCACGGAAGCAGCGGGCGATCTGGTAATATTTATCGAATCCGGAAACCATCAGCATTTGCTTGAACAGCTGCGGCGACTGCGGAAGCGCATAAAATTCGCCGTCGTGCACGCGGCTCGGCACCAAATAATCGCGGGCGCCTTCCGGTGTGGATTTTGTCAAGATCGGTGTTTCCACTTCCAGGAACCCTTCTGTGTCCAGGAACCTGCGGATCGATTTCGTGATATCCGAACGCATTTTGAAGGTTTCGAACATCGCCGGACGTCTCAAGTCGAGGTAGCGGTATTTCAAACGCAAGTCTTCGCTGACGTCTGTATTGTCTTCAATCGCAAATGGCGGGTTTTTCGCTGCGTTGATGATCGAAGCGTGGTCCACTTGCACTTCCACTTTTCCGGTTTTCATCGCTGCATTCACTTGTCCATCGGCTCTTTCCACAACCAGTCCGTCGATGTGAACGACGAATTCATTGCGCAAGGATTCCCCGATTGCTGCCGCTTCTTCTGAGATTTCAGGGTTGAACACGACTTGGACGATGCCGCTACGGTCGCGTACATCTACGAAGATCAAACCGCCTAAGTCACGGCGTTTTTGTACCCACCCTTTTAACGTTACACGCTGTCCGATAACAGTTTCATTTACTTCACCACAATAATGCGATCTCGACATGTTTTATTCCTCCAATGTTTTTCTATTCTTAATCGTTTCGGCTATTTCAGAGAATAAAAGCTCTTGCTGTTCGCCGGTAGCCATTTCTTTCAAACCGGCTTTGCCGCTTGCCATTTCCGTTTCTCCGATGACGATGACGTAGCTTGCGCCTTTGCGGTCTGCTGATTTCATCTGGGCTTTCAATTTGCGTCCGGTATAATCCATATCGGCCGAAATGCCGTTTGCCCGGAAATCCTTGAGCAAGCTGAACGCTTGTTTCTTCGCGGATTCGTCCATCGCAATCACATACACTTCCAAATTCTGCGACTTTCCGATTTCCACTTTTTCCATTTCCAATGCCAGGAGTAGACGCTCAATGCTCATCGCAAAGCCGATACCCGGCGATTCCGGTCCGCCGAGGTCTTCGACAAGCCCGTTATAGCGTCCGCCTCCGCAAAGCGTCGTGATGGCGCCAAAGCCTTCGGCGTCGCTCATGATTTCAAAAGCGGTGTGATTGTAGTAATCGAGTCCGCGAACCAAGTTCGGGTCGACCACATAGTCAATGCCAAGCTCTTCAAGATACATTTTCACATCATCAAAATATGCTTGCGATTCTTCATTTAAATAATCGGCAAGTGACGGCGCTGTCGCCATCAACGGGTGGTCGCGGTCGACTTTGCAGTCCAGGATGCGCAGCGGATTTTTTTCCAATCGCGTCTGGCAGTCGCTGCAGAATTCATCGATGCGCGGCGCGAAATGCGCCACCAGCGCTTCTTTGTGCGCGAGCCTGCTTTCTGTGTCGCCAAGCGAGTTGATGACTAAGCGCAGCCGCTTCAAACCGACGGAACGGTATAGCTCCATCGCCAATGAAATCACTTCTGCATCGATCGCCGGATCTTTTGAACCGATCGCTTCCACGCCGAACTGCACGAATTGGCGCATGCGGCCTGCTTGCGGGCGTTCATAGCGGAACATCGGGCCCGTATAGAATAATTTGACCGGCTGGTCCGGCAAGCCGAATAGTTTATTTTCCACAAACGACCGGACTACAGAAGCGGTCCCTTCCGGACGAAGCGTCAGACTGCGATTGCCGCGGTCCTGGAAGGTATACATTTCCTTTTGGACGATATCCGTCGTATCGCCGACACCGCGCTGGAATAATTCGGTGTGCTCAAAAACCGGCGTCCGGATTTCCTTGTATTGGTAAAGCCGGCATAGTTCGTTGATTTTCTGTTCGATTTCCTGCCATTTCTCCGATTGGCCAGGCAAAATATCGTATGTGCCACGTGGTGCTTGAATGCTCATTTTCTTCACTCCCTTATTTTTTCCAAACAAAAAAGCCCTCGCCCCTTGCTTACGCAAGGGACGAGAGCTCATTTTCAGCTTCCGCGGTTCCACCCTAGTTGATGCACAAAAAAACTGTCCATCCTCTCATTCCGGATAACGGCCGGTTCCGTCCATTCCTAATAAGCCATAAGCCTTTCAGAAAGGAGCCTCTTAAGTGTTTTTCATCACAGATCCCTGCAGGAAAGTTTACAGCCCAGGACTTTCCCTCTCTTTTCAGCCAATCATGCAATTACTTTCTTCGTCATCGGCAAATCTAAATATATGAGTATAATGATTAATCTTAAGGACTCCCCGAATCCTTGTCAACCTTTTTTGACAAACGCCGGATTTTTTACAATAATACAAAGTAGACGAAGGAAAATTCCATGCCGATTTTCTTTTCCTCGCGTCCCAATTAAATAAGTTCCAAGGAGGTGCTACATGAACCGCAAATGGCCGATTGTTTTGATCTTATTTATTTTATTGGCCTCTGGCAGCCTGCCTGCCGCAAATGTTCCGGCAGCTTATGCCGCTGGCACGGAGATGAAAATCTCTGCATCTACCGTCAACATCCGAAGCGGTCCGGGCTTATCGTATAGCGTCACCGGTTCCCTGTCAAAAGGCGAAACCGTTAACGTCGTTTCGCAATCGGATGAGTGGTACGAAGTAAACATCGACGGCGAAACCGGATGGATCGCTTCTTGGCTGACCACTTCAGCGAAAAGTGACTCCGGCAGCAGCGCATCTGGCGAGACAGCCGTTTCAACTGTAGACCGGCTGAATGTCCGCGCACAGCCAGATCTTTCGTCTTCTGTCCTGACGCAAATGAATGCCGGCGAACAAGCGACCATCATCCAGCAAGCCGGTGACTGGGTCGAAATCGATTTCCATAATACTCGCGGTTTTGTTGCCAAACAATACATAAGCGTTTCTGAAAGCTCGGTCAGCAGCCCCTCGCCTGAAGCAGCTGCCGTCTCTTCTTTTGAGATTGCGGTAGACGCATTGAATGTCCGCACGAAACCGGATTTGAATTCCGATGTGAAGGATTTGGTCCGGAAAGGCAAAGTCTTCCCGATTAAATCGATGGAAGGCAATTGGGTGGAAATCGAACTGAGTGCTGGAGAAAGCGGCTGGGTTTATGCTTTTCACGGCCATTTATCCGACAAGAGCGCAAGCACCGTTTCGGGCACCGACACCGAAGTGGTCACCGTCTTGACGGATGGCACCAATCTCCGGTCCAAGCCTTCGACTTCTTCTGAAGTTGTCAGCCGCACAAATGCCGGAGAGCGTCTGTCGGTCATCGGGCAAGACGGCGACTGGTACCAAGTTTCCTTGCCGGGCGGCCAAGATGCCTTTATCGCAACCTGGGTCGTGACAACCGGCGAAAACGAAACGGTCCAGCAAGAAAAGAAAGAAAAACCTGACCGAAAAGCCGGCACACTAGAAGGCTTGACGATTGTCATCGATCCCGGGCATGGCGGGAATGACGGCGGTACGGTCGGAGCACGCGACACCGAAGAAAAAGACCTTACGTTGAAAACGGCTGAAACGTTGACGCACCATCTCCGTTCTGCCGGAGCAGAAGTGGTGCTGACCCGCCAGTCCGATGTGTATGTCGACTTGCGGAAGCGCGTTTCCACCGGCCATCAAGTGGCAGCGGACGCTTTTATTTCGCTCCACTACGACGCAACGAATGACAGCAGCGTCTCTGGATTTACGACTTATTATTTGCATGATTACCAGGAACCGCTGGCTGAATACATCAACGCGGGGCTTGGCAAGAAAGTCGAATTGCGCGACCGCGGCGTCCAGCCCGGAAATTATTTAGTGCTGCGCGAAAACCGCCAGCCTGCTGTTCTCGTAGAACTTGGCTTCCTGAGCAATTTCAATGACGAACGCATCGTTTCAACCAGCAAATTCCGTGACCAGGCCGCACTCGGTTTGTATAACGGCATTATCCATTATTTTGATGCGCAATTAGAAAAGTAAAAAAACAATGCGGAGAATTTTCTTCCGCATTGTTTTTTTGTGCATTTTGCAAATAAAGTCCGCTATTGCGCAAACAACGAACGGGTTGCTGCAAATAAAATCACTTATTGTGCAAATAAACTCGATGATTCCGCAAACAACTCAACTTTTTCCGCAAATAAAACCAAAAAACCGGCTCAAAAGGTCTCCCCTTCAAGCCGGTTTTATTATTTCGATTCCACTACGATCGTGACAGGGCCGTCGTTGACAAGCTCCACATCCATCATTGCACCGAAAATGCCGGTTTCCACTTTCAACCCGTTGTTTCGGAGTGCGTCGTTGAATGCTTCCCAGATCGGTTCAGCCGTTTCGGGGCGCGCAGCTTGGATAAAGCTCGGGCGGCGCCCTTTTTTCACGTCGCCGTAAAGGGTGAACTGGGAAATCGACAGGATGTCTCCGCCGTTTTCCAAAATCGACCGGTTCATCTTGCCGTCTTCGTCTTCAAACAACCGCAATTGGGCAATCTTCCCTGCGACGTAGTCGACATCTTTTTGTGTATCTTCATGCGTAACCCCGACAAGCAGGACGTAGCCCGATTCGATCGAACCCGTCACTTCCCCGTCAACGGTTACGGATGCTTCTTTTGAACGCTGCAAAACAACTCTCATAGTTCCTCCTTAGTTCGTGACGCGGCGAACGGAATAGACATCCGGAATCTGTTTGATGCGTTCCACTACCCGGTTCAGATGCGTAATATGCGGAATCAGGATCGTCATGTTGATCGTCGCGATTTTATTCGAATCGGCTCGGCCGCTGACGGCAGCGATGGTCGTTTTCGCTTCGCTGACCATCTGCATCACTTCGTTGATGAGGCCGGTGCGGTCATAAGCTTCCACTTCGATATCGATTTGGTAGTCTTTCTTTTCCGGAAGCCCCGAATTGTCCCATTCAACCGGGATCAAGCGGTCCATCTGGTCTGCATGGATGTTCGGACAATCGGCGCGGTGCACGGAAACGCCGCGGCCTTTCGTAATAAACCCGATGATGCTGTCGCCCGGCACCGGGTTGCAGCATTTGGACAAGCGGATCATCATGTTGTCGATGCCGCGGACAATGACGCCCGATTCCGTCTGTTTGCGCGGCGCATTGGATTTCATTTCCACGGTCAATTTCTCGATCGCTTCTTCCTGCTCGCGTTTTTTGCGCTGGCGTTCAGCCAGCCGGTTGACGACTTGCTGCGCCGTCATGCCGTTAAAGCCGACCGCTGCAAACATATCGTCTTCCCCGGCAAAATTGAACTTTTCGCAAACCCGTTTGATGTTTTCGTTCGTCAACACATCTTTTGGAATAAAATCCTGCGCTTTGATTTCTTTTTCAACGAGTTCTTTCCCTTTTTGGACATTGTCCACACGCAATTGCTTTTTGAAGAATTGCTTGATCTTGTTTTTCGTCTGCGTCGACTTGGCGATTTTCAGCCAATCTCGGCTTGGGCCGAATGATTGCTTCGATGTGAGAATTTCCACAATGTCGCCTGTCTTCAATTCGGTATCGAGCGGGACCATTTTGCCGTTCACTTTGGCGCCGATGGTTTTATTGCCGATTTCCGAATGGACACGGTAGGCAAAATCGATTGGCACCGATCCAGCCGGCATTTCGATGACGTCGCCTTTTGGTGAGAACACGTAAACCATGTCCGAGAACAAGTCGAATTTCAAGGATTCCATGAACTCTTCCGCGTTGTCCGCTTCGTTCTGGAAATCCAGGATTTCACGGAACCATGTCAAACGCGAATCGACCGTATTCTTCGGCATATCGACTTTTTTGCCTTCTTTATACGCCCAGTGGGCAGCGACCCCGTATTCGGCGATGCGGTGCATTTCTTCCGTCCGGATCTGCACTTCCAATGGATCGCCCTGCGGCCCGATGACCGTCGTATGGAGCGATTGGTAAAGGTTCTGCTTCGGCATCGCAATATAATCCTTGAAGCGGCCCGGCATCGGCTTCCACGTAGAATGGATGATGCCGAGTACGGCGTAGCAATCCTTGATGCTTTCAACCGTTACCCGGACAGCGAGCAGGTCATAGATTTCATTGAACTGCTTGTTTTGAATCGCCATTTTGCGGTAAATGCTGTAAATATGTTTTGGACGCCCAAAAAGATCCGCCTTTATCTCAACTTCGTTGAGCTGCTTGCGAATTTCATCCATGACATTATTCAAGTATTCTTCGCGTTCGGTGCGCTTCTTTTTCATCAGGTTGACGATGCGGTAATACTGCTGCGGATTTAAGTAGCGAAGGGCTGTGTCTTCTAATTCCCATTTAATGGTATTGATACCGAGACGGTGTGCAATCGGCGCGAAAATCTCCAACGTTTCATTCGCTTTCATGCGCTGTTTCTCGACGGACTGGTATTTCAACGTCCGCAGATTGTGCAGGCGGTCCGCCAGTTTGATCAAAATGACGCGGATGTCCTGAGCCATTGCGACAAACATTTTGCGGTGATTTTCTGCTTGCTGCTCTTCTTTGGACATGTATTTAATCTTGCTAAGCTTCGTCACGCCGTCCACCAGCATGGCGACTTCTTCATCGAAATCACGGACAATGTCTTCACGGCTGACAGTCGTGTCTTCGACGACATCGTGCAAAAAGCCTGCAGCAACAGTCGCTGGGTCCATTTGCAGTTCTGCGAGTATCCCAGCCACTTGCACCGGATGGACGATATACGGTTCGCCGGATTTGCGGAGTTGTCCTTCATGGGCTTTCAGCGCTACTTCATATGCCCGTTTAATCGTTTCTACATGATCGGCATTCATATAAGACGCAACCATCTCAAATACGTCTTCAGGTGTCCTTACTAAATCTTTCGCCATAATTGCCCACCTTGCTTTTAATTTTTCGAAAAGTATATCTTTCTATTATAAAAAATAACAGGTGTAAAAGTAAAGCCTTGTGGCAATTATCCTTTAATTGTTTCACAAATCTGCCTTAATTTGTTCAACTATGGCTGTCGAATTTCCTTTTCCGACATAGACGGATTTTTTGGCGGAAGAAAGGCACTGGATATTTGCCGCTTTCACATGGAGCGCGGGCTGCTTCCCGCCGGCAATTGAAATGTCTGCTGACGCTGTGCGGAATCCGGAAAATGTTCCATTCGTTAAGGAAACGTTCGCCGCTTTGTATTGGATGGCGGCTGCCGGTTGATTAGCATAGTCATAGTGCGGATCTCCGATAAAGCGGAAGCGGTTGATGGCAACGTTGCGGAATCCCGAAACGACCAATGCCCGCGGAGAAGATCCGGCGTACATGTCCGCAAACACCGGCGCGACGGATACAAGATATTGCGCTGCGATATTATAAGCGCTGAGTGAATCCGGATCTTCCGCTTTATGGTGGCCGATATGGCGGAAATTGAACGACCGGTTGTCATGGACAGATAAATGGCCGGAAATAAAAACACCGGTCGCAGCTGACGAAGTGGCGTGGGCTTTAATTTCCAAACCGCCGAAACAGCGTGCTGTCGAGTTGTTCGACAGCCAGACAAACCGTGAGCCGTCATCAATTTCGATGCCGTTCGAATTGGAAAAGCCTTTTTGATGGGAACGGCCGCTCGGGTCGCAGAAATGCGAATTGGAAATGAAAATATAATCGCTGTGATGGGTGGTGATGCCATCGTCGCCAAATCCAAAGCCGCTTGCCCGGTCGAGCCAGATGTAACGGCTTCCGCCTCTTGCCCGGACCCCGTCGCCGCCATAATTATAGGTCGGAGACGAAATGTCAAAGCAGTGCAGGCCAGGATTATACGCCGCGACATTTTTCACCCAGCCATAAGTCAAATGCGCATAGGTCAGGCAGCTGGAATGGTTGAGGCCGGCGCTCGTGTTTTTAACATCTCCGAGGCGCTCCACATTCCAATCGAGGCTTAAGTTTTCAACGGAAATATGATGATTGCCTTTTACGTAGTTTCGATTTGTGACGAGCCGCTGCTTTTTCGGCGCTTCATCGTGGAGACGGATCACCGTTGCCCCTTTGCCCGCTCCGCGCAGCCTAGTCCAGGACGGCAACTCGATTTTTCGCACAATGAAAATGCCGGAAGGGACAAAGACGTCCACCTGCCCGCTTCCAATCGCATTTCGGAAGGCTTCCGTTGAGTCGGTCACTCCGTCCCCGACTGCCCCGAAAGATTCCACATTTACGATTCGCTGAAACGAACGTTCCAGATTCGCATATTCCCGGTCGAGCCCGCTTTTCCATTCGGGTACGGCTTCGCCTCCAGCGACTGCAATTGAATAATGATATGGATCCACCGTTGAATGTTTTTTGCCGGTCAACGCCCACAAACGTTCCATCCACGATTTACGGTAATTACTGTGGACGGGAAGCGGCTTTGAATGTTTAACGGAATGAAAAAGTTCAAGCGTTTCTCTTGTCGTTTCTGCCAACGGCTTTGGATCGTTCAAAATCGCCGCAATCAATTCTTTATTTTTTCCTGGATCGTGGTATTTGCTTAGTTCCATTTCCATCACCTCTCCTTTCCATACCCCGGCATGTATAAAAAAATCCCCCTGCCAAAAGGCAGAGAGAAATCAGTTAATATTGAAGCAACGTCATAACGTCGTAGCCGTCTAGGTTTTTGCGTCCATCCAAATACGTCAATTCAATCAAGAATGCACAGCCGACAACAACGCCGCCAAGCTGTTCAACCAAGTTGATCGTAGCGCCGATCGTACCGCCAGTCGCCAAAAGATCATCCGTGATCAATACTTTTTGGCCAGGTTTGATGGCATCTTTGTGCATCGTCAAAATATCTTTGCCGTACTCAAGGCCATATTCAGCGCGAATCACTTCACGCGGCAATTTTCCTTCTTTGCGGACTGGTGCAAAGCCGATGCCAAGCGCATAAGCTACTGGGCAGCCGATGATGAATCCGCGGGCTTCAGGGCCGACGATGATGTCCGCATCGACCTTTTTAGCGTATTCCACCATTTGGTCTGTCGCGTATTTATACGCTTCGCCATTATCCATGATCGTTGTGATGTCTTTGAAGCTGATGCCCGGTTTCGGCCAATCTTCAACAATTGTTACGTACTGCTTTAAATCCATATCTGTTCTTCCTCCTTGGCTGATACTTTCGCATCAAACCACTCTTTTAAGTCTTTATAAGATGCATACAATAGCTTCTGCTCCAACGCAATCTGCTGCTCCCGCTTCTTGTAGATCGGCGCCTCCGACAAATCACGTTTCCCTGGAGATTCAGCAAGCTCTGTAAGTCCATTGTTAAGTGTAACAAAACCGAGTTCAAAAAACACCTGCAGCATGAAAAATATTGATTCCCGGCTCCAGCCTTTATGCTTCGCCAATTCATCGCCGTGCTTTCTGAAATCGAATGATCCGCGCTTTTTAAGAAACGCAAACAGCCATTTGAATTGCTCGCGCGTAGGGATCTGCTCAAAATACTGCGATTCCTTCGCATAGAAATGGGCATAGATCCGCTGCGGTTTAAAAATCGACAATATTGTGGCTAACTGCTCTTCCGTCTCTGGCATGTCAAGCAGCACCAAATGGCGTTTCGACCCCTCCAGTTCGTTCAACGTTTCCGGACTGTAGATCGGCTCATCGATGAGCTTCCGGAAAACTGCTGCGGTCTCCGGCTTGAAAGCAAGAAAAACTTGCCCTTTGTCAGGAATCAGCTTTGACCAGCGCGATACCTGGCGGATTCCACGGATATCAAATAACTGCCACTGGTCAGTCCGTACATCTTCCACCATCAATTGCGGTTTCTTGCGGCCGTTCCACTCATTGATCTGCAAGTCGCCAATCACATCGATTTTCACATCCGGCGTCAATTCGTCGCCAATCGAGCCGATGCCAAAGCCGACCGCATCCAGCGTTCCGGAATCTTGCGCGAGCTCCATCTTCAGGTGATTCTGGGCTGCGCCGATTTTCCGGATCGACGACACCTTTACGCCTTCCAAGAAAAACTTCGGCTTCGCAAAGCCCATACCGAAAGGCGCAAGTGTGCGCATCGATTCGATCGTCTCTATATCGATTTCATCCAGACGAACCGGAATGTCAATTTCCACCACCGGAATCAAATCTTCCTCTGTCAAACTGTTTTTTGCTTGAAGGTTCAACCTTTCCCGCAGTTCATCCACATGCGCCATTTGAAGCGTCATTCCCGCTGCCATCGGGTGTCCTCCAAAATGCGGCAAAATGTCCCGGTTAGCAGCAAGCTCGTTATATAAATGGAAGCCTTCGATGCTGCGGGCCGAACCTTTTGCTTTTCCGGTTTCCGGACTCAGCGACAAGACAATCGACGGACGATAATATTTTTCCGTCAGTTTGGATGCAACAATCCCGACCACTCCCGGGTTCCATCCTTCCTGGGCCACAACGATGACATGCGGCGGCTCATCCGGATAATGCTGATCCACTTGGGCTACAGCTTCATCAGTAATTTTCTTTACGATCGCCTGGCGTTCTTTATTCAGCACATCCAGGCCGCCTGCCAAGTTCCGCGCTTCGCCCGGGTCATCCGTCATAAAGAGTTTTACTGCCGGGTCGGCATCCTGCAAGCGTCCAATGGCGTTGATGCGGGGGCCGAACATAAAGCCAATCGTCTCTTCCGTAATTTCACGCTGTTTGACGCCGGAAACTTCCGCCAACGCTTCGATCGCAGGACGCGGCGAATTTTGAAGCGCCGATAATCCTTCTTTTACGAATAGCCGGTTCTCGTCGTGCAGCGGCACTAAGTCCGCGATGGTGCCGATTGCAACAAGCTCAAACAAATGATCTGGCACATCTTCATATAAAGCCTGGGCAATTTTAAAAGCCACCCCGACTCCTGCCAGCTCGCCAAAAGGGTAATGCCCTGCCGGATGGCGCGGATGGACGATAGCGAGTGCATTCGGCATCGTGTCTCCGATGTCGTGGTGGTCGCTGATGATGACTTCCATGCCTAACTCATTGGCGAACGCTACTTCTTCGATGCCTGAAATGCCATTGTCGACTGTGACGATCAATTTGACGCCTTCATCAAATGCTTGCTGGAACAATTCTTTATTCGGCCCATAGCCATGCTTGAAGCGATTAGGAATCTTGAATATTGCGTCCGCTCCTAAATCTTCTAAAACCGTCATCATGACTGTCGTGCTGGTCACTCCATCGGCATCGTAATCGCCGTATACCATGATTTTCTCCTGTGATTCGATGGCTTGGCGTATCCGCTCGACAGCGATATCCATATCTTTCATCAAATAAGGATTATGTATGCCGCTTGGGTCCAAGTCCATAAATCTTTTGGCCATTTCCGCGCTCGTCAGGCCGCGCGTCACTAAGATTTTCGCCAAGACGGACGAAATCGATAATTCTTTTTGAATTTCTTCTACTATCTGTTCATCAGGCGCGGTCAAGCGCCATCTTTTTTTCGATTCAATCATTCTCATTCACTTCCTTACCCGTCCATTATACAGAAATTTTCTCCAGACAAAAACCTTTCGGCTGTTCCGCCGAAAGGTTTTCGTTTAAAGCTGTGCTTTTTCATCGGTGATCACCATTGCTTCCGGCTCAACGCCGGCTTTCTGGTATTCCGCGATTTCATTTTGCTGCGTCGCGATCAACGATTCTTTCACTGCTATTTCTTTTTGCAGCGACTTCACTTTTCGCTGCAGCGTGAATGTCCGGATGATACCGACCACTCCGCTCAGCAGGAAACCAAGGAGCGCGGAAGCTAAAATGACGAGGATCAGCGGCCATTCCGCTTCCCCAAATACATAATTGACGGGCACCGGGTCTACGTTTACAGTCGCAAAAATGGCGATAATAACAGCAAATAAGAGTCCCAGCAAAACGAGCCATTGATATTTCATATGGGTTTGCCCCTTTCGGATAAATAAAAAAATGGAACAAGGTCATATTATCTATACCCTGTTCCATTTCGTTTATAAACTTATACGACAGGCTCGTCAGAACCCCATTTGCTTTTCTCTTCCAATTTCTCGATGTCGATTGGACCTTTTTTATTCAATTCACGTTTTTTCAACACTAGCCATAATTGAGCTGCGATGAAAATTGAAGAATACGTACCGGCAATTAACCCGATCAATAGCGCGATCGAGAAGTTGGTAATCGATGGCGCTCCGAAAACGAGCAGCGCTATAACGACGAAGATAACCGTCAATACTGTGTTGACCGAACGTCCAAGCGTCTGGCGAAGCGATTTGTTGACGATGTCTTCCAATTGATGGAACGATTCGATTTTCTTCATGCGTTTCATATTCTCGCGGATACGGTCGAATGTGACGATCGTATCGTTGATCGAATAACCGACGATGGTCAGGACTGCCGCGATGAAAGTAATGTCTACTTCCAGTCGAAGCAAGCTGAACACAGCAATGATAAAGAACGCATCGTGCAGCAAAGCGACGATGGATGCGACACCCATGCGCCATTCAAATCGGAATGCCACGTAGATAATGATACCGATTGCGGCATAAGCCAATGCCTTCACAGCATTTTTAGCCAGTTCGATTCCGACTGTCGGCGACACGGTGGAAACGTTCGGCTCAACGCCATATTCTTCCATCGCTGCGGCTTTCAGATCATTGATCTGTTCTTGGCTAAAATCATCTGTATACCGGGCAACCCCAATATTGTCATTGTCGCCGGAAATAACCACACCTTCTGTTTCATATCCAGCTTCATCCAAGAAGCTTTCAACTTGCTCTTTCGTCAGCGCTGAATCCGCTGTGATTTCTACACGCGTACCGCTTGAGAAATCGATTCCCAGATTCAGGCGGAATACGCCGATGACGACCATCCCTGCCACGATCAAAGCAATCGATGCAATAAAGAATTTATTGCGGTTTCGTGCAAAATCAAAACGGTCAAAACGAGTGGACAAGTCCAGGATTTCCAGGTTTTCTTCCGGTTTATGGACTAGCGATTTACGCAGACCGAATAATCCGTATTTGCCGTCCAGCACCCCGCTGTGAACCCATAAGCCAAGAAGCAAACGAGAGCCCCAAACAGCGGTCAGGAAGCTGACCAAAATCGAGATGATCAAGAGCGTCGCGAATCCTTTAACGGAGCTCGTTCCGAAAATGAAGAGAACGATCGCGGCGATCAAAGTTGTAACGTTTGCATCCAAAATTGCCGAGAACGAACTTGCCGCCCCAGCCTTGAAGGAATCTTTGACCGATTGGCCAATACGCATTTCTTCACGGATCCGCTCATAAGTGATGATATTGGCATCGACTGCCATCCCGACTCCGAGCATAATTGCTGCGATCCCCGGAAGCGTCAAGACCCCGCCAATCAATTCGAATACCAAAAGAATCAGGTAGACGTAAACCGATAAGGTGATGACTGCGATAAGACCTGGCAGACGGTAATAAACCAGCATGAACAGCAATACAAGCGCTATGCCGACTGCTGCTGCAAAAACGGTCTGATCCAATGCTTCTGCACCGAATTGAGCTCCGACTGAAGTCGAATAAATTTCAGTCAAGCTGACAGGAAGGGCTCCTGCATTCAAAATACCGGCTAAGTTTTGTGTTTCTTCAACTGTAAACGCTCCGGAAATTTCTACAGAAGGCGAGTTGATGCGCTGGGAAACGCGCGGAGCTGATACGAATTTCGGATCAGGCTTCGCCACTTCAGCGGCATAGGAATCTACACCTTCTTCAAAATCCAGCCAGATGACTAAAACGTTGCTTGGCGGCGGCAATTGGGAAATTTCGCTGGTGATTTCAGCGAATTTTCCTGGATCGTTCAATTCCAATGTAACGACCGGCTGGCCATTTTCATCGAAGTTAGCGGCTGCTCCGCCTTGCTTCAAATCATTTCCGGCAAGCATGACTTCATCTTCTGCATTGCGGAAAGTCAAGTTCGCTTCAGTGGATAAAAGCTCCCGGGCCGTCGCCTGGTCTTCTACTCCCGCAAGCTGGACCCGGATGCGGTTATCGCCTTCAATTTGGATGACCGGCTCGCTGACGCCGAGGACGTTAATCCGGCTAAGCAATGCATCCGTTGTGTCTGCCAAAACGCTTTGGGTAATCTCTTGTCCATCTTCAAGCGCTTCGACTTCATAGAGAACCTCAAATCCGCCTTGAAGGTCCAACCCTAATTTAATGTCTTTTGCAATGGGTAAACTCGTGGTGCCAATCATTCCTATCAGTACAATGACCAGTAAGAAAAAGGCTATGATACGACCTCTTGCTTTCATATGTAACTTTCCTCCTCAGTGTGAAAAACACAGCACTATCATTATGAAACAGGTGCTGAATGGTGTCAAATAGAAGTTGGCTTTTTGTTTGACGGCCGGAGCAGCTGTTCCAGATCGTCCTGTCCGCTTTCCGTGAACCAATTTCCGCCTTTCAACCCTTCTACCTGGTGATAGGCAACGAATTCCGATGCTGTCATTTCCATGATGTCGTTGACCATTTCATAGAGATGCATCGTTTCGACGTCTTTTTTTCGCCACTTTTTCTTAACACAATATTGCCACAATTCTTCTGGCGTGAAAGTATCGTACTGGAAATAATGAAATTCCGAACATTTGCTTTCGAGCGCAGGCAAAACCATTTCGTATTGTTCGGTAAATTTTAACATATTAATTCTCCCTTCAGCCGTTCTTTTCCATTGTATACGAATGAAAGAAAGTTTAGAACTATCTTTTTCTTGTATTTGGAATCTCAACAGTTTCTTTTAGTCAAAAAAAATCGCCTTCGAGTCGAAGGCGAAATTTTTATCAGATCGTCGATTTTGCAGACTCTACCACGCGAGCGATCGCTTGGCGTTCGAATTGCATGCGTGTTCCATCAGCTACAGTGATGTAGACAGTTGAATCGTCAACCGCATCGACTAGGCCATGCAGGCCGCCGATCGTGACAATACGGTCTCCACGGCGCAATTCCGACTGCATGTTCGCTGTTGCTTTCTGGCGTTTTTGAGCAGGACGGATGATGAAAAACCACATTAACAAGAACATCAATAGTAATGGTGATAAGGCTATTAAAGTATCCATTTTTCAATTTCCCCCTTTCACTTTCTATCTGTGTTTAGAAATTCTTAGCGTTTGGCTTATTGAAACCGTAAGCTTCAAAAAATTCTTCGCGGAAATCTCCCAGGCGGTCCTCACGAATCGCTTGGCGCACCTGTTCCATTAAGTTTAACAGAAAATGAAGATTATGATAACTAGTAAGTCGGATTCCAAACGTTTCATCTGTCCGGATTAAATGATGAACGTATGCGCGCGTGTAATTTGTGCATGTGTAGCAATCGCATTTCTCGTCGATCGGACCGAAATCGCGTTTGAACGCAGCATTTTTCACATTCAACCGGCCGGTGCTCGTCATCAATGTGCCGTTCCGTGCAATGCGGGTCGGCAAGACGCAGTCGAACATATCCACGCCGCGGATTGCGCCGTCAATCAACGAATCCGGCGAGCCGACACCCATCAAATAACGCGGCTTGTTTTCCGGCAAGAGCGGCGTCGTGAACTCAAGCGCGCGGTTCATCACGTCTTTCGGTTCCCCTACAGACAATCCGCCGATTGCGTATCCTGGGAAATCAAGCGATACCAAGTCGCGGGCGCTTTGTTTGCGCAAGTCTTCGTATTCGCCGCCTTGGACGATTCCGAACAAGCCTTGGTCGTTTTTGCGGGCATGCGCTTCCAAGCAGCGCTCTGCCCAGCGGGACGTCCGCTCCACACTCGACTTCATATAGTCATGAGATGCCGGATACGGCGGGCATTCGTCAAACGCCATCATGATATCAGATCCGAGGTCGTTTTGGATTTCCATCGCTTTTTCCGGGCTCAAGAACAGTTTATCGCCGTTCATATGGTTGCGGAAATGAACGCCTTCTTCTTTGATGTTGCGGAATTCACTTAATGAGAAGACCTGGAAACCGCCGGAATCCGTCAAAATCGGACGATCCCAGTTCATGAATTTATGCAGGCCGCCTGCCTCGCGGATGACGTCGTTGCCTGGGCGCAGCCAAAGGTGATACGTATTGCTCAAGATGATTCCGGCGTTCATCGCTTTCAATTCTTCCGGCGACATCGTTTTAACCGTCGCTTGCGTCCCTACCGGCATAAAGGCCGGCGTTTCAAATGAACCGTGCGGCGTGTGGACAATCCCTAAACGGGCGCCGGTCTGTTTGCATGTTTTAATATGTTCATACCATACTGCTTGCGTCATTGATGAGTCTCCTTTTTCTGTGGTTCAATGAACATCGCATCTCCGAAAGAGAAAAAGCGGTAGCGCTCATTGACTGCTTCATTGTAAGCATTTAAAATGTTGTCGCGGTTCGATAAGGCGCTGACGAGCATGACCAAAGTCGATTTCGGCAAATGGAAATTCGTGATCAAGCCGTCGATCGCTTTAAACTCAAAGCCCGGGAAAATAAAGATATCGGTCCAGCCGCTGTCTTCTTTCAATTCGCCGCCGAATTTGCTGGCGACGGTTTCCAGTGTCCGTGTAGAAGTGGTGCCGACTGAAATCACCCGGTTGCCGCGTTTTTTCGTATCGTTGATCAAATCAGCCGTTTCCTGATTGATGCGGTAAAATTCTGCGTGCATCGTATGGTCTTCAATGGAATCGACCGATACCGGCCGGAACGTGCCCAAGCCGACATGCAGCGTGATAAAGGCAATGTTCACACCTTTAGTCCGGATTCCATCAAGAAGTTCGTCGGTAAAATGAAGGCCGGCTGTCGGAGCAGCAGCGCTTCCCCGTTCTTTCGCGAAGACGGTCTGGTAGCGTTCCTGGTCTTCAAGCTTTTCACGGATATATGGCGGCAAAGGCATTTCGCCCAATTGCTCCAAAATCTCATAGAAAATGCCGTCATAGATCATTTTGAAATGGCGTCCGCCGTGGTCGAGGATGCCGGTGCATTCTGCTTTCAACAGCCCGTCTCCGAACGAAATCACCGTGCCGATTTTTACTTTCTTCGCAGGCTTTACGAGTGTTTCCCACACATCGTCTTCAATCTGCTTCAGCAGCAATAATTCGATATGGGCGCCCGTCTCTTCTTTCACACCCATTAAACGGGCAGGCAGAACGCGCGTGTCATTTAATACTAACGTATCGCCCGCTTCCAAATGTTCCGTGATGTCGCGGAAATGGCGGTGCGTGATCGCGCCTGTTTCTTTGTCCATCACGAGCAGCCGGCTCGAGGTCCGGTCAAGCAAAGGCGTTTGGGCAATCAATTCTTCTGGCAAGTGGAAATCAAAATCATTAACATTCATCTCTAAAAACTTCCTTCATTTGGAGTCATTCAGGCATTTCCATATTGAAATGCTCATATGCTGTATGAGTGACCACGCGGCCTCTCGGGGTCCGTTGGATAAAGCCGATTTGCAGCAGGTAAGGTTCATAGACGTCTTCAATCGTCGTCGATTCTTCCCCGATGCTTGCCGCAATCGTATCCAGTCCAACCGGGCCGCCACGGAAGCGCGTGATCATGCCCATCATCAATTTATGGTCGATATGGTCGAGGCCAAGCGGATCGACTTGCAGCATCTCAAGCGCTTGCGACGCCATTTCTTCTGTAATCGTTCCGTTGCCGCGCACTTGTGCAAAATCGCGGACGCGTTTCAACAGGCGGTTCGCAATACGCGGTGTTCCTCGCGAGCGGCGGGCAATTTCGACCGCTGCATTCGGATCGATTTCCGCTTCAAACAATTGCGAACTCCGGATCACAATATCCGTAAGGGATTCCGTGTCGTAATAATCAAGGCGTGCATGCACTCCGAAACGGTCGCGAAGCGGTGCAGATAAAGCACCCGCCCGCGTCGTCGCACCGATCAGCGTAAATGGCGGCAAATCAAGCCGCACGGACCGGGCAGTCGGCCCTTTCCCTACTACGATATCGAGGCAAAAATCCTCCATCGCCGGATACAGCACTTCTTCAATCGAACGGTTCAGGCGGTGGATTTCGTCAATAAACAGGACGTCGCCGGGTTCTAAAGACGACACTATGGCCGCTAAATCCCCGGGGCGTTCAATCGCCGGGCCGCTCGTCATTTTGACATTGACCGCCATTTCGTTGGCGATGACTGCAGCAAGCGTGGTTTTACCGAGTCCGGGAGGCCCGTATAACAATACATGGTCCAGACTTTCTTCGCGCATCTTTGCCGCTTCGATAAAAATCTCCAGGCTATGCTTTACTTTTTGCTGGCCGATATACTGCGATAAATACTGCGGCCGCAAGGACTGTTCAAAGCGTTCATCAAATTCGGAAATTTCGCCGCCAATTACGCGATCTTCCATGCCGTTCGCCTCCTTTTCATCAGTTTTGTTTCAATAACAATTGCAATGCTTTTTTCATGTAGCCTTCTGTATCGAGATCCAGGTCTTTCAGCTTCGGCTTCACTTTCGCAATTTCGCGTTCCGAATAGCCGAGCGCACCAAGTGCGAGCATCGCTTCTTCAAGTTCGATATCGTCATTCGAAAGCAAGCCTTGGAAGTCGTCCGATTCAAGCGGCTCTCCGAAAAATTCCGCGAGCTTTCCTTTCAAGTCCAGAATCATCTGACGGGCCGTCTTTTTGCCGACGCCCGGGAATTTCACCAAATAGGATTCATCTTCACGTTCGATCGCTTCGATGACGTGCTGCGGCTGCCCGCTTGCGAGAATCGCGAGCGCTCCTTTAGGCCCGATGCCGGACACGGAAATCAGTTTACGGAATAATTCCCGCTGTTCCAAAGTCGGAAAGCCGAATAATAATTGCGCATCTTCACGGACATGATGGTGCAGGAAAACCTGCAGTTCTTCCGATCCGAACGAATACGGATTCGGCGCAAAAATCTGCCAGCCGATGCCTTGCTGTTCCACTACTAAATATTCGGGCGTTACGCGCGTAACCGTCCCTTTTATGTAATCGTACATTCTTTTCGCCCCTTCAATTTAACCTATTGATTATAGCATATCTGTTCCCCTTTTACGAAACAAACCCGTTCTGAAAACGTCCGTGGTAAAATAGAAGAAATCATTCAAAAATGCTGGAGGATTCCTATGAAAAAACTTTACGGCGAACAGCGGCGCCAAATCCTGCTGGAAAAATTAAAAACGGCTGAAGAGCCGTTGACCGGCGGCGAGCTTGCCGCTTTTGCAAACGTCTCCCGCCAAGTCATCGTCGGAGACATGACGCTGTTGAAAGCGAAAAATGAACCGATCATTGCGACCAGCCAAGGCTATCTTTATATGAATAGCCAGGCCAATCAAGAAATCAGCCGCACCATCGCCTGCCATCACCAGGCGGAAGATACGGAACGCGAACTCAAAGTTCTCGTCGCGACCGGCGTAACGGTGAAAGACGTATCCGTTGAACATCCGGTCTACGGCGAACTCACCGCCGGCATCCACGTCTCAAACAGCGAAGAAGTCGACGCGTTCATGCAGCGAGTGCGTGAAACAGGTGCGAGTTATTTGCTGGAACTGACCGGCGGCACGCATCTCCACACGATCACCGCACCAAATGTCGCGATGCTTGAACAAGCAATTGCTGCCATGCGCGAGAATGGCTTTTTGCTGGAGGAAAATGAATAAAAGCTTTCTCGAAATCCTGGAACCGATCGCCGGTTTCAGGATTTTTTCGTTTATTTGCAGAATCTGCTCCGTTGTTTGCGGGATACACGGGTTTATTTGCGCGATTAGGAGCATTGCTTGCGGAATAAACAATATTATTTGCGCAATCCCCTCCTTTATTTGCAGAATCCGCTTTTCGGCAGAAAAAATCCCGCAGCGCCGTCGCCGCGGGATCTTGTCATTCACTCTTATACGTAAAATACGAACCCAGGCTCTTCACTTCGCAGCCAAGCGCCGTAAGCTCCTCGAATGCCCCTCGCATCATCGGCGCCTGTTCGTCTTCCAAAACATCGGCGATGAAGAAATAATTGCCGAGGCCGGTTTTCAGCGGGCGCGACTCGATTTTGCTCAAGTTGAGCTGGCGCCAGGCAAAAACGGAAAGTACTTGGTGGAGCACGCCGGAGCGGTCATCTTTGGGCGGCGATATCATCAGCGTCGTTTTCACTTGGCCTTCATGGCTCGGATCTTCCAAGCGGTGATTCGTTTTCGACAACACAAAAAACCGGGTATGGTTGAAATGGAAGTCATGGATATCGCGCTGCAGAATCGTCAAGCCGTATTTCTCGGCGGAAAATTCGTTGCCGATTGCCGCAATATTGCGTTCCGGCAGCTCGCTGACCATTTTCGCTGCAGCGGCCGTCGAACTGTATTGCTCAAGCGGCGTGTTTTTATATGTATAGTAAAGAAATTTATGGCATTGTGCCAGTGCGTGTGGGTGCGAATAGATCGCTTCCAGTGACTCCGCGCCTGCATTGTCCGGATGGACCAATAAATGCTGGCTGATCGGCGAAAGCACTTCCGCTACCACGTACAGCTGCGCTTCATGGAATAAATAATCGACCGTCAGCGGAACCGATCCTTCCAATGCATTTTCCAGCGGCACGACAGCGTACTCGACGCTGCCTTCTGCCACTGCTTCTATGCATTCAGGAATGGATGTGAATGGAACCAAGGTGCTGCCCGGAAATACACGTGAAGCTGCCAAATGCGTAAAAGACGCTTCCGGCCCTAAAAAAGAAATTCGGTTTTTCAAACTTGTTTCAGCCATCCAACCACTCCTCTATTAAGATAAACCACTTGAAACCACATCAGCCGACTCGACAAAATCGAGTTTTTTCAGCTGCTGCAGGAACGTTTCCAACTCCAAATCCATCGCCGTAACATCCAAAGACAGCGTGACGTTTGCACGCCCTTGGATCGGAATGGTCTGATGGATGGTCAAAATATTGCACCGGGCTTCCGCAACCGCCTGCAAGAGCGTCGCAAGCGTTCCGGAACGGTCCTCAAGCTGCAGGAACACCGTCAGGATCCGCTCTTTGACGATTGAGTGGAACGGGAATACAGCATCCCGGTATTTATAGAACGCGGAACGCGAAAGGCCGGTTTGATTGACTGCATCCAATATGGACATGTGTTCGCGCTGCAACAGTCTTTTCACTTCAAGCGTCTTTTGCATCGCTTCCGTCAAAACGTCTTCGCGCACCAAGTAATACCGTTGTTCTGATATATCCTTCATCCATTTACCCTCCATCTAAAGAGAAACTGAACCCAGCCGGCGCCAATGGCCAGCTGAGCTCGATCCGGGCTGATCGATTGATCAATCCATAAATTCAAATTCAAATTCCATCAAACGGACCGTGTCGCCGTTTTCAGCGCCGCGCTCACGAAGTGCATCATCAATGCCCATGCCGCGCATCTGGCGGGCAAAACGGCGGATTGAATCTTCACGCGAGAAGTCGGTCATCTTGAACAGGCGCTCGATCGCATAGCCTGAAAGCACAAACGAACCATCCGGATCGCGCGTAATTTCAAAGCCGTCGCCTTGTGCTTCATGTTTGTAAAGAACTGCGTTGTCCGACTCTTCATCCACTTCTTCGATCATCGGGAATTCCGGCGTGACTTCGAGCAGATCCGTCACGGCGAATAAAAGATTCGACAAGCCTTGGCGGGAAAGCGCAGAAATCGGGAAAATCTGTGCATCTTCCGGCAATTTCTCGCGGAATTTCTTCAAGTTCTCTTCCGAATCCGGCATATCCATCTTGTTCGCTACAATCACTTGCGGGCGTTCCGTCAGACGCATATTGTACTGCTTCAATTCTTCATTGATGGTCACGTAATCCTCATACGGATCGCGCCCTTCCATCCCCGACATATCGATGACGTGAATGATAACCCGTGTCCGCTCGATATGGCGAAGGAATTGATGCCCAAGGCCAACGCCTTCATGTGCGCCTTCAATCAGTCCCGGCAAATCGGCCATGACGAAACTGCGGTGGTCATCCGTTTCAACCATTCCAAGGTTCGGCACGATCGTCGTAAAATGGTATTCAGCGATTTTCGGTTTCGCAGCCGAAACGACTGACAATAGGGTTGATTTCCCGACGCTCGGGAATCCGACTAACCCGGCATCCGCCAATACTTTCAGTTCCAGGATCACATTGCGCTCAAATCCCGGTTCTCCTTTTTCCGATAATTCCGGAGCCGGGTTCTGCGGCGTGGCAAAGCGGGAATTCCCGCGTCCGCCGCGTCCGCCGCGAGCGATGACAGCCGTCTGCCCGTGCTCTACGAGGTCGGCGATGGTTTCACCGGTGTCCGCGTCTTTTACAACCGTGCCCGGCGGAACTTTGATGATTAAATCCGATGCTTTCGCGCCGTGCTTATTCGCACTCATGCCGTGCGTCCCACGGTCTGCTTTGAAAATCCGTTTGTAGCGGAAATCCATCAACGTGCGCAAGCCTTCTTCGACCATAAAGACGACATCTGCGCCTTTACCGCCGTCGCCGCCAGCAGGCCCTCCGTTCGGCACATATTTTTCGCGGCGGAATGCGACCATTCCATCTCCGCCGTCTCCACCTTTAACATAAACTTTTACGTGATCGACAAACATATTATCCCTCCATCTGTGCGCGTATGGCGATGTTCAAGCCATCCGGTCCGCACGCTTTCACTATCTCAAACTCCGTTTCCGGAACCGCTATTTCTGTCCATTCACCAGTCAACCGAATCTCTGCAATAAAATAAGAATCTTCGTTCAAAAACGTAAGGAAGCATTCGTATTCCTCGTACGGGTCCGTATCTCCCAGAGCCGCCTCGATCAACGCTTCGATCGTTTCCGCATACAGTCCATCCAAATGGACTGGTGCCTTTACCGCCTGGCAGCTGAGATGAAAACGGAATTCCGGGTAGCGCCATTGCGAAAGCAGCAGCCATTCTTCCAGCTTTTCCATTTTCAAACCCGAGAGCCGGCTCATCTGCACAGCCGCTTCGCCATGCGTGCGAATAATCGCCTGGACCTCATCCAAGCGCCCAAGATCCAAATTCATTTTGATCAATTGCAATTCATTTAAGAAATCATGGCGCGCATGCCGAAGCGATTGTGCCACTGTCATTGGTGTTTTCATAAGTCACGTCCCGTTCGTCTTCTTTTTTCAGTATACCAATTTTACCGCTGGATTTTCCAGGAAAAGAAGAGATGAGAGAGATTTTAAAACGCCGCCATAGTTTTTCAAAATAAAAAGGGCTGCATGCGCAGCCCTTTCGTTTTGTATTAAGCTTCTTGTGCTACTGGGTACACGCTCACTTTTTTCTTATCGCGTCCGTAACGTTCAAAACGTACGACTCCGTCGATTTTAGCAAAAAGCGTATCGTCTCCACCGCGTCCAACGTTTTCACCTGGATAAATTTTAGTACCGCGTTGACGGTATAAAATTGAACCACCAGTTACTTCTTGGCCGTCTGCACGTTTAGCGCCAAGGCGTTTAGATTCTGAGTCACGTCCGTTTCTCGTAGAACCTACACCTTTTTTAGATGCGAAAAACTGAAGATCTAATCTTAACATTCTGTCCCACCTCCTAAGCTGTGAAGGTTATTTTAATATATTCTTCATAGTCTTGTTCAATCGTTTTTAATGAAACAATCATGCTGCGAACAAGCAATTGCACCTGTCCATCCGTTTTCTCATCGAGTCCATCCGGGAAATCGACTTTTAAATAGCCGCTTTCAGATTGCGTGATGCCAGGTTCGATTCCGGTAAGTTCCATGATGGCGTTCACTGCTCCGAAAGAAACAGCGGATGCTCCGGCACATACCAAATCCCGCCCGTGTTCCGCAAAGTCCGCATGCCCCGACATTTCGAAAGAAGAAATGCGGCCTGATGCTTCTTTAATTTTGACGTTAATCATGTCTTACAGGTTGATCGCGTCGACAGTCAATTTTGTGTATGGCTGACGATGACCTTGTTTTTTACGGTAGTTCTTTTTCGATTTGTATTTGAAAACAGTAATCTTTTTAGCGCGGCCGTTTTTAACAACAGTTGCCGATACAGTAGCTCCTTCAACAAAAGGAACACCCACTTTAGAATCGTCTCCACCTACAAATAGAACTTTATCAAATGTGATCACGTCACCAGCTTCACCGTTCAATTTCTCAACGTAGATTTCTTGGCCCGCTTCAACTTTGATTTGTTTACCACCAGTTTCAATAATTGCGTACATATCCTTGCACCTCCTCTTAGACTAAGACTCGCCTATTCAGGTGACCGGCATTGCTGCTGGCTCTTCGAATAACCTGATTCGAGCGGTTGTAGCACAGGTGCGCTACAAACATAACAGTAGAATAATACCACGTATGCGCATGCCGCGTCAACGGTTTTATTCAATAGCGAGCAGGCTTTCGGTGTTGAGGTGCGAACTTTGGGCTCTGGGGTGCGGAAATTCCAGTTTGAGGTGCGGAGAAATCGCTGGGAGGTGCGAAACAATCGCAGCGAGGTGCGTTCAGCGCCAAATCGATCCAAAATACGCCTCCAACAATTCCCGCCTCGGCACAATCCACCGTCTGCCGCGTTCATTTCCCTGCAGGGCAGACTTCTCCAATAACCGGTAAAGCAAATGTTTGTCTTCTACACCAAGCAACCGGTAAGCAAAACTTGTAGGCAATTCCGCTCCGAATAAAACCGCATATTCCTGAAGCGTTACTTCATGTGCATCATGGAAAAAACCGTCGCAGCCACCGCAATGCCATTTTCGATTTTTTCTGCACAAAGCCGAATTCCTGCATCGCGGACACGTCACACCAAGTCGCAAGGAATCGATACGAAGCCCGTAGCGCTCCAACAAATTTTGATCGAAACTCCTCTTAGGCAAAGCGCGCACTTTCGCTGATAACTTTTGTTCATCAAACAGCTTTTTCCCGCTGACTAAACTTTCCAAATAAAACGGCAAATAGTCGAGAGACACTGCCGGATAGTTCTTCGGCCCCTCTACTACTCGCCCTGAACGGCTTGCCAGCACAATCACTCCGGCGACTGGAATGCCTAAAAACCGTTCTGTCGCTTTGACTGCACGATGCAGTTGTGACTCCGGGCTTTTCATTCCTTCCGTCCGCCCATCCACCAATCGATGAAACTGAAGATTTTCCGAATCAAAATAGAAATCGCCTTTCATATTCTTCACTTCAAGGACGCAAACCAATTTTTGATTTACAACAAGCAGATCCAGCTGGGCGTAACCACTTCCATTAGGAATCGATAAATCCGTCAAAATGATGGTTTCTCCTGGAAGGATTAATTCTCTTTTCAACAAGGATAGGGTTCGTTGTTCTCCTCCTGCTCCAGCCAACGAACTTTTTAGTTCGCTGCTTATCGAATTCCAGGCAGGATGGCTTTTTGACACTCTTTCCACCAATACCATTTGCGCCAACAATCGTTCGTTCATTTAGCACCTCCCAAATAAAAAACCCCCGGACCCAAATCATCCCTGCTCGTTTGTGAGCAGAAACAATTCGGATGCGGGGGCATCGTTATATTTCGTTATTTAGAAAAAATCGCTTTAATTTTCGAGAACACGCCGCCGCTCTTCTGATCCATCGTCATGAGCGGTACAGATTCACCTAAAATGCGGCGGGCGATATTGCGGTAGCCCATCGCTGCGCGGTTGTTCGGGTCCATTACGACAGGTTCGCCGCGGTTTGAACTTGAAATGACCGTTTCATCGTCAGCAACGATTCCAAGCAAATCGATCGACAAGTGCGTCGTGATTTCGTTGACATCGAGCGCTTCGCCCGCTTTCATCAAGTGCTGGCGAATGCGGTTGATGATCAACTTCGGCGGCTCGATGTTTTCTTCGAGCTCAAGCAAACCGATGATGCGGTCAGCATCGCGGACAGCTGAAATTTCAGGTGTCGTGACGACGATCGCTTTATCGGCGCCCGCCACGGCATTTTTATAGCCTTGTTCGATGCCGGCCGGGCAATCGATAATGACGAAATCGTATTCATCTTTCAGCTTCGTCACCAATTCTTTCATTTGCTCCGGATTGATCGCGTTCTTATCCGTTGTTTGAGCAGCTGGCAATAAATACAGCATGTCATCAAAACGCTTGTCCTTGACAAGCGCCTGGTGGACTTTGCAGCGGCCATCGAGAACGTCGACCAAATCGTAGATGATCCGGTTTTCGAGTCCTAATATTACGTCTAAATTCCGCAAACCGATATCGGTATCGATTAAGCATACTTTTTTGCCTTGAAGAGCCAATGCAGTGCCGAGATTGGCGGTCGTCGTCGTTTTACCGACGCCTCCCTTACCTGACGTTATGACTATTGCTTCTCCCACATTAGCTTCCTCCTTTAAACGTTGAAATTTGCGGCCGTATAAAGCGCAATTCCTGCAAGCGGTCGATGATGATATGGCCATTCGTATGTAAATAAGCACATTCCATTTCCGGCTGCTCGGAAAGCACCGTGAGTTCATCGGTCATCGTTTCAAGCGCGTCATCGATTTTCAGATGCGTCGCTTCCAGCCATGAAGCTGCAATGACCGCTTCACGGTTGCCATTTGCTCCGGCATGAGCGATCCCTTTTAAGCGGCCGAGCACATATATATTGCCTCCGGCGACCACTTTCGCGTTCGGATTGACGTCCCCGACCACGACCAAATCGCCTTCCGCTTTGACCACCTGGCCCGAACGCACAATGCCGACATACGTTTCGGATTGGCGTTCCATGATCCGGCGGTTGCTTTCTTCGACGGTAATGACATCGCTTCTCACGCTCGACACCCGCAGATGCGAATTGCTTTGCGTGATCGCAATGATTTCTTTCGTCTGCGCTTCCGTGCAGTACCGGTTCCCCAGATGAATCTGCACTTCCGCACTGCCATCAAGCGCAGGATCCGACACCTTTGCCTGCAGCTCCGTCAGCAGATCGGTGTAAGAACACTGGTCATCGAGCTGCAGAACGAGCCCTTGTTTCGTCCCTTTGATATAGACAAGATTCCTCAAAAATGTGTCACCTGCGCTTTCATTAAAATAAGCCTTACTGGCCGTTATATCCGGACATTCCCGGACTGTTCTGGCGTTCGATAAAACGGGCCACGATCACCGATCGGAAAGCCCAGCCCAAGATGAATAAAAACAGCGAATTCGCGATCATCGTCGGGAGCAAGCGGGTTCCCAAAAAGGCTTTAATCGGCATCGAAGCAAGCCCGATCAACGAAAAGAATTGAAACAGGACGAATTCGAAAAGCGCCGTCAAGACCAAAGTCAAAACAGTCGTGATGAATAGATTCCGGTGGATTGATTTTACGGTGTATCCGGCGATTACACAAACGGCCGGATACAAAAAAGAATATAAACCAATAATATCAATGAAAAAGACATCATACAAGAGTCCGAAAAATAATCCGTAGTACATTGCCCGTTTTGTGTCGTAATAAACGGACACGAATATCAGAAACATGATCAAAAAGCGCGGGACGATGTAATAAAAATCGCCATTCATCTGCAGCGGTGAAAAAAGTCCGAAAACAGGTTCAAGGAAAAACAGGACCAGGCCGATAAGCGGAATCAGATAACGGATCATGATTCACCGTCTCCTGTCTCCCCATTATCTTCCCCGTCCACTTCCGGCGTCAGCCGGTCCGCTATCACGACATGGTTCAGCAACGTGAAGTCTGCCGCCGGTTTGACGTAAGCGAGTTTTGTCAAACCGAATTCATCAATGGCCACTTCCGTAATTTCCCCGATGACGATGCCTTTCGGGAAAATCCCGCCAAGCCCGCTGGACACGACTTTTTGCCCTTCTTTGAGTTCGATTTCAGCATCAATCCGCTTCAAGAGCAATTCGCGGCGATCGGCGTCATAGCCTTCAATCAAGCCGAATACCGCTTTGTCGCCCCCGAGCACCATCGCTGAAACGCGATAGTTCGGGTTTTGAGTGGAAATCAATTCAACCGTTGAAGACAATTTAGTCACCAGCGTCACCTTGCCGATCAAACCGCGCGCTGTCATGACGGCCATATTCGGCTTCACGCCGCTCGTCTCGCCTTTATTGATGACGATTTTCTCTTCCCATTGGTCCGGGTTCCGTGCAATGACGGTTGCCTGGATTGGATTATAATCCCGTAAATCCTCTTCTTTGCCGACCAGTTCTTTCAGTTCCGCGTTTTCAGAACGAAGATCCGTGACTTCCGCCTGGACCGTTGCAAATTCTTCCAGACGTGATTTCAGGTATTTGTTTTCTTCATATGTATTCAAAAGCGAATCCACGTTATCGAAAACCCCTGTGACAAAATGTGCGGGCCTTGAAAAGACCGATTGCCCAGCACCAACGGCATCTTTGATGATCTGCTCCGGCAATGACACATTGTCCCGATCGCGCAAAGAAAAAGAAATCAATGCGACGAGCAGAATAACGCCGAGTAGCAGCAAGATAAGCCGCTTATTCGAAAAAAACTGTGGCATTAGTGCAATCCTCCTTATTTATGCGATTGCTGGCGTCGGATCTGATCCATATTATCTAAAGCTTTACCAGTTCCAATTGCGACACAATCCAATGGATCATCTGCAATGATAACAGGCATCATTGTAACATCTGAAATAACTTTGTCCAGGTTTTTTAGAAGCGCTCCGCCTCCGGTCAAGACGATTCCGCGTTCCATGACATCCGCTGATAATTCAGGCGGTGTCGTTTCAAGCGTTTTCTTCACGCCGTCGATGATTGCGGCAATTGACTCTTTCAATGCTTCCGCAATTTCATCCGCTGAAATTTCAATTGTTTTTGGAAGGCCTGTCAAAAGATCGCGTCCGCGGATCTCCATTTTCAAATTCTTCTCAGCTTCTGTTGCTGCACGAGCTGAACCGATTTCCATTTTAACCGCTTCCGCTGTCCGTTCACCGATCGTTAAGTTATACGTTTTACGGATGTATTGCGTAATTGCCTGGTCCATTGAATCGCCGGCAACCCGAACCGATTCGCTCGTTACAATGCCGCCAAGTGAAATGACTGCAACTTCAGTAGTACCGCCACCAATATCGACGACCATACTGCCGGTAGGTTCCCATACTGGAAGATTTGCTCCGATTGCAGCTGCAAAAGGCTCTTCGATTGTGAAAGCTTCCCGAGCTCCTGCCTGGCGGGATGCATCGATAATCGCACGGCGTTCGACTGAAGTGATGCCATAAGGCACACAAATCATGACGTTCGACTTTTTCCAAGTCCCGCCTGCCACTTTCATAGCTTCTTTCAAGTAATATTGAATCATTGCGGTGGTTGTATCATAGTCAGCGATAACGCCGTCTCTCATTGGACGGATCGCTACGATGGACCCAGGAGTCCGTCCGATCATATTGCGCGCATCGTTTCCGACAGCGACGATTTCACCTGTACTTGTGTTTTTCGCGACAACTGAAGGTTCACGAAGAACAATCCCTTTATTTTTTACAAAAACTAACGTATTAGCAGTACCTAAGTCTATTCCTACATCTTTTGATCCGATTCCAAACAAGTCAAATCTTCCCTTCTTTATATGCCAAAAAGCCATAGTGTTAACACAATACCTTTCATTATAGCTGAAAAGCAAAGAAAACAACAGTGTTACATATAGCCCTTTTCATTCAAAGAAATGAATTGATGGTCACCGATGATGATATGATCCAATAGTTCGATTCCGACAATGCTGCTAGCCTCCACCAAACGCTTCGTGACGGCGATATCTTCCGGTGAAGGCGCCGGGTTTCCGGAAGGGTGGTTATGGGCACAGACGATGGAAGCGGCCGATCTGCGCACCGCTTCGCGAAAAATTTCACGCGGATGGACAATGCTCGCATTCAAGCTGCCGACGAAAACGGTCTGCTTATGCATGACTTGGTTTTTGATGTTGAGAAAAAGAACCACGAAATGTTCTTGTTTGAGGGATGTCATATCCGCCATCAAATAAGAGGCGGCATCTTTTGGGGAACGAATGGTATATTTTGTGTCGGTTTGTTTGGAGGATAAACGGCGGCCAAGCTCAATGGCGGCGAGCAGCTGAACAGCCTTCGCCTGGCCAATGCCTTTAATGGAAGTCATTTCTTCGATCGTTGCATCTTTTAAATGATGGAGATGCTCAAAATGGAGGAGCACCTGGTTGGAGAGATGTAAAACGGATTCCTGCTTCGTTCCGGTGCGAAGCAAAATTGCAATCAATTCCTGATTCGACAAACTCATGGCGCCTTGGTTGACCAGCCGCTCGCGCGGCCGGTCCTGCGCATGGACGTCCCGGATCATCAACGGCTGTTCAGAAGTCAGCATGGACATGGCTCCCTTCGAGCGAAATATAGCCGGACGCTTCCAGCTTCCGGGCAAGGCTCGCAACCGGCAAGCCGACAACCGTTTGGTAATCGCCTTTAATTTCTTTGACGAATAACCCGGACGCCGTTTGGATGCCGTAAGCGCCTGCCTTGTCATACGGATCGCTCGTCCCGATATAGGCTTCGATCCATGATCTGTCCAAGTCATAGAATGTCACTTCCGTCGTCTCGTAAAAAGTTTGCTCATCCTCTCCCTTTATAATTGCGAGCGCCGTAACGACTTCATGCGTATTCCGGGATAAGCGCTCCAGAAAATTCCGAGCCTGCTCTTTGTCTTTCGGCTTCAGCAATACTTTCCCGCCAAGCACCACCACCGTATCCGAGCCGATCACGACGGATTCAGGCGTAACTTTTGCAATCTCTTTCGCTTTTTGAAGCGCACACTCCACCACGTATTCCACTGCGCTCTTGAAATGCTCCGGAGCCGGCTCCGCTTTTTTGCTCGGGATGATCGCAAAGTCAATGCCAAGGCTTTCCAATAATTCTTTCCGCCGCGGCGATGCAGACGCCAAGACGATGGGCTGATTGGTTTTGAATTTCATTTCAAATTCCTCCTTTTTTAGCATCATACCGAAAATGTTTCGGTTTGGAAAATTTCACCGGAATGTAAAAAATGAATTTTAAGGCGATGGACGGAATCAAAAACGGGATTTGCCTTAGCAATTTTTCTTTATTGCCTATCTGGCAGCTTTCAAAACTTTATTTTGAGGCAAAGAAAAAAGGATGAAGCGCATGCTTCATCCTAAAAATCCGAAATACCAATCAATGAGCGGTTCGCCCCAGAAATAGACGATCAGCGCACCGAGCGCAATCGACGGGCCGAATGGCACCGGCGTCTTGCGCCCCGCTCCTCTCATGCGCAGCTGGAAAATCCCGGCGATCGCTCCGATCAATGACGCAAGGAACAGCGTCAGCAACGTCCCCGTTGTCCCGAGCACCAAGCCGATGACAAAAAATAATTTGATGTCGCCGCCGCCCATCCCGCCTTTTGAAACGACCGCAATCAAAAACAAGAGAAGAAACCCGATAACGGCGCCGAGGATCGAATCCCACCACGGATCAAGCGGAATGAAGAAGCGGAGCACGAGCAACAGAATCGCAAACGGCAGCAAAACCCGGTCCGGAATGAGCATATACGCAATATCCGAAACCGTGATGATGACCAGCAGCGAGACAAAAAGAATCGCGATGAGAAGTTCCGGCGTCAACCCGAACACCCAGAAAGAGAACGCAAACAACACCGCAGTGATGAATTCCATCAGCGGATAAACCCAGTGGATCTTTTCCCCACACGAACGGCATTTGCCGCGCAGGAAGAGATAGGAAAATACCGGGACAAGATCAAGCGCCGTCAATTGGCGGTTGCAGTTGGTGCAATGGGAAGGTGGAAACGCGATTGATTCCTTTTTCGGCACACGCAGGCCCACCACATTAAAGAAAGAACCGAAAACCAGTCCGAAAATAAACGAAAACACAGTATAGGTGATTGTCATAGCGGCCCCTTTCATCCTTTATTGCATAGCAAATAAGCCGAATCCACTTTTTTATGGAAACAACCGTTTTATTTCCCATCTAAGGAATTTAACATTCGAAACAGCCCAGCGCTAGGCTCTTCGTCCATTATCTCTTTTTTATGTAAGTTCAGGAATGATTAATTGGTTTCCCGTTAAAATCAGCGTGCTGTCCAGTCCATTCGCTTCTTGCAGTTCCGCTACTTTATCGGCGTCGCCGAAATATTCGAGGGAAATCGCAGAAAGCGTGTCGCCGGCCTTGATCTGATGAATCTGCTCAGAAAGGCCGGCCACTTGGAAGCTGTCTTGTGTATCAATTTTTGAAACGTCTGTGCTTTCTTCTTCCGCGTCTGCCGGAGGAACTGAATCTGCAGCTGGCACTTCGACCGCTTCAGGCGCCGTCGTTTCCAGCTCTAAATCCGTCCCGTCATTTTGCGGCAATGGATTGCTTTTTCCAGCAGGAGCCGGTACCGCCACTTTCGGCATCGTATCTTGCAAAGCGATTAAATCCGGACGGTAAAACGCCGAGAAAGTGAGTGATGCGGTTAGCGTCTCTTCTTCTTCCGTAACTTGTGTCACTTCCGGGTTCGCGCCAAAATCGATGGCATCGATGATCATGATGCGATCCATCGCTTCGATTTCACGGATAAAACGCAGGATGCTGCCGTAATCCGCTGCTTCGATTTCCACCGTCGTCAGCACTTCCTGGATATTCTCGACGCCTTCAACCGGCTGCAGCAATTCAAGCGGCCCTTCCGTAAATGCGATCGATAGAGCAAGTGTATCCGAAATCAATTCAGCTTGTTCCACTTGCAACAGGATCAAATCCGTCAACGGTTCCACTGAAACTTTTTGCTGCAAGTCTGAGATGCTGATTTTTTCGCCGACCGGCTTTGATTTTACTTGCGTCTCAAGCGCCATCAGCACTTCACGTTCTGATGACAATAATTGCTCAGCCTGCAGTTTCGCGTCGCGGGCAGGCATATAAATGCCAAAATAGGAATAAGCGGCTAAAGCGAGAAGGAATACTACAGCCAGGACCACAAGGCCCATTTCTTTTTGTCTCCGAGTCAAACTGCTCATCGCAAATCCCCCTCCGTTTCAGCCGGAACGGCATCTGTGTCAGTTGCCGGTGCTTCTTCTATTGGCGCCTCTTCTACAGGCGTTTCTTCTACTGGTGCTGTCTCAGTTGGAACTTCTTCTGCCGGCGGTGCAACGACTTCGCCGTCCACCAATTCGCCTTCTGCCGTTCCTTCTGCCGGAATGCGCTCATCGACAAAACTGATTGTATATATCGCCAAATAGCGCGGATTTTCAAGAATTGGATCTTCCGGGACTTCTTCCCCTTCAACTACCGCCGTTTCCACGGCTTGATTCGCTACAGAATCCAAGGTCGCAGAAGCGATCAAGTCAGATGCTTTTAATTGCGTCAAATAATAAGCGGCTTCCCGCGTCGTATCAAATTGCAACGTCAACGTCGCCTGGTTAGGTGCTATGTAAGAAAAACTATTGAAAAATCCGCGTTCAGGCAAGATCGACACCAGTTCATCCAATAACGGAACGGTATCGTATTGATAGTTAACCGCCCAATCGACGGTTGCCTGCAATTGCTGTTCTTCATTCAAACCTGAAGTCTGCTCGATATCCGCACGCAAAATCGCTTGCTCCGCTGCAATTTGTTCGCTTTGTGCCAAATAATCGGATTGTTCAGCTGTATTAGCGCGAGCCATGAAAAAGAGAACCGCCCAGATAATGACAGCTACCAATAAAATCGAAAGTGCCGCAATCAGGAAAGCGGGACGGTCCCGTTCCTTTTGCGGCAATAAATTGATATCAACCAGCATGCTTACACCTCTTTCAATGCGAGACCGATCGCACGATTGAAGCGTACAGGTACACTTTTCAACTGATCGGACGGAATAGGATCAATGACGAGCGGCGTAACAGGCACCGCAAACCGCTCTTCGAGGCGAGACTGGAACGTAAACCAGTCTTCAAACTCCCCGTTGCAGACGATATGCGTAATGCCGGCTTCTCCGCCGTTCATGTTGTAGCGATAAAAATTAGCTAACTTTTCGGATTCGGTTTCAATGATAGACGTGATTGTTTCAGTATCCAAAACTAAACCGCCGAATGCATCAAATTCCACGGGACGCATGAATAACGGATAATGTTCATGGAAAATCGAGACGGTCATTTTTGTCGACTGGATATCGATTAACATGATGTGCTCGTCTTTCTGGAAATCATGTTGCAAAAACCCAAGGCGGTATAAGGCAAGCGGCGTAATATCCGCTACAACCGGATCAAGTTTTGCCCGGTCAAATACGCGTTCATAATCGGAAATCACCGATTCTTTTGAGGCAATGATGATTGCTTCCGGTTCTTCCGAATCCGATTCATAAGGCACAACATCGAATACAGGATCTTCGAACGGAAGGTAAAGCGTAGAGCCGATTTCAATGAAAAAGTGGCCTTTCAATTCATCGGCTTCAATATCTTCGGGGTAATTCACTTTGCGGATAATAACGAATTCGTCAGGGGCGAGGAATCGGACTGACTTCTTAGAGAGACCCCACTGATCAACAGCCTTATCGAGAATCGATTCGAGCGCATCGCTATCCACAATTTTGCCGTCTTCGATGATACCTTGCGGAAGATCCATCTCTTCCGCACAGCTCAACTCTAGCGGCGAAGCCGACTTGATATCCACATGCCGGATTGCGTCTTCTTCTATAGTAATGGTTGCGACTCGAGCTTTTCTCGATAAAAACGATAAGGCCATTTTTTCAGCTCCTAAATTCTTTAATAATCATCTTCAAATTAACGAGTTACTTCAATAGTTCCTGTCCCACTTGTTGGAGTAAAAGTACCACTTTGATTATTAGGCATACTATTTATAGTTGCTTTATTAGCAGTTTTAAATTCAACTTTTGCACCAGTAACATTTGCTGTTCCGCTAATTGTTTTATTAGCAATATGAACTGTAGCTGCACCAGGTATTTCTCCTAAATCATCTAAATAACCAGCAGTTTTTAATGCTGTAACTGTTACCGTTCCGTCCGTTCCAGCTTTATTACCATCTGTTTCATATAAAGTTGCTGCACTTAATACATTAATAGCATCAGACTTAACTGCTCCTACACGACTATTTTCAATGATATTACCAATTGCCGGAATCGCAATTGCAGCAATAATAGCGATAATTACGATTACTGCTAAAAGCTCGATTAACGTCAAACCTTTTTGATCTTTTAATTTGTTTTGGATGAATTTTTTCATCGGCGTTTGCCCCCATACATGGTTATTTTAGCACTTTCTCAAGCACAATCTTATTATATCAATAGAACTAAAATACACAATAGTAAAATCATAAAAATTTATAAAAAATTTACATTCAAAAAGAACTTTTGTCCCTACATATTGTCTATGTTTTCAAACATACCAAACATCGGCATCATAATAGCAAGGACTATAGTCCCGACAAGCAATGCCAGGAAGACAATCATTAACGGTTCGATCAATGCTTTTAACCGGTCCGTTTCCTGCTCCACTTCTTTCTCATAAAACTCAGCCACTTTTTCAAGCATATGATCGAGTGAACCTGTTTGTTCTCCGATTGAAATCATATGAGGAATCAGTGGCGGAAACGCCCAGTGATTCTTCATAGGCTCTGTTAAAGAGCCGCCCCGCTCAAGCGAGTCTCTCGCGGACAAGAGCACTTTCGACATGACCGCATTTCCTACAACTTTTTCAGTCATCGTCATCGCTTGAAGGATCGGCACAGAACTGGAGAATAAGGAGCTCAACGTTCTCGTGAGTCTCGCTAAAGCAGATTTTTTCATGATGTTGCCGAAAATGGGCACTCGCAAAACTGCTTTATCTAAAAGCATATTTCCTGCTTCGCTCTTTCTCATCAGCCAATATGTAGCGATGATCAAGACTACAGCCAGCACGAGAATATACCAATAGCCGATGACGAAGTCACTGGCTGTCATAACGAATTGCGTAATCCATGGCAATTCGCCGCCAAAACTCGCAAACATATCGACAAACATTGGTACGATTGAAGATAGGAGGAAGATTACGACACCTATTGCCAAGAATCCTACAACTGCAGGATACGTCATAGCAGAAATTACCTTTTGCCTTGTTTGGTAGGCTTTATCGTAATGAGTGGCCAGACGGTCAAGAGATTCATCGATGTTACCTGACATCTCCCCTGCTCGAACCAAATTGATCGTCAGCGGTTCAAAAATCTTTGGATATTTTGCCAAAGAATCTGATAGCGTATTCCCTTTTCGAAGCTCTTCATCCACTTCCACTAATGTTTTCCGCAGCGGTTTGGAATCGACTTGCTTTGAAAGGATGCGAACGGCATCAACAATCGTTACGCCCGCTCTCATCAACGTCGAGAACTGGCGAAGAAACATAATAAACTGGTCCCGTTTTACTGGATTGCCGATCACAACATCTTTTTGAAGGGCGGTCGCTTGGACTTCCCGGATATCGATCACTTTGATGCCTTCGTCACGCAACCGCTCGACTGCGTCACGCCGGCTAGCAGCTACTACAACCCCAGAACGGATTTTCTTCCGGTCACGGCCTTCATATTTAAAACGTGCCATCCTCTATTCCTCCCCTTCCAGGAAAGGCTGAGCTGTCTGACGGGAAATTTTCCCTTGCGAAAGCAAGTTTTGAATCGTGGTCAGCATCATATGCATGCCGGCAGAACGGTTCGTCAAGATCACATTCGGAATTTGGTGCACTTTTTCCGTGCGGATCAAATTGGCAATGGCCGTATTATTAATCATAATCTCCGTTGCGGCGACGCGTCCTTTGTTATCCGCAGTCGGCAGCAAACGCTGTGCAATGACCGCTTTTAACACCCCGCCTAGCTGAGTGCGCACTTGGGATTGCTGTTCCGGCGGAAAGACGTCGATAATCCGTTCAATTGTTGACGCGGCACTCGACGTGTGGAGTGTCGCCATGACCAAGTGGCCCGTTTCGGCAGCAGTGATCGCTGTTGAAATAGTTTCAAGATCACGCATCTCGCCAACTAAAATGACGTCTGGATCCTGGCGCAATGCCGCCCGCAAACCATTTGCAAAACTGCCTGTGTCAAAACCGACTTCCCGTTGGTCAATGATTGACGTCCCGTGCTGATGCAAATATTCTATCGGGTCTTCCAGCGTTATGATGTGCTTATTCATTTTTTCATTGATATGGCGAATCATGGCTGCGAGCGTCGTCGACTTGCCAGATCCCGTAGGCCCTGTCACCAAAATCAACCCTTGGTTGATTTCAGCCAAATTTTTTAAGGTCGGCGGCATATTCAAATCTTCAATTGTCGGAATGCCGGTCGGAATCATCCGGAACGCATGCGAAATCGAACCACGCTGCTGGAAGGAATTAACCCGGAATCTGGCAACGCCAGGCAACGAGTAGGAATAGTCCATTTCCCCTTTATCAAGAAAAACGTCCCATAACTTTTCAGGAATTAATGCTTTGCCGATTTCTCTAGAAAGTTCCGGTGTGATGCTTTCGTCTCCGAAGCGTTGAAGCGTTCCGTGCATCCGAAAGACTGGCGGAATTCCGACTGTGATGTGAATATCCGATACATTTTTTTCCTGGGCAGCAGTTAATACTTTATTAATATAGTCATTTGGCATAATTAGTCAATCATGGCAACGCGCATTACTTCCTCTGTCGTTGTCATGCCCTCCTTTACTTTCATTAAGCCATCGTCGATCAAAAAGATCGTTTTGTTTTTATTGGCAATTTCCCGGATTTCAGCTGCCGTACCGCCTCTGTTAATCACGTCTTTAATGGCTTCGTCCACAACTAGTACTTCGTGAATCGCCATCCGTCCGCGATATCCAGTCATATTGCACTGGGAACAACCTCGGCCACGAGCAATGATATCGATGTCGAATCCGCGTTTTTCAAAAATTTCTTTTTCACGCATAGTCGCCGGCTGGATTTCGCGGCAGTCGCGGCAAACGCGCCGAATCAAACGCTGGGCCACAACGGCATTTAAGGAAGCCGTCACTAAGAACGGCTCTACACCCATATCCATCAAACGTGAAATGGAGGCGATTGAATCGTTCGTATGGATTGTGCTTAAAACTAAGTGACCGGTCAAAGAAGCCCGGATCGAAATATCCGCTGTTTCTTTATCCCGGATTTCTCCTACCATGACGATATCCGGATCTTGGCGAAGAATCGAGCGGAGCCCAGCGGCAAAAGTCAAACCGACATTCGTATTCACTTGAATCTGGTTAATGCCTTCCAATTGATACTCAACCGGATCTTCAACGGTAATGATGTTCACTTCTTCTGCATTTAATTTATTCAATGCGGCATAAAGCGTAGAAGATTTACCTGACCCGGTCGGACCAGAAATTAAAATGATGCCGTTCGGCTTTTCGATCGCCTGCATAAAGCGTTCCATATTCGTTTCATTAAATCCAAGCTTCGAGATATCGGTCAAATTATTGCTCAAATCCAAAATCCGCATAACCACTTTTTCGCCGTAAACTGTGGGCAGAGATGAAACACGTAAATCGATCGGACGGAAGTCGACAGTCGACTTGATCCGTCCATCTTGCGGAATGCGGCTTTCTGTAATATCCAGATTGGCTAAGATTTTGATGCGGGCAGTAATCATTCCCTGCATCTGTTTCGGCAATGTCCGAACCGTACGAAGCGCCCCGTCAATGCGGTAGCGGACCAAAATCCGGCTTTCCTGCGGATCAAAATGGATATCACTTGCTTTTTGTGCCACTGCGCTGGAAAGAATTTGGTTTACTAACCGGACAATCGGCGCATCCAGATCGCTTAGTTCTTCTTGTTGCTGCTGGGTAACTTGCGGCATTTCTCCAAGCATTTCATCGTACGACTCTTCATCGTAGTATTTCGCAATTGTCTTCAAGATATCATCTTTCGAAGCGATGGCCGGCTCAATTTGGAAGCCGGTCGTCAAGCGAAGATCGTCGATTGTAATAAAATCCATCGGATCTGTCATCGCGACAAATAATTTATCGCCTTCAGTTTTTAAAGGCACCAGTAAATTGCGCTTTGCGAATTCCTTTGGCACTACATTGAAAAGATTTGGATCAAATGGATAGCGGAACAAAGTGACGTGCGGAATGCCGAGCTGAACTTCGAGCGTTTCGATCAATTGCTGTTCGGTTACTAGACCGCGCTGCAGTAAAGCATCCCCTAATTTCTGGTCAGCCGATTTTGCTTTTAACGTTTCTTTTAAATCTTCGTCTGTGAGCAAGCCTTGCTCAATTAAAATATCGCCTAGCCTTTTGCGTACGATTGCCAAGTCTACTCCCCCTCAAAGCTATTAAGGATTAATGATATTTCCGCCTTTATCGTAAGTTGGTGCGGAGCCGTTATTGCCCGCCCCAGTCGAGTTATTGTTTTCTGAACCACCAGCGTTATTACTGTTGCCCGTGTTCCCAGTTCCACTATTGTTATTTTCAGAACCACTGGCCGCACCATTGCCGCCAGTTTGGCTGCCATCTGTTGAAGAGCCGGATCCATCAATTCCTGTATCCCCTGAAGATGAACCCGTTCCATCCGTTCCTGTAGAAGGATCTACTGTATCGCCTGGAGTCGAATCAGTGCTTCCTGGAGTAGTGACTTCGCCAGTAGCTGGATCTATAATTTCTCCACCTTCTGGAACCACTTCTGTTGAAGTTAAAGGATAGACTTCAATCCGGTGTGTTGGCGGATAGAAATCGGTTGAAATCGGTTCAATTTCAAGCTCTTCTCCTTGAGCTAAAATCAAACGGCTGACATTCAAGCGGACTCCATCCGCTCCAGGTTCTTTCACCGTAGATCCATTCGACACGAACGCACTATATTGTTTGATTAAACGAGGTTTTACTTCTTCTTGTTCACCAATCTGAACGGAATACGAGTAGACAAACGGCAACCCGGTCATTGAAGCTTCTATTGCCGCTCCGTTTGTTCCGATATTCAAGATAAAACTGCTGTCATTCGGATTCGTAAATACAAAATCGACATTTAATGCTCGATTGATTGCCGCTTCCTGGCCTAAAGGAATAGCAGCAGGCGTTTTCGTACCGATGCTCCGTTCATCAATAATGAAATTTGATTGCAGCACCACTCTATAAATCGCCGAAGCAATTTCTGTCAGCTCCTCGTCCGAAACTTGCTGGAGGTCTTGTTCATCTAAGAAGCCAATAAGCGAGAACTGGGCATTCGGCGCAATTTGGAAACCGTTCAACGCAGCCAATGCTGCCTGTGCGCCTTTGCTTTTTAAATTATGGTTGAACGAAACGGAAGAAACGACTTCGCGTTCGACACTTAAATTGTCATCACTGATCGTGATGCGGGTTTCTGCTTGTCCGTTATGGAGGCTTTCTTCTAATTTAGCCGTCACGCTTTGAATTTCTTCATTGGAAAATACTGCAGAAGGAAACTGCTCCGCCAAAAAAGTTTGTGTCGTAGCATCCGATAATTCGAACACGAAATTGTTTTGCGAACTGCTTTGAGCACGTTGGACTGTTTCGTCCAATAGGATCTCTGCATTATCCAATGGATAGTTGGCTGTTGCATCTTGGTACGTGACAATGAGCTGAGCGGACTGTTTCCAGGATTCCACTCGGCCAGCAAATAGTTGTTTGGCTTCAGTAACTTCCATATTTGAAACATCCGTTGCACCGATATACGTATTGTCGCCAAATTTTTCGACTGGAAAAAACCATTTATCTACAGCCAAAGCCCCTGCATTTGCAACGCCGAAGAATAAAAAGGCTGAAAGGATAATCGCTAAAAATGTAGTCCCAAAAACTTTATTGTCCATCTTACGATTCCCTCCGCTTCGGATTCATGCTGTCCATCCCAGACGCTTTGGCAAGATCTTGATTATCATCCTTAACCAAATTCACTTTACTTTGACGTGAAAGGAATTTCTGGCGAGCTGCCCGGCGTTCTTCAGACTGTTTGACCTTCTCCAATTGCGCTTTTTCTAACTGCTTCATATAAATTAATGACGCCATCAAAGAAATTGCCACTATCGCAAGCAGCGACATATAAAATGGCATGTAATTTTGCATTATCAATCCGATTGCTGCCGCTGTCACCGCTCCTACTAAAATCGTCATTTTCTTTTTCATCGGGATTGCTTTGAATAAGGTATAAGCTAATGCAAAAACAATTGCCGCAAAGATAATTAAAATTAAAATACGAACCATAACGAACCTCCTGTATAAGTTGAAAAAAATTGAAATTGATTTTAAATCGACAAAACAATGATTATTCTACTAAAACTCGCTATTCACCTGATAAAATGTAAAATGAAGTAAAGCGCTTAGGTTGAGTTTACTACTAATCACTTGTTATCATACAAGATAATTGTTACAGATGAAAGTAGTTCTTGCCTCCTAGACGAAAATATTTTTATTGCAAAATAAAGTCCCATGATATAGATTAGCGAAGGGAAAAATGTTATATATATCTGTAGAAGCAAAAAAAAATCACCGAAATAGGTATTTAGTTCCAAATATATTTGTCCAATAGATAGACGAGGTGCTTTATGAAGAATGAAAAAGGATTAACTTTAGTAGAAGTATTAGCAGCAGTTGTATTAATTTCTATTGTTCTAATGGGATTTATGGCTCTTTTTGGAACTACGAATAAACTAGCGGTCACCAATAGCGAAAAATTAGTAATCATTAATCTAGCGGATGCAAACTTGGAACGCTTGAAATCAGATCCTGTTCTTTATTTTAAAAATACTGGTTATGCATTCCCCCCTACTACATTAAAGAGCGGTGTAGACTTTACCCGTACAGAAACCATTAATGGGAAGAATTATTTGATAAGCATTGATTTTACTCAAAACACTTCGGAATTAAATTTATCTATTTATAATGTCTCCGTGACTGCTAAGTCTCCAAGTTCAAATTTATCCAGTACTGTGGAAGGATATTTGCCTTATGTCAAGCCTTAAACCTAATAATGAAAATGGCATTACTTTAGTCGAAGTTTTAGCTACATTAGTGATCATGAGTATTATCGGTACCTTAGCGTATTCAATTCTTTTCCAGGGGTATAACAATTACAACCGGGTCAAAGTTGAAACCGAACTTCGGGATGAAGCCGATCTAATCATGGCGAATTACATTTCAGATTTCTATGTGATGAAAAAAACAGAGGCAAAATTAGTCAACTCTTGCACAAATGGATTTGTAAATTCAGAAGTAAGCGTAACTAAAAGCAACGGGTCTTCATACAAAACAGGCGTATTGAATAAAGAAGTAATTATACGGGGCCAGCCAGTAAGATTTAATAATGCAAATGTGAAATTTGTTCCCGTACCATGCACCTCTTCAAGCAACCTTTCAAATATCGCCAATATCAATACCAGAGATGGCGTTGAATTCACTATCAAATTCACACTTGAAACTACTGTAAAAGGAAGAACCCACCAAATGGATTTTAAAAATACTATTTCAATAATTGAGGATAAATTATAATGGTCATGCAAAATGGAATTCATTTAACTGGCAGGGGGCGTCATTGATGAAATACCTGAAACAGCAGAAAGGTTACGCTTTACTTGTTACATTGTTGATATTAGTTGTGTTTAGTATTTTAGGTGCTACCCTGATGATGTTCACTTTTAATGGTGGAAATAAAAACGAAGTTCGAGAAGATATTACACAATCCGCAGATTTATCTCAAAAAGGCATTGATCTAATGACGACCCAAATAAATGATGATCTTACCAAATATTTAGGTGCCAATGGAGTCCCAAGAACCGACTTTCTATTTCAGCTTGAAAGAGTTTTGGATAAATACAGATGTACAGCAACTAATTCTGCAGCTACCATATCTACAACTGGTTCTTATAAAGTTTGCATTGATTCCTATGTTGATAGCATTACGGAAGAAAATGAAGTAAACCCATTAAAGAAATTGGTTACTTTTAAAAGTATTGGAACTTCAGGCAAATCCAATAGAGAGCTGGTCAGCAAAATTGAAATTGGAGCTGAAACTGCCCCTGAAGCTTTAAGATATGCAGTTGGCACCAATATTGACAGTTCAGATGGTTTTCAACCGGGAGAAGGAAATTTGCTGATGCATGGCGGAGTGGATATTACAGGAGATGTGAAAGTGGACGGGAACATCGTAACCAGCTCGAATGGTTATGCTCAATTGGGCGGCGATCGATGGATTCCGAGTCTAGCGCCTTCAGCTATTCCTCTTCCTGGTACGGATTCTTCTCGGTTATTTCTTGGCAAGAAAGCTTATTTCTTTACTCATAGCCCTACTTATTCAAGTCATATTGCATTAACCAACTTTACTTCTAATGGTTATTCAGAAAAGAGCAATATTGACGATTTGTTTCGGCCTGGATTCGCTCCAGATTTGGTTTCTAGGGAGCCAGTTAGAAGTCCGATCGGTATTACAACTCAAAAAGCAAATTTTGAATATAGCCGTACAAGTGCTGGTGCCGAAAACTTAGATGCTGGAAGCAGCAAAACGATAAACGGAATAAACAAGCCTTCTTCAAAAGTATTCCTTAGCTATACATTTAGCGAGAGAGTATGTGTCGATGGTTGGTGGTGGTTCTGTAGTAAATATGATTATGTTAATTACTATGACGATAGCGGAACATTCACTTTTAAAGGCACCAATAAATTCAAACAAGTCTCAACAAACGGAAGCGCAACTTTTCTAGATACAAATTCAACATTTGAAAGCGGTATGTATGTAAACGGGAATCTTTTGATCGGAAATAATAGCACTTCTGAAAATGTTAGTAATTATTCGGCTATTACATTAGATGGCCCAATCTATGTTAATGGGAATGTTACTATTAAAGGTGCCGATTTACTTAGCAACGTACTCCTATACGTTAATGGAAGCGTAACGATTGAATACTCTCGGATCAATGGAAAAAGCCTTAGTTCCGGCAAAAGAGGCTCCCTGATTATTCTTTCCAAAGGAAATATTAAAATTTCCAACAACTCGGTCAACCAAGATGCTCCGAGTTACATCAAGGGATTCTTTTATACGGAACAAGATTTTGAGATGTTTGGAGTAGGGTCGAATATTAAGATTGATGGTGGAATTTCTGCCAGAAAAATTGTATTAAATGCAATTCGCGGCCGAGCAAAAGATACTTTCTTCACGGGATCTTATCAAATTCCAAATAGAGCTGATTATTTTGAAAATGTAAATGGACAGCAAACTAGAGATTCTCGCTTACAGGTTATTTACGATTCAGAAATCATCTCCACCTATTCCGATTTAAAACAGCAAGAGCCGGTCATCTACAAAGTTGACCCGCCTCTCGAAAAAGACCGCAGCTACTAAAAAGAGTGGAACTCCTGAGTTTTAGGAGTTCCACTCTTTTCTATTTCACATAAGCCGCAACCTTATTCCGCCCAGCCTGCTTCGCCCCAATGTACAACGCCCGGTCCGCATTGCGGATCAGCGCATTCGGTTCGTCGCTGTCATCTGGTGCAGTAGAGACGCCGATGCTTAAGGTGATATGGACGTCTTGGATGCTCCGGTCCGCACCTAGATCGGTTTTGATCCGGAATGGATGCTTTTCGATTTTCTTGCGCAAAGATTCTGCAAATAACATCGACAGGTCTTTGCCGTAATTCGGGAAGAGCACGACGAATTCTTCGCCGCCGTAGCGGGCAACAGTCCCTTCCTCCCCTACCTCTGCTTCAAGCAGCCTTGCAAGTTCGATCAGGATATCGTTGCCGCTTTGGTGGCCATATGTGTCGTTGATGCTCTTGAAGTGGTCAATGTCCATCATCACGAGCGAGAGTTTTTCGAGCTCGCCGGATTTGACTTTGTTCATGCATTTTTCAAGTGCTTCATCTAAATAACGGTAATTGTATAATTTCGTTAAGCCGCAGCGCTCACTCTTCGCAATCGCTTTTTGGACGTAGCCTGCTTTTTCGAGGGATACGGCGAAATACGTACTCAAGATATCGAGAATCTGCAGCTGGTGGCTGACGTACGCATATTTTTTCTTCGAAGCGAGCACGAGCACGCCTTCGATTTTATTGTTGCGGGCGACCGGTGTACACATGATGCTTTCCGCATCCACTGGGATATAACCGGTGACAATTTCATTCCACTGGCTCTTTTTCTCGTAGACGACCGGTGTGTTCGTGACGATGACATTTCCGGCAATGCCTTTATTGTAGCGGACTGCCGGTATGTCCAATTTGATGAATTCATTATTTTCAAACATCCGCAGCATGATCAATTCGCCGCCACGGTAGTCGATGACATAGGCGTAATCGCTTTTGAACATATCTGCTACTTGAAGAACGAATTGGTCGAGCACTTCGTCCGTTGACAGCCGGGCAGCCAGCTGATGGCCGATCTCCCCTGCTTTTTTCAAATCGATGTTGACTTGTTCCGAGCTGTTGTACATTTTCATGACCGCTGTCATGATGAAGAACGGAATGCCGAGCAGCACGAGAGCCGCACTGCCGATATAAGCTTCTGTAATATAAAGGGCAATAGCGTAAGGGAACACGCACAACGTCAGCGCAAAATCCCAGATGGCGTCAATGGAAAAGAATTTATTCGGCGTGCCGGTAATTTGATCGTAAATGTAAAAAATCACTTGATTGGCAACAACTGAAACAATTTGGAAAATTAAACCGAACACGATGATATGGACCAGATTGACCGATCCAATTTCCCCGCCGGCCAAGATAAATGCCATACCCGCTAAACAGGAAATCAGGAAAAACATGATCGAATTGAACGGGATGCGAAGGGATTGCGGTTCATCTGTCCGGCTTCTGAACAGCACCACCAGCATCGTCAGCTGGGAAATGAACAATTCTACGACAATGCCATATTTCAAGAATACAGCGACGGTCACCCATTGAACGAGAAAAGTCGATGCTCCGTTGATGTTCATGGGCATTAAACACATCAATACGAAAAATAAGATGAAGGCAAAAAGGTTCCATGGATCAATTTCCGGAGGCGGGAAATAATGGATGATCAAATAAAATCCAGGCAGAACGATCAATAGCCACAATGCCCAAAGAACTGTTCTTCTGTTGTTTGAATTCGGCATAGCATCTTCTCCCTAGCTGATTTTGCGCGAATTAAGGCTAAACCCTTAGCGGGCGGCGCTTTTATAGTTAGCAAATACCTTAAATTTTTCATTCCGTAGAATTGACAATAAATTCATTGAACCCGTGACTATTGTCATGACGTTTATACCTTGTACAGGTAATATATCATATTGATTTTGAATTGTCTTTATTTTACTTCTACTTTCTTCAAATAAAGTATTAGCTTCCAATGCACGCTCGCTTTCGAACGAGATAAACGTGAACTGATCGCTGATCGCTTCCAGTTTTCGCAAGATTTCTTTATAGTTCTTATCTTTTAAAATTCCTACCACAAAGTGAATTTCTTTTGTCGGAAATTGTTCTTTCACCGTTTGGATCAGCGCTTCGACGCTTTCAACATTATGCGCAGCATCCAAAACCAATCCCGGATAAAGTTCTTCGAAGCGAAAAGGAATGCTTGCTTTCGATAGCCCGGCATTCGCTTTTTCCTGGTCGAATGTCAGCAGCAAGATTTCCTTCGCTGCTTCCACCGCAAGTTGGGCGTTGCGGATTTGATGCTCCCCTTTCAGTTTTAATTCCACCGTAATCGGCTCTTTAGCTTTGATGACTTCGGAATGGAGTTTGTCAGCGTTTTCATTTACTACTGCCATTGCGGCTTCTGGGAGATTGCCGACAACGACGGGTTTCCACTTTTTGATAATCCCAGCTTTATGCCAAGAAATTTCTTCCAGTGTATCTCCGAGAAAAGCCGTATGTTCCATCGAAATAGACGGAATGATTGAAAGGAATGGATCGATGACATTCGTACTGTCGAAGCGTCCGCCCATCCCTGCTTCGATAATCACGGCGTCAAGCGGATGTTCACTGAATACCAGGAATGCTGCAGCCGTCAGCAATTCGAAATCCGTCAGCGGCGTCCGGAGAGATGCGAGCCGGTTCATCGTGCGGTCCATTTCTTCTTCTGGAATCGGCTCTCCGTTGATCTGAATTTGGTCATGGAGATCTTCAATTTCCGGGGAGAAGAAATTGCCGACCGATAACCCGTGCTCACGCAGGATGCTTGCCAGGAAAGTGGCAGTCGAGCCTTTGCCGTTGGTTCCGGCAATATGTATGAAAGTCCCTTTTTGATGAGGGTTGTCTAATTCTTTTAAAGCAGCCGTGATGGCATGCAGGCCGGGTTTGATAGCAGCTTCTGTCTGGATGTTCCATTTCTTCTTGTAGGCATCGAGTCCATTTATCATTTTTACCCTTCTTTCTCCGTTAAACGTGATACACTTTTTTTAAGATTAATTATACCATGAAGGAGAACTGGAAATGACAACATGTTGGGTAATTTATAACGGAAGTCTGGTCTCCGATAAATTCGCTGACCAAGCCCGCTTAACAGCCGATGCGGCGGAACACGCAGGTGTATCCGCCACAATCATGAAAAATTACGAGGCGATGATGGACTTGTCTCTCCCATCCGATCTTCCGGATTTTGCGGTGCTTCTCGACAAAGACATTTTGCTTGGCTATTTCCTGAAAAGCCGCGGAGTGCCCGTCTACAATGACCCGGCGATCATCGACCTTTGCGACAATAAAGCGAAGCAGTATATCGAGCTTGCGTCTCGTGGCCTTCCGATGCCGCGGACCATTGTCGCGCCGAAAGTCTATCCGAATTTCTCGATTCTGGAATCCGGTTATTTCGAACGCGTGATCGATGCCTTGAAACTGCCGATGATCATCAAAGAAGGCCACGGCTCCTTTGGCATGAAAGTCTATCTAATCGAAACAGAAGCGGAGTTTTATGAAAAAGTGGAATCGCTTCGCGGCATCGATTTCGTCTTTCAGGAATTTATTGCATCGAGCCACGGACGCGACATTCGCGTGAATGTGGTCGGCGGTGAAATCGTCGCCGCAATGTACCGCCACTCCGAAACGGATTTCCGGGCGAACATCACTAACGGCGGCACCGCTTCTCCGGTTGACTTGACCGAAGCGCAGCGGAAACTTGCGCTGGATGCAGCCAATGCAGTCGGTGCAGTTTTTGCCGGCGTCGATTTGCTGTTTGATGAACAGGAACAGCCGCTCGTCTGTGAAGTGAATGCGGCTGCCCATATCCGCAATATCCTGAATGTCACGGGCATTAATGTGGCGGATGCCATGATCGCATTCATATTGGAGGACTTGAAATGATTCTTTTATACGAAACAGCGGATGCTCAGCGCAATAAAGGATTTATCGATGAGCTGCAGAATTTCGGCAGTTTTGAGCTCATGTGCTGGGACGATTGGTCGAATGAAGGATTGGGTAAGCTTGCCGAAAAGCTTGAAGGTTCGCTCGTTCTGTTCAGGGTCCGCCGCCCTTCTGCTGCACGGTTATTGGAGGACCAAAAAATTCGCTTGGTCAACCGCGCTGAAGTGAACCGGATCGCCAATGACAAGTGGCAGTCGTATCAGTTCATGCAATTGATGGGAGTGCCTGTCATTCCAACTTACCGGGAAGCGATGGAATTTCCGTGTGTGGCGAAAACAGCGGACGGCCATGGCGGCACTGGCGTTGAACTGGTTCACTCGACGGATGAAATTCCCGACGGAGCTTCGATTTTCCAGCCCGTTATTGAACATGGAGCGGATGTCCGCGCTTATGTCATCGGAGACGAAGTAGCCGGTGCCGTGGAGCGGAGTTCTGCGGATTCGTTCAAAGCGAATTATTCGCTCGGCGGCAAAGCGGAGAAATACATCCTTTCTGCGGCGCAGGAACAGGACGTCTTGAAAATTGCCCGTGCATTGAAAAGCGATTACATCGGCGTTGATTTTCTTTTATTGCCGGACGGACGGCATGTGTTCAATGAAATTGAAGATCCGGTCGGTGCCCGTTCGTTTTATGAAACGCACGATGAGAATATTGCAGAGTTATTGGTGCAGCATCTTCAGAAATTGGCGAAAGATGCCCCTTTTCGCCCGCTATGAAAGTCCGCTGCTTGCGGACTTTTTTTATGGGACAGGGGAAATTGCAGGGACGGAGTTGATTGTCCTATAGAATGACTATTCTGTTATGAAAGCGGGTATCTTACTAAGTGAACAAAAAATGCCAGGAGGGATTCAATGAAGATTCAAGCAGCAGTGACGCACGGGTTGGGTGAAGATTTCACATTAGAAGAAGTGGAACTTGGCGAACCGAAAGACCATGAAGTATTGGTGAAAATCGTGGCGACTGGCGTTTGCCACACAGATGCCGTTGCCCGGGATTTGGGTTTATCGCCTTTTCCGGCGGTGCTCGGCCACGAAGGAGCGGGCATTGTGGAAAAAGTCGGGTCAGCAGTTACGACGATTGAGGCCGGCGACCATGTCGTTTTGTCGTTTGCCTATTGCGGCCATTGCGAGAATTGCCTGACCGGCCATCCGACGGTATGCCTGAATTTTAATGATTTGAACTTTGGCGGAAAGATGCAGGACGGCACAAACCGGATTCACCATCACGACCATGCGGTTTCAACGTTTTTCGGTCAGTCGTCGTTCGGTACATTCGCGGTGACCAATGAGCGGAATGTCGTCAAAGTCGACAAAGAAGTGGATTTGACCCTCCTCGGCCCGCTTGGATGCGGAATTCAGACAGGTGCCGGGACGGTATTGAACCGCTTGAAGCCGGAATTTGGCTCTTCTATTGCTGTGTTTGGCAGCGGTGCCGTCGGATTGAGTGCTATCATGGCCGCGAAAATTGCAGGCTGCCTCAACATCATAGCGGTCGATATCCACGACAACCGGCTGGAGTTGGCGAAGGAACTTGGCGCCACTCACATACTGAAAGGCAAAAATGTGGATGTCGTTCAAGAGATCAAGGCAATTACGGGCGGCGGCCTGCATTATGCAGTAGAGACGACCGGTGTTCCTCCGGTCGTTAAACAAGCCATCCATTCGCTTCGCCCACTCGGTGCTTGTGCAATCGTCGGAGTGACACCAGAAATGACTTTTGATGTCCACAACGACATCATGGCAGAAGGGAAAACCGTGATGGGCGTAATCGAAGGCGACTCGATCCCGCAAGTTTTCATTCCGCAGCTCGTGAATTATTTTAAGCGCGGCCTGTTCCCGTTCGACAAACTGACGAAAGTATATGATTTTGAACAGATCAACGAAGCCTTCGAGGATTCAAAAAGCGGTTCGACCATCAAACCGATTGTTAAAATCGCTGAGTAATAAAAACGCTCCTGAAGTTTTTCAGGAGCGTTTTTATTTTATGTGGTATTCGGCTGCAGCTAATTCATCGCCATTGCTCCCCTCTTCTTTAGTTTCAAAATTGGCGCATGGCTGTATTCTTAAACGCATGAAGAGATTCTTGTGGAATTGTTGATGCAGCATCTTCAGAAATTGGAGAAAGACGCCCCTTTTCGCGTGTGATGGAAGTTCGCTAATAAAGCGGGCTTTTTTATTTCGCTTTTCTGGCAAAGGCCGACACAATTGAAGTTGAAACTCGATTAGTGTCAGAAGAAACTCCCATCGTGTCAATTGAACTCCGATGAGTGTCGAAAGAAACTCGGGTAGTGTCGATAAAGAGTCGAGTAGTGTCAATAGCACATGGAAATCGGGTGTGGATGGCTAACTAAGCACCCCTTACTTCCGTTTTTGATGAAAACTTGTTGCTTGCAGGCTTTTTTTATTTGCTCGGATTGGATCAGTTGTCGATAGAAAGTGATTTAGTGTCGATAAAGAGCCGAGTAGTGTCAATAAAACACAAAAAAGCCGGCCACCCTCAGATTCTAGGATCGCCGGCTTTTAGCTATTATAGATTTTTTAATTCTTCGATGCGTTTTTCAACAGTTGCGTGCTTCTCCAAGTAGTCGGCTTCTTTTTTGCGTTCTTCCGCCACTACCGCTTCCGGTGCTTTGGAAACGAAGCGTTCGTTCGACAGTTTGCCTTGAACGAGTTTCACTTCTTTCGCCCATTTCTCAAGTTCCTTTTGAAGGCGCGCAAGTTCTGCGTCAACATCGATCAAGCCTTCAAGCGGCATGAAGAGTTCTGCTCCCGATACCACAGCGGACATTGATTTTTCCGGCGCTGCAATTGATTGCCCGATCGTCAAGGTTTCCGGGTTGCAGAAACGCTCGATATACGCTGCATTCGTCGTCAAGACATTATGCGTATTTTCGTCTTTAGCCGAAATCGTCAATGGCACTTTCTTGCTCATCGGCGACTGCACTTCTGCACGGATTGTGCGCACTGCTGTGATGATGTCCATCAATAATTTCATGTTCGTTGACTGGCTTTCTTCGGTCAAGGAGTCATCCACAACCGGCCAAGCAGCAATCGTGATCGATTCGCCTTGATGCGGCAAGTTCTGCCAGATTTCTTCCGTAATGAACGGCATGAATGGATGCAACAGGCGCATTGTGTTGTCGAGTACATATGCAAGAACCGAACGCGTCATCCGCTTCGCTTCTTCGTCTTCCCCGTACAATGGCAATTTCGCCATCTCGATGTACCAGTCACAGAAATCATCCCAAATGAAGTTGTAAAGCGAACGCCCTACTTCACCGAATTCGTAGCGTTCTGCAAGATGTGTTACTTGTTCGATGGTTTCATTCAAACGTGTCAAAATCCATGAATCGGCGACTGACCGTTTGCCGGAAAGATCAATTTCCTCATACGTCATGCCTTCCATGTTCATCAATGCGAAACGGGAAGCATTCCAGATTTTATTCGCAAAGTTCCAAACCGATTCCACTTTTTCCATCGAGAAGCGGAGATCCTGCCCTGGGCTTGAAGCCGTTGCCAGGAAGTAGCGAAGCGAATCCGCGCCGTATTCGGCAATGACGTCCATCGGATCTACCCCGTTGCCAAGCGATTTCGACATTTTTCGCCCTTCCGCATCACGAACGAGGCCGTGAATCAATACGTCTTTAAACGGTTTTTCTTCCGTGAATTCAAGCGCTTGGAAAATCATGCGCGAAACCCAGAAGTTGATGATGTCATAGCCGGTTACAAGTGCGTCTGTCGGGTAGTAGCGTTTCAGTTCTTCATTATCTGCATCCGGCCAGCCAAGCGTCGAGAACGGCCACAAGGCAGATGAGAACCAGGTATCCAGAACGTCTTCGTCCTGCGTCCAGTTTTCAGCGTCCGCTGGTGCGTCCATGCCTACGTAAATTTCACCGGTTTCGTTATGATACCAGGCGGGAATTTGATGGCCCCACCACAATTGACGGGAAATGCACCAGTCGCGGATGTTTTCCATCCAGTGAAGGTACGTCTTTTCAAAACGGTCCGGCACAAAGTTTACGCCTTCTTCGCCTTTTTGAAGATCCACCGATTTTTGTGCCAATGGCTTCATATCTACGAACCATTGCGTCGACAGGTACGGTTCTACAACCGCGCCGCTGCGCTCGGAATGTCCAACCGAATGCATATGCTCTTCAATTTTGAATAAAACATCCATGTCCTGCAGGTCTTTGACGATTTGCTTACGGCATTCGAAGCGGTCGAGCCCTTCGTATTTGCCGGCGTTTTCGTTCATTGTGCCGTCTTCGTGCATGATCAGGACGCGCTCAAGATTGTGGCGATTGCCGATTTCAAAGTCATTCGGGTCGTGGGCAGGCGTAATTTTCACCGCACCGCTTCCGAATTCCATATCCACGTAATCGTCCGCAACGATTTCCATTTCGCGCCCAACAATCGGAAGAATGATTTTCTTGCCGATCAAGTGCTGGTAGCGCTCATCTTTCGGGTGAACCGCGACCGCTGTATCGCCAAGCATCGTTTCCGGACGCGTTGTCGCGATTTCGATATGCCCGCTGCCGTCAGCGAGCGGATAGCGCATATGGTAGAACGCGCCTTGCACATCTTTGTAGATAACTTCGATATCGGAAATGGCGGTTTTCGTCGCCGGGTCCCAGTTGATGATGTATTTGCCGCGGTAGATGAGTTTTTTCTCATACAATTTAACGAATACTTCTTTAACTGCATCCGACAAACCTTCATCCAACGTGAAACGCTCGCGGGAATAGTCAAGCCCGAGGCCGAGTTTCGACCATTGTTCACGGATATGGCCAGCGTATTCTTCTTTCCATTTCCATGATTCTTCCAGGAATTTCTCGCGTCCAAGGTCGTAGCGGGATTTGCCTTCTTCACGCAATTTCCCTTCCACTTTCGCCTGCGTCGCAATTCCGGCGTGGTCCATCCCCGGCAGCCATAATGCATCATACCCCTGCATGCGTTTCATGCGCGTCATGATATCCTGCAGCGTTGTGTCCCATGCGTGCCCAAGGTGCAATTTCCCCGTAACGTTCGGCGGCGGAATCACAATCGTGTACGGTTTTTTGCCACTTTCCGGTTTCGCTTCAAAAAATTTGTTGTCGATCCACCACTCGTAGCGGCCTTTTTCAATCCCTTGCGGATCATACTTTGTCGGCATTTGTTCAGTCATTGAAATTCCTCCTTTTAAAATAAAGTACGGACTTGAGCGTGGCGCGTTGTTTTCATAACTAATAATGAAAGAATTATTAACTTTCATGACCACATATGTTGAACTAAAGTATTAGCTGTTACAAATCGCTTCGGCGCTTTGGGCATGGCTCACACAATAAGCCGAGAAGAGCACTCGTCTTATTGCTCCGCCTAGCCCCTGGACGCGCCGGCGCTAAGGGATGCCTTGATATGGAGCAAAACAGCGGAGACTCCTGCGGGACCAGCGAAGTGCTGAGATCCACTCGGGCGTATAGCCTGAGTTAGCTTAGCGCGAGCCCGCGGAAAGCGTAGCTGTTTTGCGGAATATCGGCTGCTGCAGTTATCTAATTCAACTTTTAAAAGTTATTTAGAAAACAAAAAAACCCCTTCGTCTGAAAAGGACGAAGGAGTTGTTCGCGGTACCACCTTTATGCGCAAGTTAAAGAAACCTGGCTCTCAAGTTCGATAACGGATTTCACATCCGGTCCCCGCTACTCGAATTTCACGGAAACTGCTCCGAGGTGACATTCAAATGCTTGTTCATGAAAGCCTTTCACCACTCGGCCTTCTCTCTGAAATGCACGCACATTTTACTATCCTCATCAACGCATTAATTATTTACTTGAATTCATTGTACTCAATTTGCGCTTTTAGCGTCAAGCTTTTTCACGATAACGGCCACAATCGGAGATGCAACGAGCAGGATAAAGAACAGGCGGAATAAATGAAAACTCGTAATGAGCGCCACGTCCGCTCCAGCATTAAGCGCTGTAATCGCCATTTCCGCCATGCCCCCTGGCGCTGCACTCAAGAAGAAGTCGAGGAACAGATATCCTGGAAGCCAGCTCGTCAACAGGAACGCGATGACAGTTGAGAAAACGATCAGCAGCACATTGTTCACCACAATAGCTGCACCCAGGCGGATGTTCATCTTTTCACGAACCTGCTCCATTTGAAGGCCCAAGTTCGCCCCGATGAAAATTTGCGCCATGGCAATCAGCCAATACGGCATTTCAACGAGCACTTCCCCCGTAATCGTCTGCATGCCCGCCATCGTCAGGATGGGTGCGAGCACTTCCGCTGCCGGGAATCCGATTTTTTTCATGCCGAAGTAAATCAGGATTCCCGCAGCAATCGCCAAAAAGAAATGGCCCGGTGCGAACGAAAATTCCTGCGAGAGGATTTCGCCCGCTTCCCGTCCATTTAAAAACACTGTCAAAAACGGCACAATTGTGACGACCAATAGGATACGGAACGTCTGCATCATCGTGACGACGGTGACGTTCGCGGACTTGACGTCTTCCGAAATGACAACCATTTGCGATAAGCCCCCTGGCATGGAACCAAGCAGACTCGTCGCCAAGGTTTCATTCGCCATCTTGCGGAAAAGCAGGCCGAGAAGTAAAGAAAGTGCGACAACGGAAAGTGTGAGAAATGCCATGAACGGCAAATCAAACCACATCAAAAAGACCGCTTCCCGTGAAAATGACGAACCGATTTGGACGCCGAGAAGCACGAGCCCCGCTACTTTCAAAAATTTCGGCCAGTAAAATTTCAGTTTTGTAAATTGATTTAAGATCAAGAGCACGAACATTGGTCCGAGCAGCCAAGGCAAAAACATGCCGACAGCTTCAAATAAAGCCCCTGAAACAATCGCGATCAACGCAGTTATAATAAACGGTCTCACTAAATTTCCTACTTTCACTACATAAGCTACTGTCCATTCTACACTAAAAGAGAAGCGCTATGGAGTTTATGAGCAGTTTTCCGAGTGCTATGAGCATATACGCAGATTCTTTGGACACTCACCCTATTTTATTCCACAAAAAAGAGCGGTGGATTCATCAAAATCCGGCCGCTCTTCTCTTTTCTTCTTAACGTGCTAATTTGGCAAATACGTTGTGGAATGCTTCCACCGTTTTTGCGATGTGATCTTCTGTATGGGCAGTTGATAGGAACATGCCTTCAAACTGGGACGGCGGCAGGAAGATGCCTTCTTCCGCCATCAATCGGTAGTAGTCGGCAAATAATGCCGTATCGGATGTTTTCGCTGATTCAAAATCCACGACGTCTTCATTCGTGAAGAAGAAGCCGATCATCGAACCCGCACGGTTAACGGTATGCGGAATGTTGTATTTCTCAGCAGCCGCACGGAAACCGGCTTCCAGCTGGTCACCGCGTTCAATGAACGTTTCATAGCTTGCTTCATTTAAACGGCTTAAAGTTTCATAGCCAGCTGTCATCGCAAGCGGGTTGCCTGAAAGCGTCCCTGCTTGGTAGATGGAACCGCTTGGCGCCACTTGTTCCATGATTTCGCGCTTGCCTCCGAATGCACCCACCGGAAGTCCGCCGCCGATAACTTTGCCGAGGCACGTCATGTCCGGCGTTACGCCGAAATAACCTTGGGCGCAGTTATAGCCGACGCGGAATCCTGTCATGACTTCATCGAAAATCAGGATCGTGCCATTTTCCGTCGTCAAATTGCGAAGTTCCTGCAAGAAACCGTCTTTCGGAGGAACGACGCCCATATTGCCGGCAACCGGCTCAACAATGACAGCCGCAAGATCATCGCCGAATTCGCGGAATGCGTGTCTCACGCTTTCCAAATCGTTATAAGGAACCGTGATGGTGTTTTGCGCAATCGATGCCGGCACTCCCGGTGAATCCGGAAGGCCAAGCGTCGCGACGCCTGAACCTGCTTTGATTAACAGGCTATCGCCATGGCCATGGTAGCAGCCTTCGAATTTCAATATTTTATTGCGTCCCGTATAGCCGCGCGCTACGCGAAGTGCACTCATCGTCGCTTCCGTTCCTGAAGAAACCATGCGCACCATTTCGATCGACGGCACACGGTCCATGACAAGTTTTGCAAGTTCGTTCTCAAGCAAAGTCGGCGCACCTAAACTTGTGCCGGACATGGCCGTCGCCTGAATCGCTTTCACAACTTCCGGATGCGTATGGCCCAAGATCAGCGGACCCCAAGACAACACATAGTCAATATACGTATTTCCGTCGATGTCCGTGATCGTCGCACCGCTGCCGGAAGCCATGAAAATCGGATCCATATAGACTGATTTAAACGCACGCACCGGGCTGTTGACGCCGCCCGGCATTAAATTTTTCGCTTCGTTAAATGCTGCAATCGAATTTTCGTATCCCATTTATTTCTCCTCCAGCCAGCGTGCCGCATCTTTTGCATGATACGTCATCAAGATATCCGCTCCAGCGCGTTTCATGCTGAGCAAAGTTTCCAAAACGATCTGCTTTTCATCAACCCAGCCGTTCAGCGCTGCGGCTTTGACCATTGCGTACTCGCCGCTTACGTTATAGGCAACGATCGGCACATCAAAGTTATCGCGCACTTCACGGATGATATCCAAATAAGAAAGAGCCGGTTTCACGATCATGAAATCCGCACCTTCTTCGATGTCTGATCCTGCTTCACGCAAAGCTTCCAGGCGGTTCGCCGGATCCATTTGATACGTTTTGCGATCGCCGAACTGCGGAGTTGAATGCGCCGCTTCACGGAACGGGCCGTAATAAGCGGAAGAGTATTTCACGCCGTATGACATGATCGGCGTGTTTTCAAAACCGGCCTGATCCAAACCGTAGCGGATCGCTGCGACAAAACCGTCCATCATGTTGGACGGGGCAATAATGTCAGCCCCCGCTTTCGCTTGAGACACTGCTGTACGGGCGAGCAGATCAAGCGATTCGTCGTTCAAGATCACGCCATTTTCGATCACGCCGCAATGGCCGTGGTCGGTATACTGGCAAAGGCATGTATCAGCAATGACCACTAAATCCGGATGGCGGTCTTTTGCAAAACGGATCGCTTCCTGCGTGATGCCGTGGTCGTGGTAAGCTTGGGATCCGACAGCGTCTTTTTCATTCGGCACACCGAACAAAATGACGGAAGGAATTCCTAAAGAAACCACTTCGTCCAATTCTTCGCCTAGTCTATCCAATGAAAAATGGAATACGCCCGGCATTGATGAGATTTCCTCTTTTACATTTTCGCCTTCTACGACAAAAATCGGGTAAATAAAATCTTCTTTCTGTACGCTTGTTTCGCGCACCATGGAACGGATGTTAGCCGATCCGCGCAAACGGCGATGGCGTCTAAAATTCAATTCTGTCATTCTTGCAACTCCCTTTCGCTATTTCGTTGATTACTTCTAAATACGTATACTTTTTCGGGCGGTAATCGACCCGTCCGCCATTCTGTTTAATGGCATTTTCCGTAATGTGGCCAATGGCCGCCGTCCGGATACCTGACCAATCCCCACCGGCTTCCCGGTAAGCCGAGACTGCCGAAGGGCTGGCAAATATCACAATCAGTTCTTTCATCTTCATCAATGTATGTGCATTGCCGATTTTAAGGGAAGTTTCGTAAATTGTCCATTCATCGATTTGAAGCGGCATCGAAGCAATCGTACTCTTCGCAAGCGTCCCTTTCACAAACAGGCATTTCACATCACTGCCGGCAAATGCGGGAAATTCTTTTATAAAGACATCTGCACTATAGATAGAAGGAATAAAATCCACCTGGTAGCCATGCTGCTCCAACGTTTCCGCCGTCTTTTCCCCGACCGCAGCGATTTTTGCACGAGTGGAAACGTGCAGTTGGCAGAAAGCCTCTGCACTCGTCGCACTTGTGAAAATCAGCCAATCGTATTGCTCGACCGAAGGGATTTCGCTTTGGCGGATGGACGTCTCAATGAGCGGCAAATACAATGCTTTGCCGCCCAATTCCTCTACTCTCGAGACCGCTTCTTCCGGCTTTCTAGAACCGGTGAAAACAATGGTCTCACCCTTTAAACGCTGTATATTCTCAGACATTGCTCTCAGCTTTTACTTTTTGGATCAAGTCATAGCCGCCTTGCGCACTGATTTTTTCAGCTACAGTACGGCCTGCTTCGATCGGATCGCGGCTGACAGCTGTTTCTTTGAACACTTGTTCAGCGTCCGGCGACGAAATTAAACCGGTAAACGAAACTTCGCCTTCAGAAACGGTTGCATAGCCCGCAATCGGCACTTGGCAGCTGCCATCCATATCTCGTAAGAATTTGCGTTCTGCATGAACTGCAAGCGCCGTGTTCTCGTCATTCAGTTTTGCCAGTTCCGCAAGCAATTCGGTATCTTCTCCGCGGCATTCAATGCCTAGTGCCCCTTGGCCGATCGCCGGAAGGCATTCATCGACTTCCAGGAATTCCGTCACGATGTCTTCTTTCCAGCCCATGCGCTTCAGACCGGCAGCAGCCAGTAAAATCGCATCAAAGTCGCCAGAGCGCAATTTCGCAAGGCGGGTATCAATGTTTCCGCGGATCCACTGGATATCAAGGTCCGGGCGCAGAAGCAGCAACTGTGAGCTGCGGCGCAAGCTGCTTGTCCCGACAACGGCGCCAATTGGAAGGTCCATCAATTTCACATGATCGTTTGAAATGAACGCATCACGCGGATCTTCACGTTCCGGCACACAGCCAATGACAAAGCCTTCCGGAAGTACCGACGGCATATCTTTCATGCTGTGGACTGCAAAGTCGATTTCTTTATTGTAGAGCGCCTGTTCAATTTCTTTGACGAACAAGCCTTTGCCTCCAACTTTCGAAAGCGTTACATCAAGAATCCGGTCGCCTTTTGTTACGATTTCTTTTATTTCAAATTCAAACGGCGCACCTGCCGTTTTTAATTTTTCGATAAACTGATTCGTTTGTGTCAACGCAAGTTTACTTCTTCTTGAACCTACAATAATTTTTCTCATTTGAATCCTACCCTTCTTTAATACCAGAAATGAAATTCAGATAATCGACTTCCTAAAAAGAAGTTGATCAATAATAATAAAAACGCATAAATATGTGCCATGGCATACGGCATGCCGCTGAGCGCGCCTTTGCGGTTGCGGTACAGGATCCAGCTATACACAAGCAGCAGGACGAATGACCCGACAATTTTCATATCGAAAACCGAGAATTCATTGAGCGAAATGACGGCCCATTGAAACCCGAGGACGAGCGATACGAACAGCAAGGAAATGCCGACCAGTATCGAAATCGTCATGCCGAGCTCCGCTTGCCCAAGCGACGGCAGATTGCTCCATTGCTTTGTCCACTTTTTCTTTTTCAGCAGCCGGTACAAAATCATGTAAAGCGCTGAAAAAACGAAAGACAGTGAAAACGCCACATAGGACAGGATCGCAAACGTGATGTGGATCAAGAGCAGCTCGGATACGAGCGATTCCCCGACCGGCGAACGTTCGATCTGGACCGGTGCAAACGTATGAATGGTCATAAAGATAAATCCGATGATGTTGATAAAAAATACCGCAAAGTCAAATCGGTAAAAGATGCGCAGCACGAGCGACAACGTCACGAGCAGCCAGGCATAAAAATAGATCCCTTCGAAAAGGGTCAATATTGGAAAGCGCTGCGTTTCAATAATATACAGCGCCAAAAACACAGTCTGCAAAACCCAAACAATTCCGAGCAACGTCATGGCAATGCGGCTGGCTTTTTTCTCTTTATATAAATAATCGATAAAATAAAAAACAAGGCTGACAGCATATAGAATAACCATAGCTTCATGCAGCCTTGCCATTGTTATATCAGCCATCCTATTCCCCTTCGTTTCCATAGTTAAAGGCGCTTCGTATCTACATTTTAACATATAGATTCGAAAACGCCTCTTTCAGAAAGCTTAAAATGAATATCCGGGAATTTCCTGTTGCTCTGCCTGTTTTGAAGAAGCGGCTGCTTTAGGTTTAACGGCTGCCGTCTGCTTCTGGATTTCTGCTTCAACTTCCTCTTCAATGCCAAAGATTTGCTGGAACAATTCGAGCTGTTCCCGCGCTTTTGGCGCACCGGCCATTTCTTTCGCCTGCAAAATCGGATCTTTCAACAATTGGTTGATGATCGATTTTGTATGTTTGTTGAGGATTTTCTTTTCGCGGTCTGTCAGATCCGGCATTTTGTTTTCAATGCTCGCCATGGTTTCCGACTGGATGGCCAATGCTTTTTGGCGCAAGGCCGAAATCACTGGAACCACACCGAGTGTCGCAAGCCAATCATTGAATTGGTTCGACTCCTGCCCGATCATGGCCATGATTTCCCCTGCAGCGCGTTCACGTTCAGCCAAATTCGCTTCAACGATTCCCTGCATATCATCGATGTCATACAAGAAGACATTCGACAAATCTCCAATGCGCGGATCGATGTCACGCGGTACGGCGATGTCGACCATGAATAACGGTTTGCCTTTGCGGAGTTTCTCCACATATTGCATCAATTCGAAATCGATGACAAAATCCGTTGCACCTGTTGAAGAAATCAAAATGTCTGCATCAAGCAATGCACATTGCAATTGGTTCATCGGCAACGCTTTGCCTTCAAATTTCTCGGCAACCGCTTCCGCTTTCTCAAACGTACGGTTAATGACCGTCACGTGATTAGCGCCGCTGCCTTGTAGGTTCTTAATCGCAAGCTCGCCCATCTTGCCGGCGCCTAAAATCACGACATGCTTGTTTTTCAAGCTGCCGAAGATTTTTTTGCCCAATTCAACCGCTGCATAAGAAACCGATACGGCGTTCTCGCCGATGGCCGTTTCAGAATGCGCGCGCTTTGCGAGCGTCACGGCTTGCTTGAACAATTGGTTGAATACCGTTCCGGTCGTCCCGTATTCCTGGCCAGCCAGGAAACTGTTCCGGACCTGTCCAAGAATCTGAGTTTCACCAAGCACCATGGAATCGATGCCGGCTGTTACCCGGAACAGATGCTCAACCGCTTCTTCTTGTTCATAGACAAATAAATATTGGGAAAATGATTCTTGCGGAAGCCCAAAATACTCCGCCAAGAATTGCTTCACATAGTAGCGGCCTGTGTGAAGCTGATCGACCACTGCATAGATCTCTGTCCGGTTGCAGGTCGATACGATGACATCTTCCAATATGCTTTTTTGTTCTTTTAGCGCTTGCATCGCTTGTGGAAGTTCAGACTCGATAAACGACAGTTTTTCTCTGATTTCCACGGGTGCAGAGCGATAATTCACCCCGACTACTAATGTATGCATGGGATCAAAACACCTTTCACGTTCAATATTTCCTATCTATAAGTATACCACTATTATAGTTCCATAAGCTTTTCAAAATGTGAACAAGCCATGAAACTCTTACATTTTGCTGTAAAGTGGGCGGTAATATTATTACTTTATAATTATTATAATGTAAGTTTAGCAAAGCATCCTTCCGACAACAAGTATAACGCTCTTAGTCGAAATAGTGCGGCAACTCGTTAAGCATGCGGTCCGTTGTTTGCGGAATAACTGCGTTTACTTGCGGAATACGGAAGCTTATTTGCGCAATAAATGATTTGTTTGCGGAATCTCCTGTTTTATTTGCGGAATAGGCAATTTTACTTGCAGAATGCCATTATAAATAAAAAAAGAGTGCAGCTGCGAGCTGCACTCTTGCACTTTACATTCTTTTTTCGATTTCAGCCCATGCGGCATCTTTGCCAAGCCCGGTTTCAGATGAAAAGACGATTAGCGGATCGCCTTTTTCCATTTCCAGGGTTTCACGGACAATTTTCTTATGCTTGTCCCATTTCCCTTTTGGAATCTTATCCGCTTTCGTGGCAATGATGATGCACGGAATGTCGTAATGCTTCATAAAATCGTACATGGCGATATCGTCGCGGCTCGGAGGATGGCGAAGGTCGACGATTTGGATAACCGCCTTCAATTCTTCGCGCCCCGTGATATACCGCTCGATCATTTTGCCCCATGCTTCTCGCTCCGTTTTCGCTACTTTTGCATAGCCGTAGCCCGGTACGTCCACATAGAATAATTTTTCTTCGATTTTGTAAAAGTTCAAGGTCTGCGTTTTCCCCGGCTTCGAGGAAATGCGCGCCATGCTTTTACGGCCGATCATTTTGTTGATGAAAGACGATTTCCCGACATTTGAACGCCCCGCTAAGGCAAATTCCGGCAAGCCGTCTTCCGGATACTGATCCGGCCGGACGGCGCTGATTACAAGTTCTACATTATTGACTATCATTCGTTTTCTCCTTCTAATGCGATTTCAAGTGCCTCTTCCGCTTGAGAAACAAGTTTGAACGTCAATTCTTCACGGACACTTTCCGGAATGTCTTCGATATCCCGCTCATTATCGGTCGGCAAGATGATCGTTTTCAATCCTGCACGGTGTGCGCTTAATGTTTTCTCTTTCACGCCGCCAATCGGCAACACGCGTCCGCGCAATGTAATTTCGCCGGTCATGCCGACTTCTCGGCGAATCGGACGTTTTGACAGCGCAGATACTAAAGCTGTCGCAATCGTAATCCCGGCAGATGGGCCGTCTTTTGGCACCGCTCCTTCAGGCACGTGGATATGGATATCCTGCGACTCATGGAAAGACGGATCAATGCCGAGTGATTCGGCATTTGCTCTGACGAATGAAAGTGCCGTCTGTGCCGACTCTTTCATGACATCGCCAAGTTTACCGGTCAACTGGAGTTTGCCTTTGCCGGCTGACAATGAAACTTCGATTTGAAGCGTATCGCCGCCTACTGTTGTGTAAGCAAGGCCTGTCGCCACACCGATTTGGTTGACGGCCTCCGCCATTCCATAGCGGAATTTGCGTTTGCCTAAATATTCTTCGACCAAATCAGCGGTTACTGCCACCGATTCTTTTTCGCCGCTGACAATCTGTTTCGTCACTTTGCGGCAAATGGAAGCAATTTGGCGTTCAAGGCCGCGCACTCCCGCTTCCCTTGTATAATAACGGACAATGGAAAGCAAAGCTTCGTCATTGAAAGTCAACTGGCCCTCTTCCAGCCCATGTTCTTTTAATTGTTTCGGCGCCAGATGGTTTTTCGCGATCATTTGTTTTTCGGCTTCAGTGTAGCCGGCAATCGAAATGACTTCCATCCGGTCGCGAAGCGGCCCCGGGATTGATCCAAGATCATTTGCCGTCGCAATGAATAGAACATTCGAAAGATCATACGTTTCTTCTATATAATGGTCGCTAAACGAATTGTTCTGTTCCGGATCCAATACTTCAAGCATGGCAGAAGACGGGTCTCCGCGGAAGTCATTTGACATCTTATCGATTTCATCCAGCAAGAAAACAGGATTGATCGTAGATGCCTTTTTCATTCCTTGAATCATGCGCCCTGGCATTGCGCCGACATACGTACGGCGATGTCCACGGATTTCCGATTCGTCGCGTACGCCGCCAAGCGATACCCGGACAAATTTGCGGTCAAGCGATTCGGCAATCGATTTTGCTAAGGACGTTTTCCCGACGCCCGGAGGCCCGACGAGGCAAAGGATCGGTCCACGCAGTGATTTCGTCATCTGCTGCACCGCTAAATATTCTAACACGCGCTCTTTGACGCTTTCCAAGCCGTCATGGTCCCGGTCAAGGACTTCTTCCGCATATTTGATGTCTAAACGGTCTTCAGTCGCGTTCGACCATGGGATCGTTACCAGCCACTCAATGTAATTGCGGATAATGCCGCTTTCCGCTGCTGCTGACGGCAATTTTTCGTAACGGTCCAATTCTTTTAGTGCCGCTTTTTCCGTAGATTCCGGCATGCCGGCTTCTTCGATTCGTTTCTTCAAATCAACGATTTCAGCAGATTTGCCGTCTTTGTCGCCAAGCTCTGTCTGAATGGCTTTCATCTGTTCGCGAAGATAAAACTCTTTTTGGGTCTGTTCCATCGACTTCTTCACGCGCTGGCTGATGCGTTTTTCCAAATCAATCACTTCCTGCTCATTGTGCAAGCGGGTGATCAGCAATTCCAATCGCTTATCGATATCGAACGTTTCAAGAATTTCCTGTTTGCCCGCAACTTTGATCGGCAAATGAGAAGCCACCATATCCGCTAAACGGCCGGGCTCTTCAATGTCGGCCACCGTATTATAAGTTTCAGTCGTGATTTTTTTCGAAGCTTTCGCATACTTTTCAAAGTGCTCGAGCAGCAAGCGCATTAATGCGTCTTGTTCCGCTGTCCGTTCCGTTTCATCCGGGAACGTCGTCACTTCAACCATCGTCAAGTTTTCTTCTTCTGTATACTGCTTCCATTGTGCACGTTCCTGCCCTTCTACAAGGACACGGATGGTGCCATTCGGCAATTTCAGCATTTGTTTAACGTAAGCAAGTGTACCGATTTTGTGAAGATCTTCTTTTTCCGGCTGCTCGATGCTCATTTCTTTTTGAGTCGCCAGGAAAATGATGTTGTCTTCGAGCATCGCTTGCTCTAGCGCCGCAATAGACCGTTCCCGGCCTACATCAATGTGCAGGACCATCGTCGGAAATACGAGGAGGCCTCGCAGCGGCAATAAAGGCACGCGTTTCGTTATTTTTTTCTTAGCCATTCGGGAGAACACCTCCGGTTATTTTCATCAAAAAAACAAGCTGACCCTAAACGCGCGGATGTGCACGATCAGAGTCAGCCCGTATCATCCTATATTCCGCAAATTTTCTGCGGCTTCTTGCTGAAAGCAGTAACTTTTAGGCGGATGTTTTCTCGTTATTGTCGCCTTTATATTCTGAACCGTCTTCTAGCAATAGTTTTGGCTGAGCGCTTTCAGTGACAGTTTCTTTTGTGATGACGCATTCCACGATATCTTCGCGGGATGGCAAGTCAAACATGACATCAAGCATGATGTTCTCAATGATTGAACGAAGCCCTCGGGCACCTGTCTTTCGTTCGATCGCCAATTTCGCGATTTCAACTAAGGCATCGTCTTCAAATGTCAATTCGACATCATCAAGCTCCATCATTTTTTGATATTGCTTAATCAATGCGTTTTTCGGTTCCGTCAAGATTTGCACCAATGCATTTTCATCCAATTGCTCAAGGCTTGCCAATACCGGCAAACGGCCGATGAACTCTGGAATCAAACCGAATTTCAGCAAATCTTCAGGAATCAATTGGCTGAGCAATGATTTCTGATCCAATTCCTCTTTGTTTGGATCTGCACCGAAACCGATGACTTTATTGCCCAAACGGCGTTTGATGATTTGTTCTACGCCGTCAAAAGCACCGCCGACAATGAACAATACATTCGTCGTATCGATTTGGATGAATTCTTGATGAGGATGCTTGCGTCCGCCTTGTGGTGGCACACTTGCAGTTGTTCCTTCAAGAATTTTTAAGAGGGCTTGCTGAACGCCTTCACCGGAAACATCGCGTGTAATCGATGGGTTTTCCGATTTGCGGGCTACTTTATCAATTTCATCGATATAGATGATGCCTTTTTCAGCACGTTCCACGTCATAATCCGCAGCTTGGATCAGCTTCAGGAGAATGTTCTCCACATCTTCGCCGACATATCCGGCTTCTGTTAATGACGTCGCATCTGCGATAGCAAATGGAACGTTCAAAATGCGGGCTAAAGTTTGAGCAAGCAATGTTTTCCCGCTTCCTGTCGGCCCAATTAAAACAATATTCGATTTAGACAGTTCGATGTCATCGATCTTGCTGTTTGAGTTAACGCGTTTATAGTGGTTATACACTGCGACCGCCAACGATTTCTTCGCTTTTTCCTGGCCGATTACATAACCGTTTAAAATGTCCAAAATCTCTTTCGGTTTTGGAACTTCTTTGAACTCAACTGCTTCTTCTGTACCAAGCTCTTCTTCTACGATTTCCGTGCAAAGCTCAATACATTCGTCGCAAATATATACACCTGGCCCTGCGACCAGTTTACGGACCTGCTCCTGCGGTTTTCCGCAAAATGAACATTTAAGATGGTCTTTTTCGTCATTGAATTTGAACAATGTATTCACCCCTATTCAAGCCATTATCTTACAAGATATTCGTTATTGTATCAACTAATTAGAATTAAACCAAAAGGAAAGCATTATGTACGTAATTAAAATGACAATAGTCGATTTTATATGTGCCGGTTATGTCGATTTTATTGGTTTTATGTAGAGGAAAACAAGGCACGATGCCGTGCCTTGTTTTCGGTTGTAAATTATAGGCGTTAATTATTCAGCGTCTTCAGCGTTTGCAATTTCAGTTGTGATGTTAGCATTTTCTACTAAGAATTCAACTGTGTTCTGCATACGGATATCGTTTTCAAGCATTTCAGTACCGCCTAAAGCCGCTTTGATTTGCTCTGCATCCATGTTAAATTGGCCAGACATTTTTTCAAGTTCTTTGTTGATGTCTTCAGTTGTCACTTCCATGTTCTCAGCTTCAGCGATTGCTTCAAGAACTAGTGATACACGAACTCGCGTTTCAGCGTCATCGTGCATTTGAGCGCGCAACGCTTGCTCGTCTTGTCCTGAGAATTGGTAGTAAAGGTCAAGGTTCATGCCTTGCTGCGTCAAACGCTGTTCGAAATCTTGCATCATGCGGTCCATTTCCGTGTGGATCATTGCATGCGGAAGGTCGATTGTTGCGTTTTCTGCAACTTTTTGTACCAACTCATCGCGTAGTTGAGCATCAGAAGCTGATTGTTTTTCAGCAGACAATGTTTCTTTCATTTTTGTGCGCAACTCTTCTAAAGAAGCGACTTCAGCATCGATTTCTTTAGCGAATTCATCGTTAAGTTCAGGAAGTTCTTTTGCTTTTACTTCATGTACTTTCACTTTGAATGTTGCTGCTTTACCAGCAAGCTCAGCTGCATGGTATTCTTCAGGGAAAGTGACTTCAACGTCTTTTTCTTCTCCTGCTTTTACGCCGACCAACTGCTCTTCGAATCCAGGGATGAATGAGTTTGAACCGATTTCAAGAGAATAATCTTCTCCTTTTCCGCCTTCAAATGCTTCTCCATCAACGAAACCTTCGAAATCGATAACAGCTGTATCGCCTTCAACGATTGCTTCGTCTTCTTTAACAGCAAGTTCAGCAAAACGTTCTTGGTTTTCTTTCAATTGGTTTTCGATTTCTTCGTCAGTTACTTCAGTATCTTGTTTTGTTACTTCGATGCCTTTGTATTCGCCTAGCTGAACTTCAGGTTTAACGATTACTTTAGCTGTGAATACCAATGGCTTGTTTTTCTCCATTGTATCGATATCGATTTCCGGGCGGTCAACTGGGTTGATTCCGGCTTCTTCAACAGCGTTCGCATAAGCGTCCGGCAAGATGAAGTCCAAAGCATCTTGGTACAATGATTCTACGCCGAAACGTTTTTCGAACATTTGGCGAGGCATTTTCCCTTTACGGAAACCTGGCACGTTGATTTCTTTTACGACTTTCTTGAATGCTTGATCCAATCCTGCATTTACTACTTCTACAGGCACTTCTACTGTTAACGTTCCTGTGTTACCTTCTTGTTTTTCCCATTTTGCTGACATATATTAGCCCTCCAAACATTTTCTGCAAAGTCATAGTACGTGTTTTCTACGAATTTTGACAACCTCCATATTATAGCATAGATGGCGCCATGTTCAACTATTTCTACCCATTCCGAATCTCAAACCAAGCTTCTGCCTGAATTATCAGCTTGTGCAGCTCTTCATCCACCCCATTCGGCGCTTCTCCCGTGAACAAACTGTCCAAATAGCCCATATAGGCTTCGGCCACTTCCCGCCCTTCAAATTCATCCCATGCAAAAGGATAGAACAAGTAAATATGCCGTTCAAACAGTTCAATAGCCATTTCCAGGCGGGTCGGGTCTTTCGATAATGCTTCTTCTAAATAAGTGCGGATTGTTGCAATGCGTTTATTGTTTATAGGGTCCGGCAAGGCGGCGGCAGAAAATTCCCCTTCGTAATGGAACTTTTGGATGTGAAGCCGGCCAGCCACTTTTTCCTGGTGAAGCATAAATAATATGTATGTTTTTGTGAGCAGATCGGTTTTTGGATGTTCAACCAGCGCAAACAGCTTCTCCTTCAGCGGCTCAAAGGATGTCGGCGGCAGCTCCATGATCAAATGCTCCTGCTCGCTCGGCCGCAGCGTGATAAAATGCTCAGCATCGTAAAGCTGGATATCCACTTTTTCTTTGGATACATTTGCAGCAATCCGTTCATTCAACTCGCGCAATTGCTGAAATTGCTCGAGCCGTTCTTCGGGCAAAACCTTTTCCTCGATCAGCATTTCGATCATTTGCTCTGCTTCTTCAAATTCCCTGACTTGCATCAACAAGCTTATGTATAATTCCATCGTCTCCAAATAATGGATCGGACCCACTTTCAACAGTTCGCGGCAGACGTCGAGCGCCTCTTCGTAATCCCCCAACTCAAATAAGCAATAAGCATAGGCCCCAAGCGCCCCCGCATGTTCAGGTTCATACGCCAGCACTTGGTAGAGCTTATCGCGGGCTTCTGCATACTGCTCCTCTTTCAGGAGATTCATGCCGTCTGTCAACAATCGGCTTATCGTGGTCGGAAATACAATGACATTGCCTTTCCGTTTGAGCTCCCTATATTTCTTCCGCATTTTAACCACCCCATTTATTGCCTCTATCATAACATAAGGGGATTTATCGGGAAAATAAAACCAAGAATTTTTTCATAAGAGGCTTTGCGCCATCATATATTCCCTGACAAGCTGATTAATTGTTTAAATTGATCCAAACGGAACCAGCGCGGCAAGAATTGGCGGATTTCATCATCGTTATAGCCCACCTGCAGTTTTCGGCCGTCATGGATAATCGGCAAGCGCAAAACGCCTGGATTGTCCTGGATGACTTTATAAAGCTGAGGCAGGGACAGTGCATCAAAATCGATTTTCAGCTTTTTAATGGCATATGCTTTTTTCGAAATGATTTCTTCTGTGCCTTCATTGGTCAGCGAGAGGATTTCTTGAATCTCTTCAATTGTGATGGGTGTCGTGGAGAGGTTTTTTTCTTCGTATGGAATATCGTACTCATCGAGCCAAGCGATTGCTTTACGGCATGAGGTGTTGCTGGTTGCAGTGAATAATTTAGCTTTCATCATTTCACATTCCTTTCTTAAATCTTTCCTGTGCGCATTTTCTGCAGGCTTTCCGGCGGGAACAAAGTTCGGCAAAATATTTTCGCGAATTGTTGGTAGTCCACTTCTTCGCCTTTGCTTACCCGATTCTGCAGCTTTTCTAATAAGGACTCCAAACACCACGTTAAAGTTTCAACATCGATGTCCGGCCAAAGATAGCCTTTCTTCTGCAAGACAGATAAATCCTTCACGAATTTCTGGTGGATGCGTTCTCTTGCTTTATTTACAATTTCAGCAAGTTCGGCATCACGCAGCAAAAGTTCCGGCATCAGCTTTTGAAGGTTGGATTCATTGATCTTGTGGTAATGGATTTCAAGGCGCCCAGCGAGCAGCTTTTCCGGGTCTCCCCCTCGCCATTCCAACTCAAGCGGCATCATCGAATCCAATTGGTTTTCGATCAGGGACATGAGAAGCTGGCGCTTATCGGAAAAATACCGATAAAACGTACCGGTCGCAACACGGGCGTGTGCAGCGATTTCTTTCGCAGTGGTTTGGTCGAACCCTTTTCGGCTGAATAATTCCTTGCCGCTGGCAATCAATGCTTCTTTTTTTTGTTTTGAGCGTGACTGTTTAGGAGAAGTTGGAAAACTTCCAACAAGGTCTTCATTTGGCATGTTCTCACCTCTTTTCTTAGAATAACACGTATCGGAGAATAACATGAACTCGAGTTCATATTATTTGCCATTTTTTTATATGGTGATTCACATTCTGGACAAATAAAGAAAAATCCGGAGCAAATGCTCCGGATCGTTACATTATTTTAAAAGTTTCCTCGTTTTGCACGCTCATCCAAAAAGGCATGGAAATCATGACAAGGATAAAAAATCCAATCATGAGGCTAAGAGTGGTCCAGACCCCAATCTCAAAAAGAGCTTGGAGCAACAGCGGCAAAAGAATCAGCATATTTAATAGAAACGTGCGTTTTTTGGATTTCGGAGTGGCATATTGTTTTTCGCCGCAATACGGGCACGTCATGCTTGTCGTCAAAACAAAAGAGCTCTTTAAGGTCTGTTTCCACGTCCATTCGGTTTTGCAGTTTTCGCATACCGGCAAATTTCTCCCCCCAATTACTATTAGATTCATAATGGTTATTGCTGCAATTATAATAAAAGAGGCCTGGAGCAAATTGCTTCAGGCCTCTTTCTATGTATCATTTCGATAATTTTACGTCCCAGGAGCGATTCGAACGCCCGACCGACGCCTTAGAAGGGCGTTGCTCTATCCAGCTGAGCTACTGGGACATGGCTTTCTTCTATTGAAACTCTCTAACCTTGTATGAGGTGTTCGGTTTTCAACTGAAAGACAATTTTAATTATAGAAATGATTTAACGAAAAGTCAACGCTATTTTAAAAAAACATTAGAATTTATTTCATTTTCTTTTATTGGCCGTTATTCAACCATTCCGGCATCGCTTTTTCCAATTCGCGCAGGGCATTGCCGCGGTGAGAAATGGCGGCTTTTTCTTCCGGCACAAGTTCGGCCATCGCCTTGCCCTCGCTCGGTACGTAGAAAATCGGATCGTAGCCGAAACCGTTCTCGCCTCTCCGTTCGGAAAGAATCACGCCTTCGCAGGATCCTGAATAAGTGACGGTTTCTTTATTCGGCGAAGCAATCGCCAAAACGCACCGGAACCGTGCTGTTCTCTGTTCTTCAGGTACCCCCTCCAATTTCCCCAATACTTTTTCAATATTGGCTTCATCGCTTTTTGCTTCACCGGCATAACGTGCGGAATAGACCCCCGGTTCACCGTTCAATGCATCAATTTCGAGGCCGCTGTCGTCCGCAATCACCGTCGTTTGAAGGGCTTCAGCTACAGCTTCCGCTTTAAGGATGGCATTTTCTTCGAAAGTAACCCCTGTTTCTTCAACGTCCATGTCTTTTGCTACATCGCGAAGCGTCAGCACTTCGTAGCCGAGCGGTCCAAAAAGGGCTTCAAAATCTTTTGCTTTGCCTTTGTTTTGAGTTGCAATGATTACTTGTTTCATAAATTCGATTTCACCTCTTCGCCGATTTTTTGCGCCAGTCTCCCCAGCACTTCTTTTTGTTTTCCGATCAATTGCTGGATGCCGGATTCACCAAGATCAAGAAGTTCATTGAGCTGCGCCCGTGTAAACGTCGATTCTTCCCCGGTCCCCTGCAATTCCACAAATTGGCCGGATCCCGTCATCACAAGATTCATGTCCACTTCTGCAGAAGAGTCTTCTACATAGTTTAAGTCCAGAATGGCACCATGTTCACTGTCGATTCCCACGCTTGTCGCTGCTAGAAAGTCGGTAACCGGAAATGCCGGAAGCTCCAATTTCCCTATGGCTATCGCCATTGCCACAAAAGCGCCAGTAATCGAAGCTGTACGCGTCCCGCCGTCTGCCTGGATCACGTCGCAGTCAATCCAAAGCGTCCGTTCGCCGAGCTTTTCCAAATCTACGACAGCGCGCAGCGCACGGCCGATCAACCGCTGAATCTCCATTGTCCGGCCGCTGATTTTCCCGGCAGATGCTTCCCGGCGGTTCCGGCTATTGGTGGCACGCGGCAGCATGGAATACTCTGCCGTAATCCAGCCTTTTCCCTGGCCGCGCAGAAATGGCGGCACTTTGTCTTCCACCGTCGCTGTACAAATCACTTTCGTCTGGCCCACCGTGATTAATACAGACCCTTCAGGGTGGATCAAATAATCCACTTCCATCTGCACCGGGCGCAGTTCATTTGTTGCTCGTTCATCAATTCTTGTCATGAGAATCCTCCTTGTATTTGCTCAAATAGCTTACCATATTTCCTTTAAGACAGCCAAAAACCTGATAGCTTAGCCATCAGGTCTTGGGGAATCGGATAGAGTGGATCAATGGATGTTCAATGTTCAGCCACTTTTCAATAATCGAAGTAAAGATCGGCGTGGAACCGGATGTATAAAAATGATGGACTGGCGGCTTTTGCCGGTCAGCAAGCTGTTTATTGTACCTCAAATGCCGCTCGACGTCTTTTGCCGTTTCTTGGGCAGAAGACAATACCTTTACACCGCTGCCGAAAACTTCTTCAATAAATCCTTGCAATAGCGGATAATGCGTACAGCCTAAAATAGCGGTATCAAATTCTTCCTCTTCAATTTGGGAAAGTGTATCCTGTACCATCGTCCGGGCAAATTCCCCTTCGTATTCATCACTTTCCACAAGCGGCACAAACCGCGGGCAGGCCAGTTGGACCACATGGGCAGAAGAAACCAGCGATTTGATCGCTTTTTCATACGCGCCGCTTTTCACAGTCCCTAGCGTTCCAAGAACTGCGATATTTTTGCTGTGTGAAGTTTTGATGGCAGCTCTCGCTCCCGGGAAAATTACACCAATGACAGGGATCGGCAAGTTTTTCTGCAAAGAATTCAAAGCAGCAGCCGTCGCTGTATTGCAGGCGATCACCAGCATCTTAATTTTCTTTTTCATCAAAGCTTCAGCCATTTGCCATGTGAATTTACGGACTTCTTGGAGAGAACGAGGTCCATAAGGGCATCTGGCATTATCCCCTATGTAATAAATCTGTTCGTTCGGCAAAAGTTTGATGATCTCTTTTGCCACCGTCAGTCCGCCTACTCCTGAATCAATAACTCCGATTGGCGCATTCAAATTAGTTACCTCAATTCTATTTCATGTTTGTATGAAGTTTTTCAAGCAGGAATGAAAACTGTTCAACTTCATCGGCGCTAAAATCTTCAAGCACCGTCTCTAAATAATCTTGTCTCTTTTGAATCACTTCTTCAATGATCCGTTCGCCCTCTTTTAGTAATTTGATTCGAACGACACGGCGGTCCTGCTCTTCCCGTACACGGACCACCAGCTCATTTTTTTCCATGCGGTCGACAAGATCTGTCGTTGTGCTGAAAGCCAGGTACATTTTGTTCGAAAGGTCTCCGATTGTCATATCGCCATGTTCAAAAAGCCACTGCAGCGCCACGAATTGGGGCGGCGTAATCGTATAAGAATTCAATATCTCTCGGCCTTTTTGCTTGATCAAGCCGGATATATAGCGCAATTCTTTTTCCATAAACGCTACTTTATCGGAATTGTGTGGAATATGGTTATTGGTATTTGTCATTTCAATCATCCACTCCTCGGTTACGTATCTTCTCTTCTATAGTGAAGGTTTTTTGCGGTTATGGCAAGAACCCAGTCAGTTTTCTATCGAAATCGCCTGTTTGCCGGTCAGCAATTCTTTTTCTTCCGCGTTCCAAGGGAATCCTTTTCCGGTTTTCTTTGAAATCTGCACCATCGCGCCTCTTCCGGTAAAGCAGGTTTCTTGTTTTTCATTGACTGCGTGGTAATGGACATCGATCGAAGAGTTGCCGACTGACGCAATTTTGACGAATACGTCCAATTTCTCGTCGAAGAAAACTTGCTTCACGTAGTCGACTTGCATATCCGCGACGACCGGAAACAAATCGCTGCCTTTTAGCCAGCGCTGCATTAGCCCCAGTTCTTTCATATACTCAATGCGCGCAAATTCAAAATAAGTAATCGGCACCGTATTGTTTACATGCCCGAACATATCTGTTTCTGAAAAGCGGACTTGGACTGGCGCAGAAAAGCGAAACTCTTCCTTCCACTCCTTAAAATCTTCGATGTATTTTGCTTTCATTTAAAATCCTCCAGTATGTAATACAAGGTCATATTTTATTAGTATAGCAAAAATCGGCCTTCCACCTGAAATCTTATGTAAATAAATCAAAAGAAAAAACCCCTGCCGGAGCAGGGATTTTGAACATTTCCTCTATCTAGACGTAAAAAGGCGTTTCCGCTTTTCGCGATGTCTAGCTGCAGTGCCCAGATTCTCGAGGCATAAGCCACTCCGGCTGTGCGGCTGAAAATATGCCGCTTCGCCCGATCGTCTTATGCCCTTCGAATCTACATGGGCACTTCCGCTTTTCGTTACTAGTCTACCATTCTGTCGCTTCCGAAGAAGTTGCGGAACATTTGAACTGTTGTGTCGCGGTTCAACGCTGCGATTGAAGTTGTCAAAGGAATTCCTTTAGGGCAAGATTCAACACAGTTTTGAGAGTTACCGCAGCTGCCCAGTCCACCCTCGCCCATGATCGCATTTAAGCGTTCATCGCGCGTCATAGAGCCAGTCGGGTGTGCGTTCATCAAGCGAACTTGTGAAAGTGGTGCAGGTCCGATGAAATCGGATTTGTCGTTGACGTTCGGGCATGCTTCTAAGCATACGCCGCAAGTCATACATTTTGAAAGTTCGTAAGCCCATTGGCGTTTGCGTTCAGGCATACGAGGTCCGTCGCCAAGGTCATGGGTTCCATCGATCGGCACCCAAGCTTTGACTTTTTTCAGTGAATCGAACATGCGGCTGCGGTCAACAATCAAGTCGCGGACTACAGGGAATGTTTTCATCGGCTGAAGGCGGATTGGCTGTTCCAACTGGTCGACAAGAGCTGTACACGACTGGCGCGCTTTGCCGTTGATGACCATTGAACAAGCTCCACATACTTCCTCAAGACAGTTCATGTCCCAAGTGACCGGAGTTGTTTTTTTGCCGTCCATTGTTACTGGATTCCGGCGGATTTCCATCAACGCCGAAATGACGTTCATGTTCAAGCGATATGGCAATTCGAACTTCTCGAAATACGGCTCTTCATCCGTAGAGTTTCGGCGTTCGATTTCAAATATAACCGTTTTTGCTGCTTCACCCATGGTAAATTAGCTCCCTTCTTAGTGTGCTGATGAGTAATCTCGAATTCGAGGTTCAACCAGCGATGTATCGACTTCTTCATAAGTGAAAATCGGCTCATCGTAGCCATTGAATTTGGCCATCGTTGTTTTCAAGAATTCTTCGTCATTGCGCTCCGGGAAGTCCGGTTTGTAATGAGCTCCACGGCTTTCATTGCGGTAATAAGCCCCAAGCGTGATCACTCGTGCTAAATGTAGCATATTTTTCAACTGGCGCGCGAACATTGCGCCTTGGTTGCTCCAAAGCTGAGTATCCGTGATGCTGATGTGGTTGAAACGTTCAAGCAATTCCTGGATTTTCTCGTCTGTCGCTTTCAAGCGGTCGTTATAGCGAACAACTGTTACGTTGTCTGTCATCCATTCGCCAAGTTCTTTGTGTAGAACGTAAGCATTTTCAGTTCCGTCAAGTGCAAGGATCTCATCCCATTTGCGCTGCTCTTCAGCAACTGCACGGTCATAGATGTCTGAAGGAAGATCTTCAGCCAATACGTCCAAACCTTGAACGTATTCCATTGCGTTTGGTCCTGCAACCATTCCGCCGTAAATCGCAGAAAGCAATGAGTTCGCACCAAGGCGGTTCGCGCCGTGCTGAGAATAATCGCATTCTCCTGCTGCCAAAACGCCAGGAATGCTTGTCATTTGGTGGTCATCAACCCATAGTCCGCCCATTGAATAGTGGACAGCCGGGAAAATTTTCATTGGTACTTTACGAGGGTCATCCCCAGTGAATTTCTCATAGATTTCAATGATTCCGCCAAGTTTGATATCCAACTCTTTTGAATCTTTATGGGAAAGGTCAAGATAAACCATGTTTTCGCCATTGATGCCTAGTTTTTGGTTTACACAAACATCAAAAATTTCGCGCGTTGCGATATCACGAGGAACCAAGTTTCCGTATGCCGGATACTTTTCTTCCAGGAAATACCAAGGTTTGCCATCTTTATATGTCCAGATGCGTCCGCCTTCGCCGCGAGCCGATTCAGACATCAAACGAAGTTTGTCGTCCCCTGGAATCGCTGTCGGGTGGATTTGGATAAACTCACCATTTGCATAGTAAGCGCCTTGCTGGTATACGATTGAAGCCGCAGATCCTGTGTTGATGACAGAGTTTGTCGACTTGCCGAAAATAATCCCAGGTCCGCCAGTTGCCATAATCACGGCATCTGCACGGAACGCACGGATTTCCATTGTCGTCATGTTTTGGGCAGTGATCCCTTTGCCGACGCCGTTGTCATCCAATACTAAGCCCAGGAATTCCCAGCCTTCATATTTCGTGATCAAGCCAGCCACTTCATGGCGGCGAACTTGCTCATCTAGTGCATAAAGCAATTGCTGGCCAGTAGTCGCTCCGGCAAATGCCGTTCTGTGGTGCATCGTTCCGCCGAAACGGCGGAAATCAAGAAGACCTTCCGGCGTACGGTTGAACATAACACCCATGCGGTCGAACATGCGAATAATTCCCGGTGCCGCATCTGTCATCGCTTTGACAGGTTTTTGGTTGGCCAGGAAGTCACCGCCGTAAACGGTGTCATCAAGGTGAATTGCCGGGGAATCCCCTTCACCTTTCGTATTTACCGCTCCGTTGATCCCGCCCTGTGCACAAACTGAGTGAGATCTTTTAACTGGAACGATTGAAAACAGGTCAACGGGTGAACCAGCTTCTGCAGCTTTAATTGCTGCCATCAAACCGGCAAGGCCGCCGCCTACGATAGAAATTTTGCCTCTCGCCATTTTGGTATTCACTCCTCTTTTAGTTCACCAATAATCAAAACGTTCTTAAACGAACGCTAACAAAGCTCTGATACCAATGATAGTCAGCACTACAAACACTAGAAGCGTGAAGTAGGATGCCATTCGTTGAGATTTTTCCGATTGCGTGATTCCCCAAGTGACTAAGAATGACCAGAAGCCGTTAGCCAAGTGGAAAGTCGCTGCCGTAACACCCACAATATAAAACGCTAACATTAATGGGTTGCTCAGGATATTTTCCATCATATTGAAATCAGCTTCTGCTGCATTGCCGATCGCAACTTGGAAACGAGTTTCAAAGACGTGCCACGCAATGAAGACTACCAGGAAAATACCTGTGAAACGTTGAGCAACAAATAAAATGTTGCGCATGTAGCTGTACTTGCCCGGGTTATGCTTAGACGTGAACGCTATGTATACACCGTAGAACGCATGGTACATTAACGGCAAATAAATAACGAAGATCTCTAAGAAAATAACAAACGGCAAGTTCGCCATGAAGTGAGAAGCCTTGTTGAAAGCAGCTTCACCTTGTGTAGCAAAGTGGTTGACGATTAAGTGCTGCGTCAAGAACAGTCCTACTGGAATGATTCCGAGTAATGAGTGTAACCTGCGCATTAAAAATTCACGATTGTCCAAAACTTTTACCTCCCTCAAGCAATAATACGCAGAAAAAAGAGCAAACGATATGTTACGAAAGCATCCATTGACTGCAACCAACATCATGATACAATAATATGACATATTTATTGTACTCCGCCCCAATTGGAGCGTCAAGGCAACTAGCATATTTCTAAGTGATTCTTACTATTAATTTATTATACTGAAAGTGGGTTTGACATGACTGTAAAAGATGCGGAAACCGATCAACAGTTCGGTTATGAAATTATACGCGACTATGTATTATCAGAAGTTTTAGGACAGCACGAAGGCGATATTCTCTACTGGGCCGGGAAATCGCTTGCCCGCAAATTCCCTCTTTTTACGATGGAGGAAGCGCCTGATTTTTTTAGCCAAGCGAATTTTGGCGAGCTGTCTCTGGAAAAGGACGGCAAGAGCGAAACCATCTACACTCTGCACCCCGACAAAATCGAAAACCGCTGCTTTAAACTGGAAGCCGGCTTTTTGGCTGAACAAAAACAAAAAGTGGGCGGTTTCTTGACAGAAGCCTACGAAGAAGTTTTCCCGAAAAAGAATTTCGTGCGGATCACCTTAAAAACGGATCTGCGTGAAAAAGCATAGCCTCACTTTTGAGCCATCACTGTTCCTTTCCATGAAAAAACCCCGAATCTGTTTATCGGGGTTTTCTTTTTTTATTCATCTGTTATTCATCCAAACCAAACGCCCGGTGCAAGGCATTGGCTGATTTTTGCATTTCATCGAGCGGCACAACGACCGATACTTTAATCTCTGAGGTGCTGACCATTTTCACCGGAATTTCTTCCATGCGGAGAATATCGAACATTTGCGCGGCGACTCCCGGATTTGAAACCATGCCGGATCCGACAATGGAGACTTTCGAGAGGCCTACTTCAAATTCGCAGGAGACAAAGCCGATTTCCTCTTTATATTGTTCGAGCACCCGGCGCGCTTCTTCCAGGCTTTCTTCTTTGATGGAAAACGAAACGGACGGCGGGAATGCATCCGTGATGCTCTGGACGATAATATCTACATCGATATGGTGTTCGGCAAGCTTGGTAAAGATATTTGCCAATGAACCATTGAACGGTTTTTTATATGTGACAGTGACGCGCGCAATGCCTTTTTCAAAAGCGACGCCTCGGACGATAAGATTTTTTTCCACAGTGACCACCTCTTGTATGATTGTACCGGGTTCATCGGAATAACTAGCTCTGACCGACAAGGAAACCTGGTTGTTTTTCGCAAATTCGACAGCTCTTGGATGCAGGACGCCAGCTCCCAGGTTGGCAAGTTCCAGCATTTCGTCATAGGAAATTTGCTCGAGCTTCCGGGCACCGCCGACAAAGCGCGGATCCGATGTATAGACGCCTTCCACATCGGTATAAATGTCGCAGCGGTCTGCTTTTAAGGCAGCGGCAAGCGCCACTGCTGTCGTATCAGACCCTCCGCGACCAAGCGTCGTAATATTGCCGATTCTGTCAACGCCTTGGAATCCTGCCACTACGCAGAAATAGCCATTGTCTAATACTTTTTCCAACCGATCGGTATGGATCTGTTCAATGCGTGCATTGCGCGGCACCGATTCGGTTTCGATGCCCGCTTGCCAGCCGGTAAAAGACAATGCTTCGTGGCCCAATGCTTTAAATGCCATCGCCAGCAATGAAATCGTCACTTGCTCCCCTGTTGCCAGCAGCATATCCATCTCCCGTTTCGGCGGCTCGGCTGAAATCTCGCTTGCCAACCCCAGCAATGTATCGGTTGTTTTCCCCATAGCGGATACGACGATGACTACTCTGCTGCCTTTTTCTTTTTCAGCAATGGCTCTTTTCGCGACACCGATAATTTTATCAGGTGTAGCGACAGACGTTCCTCCAAATTTCATGACAACTGTTTTCATTCCATTCACTCCCACATTTTTTCGATGTGGCCCTCAACATGAAAAGCAAAGACTGGATATAGCTTTGCCTGCCAAATAAAAAAGGCAGCTCGCCGATTGACCGGCAAACTACCTCTTTAGCATGTACGAATACGAAAAACGTCCATGTGAGATAGCCCTCCAGAGATAAACTCTGACAGCCCAGCACTTATTAAATGCAGGACCAGCATGCGAGTTGCAAACTACAGCACACTTCGGCGGGCGTCCCTTTCCCCATTCTTCATCGAATCTGCAAATCTCCGAATGGCTACTCTTGACGGCCGCACCTCTATCATCACTTTTCCAAGTGATTCAATTATTCTTCTACGATAACATGTTACTGATCAGTTGACAATGCATCATTTTGAAAATGCTGATGAATGGTCTGCGACAAGCCCTCCGGCATCCCCGCATCTTTCAGTTCATCTATAGACGCTTCTTTAATCCGCTTAACGGAGCCGAAATACTTCAGCAATTGCTGTTTGCGCTTCGGCCCGACGCCTTGAAGCCCATCCAGTGCCGACTGGATTGAATTCTTGCCGCGCAATTGCCGGTGGAAAGTGATGACAAAACGGTGAACTTCGTCTTGAATTCGCTGCAGCAGATAAAACGCTTCGCTCGTCCGCTTCAAAGGCACCACTTCTACGGGATTGCCATATAACAGCTGGGAAGTCTGGTGCTTCGCATCTTTTGCAAGACCCGCAATTGGAATGGACAAGCCCAGTTCGTCTTCGATAATTTCCCGGGCCGATTCCATCTGCCCTTTCCCACCGTCAATGACGATCAGGTCAGGAAGCGGCAAGTTGTCGCGCAAAACACGCGTATAGCGGCGGCGAATGACTTCGCGCATGGCGGCGTAATCATCCGGTTTAGACGCACTGCGTGTTTTATATTTCCGGTAATCTTTTTTGGAAGGCTTCCCGTCTACAAAAGCGACCATTGCAGAAACGGCATCGGCCCCTTGAATGTGGGAGTTGTCAAATGCCTCGATGCGAAGCGGCGTTTCGATATTCATCGCTTCGCCAAGCTCCGCACAAGCTCCGACTGTGCGCTCTTCCTGGCGTTCAAGCAACTGGAACTTTTCTTTGATGGCAATTTCAGCGTTTTTCTTTGCCAGCGCCACCAAGTCTTTTTTCTTACCGCGCTGCGGAATTAGGACGCGCATATCCAGCCATTCGCGAACCAAATCCGCATCTTCGCTTTCCGGCAATAAGATTTCATTCGGCTTTACATGGTTTGATTGTTCATAAAATTGTCCGAGGAATGTCATAAACTCTTCCTGTGGGTCCCGGTAAAGCGGGAATAACGAAACGTCCCGCTCAATCAGCTTGCCTTGCCGGACAAAAAACACCTGTACACACATCCAGCCTTTATCAATGGCATAGCCAAAGACATCCCGGTTCGTAAAGTCATTCATCGTCATTTTCTGTTTTTCCATAACCGTTTCGATGTGGGAAATCTGGTCACGGTATTCCTTCGCCCGCTCAAACTCCAAGTTTTCTGCAGCTTCCGACATTTTTTCAACGAGGTCCTGTTTCACTTCACGGAAACCGCCGTTTAAAAACCGGGAAATATCATCAATCATTTCTCGGTAAGTATCTTTTTCAACAGGTTTCACACAAGGCGCCAAGCACTGCCCCATATGGTAATAAAGGCAGGCACGGTCCGGCATCGTATGGCATTTGCGAAGCGGATACAGCCGGTCGAGCAATTTTTTTGTGGCACTCGCTGCATACGCATTCGGATAAGGGCCAAAATACTTTCCTTTATCGCGCTTTACCTGCCGCGTAATAATCAATTTTGGATGGCGTTCATTTGTGATTTTCAAATACGGATAAGTTTTATCGTCTTTTAACATGATATTGTATTTCGGATCATGCTTTTTGATCAAGTTCAGTTCCAAGATCAGCGCTTCTTTTTCCGAATTCGTGACAATGTATTCGAAGTCTACAATTTCCCCTACCAGGCGCTGCGTTTTCGCATCGTGGCTTCCGGTAAAATAAGAGCGCACACGATTTTTCAGCACTTTCGCTTTGCCGACGTAAATAACCGTTTCTTGCCGGTCCTTCATCAAGTAACAGCCCGGCTGATCGGGAAGAATCGCTAATTTGTGTTGGATCAATTCATTTGCCATTTTCTCACCCTATTAAAAAACCGGGGCCATCACTGGACCCGGTTAAGAATTATGCGTGTTGGTTAACTAATTCTGCCAAAGCTTCTTTTGGTCTGAATCCAACAACTTTATCAACTGTTTCTCCGTCTTTCATCAATAGAAGAGTCGGGATGGACATGATGCCGTATTTTCCAGCAGTTTCTTGGTTTTCATCCACGTCCACTTTTACGATTTTAACTTTATCGCTCATTTCAGCGTCTAATTCTTCAAGAACTGGAGCAATCATTTTACAAGGCCCGCACCAAGTAGCCCAAAAATCTACTAATACTAAACCTTCTGAGATTTCTTGTGAAAAGTTTGAATCTGTACCGTGTACTATTGCCATGAATAATTCCTCCTTATAATGTAACCAAACTATGTCTAGATTATAGCATGCCCTAAAAACCGTAGCTATTTATTTGCCTACTCCCTATCTACCCCGTACGCGGAAGAATAAAACGAAAAACCGGATAGAGGATTTTTAAACGGCAGCGCAGTTTTAAAGCTGACGAATCCATAAGACGACAGGATGCTTTGTTTTTTCGTTTAATAAGATTAAATTATTGCTGAGGTGAGAAAATTTTGCATTTAGGTGCGCAAATATCCATTTTAGGTGCGGAAAAACCGGTTTGGGGTGTGGAACTTCCAGAATGAGGTGCGTTCGCAGCAATGCCCATAAAAAAACGGCCCTCACTATCGCAAGGGCCGTCGCTTTTCTTTGTCCAGAATCCAGCGGGCAGGTCCTCGGGACACAAGCCAGTCCAGCTATGCGGCAAAGAGCGCCGCTTCGCTGTTCTGTCTTATGCCTTTCGGAGCTTAACGCCCGCTTGCGCTTTTCTATCTTACATTACTTTCTTGAATTCTTCTGTCAGCATCGGGATGACTTCGAACAAGTCTCCGACAATGCCGTAATCCGCAACTTTGAAGATGTTCGCTTCTGGGTCTTTGTTGATCGCAACAATGACTTTCGAGTTGGACATACCTGCTAAGTGTTGGATCGCGCCTGAAATTCCAGCTGCGATGTAAAGGTCCGGCGTTACCACTTTACCTGTTTGGCCGATCTGCAATGAATAATCGCAGTAATCCGCATCACACGCTCCGCGTGAAGCGCCTACAGCCCCTCCAAGAAGGTTCGCAAGTTCCTGCAATGGCTCGAAGCCTTCTGTGCTCTTCACTCCGCGTCCCCCGGCAACGATCACTTTCGCTTCTGAAAGGTCAACGCCTTCCGCTGATTTGCGGACAACGTCTTTGATGATCGTGCGCAAGTTTGTAATATCCACTGAAAGTGAACTGATATCGCCTGAACGCTCTTCTTTTGCTAGTGGCGTAATGTTGTTCGGACGGACTGTGATAAATGTAAGGCCTTCTTTTGATTTTACTTTTTCGAACGCTTTACCTGAATAGATCGGACGGACAAATACAGCGTCATCGCCTTCTCCTTCAATATTCGTCACATCCGAAATTAAACCGGACTGCAATTTCGATGCAATTTTAGGCGATAGGTCTTTTCCGACTGCTGTGTGGCCGAAAACGATGCCTTCCGGGTTTTCTTGATCGATGACAGCCATGAATGCTTGGCCATAGCCATCTGAAGTGTAGGATTTCAAATGAGGATGCTCCACCGTAATGACACGGTCAGCTCCGTAATTTACCAGTTCTGCGCCAAAGTCAGCGACTGAATCGCCGATCAACACGCCTACTACTTCTCCACCGCCAGAGATTTTTTTCGCAGCGGCAATTGCTTCAAACGTTACGTTGCGCAATGCGCCTTCACGCGTTTCGCCTAATACCAATACTTTTTTCGACATAGTCTGTTTACCCCCTAAGTAGATATGAAAATTAATCGTTCAGTTATTTTTAGTGTTCAGACTCCGGCTGCCTGCGCTTTTCTTATTTTAGATAACTTTCGCTTCGTTGCGCAGTAATCCGACCAATTCCGAAACTTGTGCTGAAATATCGCCTTCTAGCACGCGGCCAGCTTCTTTTTTCGGCGGCAAGTAAATTTCGATTGTTTCTGTTTTCGCTTCTACATCATCTTCTTCGATATCCAAATCATCGAGCTCCAGCTCTTCAAGCGGTTTTTTCTTCGCTTTCATGATCCCTGGAAGTGATGGGTAACGAGGTTCGTTCAGACCTTGCTGAGCTGTTACAAGCAATGGCAATGACGTTTCAAGCTCTTCTGCATCCCCTTCGATGTCTCTTACAATCGTTACAGTGGATCCATCGATTTTTAGGCTCGTAATCGTCGTCACGTAGTTGATGTCAAGCAAATCAGCAACGCGCGGCCCCACTTGGCCAGAGCCGCCATCGATTGCTACGTTCCCGGCTAAAATCAAGTCTGCTTCTTTGTCTTTTAAGTATTCAGCTAATATGTAGGAAGTCGTGAACTCATCCATTTCTTCCAAATCGTCTTCTGTATTGATCAAGACTGCTTTATCCGCACCCATCGCAAGCGCCGTACGAAGCTGTTTCTCTGCTTCTTCTCCGCCGATTGTGATAACGGTTACTTCCCCGCCGTGTTCGTCACGAACCGTGATCGCTTCTTCAATCGCATACTCATCATATGGATTAATGATGAATTCTGCGCCGTCGTCCTGGATTTTGCCACCAGAGATGACTAATTTTTCTTCTGTGTCAAAAGTACGTTTTACCAATACATAAATGTTCATGAACGTAAACCTCCCAAGTATTATTTCCCTTTAAAGTGTGCTTCGCGTTTTTCCAGGAATGCCTGGATGCCTTCTTTTGCATCTTCTGAAACGAAAACTGTTCCAAAAGAAGCCGCTTCTGCTTTTACGCCTTCATGGTAGCTCGCAGACTTCGAATACTGCAGCATATCAATGGCCGCTTTAACAGAAACTGGACTTTTCTTCGCAATTTTCTTTGCAATTGAAAGCGTTTCCGAAAGTAAGTCTGCTTCTGCATAAGCCCGGTTGGCTAATCCCAGCTGGGCTGCTTCCGCTCCAGTAATCGGATCGCTTGTCAAAAGCATTTCTGCTGCTTTTGCGACGCCTACGTATCTAGGCAAACGCTGCGTTCCAGCAAATCCCGGAATCAAACCAAGCTGAAGCTCCGGCAATCCTAGTTTAGCATTTTCAGATACAAAACGCATATGGCAGCTCATTGCCAATTCCAAACCGCCGCCTAGAGCCGCTCCATGGATGGCTGCAATCACCGGTTTATGAAAAGTTTCCACGCGTTCGAACACAGCTTGTCCGCTTGCTGCCAGTTTTGAAAATTCTTCGCCGCTGGTTACTTCTGTAAATTCTTTGATATCCGCTCCTGCAGAAAAGAATCTTCCTTCGCCATGCAAGACGATTGCACGGACTTCTTCATCATGTTCCACTTCATCCAGCAGACTGTTCACTTCCATGATCAGTGCACGAGACAAAGCGTTTGCCGGCGGACGATTGATTGTTGCAACCGCAACGCCGTCTTCTTTTTTCCAACTGATAAATTCCATTCGACGAACCCCTTCCCTAAGCGCGAATCCCCTTCATCAAGAGACGGTGGACTTTTGGCGCCAATTCGACTAAATCATATTTATGATCGTTCATCACCCAAGTGGTGATGGTCTCATCCATTGTACCAAAAACCATTTGACGGGCTAAACGGATATCCATTTTTTCATCGAATTCTCCGTCTTCCATTCCTTTGACCAGGATCTTGTCGAGCAGCAATAAATATCCTCTTAACACGCCATTTATTTTCATTCGAATCTCGGTGTTCGATTGTCTGAGTTCCAATTGGGTCACAATGGCGAGATGCAGATCACTTGCCAGCAGACTAAAATGGCTTTCAATCATCAAACCTAATTTATCCACTGCCGGAATATCGCGAACCAAGATCTGTTCGAGCTTCTCCACAAACACCGCCATCTTTTCTTCAAAAACGGAAATCAGTATATCTTCTTTGTTTTTGAAATAAAGGTAGATGGTGCCGTCAGCTACCCCAGCCTGCTTCGCAATTTTAGATACTTGCGCTTGATGATAGCCATTTTCTGCAATTACCACAACTGCAGCATCTATGATCTGTTTGTATTTTGGCTTATCCTTTTTTACCAAATCATCACCACCCAAAAAAAATATGAAAATATGAATGGCGCTTCATTCATATTTTCATATTATAGGCTATTTATTAAAGTGTCAAGCTTTTATCAGCGCTAGCTTCGTTATGACGGCGTTAGTGGTTGGCTCTTTCCTGCCAATTTAAGAAGGCACCGCTTCATTTTGCTTCGCGACTTCTTCGTCCACTAATGAACGGCGGAGGATTTTTCCGACTGCAGTTTTGGGAAGCTCTTTGCGGAATTCATAGACGCGCGGAACTTTGAATGCTGCCAAATGTTCACGGCAGTATTTATTGAACTCTTCCTCAGAAACAGTATACCCTTCTTTTTGCACAATGTAAGCCTTTACTGTTTCACCGCGGTATGGATCCGGGATTCCGGCTACGACACATTCTTGTACCGCTTCGTGCTCATAAAGGACTTCTTCGATTTCACGCGGGTAGATATTGAATCCGCCTGCAATGATCATGTCTTTTTTGCGGTCGACGATAAAGAAATGGCCGTCTTCATCCATATAGCCGAGATCTCCTGTCAGCAGCCAGCCGTTGACAATCGTCGCAGCGGTATCATCGGGCCGGTTCCAATAGCCTTTCATCACTTGCGGACCCGAAATCGCAATTTCTCCAATTTCTCCTGCCGGCACCTCATCCGTCGTTCCAGGAAGGAAAATTTTACAGTCCGTATCAGGGTACGGGAATCCGATCGACCCTTTGACGCGTTCTCCCCAAATCAGGTTCGAGTGGGTAACCGGCGACGTTTCGGTTAAGCCGTAGCCTTCCACCAGTTTGCCTCCAGTAATTTTCTCGAATTTCTCCTGTACATCAACCGGCAGTGGTGCAGACCCGCTCAGACTGGCTTCAATAGAAGACAAATCGTATTTTCCGATATCCGGATGGTTCATCAGGCCGATATAAAGCGTAGGAGCGCCAGGGAATAAAGTCGGCTTTTGTTTGTTGATCGTTTTAAGTGCCGTTTCTGCGTCAAATTTCGGCAGCAGCACCATTCGGTTTCCTTGCATGACGGAAAGGATCAGCACCGTCGTTAAACCATAAACATGGAATAGCGGAATGATGCCAAGAACCGTTTCTTCGCCCCTTTTGCATTTATAGAGCCATGTATCGCACATCGTCGCATTCGAAATCAAGTTTTTATGCGTCAGCATAACCCCTTTAGGCGAGCCCGTTGTCCCCCCTGTATATTGAAGCAGCGCAAGATCTTCGTTGAAGTCAAATTCAGCAGCTTCAACTTCTTTAGATGCGGTCTTCATCACTTCTGTAAACAAATGATTGACGCCGCGATGCTCCACTTTCACCGATAACCCAGTTTGGCGTTTCTGGATAAATGGGTAAATCATATTTTTCGGGAACGGAAGATAGTCTTTGACTCCAGTAATAATGACGTTTTCCAGTTTTGTATCTTTCACAACTTTTGAAATTCGGGGGAAGAGAATATCCAAAGAAACGATGGCTTTTGCACCGGAGTCGTTCATTTGGTATGCGATTTCCCGTTCTGTGTATAGCGGATTCGTCATCACCACTACCCCGCCAGCATATAGAATCCCGTAGAAACTGATCACGGCCTGCGGACAATTCGGCAGCATGACGGACACCCGGTCGCCTTTTTGGATGCCAAGACCTTGCAAATAATTGGCAAATTTCATCGAGGAATCATAAAGCTCTTCGTAACTCACATCTCTTCCCATGAAATGGATGGCCGTTTTCTTTGGAAATTGTTCATAAGCATGTGTCAGATATTCCTGCACCGGCATACTTTTGTAGTCCAAAGTTTTTGGGACTTCAGGCGGATAATGGGCAAGCCATGGCTTTTCTGTCATTCTTTTTTCCTCCTTTTGATTTTCAAATCGTGTGAATATTCCTATTTTTAATTATATCTGTAAATGATAACGCTTTCAACAGCAAATAAATCCAAGAAAAAAGCAGCCTGCCTTTTCGGCCGACTGCTCAGATTTAGATAATAAACAGAAAAACGATTCCTACGATGATGAATAATGCACAGCATACAAATAGGATCTTGATCAGGTTCTCCATAATTTACAACTCCTAAGAAATACTTGCACCGATGACGAAAGACAGGCCGACTGAGATGGTCAACGAGACGAAGCCGACGGAACGGTTGTCATTTTCAATTTCTTCATCCACTTTGAATTTCGGAGTCAGAAACTCAAATAAAAGATAAGCAAAAATCAATAAAGCAAACCCATACAATCCCCAGCCGATCATTTCCAGCAAGGTATTATGGCGTTCGATGGAAAAGCGGAAAATATTCGTGACGCCGAAAATTTTCCCGCCGGTAGCCATTGCTACCGCTAAATTTCCTTTTTTGATTTCTTCCCAGTTTTTATACTTCGTCACCAATTCAAAAATCACCATGGCGACGATTAAACATAAAACGACAACGCTGAAATATCCCGCCGTTTCCACTAACGGATGTGTCCAAAACCCAGTCTCTGACATGTCTATTCTCCCCTATACGAAATCACTTTAGCTCTGCGACTGTAACACCAGAGCCGCCTTCCCCTGCTTCCCCGAAGCGATAGCTTTTAACTCTCGGATGTTTCTTCAAATATTGCTGGACCCCTGTGCGCAGCGCACCGGTTCCTTTGCCGTGAATGATTGAAACTTGATGGTAATTAGATAGTAACGCATCATCGATATACTTTTCAACACGGACAAGGGCATCTTCATAGCGTTCTCCGCGCAAGTCGAGTTCCAATTTCACATGGCTGTCCCGATTCGACAAGGTTGCCATGGCTCTTGTCTCTTTTTGTTTTTCCGGTTTCGTATACGACAGATCAGATTCCGGCAGCTTCATTTTCAAAATGCCGATCTGGACAATCCATTCGTCCTTGGATACTTTTTCGATCAAAGTTCCTTTTTGTCCGAATGAAATCACTTTGACTTCATCATTCGGTTTCAAGGGCTTCACTTGGTTCGCTTTCGCCGCTCGTTTCAAAACGCGGTTTTCCGGCATTGCTGCCTCGAGACGTTTTTTCGCATCGATCAACTGATGTTCTTTTACTGAAGAAGCTTGGTCCATCTGCATTTTGCGGAGTTCAGACATGACGCTTTCGGCTTCACGGGTTGCTTGTTCCACAATTTTCCGTGCTTTTTCTTTTGCCTTTTCCTGCAGCTTCTCTTTTTGCTCTTCGTATTCCTTCAACTGATTTTCCAGTTCCTTTTTCAAGCGTTCGGATTCTTCCAGCACTTCACTAGAACGTTCCGCATCTTTCTCGGCTTCTCTGCGGCTCGTTTCAAGTGATGCAATCATGGAATCCACTTCACGCCGGTCCGTGCCAGTAAAACTTTTCGCATGGCTGATAATATGCTCCGGGAGACCAAGGCGCTTGGAAATTTCAAACGCATTGCTTCGTCCGGGAACGCCAATCAACAGCCGGTAAGTCGGGCTCAACGTTTCCACATTAAACTCCACGCTGGCATTGGCCACACCTGGACGGTTATAGCCGTACGCCTTCAATTCCGGATAGTGGGTCGTCGCGATGACTCTCGCACCGCGGCCATGCACTTCATCCAGTAAAGAAATCGCCAGCGCTGCCCCTTCCTGCGGATCGGTCCCTGCCCCCAACTCATCAAAAATGACCAGGGAGTTCTCGTCGAATTTCGTTAAGATATCCACGATATTGACCATATGGGAAGAGAACGTACTTAAGCTCTGTTCAATCGACTGCTCATCGCCGATATCGGCAAACACTTGATCAAACACCGCTAGTTCCGATCCTTCAAGTGCTGGAACCGGCAAGCCCGATTGTGCCATCAAGGTGCTTAGCCCAACGGTTTTCAACGTCACCGTTTTCCCGCCGGTATTCGGTCCGGTAATAACGATTGCTGTAATATCGCGCCCGAATTCGATGTCATTCGGCACCACTTCGTCAATTGGAATGAGCGGATGACGTGCTTTTTTCAAATTGATATAGCCTTCTGTATTCATTTCCGGTTTCGAGCATTTATTGGCTGCACCGTATTTCGCTTTCGCAAAAATCATATCGATTTCTCCAAGCACTTCAACCAATAAGAACAATTCGTGCGCCACTTCCTGCACCTGAGCAGAAAGCATTTGGAGAATGCGGTCGATCTCTTCTTTTTCTTTCATCTTCAATCGGCGAACTTCGTTGTTTGCTTGGACAACTGCATCCGGTTCGATGAAAAGAGTCTGGCCGGAAGATGATTGGTCATGCACGATGCCGCCGTAATGGCTCCGGTATTCCTGCTTGACCGGGATAACAAAGCGGTCATTGCGGATCGTCACAATGGAATCTGACAGCATTTTCGAGGCATTTTTTCCGCGGACCAAGCTTTCCAGCCGTTCGCGTACGCGGCTTTCCTGCGCACGGAGCTGCTGGCGGATGGTGCGAAGTGCGGAACTCGCACTGTCCAAAACACCGCCGTTGTCATCGATGCACATATTGATATCGTGTTCGAGCTGCGTCAAGATCGGCATTGATTCTTTCATTTCCAGGAAAAGAGGGATTTGGATCGTCTCTTCTTCCCGAATGCCTTCAAAAAACTGGCGGAGAATGCGGCTCGCCCGGATGGTCGATGACACTTCCATCAATTCCATCGGGCTTAAGCTTCCGCCGATTTGTGCGCGTTTTGCATGCATGCGGATGTCGAAAATGCCGCCCATTGGCACATTCCCTTTTACGCGCAAGATGCTTGCCCCTTCGTCCATCTGTTCCAATAATCGGTTGACTTCATCGATATCCGTCGACGGCAGCAATTTTTCAATATGGGCTTTCCCAAGCGATGAAGTGCAGAAACGTGCCACTTCTTCGCGGATTTTATAATATTCTAGTGTTCTCAATGCGCGTTCAGCGATCAAATGAGACACCTCCTACTTTTTCAAGAATTCTTTAAAGCGTTCAAGCGGCCATGTGTTGACCACATGATCCTTTTTCAGCCAAGCTTTTTGCGCATGCTTGACCCCGGTTTCCATAACATCCAAACCTTCAATGGCGTGCGCGTCTGTATTGATCGCAACCGGCACACCTTTTTCCTGCGCCATTTCCAAATGCTCTACCGCTAAATCAAGGCGGTAAGGACTTGCATTCAATTCAACGATTTTGCCGTATTCTTTTGCCCAGTCCATTAATTGTTCGATATCCGGGTCGTAGCCGCTCCGTTGGCCGATTATGCGGCCGGTCGGATGGGCGATCATATCCACGTGCGGATTTTTCATTGCCGTAAACAGCCGCTCCATGATCTGCTCCTGCGGCTGCTGGAAACTGGAATGGATGCTTGCGATGACAAAATCCAGCTGTTCCAATACCTCGTCGTCAAAATCCAGCGAACCATCCGGCAAAATATCCATTTCCGTGCCGGATAACACTTCAATGTCATCATAGTTTTTATTCAGCTCACGGATTTCCGCATTTTGTTTCAACAAACGTTCAGGCGTCAAGCCATTCGCCACTTTCAAGTACTCGGAATGGTCGGTGATGACCATATATTTATAGCCTTTTGCCCTGCAGCCATCGATCATTTCCGGCAGCGAATGGGCGCCGTCCGACCAAGTGGTGTGCATATGCAAATCCGATTGGATGTCTGTTAAATCGACAAGATCCGGCAATTCCTCAAGACGGTCGAGTTCCCGGCCATCTTCCCTGACAGACGGCGGAATGAAAGGCAGACCGAAATGGTCATAGAAATCCGTTTCGGAAGTGAACGTTGCAATCGAGCCGTCTTCCTGCTCTACGCCGTACTCACTGATTTTCTTGTTCTGCGATTTGGCCAATTGGCGCATTTTCACGTTATGATCCTTTGATCCGGTGAAGTGGTGAAGCGCTGTCGTGAATTCTTCCGGCGCCACCAGACGGAAATCGATATCGATCAGATCCTGGAATTCCACGGTCACCGATACTTTCGTTTCGCCGGAAGCAATCGTTTCCTGGACAGGCAATGCAGCTAAGAGCTGATCTTTGACGACTAGAGGAGCGTCCGTTGCTACAATAAAATCGAGATCCTTGCTCGTTTCTTTCGTCCGGCGGAAACTGCCCGCTACCGAAAATTCGGCGACTTCCTGGATGTTTGACAGAATCTCAGAGATAAATTCAACGGCTTCTTCCGTTTTCCAGATCGGATGTCGGCCTGGACGGGATTCAAAATCGGTCAATTCCTTGAGAATTTTGTCTTCTGACTTCGGACCGAATCCCGGAAGCTTCTGAATTTCGTGGTCTAGGCAAGCCTGCTTTAAGCTTTCCGCGGAATCGATTCCCAGTTCCTTGTAGAGCTTCGCAATCTTCTTGCCGCCCAAGCCCTGCAATTTCATCAATGGAATCAGCCCTTTCGGCACTTCTTCCTGCAATTCCTCAAGCACCGTGGATTTCCCGCTGTCGATCAATTCCAGAATGACATCACCCGTTCCTTTCCCGATACCTTTCAGTTTCGTTACATCTCCTAATTCATCCAAGCTCCGTTGGTCGAGCTCAAGCGCTTGCGCGGCTTTTCGGAAAGCCGATACTTTAAACGGGTTTTCCCCTTTTAATTCCATATATAACGCAATTTTTTCGAGTGTTCTGATGATGATTTTCTTATTCATACAGACAGACCTCCAGATTTAGACTTAAAAAAACTTCCCTCCAGTAAGAGAGAAGTTACTGCTTACATATAAATATACCACCATTCTTTTACTTTCTCCGAGAAATAAGGCGTATGCTCCAGCATCATTTGGGCGATTCCGGAATTCTCCAGCTGATTCTGGATTACCTCCATCGGAAGCAGTGCAAACACATAGATAAAGATGAATAGGAGTATGTATACTTCGATAAAACCGAGTACGGCGCCGAGCACTTTGCTGATAAATCCGAGCACCGGCAAATACTTCAAGAAATCGAACATGGACGCAAGAAGCTGCAGGCCGAATTTCACCGCAAAGAAAATCAAGGCAAAGGCAAACAACTGGTAAAACGTCTGGTCCAGATCCAGCTGTTCAATGGCAATCGTGAAACGCGATTCATCGTTGACAGCCGGATACGGGATCCACAGGACAAAATATTCCGAGAGCGGTTTATAATAGAGATAAGCGACAACGAGCGCCACGATAAAGCCAACCATATGGATCAGCTGAAGGACCAGTCCCCGTTTCGCACCGACAATTATGCCGCCGATCAATAAAATCAATAAAATAATATCAAGCATCTACGTCAACCCTTCAACTTTCTCAATTCATTTTCTAATTGTTCTACCCGCTCTTTCAGTTTAAGATATTCATGAGCCGTATTGACGGCGGCCAAAACGGCCAGTTTCGAACTATCGAGAGATGGATTCATCGCATGGAACTCGCGCATACTTTCATCCACCATCGATGCCACTTGCCGCATATGGCCGGATGTTTCCGTGCCGACAATTTTATAGGTATCGCCGTAAATTTCGACTGAAGTCGTTATTTTCTGTTCATCCGACAATGCTCCACCCCTCCTTAGAAATGCTATAGATAATCATAACATGAACACGCGTACAATGTGAATCATAAGAAAGGAGGCGCCTTCATGTCAAATATTGTGTTGAAACTTCCGGAGGAAAGTCTCCTCCAACTCATTGCCCATTACAAGCCGAACCAAACGGCTGCGAAAGCGCCTTATGTCCGCTTTACTGCCAAACTAGCGGATACAGTCGTCACAGTCTATACTTCCGGAAAAGCCATGTTCCAAGGCGCTGGCGCCGAGCGGGAAGCTGCGCGTTGGGGAGAACCTGAAGCCGCAAAATTAGTCGTGGCCAAAGGCGATCAGCTGCCGCCGGACTTCGAGAAACTTTCCGTACTCGGTTCTGACGAAACCGGAACCGGCGATTTCTTTGGGCCGATTACCGTGGCCGCCTGCTACGTACCGGCGGAGAAAGTAGCGCTCGCCCACGAGCTTGGCGTAAAGGATTCCAAGCAGCTGACGGACGATTGGATGCGCCGCGTGGCTCCTGATTTAAAGGCCGCTTTTGCCCATAGCGTCCTGACCTTAAAAAACGAAAAATACAACCGCGTGCAGGAGCAAGGCTGGTCGCAAGGAAAAATCAAAGCGTTGATGCACAACCAGGCATTGAAGCACGTGTTGCGGAAAATTGTACCGGAAAAGCCTGCTGCCATCTTAATCGACCAATTTGCTGAACGCGGCATCTACTACAAGCACATCAAAGATGAAAAAGAAATCATCCAGGAAAATGTCCTGTTCTCGACAAAAGCGGAAGGCCTCCACGTTTCCGTTGCCTGCGCATCCATCATTGCGCGTGTCGCTTTCTTGGAAGAAATGGACCGCATGAGCAGCGAAACCGGTATCACCTTGCCAAAAGGCGCCGGAAAAATCGTGGATGAAGCGGCCGCCAAGATTTTATTGAAGCACGGCGAGAGCTATTTAAAAAACATCACAAAAGCCCATTTTGCCAATACGAAAAAAGCTCAAGCATTGGCGAATAAAAAACGCTACTAAGATTCTTTTGGAATATTCTTATTTTATCATTCTTAAGAAAGATTACTAGCACATCTTGATTACAAAATGATTACTTGCATCCTTATAAAGATGGACAGAAAAAAGCAGAATCTTGGGATTCTGCTTTTTTCAATTATAATGAATTATTTATAAATCGGATTTACAGTTGGTTCAACTGACCATATTATTTCATTTGCTTTTTTAGGAGGCTCAGGACAACCAGCGCCAATTGGAATTGAGCCCTTATAATCAGACAGGTCTTGATCAGGTACTCCAGTAACTTTACCAGCTACATAAATCTGGGCGTTATTGATTTTTTCAGGAGGATTCTTAAAATATGCGTTCCCATAAACTACAATGTAAACTTTTCCGCTCATATTTTTTGTATTTGTTCCTAGTACGGTAAGGTTCCCGCCCACGACCACACATGTATGATTATTCATTACAAATCCGCCTTCAACATATAAATCGTTTTTTACTAGCATATTCGTATTTTTATTTCCGTTTACAGAATCTATGTTTCTAGTAACGTGAATATTTTCTTTATTTGAAAAATATCCATTTTCAGGAATAACCAAGTTTCCAATTACTTTCTCCGTTGAATTAGTTTGTGGAGGCGGCGAGTGATTACCGCTTCCAGACGTTTTTTCAGTGCCGCTAATTATTATTGTTGCGTCGATGTCCTTCGAGATACTTTTATTGTTTAAAACTTCTGACGTTCCTTTGCTTGTGATATATATTTCTATTTTATTGTTTTCAAAAGTCACCGGCTCTTTAGTTTGTCTAACTGTATACTGCCCTTCCGTTAAGATGCCTATTTTAATTAACTCTTTTTTTATAGCAGTTTTATCTAACTCTGCATTTAAGTTTAAAATTTTTACTATTTCTTCTTTATAATGCAGCACACCCATCTCCGCCTGATGCCTCGCTTGCACTTGATCTTCTTTCACATTAAATTGCTTGTTTGCGTTTATATTCATTGCTAACAAGCCCATGCCTAGAGTGGTGAAAACAACAACCAGCAATATAACCATGACTAACGCATAGCCATTTTCATTTTTGATATATCTCACTTTCATCCCCCTTACCGCAGCTTGCTAAAAGTGGTATTAATTTTGTGTTGGCTCCCTTGATTGGAGGTTAATTCCATACTAAATTTCACGTCTTGAACCCGTTCGATTGAAAGTGTAGTGGAATTATAATCATAGCCTTCTGAAATCTTATTTCCATTCAGGAATAAAAATTCCGGATTTCCTCCAGACTTTATTTCTAATTTGATTGGCTCTTTGCTATTCTTCAAATACTCGCTTCTAATCGCTTCTACTATGTAATTTGCTTCTTGTTGTATTCTTTGGTTTGCGGTAGATCTCACGGACGCTTTCGATCCATTGACGAATACAGATACTGCTAAAGCCATAATGATTCCCACAATTGCTAATGCCGCTAGTATCTCCATTAAAGATATTCCACGTTCATTCTTCATGGCGCCACACCACCAGCCGGATTGAAGTACATTTCAGTTACAAAATCTTTGCTTTTCATCTTGCTTTGAGAAGTGTTTTTTACGGTTATGATAGCTTTTGCCAACTTCGTGTTAGCTGGACCGCTAGCTACAGTGACGGAAATTTCAAAGTTCTTGTACTTATTATGCGGTATCGCCGTTTTTCCTTGCCGAATTTCTCCCATTACATCTTCCGCTACTTCTACCGCTGTTAACTTCTCGCTATTGTGGACAGTAAATTTCGCAGACTGAGCAAAAAATGACATGAATGATATTAGCACAATTCCTAAAATAACAGTGGCGGCTAAAATTTCTACTAATGTTAATCCTTTCTGGCTATTTAGCGTTTTAATCATTTAGAACCTCCGCTACCTGAATTTTTACCTTTTTCTTTATAATTAATTAATATTACAACTTTACCATATTTATGGAATTAAAGTAGTTAATTTTTTACTTTTTTTTTTTCGAAGGTCTTTATTCTCATAAAAAAAGAAGAAGCGGAATCTTATTGATTCCCCTTCTTCTGCTTATCCCTTTAGTTAACTCCGAAGTTCCGCCCCGACTTCTGTCAAAGCTTTCAATACTTTATCATGTACCGCTACAACTTCTTCATCTGTCAATGTTTTTTCTGGATCAAAGTACGTCAATGTAAACGCTACTGATTTCTTGCCTGCTTCCATCTTATCGCCTTCGTATAGGTCAAATACGCGGACGTCTTTCAGCAATTTGCCTCCAGCTGTTCGAATGACTTTCTCAATCGTGCCTGCTTCCACAATTTTTGATAGGACGAGGGCGATATCACGTGTGATCGATGGATAGCGCGAAACTGGCGTGTAAAGCAATGGATCCGCAGCCAGCTCTAGCAATGCTGCCAAGTTCAGTTCCAGCACCACGGTCGTTTTCAAATCACGTTCTTTTTGTTCGGTCGGATGCAATTGGCCAATAACGCCGATCCGCTGGCCATCAAGAATGATGAAAGCCGTTCTCCCTGGATGGAGGTCGTCCATCTGCCCGCGTTCAAATGTCAATTCAACGCCAAGCTTCTCAGCAAGCCCTTCGACGATGCCTTTCAATACAAAGAAATCAACCGGTTTCTTCTCGCCTTGCCAGCTGTTGTCGAGCCATAAGCCCGTCATCGCGATCGCCAGATGCTCTTCTTCATTCGATAGTTCTTCATCGGTTTTCAAGAATACAGCACCGGTTTCATACAGAGCGACCGAATCGATGCGGCGAGCCGTATTGTAAGTCACAGAGTCGAGCAGGTGCGGAAGCAAGCTTTGGCGCAGAATGCTACGCTCTTCGCTCATCGGCATCAGGAGTCTCGTTGTGTCCGTCTCCGTCAACGCAAATTGCTTCGCAGACTTCTCGGAAGTCAATGAATACGTCGTTGCTTGCAGGAGGCCTGCCCCTTCCAAGAAATGGCGCACAATGCGGCGCTTCGCTTGATACGGCGTCAAACCGCCTGGACGCGCTTCCGTTTCCGGCAAGGTGGCTGGAATTTCATCGTAGCCGTATAGGCGCGCGATTTCTTCCACAACGTCTTCTTCAATTTGGATGTCCTGTCTGCGGGTCGGCACCGAAATGATCAATTGGTTGTTCGCCGCTTCCGTTTTGAACTTCAAGCGCTCCAGGATTTCCAGCATATCTTCAAATGGAATTTTCATTCCAAGGCGGGTATTAATAAAATCAGGTCTTACTTTCACGATTTTCTCTTCGCGCTCTAATTCGTCGAAAATGACCGATCCAGCCAGCACTTCTCCGCCTGCAAGTTCAGCGATGAGGCTTGCGGCACGTTCAGCTGCTGGAATGACCCGGTTCGGATCGACGCCTTTTTCGTAGCGGGAACTGGCGTCGCTTCGCAAGCCGTGGTCTTTCGAAGTTTGGCGAATCGATCCCGATGCGAAATAGGCCGATTCGATGACAATCGTCGTTGTCGAATCGCTTACTTCTGAATTTGCACCGCCCATTACGCCTGCAAGTGCTACCGGTTCCTTGCCGTTTGTGATCACTAAATGATGAGGCGACAATTTGCGTTCTGCATCATCCAAAGTCGTGATCATTTCATCTTGCTTCGCATGGCGGACCGTAATGTTCCCGGTTTTCAAAGAATCGTAGTCAAACGCATGCAGCGGCTGGCCATATTCCATCAAGACGAAGTTCGTCACGTCGACGACGTTATTGTGCGGACGGACGCCTGCTGCCATGAGACGCTGCTGCAGCCACATCGGCGATTCTTTCACTTCGATGTTGCGGATGACTTTTGCGACATACAACGGATTTGCTTCCGGTGCGTCAATGTTCAATGTCAGCATCGACTCAGCCGTTTCTGCCGCTTCTGTATATGTGGCTTCCGGCAGCTTCACTTCTTCCGATAAAATAGCGCCGACTTCATATGCCACGCCCAGCATGCTCATGGCATCTGCACGGTTTGGCGTTAAGCCCAGTTCAAGTACCGTATCGTCAAGATCGAAGTTCGTCACCACGTCAGAACCGATTTCTGCGTTTTCCGGAAGCACGTATATGCCTTCTGCATAAGCTTTCGGCACCAATTTCCCTTCGATTCCAAGTTCCTGAAGCGAGCAGATCATTCCGTTCGAAACTTCTCCGCGGAGCTTCGCTTTTTTGATTTTGATGCCGCCTGGCAATTTAGCGCCTGGACGGGCAACGATCACTTTTTGACCTGCTGCGATATTCGGGGCGCCGCAGATGATTTGCTGGATGCCGTCTTCTCCGACGTTCACTTGGCAAATCGATAATTTGTCCGCTTCCGGATGCTTTTCGCACGATTCTACGTAGCCGACGACAACGTTCGTCATGCCGTGTGAACGGTCGATGACTGCGTCCACTTCGATTCCTGAACGAGTGATTTTCTCACCCAGTTCAGCGGGATCTAACTCTTGTGTATTGACATATTCTTTCAACCATTTAATGGATACGAGCATGTTTGATTTCCTCCTTAAACTTCAGTGCGCTGGAATTGGGATAAAAAGCGGACATCATTGGTATAGAAATGGCGGATGTCTTCTACGCCGTATTTCAGCATTGCGATACGCTCCGGCCCCATGCCGAAAGCAAATCCTGTCAGGCGTTTTGAATCATAGCCGGCCATTTCAAGTACGTTCGGGTGCACCATTCCAGCTCCCAGAATTTCAATCCAACCGGTTTTCTTGCAGACGTTGCAGCCAGTCCCGCCGCATTTGAAGCAAGAAATATCCATTTCAACGGAAGGCTCAGTGAACGGGAAGAAGCTTGGACGAAGACGGATTTCACGATCATTGCCGAACATTTTCTTCGCAAATACAGACAACGTTCCTTTTAAATCACTCATACGGATATCTTCGCCGATGACCAAACCTTCGATCTGTGTGAATTGGTGGGAATGCGTTGCATCGTCATTGTCGCGGCGATAGACTTTCCCCGGGCAAATGATTTTGATCGGCTCGCCGCCTTTCGCTTCCATCGTACGCGCTTGGACAGGCGACGTATGCGTACGAAGCAAAATATCTTCGGTAATATAGAAAGAATCCTGCATATCACGCGCCGGATGGCCTTTCGGCAAATTCAGCGCTTCAAAATTGTAATAATCTTTTTCAACTTCCGGGCCTTCCGCAATTTCATAGCCCATCGAAATGAATAAATCCTCGATTTCTTCAATAACACGCGTTAACGGATGCGGATTTCCGGTGCGGACAGGGCGTCCTGGCAAGGTGATATCAATGGTCTCGCTTTGCAATTTGATGTTGATCGCTTCTTCTTCCAAAATGACCATGCGTTCTTCTAATGTTGTCGTGACTTCTTCACGGACAACGTTTACAAGCGCGCCCATTTTCGGACGCTCTTCAGCCGGCAATTTCCCCATGCTTTTCAAAAGATCGGTAATCGGCCCCTTTTTCCCTAAATAAGCGACACGGACGTCATTCAATTCTTTCACATTCGCTGCTGCTGCAATTTTTTCAAGCGCTTCTGTTTTCAATGCCTGCAATTGTGCTTCCATCTTTTCTCCTCCTTAAACATAAAAAAGCCCCGTCCCCAAAAAGGGACGAGGCATTATTCGCGGTACCACCCTAGTTATTGCGCCAGGCGCAATCACTCGTTTACGTAACGGCTCTTCACCGGCCTATCTTTACAGCAGCTTGCTGGTCCCGACAGGCAGCTCGCGGGGTGAACTTCTGAAGTTTCTCGCATATCCGCACTTCCAGCCAAGGCGCAGACTCTCTTGATGCAACGGCACAACGTACTTTTCCCGGTCACAGCTTTTCTTATTTACTATTCAATTATACGAAATTGCGTCCATTTAATCAAATCAGTTTTTCGGAACTAAACTATACAGCAAAATTCCGGTTGCGACCGCTACGTTCAACGATTCCGCTTCGCCGTAGAGCGGCACCATCAAATTGCGGTCCGTTTTCTGCAAAAGGACCGGATCCACACCGCTTCCTTCATTGCCGACGATCAAAGCGAACGCTTCCTGGCTCTCCACTTCATGAACCGGTGTGGAATTAATCAAGGCCGTGCCGAATAATGCGATGCCGCGTTCTTTTAATTGCCCAGTCCATTCTTCCAACTCGCCTCGGACGACGGGAATCTGGAAATGCGACCCTTGCGCCGAACGCACCGTTTTCGGATTGAACGGATCCGCGCAGCCTTTTCCTAAAACGACCGCATCGATGCCGCTTGCAGATGCGGTGCGGATCATCGTGCCAATGTTGCCCGGATCTTGGACTGCATCAATCAGCAAAAGTTTTGTCCATTGCTGCTGATCCGCTTCTGTGAATTCCAGCTGCGCACAGTGAGCGAAAATTCCTTGGGAATGCTCCGTTTCGGAAATCTCTTTTGCAACAGCCGCTGTCACAGAATACATTGGCACATCGTCCACATTCCAATCAGCGGGGATGTCCACGCCTTCCCGGACGATCATTGACTTGATGGCATCTTTTTTCTTCAGCGCCTCTTCTGTCAAATGAAAGCCTTCTACCAGGAATTCGGTAAATTTATCCCGTTCTTTTCGGGTAGTGACAAGCTTCTTCCAATGCTTCACGAGCGAGTTTTGCGTCGATTCAATTCTTTTCATGTTCAGTTCACGCCTTTATTTCAGAATAGCTCAAGTATAGCATATTAAGGAAAAGCAGAGGTGCCTGTTCAGCTCTGGCAGCCGTTTAGATTCGACACGCATAAGATGGGCTGGCGCCCGGTGTTAAATTTCTCTCGTGAAAAAATCGAAGCCGAGTGCGGTTGCGAGCCCGAAAACAAGTGTCCATAAACCGATGCTGACGGTGAGCCAAATCGTCGTATTGCGTTTGGTGGCACCGAGCGTCATTCCGATAAATGCCGCAATATGAGTGCCGATTAAAATCGGGCCAAGCAATGCGAGCCCAGGCAATCCGTATTTATTCCAAATGGCTTTCGCCCGTTCGCTTTTCTTCGAACCCGTCTTTCCTTTCGCTTCTTGCCGCTTCAAGTACCAATCCTTGAATTTATCAAACCCGATGATCAAGGCGAGCACCGTCAACATATTGCCGACAAATGCCATGACCATCACCCAAAAAGGAGACAGGCCCCAGACAATGCCGAGCGGAATGACCAATGCAATTTCAAGCCACGGAATGGCGGCGCCAAGGAAAACGAGAAAGTATTCATAAATCATTCTGTTTCCTCCTTAAAGTGTTTTCGGACTTCGAGGTAGTAAATCAAATATTGGCCAAATGCGATCGCGAGAATTCCGTAAATGATGAGCAGCTTTGGCAACGGCAAGAGGATGACAAGAGTCGCGAGAAGCGGAAGCGCAAGCGTAATGAAACTATAAACTTTCTGCACCGCTTTTCGCGTAATGTACGTCATGCCTTCATCCTGCTCCAAATACTCAGGCGGACGGATGGCCAGCGGCGAAATCTTTTGCGACGGATTTTCCTTGTTGTGCTTTTTGAGCCGCGCCATAAAGATCACAAGCATTGCAAAATAAAGGAGGATTGAACAAAACACGAGAAAGCCTTCAAGCGCCTCCAATTTGATGGTGAAGCTCGTTTCATTCTCTGTATTGACGAACTCCGTAATTGGCGAATTCAACCCAAACGCCAACACGCCTAGCAATAAAATAAAAGCCATCATCCATAGCGGATAATTCAAGCGGAAATCATTTTTCATTGTACTCCTCCTCTTCGAGCCAAAATAAGTCGTCCACTTTTGTTTCCAAGGCATCAGCAAGTTTCAAAGCAAGCGTAATCGAAGGCGAAAATTCCCCTTTCTCAATAAACGCAATCGTCTGCCGCGTCACATCCACCCGCTTGCCCAGATCACTTTGCGTAAATCCATAGCGCGCCCGCAATTCCTTTACGCGATTTTTCAGCATCTACTTCCTCCTCCCTTTGTAGATGTTCGGTTTATATAACATAATGTATAGTATAGTTAACATTTAGTCAAGTAGGGTTAACATTAGATTCTTCTATTATTTCGGGTTTTGGGATTTATTTGCGGAATACTAGGTGTTGTTTGCGGAAAGAGGAAGTTTGTTTGCGGAATCGGATGTTTTATTTGCGGAATTTACACGTTTATTTGCGCAATAAGAGACTTTATTTGCAGCAACCAAAAAAAGCTCTTCACTAAGAGTGAAAAGCTAATCGTTTTTCTTTATTCGATAGGTCCGGTTCCGCAATGCGCCTGCTGGTTCAAGATCAAAGGCTGCCAATAAACGAGATGCAGCATACATTGATTCGAGCTTGGAAAATTTCCGTAGCTGTTTATTGCTGATCTGTTGGTCAATTAACGAAAAATATTCTTGGACAGTTTGTTGAAAAGCGCATGGATTCGCACCATTGCAGATTGCACAGACCCACCCGATTTTATGCTTGTGCAACATACTGTGCTTCTTGCAATGAGTGCACAGAATTCCGGCTTCCAATTCTTCCGGATCAATAACATATAATTGGCATAAAGGAAGTCGCTTATAAGGATTTTGGTGCTTTTGGAGAAGTTTATCTACTTTCGATAAATTTAGATGAGTGACTTTTGGGGGGAAAGTCTGAAGGATGGCGAAAAGATAATCGATCAGTTGATAGGTCTTGCACACGTAAATATTTTTAGGTTTTGCCATAAATTCACAATGCTTCGATGTAAAAACAACGACGCCTTTAACCGGCAAATTTATTTTATGCCGCTTAAAAAACATTGCCAGAAAACGAATGTGTTTATTCAATTGGATGGCCGGATCTTCCATTACAGTCCGAACGCCTTCCATATCGGTCCTCGAAAATTCATCTGTCAGTTCATCAAAATGGATTTGGCCACTGATGTTTTTAGACTCAATGATGACTGCTCCTCTTTCCGTCAGCAATAAGCCATCCATCTGCACTTTCCAATCTCCTAGCGACAGGCAAACATTTCGGAGAAAACGGTGACTGTCTTCCGATACAAATTCACTGAACTTCCTTTGCAGCCTCTCTTCTCCCCGCTTGCCGGCAGCCGTCCTGTAATGCTCGACTTTCAGAAACGGAAGCTTCGGATGATTTTCAGGCAGCCGGTACATCAGCCTTTCCAGCGACTCAGTTTCGGACAATAAAGAGATCCTTTTTTTACTCATTGAACACCTCCTAAAAGAATAACTGAAGTATATCACCGAATTCCCTATTTCAGATATAAAAATTTTCTACATATTTAAGAAGAAAGTGATCCTCATGCGGCAACCTCAATTTTATTTGCGGAATTCTGAAGTTTGTTTGCAGAATACCTTGCGTTGTTTGCGAAATAAGGAAGCTTATTTGCGCAATAACCAAGTTTATTTGCGGAATAAACCACTTTGTTTGCGCAACCCACAAAAAATCCCCTCCCACAAAACGCAGAAGGGGAAATCCTTTATTCAAATGTAATGCGCGCCACTGTGTCTTTGTCTAATTTTTTGATGACTTCGACAATCAGTTTCACTGCGTTTTCGTAGTCGTCGCGGTGCAGGATGCCTGCGTGCGAGTGGATGTAGCGCGTTGCCACCCCGATCGATAATGCCGGTACGCCGTTTGCCGTTAAATGGATCGATCCGGCATCGGTTCCGCCGCCGGCAATCGTTTCGAATTGGTAAGGGATGCCGGCTTCTTCTGCCGTATCGACCACTAATTCACGCAAGCCGCGGTGCGAAACCATTGACGCGTCGAATAGAAGAATTTGAGGGCCAGCGCCCATTTTGCTAGTGGATTCCTGCTGGGTGATCCCTGGCGTATCGCCAGCAATGCCCACATCAACAGCAAAACCGATATCCGGCTGGATTTTAGCTGTTGCCGTTTTGGCTCCACGAAGGCCGACTTCTTCCTGGACCGTGCCGACACCGTAAACGACGTTCGGGTGGTCTTGGCCTTTCAATCCTTTTAGGACATCGATCGCGATGGCGCAGCCGATGCGGTTGTCCCAAGCTTTCGCCAACAGCATTTTTTCATTGTTCATCACGGTAAATTCGAAATACGGAGTCACCATATCTCCAGGAGCTACCCCCCACTCTTTTACTTCCTCGCGGGAAGACGCACCGATATCAATGAACATGTCTTTGATTTCGACCGGTTTTTTGCGGGCTTCCGGCGGTAAAATATGCGGCGGCTTTGAACCGATGACGCCGGTTACTTCTTTTCCGCTGCGCGTTGTGATCGTTACACGCTGCGCCAGCATTACTTGGCTCCACCAGCCGCCAAGCGGTTGGAATTTCAAAAAGCCTTTATCGTCAATTTGAGAAATCATGAAGCCGACTTCATCCAAATGTCCGGCAACCATGATTTTCGGTCCGTCTGCCAATCCTTCTTTTTTCGCGATCAAGCTGCCAAGACCATCTGTTTCAATTGAATCTGCATAAGGTTCTATGTATTTTTTCATCACTTCGCGGGATTGGCGTTCGTTGCCCGGCACCCCGTTAGCGTCTGTCAGTTCTTTCAGCATCAATACGGTTTCATCCATTTTAGCCATTATTTCGACCTCCTAAATATTTTTACTTTTTTATTATAATCGATGCGCTTTCTTTTATCAAAAAATTCGTTTAATACCCTTCTTTTTGGCGGCGATAATTCTCTTCGTTCTTCGCAAAATATGCCTCCAGTACGTCTTCGTAACTAAAGCCAAGGGCCGAAGCAATTCCGCCGTACCAGCTCCAAATTTCCTGATACGTGAACATGGAATGGTTGTCCATGAATTTCAAAATCTTTTCCTGCGTTCCGATGAAAAGTTCCGTTAAGTCGGCATGCTTGACCGCATCCGGCCATGTCTCCAATGTGCTCAAGTTTTTTTCAATCCCCAGCGACAGCAAGAAATGAATGGAATCGACGTATTCTTCCAGCAGAACTTCACGATCGGATGGTCCTTTTGTGCTCCAAAATTTAAAACAACGGGTTTCATTTGCAAGCTCCGCCAGTTCGATTAGCAGCGCCAAGCCTTTTTTTCGGAAAACGTCTTCTTCGATGCCACGATTTGTCTGGATGTAACGGTCCAATTCTTCCTGCATTTCGAATAATTGATGCAAGTTCATAAAAATCCTCCTTTTTTCAATAAAATCTTGAAACCAAAGTACTTTTCGTCCGTATTATACAGTAGAACCTATAGAGATGGGGGATTTCTCATGGCTTTTTTCATACGCCTCGTTGTCATCGCACTTATCATTTATTTATTTTACCGTTTAATCCGCTATGTAGTAGATCCGAAACGGAAATTGGACGCAGCCATTGAAGCGAACTCTTATTACTTTTATGATGATGTTAAAAACGTCCGCAAGAATTTTTTCATTACGCTGAGAGGCGCTGTATTTGAAGGCGAAAAATATTTAGGAACGACCGAAGATGCTTTTGAAGTCGTTTCCATTTTCGTATGGGCGGAAAATCCGGATAAGCTGCAAGGCTTCACAAAAGAAGATTTCTATTTCCTTGAAAAAGAAATCCAGATGAATTACCCCGCTGCCAAAATCAATTGGAAAAATCCGATCGAACAGTTAATGAAACAGTAAATCAAACAAAATTCAAGTAGCTCCAAACCAAAGCGGCTGCATCAATGACTGCGAGCATTAGGAAGCCTATACGGAAATTGGTGTGCCGGGTCTTATGGCGGAACCACATCATGCCCATATAGGCGCCGATGCCGCCTCCTAGAATCGCAACAGACCATAGGTTTTTCTCTGGTATTCGCTGGCCCCGGCGCTGCGCTTGGGTTTTATCCACTTTCATCATAATAAGCGCCAGCAGCGAAAGCACGGTAAAGTATCCGGCAATGATTAAAAACAACTGAATCCCTCCATGAAAAAAAGACTGACGAAATTCGTCAGTCTTTTGTTTTTGAAATTATTTCGCTACTGCTTTTTTTGCAGCATCTACAAGTGCTGTGAAAGCTGCTGCATCAGATACAGCGATTTCAGCTAGCATTTTGCGGTTGATGTCGATTCCAGCAACTTTAAGACCGTGCATTAGACGGCTGTATGAAATATCGTTCATACGAGCTGCTGCGTTGATGCGCGTGATCCATAGTTTACGGAAATCACGTTTTTTGTTGCGGCGGTCACGGTAAGCATAGTTACCTGACTTCATTACCTGCTGGTTTGCTACTTTGAAAAGGATGTGCTTTGCACCATAATAACCTTTTGCTAATTTAATGACCTTTTTCCGACGCTGGCGCGTCACTGTTCCACCTTTTACGCGTGGCATATCACATTACCTCCTGCTTGAATATATAAAATTCGATTTTTTGTTCGTGTGTTTGTCTTGTCCAGACTCCAACGGCCAGATTCTCGGACATAAGCCGACTCGGCTGTGCGGCAAAGAACGCCGCTTCGCCGATTCATCTTATGCCTTTCGAATCTGAACAGCCGTTTCCGCTTTTCTTACTTCATGTTATAGATAAGAGATTTGATGCGTTTCAAGTCGCCTGCAGAAACAAGTTTCCCTTTACGTAGGTGACGTTTTTGCTTAGTCGATTTGTTTGCAAATAAGTGGCTTGTGTGTGAACGGTTGCGTTTTACTTTACCAGTTCCAGTTTTCTTGAAACGTTTCATCGCACCGCGGTGGCTTTTCATTTTCGGCATTTCGAGTTCCTCCTAAACAATTGATCTGTTATTCTTTTTCGTTAACTGGCGCTAGCATCAAGAACATGCTGCGGCCATCCATTTTAGGGCGCTGTTCAACCGTTGCAACTTCCTTGCATGCTTCTGCGAAGCGTTCAAGGACGCGCTGTCCGATTTCTTTGTGCGTAATCGCACGGCCTTTAAAGCGGATTGAAGCTTTGACTTTGTCCCCTTTTTCAAGGAACTTAATCGCATTGCGAAGTTTCGTGTTAAAATCATGGTCGTCGATTGAAGGGCTTAAACGCACTTCTTTTACAACGATGACTTTCTGATTTTTACGGATTTCGCGGTCTTTCTTTTGTTGTTCGAACTTGAACTTACCATGGTCCATAATGCGTGCGACCGGTGGCTTAGCTTGAGGAGCCACTAGTACAAGATCCAAGTTGACACGTGCAGCAATTTCAAGTGCTTCGTTACGTGTTTTAATACCGAGTTGCTCACCGTTCTGATCAATAACCCGTAACTCACGTGCACGAATACCTTCATTTACATTGATGTCTTTGCTAATATTAATCCACCTCCGGATAGTGTCGCGAATAGCTTAACATGTGTAACCGACCGTGTCGGCTTACAGGTCCGATCCAAAACAAAAGCGGATGGGCCTCGTTCGGCCCACCCGCAATTTATGACAGCACGCCGCAGCGTGAAAAAGTCAAAATCGTGTCTACCTGCCAACAACTGGTCGATCAGGTGAGAAGCGGGTGCTCCTGCTTGCACATATAAGTATTCTATAACCTTATTCATAATACCATGCACATATTAGCATGTCAACCCTTTAGCGAAGTTCGCTTTGGATCAGTTTCAAGAAATCATCGAACGGCATGCTTTCGGATTTTTGTTCGCCGTATTTGCGGACGTTGACCGAACCGTTTTCGACTTCCTGGTCGCCAAGCACCAGCATATACGGAACTTTTTGCATTTGCGCTTCGCGGATCTTGTAGCCAAGCTTCTCATCGCGTTCGTCGATATCGACGCGCAACCGGTGGGATTGCAATTTCTCTTGGATGTTTTTAGCGTAGTCGCTATGGGCATCAAGCGAAACCGGAATCACTTCCACTTGGACCGGCGCCAGCCAAGTCGGGAATGCGCCTTTGTATTCTTCGATCAAGAAAGCCACAAACCGTTCCATAGTTGAAACGACGCCGCGGTGGATAACGACTGGGCGGTGCTGTTTGCCGTCTTCTCCGATATAGCTCAAATCGAAGCGTTCAGGCAGCAAGAAGTCGAGTTGGACAGTCGACAATGTTTCTTCTTTGCCGAGCGCAGTTTTCACTTGGACATCGAGTTTCGGACCGTAGAATGCCGCTTCGCCTTCCACTTCTACATAATCCAGGCCAAGATCGTCCATCGCTTCTTTCAGCATAGACTGTGCACGTTCCCACATTGCGTCATCGTCAAAGTATTTTTCTTTATCCGCTGGGTCACGGTAAGAAACGCGGAACGAATAATCTTTCAAATCAAAGTCTTTGTATACGTCGATGACCAAGTTGACGACGCGTTTGAATTCGTCTTTGATTTGGTCCGGGCGCACAAAAATATGCGCATCGTTCAACGTCATGCCGCGAACGCGTTGAAGGCCGGACAACGCACCTGACATTTCGTAGCGGTGCATCAACCCAAGTTCCGCTATGCGGATCGGCAATTGGCGGTAAGAATGGATGCCTTGTTTAAAGATCATCATATGGTGCGGGCAGTTCATCGGACGAAGAACCAATTCCTCGTTGTCCATCTGCATGACCGGGAACATATCTTCCTGGTAATGGTCCCAGTGGCCGCTTGTTTTATAAAGGTCGACGCTTCCCATAACCGGAGTATAGACGTGGTCATACCCTAAGCTTTCCTCTTTATCGACGATATAGCGTTCGATGATGCGGCGGATTGTTGCGCCTTTTGGCAGCCACATCGGCAAGCCTTGCCCTACTTTTTGGGAGTTCATGAATAAATTCAATTCTTTCCCGATTTTACGGTGGTCGCGTTCTTTCGCTTCTTCGAGCATTTCAAGATGCGCTTTCAACTCTTCTTTTTTGAAGAAAGCAGTTCCGTAGATGCGCTGCAGCATTTTGTTGTCGCTGTCGCCTCTCCAGTATGCACCCGCAACGCTCAGCAATTTGAATTCTTTCAATTTGCCTGTGGACGGTACGTGGATGCCGCGGCATAGATCGAAAAATTCGCCTTGTTCGTAGATCGACACTTGCTCATCTTCCGGAATCGCTTCTAAAAGCTCCAATTTGTACGGATCTTCGATCGCCGCAAAACGTTCTTGCGCTTCAGCGCGAGATACGTCATGGCGGACGATTTCAATATTTTCATTGATGATTTTTTTCATTTCCTTTTCGATTGCCGGCAAATCTTCCGCTGAAATCGACTCTTCTGTATCAATATCGTAGTAGAAGCCGTTTTCAATCACCGGGCCGACGCCAAGTTTTGCATCCGGATAAAGGCGTTTGATCGCCTGTGCCAATAAATGAGCCGAGGAATGGCGAAGGATTTCCAGCGCTTCATCGGATTCCGGTGTGATGATCGCAATGCTGCCGTCTTCTGAAATCGGTGATTTCAAATCAATCAAATGTTCGCCTACTTTACCAGCAAGTGCTTTCTTTCGAAGGCCCGGGCTGATCGATTGTGCAATTTCTTCAGTTGTTGTGCCTTTTGGAAACTCCTTTACTGCGCCGTCTGGAAATGTTAATTGGATCATGTCTGACATTCTGCTCTCTCCTTTTTTATGTTCTAGGCCGAGCATCTAGCCTTATTTCGCGGCTTCCAAGATGCCTGCCCCAAATGAAACCAATAAAAAAAAGCCTCATCCCAAAGGGACGAAGCTTAAGTTCGTGGTTCCACCCTTCTTCTATCCTGGACGGACGTATCCTGTCCAAAACGAAGCTCTGCATCGGCTAACGGGCCGGTACCGTCAATTGCTACTGGAAAATTTCACAATTGCTGCTCAAAGGTGGTAAGTGTTTTTGCCGTACTGGGAAGCTTTCAGCCAGGGCCTCCCTCTCTATGAGCCGTACAAATCCACTCTTGTCCTTGTCAACGCATTAGTTTGTATCGATTGTTTTTACTATACGACGAAAACTTTAAAAAGACAACACCTTGATGGATTAAATTCTGCGGTTTCGTCCGTCCAGTTTGACCGGAGTTGTTAATGCACGGATGCGCTCCATCACACGCGCCGCTTTTAGGTCTTCCTTTTCGCCGCGCTGGGAATACGTCAAATGGTGCTGAAGTTCTGAATAGCTGAAATTCGACGTCATGAAAGTCGGCAGCTTTTCAGCCATCCGGTAATGAAGGATCGTGCCAAGCACTTCATCCCGCGTCCAGCTCGACATTGCTTCTGCTCCGATATCATCCAGCATTAAGACATCCGCTTTTTTTACATAATCCACTTTTTCCTGCAAGGTCTGGTCGCCGATCGCCTGTTTCATTTCACGCATGAATTCAGGAACGAAGACCAAAACCGATTTAATATTTTTCTCAGCCAATGCATTTGCCACTGCACTCAGCAAATAGGATTTGCCGATGCCGAATTTCCCGTAAAGGTAGATGCCTTTTTCCGGAAGTTCGCCCGGCCCCTTAGTGGCATCAAGGAAAGAATCGACGGCATTGAACGCTTCTACGCGGCTCGCATCCAGCTCAAATCCGGACAAAGTCGCTTCCATTACTTCTTTCGGCATATACATGCTATGGATCAATGAAGAAGCACGGCGTTTGTTGTCGTGCTCGTTCTTTAAGCGGCACGGCGTATAAGAAATCCCGATATTGCTGCGCTCTAGAACCAAGTTCGGTTCAAATCCTTTCAAATGATTGATGCAGGCTCCAAGGTTCGGACATTTATTGCAGTCATGGGACTGGTCGATGTATTCATACAGCTTGCCCATGCCTTTATCGACGATGCTTTTATCAATTTCCGAAGAATGTTCATCTAAAAAATGCTGAACGCCTGGATGCTCCAGCACTTCCTGCCGCATCGCATTGTAGCGCTCGGAAAAAGCAGGGGCATTCACGACACGTTTCAATGTCTCCCGGATCGGTTCCATTTAATCACCCTTACCTTTCTTCATCGCATATTTCGCTAATAGTTTTTGTTTTGCCGCTTCGAGGTCTTCAGAGTTGTCCGCCTCTTTTGGGGGCTGAACCTCATCTTTTTTATAAAACCATTCCGGCAATTTTTCTTCCCTTACCGGTTTCCGGCTGGAAGAAGAGCTTCTCGTTTTTGCTGCCGGAGATCCTTCCGATTTCCATTTCAAATACTGCTCGTGCTCAATGCGCGCAAGCTCCATCGCTTCTTTTGCCGTTTTGATATTTTTTCGAAGCCAGTGGGACGCCAATTTTTCTACATAAGCCTTAGTCAGTTTCATATCCGTCCGCAGCAGGACATATTGCAGCAGGACATTCACGACAGCGGGCTCCATGCCATGCTGGATAACCAGCTGATTCGCGAGCTGTACATCTGCCGGCAAAGGTTCCTTGCCATTTGCAATATCCCGCAGCACTTCGACCGGAGAAGCCGACTCCAGATAATCGATCAATTCGTCTTCTTTTGTTTTCGGCGCTTCTTTTTTGGCCGTTTCTTTTTTCTTCACTTGCACCAATTGAGGCGCTGTGGTGGCTACCGTCAATTTGTAATAATCAGCGGCTGCCCGCTTCAAACCTTCAAGCGTCAGTTTATAGTCATCATCAATGGCGAGCAGAATGACTTTCTGCATTTCAAGCGGCCCCCAGCTGTAGAGGAATGCCAGTTTTTCAATGAGCTCGCGGATGCTCGCTGTCAGCACTTTGTGCGGCACCAATTGCTCTGACAACCCTTGGCGCAATAAAGAAAAATCAAATTCCGCTTCCGTTTCATACGAACCTTTTTTGCGTTCCTGCAAGTCATCCGTCCCGGAAGGATAGCCTGCTTTCGCATGGACCGGCTGAAAGATATCGGTAAATGTACGTGACACTTCCGCATAGCCTTCCAATACTTCCCGGTGGACCACAAATCGGTCCCTTACTTTGCGATAAGTCGTTTCCCCCACTTTGCTGAAAAGAAACATCGACAGCAGCGGATCGGCAAAAAAACTTTTCGGATCAAGCGGCGGACAAAGTTCGTAGACAAACGAACGGTTTTCCTGGTCTTTGCGGTACGTTTTCAACAACCCAATGGCTTCCAATTGAATACGTGATTCAAAAATCCGCGAAATGGATACGCCAAGTGTGTTCATTAATACGTAATGCGTTGCTTCTTGCGCGCTTTCTTCCCCTTCCGCCCACAGCGTCAAGTAAAAAGCGATGGCTTCTGCACCGACCAGCGGCTGGTAGAGGAGCGTCAACAACTGGCGGTCATAATTGGAAAAAGGATACGGCATGAGAATTCGGAAGGAATCTGCAGGCTGAAGTTCGTTATACAGGGCTGTCATAATCCACCGCCTTACTCGGACTTCTTGTCATCCGGACTCTTTTTCAATAAATCCTTCAATTCATCGATAAATACGGTAATGTCTTTAAACTGGCGATACACCGATGCAAATCGAACATAAGCGACTTCATCGATGCCAGCTAAACGGTCCATGACCAATTCACCGACTTCCTCTGATTTTACTTCGGCATTTCCCTGTCGCCGAAGGTCTTTCTCAATATCGAATACAACGCTTTCAAGAACTTCCAGTGAAACCGGGCGTTTTTCACAAGCACGGATCAAGCCTCTCAACACTTTTTCGCGGCTGAACTCTTCGCGCGATCCATCTTTCTTCACCACAATCAATGGCATCTCTTCCACTTTTTCGAACGTCGTATAACGATAGCCGCAAGCTTCACATTCCCTGCGCCTTCTTATGGACTTCATATCATCAACTGGCCGCGAATCTACTACGCGTGTACCATTATGCTGGCAAGCCGGACATTTCATTTCGACATCTCCCTAAACTTTCTATCTGTTTTTTCTAGTATAACAAAATTTCTTTAGGAAAATAGAAAAAGCAGAGGAATTTATCCCCTGCTTGCTGTTTTTCAAAATAATGGATTATACAGTTACTGAAACTTTTGTTTCTCCAGCGCCAACTGGACCCATGCCGCGCGGCAATTCGGTCACTTCACTCGTTTGCGAGTTCAGCGCTTCAGCGATATACTTCGCTGCAATTGTCGGATCAAGATCTCCGCAAGTATAAACATCTACACTTGCATAGCCGTGCTCCGGAAAACTGTGGATTGTCAAATGCGATTCGGAAATGATTACAACTCCGCTTACACCTTGAGGTGCAAATTTATGAAAAGCTACTTCTCTGATTTCCGCTCCGGATTTCAGTGCTGCATCAACAAAAGTTTGTTCGATATAATCCATATCGTTTAATTTGTCAAAATCACACTGCCAAAGTTCTGCAATTACGTGACGTCCCATTGTTTCCATGGTTCGTTTCCCCCTTTGATATCATTTTGTTTTCGTGCTCAAAATATTCAAAGTTGACTACCACGGGGGAAAGTTAGTCCAAAGAGGTCCTAACCCTTTAAGCAGTCATGTGAATAAAACACATGCTTCCTAAACGCCTTCATGAAGTTCCATGAACACATAGAAGCTGGTAGTTAATTTTCAACTACGAATGTTAGTATAAGGTGTATCTGTATGAAATGCAATAAATTTAATTCAAGTTTTTTTCAGTGGCGTCGAGACCCGCCAAAGACATAGAAATGCCGCGTTTCCTGAAAAAGAAACGCGGCATTTTCGGGTTAAGCTTCAGCGAAGACTAAAGCATCCGCTACTTTTTTCGTCAAATCAATGACGCGTGCAGAATAGCCCCATTCATTATCATACCAGGCAAGAACTTTCACTTTGCGTTTGCCGATCACCATCGTAGAAAGTCCGTCAATTACTGCCGACTTCGGATTGGTGTTGAAATCCACTGATACCAATGGTTCCATCGTGAGCGCCAAAATCCCATCCAAACCTTCTTCAGAGGCTTTGATAAAGGCTTCGTTCACTTCATCAACCGTCACATCCCGCTCTAAATCCACTACTAGATCCACTAACGAGACGTTCGGAGTCGGCACACGCAGCGCCATTCCATGAAGCTTTCCTTCGAGTTCCGGCAAGACCAATGACAGCGCTTTCGCAGCACCGGTAGAAGTAGGGATAATCGACTGGCTGCACGCACGCGCGCGTCTCAAATCCTTATGCGGGTTATCCAGGTTTTTCTGGTCGTTTGTAAAAGAATGAACAGTCGTCATGAGGCCATTTTCAATGCCGAATGCGTCGTTCAATACTTTTGCGACAGGGGCAAGGCAGTTGGTCGTGCAGCTGGCATTGGAAATGATGCTATGTTCATCGACGTTGAATTTGTCTTCATTGACCCCCATCACAATGGTGATATCTTCGTCTTTTCCTGGTGCGGTCAATATGACTTTTCGAGCTCCCGCATCTAAATGAAGCGCCGCTTTTTCTCGCGAATTAAATTTGCCGGTTGCTTCGATTACGATGTCGATGTCCATTTCTTTCCACGGGAGATTCAAAGGATCTCTTTCGTTAACGAGTTGAACTCGTTTGCCGTTAACGATTAATGCGTCTTCCTCGGAAGAGACGTCACCCATAAAGGTGCCGTGATTTGTGTCATACTTAATAAGATGCGCGAGAGTTTCAGCAGGGTATCCGGCATTTACAGCACTGATTTTAATGTCGTCCATTAAAATTGCCTGTCTGAAAACCATGCGGCCAATACGGCCAAATCCGTTAATCGCAATAGAAATTGTCATTTTATGAGACCCCCATTTAAATAAGTCATACTGTTGATTTTTAATTTCTTATATAGTATAACACATTTACTGTTTTATGGAACCTTTAATTCGAACCCAATAAAAAAAGCCGGGCGACTGGCACCCGGCTTCGACTTTTCATGTTTTTGGATTGATTTTCAGCATTCACAATAACTATAAATAGGCTGCTTCGATAGTCGACAAGCCTATTATCCCGTTTTATTCTCTTCCCAATTGAACCTGCCAGTTATCCAAGATGCGGTTCAGCTGCCATTTTGTTTCATCAAAAGTGCCGTTGTTGTAAATGACCGCGTCGGCCCCTTCTTCTTTCACCGACATCGGCAATTGAGAAGCGATGCGCGCACGCGCTTCCTTCTCGTTAAGCCCGTTTCGCTCCATTAATCGTTTCAACTGATTCTCTTCCGTTACACTGACAACCAAAATTTTATCGACGAAATGCTGGAGCCGGCTTTCAAAGAGCAATGGGATGTCCATAATAATCGTTTCATGCCCCTGCTCCAGAAGTTCGCTGCGCTGCCGGAGCATTTCCTGCCGGATGGCCGGATGGATGACGTCGTTTAAACTTTTGCGGCTAGCCGGATCGTTAAAAATCAATTCGCCGACTTTGGCACGGTCCATCGTGCCGTCCTCTTTGATGACATCTTGTCCGAACAAAGCGGCGATTTTCACTAACGTTTCTTGCCCCGGCTCGACCACTAACCGCGCTACTTGATCGGCATCAATAATGGGATATCCTAATTCTTCAAGCATTTTCGAAACGGTGCTTTTTCCGCTCGCAATGCTGCCAGTCAGTCCTATAATCATTTTCTCGTCCTCACTTTTGGCAGGTCGGGCAGTAGACTGAAGTTCTTCCGCCAATTTGCAGAGACTTCGTCATGCTGCCGCATTCCATGCATTGTTTTTTGCCGTACATGCCAAAACGGTTCTGCATATTGCCAGATTCCCCATTGACATTGCGGTAGTCTGAAATCGTGCTTCCCCCTGCATCGATGCTTTCCAGCAAAATCGCAACAATCGTCTCGAACAGTTCAATTTTCCGCGTTCTGCTGATTCGTTTTGCTGCCCGGTTCGGATGGATTTTCATTTTGAACAGCGCTTCGGTTGCGTAGATATTCCCGCAGCCCGATATGACCTGTCCGTCCATGATCACTTCTTTGATCGGTTTATTTTGGTATTTTGGGCTTTCGGCCATTTGAAGAAAATGCGCCATGGCCCTTTCTTCGAATGGTTCCGGAGCCATCAAAAGCAGCGGCGGAAAGTCCGCTTCTTCTTTTAATACCCGCATTTCGCCAAAACGGCGGATATCGGAAAATGCCAATAAATTGCCGTCGCTCAGAGTCAGCACCACATGGACATGCTTGCGGAACTTCTCTTCCCCGATCGACAGCAGGCTGTCGACATAAAACCATGCCCCAGACATGCCGAGATGATTGACCAGCAAAAACTCGCCATCTTTTTTTAATGTAAAATAAATGTATTTGCTGCGCCGTTCTACGCCGATGATCTGTGCGCCCATCAACCGGCTGATAAACAAGTCTGTCTCCATCCGTTTGATGATCGCTTCCTTGCCGCTCGTTTTTGAAATCCGGATCGTATCCGAAACGAATACTTCCTCGATTCTCTTGCCGAGGGCAGCAGGCCGGATCTGGCGGACGACGCCTTCAACTTCTGGAAGTTCAGGCATTCAAAAGCCTCCTGTTATTTTGTATCGTACCACGTATCGCCAAAGGCAAAGTCCACTTTCAGCGGAACATTCAACTCAACGGCATGCTCCATTACTTGCGGAACCAATTCCTTCAACTTCTCCAATTCTTCCGGCGGCGCTTCGAAAATCAATTCATCGTGCACTTGCAGAAGCATACGCGTTTTTAGCCCTTCGCGCTCCAGAGCATCGGCCATGTCAATCATCGCTTTCTTGATGATATCAGCAGCACTTCCCTGAATCGGCGTATTCATCGCGGTCCGTTCTGCAAAGCTGCGCAAATTGAAGTTCGAACTTGTAATATCCGGCAAATAGCGTCGGCGGTTCATAAGCGTCGTCACAAAACCGTTCTTCTTCGCACCTGCCACGACATCATTCATATACCCTTTCACTCCCGGGAAGCTCGCAAAATACCGGTCAATAAAAGCTTGCGCTTCTTTTCGGGTAATATTCAAATTCTGGGAAAGGCCATAATCGCTGATTCCGTAGACGATCCCGAAGTTGACCGCTTTTGCCGCACGGCGCATATCGCCGGTCACTTCCTCTGCCGGAACATGGAACACATCCATGGCCGTCGTCGTATGGATGTCCCGGTCGTTTTTGAACGCCTCGATCAGCCGCTCATCTTTCGACATTTCTGCTAGGACGCGCAATTCAATCTGCGAATAATCGGCAGCGACCATTACCCATCCCGGGAATGAGGGAATAAAGGCTTTTCGGATTTTCCGTCCCTCTTCTAACCGCACAGGAATGTTCTGGAGGTTCGGGTTGATGGAACTCAAACGTCCTGTCGTCGTCAAGGCTTGCTGGAAACGCGTATGAACTTTGCCGTCTTCATGGATTTCTTTCAACAGCCCTTCGATATACGTAGAAAGGATTTTCCCAAGCTGGCGGTATAGAAGGATGTGTGAAATGATTTCGTGCTGTCCGTTTAGCTTTTCCAATACATCCGCTGCTGTCGAATAGCCGGTTTTTGTTTTCTTGAGAACCGGCAGCCCCAGCTTTTCAAAAAGAACCATACCTAATTGCTTCGGTGAATTGATGTTGAATTCTTCACCCGCCAAACTGTGGATCTCCGATTCGATTTTCACCAGTTTGCCGGATAATTCCTCTCCCATAGCCAGCAATTGCTCTTTATCCACGGTGACGCCAAGCGACTCCATGGCACCTAGTATCGTGGCAAGCGGCAATTCCAAATTGCGGTACAGATCGTATTGCTCATTTTCTTGTAATTTATTCAACACGAGCGGCCGCACAGCCCAGATCGTACGGGCTTTCCTTGCAATGTGCTCATGCAGAACCGCATCGGCCGGCACGGCTTTTTTAGCGCCTTTTCCGTAAATCTGTTCGTTTTGGGAAACTTCGCTGTAGCCGTATTCTTGAACGATATTCGCCAAGTCGGTATAAGTCAGCGAAGGGTTGACAATGTAGGCTCCGAGCATCAAATCGAAATCCACGCCGTCCACTTCGACGCCGCAGCGGAAAAAGGCTGCTGTCGATGCTTTGGAATCCGACATGTATTTCTTCTTCGTATCATCTTTAAACCAATCTTTGAACGCCTGCGATTCTTTGATGACGTCCATCGGAATCACATAGGTTTTTTCAGCTGTGGCAAGCGAAACGCCGAGCAAATCGCACGTATGGTACTGCTCATCGTATAATTCCAAATGGACAGCCATTTCATCTTCCAGAATCGATGCATCAATTTCGCTCAGCACTTCAAAAGTCAATTCTTCCTTTTCGGTCTCTTCTGCGGTGTATTCCATCTTTTCCAGCAACGATTTAAACGCCAATTCATTCCAGACCTTCACCAGTTCATCCTGGTCCGGCCCGCCGTAAGAAAGTTCATCGACCGCGATTTCAATCGGCGCTTGGCGCTCGATGGTTGCCAGCTTTTTGCTGATCAATGCCAAGTCTTTATTCGCTTCAAGCTTTTCCTTCAACTTGCCTTTTTGCTGGTCAATGGCTTCATAAACACCTTCCACAGTGCCATGGGCCGCAAGCAATTTAAGCGCGGTTTTCTCGCCTACTCCCGGCACCCCGGGAATATTATCTGAAGCGTCGCCCATCAGGCCTTTCATATCGATGATTTGCTCTGGCGTCAAGCCGTACTTTTCTTTAATGTGTTCTACCGTGTATTTCTCAATATCGGTAATACCTTTACGTGTGATGTAGACCGTCGTCGACGGAGAAGCGAGCTGCGTCAAGTCTTTATCGCCGGAAATGACAATCACTTCGTCACCGGCTCGTTCAGCTTCTAAACTCAATGTGCCGATAATGTCGTCCGCCTCGTAATTCGGCAATTCGTACCGTTTGATGCGGTAGGCATCGATCAGTTTTCTCAAATAAGGGAATTGCTCAGATAACTCAGGCGGCGTTTTTTGGCGCCCTCCCTTGTATTCACTGAACGTTTCATGCCGGAAAGTCGTTTTTCCTGCATCGAATGCCACGATCATGTGCGTCGGCTGCTCTTCTTCAAGGATTCTCTGAAGCATCATTGTAAACCCGTAGACTGCATTTGTATGGATGCCGTGTTCGTTCGTAAGCAAAGGCAGCGCAAAAAATGCGCGGTAAGCCAAACTGTTTCCGTCCAATAATAGAATTTTCTTCGCCACAATATTACCCCTCTCACTACTGACGATCTTCAAAAAGAATCGTTCATCTGCTTCGCCAAAATTTTTGGCGGCTTTTATGTCTTCGATGAAAATAAATAAGCCATCATTCCTATCATTTTACCATGCAGGCAAAAAGAATAGAAATGACGGCTCCCTTTTATTCCAAATTCCCTGTTAAGATATTGGCGTAAGGGGAATCAGATGGCAGGATGATGACTGTATCCTCGCCAATGGTCTTCGTATAGGAATCCAAAGACCGGTACAACTGGTAGAAATCCGGGTCTTTCGAGAACGATTGGTTATAGATTTTAGCGGCTTCAGATTCGCCTTCCGCTTGAATCAACGAGGCTTCTTTGCGGGCAGTTGCGATCAATTCCTGCGCTTCCCGGTCCGCTTGAGCTTCAATTTCCCGTTTTTTTGCATCGCCTTGAGACAAATAATCCTGGGCTGTAGAATCACGCTCAGAAATCATCCGTGTATACACCGACTGTTCGTTTTCTTCCGGCAAATCGGTGCGTTTGATGCGGACATCAATCACTTGAATGCCGTATTTGTCTGTCTTTAACAATTCATTTACTTTCTTTGTGACATTGTCGTTCACGCTGCCGCGAGAAGAATTTTCATCGTTGATGATTTCCTCGTAATTCAATTGGCCAAGCTCAGCCCGGACAACCGAATAGATAAATTCTTCCATACGCGATTCTGCATTAATGATCGTTCCGGCATTGGAGATTAGATCGATCGGGTTTACAACTTCCCATACTGCGTAATTATCGATGATGATCCGTTTCTTATCTTTTGTATTGATTTCGGCTTCTGAAACATCATAAGTCATTTGGTAGTTCGGCAGCGACGTCACACTTTGGATAAACGGGATTTTCATTTTAATGCCGGGATCGTCGTGAATGTCAACGACTTCTCCGAATTGGCGGACAACCCGGTACTCGTTTTCTTTAACGACATAGACGTTGGTCAAAAGAATAAGGAAGACAGCCAAAACGACAACTGCACCGACAATCAGTTTCCAATGCTTCTTAAAATTGATCGGCTCTTTCGGTTCTTTTTTCTTTTTCGGTTTTTTTGGATTTCCCCATGGATTCGGTTTCTGAGATTCAGGGATCGGTTTGTTCGGCTCCATTAGTTTCCGCCTCCTTCTTCAGTCTCAGCAGCCGGCGGCACGACAGACTGCATGCTCTCCAGCGGCAAATATTTCATCGTGCCGCCTTCGTCATTCATGATGTAAAGTTTTGCGTTCGGCAAAACAGTTTCCAATGTTTCAATGATCAGTCGCTGCTGTGTGACTTCAGGATTTGTCCGATATTCGGCATACAGTTTATCAAATACTGCGACGTCTCCGCGTGCTTGTTCAACACGCGCCACTTTTTGCCCTTCAGCACGCGAATTGATGGCTGCTTTTTCACCAAGCGCTTCATTGCGTTTCTGGTTTTCGTATTTTTTCGCTTCGTTAATTTTTGTATTCATCGTTTCCCGTGCATCCGTTACATTCGTAAAGGCCGCACGGACTTCTTCATTCGGCAGCTCAACGTCTTGGAGTTTGACGGCCAAAATAGATATGCCGATATCGTATTTGTCGATAAGCGATGCTAGCAAATCTCTTGTCTCCGATTCAATCTCCGCTTTCCCTGAAGTAAGGGCATCGTCGATCAGCGAGCTCCCGATGATGGAACGGATGGAAGCAGAAGTGGCATCATGGAGAATTTCCCGAGGCGACTCTGAATTGAACAAGTACTTTTTCGGATCTGTGATTTTCCATTGGACGATTAAATCCGCAAGGACGATGTTTTCATCTCCCGTAATCATCTTGGTTTCTGCGTCGTAAGAGGTGATTTCTCCTTGATCATTCTGGTTATAGCCGAATTGCAAGCTATAAGTTTCTTTGGAAAGCACTTCAGCTTTTTGGATCGGCCATGGCAATTTGAAGTGCAAGCCCGATTCTGTTACGGTTTCATTCGCTACCCCGAACGTGATAATGACGGCTTGTTCGGATTCGTCTACGGTATACCAGGAAGTAAAAACAGCAATTAATAGGACGATTCCCAACAAGGCTAAGCCAATGATGCTCAGTATTTTTTTTGTAGTCATAAAATGACCCCCTTATTATTATGTATACTCATTCTACGAAGCAATATTAAAATAGTTTCATGAAATTAAATAATCTCATAAAAATGCTTATTGCATTTGCACACGAAAAAGAGCCCCGGGTTAGAGGGCTCTTTTTCATTTATGCGGTTTAAAGGGGGTTCTTAAACACCATATCACTCTATTGTGAAGGCAGTGTGAATGTTTTGTAAATATTACCACTGATTATTTTTATATTTCTTATAATAATTGATTTGCCGCGCAAACAAATACAGCTTCCGCTTTAAATGCGTATCCTTTTTATAGAATAACGGATTTCCATATTTGCCTTTTTTCAATAATTCTTTAATATCACGCTGTACGGCTTTATTGTCTACGAACTTTTTCAAGACGATTTTCGGCACGACCGTGAATAGGAAATCTTCATTTAGATAAGTGACCGGTTTTTCAACGTGGTAAATGAGGTCGTCGACGAAACAAGAAGCCATATTATGGCCGAGCGCCGTAACGTAATAGCTCGAACGCCCCTGGCGGATATTCACTTCGAAGACTTTGAATTTCCCATCGCGTTCATCGTATTTCAAATCGAAATTCGCAAATCCGGTATAGCCCACTGCTTCAAGGAAATTCTGGAGCTTCACCATCATTTCTTTATCATAGCGGGTAATTAAAGCCGTATAGTTCCCGATTGCGGTCACGGTATGTTCCTGCAGTACGACTTGGGCAAACGTTACAAGCTGCGTTTTGCCCTTGGAACTTGCATAAATCACCGAATCCCACATATACGTATCATCGCCGGGAATGAAATCCTGGATGATCAGTTCATCATCATAGCCGCTTCCGATGATCGTATCGATGACTTGCTTCAGCTCTTGCGGATTTTCCACTTTATACACTTTTTGCTGTCCGGCAAACTTATTGAGATTGTATTTGATCCCGTTGCTCGGCTTGATAATGACAGGATACATCATCTGTTCTTCAAACGGCTTGCCGGAGCGGCAATCGTAAAAGAACGTCGTCGGTGTTTCAATGCCATGTTCTTTGCAAAGCTTATAGAAATTCGCCTTAACTTGAAGCTGATTCATCAAATCTTCATTGATGTAATTGAAAACAAAATGCTCTTTTAAAACAGAGGCATTCTCAATAATTAACCGAACATATAAATCGTTTGTGCCGATCAGCAACAACGTCTTGCCCGGCGTTCTGTATTTCCCAGCAATCTCGGTTAAGATTGAAGCAAATTGAGCAGAATCGGCCAAACCGGAGCGCAATTCGATCGTCTCCGTGATATTGCTCATTGCTGTGAATGACAAAGGTTCTTTTCCGACTAAAATCGGCTTAATTCCATAAGCTTCGTGAAATGAAATCGCCATATTGTAGGCGTTCATATCCGTTCCTACAATGATTGGCAAAAAAGGTAATGTATCCATGCTTTCCTCCTAAATTAACTCCCTAAAGGCAATTGAACAGTAAACTTAGTCCCCACTCCTACTGTGCTTTCCACATCTACTTTTCCGTGATGCGCCTCGATTAAATGCTTTACAATTGATAATCCTAATCCGGTGCCGCCCGAGTTCCTGCTTCTTGCCCGGTCAACTCGGTAAAAACGTTCGAACAAACGTCCAATTTCAGAAGCTTCAATCCCAATTCCTTGGTCTTCCACTTCAATTAAGGCGGATTTGCCTTTTGTATATAATCTTACCGTGATGGTAGTCTTAGACGATGAATAAGTAATCGCATTCACTAACAAATTCATCATGACCTGCAATAGACGGTCGGGATCGCCTTGCAGAATAACCGGTTCGAGCTGGAGATCCAGTTTGATTTTCTTTTCTTCGATTCTTTTGCTGACCATTTCTTCTGCCCGTTTGATCACTTTTTCCATATCAGTCGGAAGCGCATTGACTCGGAAACCGGCTTGCTCTACTTTGGAAAGATCCAGTAAATCGTTGATCAGCATTTCAAGCCGATTGCTTTCCGTATGGATAATTTCCAGAAATGACAGCAAGGTTGCTTCGTCCGTATAGGCTCCATCAATCAGCGTTTCGGAAAAGCCTTTGATCGACGTAACTGGCGTCCGCAGCTCATGCGAGACATTCGCTACAAAGTCTTTTCGGACTTGTTCGAGCCGTTTTAACTCGGTGATGTCATGCGAAACAATCACGATTCCAAGCCATTGTTCGTGGTCTCCAAGCACAGGGGCTCCGTATACGTCAATATTTTTCGTATGGATGCCTTGTTTAAACTCCAATTGATCCCGTGCCGCCTGCTCTGTCATAAAAACTTGTTCGATGAATCGTTCAAATACCTCAGGCAGAGGCACTTCTTTGTAAAACTTTTCCTGCACTTGTTCTTCAATCAAATGAAATTCACCCAAAAATGATCGATTCACTAAAGCAACGCCGCCTTGCCGATCAATCATGATTAAGGCACTGCCCATATTCTCAATCAAGGTTTTTAGGCGCTCCTGCTCCATTTCACGGACAGCCGTGATTTCCTGCAGATTTCGTGCCAATATGTTGATTGTAGAACTTAATTGAACTGCACCGACGTTGCCATACTCAAAAGCCCGGGCACGGTAATTTCCTTTGACGAGCTCCAGTGCAGTTTGAGTAACATTTTCAATCGGAAGAGCTTGGACTTTAATGATCCGATGACCGATAAGTGCTGAAAACAACAAAGCACCGATAAAAATCAGTGCCAAGATAATCCATACTTCCGTTTTGTCTTCCGCTTCTGCATACATCGGGAAAAGTTGGATGACTATAAGAAGAATACATGCTAAAAGCAAGCTGATCCATGCCATTATCGTCACCAGAAGCCGATGTCTGAATGACTTCATCCTGCTTTTGGCTCCTCAAATTTATATCCGAGCCCCCGAATCGTTTTTATGAAGAGAGGTTTTCGGCTATTTTCTTCTATTTTTTCCCGCAAATGGCTAATATGTACATCAACTATCCGTGTATCTCCGGCAAAATCATACTTCCAAACGGCACTTAATAACTGGTCTCTGGTCAATACCCGGTTTTTGTTTTCCATTAAATATACGAGAAGCTCGAACTCTTTTGGCGTAAATTCAATTTGCTCCTCATTCAAAAACACTTCAAAACGTTCTGGATAAACAGCCAAATTCCCCATGATTAACGGGGCAGATGAATCCTGTGCTTCTGCTGGCGCAGCTTGGACTCTCCGCAGTACCGCTTTGATGCGTGCGACGACTTCACGCGGGCTGAATGGCTTCGTCATATAATCATCTGCACCCAATTCCAGCCCCAATACTTTATCGAATTCATCGCCTTTTGCTGTCAGCATGATGATCGGCGTATTGATTTTTTGTTGGCGAAGCGATTTACACACTTCGACTCCATCCATAGATGGCAGCATCAAATCCAGGACAATGAGGGAAGGTTTTTCGCTCATCGCCATTTCATAGCCTTCTTTTCCGTCATAGGCAACAATCGTTTCGTAGCCTGCCTGCACCAGATTATAGGACAATAATGTTGCAATCGAATGCTCATCTTCAATGATCAATATTTTGTTCAGCATTTTACATCCTCCACATTCAGTTTGAAACCCCCATTTCAAACCGCATTACGGCTATCATCTTAATGGCTGGCCAACTGGCTCTCCAGCTTGGGCGGATTGACGAGAACTGTTCCCGAAATCAATAAATTGCCTTTTTCATCAGATGCTTCGACTTTTATCGTGACCTCGTTTCCTTCTACATCAATTTTCACTAATTCCAAAGAGAAATGAAAAGTTGAGTAGTGATAGACAGGCCGGTGAAATTTAATTTGCTGTTCATTAATATAAGATCCAGGGCCTGGTAAATATTTTGAAATGGCCGAAGTGATAATCCCCGTCAACATGATGGTTGGCACGACCGGTTTTTCGAAAGCCGTTTGTGCAGCGAAATCATGCTGGATGTATAGCGGGTTTCCATCGTTGGTAAGTCCGAGGTAAAGAAGAAGATCTTTATCTTCAACCGTTTCTGTCAACTGCAGATTCTCCCCTATTTTCAGGTCTTCTATTTTACGGCCTAATTCACGCTTTTTTCCAAGCAATAATAAGTTCCCTCCCCAACCTTAATACTCTTATAGTATCAATTATATGTTGAATTGTGCAAGCGTCCAGGCAATCATACAGACTCAGGCCTTTGCTCCTATCCCAACAATATTTATGCCATTAGAAAACCGGGCACGGAGTTCTCCTGCCCGGTTCAATATAGCGTTAAGCTAAAACTTTCATGACTGCTTTCACGGATTCGGCCGATTTTTTTAGCAATGCTTTTTCTTCTTCATTTAAATCGATTTCAAGGATTTTTTCAATGCCCCCTGCACCTAAAATGGTCGGCACCCCTAAATAGATGCCATCCATGCCATACTCGCCTTCCAAATAAGCGATGGAAGGCAAAATACGCCGTTGGTCTTTCAAGATGGCCTCGGCCATTTCAACCAAGGAAGCAGCAGGAGCATAATAGGCGGAACCGTTGCCCAGCAAGTTGACAATTTCAGCGCCGCCTTTGCGGGTACGATCGACAATTTCCGAAAGCCTTGCTTCCGGTATCAACGTTTCCAGCGGAATTCCGCCAGCATAGGAGTAGCGCACAAGCGGCACCATATCATCTCCGTGTCCACCTAAAACAAATCCAGTAACATCTTTGACCGAAACATTTAATTCTTCAGCCACAAAGGTTCGGAAGCGTGCTGAATCCAATACACCGGATTGCCCAATCACGCGTTCCTTTGGAAATCCTGATTCTTTAAAAACGGTATACGTCATCGCATCAACCGGGTTGGTCAAAACGATAATGGTTGTATTGGGTGAGTATTTTACGATATCTGCTGTAACAGCTTTCATGACTTTCTGGTTCGTTTGGACAAGATCGTCGCGGCTCATTCCCGGTTTACGGGCGATGCCGGCCGTAATGATCACCAAATCCGAGTCTTTCGTATCTTCATAATTGGCCGTTCCGCTCACATGTGCATCAAAACCTTGTACAGGAGAGGCTTCGGCCATATCAAGCGCTTTTCCTTTAGCCGGGTCCTCCATTTGTGGAATATCCACTAAGACGACGTCGCCTAATTCTTTTTGGGCCAATAAAAAAGCCGTGGTCGCTCCTGTAAAACCTGAACCGATAACTGAAATCTTTTTACGCTTCAATGTCATAAAAACTCTCCTTTATGGTTAAAGTGGATAAAAAAAAGAGAGGGATGGCCTCCCTCTCTTTATCTTATAGGTTTTTGATCAATTCGTCAGCAAACTCAGAGCATTTCACTTCTGTAGCGCCGTCCATTAGGCGGGCAAAGTCATAAGTTACAACTTTAGAAGCGATTGTTTTCTCCATTGAGTTTGTGATCAATTTCGCTGCTTCGTTCCATCCTAAGTGTTCAAGCATCAAGACGCCTGACAAAATGACAGATGAAGGGTTTACTTTATCTTGTCCAGCATATTTCGGAGCTGTACCGTGAGTCGCTTCGAAAATTGCATGTCCAGAAATGTAGTTGATGTTCGCACCAGGTGCGATACCAATTCCGCCAACTTGTGCAGCCAATGCGTCAGAGATGTAATCTCCGTTCAAGTTCATTGTTGCAACAACGTCGAACTCGCTTGGACGTGTAAGGATCTGCTGCAAGAAGATATCAGCGATTGAATCTTTAACAAGGATTTTTCCAGAAGCAAGTGCTTCTTCCTGTGCTTTGTTTGCAGCATCTGTTCCTTGCTCATCTTTAATCGCATCGTATTGGTTCCAAGTGAATACTTTGTCGCCGAATTCTTGCTCAGCCACTTCATAGCCCCAGTTTTTGAAAGCTCCTTCAGTGAACTTCATGATGTTCCCTTTGTGGACCAAAGTCAATGATTCGCGGCCTTCAGTGATTGCATAGTTGATTGCAGCACGTACTAAGCGTTTTGTTCCTTCTTCTGAAATTGGCTTGATGCCGATTCCTGAAGTTTCAGGGAAGCGGATTTTGTTAACGCCCATTTGGTCTTTAAGGAAAGAAATCACTTTCTCAACTTCCTCAGTGCCTTTCGCGTATTCGATACCAGCATAGATATCTTCAGTATTTTCACGGAAGATGACCATGTCTGTATCTTCAGGACGTTTAACCGGTGAAGGTACGCCTTCAAAATAGCGGACTGGACGCAAGCAAGTGTAAAGATCCAATTCTTGGCGAAGTGCCACGTTCAATGAACGGATACCGCCGCCGATTGGCGTTGTAAGAGGTCCTTTGATTGCGATCAAGTACTCGCGGATAACGTCAAGCGTTTCTTGTGGAAGCCATTCGCCTGTTTCGTCGAATGCTTTTTGGCCAGCAAGAACCTCTTTCCATACGATTGCTTTTTCGCCGTTATAAGCTTTGTTTACTGCTTCTTCCAATACACGTGAAGCTGCATTCCAGATATCCGGGCCAGTACCGTCACCGATAATGAATGGGATAACTGCTTGGTTAGGAACGTTCAATACGCCGTTTTCAACTGTAATTTTTTCGCCGTTTGTCATGTGTAATTGCCTCCTGAGTTCAAATTGATAGGGCTGCACAAAGTGCAAGCCCTATTGTTTATGATACTTTTACGCTAAATCCTATCGTTCTTCCACTGGGATGTATTTCTGCATGCCAGGTCCGATGTATTCTGCGCGTGGACGGATCAAGCGGTTGTTTGAATACTGCTCAAGAATATGAGCCAACCATCCTGAAGTACGTGAAACAGCAAAAATTGGTGTAAATAGATCATGTTCAATATTTAATGAATGGTAAACAGATGCAGAATAGAAATCCACGTTTGGTGGAAGGTTTTTCTGTCCCGTTACGATTTCATCAATTTTGACAGACATATCGTACCATTTTTCTTCACCGCGGATTTTTGTCAATTTCTGTGACATTTCACGCAAGTGTTTGGCACGAGGGTCACCTTTGCGGTATACGCGGTGTCCGAAGCCCATAATTTTTTCTTTGTTGGCAAGTTTCTCAGTAATGACAGATTCTACGTTCTCTACAGAACCGATTTCTGTCAACATTTTCATAACTTGTTCGTTCGCTCCACCGTGCAATGGACCTTTTAAAGCTCCAATTGCAGCTGTGATGCCTGAATAGACATCAGACAAAGTCGCCACCGCAACGCGTGCTGTGAAAGTCGATGCATTCAGTTCGTGGTCTGCATGAAGAACAAGCGCTTTGTTGAAAGCTTCGACTTCGATGTCTTCTGGCATAGAACCAGACAACATATAAAGGAAGTTAGCTGCAAAGCTTAGATCCGTTTTAGGAGCTACTGGCTCTTGGCCATTGCGGATGCGGCCGAAAGCTGTTACAAGCGTAGAAATCTTCGCCTGGATTTTAATCGCTTTACGGTAGTTTGCTTCAGTTTCCATAACTTCCGCTTCTTCATCGAATAAGCCGAGCATGGAAACGGCTGTACGAAGAGCAGCCATTGGATGTACTTTTTTAATATCGTATGTTTTGAAATGATCAAGAACCGCTTGCGGCACCGCCATGTTGTCTGCTAATTGCTGCTTAAGCTCTGCCAATTCATCAGCTTTTGGCAAGCGTTGATGCCAAAGCAAATAAATCACTTCTTCAAAACTTGCGTTGACTGCTAAATCATCGATATCGTAGCCAACATATGTAAGTGTGTCATCAATAATTGAACTGATGGCAGATTGTGTAGCTACTACACCTTCTAAACCTTTTGCCGATGTCATATAATTCGCTCCTTCTCCAGTATATTTCATCACTCCAAAAAAAAAGCCCGAAATGATGGGTTATCTGTCTTTTTGTAGACTTCCGCTGAATGCCTTACTAGACCATTATAATCAATGTTGAAGAATTTGTGAATGAAAACGCTTGTTTTTATTAGAAATTCCTTTAAAACGATGAATTCACTCGGAATTATCGTACGATAATCCGAGCGTTCTTCATCTTATTGTTCAAAAGTTTCATTATAAATGGTTTGTAGATTTTCTGTGTCGGAGCAAACAATAAAGATAAACCGATCGCATCCGAGATAAACCCTGGAGTCAATAGCATCACACCGCCTACCAAGACAAATGCCGCTTTCAGCAAATGGTCGCCCGGCGGTTCAAATCGATTAAAGCTCTCTTGAATATCCCGTATCGCTTTTAGCCCTTGCTTCTTCGCTAGAAAAGCTCCCAGCAAACCTGTTCCTACAATAATCAATAGCGTCGGGAAAAATCCAATGGCTCCTCCAGCCCAAATTAAAATGGCCAATTCCAGTGTCGGTACAAGGAGCAGCGCTAAAAAAATCCATTTCATCGTTTGCTTAGTCCCCTCTCTGCATCGATTTCGATTAGCAGCCAGCAAGAATCGATCGGATCCTTGCCGGCTTCCTAAACCGAAAATCCAGGTTGCCTTTCAGCAAAAAAAGCTGGTGAACGGAGTGGCTGATGTCAATGCTAGCTTATAGGACGCTGGCGTGGCCATCATAAATGATGCCTGAAGCGGCGTCAATTGTAATATCGTAATTGTTTTTGATCAACGACGTTGCGTTTTCAACGCCAACGATAACCGGAATTCCAAGGCTTAAGCCGACAACTGCTGCGTGGCTTGTCAATCCGCCTTCTTCCGTTATGATTCCGGCACACTTTTCAATAGCCGGCATCATTTCACGGTCTGTTCCGATCGTTACGATGATTTTTCCGGTCGTATCTTGAGCCAATGCTTCCTGTGAATTTTTCACAACGAGCGTGTTGCCGAAAGCAACGGATTTGCCGATGCCTTGCCCTTGTGCAATGCTGTCGCCGATCAAATGCACTTTCATCAAGTTTGTTGTACCCGCTTGTCCTACCGGTACGCCCGCAGTGATCACGACTAAATCTCCGTGCTTCACATAATGGTGCTTCAAGCTTTCATCTACTGCGTTTTCCAGCAATTCATCCGTTGAATGGACTTTGGATCCAACAATCGGTTGAACTCCCCACACGAGCGTCAATTTTCTAGAAGGAATATCAGAAGACGTCACAGCGATGATCGGTGCGCCTGGGCGGTATTTCGAAATCATCTTCGCTGTATGGCCGCTTTCTGTTGGAGCGATAATCGCCTTAACTTTTAAGTTTAATGCTGTATAAGCAACAGCTTGGCCGATAGCTTCTGTCATATTCGATTCTTTTTCTTTTCTTCTGTTCGAGACGATTTGCTTGTAGTTCAATGCATCTTCCGTTGTCATTGCAATGCGGTGCATCGTTTCAACGGATTCTACCGGATAAATGCCGGCTGCCGTCTCACCTGACAACATGATGGCATCGGTTCCGTCAAAAATCGCATTGGCCACATCACTTGCTTCTGCTCGTGTCGGACGCGGGTTGCGCTGCATAGAATCAAGCATCTGAGTCGCTGTAATGACCGGTTTGCCGGCGCTGTTGCATTTTTCGATCAATGATTTCTGGACTAGCGGCACTTCTTCCGCCGGAATTTCTACACCAAGATCTCCACGGGCAACCATTAAGCCATCAGAAACCATGATGATTTCGTCGATATTGTCGACGCCTTCCTGGTTCTCGATTTTCGGGATGATCTGGATATGAGATCCGCCATTTTTTTCAAGCAAGCTGCGGATTTCCATTACATCAGAAGCTCGTCTCACAAATGATGCAGCGACGAAATCGACGCCTTGCTCGATTCCGAAAAGAATATCCTGCGCATCTTTTTCAGTGATCCCCGGCAATTGCACAGATACACCTGGAACGTTTACGCCTTTTTTTGTTTTGAGCGTTCCTGCATTTTCCACGTACGTGTGGATCAAGCCATTCGCTTTGTCGAGGCTCTTTACACGAAGCTCAATCAACCCGTCATCAAGCAGGATAACCGATCCTTCCTGCACATCTTCGATCAGCTGCTCATAAGTGATCGAGAACATCTCGCTTGTCCCTACCACTTCTGTCATGGAAATCGCGATGTCCTGGCCTGTCACCAATTCAATGGAATCATTCTCCATTTTATGGGTACGGATTTCTGGGCCTTTCGTGTCTAGTAGGATCCCTACGATTTTGCCTGTTTTCGCTGCTGCATCACGGATGCGCTGAATGCGAGTTGCATGTTCTTCGTGGCTTCCATGCGAAAAGTTTAAACGGGCTACGTTCATGCCTGCCTCGATCAGCGATTCGAGCAATTCCGGTGATTCACTTGCTGGTCCGATCGTACATACGATTTTTGTTTTTCTCAATATACTCACTCCATTTGCCTTATTAAATTGATAGTTCTTTGGATAAGGTGTACAAACTCATATCTGTTTCATGCTTCGTCGTAAATGCCTTAGTCATATCATAGTCTACCACTTGGTGATTTTTCATGCCAACTGCCCGGCCTCCAATGTTTTGAAGGAGAACTTCCACTGCGTGAGCTCCGAACAAACTGCCGAGCACCCGGTCTCTCGCAGTCGGTGAACCGCCTCGCTGAACATGGCCAAGAACTGAAACACGTGTTTCAATATCCGCTTTAGAGGTAATCAAATCAGCCAGGGCATTGCCGTTCATAACGCCTTCAGCCACGATAATGATGCTATGGCGTTTGCCGCGTTTTCTCCCTTTTTCCAATCGATCAATGATTTCATCCAGGTCAAAATCATCTTCGGGGATTAAAATTGTTTCCGCTCCGCCAGCCAGACCTGCCCATAGAGCCAAATCTCCTGCATCCCGGCCCATTACTTCTATAATGAATGTCCGTTCATGGCTAGTTGCAGTATCCCGGATTTTATCAATCGCTTCGATTACTGTATTTAAAGCCGTATCAAAACCGATTGTGTAATCAGTGCCTGGAATGTCATTATCAATTGTGCCCGGAACTCCGACGCACGGGAATCCGTGTTTTGTCAAAGCCATCGCACCTTGATAAGAGCCATCGCCGCCTATGACAACAAGCCCTTCCAAACCATGCTTTTTCATTTGTTCAATCGCTTTTAATTGGCCTTCTTCCGTTTTGAAAGCTTCGCATCGTGCGGAATACAATTTTGTTCCGCCCCGTTGGATAATGTCCCCAACATCCCTGGCTTCCAAGGTCTCAATTTTCCCTTCAATTAACCCTTGGTATCCTTGATAGATGCCAGCGACTTCTAAGCCGTGGAAAATTCCTTTCCGAACAACTGCCCGTATTGCAGCATTCATTCCCGGGGAATCGCCTCCGCTTGTTAATACACCAATTCGCTTCATTTGTTTCGCCTCCCACTAATCCTTGTACTCTTTTCACCTTACCATGCAAAGCCTTTACTGTCAGTCTCCAAACCATAATACTTCCATTAAGAGCTGGTTTTTTTTATCTTTCAAAAACTGTAAGCGCTTATATTTTTTATTCGTAGTAAATTTCCTGCAAAAATGAAACAGCCAGGCATTTTCCGCCTGGCTGTCGATTGCTTGAGTTTATTCGCTGAAAATACCGATTGACCGGAATTTTTTGTAGCGCTGGTCGATCAGTTCTTCGCCTGACAGCCCCTTCAACTCTTCAAAAGAATTTCGGATGGCTTGTGCAATCATTTCGGCTTGCTTTTCATAATGATGATGCGCGCCTCCGCGAACCTCTGGAATGATCGCTTCGATGATTTTCATGCCAAACAAGTCTGGTGCCGTGATCTTCATGGCTTCGGCAGCTGTTTGAGCCAGTGCTGAATCTTTCCATAAAATCGAGGCGGCCCCTTCAGGCGAAATTACAGAGAACGTAGAATTTTCAAGCATCAAAATGTGATTGCCGACTCCAAGGGCAAGCGCTCCGCCGCTTCCGCCTTCGCCAATAACAATTGAAAGAACCGGCACTTCGAGGCCAGCCATTTCAACCAAGTTTTTCGCAATCGCTTCGCTTTGTCCGCGCTCTTCCGCTGCTTTGCCCGGATATGCGCCTTTTGTATCAATCAAACAAACGATTGGCCGATTAAACTTCTCTGCTTGTTTCATCAAGCGCAGCGCTTTTCGGTAGCCTTCCGGATGCGGCATTCCGAAGTTGCGGCGAATATTTTCTTTTGTGTCTTTGCCTCGCTGATGGCCGATGATGGTGACCGGCTGCCCATCAAACGAACCGATGCCGCCGACAATCGCTTCATCGTCTCCGTAAAGCCGGTCTCCGTGCAATTCGATAAAATCTTTGAAAATCAACGGAATGTAATCCAATGTTGTTGGACGATCTGGATGGCGCGCGACTTGAACGCGGTCCCATGGCTTCATGTTTTCATAAATATCGTTTTCCAAGCCTGCCAAGCGCTCTTCCAAGCTGTCAATTTCTGAACTGAGATCGACATCCGCAGTTGCGGTATATTCTTTCAATTCTTCGATTTTTTTCCGTAATTGAATCAGGGGTTCTTCAAAACCCATCGTTTTTGGAGCTGCGTTTTTTTTAGCCATTTCAAACAGCTCCTTTCGTATGCAGACGCACGATTGTACTCAATTTTTCTTTCATATCCGCTCTATGGACCACAGCATCTAGCTGGCCATGTTCCAACAGAAATTCTGCGGTTTGGAAATCTTCAGGCAGCTTCTCGCGCACAGTCTGTTCAATGACCCGGCGCCCCGCGAATCCGATTAACGCTTTCGGCTCGGCAATATTAATATCGCCCACCGAAGCAAAGCTAGCGGATACGCCGCCAGTCGTCGGGTGGGTCAAAACGGAAACAAACAGCAATCCTGCGCTGCTATGGCGCTTCAATGCCACACTTGTTTTGGCCATTTGCATCAATGATAAAACGCCTTCTTGCATCCGGGCGCCCCCGCTTGCTGTAAAGATGACGAACGGCAAGTTTTTCACGGTCGCAGCTTCCACAGCGCGTGTAATTTTCTCCCCGACTACGGACCCCATCGATCCCATCCGAAAATGGGAATCCATGATCGCTACGACGATTTCTTGGCCGTTCAATTTTCCGGTTCCAGTCAAGACCGCTTCGTTTAACCCCGTTTTTTCACTGTCGGAACGGATTTTATCGGTATACGCTGGGAACCCAAGCGGATTTTCAGATTTGATGTGATCGTCGATCGATTCGAAAGAGCCTTCGTCCAATAAACTTTCGACGCGTTCATAAGCCGTCATTTTAAAATGATGGTCGCACTTCGGACAGACTTTATGAAGGCTCTTCAATTCTTTCGTCAATGTGATTTGTTTGCACGAAGGACATTTTGTCATTAATCCTTCCGGAATATCTTTTGAATCTTTATTTGGCATTGTGGTGCCTTGTTTGTCTTTGTTGCGCTTAAAGATCTCGCGAATCATTGCCATTTTGCATTCTCCCCTTTTGTATCCAACAGCTCCAAGTTTTAAATAAGTCAATTGCCGAGCTCATATCTTGCTGCTCAAGCGCAGCCAATAATGGTAGCAGCATTTCTTTTTCAGTTGCTGTAACGGGCTCCTGATAAGGATTTCCGCTGTACTGCTGCAGCAGGAACCAAATTTTCAATGATAACCGGTTCCCGGACAGCACCATCAGTTCACGGACAAAATCTTCCCGGTAGAAGCTTTCATTTTCATTCAGCCGATTTCTGAAGCTATCCCAAACTTTTAAGCTCGCTAATTTGCTGTTTTGGCAAATCGTCTGGATAGCGGACACTTCATGGATCAGCCGTGTTCCCCAAACATCTTCCTGAGACTGTTTATCCTGTAAGATGAACGTCGATAAAACTTCCACCAATTGATGGTTTCGATGGTCAGAAAGAAACGTGCCTTCCCCCCGTCTCGTTTCGATCAAGCCAAGCAGCTCCAAACTTCGCAGCGCCTCTCTCAGCGTTGATCTGCCGACTTGCAATTTCTCGGCCAGCTCCCTTTCGGATGGAATACGATTGCCCGGTTTGATCTTTTCCCGCCGAATCATGTCACGAATGTCTTTTACTATGTCTAAAAATCGTTTTGACTGATTCATGATAGCTCCTTACTTCCATAAATTTGAAAGTGGTCTGGCCACTCATATTTTCTAGAATACAAAACTTTTCGGCTGCCGTAAAGAAAAAACTGCCTTTCTCAAAAGAAAGGCAGTCAAGTATGAATAGATTTACAAATAACGGAAGTTTTATGGTTCCGGTTTTCTACCGTTCCTTGTACTTCCAAAACGCTGTGCGACTCGAGCAAGTGATTATATTTGGCATATTCCGCCGGAAATAAGGTGACAGAAGCCTGGCCGGAATCATCTTGCAAACTGACAAAAGCCATTGCATCGCCTTTTTTGGTGCGTATCCGTTTGATATCGTCCACCATTCCGAGAACCGTCACCGATTTTCGGTCTTGGATATTCTTCAAATTCTTTAAATCGGTATAGGGTTTATTGCGCTGCTGTTTTTCTCTCGCCATAGGATGCGTCGACAAATAAAATCCTAACGCTTCTTTTTCATAGTCGAGCTTTAAAGTTTCCGGAATAGGAGAAGCTTGAATGTATTTCGGTTTCATAAAGCTCGATCCCATTTCATCAAATAGGCCCGGCTCTTCGTTCGGCTTCACCAATTCCGCATGCTTGACGGCACTGTCCAGTGAAGCAAGCACCGTCGCGCGGTCGAGCCCAAAATCATCCAAGGCGCCTGCTTTTGCCAGCGGTTCAAAAGCCTTTCTGGTAAAATGGATGGCCGAAATGCGTTCGGCTATCGCATAGAGGCTCGAAAACGGACCTTCTTTCCGTGCTGCCAATAGCGCTTTAATGGCACTCCCTGGCACTCCTTTGACTGCATTCAAGCCAATACGGATCTGGCCTTCTTCAACAGAAAACGAATAGCGGCTCTTTTGGACAGAAGGCGGCAGGACCGGGATGCCTTTATCCTTGATCTCCTGCAAGAGCTGTGCGGTCTTTTCAGCATTGCCTGCGCTGTTAGCGAGCAGCGCCGCATAAAAGTAAACGGCGTAATGCGTTTTCATATAGCTCAGCTGATAGGAAATCATGCTATAGGCCACTGCATGGCTTTTTGGAAATCCGTAATCGGCAAACCGGACGATCAAGTCATAAACTTGCGATGCTTCCGATTCAGAGAACCCTTTTTTCACCGCACCTTGCGTAAAATGCTTTCGTTCTTCGTCCAGGATTTCCCGTTTCTTTTTGCTGACAGCGCGTCTCAGCAGATCCGCTTCGCCAAGAGAAAAGCCGGCGATGCGGGAAGCAATCTGCATGATCTGCTCTTGATAGACGATGATGCCGTATGTTTCTTTTAAAATCGGCTCAAGCAGTGGGTGGATATAGTCCACCCGTTCCTGCCCGTGCTTACGCCGTGCATATAAAGGAATGAATTCCATCGGGCCTGGACGGAACAGCGCGTTGACGGCGACAATGTCGCCGAAAGCCGTCGGTTTGATCTGCCTTAAGGCACCGCGCATGCCATCCGATTCTAATTGGAAGATGCCCGTCGTATCTCCTTGCGCTAAAAGCGCATACGTTTCGGCATCCATCAAGGGAAGCTTCCGGTAATCCATCCACTTTTTCGTATCTTTAAAGAGCAGACGCCGGATTTGTTCAAGAATCGTCAAATTGCGGAGTCCTAAGAAATCCATTTTCAGCAAGCCGACCGCTTCCAGTTCCGCCATTGGCCACTGCGTGATATATATGCCTTCGTTCCCTTTTTCGATCGGCACATGGTCGACGAGCGGCGTCGGGCTTAAAATTATGCCGGCAGCATGGGTAGAGGCGTGCCGCGGGAGCCCTTCCAATTTCAAAGCGGTTTTAAACCATTTTTTGCGTTCTTCCTTTTCGATGATCCAATCATTCAACCGTTTGTTTTCTTTCAAGGCAGAGCGCAATGTCGTGCCTGGCCGGTTCGAAATCATTTTCGAAATCGCGTCCAGCTCTTCTGGTTCAAATCCAAATACACGAGCGGTATCGCGTGCCACCGCTTTTGCTGAAAGAGTACCGAATGTAATGATTTGTGCGGTGCGCACTTCCCCGTATTTTTTTACGACATATTCTACGACTTCATGGCGCCGGTGATCGGCAAAATCAATGTCGATATCCGGCAATGTCACCCGTTCCGGATTTAAGAAACGCTCAAATAGCAAATCGTGTTCCAGCGGGTCGACATCCGTAATCCGTAAACTGTATGCGACGAGCGAGCTGGCTGAAGAGCCTCGGCCCGGCCCTGTTAGAATGTCATTGTCTCGCGCAAATTTCATGAAATCCGAAACGATTAGAAAATAATCGATAAAGCCCATTTTCCGAATGACCGAAAGTTCGTACTTCAACCGCTCCAAATAGGTTTCCCCGTAAGTTGGAATCCGTTCGGCCAAGCCCGCTGTACAAAGATCCCAAATATAAGTGGAGCGGTCTGTACCGTCCGGCAATGGAAATACCGGCAGCAGCTGTTGATTCAAAGGAATGCTCACGTTGCAGCTTTCAAGCACCTGCCGGGTTTTCTGTAGCCATTCCGGACGATCCGAAAACCAGGAGGAAAATTCTTCTGCAGAAGGCACATGCGCTTTTTGATGCGCAGGGCGCTTGCGTTCCGGATCGTTCATCTTCAAGCCTTGTGAAATAGCCGAAGCAACTTCGTGGGAAAAAGCATCGCCTTCATGCAAATAGCGGCTTTCTTGCGTCGCCATCATTTGTAAACCTTCTGTTTCGCATAAAGCGATAAAGGCTTCTTCATGGTTATTGCGCCGTCCTCCGGGACGTTCGATGCTGCCATAGCAAAAACTGCCGAAAATTTCCTGGAGAAAATGGACCGCTTCGCTTCGGTCGGTCATCACCCATTCCGCTTTATCAGGAATCACACAGATTAATCCTTGCCGGTAGGCTTTCAGCCACTGTTCGGGAATCGCCGCTTTATCCCGTGTCGATAAGGCGGACGTAATTTTAAGCAAGTTTTTATAACCCGCATTTGACTGGGCATAGAGTACGGCTGGGTACTCCTGCTCCTCAAATTCGATAAACACAGAAAGGCCGACCACCCCATGGATGCCGGCCTTATGGCACGCTTCCCAAAATGGAAGAATGCCGTATAATTTCGAGTTGACGATTGCTGCAGATGCCGTCCCCTGTTCGATCAGAAAAGGGAAAAGTTCATCAAGGCGAACCGTGCTTTTCAGCAAATCTGCTGACGTGCTTATATGCGGATAAACCATTGACAATCCAATCCCTCCTTTCTTATGAAGCGCAAATTTTTGTCAAACGTTCGATGACCTGTTCGGCTTCTTCCCATGAATAGGCTGTGGCTCCTGAAGCCATCGGATGTCCCCCGCCGCCGAACTCTTTTGCCAGTCCATTGATGACCGGCCCTTTCGAGCGCAGCCGAACGCGGATTTCCGTATTTTCTTCGATAAACATGACCCAGGCTTTTAAGCCTTTGACATTTCCGAGAGAACCGACCAACAAGGAAGTTTCCGATGCCGTAACGTCAAAATCCTTCAAAACGTCTTTCGTAATTTTCACGTAAGCTGCGCCGCTTTCGTTCATCACAAAATTTTGATAGATATAGCCTTGCAAATGCAGCAATTTCCGTTCCATTTCGTACATGCCGTTATGCAATTCATCGCGGTTAAAATTGTATTTGATCAATTCTCCGGCAATTTTAAACGTTTTTTCCGTCGTGCTCGGGAAGAGGAAGCGGCCAGTATCGCCGATGATTCCAGCATATAGGAGACGCGCAGCCATATCCGGCATCTCCCAATTTTCCTGCTCTTGGCCGTATGTAAATAATTCATAAATCAATTCGGAGGCGGAGCTTGCATTGGTGTCCACCTGCAAAAGATCTCCGTATGCGTCATCATTCGGGTGATGGTCAATTTTAATGATCTTTTCGCCGTTTTGATAACGCTGGTCGTCCACCCGCTCGGTATTTGCGGTATCTGTGACAATGACTAAAGCGCCATCAAAGTCGCCGTCTTCCACTTGGTCTGGAAAATCCAAAAAGTCCAAAGTGAAATCATGTTCGCCTGCAGCCAAAATCCGCTTTTCGGGAAAATTGTGCTGAAGCAAGTATTTCAAGCCTAATTGGGATCCGTAAGCATCCGGGTCCGGCCGGACATGGCGGTGGATGATGATGGTTTCGTATTCTTTAATTGTGTCGATGATTTGACTGTACATTTTGCTGTTCCTCCGTTTTTTAAGGAAATCCATTCGCATTTTTGTCCATTTCTCAGTACAATAGGAGTGAGTTATGGAATACAGGAGGTTCTCCAATGATCGTATTAGTAGGTATGATAATTATATCATTTGTTTTTTATTTTTATTATAAAACAAAACAATTCCGTGCAACTTTGCCCATCCGGAGAAAATGGTATGCCTCCATCGCGTCTGTTGCGCTTGGCAGCTTCGTGCTGTTTTTTGGCATCAACCAATTGTTCGTCTTCCAATCGATTGTGACGTACATTATTTCCGGCATTTTCATCATTCTTGGCCTCGCTTTGATGATCTACAATTACAAAGCGGCGAAGCATTACCACTCGTTCGTAGCCGAAGAAGCGCGTTTGAACCAATAAGAAACCTCTCCTTTTATAGGAGGGGTTTTTTATTGTCTAGCCTTACCGGGCGCTTTTCTAGCGGTCCAGCAATTGGAACGTTAGTAACGCCTTTCCAACAATCTTATTTTCGAAGCTCACTTCGACGTCGACTTTTGCCGATTTTCGGCTCATGTCCAAAATCACCGGTTTGATCAGCACCGTCGAGTCCAGTTGAACGGGATTCAAATAATAGACCGTCATATTCTCCAGCGCACTGTCTTTCCGGTTTTTGGTCTTTAACGCTGTTGTAGCCGCTTCGATTAAAATCGCCGAATATGCTCCGTAGGAAATCGAGCCGTACGCATTGGTCATTTGCGGGGTCACCCGGAAATTCAGAACGACTTTATCCGTCGATTGCAGATGCATCTGCCCCATAATGAGATCATCAATTGTTTCGCCTTGCTGCGGCTGGCGTTGTGCGGTTTGAATGGCTTTCAGCACATCTTGCCGGCTGATGACGCCTTTTAGCTTGCCGTGGTCATCTGCCACCGGCAGCAAGTCGATGCCTTCCCAAATCATGCGATGCCCCGCTGAAGCGACGCTCGTTTGCATGGAAACCGTAATCGGATCTTTCGTCATTACTTTTTCAATCAATTCGGCATCGCCGTGCCCGATGACATCACGTGATGTGATGATGCCGACCAGCTTGCCGTGGTCATCGACGACCGGGAAGCCGCCATGCGTGGTTTCCTTGTTCAATTCGTGGTAATGGCTGATCGTATCTTTGTCCTGCAGAAAATTTGTATTTTCCAAAGGAATCAAAATGTCTTCAATCAATAAAATTTCTTTCTTAATCAACTGGTCATAGATGGCACGGTTGATCATGGTCGCTACAGTAAACGTATCGTAGCTCGTTGAAATAACGGGAAGCTCATATTCATCCGCTAATTTCTTTACCGTATCCGAAGCTTCAAAGCCGCCGGTCACAAGCACGGCGGCGCCTGCTTGTAAGGCATATTCGTGGGCTTTAAAGCGATTGCCGACAATCAGCAGATTCCCCGCTTCTGTATAGCGCATCATATCATCCAATTGCATGGCACCGATGACAAATTTGTTCAGCGATTTATGCAGCCCGGATCTCCCGCCCATCACTTGGCCATCGACAATGTTGACAATTTCCGCGTAGGTGAGCCGTTCGATGTTCTCTTTTTTCTTCCGCTCGATCCGGATGGTCCCAACACGTTCAATCGTTGAAACAAGGCGCTGGTTTTCCGCTTCTTTGATTGCCCGGTAGGCCGTCCCTTCACTGACTTGAAGATCTTTTGCAATGCGGCGCACAGAGATCTTTTCGCCCACCGGGAGCGTTTCGATATACTCCAGTATCTGTTCGTGTTTCGTCGCCATAATTTCACCTGTTCTTTCTCGCATTCTATACTTCCAAGTGTATCATAAGTCATAGAAAAAACAGACTGAACCGGCATCCATAAAAAAGAGTCGTCCCTAACTAAATGGGGACAACTCCTTGCTGAAAATTAATAGTCGATAACGTCTCCAGGTTGCATAATTTTGACTTCTGCGCCTTTAACAAGACCTTTGAAATATTCAGGATCCTGGTTGATTGGCGGAAACGTGTTGTAATGGATCGGCACCACGGTTTTCGGCTTGATCAATTCCACCGCATAAGCGGCGTCGTCCGGCCCCATCGTGAAAAAATCGCCGATCGGCACAAACGCCAAATCTATTTCATTGCGGTTCCCGATGATTTCCATATCGCCGAACACTTCAGTATCGCCTGCATGGTAAATCGTCTTCCCTTCCGCTTTAAAAAGGATACCCGCCGGCATTCCGCCGTAAATGGCATCGCCTTCAGGAGTGGTATAAGAAGAACTATGGAAGGCTTTCGTGTATTTGACGGTGCCGAACTCGAATTCTTTTGCGCCGCCAAGATTCATGCCAACCGTTTCAACTCCTTGGCCAGCCAAATAATTGGCAAGCTCCACAGGCGCCACTACTTGCGAATTGTTCCGCAGCGCAAGTTCTACCGTATCGCCGACATGGTCGTTGTGTGCATGCGTCAAAAGAATGACATCCGGCTTTTCTTCGCTTGCCACGAGATCCGTCAACGCGTTCCCTGAAATGAATGGATCAATTAAAATCACTTTGCCTGCTGTTTGAATTTTCACTACCGAATGGCCATGAAATGATACTTTCATTTAATCCCCTCCAGCTCTCATTATCGATCTTTCCAAGCTGTATTATACCCCGATTTTTGATATGCTACACATAGACAAGGAGGAATAAATATGAATAAAATTGAGCAATTGCAAAGCTATTTAAACGAAATGGAAATCGACGCGGCATTTATCACCAACCCGGATAACGTATTTTACTTGAGCGGTTTTAAAAGCGATCCGCATGAACGGCTTCTTGGGGTTATGGTTTTCAAAGATGCGGCACCGTTCCTCATTTGTCCGCAAATGGAAATACCGGATGCACAAAATGCCGGCTGGTCTGGGGATATCATCGGCCATGTCGATACGGAAAACGCCATGGAAGCCCTTCACCGGACAGCTTCAGCCAAATCGGATTCCATCCGTACATTGGCGATTGAGAAATCCCATATGACCGTGGACCGTTACGAGGCATTGAACGAATTCTTCGGCAATCCGTCCTTCTTTGCCTTAGATGACAAAGTCAACGCGATGCGCGTCATCAAAGATGAAGCGGAATTGGAAATCTTAAGAGAAGCTGCAGCACTGGCTGATTACGCAATCGAAGTGGCAGCCAAAAACTTGCGCGAAGGCATCACCGAAATTGAGTTGATGACCGAAATTGAGCTGGCGCTGAAAAAACGCGGTGTCACCCATATGTCATTCGATACTACGGTTTTAGCCGGATCTAAAGCGGCTTCTCCCCACGGCAAGACCGGTGATAGAAAACTTCAGAGCGGCGACCTCGTACTCTTCGACTTAGGCGTCGTCCATAAAGGCTATTGTTCGGATATTACTCGGACACTTGCCCTTGGCGAACCTTCCGAAGAGCAAAAAGAAGTCTATGAAATCGTCAGACGAGCCGAAGAAGCTGCATTGAACGCGGTAAAACCCGGCGTAACAGCTGCTGAACTGGACAAGACTGCCCGCGATGTCATTGAAAAAGCGGGGTACGGCAAATATTTCACGCACCGCCTAGGCCACGGACTTGGCATTTCTGTCCATGAATTCCCATCGCTTCACGGCTCCAATAATATGGTTATGGAAGCAGGGATGGTCTTTACGCTAGAACCAGGCGTATATGTGCCTGGAAAAGTTGGCGTCCGCATCGAAGATGATGTCGCTGTTACCGAAACTGGCGTTGAAGTATTAACGAAGTTTCCAAAAGAATTGCAGATCATTCACCATTCATAAACGAAAAAAAAGCGGTCCAGGAATTTTTCCTGGGCCGCCTTTTCAATTAGCCAATCAATTCTTCGACCGGCCGAAACTCTTCACCTTGATCGTCTGCCACTGCTTTATAAGTGACAAAGCCATTAAACGTGTTCACGCCTTTTTTTAATGCTTCATTATCCATTATTGCTTTTTCAAAGCCTTTATTCGCTATTTGCACGGCATAGGGCACCGTGACATTCGTCAGTCCTATAGTGGAAGTTCTCGGCACCGCTCCCGGCATATTGGCCACGGCGTAATGAACGACGCCGTGCTTCATATACGTTGGGTTGTCATGGGTGGTGATTCGATCACTTGTCTCGAATATACCGCCTTGGTCAATCGCAATATCCACCACTACCGATCCCGGTTTCATCGATTGAATCATTTCTTCCGTCACCAGTTTTGGCGCTTTGGCTCCAGGAATCAACACAGCACCGACAACAAGATCCGCTTCTTTCACTGAATCCGCAATGTTCATCGGATTGGAAATCATGGTTTGGACATCAGTTCCAAATAAGTCATCCAATTGGCGAAGACGGTCAGGATTTAAATCGAGGATCGTCACACTTGCACCCATGCCAACGGCCACTTTCGCTGCATTGGTCCCGGCCACTCCGCCGCCGATGATCGCTACTTTACCCCTTGAAACTCCGGGGATGCCGCCGAGAAGAATGCCGCCGCCTCCATGAATCTTTTCAAGAAATTGCGCGCCGATCTGCGTCGACATTTTGCCCGCGACTTCGCTCATTGGCGTCAGCAATGGCAAAGAGTTATTTGGCAGCTGCACCGTTTCATAGGCAATGCCTGTCACTTTTGCCTGCAGCATCGCTTGTGTCAATTCAGGTTCCGGCGCAAGATGCAGATACGTAAAGAGAATCAAGCCCTCTCTAAAATATCCATATTCTTCCGGAGTCGGCTCCTTCACTTTCATGACCATTTCTTGCGCCCATGCTTCTTCGGCTGATTGGACAATTTGGGCTCCAGCCACTTCATAATCCGCATCTGTAAACCCGGAACCTGTTCCTGCATCCGTTTCGATCACGACTTCATGGCCGTGCACTGCTAAATTGACCACGCCAGCCGGTGTCATCGCTACCCGGTTTTCATTATTCTTAATTTCTTTCGGTATGCCTATTCGCATAACAAACCCTCCTATTTATAAATTCCGTTTACATGCTTCTATTAAATAAATGGCCGGGCGTTTCCCGCCTTCATTAACTGTATTACCCTTTTGCCGGCTTTCATGCATCTTTTTGGATTATTCTTCATAACGGAAGAGATTTCTTAATTCATCCATTTACAATGTTATTGTACGAAAGCGTCTGCTTCACAATTTATCCATTTTTTCTCGTACATTTTCTGTTTTAAAAGAAGGATTTCTCTCCAGCTCTAGCGAAATTAAACAATATAGACAAGGAGGAATGCAATATGACACTGAAATATTCACAAATTTTAGTAGCAGTTGACGGCTCCAAAGAAGCAGAATGGGCATTTAAAAAATCAGTCGGCATTGCCAAGCGGAACCACGCCACATTGAACTTAGTGAACATCATCGACACTCGTTCATTTGCAGCGATTGAAGCTTACGACCGATCCATTGCAGATCGCGCCCAAAAGTTTGCAGAAGATTTGCTTGGCGGCTATAAAAAAGAAGCACAGGCAGCAGGCGTTGAAAAAGTTAACATTTTGGTCGACTACGGTTCTCCGAAAACCATGATTTCCCGGGAACTTGCCAGAAAAGTAACTGCAGATTTAATCATTTGCGGAGCTACTGGATTGAATGCAGTCGAACGTTTCTTGATCGGCAGCGTATCCGAGCATATCGTACGTTCTGCTAAATGCGACGTATTGGTCGTACGGACAGAAGATACCGAAGACGACGATATCGATGCCAGCACCTACCGTACAAGCGATGAATTGGAAAGCAATAGCCCCACTGATTATATTGTCGGCGATAAAACACCGCTCCAAGATCCGCAAAAACCGGATGTCGGATCGGATATCGGGCGCCGATAAACCGAATCAAGCTGTATCCAGAATTTCTGGATACAGCTTTTCATTTGGCTGGATAGCCGTTTATTGAATGCGGATCAAGATCAAACGATTCGAGGCAGAAATGACATCTATTTGTTCTTCGCCTTTCGTGTAGCGTACAGAAGCACCTTGCCTCGAACCTTTTTCCCAGCCGTTCGCTTTTAACACCACTTCATAGCCAAAAGGAATTCCTTTTTCCTCAGAAGCCCGGCTCCATTCGTATAATTTCGCCGCTTCATTTTCTTCGGTCAGCTTTGCGCTTTTCGGTACGGGAAATCCTGAAAGCGCGGCCGATGATGCCTCGTAGGAAAAGAAGGTGGTAAAGTAAAAAAACAAGCCGCTAAACAAGACAATTCCCAAAATCCATCCCCAAGTACGTTTCACAACGCCTCTCCTCTCTTTATAGCTTATGTATACGCATGAAATCTTTCCTATGTTCGATGTATTTCCTATTAGTATATACGAACAACTTGGCAGAAAAGTTTCAGAAAATGAACAGTCTTTGAATATTTGTCTAATAACTTTGGAAACGTAAAGAAGCGGATGATTCGTTTAAATCATCCGCTTCTTCCTATCCTAGAAATTTTTCTTTTTTGTCCAGCCATTTTAAAAATCCGGCAATAAGCCGAATGAAGTTTTCCTTATCGGGTTCCCAAAGTTCATGGCCAGCGTCTTTTACGGTCATGATTCGGACATCTTTTAAATGCTTTTGGAAAAATTCCACGTCGCTTTCTTTTAACAGGGAGCCTTCTTTTTCGCCTCTAATGACCAAAACCGGAATATCAATTTTTGCCAATTGCTCTTCTAAGCTGAGCGAAACAGATTCTTGCTGGATCGCATTCGGTACATGGGAATTTTCTTGAGGGACAAAACCACTGGCTCTTACCCGGTTCACCCATTGTTCGGGAATGGATGGATATTTTGCAGGATAATCGCAAAGGATCATCCCTTTTAAATGAGGATTTTCTGCAGCAAAATCGATGGCATAAGGAACGCCCATCGAATATGCGAGAAGGCAATATTCTTTTACTCCGCTTCTCCCAACGACTGCTTCAATATCTGCAACATGGTCTTTGAATGCATAGCCTGAGTGTGGCGCTTCGCTTTTGCCTCGCCCTCTCAAACTCATGCTGATCCGTCTTCTGTCTTCGAAATAGCCCAATAGCTCAGTCGCTTGTTCTGCTTGGTTTAAGGCCCCCGGCACGTAGACTAAAGGAGTCATCATATCATCAAAAATAGCGGTTTCCATATAGTGCAATTTCACACCATTTGCTTCTGCCCATCTGTCTGTCCAATACATTGAAACTCCCCTTTCTTTCATATGCCTTTTATCCTTTTTTCACGAACTCTGATTTCAGCTTCATCGGCCCGAAGCCATCAATTTTGCAATCGATATTATGGCCCCCTTCAACAAGGCGGATATTTTTCACTTTCGTCCCTATTTTTAAAACAGAAGAACTTCCCTTCACCTTCAAATCCTTAATAACCGTAACAGAATCCCCATCCGCCAGTAAATTGCCATTGGCGTCTTTGACTTTCGGTTCGTCTGTCTCTTCACTTTCGGCAGCCGGATTCCATTCATGGCTGCATTCCGGACAGACTAACAAATTACCGTCTTCATATGTATAAGGAGAATTGCACTTAGGGCAAATCGGCAGTTCGTTCATAAAAAGCTCCTCCGATACTAATTGATGTGATAAAAGCTGACTATTTTTCCATTATAACTTTCCCTTTAAATTCCTGATACTTTTCCCTCTTTTAAAAATCAAGCCTTATCCACATAGGTCAGTGTTTTATTGGTAAAGCCGAACAAGACCGTTAAGATCGGGGAAAGCAGGCAGAAAAAAGCAAACGGCAGGTACGCGAGCGTAGAAATTCCGAGCACGGATGTAATGAAAATGCCGCATACACTCCATGGCACCAGCGGATTCACAACGGTCCCGGCGTCTTCCATGACGCGGCTCAAGTTTTTACCAGCTAAGCCAAGTTTGGCATAGGCTCCTTGAAAAGCCTGCCCCGTCAATAGAATCGACAAGTACTGTTCTCCGATTAAAATATTGACGCCAATGGCCGTTAAAGCAGATGCCGCGACAACGGAAGCCACTTTTTTTAACAAGCTTTCTATTTTGGCCAGCAAACACTGGATGATTCCCAGCTTGAAGAGCATTCCACCCATGCTGAGCGCAAGAAGCACAAGCCCGATGGTAAAGAACATGCTCTGCATACCGCCGCGTGTGAGCAGAGCATCAATTTCTTCAATCCCTGTATTAGACACGTAGCCGCCGAATAAAGTTCCGAGCACGCCAGAAAACGGGATGCTTTGATGAACGAAAGACAAGCCGACGGCACTGATCGAGCTGATGGCCAATGTCAACAAGGCGGGCACTTTTGCTAAAGTTAGGAATACCAACAAGATGAGCGGCAGCAAAGCATACCAATGGATCAATCCGGTCTCTTGCAGGCCACTTTTGAAGAGTTCAATATTTGCTGTATCTTTCAATTCCACACTTGGCGATAAGACGGCAAAGAAAATAAAGCTTAGAACAAATGCCGGAATAGTCGTCCAGCCCATATTCCGGATGTGCTCGAATAAATCGGTGCCCACAATGGAAGCCGCCAGATTCGTCGTGTCGGAAAGCGGAGACATCTTATCTCCGAAGAAAGCACCGGACACGATTGCGCCTGCCGTGATCGCCAGAGATAAATCCATCGCTCCTGCGATCCCGATAAAAGCGACGCCCACTGTTGCGACCGTCGTCAATGAACTGCCGATTGACAGCCCAATGAGAGACGTCACAACAAAAACGATGGCAAAAAAGAATAACGGGGTGACAAGGTTAAACCCTGCATAGATCAAAGTCGGAATTGTACCGCTCATCATCCAGCTGCTGATTAAAATGCCGATGAGAAAGAATAGGAAGGCTGCGCCCATTCCGGCTCCGGCACCTTCTACCAGCCCTTTTTCCAGTTCACGGTAAGGCACTTTCTTTGCCAGCCCGTAGCAAATCAATAAAAAAATTGAAAAGAGAATGGGCATGTGCGGCGCTGCCTCAAACCGGATAATGCTCACACTGATGATTGCCACAACCAGAGCCGTTAGCGCAATCGCCTCTTTAAAATTTGGTGAAATCACTGCTTTAATCTGAAACATTCTTCACGACTCCCTTTCCTGAAACCCAATCTTTTATCCAAACAAAAAAACCTTCCATCCCTATAAAGGGACGAAGGTTTTCTCCGCGTTACCACCCAATTTGATGCCTCGCTTCCATCGACGCATCCACTTCATTGTTTGCTGAAAAATACAGATGGCGTAATTCATTTGATTTGCTGCCTGGACTTCCACCTGCCGTCCAGTCTCTTTTGGCTGCACACAATCAAACTACTTTTTCATCATTCAACAAGTTCTATCGATTTCTAATTTCTTTAAATCTTATCATGTCTTTTTTACAAGTCAAGCCTTCTTTTTATAAAGAAACAAGAATAGGGATTGCAAGAACGAAAAAAACTTCAGATGGAATCATTTGATTCCATCTGAAGTTTGATCGTTTACGAAATGGCTTGTTCCATAGATGCGATTCCTTTTGATACAGGCAATGATTCCTCGTCAGCTTCATTCGCAATTCTCATTTTTTCAAACCGGGAAATCTCCTGCAGGCTCGCAAGCATCTTTTCGGCGATTTCGTCTTTTGCGTACGAAGGGATAATCGATAGATGCTGGACATTAAACTCATTGGCTTCTTTGGCCACGCCGATCAATCCGACGATTTTTTCGTTTTCTTTCCAAATATATAATTGATAAAGCGGATCGCTTTCATACAGATCGATTAATTGCTGAAGACTTCTCAATTCTTTATCTTTCACAACCAAAGCGAGAAGGCCCATTGCGATTTTTCTATAGGATTTCTTATATCTGCTTAACATTCTGCTACCCCTCTTTTCCAGCTGATGTCAGATTCATCTGTGATGCGTTTCATAACTCCCAACTATGTATACACTTTTCTGTTATCTTTTAAACCTGTTTTTGTAACTAATTCAATAAAAAAAGATCTGAGGTTCAGGTCAGATTTCACTCTTTTTTTAATATGCATTAGCACCTTTTATTTAGTTGTGTTTTCGCTAAGTTATAGGAATTAATCCCAATATAAGGAAATAAAAAACGTTCCAGCAATGTGTAAGTCCGCATAAGCCACCTCTTCATCCTTTTGCAATTTCTTCTTGCACTGTTCCTTCTGCCCTTTTGTCCGGCCAATTCACCAAGAAAATTCCTGCAAAAATCATAACACCGCCAATTAGCAGCGTAATTCCAATTTTTTCGTCCAACAACAGCCAACCCGTAAGGACGCCAAAAAATGGGGCGAGGAATAGAAAGGCACTGACTTTTCCAGGATTGCCGTTTTGCAGCAAATAAAACCAAACCGAAAACTGGACAATGGATGCCGGAATCGCAAGCCATAGAATAATTACCACAGAAGCGGCCGTGAACACAGGAGGCTTACTTTCCAGGAACAAGCTCATCCCCAAAAGAAGGATGCCGCCAAACAACATTTGATAAGCCGTCAAAACCCAAGTATCAAATTGCCAGCCCCATTTTTTGATCAATAAAGTTCCGACTGCCCAGAAAACCGCGCTTGCAAAACCGAAAAGAGTGCCGACTTCCATTTGGACTTGGCCGCCCATCGTAACGGCCACGCCTAAAAAGCCTAAAAACACACCTGCCCACTGCAGGAAACGATACGAAATCTTCAAGGCAAGCGTACCGAATATTACCACCAGCAACGGATTCATAAAAGTGAGAATAGCAGATTCCCCAGCCGTAATCGTTCGAAGGCTAAAAAAAATCGCACCCATCACACCCGCTGTCTGGAGAGCACCGATCAGCATGATTTTTAGCCAGTCTTTGGCTTTTACAGGGTGCTTCTTTTTTAAAACTTTTACACTAACAGCCATCAGTATACCTGCTAATGTAAAACGGAGGCCGACCAGCAAAAGCGGCGGAAGGAATTCCAAGCCCATTTTGCCCACTGCAAAAGAGGACCCCATCAAGCTGGTCGTCAATACCACCAAAAAAGCAAAAATGACTTTGTTCTTCACTCTATCGCCTCCTTGCTCGGAATTCGCAATTTTCAGCACCCGCTGCCATTCGCAATTACGCCTTTTTGCATTCCATCAGCCAGCAATCTCTCATTTTCCCTTCGTGCAGTTCATGCTTTTCCAGAAGTTTCACTTTCCGGTATCCACATTTTTCGTAGCAGGCTACCGCCCGCTTATTTTCAGTCTGCGGGTCCATGACGATGCGGTCTGCTCCTAATGATTCGAACAAATAAGGTTTGATGAACTTCACCAATTCGGTGCCGATTCCTTTATTCCAATAATCCGGCTCTCCGATAAATTGATCGGTGCCGAAGATTTTCTCCTGGCTGCCGTACCCGTAAATTTTCCGTTCTTCCGCTAAGACGGGGTAGAATTGAATATAGCCAATCGCTCTTCCTTTGTATTCCACGATGCATCTTGCTGTTTCGTCATGGCGATTGATAAAACGAGCCGCGACCAGCTGTTCATCATGGGGATTGTCCCGTCCTTCATAGAATTGGAGGACACGCGGATCTGACAGCCAATGAGCCATGATTTCTTTATCTTTTAGCGTTATTTCGCGGATCGCAAGATGTTCATTTTGAATAATCAAAGCTACATTCTCCTTTTATAAAGTCGGGTTATCCGATAATCTTCGCCATATAATATTCATTGACGAATTGGCCATTCACAATCAATGAATCCCTTTTTGTTCCTTCCACTTCAAACCCCGCTTTTTTATACAAAGCCTGTCCAGCTGCATTCGTTTCCATCACTGTCAATTCAATGCGTCGAAGCCCTTTTTTTCTTGCCCAACTTTCCAAAGCTGCGAAAAGTTCCGTTCCGATCCCTTTTCCTCTATGTTCCTCGGCAATGCCTAATGCAATGGAGGCCGAGTGCCGCTTTCGCTTCACACCTTCTCCCATGGCAAATAAATAACCGATGAGTCCGCTCGCATCTTCTGCTAAAAAAATGGCGGAATCTTCGCCTAAAGCCTCGATTCTTTTACTGAAGTGTTCCGGATGCGTATTTCGCTCTCCAGGTTCGAACAGCATCAATCCCGATTGTTCTACATGCTTCATTAAGTCTATTAATTTCTCTGCGTCTTCCGGCAATGCTTTTCGTATGTTCACAGCTGCTTCCCTCCTATTAAACCTTGCCAATCCGATAAAAAAGAAATAGCTTTAGTCAGCTATTTCTTCCTTGCTATTAATCAGAATTTTTCATTTCTTCTATTAATAGTACACTATTCTATTGGGATCTACTAAGACAATTTGGTAATTATTTCTTTCTGAGCTGTATAATTTCTGACGAATAAACCCGTGTAAACTAAGAACGTGCCAATCATCAATAAGACCCCGATATACACGGACATCATCGACGGCACGAGATAAGCGCCTATGATAATGGTCGAACGCGCCAGCAAGTCCGCTCCGCTGAATGAGATGTTAGAAAAAGCGGAGTAAGAGCCGCGTTTGTCGGCTGGAATCATGTTGGCTTGTTCGGCATTGCGGACTGGTGAATAAATCAGTTCCCCGATCGTCGCAATGAAGTTAAATAGAATTAAGATATACCAAACGTCCGCTGACGTAATGGTAATATATCCGATGCTGTAGACGATCAGGCCAGTCAGCAAGACTTTCTGTTTCGAGAATTTATCTGTAATCCGGCTGACAAAAAACGTCAAGCATACGACCAAAAGCATGTTCTGGATATTTAACAGGCTGAGCATGCGAACGCCCACGATTTCAAAACTGCCGATGCTGACGGCTTCAAACGTTTCCGCCAAACGGACGCCGATGTAGCTGTTCAAAGAAAATTCAGCCGCAAAAATGAACATGGAGCCGACCACAACTTTCACAAACGGGAAATCGCGAAAAGCGACACGGTAATTTTGCAGCACATCCATTAAAACATTTTGATGCTGCTGTTTCCGCTGCTCCACATCCCCGTCCTGCAACCAGATTTGAAAAGCAATCGGAAGCCCTGATGCCGTAATGGTCAAGAGAATAAATAGCTCGATTTGATGATTGACGTACAGCAATCCGCCAAGCGCTGCCCCGATTGCCATGGAAATATTTGTCAGCCAGTACTCGATCGTATAAACTGCTTTCCGGTTTTCGGGAGTAGTGGAATCAATGATCAGTGCATGCATGGCTGGCCGCCCCAAACTGCTGGTAAAGACAAAGAACAGATAGGCTGCAGCAAATAGCCAAATCCAATTTTGATCAGGTAATAAACTGATCGTCATCAAGAGGAAAAAAATAGCGCTCAAAGCGGAAGTCCATACGACTACCTGTTTTCTCGGAAAACGATCCGACACATAGCCGCCGATTAAATTAATAAGAAACCCGATAATGACTGTAAATACCAAGAAGGCTCCTGCCCATACCTTGCCTACTTCCTGGGCGAAAAACAATGCCATAAAAGGCATTACTGCAGAAGATACTGCCCGGTTAAAAAATGAAGTGATCAAACGGACTTTGATGTTTTGTGGATAGTCTTTCCATTTCATGTTGTCAGCCTCCTTTATCTTATGTATATTAAACTAGACAAAACAATTAGAAAATAGACATTTATTAAAATTAATGTCCACTTTAAAAGGAGGAACCCATGGATCAGCAATTATTGAAAATGTGGCACGCCGTCCCTTCAGGTGCGGCTAAAAAGCAAGATCTTGCAGAGATTCTCCAGTTAAGCTTGAAGCAAACTTCGCGACTTCTCCAAAAATGGAGCGTTGAAGGCTGGCTCACCTTCACCGCAGGCAAAGGAAGAGGAAATGTCTCCAAACTGGAGTGGCTGAAAGATGTGGAGAAATGTTTGGAAGAGGAATTGATGAAAATAATTGAACAGGAATCAGTGGAAGTCAGCAGCAAGTATCTTTTACTCGACTGGTCAATGGAAAGCAAAATGCGTTTGGTCGATAAATTTCGAATGAACTTCGGGTATGTCCAGGACACGAGCGATGCCGATAAATTGATTGTTCCGAAGAAAAATCCGCTGCTCACGAGACACCCTTTAGAAGCTGCGGACATTTATAGTGCCAATATGATTGCGAATGTCTTCAACCGTCTCGTTTCTGTTGACAGTAAAGGCAATGTGGAACCGGAACTTGCCCACAGCTGGGAAATGAGCGACACGACACTGGTGCTGTATTTACGAAAAGATGTGAAATTTCATGACGGCTCCACCTTATCCGCTGAAGATGCAGCAAAATGCTTGAACCGTTTGCGCCTCCATAGCCATTTCCAGGAACTGTGGCAACCGATCACTTCGGTCAAAGCGATCGCTCCGCTCGTTTTGGAAATCAGTTTTCCAGCCGGCTGCAGCTATTGCCTTCAAATGATTGGGATGATCAATTCGAGTATTTTTAAAGAGCTTTCTGGAGAGGGGATTGGAACGGGGCCGTTCTGCTTCGAGGGAGATGGATTGAGCAAGACGACATTAAGGGCATTCAATGATTATTTCCGGGAACGTCCGTTGCTGGATGCTGTGGAATTCATTCAAGTACCCAAAGATTTTGATTCGATCATTTATCGTTCGACGTCTCAAGACGCGTCCTGTGATACGTTTATCGTTGAAAGTGATTCAGGGGTCGGCATGGTCATCTTCAATGCTTTTCGGGACTCTCCCATCCAGCGGAAAGAAGTCCGTGACTACATCCATTTTGCGATAGCTAAGCACCGCCATAGAATCGAAGCCCATTACCCTCGGGCTAAAGCCAATCATCAGAGCATACTGATCGGCGAATATCCTGATTATCCGATTCCGCGTCCGCCTCGCCCGGAATTAGACCGTCCACTCATCATCAAAACGACCGATTATTTAGAAGGGGCCACAGCTTGGCTGAAAGAGGCCCTAGAAGAGGAAGGAATCCCTGTCGAAATCCAGCGCCTGTCGTTTAAAGAAAAATTGAACGACAACGGACTGGATCAGCAAGCAGATCTTTTTGTACATGGCGAAGTCTTTGAAATGAACCAGAGTTTTTCCTTCTACCATTTTTTCCGAAACGGCTATTCTCCCCTGGCGGCACATTGCAAAACAGATTCAACGTTGAGCAATCTCTTAAACCGGCATGCCCATACGCCGTTTTCAGAATGGACTCGGTTGAACTTGGAACTTGAAAAATATTTGGTCGAATCCTCTCTATTGATTCCTCTGTATTATGAAAAGAGGCAGATTCCCTTTTCTGCAGATTTAATGAATATTTCCATCAGCCACTTTGGCTACGTGGATTTTTCCAAGCTTTGGGTGCGCCCTTCCAATTTATCTAATAGATAATAAAAACAGCTGCCCTGTTATAAGGCAGCTGTTTTATGGAATTGCATCATAATAAATTCAGGTGAATGTTTAAAATAATATTCCTCATAATAAGTATATTGTAAACTTAACGTTTATATCTTTCCTTTAATCGGCAAATGCCATTCTACCATCCTTCTAAGGAGCTCTTCCGTTTGTTTGTCGCCTTCGAGTTTCCCGACGATCCATTCCATTTCGTTATGAAGCAAATTGCTCAACCGGACGACCGCGTCCCGGTGCCGATTCGGCGTGATCGTTTCCAATAGTGCCGCAAGATCTTCCTTTACTCCGTTCGGCAAGGCAGCACTCATCGCTTTTAATCCGAGCTGGGCCCGATCGGGTTTGTATTTGTGCATCAGCACCCGCGCAACATGGTCGATCGAGTTGGTCAGCATGCGGGATGCCCATACATCGTTTCCACGGGCAGCCGCTTTTTTGTATTGGAACATAAACCAGGCCACATCAATCACCGCATCTTTGAATTCCTGCGGACTGATTGTCAGCGATTGGCTTTCTTTAAATTCTTCCATTGCCCCATGCGGGTCATACAGCACTTTGAAGTAATCCTTTTTCGTAAAAGATTTCGCGGTCACGGTGAAAAGGTCCATATGCAAAAGATCGTCGAATACCGCAATAAGCTGCGGGGCAATGATAAAGATATCATCTTCAAAAATAATCGGGCGATACGATTCAAGATGGGCTTTTCTGTTTTTCAGAAAAGCTTTTTCGTCCTTCCCATCCACTAAACAATAGAGGTCGATATCCGAATGTTCATCGTGTTCGTTTCTCCCCATTGATCCTTTTAAAAATACTGCTTTTATGAATGGATCACGTATCAAACTTTCCGTTATTTTCTGGACTGCTATTTCCTGTGGCAGCATTTTTTCACCTTCCTGCATCTCATTGCCAAAGCGGTTCATTATTTTATCAGACTGGTGCAGCAGCCTCTATAAAAGTTCACTTTTGCGGTTATCTCCCGAACCTACACTTTCCAATTCCGCAATAATTGCCTGCACTTCTTTGATCGCAAGTTTTTCTTTTGCCTGTGCAAACATTTTATTTGCGGTAGCAAAAGACTTCATCGCCTCTTCATTTTGACCGGTCGCTTGCAGCACTGCCCCGTTGCCTCGATAGGAATAGCCAATGCTCACCAAATCATCCGATTTCATTGCATAATCCAGCGACGTCTGCATCATTTTTTTGGCTGCTTTAACCTTTCCTTCGCTCAACGCAATAAGTCCATGCTCATAATAATTTGCCGCGAACAAGGCATTAGAAGAAGGCATATGCTTTTGAAGGACGTCATATTCACGGATAAAGGTTTCTTTTGCTGCTTTCAGCTTGCCGGACAAACGCTCCGCCGCCCCTAACTGATGCAGCGCAACCGCACTGTATTCCCAATCGTTTTCTTGAGAAGCTGCCTCGTAGAGCTGATGGTAGATTTTTTGCGCTTCATCAAATTTACCCTGCGCGCTTTTCACATTGCCAAGCCCCAAAAGAGCCGATTTGAATAAATCCAGATTGCCTTCACGGCATTCTTCCATGCATTCCTGATAAAGAAACTCAGCCTGCCCTAAATTTTTCTTTTCCAATTGGATAAAAGCTTCCGCTACCTTCTCCTTCAACTCGTCCATGCCGTCCCTCCTTGCTTGAACTCCTTTTTTCATACTTTCATTATAATGTAAAACTTATGTAATTGAAAAAATATTTAGAAAAGGGCTGGGACGGCGGGGCAGCATTATTCCATTGGTTGCAGGGCTGTTAAATGCTTTGTGCAATTATACAAAGGACATTGCCAGAGACCTTCTGCCTGTTCAAGAATCGTGATGGACGTATTGTCCAGATCCGTCTTAAGAAATTGGTCCGGCAGCAGCGCCTGTAAAGTTAAGCCGATCAATGCTCCATGGCTGACCATCAAAATCCGTTTTCCAGGATGCTGTTCGGCTAGTTCTTTAATAAACGCCAATCCTCTGGCTGCCACATCTTCCGTTTTTTCCATGCCAAGGTCTAAGCTTCGCCAATCCGCACCCCATTTTTCTAAGCGCTCCGCTTCCGTTGTCCCTTCAATTTCTCCGCAGGAAATTTCGCGGATCCGCTGATCCAAACGGGAAATCGGCATCTGCAGTTTTTCAGCTATAATTTCTGCCGTTTCTCTTGCCCGTGAGAGGTCGCTTGAAACGATCAAATCCCAAGGGCTTTCTTCTGCTAGGCGTTGAGCGATTGCTGCTGCCTGTTTGCGGCCTGTATCGTTCAACGGCACATCTGCACAGCCCTGCGAGATTCTGAGACGGTTCCATTCTGTAATCCCATGTCGTACAATACCGATTGTCGTCATTTTATGATTCCCCTTCCAACTTATCATTTTCTTTAATTTTCCATTTGTTTCATTATACGTTAAACATCAGTCGGATCACAGACTAAATTTTTCGATAAGAAAAGCCTTTGCTTCCGTTCAGCAAAGGCCCTTCATTTATTCTTTTCTTTCAAGTGTTGTCGGCACTGAAAAAATGGTGTTAATATCTTCCGTTACTTGAATGCCTTCGCCTGATGTCATTTCAGGAACTGTAAAATCGAACGGGATCTCTACGGTGCTGTCAAAATCACTGATGACGATGACGCCTTTTTTCCCCGCCATGTCGTCGTTTTTATGATTGATGACAAAGGTTTTCCGGTCCGGGGAAAGCTGGAAAGAATTCGGCGTGAAGTCGATCAGCGTACCATCATCCAGCCTCGCCGAATAGAAAAAGTAATAGCCTAAGTCACGAGGAGAAAACTCTGCCGGCACTTCTTTTTTAGCCACGATTTGAAACGAAGTAGAAGAAGTGACTTCCGCACGTTCAATTTCAAACAAGTACATATTATCAATGATATAGGATATGGTTTTATACAGTAAATTTGCAAATTCCCCGCGCGTGATGTTCAAATAAGTTCCGTAAGACGTTTCTGTTTTTCCGTTGGTAATGCCAAGGCCATACAATGAATTGATAAAGGGAGCAAATACACCGCCGACATCGGTAAATGGCGTTTCGGATTCCTGCTCTTCCTCCAACGCGAAGCCAAGCACCAGGAATTTCGCCATGGCGCCGCGCGTCAACTTGTCATTCGGCTTATATTGGGTATCGGTGACGCCAGCCACAATGCCGAGTTCAGCAAGGGCGTTGACAGAGCCTCGTACACGGTCATTCAGATCGGTAAATCCGGCATCCGGCGCCAGCTCCGTGTCTACGCCCAATGTGCGGGCCATGATGACCGCCGCATCGCCTCTTGTCAATGCTTGCTGGGTCCCGAACTGAGTTGGCGTTTTGCCGCTGAGTATTTCATTTTCGAAGAGGAAACTGACAGCTTCTTCGTATTTTTCCCCGACATCTGTAAAAGGGTGCGCTGATGCTGCACTAACCGGTGCGGCTACACTGGCGGCTGCGATGGCGGCTGCTGAAGCGGCCATAAAAAATTTATCTTTGTTCAACTCAATATGCTCCTGTCCTACGAACTCTATTTTTCCTGATTGTACCATCAACGAAATTTTCTGTATACAATTTTCAAACGTCCATTTGAGCTTTGTTTTGGTGACTTACTTCTGCAATGAACGACTGGGCATCCGATACGAATTTTGGCTTTTCTTCTAAAAATGGATAATGGTTGCTTTTGCTGAAAACCGCCAATTGCGAATTCGGAATCCCCTCTTTCATTTCTAACGAGTAGAGAAGCGGGCACTGGACATCATGTTCCCCACACGCAATCCACACGGGTACTGTAATCAGATGCAATTTCCGCGTCACATCGAAAACCTGCAGCTCGCGGCTGAAAAAGTCCAGGCGGATTGCGGAAATCGTTTTTGCATGTTTGCCGTGAAAATATTGTTCATAGCCATCGGGTTGATGGAGCGAAAGTTTGGTCCGTTGAATCCCGAGCTCCTTCCTTTGCTCCGGCTCAAGCCCCTCTTGTTTCAAAGCTTCCAATAAATCTTGCATCTTTTGGAATTCGGGATGGTCTTCGTTGTAAATGCAGACGGTTGAAAAAGCCGCGTAATCTCTGGCTGCCGCACCGACTAGCATCAATCCCGTTAAACTTGCTGAAGCCGCTATTCCATAAATGACACCAAGCATCCCACCGGTCGAATGCCCGGCAAAGATCCACTGGTGAAATCCAAGCGCCTTCCGAACCGCTTCCAGGTCAAAAACAGTCTCAAGCATACTGAGCTGATACGGCTGCTCCGCTTTAGCTGATTGGCCCGCTTCCCTTAGATTTACTAAATAGACGGTGCAAAACGGTGTAAAAGTTTCGGCAAAATAGTCGCCCGTTGCATTGAAAACGGAATAGTGATGCGTCACACATATCGGCGGCCCTTCTCCTTTAGCGAAAACTTCAAAAACGCCTCTTTCCGTATCGATCAATTGCTGTCTCCATTTGTCCATCTGGCGGCACCCCTCTATCTTCTGTTTCCTTTTATTTCTCTAACAATAGAGACATTTCCTGTGCCATTCACTTTTCTTCACCAAACCGCCATAAAAATGCAAAAGAAAAAACCTCCAGCATTGTGCTGGAGGTTCTCGTTTACACGCCCATTTTGCGGCGTGTGTTGCTCACTTTTTTCGTTTGCTGGCTCTTCATCTTTTTCGTTTCCATTGAAGATCCGCCACCGCCTTTATTGTTTGCGGCCTGATTTTTCTTTGCTTCCAGCTGGCGTTTTACCGCTTCCTGCAAACTGACTTTTTTCGGTGTGTCGTTCGATTCAGCCATCGTTCATCCCTCGTTTCTTGTATAGATCTTATACAGTTAGACTATTGGCTTCTATTATATCATAAAAATAGGAAATTAAGCTTTGTTTTCCTTGAACCAACCGCTGACTTGAGAGAAGAATTTTGCCATCGGCTCTGGCTTCGACATATTCGGAACGACGGCGAGCAGCACTTCTTTCGGCGCTTTTACGCCTTCTTTTTTCTTTTGCAGGATCAAAATACCTTTGGCATACGTTGAGTTCTTGAACAAAGTGTTTGGCAATTCCATCACCGACTGGATATGCGCATGCTTTTTCAGGAACGTATGAAGCTGTGCAGATTGCGGCGATTCGAAGAGCCCTTTTGGAATGACGAAAAACAAATAGCCGCCATCCACTGTGTGCTTCAGCGCCTGCTCGATAAATAAATGATGGGCATACGACATGCCTTCTTCCGCTTTCAACTCGTATCCGCCGGCTGTTTCTTCATCCGGATAATAGCCGACCGGAAGATCCGCGATTACTGCATCCACCGGATCGATCAATAGTGGCTGAAGCGCGTCTTGCCGGTAGAACGTGACGGGCTGTTCCACTAAATCAGCTGTAGAAGCCGCCAAGCGGATCAGCAAGTCGTCGATTTCAACTCCGACACCTGTCAATTGGCCGTCCAGGTAATTCATGACCGTCAGCAGCAAATTCCCGGTACCAAGCGCAGGATCCAGGATCGTCGCTTTCTGCTCTTTGATGAACAGCTCGACCAAATAGCCCATCAAAAGCCCAAGGGCATCCGGCGTCATCTGATGGTGCGGCTGGACATGTTCTTTCATCCCTTTCAGGACTGCCAGCTGGATCGCTTTTCGCACATCTTCTTTTCCGGCATCTTCTTCCGGCTTGATATGGCCGTCCAGCCACGTTTCTGTCGTTTCAAGCAAGCTTTCCAAATACGAAAGGTCCTGTTCCTTCTGTATGTCCGTCGCGTGATTATCAATAAAATAAAATATCTTTTCCATTGCTGAATTCATTTTCTTAACCTTCCTCAATAAGGAAACCCACTCAGTATGAGTGGGTTTCTTGTATTAGTTTGTCAATTCTTTTACTGCTTGGATCGCTTTGTCGTAATCCGGATGGTCTGTGCCTTCTGGAACATATTCCACGTAAGCCACACGGTCGTTTGCATCTACAACGAAAATAGAACGCGCGAGTAAACGCAGCTCTTTCATCGTGACGCCGTATGCTTCTCCGAACGATAAGTCCCGGTGATCCGACAGCGCCGTGATGCTGTTCACGCCGTTGATTTCAGTCCAACGCTTTTGGGCGAATGGCAAATCCGCGGAAACTGCCAATACCTCTACATTGTCGCCAAGTGAAGCGGCTTCTTCGCTAAAACGTTTTGTCTGATCGGAACAAACGCCCGTGTCAAGAGAAGGCACCACACTGATCAAACGTACTTTCCCTGCCGTTTCCTGTAAGGTCACGGGGCTCAAATCATTTGCCAGAACTGTGAAATCCGGTGCTTGGTCTCCTACTTTAACTTCATTTCCTGGCAGCGTCACAGGATTTTTCTTAAACGTAATTTGTACCAACAAAAACGCCTCCTTTTTCTCCACTTACAATCTTACTAGAATGCCTCGTTGTGTTGCAACTCAGACCCATCCGCTGCTTTTTTCTTCATTATTGCGCTTTTGCGGTAAGCCTGCTCATGGATCACTGTCGTATCTGCAACAAAATCATGGATTCCCTGTTTCAAAGGAGTAAATCCTACAATCCAATACAGCGGCAAAATTGTCGCAGAAATAAAGCGGCCAATCCATTCGCGGAAAAGCAGCGTGCTCCAAGACAATTTATCGGTTTTCAATGAAACGACCCGGATGCCCATAATCATTTTGCCGACTGTCTGGCTCAAGTATTTTGTCATCAACACAAAATACGCATAGAAAAGAACCGCGGAAATGATGGCATACGGTGCATACCAAGGCGATCCGCTCGTTTCAAGCCCCAATAAAAGAAAGATCGGTTTCACCGATATCGAAGTGACCGCTGAAATGAGCAGCAAGTCGATCAAATAAGCCCAAAACCGCACCCAAAATCCGGCAGGTTTGCGTTCGTAAAATAGAACTTCTTCATAATCCGGAGTTGAGGGACGAGCTGCGTGTTCACTTGGCACAGCCTGATTTCCCTCATTCAAATGGTCCGTCATCAATCGTCCCTCCCTTATTTTTCACCGTAAAGATACATCATCCGCGGCGAGTTGTACTCTGAAAATAATTTGGCCATCATTTTTGATTCAATATCATTCCCTAAGAATGAGTTGAGTTTAAATGAAAGCAGAGATCCCAGGCCATCCGATGCGCCGTATTCGAAAACTTCCGCATTCTCTAATCCGAAATCTTCCTTCACTGCTGCAATGACATCTTCTTCATAGCCGAAGTCATCTGCCAAATTCGCTTCTACTGCTTGGCGGCCATTCATGACGCGGCCATCTGCCACAGCTTTGACTTCAGCTTCTGACATGCCGCGGCCTTCTTCAATAATATCAACAAATGACTCGTACGAATCATCCAGCATATCTTGAAGGATTTTCTTTTCTTCGTCTGTCATATCACGTGTCGGACTCATGATATCTTTATATGGTCCCGATTTGATCGTCACAAAGTCGATGCCGTATTTCTCAGCAAGCTTTCCGTAGTTGACGCTTTCCATGATGACGCCGATCGAGCCAGTCAAGGTTTCGCGGTTGACAAAAATCTTATCGGCCGGTGCTGCAATGTAATAGCCGCCGGAAGCAGCTGTCGCTCCCATTGACACATACATCGGCTTTTCCGTCTCTTCCTGGATTTCTTTGATCTTATCGTAAATTTCAGCAGATTCGACCACTCCACCGCCTGGTGAATTCACGTTTAAGACAAACGCTTTAATGCTGTCGTCTGATTTCACTTGCTCCAGCTGCTCCATGAAAAATTCATGGTTGTAGCCGGCGCTGCCAAATAGAGGCGACGCTTCTCCCGTGTCTTGAATCACACCTTCTACATTCAATACTGCGATGCGTTCGTCAAAATCACCCGATTCAATCACATTTTCGGCAAAACTTGTTTCGCTTGTTGCCAACATTTCATCAAAATTCGTATTCATCGCAGATTGGAAAAACGCAAATGCAGAGTTAATGACAAGAGATAGCCCTAACACGACTGCGGCCACCACTAACGCGATCCATCTTTTTGTATTCATCTATGCAGTTCCCTCCTTTAAGTCTACAACCCATTATACGTGCAACCCTAAAAAATGTTTCATTTCTGCGGGAAGTTATTATAGCGGCGCATTGGCATTTGCCCGTTTGCCGTTCCGCGCCTCGATAATCTTCGATCCCGTAAACAGCGCTAAAGCAAACCAGATAAATGAAAATGAAATCAAATCAATGCGGTCAAAAGCTTCACCGTAAACCAGCACGCCAAGCAGCAGCATCAGCGTCGGCGCAATATATTGAAGGAAACCGATCATATACATCGGAATCAACGGCGCCCCCGTGGCAAACAGGAACAATGGCAGCGCAGTCGCTGCACCGCTTAAGATCAGCAAAAGATCCGTTGTGCCGGAATCGTGGAGGAAAACTGCCTGTCCGGAAACAAACAAATAACCCATGTATGCCGCTGCAAGCGGAAGGACAAATAAAGTTTCAAGCGCCAGTCCCCGAAGCGCATCAAATTTAATCGTTTTCTTGATAAAGCCATAGAAGGCAAAACTAAATGCCATTCCAAAAGCAAGCCAAGGAAACTGACCGTATGAAATCGTCAAAATCGCAACGCCCGTTGCCGCAAATACAAAAGCGACTTTAACTGCCGGCGCCATTTTCTCTTTCAGGAAAAACACTCCGAGCAGCATTGATACAAGCGGATTGATGTAATAGCCGAGACTGGTTTCTACGATCCGGTCGTTTGTTACGGCAAAAATATACAAGAACCAGTTCGCTGTAATTAAATACGAGGCCAGCATCAATGTAAAAAATGTTTTTTTTGATTTCCACAAAGCTTTTAAATCGGCTACTAATAATTTAGCCCGCCCGATTAATACGATAGCCGCCAAGGTAATCAGAAATGACCAGACAACACGGCCGCTCAAAATTTCATCCGCCGGCACATGGTCGACCGTCTTCCAATAAATCGGCAAGATCCCCCAGATGGTATAAGTCAGTATTGTAAACAGTATGCCTCTTTTTTCATCGCTCATCTTGAAATACTCACCATTCTCTCTTTATTTTGTCTCTCGAAATAATAGTCTAATTATATGCCCCTATAATTTTTAAGTAAACAAGAAAAGCGGAAGCGGCCGTTTAGGTCCGAAAGGCATAAGACAGATTGGCGAAGCGGCGTTCTTTGCCGCATAGCCAAGATGGCTTATGACCCGAGGGCCTGGCCGCTGGCGTCTGGACAATAAGAAAAGCGGAAGCGGCCGTCTAGATTCGCCGGGTTAAATAAAAAAAGCGGCCGAATGAACCGGCCGCTTACTGCTAGGATTTATTTTTTTCGTTTTGCCGGAGCTCCACTCGGCGAATTTTGCCGGAAGCGGTTTTCGGAAGTTCTTTTAAAAACTCGATCGCTCTCGGGTATTTATACGGGGCTGTTAGCTCTTTTACATGATCCTGCAATACTTTTACCAATTCGTCAGATGGTTCATTGCCTTCTACTAGAACGACAAATGCCTTGACGATGGTCCCGCGAATTTCATCCGGTGCGCCGATGACCGCACATTCTTGAACGGCCGGATGTTTGACGAGAGCATCTTCCACTTCAAATGGCCCGATCGTATAGCCGGAAGAAATGATGATGTCATCTCCTCTTCCTTCAAACCAGAAATACCCGTCATCGTCTTTTGATGCTTTATCGCCGGTAACGTAATAATCGCCGCGGAATTGCATTTTCGTCCGTTCGTCGTCTTTGAAATAGCCTTTGAATAACGCAGGCGTTGAAACATGGACCGCGATATCGCCGACTTCGCCTTCCGCTGCCGGCTGGCCATTTTCATCGATGATCTCCACCCGGTTCCCTGGAGTCGGTTTCCCCATGGAACCGATGCGGATTTCCATCCCTTTCATAATTCCCACCAGCAAGGTGTTTTCTGTTTGGCCGTATCCATCCCGGACTTCCAAATTGAAATGTTCCTTGAACACATTAATGACTTCCGCATTTAACGGTTCGCCAGCTGATACCGCACTGTGCAGAGAAGACAAATCGAAGGACGCTAAGTTCTTCTGCTTCGCCATCAACCGGTATTCTGTCGGCGTGCAGCATAAAACGTTGATTTTCTGCCGTTCTAAAATCTGCAAGTAAACTTCCGGATCGAATTTGCCATTATACACATATCCGGTAGCCCCGCTTCCGAGTGTCGCAAGGAACGGGCTCCAGATCCATTTCTGCCAGCCAGGGCTTGCCGTTGCCCAGACAAGATCGCCTTCTTTCGCGCCCAGCCAATGCTCAGCGGAAGTGCGTAAATGTGCATACGCCCATCCGTGGCTATGGACAGCCCCTTTTGGATTGCCCGTCGTCCCGGACGTATAGGACAGAAATGCCATGTCGTCGTTTTTCGTTTCTGCAGCCTGGTATTCATCAGAAGCTGTTTCCATCTCATCAGTCAATGAAATCCAGCTCGTGTCCGATTTGCCGATGACGAATTTTGTGACCTTTTTCATTTCTTCCACTTCTTCAAACTGATCCATGAATGGTTCGTATGCGATGACCGCTTTTGCATCACTATGGTTCAAACGATAAGAGATATCTTTTGCCCGAAGCATTTCAGAACTTGGAATCACGACAAGCCCCGCTTTTAGAGCCCCGGTATAAGCAATATAGGCTTCGATTAAGCGAGGCACCATCACTAAGACGATATCTCCTTTTTGGAGCCCTGCTTTTTCAAAGCTGTTTGCCGCTTTATTTGCTTGTTTAATTAATTCATCGTATGTAACTTCTTTCTTTTCCCCTTGGCCGTTCTCCCAAATGATTGCCAGTTTGCCATCACCTGTTGCAAAGCGTTCAATTTCTTCCGTTAAATTATAAGATTCCGGTGCCAATAAGTCTTCTCTGTTCACTAGGCTGTCCCCCTTGGATGGTAAAAATTATTATATCTCTATTATTATAACCCAACTATTTTATTATTCAAAATAATTATAATAAAGGAAAAACTGCCCTTTCAGGCAGTTAGAGAAGGTCTTCAAACTTATTTTCTTTCTTTCGTGGGAATTTAATGACTTCCCGGTTCTGTACTGCTTCTTGGATCAATTCATCAAACGAGACAAAGTTCTCGTAATACTCCACTTTTTCCAGTTTCGGCTTTGTTTTCGGATTTGCTGGCGTAAAAATTGTACAACAATCTTCAAACGGCCGGATGGAAATATCGTAAGTCCCGATTTTTTGAGCCGTTTCGATGATTTCAAGCTTATCCGCTGCAATTAATGGCCGCAGCACCGGTGAGTTGGTCACGGCGTTGATGGCATTCAAGCTTTCCAGTGTTTGGCTCGCTACCTGCCCCAAACTTTCACCGGTAATGATTGCTTGGCTTTTCGTTTCCGCTAAAACCAAATCGGCTATTTTCATCATCATTCGGCGCGTCGAAGTCATCGTAATATTATCCGGCACTTGCTTATGCACTTCCTGCTGCAATTCGGTAAAAGGAATCACATGCAGATTTACCGAAGATCCAAAATGGCTGAGTTTTTCGGCCAAATCAAACACTTTCTCTTTTGCGCGGTCGTTCGTGAAAGGCGGGCTGAAAAAGTGGATCAGTTCCAGGCGAACTCCCCGTTTCAGCATATGATAGCCTGCTACCGGACTGTCAATGCCGCCTGACAGCATCAATAACGCTTTTCCGCCAGCTCCGACCGGCAGGCCGCCGGCTCCTTGAATGACTTCCGCCATTAAAAAGGCACCGTTTTCGCGGATATCGACTTTTAATTCGATGTCCGGTTTTTTCATTTGAACCGTGAGTTCGGGGAAATTGCGCAATACACTCGAACCGATTGCTTGCATAATTTCCAGCTTTTCGTGAGGAAAATCTTTATTCGCCCGGTTAACGTTCACTTTAAACGTTTTGCCTTCAAGATCGAGTTTATCGATCACGACAATCGCAGCTTCTTGCATCGCTTCCATCGTTAAAACCGTTTCCGTCACCGGGCTGAATGACTGGATGCCGAAAACTTTCGGCAGCCTTTCCAAGATTTGCTGCATATCTTCTTCGCTGTCTGTAAAGATGAACATCCGGTCGCGCTCTGCTTTGACTCGGATGCTCCCTAAATCTGCGAACATTTGGCGGATATTATCACGCAGGCGCCCAATAAACGAGCTGCGATTTTTTCCTTTAGTCGATAATTCCCCGTAACGGACGAGGATTTGATTTGTTTTCATCCAATAAATCTCCTTTTTTGGCGAAACTGATAAAATTTATATTCCTGGCTGTAGACTAGCCGATTATTTTATAAGCTTATGCATATTTGCGAATGCTTCTTTTAAACGCGCAATGTCTTCTGCTGTTGTAAATGCCCCGAAACTGATGCGCATGACGCCATCTTTATATTCCCGCGAAAGTCCGATTGCTTCAATTACATGGCTTGCCTTTTTGTTTTTTGAAGAGCAGGCGCTCGAAGTCGAAACGATGACAGATTCGGTTTGAAGCCCGGATACCAAAATTTCCCCTTTGACGCCTTTTACCGCAACGGCCAGAATATGTGGAGCTGCCCCATTAGGGCTGACCACTTTGACTCCGGCAAATTCCGAGAAAAATTCCCGCAGTTCCTTATTCCAATCAGCAAAAGCGGGATTGGGTTCAGCTAGCCGGAGTGCTTTCGCGAAAGCGGCTGCATGCGGCACAGATACCGTTCCGCTTCGCAAGCCGGATTCCTGGCCGCCGCCAAATTGAACCGCAGAAAGTTCAAGTTGGTTGAAAGCCAACACGCCGCTGCCTTTCAAGCCATGGATTTTATGGCCGGAAACCGTCAATAAATCCGGCATGCTTTTGGCATTTAACTGGATCTTCCCTATGCTCTGCACAGCATCCACGTGCAGTAAAGTACGCGATCCTTGCAACAAAGCTTTTACTTCAGCAATCGGATGGATCGTCCCGATTTCATTGTTGACATGCATGAGGCTTACAAGAATCGTATCGTTTCGAAGCGCATTCTTCAACTCATCCAAACTGATTTCCCCTGATGAATTCACGTTTAAGATTGTAATTTCGAACCCTTCCTTTTCCAATTCTTTCAATGAATTCAAAACAGAAGGGTGCTCGGTAGCTGAAGAAATAATATGCTTTCCTCGATGCCGGTTAGCACGGGCAGCTCCAAACAAGGCTAAATTATTGGATTCTGTTCCACCCGAAGTGAAAATTACGTGCTCCATATTTAAAATGCGCTTGATTTGCTCTCTTGCATTTTCCAGCAAGTCTTCGGCTTCATTTCCCATCTGATGCAAAGAAGCCGGATTGGCATAATATTGTTCGTTGGCTTTCATAAAGGTTTCCAGCACTTCTGTTCTCGGCTTGGTTGTTGCACTATTATCCAAATAAATCATTTCAGGCACCTCCGAAAAAGAAACCACCAGCTCAAGTGGCTGGTGGTTTCTTTTTGTATTTACGTACGCCAAGCGTCTTCTTTGACCAGCACTTCAATGCGTTTCATTGAACCCGGTTCAAACGTTTCGACAGCTGTAGCGGCTTCTTCCAATGCTTTTGTATACCGGAGCTGGCGGAACGATTCTTCCGCTTCCATCAACTTGGCATTCATTTGCGGATTCGTTTTGCGGTAGCGGTTTCCATACTGGATGATGCGTTCAATCAATTGAACATTTTCCACCATCTCTGTCGCTTTTTCATCTACCTCATCGATGCACTTCTCCGCTTTCATCAAGTAGTTATCAACTAATTTCATATTCAATGGAACTTCCTGCAGCCCTTGCATAGCTACAAATAGATGCTCTTCCGCTTCTTCTAAGCGGACATCCATTTCTTCTGGAATTCCCGGCATATTCGCTTTATGGAGCATACGGTCGGTTTCCTGCAACTGACGTTTTAGGCTTTCTAATTTCGTGCGGGCTGCATTTTCATCGATGCGCAGGCTTCTCAACGAATTAGAGAAATCATTTTGAATGACATCAATTTTCGTCAATTCTTCCCGGATATAAGCAAGCTCTTCTTCTAAACTTGAATACGCCGATTGCGCTTCTCCCGTACGGGATTCTAATAAATCAAAGCGGCTCTGCAATTCTTCCAATTTGTCCAGGCAATCGACCGGAATGGAAGCTTCGCTTTCCGGAATCTTATAGCTTTGCTGGACAATGGCACATTCTTCCGCCATGGCGTTTGTTTCGCGGGAAACGATTTCCAATTGGCGTCCCGTCTCCACTTTGTATTGATCCACATAGTGCTTCGCTTTGACTTCTTTTTCAAGCAACTCATAGAAGGAATCGATGCGGTCTTTCATCATTTCGGCTTCTTCTTTTGCTTCGGCAATGTTAAGCTCCGCAATATTTTGTTTCAAAACAGCCAGTTCATCTTCCATGGCATTCAGCTGTCCTGCCAGTTCCAGATGGTTCAGGTAATAGGATTGAGACTCCATTTCCCGTTGGCCATTGCGCAATTCGTTTATATAGGAAGGAATTTTAGATTGGACATCCGTAAGCAAAGGCGGAATATCGTCGATTAACGAAAAGACATAATCCCCTTCAGCCGCTAAATTCATGACTATTTCACGTGCTTCCAAGTAATTTCCCTGTTCCGTCAACGCATCATATTCATTGAAAAGCGGTGTGAACGATTCCAGTTTTTTCTCGAGCGGACCGGCGGCAGCGCCGTAGGAATGCTGATGGGCCAATAAATTCTTGCGAGCTTGGCGATATTGCTCTTTCATCAGGTCCATTTCGCTGCGGTTTTTTTCTTCACTGCCAATCAATTGTTCCAACTCGACCAAAATATCATTCATTTGCTGATCCACATTTTCAATGCGGGCTTCAATGTCTCTTTCAATCGATGAAGCTTTTCCGAATTTAAAGCGGTCGATGGCATCTTCAGCGTCAAATAGAGAAGCATCGATTTTCGGAATATGTACATCCATTACTTCCGTCCATATGTTGCGCCAGCGTTCGAACATTTCCTCCGTCTGGCCATTCATATTCAATTGCTTTACTTTCGTCAGTTCTTCAAGTATCGGTTTATTTTGTATTTGCAGTTTTAACTGTTCTAAGCGTTCGATTTCCGCGCTGTGTTTCTTGCGAAACAAAAAGCCGACGGTAATTGCCGCTAATAGAATGATGACCGCAATGATGATATACTTCATCATAAGTCATATAGCCCCCTGTTCCAAAATCACATTTGCTGGTCTATGTAAATGTATTTCATGATTCTACTATTTTAACATGTATTCCATTCTTTTGTTTGTCAAATTGGAGAAAACGGATAAATATTTTTCAACTCGAAAGAAAGCTGGTGTTTTAATGAAAAGAGACGGGCATATCCACACGCCTTTCTGCCCTCACGGCACGCAAGATTCACTCGATTCCTACATAGAAAAAGCGATTAAATCCGGTTTTACCGACATTTCCTTTACGGAACATGCTCCCCTCCCCTCCTCATTCGTTGATCCAACGCCTGAGCAGGACAGCGGCATGAGATTAGAAGAGATGCCTCCATATATAGACGCCATTCAACAGGCAAAAGATGCATATAAGAACGATATTCGCATTCGCTTAGGCCTGGAAATTGATTATATCCGCGGCTACGAAAAAGAAACGCAGGCATTTTTGGATGAATACGGGCCTGTGTTAGACGATTCCATCTTGTCTGTCCACTTTCTTGAGTCAGCCGGCCAGTTTTATTGCATGGATTTCAGCAAAGAAGTTTTCATGGAACTATCGAGAAAAATGGGTTCAGTTGAAGCCGTCTACAGCCAATATTACGATGCGGTAGAATCTTCTGTTCTAGCGGAACTCGGCGCTTTCAAGCCTAAGCGGATCGGCCATCCGACATTAGTGCATAAATTCCAGCTGGCACACGGCGAACAAATCGATGACAGTTTCCGCATAAAAGCACTATTCAACCGGATCAAAGAAGCAGGAATGGAAATTGATATGAACGGCGCCGGTTTTTCAAAACCCGATTGCCTGGAACCGTATCCTCCGTTTCCTTACATCGATTATGCAAAATCGCTTTCTATTCCACTTGTTTTTGGCTCGGATGCCCATAGTGCGAATGGCTTGCATAAGCATTATGAGAAATTCTATACTTAACAAAGCAAAAATATAGATCACCCTTAAACGAAAAGAGGTTTTTGAATGTTTACTCAAACAGATTACAGCGGCACCCGTGCAGACCAGTATGCGATGCTCGGCAAACAGCTGGATGCATTATTAGAAGGTGAAACCAATACAGTCGCAAACTTAAGCAATGCTTCTGCGTTGCTCAATCAGTTTTTGGAACGTATTAACTGGGTCGGCTTTTATTTGATGGAAAATGGAGAGTTGGTTCTCGGACCTTTCCAAGGCCTGCCTGCTTGTGTCCGCATCCAAGTCGGAAAAGGCGTCTGCGGCACCGCCGTATCGGAAAAGAAAACGATGCTGGTTGAAGACGTTCATGCTTTTCCTGGACATATTGCCTGCGACGCAGCTTCGCGTTCTGAAATCGTGGTGCCGCTCGTAAAAGACGGCACTGTAATCGGCGTTCTGGATATCGACAGCCCAGAACTTAGCCGCTTCACTGCAGATGATCAAGCGGGCCTTGAGCATTTTGCAGAAATTCTGCTAAAACATCTATAAGCGTGAAAAGCCAGGATCTCATAAAACGAGATCCTGGCTTTTTTGGTAGAAGTTTGAAGCCATCATTGTTAGCTAGGCGCTTCCGCTTTTCTATTGTCCAGACTCCAGCGCCTAGCTCCTCCGGCCTTAAGGCAGACCACTACGGAAATCAGAATTTCCTTCGTGTACTGCCTTAAGTCTTTCGGAGCTGAACAGGCGCTTCCGCTTTTCTAGGCTTCCTGCAATTTCGGTTTTACCGTTTCAAATGCTTTTGCCAAATCTTCGATTAAGTCGTCTGTATGTTCAAGTCCAACCGAAAGGCGCATGAGCGATTCGGTAATGCCCATCGCTTCCCTTTCTGTTTGCGGCACCACTGCATGGGTCATGGAAGCCGGATGTTGGATCAAGGTTTCTGCATCCCCTAAGCTGACCGCGATTTTAATCAGCGACAAGGCGTTCATGAAAGCCTGCGCTTCTTTTTTGCCGCCTTCAATTTCAAATGAAATCAAACCGCCGCCGTCTTTCATTTGCGCTTTTGCGATTTCCACTTGCGGATGGGCATCGTCAAATGGATAGTAGATTTTTTTCACCAGCGGTTCCTCTTTCAAGAACGCCAAAACCTTCTTTGCGTTCGCGATATGGCGGTCCATTCTGACATGCAATGTTTTTAAACCGCGGATGATAAGCCAGGCATCGAAAGGCGACATAATTCCTCCAACGTCTTTTTGCACAGTCATGCGGATATTTTGCATCTCTTCCCCATCTTTTCCGACAAGAATGCCCCCAATGACATCGCCGTGTCCGTTCAAATATTTTGTCGCACTATGCAGAACAAAATCGGCTCCCATTAAAATTGGATTTTGAAGATACGGCGAACTGAAGGTATTATCAACGATTACGCGCAAACCATGCTTTTTGGCTACAGCCATAACCGCTTCCAGATCGACAATTTCCATCGTCGGGTTGATCGGCGTTTCTAAATAGATGCAGACGGTTTCCGGACGGAGCGCCCCTTCAATTTCCTCTTCGGTTGTCATGCTGACCAAGTCGTGCGTAATCTTATATTTCTCTTCCATCATTTCCAATAGACCGAACGTACAGCCATATATGCCGCGCGAGCACAGAACATGGTCTCCCGCTTTTGTTGCATGGATTAAAATCGCACTGACTGCCGCCATCCCCGAGCCAAAAGCCAGCGCCCCTTCGCCGTATTCAATTTCAGCCATTCGTTCTTCCAGAATGCGCACTGTCGGATTTCCAAGGCGCGAATAAATATTGCCAGCTTTCTCTCCCACAAAACGGCTTTCCCCTTCTTCTGCCGTTTCAAAAGAAAAAGTCGAAGTCTGATACAGCGGAGCAGCTAAACTGTCGTGATGAACAGCACTGCCATACCCCTTATGAATTACCGCTGTCTCCATATTCATCCTTGATTTCTTCATTTCCCTACACCCCTTAGTAGTTTTTGAAAACGCTTACATTATAACTAATTTCATTCTACCTTGGAAAATAAAAAAAAGAAAGCCGTTGCTTCAGACAGTTTTTTCTTTTCGTTGACTTTTTCTTTCGATTTCAGTTATACTAGACTTTGTGTAAAATAATCGCAGCAGTTGTATGTGCGTGTTTGTTCATTTTGTTCCTATCTGCATAGGTGTATCGCGTAACTCATGGCTGCAGAGCGAAGGTACATGAAAACAAAATGGCTTACAGCATGAATGCATCTGGTTTTTATTTTACTTCAAAAACCAAAAAAAGAGGAGGAGACATATATGTCTCGTTATACAGGTCCATCATGGAAACTGTCACGCCGCTTAGGAGTTTCCCTAACAGGCACAGGTAAAGAATTAGAAAAACGCCCTTACGCACCAGGTCAACACGGTGCTAACCAACGCAGAAAAGTTTCTGAGTACGGTTTGCAACTTCAAGAAAAACAAAAACTTCGTTTCATGTACGGTGTAAACGAACGCCAATTCAAAACTTTGTTCAACAAAGCTGGTAAAATGCCAGGTAAACACGGTGAAAACTTCATGATCTTGCTTGAAGCTCGCCTTGATAACGTTGTATATCGTTTAGGTCTTGCGCGCACTCGCCGCCAAGCTCGTCAATTAGTTAACCACGGCCACATCCTTGTTGATGGCAAACGCCTTGACATTCCGTCATACAGCGTGAAACCAGGACAAACGATTTCTTTCCGTGAAAAATCTAACAACCTTGATGTAGTTAACGAAGCAATCGAAGTAAGCAACTTCGTTCCTGAATATGTTACTTTCGATGCTGATACTAAAACAGGTACATTCGTACGCCTTCCAGAGCGCAGCGAATTGTCTGCTGAAATCAGCGAACAGTTGATCGTTGAGTACTACTCACGGTAATTGAAAAAACCTCGAACCGGTCCTCCGGTTCGAGGTTTTTTTGTGGAAAGAAAAAGGGCTCCCTATTAAAAGGAAGTCCTTTTGATATACTGGTTTATTCAGGTTAGGAATAGAGTTTTTCTTCCAGCACTTCATCCACGAGTTCGATCGCTTTTTCCAGCCGTTCGTTATAATCGCCGCTTATGGAATGGTACCGAATACCGCGTTTATCCAAAAGCCCTTTGAGGTAGGCATGATTCTTCTGCCTTACGGATGGGTCACCGAAAGAACGCATGCCGTCATCCACCCATTCCACGTCAGGCTCCAGGAATAGCCATAAATCATACCGTTGAAGATCCGCGACATGATCCAAGATTGGCTGTTCGTAGCCGAGGTAGGCCCAAGAAAAGTATTGGGTCACATTCGCTTCTGTATCAATGAACAGCAATTTGTTGGCACGCTTCGCCTGTTCTTCTTCATGGTACTTGTGTTCAAAGGCGATTTTCGGAAAATCGGACTCGATCGCAATTTCTGCGCCGATGTCTTCGTAGAACGTGCGCCCGTATTCTTCTACATAACTCGTATTGTACAAATTGGCCAAGTTCTTGACCAATGTCGACTTCCCTGAACTTTCAGTGCCGACCACCACTATTTTACGGACGAAATATGGCTGGACGACGCGGGGAATGATTGCCCAATGCTTCATTGCCCCTTCTTCCCGGATTTGCGTCGCAGAAACCGGATAAGTCCGTCGTTCTGCATCCAGAACAATATGCTGCGCATTCGGATACAGCTTCTCAAAATGCCGCCCATATTCCGGTTCGGAGCTGAACACCGTATCAATCTCTGTTCCAATGGCCGATTTAATGCTTTCGGCCCCTTGTTCCCAATCTGAAAATTCGCCGGTCTGCTTTTCAGAAATTGCATGGACTTTAACATGCGGCAAGTCTTTCGTCAGTTCATTCCACCACCGGAGCCGTTGATGGAATGGGATCGGCTTCATCGTCGTTCCTTTAAAATAGAATTCCTTTTCATATTCTTCATCATGCGTAATCATGACGTGCAATTCTTCGACCATCGTACTGGCTCGAATCATGGCACTTACATGCCCTTGATGGACGATTAGAAATTTCCCGCCATACATTCCTACTTTTCCTATAGCCATCCCTACATGCTCTCCTTTGCCAAATCCTGCTTCTTGGCCATTTTTCTCCAGTTATAGTAGCCGTAAATCGAATTGAATAAAAATGCCGTCCACATGACAACCAATGCATAATCGTTGCCGCCTGATGCATCGAGCGTAATTACCCATAAGGCAATCGACAAGATATTTACTAAAATCCAAATTAGCCACTGTTCTGCAAATCGCTTAAGCATCAGAATTTGCGCCATGACCGAAAGAATCGTCGTCGCCGAATCCAATCCGACAGACCGCCCGCCTATCACCTGAAGCAAAATAGCATACAGCACAGTCCCGGCAATGACGGCAATTATTGAATATATCCAAGATTTGATGCTCATTGTTTTTACAGCGACATCTTCGCCTTGTACACTGTCTTTGTTTTTTATGCTGTTGCGGTGCCATAAGTATAATCCGATAAACTGAATCGGAAAATAGAAAAGCCCGTTCAGCATGGCTTCTCCGTACAGCCCATAAGTGAAAGAAATGTAAGCATAGGTGGATGTTTGGACCATCCCGAAATAATAATTGCTGATTTTTCCCTTTGCGACTAGCAGCACACAAAACATTCCGGTCAAAGAACTGATTAACCCAAGAAGTGTATCGTCCCAGGCAAAGAATAAATAGATATTAATCGCAGCAAAAACAACCAGCCAACTTTTTTCAAACAGAGTCCAATCTTCAAAAAACTTTTTTCTTTTTGAAAGTGCAGCAGTACCGACCATTCCCTCGTCCTCCTAGTTGTACAAGCTCGTAACTTTCCTTATAAATCCTTCGTATGCAGCAGTAACTACGGGCAAGCGCCTTGCTGTTTGAGGCAATCCTTTCCCCCGACTCTATCAGTATACTTCTTCGAAAAAGCAACTTGCATCATTTTTTTAGAATAATTTTACATTTCTTTCATTAAAAAGATCGCATAAAAAAACGGCGCTTTCGCTGCTAGATCCAACTAACAACGAAAGCGCCGCTTTAATGAGGGCTTTATTATCCATCTATTAACGAAATGCCATTTTCTTTTAGCGCTTGTGCCAATGTATTGTAAACTTCAATGTCCACAAATTTAATTCCGAGATGGACGGCTGTTTGTGCGATGACCGGGCTTAGGCCAGACAAGGCTGTTTTGACTCCAATAATCTTTAGGCCGTTGATCAGCTGAAACACTTGCTGGGCGACCATCGTATCGATGATCGGCACCCCGGAAAGATCGATGAACAATTTTTCGATATTGTGTTTAGCGCTCTGGCGAAGCGTTTTTTCAAAAACGATTTGAGCACGATGGGTCGTAATCTCGCCGATCAGCGGAAGAAAACCTGAGTGTTTCGTTAGCAAGATAACGGGTGCACTCATTTCCACGATCATTTGCTGCTGGGCATGCAGGCGATCTTGAGCGGCTTTTGTATTTTGGGAAGTGAACTCAAGGATGACCGAACTGATTGAATTCACTACTGCAAGGTTCCATTCATTTAATTGTTCTATTGTGACCGTATCTTCATTCTCTTTGGCATACGATCCAATCATTTCTAAGTATTGTTCCTGCGTCCGGAAAAATTCGCCGAGTACACTGACTACCGGCGTGGAGAGATGGTCTTCATCTTTGGCAATCGTTTCGATCCAATCTTGGAAACCCGCAAAAAACTCTTCCTTATCTTTTTCAAACATGGCACAGAAACGCACATGAAATTCATGGTTCTGATGCTTTAACGTTTCTATTTTTTCAGGGTCAGTCGAACTGTAGACTCCCCCTTTATTTTTGTCCAACCCTTCATACCATTTTTCGGTTAACTCCCATGTACGTTCAGTCAAATAATGATATAAACCCTGATTTTTGAGCATATGTCTCTCCCTTTGCTTCCAGAGGCATTTTCGGACGGGCTTTATTGTCTTGAAAATCACCTTAGTTTCTAAATTAAATTGCCTTAATGTAATCATATACGATTCTTTAAGCAAGAGCATAATTATAAGCGAGACATTTTTTATTCTTTACCCTTTTTGCCTTTTTGTTGTCGATTTATAGCGGAGGTGCTAATCTTGTATTATCATGAAAACCGAAATGAGGTAAGGCGTATGGCGAAAGTTTCACTTGCAGAGGCAGTCAAATTAAAAAGTATTTTGGCAAAGCGGATTCACGAATTGGAAGAGGAAATGGTGCGTGTCTCTTTTGCAGAGATTGAAAAAGGAGGCAGCTTGCCTAAACAAGCTCGTTCAATCGCAGATGCTGAATACGATTTGGAAAACGTCCGCAAGGATTTTAGGACATTGGACAAATTAATGTATGAAGCAAACATTTCGCATGTCATCGAATTCAACGGCGAAGCCCTAACTATCGTTGAGGCGATTGAATACGCTACCCAGCTTCGCGCAAAAGCCCGACTCTACAAAGTTTTTGGCGCTTCTAAAAAAGAGGAATTCCCTTATAATTTCGGCGAGGCTGCGGCGCTTATCAGAGTCGCCTTATTCGATCCCGAGGAATATCGCTTAAAAGCACTGGACATTGAACGCCAGGCGAACCGGCTATCGAATGCCATCAACGCTAAAAATTATACGATAGCACTTAATTTCGATGGTTCAACATATTTTTAACCTTGAAGGGGTGAGACTCCGCTTCAAGGCATAGAGGAAGAAAATTGCTGCGCTTCGGTGCACTTACTCGAACAGGAAATGGCCAAACCCATGACTTATCACCCGTTCCCAAGTTACCTGTTACCGATTCCCAACTATCAGCAATAGCGGCGGAATGCCAAACTTTGTATGACTGTCTTCTTCTATGAGTCCCTTTGCCTGTTTGGCAGAGGGATTTTTTTAATGGTAAACTGGTTAAAACGGAGGTGCAGATAATGCGGATTATTTCAATTTGTCCAAGCAATACCGAGCTGCTTGCATTTTTAGGGGCAGAGGATTTGCTTGTAGGAATCGATGATTATTCCGATTGGCCGAGTTCAATTACTCACTTGCCTCGGCTCGGGCCTGATTTATCGATTCGAATGGATGAACTCGAAGCGTTGAAGCCCGATTTGGTTCTGGCTTCCCTCAGCGTACCGGGAATGGAAAAAAATGTGGAAGAATTGGTAAAAAGAAAGATTCCGCACCTTGTGTTGGATCCCCAAACTTTAGAGGAAATTGGCCATGACCTTTTAACAATTGGCCAAGCTTGCGGCATAGACGCCGTTCCCATTCAACAGGAATTTCTATCTGTTGTCGCTGATTTAAAAAAGCGGGCGGCAGCCGTTTCTTCTCGCCCTTCCCTTTACTGGGAATGGTGGCCGAAGCCTGTGTTCACGCCAGGCCGCGTCAACTGGCTGACGCAGATCAGCGAGCTCGCTGGCGGGCGCAACGTTTTCGAAGACGTCGATTCTGCGAATATCCAAACCGATTGGGAAGATGTGCGAACACGAAATCCCGATTATATTCTGCTCGCCTGGGTCGGCATCATGACCTCCAAAGTCAAACCCGAGCTTGTCCGAAAACGCCCGGGCTGGGATGAAATGAAAGGCTTTGAAAACATCCATGTAATGGAAGAAGAGCTGTATTGCCGGCCTTCTCCCCGCTTGATTGAAGGAGCAGTGAAGCTCGGAAAACTTCTTCACCCAGAACAGTACAGGGATATGGAATTGCCGCGATTCATCAAAGCGAAACAAATGTAAAAACGAGCAGCCGCAAATCGGCTGCTCGTTTTTATCTATTTCGTTTTTTAAAGTCCCGCAGGTCCACGTTTTTCAATTGAACGAGCGTCATCTAGGCCTTGATCACCTCTAATGGTCGTTGAAGAATTCCCGCCGATCAATGGATCTTTATTATCCACAAAGCCATCTCGGTCATTATGGTCTGGAATGAAATCCTCCTGGTCTTCCACTAATACTAAAATGCTGCCTTCATTAAATTGAGATTCATAGCGCTGTGCTTCGTCTTCAGGAATGCCCATCCCGATCAAAGCGCCAGCCAAACCACCGATGCCTGCGCCAGCGGCAGCTCCCGTCAATCCAGCAACAATGGGTCCAGCTGCTACAATCGGACCGATTCCGGGAATGGCTAGAGCCCCAATTCCTGCCAGCACGCCGCCGAGACCACCTAAGGCGCCGCCTGTTAGAGCGCCAGCAGCTGCACCTTCTTCGACATGCGTATCGGTTTCTTCCATAATATTTTCTGCTTCTCTTTTATCCTTGCTTAGTACGGAAATATCTTCTGAACGATAACCTTGCCGCTTTAACTCCTCTATCGCGGCAATTGCTTCATTTTCTGTTTGATACGATCCTGCAACTCGTTGTTTTGCCATTCTGAACGCCTCCTCTGGATTATGTTCTGCCATAGTGACAAATTACCCGCAGAGAGAGGAGGTAAACATTTTCCTTTTGATCCAATCATTACGGAATTTCAGTACTTAATGCAAAGACTTCGGTTCAGCTCTAATGTTAAAGTTTTTGCGGCGATAAACACTCAGGAAAATGCCCACTACTAAGGCACCAAGCATAGTCGGCCAGAATCCGTAACTGAGAAGCGGCAATGACATGCTGATCAACGGCAGCACTCCAAAAATCATCCCGATATTATAAATAGCTTGAACTACAAATAGAGCAACTCCTCCGCTCAGCAACATCTTTCCATATGGATCTTTTAGTTGGCGAGCAATATAGACCATGCGAACGGCCACTCCAGTTAACGCAAGTAAAAGAAGCAACCCAGCTGCCCATCCAAAATGATGAATAATATTTAAGAAAATGAAGTCTGTATGCGCAGAAGGGATAAACTGCATGTCGCCAAGATTGCCAAACCATGTGGATTCGCTTACTATTTGGTTAATTTGAATATACATGTATCCAGAAGTTTCACTATACATTTCAGGATTCAAAAACGCATAGAACCGCTCTAATTGATACTCTTTCAGAGAAGTGAATATGATAGCCAGTATAGAAGCGATTAAAGCCAAGCAAACTGCTGCAAACCCGAATATTTTCTTGTTGCTCAAGGAGCTGGTTATCAACATAATAAAAACCATTACACTATAAATCATGAACGCAGCTATTCCGCCTGCATTTAGCATTAAAGCGGAAGTCAGGAGAAAGAAAAGAGCAGCTTTCCAGAATACCGCTTGTTCCTGCACTAAAAAAGAAGCCCAAAACAGAAATAAAATTGGCAAGGTATGTAGAATTTGAAAAGACAGCGGACCAAAATCGATAATTGGATAACCGTTCATCATTCCAGTGGACAGGAAATTCAACAGAAGCAGCAATATAATCCCAATCCCCAGAAATAGCCAATGTAGATTTTTTAATTTCCGGTAATCAAAGAACATTAACCCTATTGCAGCTACAACTCCAAGCACTGCCATGACACTTTTCTTCCCGATATAACTGCCGAGGTCTGCGGCATTTATTGCTACGAGAGGCAAGAAACTAAATCCGATAATTAACAGGAACAGCGTTAGCATGGCCCAATCCAGTTTTGGCCGGTAAAGCGAATTCAGCTGTATCCCTAGATGAACTGGACTTCCCATCTGTTCAATTGCCCTTTCTTCTGCTTGCATCTCATTAAGTCCTTTATTAAGCAATGCCTTTTGGGTTTCTCTTAAATGATAAGTTAATTCAGCTTCAACCTGTTCTTTCGCTTCTTTTGAACGAACTTGCTCAGTCACTTTCTTCACATAATGGTTTTTTCTATTCCCCACAGCTCTTTACACCTCCAATATCTCTTTTAAATAAGACTGTTTAACAGCATATTTCTTTTCAGCTTTCCTTAATATTTTCTGGCCTTTATCAGTTAAACTATACAACTTTGCTTCATTCTCTTCCCATTTGCTGACCAAAAGACCATTCACTTCTAAACGATGCAATAAGCTATATAGCAATCCCTCATTATCTTCAAACCTTTTAATGCCCCTGCTTCGAAGGTAAGTGATTAAGACAACACCTGTTTTTTCTTGTACGAGAAGTTGCAGCACAGACAAATAGACATATTCATCACTCTCCACCTGCTTTCTTATTTCCGTGTGGATGCTGTTTTTAAGTTGATCTGTAAATTCCAATTGATTGAATACTTTTTTCTTCATCACTTGTCTCAGTTCTTTTAAACGTTCTTCCATTGTTATCCCTCCAAACTTTCTTTAAGAAGTTCTTTAGCCCTCTTTAATCTTGTTTTGATGGTACTTTCATTCTTCATTAAAGTTGCAGCAATTTCACGGATTGAGAGCTCTTGAAAATAATAGAGATAGATTACTTCCCGATAGATGACGGGTAATTTCATGACAACAGCAGCCAGTTCCTCATCTTCATCTTTTTGGATAATTGATTTTTCCAGCGCAATGTTGCTGTCCTCATGAAGGAATGGCTCTTCTATAGCGAGAACGATATTCTTGTAATGCCAGCTTTTCAAATAATCTTTGCTATGATTGATAGCAATTCGCCAGAGCCACGTTCTGAATGTCGATTTCTGCTTGTATGTATGCAGTGATTTATAGCACTTAATGAAAATTTCCTGAGTTAAGTCTTCTGCTGCCGCCCGGTTTTTCACATAAGAATATACGAGCTGCAAAATTTCCTTTCCATATTCTTTCATAGCTTCGTTAATAATTTCCTCTGAACTTGCTGTACTGATCTGGTCAAACGTTATTTCGTCCACTGCTTAGCCTCCTGTCTTAAATTTAGACGACCCAGACAAAAAGAAAGTTTGGAAAACGCCGTAAAACTTTTAAGCTTTGGAGCCGAAAAGAAAACACCGTTTAGATCATAAACGATGTTCAGCCAATCTATTCACTTGCCTATCCCTTTATTCTCCACAAAATTCTTCAAGTTCTGAACGGACATAATATCCCTCAATCACCGCATGCCCTGAAGGATAAAACGTCGTCTTCCATTCACTGCCATCATCAAATCGCAATGTTGCAGTATGGCCTTCCGCCAGTTCGAACTCTTCTGTTCCTTCTCGTTTGCTTGAATTGATTTCCTCTTTTACGGCCTGTATACGGACCGGATCTGTGATTTCAATTAACTCCTCCGTTTCCAGACAGCGAATATCGATTTTTTCTATTTCTTTCTCGATAATCGGACTGGTAGGCATACAAGCTGTAAGTGCCGCTATTATTATTACCAAACCCGCATGCTGCCGCTTCATCCATACCCCACCCTACTTTTAAATTCAATCCAAAATCGCTGCTTTTTCTGGATGATGTAAAAACGAAAAAAGCATCTCGATTTGAGCTTCTGTGTTTCGATTCAAAGAAAGTTCAGGCAAAGAAGCAGCTGAGAAAAATTCGACTCCGTCCGTCTCTACTCCAAATGATGCCCTACCGCCTACAATTTCACATTGAACAAATAATTTATAATAATGATAGGGCTGCGGCGGATGGCCGTGTTGGTTCATGTCCAAAAGAGCCAATAGTTTTACTGGAACAGCTAGAAAACCGGACTCTTCCCTTATTTCTTTCACAATATTCTCGCTTGGGGATAGGCCGATATCACAAAAGCCGCCTGGAAGCGCCCATTTATTGTCGACTTTCTCTTTGACCAATAAAATTTTCCCATCCCGGAATACGGCTCCCCGGACATCCATCTTGGGGGTTTGATAACCTTTTTCACTCGCAAATAAGTCTTTGATCTTTTCCATTTCCACTTCGGTATGTTCAGCCATAATTTCTGTACTGATAGTGCGCAATTCTTCAAAACGCTCCATATCGTATACATCTTTCGAGTAAGTTAACCCTGCTTGAGACAGAGACTGAATGCGTTTAGCCCATTCCAACCATTTTGTACTCATCAAATCCCTCGATTCAACTAATAATATCCTCTTAACTGCATTCTCTGGGGAATGCCGCTATTCCTCTTTAAAATAAAAAAAACCGCCTACCAAGCAAAATTGCTCGATAGACGGTTAAGCGCTTCTTCAGTTGATTATGCGTTTTGATGAACCAATTTAGAAGCTGCCTCTTTCACGCGCTCAAGGCCTTCTTCGATAATCTGTGCCGCTTTGTCCGGTGTTGCGTTATGGCCTTCGATGATGACTTCATCAACAATCTGCATGCCGAACACGCCGCCGAAAACATTGCGCATATAGTTAACAGCCATTTCCATTGGTGCCGCTTCCGGAGAAGAGTAGACGCCGCCGCGTGCATTCAGGAAAATTGCTTTTTTGTCTGTCATCAATTGAATCATATTGCCTTCTGCATCGTATTTGAATGCAAATCCAGCGGCATACACATAGTCGATAAATGTATGCAATTTAGCAGGAATCGTCAAATTCCATAATGGGAATGCAAATACCACAAGGTCAGCTGCAGAAATGGCATCCATTGCTTTTTGTTTCGCTGCTAATAGACGTTGTTCGATATCTGTCAATTCTTCTTCATTTTGCAATTTGCCGAATGCATTGAAAAGATCTTGGCCGAAATAAGGCATATCTTCTTCGTACACATCATAAGTGGTTACGTTCAAGTCTTTATTATCTTTCACCGACTCCATGAAAGTTTCGTACATCTTGCTTGAAATGCCTTCAGTTGCCGGACGGTTGTTCGCTTTTACTACTAATACATTCATTTGTTTAAATTCCTCCAATAAATTATATTCACATCCCCTATCATATAATGAATACGTATTTTTTTGTTGTCAGACGACTTATCCTGACTTCAAGATATTCATTTCGTGAACATTTTATGACTTTTTCCATTTACTGGTGAAACCTTTCGATTCTAGCTCCGTATTAAGACCAGGAGGGATGGCATGATTTCATTTGTATTGATTTATTTGGTTGGCCTACCGATTGCAGTCCTTCTTCATGAAGCCGGCCATGCCATTGGCAGTGCTTTGTTATCCAAAGAAAAAGTAAGAGTCTATCTAGGTCCGTTGGATGACAGCAATAAAGAAAATTTTCGGTTCGGAAAGATTTCGTTTCATATCCGGTGGGCTTATTACGGATTTTGCGCTTTGGTGAAGCCAAAAGAAAAACGATCAAAAATTCAACGATTCTTATTCTTAGCAGGAGGCCCTGCTGCTTCATTAAGCCTTGCACTTTTGTCTTTCGCCGCTTTAAATCAGCTGACGAATTGGGACCTGCAGAATTTCAAGAAAGGTTTCATGTATCTTAATCTTTGGTTATTTGCCGGCACGTCAATCCCGGTAGTTTATCCGAAATGGATGGGTCCATACGCAGGACACTCATCTGATGGCTATCAGCTCATACAATTAATGAAGAAAGAAAAAACAATTGCTTCATAAGTGAATTAAAAAACGCGGCCTCCCAATGGAAACCGCATTTTTTTATTCCCTTATTAATTAAATTGAACCATATGGTATTTTTTCTTGCCCCGGCGAATGATGGAAAACGCATCTTCCAACCGGTCTTTTTCATCGATAATGTAGTCCAGATCGGTGACTTTTTCCCCGTTCACCGAAATTGCACCATTGGTGACGTCTTCACGCGCTTGGCGTTTAGACGAAGAAATGCCCGCTTCGACGATCAAGTCAACAATCGATTTCGCTTCTTTCGCGAGTTCAACGGATGGCACATCTTTAAAAGCAGCGCGCATTTCCTCTGCTGATAAAGCCTTTAAATCTCCGCTGAACAAGGCTTTCGTGATGCGCTGCGCATCTTCAAGCGCTTTTTCGCCGTGGATCAATTTGGTCATTTCTTCAGCTAAAACCGTTTGCGCTTTACGCAAATGCGCTTCCGTTTCCACCGTGGTTTCAAGCGCTTCAATTTCTTCGCGGCCAAGGAAGGTGAAAATCTTCAAGTATTTGATGACATCTGCATCCGCTGTATTGATCCAGAACTGGTAGAACTCGTAAGGAGAAGTCTTTTTCGCATCGAGCCAAACAGCGCCGCCTGCAGATTTCCCGAACTTCGTTCCGTCCGCTTTCGTCACTAACGGAATCGTAATGCCGAATGCTTTTGTTTCTTCCTCATGCGTTTTGCGGATCACTTCAAGCCCAGAAGTAATATTTCCCCATTGGTCGGATCCGCCGATTTGTACGCGGCAATTGTAATGATTGTACAAATGGTTGTAATCGATTGCCTGGATTAACGTGTACGAGAATTCTGTGAAAGAAATCCCCTGCTCGAGACGGGACGCCACTGAATCTTTCGCCAGCATGTAATTCACGGAAATCAATTTTCCGTAGTCGCGCAAGAATTCAATAATGCTCATCTGCCCTATCCAATCGCGGTTGTTAACCATTTTCGCACCATTTTCAGAAGCAAAATCAAAAATTTGTTCCATTTGGACTTTAATGCCTTCCACGTTCTTATCAATCTGTTCCGTTGTCTGCAATTGGCGCTCTTCATTTCTTCCAGAGGGATCGCCGATCATGCCGGTAGCTCCGCCGACTAAAAGAATCGGCTGATGCCCGTGCGTCTGAAAACGTCGCAATGTCAATAGCGGCACGATATGGCCAATGTGCATGCTGTCCGCTGTCGGGTCTACACCGCAGTACAACGAAATCTTCTGTTCATCCAGTAATTTCTCCATACCTTCTTCGTCGGTTTGCTGGTAAAGCAAGCCTCTCCACTTTAAATCTTCCAATAATGCATTTGCCATTTCCATTTCCTCCTTGTTTCAGCTAATAAAAAAAGCCCCTGCATGAAATTCATGCAGGGACGCTTTTGCGCGGTACCACCCAGCTTGGAGAATCTGATTCTCCCGACTCAATATGTGCCGTACGGGGCACTTCCGTAAACTCCAAGACTGTAATTCAGCTGCTGCACTTTGACCGGTTTGCACCAACCACCGGCTCTCTCTACAAAGTTTGCAACGCCTACTTCGGACTCTTCATCGTTTGAATATGAAAATATATTAGTTAGTTTACTTTATTATGACATATTGTCAATCTTTTTAGTTGCTTTTGTGTGAATATGCTATAATAAAGCGAGATTTTAGGAGGTTGATAAAGTGCTTGAAAAGATAAGGGACGGCCTTAGGAAAACCGAAGAAACTTACAATCGATGGACTTCCGCAAAATGGGCAAAGCGACTGAGCATCACTAGTGGTGTGCTATGGAACTTAGCTATTTTGCTTGCAATTATATTTGTCGTCGGCGGTGTATTTGCCGCTTCCGTTGGAGCCGGTTATTTCGCTTCCCTGGTGGACGAAGAAAAACTTCGTACGCCGGATGAAATGCGCGGTGAAATTTACAGCTATGCCGAAACCTCTGAGATGTTTTTTGACAACAAAGTCTATATCGGTAAATTACGCACTGATTTAGAACGGAAAGAAACAAAGCTCGATAAGGTTTCAAAATTTGCAATTGACGCGGTTCTTGCGACAGAGGATGAATACTTCCTAGAACATGACGGAATCGTGCCAAAAGCGATTTTCCGTGGATTGTTCCAAGATGTTTCAAACTCTGACAGCCAAACAGGCGGATCGACATTGACGCAGCAGTTGATCAAGAACCAAATTTTAACCAATGAGGTATCCTACGAACGAAAAGCCAAAGAAATTTTGCTTGCGATGCGCCTCGAAAAATTCATGTCGAAAGATGAGATTTTAGAAGCCTATTTGAATATCATCCCTTACGGAAGAAACTCTTCCGGCGCGAATATTGCCGGGATTGAAACTGCAGCAAACGGTTTATTCAACGTATCTGCCAGTGAGCTGAATTTGCCGCAAGCAGCCTTTATCGCCGGGATCCCGAAAGCGCCTTTCCGCTATACGCCTTATACATCGAACGGTGATCCGAAAGACGATGAAGGATTGCAGCACGGAATTGACCGAATGAAGACGGTGCTATTCCGGATGAAGGAAACAGAATACATTACCCAAAAAGAATACGATGAAGCAATCGCTTATGACATCAAAAAAGATTTCCGTTTGGACGAACAGCGTTCTTATGAGAAATACCCTCACATCACAGTGGAACTTGAAAAACGTGCATCCCGCATCATTATGGATGTACTCGCTGAACAAAATGGAATCGACCCTGCTACATTAGAAGAAAATGATAAATTGTACGAAGAATATGCCATTTTGGCAGACCGTGCCGTGCGTTCGAATGGCTACCGCATTTACTCTACGATCAACAAGGAAATGTTCGATGCTCAGAAAAAAGCGGCACAGTCTTACGAATCATACGGGGCGACTTTAACTGCTCCTGCCCTTAACGCAGAAGGAGAAGAAATCCAAAAGCAATACCCTGTCCAAGTCGGCAGTATGACGATCGAAAACAGCACCGGCAAAATTTTAAGCTTTGTTGGCGGCCGCGATTTTGAAATTGAGAAGTTGAACCATGCCACACAGGCTTTCCGTTCAATCGGTTCAACAGCTAAGCCATTATTGGTTTATGGACCTGCGATTGAACTTGGAAAAATTGGAGCTGGCAGCCCAGTTGTCGATGTGAAATTCACTCAAAACATTCCTGGCCAAAAGCCATACAAACCGAGCAACTTCGTTCCAACGAGCGAACAAGGCATCATGCCTGCCCGCAATGCTTTAGCAGAATCACAAAACTTGCCGGCACTTCGTCTATATTCGCAAATACAAGGCCAAGATCCTAGCAGCTATATGAGAAAAGCTGGGATGACGAGAGTGGTTGAAAACAAAGAGAAAGTTAATGCCTTCTTGACTTCGGCCCTTGGAGGCGGTGTCGAAGCTTCAGTTGAACAATTGACGAGCGCTTACTCCATGTTTGCTGCTAATGGCAAACACAAAGATGCCTACATGATTCAACGCATTGAAGATGCAGACGGTAATATCGTATTTGAACAGAATACAGAAGACGGCGAACAAATATTTTCACCACAAACTTCTTATATCCTTACGGATATGATGCGCGATGTCTTTAAAACGGAACGTGGTACTGGTAACCGTGCAAACAGTTTACTTAAATTCAGCTCAGACTTTGCCGGCAAAACCGGAACCACCCAAGATGCAAAAGATGTGTGGATCGTCGGCTTAAATCCGAACGTAACGATGAGCGTATGGCTCGGCTATGGAACAGAGAAGTTCCAATTAAATGACCGGCCAAACAGCGAATTACAGCCTTCTGTCCGGGTTAACCAGTTATGGGCGCGCTTAATGAATGCCGCTTATGACACTAACCCTGAATTAATCGGTACTAAAGAAACGTTCAAAGCACCTGAAGGCGTTGTCACCCGCTCATTCTGCAGCATTTCAGGGCTTGCCCCAGGCGGTGCATGTTCGGGTGCAGGCTTAGTGAAAGCCGACTTGTTCAATGCCAACGTTATGGTTCCGACAAAAGCAGATGACAGCTTGACTTCAGGATCTTATACGACTGTAAATGGTTCCCGTTACTTGGCACTGGATAGTACGCCAAGAGAATTTGTCAGCAGCGGCGGTGCCGGTGTTTCCAAAGCTTATATTGACCGCATGCTCGGTACATTGGGCGGAGACGCAAGCAAGCTCTTCCCTGGCAATTCACGCTTCTCTAACATCGTTTCAGGTTCGACTTTGAACCATGATGGCATCGCTCCATCCGGCGTCCAAGCATCGCTAAACGGAAGAACTCTTACTTGGAGCAATTCCGCTTCGAATGATGTCGTCGGCTACCGCATTTACCGGAGCGGCGGAGGCAATTCTTTACTCGCTTCCATCTCGGAATCTCGTGGAAATTCTTATACTTTGCCGGGTCCAGGCAGCTATTTTGTCGTAGCTGTGGACATCACCGGCCAACAATCGCCGCTCTCCAATACAGTAGGCATTGAAGCGCCAAAACCGGCGGCTCCTGCCAAACCGGAGGAAAATACAGCTCCTCCGGCTGATGAAGAAGACGAAACGGAAACGCCTCCTGAAGAGGAAGAGGAAGAAGAAGAAACTACTCCTCCTCCAGCTAATGGCGGCACTACCCCTCCTCCGGCTGAACCAACAGAACCGGAAGAAGGCGACGGTGAATAATTTATTCCCGCAACTTAAAAAGGCACCAGCTGAGAAAAATCTCAGCTGGTGCCTTTTATGTTTCAAGCTTTCGGATCTAAACGGCTGTTTCCGCTTTTCTTTGTCCAGACTCCACCAGCCAGATCCTCGGGTCATAAGCCAATCCGGCTGTGTGGCTGAAAACACGCCACTTCGTCAGCTCGTCTTATGTCCGGCGAATCTAGATGGCTGTCTCCGCTTTTCTCTATTGTCTAGACTCCAGTGCCCAGCCCCTCGAGTCGCTTCGGTCTCTCAGCAAATGGCAAAGAGCGCCATTCCCTGAAAGCCCTCCAGCGCTTGTCGGGGCTAGACTGGCACTTCCGCTTTTCTCTATTAATCTTCCATCGTCGACAAATCGCCTGTCGGCAAGTCGAGTTCCCATGCTTTCAAGACACGGCGCATAATTTTACCGCTTCGGGTCTTCGGCAGTTTGTCTTTGAATTCGATTTCTTTCGGCGCCGCGTGGGCAGCCAGCCCTTTTTTGACGAATTGCTGGATGTCTTGGACCAATTCTTCAGAAGGTTCATGGCCCGCATTTAACGCAACAAAGGCTTTGATGATTTCCCCGCGTACCGGATCCGGTTTTCCAATGACCCCTGCTTCTGCCACCGCTGGGTGCTCAAGCAATTTGCTTTCTACTTCGAATGGACCTACGCGTTCGCCGGAAGTCATGATGACATCATCTACCCGTCCCTGGAACCAGAAATAGCCTTCTTCGTCCATATAAGCCGAATCCCCGGAAACGTACCATTTATCATTCAAGAAATACGATTCGTATTTTGATGGATTGTTCCAAATTTGGCGCATCATGGACGGCCAGCCTTTTTCGATCGCCAAATTGCCCATTTGGTTTGGCGCCAGTTCGTTTCCTTGATCATCAACAATGGCCACTTTGATGCCCGGAACCGGTTTGCCCATCGAGCCCGGTTTGATTGCCATGGATGGGTAGTTGCAAATGGTCTGCGCTCCCGTTTCTGTCATCCACCATGTGTCGTGGATCCGTTTATCGAATACTTGGACACCCCAACGCACAACTTCCGGATTCAAGGGCTCCCCAACGGATAAAACATGGCGAAGCGTTGATAGATCGTATTCTTTTACCAATGCATCTCCTGCGCCCATCAGCATGCGGAAAGCTGTCGGCGCACTATACCAAACGGTGACGCCAAAATCTTCAATCGCTTTGTACCAGCCATCGGGAGAAAAACGTCCTCCTAAAATAACAGTAGTCGTACCGGTCAGCCATGGAGCAAAGACGCCATAAGCTGTCCCCGTCACCCAGCCAGGGTCGGCTGTGCACCAGTAGATATCTTCCTCCTGAAGGTCCAATACCCATTTGCCGGTCTGGTATTGCTGGACCATCGCATATTGGGCATGTAGAACGCCTTTCGGTTTTCCGGTCGAACCGGAAGTATAATGGAGCACAAGGCCGTCTTCTTTATCCAGCCATTCAATTTCAAATTTATCAGAAGCCCCGTGAAGATGCTTCATGAAATCAACCGTATGATCATTTTCTTCAATTTCTTCCCCTACAAGGAAAACAGTTTTAAGATGCGGCAGCCGGTCAAACGGCACGCGCGGCAATAATTCCGGAGTCGTAATAATCGCTTTCGCGTCGCTGTCATCCAAGCGGTCGTAAATGGCGCCTTCCATAAACGCTTCAAATAATGGCCCGACGATCAAGCCCATTTTCAAGGCACCGAACATGGCAAAATAGAGTTCCGGAGAACGCGGCATAAAAATAAACATGCGGTCGCCTTTCTCCAGTTCCGAATGGGATTTCAATAAATTCGCTGCACGGTTTGTCATACGCTTCATTTCATAGAACGTATACGACTCGTTTCGCGATTGGTCTTTGTAGTAAAGAGCTACTTTATTCTTTCGATAGGATTCAGCGTGGCGGTCGATCGCTTCGTACGCCATATTTACTTTACCGCTTTCATACCAACTGAATTCTTTTTCAACTTCAGTCCAGTCGAAATTAGCTGCGATGTCTTCATAATTATGTAGATGATGCTCCCCTTGTTTTGCTGGTATCGCTTCCACTTTCATCCAAATCATCCTTTCCCAATTGGTTCTCCTTCATTCTACAACATTCTGACAATTGATTGCGAATAATTTTAACTTTTTAGAAAACAATGGATAATTTCACTTTCCAAATCCCATTTCTATTTTTATTTCATGTATAATGTACCTAATTGTACCTAACAGGCGGTGAAAAGATGGAACATCAGAAGGAATACCATTCAATGAATCTAGAAACAAAAAATGGTCCGCTGCTTCTTGAAGGGCCCGTCCCTTCAAAAGAATTGAAAGCGCTTGAATTCCACGAAGACCTCGTGGCATTTAGACAGCCGGCCCAACAGCACAAAGCCATTACGGAAATTGCCGATCTCCCGGAAGGCCGCATTCTTATTGCCCGAGTGGAAAATACCATTGTCGGCTACGTAACTTTCCTCTACCCTGATCCTCTTGAACGATGGTCGGAAGGAAAAATGAAAGACTTGATTGAACTTGGCGCCATCGAAATCATTCCTAAATACCGCGGCGGCGGTGTCGGAAAATCTTTGCTGCGCTTATCGATGCAGGATGATTATTTCGAAGATTTCATCGTCATTACGACTGAATATTATTGGCATTGGGATTTAAAAGGCACCGGATTAAATGTCTGGGAGTACCGAAAGATTATGGAGAAGATGATGCAGGCTGGCGGATTGGAATATTTCGCGACTGACGATCCGGAAATCAGTTCCCATCCCGCCAATTGCTTGATGGCCAGAATCGGCAGCAGAGTTCCGCCAGAGTCGGTCCAGCAATTTGACCAGCTCCGTTTCATGAACCGCTATATGTATTAATCGAACAAAAGGGGTGTTTCCATGTTAATAGAAGAAATTATGAAAACGGAAGTGCAAACTTTATCTGTGGACCAAACCGTCCAAGATGTATTTGAACTTTTTGAAAAACAGCGAATCCGCCACGCACCCGTAGTAGAGAATGGCAAAGTCGTAGGCGTCGTATCTGACCGTGATTTAAAAGATGCCCTGCCCTCCCGTTTTACCGTCTCTCCTAAAAAAGACGCTTACGAAAAAAAAGTGGAAGACATCATGACCAAAAATCCGATCACGGCTCACCCGATGGATTTTGTGGAAGAAATCGCATTGGTTTTCTATGATCAGCAAATTGGCTGCCTTCCGATCATCAGCAATAGCAAATTGGTGGGCTTTATCACCGAAACGGATTTATTGTACAAATACATTGAATTGACCGGGGCCCATCAGCCAGGCTCGCAAATAGAAATAAAAGTCCCTGACCGCTCCGGCGTTCTGTTTGATGTATCCAAAGTTTTCCATGATAAAAACGTGAATATTTTAAGCGTGCTGGTATACCCCGACAGCAGCAATCGCGCGAACAAAATCCTGGTGTTCCGGGTTCAAACGATGAATCCGCTTTCGCTCATTGAGGACTTGCGAAAAGAAGGTTTCGATGTCTTATGGCCGAGCGCACCGCAAATGAACGAATGAAACACGCAGTATTTATTTTTTCAGAAGATCAATTGGGGTATAAATTTTCTGATACGCATCCATTCAACCAAAAAAGGCTTGTGCTGACCATCGATCTTCTCCGCGAAATGAATGCGCTTCCAGAAGACTTGATTGTGCCTGCCCGAGTCGCTTCAGATGAGGAATTGCTGCTTGCCCATGACGAACGCTATATTGAAATCGTAAAAAAAGCAAGCAGAGGCGAAATCACACCGGAAGCCGGTGAAAGCTATGGCATCGGAACCGAAGATACGCCGATTTTTGAGAACATGCATGAAGCGAGTGCGCGATTAGTCGGCGGCACATTGACTGCTGTCGATTACGTTATGGAAGGAAAAGCCCAGCATGCTTTGAACCTGGGCGGCGGCCTCCATCACGGGTTCCGCGGAAAAGCTTCAGGCTTCTGCATTTACAACGACAGTTCAGTGGCCATTAATTACATCAAGAAAAAATACGAAGCGAGGGTCCTCTACATTGACACCGATGCCCACCATGGGGACGGCGTCCAATGGAGCTTCTATGACGATCCGGACGTCTGTACGGTCTCAATTCACGAAACCGGACGCTACCTCTTCCCTGGAACCGGCAATATCAACGAACGCGGGAGCGGCCAAGGCTATGGCACTTCTTTCAATTTTCCGATCGATGCCTTTACGGAAGATGAATCGTTTCTTGATATTTACCGGACAGCGATGAAAGAAATTGTAGAATTCTTCAAGCCCGACGTTATCCTTAGCCAAAACGGTGCTGACGCCCATTATTTGGACCCACTTACCCATTTATATGGAACGATGAATATCTATCGGGAGATTCCTAAAATCGCCCACGAACTGGCTCACACGTACTGCGACGGCCGGTGGATTGCGGTCGGAGGCGGCGGTTATGACATTTGGCGCGTTGTCCCTCGCGCTTGGTCGATGATTTGGATGGAAATGAATAATTTCCCTTTGCCGCATGGCAATTTGCCAGAACCATGGCTTTCCAAATGGCAGCCCGAATCGCCTGTGCCACTGATTAAAACGTGGGAAGACCCCGTCAATATGTACCAAGCCATTCCAAGAAAAGAAGAAATAACCGACAAGAACTTCCAAATGCTCAATAAAGCCTTATATATGATTCGAAATGCATAAAAAAGAGCCCTGATGAGGGCTCTTTTTTTATGCATTATTTTTTGTCGATTGGCGTTCTTCAATGCGATACGGCAAAATGACTTGTTTTTCTTCGATTTCTTCTTCATTCATATACTTTGTCAATAAACGCATGGAGACGGCTCCGATATCATATAAAGGAAATGCGATGGATGTCAGCATTGGACGTGCCATGCGAGCCAGTTTGGAATTTTCGTAGCTGATGATTTCTGCATCTTCAGGCACTTTTTTCCCGCTTTCTTCAAGCGCATGAATGACACCGATCGACATTTCGTCATTGCTGACGAAATAAGCGGTTGGCTCATAAGGCTGCAAAGTAGCGACTGCTTCCATTCCTTCATCATAAGAGTTATTGCATTCTACGACCAATTTCTCATCATAGTCGATGCCTGCGTCCTCCAACGCTTCTTTATAGGCTTTTAATTTGAAGTCTTTATTGATCTTAGAGCTTAACGGACCCGAAACAAAAGCTATTTTCTTATGTCCGTTATCGACCAATTTTTTAACCGCTTCATAGGCAGCTCCATGATAATCGATATTTACGGATGCCACTGCATTCGTTTCATCAATCGATCCGGCTAGAACGATCGGAGTTGGCGATCTTTCCATTTCATAAAGAAGTTCAGTTGAGATTACATCGCTCATGAAAACTATGCCATCCACTTGTTTTCCAAGCATTGTTTCCAGCAATTGAAGTTCCTTATTTTGATTTTGGTCTGAGTTCGACAAGATGATGTTGTAGCGGTACATGGTCGCAATGTCTTCGATTCCCCGAGCTAATTCTGCATACATACTGTTTGAAATATCGGGAATGATGACGCCGACCGTTGTCGTTTTCTTGCTGGCTAACCCTCTAGCCACTGCGTTAGGGCGATACCCCAATTCTTCAATTACTTTTAATACTTTTTTTCTTGTAGCAGGTTTTACGTTTTGGTTGCCATTCACTACGCGCGAAACGGTAGCCATGGATACATTCGCTTCTCTTGCTACATCATAAATCGTAACGGTCACGGTGCGCCCTCCTTTCCTATATCTATAATCATACGATAAAGCGTTTCCTCTAATCAACTAAAAAAAGAAAAGCCGGGGGGCCCGGCTCTTCGGAATTACATTTTCAATTCGTATTGCTTCATGAATTTCATCAATGAATCGTAGTATTCATCGAATTGCTGCAAATTCATTTGCTGAGCTGCATCGGACAATGCGACTGCTGGGTCTGGGTGGACTTCAGCCATAACGCCATCAGCTCCGATTGCGATTGCCGCTTTAGCAGCTGGCAATAAGAGGTCGCGGCGGCCAGTAGAATGGGTAACGTCTACAAATACCGGCAAATGCGTTTCTTGCTTTAAGATCGGCACTGCTGAGATGTCCAGTGTGTTTCTTGTCGCTTTTTCGTAAGTGCGGATTCCGCGTTCGCAAAGGATGATTTGATCATTTCCTGATGCGATGATGTATTCTGCTGCATTGATGAATTCATCGATTGTAGCAGCCATCCCTCTTTTTAGAAGAACCGGTTTGTTGATTTGCCCAACCGCTTTCAGCAATTCGAAGTTCTGCATATTGCGCGCTCCTACTTGAACTACATCCAAGTACGGCAATGCGTCTTCCAAATGCGAAGGCGTCACAATTTCCGTCACGACAGCCAAATTGTATTGTTCTGCTGCCGCTTTTAACATTTTCAAGCCTTCAAGGCCTAGACCTTGGAAATCGTAAGGAGAAGTACGCGGCTTGTATGCTCCACCGCGAATTAAACGAAGGCCTTTTCCGCCAATTGCTTCTGCAACTTTCGATACTTGCTCTTGCGATTCAACTGCACATGGCCCGAAGATGAATGAAGGAGTTCCTTCACCGATGCGTTCCCCGTTAACTGTAATTACGGTATCCTCTGATTTCTTTTTACGGGAAACCAGCAATGCTTTGCGTTGGTCTTCTTCTTGCATGTCCAAAGCGGATTTGAAAATTTCCTTGAATATATGGTCAACGGTTTTTTGATCAAGCGGGCCGTTGTTATGGTCTTTTAATAAGTTAAGCATATGGCGTTCACGCAGCGGATCGTAGCGATTGACACCTTGTTTTTCTTTGATCTTTCCGATTTCCTGGATGACTGTTGCTCTTTCGTTGATAAGAGAAAGGATTTGCAGGTTGACTGCGTCAACTTTTTCTCTAAGCTGTTCTAAATCTAATTGGCTCATTTTCTACTTCCCCTTTCGAGATTCACCTTACTTAGTGACTCATATTAACATATTAGGACTATTATAAGCAAAGTATTCAATAAAGTCACGAAATTTATTTTAGCGATTCAACGCGCTAAAGTGTTTTGGAATGAAAAAAGCTGAAGCACAAGGCTTCAGCTTACTTTTTAAGCGATAAATTCAGTCATGGATTTGCTGGTTATATCCCCGTGAGAGGCATGCCAATCCACTTTTTCGCTTGAAAAATGGAACAATTGAGGCGATTCATGTTTGATTCCGGTGATTTGCGCAATATTTTGTGACAATTCCCGGTCTTCCTGAACCACTAAAAATAAAAACAGTTGATTTGGATGCAATGAACAGTATTCGTTGAATTCATTCCATGCGGCGGCTGAAACCGGGCATGTACTGCTGTGTTTAAATAGCCAATAATGCTGGGCTTTCCCTGCATGCTTCTTCAAACTGTCCAGATCCTGTACACGCACTAGATTTTCCATTTAACCCGCTCCTAAATCAGTTTGATGATTTGTTGTTGTTTTTGTTGCTAGAGTTATTGCTGTTTGAATTATTATTTTTGTTGCTTGAGTTGGTTGAGTTGTTGTTTGATTTATTGCTGCTGGAATTGTTGTTGTTTGAGCTGTTGCTTGATTCGGATTTCTTTTCTTCTTTCACTTCTTCTACTGCTTCGCGCAAAGCATTTGCAGTTGACGTAAAAGCTTCTTTGCCTGATGATTCTGCTTTATCCACTGAATTTTGCACCGTATCCAACATTTCAATCGATTCTTCGCCTTCTGATGAAGCCGTACCGTCATCCATCGGAGACTGGCCGCCTTTCAGATTTTTTACTTTATCCACAACTTTAGAAGACTGGTCTTTAACTTGCTGCGTTAATCCGCCGGATTTTTCTTTGGCAGTATCTGTATAAGTCGCTGTTTTTTCTTTTAAAGTAGTGGCATGCGTATTTAAATCCGAACGCAATTCTTTGCCTGATTTAGGCGCTAAGAACAATGCTGTAGCAGCACCGATAATTCCGCCGACTAAAGCGCCGATGATAAAGTCTTTTGAGCTTGACTCGTCCTCATAATCGTAAAGGTCATCATAGCGGTTTGTCATGCCGTAAGATTGCGGCACATAATCATTTTGCTGATAGTTTTGGCCGTTTTGAGAATAATAGTCACGATTGTATTGCGGTTCATTATAAGTTGGGCGTTGGTTATTGTCGTTGTTATGAGTCATTTGAACATTCCTCCATTAAAGTAGTTTAATATTGATCGTTATGCGGCAATTGCTTCTGCCCTGGAACAGGTGCATAAGACGATGCAGCACGGGATTCATAGATTTTGCGCTCTTTCCACTTGTCGCGGATCCCCATGACAACATTGCTCCATTGAACAACTTGGGCAATCTTGTCTTGGTTCAATTCGACTTGAGTGGATACTTCAGAAGTGACGCGGCGGATAGACGAATTCAAATCCGTTACCGAATTCCCTACGCCTTTCACTGCATCTACCACTGTGTTCAGTTTTTCAGATTTAACTTGAATGTCTTCAGCTAATTCATTGGTTTTGTGCAGCAAGTTCGTCGTCTCCAACGTGACCCCCTGCAATTGATTTTCAAGGCCTGCTACTGTTCCAGTTACCTCTTTCAATGTGTTCTTCAGCGAATTCAACGTCATCGCCAATGCTACGCATAGAATTAAAAATCCGATAGCTGCTACGATAGCTGCTATGTAAAGCAGTATTTGCCAATCCATGCTTTTTCCTCCTTTTGCGAAACTGTTATATCTCTTTTGTACCCTGCTGCTTATACACCTAAACACCGGTACTTTAACTTAATTCAACAAAACTTAAGGAAATCCTCCTATAGAAAAGATGATTTGGCTCAGAAAACTAGAAACTCCCGCCAACTTCTCTTCCCACCTCCCTCACCCGCCTTTTTCTGCTTGGCATAAATCGGGCTTTATTCAATTCTTCTGTGATCCCTACATCCCATTCTCGAAGAATTTCTGCATAAAAAAACAGCTTAACTTAAAAGTTAAACTGTTTCCTCAGTCTTCAATAATTTCTCGAATGCTTCTTGGAATTTCGTCACATCTCCGGCACCCATGAACAAAAATACGGCTTGTCCATGTGCGAGCAGCGGCTTAACGTCATCTGCCTGGAGAATATAACTGCCTTCAATTTTCTCTTCAAGGTCTTTAATCGTCAAAACGCCCGCTTCTTCCCGGGCAGAACCGAAAATATCGCATAGATAAATATGGTCAGCTTCGCTCAAGCTGTCGGCAAACTCCTCAAGGAACGTTTGCGTCCGTGTAAAAGTATGCGGCTGGAAGATGGCCACAAGTTCCCGATCCGGAAATTTTTGGCGTGCAGATTGCAAAGTCGCACTGATTTCAGTCGGATGGTGCGCATAATCATCGATCAGAATATGCCCGTCGATTTCAGTTTGGGTGAACCGACGCTTTACTCCTTCAAAATCCGCTAATTGCTGCTGGACAATTTCTGCTGGAATATTTTCATAATGGCAGAGGGAAATGACTGCCAATGCATTTAATATCGCATGGTCGCCAAACATCGGAATCGTGAAGGTATGGTAGAATTCATTGCGGATTACCACATCAAATGTCGTGCCTTCTGTCGACTTAACGACATTTCTCGCCTGAAAATCATTTTCCGCTCCGAATCCATAATAGACGACCGGAATCGGCGCTTGGATCCGTTGAAGGTATTCATCGTCTCCGCAAGCAATGATGCATTTTTTCACTTGCTTTGCCATTTCTTCAAAGGCATTGAACACATCATCGATTCCCGCAAAATAATCGGGATGGTCAAAATCGATATTTGTCATGATCGCATAATCCGGATGATAAGCCAAGAAATGGCGGCGATATTCACACGCTTCTGCTACAAAGAAATGCGAATCTTCTTTGCCGAATCCGGTCCCGTCCCCGATCAAATATGAAACGGGTTTATAGCCATCAAGTACATGCGCCATCAATCCGGTAGTCGACGTTTTGCCGTGCGCTCCTGTGATTGCCACCGATACATATTGATTCATCAAGTCCCCAAGAAACTCATGGTAACGAATGATGGTTGCGCCAAGCTCTCTCGCTTTTACAAGTTCAGGGTGATTGTCATTAAAAGCATTCCCTGCAATTATTGTCATGTTTTCTTGAATATTATTTTCGTCGAAAGGCAAAATCGTGATGCCTCTTTCACGCAAACGGTCTTCTGTGAAAAAGTGCTGTTCGATATCCGAGCCTTGGACCTGTTCCCCCATATCGTGCATAATTTGCGCAAGTGGGCTCATACCGGAACCTTTAATGCCGGTAAAATGTAGTACTGTCATAAATGAACCTCCTGTGGGAGTTGAAAATTAGTCTAATCAATTCGTCTGACGGACTGAATAGCTGCTTGCTTATGTTAAAACATAATCACTCGATTATACCATTTTTTATGAAAGAGCAATATACCCGATATATCCTTTTAATTTTCAAGTATTTTGAAATTCTTACTGAAATACTTCAGTAATGTCTTCTTCTGTCATAAGAACCGCTCTTGCTTTGCTTCCGTTCTGTTCCGAAATAAAGCCGTGCTCTTCAAGCAAGTCCATTAATCGCGCCGCCCGGTTGTAGCCGATATGGAATTTGCGTTGAAGGAGGGACGTCGATGCGCTTCCTTGAGACATGATAAAACGGCATGCTTCTTCAAACAAATCATCTTGAAAATCGGCTCCGCTCGCCCGCTTGATCAATTCTTCTTCTTTGAAGAAATATTCCGGTTCGCCTTGAGCTCTTACGTGGGCGATAACATCTTCAATTTCTTCATCTGTCACAAACGTACCCTGGATGCGGACAGGCGCTGACATGCCATTTCCTAAATAAAGCATATCTCCCCTGCCGAGCAAGCGTTCCGCTCCTTGCGTGTCCAGAATCGTCCGGCTATCGACCTGGGAAGAAACCGAGAACGCGATGCGTGTCGGAATATTGGATTTGATCAACCCTGTAATTACGTCTACCGATGGCCGCTGCGTCGCAATTACCAGATGGATTCCGCACGCTCTCGCTTTCTGGGCAATCCGGCAAATCGCATCTTCAACGTCTGAAGGCGACATCATCATCAAATCGGCCAATTCATCAATGACGATCAGAATATAAGGCAGATGTTGGGCATAATCGCCTTTTTCTTCTACCATCTTATTGTAGCGGTTTAAATCACGGACCCCCGCATGGGCAAATAATTGATAGCGCCGTTCCATTTCTTCGACTGCCCATTTCAAAGAAGCGGTAGCCGCTTTCACATCCGTAATGACTGGGCTGACCAGATGCGGAATATGGTTATACGGGGCCAACTCCACCATTTTTGGATCGATCAGCAAAAGCTTTAAATCTCTTGGAGAGGATTTATACAATAAGCTCACCAACAAGGAATTGATGCATACACTTTTCCCGGATCCTGTAGCTCCTGCTATCAAACCATGAGGCATTTTCCGAAGATCCAGCGTCACCGGCTTTCCGGTCAGGTCAAGGCCAAGAGCCGCTTCCATCGGTGATTCCGATTCCAGGAACACACGGCTTTCAATAACTTCCGAAATACGGACAGGCCGGGATTTGCGGTTTGGAATCTCAATGCCGATTGAGCTTTTCCCAGGAATCGGAGCTTGAATCCGAATGTCTTTGGCAGCTAATGCCAATTTCAGGTCATCCGCCAAGTTCCGGATTTTGCTGACTTTTACGCCTTGTGCAACTGTCACTTCAAATTGCGTAACAGCAGGCCCTTGAACAATGCTTAATATGGACGCCTGGATCTGGAAATGGGATAACGCTTCAATGAGCCGCTCTCCCTGTTCCTCCATCCAGACCTCGTCCACTAAATCGTTTTCGGGCGGCCGGAGATAATCGGTTCCCGGACGCTCGTAGGCCTTAGCTTCTTTACCGGAATCCTCTGTTTCTGCTTCAACCGCTTCTAGCGATTCCGTTTCAGGCGCATTTTCGGCAGACAACACTTCCGACATCATTTGCCGTTTGACTTCCAATTTCTTTTCATCCGTCGATGCTTGCATTTGGCCCGATGATTCAGCTTCCACAGCTGGAACATCGGGGGTATTTTTTTCAGGCCGAGGACCTGCAGGAATGGACGGCTTTTTGATCCGCTCTTTATCCGACTTTAACATCATTACATTGAACGGCACTGTCTTTTCCCGTTTCTCAGCTGGTATCGCCGTTTCAGCCGGCAGCACTGCAGCAGCTTCACGTTCAGTATGTACGGGATTTTCATTTTTGATTTCATCTACTTTTTCTCGCGCTTCTGGAGCCGGATCAACTGATAGACCTACAGCAGGCGCTTCCACCGTTTCTGATTCGGGTTCGCTTGAAGCTTCCACTGCCATTTCCGGTACCGCTTCAATTGCGGCTTCAACTTCATCCCCTGAATCCCCATTCGGCGCTGGCGTTTCGTCAAGATTTATAGGTCTAGAATCCAATTCCATCGGTGTTGCTTCTTTTTTCGCTGTCAAAAGCTCAAATGTTGGATCAGGCGAATCGTTGTCAATCGGCTGAGGCGCCGCCTCTTTTGGTTGTTCAACTGGATCCGGCGCGAAATTCAAAGCCCGAGCTTTTGTTGCTGCAAGAATCGCTGAAACTTCCTTCTCGTCGTTTTTCAATTGCTCAAAAGTTGTAGCCTTTTTTACAATCGGATTGTTGCTGCGGATTTCCGGCGTGTCATTGTAGCCGTAAATCGGTGAAGGTACGCGAGTTGGTTCAAAGCGCCGGGTTTTTTTAACGCTTTTCGGCGCTTCGTATTTGCGGCTTTTCGGCGGCGCAGGCGGTTCATAGGATTGAACGATTGGCTTCGGTGCTTCATAGCTGCGCGGCTCGCGGCTTCGGCGCGGTTCGTAAGTCCGGGTAGGTTCAACATATTGACTCGGCTCACGATGCCTCACCGGCGTGTGTTCTTTCACCGTTTCCGGCTGGTCTTCCTGCAAGGATTTCGCGTCGTAGTTCAACGCACGCTGGATAGCCGGATTCACCGGCCGTCTTCTTGGTGCAACCGGCTGCTCATCGCCTCTTCTGAAACTGTCGCCAAGCTTACCGTTTCTAGGATTTTGTTTGATGAAAGATCCTTTTTCTTCGTCCGTTATGACAGGGAATCGAAAAGGTGCTCTTTTAGGGCGAGCAGAAGAAACCGGCTCGGATTCTTTTTCAATTTCCTCATAATCTTCTTCCGTGTCTTCGGGGAACATACGGCTCCATAAATTTTTAACCCAACTCATTTTGCGTCACGCCTTTACTTCAAATGGTGATCCCGTTTCTGCATCTTCCGGTAAAACGAGTATCCCTTTTTCTTGGGGCGCATTCGGCAACGCCAATTCTTTCGCAGAACAAATCATCCCGCTTGAAGCCACTCCGCGAAGCTCTGCATCTTTAATGATCATTCCAGATGGCATCACAGCTCCCACTTTGGCAACAACCACTTTTTGGCCTGCCTCCACGTTCGGCGCGCCGCAGACGATCTGCAATTGTTCAGATCCGACCGCTACTTGGCAAATGTTCAATTTGTCCGCATTCGGGTGTTTTTCTTTCGATTCCACATATCCGACCACGAATTTAGGAGATAAATCGACTTCTAAAATATAGTCAACGCCATTTTTCTCCAAGGCATTTTGAAGAACCGTCACCAGTTCTTCCGTCACTTCAACAGAAGCTGCACTTTCCAACTCCATGTATTCACTCGCATTAAACAAATTGAATCCGGCAATCGCGCCAGAAGCGTCTTTAATCAAAGTAATATCCCCTGTTTGTTCCGGGTGAATTTTTTCTGGTGTTTCTGTCTGCAATTGGACTAAAAGCACATCGCCAATTCCTTGTTTGTTGTAAAAAGCATTCATTTCTTATCGTTCTCCTCTTCTTTTCGATTCTTCGCCATAATGAAAATCGGTTCCAGCTCGCCTTTTTCATAAATGAACGAAAGTGACGTGATCGGCACTTTGCCGTTCGTGAAAAAGTGCATTGCCATTTGAGCCAGCACATCATAGCCTGTTTCGTTCCGGATATCTCCAATGATCAGCACATCTTGGTGAGGCACAGAAACAGTCATATCACCGGTTATTTTTGTTTTCATCTCTTTTAGGAAACTGTCATTTAAAATACGGGAAGCATCGTAGCCGTCATTTTCATTTAGAAAATAAAACACGTTGCCCGCCACTTGATCTTGTTTCACTGCAGTTTTCAGCTTCTTCACCTGGAATTTGGCAATTTCTTTGAGCTGCTCGACTGTCAGACTTAATGAATTTAACATATTTTCGTCAATTAAGCGATAGGTAGTCCCGGCATCCAAAGCATAATAGATCCTTGTTTCTGCCGTATGTTCGCTCGTTACGAACTTATTTCCTTCTTTCGACTCTTTCGGAAACGAAGTCGAGCGGATGACCGGAAAAATATGTTCCGTCGATTTCAATTCACCTTTCAGCTCTTTTTCCATTGCTTCAAATGTTTCCGTGATGATGTAGACGATTTCTTCAATCGCCGGTTCCCCTTTTGCTTCGTACCGGTTGATCACTTGTGGAAGTGAAATGCTTGTGCCTTTTTTCAATGTTTCATGATTGATGTGGAGCATGTTCTTTTCCCGGTCGAAACGCCAATTCAATTGCGGATTCGGCATCCGCTCTCTTAGAATATTGACAAGTTCAAATGATTTCATCGGTTTGCTTCCCTTCTTTCATAAATAAACGGTTCTGCCATAAATGGCGAACCGTCATTTTTTTATCCCGCCGCCTCTGCTTTAATGAAACCAATGCTTTAAGCAGATAAATTCGTGATAAATGATTCGATTTCGTCTTGCGTTTTGCGGTCTTTGCTGACAAACCGGCCAACTTCTGACCCGTCTTTATAAGCGAGGAAACTTGGAATGCCGTAAATATCCTTTTCGATGCACAAGTCGATGAACTCATCACGGTCTACTGATACAAAGGTATAGCCGCTGAATTTCGCTTCCACATCCGGCATAATCGGATCGATGACGCGGCAGTCCGGGCACCATCCGGCAGTGAACATGAATACAACAGATTCTGTAGCTGCCAGTGTATTGAATTCTTCAACGTTCGCTAATTTTCTCATCATCTAAACTCCTATTCTTCGCTGTCGATTGAACGGACCGTCTTCATCATCCATTCCAGATTGCCGTCAATTTTGCTTTCTTCGGAAATGGTCGTCATTTTGACGCCTCCGGCACTGACCACCAATTCATAGCGGTCTTCTGCAATATTCCGAACGGTTGCAAATCCAAAACGCCCATTTTCTTCGAAAGTTTCATCCGCTATCCACTCCTGCTCCGGATTAGCTTTTTGAAGGTCGTAGAACAACCGGCTGTCTGCTGATTCATTCGGATTGACGAACAACACAAAGGAATCGCTGCCCTTTGTGATAATAATATTGTTTTCATCAGAAGGTTCTTCGACTGTGTAGCCTCCCGGCAGATAGAACTCCACATGGTCTGTCTGTTCGTTCGTATTTTCCGGCTGCTGTTCAAATGCCAATTCAACTGATTCCATTCCATTCGCCACTCGTTCTTCCGGCGTCGCAACGCATCCGGCAAGTAAAAATGCAGCGGCTATCACTGCCAATCCCAATTTCCTACGAGGCACACAAATTCCTCCCTAACTTCGTAACTAACCCTTATTTTAAAGGTGTTTTAAGGGACATGCAACTTAATCGCTGTCTTTCAGGAATTGGCCAGCCAGCAGTTCGACAATGTGCTCAAACATTTCATTCCGTTTGACGAGCCCTGACGTTAAAATGCCGATCGCCCCTTTATGATGGCGGATGCCGATTTCTCCGGCATATTCATCCATCACCGGACCCAGTTCCCGCCCGGCGCGCAGCTGTTCAGAAATCCGCTCCGGCAACGGCAGCTGTGCTCCCGCAGCAGTATAGATGCGCCCTTCTTTTGTTGCCAGGGCTCCCCAATTGCACAAGTAAAGCGACTCTTCTAATACATATACGCCGCCTTCAAGCCCGAATGCCAGATCGTATTTTCCGAGGAGGGCTGTCTGGGCCCGATTTACAGCTCCTTGGCGTGTTTCTTCCAATGAAAAGGGCTGGGCGGAGACGCCGGATCCAGCATCCACCGGCACAATTTCGGCTCCTAGTTGCAACTTTTCCAAAACAGCCGAGACTGCATCGATCTTTGCCGGATTTTTCGAAGCGACTGCCACAGTTAACTTTTTCATCCTGCTTCTCCCTTTCTATTTTGAGATCAATTCAAAAAAAAGCGCCCGAAGGCACTTTTTAAGCGTTTTGTTTGATGGTATCCACCGTCGTCTGATCGGCTGCCTTTACAAGTTTCACCAACAGCTCTTTTGCTGCTGCATAATCGTCTGTATGGATGATCGAAGCCGATGTGTGGATGTATCGCGAGCAAATGCCGATGACCGAGCTCGGCACCCCTTCGTTTGTTAAATGGACTCTTCCGGCATCGGTACCGCCTTGAGAGACAAAGTATTGATAAGGAATGTTATGGGTCTCTGCCATATCCAGGATAAATTCCCGCATGCCGCGATGCGTGACCATGCTCTTATCTGTGATGCGCAGGAGCGTGCCTTTACCGAGCTGGCCAAATTCGTTTTTGTTGCCGTTGGCATCGTTTGCCGGGCTAGCATCCAGTGCAAAGAAAAGATCCGGTTTGATCATCGTCGCAGCCGTTTGAGCACCTCGAAGGCCGACTTCCTCCATTACAGTAGCGCCAGAAAATAATTGGTTCGGCAGCTTTTCATCTTTTAATTCTTTCAACAGTTCGATGGCTAGTCCGCAGCCATAGCGGTTATCCCACGCTTTGGCCATGATTTTCTTGTCATTGGCCATCGGCGTGAATGGGCTGTAAGGAACGATTTGCTGTCCAGGGCGAATGCCGAACGACAACGCATCTTCCCGATCGTCAGCTCCTATATCAATCAGCATATTCTTGATTTCCATCGGTTTGCTGCGCAATTCATCGCTGAGTAGATGCGGCGGAATCGACCCGATGACACCAGGAATGATCCGATCGCCTGCAATAATTTCTACACGTGTCGCAAGCATCACTTGATTCCACCAGCCGCCTAAAGGCTGAAAGCGAATCATGCCGTTGTCGGTAATTTGCGTGACCATGAACCCAACTTCATCCATATGGCCTGCCACCATAATTCTTGGCGAATCTTCGTTGCCATGCTTAACGCCAAAAACACTTCCAAGGTTGTCCTGAATCAATTCATCAGAATACTTTCCAAGTTCCTGCCTCATGAATTTTCTGACCGCATGCTCGTTTCCAGGCGCTCCCGGAAGTTCTGTTAAGGTTTTAAATAACTCTTTTGTCTCAGTATTCATGCGTCTAATTCCTCCTAAATAACTTGCCTTTATCTAGTTTAGTTCTTTTATCAGTTTATTTCCAGCCTTACATTTCGTTTTCCGAAAGAATTCTTCTCCGCATTCCCTTTTAATTTCGCATCGAAAACTTCTATGGTACAATTTAAACAGTACGTATAGGAGGGATTTCAGTGAAGAATCGTGATTTATTGATCGGCTTTGTTACAGGTGTAGCAGCCACTTTCATCATCAAAGAAGTGTATGACCGCAAAGAAAAGCTCTATCCTGCAGACGATGTATTAAGCAGTGTGAAAGCAGCATTTAAAGAAGAAGGTCCGATTGACGGCTCGTGGATTTTCATGAAAACCGAGCCATACAAACAGCATGCGATTACGACAGACGTTTATAAAGGCGGCATTACGCGCCACAGCCAGGATGAACTTGAGCAATTCGAATTCCTTGCAGATGCGTACACAGGCGCAGTTCTTGAAGTTACAAAAGTTTAAATATAAATGAGTAAAGGAGTTGTCCCAAATTGCTTTTGGGACAACTCCTCTTTTTATGGCTTCTGTTTATAGGCAACAGATTCGACGATTTCTTTGCCGTCGCTGCTCCATTTTAAAATGCGGAAATAGGCGTCGTGGTAGAAGGAGAAATAATAGCCTTTTTCCAACGCTTCTTTCATCAGCTTTTCTTTCGCAAAAATCGAATCCATTGGGTAGTCGTCATAGGCGAGGACCCATAGCGGATTCTGATGGGCATGCGTGGGCATAATATCTCCCATATGCAAAATCGTTTCCCCGCCGCTTTCCATTTTCACAACGCTGTGGCCGTTAGAATGGCCCCCGGTATGGATCATCGTAAAGGCATCGAACAAGGTCTTTTCCCCTTCAAATGTTTCCACTTGGCGGACGATCGGCTCCCAATTCTCTTTCCAATATGTATTTTTGGAACGGATATTCGGATGCTGCATTTCTTCCCATTCGACTGCAGAAACATGGATAGTCGCATTCGGAAAAACCGGTACGTACTGATCCCCCTGCAATTTCGTAAGCCCGGCAGCATGGTCGCCGTGCAAATGCGTCATGATGACCGTATCGATGTCTTTTAAAGTTAAACCGATTTCTTTCAAGTTTTCTTCGATCTGAGACTCTGAAGAAACCCCTAAATTGCGTTTTTGGCGATCGGTCAATTTTCCAGAACCGAGTCCGCTGTCAATGAGGACATTGTGCCCTTTATATTGAACTAGAATCGGATGGGTCGGCAATTCAATTTGATTGCCTTCATTGACCGGGTAGCGTTTTGACCAGACCACTTTCGGCACCACCCCAAACATTGTGCCGCCGTCCAGCCAAGTTGTGCCTCCGTCCAACCATGTTAATGCCATATCGTGAAATTGAAATTTCTCCACTGTAAATCCCCCTTGTGAATTAATTTGCTTGAAACTGCGCTTCCATCCGGTAAATCGGCTGGCCTTTTTTAGAGAACTTCTCTTCGTATTCCGTCATGATGTTCCATTCCGGCTCGTTAGCATGAAGATCAAGGGAAACGTTTTTCAACAGCATCCCGTATTCTGAAATGCTTACCAGTGAATACTCGAACAGGCCGCGGTTGTCTGTTTTAAAATGGATTTCGCCATCAGCCGGCAAAATTGATTGATAAATCTTCAAAAAAGATTCATGCGTCAATCGGCGTTTTGCATGGCGCGTTTTTGGCCAAGGATCGGAAAAGTTCAGATACAGGCGATCCACTTCCGCTTTTTCGAAGTAATCTGCCAGATTTTTCGCATCGACGCGCAGCAGCCGAAGATTCGGTACGCCTTCCGGACTTTCCAATACGGACTCAAGCGCCGTAACAATGACACTGTCGAACAATTCGATCCCGATGTAATTGATTTCCGGGTTCGCTTTTGCCATTCCGACGATGAAGCGTCCTTTTCCGGTGCCGGCTTCAATATGAAGCGGCTGGTCGTTGCCAAATTCTTGCTGCCATTTTCCTTTTAATAAAGTTGGATCTGGAATAACGATTTCCGGGTGCGATTCGATTAAATCCGCTGCCCATGGTTTATAGCGTGCTCTCATTTTGCATCCTCTTTCTTTCTTATAATGATAAACAGGCAACTTGCCTTCGTTCTCCTTATTACTGGATAACCTGCCATTTTGAAGCGCTCACAGCATACGTCACTGTTTCCGCCAAATCGGTCTTGGCAATCGCGTCTCCATCGACATGCCGGTGGACCGAATGATGCGGCGTCGCAGCAAAAATTTCTTTAGCGCTGAACTGGGCCACTTCCTTAAAACGTGTATGGGTTCCGCTAAAAACCGTACCAAAGACCAGCAGCAGTTTCAAGCGCGAAATTCCATGGACCACCGTTAATTCAAGCAAGCCGTCATCTGTTTTTGAATGGGGAGAAATTTTCATGCCGCCGCCAAAATACGGCTGATTATGGATGGTCGCAAACCAAACGTCCCTGAATTCTTTTTCCTCTCCATTAAGGTGGACCGTTAAATCGAATTTCTGAAAACGGATCAACGTTAGCACAACATACATCAAATAAACGAGTTTGCCGGCACTGATCCGGTTTAAATACTTTTTCAACCGGGAGCGGTTGACGACCTCACAGATTTCCGCATCAAACCCAATGCCGCTGCTGCTGACGAATTGATGCATTTCCCCATTGCTGAATTCGCCCAGATCTTCAACAGAACTTTTCGGCGACTTTAAAAAATCTGAAATTGCTGGACCGTCTTTAAATGATTGGAACCCTCTCCCAAAATCATTGCCAGACCCTGCCGCTACCGAGCCCACCACAAGATTTTTTGCTCCTGCTGCACCAATAGTGATTTCCCGCTGCGTGCCGTCTCCGCCAAAACCAATCACCAGATAGGAATCTTCCGATTGCTGCAATGACTTCACGATTCGAATGGCATGGCCCGCGTACTCCGTGATTTTCGCTTCAAAAGGAAAATCCAGTGTTTTTTTAAACGTTCTCCACTTTTTCATGGCATTGCCGTTCCCGGCTGCTGGATTGATGATAAATAATGTTTTCATATGGCCTCATCCCGGCGCCTTACACGCCTTCTTTCAAATGATAGGTATATTCCTCAATATATTTCGGTTTGTGTCCAGGAGCGATGCGGAAAATCGCAAAGCTGTCTACTGGAAAAGTGAGCGGTTCAAGCTGCCAATCCGGTTCGATAGGCGGACCGCCTTTCCATTTCGCCGCTAGCGTAATATGGGGCACGAATGGCTTTAAATCCGGATTCATCTGAAATTTCAAGATTTTTTCTTTTACGTTCGCCTGCAGTTTTCGGAGCGCTTCGCTTTCCTCCACAGCTGCATAAACGATGCGCGGCGTTCCCGGGTTCCCGAAAAAGCTGATGCCGTTCATCGTCAACTCAAAAGCGGCAGCATCGATTTCTTTTAAAGCCTCCGCTGCTTGTGCAATTTCTTCGTGTGGAACGTTGCCAATAAACAAGAGAGTCAAATGCATATCTTCTGGTGCCGTGTAGCGTTTGTGGCGATCCATCCCCCAAGAACTTCTGGCCTGCTCCAAAGCAGCTGCAGCAAAAGCAGGAATTTTGATTCCAATAAAATAATGGGCTTCCATCAGCTTCACCTCTCTTCAGTCTACCATTTGCAGCAGAACAAAAAAATAGCGGCCGGCTTTTGCCGGCCACTTTATTAAGATTTTACGGTCAATTTAAGGTTTGCTTCAAAAGCTTCCTGCAATTTGCGGGTAAGTTCTCCAGGAACGCCCTCTCCGATTTGCTGCCCATCGATCTGGACAATCGGCATAACCTCAGTCGTCGTTGAAGACATGAAGAACTCATCCATTTCAAGCGCTTGCGTTTTCGTGAAGGCAAGCTCTTGGACTTCGATGCCAAGATCTGCACATAAGTTTAAAATTACGCGGCGGGTGATGCCGTTTAAAATTAAGTTCGTTGCCGGATGCGTATACAGCACTCCGTTTTTCAAACCGTACATATTGGAAGAAGACCCTTCTGTGACGACTTCGCCGCGGTGAAGAATGGCTTCAAAACAACCTGCTTCGTACGCTTCTTGTTTCGCCAGGATATTTCCAAGCAAGTTCAGGCTCTTGATATCGCAGCGCAGCCAGCGGACATCTTCGATAAATTTCGCATGGACACCCGTTTCCATCAATTCAAGCGGACGCTCCAGCTTTTTCGGATAGGCAATGAGCACAGGCGCCGTATCGGATGGGAATTGGTGCTGGCGCGTATACGCTCCGCGTGTAAGCTGCACATACACCTGCCCATTTTCGATTTCATTCATTTCCACCAAATCGTACATCAATTTATGGAAGACGTCTTTTGTGTAAGGAATGATGACCTTAATCTTTTCCGCACTTTCATAGAAGCGGTCGATATGCTCTTCCGCCGTAAATAGATTGCCTTCATACACACGGATCACTTCGTAGATCCCGTCGCCGAATTGATAACCCCGGTCTTCTTTTGAAATGTTCAATTCCTCTTCACGAATAAATTCATCATTATGCAATATCCAATCCATCAGCAGTCCCTCTTTTCTCAATTTCATTTCTTATTTTTTGCAAGCTAATTCATAGATGGCTTCTGCGTAAATCGCAGTCGCTTTAATCAAATTGTCGATATCGACAAATTCATCCGCTTGATGGGCAACATCTTGTTCACCTGGGAACAGCATCCCGAAAGCTACGCCTTTGTCTAGAACGCGCGCATAAGTGCCGCCGCCGATCGCTAAAAGATCAGCTTTTTCGCCGGTTTGCCGTTCATAGGCTTGCTGCAGCGTCTTGATGAACGGATCGTTTTCATCAACATGATGTGGAGGGGAATTGGATTCAACCGTCAATTCGTATCCGAGCAGCCCCACTTTCTTCACTTGCTCTTCGAACGGGTAAGTGATCGAATAGCGCATGCTGATTTCTACAGTCGCTGTTTCATTTCGTTCAAAACGGAAAATTCCGGCGTTGAACGTCGTGTCTCCAGAAATGTCATCACGGAATGCCAGACCTAAATTACGCCCGCGAGAGTCCTGATAAAAATTAGCAGAAATGAATTCGGTGAATTCCTGGCCATCTCCAGTTAAATGATCTTTTAAAAACAGTGCCAGGAGAATTCCAGCATTTACTCCGTGGTCCGGCTCCATCGCATGGGCTGACTTTCCAGAAAGGAGCAATTTGACGCCTTCACCTTGTTTTTCAGCCGACCCTGAAACGGAGTGTTTAGTGCAGAACGTTTCAAAGGCTTGCTGCCAATCGGAAAGGCCGCCTTCGACAACCGCTTCAGCCAAGTCCGGCACCATGTTCGTGCGTTTGCCTGAAACGAAAGAAATCAATTCATCCGGCATCTCCCAAATGTTTTTGGAAAGACGAAGGCCGGCAATTCCTTTTTCTGCATTGATGATTGGAAAATCTGCATCCGGTGCAAACGCAATCGTCGGCATTTCTTCAGTTTCAAAATAGCGGTCGACGCAGCGGAAGCCGCTTTCTTCATCTGTTCCGATAATTAAGCGAACCCGCTTTGAAAATTCAAAGCCGGCTTCTTTGACGATATTTAAAGCGGCCCAAGCAGCAATTGTCGGACCTTTATCATCGATGGCGCCTCTGCCATATAATTTGCCATTTTCAATTTCACCGCCAAAAGGCTCTTTTGTCCAGCCATCGCCAACAGGAACCACATCGACATGCCCTAAAATCCCAAGCAGTTCTTCGCCCGTGCCGATTTCCAGGTGTCCGGCAACATCCGCCACATTTTTCGCTTCAAAGCCCTTTTCCTCGCCTTTCGCTAAAAACCAGTCGAGCGCTCGTTTAACTTCCTTGCCAAAAGGGGCATCTGGTGCTGTCTCTTCACTCAGCACACTCGGAATCGCGAGCAATTGCCGCAATTCGGTAATTATGCTTTCTCTTCGTTTTTCCGCTTCTTGTAGCCAGTCCATAATTCACTCCCCTTTTTTGATTAAAGCTATTGTACACCTTTTTAGATTTTTTTGAAGGAAGATCCTGAAAATCTCCTGAAAAATCCTGATTTCATATATTAAGATTGTGTGAAATCGGTAATAATTATGGATATTCTATTACTTTTTCGATATAATCAAATTGTCAGATAATAGATTTGGCATATTTATTAAGAAAAGGGGCTGTCTTTGGCATTTATTTCAAAACCGTTGAGTATACCTCAACAATTCGTCCGCTAGTCTTTGCCTATGGGAAAAAAGATGAAGGAGTGGTTCTCTTACATGAAACCTACAACTGATCGTATGCTCATTCGAATTAAAGATATGTATAAGTACATCCGTGACAACGGAACTGTAACTACGCAAGATCTTGTCGATGAATTCGGCATCACTCCTCGCACCATTCAAAGAGATTTGAATGTGTTAGCCTTCAACGATTTGGTGACGAGTCCAACTCGCGGCAAATGGACAACGACGCATAAAAAGGTGAAGATGACTTCCTGACGGAAAAGCGCAAGCACCCGCTAAGCCGCGAAAAGCGCTGGAAGGCTTATCGGAAATGGCGGTTTTTGCCATTTTAGATAAGACTGAAGCGATTCGAGAGGCTGGGTGCTTGCGCCTGGACATGAAAAGCGCAGGAAAATCGTACAGACAGCTCAAGAAACCTTCTTAGACAAAGAAAATGACCGCAAAGGCTGCGGTCATTTTCTTTGTTTTAATTGCTCTATTTCTTCTTCTGCCAAATGGCGGTATTCGCCGAGTGCAAGCGCCGGATCCAATTCCAGCGGCCCCATCGATAGACGCTTTAAATACGTGACTTCCTTCCCCACGCTTTGGAACATCCGCTTCACTTGATGGAATTTGCCTTCCGTAATCGTCAATTCAATTTCGGAGACTGCTCCGCTTTTCAGGATTTTCAGCACAGCCGGTTTGGTTTTATAGCCATCATCGAGGACGACGCCGTTCTCAAAAGCCGCACCGTCTTCTTCCGTAACTTCTCCGTCTATGATAGCAAAATACCTTTTGTCTACATGTTTCTTCGGTGACAGGAGTTCATGGGCAAGTTTTCCGTCATTCGTCAGCAAAAGAAATCCTTCGGTATCTTTATCCAGGCGCCCGACCGGAAACGGCTCAAAGTTCTGTTCTTCTTCCTCAAGCAGATCGATGACCGTTCGGTCGTATTTATCTTCCGTCGCCGAAATCACGCCTTGCGGTTTGTTCATCAGCAAATAGATGAATTCTGCATATTCTACGCGTTCGCCGCCGACCGTCACTTCATCCGAAAGTTCGTTGATATGGACTTTCGGGTCGCGGATTTCTTTCCCGTTCACTTCGACCGCTTTTGATTTCAGTAAAATTTTCACTTCTTTTCTGGAGCCATACCCCATATTCGACAAGAACTTATCGATGCGCATGTCTTCCTCCTAGAATCCGAATTTTCTCGTGTATTTTGTTAAACGCTCACCCAATAGTTTTTGGGCAATTCCTGTTTTCAATCCAAGATAGCCGTAAACCGCCCCGCCAATTGCTCCGACAATCAGGATACGGAAAATCGAATGGAGTTTTGTATCCATATCAATGAATACATCGACTCCGGCTAAAGCTGCAAAAACCGCAATCGCCATGACGATGTTCATCAAAACGATCAGGAATAGCCGGCGCAGCACCATATTCGAACGGTAATTCATGGTCACTTTAATGACCGCTAAATTCATGCCGATTGCGACGACATAGCCGATAATGGTGGCAGCGATCGCCCCGTCTGTTTCAAAGCGTTCGATCAATGGAATATTCAACGCCAATTTCAATAACAAGCCGACCAATAAATTCAGGATAATCCATTTTTGCTGGTTGATCCCCTGCAAAATAGATGCGGTAACCGGGAACAAAGCGAAAAGAATCGCTACCGGCAAGTAATGCGACAGCACTTCAGAACCCATATCGCTGATTTCGTAGAAGATATGGTAAAGCTCATCGGACAAGAGCGTCATTCCGACAACTGCCGGAAGCGTCAAGAACAAGAGAATCTGGAATGTCTGATCAAGTGTCCGGTTTACCGCTTTATGGTCATTGATTGTAAAATATTTCGTGATCAACGGTATGAGCGCCATGGAAAATCCAGTCGCAAGCATAACCGGGATCATGACCAGTTTATGCGTCTGGAAGTTCAGCATACTCAAATAGATGCTTGAGTTTGCCGCTCCTTCCGTAACGGCCATTGCGTTATTGAATGTTAGCATGTCGACAAATTGGAATAACGGATTGGCGATGCCCAAAAACACGACCGGAACCGCATAGATTGCGATTTCCTTATACATATCGCGCAGACTGACATCATAAGATTCAACCGAGTTCGCACGCAGCTGATTGTATTCCGGTTTTTTCTTTTTCCAATAATAAAATAGGACAAGGACCCCGCCGAGCGCGCCGACAAAAGCGGAAAGCACTGCAATCTGGACCGCAGTTTCCGGCGTTCCGCCAAAAACGTTCAAGACAAGATAAGCGCCTGCAAGCAAGAACACAATGCGCACAATCTGCTCGATCAATTGCGAGACAGCGGTCGGCATCATGAAATTATAGCCTTGGAAGAATCCGCGGAACAAGCTCATGAATGGCACAACCAGCAGCGCAAAGCTGACCCATTGGATCACTTCTTTCACGTCTGCAACTGTGTGGACTTTATCATTTGAATCGATGGTGATTTCCGCCAGCGGGCCGGCAAATAAATACAGGAAGACAAATGCAGCAAAGCCGGTGACCATCATTGTGGTCAATCCCGATTTCAACAGCCTTCTTCCGGTTTCATAATCACCAAGCGAATTGTATTTGGCGACAAATTTCGAAAACGCAATCGGCGCTCCCGAGATGGCCAGCGACAGCATCAAATTATAAGGTATGTACGCATATTGGTACAGGCCGATATTTTCTTCTCCGACCATGCCGTAAAATGGAATAACATATAGGACTCCGAGGATTTTTGACAGAAATAAACCTAAGGTTAAAATGGCGGTTCCTTTAATGAGTGATGACATTTTGCACTTCCTGACTTGTTCATTGTTAAAAGCAATCTACACGATAGTTTACACCTATAGAAGAAATTACTCAACGAGTTTCGACGCATCGTGTATACTGTAAGAAAAGCGGAGATGCCTGTTCAGCTCCGGCAGGCATAAGACGGAACAGCGAAGCGGCGCTTTTTGCCGCACAGCTGGGCTGGCTTATGACCGAGGAGCTAGGCATCGGAGTCTGGACAAAGAAAAGCGCAAGCGCCCATCTAGCCCCGACAAGCGCTGGAGGTCTTTCAGGTAATGGCGCTCTTGCCATTACCTGAAAGACCGAAGCGACTCGAGGGGCTGGTCGCTGGAGTCTGGACACCAAGAAAAGCGGAGATGCCTGTTCAGCTCCGGCAGGCAAGAGATGAGCCAAAAGAAGTTTGGCTCATCTCTTTGCGACGAAGTACGAAGTGCTGCAGGAGCAAGAGGGAGTTAACAAGGATGCCCTATAAGCGGCGCTTTTTGCCGCTGAACTCTAAACATTAAATCCACTTCCTTTATTTTCTAAAATCAAAACGAAAGCGAGTTCTTCTATTATGTATGACGTTATCATTATCGGCGGGGGTCCCTCAGGATTGATGGCTTCCATCGCCGCTGCCTCATCAGGGCAGCAGGTTTTACTGATCGAAAAAGGCAAAAAGCTCGGAAAAAAACTGGTCATTTCCGGCGGCGGACGCTGCAACGTGACCAATCGGCTGCCGCTTGACGAAATTGTGAAAAATATCCCGGGCAACGGCCGATTCCTGCACAGCCCGTTTTCCGTCTTCAACAACGAAGACATCATTTCCTTTTTTGAAGGCTTAGGCGTTGCTTTAAAAGAAGAAGACCATGGGCGCATGTTCCCTGTGTCCAACCGGGCGCAAGACGTAGCCGATGCGATGTTCCGCGAAATGGACCGGCTGAACGTGAAAGTCATGCTGGATTCGCCGGTCAAGAAATTGTTGATGACCGATGAAAAAGTGACGGGCGTCCGCCTGCATTCCGGTGAAGAATTTACAGCCAAAGCCATTGTCGTCGCAGTCGGCGGAAAAGCTGTTCCGCAAACCGGCTCAACGGGCGACGGCTACCCGTGGGCTGAAAAAGCGGGCCACTCCGTTACCGACTTGTACCCGACCGAAGTGCCTTTATTATCAAAAGAGCCGTTTATCGTCAGCCGCGAACTTCAAGGGCTCGCACTGCGCGACGCCGCAGTGTCCGTATTGAATAAAAAAGGGAAAAACTTGGTGACCCACCAAATGGATATGCTCTTCACCCATTTCGGGCTTAGCGGGCCGGCGGTGCTTCGCTGCAGCCAGTATGTCGTCAAAGAAATGAAGAAAAATGGCGGCGAGCCGGTGGAGATGCGCATCAATACCTTGCCGGAGGAAAATGCCGAATCCGCGTTCCAACTGCTTCATAAAATGATGAAAGACGAACCGAAAAAAGCGGTGAAAAATGTCTGGAAAAGCATTACGCAAGAGCGCTGGCTGCTGTTCTTAATGGCGCGTGCAGGCATCGACCCGCAAGCGGTCGGTGCAGAGCTTGCCAGCGACAAAGTGCGGGCTTTCGCCCAGCAATTGACGGCGTTTTCGATGAACGTGACCGGCACGCAGCCGATCGAAAAAGCGTTCGTCACCGGCGGCGGCGTCTCAATCAAAGAAATCGAGCCGAAAACGATGGCTTCGAAGAAAAAGCCCGGCCTTTATTTCTGCGGCGAGATTTTGGATATCCACGGCTATACCGGCGGCTACAATATTACGTCCGCGCTCGTGACCGGAAACGTTGCCGGACGCAGTGCCGCAGCTTTTGCAGAAGAACTGAAAGTGACTAATTGATGACAAAACCTGTTTGCTTCCGAGCAAATGGGTTTTTATTTTAGGCGTTTTCGGAGTTATTTGCGGAATCCTTGTGGTTGTTTACGGAATTTCCTGTTTTATTTGCGGAATCCCACGGTTTGCTTGCGCAATCGCTTATTTTGTTTGCGGAATCCGGGAGTTTATTTGCACAAAGAAAAAACCTGCCGGGAAATTCCCGGCAGGTTTTGCTGTTTTATCCGACGACCACGTTGACCAGTTTTCCTGGTATCGCGATCACTTTACGGACTTGCTTGCCTTCTGCAGCTTTCTTGACATGCTCATCCGCAAGTGCTGCCGCTTCCAGCTGTTCTTTCGTGCTGTCTTTAGAAATCACTAGTTTCGTTTTCACTTTGCCGTTCACTTGCACGACCACTTCGATTTCATCATCGACCATTTTCGATTCGTCGAACGTCGGCCACGCTTCATACGTCACCGTTTCGGTATGGCCCAATTTCTCCCATAGCTCTTCTGCTACGTGCGGAGCGACTGGCGACAACAATTTCACAAAGCCTTCAACGTATTCTTTTGGAATCGCGTCAGCCTTATAGCCTTCGTTGATAAAGACCATCATTTGCGAAATCCCGGTATTGAAACGAAGCCCTTCAAAGTCTTCCGTTACTTTCTTCACGGTTTGGTGATAGACTTTTTCCAGTTTGCTGTCGTTTGCATCGACGATTTTCGCGCTCAATGCATCTCTTTCTTCATCGATGAACAAACGCCATACACGGTCAAGGAAGCGGCGTGCACCGTCAAGTCCGTTTGTTGACCAAGCAATCGAAGCTTCAAGCGGACCCATAAACATTTCGTAAAGGCGAAGCGTGTCTGCTCCGTGGCTTTCGATGATCTGGTCCGGGTTCACCACATTGCCTTTGGATTTCGACATTTTTTCATTGCCTTCTCCTAGGATCATTCCTTGGTTGAACAGTTTCTGGAACGGCTCTTTCGTCGGAACGACGCCAAGATCGTAAAGCACTTTATGCCAGAAGCGCGCATACAATAAATGAAGGACGGCATGTTCCGCTCCGCCGATGTAAACATCAACCGGAAGCCAGTGTTTCAACAATTCCGGATCTGCTAACATTTCGTCGTTTTTTGGATCGATATAGCGCAAATAATACCAGCAGCTTCCTGCCCATTGCGGCATTGTGTTTGTTTCGCGGCGGCCTTTCATACCGGTTTCCGGATGGACAACATTGACCCATTCCGAAATATTCGCAAGCGGCGATTCGCCTGTTCCGCTCGGTTTGATATCCGTCGTTACCGGCAGCATCAGTGGCAAGTCTTTTTCATCGACCGGCGTCATGGTGCCATCTTCCCAGTGAATGATTGGAATCGGCTCACCCCAATAGCGCTGGCGGCTGAACAGCCAGTCACGAAGGCGATACGTAATTTTCTTCTCGCCGACGCCGTGTTCTTCAAGCCAAGAAATGGCTTTGGCGATGGCTTCTTTTTTGTTCAAGCCGTTCAAGAAGTCCGAATTGATCAATTCGCCGTCGCCTGCATAGGCTTCTTCAGCGACATTTCCGCCGGATACCACTTCGACGATCGGCAAGTCGAATTGCTTCGCAAATTCATAGTCGCGTTCGTCATGCGCCGGTACCGCCATGATCGCACCTGTTCCGTAAGTCGCAAGCACGTAGTCCGCAATCCAGATTGGCATTTTTTCGCCGCTTACCGGGTTGATTGCGTAAGATCCTGTGAACACACCGGATTTCGATTTCGCCAAATCAGTGCGTTCCAAATCGCTCTTCGTTTTCACATCATCGATGTATTTTTCAACTGCCGCTTTTTGGTCTGCTGTCGTGATGGAAGCGACCAATTTATGTTCTGGTGCAAGAACCGCATAAGTGGCACCGAAAATCGTATCCGGACGTGTGGTAAATGCGCGGAATGAGTGCTCCGTACCTTCTACCTTAAACTCCAATTCCGCTCCTTCAGATTTCCCGATCCAGTTGCGCTGCATATCTTTCAAGCTGTCCGGCCAGTCCAGCTCTTCCAAATCTTCCAGCAAACGGTCCGCATATTCCGTAATGCGCAGCACCCATTGGCGCATTGGGCGGCGTTCAACCGGATGCCCTCCGCGTTCAGAAACGCCGTCGACCACTTCTTCGTTGGCCAGAACCGTGCCAAGCGCCGGACACCAGTTCACGGCCACTTCATCTACATACGCCAAGCCTTTATTGTAAAGCTGGATAAAAATCCATTGTGTCCATTTATAGTAAGACGGATCGGTCGTGTTGACTTCGCGGTCCCAGTCATACGAAAATCCAAGTTCCTGGATTTGGCGTTTGAACGTTTCAATATTCTTCGCCGTAAATTCCGCCGGATCGTTCCCTGTGTCGAGTGCGTATTGTTCTGCCGGAAGGCCGAATGCATCCCAGCCCATCGGATGAAGGACGTTATAGCCCTGCATGCGTTTCACGCGGCTCAAAATATCCGTTGCCGTGTAGCCTTCCGGATGGCCCACATGGAGTCCAGCTCCAGATGGATACGGGAACATGTCCAATGCGTAGAATTTCGGTTTATCAAAATCGGTTTCCATTTTGAACGTTTTGTTCTGTTCCCAGAACTTCTGCCATTTCTTCTCGACTGTCTTGTGCTTGAATGTCATCTCAAATTCCTCCTCAAAATAAAAACTCCCGCCCCTCATCTTCATAAGGGACGGGAGTCTCCCGCGGTACCACCCAAATTAGCGATTGCTCGCTCAACTTGATTCCTTAACGCGGAAAACGGTGTATCTTACTTGGTTTCACATACACGGACTCCAAGGCGAGTTCAATTGCTCCAGACACCGGCTTGCACCACCCGCCGGCTCTCTACAGAATGAAAACAATTTACTGATCCTCTTCACTGTCATAGGTTATTACCCTTTATTTTAGCGGAACCGCCGTTTTTTGGCAATAGCTCAGGACACTTTCACGTTCTCGGCATTCAGCGGAGCATCCGTCGAATCAATGATATCCTGGACGCTGAAGCCTTCAAACACTTCCGTCAGCACCAAACCGTCCGGCGTCACTTCGATGACGGCACGATCCGTGATGATTTTGTTGACCACGCCTTTGCCTGTCAGCGGCAAATCGCACTGTTTTTTGATTTTCGGGGAGCCGTCTTTCGACACATGGTCCATGATGACGATGACTTTTTTGGCGCCGTGAACCAAGTCCATCGCGCCGCCCATGCCTTTGATCATTTTCCCGGGGATCATCCAGTTGGCCAAGTCCCCATTTTCAGCAACTTCCATTCCGCCTAAGATCGCTACGTCAATATGGCCGCCGCGGATCATGGCAAACGATTCAGCACTAGTGAAAAAAGAGGAGCCTTTGATCGTTGTCACGGTTTCTTTTCCGGCATTGATCAAATCAGGATCCACTTCCTCTTCTGTCGGATAAGGCCCGATGCCGAGCAATCCATTTTCCGACTGGAGCACGACGCTTTTATTGTCGGAGATGAAATTCGCCACCAATGTCGGCATGCCGATCCCTAAGTTTACGTAGTCCCCGTCCTTGATCTCTTTTTCTGCACGTCTCGCAATTCTTTCTCTTACTTGGTTTTTATCCATCGCTGCACACATCCTTTCTTAGACCGAACGGGTCGTTAGCCGTTCAATGCGTTTTTCCTGTTTCGCCTGCAATAAACCTTGCACATAAATGCTCGGTGTTTGCACGTGGTTCGGGTCGATGTCGCCGGTTTCGACGATTTCTTCGACTTCCGCAATCGTGATTTTTCCAGCGGCTGCTGCCAGCGGGTTGAAATTCTGCGCCGTTTTGTTGTAGACAAGATTCCCCATCTTATCCGCTTTATGCGCACGCACTAATGCGAAATCGGCACGGAGCGCATGCTCCAGTACATATTCCTTGCCGTCGAATTCACGGATTTCTTTTCCTTCAGCGACCGTCGTACCGACGCCAGCCGGTGTGAAAAACGCCGGAATCCCTGCTCCGCCTGCGCGCATCTTTTCAGCTAATGTACCTTGCGGCGTCAATTCCACTTCAATTTCACCGGACAGCACTTGGCGTTCAAATTCTTTATTTTCTCCTACATAAGAGCCGATCATTTTCTTAATTTGTTTATTTTTTAATAACAACCCAAGCCCCCACTCATCGACTCCGCAGTTATTCGAAATGACGGTCAAGTCCGTTACCCCTTTGTCGACCAACGCCAAAATCAGCTGTTCCGGAATCCCTACGAGCCCAAACCCGCCAACCATAATTGTTGCGCCGTCTTGAATCTGTTCCACCGCTTCGCGTGCGGATCCATAAATCGGTTTCATTTCAGCCATCCCCCGTTCTTTCCATTGACAGAATTATGTAAATAAAAAACGCTTTCACTTTCAATTTAAACAAAGTCTCAGCCAAAAGGCAATACAGGGACCCAAAACCAAAAGGAATAACCTCTGCTGCAATTTTTACAAATAAAAAAGAAGGCCCGTTTCCGGCCTTCTTCTCCATTTCCTCAACTATACTTTTCTTGAAGCTGCTCTGCCAGTTCTTTTTTCAACGGACGGTCATATAGCAAGGAAGTGACAATGGCGATTGCCACCAATACCGTCACGAGCACAAATAATGCCGGCATCCCGTAGACGTCGACCATGACACCGCCGAGCAGCGGCCCGACCATGCGCCCACCGGTTGCGACGCTGTTGACGATCCCTTGATAAAATCCTTCACGGCCTTTCGGAGCAAGCTGATTCGCAAGTGCCGGCACAGCAGGCCACACGAACATTTCCCCGACGGTCAAAATGGCCATTGCCACAATGAACATCGAGAAATCTTGCGCAAATGCAACGACGACATAAGAAACCATCATGATCAAGATTCCGATAATCAATTGCTGCTTGATATTGTCTTCAATGCGTTTCATGATCGGACGGATAAACGGCTGCCCTGCGACAATCAGGAACCCATTCAACGTCCATAAGAAACTATACTGCGTCAATGTGATCCCGATTTCCTGTGTATAAGCAGAAATCGTTGACTGCCACTGCACATATCCGACCCAGCAAAGAAAATATCCGGCAGAAACAATCATCAACGCATTGAAAGGCGCCCGTTTCCGTATTTTTTTTCCTTCATTGATCACAGAAGTATGGGACAGCGGAGAAATTGACATCGATTTGAAGCCGAATAAAGCGATGAAAAAGAATAGGATATACATCGCTAAGTTCGCTCCGAATATATAGTCGAAGCTATAGGCAGCTAAAATTCCCGCCATCGCAGGCCCAATCGCTACCCCGACATTCTGAGCCAAGTAAATGGCATTAAACGCTTTGCGGCCGCCTTCCGGCCAGACTGTCCCAACCATCGCGTACATGCTCGGGAAAACGATTCCCCCGCTAAAGCCAATGATGGTATAAAAAACGACAAACGGCAAAAATTCATGCCAAAGCGTCAAACCCGACAATGCAAGAATGGTGATGATAATCCCGCTCATAATCGATTTGTAGCCGCCGAATTTATCAAACAGCGCCCCGCCAAGCAAATTCCCGATAACAGCTGCCCCGGCGTTGCCCATTAAAACGAGCCCGGCAAGCGACAACGATTTCCCTAAATGATCGTGCATATATATAGTAGTCAATGGCCATAAAAATGAATTCCCTGTGACGTTGACGAGCATTCCAATGATTAATAGCCATACGCGTTTCGGCATGTCAATTCTTCCCTTCGAACTAAATTCCAAGAGTCATTGTATTCCTTTTGGACCGTCTCTACAAGAGAAATTAACCGATACCCTCAAAGACAGATTTTTCTGCCGTTGAAGCGCTTTTTTAGCCCGTGCTACAATAGTGGAAAGAGGAGTTGTTAACGATGGAAATGAGCTTACCTTTTTCTTCTGACGGCAAACGCTATTACACATGGAATCGCCATTTGCGCGACCATTTTGGATTTAAAGTGATGAAGATTGCACTCGATGCCGGCTTTGATTGCCCCAATCGCGATGGCACAGTCGCGCACGGCGGCTGCACATTCTGCAGCGTTGCAGGATCGGGTGATTTCGCTGGAGACCGGGTCGATTCCATCCCCGTCCAATTCGAAAAAATAAAAGAAAAAATGCACCGGAAATGGAAAGACGGAAAATATATGGCGTATTTCCAAGCTTATACGAATACACATGCCCCGCTTTCGGTGATCAAAGAAAAGTTTGAAGCGGCGCTGGAACAGGAAAACGTCATCGGATTGAGCATCGCAACACGCCCGGACTGCCTGCCGGATGATGTCGTTGACTATCTCGCGGAATTAAACGAACGCACCTATCTTTGGGTGGAGCTCGGCTTGCAGACGGTCCATGAACGCACCGCGCTTCTTGTGAACCGGGCGCATGATTTCCCTTCGTATGTGGAAGGCGTCACAAAACTTCGGAACCGCGGCATCCGCGTCTGCACCCATATCATCAACGGCTTGCCCTTGGAAGACCGGGAGATGATGATGGAAACCGCCCGCGAAGTGGCAAAGCTAGACGTCCAGGGCATCAAAATCCATCTGCTTCATCTATTGAAAGGAACGCCGATGGTGAAGCAATATGAAAAAGGAATGGTTGAATTTCTGGAAAAGCAGGACTACATCCATTTGGTCGCAGATCAGCTCGAAGTGCTGCCGCCTGAAATGGTCATCCACCGGATCACTGGAGACGGCCCCATCGATTTGATGATCGGACCGATGTGGAGCGCCAATAAATGGGACGTTCTAAACGGCATTGATGCGGAACTTGAAGCCAGAAATTCTTGGCAAGGAAAAAATTACCGGGAGCGTGTCAATGCATGACCTTGCAGCGAGTATTGCCTTATACAAAATTCTTACTGGAACAAGCGGTTGAAGCCGGCGACCACGCCATTGACGCGACTGCTGGAAATGGCCACGATACACATTTTTTGGCCGGGCTCGTCGGTGATGCGGGCAAAGTCTTCTCATTTGATATTCAGGAAGAAGCGATCCAAAACACGAGAGAACGCACAGCGGGATTTTCCCAGGTCGAATTGATCCATGACAGCCATGCGAAGATTTCAACCTACGTAAAAGATCCCGTTGCCGCGGCCGTATTTAATCTCGGCTATTTGCCAAAAGGCGACCACAGCATCATTACAAAATCCCAGTCAACATTGGCGGCTATCAGCCAATGTCTAGGCTTATTGAAACCAAAAGGCGTTGCGCTGATTGTCATTTATTCGGGGCATGAGGGCGGCAGCGAAGAACGGGATGCGGTTATGGATTATGTTGTCCAATTGCCGCAGACTTCTTTCGACGTTTTGCAGTACGGCTTTATTAACCAGCGCCACTCCCCGCCATTTTTGGTGGCAATCGAGAAGAAATAGGAAAAAGAGGCAATGCTCAAATGGCATCGCCTCTTTTCTTTCTCTTCATTCATTGAACATCTACTTCGACGCGGCCATCTTCCCAGATGCGAATGGGCTGGTAGCTCTTCAAAAAATCGAAGGGAATATTCCCTGTGGAATTCATTTCCGTTACCCCTTCAATGTAGGCGGCTTCATCAATAATCAATCGGTAGAAATAACAGGTTTGTTTGCCTCCATCTGCCGATTCTTCAAATACGATTTTTTCGCCATACTTTTCTTCAAAATAATGAAATGCCGCCTCGTGACTTTTAAATGCCGGCATTTCAAGAGCTTCTTGCTTCGCAATGCGTTGTAATTCAGTCATGCTTATCCCTCCGCTATCTCTCATTCCGTACTAGTTTAACTGAATACTTCATCCGCCGTCACTCATTAAACGGAAACGGCAGCTCATCGCTGAGCAGATATTGGTATACTGTTTGATAAGACCCTAATAACCAGAATGAAGGACGGGATGGATTGAAAAACTTAACCACCACAGGTGAATTTATTTATACATATGCCTATCATCAAGACGAAAAAGACTTATGCCTACTGGAGATGCGATCTTTCTTCGGAGAAGATACGGAGGAAAAAGTCTTAAAAAGCAACCGGAAAATCGAGCCCAGCAGAAGCCCCTTCATCAAGGAGCGGATTGAATTGCTGTTTGAAGCGCCTGCACTTGCTGATATCGTCTATCAGGCGGCTAATATAAACATGGGGAGTGCCACGTTTAAAATCATTTTTCCGAAATTGAACGGCTTGGCCCCTGCTGATCAAGTCGACTACACAGAAAAACGCGGCATCGAACGGCAGGTAGGCTTTGTCATCAAAGGAAAAGCAGATGTCCATCAGCCGGACGTCGTTTTCGGGTTGATCCTGTTCGGCGGCCGTTGGTATTTCGGCCACTACCTGCAAACTGAAGCTGTCTGGTTCAAGCATCAGCAAAAACCGCGCGAATACTCGACAGCTCTCAGTACAAAAGTGGCGCGGGCGCTTGCCAATATTGCCGTACCGGATCCAGCTGGAGTGAAAGCGATCGATCCTTGCTGCGGCATTGGCACCGTACTCGTCGAAGCACTGTCAATGGGGATCGATATTGTCGGGCGCGACATCAATCCCCTTGTCGTCGAAGGTTCGCGCGAGAATATTGAACATTTCGGTTTAACGGGTGCTGTCGATTTAGGCGCCATTGCCGACATCAAACAGCAATACGATGTCGCCATCATCGACATGCCCTATAACCTCTACACGAATGCTACAAAGTCTGAGCAACAAGAAATTCTGAAAGACGCGCTGCCGGTCACCGAAAAATTGCTTGTGGTGACGATTGATCCGATCGACTACATGATCGATGAAGCCGGGTTTTCGATCACCGACCGCTGCTTGGTGAAAAAAGGCCTGTTTCTTCGAGAGATTCTTGTTTGCGAAAGAAGCAAGAGGTTGCAAGAAGCTTAAGCAATTATCAGTTCCGCACAATGAAGAAAGCACCCGGTGAATATTCTCCGGGTGCTTTTCTTTTACTCCTCTAATGCGCCAACATATCACGGACTAGCCCTTCTGCATCTAAATTTGAAGGATAATAAGTTGGCCAGTGCGTAACTTCTTCCAGCAATTCTTTCCGGTCCTCTCCCCAATACAAATGGAAATGGGAAGATTTGACCGGATAGATATGGTGGTCGCTAAACTGGATAAAGGCAGGTGCTTGTTCGGAGCCTGCCGTCTTTTTGAAAATAAAACGGACCCCGCGATTTCCTTTTTCATACGTAAGAATTTCATAGCCGTCTGAGGCATACTCTCCTGAATATTCCTCTTTCCCATCAAAAAATGTCACACTCTCGTCTTTGATTAACACCCGATCGATATTCGTTTTGTAGCCGGTTGTGTAGTATTGTTTGTATTCTTCCGCTGTCATATCACCAGTTTCAGCTTTGTGTGCAAAAACTTCATCTAAATCCCCTGAAACGAGATAAGGGTAAACAGATTGCCAATCCCCTTCCCAATCCGATAATCCCCGGTCCGCTACTTGTTCGTCTTCAAAATAACCGTCATAGATTTGAGTCGTGGCTTCATCATGGACATGATGGTCATCAATCACAATTTCGGCAGGTGCCGACTGGACTTCTGAACCTTTTCCCTCACCGTAGAAGACCGCTTTGATTTCTGCTACTTCACTCGTTGCTTTTCCGGTAAAACCGGCTGATTCCTGTCCAGAAATCATTTCCCATTCATCGGAGCTGCTAGCCCTGCTGTACCAGAGCCAATGGCCGCCTTCAGCTTCTTCTTTTAAGAATGCTGTCAGCTCGATTTTATCTCCTGTATGATAATGTGCTGCCAGCCCTTCAATCAATACGCCTTTAGGCACTTCCTGATCCGATTTTTCGCTTTCTGAATGAGCCCGCTGCTCAGTGGCGCTGCCCGTGTTTGTTTCGTCAGTTGACTGGCATGCGGCTAATACTAAAACTAATAGCAATAACCCGAATCCTTTTATTGTTTTCTTCATTTTCTATTCCTCCTGAAATTAAATGTCTTATCTTTATGTACAGTCTTTCAAAACCCAATTGCCTTTCTTTTTTATTCGTAATCATTACGTTTTGTGAAACTTTAAAAATTTTTCCCATTCTTATACATCAAAACCCTCAGCTCAATAAAAAATTCTGATTCGCTCCTTTTAAACATTTTTTACAAATTGTAATCATTACGTTTTAAAGATTATATTTTTTGCTTCCTAATTGCAAGCCTTTTTTTATTTTCTAGGGCAATAAAAAAACATCCGCAAATGTTGAAAACATTTTACGGACGTTTATTCGTCTTAAGAAGCGATTCGATTTTTTCAAAAGCAAATCGTTTAATTGCTTTATTTGCTTTGCCGTTTCTGCATTTCTTCTGCCACTAATCGGTAAGAAGTTAATTTATCCGCGAAATCATACGCAATGGTCACGAGCATCAATTCTTCTGCACCATAGCCTTCTGCCAACGCCTCCAAAGCATCGGCCACCTTTTCCGGCGTCCCGACAATCATCCGTCGGCGGTTTTCTTCCACCAGCAGGCGTTCGAATTTCGAATAAGGATAATTGAATGCGCGCTCTGGTGGCGGCGTACCGTTTGACGGCATTCCCTGTGCCCCCATAGCTAAAGACAAATCCATGGAAGATGCCACCCACTCCGCTTTCTCTTCCGTTTCTTGGCACACAACGAAAATTGCCACACCTTGATATGGCTTTGATCCATCCTTTGACTCGAAACGTTCGCGGTAGGTTTTGGCAAAACTTTGGCCGCCTTCTCCGTTGATGAATTGGGCGAACATATAAGATAAGCCTTTTTCAGCAGCGAGTTGCGCAGAACTTTGGCTAGAGCCAAGCACCCACACAGGCGGCGCTGACTTTGTCACCGGCGTTGCTTTCATGCCGTAGTAGGGATGGTCTTCCGGAATCCGGTCTTCCAAATACATGCGCAGTTCATCTATTTGAGTGGGAAAACGGTCTACATCCCGTTTCCGGCCTTCATTCAGCGCGTAGCTCGCCCGCGGCATTCCGCCCGGCGCCCGCCCAACACCGACGTCAATCCGTCCCGGATATAAAGTTTCAAGGAGCTTAAAGTTCTCAGCCACTTTAAAAGAAGAGTAATGCGGCAGCATGACCCCTCCTGAGCCAAGCCGAATTGTATTTGTCATTGCCCCCAAATGGGATATCAATATTTCCGGTGAAGAACCTGCGAGCGTCATAGCATCATGGTGTTCGGAAACCCAAAATCTCGTATAGCCCCATTTCTCTGCCATTTTTGCGAGCTTCGCTGTTTCTTTCAGCGCTTCCTGGGGTGTACGGCCCTCTGAAATCGGCGATTGATCTAATATACTAAAGGCTAAAGCCATGTCATCCCTTCTCTCACAAAACTTATTGCACCACGTATCCTAACGAACGCAAAACATTTTTGATGAATAAATGCGAAGAAATGAAAATGTCTTCGCGTTCAGGCTCCTGGAATAAATCATGGTAGCCGTTTGTCCATTCTTTATAGCTGAATTCCTTCAGGTTCTGCTGTTTGAGCCAACGCTTCGCCATTTCTTTATCGGTGATGTTGTCCCGTTCTCCTGTATGGATGAACACCGGAATATCCGGAAATGCCCCTTTGCTTTGGGCCAGCTGCTTTAAATACGATTGAAGTTCATGATACCAGCCAACTGAAATCTCAGTCCTGTAGAAAGGATCCTCTTTTTCCTGCTCAATCACTTCCTGGTTCTTGGTCAATTCTTCAATGGAAATATGGTGATTGATCTTTACTCGGGATGTTACTTTATGGAAGCCGGTCAAGGCATTCGAGAATTTAGAAGGGGTCTTGATCAATTGCAGCCAAGGCGATGTGAAAATAGCGCCGGCGATGTTTATTCTATTTTTGGAAAGCACACCCATCGCGAGAGTCGCACCTAACCCATGGGCCACGATAAATACCGGCAATTCATTTTCCATCGCGACTTTCACAGCTGTTTTGATGGATTTCTCATATTCGTCAAACGATTCCCGGTGAGCGCTCTCATTTCCAGCATTTTCGCCATGCCCGGGCAAATCGCCCATGATGACGTGGAAGTTCTCGCCGCGCCATTGATCGATTTGCCAGGCATAGCGCAGATGATGTTCATATGCACTGTGTACAAGGACCACTACCGCTTTCGCCGGTCCGATCGATTCCCATTTCCACATGTATTGCCCCCCTTTCCTTAGCGCAGCCTGCAACGCCCATTTGACCTTTGCGCTTATTTTGATAGGATTAATATTATCTTATCTTTTTTACTGGAGGTTTTCCATGATTTACCCATTCAAAGACAAGCATCCATCTATTCATCCTTCGGCTTTTATCGCTGACCATACAACGATTACAGGCGATGTTGTAATCGGTGAAGATTCATCGGTTTGGTTCAATACCGTCATCCGCGGCGATGTCGCCCCTACGGTCATTGGCAAGAAAACCAATATCCAGGACCTGTGCATGCTTCACCAAAGCCCGGGGAACCCGCTGATTTTGGAAGACGAAGTGACCATCGGCCATCAAGTGACTTTGCATAGCTGCAAAATCCGCAAAGGGGCACTAATCGGAATGGGTTCCATCATCCTAGACGGAGCAGAAGTTGGAGAAGGTGCATTTATCGGCGCGGGCAGCCTCGTTCCGCAAGGCAAAGTCATCCCTCCTGGCATGCTGGCATTTGGGCGGCCGGCAAAAGTGGTGCGCGAGCTGCGCGAAGAAGACATCGAAGACATGCAGCGCATCGTCCGCGAATACGCTGAAAAAGGCGCTTACTATAAATCGCTCCAATAAAAAAAGACGGCTGAGCAAAATTTGCTCAGCCGTCTTTTCTCTTTATTATTGGGCGGATTGCTCTTTCAAAGCAGCTGCTTTGTCCGTGCGCTCCCACGGAAGGTCGATATCCGTGCGGCCGAAGTGGCCATAAGCTGCCGTTTGTTTGTAGATTGGACGGCGAAGATCCAACATTTTGATGATGCCTGCTGGGCGAAGATCAAAGTTTCCGCGCACAAGCTCAATCAATTTGTTTTCTTCTACTGTGCCTGTTCCAAATGTATCAACGGCAATTGATACGGGATGTGCGACGCCGATTGCGTAAGCAAGCTGCACTTCACAGCGTTCAGCAAGGCCGGCTGCGACAATGTTTTTCGCTACATAGCGAGCGGCATAAGCTGCCGAACGGTCCACTTTCGTTGCGTCTTTCCCAGAGAAAGCTCCGCCGCCGTGGCGTGCATAGCCACCGTAAGTGTCTACGATGATTTTGCGTCCTGTAAGGCCGGCATCTCCTTGTGGTCCGCCGATAACAAAACGGCCAGTCGGGTTAATGAAGTATTTTGTTTCTTCATCGATCAAGTGTGCAGGAACCACTTCGTTGATGACATATTCTTTAAGATTGCGCTGGATTTGCTCAAGCGTCACTTCTGGGTGATGCTGCGTCGAAATGACAATCGTATCTACACGCAATGGTTTATTGTTTTCATCGTATTCGATCGTTACTTGCGTTTTCCCATCCGGGCGCAAGTAAGGAAGAATTTCTTCTTTCCGCACTTCTGCAAGGCGGCGCGCCAATTTATGCGCCAAAGCAATCGGAAGCGGCATGAATTCTTCGGTTTCGTTTGTTGCATAGCCGAACATCAAGCCTTGGTCCCCTGCTCCGATATCGTCCATTTCTTTATCTGTCATTTGGCCTTCACGCGATTCAAGCGCTACATTGACTCCGGCAGCAATGTCCGGTGATTGTTCGTCAATCGCTGTCAAAACGGCACTTGTTTCAGAATCGAATCCGTATTTTGCACGGGTATAGCCAATTTCGCGAACGGTTTCACGAACGACTTTCGGAATATCAACATACGTAGAAGTCGTGATTTCTCCTGCGACTAAAACGAGTCCAGTCGTTACGGTTGTTTCGCATGCAACGCGTGCATTTGGGTCTTCTGTTAAAATGGCATCCAAAATGGCGTCTGAAATCTGATCGCAAATTTTATCCGGATGCCCTTCTGTTACTGATTCTGACGTGAATAATCGACGGTTTGTCAAAATGTGTTCCTCCTTAGATCCTGCGAGATTGCTCTCGAAATTGATACGGTACTCGTTTCCCATGTCAAGTCCGTTCCCAAAAGGGATTGAACTTTAAGCCGTTGTGGCTCTTGCACACGAGGATTAAGGGCAAAATTTCATAAAAAAATCCCTTCCATCATTTGCATGAGGAAAGGAGAAATCATCAGCAGCACCTTTCACTCTTATCATCCAAGGCCTAAAAGCCTTGCTACAGGTTTGGCACCATCGCTGCAAATCGCAGCAGGTTGCCGGGTTTCATTGGGCCTGACCCCTCCACCAGCTCGGAATAAGAGTATCCGTTCAATTTTTCATCATACGGAATGTGCAAAGCGATGTCAACGTTTTAATGACCATCTGTTTGAATAAAAGATATTATGGGTTTATTGGCCTTCAAAAAGCACATTATTTTCGTTTTTTTCGATTCCATCCGTTATTAGTATAGACTATTTAATACAATGTGTTATACTAATCTTCGAATATACATCCTCCCCATTCGCAATGGGAATAACCGAAAAGGAAGGTACATATAAATGAATCCAGTGAATATTAAAAACAACCTAAAGGATCTTTTAAATGGCCAAAACGTGCACGTCCAATTATCAGTTCCACAATTAGTGGAAGCTGCAACATCCCGTGGGGAAGCGGTATTGACTCGAGAAGGCGCTGTAGCAGCTGAAACCGGCAAATATACAGGCCGCTCGCCAAAAGATAAATACATCGTTGATGAAGCGATTTCGAGAGACAAAATAGATTGGGGCAATGTCAATCGCCCGATTTCTTCTGAGATTTTCGAGAATTTGTATGCGAAAGTCATCGACCATTTGAAGCAAAAAGATGCGTTATATGTATTTAAAGGCTTCGCCGGCGCAGACCACGAATCACGCTTGGCGATCCAAACCATCAATGAATACGCGTGGCACAATCTGTTTGCGCATCAACTATTCATTCGCCCGACAAAAGAAGAGCTGGCTGCGCACGAAGCGGAATTCACGGTTGTCTATGCACCGACATTCCATGCGGATCCTGCGGTTGATGGAACAGATTCTGAAACGTTCATCATCGTTTCGATGGAAAAGAAAATCATTTTGATCGGCGGAACAGAATACGCAGGCGAAATGAAAAAATCCATCTTCTCGATTATGAATCACATCTTGCCGGAAAAAGGGATTCTTCCGATGCACTGTTCAGCGAACGTCGGCAAAGATGGGGATGTTACGTTGTTCTTCGGATTGTCCGGTACAGGGAAAACGACCTTGTCAGCAGACGGCGACCGCAAATTGATCGGCGACGACGAGCACGGCTGGTCGGATAACGGCGTTTTCAATATCGAAGGCGGCTGCTATGCGAAGACCATCAATTTATCGCGTGAAAACGAACCGCAGATTTATGACGCGATTCGTTTCGGATCGGTTCTTGAAAATGTTGTTGTAGATCCGGAAACGCGCATCCCTGATTATGACAATGGTTCCCTAACTGAGAATACACGAGCAGCTTATCCGATTCAAGCAATCGATAATATTGTAGACCCGTCTGTAGGCGGACACCCTAAAACGATCGTGTTCTTGACGGCGGATGCATTCGGCGTATTGCCTCCGATCAGCAAACTATCAAAAGAACAGGCGATGTACCATTTCCTAAGCGGCTATACATCAAAGCTTGCCGGTACAGAACGCGGAATCACGGCACCTGAAGCAACATTCTCAACTTGCTTCGGTTCACCATTCCTCCCGCTTCACGCAACGGTGTATGCTGAAATGCTTGGTGAGAAAATCGACGAGCACAATGTCGATGTTTTCCTAGTGAATACAGGCTGGACTGGCGGCGAATACGGCGTCGGAAACCGCATGAAGCTTTCTTACACACGGACGATGGTGCGTGCAGCCATGAAAGGCGAATTGCACAACATTGAAACCGAAAAAGAAGCGATCTTCGGCTTGGAAATTCCAAAAGAAATTCCAGGAGTTCCGACTGAAGTGTTAAATCCGCGCCATGCATGGGCAGACAAAGAAGCATACGATCAAAAAGCAAAAGAACTTTCATCTAAGTTCCAAGACAACTTCAAAAAGTTCGGCACAGTTGATCCAGCGATCAGCCAACTTGGCGGACCGGCTCCACTGTCATAAGCTAAAAACGGAAAGAAGCTCTCCAGTTAATATGGAGAGCTTCTTTTCAGGTTCTCGTGAAACTGGTTGAATTGGAGTATCTGCTTCTATAAACCGCACTTCGGCGCCATGGACAAGGCTCCCACAATAAGCCGAGAAGACCACTCGTCTTATTGCTTCGCCCAGTCCTAAGCCACGCCGGTGCTAGAGAACTTTCTAGAGATATGGAACAAAACAGCGGAGACTCCTGCGGCTTAGCGAGTCGACCGATACACCGCAGGGAGCGCAGCGAACGAGGAGGATTGGGCGTGAGCCCGCTGGAAAGCGCAGCTGTTTTGTGGAATATCGGATTCCTGAATGAAACTTATTTTAGTTTCTATCTTTTTTATTTTCTGGTTCCAATCGGTCAATTTTTTTCCTGTTCTTTCATCCATATAGTCAATGCTTTTGCCACTTTCCGGTTGGCGGCCGGCGGGAAGAAATGCGTGTATTCCGGGAAATACCACGTTTCATGCGTTTGATTATTCATCTTCAACGCTTCTTCCAATAAATAGGCCTGCGCAGGGAAAACATTTTCATCTTGCAAGCCATGGATAATCAAAAATGGCATATGTGCTTCTTCAATCCGAAGCAGTGGATTCCGTTCTTCAAACGCAGTCAAGGCTGTGTTTGGGGTACCGCCGTACAAGCGTTTCATCATGCGGCGCATATCCGGGCGCTCTTTATACGTGAGCACGGTATCCGTCACGCCTGCCCAAGTCACCACAGAAGCAATATCATCCCGCAAGACAGCTGTCCAAAGAGCCATGATGCCGCCGCGTGAAAATGCCAATAGATGGACCGGCCCTGGACATTTCTGCTTGAGCACCTCCACGGCATGGACCGCATCCCAGCGGTCAGCTCCTGCGAATTCGTCGCGCCCTTCCCCGCCGCGGTTCCCCCGGTAATAAGGCGCAAACACGGTAAATCCGTATGACGCAAATTGCGCAATACGGGCCGGGCGCACCATGCCGATCGATTGGATGCCCCCCCTTAAATACAGGATGCCGCTCGTGCTTTCCCTATTCACCGGTTCAGCGAGCAGCCCTTTCACTTTAAGGCCTTCCGACCAATAAACGATTTCCGTCAACTTGACTTGCGGATTAGGCGAAGGATAACGTTTCGCCGATTCAATCTTCCCATTTTCCAAGCGCTTTCACCTTCTCCATAATTTTCAGCATTCCAGGATCTTTCATAAGGAAACTGAAATTTCCTGTGTCCTCTAATGTCTCTTTCAATACGGCGCCTCTTGTCTCCAGCATTTTTACCGAATCGATTCGCTCCACTTCGGCAGCAAAAACCGTTTTGCAGAAAGCTGGCCCGCCATAAACGGCGTATGCGGCAAACCATTCCAGCTTTTCCACTACGCCTCCTGTTTCTTCATATACTTCCCTGGCGGCGGCAACCTCTAAACTTTCGCCCGCTTCCACTTTACCGCCCGGAAATTCGATTCCACGCTGTGGATGGTCGGTCATTAGCCATTTTCCCTCGTGCTTAGCAATCACCAGCACATGCTTGCTTGGAATTTCAAAACTTCCGGGAATAAAAGAAAGTTCACAGGGCAGTCCGTTTAAATCGGTATATTTCATCATTTCACCTCTTTGCCATCAAAAAAGCGTACACTCGTTAAAGTGTACGCCCGAGTCCTTCTATTTTACTTCTTTTCGCCTAAGAATGCAGAAAGCATCCAAGAATGCTTCTCTAAGTTCTGGTGGATCGCGTTCAACATATCTTCTGTCATGTCGTCCCCGTCCGCTGCTGCAAGCTCCATGCCTTTTTTCAATGATTTCATGATTTTATCATAATCGCTGACAATGATATCGACCATTTCTTCTGCCGTTTCTTTGCTTGTCGCTTCCTCAACGACTGAAAGCTCGAGCTGCTCTCTCATTGTCGCCACCGGTTTGCCGCCAAGCGCAAGCAAGCGTTCTGCAATTTCATCCATATGAAGCGTCGCTTCATTATATAATTCTTCAAATTTCACGTGAAGCGTAAAGAATGACGGCCCTTTTACGTACCAATGGAAATTATGTAATTTCGTATAGGCTACTGACCATGTTGCGACTTGCACGTTTAATTCGTGGTTTAATTCTGCTGACATTAAAATCACTCTCCATTTGTATTTGATAAGCTCTTATACTTTATTTATACCTCCAATCTGCCTACAATAAACATAAGGAAACTTTCTCTTGAAAGAAGATGAGCGACTATGAAAACTGCCTTAATTAAGATTTTCCGCTTTTATCAGCGGTTCATCTCGCCGCTGTCACCGCCGAGCTGCCGGTTCTATCCGACCTGCTCGCATTATGGAATCGAAGCTGTGGAAAAGCACGGTGCGTTCAAGGGCGGCTATTTAGCCATACGCCGCATCCTGAGCTGCCACCCTTTCAATAAAGGCGGAATCGATTTTGTTCCGGAAGAATGGCCACCAAAAAAATAATTTTGGTGGTTTTTCTTGTGTTTTGAAAACGCATCGTGTAATATTCTCTAAGTAAATAAAACGTAACCGTTACATTTTGGAGGAAACTCATGAAGAAACTTATTCCCTTGTTTATCCTGGTTTTATTATTGGCCGCTTGTGGAGACGCATCTTCCGGCTCACTACCTGAACCGGAAGACGATTCGAAGCTCCATGTCTATACGACCGTCTATCCGCTTACTTACTTTACGGAACGGATTGGCGGCGATGCCGTTGCCGTTGAATCCATTTATCCCGCAGGATCCAATGAACATAGCTTTGAACCGACCCAGCAAGACATGATCGCGCTTGCTGAAGCGGATTTGCTGTTTTACGTTGGCCTTGGCCTGGAAGGATTTATCGACAGCGCCCAAAAAACGCTGAAAAATGAGAAAGTCGAGTTTGTCGCAACCGCTGATGCCATCACGGATGAAGAATTGGTTGCGGCGACCAGCCACGAAGAAGATCATCACGGCGATGATGCCCATGCAGAGGACTCGCATGATGGCCACGACCATGGTTCAACGGATCCCCATGTCTGGATTTCTCCTGTGCTTAGCCAGAAATTAGCGGAATCGATCAAAGATTCCTTGGCGGAGGCAGATCCGGAAAACTCGGAAATCTACGAAAGCAATTACGCCGATCTGAAAATTGAGCTGGAAGAATTAGACCGCTCCTTTGCGAAAATGGCCGAAGAAGTGGACAAGAAAACCTTCTTCGTTTCCCATGCGGCATTCGGCTATATGGCTGAGCCATATGGATTGGAGCAAGTCGCAATCGCCGGTCTAAACAGCCAAGATGAACCATCGCAGAAAGAACTGACAGAAATTGTTGATTTAGCAAAAGAGAAAAACATCAAACACATCATTTTCGAACAGAATGTATCATCGAATCTTACGGAAGTGATTCAGAAAGAAGTCGGTGCAGAAGCGCTTGAAATGAACAATCTTGGCGTTCTCACCCAAGAAAACATCGACAACGAAGAAACCTATTTCAGTTTGATGGAAAAAAATCTTGAAACGTTGAAAACAGCTTTGCAATAAAAGAGACGGATTCCGTATGGAGTCCGCCTTTTTTTATGTTTTTATTGATTTTTGTGAAATGCCGAATGCCAATGTCGCGATCAATAAGAGGGCAGCGAATGAAACAATCGGTGGAAGGCTAAAAACTGCGCCTCCATCCCTTGTAAGATTCGCATTGGAGAGGTCCGGTGTATAAAGCCCGGTAAGCAGCCAACCTGAACCGATTTGAGCAGCCGTAAACAGTACCGTAAAGCTTACAATAAAAATGATGTATTTTTTCATCCTTTTCCGAGCCGCCTTTCGCTTTCCATAATGGACTTCTGTCATTCTTCTTCATCTGCCATAATTTCTGTTAAAAATCGTTCCCGATGGTCCAAGAATGATTTCGTGATGCGGTAATGGTCTGTTTCTTCATATTGGATTTCTTGAATCTCTCCATGGTCGAAGCTAAGAATTTGAGCTCCGGGGAATCCAAGCAAAATCGGAGAATGGGTCGCAATAATAAATTGGCATTCTTCGTCTTGCGTCAATTCGTGCAAAATCCGCAAAAACATCAATTGCCGCTGAGGGGAAAGCGCCGCCTCCGGCTCATCCAGTAAATAAATGGCTTCGCCGCTAAAGCGGTTTAAGAATAGGGACAAAAACGATTCACCATGGGACTGCTCATGCAAGGATTTCCCTCCATATGCCCGGTATGGAATCATTTCTTCTTTTGCCATTTCATCAATATGCGTTGCGAAATGGTAGAACGATTCCGCTCGCATGAAAAAGCCGTTCCCGATTTTCGGAAGCCAGGACAAACGGATATAATCGCCCAATACCGACTGGGAAGCATGGACATCGTATATATTATTGCGGCCCCCGCCAGCTGTATTGAAGTCGCATTTATCAGCAATGGCTTCAAGCAGCGTGGATTTTCCGGATCCGTTTTCCCCGACAAAAAAAGTGACCGGGCTTGTTAATTCCAATTGCTCAAGTCCACTGATCGAAGGAATGGTAAACGGATACTCCACCCGATTTTCAATTTTTTCATGGAGCAATGTGACTCTTTTTAAGAACATCTGGCGCCTCCTTTTATCGGTTTTCTTCTATTACCTTATACGCTTCAATCTTGAAATGGTTCCAAAAGCATGAAAAAAGCACGGATTCTGTTGAATCCATGCTTGTTTAATAACGGACCGCATAGCCGATGCCCGGTTTCTCGCTCAACGCAATTTTCCCATTCCGGACTTTTATTCCAGAGTCAATAATGTCTTGTCTCCAGAAATGATCCGAATCTGAAAAATCGCCAGGCAAAGAAATTCCGGGAAGTGCTGCAAGAGCGAGATTATGGGCTTTTGACACACCGAACTCAATCATGCCGCCCACCCACATCCCAATGGAATGCTGCCGGCACAATTCGACGATCCGCAGCGTTTCGCTCCAGCCGCCGAGCCGGGCCATTTTCAAAACAATGATGTCGCCTGCTTGCTCATCAATCATCCGCTCGACGTCTTCTAAACACGTGATGCTCTCGTCCAAACAAATCGGTGTTTTCATTTCCCTTTTTGCTCTCGCATGCAAATGCCACTCCTGTTCCCCAAATGGCTGTTCAATCAAAGTCAATCCGATTTGGTCAAACTGTTTAAGCTGCTCGAAACTCTGCTCATCAAATGCACCGTTTGCATCAGCGAAGAACAGCGTATCGGGATAACGGGAAACGATGCCGGTAAGCAATTCTATATTGGTGGAGGGAGTAATTTTTATCTTAACGCGGCTGTACCCTTTTTCAATCACCGCTTCTACCTGCTCAGAAATTTCCGTCTCATCTGCTGCGACTACAACACCTGCTGGAATTGCCTCGCGAGTCCCGCCAACCATTTGCCAAAGCGGCAGCTCTTTTTTCTTCGCAAACAGGTCCCAGACAGCCATTTCAATCGCCGCTTTCGCCATTCGATTGCCTTTTACCCGGCTAAAAAGAGGATGGATCTCTTCCGGTCTCTCCACCACCTTGCCTTTCAATAAAGGAATCAGCACATTTTCCATCACAAAGCGGCAGCTCGCAACCGTTTCTTCTGTATACCAAGGTGTGGAGAACGCTACACATTCCCCGTAGCCCACTAATCCTTCTGATGACTGCACTTTTACCAGGATCACTTCGCGCTCTTCTACGCGCTGCAAAGAGGTTTTAAACGGCTGCTTCAACGGCTGCTTAATCGAAATTAAATCGATTTCCGAAATCGTTACAACCATGCTTTCAGCTCTCTTCGCAATAGTTTATTGGAAGCATTCCGCGGCAGCGATTCCACGAACTTCAATTGCTTTGGCGTTTTATAGGAAGCGATTTGCTGTTTGCAATAAGCGAGCAGCTCTTCAGCCTCTGCCGGTTTGTTCAAGACGACAAAAGCCACCGGCACTTCTCCCCATTTTTCATCCGGTGCGCCGCATACCCCTGCTTCCCGAACAGCTGGATGGGCGAGCAGCACTTTCTCGATTTCAGCAGGATAGACATTTTCGCCTCCGGAAACAATCAAATCTGACCGCCGATCTACGACAAACAAAAATCCTTCTTCGTCCAAATAGCCGATATCGCCTGTATGAAGCCATCCGTCAGCTTGCACTTCCCGCTCCGAAAAGCGGCCAATATATCCAGGCGTCACTTGCGGCCCGTGGATGAGAATTTCGCCGGCTTCACCAGCGTTCTCAGTCCCTTCTATTTTCACTTGATACAGAAACAGCGGTTTGCCGGATGAACCGATTTTCCGCTCGGCATCAGCCGGCTGAAGCGTCGTCGTTTGCGAAGAAGTCTCCGTCATTCCATATGTCTGGAGGACAGGAATCTGCAATTCCTCTGCACGTTGAATGTATGCAACCGGCACTGGGCCTCCTCCTACCAGGATGGCTTTAAATTTCGGTGAAGCTTTAGCTCCCCGCTCTTCAATCGTGCGGAGGATGCGCTCTAAGGTGACACTGACCACTGACACATGTGTCACCGTTCCGTTGCAAATTTCTTCAACACTCCGCTCTGCATCGAATTTTTCATACAAGCGTACGCCCATGCCGTAAATCAGTGAACGCATCAATATGGAAAATCCGCTAATGTGAAACAGCGGCACAGAGCAAAGCCAGACATCTTCCGGCGCAATCCCGATATTCAATGCCGACGAAACAGCGCTCGAAAAGTGGTTTTCGGCCGTTTGCCGGACACCTTTTGGATGTCCCGTCGTCCCTGAGGTATACATGATCGAAATCGTCCGATCTTTTTTCCATTCGCTCGCCGGCACCCAGTCGGACGGAGCAGCTGCTTTGATTTGGCTGAATAAAACCGGTACATGCTCTTCGATTTTCTCCTGCAGCACATCGTCTACTAAAACAAAATCGGCCGCAGAATCTTCAATCTGGTAAGCCAATTCTGCTGGAGCCAAACGCTCATTCAGCATCACCATTTCGCAGCCGGCATGCAGGCATCCATACATAATAAAAACAAAATCAGGCGTGGATTTCGCAAGAATGGCGACACGGGAATCCGTGTTGATGCCAAAAGAAGCCAGCTTTCCTGCATATTCAAGTGCTAACTCATTGACTTCAGAAAAAGTCCATTGCTGATCATGAAAAGACAGCGCCATACGGCTGCCGCTTAAATGGCTGCGCTGAGTCAGCCAGTTTGGATAGGTCATTATAAAAATCCTTTCTTGTAAGACAGCTGAAATCCCAGTTCCGCGTTTTATTTTTCTAAAAAAAGCTGTCCCCTGAGAGGACAGCTTTTGAATATTCGTTGATCAAGGGAAACGAGGGAATTGGCCGAAGTCCGGTTTGCGTTTTTCTTTAAACGCGTCGCGTCCTTCTTTCGCTTCGTCTGTTGTGTAATAAAGCAATGTAGCGTCTCCAGCCATTTGCTGAAGCCCAGCAAGGCCATCTGTATCAGCGTTCATCGCCGCTTTTACAAACCGAAGTGCAGTCGGGCTCATTTCGAGCATTTCCTCGCACCATTTAACCGTTTCATCTTCAAGCTGCTCATATGGCACGACTGTGTTGACCAAGCCCATATCCAATGCTTCCTGTGCGTCGTATTGACGGCATAGGTACCAAATTTCACGCGCTTTCTTATGGCCGATGATACGTGCCAAATAGCCTGAACCGTATCCAGCGTCAAAAGAACCGACGCGTGGGCCTGTTTGGCCGAAACGTGCATTGTCAGCTGCAATCGTCAAATCGCAGACTACGTGCAAGACATGTCCACCGCCGATTGCATAACCTGAAACCATTGCTACGACCGGTTTTGGAATTACACGGATTAGACGTTGAAGGTCCAATACGTTCAAACGTGGAATTTCATCTTCTCCTACATAGCCCCCGTGCCCGCGGACACTTTGGTCTCCGCCTGAGCAGAATGCTTTTTCGCCTTCGCCGGTCAAGACGATAACGCCTACTTTAGAATCGTCGCGTGCACGAGAAAATGCATCGATCATTTCTTCCACTGTTTTCGGGCGGAATGCGTTGCGCACTTCCGGACGGTTGATGGTAATTTTAGCAATGCCGTTATACGTCTCATATTTGATGTCTTCATATGTACGTTCTGTTACCCATTCACGAGTCATGATTTTCCTCCTTGGATGTTCAATCTCAAATACTCATCTACTATTGTAGCAAACTCAGCCGGTTTTTCCACGTGAATTGCATGTCCTGCATCGACTATTTGATGCTCCGCCTGCCAAAAAGCCATTTTCATCTCGTCAGCAATGCCTTGGAATTTCAAATCCAAGCTCCCCGTGATCAGCAATACCGGAACACGAATGCCTCTTAACTGGTTCCAATAAGACGGCTGCGAGCCGGTTCCCATACCGATTAAGCTGTTTGCAAGTCCCAGTGGCTGTTGGCTCAGCCGTTCTTTTTTGATTTCTTCCTTTATTTCTTTCGGCAATTTTTTTTGGCTGTCAAAAAGAGGGATGTTTTCCCACTTTTCAACAAAAGATGGCATGCCATTCGCTAAAATCTTTAATGCAAGTTCACTGTCCCGCTGTTGGCGTTCTAACCGCTCCTCAGCCGTTTTAAGTCCGGGCGATGCACTTTCCAGAACGAGCGCCTGCAAGCGTTCCGGATACGCAGCAGAATAAGCGAGAGCGGTCCGGCCGCCCATTGAATAGCCGACTAGAATAAATTCCTTTAAGCCAAGTTCCATCAACAAAGAATTTAAGTCACGGACTTGCAGCTCCATGACGTAGCGGGAAGCATCTTCCGGAATCGCAGTTTTGCCGTGGCCCAGCAAATCCACAAGAACGATTTTATAGTCCGGCAGCTTATCAGCTATCTTCCGCCACGTTTGGGTGCTTCCTGTAAAGCCATGCAGAAAAACGATAGACGGAGACTGGTCTTCATTCCGTACTTCCACATGGTAATCCAAGCCGTTAACCTTCATTTTCATTGCTTCGCCAGCTCCTCGTTAAATCGATCCCATAGTTTCCGGTGGCTCAACACGTTTTGCTGTCGATCAGTAAAGACTTCAATGATTTTGACTTGTTTTTCTTTCGGCAGTCGCAATGCCTCGACCAGTTGCTCTTTTGTTTGAACAGCAGCATATTCTGTATCGTACATGCGCGCTGCATCTTCAAATTTCAAGCCGGTCGGTGTACCAAACAACGCTTCAAAATGCCGCTCTTCTTCCGATTGAGGCAAATAAGAGAAAATTCCGCCGCCGTCATTGTTCATGACGACCACTGTCAAATCCGTTTCTTGCATTTTAGATGCAATCAATCCATTCATATCATGCAAAAACGACAAATCGCCTATCAATAAATAAGCAGGGCGTTTGGAAGCCGCCTGTACACCGAATGCCGTAGAAACGACTCCGTCGATTCCGTTAGCTCCCCTGTTTGCATAAATCATGGCATCTCGCCCGTTCGTACGGAAGAATGTATCTACATCCCGAATCGGCATACTGCTGCCAACGATCAAATCGCAAGCATCTAATTCTTCGAACAGCACTTTAGCAAGAACCCCTTCATCCATTTCATCCTGGCAATGCTGCTCAACAATTTCCCAGTACAGCGCCGATGCTTTCTGCCATTTCTCGGTAAATCCCTGCTGCTGCCGCGCCTCCAGTCCAAGCTTCCATAATTCTGTTGGAGGCGCTTGGATATGATGGGTTACAACAGACTGCGCATCGCGCATCATCGGACTTTCATCAAAAACAACATACGTTTCCGGTTTAACGCTTGCCAAAAATAATGTCAACGGCTTGGAAACGGGCTGCGGGCCAATCCGAATCACTGCATCAGGGACCATGGCTTCTTTAAATTCCCCATTCTTCAATAAAGCGTCATAGGCATCAATAATTAAATGCCGGTCCTCGGCCTTAACCCCTGAACGGAGATTGGATAAAGGATCTGCTAAAATCGGCCAATTTAATTCTCGAGCAAACTTCCAAAATTCCGAAGGCATCCGCTCTGTCATTTCACCGACTACTAATAAGCCCCGTTCTTTAGCCATTAGGTTTTGAAGGAACGTTTTGGTTTCTTCATTCAAGACAAACTCCCCGGTAAAATGCATCATCTCTCCCGAGCTTTCATAGCTTTGCTCAAAATCGATCCGCAATGGTTCACGGAATGGCACATTTAAATGTACAGGGCCTTTTGGCGCCGTTTTCGCTGTGGCAATCGAACGGTGCAAATGCCGGGAAAGAAAACTCAATTGATTTTCCGGTTCTGGCATCGGCAAATCTGCTGACCACTTCACATGGGAGCCGAACAGATTGATTTGATTGATCGCTTGAGGCGCACCTACTTCGCGCAATTCGTGCGGCCGGTCAGCCGTCACTACTAATAAAGGAACTCGTGCATAATACGCTTCTACAATGGCAGGAAAATAATTAGCTGCCGCAGTTCCAGATGTACAAAGAAGCATCACTGGACTGCCGGAAGCTTTCGCCATCCCCAAAGCAAAATAAGCTGCTGAACGTTCATCGATTTGACGGCAAACCGTCAAGCCTTCCTGCTTCATACACGCATAAGCAAGCGGCGTCGAACGGGAACCTGGACTGATAACTACATTTTTCACTCCAAGATGAACGAGTGAATGGGTAAAAGCTGATACATACTCTGTTAATGATTTACGATTCTTCACTCATTTGACCTCCAAGTACACGGAGCATCGGTCTGAATTTAACCCATGTTTCGTCATATTCTGCTTCCGGATGGGAATCTTCAACTATTCCCCCACCCGCATATAAATAAGCATCTTTTCCATCAAGCAAAGCTGAACGGATTGCGACAGCGAATTCGCCGTCGCCTTTTGCATCGATCCAGCCAACAGGAGCAGCATAATAGCCCCGGTTCATCGTTTCGTACTGGCGGATCAAACTCATCGCCTCCTGTTTCGGTTCTCCTCCAAGAGCAGGCGTCGGATGCAGATCCCGTACAAGATCCAATAGATTGGATCCATCTTTCAACTCCCCTTCGACTGGCGTATAAAGGTGTTGGATATCCCGTATTTTCATTAGCTTCGGCGTTTTCGGCACAAACATCTTCGAACTATGTGCATCGAATACCTGGCTGATCATCTTCACGACAAATTGATGCTCCGAACGGTTTTTCTTATCATTTAGTAATTCATTGCCAAGTGCGGCATCAATTTCTACCGTTTTGCCGCGTGGAGTCGATCCTGCTAAACAAGTTGACAATGCTTGGCGGTCCTTCACTTTAACCAATCGTTCAGGTGTCGCCCCAAAGAAAAACTGATTTTCAGCTTCCATTCCGAAAAGAAAACTTTCCGGCTGTTCTTCTGAAACTTGGGAAAGAGCAGATGCCGGTGCCAAAGGCTGATCAAAATTCAGCTTTAGTGCTCGGGCAATTACGACTTTTTCCGCCTGTTTCGCTTTAATAACAGCCGTCACTTTTTTAATGGAATCAAGATATTCATCTTTTTTCAGTTCTGTCCGTTTAACGACTAGCGGTTTACGGTATTTTTTGAGTTCTGATACTTGAGCGGAATGGATTAATCGATCCCGTTCTTTACGCAATGCATCAAAAGCAGTAAACGTATCTTTATCCTTTGTGATGAGATGGATACTGACATATGCCCGTTCACCTTTAATAATCATTTGAAAAGTCGGCACAGCAAAATAGGCTTCTGGAAATTTTGTCCATACGCTATCTTTCTCATTTAACGGATCAAAAGAGAAGCCGCCGAAAAGAATGGGCTGAACTTCCCGCTCTTCATTGACAATTTGTTTGCATAAACTTTGCCACTCTTCTTTAATTTGCTCAAAGCGGCCGTGCGGGCTATGGGCTGATATTACATGCGCATGTCCAAGACCGACCCACGTAAACGTCTTTTCCCGGTTCTGCCAAAACATCCGTTTCCCTTTAAACTGCTGTTCACCCGCTTCAAAAAAAGCCAAAGCCGACATTCTGGATACCTCAATCGTTTCCGTATAAAATCGATACGCCAAGTAACGCGTATCCGTAAAATTTTCCGGCGATGAATACTGCTGTGAATTCATCAAATTACCTCCGTTTTTCATTTAAATGCAAAATACACGTGATAGTTCACTTTTTAAATCTCTACCCTCTATCATACTCTTTTCTTCCAATTTCAGCACACCATATGCTGTATTTACCGTGAATTTGAAGTACAATAAAGGGTGGAAAGAATTAAAGGAGAGGTACACAACATGACACATTCCATTCAGGCAGACAGCGGCTGGCGCGTATGGTGGCAATTAACTCGTCCACATACATTAACCGCATCGTTTGCTCCCGTATTTTTAGGCACCATGATCGCCATCAATTATACCGATATCCATTGGGGATTATTTCTCGCCATGCTGATTGCGAGTTTATTGATTCAAGCGGCAACCAATATGTTCAATGAATATTATGATTTTGCCCGTGGATTGGATAATGAAAAATCTGTCGGTATCGGCGGTGCTATTGTCCGGAACGGGGTCAAACCCAAAACTGTTTTATCACTTGCTTTGCTTCTCTATCTAATCGCTGCTGTTATCGGCATTTGGATTTGCTCTCAAACCAGTTGGTGGCTGCTCGTCGTAGGCGGTGCAGCGATGGCTATTGGCTATTTGTATACAGGTGGCCCATTTCCAATTGCTTATACCCCATTTGGTGAATTGTTCTCAGGAGTCGTTATGGGCTATTTAATTGTAATTATTGCGTTCTATATCCAAACGATGTCTGTCACAGTAGAAGCATCCTTGCTTGCCGTGCCAAGTACCTTATTAGTTGCAGCGATCATGATGACAAATAATATCCGGGATATGGTCGGAGATGCTGCAAGCGGCCGAAAGACATTGGTTATCCTGACAGGCAGACCGGTCGGAGTAATGATTTTGGCTTCATTCTTTGCTATTTCATATTTATGGATCTTGGCTTTAGTGATTTTCAATGATTTAACCCCGTGGACCCTTTTAGTATTTCTAAGTGCCCCTAAAGCATTCAATGTTGTGAAAACTTTCAAACGCTATACTGCGCCGCTTGAAGTTATGCCAGCAATGAAGGCAACAGGAATTACCAATACTTTATTTGCCTTCCTGCTTGGGATTGGGCTCTTGATTCATCATCTACTATAGAAAAAAGAGGTTCTTCTTAATTGAAGAACCTCTTTTTTCATCTAAAGAAACAGCCATTCGTTAAGGTAAAGTTTTGAACAAAAGAAAAAGTGCCATGCAATTGAATGCATGGCACTTTTATATGACCCCTACGGGATTCGAACCCGTGTTACCGCCGTGAAAGGGCGGTGTCTTAACCGCTTGACCAAGGGGCCAATTACTGGCGGAGAAGGAGGGATTTGAACCCTCGCGCCGGTTTCCCGACCTACACCCTTAGCAGGGGCGCCTCTTCAGCCACTTGAGTACTTCCCCAGTATGGCTCCGAAGGTAGGATTCGAACCTACGACCATCGCATTAACAGTGCGGTGCTCTACCACTGAGCTACTTCGGAATGGTGGGCCTAAATGGACTCGAACCATCGACCTCACGCTTATCAGGCGTGCGCTCTAACCAGCTGAGCTATAGGCCCATATGTATAATGGAGCGGGTGAAGGGAATCGAACCCTCATCATCAGCTTGGAAGGCTGAGGTTTTACCACTAAACTACACCCGCATAAATGGTGGGTCAGGACGGAATCGAACCGCCGACACTTAGAGCTTCAATCTAATGCTCTACCAACTGAGCTACTGACCCACATTTGAAAGATAAAAATGGCGGTCCCGACCGGGATCGAACCGGCGATCTCCTGCGTGACAGGCAGGCATGTTAACCGCTACACCACGGGACCATTTGGTTGCGGGGGCAGGATTTGAACCTGCGACCTCCGGGTTATGAGCCCGACGAGCTACCGAACTGCTCTACCCCGCGATAATGATAGTCTTACTAGTTTCTTCTATTATATAGAAGTTTTTAAAAGGATAGTCCACACATTTTTTATAAAGATGGAGGAGGAAGAGGGATTCGAACCCCCGCGGGATTTGACTCCCCTGTCGGTTTTCAAGACCGATCCCTTCAGCCAAACTTGGGTATTCCTCCGTGATAATAGATAAATGGTGGACCTTGCAGGACTCGAACCTGCGACCGGACGGTTATGAGCCGTCTGCTCTAACCAACTGAGCTAAAGGTCCTAAAAAAGTGGCGGCAGAGGGGATCGAACCCCCGACCTTACGGGTATGAACCGTACGCTCTAGCCAGCTGAGCTACGCCGCCAGGATCTTTAAAATATATAGTTGGTGGAGCCTAGCGGGATCGAACCGCTGACCTCCTGCGTGCAAGGCAGGCGCTCTCCCAGCTGAGCTAAGGCCCCATTGAA
>NZ_JALHAG010000003.1 GCF_022819085.1 Planococcus ruber | reverse complement strand
GCCTTCGCAAATTCTCGTACGCGCGATAAACGCTCGTATCGAGTATTCGTTGACGTTTTGCTGTTCAGTTTTCAAGGTTCATGTTCATCACCAATTCGTAATGGCGACTTTTCAATATTATCAGCTTGTTAACCAGAAGTCAACAGCTTTTTAAAAATATTTTTTCGTGATTTAATTACTAAAAACACGACATCAATTATTGTAGCACCTCTTATACTTCACCGCAACACTTATTTACAAAAAATAATAGAGCTCTGAATATTTTCTATTTCAGAGCTCTATTATATAAGATCAAAAGGATTAGTCCCGGGGGCGCATCTGAGGGAACAACAAAACATCTCTAATAGATGCGGAGTTAGTCAACAGCATAATTAAGCGGTCAATCCCAATTCCTAATCCACCAGTTGGCGGCATACCGTACTCCAATGCCTCTATAAAATCTTCATCCATTTCATGAGCTTCATCATTACCTTCGGCTTTTTCGATTAACTGTGCTTCGAAGCGTTCACGCTGATCTATCGGATCATTTAATTCTGTGAAAGCGTTGGCGTGTTCTCGACGAACAATAAATAATTCGAAACGGTCAGTAAAGCGCTCATCTTCAGGATTTTTCTTAGCTAATGGTGAGATTTCCACAGGATGACCGTATACAAAAGTAGGTTGAACTAATTCTTCTTCAACTTTTTGTTCAAAGAACTCATTTAAAATATGCCCTACTTCCATAGTAGGTTTTATTTCTACGTTGTGTTCTTTAGCTAGAGCTTGGGCTTGCTCTTTGGTCATATGCTGCCAGAAATCTGCTCCTGTATATTCTTTAACTGCATCTGCCATATGCAGGCGTCTCCAGCCTGGTGCCAGGTTGATCTGATCTTCACCGTATTGAACGGTTGTGGTGCCGAAGACTTCTTGCGCAACATGTGCAATTAAGTTTTCGGTTAGCGCCATGATGTCTTTGTAATCCGCGTATGCTTCGTAAAGCTCGAGCATTGTAAATTCCGGATTGTGGCGCGTAGAGATTCCTTCATTTCGAAACACGCGGCCGATTTCGTATACTTTTTCTAGTCCGCCGACAATTAATCGCTTCAAATGCAGCTCAATGGCAATGCGAATATATAATTCCATGTCTAGCGCATTGTGATGTGTAATAAATGGGCGGGCTGCCGCTCCCCCTGCAATTGAATGCAGCATCGGTGTTTCTACTTCTAAGAATCCTTGGTTATCCAAATAGCGGCGCATCGATTGGATAATGCGGCTGCGAAGGATGAACGTTTCTTTGCTTGTTTCACTTGTAAGCAAATCCAAATAACGCTGGCGGTAGCGTTGTTCAACGTCTTTCAAACCATGGAATTTATCCGGAAGCGGTCGAAGCGCTTTTGTTAAAAAGACGAATTCTTTTGCTTTAACGGACAATTCACCTACATTTGTTTTAAAAACAGTTCCTTTAACGCCAACGATATCGCCCAAGTCTACAGAATTATAAATTTCATAAGCTTCATCGCCAATCGCATCTTTGCGTACATAAATTTGAATTTGCCCTCGCAGATCTTGAACGTGCGCAAATCCAGCTTTCCCTTTTCCACGCTTGGTCATAATGCGTCCAGCAATTACTACTTCGTGTGGATTTTCTTCAAGTTCTTCTTTTGAAAACTCACCGTATTGGTCAATGACTTCCTGAGAAGCGTGCGTACGTTCAAAACGTGCGCCAAAGGGATCCATTCCCTGTTCTCTGAAAGCCTGCATTTTTTGCCGTCTCACCACTAATTGATCATTTAACTCTTCTGACATGTCCTACACTCCTTTATTTATAAAAACGACGCTCGTTCGTGTATTCATCTATTGTACACAATTTCTCTTCAATCTACATAGAAAGCTGCCATAAATTTGAGGTGGCTTGCACTTTCCGCTTGAACTGCATCTTTTTCAACTGCCATTATTCAATAAAATCTTCAACACTCGTATAAGTTTTCCAGAGACGCACGCCCTGGTTCAACGGCTTGGCCTCTTCTTTTAAAGACGGGGCAATCTCTATTAAGGGGATAAGCACAAAATCCCTTTCGTACATGCGCGGATGCGGAACGACAAGCCGTTCAGTCTCAATCGTCTCCTGGTTATAAAGCAGGATGTCGAGGTCGATCGTTCGGGGCCCCCATCTAATGAGGCGCTTGCGATCCAATTTCTGTTCAATTCCCTGGCAGACATCCAACAGATCGATCGCTGTCATTGCCGTATGAAGACAAACCACCATATTCAAAAACGGCTCTTGTTCTGTATAACCGACAGGATCAGTTTCATATAAAGAGGATATGCTTTTCACCCAAATTTGCGGATGCTGATCCAATAATTTCACAGCCTGCTTCAGCATATCGAAGCGGTCTCCCATATTCGACCCTAGTGAGAGGTAACTGATGTTCATACAAATTCTCCTCGCGTTATGTCGATCGCTACCGATTTATAATGGCCAGGAATCGGCGGATCCGGCTTGATCAATTGCACCCGAATTCCTTGGACCAGCGGAAATTCCGATAAGATGCGGCTGGCCACTTCTTCCGCGACAGCTTCTACCAATTTTTTCGGTTCGCCTTCCACCACAGATTTACACGTTTCGTACACTTCTCCGTAATGCACCGTATGTTCCAGCGCATCCGTTTCGCCCGCCTGCTTCAAATCGACCGCTAGCGACACCGTTAATCGAAAGCGCTGGCCAAGTTTGGTTTCTTCCGGAAAAACGCCATGATACCCATAAAACTCCATTTCGTTCAGATGAATAAAATCCATTACTCCACTCCTTTATAAATTCGTTTCCCTGTTAATACATCCATCATATGCACCGTTCGGCTTGTTTCTTTCACATCATGAACTCTGACGATATGGCATCCTCTTTCCACACCGTAGCATACCGTTGCCAAAGACCCTTCTAAACGTTCCGCAACCGGTAAATCCAATACTTTGCCAATTAATGATTTACGGGAAGTTCCAAGCAGGACGGGATAGCCAAGCGCAACAAATTGATCGAGATGCTGCATCATTTCAATGTTATGAGCAGTCGTTTTTCCAAAGCCAATACCAGGATCTAACCATATTTGCGCTTTTTGAACACCTGCATCCAAAGCGATCTGGATGCTGTTCTCCATATCTTTCTTTACATCTTTCCAGAAATTCACGTATGACGTATCGTTACGGTTGTGCATGAGAATGATTGGCACATTCCACTTAGCCGCAACAGCCGCAATTTCCGGTTCGTATTTGGCTCCCCAAATATCATTGATAATGTGGGCACCTGCTTCAATAGCTGCCTCGGCCACTGCTGCTTTATAGGTATCAACCGAAATCAGGGCATCTACTTCATTAACCAAGGCTCGAATAACCGGCACAATCCGATTGATCTCTTCTTCATCCGAAATCATGGTATAGCCCGGCCGGGTTGATTCGCCTCCGACATCGATAATATCCGCTCCGTCCCGCACCATCTGTTTAGCACGGGATACCGCATTGTCGATGGTCGTGTAATTGCCGCCATCCGAAAAAGAATCCGGTGTAACGTTCAAAATCCCCATTACCCACGTTTTTTCCTCGAAGTTGATCTCCATTATGTACACCTGCACTTTCTAGTAGTTTCCATTGCCTTATCTTAACGCGAATGAACCCTTTTTTGCCACACAAAAAAGAGCATGCAAGGCGCACGCTCTTTTTTTAGAAAAGCTTATTTTTCTTCGTCGAATTGATAAAGCGGAGTGCTCAAATAACGTTCGCCGTTTGACGGGATGATTGCCAATACCTTCTTCCCTTTGCCAAGGCGCTTAGCTAATTGAAGCGCCGCATAGATTGCCGCTCCGGAAGAAACGCCGCCTAAAATGCCTTCTTCACGAGCTGCTTTACGAGCCATTTCGTAGGACTGGTCGTTTGTTACTTGAATGATTTCGTCGTAGATTTTCGTGTCTAAGATATCTGGAACAAATCCTGCGCCGATCCCTTGGATTTTGTGCGGGCCTGGCTTGCCGCCGGATAGAACGGGTGAATCTGTCGGTTCTACAGCCGCAATCAAAATTTCAGGATACTTCTCTCTTAGCACTTGGCCCGCTCCGGTGATTGTACCGCCTGTACCGATCCCAGATACGAAAGCATCGAGTTGATCGCCCATTGTTTCAACGATTTCCGGCCCTGTTGTTAAGCGGTGGATTTCCGGATTTGCTTCGTTTTTGAATTGCTGCGGCATAAACCAGCCATTTTCAGCTGCTAGTTTTTCTGCCGTTTTGATGGCGCCATTTGGTCCATTCATACCGTCTGGGCCTGGCGTCAATACAAGTTCAGCCCCATAAGCACGCAATAAATTCCGGCGTTCCGTGCTCATTGTTTCCGGCATAACCAATACCGATTTGTAGCCTTTAGCGGCAGCAATCATCGCTAAGCCGATACCCGTGTTCCCGCTAGTCGGTTCAATAATCGTGTCGCCTTCTTTTAAATCGCCGTGCTTTTCAGCCGCTTCGATCATCGCTAATGCAATGCGATCTTTTACGCTGCTGCCGGGATTGAAGTATTCCAATTTCAAATAGACTTCTGCATCTTCCGAACCTGTCAGACGGTTTAACTTTACAATAGGTGTTTGACCGATTAAATCAGCCACAGAATTTCCAATACGCGCCATTTGTCAACACTCCTAATTCCTACTAATTTTATCTGCATTATACTCTCTTCATCGTATCAGTGTTTTTGGAACTCTGTCAAATTGTATGAATCGTCCAAAAAGGAGAAGGTCCTAATTTTTCGAGTTAGCTTTTTACCAATAAAAAAGGCTTTCCATTGAGCCGCAGCCCATGGAAAACCCTGGTGTTTTATTCGCTGTAAAACCATTCAGCATCAAATTCGTTCCAGAAGGCTTCAGGCGTTACCGATTGCGGCAATTGTTCTAGTGCCAGCTCGCGGCTGATATGCCCTGAAACTTCTTTGAAAGAAAACGTTTGGCCATCTGCTTTTTCAGTAACAGTGATGATCGCAATATCCCCATTTTCCAAGGTCAATGGTTTTGACCATTTGCCAACATCCAATGAAGACGCCGTTTCCGAAATCACCGCATCAACGGAGGATTGCTTCGAGGAGATATAGCCGATATCCCCTCCCAAACTGCCGCTTGCTGTATCGATTGAAAGCTCTCTTGCCAAAGCTTCAAAAGAAGAGCCGTCTTCAAGCTCAGCAATGGCCTCTTCCGCTTTTTCCATCGAATCAACCACAATCATGCGCGTGCGGTAAGCATCGGGCACATCGTAAAGCGACTGGTTTTCTTCGTAGAAGTCTTTGATCTGCTCCTCTTCCACGACGACGTCTTTCGTCAGCACTTTCTCCAAAATCAATTGGGCTTTCAATTTGTCGCGCACTCGATCGGAATCCCCTGCAAAAAGAGCGGTTTCAGTGCTGTCTTGCGTCGAACGCAGCATAGCCAGCTCCAAGTCCACTTCTTTATCGGTGACTTTGATGCCGTATTCTTTCGCCGCTGTCTCCATCACTTTCTGGTTGACCAATTCAAGCAAGGTATCGCGGCCGTGCTGGTCTTCCATTGCTGCTAGCCATTCTTCGCGCGTGATTTCATCTCCGCTGACCGAAGCCACTTCTTCCTTGCTGCCGCCTTTGTCATTCGGGATGAGCCAGGCGATAAACCAAAGTAAATTTCCAAGAAATAAAATAAGCAACAGGACAAGCAACGGCCCTGTCTTTAGTTTTCGTTTCGGGCGCCCGGGTTCTGCCGGTGAAGGTGCGGGCCGCCGACGATTAAGATTGGAGCTCATCGATGAACGCTTCTAATTCCTCTTTAGAATAATGGTACGTTTCAAGGCAGAAATGGCACTGGGCCTCTGCCATCCCATCTTCGCTGATCATCTGTTCAAGTTCCTGTTGCCCAAGGCCAATAAGCCCCGCGGCAAATCGTTCTTTTGAACAATTGCATTCAAATTTCACCGGCATTGTATCTAAGATTTGAACATTTCCTTCTCCCAGAACTTCTTCTAAAATCTGCTCTGGATTCAACCCGCGCTGAATCATTTTGGAAACCGGCTCAATCGCCGATAAGCGCTTTTCCAATTGGTTGATGACTTCGTCTTCGGTATCCGGCATCAATTGAATGATAAATCCGCCTGCTGCCAAGATGGAATTGTCCGTATCGACCAACACACCCAAACCGACAGAAGAAGGCACTTGTTCAGACACCGCGAAATAATAAGTGAAGTCTTCCGCGATTTCTCCTGACACGATCGGGCTTTGCCCTGTGAAATTTTCGCGAAGGCCTAAATCTTTCACGACGGAAAGCATCCCTTCATTTCCGACAGCTCTGCGCACGTCCAATTTCCCTTTTTCATTTAAATCAAAATGCGTTTGCGGGTTGGTGACGTAGCCGCGCACGCCGCCTGTTGCATCACTGTCCACAAGGATCGATCCAATCGGACCTCCGCCGTCAATTTTAATCGTGACCTTATTGTCGCCTTTTAGCATCGCTCCAAGCATAACGCCGCCTGTCATGGTGCGCCCTAATGCAGCCGAAGCTGTCGGCCACATCATATGGCGCCGCTGCGCTTCAGCGACCGTCTCAGTCGTATCGACTGCAAAAGCGCGGACACTTCCGTTAAAAGCCAATCCGCGCACTAAATAATCTCCCACTGTGATCGTTCCTTTCTTTACGCTTGATTGCGTTTGTATATTAAATATAACCCTTTTAACGTCAAAAATGGATCCACTTTATCGATTATGGCGGATTCGTTGGCAATTAGCGAAGCCATGCCGCCCGTCGCAATCACGGTCGGCTTTTTCCGGCTTTGCGCTTTCATCCGGCTGACGATGCCTTCCGCTTGTCCTACATAGCCATAGACAATGCCGGATTGCATGGCAGCCACCGTGTTTCGGCCGACGACATGAGAAGGCTGGATAATTTCGATGCGCGGCAATTTGGAGGCGCGGTCATAAAGCGCCTCTGTTGAAATGCCAATTCCTGGCGCAATAGCTCCACCCATATATTGCTCATGTTCATCAATATAGCAATACGTCGTTGCCGTACCAAAATCAACAATAATGAGCGGCGCACCGTATTCGCGGATTGCTGCCACCGCGTTCACGATCCGGTCTGCCCCTACCTCTTTCGGGTTATCGTATTTAATATTCAATCCCGTCTTAACACCCGGGCCCACCACTACCGGAGCAAGATGAAAATATTTTTTGCACATCCGCTCCAGAGAAAACATGATCGGCGGAACAACCGAAGACATGATAATGCCCGTAATGTCGTTAAACGCCAAACCAGCATCATTCAATAAAGCCTTGATCTGCATGCCAAATTCATCTTCTGTTTTATGGCGGGCTGTTTCCAAACGCCAATGATAAGCGAGTTGGTCTTGCTCATAAATGCCTAAAACAATATTGGTGTTGCCGACATCCATTACTAAAATCATATTTGCGTCCCCATTTATCAACAATTTTTCCAACACATCATACCATATTTTTAGACAAATTAGAAAAACCCATATTCTTTAACCGAATGAAAAAAGCTGTTTGCTGTCCCTTTTAAAAGGATCAGCAAACAGCTTCGATTTCATTTTATTTACGATCTTCCTGAATTGGTCCGCGTGCTTCGCCTGTTTGGCCTTCTTTCGGCAAATCGCCTGCTGAAGGATCCGCTGGAGCACCGGTCACATCCGGATTTACGTCGTTATCTTTTTTTAGATTCGGTGTAGTTGAATCATTTCCGAAATCTCCGTTTAACGCTTCATAAGAACGTTCCGGCAGTGTGCCATGTTCTTTCAAGTGAAGAATTTGAGCCGCATCCAGCGTTTCAACTTCAAGCAATGTATTCGCAATCAATTCAAGCAACTCTTTCTTTTCAGTCAGAATTTCTTTCGTGCGGATATACTGCTCTTTGATGATGCGTTGGATTTCTTGGTCAATCTCGAAAGCAATTGCATCTGAGTAGTTTTGTTCTGAGTTAAAGTCACGGCCCAAGAAGACGTTTCCGCCTTGCGCCTGGCCAAATTGAATCGGTCCGATCTTATCGCTCATCCCGTACTCAGTTACCATGCTGCGGGCAATAGCTGTCGCGCGCTGGAAATCATTGTGGGCGCCTGTAGAAACTTCGCCGAAAATCAAATCTTCCGCTACACGGCCGCCAAGCAAGCCGGCAATTTTATCAAGCAATTCGGGTTTTGTCATAAAGTAGCGATCTTCTCTTGGAAGCATAACTGCATAGCCGCCAGCTTGTCCGCGAGGAACGATGGTCACTTTATGCACAACATCTGCATCGTCCAATGTCAAGCCGACAACAGTATGGCCAGATTCATGGAAAGCCACGATATTGCGTTCTTTTTTCGAAATGACGCGATTCTTTTTAGCAGGTCCCGCAATAACGCGGTCAGAAGCTTCATCCAAATCGGACATATCGATTTTCGCTTTGTTGCGTCTGGCAGCTACAAGCGCTGCTTCGTTTAAGAGGTTCTCTAAATCCGCCCCTGAGAAACCAGGTGTACGTTGAGCAATTGCTTTCAAATCAACGTTTTCATCAAGCGGTTTATTGCGTGCATGAACGCGCAATACTTCTTCGCGGCCTTTTACGTCTGGACGTCCGACCGTGATTTGACGGTCAAAACGGCCTGGGCGCAGAAGTGCCGGATCCAGAATATCCGGACGGTTAGTCGCTGCAATGATAATGACGCCTTCGTTTGCGCCAAAGCCATCCATTTCAACGAGCAACTGGTTCAAAGTTTGTTCGCGCTCATCGTGTCCGCCGCCGAGGCCAGCTCCACGTTGACGCCCTACTGCATCAATTTCATCGATGAAAATGATGCAAGGTGAATTCTTTTTCGCATTTTCGAAAAGGTCACGGACACGGGAAGCCCCGACTCCGACGAACATCTCAACGAAATCCGATCCACTGATTGAGAAGAACGGAACACCCGCTTCTCCGGCAACTGCACGAGCCAAAAGTGTTTTACCAGTACCCGGAGGCCCGACAAGCAAAATCCCTTTTGGAATGCGCGCGCCGATATCAGCAAATCTGCGCGGATCTTTTAGGAAGTCAACCACTTCCACAAGTTCCTGTTTCTCTTCGTCTGCTCCGGCAACATCCGGGAAGCGGACTTTATGCTTTTGATCGTCATACAGCTTCGCTTTGCTTTTCCCGAAATTCATTACTCGGCCGCCACCGCCGCCTTGTGATTGGTTAAGCAAGAAGAAGAAGAGGATGAAGATAATGATGAAAGGAATGATCCCCGTGAAGAATGAAACCCAACCGCTAGTCTGCGGCGCTTTCAAGTAATTTACTTCAACGCCATCTTGTGCTTTTGCAACAGCATCGATTTCAGCTGTCAATGCTTCGTTTTCCAATGGAATGTTCGTAATGAAAGATTCGCCTTCTTCATAGCCGGCCATCTTCCCTGTCACTTCATAAACCATGGCATCTGGCTGAATGGTTACTTCCGTGATTTCGCCACTCTCCAGCGCGTCCAGAAATTCGTTATATCCTATATTTTTAGTCGGTTGGTTACTATTGTTAAATGTTCCCAAGATACCGATAATAACAAGGAAAATCAGTAAATAAAATATGGTGTATCGAAATATCCGATTCATCCTAAGCCTCCTCACAAAGTTTCCCAAAACTATACTAAATACTAACATAGGAACATTTAAGCATACAACGAAAAGCCCTTGCCGTTGCCGACAACTCTAACGTCTGTGACCAACTCTTGACTATTCTTCTTCCCCGCTGTAAACAGAAGGTTTTAGAACGCCGATATACGGCAAGTTCCGGTATTTTTCAGCGTAATCCAATCCGTATCCGACCACAAATGCATCCGGCACTTCGAATCCGATGTAATCCGCTTTCAAATCCACTTTGCGACCTGAAGGTTTATCGAGCAATGTAACAATTTTGATGGAATTTGCTTTACGGTACTTAAATAGATCCACCAAGTAGCTAAGCGTCAATCCACTGTCAATGATATCTTCAATAATGAGAAGATCGCGGCCTTCCACACTTGCATTCAAATCTTTGATGATTTTTACTTCGCCTGAAGAAACGGTCGCATTGCCGTAACTTGAAACATCCATGAAATCCATTTCCACGTAGCTGTCCATGCGCTTCATCAAATCTCCCATAAACGGCATGGCGCCTTTTAATACACCGATAGCCAGAGGATATTTGTCTGCGTAGTCACGCGCTAACATAGCCCCTAATTCTTTTGCCTTTTCCTGCAAACGTTCTTCAGTAATCAATATTTCTTCAATGTCTTTCTCTAGCATGGTGGACCTCCTATAATCCGCTTTTTGCGATCTTAACATGTTGTTCAATGAGTACCCAATCGTCTTTTGGCCGTTGGTTCCGGCTGAAAAAACAAGAATGGCGTAAACCTGGCACAAGCAGCACTTCACCTTCTGGTGCCGCAATGACTGGCCAATTTTCCCGTTGCAGAGTTGGCACTTTTTCATCAATCATCAAGCGTGCCACTTTTTTAGGGCGCTCCATTCCAGCAAGCTGGATGCGATCCCCCGGTTTTCGGCTCCTCAATACTAACGATGACCCTTTCGTTGAATCAAAATACCAATATGCAGCATCTTCTTCATCGAGCTGGCTAGCCGGTACTGCTTTGTAGCGAAAACCATTCATTATTTCAGACCACTCCGTAGATATAGTGGAAATAACTGATTGTGTCGGTTCAACCGATAAACGCCGGCTGAATAAAACCGTGTCATACTCGCGAACCATCTGATAATGACCCGGCAAATGCAAATAAACAGTACCTGACGAACTTCCCATCGTTTCTCGGATTTGTTCTGCCAAATGCTTATTAATCGGCACTTCCTGCTCATTATATAGATAATTTAATAGTAGTAGAACCATTCTTTTTTGTAAAGCAAGTGCTTCTGTAGTAAACTTTTCCGCCGATAAAGAGATGGTTCCTCCATCAAAAACGGCAATTTCCTCCAGTTTCATGCGGGCAAGCTCGGATAAAAACTGCCGGTCCTCCTGGATCGCTTCCGCAAGTGCTGCGAAATGTTCAGATACTCGCACATTCTCTTTTTTCAACAGCGGCAAAATCGTATGGCGTATGCGATTTCTTGTATAAGCCGTTTCTGCGTTGCTGGAGTCTTCGCGATGAGCGATCTTTTCTTCAGCTGCATAATTTGCCACTTCTTCTCTTGTAACGGCGAGCAGCGGGCGAATCAATTCACCGCCTTCAAAAGGACGGCGCTGCGGCATGCCGAAACTGGCCGTTTCAAGCGTTCCCCGCAGACCGGATAAAAGAATCGTTTCCAACTGATCGTCTGCATGATGGGCAGTGGCCAATTTATTAGCGCCGCTGCTCTTCATGATTTCAGCAAAATACGCATAGCGCTGCTGCCGGCATACTTGCTGTTTGTTGCCGCCTTCTGCCTGTAAGATGCTCGGGATCGGAATATCGCGGCTAAAACAGTGGATGCCCCATTCCTCGCATAGGCGCTCCGTGAAAATGCGGTCCTGCAAAGACTCTTCTCCTCGCAGCATGTGATTTACATGTACGGCAGAAAGCCGAATGCCGTAACGCTGTTCGTGGGTTTTCAAAAAATGCAGCAAGACCAATGAATCGATTCCTCCAGAACACCCCACCAATACATGGTCTTCCGGCTCAAGCAAACGATGGCTGTCTATATAATCCATCAATTTCTGATGAAATGTGTTCATGCACCGGCCACCTCTTTTGTTTCAATTTCAATATGTCCATCAGCCTGCAAATTATTTTCAACTTGCAATTGACACACCAACTATTCGATAGTATGATATTAAATGTTCGTTTAATCAAGGCGGCGTAGCTCAGCTGGCTAGAGCGTACGGTTCATACCCGTGAGGTCGGGGGTTCGATCCCCTCTGCCGCCATCATTCTTTTTAAAAGCAGCACCCATACCGGGTGCTGCTTTTTTCATGCCAAAAAATCTTCTATCTGCTGGCGATGATGGGCGTCATGTTCAAGGATGCCTGCGAAATACGCAGCCGGATCCATTTCTCGCTGGCCAATGCGAAAGCGGAAATGCCATCTTGCATCGCTCATGCCTTCGATTTCCCGCACCAATAAGGCCCGCTGTTTTTGGGCATGGGCTAGCACTTCCTGGAATTTCATTGAAGCTACCGGTTTTACTGCCGCTTCATTAAACGCATCCACGTCCGGCAATCTCTCCACTTCCCCGCCTTGTTCCATTTGAGGCAAACGCTCTTCCCTCATGAAACGGTCCCATTCAGCCAGATGCATAATGATTTGGGCAATCGACCATTTTCCTTCAGCAATCGGCGTGTTCGCCTCCGCTTCCGTTCTCACTGAAGTATTCAGTGACGCTAAAAATACCTCGTAATCATTCAATCCATCAATCAGCTGCATTTTTTCCATCCCTGCACCCCTCCAGCTTTATTTGATAAAAAAAACGCTTCCCGATTGAGAAGCGTTTCAGTTTAAATTGTTAAGCTGTGTTGAAGCATTTTCCTATGCTATTAAAACAGCTAGCAAGTTAGCCTCTTCTTGCACCGCGGCCACCGCGTTTAGATTCTGTAGCGCGTTTTAAAGAAGTCAAATTGTCTTCGCTTTCTTTTAGGAACTTCGCCATTTTTGTTTCAAAGTTCTCTTTAGGAGCACGTTCAAACGAACGGTTGTTGCTTGGACGTGGACGTTGTGGGCGGTCTGGACGCTGTGGCGCACCTTCTGGCTGTGGCTTCGCTTTACGGATTGAAAGCCCGATTTTTCCATCTGCTTCCACATTCATCACTTTCACTTCAACCATTTCGCCGACTTTAAGATGATCGTTGATGTCTTTGACATAATTGTCAGCAACTTCACTAATATGCACGAGGCCTGTTGCACCGGTTGGAAGCTGAACGAACGCTCCAAAATTTGTAATACCTGTAACTTTACCTTCTAACTTGCTGCCTACTTCAATCGACATAAAAAAAATGCTCCTCCTTAAAAATTAAAATGACACCGACTTGGGCCATAAGCTCTTTATAACGGGCACTTGTCCCACTTTTTATTATAACCATCAAAAAAAGAGTGTCAACTGACTACTCTTTTCCATCGGCTTTTTCTTTTGTTTTTTGGTCCTCGTTTGGAAGCGTGAAAATGATTTCCCCGTCCTCAGATAAAAAGTACTCTTTGCGCGCTAATTTCGCAATGTATTCATCGTCATTCAGTAGCAGAATCTGCTCTTCCAGCTTCTTCTGTTCTTTCTCCGCTTTTTCCAGCGAAGCTAAGGTTTCCGCACGCATCTGTTCTTTTTCAGAAATCGTCTGGGATTGCGCATAGATAGTGGTGCCGATCCAAATGCTCGCCATTAACACCAAAATGCCAAAAACAGACAGACGTCTGAATAACCGAACTTTATGTGCTTGATGGCGCTTTTCTTTCCGTTCAACCGAGCGGACATAGTCATTGCGAATTGAAGCGACTTCGCGCTGTTCCGACGGCTTTTCTCTCTTCAAACTCATGACTCTTCCCTCCTCCGACTCACTTTGATGTCATTATACATGAAAAACCCAGTAAGTATAAGGTTTTTTTGCAATTCTTACTACTTTTGAAACATTTTTGGGAATAGATTTAGCCGAACATTCATTTTAATTAATAAAAATACTATTGACTTAATTTTTATACATTATATAATAAGAGACATTATTCAAAAACACTTATTTTATTAAGTGAATTGACGTTGATTTTGAAATTACATTTATAAATATGCATTATCAATGAATAAAGAATGGAGTGGAAATATGGCAGGCTTGTTAACACTTTCGAACGGAATCAGCTTCAAAGGGCAGTGGCACGGTGCTCAAACAGCCATTCAAGGCGAAATTGTTTTTTTCACGGGCATGACGGGATATGAAGAAGTGCTGACGGACCCTTCCTATAAGGGGCAGCTCATCGTGTTCTCCTATCCGCTGATCGGCCAATACGGCATCCAAAGCCAGCATATTCAATCCGAGAAGATTCAGGCAGCTGGAATTGTTGTAGCCGAGCTATACGAAGGGCCTTTAGAAAAAGGGGCAGTGCCTCTTAGTGAGTTTGCAGCAAATGGACAGGTGCCGATTTTAACCGGCGTAGACACCCGCTCCATTATTCAAATTGTCCGCGAATACGGAACAATGCAGTCGGAAATGAGCCCCTTCCCTTCTTCTCCGATTTCATGGAACCCTATCCAAACCGATTTTCTCCCGGAACAGCCGCTTACAGAGGAAATTACGGTGTTCGGCGACGGGGAGATTCATATTGGACTAGTCGATTTCCATTTTAAATCTTCTATCTTAACGGAATTGCTGCAGCGCAATTGCAAAGTCAGCATTCTTCCCCATCATTTGCCGACCGAGAAGCTGGATGCGCTTCAGCTGGACGGCTTGCTGTTTTCCAATGGCCCTGGCGACCCCGCTGCGTTAGCTCCGCTGTTTCCGGTCTACCGGGACTGGGCAGAGCGCTATCCCACGTTCGGGATTTGCCTCGGCCATCAAATCATCGCTTCCGCTTTTGGCGCACGAACGGCGAAATTGCCTTATGGCCATCGCGGCGCCAACCATCCTGTCATCCATATAAAGACGCAGCAAGTGACCATGAGTTCCCAAAACCACAGCTACGTCGTCGAAGAAGCAAGCATTTTGGAAACCCCGCTTTCCATTCTTTATAAAAACGTCAATGACGGAAGCATAGAAGGGTTGAGCCATCCCGAACTTCCGCTGCTGACGGTTCAATTTCATCCGGAAGCAGCGCCAGGCCCTGCTGAACACCAAGAACTATTCAATGAGTTTCTCGCATTTATCCATCAGAAAAAGAAGGTGACCCTACATGCCTAAACATCCAGACATCCAGAAAGTATTGGTGATTGGTTCCGGCGCCATTGTGATCGGCCAAGCCGCGGAATTTGATTATTCAGGGACTCAAGCCTGCCTCGCTTTAAAGGAGGAAGGCATTGAAGTAATTCTTGTCAATAACAATCCCGCTACCATCATGACCGATAAAACCATTTCCCATAAAGTGTATTTTGAACCACTGACTGTTGATAGCCTTACCCGCATTTTGGAAAAAGAACGTCCTGATGGCTTGCTGGCGACAGTCGGCGGCCAAACCGGCTTAAATTTGGCCATGGCGTTATCGGATGCCGGCATCCTCGCCAAATATGGCGTCTCGCTGCTTGGAACCAATATGGATTCGATCAAAAAAGCAGAAGACCGCGAACAGTTCCGTGCGCTGATGAACCACTTGGAGCAGCCTGTTCCAAGCAGCGATATCGTCTATTCCATCGAAGAAGCCTTGAACTTTGCCGATACAGCCGGCTATCCTTTGATTGTCCGCCCTGCCTACACACTCGGAGGTTTCGGCGGCGGCATCGCGGCAGATGAAGCCGCATATGTTTCGCTTGTTGCGCAAGGTTTAAGCGCGAGCCCGATTCGTCAATGCCTGGTTGAAAAAAGCATTGCCGGCTACAAGGAAATTGAATATGAAGTGATGCGCGACCAAAACGGCACATGCATCACGGTCTGCAATATGGAAAATCTGGATCCGGTCGGCGTACATACAGGCGATTCCATTGTAGTGGCTCCGAGCCAGACATTGAATGACCGCGAGTATCATATGCTCCGTACAGCATCGATCAACATTATCGATGCATTAGGAATTGTCGGTGCCTGCAATGTCCAATTCGCCTTGCACCCTGAAACTTCCGCCTATTATTTAATCGAGGTCAATCCGCGGGTCAGCCGGTCTTCGGCACTCGCTTCCAAAGCAACCGGCTACCCGATTGCAAAAATTGCCGCCAAACTGGCAATCGGCTACACATTGAATGAATTGAAAAATCCTGTGACCGGTACTACTTTTGCAAGCTTTGAACCGGCGCTCGATTACGTCACGGTCAAAATTCCGCGCTGGCCCTTTGATCAATTCCAGCAAGCCAACCGCACACTCGGCACGCAGATGAAAGCGACCGGCGAAGTGATGGCGATTGAACGCAGCATGGAAGCCGCTTTTCAAAAAGCCATCCGGTCACTCGATATGCCGCTCGACGGCTTCCGTTTGCCGGCCCTCGCCGAATTGCCGATCGGCACGCTTGAAAAAATGGCTGCAGAACCGGATGACCGCCGGCTCTTCGTTTTATTCGAATTGCTGATCCGCAATAAAACAGTCCAGCAATTGCATGATGTGACTGCGATTGCCCCTTATTTCTTGTATGTCTTGAAACGCATCGTTGATGAATGGCATAAACTGCATTTATTGTCCTGGAACAGCATGACTTACAGCCGGTTGAAGCAGGCGAAAGCCCTCGGGTTCAGCGACAAGCAACTAGCGGCGCTATGGCATGTCTCTCCTGCTGAGATTTGGGGCCAGCGCAAAAGCTGGAGCTTGTTCCCGTCTTACCGGGTGATTGATACGTGCGCAGCGGAATTCCGTTCGCAGACGAACTATTTGTATTCCACTTGGAACGGCCAGGCAGACGGACGAACGTCCACGAAGAAAAAAGTGGCGGTGATCGGTTCCGGCCCGATCCGCATCGGACAAGGCATCGAATTCGATTATTGCTGCGTGCACAGTGTGCTCGCCCTTCAGCAGCATGGCTATGAAGCGATCATGATCAACAACAATCCGGAAACGGTTTCCACCGATTATGAAATTGCAGATGCTTTGTATTTTGAACCGATGACCGCTGAAGACATTTTGAATGTGCTCGATTTTGAAGGCATTACGCAAGTCATTGTCCAATTCGGCGGCCAGACCTCGTTGAATGTGGCAGCGGAATTGGAAGAGGCCGGCATCACAATCCTCGGTTCCGAAGTGGATCTATTGGATCAAATGGAAGACCGGGAGCGATTTTATGGATTTTTGGAATCGATCGGCTTGCCGGTTATCCCGAGCTTCACGGCGGAGACGCCGGAAGAAGTTCAAGAGTTCGCAGGCGTTCTTGGCTACCCGGTCATGCTGCGCCCCTCTTATGTCATCGGCGGCAAAGGCATGACGATTTTGCACGACGAGCAAGAATTGCAGCAATGGCTTGTGCAAACCTCCATGTCTTATCCCGTGCTCGTAGATCACTTCATCACAGGGAAAGAAGTGGAAGCGGACATCTTATCGGACGGTGAAAATGTATGGATTGCCGCTGTTTTTGAACACATTGAAGGAACCGGCGTCCATTCCGGCGACAGCCTTTCCATCACACCGCCGGTTTCGCTGTCTTCGAAAGCACTTGCAGCCTTAACCGCGACCGCACGGCATATCGCCGGCAATATGAAATACACGGGTTTATTCAACATCCAGTTTGTTTATGAAGAGGATCAACTATACGTCATGGAAATCAACCCGCGGGCTTCGCGTACGGTGCCGATCAGTTCGAAAGCGACCGATGTTCCGCTTGTGCAATTGGCGACAGCGTTGATGCTCGGTGTTCCTTTTGAGGAGCTGGGCATCGAGGCATCCTACAATGGCCAGCCGGAATATACCGTAAAGGCTCCAGTATTTTCTCATATTAAATTGCCTGGCTTGTCTCCTGTCCTGTCGCCCGAAATGATGTCAACGGGGGAAGTCATCGGCAGCAGCCCGGACTCAAATTTCGCCATGCAAAAAGCGCTGGACGGCGCTTCTCAGCAACTCGCTTCGCTGAAAGGCGGCGGCACCATTTTCATTACGGAGGCTTCGCTTTCGCTCATTGATGAGAACTTTTGGAACGCTCAAGGCTTCACCTTCCAGACCGCTGCATCGATGCCATTCGAGAAATGGCTGAAAACGGAGAATAAAAAAGCGTATATCGATTTAGTGCAGGATCCCGACAAAATCCAGGCAGCTACAGCCGCTGTCCATCGCCTTCACGTTTGGACGCGTACGGAAACCATCCGTGCTTTCCAGGAATATGTCAAAGCCATTAACGGAAAACCGAAAGGAGTGCTTGTCCAATGACAGCGATTTTGCCTTATGCTCCACAAATTGCCCAAAAACACATGCTTTCGCTAAAGGATTACAGCAGCGAAGAGATTTTGGAGTTGCTTGAGCTCGCAGTAGAACTCAAGAAACCGGAGAATAAACACCTTCCGTTATTGGAAGGCAAAGTGCTCGGCATGATTTTTGAAAAGTCGTCCACCCGCACGCGTGTGTCTTTTGAAGCAGGCATGTTGCAGCTCGGTGGACATGCAATGCACCTCAGCACACGCGACATCCAAATGGGGCGCGGCGAAGCGATTTCAGATACTGCACAAGTGTTATCCAGCTACCTCGACGGCATCATGATCCGGACATTCGACCAAGCAACGGTCCAGGAAATGGCAGACCACAGTTCGGTGCCGGTCATTAACGGATTGACGGACGATTTTCACCCATGCCAGGTACTGGCCGATTTGCTCACGATCCAAGAACATTTCGGCAGCTGTGCAGGAAAGAAAATGGCTTATATCGGCGATGCCAACAATATGGCGAATTCACTGATGATCGGCGCGGCGAAAGTCGGCATGGACATCGCAATCGCTTCCCCTGCCGCTTATGCACCAAAACCTGAAATGGTCGAACTAGCTCAGGCGATTGCCTTGAAAACGGGGGCAACGATTTTGGTCACAACAGATCCGGTTGAAGCAGTGGCCGGCTGCGACGTCATTTACACCGATGTCTGGGCGAGCATGGGCCAAGAAGCGGAAGCTTTGGAGCGCTTGGAACATTTTCAGGGCTATCAAGTGAACGAAGAACTGGCAGCTCACGCAAATCCAAATTATATCTTTATGCACTGCCTTCCGGCTCACCGTGAAGAAGAAGTTTCAACGGGCATCCTTGAAGGTCCGCATTCGGTCGTTTTCCAGGAAGCGGAGAATCGTCTGCATGCACAGAAAGCCTTGCTTGTCGCCTTGATGGCTGGCCAATAAATACAAAAAAGCTGTTCCGAAAGCGCTTGGCTTCCGGAACAGCTTTTTCTTTTTCAAACCCTCACGCTTCGTCATCGATGAATTCGGGTTCAATTTTATCCAGCTTTTCTTCTTTTAAGATGGTGTACATATTGGCCGTTTCTTCTTTACGGGCATTTTCTTTCAGCATATCCACACGTACCGTGACCACTTTTTGGCCGAAGCGGATTTGCAATTCGTCATTTTCTTTGATGACCGAGCTTGCCTTTGCTTTATTGCCGTTTACGGTAATCCGTCCTTGGTCAGCTACTTCTTTAGCCAACGTACGGCGTTTGATCAAACGGGAGACTTTCAAAAATTTATCCAGACGCATCGTCATTCTTCCCTTCTTGCCAATGTTTTGGCTTCGTTCCAAAATTCATCTAATTGCGCTAATGTATAGTCGCTGAAATTGCCGCTTCCTTCGTTGACGCGCTTTTCGACATGGCTGAAGCGCTGCTGGAATTTCTGGTTGGCATGGACCATGGCCTGTTCAGGCGACAATCCATAAAAGCGGGCAATATTGACGAGAGTAAATAGCAGGTCGCCCAGTTCATCGAGCTGCCGCTCTTTAGAACCTTTCGCCGCTTCCTCCTGAAATTCCTGCAATTCTTCTTGGAATTTCTCCCAAGCCCCTTCTGCATCCGACCAGCTAAAGCCGACTTTGGCCACTTTTTTCTGGTAATTATAAGACGTCATCAACGAGGAACTGAAGCGTTCCTGTCCGTCCAGAATGGAAGCCGTCTGCGGTTTTTCCTGGGCTTTGATCGCTTGCCAGTTCGATACGACTTCGTCTGACGTGACAGCTTCCACATCGCCGAAGACATGCGGATGGCGCCGGATCATTTTCGCGCTGACTGCTGACAAGACATCTTCCAACTGGAAATAGCCGTTGTCCTGGCCAATTTGTGCATGCAGGAATACTTGAAGCAGCACATCGCCCAATTCTTCCGCAATTGCTTCGTCATCTTCTTCCTCAATCGCCTGGAGCAGCTCGTGCGCTTCTTCCAATAAATACGGGCGCAATGATTCATGCGTTTGCTCGCGGTCCCATGGGCAGCCTTCAGGGCTTCTTAAACGGGCGACAATCTGGCGGAACGTCTGCCATTCCTTTAGGCGATCCATTTGGTCCACGGCCGGCGGCACATAAATCGTCGTTAAATTATCCACTTCCGCTGCACGGTCCAGTTCATAGAGCGGAACCTTCCGCAGCACTTCGTTTGCTGAACCCGCCGCGGTCACGATGGTCACTTCGTAGTCTTCCGGATATTTTTCCATTAGCGTCAACTTCACTTCCGATGCACTAAAGGAATCGTAGACTTGCGCAATTAACACATGCTGCGTCATATTGACATCGTCGCTTGCCATCGCTGTGCCATCGAGCAGCTGGAACCCTTCAATCGGGTCGATGCGGAGCGCTCCGAAAATCGGATCCAGAAAACTTTGCCCGCCTTCGATCACTAAGCGGAAACCTCCATCTTTTTCGGCTTCCACTAAATATTGAACCGTCTGCTCGGCGACCAATGGATGGCCCGGTACGGCATAAATGACCGATTGCTCTTTTGCTAAGGCAATCAGCGTATCTGCAATTTCTGCATAGACCGGGGCAAAGGTATCGTGTTTTTCGTAAACGGCATCGAAAGAGTTAAAACTCATGCCCTCTTCGGCCAATTCCTGCAAGACGGGATGGTCTTCCGTCCGCACATACAACTTCGAAGCATTCTTTAATTTTTTATAGACGCCAAGCGGCAGTTGATCCAAATCTCCTGCGCCCAGCCCGATTACATGGATGGTGTTCATATACGATCTCCTTTTTTTCTGGCGTTCAATTTCAATTGAAGCCCTGCCAGTTTCCTGCCGAACGGAATGATAAACCATTCTCTTTCCGTGATGATGCGGCTGCGCGCCACCACAACTAGAAATACCGCCGCACCGAGAAGAACAGCCGTCACGGCAATCAAGGCAGCAGATAAGCGGCTTTCCAAGCCATCGAAGAGGACCCCGTCAGCGAACAGTGACCAACCGGCAACCGCAATCGCCATGGCTGAAGCTGCAGCGAAAATCCAGCCGTAATAGCGCTTTGGCGCCAGCCGGATCGGCCAGACCCGTTTGAAATAAAGAAGGAGGCCGAAAACGACAAAGGCGAGCCCCATGTTTCCTGCAAGCGCAGCACCCGTCACTTCCCCAATCGGTATCAACAGCCAATTGCCGATGATTTTGACCACGATGCCTCCGGCTAATAGCCAAGCCGGAATCTTCACTTTTCCCAATCCGTAAAGCAAGGAAGTCAAAACCAGCAATAACGCCATCCAGACGATCTGCCAGCTGAAAACGATCAACGCGGCTGATTCTTCACGGGTTTCAAACAGCATTTCATTTACATATGGCATCACGAGCGACAGGCCGGCAGCTGAAGCAAAGGCAAATAAAAATGACACCCGGAAAGCCAATTGCGCATAAGCTTGAGCCGGCCTGCCGGATGGTTTTTTTGCCATTTGTGCCACAAGCGGCACGATGGCAAGCGCAAGCGACGTGGCCATGAGAATGCCGAATTGCACAAGGGGCTGCCCTCTGTCATAGACGCCTTTTTGCTCCATTGCTTCCATCCGATCTACGCCTGCCTCTGTCAGCAGACGAAAGACCGAAAACGAATCGACCAGTTGAAAGAACAGCAGAATCAATGAACTCATGCTGATGCTCAAACTGATGACAGTCATTTTTTTGATGATCGGCCACGGACGGATCGCTGGAGTCCTGCGTTCTTCTCGATGGTACGAACGCCGGAAAAAATAAAACAGCAAAAGCACGGCTGCCAGTTCACCGACAGCGGCACCGAGTATCGCCATGCTTCCTGCCGCATACAGCGAATAGCCTGCCATGACGACTAGCCAAGAACCAAGCAAAATGACCGATACCCGGATGGCCTGCTCCATCACTTGGGCATAGGCGACGGGCTGCATATGATTACGGGACTGGAAATGCCCTTTCATCACTGCAATCGGTGCCATCAGCAATACCGCCAAAGCCGCAATTTGCAAAAGCGGGGCGAGTTGACGGTCGCCCATCCAACCGGCCAATCCTTCCGCACCCAAAAACAGCACCAGGAAAACCGCGAGCGACACAGCCGCAATAAAACCGAGAGAAATCCGCAAAATTGCGCCATGGTCCGGTTTCTCTGAATCAGCAAGCAGCTTTGAGACCGCTACTGCAAAACCGTAAGAAGTCCAGACACTGAAAATGCCGACAAACGGATACACTTGCTGGTAAATATAAAAGCCCTGGTCCCCGACTAAGTTTTGGAAAGGCACACGGTAAATGGCACTCAGCAATTTGACGATAAAGCCCGCCATCGTCAAAAGAACTGCGCCTTTCATAAATGTTTTCATTGTTCCTTCATTCGCCAACGGGCTTCACTCATTCCCTCTACTAAATTAACTGACCGGCTTTTCTTCCCGAAGCGATTCCGGAAGCAGCTTCATCATGCCTTCCAGCACATCGAACGGATGGTGCTTCTTGGTTTTATTTTCATCAATGGTCATCACGAGCTGCTGTCCGGCCATACTGAAACCGACAGCGCGGCCGTAAGCGGCAGATTCTTCCACAAGCTTGCCGCCGTTCATCGCAGCGGTCCCTTCAGCCGATAGCTTGATCGTGATGATTTTGCCGGTTTGCTTGATCGACTCGACACCGGTCATGCGGGCCCAAACTTTCATGCGCGCAACGCTCAGCAAGCGATCGGTCTCAATCGGCATATCGCCGAAACGGTCGATCAATTCATCTTGCAGCTCCGTAACTTCCTCTTCGGTTTCAATGCCTTTGACGCGTTTGTACATCTGGATTTTCTGGTAGCCGTCGCCAATGTAGCTGTCTGGAATATAAGCATCCACATCAAGCGAAATCTCCACTTCCGGAATCTCCTCTTTCTTAATGCCGGTGCGGCGCTCTTCGATGGCCTGCTCAAGCATCTGCGAGTACAGGTCAAAACCGACGGAGTCAATAAAGCCGTGCTGCTGCGATCCGAGCAGGTTTCCGGCACCGCGAATGGACAGATCCCGCATCGCAATCTTGAAGCCGGATCCGAGTTCTGTAAATTCCTTGATGGCCATGAGGCGCTTTTCTGCTACATCTGTCAGCACTTTATCGCGCTGGTACATGAAGTACGCATAAGCGACACGGCTCGAACGGCCGACGCGTCCACGCAATTGATACAATTGCGATAAGCCCATGCGGTCTGCATTATGGACGATCAAGGTATTGACATTCGGAATATCGATTCCGGTTTCAATAATCGTCGTCGTTACGAGCACATCGTAGTCGCCGTCCAGGAATCCGAGAATAACGGACTCCAATTCGGTTTCGGACATTTGCCCGTGGGCATGCCCGATGCGCGCTTCCGGCACCAAAGCTTGAATTTCTTCTACTTTGCGGGTCATATCATCTACCCGGTTGTATAAATAAAACACTTGGCCGCCCCGCGCCATTTCACGTTCAATCGCTTCGCGCACAAGCGCACCGTTGTGCTCCATGACATAACTTTGCACCGGGAACCGGTTAGCCGGCGGCGTTTCAATAACGGAAAGGTCACGCACGCCGATCATGGACATGTGTAGCGTCCGCGGAATCGGTGTCGCCGTCAAGGTCAGAACGTCCACATTCGTCTTCATCTGCTTAATCTTCTCTTTATGGGTAACTCCAAAGCGCTGTTCTTCATCGATGATCAGCAGCCCTAAGTCTTTATAGCCAATGTCTTTCGATAAGATGCGATGGGTTCCGACGACCACATCAACTGTCCCGTTACGTAAGCCTTTGGCCGTTTCAGCCTGCTGCTTTTTCGAACGGAAGCGGCTCATCAACCCGACGGTAATCGGGTAGTCTTTGAACCTTTCACTCATCGTTTCAAAATGCTGCTGCGCCAGGATGGTCGTCGGCACGAGGAAGGCTACTTGTTTGCCATCAAGCACTGCCTTGAATGCGGCACGAATCGCGACTTCGGTTTTGCCGTAGCCGACGTCTCCGCATATCAAGCGGTCCATTGGCCGTTCTTTTTCCATATCGCGCTTCACTTCTGTAATCGAACGCAGCTGATCCGTGGTTTCCTCATACGGGAATTCCGCTTCGAATTGCCGCTGCATATCCTGCTCTTCGGAGAATGCATAGCCTTTCAAAGCTTCGCGTTCTGCGTAGAGTTTAATAAGATCATCTGCGATATCCTGAACCGCCGCGGATACTTTCCGGCGCGTCTTCTTCCATTCGGCTCCGCCCATCTTATGCAGCTTCGGCTCTTTCTCTTCGGAAGCAATGTATTTCTGGATTAAGTCAATCTGGTCGACCGGTACGAATAATTTATCGTCTGCCTTATAGACAATGTGCAAATAATCCTTATGGACGCCGCCGATTTCCAACGTTTCAATGCCGATATAACGGCCAATGCCATGGTGGATATGGACAATATAGTCGCCCGGTTTGATTTCCGAATAGCTCTTGATGCGCTCCGCGTTGGTCAGTTTTTGCGGACGCGTCTTTTTCTTTGCCTGCAGTTTGAACATTTCTGCATCGGTGATGACGGCCATGCGCTGCAGCGGCATTTCAAAACCGCCCGACAAATCGCCGTCGACCAAATACATATGTCCCCCTTGCACGGTGGTTGCATCTGTAATGATTTCCGCTTCCATTCCATAGTCTTCGAGCACCGAACGCACTTTGCGCAGCCGCTCTTCGCCTTCCGCGATGATAAACACCTGGAATTTGGCCAATGCCCAGCGCTCGGCTTCCGCTTTCAGCAAATTCATCTGCCCATGGAAAGACTGCATCGGCTTGCACGAATACGTAATCGATTTCTTTATTTGAATCGACGGAAATGTCCGGACGAATAAAGAAAGAAATGAGACTTGCTGTTTTGTTTTCTGGAGCACTTCACGGAACGTATACGACAACGGGAGATCCTGAAGGAATTTCCCTTCCTCAAGCAGCGAAACGATCCAATCGCCTTCTTCACGCTCCAAGGTTTCGGTCATTTCCTGGATTCTGCCAAGTTCATCAAAGAAAATCACGCCATTCCCCGGGAAATAATCGCCCAAGAAAGCTGATTGGCTGTCCACCAAGGCCGCATACTTCGCCACCTGTTCCGGCACATTGCCTTCCCGCAGCATATCGATATCATGCTGGATATGCAGAAGCAACGCTTCTTTTGTGTCATCCGCTTTCACTTTTTTCAAAGTAGCTGCCAATTTCTCTTCGATTTTTTCTGCCAGCTCAAGCTTTTGCAGACGCGTCAGCACCAGTTCCGTGGCGGGCAAGATGCACAAGGACTCCATCTTCTCAAGTGAACGCTGGTCTTCGGCTGAAAACTGGCGGATGGAATCGACTTCGGTATCGAACAGCTCAATGCGGGCCGGGTGTTCAAAGTTCAGCGGATAAATATCCAATATCCCGCCGCGCAAAGCAAATTCGCCTGGAGTCGTGACCATCGGCGTGCGCGAATAGCCCATCGCCACCAATTTCCCGATCCATTCTTCTGTGTCAATTTCATCTCCCATGTGCGTACGCAAAGTTGAAAATTCCCATTGCTCATGAGAAGGCATCAGTTTTCGCATGCCCGCAACCGGTGTGATGTAAATGCCTTTTCCGACATTTTTCATGTGATCCAGTGTATCAATTCGGTGGGCACGCAGTTCTGGGCCGGAGAATGACACATCTGCCGCGATCAATTCATCTGCCGGATACAAATGGACAAGCTCTTCTCCCATCAATTTGACCAAATCGTCATAAGTGCGCTGGGCATGCAATAAATTCGGGGCCACAATCAATAAAGGCGTATTCGATTCTGCCCAAACCGTCTGGTAAAAAATGGGGCGCGCACTGCCGGACAGCCCTGAAATCAATTGGTGGTCCTGCCCTTTTTTCAAATCGCTAATTAATGCCTGGGTATGAGAATCCTCAGCAAACGATTTTAGTATACGGTCCATCCCGCTTCCTCCTTTCAAAATAAACAGTGTATTCGTGATTTTCATGCGTCATTCAGAAACAGAAAAAAGCTCTGGACGCGGTCTTGCGCCAAAGCGAAATTCTATTTGACCGTTGCATTGTAATCATTCATGACTTCTAGATACGGCTTTGACAGCCATAGTTCACAGGCTTCTGCACTTTTCTTGATGGCTTCGGAAATTTCCGGAGCTTCATTTTCCGAAAAACGCGCCAGTACATAGTCCGGCACTTTCATCCCGGCCGGCGGGCGGCTGATGCCGACACGCATGCGGTTGAATTGTTGAGTGCCCAAATGCTGAATAAGCGATTTGATGCCGTTATGCCCGCCGGCGCTGCCTTTTTGGCGAAGCCGAAGCTGCCCCGTCGGCAAGTCGAGATCGTCATAAATAACCACTAAGTCTTCAATCGCAATATCGTAATAGTCCATTAGAGCGCCGACACTCTCACCCGACAAGTTCATGTAGGTCAACGGCTTCAATAACATGACTTTTCCTTCCGGACGGTGGATGATCGAATACATTCCTTTGAATTTTGATTGAGTCAAAGGGGCATTCCATTTAGACGCCAAATAGTCGATTACTTGAAAACCGACATTGTGCCGGGTTGATTCATATGCTTTCCCGGGATTTCCCAGGCCCACAATCAATTTCATAGCCATCTTCCTTTGCTGTTTTCACTGCTTCACATTTTACCATAAACGTTCATTAAAACAGAAAAATAGGGGCTGTCGCGAGACAGCCCCTTTTCTTTTTTTGATTAAGCTTCTTTTTCGCCGTCTTCAGCGTCGCCATTGATGACTTCTGGCTCGCCAGCTGCATCTTCAGCAGGCGCTTCCAGTTCATCCAACTCTTCTTGAGTGCGAGGAGCTGCAATGGATACTAAAATGAAGTCGTCTTCGTCTAAAATGTCATACGAAACGTTTCCGCGGATATCGCCGACTGTCACCGTATCGCCAATCGCCAGATTCGAAATATCCACTTCGATTGCATCCGGGATGTCTGAAGGCTTCACTTTGATTGTCACTTCACGGTTCGGCTGGTTGACAATGCCGCCTTCTTTTTCCCCTGGAGATTCGCCGACTGTATGCACAGTTGCTGAAACTTCAAGCTCATCAGACATGTTAATCGCTAAGAAATCGACATGCTCAAAGTTTCCTTTTAACGCATCTCTTTGGAAATCGTTCAATACTACATTTATGGATTTTCCATCAATCTCTAAATTGATGACGCCATTGCGTCCAGACTCACGCAATGTTTTAATCAAATCGATTTCCGATACCACTAAAGGCGTCGTCTCTGTCTGGAAGCCGTAAACAACTCCAGGAACATCGCCTTTTCCTCTTAGTTCGGTTAATGACGAGTGCGGTGTGCCGCTCTCTCTTTTTTGTGCTGTAATTTTTGTACTCATATACCTCATCCTCCAGTTTAATTATGCATAGTGAGTAAATACCCCTATCTTGCAAAAACCAAACCTTTCAACGGCATGAGCTGCACTTTGTCATTAATCAAACAGCGTGCTGACAGATTTTTGTTCGTGGACGCGGACAATGGTTTCAGCCAATAATTTCGCAACAGAAAGCTGCTTGATTTTCGGCGATTTCTTTTCTTCCGGCAACGCAATAGAGTTCGTAATGATCAATTCTTTGATCACGGAATCGTTGATGCGGCCGACAGCTGGCCCTGATAGGACAGGATGCGTACAGCATGCATAGACTTCTTTCGCTCCGCTTTCAATCAATGCGCTCGCCGCAATCGAAATCGTTCCGGCTGTGTCGATGATGTCATCGATGATGATAGCCGTTTTGCCTTCAACATTCCCGATGATGTTCATCACTTCCGCAACGTTCGGACGCGGACGGCGTTTGTCGATGATGGCGATCGGCGCTTTCAGGCGATCTGCCATTTTACGCGCACGTGTTACACCGCCGTGGTCAGGAGAAACAACGATGACGTTTTCCAAATCGATGCCGCTTTCTTTTAAGAAGTAATCTGAAATAAGAGGCACAGCGACCAAATGGTCAATCAGGATATCAAAGAATCCTTGGATTTGAGGAGCATGCAAATCGAGTGCAATAACGCGCGTCGCTCCCGCAGTCTCTAGTAGGTTCGCTACCAGTTTAGCCGTAATCGGTTCGCGTGAACGAGCTTTGCGGTCTTGGCGCGCATAGCCGTAATAAGGCATTACAACGTTTACTGTACGAGCCGAAGCACGTTTAACAGCATCGATCATAATTAAGAGTTCCATTAGGTTTTCGTTGACCGGCTGTGAAGTCGATTGAACGATGAAGACATCATAGCCGCGGATGCTTTCTTCGATATTGATCTGGATTTCACCGTCGCTGAAATGGGTAACTGAACTTTTTCCTAATGGCAACCCTACGTGCTGTGCAATTTCCTCTGCTAATCCTTGGTTGGAATTCAATGAAAAGATTTTCATTTTAGTGGTCGCTGCATCAATTTGATAACTCATTACGTGTGTAGCCTCCTATTTTTTCAGGTTTAATTTACTGACATAGCCTTCTTTGTTTTCTTGCCGAGCGCGTGCGATCGCTAACGAATCTGCTGGAACGTCTTTAGAAATCGTCGAGCCCGCTGCAATAAACGAGCCTTTGCCGACTGTTACCGGTGCAACCAAGTTTGAGTTGCAGCCAATAAACGAATCGTCTTCAATCGTCGTTAAATGCTTATTTTTACCGTCGTAATTGACTGTGATGCTGCCGCAGCCGATATTGACGTTTGTTCCTACACTGGCATCTCCAATATAGCTCAGATGGGAAACTTTGCTGCCGTTTCCGACAGTGGATTTTTTCACTTCGACAAAATTGCCGATCTTCACTTCATTGCCCAGTTCGGTTTCCGGACGCAAATGTGCGAATGGCCCAACTGCGGTGTCTTCTCCGACTTTGCTGTCGTAGACATGCGAAGAACGGATTTCTGTGCGGCTGCCAATCGTGCTGTTGCTGATATGGGTGTTTGACGTGATCACGCAATCTTCGCCAATCACCGAGTTCCCTTCAATCGTGACATTCGGCTGAATGATCGTATCCGCTCCGATAACCGCTTCTGCACTGATATAGGCGGTCGCCGGATCGATGATGGTCACGCCTGCACGCATATGCTTTTCAGCGATGCGGCTGCGCATGATGCCTTCCGCTTGGCTTAAAGCGACACGGTCGTTGACGCCCAATGTTTCTTCAAAGCTGTCCGTCGCATATGCTGCCACCACTTCACCTTGTTTTTGAAGGATTTCAATCACATCCGGCAAATAATATTCGCCTTGCGCATTGTTATTGGAAACGTGTTTCAATGCTTCAAAAAGGGCTTCATTATCGAAGCAATAAGTACCGGTATTGATTTCTTTTACGCTCTGCTCTTCTGCGGAAGCGTCTTTTTGCTCAACGATTTTTGAAACGCCTCCCGTTTCATCGCGAAGAATTCGGCCATAGCCGGTTGGGTTCTCAGCAATCGCTGTTAAAATGGTTGCTTTGGCAGTTGTTTCTGCGTGATGGCTAAGCAAAGCTTCCATCGTTTCCGGACGGATCAACGGTGTATCACCGCAGACGACTAAAGTCGTGCCAGGCAGCCCTTCGATCATGGAAGCTGCCTGCTGGACAGCGTGCGCTGTTCCAAGCTGTTCTTCCTGCAGCGCATACTCGCTTTTTCCCCCGAGCTGCTGCTGCACTTTTTCAGCGCCGTGGCCGACGATCGTAACAATTTTTTCAACACCCAATTGTTGTACATTGTTGGCAACATGCTCGACCATCGGCATGCCGCAAACAGGGTGAAGCACTTTATAAAGCTTTGACTTCATGCGTGTTCCTTGCCCAGCAGCTAAAATGACTGCATATGTATTTGTCATATAGTCGATCCTCCGTCTGTATGTATTTCGTATCTATTTGTCCATATTCCCGGTTCTGCCCCAACCATAACTAAATCTCCAAAAAAAAACGCCGATTCGACGATTTGGATCTTGCGTATGGAAAACAGAACAGGTCACGAGGCGATTGTTGAGTAAAAAAGTGCGAATCTGGATACTCTTATTGCATGACAAGTTCCCGCACTATCCTTAACTATATCTGAAAAACCTTGATTTTTCAAGGTTTCGGAGGATGACAATCCGATGACATTATTTCAGAAAAATAAAAAAGAGCCTTTCAATGGGCGAAGGCTCAAGAGATGGCTCAATTAAACACCGGCTTCTTCAAAAACCGGATCATTTTCACTTTGCTGGTAAGCAGTCAATACCGCTGTCTGTAGTTTGTTGCGTGTGCTGGAGTTGATCGGATGGGCGATGTCTCTAAACTCCCCATCTGGTGTCCGTTTGCTTGGCATCGCTACAAATAATCCTTCATTGCCGTCGATCACCCGGATATCGTGTACAACAAATTCGTTGTCCAATGTGATGGAAGCGATTGCCCGCATCCGGCCATCCGTCTGCACCCGCCGAAGCCTTACATCAGTTACTTCCATTGTTTCACCACCTCTCTTCTAAGTTGCAAAAAATAATGCTCTTAAGGTAATTCGATGCAAAGGACTAAACTCCTTCATAAATTACAAAATTTATTAGAAAATTTAATTAATGAACAGAAAAGCGGCGGCAGCTGGGTAGATTCGCCGGCATAAGATGAGCTGGCTCTTGCAGCTGGGCGCCAAGAAATGCGGAAACCGCCTTACAAGTTCTTGAAACTTAAAAAACAAAGAAAAACCACCCCGAAGGATGGTTTATTCAGCAAGTGCTGCGATAACTTCAATTTCAACTTTTGCATCTTTCGGCAAACGCGCCACTTCTACAGTCGAGCGCGCAGGTTTGTGACCGCCGAAATACGACGCATACACTTCGTTCAATGCGGCAAAATCATTCATGTCTTTAATGAAGACCGTGGTTTTGACCACGCCTTCAAGAGAAGAGCCGGCTTCTGCCAAGACCGCTTTTAAGTTGGCGAATACTTGGTGGGCTTGTTCGACAATCGACCCTTCCACCATTTCTCCTGACGGCGTCAATGGAATCTGGCCGGAACTGTAAAACAGATTGCCTGCAATCACACCTTGCGAGTATGGGCCAATTGCTGCGGCGGCTTGATCGGTTGCTACAAATTTCATATTAAACGCCTCCATTTGTAAAATAGTTTCCTTCTTCAAGCGCAATTTTGCGTTCTTTCTCACTGACTTCACGCAACTTAACCAGTGACAAGTATTTTTCTACGAGCTGTTCATCTGAATGCTCGGCTTCAACCAATACAGCGACTCCGGCGAGCGTGCATTCGAATTCTTCCAATAAATTCTTCATGCCGTTCATCGTGCCTCCGACTTTCATGAAATCGTCGGTGATGAGTACGCGTTGGCCGCTCTTCATGCTGCGCTTTGACAACACCATCGTCTGGATGCGGCGCGACGAACCCGACACGTAATTGATGCTGACGGTAGATCCTTCTGTTACCTTGCTGTCGCGTCTGACAATAACCACCGGCACGTTTAAATGGCGGGCAATGGCATGGGCAATCGGGATGCCCTTTGTCGCCACGGTCATAATGACATCAATCTTTTCACCCGCAAAAGCGGTGGCAAAGACTTTGCCGACCCGGTTCATGATGCTTGGGTTGCCCAAGACATCCGTCATATAAAGATAGCCGCCGGGCAATAGCCGGTCCGAATGGCTAAGTTCTTCGATCAATTCATCCATAATCGCTTTGATTTCCGGCTTTTGCAGTTTCGGGACGTACTTTACGCCGCCTGCTGCTCCCGGCACGGTCATCAAAAGCCCAATTCCTTTTTCTTCAAAGGTCTCTTTAACAATCCCCAAATCTTCGCTGATCGAAGACTTAGCGGATTCGTAAAGATCCGAAAAATATGTAAGAGGAATCAACTTATGTGGATGTTCCAAAAGATAATGCGTCATATCAACTAAACGTTCACTGCGCTTCCACTTCATACTACCCTCTCCTAAACACGAATGTTTTATAGAAAATTTACCATAAATATACGTATTTAAGCAAGGGGATCCCGTTCACCGATCAAACGGACGGCATAGACTTCTGCGCAAAATCCTCTTAAACCATTATAAATACGGGGAATCCGGGCTTCCTGGTGGACCAAGCCAAATACAGTCGGGCCGCTTCCGCTCATTAAAACAGCATCTGCCCCAAACTTCTTCATTTGTTCTTTGATCTGTGCCACTTCCGGATACAAATTCAACGTCACACTTTCCAGCGCATTGCCAAGATTGTCGCACATAGCCTGGTAATCGCCGGTTTCCAACGCCCGGATCATCTCCTGGGTATTCGGATGCTCCGCTTTCGCAACATCGAAAGCGCCGTAAACGTCTGCAGTCGAAACGCCGATTGTCGGCTTCGCAAGAATCACCCAGCAATTCGGCGGTGTCGGCAGTTCCTGGATGATTTCTCCCCGCCCTTTAGCTAGCGCTGTGCCGCCGTAGACGCAAAACGATACATCTGAACCGATCTGCGCTCCAAGCTCTGCGAGTTCGTCCAACGACAAGTTTAATTGCCATAACTGATTTAAACCTTTTAGGGTGGCAGCTGCGTCACTGCTTCCTCCGGCAAGCCCGGCCGCTACCGGAATCTGTTTATCCAATGAAATAATGACACCCGACTTGATGTGGAACTTCTCTTTCAGCAGCTGTGCGGCTTGGTAGGCCAAGTTGCGCGAATCGTTCGGGACAAAGCGGTCAGCGGATTCAATATGGATTCCGCTTTCTGTCGCCTTCAAGCCGATGCGGTCAGCTAGATCGACAGTCGTCATGATCATTTCGATTTCATGGTAATTGTCCGGCCTTTTATGTAAAACATCCAACGTCAAATTGATTTTGGCAGGCGCCTTTACGTAGAGCATTCCACTGCCTCCTTTACTATACTGATGAAGACTATTTTAACACAAGCGGCCCGAATAGGAAGAATTAAGAAAATCAGAAATCAGCTCTCCTTGTAAAAACAAAAAAATCCACGATCTCGTTGAAATCAACAAGTGTGGATTTTACAAAATATAAATATAAATTCATTATCTAACAACAAGTTCTTCTTCTGTTCCTTCATAAACAGTAATTTCTACTGCCTCTGTCAGGATGTCTGCGTAGCTGTAAGACACACGTTCAAATGCATGCTCATCTTGATCAAGCTCAATTACGAACACGGAGTGATACGTTTCCCGCAGGATTCCGGCACGTTCCACCGTTTTCTTGCGTCCTCCGTTTGCCTTCAAAATCAATCGTTTCCCTAAATGTAGATCTAACGATTTTTTAATATCCGCCAAAGTTTTGGGCATCTTGTCTACACCTCACTATAAATAAATTATAGCGAAATACGACTATTTTGTCAAGCAAATTTAATATTTTATCAGCGTTGCATAGTTACTGTCAATATTTTTTTATTCGAAATATCTTTTTTAAAGGGTTCATGTGCCAATATTGTAACAAGCAATCAAATTACTTGAAATAGGCATAAAGCTTGTCAGAAAGCAGACCGAATTCTTTGATCGTCAAGGTTTCTCCTCGGCGCGATGGCTCGATTCCCGCTTCTTCCAACGCTTTCAAAATAAATTCTTTCTTTTTTTTGCCAAGCGGCATCGCCGATTGAAGGTTGTTGAAAATGGTTTTTCTCCGTTGGACGAAAGAACCTCTTGTCACAGTAAAGAAAAAGTCTTCATCGATGACTTTGACTTGCGGTTCCGGACGCTTGATCATCCGAATAACGGCAGAATCCACATTCGGCTGCGGCATGAAGACCGTTTTCGGCACCGTTAAAGCCATTTCCGCTTCTGTGTAGTATTGGATTGCGATCGACAAAGATCCATAAGCTTTGCTTCCGGGTTTTGCGGTGATGCGCTCTGCCACTTCTTTTTGCAGCATAACAACCAATCCGCGGATCGGCAATTTTTCAAGCAATAGTTTCATAATGATCGGCGTCGTGACATAGTAAGGCAAGTTGGCGACGACCATGATGTCTTCATAGCCAGCCAATTCTTTTTCAATTTCTGCAAGGACATCTGCTTTCAACACATCGGAATGGACGATGGCCACATTATCGTAAGGCGACAACGTATCTTCAAGGACTGGCAAAAGCCGCTGGTCGATTTCAAATGCCAGCACTTTCCCCGCATCTCTTGCCAAATGCTCGGTTAAGGCCCCGATGCCTGGCCCGATTTCAATGGCCGCTGATTCTTTCGTCAAATTTGCCTGTCCCACAATTTTCCGCAGAATATTCGGGTCGATCAAAAAGTTCTGACCCAAGCTCTTCTTTACTTTCAAGCCGTATTTGGCCATGATTTCCTGGGTCCGAATGGGGGTTGCAATATCTTTAGTCATTAAAGTTCCTCCTGATTTACCGCTTGTACCGCTTCGATAAATTGCGCTTTTGTAATCCCGAACATATGAAGCCGCTTTTGAAGCTGTTTTCCATTCGTATAGCCAATCTGCAAAAGCTCGCCTATTCGTGTTCGGCGTATCTTAGCTTGAGGATGTGCAACAAGTGCGGCATCGATCAAGTCTTCCATTGTAATCTCAATCGCACTGTCTTTTTCCCGCGGCGTGTAAATGGCCGATAATGCTTCTCGAATGTCTTCATCACATGCATGTTCAATGCCAAGCCCTTTGCCGTTTTTCGCAATGGTCTTTTCTTTCGCCAAAAATGCATGCTTCACTTGCGGCACATGTTCTTCAATAATAGCACGGATTCGCTGCCCTGGATAATCCGGATCTGTAAACACAATGACGCCGCGCTTATCCTGGGCATGGCGAATGCGCTGCAGCGTCTCTTTTGAAATAGCTGAACCATTCGTTTCGATGGTATCTGCATCCACTGCCCGCTTAATAGCCACGGTGTCGTCTTTGCCTTCTACTACAATGATTTCATTAATCTTCATTCGTCTTCCTCTTTCCTGCCTATCTTGTTCCATTTTACACGCAGCCGCCTGGATATGTAAAAGGCTTTCCCGGGTAGGGAAAGCCTTTAAAGAAAATCCTTCTATACTAATTCAGGACCTTAACTTTTACTTGCTTGCGTCCAAAAGCCAATGCATCGGACTGGCTTGGAACGAATAGGTCGATTTTATTTCCTTTGATGGCACCGCCTGTGTCGCCGGCAACCGCATAGCCGTAGCCTTCAACCCAAACTTTTGAACCTAACGGAATCACACTCGGATCCACGGCAATCACTTTTAAGCCGGGATTGGCTTTTAAATTGATGCCGGTAGCCGTAATGCCGGAGCATCCTGCACAGCTGGCCGTATAGGCAGTGGCAGATACATAAAACTCTTTGCCGCCTGATGGCGCTGCATTATTTGATGCAGCCGTTTTGACCACTGCTTGCTTAGTAGCCGGTTTAGGAGCCGGAGCTTTTGCTTTCGCTCCACGTGAAACGCTTGCTACCATCACTTTTGTTCCAACAGCAACTACATGTTTCTTCGGTTCTTTTACCGTTTTTTCTTTTTTCAACACGCGTTTTACTTCTTTGCCGTTTTCTTTTACAACTTCGTACGTTTTCGCAACGACGCCGTTTTCACCTTTTTGAACAAGTTTCTTTTTCCCTTTTAGAAGCGAATCGTCTTTCTTCGTTTCTTCAGCGAATTTTACAGAATCCTCAACTACATCGGTGACCTTTTCGACGCGAACTACTTTTACTTTCGAATTTGGAACGACCATTTCGTCCATTCCATTTTCAACCCGGTCAAGTTCGCCTAAAGAAATCTTGTGCTGTTTTAAAAAGTCAGCGACCGTAGTCGAAGTGGACCATACTTTTTTCTCTTCCAAACCATCAAGGATTGTCACCTCGTATGCTTTTTCTACAGAAATCGCTGTATCCGCATCTACTTCTTCTTCTAATGCAGGTGATACTTTATCGTGCTCCGTTACTTCAATGTCCGCTTTTGCTAAAATCGCTTCCACTGTGTTATCGGTTGTCCAAGCAGTTTGCTTGTTGCCGTCTACTTCGACTTTATATTCTTTTGCCTGTTCCCACTCGATGGCTACATCCTCTTCGATGGCTGCATCTTTGGGTTGGCTTAAATAATCATGTTCACTGACTTGGATTTCTTGTTCTTCAAGAAATGCCCCTACGGAGTCCGCATGCGTCTTCACTTCTGTCGTTTTTCCATTCGCTGTCATGGTTACCGTGTTTTTCGTTCCTTCATAAATAGCAAACGTCAAAACAGCAGCAAAAAGTAACACAGTAGCGATCGCCACAACTAAAGATTTTCCTTTAAACGCATTTACGGACTTACTATTATTTGCTTTTTCTGTCAAAAATAACTCCTCCTCATTCACTTGAGTGATTATATAGTCTCGAATTCAACGTGTCAACATAAAGGCTTTTAGGGACGATCGCTACATTTTTCCCAAATAAGGGCTCAGCAAGAAAAAAATCATCCTGCTGAGTATTCGGGCTTCTTATTTCAAATTAAAGAAATGCTCTGCATTCTTGGTTGTTTTTTCAGCTACTTCTTCTACCGTCAGCCCTTTTAAACGGGCAATTTCTTCGGCCACAAGCGGCACATAAGAAGGTTCGTTTCGCTTGCCGCGGTAAGGATGCGGCGCAAGGTAAGGGGCATCCGTTTCAATCATCAAATGTTCGATCGGAATCAATTCAGCCACTTCTTTCGGCTTTTTGGCATTTTTGAAAGTTACAGGACCTCCTAACGAAATCATAAAATTCATCTCAATGCTTTCACGGGCCGTTTCGACGCTGCCGCTGAAGCAATGCATCACGCCGCCAATTTCTTCTGCCTTCTCTTCTTTCAAGATGCGCAAAACATCTTCTGTCGCTTCCCGGTTGTGGATAATAATTGGAAGCTTCACTTTCTTAGCCAATTGAATCTGCTTCCGGAAAATATCCTGTTGCACATCTTTTGGCGATTTGTCCCAATGGTAATCCAAACCGGTTTCGCCGATGCCGACCACTTTCGGGTGGGCTGCCAATTCTTCAATCCACTGTAAATCCTCAGGCGTGCAATCGATCGCGTCGACCGGATGCCAGCCTACTACCGCGTATATAAACTCGTATGTTTCCGTTAACTCCATGGCCCGTTCAATTGTCGGGCGATCAAAGCCGATGACAATCATTTTTGTAACATTGTTTTCTAATGCACGGTTAATGACCTCTTGCAAGTCCTCATCGTATTGATCTGCGTTTAAATGTACGTGGGTATCAATAAACATATTCATTCTCCTCACATTAATCCTTATTTTAATGGTTTATCCTGTTTCTTTCTTCACACCAATATTACATTTGTATAACAAAACATGTTTTTTCGATATCAAAATGAGCTTTACCTGATAAATATGGACCAATTTTAGCCAAAATAAAAAATGGTCTGCATCAATAAACAGACCATTTTATTATTTTTTTGTTCTTCAAACATGCTTTCAGTTTACTTAATTTGGGCACCGTTTGGCAATTTTTGATCGACTTCCGCCAATGTTAAATAGCCATTTTTCTCTCCGGCGAGAATCATGCCTTGCGACAATTCTCCACGAAGTTTAACCGGTTTTAAATTCGCCACAACAATCACTTTTTTGCCGACCAATTCATCGGGTTTGTAATGCTCAGCAATCCCGGATACGACTTGGCGCTGCTCATAGCCCATATCCAGCTGCAGCTTTAACAGTTTCGATGTTTTCGGCACCGGCTCACACGCCGTAACGGTTCCGACACGCAAATCGACTTTCATAAAATCATCGATTGTGATCTCTGGAACATCCGGCACTTCCGGAGTTTCTTCTATTGTTTCTTCCGCTTCTGCAGGAGCCGTATCTCCGCGCATTTGGTCACGGATGTAAGCCACTTCCGGCTCTACTTCAAGACGCGGGAAAATCGGCGTTCCTTTGGCAACCACTTTGGTGCCTGCAGGGATGTTGCCGAAGCTGTCCAATGTCTCCCATGCCAACGCTTCTTCTGTCAGACCCAGCTGCTCGATGATTTGTTTAGGAGCATTTGGCAAGAACGGCTGCAGCATTACCGCTGTCATGCGCAAGCTTTCTGCCAGATGCGCCATAGCAGAAGCCAATTGGCCTTTTAGCGCTTCATCTTTGGCCAGGACCCATGGCTGCGTTTCGTCGATGTATTTATTCGTACGGGAAATCAACGCCCAAACTTCGCTTAAGACCATGCTGAACTGCATTTTTTCCATATGCTGTTCATACGTTTCAACCGTCTGTTTCGCCACTTCCTGCAGAACGCCGTCAAATTCTGTTACTTGCCCTTGAATTTGCGGAATTTCCCCGTTGAAGTATTTATTGATCATCGAAACTGTGCGGTTCAAAAGATTCCCTAAGTCATTCGCTAGGTCATAGTTGGTGCGTTCCACGAATGATTCCGGTGAAAAGACGCCGTCCGAGCCGAATGGCAGCTCACGCAAAAGGAAATAGCGAGTAGCATCCAAGCCGTAGCGTTCAACAAGCATTTCCGGATAAACGACATTGCCTTTTGATTTCGACATTTTGCCGTCTTTCATCATGATAAAGCCGTGTGCAAAGATTTTCTTCGGCAACGGCAAATCGAGTGCCATCAAGAAAATCGGCCAATAGATTGTGTGGAAGCGGACAATGTCTTTTCCGACCACATGCACATCTGCCGGCCAGTATTTATTGAATGCCGAATCGTCTTCGGATCCGTAGCCGAGAGACGTAATGTAGTTGGATAACGCATCCACCCATACATAAATTACGTGTTTTGGATCTCCAGGAACTGGAATGCCCCAGTCAAAGGAAGTACGGGAAACCGAAAGATCCTCCAGGCCGGGCTTGATGAAGTTGTTGATCATCTCATTTTTCCGTGATTCCGGTTCAATGAATTCCAAATGATTTTCATAGTAATCCAATAAGCGGTCAGCGTATTTCTTCATATTAAAGAAGTACGACTCTTCTTTTACTTTATGGACTGGGCGCCCGCAATCCGGACATTTGCCGTCTACTAGTTGCGCTTCGGTATAGAACGATTCGCAAGGCGTGCAGTACCAGCCTTCGTATTCCCCTTTATAAATATCGCCATTGTCGAGGAACGTCTGGAAAATCTTTTCGACGCCTTTTTTATGGCGGTCTTCCGTCGTACGAATGAAATCATCGTACGTGATGTCCATGATCGACCAGACGTTTTTGGCTGCTGCTGCCATGTTGTCGACGTATTCTTGCGGTGCTAGTCCTGCTTCTTGCGCTTTCTCTTCAATTTTTTGGCCATGCTCGTCCATTCCAGTCAAAAACCGGACGTCAAAACCACGCAAGCGTTTGTAACGGACCATTGCATCGGACGCTACGGTCGTATAAGCCGTGCCGATATGGAATTTTCCGCTTGGATAATAAATAGGTGTGGTGAGGTAAAATGTTTTGTTTTTAGCAGTCACGAAAAATTCCTCCAGTTTCTTTGTATAGTTCTTATTTTAACGAAGTCGACAATTTTGTACAATCTTTCAATTCCTCCACCCTTTTTCGACAAAATAAATACAAATTATTCCATAAAAAAAGGCAAATTTGACCTCTAAAAAAGAAATTTTAAAAATAGAATAAAAAAATGAAAAAATATATCAAATTCACGTCACGAATTAATGAAATTTATTATGATTTCGATAGTTTTTTATTGACCAAATTGCCAGTAGTTGGTATGATTTATGACAGGAAGTGGTAAATGTCGAATTTTGACGAAAACATCCGACAAAATCGAGGGGAGACTATTATTATGAAATCGACAGGAATTGTACGTAAAGTTGATGAATTAGGCCGCGTTGTTATTCCAATTGAATTGCGCCGCACACTAGGAATTGCTGAGAAAGACGCTTTGGAAATTTACGTAGACGACGACAAAATTATCTTGAAAAAATACTTACCAAATATGACTTGCGCTGTTACCGGAGAAGTTTCCGATGAAAACATGCAACTTGTTGGCGGTAAGCTGATTTTGAGCAAAGAAGGCGCTGAAATGCTCGTAAATGAGATTCAGAGCAACCTCAAAAAATAAATCATTTAGAAAAAACCGAAACGCATCTGGCGTTTCGGTTTTTTGCTTTTGGCGCTGTTTTTATCAGACATGATACGCTTGGTACACATCGCGTTTCGACATTTTTCGCTCGACCGCGACTTCTTTAATGGCTTCTTTTGACGAAAGTTCTTTCTTCTTCATCAATTCTTCGACATGCGCGGAAATCGACAGGGATTCCCACCATTGTTCTTGAATTTCTACGTCCGGCGAATCGGTTCCTTCTATTATAATGCAAAACTCGCCGCGGATTGTATTCTCTTCCGCCCATAGGGCAGCTTCCCCTACCGTACCGCGCAGAAACTCTTCAAACTTTTTGGTCACTTCGCGTGCCATGACGATCTTCCGGTCCTCCCCAAAAGCTTTTTGCACCGATTTTAAGCTTTCCTTCAAACGATGCGGCGCTTCATAAAAAATGAGCGTCTCTTGTTTTTGGCTGAGCACTTCAAGTTCAATCTGCCGCTCTTTTTTATTGCGGGATAGGAAACCATAAAAAAGAAATGGCTGCGGCGAAATGCCGGAAGCAATCAACGCACTGAGCGCGGCATTGGCTCCCGGTACCGGCACGACCGGAAAGTCTTCTGCCACTGCTCGGCGAACGACGTCTTCCCCTGGATCAGAAATGCAAGGCATGCCGGCATCGCTGACTAGCGCAACCGATTTGCCTTCCTGCAAATACGACAAAATTTTAAAGCCTCCGCTCTCCTGGTTATGTTCATGGTAGCTGACAAGCTTCGTCTGGATGTCAAAATAATTGCACAGCTGTTTCGTGTTGCGCGTATCTTCTGCCGCAATGATGTCCACTTCTTTTAAAATACGGATCGCCCGCACTGTCATGTCTTCCAAATTGCCGATGGGCGTGGCAACGAGATAAAGCGTGGCTTTGTTTTCCAAAAAACTTTTTTGGGATTTCATTGGCCCTCCCCTTTCTTTTCGGCAATATACCGGATTTTCTTCGGCTTCGCCAATTGCTTAAACGCATATTCCGCTTTCATGGCCGCCGGTTTTGTGTCAAACCGTTCATGGTGAATCATTTTCACCGGCCCTTTTGCCCGGGTGTACTTTGCGCCTTTTCCCGCATTATGGGCTGACAAACGCTTTTCCAAATCGTTCGTGTAGCCGGCGTAATAGGAACCGTCTGCACATTCCAACACATAGAAGTAATGATCAGTTGTCTCCATAAAGCAGCGCTCTCACTTCTTCTGTATATTCGCCTTCGGAGTTGTAGACAATCAGCGGCGGCAGGATTTTCAAATCGGGTTTGCCGTCTTTGATGCCTTCGATCAATAGCGTATTCGCTTCTTTTCCTTCTTTCGGGTACACGAGGCGAATGCGTTTCGGCTCTAACCGGTTCGCCCGCATGGCAGAAATGATGTCGATCAGCCTTCCCGAACGATGGACGAACGCCGCTTTTCCGCCTTGCTTCAATAATTTGCTGGCCGCATTCACGGCTTCATCCAACGTTAAATGAAGTTCATGGCGGGCAATGGCCATATGTTCACTAATGTTTTTATCGCTCATTTCATGGGCTGGAAAATAAGGCGGATTGCAAGTGACCACATCGTATTTTTCGATTCCCAAGCGGGCAGGAATTTCTTTGACGTCGCCTTCGATGATTTTGATCTGTTCCGTCAGTTTATTATACGCGACGCTTCTGCGTGCCATATGGACAAGCCGCTCCTGCAGCTCCACGCCGACAATCGACGATTCCGTACGGGCGCTTAAAAACAAGGGAATCGCGCCATTTCCCGTACACAAATCGACGATTTTTCCGCGCTTTAACGGCACATAAGCAAACCGCGCCAAGAGCACCGCATCCAACGAAAACGAAAACACCGAAGGGCTCTGGATAATCCGTAAATCTTCTGCCAATAAATAATCGAGCCGTTCATCATCCATCAACATTTGTTCCACTCCTCTAAAGAAAACGCAAATCTCGTTTCTCTATTTTCTTATTTAATAACAAAAGGCTGCCGCCACACGAAGTGTCGGAAGCCTTTCGGTTAAAATGGCATGTTAATTTTGTTTGTTTAAGAACGATAAACAAAATAGGCAATCGTCGCCTTTTCGGGAACTGCCGAAATGAACATTGCAGACATGATACCCTTCGTGGTAAAGGCGCGCTAAGTTGTCGTAGCCTTCCCCGATATCCATGACCGCTTTTTTCAATTTCACCGGATCCACTGCCGCTGTTTCAGGCACCGCTTTGTGAAGTTCATCCAGCCGTGCGCGCAGATGATGATTCTCCAGCTGCAGGGCATGATGCTCTTCCATTGTATGGGCCACTACTGCTTTCAACTCGCGAAATTGTTCTTGCATCGATTCGAGCTGCTGCTCAAAATCCATCACCGTGTCTAAAAAGTTCTTTTCTTTCACTTAAACCACCTCACGCTCTCGTTCCTTGGCCCATGATCTCACTTAATGCATACTCTAATGTCTGTTCCTGCTCAGAAAGACGGATTTTCAAAACGCGCTCTAAAATATTCATGCTGACGACGCGGCCGTCTCCGTCCGGCGTCGATACACGCGCGCCTACATCCGGCATTTCTTTTTTCGCTGTTTCGTATTCGTCGTTTTCGTATTTCAAGCAGCACATCAAACGGCCGCACAACCCCGAAATCTTCGAAGGATTCAACGATAAATTTTGGTCTTTCGCCATTTTGATCGACACCGGTTCGAAATCGCCAAGGAATGTGGAACAGCAAAGCATGCGGCCGCATGGACCGATGCCGCCAAGCATTTTCGCTTCATCCCGTACCCCGATTTGGCGCAATTCAATGCGTGTCCGGAAAATGGAAGCCAAATCTTTTACCAAGTTGCGGAAATCGACGCGGCCTTCAGCCGTGAAATAGAAAATGACTTTATTGCGGTCAAAGGTATATTCCACATCGACCAATTTCATTTCCAGGCGATGCTCTTCGATTTTTTCCGTTCCCATCTCAAATGCACGGCTCGCTTCCAGGCGGTTCTCTTCTACCTGCTTTCGGTCGCGGTCGCTTGCTACACGCACCACTTGCTTCAGCGGCAAGACGACATCGTGTTCTTCAACCATTTTGGTCGGCACCACGACTTTGCCGTATTCAACGCCCCGTGCAGTTTCCACGATGACGTAATCGTCTTTTTGGATCACAAATTCCCCTGGGTCAAAATAATATATTTTACCCGCTTTTTTAAAGCGGACACCTATTACGTTATACACTCGCTTACCCCTCCTGCAGATTCAGCATTAATTGCTCCATCAACAGAGTTCGGTTCATATTGCGCGGCAATTGCTGCTTCGCTTGCAAAACAGCCTGCAATTGCTTAGACAACACGTTAAACGAACGCTGCAACGCCATCTGCTTCCAAGTTTCTTCCATGTCTGGATATGTTCTTGCCGTCTCAAGACCTGCTTTCACTGAAGCAATGTCCCGATATGCAAATAATAACATGTCCAGCCCTCTTTCGGCATCCTCTTTTTCTTTAAATAAAGGAAGCCAATCCGATTGAAGCAATAAAAGCGCCTCGTGGACATTCTGGCTGGCAACATCGACTAATTTTAACACACTCTTGCGCTGTTGGATGAAATCTTCATCTGAAGCAAGCTGAACCGCTTCTTCTGTGCTTTGCGTCAACATGCTGACTGTCGCCGCCATCGAAGCGGTCATGCCGTCCTGCACCAGCTTCTCCATCATTTTTTGCCTGGATAGCGGCTGGAAAGATACGAGCTGGCAGCGGGAACGGATCGTCGTCATGATGGCATTCAACCGTTCCGTCAATAAAATCGCCGTGACGTTGAATTCCGGTTCTTCCAGGAACTTTAACAGCGCATTAGCAGAAGAATTATTCATACGGTCTGCTTCTTGGATCACATATATCTTACGGCCGGAACTAAAGCCTGTTTTATTCATCTTGAAGATCAATTCCCTGATTTGATCGATTTTAATGTTTTGGCCATCCGGTTCTACAAAGAGAATATTCGGATGGTTGCCGGAATTATAAAGCTGGCAGCTTCGACATGTTTCACATGGAACATTTTCTAAAGGAGTTTCGCAAAGCAAAAGCTTCACGAAAAAATGTGTGATTTCGGTCAATCCGGAACCTGCAGGGCCTTCGAACAGATAGGCATGAGCCAATCGATCTTTCTTATAGGCGCCCTGCAGCCTTTTCATCACGACCGGCTGCATTTCTTGAAACTCTTCAATTGTCTTCTGCACATTTTCACCTTCAGCCTCTGTAAAAAATCCCGTGTTCCGAATGGAGCACGGGTGTCTTGTATAATAGTTGACTATATAAGATGAACTAAATAGTTTTACTAATTGATATTCCACAAAACAGCTACGCTTTCCGCGGGCTCGCGCTAAGCTAACTCGGGCTAGACGCCCGAGTGGATCTCAGCACTTCACTGGTCCCGCAGGAGTCTCCGCTGTTTTGCTCCATATCAAGGTGTCTCTTAGCGCCGGCGCGTCCCCGGGCTGAGCGGAGCAATAAGACGAGTGCTCTTCTCGGCTTATTGCGGGAGCTTTGCCCAGAGCGACCGAAGCGGTGTGTAAAAGCTAATTCTTAAGTTCAACTTATATGGCAACCGTGGATTTAATTAATGATTTTTAAAAATGATGGAATTGCTCGATCGGCAAGACGAAAATAGTGGCTCCGCCTACTTCCACTTCTACCGGATACGGAATATAAGAATCGGCATTTCCGCCCATCGGCGATACCGGCGCAACCATTTGTTCACGTGAACGGCAATTGTCGCGGATCAAATCCATCAATTTCGGCACAAGGCCATCTTCCACCCCGATCAAAAAGGTGGTATTTCCTGAGCGCAAAAACCCTCCTGTACTGGCAAGTTTTGTAGCCCGGAAATCATTTTTGGTTAAAGCGTTGGATAATCGGTTACTGTCTTGGTCCTGCACAACTGCTACGACGAGTTTCATCAGCACTCACTCCTTTTTATAGTCTTTCTATAAGTAGTATACCATGAATTGTAAACTTCATAAGATAGCATTCCGCACATTTTAAAGCCGTTGTCTAAGCTTCCGGCTTCTGGACAAAAGCTTGTACTTTCTCCAAAGCGTCTTCAAACACAAGCGCCAATTCCTGAGCCGCATCAATCACTTGGATGCGTTCCGGGTATGCTTCCACCAACATCTGGTACCCTTCTCTGACCGCCAGATGGAATTTCATCGACTCCAAGTCAAGGCGGTTCACTTCCCGGCCGTCGTCTTTCTGGATACGGCTGAGGCCGATTTCCGGCTCGACATCAAAATACAAGGTCAAATCCGGCATGTAGTCGTCGATGGCGAATTTATTGATGGAATAGATTTCCGCAACGCCGAGCCCCCTCGCATGCCCTTGGTACGCCAAACTGCTGTCTATGTAGCGGTCGCATAAAACAATTTTTCCGGCATCTAACGCCGGAATGACTTTTTCGACCAGATGCTGTCTTCTGGCAGCCGCATACAATAAAGCTTCAGTGCGGCCGTCCATTTTCGTATTCTTGCTATCTAAAATGACATGGCGGATCTGTTCGGCAATTTCAATGCCGCCCGGTTCTCTCGTGCATTCGACTTCAAAGCCTTGCTGCTGCAGCGCTTCCGCCACCAGCTTCAAGACCGTCGTTTTGCCCGAGCCTTCCCCGCCTTCTAATGTAATCAAATAACCCACTATTCATTCACCCGTTTTCCTCATGTTCTACTCCTTTCACTATACAGGAAAGGAGCCGCTTAATACATTGTAAGCCTTGTGCCTAAAAGAAAAAACAGATGTCCGGCACATCTGCTTCTCTGCTACTCTTCATCTTCTGCCACTTGGTAAGCTTCATTGTATAGCACAAGCTGGCTATTGATTTCGGGGTCGCCTTTTTTCCGTTCTACGTAGTGGTAGCGGCCATGCGCATCCTGTTCTCTGGCCTTTACATTATCCCGCAGCGACACATCCAAAATATGCTTTACTTGGTTTTTGATTTCATTCTCGAAAATCGGAAAAAGGATTTCGATGCGATTCTCCATATTGCGGGTCATCATATCGGCTGAAGACAAAAACACCTTTTCTTTGCCGTTGTGGTGGAAATAATAGATGCGGCTATGCTCCAACAGCCGGCCGACAATGCTGATCACCCGTATGTTTTCGCTCACCCCTTTGATTCCTGGACGAAGGCAGCAAATGCCCCTTACGATCAAGTCGATTCGGACACCCGCGATGGAAGCTTGATAGAGCTTCTTAATAATCGCTTTATCCGTCAGCGAATTCATTTTGGCAATGATGCGGCCATTGCCATGTTTCCGCTGAAATTCGATTTCATCTTCGATCATTTGGATAAAGTCGTACCGGATCGTAAAAGGTGCAACGGAAAGGTGATGGAATTCCGGCTTTTCCGTATAACCGCTTAAATAATTAAAGAAGTTCGTCGCATCCACGCCAAATTCTTTTTTCGATGTAAATAAACTCATATCCGTATAGATTTTAGCCGTCTGGTCATTGTAATTTCCGGTGCCTAAATGAACAAAGCGCTCGATGTGATCGCCTCTTTTTCTTACCACAAGCGTAATTTTGCTGTGGGTTTTCAGATGGGTCATTCCGTAAATTACATGGCACCCTGCCTGTTCGAGTTCCCTTGCCCATTGCACGTTGTTTTCTTCATCAAAACGGGCTTTCAATTCGACCAGCACCATCACTTGTTTGCCTTTTTCCGCCGCCCGCTTTAACGCTTTGATAATAGGAGAATCACCGCTTACCCGGTAAAGGGTCTGCTTGATCGCCAGTACCTCCGGATCATCAGCAGCTCCGGAAACGAATTCGACGACCGGCTCGAAAGACTGATACGGGTGATGGAGAAAGAGATCCTTTTCCATCACCTTCAAAAAGATGTTTTCATTGAAGGCGAGGTCAGGCGACGGCTGGGAAATACGGGCGGTATAGATTAATTTTTCGTGGGTTTTCTGCATCGTTTTATAAAAGTTGAAAAATAAGGTCAGGTCAAGCGGACCTTGGATTTCATAGACATCCTTTTTCTGCACTTCCAGTTCATCCATTAAATACGGCAGCAGCTCTTGGTCAAAACTCTCTTTTTGAATCTCCAGGCGGACCGCTGCCCCCCACTTGCGCTTTCTCAGCTCTTTTTCAATTTCTTTCAGCAAATCACGTGCGCCTTCTTCGTGGATGGTCATATCGGCATTTCGGGTAATCCGGAAGGCCGATACCGATTTGACGGCAAAGCCCGGAAACAGCTTCCCGATAAAGTGGCTGATGATGTCCTCGAGCAAAACGATGCGTTCTTTTCCCGCTTTGGCATCCAACTGCACTAAACGGTCAATAACGGAAGGAACTTGGACAATCGCCGTCTTATAGCGGATTTCTGGCTCTTCATTCCGGTCTTCCAAAACGACTGCCAAATTGATGCTTTTATTGAGAAGCATAGGAAACGGCCGGTAAGCGTCAATAGCCATAGGCGTCAACACCGGGAAAATCTGTTCATCATAATAACGCTCGACAAATGCCAAGTCCTGAGGATTCAATTCTTCCATTTTAAAGAACTTGACCCCTTCGTGCTTCATAGCCGGAATAAGCACATTTTGAAGGGTCTCATGCTGCAGCTTCACCAATTGGTGGGTTTTGTTCGCAATTTCTTTTAATTGGAGCCTCGGGGACATCCCGGCTTTATTTTCCGGCTTGCTGAAGCCCACTTTCACTTGATCCTGCAGCCCCGCTACTCGGACCATGAAAAATTCGTCCAGATTTGAGCTGAAGATGGCTAAAAACTTAAAGCGCTCGAGTAACGGATTTCGCTTATCCAGCGCTTCCATTAACACCCGCTCATTGAAAGCCAACCAGCTAAGTTCCCGGTTATTATAGTAAGAAGGGCTATTCAATTCTTCCTCCTGCTTGTTTATCGTTTTCACCATCACCACCACCTTTATCTGCAATTTGCCGCTCCTTCAATTTTAGTACGTAGAAATTAGGGTTGTTGCCTAAAGGCTGATTCGATTGCTAAGATCATGTAAACTGAAAATCGATATTTTTCTTTAATTGCTTCTCCAAGTGTTTTTTCTGTTTTTCCGCCTGATATTGTTCCGGTTTCCAGTCCTGCGTGCATTTGACATGAAACAATAAACCGTCTTTAGCCGGTTCGATATGGACGGATTCGATAATATTCCGCTTTGTCGCATTTAAACTATAGGCGAGTTTGACAATGGCACCAAATAGGCTGTATTTGGCCAACTCTTCTTTTGAATACCATTCCTGGTAAAGCGCCGCATTCCGTTTAAATACTTCTTTATTTTTAAAAGAAGCAATCAAAGCGACTGTCAGCCGCTCTTTATGGAGCAGTCCGTCGATGGTCCGGTTTGCCAGCAAATAGAACGTATGCTGGTTGCTCGCTTCCGCATCGATATACGTGCCTAGATTATACAAAGCGCTGCCAAGACGGATGAATTTCAAGTCTTCTTCATCTAATTCAAGCAGCCCGATTCTTTCCAATTCATGTGCAATCATCAACGCGTGGGTGCTGACATGAGTCGCATGCGTCAAATTGATGTCATAATCACTCGCAAGCTCATAAAAGCTTTCTTCCATTACATTCGGAAAAATGGACAGCTCGAAGTCTTTCGTCAATTCTTCATAAAACACCCCATCTCTCAGCCCTTTTCGGCTCAAGACAAAGGTTTCGGCTTTGATTAAGTCCATGAGGCAAGAAAAGACTTCAACGGCTGGAATGATAATGTCGGACCGGTCTTTGGAAAGGCCCTCTACTTTCTGGACATCGGAAAAATCCAAAGACAGCAGCATCTCGTTCATTTTTTTAACCTCATGGATGGACATCATGTATTGATGGATGCCGGCAACCGGGTATTCGATATACTCCTGGTGAACTTGCGCCAGATTTCGGGCACTGCCTCCAATGCCGATCAACGGCAATTTCTTATCCGCTAGCCAAGGCAAACTTTCAAATTGCTCCTGCAAAAACTTCCGCAGCTTTCGCAGTTCATCTTTCGTCGGCATATCGCCTTTGATGAACTGCTGTTTTAAGGACAGCGCCCCGAACGGAAAACTATAGAAATAAATCAATTTGCGATTTTTGAAAAATGTAATCTCAGTACTGCCCCCGCCAATATCCACGGTTATCCCATCTCTAAAAGGGGTTGAATTGACGACTGCCAAAAAACCGTAATTGGCTTCTTCGTATTCCGATAAAATACGGATCGAGAAATCGGTCTCCTCTTCTACCCGCTCAATGATTTCCTGCTGGTTATTGGCTTGGCGAATCGCTGCAGTAGCTACACATTTCACTTCCTGCAACTGATGATGCCGTGTGACTTCCTGGAAACTCTGCAAAGTATGTACCAGGACGTCAATCCCTTCACTTCCCATTGCACCAGACGCCGTCAAATAATTGCGCAGGCGTGCCACTGCCTTGACGTTTTCGCTTTCCGTCAATCTTCCGCTCTTATCCCGCGTATAGATCACCAATCGCATCGTGTTAGAACCGATATCCACAATCGCATACTTTTCCTCGCTCATCATGACCATCACTTCCTGACTGTAGGATTTCTTATACTCCTCCATACCCATTTTTAAGCATTCATCGACGGCTTTTTTCAGGAAGCACCCGAATTAATTTTTCAGAAAGCCTGTGCTCTCCTTGAATTTGTGCACCGGCTGCCAAATAGTCCAGCAAACTCTTTAATTTATCGGTGCTCCATCTCTCTCCTGCCAATACGAGCGGAATTCCAGGCGGATAAGGCACAATCATAGCTGCCGATATACGCCCCTGAGCCTTCGTATAAGAAATCCATTCCCCTTCAGTCTCCAATTCAGCAAACGTTGCTTCTAACGTACTCAACGCCTCCTGAGGATGCACCGTCACATTTGCCGCATTGTGCGGTACTTCTTTTAATTTCTCCAAAGCCTTTTTAATTCGGCTTCTCACTTCTGCAAACGAAAAGTCCTGCCCCCACTTCAATAAAGGCAAAATCAATAAGACCTGGTAAGGATCGGCCAGCTCGGCATGAATGCCTTCCTGCTCGAATAGTTCTTTTAATTGATAACCGCTATGATGTGGCACACGAAGCAACAACTTTAACGGATCGTCAGCTTCGTAAACTTCTAAATTCGGCAAACTCTTCAAACTCTCTATGAATTGGTTGCGCTTTTCAGCAAAATTCTTCTTGTCCGGCTGCGAGTAGTTTTGCAGGTAGGCCCTGGCATCATCCAACGACGCCATAATGACGTATGACGGGCTGCTGGATTGAAGCATCCGCAAATACTTTCTTATTTTCTCCGCGGAAAGCAACGGTCCTTGAACATGCAGAAACGACCCCATCGTCATAGCCGGCAATGTCTTATGTGCGGAATGGACGACCGCATCTGCACCCATCGCTAAAGAGGATAAAGGATAGGGCGATCCTAATTGAAAATGTGCTCCATGAGCTTCATCCACCAATACGGGCATCCTTTGTTCATGGCATAATTCGATGATTTTTTCCATGTCGCTTGAAGCCATTCCATAATAATTCGGATACGTGAGAATTACAGCTTTGGCTTTTGGATATTCTCGGATCGCTTCCTCGATATCCCTTAACCTCACCCCTCCAGCAGTCAATGAAGTGCCATCCCATTCAGGTGAGATAAAAACAGGGCATGCTTTGGTCAACTCCAAGGCATGGAAAATGGATTTATGCGAATTTCTCTGGACGATTACCTGGTCTCCTTTACCGCAAACTGCATAAATCATTGCCAAATTCCCAACAGTGGAACCATTTACTAAGAAAAAACTATGCTCCGCGCCATAAGTTTCTGCTAACAGTTGCTGAGCTTCTTTGATTACTTCTTCAGGATAATGCAAATCGTCTAAGCCGGTGAGCTCTGTCATATCATATGGAAGTACTTGTTTAAAGTCGGCTGGAAGCTCTGAAAGCAATCCATTTTTATGCCCAGGCACATGAAAAGAAATGGGCCGCTTCCGCTGAAATTCGGTTAACGCTTCTACTAAAGGTTTTCGCTGTGTCATAATCGCCATCCTTATTTGCTTTAATAGACTCCATTATACAGAAATTCTTCACTTCTTTTTAAGCAGACCGTTTCATTCATCTAGATAAATGAACGCAAAAAAAGCCGTTACCGGCTACGGTAACGACTTTTCAGGTGCCCAGCGACGTCCTACTCTCACAGGGGGAGACCCCCAACTACCATCGGCGCAAAAGAGCTTAACTTCCGTGTTCGGGATG
>NZ_JALHAG010000002.1 GCF_022819085.1 Planococcus ruber | reverse complement strand
TCTCTTATTTCAGGTTCATATTCGTCATTTGGGCATCCCATTTCTAATAAACCGATTGGATCCCACTCATCGATAGTTTTTTTAATAAATAGATACTCAACCATAACCATGTCCCCTTAAATTTGTAGATAAGTTAAGTAGGCTTCAATTTCTATTAATGCCTCTTTTTCTTTATTTGAATGTAACTTAACTGCACATAAGTTACATTCAAATGCAGGAATTTCCTGATTATTTTTCGTCTAACTCAGCTGCCCATTTTTCAAACCATTCATGTGGTAATTCAAATTTGGAGAGGCCCATCTTCATCCGCCTGTTCTTTTTACTAGAATTAAATTCGGACCAATGCATATCCCACTGAGCTTCGATATCCCGTGCAATATGAAAAACTAATTGATCCTGGTCGTCTAAATCTTCTTCATCCCAAGCCATCGTTAAATTATCGCACCACATGCAAAAATCAACTTGAGGAAATGGATTTTCTTTCTTGCAAATTGCATCTAAAAGAGTCTTGAAATTTTCATAGGAATAGGGAAGAATGATGCTGGTTTCATTCCAATTCGATTTCAGTTCCACATTTAACACTCCTGTCCTTTATTTGTTCCAGATCCTTGCCCATAAGCTTCGGGTGTCTTTTTTGGGTGTTACCGTTTCAGGTTCGCTTTCTGGCTGCCGTGAGGGCGATTCTGGCGCATTTAACTCTGGTTTCTCCGGTACGGGTGCAAGTAATTGCTTCTGCTGATCTTCCAACACATCAATTTTCCGCTGCATCTTCTCCAGCGCTTCCACAAACATCATATCTCGCTCTTTTTGGCGCTCTTCTTGTTGCTGCAGCTGGATTCTCAGCTGTTTGACTTCATTCAGTGTAGCAGCTGCTATGTCGTCGCTATCGCGCTCGCGTGGCGCTACGGAGACGTTCTTTTTTAAAGCCTTAGATGCCTCTATAACAGCCTCTTCAAGCGATTTTTTACCGCTATGTACTGTCACTATGATGCCTTCAATCGCTATGTACTCGCTATCTGTATAAAGTCGGGCGTTTTTATGGGTTCGTTGGAACTGGATGCCTTCCTGTTCCAGCAACGCCGAATACTTCCGTAACGTGGAGGGTTGGATTTTTAATTTCGCGCTTACTTCACTGGGAGTCAACACCGAACATTCGCCTCCTTTTCTTTTTCTTCATGTTATAAGAGTCCGATCAATCCTGCATCTTCTTTTTCCGGAAAAGGTTGCTGGAAAAACAAAAGAGAAGATGCTGCAGGTCAGCACCTTCTCTAGTTTTCGGTTATTGAACTGCCGATAATTCGGGATATGTAAACTGAGTATACATATTCTTCCCAACTCAGCTGGTACAAAATCTGCTAATTTAATAAAATGAGTTAATTTGCCAATGAAATTTCTTCTGACTGATCGTCCCATTTGATTTCTAGTATTAAGTTCTCATCAATTTTAATCGGAACACAATCCATACAGGATCTTTGTGCAAAGTTTATTTGCTCGTTAGATACTGATAAATCTTTCTCTTCAAAATAATGCTTCCCGGTTTCTGTAGTGAAATTGTAATTGACCTGTTCCGGTACGCTTCCTTCTCCGATAAATAGAGCAGTCCCACTTTCTTTAACTTGATTTTTACCTGCCTCTCCATCTGTGATTACCACTTCATAGGACACATCCCAATCTTTATTACTTCCTGTAAAGCGATAACTATCCTCGAAGGTATACATTCCGCTGGAAAAATTTTCGTCTTCCACTCCGCACCCACTCATTATCATTACAAAAAACAAGAAAAAACTCATTCTTTTCAAGGTACCCATCTCCCTTTATTCTTCCTATTTGAGCTCTTAATCGGCTCAAAAGAATCATTTTCACTCTTTTGCTGCAGCCCCATCTTTCTTTTATTCCAGCCGCATAAAAGGCATTTTTAAAAGAAATGAAGACCAAATCCTTCTGGATTATTTCTTGTAAGTTTTACTTGTCAGCTGCCCCGCAATCAATGCCAATAACAGATTCGTGATAATAAGGGCACTCCATGGCATACTGGAAACAATCAGAATCCACGTCAAAAGACCTGCAACTCCGGCAAATAAAAAAGCATTATAATTCATTCCATTCATCTCCTTGGTTTCTTTTCTCGTTTTAACCATTCTTTCGGCATCTACTGATTATTCAGCCAGTACTTAAAATTAACTTGAATGGGAGCGAAGCTATTATGATTCCACGCAGTCAGATTTTCACGAATGTGTTGCATGCCTTACTGGGTAATGTGCCTCTAACCTTGCGCGCACTCGTCATCACCGCTGATGATGAAACCAAATTCACTAATTGGACCGCTTATTTCGATCCAGAAGCTGATGAAGAGGACATAGAGGCCGTGAATGTAGCAAATACGGAATTCATTTCTTCTTTTCTGGAATCTGAAATAAACGGGACCAATATCGACAATGTGATGATTCCAACGTCTGAACCATTGCCCTGGTTTGGAGACGGCAAAATAGAAGGTTTTTTGGTTTATTTACGGTATGAAAAAGAAAAAACCCCGGACTAAGAAAAAAGAACGCGAACAAAAAGAATTGGATGTTTGGGGCAGTGGCGAGGAGAAGTTGGGATGCTTTTTGTTCCTCTTCACTGACTGTAGATTAACATTAATTCCCACTTAAAGGAATATGATGAGGAATGAACGGATTTTCCGGGTTCAAAGGGAGAAATAGAAGATTTAGACCCCCTCACTACTTCCGGAAAGTGGGGTATAAAACAACCGGGAAACTCCGGCAGGCGTTTTATACCGGTATAAAACGAAGGAGATTTAGACCCTTTCGCTAGCCCGAAAGAGCTTCTAGCTGGCTGTTTCGAGTCAAATCGATGAACAATGAGAAAACCACAAGAAATTACCGGAAGTTTTGTTAGTCATGTGTAAGGGCACCGCACATAGGACGTAACGAAACAGCCCGAACGCGACGCATGAAAAGAACCGGAAAAGTAGAACGAACAGGCGGTCTTCTTTTCTGAAAACGAAGAAAGTCTGCTGCTCTCGGCTCAATCAACCGAAAACAAAAGACGTTTTGTCGGACGTCATTTTCTGTTCAATATAAGTTGCGATAATGCACGCTTATCGTAACTTATCGTATACTGGAAAGAAATGCTGCAGCAAAGTAAAGGAGACGATTTTTTGGAGTCAACGGGGAAGGTTTTATTCAAACAGGCATTTGAAAACCGAAAACGGCAACGGGATCGGGAAAAGCAATTTGAGGAGATCAAAAATCAGCTGCCGGAAAAATACGCCAGTGAGATCCGGGCGTTTCAGCAGCACTGCCAATCCACCGAACAAGACGAAAATGTGGAAAGCTACATTGATTTTCTGCATGGGTCGATTTTGGTCGAACGCGTCAAAAAAAGCACCTGGGAAAAACGGGTCGTGGCCATCCGGAAATACTTGAGCGTGACGCATCAAATCGTCTTTGGCGACGAAAGCCGGGAACAATTGAGCTTCATGCGCAAAATGTATCAGACCGAAGACAATGCGGAGCTGATCAAAGTGGAAGGGAAAGCGAACGTGGACAAAGACCACCTCGTGGAAGCCCTCCACCAGTTGCCAGCCCGCCCGAAAGCCATCTGTCTGGTAAATTTGTATACCGGAAACCGGCCGAATGAAATGGTGCGCCTGAAGGTCAAAGATTTCCAGCTGGAGGGCTTTACGCTCAGCGTCTACTTGAAGAAACAGAAAGCCTGGCACAACAAACGGCTGAATTTGGAGACGGTTAAAGCCGTCCGGGAATACATGGCCCTCTACAAACTGAAGCCGGACGATTACTTTGTCGGACGGGTCTATAAAAACGGGCGCTATCAAAGTGAACAGGTCAGCGAAACGGCTTACCGCAGCATGCTTAAAAAGTGGACCAGCCTCTCGCCTTATAATTACCGCAAAACCTTGGTGGCCCACATGCACGCCAAAGGGGCTGACCTCTCCACCATCGCCAAACAGACCGGTCACCGGTCCACACAAGTGCTGGAGAAGCACTACCTGACCGTCTCCGATGCCCGGGTCGATCAATACCTGTAAGAGCCTCTCCGGACGTTATACGGCCCCTAGGCCCCGTTTCGTGGCGAAAAGAACCCAAAAGAAAAGCAAGAAATGGCCGAGTTCGGGCATTTCTTGCTTTTCCTCTTCTTACACGCTGCCTTTTAAGGCGCATGTCGCGCGGTTTTTCACAAAAAAAGAAAACCGCCTGTGCCTGCCAGCATCGAGGACGGTTTACTTCTGACCTGATAGGCGATCGCCTTTGAAACGATGCTTTTTTGTTGCAGCCCGATAGGTGTTAGCGCACCTGCCGACCTTCTCTGTCTCTATTGTAACGCTTCCGTTCAAGCGAGGCAATTCGGTACGGTTACGGATTGTGCCGGCCATTGCCAAAATAAGCCGGCTCGATTTCCCCGTCCGGGCCATATGAATAGCCGTAATCATTTTCGGGTTCATCCGCAAAATACACACGGGCGTTGTACCGCTGCATGCCTGTGGCTTTCCACGGATCAAAGGTCACTTCCATCGTCAAGATGTCTTCTTCCGCATAGCCGCGCTCCTCATACAAATACACTTCCATGTCTTTTTCCATTTGCGTTTCCGTAGAAGCCCTCGGCGTTAAATACAAATAGTTGCCCACAACCACCAGAATCAATAAGGCGATCCCAATGGCCCACCGTTTCTTGTTCATTTTTGTATGCCCCCTCCACTTCCGGTGATCCGTTTGAAAAAATGGACGCCAGGCAGGCCATAAAGTTCCAAAATAAGGGTTTTATTGAAATCAAAAGGGGTTTTGAAGGATAACCTCGTATCCGACAACCACCCATCTACTTTGTGGAATTGTGGAATTGTAGTAATGTGTTATTGTGTTATTGTGTTATTGTGTTATTGTGTTATTGTGTTACAGCACTTCGGATTCAGCTGACACTTCAGGCTTTTTGCCCTTAATAAGTGCGGCCTCTTTTTTAAAAAAGGGGCCGCATTTTTGATTTGTTGCGCATGAATCTTCTTATGTTCAGTCCCGTTTTTTCTCTTTTTAGGAGCCCTTCAACCCCCAGCTTCCCCAACAGGTGGGCCTGATTTTTTCCATTCCATTGAAACCAAGGGCTGCAGCGTCCGTACAATAGGATATTCAAGTAGAAATGAGGAATGTGAGCATGAGCATCCAAGGCATCATCCCTTTATTGATTGCCCTCGTAGGCACCGGTTTTGCCGGCTTTTCCCTAGTGTCCAAAACAGCTTTTGAAAGTATTTTCATGACCACCGAGCAAAAAATGAAACGGCAATTGTTTACTTTACTCGGAGCTGTCCTGTATTTCACGTTTCTGTTTCCTTTTTTGTATGTCGCATGGGGCACCGGCGTGAAGCATCTCGAATTTGCGGCCATCAATTGGGAACGAGCTACGGCCATCACCCTCTATTCCCTGGTCATTAGCGCCTTGATCATGGGCATCGTTGTAAAAAGGGTCGGGAACTTCGTCATCAAAGAGAAAATTATGTACAAAGTCGATTTCCCGGATTTGGGAGAGATGTACCTGATCAAAATGTTGGACCGGGAGACCTGTATTTTTTCTACAGATAAGCATTTGAACTTAGAGGATCCGAGCGAAGCGCCTTTTCTGGTCAAAATGGAGGACTTGATGAAGTTGCCAATCCTCAAGGAAAGCGTTCCAGTACCCAATCGCAACTTTTACCAAAAACTTTTTGACTTGTAACCAGAGCTGTCATATAGACAGGAAGCAAATAGGATTGCTTTTTCAGCCCCGAACTTACTTTGGGGCTTTTTTAGATTAAGCAAATGGAAGAAATGCAAAGCTCCAAGTCAAAGAAGCGACGATATAAACAAATGAAATGGTGGCCCAGATCGTGTTCTTTTGCGTACTTATTTTGGGGTCTTGACTCGATTTTTTTATAAGGGAAATCACATTCAAACAAAACACAACAGCCAGAATGGGATTTAGAAAAAGACCCATAACCACTAAATACTCCATTAAACTCCTCCTTCTTTTGATATCATAAATAATACCAATTATTGGAGGATGAACCTATAACAATTTGAAACAGTGAGAAAACGATTTTTCTTTTGTATGGCCGCTGTTCGTCCAATGCGCCGCATTATTTACAGCTGGCAGCTGCCCATAATACGCCTAATTTTTTCAGGGTGTATAGATGGGCACTCCTGGATATAAGATTTAACTCACTGCCCATTTTGTAAATCAAGACAGTATTCGCACTTCTTTTATCTCTTTTATTTGCGAGGATTCTTTTAAAATTGCCGTTTTTCTTTTGACTATATGTTTTTTCTTTGATAAGCTTAAATCAGAAAATGATGTACTGGGCATCTAAAAAACTTGATACATTTTCCAGACTGCGAGAGCTGGACGTTGGCGAGCAACATAAAAACTCGAAACATTTTCCGGACTGCGAGAGCCGGACGTTGGCAAGCAACATAAAAACCCAGAAAAAGAAAGGGCACCTAATAGGTGCCCTTTCTTTTTGTTTTATTTTGTTTGATTTTTTTATATTCTTCAGACTCAAAGTGAATAAAATCTTCCTTCCCTCTTTCCGCCGTGTAAATGCAATGGACTGGATAGCTCTTTTTGAGTTGATTGTTTTTATCAGTTTGTAAATTAAGCAAAGAATAGGGAACAAAAATTTCAGATTGCGGGTTTTCTTCAATTAGTGCTAAAGCAAAAATCTGCCTTCCAGTTCTCAAACCTGTATCAAATGAGAAACTAGCAAAAGTAACTTGTCCATCAATTACACGAATTTTAGGAGTCAGTATATCTTTCAAATTCGCAATTACTTGTAGTTTCAGTTCAGTTGTCCCATCTGCCTTTTCAATTAGAAATGAAGGTGATATTTTATCATCCTTTACTAATTCATAAAAGTGCTTCCGACTAACTTCAACTTTTGTTTTTGGATTTAAATAAGTAACCCCGCATAAGTGCATAAAATCATTTCTTTTAGCCTTAAAGATTACCTTTTTATAAGTATTATCTTTTTCATAAATGTAATGAATTTCTTTATTTACAAAAAGTTCATATGCTCTAAATCCATCTCTAATACATTCTACCATTTTACTTTTTTCCAGTTTACTCTCCTTCTTTCCCCCATACCAAAAGATGCAGCTAAAGCTACTTCTATTCTGTCTATTCTATGTTGAATAAATCATACCATCAGTTCTTAGTTTTGACTAAAGCCCTTCCTAAAAATTAACGGACCAAACAAAAATGGAGAAAAAGAGCATAAGAGAAAACTGCTATCACTTTCGGTGCTAGCCCAGGCGGAGCCTGGGGTTTTCCTGATATCAACAAAACAAGTGAAATGCCTCCATGTGGAGGCCCCTAAAAACTGCAAGATGCCTCCATATGGAGGCATCTTTTTTTCGGCTGCAGGATTAAAAACTACAAAAAATTTTTAGAAAAAAAACGGTTTTCTTTTCCGGATCGGCTCGTCGGAAATCGAAATTTAACGAACTAGTTCACGAGAATTTTGCACTAAAAGAGTGGCACAGATCTGTGCCACTGACTCAAAAAAGGTGTCACAAACTTGTGCCAAAGCCCTTTTTTTGCTGTCACAAAACTGTGCCAAAACGCTTTTTTCGTGCTACCACCTCAACCCCAGGCCCTGCCTGGTCCCACACCTAAAGTGGGGGCACGTTTTCCTTATGCTCTTTCTCTGTTTTTCAGGGCATGTGCAGATTTTTGTGAATCGAAGATGCAATAAAAAAATCCCGGAACGCTCTTCTCGTTTTGAGAAAAAAGTGTCTGGGATTTTGTTGTTTTTTAAGATTCAGAGACATCCTTTTTAGCATTCTCTTCTTTTTTATTCGCCCATTTTTTCAGCATTTCTTCTTTCATTTTTTCAAGTTCCGGATCGGGTTCAGCCGGTTCGTACGGTTCATCTTTTGTTGCAAACCATTCCGGAAGTTTTTCTTCTCGGCCTGCCCATCGTTCTTTCACAGGTTGCAGATCGGCGAACGTAATTTTCCCGCCAGCTTCGGAAATTTCCCACGCAGAAGTGATTTTGGATTTGATAAAGCCGAGAGGATTCTTCACGGTTTTTTCTTCATTGACGTACCGAATCAACAGTTCCAATTCTTTTTCTGTTTCGTCTTTCCAGATCAATGAAGCCCCTTGATGCAGCTGCGCAAAGAATGTGGCATCGAACTGATAACCATCGGCCAATTTGTTTAAGCGTGCGCGCAATTCATCTGTTTCGTTAAATTCTTTAGCCGGTACTGTCTCTTTTTCAAGACGTGGCACTTGGATTTCTTTTTCAGGAGTATGACGAATAATAAACTCGATTTTTTCTACACTTCGGCCTTTTTTTATTTCTTTAATACTAATAAATAGGTCGGTCTTTTCATTCACTTCTTCAATAGCTGGGTTCAAAACCCTGGCTTTTAAATTTGCATATCTTGGATATTTTTCACTTTCTACTCCAACTTTTTCTTTGAAATTTTCAATAGAGCAAGTCCAACTACCAAGATGCTGCCACTTTTTCATAAGTTCGTATAATCGAATTGAATATGAACTTTTTAGCGATAATATATTGCTAAGACGATATGAAGTAAAAGCATTTTTGAGTTGTAAAAGATAAGGTTTCAATTTGGGAGAAAAAGATAGAGCTATAATTCCTTCGCCTTTTTGGTACTCGGCGCTAGATACCCAATTAGCGAATAACCATCCTCCGTCCGCACGAGGAATTTCAATGCTTTTAGACATTAAATCTTTAGTAATCTCTTTGAGTTCTGTATATTTTGCACTCCCTTCTAGCCCCAGCATTTCACTAAATTCTTTTATAGAAATACGATAATCTTTAAAATCTTCGTCTGTTGGTTGGATCATGCTCACCATCGTTAAGACTATTTTTTGTTCTCTAACAGATAAAGGGTTAGTATGCCGAGCTTCAATTAAATCATTTCCTTGAGCTACTAAATAGTTCTCCTGCATATAAAATCTCCTTTTATAACTTTTTTAATAATTATGTTATCCTAAACCAAACTTTATATATCATTTCACTAAGCGTCAATTGAAATATAACTAATTTTTATAAAATGTTATATTTAAGACCGAAAGTGTTACCTTTGGGACCGAAAGTGTTACCTTTAAGAGACCGAAAGTGTTACCTTTGGGACCGAAAGTGTTACCTTTAGGACCGAAAGTGTTACCTTTGGGCCTCCAGAACCCTTAGTATGACTAGTTTTGTAGAGTCTCTAAATCACTTAAAACAAAGAACTTAATCAAAATATATTAAAACACCAACAATACGCGCACGCGCGCAAAAGAAATGGTGGTGGGGTGAAAATGGAATCAAAACTGTTACCTTTCAAAATCAAACCCCCAAAAACCCCAAAAAACAAATAATCTTTGCTCCTTATTTCATTCCTCGCGTTTAAAACGTACAGAACCCCTTTAAAAACGCTTTTTAGAAAAAAGACGAACTTAGGGAAGGTTATTTCTAAAAACAGCTTAGAGGCCCCTTAGAAGGCGTTTTTAGACGATGCAAAAAAGAGGAAAACCTCTGGATCTTTCCAAAGGTTTTCCTCTTTTTTTACAACCGAAAGGTTTTGAGATTGCTTTCGATCTGCTCGTCCGTGATGCCAATGTAGCGCAGCGTGATCTGCGGATGGGCATGGTTGAGGATGTTCTGCAGCTCGGCAATGTCCCGGAACTGCTTGTAATGCCAGTAGCCGAAGGTCTTCCGGAGCGTGTGCGTGCCGATGCCGTCCGGCATATCGACCATCTGAGCCGCCTTCTGAAGCTGTCTGTACGCCTGAACGCGTGTAATCGGTCCCTTTCCCTTCCGGCTGGGAAAAAGCCATTCAGCGCCTTCTAACGTGCGAATATAGGCATCCAGTTCCTCGTAAATATTGCCGAGGTGGATCGTCCGGCGTTTGCCGGTCTTGCCTTCCCGCAAGGAGACGACGTGCTTGCCCTGGATCTCGCTCGTTTTGATCTTTAACAGATCCCCGACCCGTAATCCGGAATTGATGCCGAGAAGAAACAGGATGTAATCCCGTTCCCCGCACCACTTTTTCAGGCTCCATTTCATGTCCTCGATCCGGTCCAGCGACCGGATCGGCTGCACGTCTTTGATTTCGTTCCGTTTCGTCATGAAAGTTCAGTCTCCTTTGTTTGCTGTTGGGAGGGCTTCCGCCCATTTCCGGAATTAGTACGACTAGGTTAGAGAGAGAGGGCAAGCTACGGGTTTGTCATGACAAACCCCCAAAACACCGTTTTGGTCTTGGCAGGATTCTCCTGCAACCTGGGCCCCCCCTTTTTCGGTCCTTTTCGCTGAAAATCAGCCGGGGGTGGGTGTCGCTGCGCTTGATTTTTGACTTGGCTGCTATCTTTGTTATTTCTAGAAAAAACAGATGTAACGGACTACTTAAGGGAATCCATGAAAAAGAAAAAGAGCATCGCCAAGGAAAGACGAGCCCATTTTTAAAAATAATTATTGCGGTCGTTGGTTTTCTTTTAGTCTTCTGTTTTCTTCTTCCAGGGCTTGAATTCGTTTCTCATACTCCGTATTTTTCCCGGAACTGCTGGCACGTTTTGCCACAAAGAAAAGAATCACAATAATAACGATTGCTAAGAATGCCATGAGAAGTAAAAATGATAGTGCCATTAAATCTCCCATTAAATCCCTCCTTTTCTAGATACTAACTCATTTTCGAGGGAATAAACTAAAAAATCAGGATTTATTTCTTTTGCGAAAATCCATTGTTTTCTTTCTTTCAAAGTCAATAGAATCAATGATTTGAATGTATCTTTTTTTCTGGTAAATTAAGTTTCTCTGTTTTTTTGTGAGAAGTCAATAGAACCGGGAATGTGAATGTAACTTAATTAGGATTATGTTACATTCAAAAACCTAAACTTCGATGGTGGACTGCCAACTGCTGTATGGGGATTTGACAACAATCAACGATTCGCTTTGCCATTTCAGTTCCCCTAAAAATCTAGAGTATGCATTTGCTTCTCCTACTTCTTCCACCAGCAGTTTATTTACAATTCTCATCCCTCGTGCATCATAGACTTCACAGTATAATTGAAACCCTTCAACGCGATGAATGCCTTTTAACAACGCTACCTTTTTCCGGCTGGGACTTTTTTTGGGAGTTTTCCCTGCTAAAAACACGGCTTCATAGTTTTGAGCAGAAATCTGTTCAAGTGAACGGTCGACTAGCTCCAGAATAATATCCATTGGTAAAGGAGAACATTCCAGTAAAACGGGCACCGCATATAAATGAATGAGTTGCTTGAATTCCTCAAACTTCGCTTCAGTAGATTCTAAGGAAAAAAATGATTGGAAGCTATAAGGTATATTCACTTGAATCTGACCGATTTCCGGTTGTTTTTTTAAAGTATAGGGGCTTCGATCATTACCTAAACATAAAATATTAATCAACTCATATCCTTCTATAGTCAGGCCTAGCTCTGTCGCCTTCCTAGAAAAAATATATTCAAAAATATTTATTTCGTGCTTTTGCAGTTTATCTTTCTTGGTAAGATTTTTTCTCCAGTCATTAAAGTGAACAAATATCATAATTTTCTCCTTCATGGTGAGTGGATAGACGTCCTCCCCGTTAGTCTATTCTAGAAATTTCACTGTTAGTTTCCTAGTTCTGAATGTAACTTAATTCACATTAAGTTACATTCGTTTTGCGGCTATTATATAAAATTGATTTTAAAGGATCTCAATCACTGAGATCCTTTCAGTTTTCTTCTTGATATTCGGTCCATATTTTTAAAGCCACAGGATAACATTTTTCCATTGGTAAATACTCATCAAACCATTTTATTAAAACTTGTCGGATGCCTAATGCGAGTTCATCAATAGATTTCGCATGATAGGCAAGTCTTTCAATTTCTCTTATTTCAGGTTCATATTCGTCATTTGGGCATCCCATTTCTAATAAACCGATTGGATCCCACTCATCGATAGTTTTTT
>NZ_JALHAG010000013.1 GCF_022819085.1 Planococcus ruber | reverse complement strand
ACTAATCGATCGAGGACTTAACCAACTTTGTTTACGGAAACCAGCGGTTTCACCCGTTTCAATGTCGCCTATCCAGTTTTGAGTGAACAAGTCACTCTAAAAAAAGAGTCCAGTGATGATGGCAAAGAGGCCACACCCGTTCCCATCCCGAACACGGAAGTTAAGCTCTTTTGCGCCGATGGTAGTTGGGGGTCTCCCCCTGTGAGAGTAGGACGTCGCTGGGCCCTGAATCAGTCGTTACCGTAGCCGGTAACGGCTTTTTTGTGGTTTCTTACGCATTATTGGTTTAAGTGAATTTGCATTTATTTTTTCCCTCTCATTAGCCTCTTTTATTAATTTCGCAATTTCTCATTAGCTAGCACAGAATTGTCTTGAAAAAATGCATTTTAAACAGAAAAGCTTATGAGAATTTCCTTTGGAACATAGTAAATTCTTCTGATGTTCCTTGCAATTGCTTACCAACTCTACTAGTATGAAACATGAATCTTTACAGGGAAGAAAGGGTGCAAAAAGTGGATATTAATCCGTGGTTAATGGTCTTGATTATTTTTTCCATCAATATCGTCTATGTTTCGTTCTTTACCATTCGCATGATTATGACGTTAAAAGGATACCGGTATTTAGCAGCAGCGGTCAGTATGGTCGAGACGGTTATTTATATAGTAGGTTTAGGGTTAGTATTGGATAATTTAGACCAAATTCAAAATTTGATCGCCTATGCCATCGGCTATGGATCCGGTGTTATTGTCGGATCGAAAATTGAAGAAAAGATGGCGTTGGGCTATATTACGGTAAATGTCATTACCAGTGATGAAGATCCGCTTCTTCCTAAGAAATTGCGGGAAAAAGGCTATGGGGTAACGGATTGGGTAGCAAACGGCATGGAAGGCGGACGCCACTCGATGCAGATACTCACACCGCGGAAAATGGAACTTCAGTTGTACGCTACTATTAAAGAGCTTGACCCGAAAGCGTTTATCATTGCATATGAACCGAAAACGATTCATGGCGGATTCTGGGTGAAACAAGTAAAGAAAGGGAAATTGTTTAAATGAGTAAAAAGACAGTCTGGTTTGAAGTCGGCGAAAATGAAACGATGGATGCCTGTTTGGAGCGAATGAAACAGGCCGGCTATGCAGCTGTTGGGCGAAAAGAAGAGCCGTTGTTTGAAGAAATTGATGGCAAACCTGTTCCTATACGCCAAATCGTGAAATTCAAAGGCATGAAATTAAGTGAATAAGTAAATATTTGTTATAAAGACGAACATTTATGTTTTGATAAGTATAATCGTTCGACTTTATCGTTGACTCCTCAGTTGTCTCTTGTTATGATGATTGTGGATACCCCATATATGCAGAAGAATTGGCTTCTGCGTTTCTACCAAGACACCGGAATGTCTGGACTATGCGGGAAAGCAACTTATGGATACTTGGCGAAAATGTGCCTATTTGTGTTGTTGGCATTTAACTCGTCTTATGGGAAAGTCCTTAAGTAAACTGCTTTTCACGTTATGTGAGCAGTTTATTTAAGGGCTTTTATTTGTTTTAAAGGAGAGATAGTGATGAATCCACAGATTGGCGTCATTATGGGAAGTTCAAGCGATTGGGAAACAATGAAACATACATGTGATATTTTGGATGAACTCAACATCAGCTATGAAAAACAAGTAGTGTCGGCTCACCGGACTCCTGATCTTATGTTTAGCTATGCAGAAGAGGCAAGAGAGAAAGGCTTGCATGTGATTATCGCGGGTGCCGGCGGAGCAGCTCATTTGCCTGGAATGGTCGCAGCCAAAACGACACTGCCCGTTATTGGCGTACCCATTCAGTCAAAAGCACTAAAGGGATTGGATTCTCTTCTGTCTATTGTCCAAATGCCAGGAGGCGTCCCGGTAGCGACAGTGGCCATTGGAAAAGCAGGAGCTGTAAATGCAGGCTTATTGGCTGCGCAAATCCTCGGAACAACGGATGCTGCAGTAGCGGAAGCGCTGGAAAAAAGAAGAAAGCGGACACATGATGAAGTCTTAAAAAGCACAGGTGATTTGCAATGACTAAAATTATTTTGCCGGGTCAGACGATCGGCATCATTGGCGGCGGCCAGCTTGGCCGGATGATGGCTATGGCTGCCAAAGAAGCCGGATTTAAAATTGCCGTGTTAGATCCAGCCATGGATTCACCGACCGGACAAATTGCGGATATTCAAATCGTAGCTCCTTATAATGATTTGCACGCACTTGAAGAGTTGGCTGAAGCAAGCGACGTTATCACTTACGAATTTGAAAATATCGATGTGGCAGGTTTGGGAAAGCTAAGTGAAATCGCTTATGTGCCGCAAGGGTCGGAATTGATACGCGTTACCCAGAATCGCATCTACGAAAAACAAGCAATTGCTGACGCAGGAGTACCGATTGCGGACTATATCACGGCTTCTACTTATAGCGAGTTAGAAGAGAAAAGTGATCAGCTCACTTTCCCCTTTGTGGTTAAAACAGCAAGGGGCGGATACGACGGCAAAGGGCAGCAAACGATCCATTCGAAGGCGGAATTGCCATTAGCGGAACCGCTGTTCGAGAACGGAGAATGTGTGGCAGAATCATTTATTAATTTTACCAAAGAGATTTCGGTGATTATTCAACGCAATGTCCACGGGACTATGGAAATTTTGCCGATCGGTGAGAATATCCATAAAGACCATATTCTCCACCAAACGATTGTGCCAGCTCGGGTTTCGGATGCAACGATCGAGCAGGCGAAGGACGCAGCGAATAAAATCGCGAGCCATTTGGAGATGATCGGCACACTCGCAGTTGAAATGTTTGTTTTGGAAAACGGCGACATTCTTGTGAATGAGCTTGCACCCCGCCCGCACAACTCCGGCCATTATTCCATCGAAGGAACGAACATCTCACAGTTCCACCAGCACATCCGGGCCATTTGCGGATGGCCGCTCCGAGCACCGAAATTATGGGCAGATACCGTGATGGTGAATATTCTTGGCGAACATGTCGCACCTTTGACTTCTAAGATTTCGCAGTACCCGAACTGGTCAGTCCATCTCTACGGCAAAGATGAGGCGAAGCATAAACGCAAAATGGGCCATGTTACAATATTAACGGAAGACCTGAAAGGGACTTTACTAGAAATCGAAGAATCCGGCATTTGGCCGGAATAATTGGAGGAAACTGAATTATGATCGCACGTTACACAAGACCCGAAATGGGCGCAATTTGGACAGACGAAAACCGCTACAATGCTTGGCTGGAAGTCGAGATTTTAGCGTGTGAAGCCTGGGCAGAAATTGGCGATATTCCAAAAGAAGATGTCGTGAAAATCCGCCAGAACGCTTCATTTTCAGTAGACCGCATTTTGGAGATTGAAGAAGAAACGCGCCACGATGTCGTTGCATTTACGCGTGCCGTGTCTGAAACGCTGGGCGAAGAACGCAAATGGGTGCATTACGGCCTGACGTCTACCGATGTGGTCGATACCGCGTTATCTTATTTAATCAAACAGGCAAATACAATCATCCGTAAAGATTTGACAAATTTTATTGAAATTCTGGCTAATAAAGCCAAAGAACATAAAATGACCGTTATGATGGGCCGTACGCACGGTGTTCATGCAGAACCGACAACGTTCGGTTTGAAACTGGCCTTGTGGCACGAAGAAATGAAACGCAATCTGGAGCGCTTCGAAGCAGCGGCTAAAACAATCGAAACCGGCAAGATGTCCGGGGCTGTCGGAACATACGCGAATATCGATCCGTTTGTTGAAGAATATGTCTGCAAACAATTAGGGCTTGCAGCTTCTCCGATTTCGACGCAAACTTTGCAGCGCGACCGCCATGCGCAGTACATGAGCACCCTTGCTTTGATTGCGACATCGATTGAGAAGTTCGCAACAGAAATCCGCGGCCTTCAAAAATCGGAAACGCGCGAAGTAGAGGAATTCTTCGCAAAAGGGCAAAAAGGGTCTTCCGCGATGCCGCATAAACGCAACCCGATCGGTTCTGAAAACATGACCGGCCTTGCGCGTTTGATCCGCGGCTATATGGTTACCTCTTATGAAAACGTCTCGCTTTGGCATGAACGCGACATTTCGCATTCTTCTGCAGAGCGTGTGATTTTGCCGGATGCCACGATTGCTTTGAACTATATGTTAAACCGTTTTGGCAATATCGTGAAGAATTTGACGGTGTTCCCGGAAAATATGAAGCGCAACATGGATTCGACGCTTGGCCTGATTTACTCGCAGCGCGTGCTGTTGGCATTGATCGACAAAGGCATGGCACGCGAAGCAGCTTATGATACGGTTCAGCCTTGTGCGATGGAAGCGTGGGAAAACCAGACGCATTTCCGCAAAATCGTAGAAGCGAACGACACGATCACTTCCCAATTGTCGAAAGAGGAATTGGATGATTGCTTTGACTACAACCATCACTTGCAGCAAGTGGACATGATTTTCAACCGGCTTGGATTAAACTAAACGGAGGCTTCTCACATGGAAAAAGGTCAGCTATTGTACGAAGGCAAGGCAAAACGCTTATATGCAACGGACGAACAGGATATTTTATGGGTGGAATACAAAGATTCAGCAACAGCTTTTAACGGAGAAAAGAAAGCGGAAATTGCCGGAAAAGGCAAGTTGAACAATAAAATCACATCATTGATTTTCGAAAGATTGCAAGGAGCGGGCATTGCTTCGCATTTTGTTGAACAATTGTCTGGCCATGAGCAGCTCGTGCGGCAAGTGGCGATCATTCCGGTCGAAGTCGTGACGCGGAATGTCGTTGCCGGCAGCATGGCGAAGCGCTTCGGCTTAGAAGAAGGAACCGTTTTGAAAAAGCCAGTCGTCGAGTTTTATTACAAGGACGACGAACTCGGCGATCCGATCATGACAGAAGACCACATTGAAATGCTGGAAATCGCAACAACTGAAGAAATTCAGGAACTGCGTGAAAAAGCGCTGAAGGTCAATGAAGTCCTGATCGGCTTCTTTAAGGAAGTAGGCGTGGATTTAGTGGACTTTAAAATTGAATTCGGCCGTGATCAAGACGGCCGGATTTTATTGGCAGATGAAATCTCACCCGATACATGCCGTTTGTGGGATGCCGAAACGAAACAGAAATTGGACAAAGATGTATTTCGCCGGGATCTGGGCAATTTAACGGAAGCGTATGAACTCATTTTAGCGAAACTGGGAGGACAACATTCATGAAAAAGGTAAACATCTACGTCACTTTGCGCGAAAGCGTATTGGATCCGCAAGGGTCTGCAGTTATGGGATCTCTTCATAAAATGGGGTACGCGGAAGTGAAAGACGTCCGGATCGGCAAATACTTGGAACTGGTCATTTCGGATGAGGTGCAGGATATTGACGCACATGTAAACGAAATGTGCCAAAAATTATTGACGAACACGGTGATTGAAGATTACCGTTTTGAAATTGAGGAGGCTGTCTCGCAATGAAATTCGCAGTAATCGTATTTCCTGGGTCCAATTGTGATTTGGACATGTACCATGCGGTCAAGGATGAACTGGGGGAAGAAGCAGAGTACGTATGGCATGATTCAACAGATTTAAGCGGTTATGACGGGATTTTATTGCCAGGCGGGTTTTCGTATGGCGATTACTTGCGCTGCGGCGCGATTGCGCAGTCATCGGCAGTGATGGATGAAGTGAAAAAAGCGGCAGAAGCGGGCAAACCGGTTCTCGGCATTTGCAACGGATTCCAAATTTTGACGGAGGCAGGCCTTCTTCCGGGCGTATTGCTCCGCAATAAAAACTTGAAGTTTATGTGCAAGACAGTGGGATTGAAAGTAGAGAACGCCAATACGCTGTTCACGAACGAATATGAAAAGGGGCAGGAAATCCAAATTCCAATCGCACACGGCGAAGGGAACTACTATTGCGACGATGCCACTTATGAGCAGCTGAAAAAGAACAATCAAATCGTCTTTTCCTATGCAGACGATTTTAACGGCAGCCGCAACAATATCGCAGGAATCGTCAATGAGCGCGGCAATGTGCTCGGCATGATGCCGCATCCGGAGCGTGCCGTATCCGATCTGATCGGCGGCAGCGACGGCTTGGCATTATTCAAATCAATCGTGAAACAGTGGAGGGAAGCAAATGTCAGTCATGCTTGAGCCAAATACTGAGCAGATCAAAGAACAGAAAATCTATCAGCAAATGGGATTATCCGATTCGGAATTCGCCATGGTGGAGAAAATTTTAGGCAGAACGCCGAATTACACAGAAACCGGTTTGTTTTCGGTCATGTGGTCGGAACATTGCTCCTATAAAAATTCAAAACCGGTCCTATCCAAATTCCCGACGAAAGCGCCGCGTGTCTTGCAAGGGCCGGGTGAAGGCGCAGGGATTGTGGACATCGGCGACGGCCAGGCCGTGGTCTTTAAAATGGAATCCCATAACCACCCGTCAGCGATTGAGCCTTACCAGGGAGCGGCAACAGGAGTCGGCGGCATTATCCGCGACGTCTTTTCCATGGGCGCACGTCCGATTGCGATGTTGAACTCGCTGCGTTTTGGTGAATTGACGACACCGCGCGTGAAGTATTTGTTTGAAGAAGTGGTAGCTGGCATTGCTGGATATGGCAACTGCATCGGCATTCCGACGGTTGGGGGCGAAGTCCAGTTCGACGACTCCTACGACGGCAATCCACTTGTCAACGCCATGTGCGTCGGTTTGATCAATCATGAAGACATCCAAAAAGGCGTGGCGTCCGGCATCGGCAACCCGGTCATGTATGTAGGTGCGAAAACAGGGCGCGACGGCATCCACGGAGCGACTTTCGCATCGGAAGAATTGACGGAATCATCGGGCGATAACCGCCCGGCGGTGCAAGTTGGAGATCCGTTCATGGAGAAACTATTGCTTGAAGCGTGTCTGGAGCTTGTAAAATCGGATGCGCTTGTCGGAATTCAGGATATGGGGGCAGCTGGCCTAACTTCTTCTTCGGCAGAAATGGCTTCCAAAGCGGGATCCGGCATCGAAATGGATCTGGATCATGTGCCGCAGCGGGAAACCGGCATGACGGCTTATGAAATGATGCTGTCGGAATCCCAGGAACGCATGCTGATTGTCGTGAAAAAAGGCCGCGAGCCGGAAATCGTTGAATTGTTCGAGAAATACGGATTGGATGCCGTGACAGTCGGCACGGTAACGGACGACTCGACTTTGCGTTTATTGCATAAAGGGGAAGTGGTCGCTGAAGTGCCGGTTGATGCACTTGCTGAAGATGCGCCGGTCTACCATAAACCGTCGAGTGTGCCAGCTTACTTTAACGAGTATCAGCAAATGGACAACGCAGAACCGAACGTGGCGGACTACAGCGAAATCTTGAAGGCGTTATTAGAACAGCCGACGATTGCTTCAAAAGAATGGGTCTATGACCAGTACGACCATCAAGTCCGCACGAGCACAGTCGTCAGCCCGGGATCAGACGCAGCAGTCATCCGCGTGCGCGGTACGAATAAAGGCCTCGCGATGACGACGGACTGCAACTCCCGCTACATCTATTTGGATCCGGAAACAGGCGGCAAGATTGCGGTCGCAGAAGCTGCACGCAATGTCGTCGTATCGGGGGCAAAACCGCTCGCGATCACCGATTGCTTGAACTTCGGAAATCCGGAAAAGCCGGAAATCTTCTGGCAGCTGGAAAAAGCGGCAGACGGCATGTCTGAAGCGTGCACGATCCTCGATGCACCGGTTATCGGCGGGAACGTTTCTTTATACAATGAAACAAACGGCACGGCGATTTACCCGACGCCGACGATCGGTTTGGTGGGGTTAGTGGAAGACCTGTCGCATGTCACGACGCAAGATGCGAAAAAAGCTGGGGACCTTGTGTATTTGATTGGAGAAAGCTTTACTGAATTTGGCGGAAGTGAGCTGCAGAAAATGGTCGAAGGACGCATTTTCGGAAAAGCGCCGGCGATTGACTTGAACGTGGAAGCACAGCGCCAACAGCAGATTTTAGAAGCGATCCAAAAAGGCTTGGTTGCATCTGCCCATGATGTTGCAGAAGGCGGGGTTGCAGTCGCGCTTGCGGAAAAAACATTCGGCAACGGACTCGGAATCGAAGCAGTACTTTCAGGATCAGCGACAACGGCTCTTTTCAGTGAATCGCAGTCGCGCTTTATCCTAACCGTTTCTCCGGACAAGGCAGAAGCGTTCGAACAAGTGGTTGCAGATGCCAAGCGAATCGGGACAGTCACAGATAGCGGGACATTGACGATCAAAAGCGAAGACGGCACCGTTTGGATCGATGATTCAGTCGCTGCCCTTCGCACAGCTTGGAAAGGAGCTATCCCATGCTTGCTGAAATCAGAGGGTTAAATGAAGAATGCGGCATTTTCGGAATCTGGGGACATGCCAATGCAGCGCAGCTTTCGTACTACGGGCTGCATGCCTTGCAGCATCGCGGCCAAGAAGGCGCAGGGATTGTTTCGACCGATAAAAATTATTTAAAAGCGCTAAAAGGCGAAGGCATGGTCAGCGAGGTCTTTACACCGGAGAAAATCGAAGCGATCGCAGGCACAGGGGCAATCGCCCATGTCCGCTACGCAACAGCAGGAGGAAGCGGAATTGAAAACGTCCAGCCTTTGCTGTTCAATTCGACCACCGGCAGCCTGGCCATTTCCCATAACGGCAATTTGGTCAATGCGACGGAATTAAAAAGCCATTTGGAACGCCAAGGCAGCATCTTCCAAACCACTTCGGATACGGAAGTGCTCGCGCATTTAATTAAACGCAGCGGCTATGCAACGTTTGAAGAGCAGGCGAAAAATGCACTGTCTCTCCTAAAAGGGGCGTTTGCCTGTGTGATTTTGAAAGAAGAAGCGATGTATGTTGCGCTTGACCCGAACGGCCTGCGCCCGCTTTCCCTTGGGAAACTGGGAGACGCCTGGGTCGTCGCTTCAGAAACCTGCGCTTTTGATATCATCGGGGCGGAATTTGTCCGTTCGGTAGAGCCGGGTGAGTTTTTGGTGATCACGGACGACGGCTTGCGGGCGGAACGTTTTGCGTACCCGCAGGAACGGTCTATCTGTACGATGGAATATGTCTACTTCTCGCGTCCGGATTCGGACATTGACGGCATCAACGTGCACGCAGCACGGAAACGCCTCGGGAAACAATTGGCGAAAGAAATCCACATCGATGCAGATGTGGTGACAGGCGTTCCGGATTCCAGCATTTCGGCAGCGATCGGATTTTCAGAAGAAAGCGGCATCCCTTATGAGCTTGGGTTGATCAAAAACCGCTACGTCGGCCGGACATTTATCCAGCCTTCCCAAGATTTGCGTGAACAAGGCGTGAAAATGAAATTATCTCCGGTGCGCCAAGTCGTAAAAGGCAAACGCGTCATCATGGTGGACGATTCAATTGTGCGTGGAACGACGTCGCGGCGCATTGTGAATTTGCTGAAAGATGCAGGAGCGACGGAAGTGCATGTGGTGATCAGTTCACCGCCAATCAAGAGCCCTTGCTTTTACGGCATCGACATTTCCACTTCGGGCGAACTGATCGCAGCGAACAATTCGGTGGAAGAAATGCGCGAAATCATCGGCGCGGATTCGCTGACGTTTTTGTCAGTGGACGGCATGGTGCAAAATATCGGAAGAACCGATCCAGGTCCAAAATGCGGCCATTGTCTAGCGTGCTTTACAGGCGAGTACCCGACGAATATTTTTCCGGATACGGTGCTGCCGCATGAAAAAGAGAAAGTGAAATAAGGGGGAACCGGCATGTCAAAAGCATACGAACAGGCAGGCGTGAATATTGAAGCAGGCTATGAAGCAGTCAACCGAATGAAATCCCATGTGGAGCGCACGGCGCGAAAAGGAATGCTGGGAGCATTCGGCGGCTTTGGCGGCATGTTCGATTTGTCTGAGCTGAACTTGAAAGAACCGGTTCTTGTTTCTGGAACGGATGGCGTCGGCACCAAATTGAAGCTGGCATTCCTGGCAGACCGCCACGACACAATCGGCATCGATTGCGTAGCAATGTGCGTTAATGACATCGTTGCACAAGGGGCGGCACCGCTATTTTTCCTTGATTATATTGCCGTCGGAAAAGCTGTCCCTGAAAAGATCGAGCAAATTGTCAAAGGGATAGCGGACGGCTGTGTCCAGGCAGGCGCTGCCTTGATTGGCGGCGAAACGGCGGAAATGCCGGGGCTTTATGAAGCCGACGAATACGACATCGCGGGATTTGCAGTAGGGGCGGCAGAAAAATCAGAAATTGTCACGGGCGAAAAAATTCAGCAGGGTGATGTTTTGATTGGGCTCGCTTCAAGCGGCATCCATTCGAACGGCTATTCACTCGTGCGCAACATCGTTTTTGAACAGCACCATTACCAGCTGGACCAAATTATCGAAAGCTTTGAAGATTTAGGGCCGCTTGGCAATGAATTGCTGACGCCGACGAAAATTTATGCGAAAACGATCGCTGCCATTGCCAAAGAAGTTGACATTCATGGGATGGCTCATGTCACTGGCGGAGGATTTATTGAAAACTTGCCGCGCATGATGCCGGATGGCTTAGGTGCAGAAATTGAACTTGGCAGCTGGCCGGTTCTCCGCATTTTCGAAATGCTGCAGGAAAAAGGTTCATTGACCGACCGCGATTTGTTCTCTGTTTTCAATGCAGGCATCGGCTTTGTCGTAGCTGCTGCGCCAGAAGATGCCGAGCGAGTATTGGCATCGGCGATAGCGAGCGGGGAGCAGGCATACATCATTGGCCAGGTTTCCGGCAAGTCCGGTGTGCAATTTACAGGGGAACAGGATGGGACCCTCGATGAACAATAAACCCAAAATGGCCGTTTTCGCTTCTGGAAACGGCTCTAATTTTCAAGCGATCGCCGACTCGATCCAACGGGGGGAACTGCAGGCAGAATTGGCGTTGGTTGTGACCGATCGCCCGGCCGCTTTTGTCGTAGAACGTGCGGAAAAGCTTGGCGTCCCATCTTTTGCTTTTCTTCCGTCTGAATACGATTCAAAGCAGCTATACGAAGAGATGTTAAAGGAAAAGCTCCAGAGTTTAGGTGTAGAATGGATTGTATTGGCGGGGTATATGAGATTGATTGGGCCGGTCTTGCTTCAAGCCTTTGAAAATCGCATCATCAATATCCACCCCTCAGTGCTGCCGGCTTTTCCCGGAAAAGATGCCATCGGCCAGACGCTTGCAGCAGGCGCTGAATTTGCAGGAGTGACGGTCCATTACGTCGACGCTGGAATGGACACTGGCAAAATCATTGCCCAGCAGTCGTTTGCGGTTGAGGGGCGTACACGTGAAGCGGTCGAAAAAGAAATCCACGAAATTGAACATCAGCTATATCCTGCAACTTTGCAGCAATTATTCAATCAGTAAACCATCTGCAGTATTTTAGGAGGACATATTGTGAAAAAAAGAGCTTTGCTTAGTGTATCGGATAAATCAGGCATCCTGGAGTTTGCGCAGGAACTGGAAAAAATGGATTATGAAATCTTATCTACAGGCGGAACAAAACGCTTTTTGGAAGAAAACGGCGTGGCGATCACCGCGGTTGATGAAATCACGAAATTCCCCGAAATTCTGGGCGGACGCGTCAAAACCTTGCATCCTTTAATCCACGGCGGTCTTTTGGCTAAACATGACGATGCTGCGCATCAACATGAAATGGCTGAAAACGGCATCTCCCCAATTGAGATTGTATGCGTTAATTTATACCCATTCCGTGAAACGATTTCAAAGCCAGGCGTAACGGTTGACGATGCGATTGAAAATATCGATATCGGCGGCCCGACGATGCTCCGTTCTGCTGCGAAAAACCATGCTTATGTGACGGTCATCGTGGATTCGCAGGACTACGCAGCAGTAGTGAATGAATTGCAGAGCGGACAAGCGACGACTCCGGAAACGCGTCGCCGGCTGGCAGCAAAAGTCTTCCGCCATACAGCTGCTTATGACTCCTATATCTCCAATTACTTAACGGACTTGACGGGTGAAGAATACCCCGATCAATTGACGCTTACCTATGAATTGCAGCAGCCGCTTCGCTACGGGGAAAATCCGCATCAAAAAGCGGCATTTTACCGCAGCCCGCTTGGGTCGGATTTCTCGATTGCCCATGCGGACCAATTGCATGGCAAGGAATTGTCCTACAATAACATCCAGGATGCCAATGCGGCGCTTCAGATCATCAAAGAATTTACAAAACCGGCTGCTGTAGCCGTCAAACACATGAACCCGTGCGGCGTTGGAACCGGCGAAACGATTTCTGCCGCGTTCAATAAAGCCTATGAAGCGGATCCAACTTCCATTTTCGGCGGCATTGTTGCACTCAACCGTGAAGTGGATGCTGAAACGGCACAACAATTATCCGAAATTTTCCTTGAAATTATCATTGCCCCTTCTTTCACGCAAGAAGCAATTGAAATATTGACGCAGAAGAAGAATATTCGTTTATTGACCATTCCATTTAGCCGCACGAAACAAGACAAATGGAATACAGTTGCAGTAGAAGGCGGACTTTTGGTCCAACAACCGGATACGTTCGGCTACGATGAAGCGGAAATATCCGTTGCGACCGACCGGGAACCGACAGCAGAAGAGTTGGAAGCATTGAAACTTGGCTGGAGCGTGGTGAAACACGTGAAATCCAATGCGATCGTCGTCTGCAATTCTGCGATGACGTTAGGCGTCGGCGCAGGACAAATGAACCGGGTCGGCTCGGCAAAAATTGCCTTGGAGCAAGCGGGAGACCAAGCACAAGACGCTGTCATGGCATCAGATGCGTTCTTCCCGATGGCAGATACTGTAGAAGCAGCGGCAAAAGCCGGCATTAAGGCGATTATTCAGCCAGGCGGTTCGAAGAAAGATCAGGAGTCCATTGATAAAGCGAATGAATATGGCATTGCCATGATCTTTACAGGCGTTCGCCATTTCAAACACTAAGCCGGAGGTGACCAGAGATGAACGTTTTAGTTATCGGAAGAGGCGGAAGAGAACACGCCATTGTCCGCCAGTTTGCCCGTTCGGCATCTGTTGATCAAGTTTATGCAGCGCCGGGGAATGATGGAATACGCAGCGATGCAGAATTGGTGGAGATTGATGAAATGGACTTCACTGAACTTGCAGAATTTGCGGCAGCGAAGAACATCGCTTTCACGTTTGTTGGACCGGAACAGCCGTTAGCTGCTGGGATCGTCGACTTTTTCAAGAGCCGTGGACTTCGTATTTTCGGGCCTTCAAAAGAAGCGGCACAAATCGAAGGCAGCAAAGCATTTGCGAAGGAGTTGATGAAGAAATACGGCATTCCGACAGCTGCCTACGAAACGTTTACGGAAGTTGAGCCTGCCATCCAATTTATTCGATCGACGGGCGCTCCGATAGTCATTAAAGCGGATGGGCTTGCAGCTGGCAAAGGCGTTGTTGTGGCCGCTTCTGAAGAAGAAGCGATTGCGGCCGTAAAAGACATGCTTGAAGGGCAGAAGTTCGGAGAGTCGGGTTCCCGGGTAGTCATCGAAGAGTTTCTTGCCGGCGAAGAGTTTTCGTTCATGTCATTTGTGCAGGACGGCGAAATCTATCCCATGCCGATTTCCCAAGACCATAAACGTGCCTTTGACGGCGATAGAGGACCAAATACAGGCGGCATGGGAGCCTACTCCCCAGTGCCGCAGATTTCTGAAGCCGTCATCGAAGAAACGTTCGGCACCATTGTCGATCCGGCTATCGGCGCAATGGCGGCAGAAGGAACGCCATTCAATGGAATTTTATATGCCGGCATTATTCTGACGGCAGAAGGTCCGAAAGTCATCGAATTTAATGCCCGTTTCGGGGATCCTGAAACGCAAGTGGTGTTGCCGAAAATGGCCTCGGATTTCGGTGCCTTTCTGGATGCCATTTTAGATGGCCGGAAATTTGATTTGAAATGGGAAGGCCAGGCTATGCTTGGTGTGGTCATTGCGGCTGACGGATACCCTGGGGAAATCGAAAAGGGCATCTTGTTGCCGAATTTCGAAGAACTCAGGGACGTGGAAGTGGTGCATGCCGGAACACGGGAAACCCCGAATGGGTTCGTCGGCAACGGCGGCCGTGTCCTGCTCGTTTCAGCGAAAGGCGAGTCGCTCTCCGCTGCCCAGGATAAAGTCTACGAAGAATTGGACAAGCTTGAGTGGCTTGGCTACTTCTACCGGACAGACATCGGATGGCGTGCAATAGAAAATTGAATATGTTAAACTGATAAATGACACAAATTCTTATCGAAGATGTGTCATTTTTTGTTTAATTCCCCGCCCTTGGGGTATTAAAAATTGAGTTGAGGATTTTCAACTGCCCACTTTTACCTCTTAATCACACTCCATAACGAACTAGTTAGCAAGACTCCCGAAACAAAATCAGCAGGGCACCCAAATTTGAAAGGAGCACAAACTATGAATTGGTACGAAAAACTAAATCAGTATTTCCCAGTAGAAGAAATGAAATCAAAAGAGCATATGGACACGTTGCTGAAAGAAAAAGGCAATGTTTACCATAAAGATGAAGGACCTTACCACGTCTTGATGTATGCCGAGTTTCCGACTTTCTCATTTGTCGACTATTTATTCGTCTCGAAAGAATCACGCGGCATGGGCTTAGGGAAGAAAACTTTGCAAATGCTGAAAGACAAGAACAAGCCGATTATTCTGGAAGTGGAACCGGTAAACTATGAAGATACGGATACTGAAAAGCGCTTGCGCTTCTATGCGAGAGAAGGCTTCCAGCATGCCGCTTCCATCGGCTATTGCCGCCGTTCACTAGCGACAGGCGAAGAGAATTCAATGGAAATCCTTTACTGGGCGCCGAACAACGAATCGGAAGAAGAAATTTTCGAAGCGATGAAGAAAATGTATGAAGATATTCATACGTACAAAGACGAGCATTTTTACGGTGAATCATATGAGCCGACTTCTAAAGTGTTGTCATTCAATAAAGAAGAAAAAGAGAATGTCTTGGATCCGTTCAATTCTACAACTGCCAAATGAAGAAAATCCACGCTCCTGGCGTGGATTTTTTGTGTCCGATTATGGCCAGAATGTTCTAGTATTATCCAGGCCTCTCTGTATTTTCATGCATTATTATGCTACGATATTATGCATAGAGACAGAGGAAGAAGGTGCCGGATATGGGAAACCCATTATGGAGAAATACAGAAATCAGACAGCAGCTTGAAATTATCGATAAAAAATTAGCACCGGATCTCTTATTGGTAAATGCGACTTATTTGCATGGCATTTTCAAAAAATGGATGACCGGAAACATTTGGATCAAAGGAGATCGCATCGTTTATGCAGGGCCGGATATGGCGAAAGTCGATGCATCGACAGAAGTGATTGATATGGAAGGGAAATACATTGTACCGGGTTATATCGAACCCCATGTCCACCCTTATCAGCTTTATAATCCTCAAACGTTTGCGAATTATGCTGCCCAAGGCGGAACGACAACGTTCCTTTCCGACAACTTGACCTTGTTTTTATCATTGGAAAACGAGAAAGCGTTTTCATTACTGGATGAAATGGCAGAGCTGCCGTTTAACTTTTATTGGTGGACCCGGTTCGACTCACAGACAGAACTGAGCGAAGAGGACCGGTTATTCACTTCGAAATCGGTCGGGGAATGGCTGGATCGTACCGATGTTTGGCTAGGCGGAGAATTGACGGGATGGCCGAAGCTTTTAGCCGGCGATGACCAAATGCTTTATTGGATTCAAAAAGCGAAGATGAGCCTGAAAAAAATTGAAGGGCATTTCCCGGGCGCATCTGAAAAAACGTTGGCGCGCATGCGTTTGCTTGGCGCCGATGGAGACCACGAAGCAATGACCGTCGAAGAAGTGGAAATGCGCCTGCTTCACGGCTATGGCGTAACGCTTCGCCATTCTTCGATCCGGCCGGATTTGCCAGGTTTGCTGAAAGGCGTTGTGGAAAAAGAGCTGAATGTTTTTGACAAGTTGATGATGACGACAGACGGCTCCACGCCTGGTTTCCACTTGGACGGCGTGATGGACCTTTGCATCAAAATCGCTTTGGAAGCGGGAGTGCCGGCGATAGATGCCTATATGATGGCGTCTTATAACGTCGCCCGGTATTACAATGTAACGAGCCTTCACGGATTGATAGCGACTGGGCGTTTTGCCAACTTGAATATACTGGACTCGCTGGATAACCCGGTGCCAACCGGCGTAATTTCAAAAGGGGTGTGGCTAAAACGGGACGGCAAGAAAGTTATGGACTTGCCGAAAATCGATTGGTCCGTGATGCCGGACTTGGAGCTCGACTTTGATTTGACAGAAGACGATTTCCAATTTTCGATGCCCTTTGGAATAGAAATGATCAATGATGTCATTACCAAGCCTTATTCGGTAAGTGTCGATACCCATGACGGAACCCTTTCACAAGATCATGAAGAAAGTTTTTTGATGCTGCTGGATAAGCACGGGAAATGGCGCGTAAACACGTTGATTAAAGGTTTTGCTTCCGGTGTCAGCGGCTTTGCGTCTTCGTATTCGAATACCGGCGACATCATTCTAATCGGCAAAAGCCGAAAAGACATGTGGCTCGCTTTCGACGAATTGAAGCGTTTGAAAGGCGGAATAGTCCTTGTGGAAGAAGGCGAAACGGTTTGTTCGCTCCCGCTTCCGATTGGCGGAGTGATGTCTGAGCTGCCGATGGAAGAATTGATTGCCCAGGAAATGGCGTTGAAAAAAGCGCTGAAAGACCGGGGCTATTCAAAAGGGGATGCGATCTATACGCTCTTATTCTTGCAGGCGACCCATTTGCCGTATGTCCGCATCACCCAAAGAGGCATCTACGATGTGATGAATAAAAAAGTCTTATTTCCGGCATTCATGAGGTAAATGGCGATGAAAAAAAAGACATGGATTATAGGTGGAATCGTCCTCTTGGCAGCAGCTGCAGCTGCTGTCTTTTGGATGGTGAATGAGAAAAAAGAAGAGCCGGCTGAGCCGGAAGAAATTGTGGAACCCAACTTGCCGGTTGAAGAAACGGAAAATTTCATGGCTCCTTTTACAGGAGTGGCGTCTCAACAGGAATTGACCCAACGGCCCGTAATGGCGGTTATCAACAACCATCCGGCTGCAAGGCCGCAAACAGGTTTAACAGAAGCAGATATGGTGTTTGAATTGTTGGCAGAAGGAAACGTTACCCGATTTTTAGCGCTTTACCAGAGCGAACTGCCGAACCAAGTCGGCCCGATTCGCAGTGCGCGTGATTATTTTGTCGAGTTGGCCGCAAATTATGATGCTTTTTTCGTAGCGCACGGCTATAGCCCGGATGCGAAGAGGCTGCTGGATGCAGGAGCCGTCGACCACATCAACGGCATGGCGTTCGACGGCACGCTGTTCCAGCGTTCCACAGACCGGATTGCGCCGCATAATTCCTATATCACTTTTGATAATATAAAAACAGGAATGGAAATGGTGGGGGCTGCATCTTCTTTTAAAGGAGAGTCAGCATATCATTTTTATGACAACTCTGAAAGTGCTAAACTGATGGAACAGGCTTCTTCGATTGAAGTCGCATACGGTGCAGATCCCATGTTTCGAAATGTCTATACATATGATGAAACGACCCATCGATACAGCCGGTCTTCAGGCGGGGTTTTGACAGGCGATAAAGAGTCGCTCGAAGTCATGGAAGTTGCTAATGTTTTATTTTTTGAAACGGCCCATGACGTCATTGACGACATGGGAAGATTGGCGATTGATCTGGAAAGCGGCGGAGATGCGCTTGTTTTCCATGGAGGCGGCCGGCTTGAAGCTGAATGGACTGTAGAAAATGGCATGCTGGTCCCGGTTCAGAATGGTGAACCTGTAAAGTTGGCACCGGGCAAAACATGGATCCATCTCATTCCGGAAAATCCGGGGTTGGAGGGAATGGTCAGCACGACGCCATAATAATTTGAAATGAAAGGACGGTGAAACTGTATGCAGGTAGATAAAATTCGAGGCGCACAGACAGATCAATTGATTGAAGCGATTTTAGCGTTGAAAGACAAAGAGGAAGCCTACCGCTTTTTTGATGATTTGTGCACCATCAGTGAAATCCAATCACTTTCGCAGCGCTTGGAAGTTGCCCATATGCTGCGGATGAAAAAGACGTACGAAAAGATCAAAAATGAAACAGGTGCCAGCACTGCTACGATTTCGCGAGTCCGTCGGTGCTTGAATTATGGCAATGATGGCTATGATGAAATGCTGGGAAGATTGTATCCGGACGAAAAGCCATTCGAGCTTCCGAAAGAGTGATGGAACAAAGGAACGTGGTTCTGCAGAACATCTGTTGAATAATGTTGCATTCGTTATAAGAAAATCGAGAGGGTTGTCCAGTGAGTCTGCTATTCGGCTTAATGGACAGCCCTTTTTTTGCTATAATGAAAGAGCGAATAGAGAAGCGAAGTTAGGTGGACGATGATGGACTTTCACACATGGCGGCATGTATTTAAATTAGACCCGGCGAAATCGATTACAGATGGACAGTTGGAACGAATTTGTGAATCTGGGACTGATGCCATCTTGATTGGCGGCAGCGATAATGTCACACTCGACAATGTCCTGGATTTAATGGCGCGAGTCCGCCGGTTTACGGTTCCGGTTGTGCTCGAAGTTTCAACAATCGAATCGGTGACACCGGGATTCGATTATTATTTTATCCCCACGGTGCTGAATAGCGACAATCCGCTTTGGATCAAAGGGCTTCATCACGAAGCGATCCGGGAATACGGGGAAATTATGGACTGGGAAGAATTGATTCCAGAAGCGTATTGCATCTTGAATCCAAATTGCAAAGCTGCGGAATTGACTGGAGCAAAAACGGATTTATCGGCGGAAGATGTACTCGCATATGCGAGGATGGCGGAGCATTTTTTCCGGCTGCCGATTTTTTATATGGAATATAGTGGCGCCTATGGTGATCGTGAATTAGTGGGACAAGTGAAGAGCGTCCTTGGCGAGACGCTGTTATTTTATGGAGGCGGCATCGATTCAGTACAAAAAGCGCAGGAAATGGCGCATATTGCGGATACCGTCGTGATCGGGAATGTCCTTTACGATGATTTGGAGCAGGCGTTAGCGACTGTCCAGGCAGTTGCGGAACTAGACAAGAACTCGCTATAATAGAAAGAACAGATGTTCGAGGTGGTGCAAAATGGAAATTATTACGAAGAATTTACTTAGAGGGATGAACCCGGAACAAGAACAAGCAGTGAAAACGACAGAAGGGCCGCTCTTGATCATGGCAGGGGCCGGTTCAGGGAAAACCCGCGTGCTGACTCACCGCATCGCTTATTTAGTATTGGAAAAAGAGGTTTACCCATCCAATATTTTAGCGATTACATTTACGAATAAAGCGGCACGGGAAATGCGCAGCCGGATCGATGGCCTCCTTGGCCATGGGACAGGGGAGCGGATGTGGGTTTCCACATTCCACTCGATGTGCGTACGGATTTTGCGCCGGAACATCGATCAGCTTGGATTTTCGAAAAACTTCTCGATTTTGGATACGACAGACCAATTGACTGTCATCAAAAACGTCTTGAAGCAGCAAAACCTGGATCCGAAAAAATACGAGCCGCGGACGATGCTGAATGCCATTTCTTCGGCGAAGAATGAATGCATCGATGCCAGCGAATTTGCAGCAAATATGAACGCGCATAATCCGTATGAAAAGACCGTATCGGAAGTTTATTTGGCTTACGAAAAGCGTTTGAAGAAAAATCAATCATTGGATTTCGATGACTTGATCATGACGACATTGAAATTATTTAATACTGTGCCGGACGTTTTGGAATTCTATCAGAACAAATTCCAGTACATCCATGTGGATGAATACCAGGATACGAATAATGCCCAGTATCAATTGGTCCAGAAACTCGCAAACAAATTCAAGAATATCTGCGTAGTGGGGGATTCTGACCAGTCGATTTACCGCTGGCGCGGAGCGGATATCACGAATATCCTGTCGTTTGAAAAAGATTATCCGAATGCCCAAGTCATCATGCTCGAGCAGAACTACCGCTCGACGAAACGGATTTTGCAGGCAGCAAACGATGTGATCAAACAAAATACGAGCCGCTATCCGAAAGAACTGCGCACAGACAACGATGAAGGGCCTTCAATTATTCTGCATAAAGCAGGAGATGAACGGCAGGAAGCGCAATTCGTTGTCCAGACCATTCAGAAATTGATGGAAGAAGAAGGCTATAAAACATCTGATTTTGCCATTCTTTATCGGACGAATGCCCAGTCGCGCGTGATGGAGGAAATGTTCGTCAAATCGAATATGTCCTATAATATTGTCGGCGGCACAAAATTCTATGACCGCAAAGAAATCAAGGATCTGCTCGCTTACTTGCGGCTGATTGCGAATAACGACGATGATTTATCGCTTGCGCGCATTATCAATGAACCGAAGCGCGGCATCGGGGCAACATCGTTTGAACGTATGGCCCGTTTTGCGATCGACCAGGACCGCACCATCATGGATGCTTTGCAAGAAGCTGATTTTATGGGACTGACAGCAAAAACAGCGCAGACTGTCCTGGAATTCCGTTCCATGATCGATGGCTTCACGCAAATGCAGGAATTCTTGTCGGTGACGGAATTGGTCGAAGAAGTGCTGAAGAAATCAGGCTACCGGCAAATGCTGCAAAACGACAAAACGATTGAAGGCGAAAGCCGCCTGGAAAACTTGGAAGAATTCCTATCGGTGACAAAAGCATTTGAGAAGCAAAGCGATGATAAATCCTTAGTGGCATTTTTGACAGACTTGGCGCTGATTTCCGATATCGATTCGCTGGATGATGAGGAAGATGCGGACGGACCGATCATCTTGATGACGATGCATGCGGCAAAAGGGCTGGAATTCCCGGTTGTCTTCATCATCGGCTTAGAAGAAAACGTCTTTCCGCATTCGCGTTCAAATCTGGATGATGATGAACTGGAAGAAGAACGGCGCTTGGCCTATGTCGGAATTACGCGTGCAGAGCAGCGCCTTTATTTGACGCATGCGACGTCGCGTACGCTCTTCGGCAAGAGCAATTACAATATGCCGTCCCGGTTTATCAGCGAGATTTCAGAAGAGCTGATTGAACAGACGATGGCGAATTACCGGGCAGGTGCGCAGACGAGCTACAGACAGGCGCCAAAACGCGCCGCAGTCACACGCCCGGCCTATCAGCAATCGGGTGGAGATAAACTGGGCTGGCAGCCTGGCAGCCGCGCCAAACATAAAAAATGGGGAACAGGCACAGTTGTCAGTGTGAAAGGCGAAGGGGAGCAGATGGAGCTCGATATCGCTTTCCCAAGCCCAGTAGGCATCAAACGCCTGCTGGCAAAATTCGCACCTATTGAAAAAGTATAGCCGGGAGGAACGTTTATGGACCGTTTAAAAGCAGAGCAGCGTGTAAATGAATTGAACGAACAGCTTCGGGGATATGGCCACGCTTATTATGTATTGGATAAGCCGGCCGTTCCGGACTCTGTCTATGATCAATTGCTGCATGAACTCATTGAACTTGAAACTCTTTATCCTGATTTGATCTTCCCGGATTCACCAACGCAGCGCGTCGGCGGGTCGCCGATTTCAGGATTCGAAAAAGTGACGCATGACCAGCCGATGCTTAGCCTGTCAAACGTGTTTAACGAGCAGGACATACGGGATTTCGATAAGCGCGTCAGAAATGGCGCAGGGGATAACATTCAGTATGTCTGTGAATTGAAAATTGATGGCTTGGCCGTTTCGCTTATCTATGAAAATGGCCAATTTTCCAGAGGCGCAACCCGAGGTGATGGGCGGATTGGTGAAGACATCACAGCCAATCTCCGGACGGTGCGGACGATTCCGTTGAAAATCAAAAAATCGGTTTCGCTTGAAGTACGCGGAGAAGTGTTCATGCCGAAGAAATCTTTCCATAATTTAAATGAGGAACGCGGTGAGCGAGGCGAAGAACTGTTTGCCAATCCGCGAAATGCAGCAGCCGGATCGCTTCGCCAACTCGACCCGAAAATTGCGGCAAGCCGGAATCTGGATGTGTTCATTTATGCGCTTGGAGGCGACGGCCAAAACTATGGTTTGAGTGAACACGAAGAAACGCTTCAATACATCGATGCGCTTGGATTTAAAACGAATAACGAACGCCAAGTATGCAATAGTGTAGAAGAAGTGCTCGCTTATATTGAGAAATGGAGCGCACAACGTACAAGCTTATCCTATGAAATTGATGGGATTGTCATCAAAGTGAATAGCTATTTACATCAGCAGGAACTCGGATTTACCGCTAAAAGCCCGAAATGGGCAACGGCGTATAAATTCCCTGCAGAAGAAGTGATGACGACTGTCCGTGATATTGAATTAAGTGTAGGCCGCACGGGCGTAGTGACGCCGACGGCCATCTTGGATCCGGTATCTGTGGCAGGCACAACCGTCCAGCGGGCTTCGCTTCACAACGAAGATTTGATTAAAGAAAAAGATATCCGCATCGGTGACCGTGTGATTATCCGAAAAGCTGGCGATATCATTCCGGAAGTGGTGTCTGCGTTAATCGAGCAGCGGACAGGGGAGGAAGAGCCTTTCAGCATGCCGGAAAATTGTCCGGCTTGTGATAGCGAGTTGATCCGGATTGAAGGGGAAGTGGCGCTTCGCTGCGTCAATCCGCAATGCCCTGCTCAAATTACAGAAGGCATCATCCATTTCGTTTCGCGCAATGCGATGAATATCGACGGTTTAGGCGAAAAAGTGGTGGAACAGTTGTACCGCGAAGGCCTGATTGCCGATATCTCCGATTTGTACCGATTGACGAAAGAGCAATTGCTGACGCTTGACCGCATGGGTGAAAAGTCAGCCAGCAATTTGATCGCCGCAATCGATGCATCCCGCAGCAACTCGATGGAAAAATTGCTGTTCGGCCTTGGCATCCGCCATGTCGGCGAAAGAGGGGCGCGCATCTTATCCGAGCATTACGGATCGATGGAAAAACTGATGAACGCTTCTCAAGAAGAGTTAGTCGAAATACACGAAATCGGCGAAAAAATGGCCGATTCGATCGTTTCCTATTTCGAGACGGAGGAAGTTCAGCAATTGATGGAACGTTTAGCGGCAGCTGACGTCAATTTAACATATACCGGAACGCGCATCCGCGTCGAAGCAGGCGCCAATAGCTTCGCCGGCAAGAAAATTGTGTTGACCGGGAAATTGGAGCAATTGACGCGCGGCGAAGCACAGGCCCGAATCGAAGCGCTGGGCGGAACCGTTTCAGGCTCCGTCAGCAAAAAGACGGATCTGGTCATCGCGGGAGAAGAGGCAGGCTCCAAACTGGCGAAAGCGATGGAGCTGAAAGTCGATGTTTGGGACGAGGAACGTCTTCTGGAAGAATTGAATAAATGAGGAGATTTAACATGAAACGCATTTGGTGGATTCCGGTCAGCCTATTGTTGCTGACGGGATGTGTGCCTTCCGTGTCAGATGATACAGAAGTGCTGAATACAGAGGAAGAAGTGGAAACGGCGATTATTCCGAGCATCCAGCTGGATGCAGCGTATTATCGGACGCTGCTGCCGTACAAAGAAAGTGCCACACGGGGAAAAATCATCAACCGGATTTATTCGCGCTATGATATTAAAGAAGCGGAAAGCGGACTTCTGCGGATATCGCAGCACCAATTCTCTCCGGATGACTACTATTTCCAGGAAGGCCAGAAAATAACAGATGAAGATGCAACGGACTGGCTGGGCCGCAAAACGGAAGAAAATCCGCTCGGACTGAATCCGGCTGACGGACGGACAGCGGCGCAAAAAGAAGCAGGGGACCATCCTTCTGCGGAAATTTTGGCGCATATCGTCGAACAGAATTATTTAGTCAAAACGGATAATGAAACAATCCGGCTAGGCGGCGTTTCCATTGGTTTGGCATTGAATTCGGTTTACTACAATACTTCTGATGGCGCTACTTACGAAGAGTCAGTGCCGCAAGCCCAATTGGATAAAGAAGGAAAGCGGATGGCGGATGAAATTGTGAAGCGCCTCCGTGAAAAAGAAGGCATGAAAGACGTGCCGATCATGGTTGGCTTGTTTAAACAGAATACGCGAGGCGCGATTGCTCCGGGGACTTATTTTTCCTATGGGGTAGCTCCAGGAGGACAAGGGGCAGTGGCGAATTGGAACGCTGTCAATGAAGAATACGTCATTTTCCCGTCCTCAAATACGGAAGAAAAGTACCGGGCTATTGACACGAAATTCCGCAACTTCAAGCAAGATGTGGAAGAGTATTTTTCAAACTTCACGAGCGTCATCGGCACCGGATTTTATCAGGATGACCAGATCCGCAAAATGCAGATCGACATTCCTATCCAGTTTTACGGATCCGCTGAAGTTATCGGTTTCACTCAATATTTGACCGGCTTAGTATTGGAGCATTTTCCGGAGAACATTCAAGTTGAAATCAGTGTGACGTCCACGAATGGGCCGGAAGCGCTGATTTTACGGAAAATCGATCAGACCGAACCGGTTGTTCATATTTATGACTAATTTGCACAGGACAGAGGCAGCCATTCGGCTGCCTTTTTACAATGTGTGGAAAAAGTTAGAAATGGTAAAAGTTTCGTTTGGAGACCCGATATTCCACAAAATAACTTCGCTTGCCGGATGCTCCGCTAGTTTATTCTATATCTTAGAAGAGTACTCCAGGACCGGCGCGGTTCCGGACTGGCCGGAGCAATAAGACGAGTGGGTTTCTCGGTTTATTGTGGGAGGCTTGTCCATAGCGCCGCAGTGCGGTTTCCGGAATTGGACGCTCTCATCCAACTAGTTTCTCGACAATCTAAAAGAGGCAGCCATTCCGCTGCCTCTGTTTCTTTTATTCATGTAGCAAAAAGCGCCGGCCAGCTGTTCCGTCTTATGCCTTTCAGAGCTGAGCAGGCGCTTCCGCTTTTCTTATTGTCCAGACTCCAGCGCCCAGATTCTCGGGTCATAAGCCACTCCGGCTGTGCGGCTGAAAAGATGCCGCTTCGCCAAAGCGTCTTATGCCCGTCGAATCTAACCGGGCGCTTCCGCTTTTCTTTGTCCAGACTTCAGCGCCCAGATTCTCGGGTCATAAGCGACTCCGGCTGTGCGGCTGAAAAGATGCCGCTTCGCCAAAGCGTCTTATGCCCGTCGAATCTAACCGGGCGCTTCCGCTTTTCTTTGTCCAGACTTCAGCGCCTAGCTCCTCGGGTCATAAGCCAGCCCAGCTATGCGGCAAAGAACGCCGCTTCGCTGTTCCGTCTTATGCCTGTCGGAGCTGAGCAGGCGCTTCCGCTTTTCTAAAAAAAATGATATGATAGAGCGTATGTTTACTGAATCCGGAGGTGTAGAGAAATGGCGAAAATGACAAAAGAAGAAGTAATTGAAGTAGCACATTTGGCGCGCTTGGCCATTACTGATGAAGAAGCAGTACATTTTGCGGATCAATTGGAAGCAATTACGAACGCAATGGAATTGCTGAATGAATTGGATACGGAAAATGTAGAGCCGACCACGCATGTATTGCAAATGGTCAACGTCTTGCGTGAAGATAAATCCGTCCCTGGATTGGACCGGGAACTCGTTTTGAAAAACGTGAAAGAACACGAAGCAGGGCAAGTAAAAGTTCCAACGATCTTAGAATAAGTGTGAGGAGGGAAATCAATGAACTTAGTCGATAAAACGTCATCAGAATTGCAGGACTTGATACATAAAGAAGAAGTCAGCATTGCTGAAATTACGAAACAGGCATTTGAACGCATTGAAAAATTGGATCCGAAAGTGGATGCATTTTTAGCGATGAATAAAGAACAGGCAACGAAACAGGCAGAAGAAATGGATCAAACGCCGCTTGCAGAACGCGGACCCCTATTCGGCCTCCCAATCGGAGTGAAAGACAATATCGTGACGGAAGGCATCGAAACAACCGCCTCAAGCCGGATTTTGGAAGGATTCAATCCGATCTACAATGCAACTGTTGTAGAAAAATTAAAAGCCGCTGGAATGATCACCGTCGGCAAATTGAACATGGATGAGTTTGCCATGGGTTCTTCCAATGAAAACTCTTACTATAAAAACACGAAAAACCCATGGAACCTAGAAACGGTTCCAGGCGGATCTTCAGGCGGATCGGCGGCAGCTGTTGCTGCAGGCGAAGTGCCATTCACATTAGGATCGGACACCGGCGGCTCGATCCGCCAGCCGGCAGCATTCTGCGGCGTGGTCGGAATGAAGCCGACATACGGACGGGTTTCCCGTTTCGGTCTGATTGCTTATGCGTCTTCATTAGACCAAATCGGACCGATTACAAGAACCGTAAAAGACAATGCGTTATTGCTCGAAGCGATTTCCGGGCATGACGAGCGCGATTCTACTTCGGCCAATATCGAAGTGCCGAATTTTGCGGAAGCATTGACTGGCGATATTAAAGGGCTGCGCATTGGCGTTCCGAAAGAATATTTTGCAGAAGGCGTCGGCGAAGCTGCGAAACAAGCGGTTCGCGAAGCCCTTGCCGTTCTTGAAGAAAAAGGCGCAACGTGGGAAGAGATTTCACTGCCGCATTCCAAATACGCACTTGCCACGTATTACTTGCTTGCTTCTTCAGAAGCTTCATCCAACTTGTCCCGCTTTGACGGCATCCGCTACGGCTACCGCACAGAAAAAGCAGGCAATTTGCTGGAGTTCTATATGAATACACGTTCTGAAGGATTCGGCGACGAAGTCAAACGCCGCATCATGCTTGGAACCTATGCATTAAGTTCTGGCTACTACGACGCTTATTACAAAAAAGCGCAAAAAGTCCGTACACTGATCAAAAAAGATTTTGACGATGCTTTCGAAAAATTTGATGTCATCATCGGGCCAACAACTCCGACGCCGGCGTTTAAAATCGGCGAGAAGGTGGATGATCCATTGACGATGTATGCCAACGATATTTTGACGATTCCAGTCAACCTGGCAGGAGTTCCGGCAATTTCGATTCCATGTGGATTTGAAAACGGTTTGCCGCTTGGCTTGCAAATCATCGGCAAGTATTTTGATGAGGAAACGATTTATCGTGTTGCGGATGTCTTTGAAAAGGCAACCGATTTCCATAAACAAACGCCTCAGATTTGGGAGGGAGCAGCACAATGAACTTTGAAACGATCATTGGACTTGAAGTCCACGTAGAACTGAAAACAGAATCAAAAATGTTCTCTCCTGCACCAAACCATTTTGGTGCGGAACCAAACACGAACACGAACGTGATCGACCTTGGCTATCCGGGAGTATTGCCGGTCGTCAACAAAACGGCAGTGGACTGGGCAATGAAAGCGGCGCTGGCATTAAACTGCGAAATTACCCGCCATACGAAATTCGACCGTAAAAATTATTTCTATCCGGACAATCCGAAAGCTTACCAAATTTCTCAGTTTGACCAGCCAATCGGTGAGCACGGCTGGGTTGAAATTGAAGTCAATGGCGAGAAAAAACGCATCGGCATCACGCGCCTTCATATGGAAGAAGATGCAGGAAAGCTGACGCATACAGGCAACGGCCACTCGCTAGTCGACTTTAACCGCCAAGGCACGCCGCTGATCGAAATCGTTTCTGAGCCGGACATCCGGACAGCAGACGAAGCTTATGCATACCTCGAAAAAATCAAAGCCATCATCCAATACACAGGCGTATCGGATGTGCGGATGGAAGAAGGCTCGCTTCGCTGCGACGCCAATATTTCGCTTCGTCCATATGGCCAAGAGCAATTCGGCACAAAAACCGAATTGAAGAACTTGAACTCATTCAACTATGTCCGCAAAGGCATCGAGCATGAACAAGTCCGCCAGGAACAAGTCCTATTGTCAGGCGGCATCATCGAGCAGGAAACAAGACGCTACGATGAAGCGACAGGCAAAACCCTATTGATGCGCGTGAAAGAAGGATCGGATGATTACCGCTACTTCCCAGAGCCGGACCTTGTGGATATCGTCATTGACGACGCTTGGCTTGAACGCGTCCGTGCAGAAATCCCGGAACTTCCGGATGCCCGCAAAGCGCGCTATGTGGCAGAACTTGGCTTGTCATCATACGACGCCATGGTGCTGACACTGGCGAAGCCGATCTCTGACTTTTTTGAAGCGACGGTTGATGCCGGAGCGGATGCGAAGCTTGCTTCCAACTGGTTGATGGGTGAAGTTTCAGCTTACATGAACGCGGAACAAAAAGAATTAAGTGAAACGGCACTGACTCCGGAAGGACTCGCTGGCATGATCAAATTGATTTCCGACGGCACGATTTCGTCGAAAATCGCGAAGAAAGTCTTCAAGGAATTGATTGAAAAAGGCGGCGACGCAAACGACATCGTCAAAGCAAAAGGGCTAGTCCAGATCTCGGATGAAAACACTTTGCGTGAATTCGTCACAGCAGCACTCGACAACAACCCGCAGTCGATCGAAGACTTTAAAAACGGCAAAGACCGCGCAATCGGTTTCTTGGTCGGCCAAATCATGAAGCAGACAAAAGGGCAGGCGAACCCGCCATTGCTCAATAAAATCTTGCTTGAAGAAATTGCAAAACGTTAATTGGCGCAGCCAAAATCCGGAACCGGAATCGCATCGAGCGAACCCGGTTCCTTTTTTTGCCTTATTTTGCTAAAGGAACCCGCAAAAAACGGATAAAACATTTGAAGCTTTATCTTTCAACAAGTAAACTAGGGATTAAGAAGAATAGTTAAGTGTGAATGAGAGATCTGCATGATCTGCTGCTGACAAGACAAAGGAGAAGTGATGAACTGATGACGACGGAACAACAATACTTTGAGAATGCCATCACCTTGGAAAAATACATGACATTGATGGAGTCAAACCAGGAGAAATCCTATTCCATTTACGAGAAATTCAATCTTCCAGAAGATCCCGAATTGATGGAGCTGTTGAAAGAAAAACAGCCCCATGTGTTAGTTATCACTGAAGATTGGTGCGGCGATGCCATGATGAACAATGCAATTCTCCGTAAGATTGCAGAAGCATCGGGCATCGAAGTCCACTGTGTCTACCGCGACGAAAATCTGGAATTGATGGACCGCTATTTAACAAACGGCGGACGTTCGATTCCCAAATACATTTTCCTGTCCAAAGAAGGCGAAGTAGTGGGAGATTGGGGCCCTCGCGCACCGAAAGTCCAAGAATTCGTGATGGAGAAAAAATCCCGTCTGCCTGAAAAAGACGATCCGCAATTCGAGCTGCACCAAAAGACGGTGCACGGCGAAATTTCGGACGGCTTTGTATGGAATGAAGAATTTTGGAGCGCGGTCTACCAGGACATCCGCAAAACGTTCTTTGACATTTTGAAGTAATAGTTGAAAGAAGGAGAGGCCGGCGCGATGTCGGTTTTTTTCTTGGAATTTATCTTCTGTTTTAAAGGGAACTTCTTTTGTCCGAAACTGGTCTTATTTTATATTGAACGCAGAACGTCGAGAAAGGCTGAATCGTATGAAACGTGCACGAATTATTTACAATCCAACTTCCGGGAGAGAATTATTCCGAAAACACTTGCCTGAAGTGCTCGAAAAAATGGAGCAGGCAGGCTATGAAACGTCCTGCCATGCTACAACAGGAGAAGGGGATGCCGCCAAAGCCGCTTCTCTCGCAGTTGAACGGAATTATGATTTGATTGTCGCAGTAGGCGGAGACGGCACTTTAAACGAAGTGGTTTCCGGTGTCTCGACATTTGAGAACCGTCCGAAAATCGGCTTGATCCCGATGGGGACGACGAATGATTTTGCCCGAGCTGTCCATATTCCGAGAGATATCAATAAAGCAGTCGATATCATTTTGCAGGGAGACTCGATCCCGGTGGATGTCGGGCTGATGGGAGACCGTCATTTTATCAATATTGCCGGAGGCGGAAGGCTGACGGAATTGACCTACGAAGTCCCAAGCAAATTGAAAACGGTGCTCGGCCAGATGGCGTATTATTTAAAAGGGATTGAAATGCTGCCATCCATCCGTTCTTCCCGTGTCCGAATCGAATATGACGGCAACGTTTTTGAAGACCAGGCGATGATGTTCTTGATCGGTTTGACCAACTCAGTCGGCGGTTTTGAAAAATTGGCGCCGGATGCCAGCATCAACGACGGCAAATTCACGTTATTGATTTTGAAAGAAGTGAATATGGCGGAATTTATTCGGTTGGCGACATTGGCACTGCGCGGCGAGCATTTATCCGATCCGCATGTCATTTATGCAAAAGCGAGCAAGATTGCCGTAACTTCAGATGAACGGGTGCTGTTGAACTTAGACGGGGAATACGGCGGCTTATTGCCGGCTACTTTTGAAAACTTGGCGCAGCATATTGAAGTCATGGTGCCGATTGATTCAATCAGTGAAAAAGACCGAAAATAAGGAAAAGCGGAAGCGCCTATCCAGCTCCGACGGGCATAAGACGGAACAGCGAAGCGGTGTTCTTTGCCGCACAGCTGGTCTGGCTTATGACCCGAGGAGCTAGGCGCTGGAGTCTGGACAATAAGGAAAAGCGGAAGCGCCTATCCAGCTCCGACGGGCATAAGACGGATCAGCGAAGCGGCACTCTTTGCCGCACAGCTGGTCTGGCTTATGACCCGAGGGGCTAGGCGCTGGAGTCTGGACAATAAGGAAAAGCGGAAAACATGACAATAAAAAAAGCAAAAGCGCATGGATGAAAATCCATGCGCTTTTTAAAATGAAAATCCATAAGAAAATAGCTAATGCGGTTACAGCAATTCGATCGCTTGATCCTGCTCTGCCGCCAGTTTTGGCAGATGGTCAACCGGTTCCCAATGGAACTGGAACGTCCGGCCATTGTCTTGTCCATCGCTGACCACTACATGCTCCCATGAGTCGACCGGTTCCCCGGTATATTCAAAGTGAAAGATGTTGCGCTCATACACTTTATCTTTGTGGTCTGGGTAATAATTGTATTTGTGCACTTTCCCGACAAACTCCAATACGACACGCGGCAAACCGGTTTCTTCCAGCACTTCCCGGTAAAGCGCATCAATCAGCATTTCATCTTCTTCAATGGTGCCCCCTGGAACCTGGAGTCCTGCTTCCGGCTCACCTTTATGTTCAAATACTAATAATTCCCGTTTCTCTTCTGGTCCTCTCGTAATGTAAGCAAATACTTTTCGTCTAGTTTCCATGATGCTTCACCCTTTTTTTTTATTCTAATTAGAATACTAAAAATTTAGAAATTTTACAATCTATACATACCCTCTTTTGTCACAAGTTATTCATAGCTGCGGGAAAAAGTCGAGGTTTCAGATGGTTGAAGAAAGAGAAGAGTAGGAGAGTAGGGTACAATAGGGGTATAAAAGGGTAACGGGAGTACAGGGTGATTTTGAAAGGAGAAAACGTAAATGGTATTAGAAGATACTGCTTTACTGAGTCGGATCTTAACGTTATTAACGCTTTCTTTCCATATTATTTATGCGACAATCGGCGTCGGCGTTCCGCTGATGATCATGATTGCGCAGTGGGTCGGCATTAAGAAAAATGACGACCATTATATCCTGTTGGCTCGCCGCTGGGCGCGTGGATTTGTCATCACCGTCGCGGTCGGAGTTGTGACGGGTACGGCCATCGGGCTGCAATTATCGCTCCTTTGGCCGAACTTTATGCAAGTGGCAGGGAATGTCATTGCATTGCCATTATTCATGGAAGTTTTCGCTTTCTTCTTTGAAGCGATTTTCCTTGGAATTTATCTTTACACATGGGACCGCTTCGAAGATCAGCGCAAACATTTGCTGCTGCTGATTCCGGTAGCTCTTGGAGCAGCGGCTTCCTCTGTTTTCATCACCATCGTCAATGCGTTCATGAATTCGCCGCAAGGTTTTGAAGTATTGAATGGCGAATTGGTCAACGTCAGCCCGTTCTTGGCGATTTTCAACCCGGCCATGCCGACGAAAGTGGCGCACGTTGTGGCGACGGCGTTCTTGACGTGTGCGTTCTTGCTGGCATCGATTGCAGCGCTTCGGATCATCCGGGGTTCAACACACATCTATCATAAAAAAGCGTTGCATTTGACGATGAAGCTCGGATTGGTTTTTGCAATCGCAACAGCCATCATCGGAGATTTCTCCGGTAAATATTTGGCCGAATACCAGCCGGAAAAATTGGCGGCCGCTGAATGGCATTTTGAAACCGAAGAAGGCGCAGATTTGGTCTTATTCGGGGTATTGGACGGTGAAGAACCGAAGTATGCGATTCGCATTCCTTACGCGCTCAGCATCCTGGCACACAGTCTGCCGAATGCTGAAGTCACCGGATTGAATGAGTTCCCGGAAGATGAAGTGCCGCCGCTTTGGATCCATTATCTATTTGATATCATGGTGTCCATCGGCATGTGGCTTGCATTTATCGCCTTTGTGTATGTTGCCGCTTCGTGGCGGGGATGGAAATTCGTCAAACAGAAATGGTTCCTCTGGCTGACCTTGATCAGCGGGCCGCTTGCATTGGTTGCGATTGAAGCCGGCTGGTGGTTCACCGAAGTCGGACGGCAGCCATGGATTTTGCGGGGCTATATGACCGTTGAAGAAGCAGCGACGACGAGCGGCCAAGTCGATCTGATGATCATCTTGTTTGCCGGCTTGTACTTTATCCTCGGCATCGGCACGATTGTCGTTCTGCTCCGTATGTATAAGCGCAATCCGATTGAAAAAGAATTGGCAGCTCGTGAAGCTCAAAAGGGCGGTGAAAAAGAATGACGTTAACGTTAGAAGTTATCGGTATTTCAGTTCTCTGGCTGTTTCTGTTCTTGTACGTCATTGTGGCGTCGATTGATTTCGGCGCCGGTTTCTTTAACGCTTATAGCGCCTTTACGAACAAGCAGCACATTTTGACGAATATTATCCAGCGTTATTTATCGCCGGTATGGGAAGTGACGAACGTTTTCTTCGTTTTCTTCTTTGTCGGCATCATCGGGTTTTTCCCGCAAACGGCATTTTACTACGGCACCACTTTGCTCGTGCCGGCGAGCATTGCGCTCATCCTGCTCGCGATCCGCGGTTCATATTATGCCTTTGCGACTTACGGGGCGAAAATCAATCATAGAGGCTATATCTATATGTATGGCCTTTCCGGATTATTGCTGCCGGCTGCGCTTTCACCGGTGCTCGCCATATCGGAAGGCGGATTCATCAACATGGTGGATGGAAACCCGCACCTGGATTATTGGGCATTGTTTACAAGTCCGCTCATGTGGAGCATCGTCGTTCTAAGCATTGCGGCCGTGCTTTATATTTCAGCTGTCTTCCTGACTTGGTACGCCAATAAAGCAGGAGATGTGAAAGCGACGGACCTCATGCGGAAATACGCGTTGATCTGGGCAGGGCCTGCGATTATTACAGCAACCGGCATCATTTACGAGCTGCGCGGCCACAGTCCGGAACATTACGAGAACTTGCTCGATCTTTGGTGGGTATTCGCGATTTCGTTCCTTTTGTTCGTCGGAACGGTTTACTTGATCTGGAAGAGAAGAAATTACGGTTTGGCATTTATTCTTTTGGTCGGACAGTTCTTTACCGCATTTTTCGCTTACGGATTGTCCCATTTCCCGTATTTGCTGTATCCGTACTTGACGATTTATGACAGTTTCACAAACGAAACGATGGCGATTGCCTTGATTGTGGCATTCATTGCCGGGCTTGGGCTCTTGCTGCCTTCCTTGTATCTCTTGTTCCGCCTGTTCCTATTCGACAAAGACTACGTTAAAGGAAAATCGGATTATCATGTATAAAGGAGGAAACTGATATGCAGGATTTCTTAATATTTTATGCACCATTCATTGTACTGATTGCGTCCATTGTCGCCGGTTTCTGGATTTCCCTGAAAGACGGAGCGGTGACGAAAGACGAACAAAAATAAAACTTCGATAGAAGAAGTTGAACGAGCTGCCTGTGATTTGGCAGCGAGAAGCGCGCGCAGGTTTTGCCTGCCGCGTTTTTTTATTGTATGATAAAGCAATGTGAAATGGAGTGAACACTTTGAAACCAGTACAAAAAAATGATCGGCTGTCTGTCCATGTCGAAGATTTGACGCATGACGGAGCAGGCGTAGCCAAAGTGGAAGGCTATCCGCTTTTCATCCAAGGCGCGTTGCCCGGAGAAGACGTCCAGGTCCATGTTTTGAAAACCTTAAAATCCTATGGCTTTGCCAAATTGATCCAAATAGAACAGGCTTCACCTTTCCGGGTGACGGCACCTTGCCCCGTATTCGATACGTGCGGCGGCTGCCAAATCCAGCATCTTTCCTATGAAGGCCAGATGACATTCAAACAGAAATTGGTGCACGACGCCATTACCCGCATCGGCAAACTGCCGGACGTGCCGGTGCATCCAGTGAAGGGCATGGAAGATCCGTGGCGCTACCGCAATAAATCACAAATTCCGTTCGGCACCGATAACGGCCGAGTGGTAGCCGGATTTTACCGGACGCGGTCGCATGATATAGCAGATACGGATATTTGCCTCATCCAGACACCGGAAGCGGATGCGATCATGAACGGATTGAAAAAGAGCTTGCATGAAATGGGCATTGAGCCTTACGAAGAAGCGACGCATCGCGGCATGCTGCGCCATGTGGTGGTCCGTAAAGCGCGGGCAACCGGCGAAATTATGGTCGTGCTTGTGACGAAGAAAAAGAAATTCAAACAAGCGGATCAGGCGGTTGAACGGATCCGTTCATTGGTGCCGGAAGTGACGTCAATCATCCAGAACGTCAATCCTGAAAAGACAAATGTCATTTTTGGTGATGAAACCTTGACGCTTTGGGGCAAAGATGCGATTGAAGACCGTATCGGCGATGTCCGATTTGAAATTTCCGCGCGTTCGTTCTATCAGATCAATCCGGAACAAACCGAAGTCCTTTACGGACAAGCACTCCAATACGCCAATTTAACGGGGAATGAAACCGTAATCGATGCGTATTGCGGCATCGGGACAATTTCCTTGTTCCTTGCCAAGCAGGCCAAATTTGTCATGGGCGTTGAAATTGTGCCGCAAGCCATTGAAGACGCCAAACGGAATGCCGAACTGAACGGCTTTTCCAATACCTTATTTGAAGCGGGCCCAGCTGAACAAGTGATTCCCCGCTGGTATAAAGAAGGGCGCACGGCTGATGTCTTGATGGTCGACCCGCCGAGAAAAGGCTGCGACGAGCAATTGCTCCGCACGATTTTGAAGCAGCGGCCGCAGCGTGTAGTCTACGTTTCGTGCAATCCGGCAACACTCGCACGCGACTTGCGCATCTTGGAAGACGGCGGCTACCGCACAAAAGAAGTGCAGCCGGTCGATATGTTCCCGCAATCGACGCATTGCGAAGCTGTAGCCTGGCTTGAACTCGCTGAATGAAAATAAATAAAAAGCAGACGGTTGGACAGGCAAGCCTGCATGTTCCAAGGCCGTCTGCTTTCCTTCTGAATAGATAAGAAAACGAAAGGAATGAACTTCATCATGACCACTAATTTTTGGCGCGACTTGCCGCGTCCATTTTTTGTACTTGCACCCATGGAAGACGTGACGGATGTCGTGTTTCGGCACGTCGTCAGCCACGCCGGCAGACCGGATGTGTTTTTCACGGAATTTACGAATACGGAAAGCTATTGCCATCCGGAAGGCATGAAAAGCGTTCGTGGACGCCTATTGTTTACGGAAGACGAGCAGCCGATGGTCGCCCACATTTGGGGCGACAAGCCGGAATTCTTCCGCCAAATGAGCATTGGCATGGCGGAAATGGGATTCAAAGGCATCGACATCAATATGGGATGCCCAGTGCCGAACGTCGCCACAAGAGGAAAAGGCAGCGGCCTGATCCTTCGCCCGGAAGCGGCGGCGGAAATTATCCAGGCAGCCAAAGCGGGAGGACTGCCAGTCAGCGTAAAAACGCGCCTTGGCTACTCCGAGCTTGAAGAATGGCGCGACTGGCTGACGCATGTATTCAAGCAAGATATTGCGAACCTTTCCATCCACTTGCGCACGCGAAAAGAAATGAGCCAGGCGGATGCGCATTGGGAATTGATCCCGGAAATCAAGAAACTGCGCGATGAAATTGCCCCGGATACGTTGTTGACGATCAACGGAGACATCCCCGACCGCGAAACCGGTTTGAAGCTCGTTGAACAATACGGAGTGGATGGGGTTATGATCGGCCGTGGGATTTTCAAAAATCCGTTTGCTTTTGAAAAAGAGCCGAAAGAGCATGGCAGCGAAGAATTGCTTGGCTTATTGAAGCTGCATTTGGACCTTCATGACAAGTATCTGGAAGAGCTGCCGCGATCGATGTCGGGGCTTCACCGCTTTTTCAAGATTTACGTCAAAGGTTTCCGCGGAGCCGGAGAACTGAGAAACCAATTGATGAACACGAAATCGACAGCCGAAGTGCGGGAATTGCTGAAACAGGCAGAGCTCTCGGCGGTGGAATGATTCCAGCTAAATAAACTGAGAGAAGCTATTCCGCTGGCTCGCCAGCGGGGTAGCTTTTCTTATTTGAAACTAACGAAAGGGCTGAATAAAACATATGGCGGCATTGTAAAAAGTTGTCACAAATTCTCTTGCTTATAGGTTTTAATTTTCTTCTATAAAGGGTAAAGAAAAGAGAAGACAAAACAAGGAGAGAATGGACAGCATGGAACAAATACCTGAATCAAAATTTGAAGATAAACGTTCGAATGTGATTGAAGAGTTGGTGGCTCAAAACGTGTTCAAGATCAACGGCAGGCAGCTTTACGAATTATCTCTTTATGAACTGATGAAAACATATACAGAAAAAGATCAAGTCGGTTAATTCCGGCTTTTTTCATTTGCCAACCGGCTGGACAATGTGGGGAAGGATGGGAGGAAATCAGATGCATGATAAAAAATTGGAAGCCTACCGACACGAGCGCTTGGACGAAATGACGCTCGCTGAAATGCAAAAAGAGCTGGAGGAAGGAAAAGTCACTTCCGAAGAGCTCGTTTTAATGTATAAAGAAAACATTTCAGTCCGCGATTCTCATACAAACGCCATATTGGAAATAAACCCGGATGCACTCCAGATTGCCCAGGCATTGGATTTCGAACGGCGGACAACTGGTGCACGCTCGGCTTTGCATGGCATTCCGCTCCTGATCAAGGACAATATGGATACGGGTGATAAGATGCATACAAGCGCAGGCTCACTGGCTATGAAAAATCATTACGCCTTAAAAGATGCATTCCTCGTGAAAAAATTGCGGGAAGCAGGAGCGGTCATTTTAGGAAAAACAAATATGACCGAATGGGCCAATTTCATGTCGGATAAAATGACCAACGGCTATAGTTCGCGCGGCGGCCAAGTGGAAAATCCGTACGGCCCTTTCGATGTGGGCGGCTCCAGTTCCGGCTCTGCTGCCGCTGTCACGATGAACCTGGCAGCGGCTTCGATCGGAACAGAAACCTCAGGTTCCATCATCAATCCGGCAGCCCAGAACAGCTTAGCCGGCATTAAACCGACTATGGGCCTGATTAGCCGAACCGGAATCATTCCGCTCTCCCATACCCAGGATATTCCCGGCACATTCGGCCGGACAGTAGAAGATGCCGTATCGGTATTTGCTGCATTGATCGGGCAAGATCCGGAAGATGCCATTACGGCTTTTGCTGTGAAGTTTGAAGGCTATGACTGGTCGGCCCATTATAAAGAAGATGGATTAAAAGGAGTGAAACTGGCCGTGCCGCGCGCTCTTTTTGAAGAAGCGATTCCGGCTAAACAAATGAAATTGTTTGAACAGGCGATGGACAAGCTGCGGGAATGCGGAGCTGAAATCATCGATCCCATCGATTTAGGATCTGACCAGGACGATCTTGGGTTTGCGGTTCTCCTTCACGAGTTTAAAGCCGATTTAAACGCATATTTAGCGAAATCGAATCCGGAGAATCCGATTCGATCCATGGATGATCTGATTGCTTATCACAATCAGCATGCTGAAACGATGTTGAAGTTCGGGCAGAATCTGCTCGAACAAGCGAATAGCATGAGCGGCCAATTAACGGAGCGCGAATATGTGGAAGCATTGGAGCGCAACCGTTATCTTGCAGCTGAAAATGGAATCAGCGCAACCTTAAAAGAAGTAGGGGCAGATGCGCTGCTGTTGCCGCAGGATTTTGGCTGCAATGTAGGGGCAGCTGCAGGAGCGCCTTCGATAACTGTTCCATTCAGCTTCACAGATGACAATGAACCTTTCGGCGTTGCCTTTACAGGGAATGCATTTTCCGAACCGCTATTGATTGAGTATGCCTATGCATTTGAACAAGCGGTCAACGGGCGAAAAAAACCATGAAAAAGAGGCAAAGCGGTTATCGCTTTGCCTCTTTTTTGCGTTCCTGTAAGATGTTCCATACTTTTTCAAGCGCCGCCACCAACTCCAGCTCGTACGTATGGCTGTTGGAAAGCGTAGCGAGTGCACTTTCCATTAATACATATCGCGGCTCTTTGGCTATAAGTTCGTCCGCGAGGAAAATAACCAATTCCCTGGCGTCGGGTTCGTCTTCTTGGCACACCAAATCCTTTAACTTCCCGCTCAATTCCGGAAGTGTCATTTTCGGAAGCGGGGAGGAAACCGTTAAATTGTTTTTTTGGATAAAACGGTCATTTTGTTTGATTTGATCCGCTATATTCGTTTTTAATCTCCTCAAAACGAAAGAAGAAAGTGCCTTAGTCGGCAACTCCTCAGTCGACGTGACTTTCCATAAATTGATCAGCTGCTGGATAGCGCCGTGCACGGCCGCTGCATTATCTAAAGCGAAAGGCTTAGCCTCGTCACCAAAGACGTCAGTGATGCGGGTAGCAATCCAGTTCAATTCCGTGATGTATACTTCCCGTGCATATTTCTTCAGTTCTTCGTCCTGGGAATAGAAAATGCTTTCGTACAAAGCGAAGAGATTTTTCTCGCGGTTCATCTGGATGCGGATGTACATTTGCTCGGCGAGAACGTCCAAGTCATCGAGCGGTCTTCCGACAGAGGCCGCAATCCGTTTCTGGCGAATTTCGCTGCCCACCGATTCCATAATAGCAATCAGGCATTCCGTTTTGGAGGAAAAATAATTATAGAACGTGCCTTTCGATACGCCCGCTTCATCAAGGATGTCCTGGATGGAAGAAGAATTATATCCTTGATTGATGAAAAGCTTATACGCGGCGTTCGTAATTTTTTGTTTTTTTGAATTCATTTCATTCACCTTTATACTCGTAGTCTAGTCTCATCATATCTTGAAAACACTTTCAAATCAATGTTTTTGGACTGTCGGTATATTTCTCTTGATTAAATTGGACGAGCGGTATAGAATAATGCAATGGAGAAATAAAGAACCATAATCACGCAAGAAATTACGGAGGAATAAAAGAATGACAGAACAGAAAAAACCGCCTTATGGCATTATTGCCATACTCTTTACTGGAGCATTTGTGGCCATCTTTAACCAGACTTTATTGAACGTAGCATTGCCGTCGATCATGGGCGATTTTGAAATCGATGCATCGACCGCGCAATGGCTCGTGACCGCGTATATGCTGGTCAACGGGATCTTAATCCCGGCCAGTGCTTATTTGATCCAACGCTACTCAAACCGCTCGATTTTTATCGTAGCGATGTCGTTGTTCGCGACAGGGACGTTACTTGCGGCAGTAGCACCTGTATTTAGCGTCCTCTTGATCGGGCGCATGATCCAAGCATCTGGTGCGGCGCTAATGATGCCGTTACTAATGAACGTTATGCTCGCAGCGTTTCCTGTGGAAAAACGCGGACAAGCAATGGGCGTCTTTGGCCTTGTCATGGTCGTAGCCCCGGCTATCGGGCCAACCCTTTCAGGATTTATCGTTGAACACTACTCATGGCGTGTCCTGTTCTGGATCGTCTTGCCGATAGCCGTAGTGCCGCTTGCACTCGGTATCTTTAAACTGAAGAACTTGACGTTCCAAGACCGCAATATCTCGCTTGATACCGGATCACTGATTCTTTCGACGTTAGGCTTCGGCGGCATCCTCTACGGATTCAGCTCGGCCGGAACAATGGGATGGACCGATCCTGTCGTGATGACGACAATTGCTGTCGGGATTGTATCGCTAATCATTTTCATTTTCCGCCAATTGAAATTGGATGAGCCTTTATTGCAAATCCGCATCTACAAATATCCGATGTTTGCTTTGTCTTCAGCCATTTCTGTGGTTGTGTCGATGTCGATGTTCTCAGCGATGATTTTGATGCCAATCTATATTCAAAGCATCAAAGGGATTTCACCGATCAACTCCGGTTTGCTGATGCTGCCGGGCGCTTTAGTGATGGGGGTCATGTCACCGGTGACGGGCCGCTTGTTTGACCGCTTCGGCGCGAAAGTTCTTGCGGTTCCAGGATTATTAATTGTCGTCTTGACGACTTATATGTTCAGCCAGCTTAGCATCGATTCAAGCTTTGTAAATATCATGCTCATCTACACGCTGCGGATGTTCGGGATTTCAATGGTCATGATGCCGGTTATGACGAACGGTTTGAATACATTGCCGATGAAATCGTATCCGCACGGTACAGCGATTAACAATACGCTGCAGCAAGTCGCTGGAGCTGTCGGTTCTGCATTCTTGATCTCTATTATGAATGCCCGCACAGAATCTGCAGCAAAAGATTTGGCTTTGAGCGGAACTCCGCCGGAACAGATTTTGAATATGGCGATGCTTGAAGGCATTAACTTTTCATTCTTTGTTTCTACCTTCATTGCACTCGTTGCGCTGCTTTTGGCCTTGTTCATTAAAAAACCGACACGCCCAGTAACGGAAGCGGAAAAAGAAATTGTCTATAAACAAAAGCAAGTAACCGAATAAGCTTAGCCAGCCTGAATATGGGCTGGCTTTTTTGATGGAAACGGAACGTTTGCCGAGGTGCTTCAAAATGTCCAGCTATGGCGCCAAATATGGTACACTATTAGCATCGAAAAGAAGGTGGAATAAAAGATGAACTATATAAATGAACTGGATCCAATTTGGCAGGAAAAATGGAAAAATGCAGGATTTGAACAGGCAATGCCGATCCAAGAGCAGATGATTCCTGAAATGCTCGCAGGCAATGACATCGTAGCGGAGTCTCCGACAGGTTCCGGAAAAACTTTGGCTTATGTACTGCCGATTCTGCAGCGCATCAATCCGGAGAAAAAATCCGTCCAAGCAATGATTGTGGCACCGTCCCAGGAGCTGTCGATGCAAATTGTCAATGTGTTGCGCGAATGGACAGAAGGCACGGATGTTACCGTCACACAATTGATCGGCGGCGCGAATATGCAGCGCCAGCTTGAAAAGCTCAAGAAAAAACCGGCCATTGTTGTCGGGACCCCGGGCCGTTTGAGTGAATTAGTGAAAACAAAGAAATTGAAAATGCATGAAATCCGGATGCTGGTGCTGGATGAAGGCGACCAATTGATGGCACGCGAACATCGCAACCTCATGAAAGACTTGATTGAAAAAACGCAGCACGACCGCCAGTTAGTGCTGGTGTCGGCTACAATTACGGAAGAAGTCGAATTGGTGGCTGACCGTTTGATGAACCACCCGACACGCCTTCGCGTTACAGCGGAAGACTTGCCGATGCAAGGAAAAGTCACCCATTCTTTCATTAAAGTGGATGAACGCGATAAAACGGATCTGCTCCGCAGAATTTCGCATATTGAAGGAATGAAAGGCTTGGCTTTCGTCAATAACCTGGATCAACTGTTGATGAAAGAAAATAAACTGAAGTTCCGCGATGCCAAAATTGTGACGCTGCACTCGGAAATGAACAAAGATCAACGGAAAAAAGCATTGGATTCGTTCCGGAACGGAGAAGTTTCCATTTTAATCGCAACGGAAGTGGCGGCCAGAGGATTGGATATTGACGCCGTTACCCACGTTATTCACGTGGACGTGCCGCAATCAGTGGAGCAGTATATGCACCGTTCAGGACGCACGGGACGAGCAGGTGCAGACGGCGAAGTCTTGACGCTGCTCGCTTACGCAGATGAACGGCATTACAAGAAATTCACGAAAGAATTGCCGTCAAAACCGGTCCAAAAAATTCTTCATGGCGGCCAATTGGTGGCAGGCAACAGCAAAACAGTTTCTGAAAAGGGGAAAAAATGATGACTTTTCAAGAGAAAATGGAACAATATGCAGAGCTGACAGTCCATGTCGGCTTGAATGTCCAAAAAGGGCAAATCATTCTGATCAATACAACGACAGATACCGTCGAATTCACACGCTTAGTGGTGAAAAAAGCATATGAAGCTGGTGCGAAGCGCGTCCATGTCAATTACGCAGACCCAGTCCATACACGCGACCATTACGAATTGGCGCCGGACGAAGCGTTCAACGAATATCCGGAATGGTCAGTTGTCCAGCGCGATGAAATCATTAAGACGGGCGGTTCCTTCTTGTGGATTGATGCAGAAGATCCGGATTTATTGACCGGAATCCCAACGAAACGTCTGTCGGATTCACAGAAATCAGCAGGCAAGGCATTGGAGAACTACCGCCAAGCAGTGGGCTCGGATAAAATTGCATGGTCGATTATCGCCATCCCTTCCAAGAAATGGGCCGAAAAAGTATTCCCGGATCTTGAAAGCGATCAGCAAATTGAAGCGCTTTGGAATGCCATCTTTAAAACAGTGCGCATTGGCGAAGGCGATGCTGTCCAAAAATGGACAGACCACGTTGAGCATTTGGAAACCCGTGCTGCACAATTGAATGAAAAACGGTTTGCGAAATTGCATTACACAGCACCTGGAACGGATTTGACGATTTCTCTTCCGGAAAAGCATCTATGGCTGACAGGCGCTGCAAAAACGCCGCAAGGCAATTCGTTCATCGCCAATATGCCGACGGAAGAAGTCTATACCGTCCCGACTAAATATGGTGTCGAAGGGTTTGTCCGCAACACAAAACCGCTTGTCTACCAAGGGAATATCATTGATGATTTCACATTGACTTTTGAAAAAGGGAAAATTGTGAAGGCGGAAGCTGGAGTCGGACAAGAGCTGCTGGATGAAATGATCCAGTCGGATGAAGGGGCAGCGTACCTAGGGGAAGTAGCTTTAGTTCCTCATGAGTCGCCTATTTCGGATGCCAATATTCTTTTCTATAATACGCTTTTCGATGAAAATGCATCAAACCACTTGGCAATCGGCGATTCGTATCCAACGTGCTACGAAGGAGCGCGTGATTTGGAACGTACACAATTGGAGTCAATCGGATTGAACACATCAATCGTTCACGAAGATTTTATGATCGGCAGCGGCGAGATGTCGATTGACGGCATTTACGAAGACGGCTCAAGCGAACCGGTTTTCCGGAACGGAAACTGGGCATTTTAAGAGGTGAGCAAAGTGAAGAAAATAGGAATCGCGTTGGTGCTGGTTTTCATGTTCTTCGGTTCTTCGGTGCAAGCGCAGGCAGCGATTAAAATACCTGCGGTTTATGTAGCGTTGGGCGATTCCTTGGCTGCAGGGCAAACGCCCAATTCCCAAATTGATGCGGGCTACGCGGATATGATTGCCGGAGAGCTCGCACGCCATCAGCCTGTCGCTTTATTCACGAAAGACTTGGCGTTCCCAGGCTTTACGACAGAAGATGTGTTGGAGAGAATCAAGTCTCCGGAAGCAAAAGAAGTGTTGGCTTCAGCGAATATCATCACGCTATCAGCGGGAGCCAATGACTTACTGCGCTTAGTGCAAGTAAATCCAAAAGAAGGCTCGCTGACTTTTCAGCAAATCCAGGCTGACTTTGCGTTGAATGAGGCGCGGCAGAACATGGAAGCCATCCTAGCCGAATTGAAAGCAAGAGCCCCGAAAGCGGACGTCTACGTCATGGGCTATTATTTCGCTTATCCGCATGTACGTGATTCGCAAAAAGAAGGGACAGGCAAGCAGCTGGACCGCTTGAATGCGATTTTAAAACAATCGGCGGCGAAAGCGGGGGCGCAGTTTGTTCCGGTTGATGCCGCTTTTGGTGCATCGCCAACGGATAAAGTGCCGAATCCTGCAGATGTCCATCCGAATTTTACAGGCTATCAAGCGATGGCCAATGCTTTTTTAGAGCAGTACCAGAAAGGCTGGAAAGTTGAGAACACCGAACTCCCTGCACCGAACCCGTTAAGTTTCGAACAGATTCTACAAGCGCAGGAACAAGGTGCAGTCTCAACCGAGAATCCGCCGGCGTTGGAAAATACATCGGCCATGCGCCCATCTGAAAAAGTGGAATTGGACTACTTAGCCTTGCGTGAAGTTCTTCCTTATATTTGAATAAAACAAAGCCGCAGCGATTTCAATCGCTGCGGCTTTGTTTTTATCGTTTGGAGTTTGGCGTCTTATAAGGTGTCGTATTTCCAGCTTTTTTGCTGTCCATCACTTTTTTAATAATTGGGTAGGCAATAGGTGCAATCTTAATTGCCGTCTTCACAATGCGTCCGATTCCCATATTCATCGCTCCCATCATAGATTCGCTAATTAATGATTTCCCTTATTTCATGAAACGCAAACCTTTTTCATTTAGAGAGGGCATGCGCAACAAGGATTTCTTTGTATTCATGGACACTGGAGATCGTGACATATTCCGCATTGCCGTGCCAGTCATCTCCGCTCGGGCCAAATTCAATTGCGCCTTCGCCGCCCGTAACTTCCGCATAGTAGCGTGTATCCGCAGCCCCGTGCTGGCCAAAAAGAATCGCTTCCTGATCCGTTACGTTTTTAATCGCTTTCTGCAGCATTTGGATATACGGATTTTCTTGAGTCGTTGTTAAAGCAGGTGTAGAACCGCTTGCTTTATATTCCATATCCACATTTAACGTATCCGCCAGTTCAGCCATTTGCCGGACGATTTCATCTTTGTCCTGTCCGGGCATAAAGCGGATATCGTAGGACATATGGCAAATTTCCGGCACGACATTATAGCGGTCGCCTGCCTTGATGATCGGCAAGTTGACGGATGGCTGCTCGTAGTATTCCGTCGATTCTTTCCGGAAAGGCAATTCGCTCATGGCCATATGGTATTTCATCGCTGATTCGATGGCATTGATGCCTTCCCAAGGGCGGCTGCCATGCGCCGGTTTTCCTTTAAAAGTCAAATCCATTCGTAATATGCCTTTTGATTGGAGCCCGACTTTTAAGCCTGTCGGTTCTCCGCAGATGACAAAGTCGCCATGGTATCCTTGGTCAACCAACCATTTCGATGTATTGCGGCCGCCGATTTCCTCATCGGTGACAATATGTAGTTGAACCGTTTTCTCCAAAGCCGAGGCATCGAGTTCGATGAACGCCTGCATCATTGCCGCTACGCCCGCTTTCATATCGGCTGCGCCGCGGCCATATAAACGTCCAAGTTCTTCGAATGGGGTGAATTGCTCTTCGTGTCCAGGCACCACGTCCACATGGCCGTTCCAGATGAGCGTCTCTTCTCCGGCGCCTTTGATGGCAGTAAGCATCTTGAAGCCGTTGTTTTCATGGATCGTGACAGTTTCTCCTTTTTCTTTCAGCCAATCGGCACAAAACAGTAATGCTTGATTGGCGCCTTCTTGATCATCGCTTTTGATTTTAATCAAATCTTTTAGTAAGTCAATCATGTCCTTAGCAGCAAATGGATGCTTGCTGCTTTCACCACCTTTCAAAATAGTTCATCAATAAAAGTGTACCCTAAGAAGAGCACTTAAAACGAATTGCTTTCACATTTGACCTTGTGTACAATGAAGGATGAAAGAGAATTTAATGTATACACCACAAGGGGAGCTTTTGCTGAGAGTGAACAGTTTTGTTCTTACCCTTCGAACCTGTAAGTTAACGCTTGCGCAGGGATGTGGATAGAAACCTGCCTTTTATGCGGCGTCAGGATCTGTCCTGGCGCCGCTTTTTATGGTTTTTTTCTGCGGCCCTTCTGGTGATGTGCACAACACAAGGAGGAAGTCATGAGAAATTTACGTGTTTTGTTAATGGTGGAGATTGCGATTTTTGGAGCGCTCGGGTATGTATTGGATTTTGTGGCGTTTAAAATGCCGCAAGGCGGATCGGTCAGCCTGGTCATGATCCCCATTGTTTTGATGGCTTTTAGAAGAGGCACCGCGGCCGGAATTTTAACCGGGCTGTTAGTCGGGTTGCTGCAAATCGTAACCGGCGTCATTTCCGTTACGCCGTTGTCATTCGGTTTCGTCGTGATGCAAGTGATTTTGGATTATCTCGTCGCTTACGGAGCCGTCGGTTTTGCTGGCCTGATGCGCAGCCGTTATTTGAAAGCCCATCAGCAAGGGAAAGCAGGCGGCATGATTGCTGCAGCCGTGATCGGCGTATTGATCGCATCTTTCTTGCGCTACCTGATGCATGTCATCACGGGTGTTTTATTCTTCGGGATGTTTGCAGAAGGCAACGTGCTAATATATTCGGCTGTTTACAACGCCACTTATATGATTCCTGTTTTCTTATTGGCAGCCGCGGTTTGTTCGGCGCTTTTCACCGCTGCCCCTAAATTGGTGGATGCCGAAGTCCAGTGAAAGTTTAGAATTGAAAAAAGTGAGAGCCGCCAGAGAGGAAATTTCTCCGGCGGCTCTTTTCATAAACGGCACCAAACGGGTGCTTGCGCTTCTCGTATTGTCTAGTCTCCAGCGCCCGGTGCCTCGAGGTCGCTTCAGCTTTTCCGCCCATGGCTAAGAACGCCATGACCGAAAAAGCTTCCAGCGCTTGTCGGCACCAAACGGGCGCTTGCGCTTTTCGTGTGCTATAATTTTCAGTAGACAATTTGAAAGAAGGGTATCAAATGATTGCAACGAATGAGAAAGATATTGAAATGCTGAAGAAAGCGGGGCGCATGGTAGCTGAAATTCGCGAAGCGATGAAAGCAGCGACGAAGCCAGGCGTTACGACAAAAGAATTGGATGAACTGGGCGGCAAAATGTTCAAAGAGCTTGGCGGCGTATCTGGCCCGAAAGCGGAATATGATTTCCCGGGCTATACATGCATCAGCGTGAACGAAGAAGTGGCCCACGGCATGCCGGGCAAGCGCGTTATCAATGACGGCGACATCGTGAACATCGACGTGTCAGGATCTTATGAAGGCTATTTTGCAGATACAGGCATTTCTTTTGTAGTTGGGGATGGCCATTCGGAAAAAGAAAAATTATGCCAAGTGGCTGAATCGGCATTTGACCGGGCGATGAGCAAAGTGAAAGCCGGCGCTAAGCTGAACCAGATCGGAAAAGCGGTGGAGCGTGAAGCGAAGCAGCAAGGTTTGTTCGTCATTAAGAACTTAACGGGACACGGCATTGGAAAATCATTGCATGAAGCTCCGCAGCATGTTTTGAATTATTACGATGCATGGGAAACAACGATTTTAAAAGAAGGCATGGTTCTTGCTGTCGAGCCTTTCATTTCCCAGAAAGCTGAGCATATTGTGGAATCGGGAGACGGCTGGACATTCATCACGCCTGACCAATCGCTGGTGGCCCAGATTGAACACACGGTTCTTGTCACTAAAGGCGAGCCCATTTTACTGACAAAACTCAATTAAACATAAAAAAAGATCCTGTTTATCAGGATCTTTTTTTGATGAGCAAAATGCCGGTGATGATGACCCCGCTTAAAAACAGGGAAGCGGTCGTGACCAACAGTTCGTTGGTACCATGTTTCACGGCAATGCCGATAAAGGCCCAAACGAAAACAAAGGCATAAGGAATATCAAAATGATGGAAGCGAATATGGAGTGCGAGAGCAGTCGCTACTGTCAGCATGATAACGGTCCATAATTGATCGCTCAAGCCCCAGCCGCTCCAATTGTAGAACGTCAAAACAAAGCTGGTATTGGCAATAGCGGCGACACTGAGCCATCCCATATTAATGGAGATTGGAAGGCGTTCTGTGAGTTTGCGCTCGGAATTGCTGTATTGCAAATACAAGGCAATCAAAGAAGCCAAGTAGGCAAAGATCGCTAAAACGGACCAAGCAAAAAACTCATAATGCCATAAGTACAGCCAGGCAATATTAAATACAGCACTCAAGGTAAAGAATAAAGTGATTTTGGCTGACGGGACTTCCCCTTTTTTGTAGCGGATCCAAAACCCGATAATCCAGATAGCCAATAATATGTAAATAACAGACCAAATTGAGAATACATAGCCGGCTGGAGTAAATAGAACCGGAAGGCGGTTGGAAATCTCGCCAGTGGTTTGCCCATTAAGCGGCAAAATATTCGCTAGTGAATTGATTACGATGATGCTGATATATGCGATTGTCATCAGCAGTATTCTAGCCATAAAAGACCCCCCTCCTATTTTAGTATACCTGTCGGGAAGCGGTTCAACAAACTTCACTTCCAAGAATATTCATAAAAAGGAAGGTTTGTGAAGATCGTGTGAGAATTTTCAAAAGCAATCCAATCATAAGTCCGTGTGGTTCCGACATTTTGCAGGAAATGGTATACTTATAAGTGTTTTTAGAAAATTAAGTTTACCAGGGGGTAAAATCATGACGGTTAAATTTCCGGAAGTATGGGATTTGGATGTATTGTTCCAAGGGGGCAGCGATTCAAAAGAATTGCGGGTACATATGGACGAGGCAACGCCCAAATTAGATGAATTTGAAAAAACGGCTCAGCACTTTACAGCGCCGGCTTCAAGCGAAGACGCTGAAAAGGTGGCAAATTTGCTGGAAGAAGTAAATGCGCTGATGCAGCATCTCAGTCAAGCGGGATCTTTTATTGGCTGTTTGATGGCGCAAAATACGGAAGACAAGAAAGCGGCCATTTTGCAAAGCGAATCGTCTTCTCTCCATGCGCGTTTTGATGCATCGCTCCAGAAAATTCAACAGGATTTAACGAAAACGGATGATGCCGTGTGGAAAGAATTGCTTGAGCAGGATGCGTTGAAAGAATTCCATTTCTTCTTAAACGAATGGCGGGAAGAAGCGAAAATGCAGCTTTCCGAAAAAGAGGAAAACCTGATCACGGCACTCAGCATGGATGGCTATCACGGCTGGAGCCAACTCTATGACATGCTAGTGGGCGAAATTAAAATCAAAATGACGATTGATGGCGAAGAAAAGACCATGTCGGTCGGACAAGCCAACAACCTAAGCTCCCATAAAGAAGCTGAAATTCGGAAAGAATCGTATGAGAAATTGGAAGAGGCGTGGACTGAGAAAGAAGACTTTTTCGCGAAGACCTTGAATTCGATTGCCGGTTTCCGTTTGGAAGTGTATAAAAAACGCGGTTGGGACCACGTTTTGCAAGAGCCTTTGCATATGAACCGCATGAAGCAGGAAACGCTGGATGCGATGTGGGGGGCCATCAGCAAGAACAAACAGCCTTTTGTGGCTTATTTGAACCGCAAAGCAGAAATTCTTGGGAAAGATGGCCTGGATTGGTACGATGTCGACGCGCCGGTTACAGAAAGCACGCAGCAATTTACGTATCAGGAAGGGGCCGAGTTTATCTTGGAGCATTTCGGCAAGTTCGGGCCTGAGCTGCGGCAATTTGCCCTGCAAGCTTTTGAAAAAGGCTGGATTGAAGCGGAAGACCGTCCAAACAAGCGACCAGGCGGTTTCTGTACCGAATTGCCGATGGCAGAGGAATCCCGCATTTTCATGACGTACAGTGGATCCATGTCGAATGTGGCGACGCTTGCACATGAACTGGGACACGCTTTCCATTCCTACGCGATGCACCCGGTCCATGGGCTGAACCGTTCGTATGCAATGAACGTAGCGGAAACGGCTTCGACTTTCGCTGAAATGATTGTCGCAGATGCAGCCGTTAAAAATGCCCAATCGAAAGAAGAAAAGATAGCATTGCTTGAAGATAAAGTACAGCGCAGTGTGGCGTTTTTCATGAATATCCACTCGCGCTTCCTATTTGAAACCCGCTTCTATGAAGAACGAAAAAACGGCGTCGTGCCGGCAGCCCGTTTAAATGAGCTGATGGAACAAGCGCAAAACGAAGGCTTTGCAGGCGGTTTGAAGTCAACGCATCCGCATTTCTGGGCTTCTAAGCTGCATTTCTACATTACGTATGTGCCGTTCTATAATTTCCCGTATACATTCGGTTATTTATTCTCGCTGAGCATTTATGCCAAAGCATTGGAAGAAGGCGCCGATTTCGAAGGCAAGTATATGGCTTTGCTAAGAGATACTGCGATTATGACAGCTGAAGAGTTAGCGCTCAAGCATCTTGGAGAAGATATCACCAAAGAAGCCTTCTGGGAAAAAGGCATTGCTCTTTGCGTGAAAGATGCGGAAGAGTTTAATGCGCTAACTTCTTCTTTCGAATGATATGAATCTATTATTCAATGGAAAGACTTGCTACCTTCGGACGCTTACTGTCGATGATGCGGAAGAGATGGTTCAATTGCTGGTAAGAAATCGTGATTACTGGGCGATCTACGAACCGCGCCATCAAGACAGTTACTTTACGGCATTGGTGCAGCGTGAAAAAATACGGGAATCGATATACCAGGCGCGGGAAAATCGGGAATACAGTTTTGGCATTTTTGAACATGAGTCCAATAAAATGATTGGCCACATTTCGATGTACAGCATCAAACGGTTGCCGTTCCTCAGTGCGCTGGTCGGCTATTCGATCGATGAGGGCTATATCGGCAAAGGCATTGCGACAGAAGCGGTGCGGCTGGTCAACACGTTCGGCTTCGAGCAATTGCGGCTGCACCGGATCGAGGCATACGTCTCCCCGAAAAATATGGGGTCGATCCGCGTCCTGCAAAAGACGGGCTTCCTGAATGAAGGCTTGCTGCGCGAATTCTTATACATCAATGGCGTCTGGGAAGACCATTATCAATTTGCTTTGCTTGAAAGTGAATTTTGAAAGGGCAAGGCCGCCTATAAAAGATGGTGGAAAAACATTGTCCGGTGGTTTTCAGAATAACAGCATCAGCGAAAGGAAGGTGCAAGATGGATCGAAACGATTTGTTTTCCTATCACCAATGGGCGACTTTGGCATGTCTTCGGCATGTCCAGTCAATCGGAGAGGACTTCTACACCCGAATTGGAGATAACTCTTTTGAGTCCATCGAAAAAACGGTGGAGCATGTCATTGGCGTAGAAAAACTGTGGCTGCTGCGAATGAATGGTGTGGAAAGTCCGGCATTCGAACGGTACGATGTTTCAACGACAGAAAAAGCGGTTGAAGCATTTATGCTCTTGCATGCGGAAATGGAATTGTACTTTGCTTCTTTGACCGAAGAGCAATGGCAGGAAGGGCTGTTCTTCAAAAGCATGCGCGGCGGCGAATTTCACAATACGCGCGATGAAATGCTGTTTACGGTCATCAACCATGCGTCGTACCATCGCGGACAAATCACTTCTTTTCTGCGCCAGTTTGGCAAAGCCGGCATTCCATTGGATTATCTTCACTATAAAAAACAAGACAAAAACCGCTGAGAAATTCTCAGCGGTTTTCGTTTCTTCCATCCACAACCATATCTAATTTTCCGGTTGTCGGATCAATCACAAGGCCATGAACCGGAACTTTGCTGTCGAGCAGCGGGTGGTTGCGCACCATCTGGACGCTGTGCTTGACGCTTTCTGACACGTCGCTAAAGCCGCGCAGCCATCCTTCCAAATCGACTCCGGAATATTCCATCATTTCTATGGTTTTTCGTTCAATTCCTCTTGCTTCCATCTTGGATAAAATGGATTTTGGATCGATGGCCGACATGCCGCAATCGTGATGGCCGATGATGTAAATTTCGTCTGCTTGCAATTCATAAACAGCTACGATCAAACTGCGCATAATGCCGCCGAAAGGGTGATTGATGACGGCACCGGCGCTTTTGACAATTTTCACGTCTCCGTTTTTCAAGTTCATTGCTTTCGGCAGCATTTCAATAAGCCGGGTATCCATACAAGTTAAAATGACCACTTTCTTGTCGGGAAACTTCGTCGTTATGTATTGCTCGTACTTCTTCTCTTTCACAAATTCCTCGTTATAAGCTAAGATATCTTCCAACATCGACATACTGAATCCTCCTTAAAGTTACTCCTTTTATTTTAAATCAAATTTTCCGAGAACACGACTGTAAACCTCCGGAATTCAAAAACAGTTTGGAAGCACGGCTTCCAAACTGTTGATTGAAACAAAATTAACGAGAGATTTTTTCAAGTTTGTTCAGCATCACCAGCGAACGGCCAGTGCCAATGGCAACCGATTCAAGCGGCTGCGGGGCAGTGTGCACAGGAACGGAAATTTCTTCTGACAACCATTGCTGCATGCCCTTCAACAAAGCGCCGCCTCCAGAAATGACCACGCCTTGGTCCACGATATCGCCCGATAATTCAGCAGGACAATTTTCAAGAGTCGCCCGAATGCATTCTAAAATAGAAAGCAAAGATTCTTTCAACGTTTCTTGAATTTCAGTCGATGTAAGCGTGACGGTTTTCGGAAGGCCTGTCATCACATCGCGGCCGCGGATTTCAATCGATTCGGATTTGTGCGGAATTAACGCATAGCCGATTTCTTTTTTGATGGTTTCAGCCGTCCGTTCGCCGATTAATACATTATAATGTTTGCGGACGTATTGGATAATGTCTTCATCCATACGGTCTCCCGCAACTTTTACGGTATTCGCGGAAACGACCCCGCCGAATGAAATGATGCCGACTTCCGTAGTGCCTCCGCCGATGTCCACAATAACGCTCGCAATCGGTTCGCTGACAGGCAAGTCAGCACCGATCGCTGCAGCAACGGGTTCTTCGATCAAATGGACGCTTTTTGCTCCACTTTGTTTGACTGCATCATGAATGGCACGGCGTTCAACAGACGTGGCTCCGCAAGGGGTGCAGACCATGACATTGGGTTTGCGAAGAGATCCGCCCATTTGCTTGGCAGCTTTTTGCATGACCATCTTCAGCAATTCCGTAGTGACTTCAAAGTCGGCGATGACGCCTTCTTTTAAAGGGCGCACGACCCGGATGGATCCAGGCGTCTTCCCAATCATTGCTTTTGCGTCTTCGCCGATTGCGATGACTTTATTCGTCTTCGTGTCTAATGCAACCACTGAAGGTTCATTTAAAATAATGCCTTTTGCTTTTGTGTATACTAAAATATTTGCTGTTCCTAAGTCGATTCCAATATCCGTTGAAGAAAACATGCCTAAACTCCTCCTATTATAAAACAATTACCACTCTGCATTTTACCATGTATTGGAGGGGTTCAAAAGCACGCAAAAACAAAATGATACATAAGAAAGGTCTATTGTTGTGGAAAATTACAAAAAGGCAGGTCTATAGATAGAGGATGTAACGGGTATGTAAAATAAATGATTTGAGAATGTAAAGAGAAAGCCTCATGGAAATGAAAAAAGCCGCTTTCTCCGAGAAAGCGGCTTTTTCTTAAAATCTGTTTTTCGGCATTGGGTCTACTTTTTCTGCATCATGAGAGTGAAGTTCTTTGCCAAGGAAATGCAAAAGAGTGAAGAAAAATAAGAAAATAACAACCATAAAGCCTAATACGATAGTTACACCTTCTAACATAATGATAACTCCTCTCTGAACTTGTAATCATCATTACTCAGTATACATGATATAACGGAAAAAATTAAGTGTCCAATTATTGAGGATTAAAATGCCCAGTTGCCGCTACGGAAAATCGGCTCGCGCGTGCCGTCTTCCAAGATGCCGTCAATATCCATCTCTTCAGAACCCACCATGAAATCAACATGGGTAATGCTCTGGTTCAATCCGTGTGCCAGCAATTCTTCCTGGGACATCGTTTTGCCGCCTTCTAAACAGAATGCATAAGCACTGCCGATCGCAAAGTGGTTTGAAGCATTCTCGTCGAAAAGCGTATTGTAGAACAAAATATTCGAGTTTGAAATTGGCGAGTGATGAGGCACGAGTGCAACTTCGCCCAGGAAATGCGATCCTTCATCCGTCGCGATCAAATTCTTTAAGACATCTTCGCCTTGTGCCGCAGAAGCATCGACAATTTTTCCGTTCTCAAAAGTGATCTTGAAATCATCGATGATGTTGCCGCCGTAGCTTAATGGTTTTGTGCTGGAAACAAAGCCGTTGACGCCCGTTTTATCCGGAACGGTAAAGACTTCTTCCGTTGGCATATTGGCCATGAAAGGCTGCCCTTTTTCGTTGATGGATCCGGCGCCGCACCACAAATGGCCTTTTGGAAGGCCGACTTCCAAATCGGTTTTTGGCGAAGTGTAGTGAAGCTTCGCGTATTTTTTGCCGTTCAGATAATCCACTTTTGTATGAAGGGTATCATTATGTTTGGCCCATTCTTCAATCGGTTCAGGCAAATCGGCACGGACTGCTTTGAAAATGGCATCCCATAAAGCATCCACTTGCTGGTCTTCCGGCAAGTCTGCGAATACTTTTGCCGCCCAGGCTTTTGAAGGCGCTGCCAAAACCGTCCAACTGATTTTATCGGACTGAACGTATTGGCGGTATTTCTTCAAGCCGGTGCCGACGGCTTTTTGGTTGGCCGCAATTTTCTTCGGATCGATGCCGTTCAACAGATCCGGACTTTGTGAAACGATGCTGATAAATGCAGCACCTTGGTCTGCAAGCTGTTCACGCTCTTGGACTTTCCATGCCGGATATTCCGAGAATGAATCTTCAGGAGCCAGTTCATAACGAAGGCGAGAGATTTCATCGTCGTTCCAATCTACGTGCACTTGTTTAGCGCCAGCCTCATAAGCTTGTTTGGTGATCAGGCGGACGAGCGGTGCTGCATCAAGGGAAGCGGCAATATACAATTGTTGTCCAGATTGAATATTTACCCCCACTTTTACAGCCAGTTCTGCATATTTTATTAATTTTTCATCAAAAGATGTCACGTAAATCTCTCCTTTCATCATTATTATATTAGCAATCTTCAGTCATACCCTGCAAGGTTTATCCTCACTTTCCCGATTTAGGCTTGCAATTTTAAAGACAAAAGTTTATGATATAAACAAATGTTTAAAAGGAGGCGAGGAATTGAATCAAAAAGAAGCGGAACTTTTAGCTTTGATTCGCCGGGATCCTTATTTATCGCAGCAGGAAATGGCAGATGCGATGAAACTTTCCAGGCCGTCCATCGCGAACTTAATATCAGGATTGATTCGTGAAGGAAAAATTCTGGGCAGAGCTTACGTCCTGCCGGAAGAAGGGACGGTCATTTGCATCGGCGGAGCGAATGTCGACCGGAAATTCAAAATGAAGAAAAAGACGATCATGGGCACTTCAAATCCCGCTTCAGCGACAGGAAGCGTCGGCGGAGTGGCCCGCAATATAGCAGAGAACTTGGGCCGGCTTGGCCACGAAGTGAAATTGCTGTCGATTGCCGGGAATGATTCCGAGTGGAAATTGATCGAAGAAGTATCGTCGCCGTTTATGTCGACGGATTTAACCAAATCCTTTGATGAATATTCGACGGGCACTTACACAGCCGTTTTGGAGCCAGACGGCGAAATGCTGCTGGCTATGGCGAACATGGACATCTATGAACAAATGACGCCTGCATATGTAGCGAGAAACGAAAACGCCCTGCTAGCAGCTTCTTGCATCGTCATCGATTTGAATTGCCCGAAAGAGACGATTGAGTATATTCGAAAACTCGCGAAGTCTCGAGAGATTCCACTGGCGGTCATCCCGGTTTCGGGTCCGAAAATGGACCGCCTGTCTGAAGATCTGACCGGCATCACTTGGCTCGTCCTGAACCGGGATGAAGCAGAGCAGTATTTAGGAAAAGCAATAGACACATTCGCAGATTGGCATGACAGTGCAAAGCGCTTGCATGAAATGGGTGCCGAAAATGTATTGATCACTGGCGGAAAAGACGGCGTAATTGCTGCCAACCATTCGTCAGTCCAACATTATGAAGCCCTTCAGACCCGTACGTTGGAAGATGTCACTGGTGCAGGCGATGCATTCTCGAGCGGCGTGATCCACAGTTTCCTGTGTGAGCAAGAATTTGATGTGACGATCCATTCCGGATTGATGAATGCGACGAAAACCTTGCAAAGTGAAACAACCGTACGAACAGAACTTACAGCCGAGCAGTTAAAAAAAGAATTGGAGGAATTACAATGACAGCAATGATTTCATATTCAAAGGAAGTACAGGAAGCAATGGACCAAAAAAAACCGGTGGTGGCACTTGAGTCGACAATTATCTCGCATGGTATGCCTTATCCGCAAAATGTCGAAACCGCGCGCATTGTTGAGCAGATCATCCGCGATAATGGAGCTGTCCCAGCAACAATCGCGATCATGGACGGCCAAATTAAAATCGGTTTATCTGATGAGGAGCTTGAACTTTTAGGAAACAGCCCGGATGTGGCAAAAGTTTCACGCCGCGACCTTGGCCAATTGATTGCGACGAAAAAAATCGGGGCAACAACTGTTGCGGCTACGATGATTTGTGCGGAATTAGCCGGCATCCGCGTTTTCGCTACAGGCGGAATCGGCGGGGTGCACCGCGGTGCTGAAACGACAATGGATATTTCAGCTGACTTGGAAGAATTGGCGACAACTGGCGTAGCTGTCGTTTGTGCCGGAGCGAAATCGATTCTGGATATCGGGCTGACATTGGAATACCTTGAAACAAAAGGCGTTCCGGTCATTGGCTACCAAACAGAAGAAATGCCGGCTTTCTATACACGTTCAAGCGGCTTTGGATTGACGTTCAGCGCAGAAAATCCGGAAGTTCTGGCACAAGTATTAAAAGCACAATGGGATCTTGGATTAAAAGGCGGCGCCGTTGTAGCAAATCCGATTCCTGCAGAGCATGCACTTGAAGATGCGTTCATCAACGGCATCATCGACCGGGCCATGGCGGAAGCGGAAGAGAACGGCATCAAAGGAAAAGACACGACGCCATTCTTGCTGGGCAAAGTAAAAGAATTGACAGAAGGAACAAGCCTCGTTGCAAATATCGAGCTCGTCAAACACAATGCAGAAGTCGGCGCTAAACTGGCTGTTGCATACAACCAGCTATAAGAAAAAAATACGGAAGCCCGGAAGGAAAAGCACTGCTTTTCCTTCCGGGCTTTTTTAATTGGAAGATGTTTTCAAGCAACCCGGAAAAGGGTAGGTAACAATAAGGAGCTGAAGAAGATGAAAACGGATGTATTCATTAGCGGAGGCGGCATCGGCGGATTGACCTTAGCCTTGAAATTGGTGCAGCGCGGAGTCGATGTTGTGCTGGCCGAAAGACTTTCGAAAAAACCTCCTACTTATAAAGGGGAATTGCTGCAGCCTAAAAGCATGCAAATATTCGACAGCATCGGAATTTATGAGGAAATCTGCGAGCGATCCAACGAGATAAAAGTGCTCGATATGCTCGAACTTTCCAGCACGTTAAAAGTCCAGGACCAATCGTTCATGGATTACAGCGTGCTGCCCGGAAAATACGATGCCGCCTATATGGTCCACCACGAAGAATTAAAATCCATCATCTTAGAAGCGGCTTTAATGTTTACCAACTTCCATTATTTCAATGGAACGGCCTGCAAAAGCCTATCCGAAAATAAAGCGGTGCTGCAAAAAGGCAAAGAAACATTCGAAGTGGAAGCCCGATTTTTCTTTGGCGCAGAAGGAAGGGCTTCTGTCACCCGGAAATCGATGGGCATCGAAGTCAAGCAAACGACGTACAACCATCATTTCCTGACGGTTTCGTTTCCGCGCGCAGAAAATTTCAAAGATGGAAAAATCATTTCTACATATAACCGTTTTCTTGGTTTATTTCCATTGCCGGACAATATGGTGAGAAGTGTCTACTTGATTCCGGAAGGGGATTATAAAGAGCTGAAAGAAAAACCAATCAGCCATTTCCATAAATTATATACTGATTTGGCGCCGGCAGTAGACGGCTATGTCCAGCAGCTGACCGACTGGAAAAAGATCCAGCTGATGATTCCAATTATGTATCATGCGCCTTCTTACGTGAAAGCCAACAAAGCCATTATTGGAGACGCTGCCCATGCCGTCCATCCAATGGCGGGCGAAGGAATGAATATGGCCATCCAGGACGCAGATATACTGGGCGAATTAGTGGCGGATATGAAAGAAACTGGCAAGCTGGATCCGTCCAATTTGAAATGGTATGAAAAAGTCCGCTATAAGCGAGCCGACCATGTCATCCAATTGAGCCATTTGGCAGCCCTCGCCTATTCATTTCCGTTTAAGCCAGTCAGTTATTTGCGGAAAAGAACATTTGAACGCATGGAAGAAGATCCCATCCTTCACTTTAAGCAAATGTTGAATGTTTCAGGGCTCGGAATGTGGAAAGAAAATGTCCGCGACCGTTTTATCCAAGGAGGCATCATGCCCATCCGGATAAGGGATCTGCCGCCGAGCACCAAAGAATTAAAGTATTTCACTCGAGAAGATGACTACCCATGGAAAGTGGAGGGACTCCTATGATAGATGTAATGAATATGTTTAAAGCAAGAATGTACATGAAACGGAATGAACCGTTCCTCTATAGCTGGCACGCGTATGTGGGCTATGAACTGGATTTATTTAAAGCTTTCGAACGGCCCATGTCGAAATTTGATGTGGCCGATGCCTACCAATTGGATGAAAATCTATTGGATCAATGGGTCAACGTTGGCTTATCGATCGGCCATTTGAAAGAGGCGGGGAGAGGGCGCTATAAAATCAGCCATGTGTGGAAGCTGCCGAAGCCGAAAGGAAATTATTCCTCCGGTGTCTTATTGAAAGAAATGATGGAATTGCATATTCCGACGTTGTTAAGCTATCCCGAAATGATGCGGAAGCAAAGCCGCAACCATTTTGATGAAGAAAAGCATGCACCGACCGTGGCCGAAACGAGCCGGCTGCTCGAAGTATTGGCATTGCCTAAAATGTCCAAGAAAATCAGGGAGAATGACTGCAAGACGGTACTGGATATCGGATGCGGCGAAGCCGGCTATATCCAAAAGCTTGCTGAACGCTTTCCGAATACCGAATTCACCGGAATTGAAATTAGTCCGGCCGTAACCGAAAAAGCGCAAGAAAACACACGGGACAATGAAAACATCACCATTGAAAATGCGGATTTATGGAATTACCATCCTGAAAAGCAGCAGGATATGGTCATGATGAACAATGTCATCCATTATATTGACTTGGAAAAACGGCAAGAACTGTTTACAGAGCTCGCCAGTTGGCTGAATGACGGCGGCATCCTGTCCGTCGTCACTCCGATTGCCGGCAGTGTAGAAGATCCGCCGTTTGCCAATGTCTTCAATAGCTTCTTCTCCTCATTCGACAATCTGTACCGATTGCCGACCCGGGACGAACTCGCGGAGTGGGGAGAAGAGGCAGGCCTTGAGATGCTCGGCATTAAAACCGTCATCAAAGAAGGCAGCTGGTACATCGCCCAATACCAAAAGAGGGGCTGACACTGCTGGTTAGAGTTAATAAGAAAATGAAAACCCCGACCTTGGCGTCTGCCGAAGTCGGGGTTTTTGTGTTATTTGCGCAATGAGCCAAGCTCTTTCGCGATGGCCTGCATTTCGTTTGGTGTAATGTTGTCGCGGCTTTTCACCATTTCATATAAATCCAGCAGGTCTTCGTACTGCGAATTGTTGAAATGCTCGGATTTCATCGCATCCACATTGACCATGCGCAATTTTGCCTTAATTTCTTCGATCATAAACGTAATGTTTTCATTTGATGGTTTTGATAGATCCATGATGGGTTCCTGCCTTTCGAAGGGTATAACCCATCATTTCACTGTTCAAAAAAAAAGTCAATTGCCAGCTTGGGCTTCTGCTTTTTCCTCTTTTACTTTTTTTACAATGCGTCGTGTTTCGAGCGCCATGACACCGGACAAGCCAAGCAAGCCGATTAAGTTCGGAATGGCCATCAAGCCGTTCATGATATCCGAGAACATCCAGATCAAGTCTAGCGAAACCGTAGCGCCGACAAACACCATCACAATGAAGGCAATACGGTAGACGATCAGTAGGGCTGGGTTCTTGAATAAATACTGGAAGCATTTCTCGCCATAATACGACCAGCCGATAATGGTAGAAGAAGCGAAGAAAATTAATCCGATCGCTACAATGATTGGTCCGATTGGTCCCAAGAATTGCTCGAAAGCAGCAGTCGTGAGTGCTGAACCTTCAAGGGATTTATCCGTGTACATGCCTGACATGACGATAGTAATTCCAGTGATTGAACAGATGATCAGCGTATCGATAAATACTTGTGTCATCGAAACGAGCGCCTGGCGTCCAGGCATATCCGTTTTGGCTGCCGCAGCAGCAATCGGAGCTGATCCAAGTCCTGCTTCGTTCGAGAATACGCCTCGGGCAACCCCGTAGCGGATGGCTGCGCCGATCGCGCCGCCGACAGCAGCTTCTCCTGTAAAGGCAGAAGTGAAGATTGTTGTAACCGCTGGCCAGATAAGGTCAATATTCGTAAGCATGATAATAGCGCCAGCAATGATATAAAACAAAGCCATGAATGGCACAAAATAAGAAGTCACTTTCCCTATTACTTTGACGCCGCCTAAAATGACAGCTCCGGCAAATAAAGTAAGAATGATTCCGGTAATCCAAGTCGGCACACTGAATGTGTCACGGACGATGCCCGCTACTGAGTTTGATTGTGTTCCATTGCCGATGCCAAAAGCCGCAATGGCGCCGAAAATCGCAAATATGACGCCAAGCCATTTTTGCTTTAGACCATGCTCAAGGTAATACATAGGTCCACCGGCCATCTGTCCCTTCGCATCGGTGATCCGGTATTTAACAGCTAAAACCGCTTCGCCATATTTCGTTGCCATCCCAAAAAATGCAGAAATCCACATCCAAAAAACAGCGCCGGGTCCACCGAGCACGACCGCCGTTGCAACTCCGACGATATTACCGGTGCCGACAGTTGCAGCCAAGGCAGTTGAAAGAGCTTCGAAATGGCTGATATCGCCTTTAGAAGTCTTATCCTGATTTTTTGAGAAAACCAGTTTTAATGCATAAGGCAACATTCGGACTTGCAGCAAACCAAGGCGCACAGTCAAGTAAATGCCGGTGCCGACGATTAAAACAAGTAAAGCAGGACCCCAGATGAAACCGCTAATATCGCTTAAAATATTCTCCAATTGCTCCATTTTCTCATCTCCTTCAATCAATTCGTCTACTCTTCTTAATATTCCAAAACCTCCTTAAGATTTAATATTCCAAAATATCAAACCGAGAGTCAAGACTTTTTTGAAAAAAATAAAAAGGAGGGAAAGTTTAAAATATGGGAATAGAGGGAAAATCCAAAAGAGATGCAAGTATCATATTTGATTGGGAGGAATTTAGAATGAGCCAAAACAAATTATTAACGGGATTATTAGTAGGAGCAGCAATGGGGATTATCGTTTCCCTCTTCGACAAAAATACAAGAAATGATGTAATGGACAAATCCAAGAAATTATCCAGCAATGCAAAATACTATGCTTCGAACAGAGACGAGCTCATGTCGGCTGTCCAACAGCAGACGGAAAGAGTTCAAAATCTCTATGCCCGTATTTCCGATGATGCTTCTTATGTGGGGGAAAAAGTCAACGAATTGAAAGAATTGACTCCGCATGTAAAAGACATGGCATTGGAAACGAAAGAGGCATTTGTAGACACGAAAGACGCTGTGCTTGATTCAAAAGACGATGTCTTAACTGCTTTGAAGGAAGACAATCCTTCTGCCTCTTCATCTTTGACCGATGACAGCAGTTCTTCCACATCATCTAATTCAAGCTCTACAAAAAACGGGTAATTCCAATCAGGAAAGAATCGCAACGGCCATCAACTGATTCCGAAGAGCGCTTGAATAACTTGCAGGTGAGCCATGACGTCACCACGGCTAAGGGCTTCCTGAAAGAAGTAGGCAAACGGATCCAAGAAATAGATGTGCAAGGACTGGGAGCGCAATTAGCGTTCTTTTTCCTGCTGTCTATCTTTCCTTTGCTTATTTTTCTTGTGACGCTATTGCCCTACTTGAATCTTTCGTCAGATCAAATTTATGGATTTTTGCAGGAAGTAGCTCCTGCTGAAGTCTATGCCATCATTGAAGAAACATTGCAGGATATTATGACCAACCAAAATGGAAGGCTGTTGTCATTTGGGATCATCGCAACGATATGGTCCGCCAGTTTGGGCATGGATGCGTTGATCAAATCGTTGAACTTCTCCTACGGAGTTGAAGAGAACCGGCCGTTTCTTATCGCCCGGGGGATGTCGATCCTTTCGACGATCTTGATGATTTTCATCATGATTGTTGCTTTAGTCTTGCCGATTTTCGGTCAACAGACCGGTGTTTTTCTTTCCTCTTTCCTTGGATTGGAAGATAGCTTTCTGGAGCTTTGGAGTCGATTGCGTTTTACGATACCGCCTTTAATCATTTTTGCGGTGTGTTCGGTCATCTATTGGGTGGCGCCGAATGTCCGGCTGGATGTGCGAAGCGTCATGGTGGGAGCTGCTTTCACCTCTATCGGATGGATCGCGGTTTCCTACATTTTTTCTTTGTACATCAACCATTTTGCTACGTTCTCTGCTACATACGGCAGCATCGGGGGCATAATCATGCTGATGATTTGGCTTTACTTATCAGCAATGCTGCTGCTCGTCGGCGGCCAGATCAATGCCGTCATGCAGGGCAGACGAAACAGTCTGGATCGTAGGCAACGCAATTTATAAAACTGCCATAAAAAAAGCTTCTCCGCCATCAATTGTGCTGATGGCGGAGAAGCTTTTTTAGCGGCTGGCCTTATTTTTCATCTTCTGGACGTGATTTAAATTGCTGCATTTTCTCATCAAGATCATCGACCATGGCAATTAGCCGGTCGATATCTTCGAGCTCGGTATTTTCTGGTTCAATGGCATCAAGGACTTCTAAAAACATATTCAATCGCTGTTTCATGTAAGATACTTGCTGCTCTTTATTCGTAATGGATTTTCCCATTGGATACACCTCATTTCGCTTGTTATATCGTAGCGGAAAAAGCATGGAATTTCAACACTCTATAGGCAAAACTAATTATTTATCAATTTTATGTATTTAGAATATTTACTTAACTTTCGTTTTGTGTTAAAGTGATGTTAATCAAATGAGAGGGGAGGCCGAAGTGAATCGTCGAAACCAATCATTGTAGAGGACAAAGGAGGGGGTTCGAACATTTCACCGGCAGCTTAGCCGAAGAAATTAAACTATGGAAATAACAAAATTGGATATTATGAAAACCTAAAGGTTCAGCCGCATTCTGTCATACAGATACGGACTGAACCTTTTGTGGTTTGAATGGATTCAACTCAACGCGTCAATTCGTACGTTTCAATAATTTCGATGGAATCTTTGACACTTTGAACCATCGAACAATTCTTCCGGGTCAGCTCCATGACGCGTTCCATCTTGCTTTCTTCGATCTTTCCTTGTAGGGTAAAGTGAATGTGCACTTTTGAAACCCGGTCAGCTTCATCCTCGACGCGCACGACCTCTTTCACTTTAATTTGGATATCATCCGCCGGCATCCGCATTTTCTCCAATACTTTCCGCATCACTCCGCCGCTGCAGACAGCGAGTGAAGAAACCAGTAATTGATAAGGGCGGAAACCGTATTGCTCATTGCCGGATATCTCAATTTCTCCAAAAGGCAATTTTCCCGTAAAACCATTTTCGTTCATTGAATAATTCATTTAGTTAACGCCTCCTTATGGTAAAATTGTAACTGAATTCTTACTGAAGTTAAATGAACGCGCATTATCAAGGAGGCACCAATGAAAACATTTGTAAAAAGCGACCGCGCCAGGTTCTGGATATTGGTCGCCATCGTATCGATTTCGGGTTTTTCCCAAGGCATGCTGTTGCCGCTGATTGCCGTTATTTTTGAGCAGGACGGCATCTCTTCAACTTTAAATGGGCTCAGCGCTACGGGACTGTACATAGGAACATTGATTATCGCGCCTTTCATGGAACCGCAATTGCGGCGATTCGGCTATAAGCCGTTGATTCTCCTCGGCGGCGGACTGGTAATTGCCTCGCTTTTCTTATTTCCTTTATGGAAAAGCATATTGTTCTGGTTTATTTTGCGCGTATTGATTGGCGTCGGGGACCAAGCACTGCATTTCTCCACCCAAACATGGATTACGAGTTTTTCGCCTCAGCACCGTTTAGGCAGGAATATCGCCATCTACGGCATGTCTTTTAGTGTAGGGTTTGGCGCTGGGCCTTTGTTTGTGCCATTGGTCAATATTTTTGAAGCGCTGCCTTTCATCATTTCAGGCGTTCTTTGCCTGATTGCTTGGTCGCTGGTGTTCTTGTTAAGAAATGATTTTCCGGAAGTTTCAAGCGGTAGCATGGCGAGCACGGGCACTCTTGGGCGGTTTAAAGCGGCGATTGTCATCGCTTGGGTCGCATTTTTGCCGCCGCTCGGCTACGGTTTTTTGGAAGCTTCCTTAAATTCCATTTATCCTGTGTACGCGTTAAGGCAATCGATTGATGTCGGAATGGTTTCGATCATGCTTGCTGCGTTTTCTTTAGGCGCCATTGCCACGCAATTGCCGCTCGGAAGTTTAAGCGACCGTTACGGCAGAAGGAATGTGTTGATCATCGCTTTGTCCGGCGGTGCTCTTGTGTTTGGCATTGGCAGCTTTTTCGAAGCCTATGCCTGGGTTACTGTTGGATTTTTTGCCTTGGCGGGAATGTTTGTCGGATCCACGTTTTCTCTAGGCATTTCATTTATGGCGGATTTGATGCCAAAAGATTTGCTGCCGACCGGCAATTTGCTTTGCGGCATCGCTTTCAGCATCGGGAGTTTGACCGGCCCGTTTTTAGGCGGACTTTTTGTCCAGCATTCGGGGGGGCTCAGTTTCCTGTTATTGATCGCCGCCATATTGCTCGCCATTTTCCTGGTTATCCTCCTGTTCGGCGGAAAGAAAAAAGAACCGGAAGCAGAGTTTAGTTAAATGGAAAAAGGCACGGAAGCTTTTATGGCTTCCGTGCCTTCAGATTGTAGAGAAATTAATTAGATGAGAGCATCTGCTCCTGGAAGCCGCACTGCGGCGCTATGGACAGCGTTCCCACAATAAGCCGAGAAACCCACTCGTCTTATTGCTCCACCCTGTTCGGAACCGCGCCGGTGCTGGAACACTCCCTAAAGATATAGAGCTAAACAGGGAACGATGTTTTTTTAAAAGCATCGTTTTAAAATACTTGCTCCTGTGCGAGCTCGTCGCAGGAGCGATCAACTTCGCTATTCCACGGTCAACCGCTATTCCGCGGTCAACCGCTTCGCAGCGGTTGACTGCGGAATAGCGAGTTTCAAATTGATTTTTTCCATTTCTATTTTTTCCAACATACTAAAGGCACGGAAGCTTTTATGGCTTCCGTGCCTTTTTTGGTGTTCAGCGTCCGTTTTCTTATTTTAGTACCAGCTTTGTCACCGATTCCACCTGGGCGGTTTGCGGGAACATGTCGACCGGCTGAATGTATTCGATCTTGTAGATTTTCGTCAGCTGCTGCAAATCTTTCGCTAACGTAGAAGGGTTGCAAGACGTGTAGACGAAACGCTTCGGCTTCACCTTCAAGATGGTTTGGATCAATGAGTCGCCAAGCCCGGTGCGCGGTGGATCCACTGTCAATACGTCAGGCGTATAGCCGTCCGTACGCCAGGTTTCCAGCCATTTCTCTGCACTGCCGGTCACGTATTTCGCGGTATAGCCTAATTTTTTCGCGTTCGCTTTCGCATCTACCACACTTTCATGAATCAAGTCCATGCCGCGTATTTCCTTGGCGCGGTCAGCGAGCCACATTCCAATCGTTCCGACGCCGCAATACGCGTCAACGACGGATTCGGTGCCTGTCAAATCAGCGGCGCGTTTGATTTCATTATAGAGGTTCACGGTCTGGATCGGATTCAATTGGAAGAAAGCCCGGGCGGAGAGGTCGAAAGACAATTCGCCAAGTTTCTCATGAATCGTGTCTTTGCCGTAAAGGGTGAAAGTCTCTTCGCCAAAAATTAAAGAAGTTTTTTCTTTATTGACATTTTGCACGATGGACACGATTTTTGGATCCAAGTTTTGAAGAAGTTCCACTAAGAATTCTTTTTGTGGAATTTTGGCACGCGTCGTAATCAGGACGATTTGGATTTCGCCGGTTTCCACGCCTGTCCGGACCACGATCGTCCGGATGATGCCCTTCATCGTTTTGCCGTCATAGATTGGAATTTTTAAATCCTCCAATACGCGCTTCACGTCATTCGTGATGCGTGTCGTATTCGGGTGTTGGACGATGCATTGCTCAATGTCCAATAATTGATGGGAGCCTTCTGCAAACAGCCCGGCAATTACGCGGTTTCCTTTTAAGCGTGTCTGGAACTGGCTTTTGTTGCGGTAATACCACGGTTCTTCCATGCCAATCGTTTTTTCGACTTGGACATTGACCCCTTTCAAATAGCGCTCCAACGCTTGAACAACCAAATCTCTTTTTTCAACCAATTGCTGGCCATACGTCATATGCTGCAACTGGCAGCCGCCGCATGAATCATAGATCGGACAAGGCGGCGTCTGGCGGTGTGGAGAAGGTTTGCGCAATTTTAAAATGCGGGCTTCGGCAAAATTCCGTTTGATGTTCGTGACTTGGGCGGTGATTTCTTCGCCAGGCAATGCGCCTTGAACAAAAATGACATTGCGTTTAAAGAAACCGATGCCTTCACCGTTGATTCCTAGCCGTTTAATCGTTAAAGGGAACTTTTGGCCTTCCTCGATTATGGGTTTATCGTTCATTTTTTCACGTCCTTTTTGTAATCATCCCTCCATTATAGTCTTATTTATAGATATCAGCCAGTGCCGATTGCAGACTGGGATAGTCGAATTGAAATCCGTGCCGCTCGAGTGCTTTCGGAAGAACACGCTGGCCTTCAAGGACGAGACGGCTCTTATCCCCGAGTACCGCCTTTAGTGCAAATCCTGGAACTGGAATCCAATGGGGTTTATTCAGCGTTTTGCCAATCTGCTTGCCGAAATCTTTCATCGTTTTCGGGTTCGGGGCGGCGACATTAAAGGGACCGGAAAGCCCGGGAGTTTCGATGGCGAATTGGATGGCCCTTGCCGCGTCTTTGACATGGACCCATGACAGCCACTGCCTGCCGCTGCCCACAGTGCCGCCAACAAATAATTTATAAGGCAAAGCCATTAAAGGGAGGGCCCCATCTTTTTCACCAAGAATGATGCCAAACCTTGCAAATGCTACTCTTACGCCATAAACGGAAGCGTGGTCCGCGAGTTTTTCCCAATCGATTACGGTTTTTGCCAAGAAATCATTTCCTCTGTCGCCTGAAGCTTCTGTGTAGGTGACAGTCGTGGAAGCAGGGTAAATTCCAATCGCGCTTGCATTGATCAATACTTGCGGCTTTTTCTTCAGCTGATCGATGATGCGGATTAGCTCATGCGTCGATTCAATGCGGCTGCTGTAAATCTCTTTTTTCTGTTCGTCGCTCCACCGGCCGTCATTGATCGAACTTCCGGCAAGGTTAATGATGGCATCGATTCCTTCAAGTTCCCGTTCAGGCGTACTTCCGGCTTTTAGCCATTCGATATACTTCGTGTTCGGTGTAGAAGGTTTCGGGTTTCGGGTCAAAATGTAGACGATGTGTCCGCCCGTATGGAAAAGCCTTGTCAACTCTTTGCCGACAAAGCCTGATCCGCCTGTAATTGCTATCTTCATCATCATCCCTCCTGTTTCTCCTATAGTACCCACAATCCATGCATTTAAGCGCTCAAAAGGGTATAATAATGAAGGAAGAGAGGTGCCGGTAAATGCCGATTATTTCGAAAATCACGCAAGGCAAAAAGAATCCCGAAAGGTATAATATTTTCTTTGAGGATAAATTTGCATTCAGTGTCGATGAAGCGGTACTTGTTAGGTATCAGCTCACCAAAGGGAAAGAACTGGACCAATGGACAATTGAAGAAATGGCTTTCGAAGACCAAATTCGCAAAGCCTACAATACAGCCCTTCATTACCTTGGCTTCCGTATGCGAAGCGAAGGAGAAGTGCGGACCAAACTGAAAGAAAAAGAGTATGGGGAAGCAGTCATAGATGAAGCGATCAAAAAGCTCTATGTACATAAGTTCCTCGACGATCGGGCTTTTTCAGAAGCATTGATGCGGACCCAGATGAATTCAGGCAAAAAGGGGCCGCGTGCCATCCAGCAGGATATGCAAAAGAAAGGAATTGATAAACAGATGCAAAAAGAAGTTTTAGATTCCTACACCGAAGAAGAGCAGCTTGAAATTGCGAGAGGACTCGCCGAAAAAATTGCCGCGAAAGAAAAAATGAAAACCCCGAGCCAAGTAAAGCAGAAAATCAGTGATTTCCTGATGAGAAAAGGGTATTCCTATACGCTAATCAGCCAAGCCATCGAAGAGCTGGAGCTTGAAAAAGATGACGACCAGTGGACTGATATTGTCAATGAACAAGGCGATAAACTATGGCGGAAGCATAGCCATAAATTGACCGGCTACGATTTGAAATCAAAAGTGAAGCAGGGCCTTTACCAGAAAGGCTTTCCAGCAGAAGTGATCAATGACTACTTGGATAAAAAGGAGCAAGAAAATGACGGATGAAAAACGCTATAGCCAAATGGATGAAAATGAATTGCGCAATGAAATTGCCAAACTGAAAGAAAAAGCGAGAAAAGCGGAGCAATTGGGCATCATTAACGAATTTGCCGTGTTGGAGAGAAAAGCGGTAATGGCGGCTGCTTACTTGATGGATCCAAAAGACTTCAAAAAAGGCGAAGTCTACCGCATCGAAGGAGATCCGAACGTCTATTTCCAAATCGACTATTTGAAGGGCCGGTTTGCTTGGGGCTACCGGATGGGTGGAGAAAAGCATACAGAAGCGCTGCCAATTTCCATGCTGCGGCCGTTAAAGGAAGGGAAGTAAGCCAATGAACGAAATCATTGACCAGCTAGTGATAGAATTGCTTGAAAAAAATACGAATCTTTCAGAAGAAAAAGCACGGACTTGGATTGAGCTGCTCGTTTCGGATTTTGAAGCCTCTTATGCAAAAGCAGGCTATGACTACCAAGGGACAGCAGTAGTGGAAAAAGTCATTCGCCAATGGATTTCAAGCTACGGCGATAAAATCCATGAATTCGCCGGGACGAATCCCAAATACGCACATCTTCTAGAAGACTAAAAAAACGCACACAGAGCTGTGTGCGTTTTTTCTATGGAAAGCTAGTTATGGCTAAAGTCGAGTTTTTTCCTTAACTTATCTTCGCTGAAGATCCAGCCCGTATAAGAATTGAGGATTTTGCATTTTTCGTCGAGATGGGCGACTGCCACAAACGGATAATAATCATTGCTCCGGTAGCGAAGGTCAATCAGGCGCACTTCATAAATGGCATCGTATTTTGTAATTTCCCAGCGGTAGAGCGGAGAAAAAGAAACGAAAGCCGCCAGATTTTTGTCTTTCATGGCTGCCTGGAATAGGTTGGAGTCCGGCAGCGGCTTTTTCATGAACTTGTCATAGATATTGATTGAACGCCCATAAGCACGGCCGACATAATGGTGGGTAGCCGTATCAGCCGCAATGCGCCATTGAAAAAAGCGCATCGTCGGGGCGACAATGATATGCGTCGTTCCCGGAATGGTATGCTGAACCGCTTTTTTGACGGCATGTTGGACCGCAAATCGGGCTACATAATAGAAAAACAGGACACTGTACAATATCGCCATAGTCCATACAGGATGTGCCCCAAATGCCCAGCACATCAAAGCGAGCAGATGCGCCCCAAAAATGATGGGATCAAACGTATTGATGACGCCGAGCGCAACCCATTTATTGGAAATTGGCCGCAGTGCTTGTGTTCCATAGGAATTGAAGATGTCGACAAATACATGCAAGAATACCGCCAAAAACGTCCAAAGCCATAAGTGGAGAAGATTGGCTTCCGGAAAAATCAGCCATAAAGCGCCCGAAATTAAAATCGGCCAGAGCAAAACGGCCGGTATGGAATGGGTCACTCCCCGGTGGTGGCGGATATAGACCGCGTTGTCTCTAAGTTTAAGAACCGTGTCGATATCCGGCGCCTGTGAACCGATGATGGTTCCGGCAATAACTGCTGTGGTTGTAATGGCGCTGCCGGCGACTGCCGGGTCTGCCATGGCAAGGCCGCCCAGAGCTATTCCCATAACAATATGCGTTCCTGTGTCCATAGGCGCGCCCCCTTTCTGATCAAATAAAAACGTCTAAATGCAGCAAAAGACCGCATATTATATCTATATATACCCGCTATTAAAAGCGAATAATCAAACTGAATGGAGGCAACCGCCATCGAATTCAATAAAAACGAATTTCAACAAGATCTGATCCGATGGTTTGCAGCGGAGAAACGCGATTTGCCGTGGCGCCGGACAGCCGACCCCTACCAAATTTGGATTTCTGAAATCATGCTGCAGCAAACCCGGGTGGATACCGTTATTCCATACTATACCCGCTTTGTCGAAAAATTTCCCACTTTATACGATCTGGCAGAAGCCGATGAAGAAGTTCTCCTAAAGCAATGGGAAGGGCTCGGCTATTATTCACGCGCACGAAATCTTCAGGCCGGAGTCCAAGAAGTGGCCGAAAAATACGGTGGGATAGTTCCGTCAAACCGGAAAGACATTTCATCCTTAAAAGGCGTCGGCCCTTATACGGCCGGTGCCGTTCTCAGCATTGCCTACGGTGTGCCGGAACATGCGGTCGACGGAAACGTGATGCGCGTCTTGTCGAGAATTCTCTTGATCGAAGAAGATATCGCCAAACCGAAAACCCGGAAAATTTTCGAAGAAGCCGTGATGGAAATCATCAGCCATGAAGATCCATCGTCTTTCAATCAAGGGCTGATGGAGCTGGGGGCGCTGATTTGTACGCCGACTTCGCCGAAGTGTTTGCTTTGTCCGGTGCGGGAACATTGCGCTGCTTTCCATGAAGGCAAACAGCACGAATTGCCGATCAAGACAAAAGCGAAAAAGACGAAAGCCACTCAATATGCGATGCTCGCAATCGAAAAAGAGGATAAAGTGCTTCTGGAGAAACGCCCGTCTTCTGGGTTGCTGGCAAATATGTGGCAATTCCCGATGCTTGAAGTGACCGCGGAAACGCTGCCACTTGAAATCGAAGAGCAGCTTTCCGAAAGTTTTGCAGGGGAAGTGCAGTCGGTCGAAAAATTTACTTCTTTTAAACACGTGTTTTCTCATTTAACATGGAATGTGGATGCTTACACAGCAAAAGCAGGAAATTTAACGTTGCCTGCCCAGATGAGATGGGTGACGGCTGAAGAATTGGAATTGCTTCCGATTGCAGGGCCGGCCCAGAAAATGAAAACAGCTTTATTACAAAAAGGAGATGTTTGATGATGGCAGAACAAAAAGTGGCATTAGTGACAGGAAGCAGCCGGGGATTAGGAAAAGCTTTGGCCATTGCGCTTGCGGAGCAAGGCTATGATATTGTGGTCAATTATGCACGAAGCAAAAGTGCAGCACTTGATACGGTGAAAGAAATCGAGGCGAGAGGGCAAAAAGCATTGTTGGTGCGTGCGAATGTCGGAGACGTTGAAAAATTGCGCGCCATGTTCGAAACGGTCAAGGAAGAGTTCGGGCGTTTGGATGTCTTCGTTTCAAATGCAGCGTCCGGCGTTTTGCGTCCGATTATGGAACTCGAAGAATCCCATTGGGACTGGACGATGAACATTAATGCGAAAGCCATGCTGTTTGGTGCGCAGGAAGCAGCGAAATTGATGGACAAAGGCGGGAAAATCGTCGGCGTCAGTTCGCTGGGATCGATCCGCTATTTGGAAAATTACACGACTATTGGTGTATCAAAAGCAGCAGTGGAATCCATTACCCGCTACTTGGCGGTAGAACTGGCGCCAAAAGGAATTTCGGTTAATACCGTTTCCGGTGGTGCACTGGATACAGAAGCGCTGAAGCATTTTCCAAACCGCGAAGAATTGCTGAATGATGCGCGCGTCAACACGCCGGCCGGCCGGATGGTAGAGATCGATGATATGGTGAAAACCGCGTTATTCTTGATTTCGGACCAGGCGGATATGATCCGCGGGCAAACGATTATTGTCGACGGTGGACGCTCAGTCATGTTGTAAGCCTATTGCCTAGCCGTCTTTTTACTGTATGTTTTCAGAATTGATTGATATAATGATGAAATAGCAGAAAATATATAAACGGCTTAGACGAAAAGGTGTGATAGACATGGCGGTTCCCACGGAGGGAGAAACGATACAGATCCACAGCTACAAACACAACGGCCGAATCCACCGTGTCTGGCAAGAAACAACGGTATTGAAAGGAACAAACAACATCGTAATTGGTGCAAATGAGCGGACGATGGTGACCGAATCCGATGGAAGAACATGGATTACGCGGGAACCTTCCATCTGCTATTTCCATGCGGAGCATTGGTTTAATATCATTTGCATGCTTCGTGACGACGGCGTTTATTATTATTGCAATGTCAGTTCTCCATTTGTTTATAATAATGGATCATTGAAGTATATCGACTATGATTTGGATGTTAAAGTGTTCCCTGATATGTCGTACACCTTGCTGGACGAAGATGAATATGAAGATCATAAACGGCAGATGGGTTATCCGGAAGTGATCGACCAGATCCTCCATCGAAACGTGGAGAAATTGATTGGCTGGATCAAACAGCGGAGAGGGCCCTTTGCCCCTGACTTCATTGAAGTTTGGACGAGCCGCTATGAATTCCATAGGCAGTACCGGCTCACTGAGTAAAATGAAAACCTGTTGCCAGCCAACAGGTTTTTCATTTTGAAAAGATTGGAGTGAACAGATTGAGCCCGACAAAACGCTATATGCAATTTGTAAAACCGTATTACTGGCAAATTGCATTAACCATCATTATTGGGATTTTTAAATTCGCGATTCCTTTATTCATTCCGCTGCTGATCAAAATTGTCATCGACGATATCATCGGAGCAGAAGGATTATCGAGCGATGAAAAACTGAACTACCTGTATCTTTGGCTAGGGGGGACAGCCATCCTGTTCTTTCTGCTGCGCCCGCCGATTGAATACTACCGGCAGTATTTTGCGCAATACGTCAGCAATAAAATCCTGTACGACATCCGGCAGCACCTTTATGGGCATCTGCAGCGCTTAAGTCTGCGCTATTATGCGAATACTCGAGCAGGCGAAATCATCTCACGCGTCATCAATGACGTGGAGCAGACGAAAAACTTCGTCATGATCGGCCTAATGAATTTATGGCTGGATCTGGCGACGATTTTAATCGCGATCGGCATCATGCTGACAATGGATATTCCGTTGACGATCGTAGCGCTCCTGGCATTCCCGTTCTATGCCTTTAGCGTCAAGTACTTCTTCGGAAGATTAAGAGACCTGACCCGGGAACGTTCGCAGGCACTTGCCAATGTGCAAAGCTATTTGCATGAACGCGTCCAGGGAATGAGCATCATTAAAAGCTTTGCGCTAGAAAAGCATGAACAAAAGATTTTTGATGAAACGAACGACGGATTTTTAGAAAAAGCGATAGACCATACAAAATGGAATGCCAAAGCATTTGCGGTCGTCAATACAATAACGGATATTGCACCTTTACTGGTCATCGGCTATGCCGGCTACCAAGTCATCCAAGGGAATCTTTCTTTAGGGACAATGGTTGCCTTTATCGCCTATATCGAACGCCTTTACAATCCGCTTCGCCGTCTGGTCAATTCATCGACTACCTTGACGCAATCTTTTGCTTCGATGGACCGCGTCTTTGAACTGGTCGATGAAGAATACGAAGTGACCGATAAAGAAGGCGCGAAAGATTTAGGAGTTGTCGATGGAAAGCTTGAGTTCAGAGGGGTTTCCTTCCATTACAACAACGGGGAAACCGAAGTGCTTTCCAATCTGAATTTTACTGTGAAGCCAGGTGAAACCGTCGCCTTTGTCGGAATGAGTGGCGGCGGGAAGTCGACGATTGTTTCGCTCATCCCGCGTTTTTATGATGTAACGGAAGGCGCCATTTTGTTGGATGACCATGACCTGAAAGATGTGACCATCCATACGCTGCGCGACCAGATCGGTTTGGTTTTGCAAGACTCCATCCTTTTCAGTGATTCAGTGAAATCGAATATCCTGATGGGGAAACCGGGTGCAAGCGATGAAGAAGTCATAGCGGCTGCGAAAGCGGCAAACGCGCATGACTTTATCGAAATGCTGCCGAACGGCTACGATACAAAAGTGGGCGAGCGCGGCGTGAAATTATCAGGCGGCCAAAAGCAGCGCATCGCCATTGCGCGCGTCTTCCTGAAAAATCCGCCAATCTTAATTTTGGACGAAGCGACTTCTGCGCTGGATTTGGAAAGTGAAGCGCTGATCCAAGATTCTTTGGAACGGTTAGCCCATGACCGGACGACCTTGATAGTCGCCCATCGTTTATCAACGATTACTCATGCAGACCAAATTCTCGTAATTGACCACGGGAAATTAGAAGAGAGAGGCACTCACGATGAACTGATGAAAAAACAGGGAGTGTACTATAATTTATTCCAAGTTCAGCATTTTAATTGATAGTTCTTTAGACCCTCAATCATTTTGAGGGTCTTTTTTTGATATGTATCATAAAAAGAGCTTTATGTCTTAAAAAGCTATTGCAATAATACTAATATTACGTATAATAAAAACACATAGAATTTTCTGATTTAAATAGAGAATATGAGGGGTGATGACACCATGAGAGAACGAAAAACCATACTGGACGTGAAAGGCCTAAAGACCTCCTTTTTCACAGATGATGGAGAAGTTCCAGCTGTAGACAATATTGATTTTCATATACGAGAAGGCGAAGTGCTCGGCATCGTCGGCGAGTCAGGATGCGGGAAAAGTGTTACATCCCTATCAATTATGGGACTTGTGCCAAGCCCTCCTGGGAAGATCACCGGAGGAGAAATTTTATTTCAAGATAAAGATTTAACAAAATTGAACGAGAAAAAAATGCGTGCAATCCGTGGGAATGATATCGCAATGATTTTCCAGGAGCCCATGACATCGCTCAATCCGCTGTTTACGATCGGCGACCAACTGCGCGAAGCGATCAAAATCCATAAACGCGACTGGTCCAAGAAACAGATTCAAGAACGGGCAGTCGAAATGATGAAATTGGTCGGCCTCCCGCGTGCTGAAGATTTGATGAAAGAATACCCTCACCAGTTATCTGGCGGAATGCGACAGCGTGTCATGATTGCCATGGCCTTGCTGTGCGACCCGAAAGTCTTGATCGCGGATGAACCGACTACTGCATTGGACGTAACCATCCAAGCCCAGATTTTAAAGCTAATTAAAAACTTGAATGAAACGTTAAATACAGCGGTCTTATTAATTACTCACGATTTAGGGGTTGTGGCAGAGACGTGCGAACGGGTCATTGTCATGTACGCAGGAAAAGTAGTTGAGGAAGGGCCAGTACATACCATTTTTAAAGATCCGCAGCATCCGTATACAAGAGGGCTATTAGAGTCCGTTCCGGATATGCGTTTTAAAAAGGAGCGTTTATATTCCATTCCAGGAAATGTGCCGAAGCCGGGATCTATTCGGACCGGCTGCAAATTTGCCGCAAGATGCGAATTTGCTTTTGACCGCTGCTTGAACGAAAATCCTGACCTCTACCAGACGGCGGATGACCACCAAACCCGCTGCTTCTTATTTGATTCGAAGGAGGTTCAGGCTCATGACCGAACCGTTGTTAAAAGTTGAAGGCTTAAAAAAGTATTTTCCGATTAAGTCGGGAGTCTTAGGGCAAGTGAAAAACCACGTCAAAGCGGTTGATGATGTTTCCTTTGTGGTCCATGAAGGCGAAACACTGGGAATCGTTGGAGAATCCGGCTGCGGGAAATCCACTACCGGCCGCATGCTGATGCGGCTGCTCGAGCCGACAGACGGCAAAGTGTTTTTCGATGGCAAAGAGTTAACCGATTTGTCGAATCAGGAAATGCGAAAAATGAGACGGGATATTCAAATGGTGTTCCAAGACCCATACGCTTCATTGAATCCGCGCCATACAATTGAAAAAATCCTGATGGAGCCGTTGAATGTCCATGAAATCGGGGATCCGAAAGAACGCAAAAAGAAAGTCCATGAATTTTTGGAAATCGTCGGATTGAGCAGCTACCACGCCAAACGCTATCCGCACCAATTCAGCGGCGGGCAGCGCCAACGCATCGGAATAGCCCGGGCGTTGATGACGAACCCAAAACTGATCATTGCCGATGAACCGGTATCGGCTCTCGATGTATCCATTCAAGCGCAAGTTCTCAACTTGATGCAGGATTTGCAGAAAGAGCTGAAACTTACTTATATTTTCATTGCCCACGATCTGGGGGTTGTTCGCCATATCAGCGATCGGGTAGGTGTGATGTATTTAGGCCAGATGGCGGAATTGGCCGATAGCGAATCGTTGTATGAGAAGCCGCTTCATCCTTATACACAAGCCCTGTTGTCCGCAGTTCCTGTGCCGGATCCGGATTTTACCCGTGAACAAGTGGTTATAAAAGGAGATGTGCCGAGCCCGGCAAATCCGCCGAGCGGCTGCAGGTTCCATACACGCTGTCCATTTAAAATGGATATTTGTGAGACCACAGTGCCTAAGTTTGCAGAAGTTGAGAAAGGTCATTCTGTAGCCTGCCATCTTTATAAAGAATCCAGGCCGCAATGATAATAAATACCAAAAATGGAGGGGTAGATTTGAGAAAGAAAAAGATCGTATCATTAGCAATCTTGATGCTTCTGTTGATTTCCACGGCATTGTTCGGCTGTAGTTCAGACGATTCTTCTAGCGGCAATAGCGGAGATAGCGGAAGCAGTGGCGACAGCGGAGATTCTGCTGAAGAAAAAGTATTGATTTTTGGCCGAGGCGGAGATTCCGTGTCGCTTGATCCGATTGCAGTAACCGACGGTGAATCTTTTAAAGTCACAAAAAACATTTTTGATACATTAGTAAACTTTGGTGAGCAAGATACAGAAATCCATCCTGCCCTAGCGACAGAATGGGAAGCTGCTGAAGACGGTTTAACTTACACGTTCCAATTGGAAGAAGGCGTTAAATTCCATGATGGCACTGACTTCAATGCAGAAGCTGTTGTGGCGAACTTTGAGCGTTGGGCTGCTGGAGACGCAGACAAATTCCCATACTACGCTTCCATGTTTGGCGGTTTTGGAGATGAAGAAGGCCACGTAATCGATTCAGTTACTGCAACTGGAGACTACGAAGTTGAATTCAAATTAAAACGTCCACAAGCACCATTCTTGAAAAACTTGGCAATGAGTCCTTTCGGAATTGCTTCACCTACAGCTTTTGAAGCTGCAGGCGACAAATTCGGTGATCAGCCAGTAGGTACAGGTCCATTCAAATTCGTTGAATGGAAACGCAATGACTCAGTTACAATCGAAAAATTCGAAGATTACTGGGTAGAAGGCGAACCGAAGCTTGACCAGGTCATCTTCCGTTCAATTCCTGATAACTCAGCTCGTTTGAACGCATTATTGTCAGGCGAAATTGATTTGGCAGACGGCATCACGCCATCTGATTCCGAAACAATCGAAAGTGATGAAAACCTACAATTATTCGAACGTCCGTCAATGAACGTTGGCTACCTTGGTTTGACGGTTACACGTGAACCATTTGATGATCCAAAAGTTCGCCAAGCGATGAACTATGCAATTGATAAGCAAGCGATTGTTGATGCATTCTTCGAAGGCCGTGCAGATGTAGCGGCTAACCCAATGCCATCAGTCATCAGCGGATACAATGACGAAATTGATCCTTACCCGTACGATCCAGAAAAAGCAAAAGAATTATTAGCTGAAGCGGGTCTTGCAGACGGTTTCGAAATGGAACTTTACGCAATGCCGGTTCCACGTCCATATATGCCGGACGGCCAAAAAGTTGCAGAAGCGATCCAAAAGAACTTGGCTGATATTAACGTAAAAGCTGAAATCGTTTCATTCGAGTGGGCAACTTACCTTGAAAAAGCTGCAAATGGAGAAGCAGATGCTTTCCTATTAGGTTGGACTGGGGATAACGGCGATGCCGACAACTTCCTATATGTATTGCTTGACCAGGATAATATCGGTTCAAACAACTACACTTACTATGAAAACCAGGAGTTGCATGATCTGTTTATCCAAGCACAAACTGAAGTGGATGAAGAAGTGAGAAACGACTTGTACAAACAAGCTCAAGAAATCATCCATGAAGACGCTCCATGGGTTCCGCTTGCACACTCTACACCGCTTCTAGCTGGCGGCAAGAATGTTGTGAACTTCAAAGCGCATCCAACTGGCTCTGACAAATTGGCTTCTGTAGATTTAGAGTAGGCTTTTTAAGAGGAGAAGTCGTCATGATTTCTCCTCTTTTTTCTTAGTTTAGATACATACTGCAAGAGATGGAGAGGTGAAGAAAGTGCTTCACTATATAGGGAGACGCATTTTACAATTAATTCCTGTGCTTTTGGGCATGACTTTTATCGTGTTTTTGATCATCCGGGCAATTCCGGGCGATCCAGCTCAAGTCATCTTGGGGCAACAAGCATCCGAAGAAGCGATTAAGGCTCTAAGAACAACCTTAGGTTTAGATAATCCATGGTATATCCAGTATTTTGATTATTTAAAAGGGTTGGTTACAGGGGATTTAGGAGAATCGCTAAGAACTCGTACTCCAGTAATGGATGAAGTTTGGCCTTATTTAGCTGCTACCATTGAGCTATCGGTTTTCGCGATCATTATCGCAGTCATCATCGGCATCAATGCCGGCATCATTTCTGCTTGGTTCCAGAACTCTTGGTTCGATTATTTGGCTATGATTATTGCATTGGTCGGAGTATCCATGCCGATTTTCTGGCTTGGCCTTATGAACCAATGGATCTTTTCGATTGAATTGGGGATATTGCCGACCACAGGCCGGGAAAATGTTCGGGATCCAGTAGAAGTCATTACGAATTTCTATATTATTGATACGATACTGACCGGACAGTTCGATCAATTGTCTACAGTATTAAAGCACTTAGTATTGCCGGGAACCGCTTTAGCGACCATACCAATGGCAATTATTGCCAGAATGACCCGTTCAAGCATGCTTGAAGTGATGCGTTCTGATTACGTGCGTACGGCTCGTGCAAAAGGCTTGAAAATGTTCTTCGTCGTTTACAAGCACGCTTTGAAAAATGCGATCATCCCTGTTTTGACGATTATCGGTTTGCAAATGGGCTTGCTGCTTGGCGGCGCCATTTTAACGGAGACAATCTTCGGCTGGCCGGGGATCGGACGCTACATCTATGAAGCAATCGGCTTCCGTGATTATCCGGTAATCCAGTCCGGAATTTTGATCGTCGCATTCATCTTTGTCATGATCAACTTATTTGTGGATCTTCTCTATAGCTTAGTAGATCCGCGCATCAAATATGATTAAGGAAGGAGGAGTTCTTAATGGCTAATGCTGTAGCAAATAAAAACGACGTACAGATCGAAAAAGTGGCGGGCCCCTGGAAAGAGGCTTGGCGCGGATTCAGAAAAAGCAAAGTCGCGGTAATCGGGATGGGCATTGTTATTTTCTTCATTTTGCTGGCGATTTTCGGTCCGCTGTTTACACCGCAAGGCATCAATGAACAAAACTTAGGCAATCGCCTGTTACCTCCTTCCAGCGATCATTGGATGGGGACGGATGATTTTGGCCGGGATATTTTATCGCGAATCGTTTACGGTGCAAGAATCTCCCTATGGGTAGGTTTCCTTGCTGTTATCGGTTCCGTGATTATTGGAAGCATTTTGGGCATCCTAGCAGGCTATTACGGAAAATGGGTAGATACCATCATTTCACGTATTTTTGATATCATGTTGGCATTTCCAAGCATCCTTCTGGCAATTGCTGTCGTATCGGTGCTAGGGCCGTCACTTCGAAATGCTTTGATTGCCATTGCAATTATCAACGTGCCGAACTTTGGCCGACTGATCCGTTCAAAAGTATTGAGTATTAAAGAAGATGAATACATCATGGCGGCTAAAGCGATCGGCATGAAAGACAATCGGATCCTGTTCTCGCATATCTTGCCGAATTCCATGGCGCCGGTAATCGTTCAAGGAACATTGGCAATTGCAACGGCTATTATTGAAGCGGCTGCTTTAGGGTTCCTTGGATTAGGAGCACAGGCACCTGATCCGGAATGGGGAAAAATGCTGGCAGATTCCAGATCCTATTTGACCAATGCGCCTTGGACCATGATTTTCCCAGGGGTAGCGATCATGTTGACAGTTCTTGGGTTTAACTTAATGGGAGACGGGCTGCGCGATGCACTCGATCCTCGCATGAAATCCTAATAAAAAAGAGTGGCCAGGGGATATCCCTTGGCCACTCTTTTTTATTGCTGCATTAGATTACATCTTCCAAATCGCTTTCAATCTCGTCTGCATGGAAATTATGGTAGGAAACAATCAGCAAATCCAAATGTTCAAGCTGTTCTTCATAATCCAGGATGGCTGATAGCACATGCATTAAATGATAAATGGAAAATTCACTGTCATTTTCTTCTTGAGCAAGATTGATTTCTTTTACAAATATTCCCATCACTTCATTTCGCTTCATAGCGGCTTCCGGGCCGAGAGCAAGATTATGTTCGGGCTTTAATTTCCCGACATATTTCATATAAAGCTGTTCATGATACCCGGCGAGCCTTTCCAACTGTTCCTGGACCATCATGTGAAAATGCTCCGGAAGCTCGGTCAGCTTGTTTTCAAAGCGGTGAAGCCGTTTTAAGACCTCCAAGCTTTTTTTCGATGTGAGAATCATTTGCCGATACATCACTAATTTGCGCGCTTTCACATACTGCTGCTTTTTGGTATAGCTGCGTTCTTCTTTGTAAAACGTATACCATTGATCGACTTTTGAAAGTTTGTCTTCTAACTTGTCGATGTCGTCTTTAATCGACGTGTAATCTGAAGTATGAAGGATCGAGACTCGAATCCACCGGATCACTTCTTCACTGACATCGTGGATCGAACCGAAAAGGCGATTTTCATATTTGGGCGGCAAAAAAATCAAATTGACGACAAATGCAGCTAATATCCCAAGCAAGATTGTCAGGAAACGAAGTGTCGCCAATTCCAAGAAGTTTTGGTCATGAGCTTCCATGATAATGATCAGCGTGACCAGCGTTAAAGGCACCGGCTTCTCCAGTTTCAGCTTGAGCATGATGACAATCGCTAAAACAGCTGCCAATCCAATGGTTAAATAATTGGTGCCGATTGTCAAAACGAATACAAAGGCAATGACGGCGCCAATTAAATTGCCGTAAATCTGGTCGAGCACGGTCAAAAATGACCGGTAAATGGAAGGCTGTATAGCGAATATAGCGGCAATCCCAGCAAAAAGAGGGGAAGGCAATTGCAAAATATCTGCAAGAAATAAGGCGAATGAAATCGCGATTCCTGTTTTAAAAATACGAGCACCTAATTTCATAAAACCACCCACCCCTTTCTTTGGTCATTTGTTTCTTGCTTAAAGCTGGCGGAACGCTTCGCGTACAGCTTGAATCGACGTTTTCACATCTTCTTCAGTATGTTCGGTCGTTAAAAACCAGGCTTCGTATTTTGAAGGCGCCAAGTTGATGCCTTGTTCCAGCATCAATTTGAAGAACCGGCCGAAAATTTCACCATCGCTTGCTTCTGCCTGTTCATAATTTTCGACTTTTTGGTCCGTAAAGTAAATGGTTAAAGCGCCTTTTAAACGGTTAATGGTAATTGTTACGCCAAATTCAGCTGCAGCTGCCAAGATGCCTTCTTCCAATTGGCGGCCGAGTTCGTCCATTTTCTCATAGACGCCTTCTTCGCGAAGGACTTCCAAACATGCGATGCCTGCTTGAATTGACGCCGGATTGCCGGCCATAGTTCCTGCTTGATAGGCAGGCCCAAGTGGAGCGACAGTCTCCATAATTTCTTTTTTGCCGCCGTAAGCCCCGATTGGCAGGCCGCCGCCAATGATTTTCCCGAGAGCAGTCAAATCAGGCGTTAACCCAAGAAGATCCTGGGCACCGCCGTAATGGAAGCGGAAAGCGGTGATGACTTCATCATAGACGATCAAAGCGCCTTTTTCTTTGGCGATGCGGTGCACTTCTTCTAAAAAGCCTTTATTCGGCTCAACGATTCCGAAATTCCCGACAATCGGTTCCACTAAAATACACGCAATTTGGTCTCCCCATTTGTCCATGGCTTCAGCGAAAGCTGACGTGTCATTGAATGGTATTGTAATCACTTCTTCGGCAATCGTCTTTGGAACTCCTGCAGAGTCGGGTGTCCCGAGTGTAGCAGGGCCAGATCCGGCAGCGACAAGCACCAAATCCGAATGGCCGTGATAGCAGCCTGCAAATTTCATGATTTTTGTACGCCCTGTATAGGCGCGGGATACACGGATGGTCGTCATAACGGCTTCCGTTCCGCTATTCACGAAACGGACTTTGTCCATTTTCGGCATCGCTTCTTTTAGCATTTTCGCGAAAGTGACTTCATGGCGTGTCGGTGTTCCGTATAACAAGCCGGTTTCAGCGGCATGCGTAATGGCTTTTGTAATATGCGGATGTGCGTGGCCGGTAATGATTGGGCCATAAGCTGCCAGGTAGTCGATGTATTTATTGCCATCGACGTCCCAGAAATAAGCGCCTTTTGCGCGTTCCATGGCAACCGGAGATCCTCCGCCTACGGCTTTATAAGAGCGCGACGGGCTATTGACTCCGCCGACGATATGTAATAATGCTTCTTCATGCAATTTTTCAGATGTAGAATGGTTCATTTTGATAGCCTCCTAATTGTGTCTACTCTTCATTGTAGACAATATTAGGGGAGAACGCCAAAGAAATTGAATATGGCGCGGCTGTCCGGTACGATAGATAGTAGAAAAGGAGTGGTAAAGATGACAACATTAGAAGGTTTGCAAGCGCCTGATTTTTCGCTGAAAAATGAAACGGGCAACACCATCGCTTTGACCGATTTTGCAGGAGACAAATATGTGGTCCTTTATTTTTATCCGAAAGACATGACGCCAGGGTGTACGACCCAGGCGTGCGATTTCCGCGACGCGGAGAAAGATTTCTCCGAATTGAATGCCGTGATTCTAGGCGTCAGCGCCGATTCGGAAAAGCAGCACGGGAAATTCATCGAAAAGCACGGCTTGCCATTCTCTCTATTAGTGGATGAAGACCACGCGCTTTCGGAGAAATACGGTGTCTGGGTACAGAAGAAAATGTACGGCAAAGAATTTATGGGCATCGAACGCTCGACTTTCCTGATTGATCCAACGGGAACGGTTGTCAAAGAATGGCGGAAAGTGAAAGTGGATGGCCATATAGAAGAAGTGCTCAACACCTTGAAATCTTTGACGAATCAATAAAGGGGCGGAAACAATGGAAGTGCTTTTTACTTTTGTGCCAAAAGACCATCAACAGGAAATGCTGGAAAAGGAATTCCCGAACGTGGATTTCCATTTTACGAAACAAGACAAATCTCGGCTTTCGCACGCAGAAATTGTGGTCACATATGGAGAAGATTTAACGGCTGAGGATATCGAAAAAGCGGCAAATTTAAAATGGATCATGGTGGCAAGTGCTGGAGTAGAAAAAATGCCGCATAAAGCGATTCTCGAAAAAGGAATTACCGTGTCCAATGTCCGGGGCATCCACAAAACACCGATGGCTGAATCGGTATTGGCGCATCTGCTGTCGATTAAGCGATCTCTTCCAACCATTTATGAAAAGCAAACGCAGAGAGAATGGCATCGCAAAATCCGTTCCAGTGAATTGTCCGGCTCTACCGCTTTGATTATTGGCCCAGGGGCTATCGGCGGTGAGATCGGCCGTTTGCTTCAGGCTTTCGGCGTATCCACCATTGGCTGCAACCGTTCAGGAAAACAAGCCGACTATATGAATGAAATGGTGTCATTTGAAAACATTCTGGAAGTGTTGCCAAAAGCGGATACTGTGATTTCAGTTGTGCCTAGCACCGAAGAAACAAGAGGAATGCTAGGCAGTGAACATTTCAAGGCGATGAAATCCCAAGCGATTTTTATGAACTTCGGAAGAGGAGACCTTGTGCCGGAAGACGTGCTGGTAAAAGCGCTAAACGATGGGGAAATTGGATACGCGGTCTTGGATGTTTTTGAACAAGAGCCGCTTCCATCAGACCACCCTTTGTGGGGCATGGAGAATGTGGTGGTTTCACCTCACGTGTCCAGCCATTCGGGCCGCTACGTGGAACGGGCATTGGAAATTTTCGCGCCTAACCTGAAAAAATGGTTAGAAAATAATTCCGATCTTACCAATCAAGTAAATATGGAAAAGGGGTATTGACTGTGAAAATCTATACAAAAACAGGCGATAAAGGTACCACATCCCTCGTATACGGCACTCGGGTTGCAAAGAATGACGCGCTCGTCGAAGCATATGGCACTTGCGATGAAGCCAACTCCATGATTGGCCTTGCAATAGGCCATATGAGCAATGAGTTCTTTCAGGAAAAAGAACAGCTGGAATCCGCTTTTCATGAAATCCAGACGACATTATTCCATGTTGGAGCTGAATTGGCAACGCCTGCCGGCAAAGAAGTCAAGTGGAAGCTTAAAGAGGAAGACATCACAAAGCTAGAAGGCTGGATCGATCAATACGATGCAGAAGTTCCGGCACTTAAAAACTTCATTTTGCCCGGCGGACATCCTGCAGGAGCTTCGCTTCACGTCGCACGGACAGTGGTCAGAAGAGCGGAAAGGGCAGCCATTTCCATCGGGGATTCCGTATCGCCGAATGTATTGGCTTATCTGAACCGTTTATCTGATTTCCTCTTTGTCGCTGCGCGGTTGATCAATCAGCGCCTGGGGAAAATTGAGAAAGGGCTTCATCAGTCGTAACTAGGTGATAAAGCCTGGAAAGCTTGACAATATAGTGATTTCTTGACATGCACTCTCTTTTTTAAGTACACTAATTATAACGATTATAATATAAGAATATTTATGAAGTGAGGTGCACAGCGATGTCTGACGGACAATTAAAGGACGCGCTTGATGCTTTGAAGTCTACAGGTGTGAGAATCACTCCACAACGCCATGCGATTTTGGAGTATATGATTCATTCTACAATGCACCCAACAGCGGATGACATTTATCGCGCGCTTGAGAAAACTTTTCCAAATATGAGCGTTGCAACAGTTTATAATAATTTACGGGTGTTCAGAAAAGCGGGATTGGTAAAAGAATTGACGTATGGCGATTCTTCCAGCCGCTTCGATTTTGTGACCAACGACCACTATCATATGATCTGCAATGATTGCGGGAAAATCGTAGATTTCCATTACCCAGGACTGGATGAAGTGGAGCATCTTGCTTCGCATGTTACCGGATTCCAAGTGGATTATCACCGTCTTGAAATTTACGGAACATGCCAGGAATGTTCTGAAAAAACTGCAAAAGCCCAATAATTGACGAGCATGTTCTGCATGCTCGTTTTTCTTATGCCGATTTGCAGAAAAAAATCGCTGGAGCATATAGGAGCTCCAGCGATTGGCAATGATTATAATTTAGAATTTTTCTTATTGTAGTTGACATCGAACTCTTTTCCTTCAAGAGCAGGATCCATAGTCAAAGGTTCGCGGCAGTGCATGCACATGTCTACACGGCCAAGCATTTTTGTATGTCTTCCGCAATTCGGGCATTCAACGGGAACGGTTTTCATGGAGAGCAATCCGATCCATGCATAAACAGCTGTACTTCCGACGATGGCAATAAGGCCGAGCAGCATGAAGATCACCATCACAACCGGGTGGCTTCTAAAATAGATGCCGACGTACATAATGACAATGCCGATGAAGATCAGCGACAGGGCAAAAGTCCGAATGCGATTGATTTTATTTTTATAAGGTTTCATTATTTATTTCCTCCTTGCATCCATCATACTATATCATAAATGCATCGAAAAAGTGATAATGATTCATAGAGGCAGGAATCTAAAAGAAATATGTCGAAATAAAGAATACAAGAGCCGGTGTGTGGCGAAATAAGCGGGCTGACATAACTGCATGTCCGATAGAATGCAAGGAGTGGAATTCAATGGAGCAGATTCTTAGACCGATTTACCAAGAGCGTGCCAGCCAGGAAAGTACGTTGGGAGTTATAGTGGTCGAAAAAAGAGAAAAGGTAAGCCCGATTACGGATACATTTGATACGATTCTTTTAATCATTACAAAAGAGAATGAAACTTCGGTCTTCACTAAACACTATACGTATCTTGATAAAAAAGCAGCCATGCATATTATCACGGAAAAACAATTGCATAAATGGCTATTGCTAGGAACGAACCGAAAAATTGTGGACTGGCTATTTCACGGAAAGATTATTTACGACCGCAACGAATTTATGGAAAAGCTGAAACGGGAGTTGAAAGATTTTCCTTTCTACGGACGAAAGATCAAAATGGGGATGGAGTTTGCCAAGTTAATCCGCCGATACTTGGAAGGGAAAGTATTCTTCGAAGAAAGAAATTATTTGGATGCCTATCACCATATTGTAGAATCGTTGCATCATTTAGCCCGATTAGCTGTACTGGAAAATGGTTTGCCGCCCGAAGTGACCGTTTGGACTCAAGTGAAACAAATGGAGCCGGCCATTTACAAACTTTATGAAGAATTGGTAACGAGCGATGAATCCATTGAGAAAAGATTGGAGCTTTTATTCTTGGCCAGTGAATTTTATATTCATTCTCGTACGAATGACGGAGCTCGTCATATTCAAGAGATCATGGCAGGCAAAGACCAATGGACGATCCAGGAGCTTCATGAACAAGAAGAGCTTCGGAATTATTCTTCAGACTTAGAAGTATTTATCGAATACCTGGTCGACAAAGAATTAATTTTCGTAAAAAGTGTTAATACGAAAAGTGATGGAATCTTCCATAGATATTATTATGTGAAAAGTTAATCAGAGAATAAGTTCATAACGAGCCGATCGTTCAATAAATAAAATCGGCTCGTTTTTATTTATTGAAATTGAAGCATATATAGAAGGAAAATTATTTGAGAATCCTGTTAAGACAAGGGAAGATAAGTAATCATATTTTTTTCGCAGAATCTGTTGACAAAGAAGCGGGATCCATATTATGATAATACACGTCGCTAAGAGATAAACGATTTCACGAGAAAATAATTATTGTGATAAAGTGCTTGACTCTTTTGAGAAGCGATGATAAATTAGAGAAGTCGCTTTTACAGGACAGCAAAACATGAACCTTGAAAACTGAACAGCAAAACGTCAATAAATTACTGATCAGGCTTTGTCAGATCAAAGCGAATCGTGCGCCTTTTCGGAGGCGGCGATGCGCCAGCATTGAGCAATCAACACTACTCTATAATGGAGAGTTTGATCCTGGCTCAGGACGAACGCTGGCGGCGTGCCTAATACATGCAAGTCGAGCGGAACTG
>NZ_JALHAG010000012.1 GCF_022819085.1 Planococcus ruber | reverse complement strand
AGCCTGATCAGTATGGTAAGTCACGAACACCCGGGTGAAAGCAGCCTTGCTCCGATTGCCTAACGGCAACCCTCGCAAAAGCAGTTCTCGCGCCGAAGCGCTCGTGACGTCTTTTGTTGACGTTTTGCTGTTCAGTTTTCAAGGTTCATGTTGTCGCTGCTTTTTCTCAGCAACTTTATTAGTATAGCTCAATTCAATTTCGAAGTCAACTACTTTTTAAAATTTATAATTTCGTTTCGATCAAGTTGTTTTGAGGACGCTTATTAATATACCAAACACCCTTTGTTTTTGTCAACAGATTTTAAATGATAAACAGAAAATTAATAGAGCGTTTACATTTCTTATTATAACAGAAAATTCTATAAATAAAATTACAAACGTGTTACAAAAATGAATGGAATAATCCTCTTTACATTGAATCTTTTAACGGCTTCTTATGCTTATCTTCCTGTATTTTATTTTCTTGATGGCTCCTTCCTTCATTTAAAAAATTTATTAATGAACGAGCAGGATTGGTTCCATCTTTTTATTTCAAGTTGAAATGAGTTTCTTCTATATAAAACAAAAAGTCCGCCGAATGATTCGGCGGACTTCGTTTAAACTAAGAAAATGAAATAGAGAATGAAGATGACAAACAACCCATACATAATTGGGTGAACTTGTTTCGCTTTTCCAGCAAAAATCATCGTGATCGGATAGAAGATGAATCCAATTGCAATACCTGTAGCGATGCTATAGCCAAGAGGCATGGAAATCATCGTTAAAAATGCCGGCACGGCAATTTCAAATCTTGTCCAATCGATTTTTCCTAATGCTGAAACCATTAACACCCCGACAATAATTAAAGCTGGAGCCGTTACAGCACTTGTGATTACTTCTAAGAGCGGATAGAAAAGAATCGAAACTAAGAATAGCACGCCTGTGACGACAGCAGAAAATCCTGAGCGGCCTCCTGCAGCAACACCGGAAGTCGATTCGATATAAGAAGTTGTTGTGGAAGTTCCGAAAATAGCGCCGCTTACTGTAGCTACCGCATCCGCTAATAAAGCTTTACCAGCACGAGGCAGCTTATTGTCTTTCATCAACCCTGCTTGATTGGCAACTGCCACCAAAGTTCCGGCTGTATCAAAAAAGTCGACAAACAAGAAAGTAAGAACAATTACAAGGAACTGAATAGTCATCAATGAACCTGGATCGTTGAAAATCGGTTCCAATGCCACGCCAAACGTCGGAGCCATGCTTGGAATTTCTCCAACAATCGCGCTTGGCAACTCAACGATGCTGAAAATCATTCCGATTACTGCCGCAATCAACATGCCAAAAAATATTCCGCCATTAATGCCGCGCACCATAAAGATGACCGTAATCACCAAACCAAAAATCGCCAACAAAGTCGAAGGCTGTGTTAAATCGCCCAAGCCAACTAAAGTATCCGGGTTGCCGACAATAATTCCGGCATTTTGAAAACCGATGAAGGTGATGTATAACCCGATCCCAGCACCCACCGCATATTTCAATTCAGCTGGAATCGCATTGATGATTAGCTCACGCAAACCGGATAAAGATAAGACGATAAAAATAAGTCCGGAAAATAAAACACCTGTTAACGCTGTTTGCCATGGAATTCCATACGTTAAGATAACTGTATAAGCGAAAAATGCATTTAAGCCCATACCTGGAGCCAAAGCGATCGGATAACGGGCTATGATCCCCATCATGAAACAGCCTACTGCTGCAGCAAGTGCCGTCGCCATAAACACAGAACCATAATCCATGTACATTTCTTCTGGAAGATCAGGTACTGAACTCAAGGTGAGCGTTAGAGGGTTGACCACTAAAATATAAGCCATCGCTAAGAAAGTGGTTAATCCGCCAATTATTTCTTTGCGGTAATTTGTCCCCAGTTCATCAAACTGAAAATAACTTTTCATCAATTTTTCCTCCGCTTGTCGTCGCGATAATGCAAAAAACACATACAGCGGTTTGCCGTATGTGTTCGATTTATCTTTTTAAGCGTAAAACTCCTTAAAAAGGTCCTTTGTTCAGAAAGGACAAAATCGTAGTCGAGTCATTTACGGTAACTCGGTAGAAACTTTCGGGCCATATCCCCGACATTATACGACAACGTTATTTAATTACTTTTGTAATATATCATGAATATTCATCCAAAACAACACTAAACACGAACATTTATTAAAAAACCACATATAAAGTTCGTAAAAAAACTGAAATGCCACAAAGGCATTTCAGCTTTCTTCTATATATATTATTCCCACTCAATTGTTGCAGGCGGCTTAGAAGTAATGTCATACAGTACACGGTTAATATGCGAAACTTCGTTGACAAGACGGACACTGATTTTTTCCAGTACGTCCCAAGGGATGCGCGCCCAGTCTGAAGTCATGCCGTCGATGGATGTGACGGCACGGATGCCGATTGCATAATCATACGTACGGGCATCTCCCATAACGCCTACGCTGCGGATATCCGGAAGCACCGTAAAGTATTGCCAAACGTCACGGTCAAGTCCAGCTTTGCTGATTTCGTCCCGCAGAATCCAATCAGATTCACGGACGATTTCCAGTTTTTCTTCTGTAACTGCTCCCATGATCCGAATTCCAAGACCTGGACCTGGGAAAGGTTGGCGCCATACAATTTCATCAGGCATGCCAAGTTCTGTTCCTAAAACGCGGACCTCATCTTTGAACAATGTATTCAATGGTTCGATAAGCTTAAATTGCATATCTTCCGGAAGTCCACCCACATTGTGGTGGGATTTGATCGTTTGGGCAGTTGTGGTGCCGCTTTCGATGATATCCGTATAAAGTGTGCCTTGAGCCAAGAAATCCATGCCTTCAAGTTTCGAAGCTTCGTCATCGAAAACATAGATGAATTCATTGCCGATGATTTTGCGTTTTTTCTCCGGATCTGTAACGCCTTCAAGTTTTTTCAGGAAGCGTTCGCGTGCATCGATTTTAATGACGTTCATGTTAAAGCCGTCAGCGAAAGTTTTCATGACGCTTTCCGCTTCGCCTTTGCGCAGCAAACCGTGGTCAACAAACATGCAAGTCAATTGGTCGCCAATCGCTTTGTGGATCAGAACCGCTACTACCGATGAATCGACGCCGCCGCTAAGTGCGCAAAGGACTTTTTTGTCCCCTACTTCTTCACGGATTTTTTCGATTTCCAATTCGATGTAGTTTTCCATCGACCAGTCGTCCGTCATGCCGCAAACACCGAAGACGAATTGGCGCAGCAATTCATTGCCGTAGACCGAATGGCGAACTTCCGGATGGAACTGTACGCCGTAGAATTTGCGTGATTCGTCTGCCATCGAAGCGATCGGGCAGCTTGCGCTCGTACCGGTAACTTCAAATCCTGGAGGTGCAGCAGTAACCAAATCGCCATGGCTCATCCAGACGATCTGCTCTTCCGGCAAACCTTCGAAAACGCTGCTTTCTTTGATCAGTTTAAGTTCCGCTTTGCCGTATTCACGGTTTTGCGCTTTTTCAACTTTGCCGTCCAGCTTTAATGCCATTAATTGCATACCATAGCAGATCCCTAAAATTGGAAGTCCCATTCCAAAAATTGCTTCATCAATTGAAAAAGCGTTCTTATCATAGACAGAATTTGGTCCGCCCGAGAAAATGATGCCGGTCGCATTCATATCTTTGATTTCTTCAGCTGTTATCGTATGGGGATGCAACTCACTGTATACGCCAATTTCACGAATACGCCGTGTAATCAATTGGTTGTACTGGCTTCCAAAATCCAAAACCACTATTTTCTTTTGTTCTTTTAACATCGGACTTGCTGGCACACTCTTCACCTCTTCTATTCTTTTCAGGCCTCAAAATAACAAAAGAACGCGAAAATAGACTCCTCGCGTTCTTCTGCTCTACATCAAAAAGGCGAATGCACATGTCTGAAAGCATGCGTCATCCACCTTCATAGTCAAGTCATTTCCGGAGACTTGGTAGAGACATCCGATCCATATCACCGGACATATATGAGGGCACTTGTAAATTATAATTTTCTCAATTGTACAAGCTAGCGCCCTCAAAATCAACCGCTTGTGCGATTGATTAAATTTTCCCAACTTTCTTGTAGCTCGCTCCAGTCAACGGATTCCGGATTTCCGCCGTAGACCGCTTGTTCATAAGCACGCGTTAAACGTGTCATATCGCTTGTGCCGAAAAACGAATCGATATAGGAAGCATAGGATTTCAAAGTCTGCCCTTCCCTCCTCTTAATCCCATATAATTCCAATTGTTTCAATAAACGCAAATACGCTTTTTCAAATGTGGAAGCGTTTTCCCCGCGGCTTCGATAGTAAGGAATCAACACTTTCGGGAGCCATTTCTGGCGAATCTTATAGAGAACGCCTGCTAAAACCAACAGTCCAGCAGCACTCCATAAAATTTTCGCCTTATTTTCATTCCACATATCTGCGGCTCGGTCCCATAAATTCGGGCCATTGTCTTCCTCAGTTGTTGCTGCAGCACTGTCGTCCTCTTCTTCAATCGGATTAGGCCGTTCAGGCTGTTCGCGTTCAACCGGATCCGTAGCATCCACTTCCACATCAAACTCAACTTCCGAGGAACCTGTAAACCCGATCGTCGGCTCAAAAAGCATCCAGCCTACTCCAGGCATATATGCTTCCACCCAGGAATGGGCATTGTTGTTCGTGATTTGGTAAATATCACGCGTCCCTTCCGTTTCCAGCAATTCACCTTCATTGAATCCTTTCACCCATCTTGCAGGAATATCCAACGAGCGCAAAAGCACCACCATGGAAGTCGAAAAGTTATCGCAATAGCCTCTTTGGGTTTCAAAAAGAAATTGGTCTACATAATCCTGGCCCTCTTCTGGAACCGGTATATCCAGTTGGCTGTATTCAAAGCTGCCATTGGAAAAATACCGTTCAACCGCTCTCGTTTTATCGTAGACCGTCGTTGCGGATGAAGTGATTTCAATAGCTAAATCACGGACGCGCTGCGGCAATTCATCGGGCAACTGCAGAAATCGGTCAAGCGATGCCGGCAATTCCGCTAAATTCTCCGGTGCGGTGGCACGAAGCGCCGTTAAACTGAACGAAGGTTCGCTATAGCTGATCTCATAAGATTGCGGTTCAAAAACATTTCCTTGCTGAAATGTTTCAATCCGCTGGTCGGCTGCATCGTATTGGTAATTCGGCGAATCGGCCATTTGGATCGATTCCGTTCCGTATGGATACAACACGAATGGGAAATTTTGGTCCATCGTAATGACTGCGGTATCTTCTTCTCCCGCTTCCCCGGGTACGAAATCAGTTTTGATAAAATCGCCATTTTCATAAACTGCGACATCTCCGACATTTTGGGTCAATTCCCAACCTTTTGACGTATAGATATCTTTGGATTCGACTTTCCAATATTGTCCATCGTCCACTTCCGCAGTAAATACAGGCGAACTGTCGCCTATAAATGATCCGCCTAGTTGCGAATCATCCACTCCGTAGCCGATCCGGCCCACTGAATTGCCGCCTGTCCCGCTGCCGGCTTGGCTTGAAAATGAGGTGATAAATGGAACCGGGTCCGGCCAAACCGGTCCGGCTTTCGGCAAATACAATGCGACGGCCGTTGTTCCGGCTATCGCTAAAAATAACGGAATGACGGAAGCCGCAATCTTATCTCCACTCAATTCAATATGATGCCGTTCGGTCCATCTCGCTAAATGCAGCAAACCGGCAAGCAGCAAGCCGATGACCATGATGCGGATAATGGCTGTATTTCCTGTATACGGACTGAACGTATCCAATACCGCGATGAACAGGACCGTAAAAAAATAAAACAGGAAAATGCTTAAGCGGAAGCTGACCCAATAATGGATCAAGTAAACCGCCATCCACAGCAGCGCAAAGAACAGGACCGTCCGGAAGATATCGGTAGTCTGTGCCCAGTTCTGCGAGAATAGGGCTTGAGAATTGATTTGCATGTCTGACCATACAAAAGCAATCGCGTCTTTTGAAAAGAAAAACGCGTCCGTATAGACGTGGACAATAAACCAAACGATATAGAGCAGTTTAACCGGTCCGGATATCGTCCACGGCACTTTGAACAATGCCATCAAGAGCCCTAGAACGATGAAGACCAGAAACAGCGTTTTATGCCCGGTTGATGTCAACGTCATAACCGGAGTCAGCCATTCTGCCAGCAGGAAAAAGACAAGAATATATAAACAAGCCATAAACCATGTGTTTTTACGAATGGCGCTCATTTTCCGCTCCCTCCTGTAAATACGGAAGTAAAGTTTTCTGGGCTTAACCGTTTGATAAGGAACCCTTTGGATCTTGCATATTGGTACGTCATTTCATCTGTGGATGTGAACTTCTCGCCTTTTGCAGCCACAACCAAAAACATACAGGTATTTAGTTGTTTGACATTGCGCTGAATCGTCTTCACCATTTCCAATGTTAAATGGCTTGTTACATAGAGCAGACTGGATGCATGGATTTCCTGAAGCTCCCGGTTCACCGCTTGCTCCACCGGAATTTCAAGATCCGGCTGGACTTTCGCCAAGTGATACATCACGCGCTGCAGCTGCTCCTCGGTTTGGATAACCGGAAAATAGTTTTTCGTTTCTCCAATCGACAGATAAGCCAAACTCGAATTGGCGCCAATAATGGACTTGATGATCGAAGCTATCAGTTCTATTTGGATTTCAAATTTATCCGAAGGCGCACGGTCATCCATCAAAAACAGATCCTGCGACTGGCGGTCTTCAAATTCTTTCGTCCTCATCGTCTGCGTCCGGGCAAACGATTTCCAGTGAATCCAGGAAACCCGGTCGCCGGGATGATAATCCCTGATGCCGGTTGCCATCGTTGTATCCTTCACCAGCGTAAAAGGAGCCGCCATGCTGCCATGGTCATATTTCGCCTCCATGGGCCGGTAAGCAATATCCACTGTATTCGGATATACCAGTACTTTCTGCTGCAACGGCAAAAGCCGGGTTTTCCTTACCCAGCCAAAAAAGTCGGCAATCTCTACTTGAATGCCTTCTAGCACATGTTCACCGCGCGGCATATCCGGTATTTCATAAGACCAGGAATAAGCTTTTCTGAAACCTGGCACCAGCATTTTCTGATAGCTTCCATCTGCCCGATTTTTCAGCAACGGGGAATCGGTCTTTTCAGACATGACCATATACAGCAAAGGAAAACGGAATTTCCGTTGGACATGGATCGTTGCTGAAAAATTTCCGCCCTTTCTGATTTGAGCCGTATGGATTTCCCGGGAAAGCTGGATGTCCTGGATGGGATAAAAAGTCATCAATAAAGAATATAGTAAGAACGGCAATGTCATATAAAAAATAAACCAGCTGACAAAACCGCCTTGGAACATCGCAAATGAAAAAGTGAAAATCAGGATCAGAATGATGAAAAGCAGCCTTCCCCACAGATTCACGAAATTGGGCAAGCGCTTCATTGGCCAACAAGCCTTTGTACAGGCACTCTCGTTTTCGCCAGGATTCGCTCTGTGATTTCTTCTGCCGTAATGCCGTCATACCGCGCTTCTGAGCGGAGCATGATGCGATGGCCAAAAACAAACTTCGCCAAATATTGCACATCATCCGGCGTTACATAGTTTCTCCCTTTCAACATGGCATAAGCTTGGGAAGCTTTCATCAACGCAATCGATCCCCGCGGGCTCACCCCTAAATAGACATAAGGGTCAATTCGCGTTTGGCGCGCCAAATCGACGATGTAGCTTTTAATCGAATCTTCCACTTTGATCTTTTTCGCCTCTTCTTGGAGATGCAATAATTCATCCAATGAAATAACGGCTTCCAGTTCGTCTATCGGCACCGATAGCTGCGAGCGGCTCAACACTTCCACTTCCTCTTTCGAACTCGGATAGCCCATTTTCACTTTCAACAAGAAACGGTCGAGCTGCGCTTCCGGGAGCGGATACGTCCCCTCATATTCAATGGGATTTTGAGTTGCCATAACAAAAAAGGGTTTGGGAATCGTCATCGTGACACCATCAATTGTGACAGAAGCTTCTTCCATCGCTTCTAGCAAAGAGGATTGTGTCTTCGGGGAAGTTCGGTTGATTTCATCCGCTAAAACAATATTGCCCATGATCGGTCCAGGGCGGAAATGGAATTCCATATCTTTCGGATTGTAGATGGAAACACCGATGACGTCTGAAGGCAAAAGGTCCGGTGTAAATTGAATGCGCTTAAAATCGGCGCCGACTGATTTAGCAAGGGCCCTTACCAACATGGTTTTCCCGACCCCGGGAACGTCCTCCAAAAGCACATGCCCATGTGAAAGCATGGCGACGATACTGAGTTCGGCAATATTTCGTTTCCCGATTATTACTTTTTCTATATTATCAATTACTGCATTTAACCGATCTTTAGCATCCATGCTCACTGCCCCCAATGAATAATAAATAAAATTTAAAATTGTCTAAAACTTATCATAAGCATAACGAATTTATAGGAATTTCTCAACTCCTCTTCCTTTCATACAGGTCTTTTTCCACAATTAAAAACAGAGCCTTTAAAAAGCTCTGTCCATTTTGGTTCATTTCCAGAAATCATCGAATACCGTAATCGGCAAATGGCGCTTATGCTGCGTACGCAGATAATAGCCTTCCAATTTTTCGCGGGCATCTTCCGGGATTTTTTTCCCTTCCAGATAATCATCAATCATTTCATATGTCAGCCCTAAAGCCACTTCATCCGGAATAGCCGGTTTGTCTTCTTCCAAATCGGCCGTCGGAATTTTCGTGTATAAATGCTCAGGCGCATCCAGCTCTTTCAACAACGCCCGGCCTTGGCGCTTGTTTAATCGGAACAATGGCGTGACATCCGCTGCCCCGTCGCCGAATTTCGTGTAAAATCCGGTGATGGCTTCAGCCGCATGGTCCGTTCCGAGAACCACCGCATTTTGCATAGCCGCAAGCGAAAACTGCACTTTCATGCGCTCGCGGGCTTTTTCATTGCCTTTTGCGAAATCCGTAAGGGTAATGCCTGCTTCATCCAACGCTTTTTTGCTGGCATCTACTGCCCCTTTAATATTGACAGTGTATACTTTCGTCGGCTTGATGAAATTGATGGCGTCCTGGGCATCATGTTCATCAAACTGCTCGCCGTACGGCAGGCGCACCGCATAAAACCCGTATTTGCCTTCTCCGCTTTCAGCGTTCAACTCATCCACTGCCATTTGGGCAAGCTTGCCAGCCAAAGTGGAATCTTGTCCGCCTGAAATGCCGAGCACATATCCCTTCAAAAACGGGTGCTTCACTAAGTATTCTTTCAGAAAGGATACAGTCCGGCTGATCTCCTCTTTAGGATCAATGGTTGGCTGAACTTTAAGTTCTTCAATAATCGTTTGCTGTAATGTCGACATTTGAATTCCCCCTTATTTGCTGGTCATTTGCTGAATGGAGTCTTTCACTTCCTGGATATTTCGTATTTTATTGTCCCAACATTTCTGGCTGAGATCGACCGGATATTCTTCCGGATTCAATGAACGCTTGTATTCGTCCCATAACAAATCCATATTGCTGTTTGCATACGCCTGGATTTCTTCCAATGGAGGGTTTTCGTAAATCAGTTCCCCGTTTTTGATGACTTGCTGATGGATATTGACGGCGTCAAAATTGCTGACAAACTTGGACACGTACGTATGGACCGGATGGAACATCTTCAAATGGTCTTCAGCAGCCGGATTTTCATCTTGCATGGTGATGTAATCCCCTTCAGATTTACCATTTTCCCTATCAATGATGCGATAAACGTTTTTAAGTCCAGGTGTTGTCACTTTTTCAGCGTTTCCGGAAATTTTAATCGTATCTTCCATTTCGCCATGGTCGTTTTCGATTGCCACCAATTTGTAGACAGCTCCAAGAGCCGGCTGGTCATATGCCGTAATCAGCTTTGTTCCAATTCCCCATGCATCTACCCGCGCGCCTTGGGCTTTTAAGTTGAGGATGGTATATTCATCAAGATCATTGGAGACGACAATTTGAGCATCCGTGAAGCCTGCTTCATCCAGCATCTTCCGGGCTTCTTTTGATAAAAACGCAATATCTCCGCTGTCTAGGCGGATTCCTTGGAAATTAATCTTATCGCCCAACTCCTTCGCGACGCGGATTGCAGTAGGAAGGCCGGATTTCAACGTATCATATGTATCCACCAGGAACACACAGTCTTTATGGCGCTTCGCATACGAATGGAAAGCTTCGTATTCATCTTTATAGGCTTGGACAAGTGAATGGGCATGCGTGCCTGCCACCGGAATGCCGAACATTTTCCCTGCACGGACATTGCTGGTCGCTTCAAGGCCGCCGATATAGGCAGCGCGCGTTCCCCAAACAGCCGCATCCATTTCCTGTGCGCGCCGCGTCCCAAATTCCATCACCCGTTCGCCTTTGACAATCTGTTTGATACGGCTCGCTTTTGTCGCGATCAAAGTTTGGTAATTGACGATGTTCAGGAGCGCCGTTTCGATCAATTGAGCTTCAACTAAAGGCGCTTCGATGCGTAGAAGCGGCTCATTCTGGAAAACCAATTCCCCTTCTACGACAGAGTAAATGTCTCCTGTAAAACGGACCGTTTTCAAATAAGCCAGAAAATCGTCTCCGTAGCCGACTTCTTCTTTTAAATAAGCCAAGTCGCTGTCTGTAAAACGGAATTCTTTCAAGTAATCAAGAATGCGCTCCAGCCCGGCAAAAATGGCATAGCCATTGCCGAAAGGCAGTTTCCGGAAAAATAATTCAAATACCGCTTTTCGTTCATGCATGCCATCCGCCCAATAGGATTCGGACATATTAATTTGGTACAAATCGGTATGTAGCGTTAAACTGTCATCTGAATATTTTCTTTCCATTCGAATCTCCTTCTTCCACAAGTCGTTAATTTCAAGTTAATTTCTATAATTATACCCTAATCGACCCATTTCAAATAAAGAAAACGTAAATAATCGATTTAATTGACATAGACTTAAAAACATGAGATACTTAGTCAGTTAACAACGAGGTAACTGAAAAATATTGATAATCTGGCATTCTACAGGAATGTTTTTGAACATACTTATTCACACTGGCGCGATTTAAGGATCGCAAGGACGTAAAAGAAGGTAGGGTTTACGTTGCTTAAGTTAGAAAGCCACCAGTGGAACAATGACCGCGGCACAGAAAGTTAAACCTTTCAATGGAAATGATTCCCCGTTAGAACGGGTTGAAAAATTGAAATCAACTATTAGTTAATGTTACCTTAAAAAATCAAAGGGATGCCCCCAAACGGGGGCATCCCTTTTCCAATGCTTCATTTAATTCGTTTTTCCGGCCGACTCCAGTACATATGCATCTTCCTGGCGATTTAAGTAGTCCGTCACAGCTCCTCTTGAAGAACAAGAGACGTTATGCGCGTATTTTCCAAGAACCCCTTTTCTATAAAGAGGCGGCGCTGTCCATGCTTTGCGGCGGGCTTCCAGTTCTTCATCCGATACAGCCATCGTAATTTCCTGCTTGATGGAATCGATTGTTACGGTATCGCCTTCTTTCAACAACGCAATCGGGCCACCCACTTGGGCTTCCGGTGCAATATGCCCGACCACCAAGCCGTGCGTTCCTCCAGAAAAGCGTCCATCCGTCAATAAAGCAACCGATTCGCCCATGCCTTTTCCGACAAGAATCGCAGATATCGATAGCATCTCCGGCATTCCCGGACCGCCTTTTGGCCCAACGTAGCGGATGACCAGAACGTCGCCATCGTTGATCTCGTTCGCCATCACGGCAGCCGTCGCTTCTTTCTCTGTATCAAATACCCGGGCTGGGCCAGTATGGACTTTCACTTTGACACCCGATAGTTTCGCAACCGCGCCTCTTGGCGAAAGATTTCCTTTTAATACGACGAGCGGGCCATCAGCACGTTTCGGCTTTTCAAACGGCACGATGACTTCCTGCCCTTCAGCTAGTCCAGGAGCTTCAGCCAAGTTTTGGGCCAATGTCTTGCCGGTAACCGTCATGCAATCTCCGTGCAAGTAGCCCTTTTCAAGCAATAATTTCATTACAGCTTGAACCCCGCCCACTCTATGTAAATCTTCCATGACAAATCGTCCGCTTGGTTTCAGGTCTGCAATATGCGGCACCTGTTTTTGCAAACGGTTGAAGTCGTCAATAGTCAAATCCACTTCGATTGCATGGGCAATCGCCAATAAATGGAGAATCGCATTTGTGGATCCGCCAAGCGCCATCACGACCGTAATCGCATTTTCAAACGCTTCTTTAGTCATAATGTCTTTCGGATAAATGCCCAGTTCCAGCAAGTTGTATACGGCTCTTCCTGCTGCTTCGCAGTCCGCTGCTTTCAAATTGTTTTCCGCCGGGTTTGAAGAACTTCCCGGCAAACTCATCCCCATGGCTTCTGCGGCCGAAGCCATGGTGTTCGCCGTATACATCCCACCGCATGAACCGGCTCCAGGGCATGCTGCACATTCAATTCCACGCAAAGTATCATCCGAAATGTCCCCATTATTATGCTGGCCGACACCTTCAAAAACAGAGACGATATCAATGTCGCCGCCGTTATGCTTGCCCGGTGCAATGGTGCCGCCGTAGACAAAAACAGCCGGCACTTCCGAGTTGGCAATCGCGATCAAACAGCCGGGGATGTTTTTATCGCAGCCCCCGATGGCTACTAAGCCATCCAAATTTTCCGCCCCGACAACCGTTTCAATCGAATCGGCGATCACATCGCGGCTGGGCAAGGAATAGCGCATGCCGTCCGTTCCCATGGAAATCCCATCTGAAACGGTAATGGTGTTGAAGATAAACGGAACACCGCCTGCTTCTCTCGCTCCTTTTTTCGCGCTTACTGCTAAATCATGAATATGTATATTGCACGGAGTCACTTCACTCCATGTACTGGCTATCCCAATCATCGGTTTTTGAAAATCTTCATCGGTCACTCCAACGGAACGGAGCATAGCCCGGTTCGGCGCTTTCATGGCCCCTTCGCTGAATACTTTACTCTTGATGCGCAAATCCTTTTTCATTAGACATCTATCCTTTCTTTTTACTCATTATAGAGCAATTTTTAAACAATTCAATGAATTAAAAATTTTTATTCACTCAAATGAATATTTTGTCATAGAATATTCAAACTTTTTCTTCTATATAAAAAGCTCCAGCATCTGCTGGAGCTTTCTTGTTCATTTTTTAGCGGCTCGCTTCTATCCAGTCGTTTTCCAGTTTCGCTGGCGGCATCGGACGACTGTAAAAATAGCCTTGGCCAATTACGCCGAAGCCTTTGAGCAGTTCCACTTGTTCTTCCTTTTCGATTCCCTCTACCACTACTAATGTATCCAGCCCTTTACCTACTGAAATAATGGCTTTCAAGATGGAGAGATTCCGTGAATTGTTAAGCATGTCATCAATCAGCGATTTATCAATCTTCAATGTATCGATTTCGATGTTTTTGATGACTGTCAACGATGAATAGCCGGCTCCGAAATCATCAATGGCGATTTTCAAGCCGAGTTCCCTCAACTGCCGGATCACTTTGGACGATTCTTCAATATTCATCATGACGCTTTCCGTAATTTCAATTTCCAGTTGGGAGGCGTCAATTCGGTATTTTTTCAAAAGCGCTTCGACTTTCCGATTAAATTGAGAATCCCGGAATTGCCGGGCCGAAACGTTTACCGATACCCGGACTGCCAGTTTGCCGCATTCTTTCCATTCCTGGATTTGGCGGCAAGCTTCTTCCAGTACCCATTCGCCTATCGGCAAGATCAATCCTGTCTCTTCCGCTATCGGAATGAATTCAACGGGAGAAACCGGACCGAATGATGGATTCCAACGCAGCAGCGCTTCGAGTCCGACTAATTTTTCCGTTTGCAGATCTACTTGCGGCTGGTAATGGAGTTTGAATTCATCTTTCGCGATAGCTTTTCGCAATGCGCTTTCCACTTGGTATTTGCGGACAACTTTCTGGTTTAAGTCCTGGGTGAAAAACTGATAATTATTTTTGCCCTTTTCTTTCGCTGAATATAAAGCAAAATCCGCTTCCCTGATCAAGGTTTCTTCATTGCTCATCCGGTCCCTTTGGATGCTGATGCCGATACTGATCGTAACAATCATTTCATGTTCAAATAATTCAACAGGCTGTTTCATGGCTTCAAAAATTTTCTGAGCCAGGCGGTCCATATAAGCCTCAGTCACATTTTCGAACGCCACAATGAATTCATCGCCGCCATGCCGAGACAACCGGTCAGACGGACGCAGACAAGATTTGATGCGCTCGGATACTTTTTTTAGGAAAAGGTCGCCCCCTTGATGCCCTAAAAGGTCATTCACTCCTTTAAAATCATCGAAATCAATCAGCATCACGGCAAGCGTCCGGTCATATCGTTTTGCTTTCTCAGCAGTCTTGGCCAGATTTTCATAGAACCAATGGCGATTCGGCAGGCCGGTCAATTGATCGGTAAAGGCCAATTCGTTCATTCTTTTTTCCAGTTGCTTTTTTTCCGAAACATCCCGGGTAATTGCGAATACCCCATTCACTTCTCCTTGTTTGCGGATTGGCACCACATTTAAATCCGTGAGGAATTCATTGTGTCCCTTGTCCAGAAGCTTCTGTTCAGCTTGCAGCGGATTGCCTTGCTTCGCTAATTCGAACACATCGATTACACGTGAAATATTTTCGGCGATCAATTCGGTGAAGGGAATTTTTCTAAGCTCGTTTTCGGTATAACCCGTTAACTCTTCGCCGCGTTTATTAACGTTTTTAAACGATCCGTCCAGCGCAATTTCAAAAACCGCATCTAAATTGTTTTCGAATAATGAACGGTATTTCTCTTCGTTCTCTTCCATCAACTGCAAAGCTTCTTTTTCTTTTTTGATGTTTTTGGCAATACCGTATACCCCATTGATTTCGCCATCCGTTTTGATTGGCAGATTGGTGATGTGGAGGTCGATCCATTCCCCGTCTTTTCGGATGCATTGCAATTCATAGTTCTGTGTAAATCCTAATAAGGCTTGATTAAAATGCTCAATTGCGTCCGTTAAATACGGCGGAGCTACGAGCGGTTGGAAAGAAGTGCCGATCAGCTCTTCTTTTGTGTACCCAATAAGATCCAGGATGGCCTCATTAACATTCAACAGCCGGCCTTCGTGATCCATCGAAAACACGCCGTCCGGATTATAAGCGAACAACGACTGATACCGCTGCTCGCTCGTTTCAAGCTCTATCCGGATTTTCTTTTCCAGCGTGATATCGCGAAGAATCAGCTGAATAGCCGGTTTGCCCTCAAACTTCATTTGGACTCCTGTCACTTCGACATCAATTAACGTGCCATCCGGCTTGATGAATTGCTGTTCGATCGGAGCCGCATTGCCGCCTTGCATCATATGGTGAATCCGCTTTTTGACAATCGGCTGAAAAGACGGCGGCACAAAATCGAGAATCGACTTGCCCAAAACAAGTTTCTTGTCTTCAACGCCGACCATTTTCAAACAAGCTTCATTTACAAAAATCAATTTCCCGCCGCTATGAACAACAATCGGCTCCGGCGACAACTCCACCAGTTTCCGAAACCGGTTTTCACTTTCCTTCATTTCCTCAATCAGCCGGCTTTCGACGGCGATGGTCCGGTAATCGGCATAGGCAAATAACATTGCCAGCACGATAACCGCTGCTGACAGGGCAAAGATCAAGTTCAAAATATACATTTCTGAAATCCAGAAGGGACCCGCCGCAGAAAAATTCAGATCCACGATATTTGCGTTCATCGCCGTATAATGCATCAAGGAAATTGCCATGCCCAATAAAACCGCACTTATCGCTTTCCGGCTTAGCAATTTGTTCAGCCGCTTGAAATTCATGAAAATTTGAATTGCCCCTGTTGAAAATAGAAGGGCAACGGCAATCGATAAGATGAAGAACCCCCAATTCAACCGGCTGGTTTCATCTCCCTGAACGGAAGCCATTGCAATGTAATGCCCAGAAATAATGCCGAGGCCCAGCATCGCGCTGCTGAAAATCAGATTAACTTTGGTCGCTTTTCCGTTATACAGCACTTGAAAAGCGATGGATGATGCCAAAATGGAAATGGCTAAAGACGCCAATAACAAAAGCGCGTGGTAGGAGATATCCGCTTGCCCATAGGTGTGGAAAGCAGACATTCCAATTAGATGCATGGTAAAGATGCCAAGGCCCATAAATACACTGGCAGCTGAAACAAAGATTTGACGTTTTTCTACAGCTGCATCTGCCAATTTCCCAATTAAAACGAGAGAAATATAAGAAGAAAAAATTGCTATAAGCACGGATAATATGATCAAAAACGGGCTAAATGATGCCATTAAATTTTTCCATCTCCTACATGTCACTTAACATTCTTGATAATTATACCTTAAATTTTGTACTCATTCTGTTTTTATCCATTAAAATAGGTAATTAGCCATTTTTATCTTTATAAACAAATAAGGCTTCCGCCAGAATAAGCGGAAGCCTTATTTTTCAGTTTATAAAGGAGGCAAGATATGCGGTGCGGACAACGGGCTGATCTCTGCGTCGAGGTTCACGTTCACCGGCAGCGTTTCGCCGAAAACAGGCGCTACTGCCAACACGCTAATCAATCCGGCTACTGCGATAGCCGTCCAGAATTTCTTTGAAGACTTCATCAAGGTTCACCAGCCTTTCGTTGTTCATATGAGCGGTAGAAATTGGCCTTCTCCCATTCTTTCTTTCGCTCATAGAAATTCTTTAATTCAATTGCTACTTTTTTACCTTCTTTAATATAACCATTTTTTCTGAAAAATGGGAACATTATTTCTTCACAATAGGTAATTAGGTCTGGTTGGGAAAACATTCGTTTCTCGAAATAGTTTTGATAAATACGGAAATATTCATCGTCGGTTTCTTCTGTTAAAAGCCGAAGCTCTTCTAATAATTGGCGGTCTTCCCGCTGCATTTCAATGGTCGTTTCGAGCAGGCTGATCAAGACCGCTTTATAGATATAGGAATCTTTTGAGACACGCACTTTGAGTTCTTCCAGCAATTCGATTGCTTCATCAAACTCCTTCTTTTGCTTGAACAGTTCAGCCAAATTATAAATCGTTTGATTGTAGAGGTCTTTTTGTCCTGTCAAATGGGCATTGCGTTTTAATACTTCGTATAGACCGCCTGCCTGGACCAGCAAATTCCTCCGCGTATAATTGATTGCCAATAGGAGCTGGGCATGCAGCAGCCGAATGTAATTATGGTGCAGTTGAAAATACTGGACAGCCATTTCTGCGTAATAGGCCGACAATTCAAATCGGTCGAGCAAAATCAGCAGACGGGCTTTTTGGTAATAATACTCCCCCTCGAACTTTTGAGGGATACTTTGAATCCCCTGGTCCAGCTGATCGAGAAACCCCAACGCCTTTTCTGTCTTATTGAGCATGGTGTAGTAAATGGAAAGAAAGAATTGGTGCAGCCATTTTTCCGGCGCAGTAAACGATCCTTTTATGCGTTCAATCAGATCTTTCTGCCGTTCAGCGCGTTCCTGGTCATTCTCGTAAATATAAAAGCGAAATTTGTACAGTTCGTATTGATTTACGAGATCAGAAGATTGAAGATAATCATTTTCTTCTTCCAATTGCTCGTATTGTTTGCGCATGTGATCCAAATCGTAAAACAAGGAACAATCGATGAATTCCCCCATTTGGCGCGTCAGCCGCTTATGCCGATGCATTTCCTTTTCCCACTGGACGCCCATCTTAGCGAGGAGCGCTTCAATCGTTGACTCATGCGGGACGTATGTATTCGATTCTATTTTGCTTAAATGGGAAATCGAGCAAATGCCATCTGCCAATTGGGCTTGCGTAAGCTGGTATTTTGTACGGTAATATTTGATGACAGATCCAATGTTCATAATTCCACCCTTTTTTGTCAGAATAATAAAATAGTAACACAAAAGGGGACTCCAGTATAAACTGGAACCCCCTTTTCATTATCCCAACCGATTAACGTACACGAGCAAATCCGAAGCCTGAAGCATAGTCATCGCCGACGCCTGCTCCTGAACCTGAAAGGATATCATAATTTCTTGCGCGATTCTGAAGATCTTTACGGATTGTAGCATTGCTGGCAGAAGGATTTGCCGCCCAGATTTTTGCAGCCAATCCTGCTACATGCGGTGAAGCCATCGATGTTCCAGAAATCGTTGAGTAGCCGCCGTTATACCAAGTCGAATAAATCGAAGCTCCTGGTGCGGATACTTCCACGTCGCCTTTTTGAATGACGTAATCGCCGTCTGTCGAGCTGTACCCTCTAGAAGAGAAATCCGCTACACGGTACGTGCCATTTTGGATGACGTTTTCCAATGCCGCTACCGCTACTGCATTCGGCAAGGCGCCTGGGTAACCAATTGATCCTTGGTACGGGCCTTCGTTGCCAGCTGCTGCGATAATCAATACACCTTTGCTGTAAGCGTAGTTGACTGCATTGGTAATTAGGCTGCTTTCTCCTGAAGAACCAAGAGACATGTTGATGACCACTTTCGTTTTCAATGAAGTTGCCTGGTCAGCTGCGTGGCGGATGGCTGCTGCGATATCATCCGCTGAGCCGGAACCGTTATCGCCTAATACTTTATACGCCCAAAGATCCGCATCCGGTGCAACGCCGTAAACACCAGAGCCCGTACCGCCGTCAGCAAGCGCAGAGCCGGCTACGTGCGTGCCATGCCCTTGGCGGTCCGTACACGAACCATTTACAAAGCTTGTGCTTGTTGTAAAGTCTTTGCACTGTTCAATGTTATTTTTCAAATCCGGATGGCTGACATTGACTCCCGTATCCAAGACTGCTACATTAATGCCCGAACCGCCTGAAGTGCGGGTCAGAGAACTGTCATTATAAATCGCTTTGATGCCCCAAGGCGTTGATTGTGAAGCAGCCATTGCTTGATACACTGCTTCTGGCTTTGACGAACTTTTCTCAATCGTAAATTCCGGCACCTTTTCGACTTTTATATTTTTGTTCTTTTGCAGTGCTTCGTATTGTTTTTCATTCATGTCAACAGTGAACCCTTCACCTGCAAAATCCCATTGGACACCATATTTCGACTTTGCATTTTGAAGTTCTTTCTGATTTTGCGAATCAATCAAGACACGGAATGTTTCATTGCCTTTTTGATCCACGGAATCTCCGTTCGCACTTACGCCCATTGCCGGCACAAGCAATGTCGCTGATAACATGATACTCGTCAATAATTTACCTGATTTCTTCATCGTCCAATCCCCTTTACCATTCTATTTGCCGGGCATGTAAGCTTATGCGGCGTCCCGCTTGGGCTAATTGCCAGCAACAACTTAAAGTTAACAGAAGATTTAGGAATGCGTAATTGGGAAAAAAATCAGGTGTATTTGGATAAAACTAGGTTTAAAGGTAATTAGTCGCAGGTATATCGAACCAATGGTAATTTATACCTTTACATATTCCTTTTATTGAAATAATCATTTGCAGCAAAAAAACCATGCATCATGCATGGTTTAATTTTGCCAATCGATAAACTCTCGCTTCAAAGGGATGGACTTTTTCACGGTCTTCTGCGCTGTAATTCCCAAGAAGCAGCTCCGCTCCTTCCGGTACTTTCCATCGGCAGAACTCGCCTTTCATGTTGGCTAAGATCAATAGCTTTTCCTCTTCGTTTTCACGTGTATATGCGTAGATGCACGGATTTCCCGTTTCATAGAGGTTATAGATTCCATAAATCAAAACGGTGGAACCTTTTCTAAGTGAAATCATCTTTTTATAAAAATGGAATACTGAAAGCGGGTCTTGCTGCTGCGCTTCTGCATTCAGCCAGACGTAATTCGGATTAACTTGAATCCATGGCTCCGTTTCTGAAAATCCGCTGTAGCGCCCACTGTTCCATTGCATCGGCGTACGGGCATGGTCCCGGCTGCTCATTTGAATGGTTTTCATAATTTCTTCAAGCGGCATGCCTTCTGCCCGTTTGTAGCGATAAAAATTCAAGGTTTTGATATCGTCATAAAGATCAATTCCTTCAAATGGCGCATTGGTCATGCCCAGTTCCTGTCCCTGGTAAATAAAAGGGGTGCCTTGCATCAGGAAATACATGCAGGCAATGGAAGTGGCACTCTCCCGCCAATAATTCTGATCGTCTCCCCAAGTTGAAACGATGCGCGACCGATCGTGATTTTCCACATATAAGGCGTTCCATCCGATTCCTTCCGCTTCTTTTTGCCAATTCGTTAAAATCTGTTTGAGCGCTGCTAAATTTACGCCGCAATCTTCATTCGGCTTCCTTAAATACCACGTTTCAAATTGAAAGACCATATCCATTTTTCCGTTTTCTTCGCTGATCCATTCATCGATTTCTTCGACGGTCACACCGTTGGCTTCACCGACCGTCATAATGTCGTAGTTCGAAAAGGTTTCATCGTATAATTCGGCCAGCAAATCTTGGATGCCTTCAACGTCCGTCATCTTCTCCCAAGCCGGAACATACGGAGCATTCGTTGGGTTCGGCATATCGGTATAGTCTTTCTTAATGTGGCTGATGGCATCTAAGCGAAAACCGTCAATCCCTTTTTGGAGCCACCAATTAACCATCCGGTACAGTTCTTTCCGGACTTCGGGGTTCTCCCATTCCAGATCCGGCTGTTTTTCTGCATAGAGATGAAGATAGTATTGGCGGGTCTTTTCGTCAAATGTCCAGGCCGGACCGCTGAAGATGCTTTCCCAGTTGGTTGGTTCATCCCGCCAGACATACCAGTTCCGCTTGGGATTGTCTCTCGAAGAACGCGACTCAATGAACCAGGGGTGCTCGTCGCTTGTATGGTTAAGGACCAAATCCAGCACCATCTTCATCCCACGGCTGTGCATATCTTCAAGCAACCGGTCAAAGTCTTGCATCGTACCCATTTCTTCCATGATTTTCTGATAATCACTGATATCATAGCCATTGTCGATATTCGGCGATTTATACATCGGACAAAGCCAGATGACGTCAATTCCAAGATCCTGCAAATAATCCAGCTTTTCTCTCAGGCCGTTCAAATCCCCGATGCCGTCTCCATTTGAATCTTTGAAGCTTCTTGTATAAACCTGATAGACGACTGCTTCTTTCCACCATTTTTGCTTCATCAGTTTGGCCTCCAATGCTCAGGAGTCGTCACGGGACAAGCGACATTTGCTCTTTTAACTCTTCTGCCCATTTCCAATCGCTGATGCGGGCAGCTTCTAATACGTGTTCCGTTTTGCTTGCGCCCAAAATGGCCGAAGTGACAGCCGGCTGATTTAATAGCCAAGCGAGCGAGAGCTGGGATAAACTCACGTCCTGCTCTTTCGCAATTTCCTTGAAGCGCTCGATCCGGTTAAAATTCTCTTCTGTAAAATAAGGCTGGATCAATTCCTCTCCCTTGGCTGCCCGGCTGCCTTCCGGCAAATCATCTTTCGATTTATATTTGCCGGACAACATTCCGCGCGCCATTGGGCTATAGACAAGCAACCCCATCTTTTCAGATTCACAGAAAGGGATAATTTCATTTTCAAGTTCCCGGGACAAAAGATTGTACTGTGATTGCGAACTGACAAAACGCTCTAAATGGTTCAGCGCGCTAATGCCTTCCGCTTTTGCCATCTGCCACGCCGCAAAATTTGAACAGCCGATATACCGGACTTTCCCTTGCCTCACCAAATCCGTCAAGGCCGACAACGTTTCTCCCAAAGGAGTGCGTTTATCAAAGCGGTGCACTTGATACAAATCGATGTAATCCGTTTGAAGCCGCTTCAATGAATTTTCCACTTCCCGCATCATATGGAATTTCGATAACCCCGCATCATTGACATAATGCCCCATCGGAAGCCCGACTTTCGTTGCCAGCACCACTTTGTCCCGCTTGCCTTTTAAATGCTTGCCGATGATTTCTTCCGCTTCCCCCGTCCCGTATTTAAAAGATTCGTCTTGTCCTTTTCCATAAAAATTAGCCGTATCGATCAGATTGATCCCTGCATCAAAAGACTGCGCCAAAATTTCTGCAGAAGCCTGTTCATCAATCCATCTTCCAAAAGCCATCGTACCCAGGCTTATATTGGATACACGCAAACCAGTTTTCCCGAGATTCCGATATTTCATACGCGCCTCCTCCGAACGTTTTTATCACAGCGAGACCTTCTTTTCAGCCTAATTCGCCCCGTTCCCTCTAAATCCCTTTATTTCCAGAAAACTCGAACAATTAAATAACAATTTGCGGATAAATTATATATACTGGATACATCAATCGAATGACAAAAGATAAAAAATGGAGGGTAGCTATGGCCACTTTAAATTATTCCTTAGTCGATGTATTTACTTCTACAGCTTTTGGAGGCAACCAGCTCGCCGTTTTTCACGACGAATCGCCCCTGCCTTCAGCTACGATGCAAAAAATTGCGCGTGAACTCAATCTTTCGGAAACCGTCTTCATTCAACCCCCTGCCGATTCCAATAACCAAAAAAGCTTGCGCATTTTCACGCCAAAAGTGGAATTGCCGATGGCCGGGCATCCGACAATCGGCGCTGCCTATGTCCTGGCCGCTGCAAACAAAATTCCTTTAGCGGCCGGCAAAAATGATTGGATGTTCGAAGAGCCTGTCGGCGAAATTCCTGTCAGCGTGTATGAAAAAAACGGACAAATCGAGAAAGTCGAAATGACCCAGCCTTTGCCGGCTTTTGGCAGCATTTATGAAAAGCCTGGCCTTGTGGCCGATTTACTGTCTCTATCTGTTCGGGATTTTGATAAAAACTTGCCGCTTCAATCCGTTTCATCGGGTGTCCCGTTTCTATACGTCCCGGTCCGCTCGTTGTCTGCGATGAAGCAAATCAAGTTTCGGATCGATATCTGGGAAAAACATTTCAGCAACAATTCCTCTACTCAAAACATTTTTGTTTTCACTACTGAAACCGTACAAAAATCTTCCACCGTCCATAGCCGAATGTTTGCACCCGCTATGGGAATTCCGGAAGATCCGGCGACAGGCGCCGCTTCCGGACCGCTTGGCGCTTATCTTGTTGAAAATGGTGTGGTCGCGCCGTCTAAAAACCAGTTCTACCATATACGCAGTGAACAAGGCTTCGAAATGGATCGGCCAAGCTTTATCGAGATCACAGTCGGCAAAACCAAGGGAGCCATTTCTTCCATTAAAATTGGCGGCAATGCTGTAAATATAGGGACGGGGCAATTGCAATTGCCTGATGCATTCTAAAAAAGCGAGGCCTGCAATCATCTGCAGGCCTCGCTTTTGGTACTATCTTTTAGTCGGCATTGCTTTCCATTGGTCTTCCAGCCATTGGTCAAACGCTTCGCCTTTTTCACCTTTATACGTATCATAGATATCGACACGCATTTTTTGCAGCTTCACTTTAAAATCTTCATAGCTATGGTCTTTCGGCAAACTTTTCTTGATGCGAACCAAAACTTTGCTGGCGTCTTTGATCAAGTCGCCTTGCTTCTGCTCTGGCATTTCTACATCTTCGCCCAAATCCACAAGCTGGTTATATGCAGCCTGCTGCACTTTATAAACCGGATCATGGTTCATCCGGTGAGTTAGAATATCAATCGTCTGGCTGTTTTTCCATTTGCCCAGTTCTTCAACCGCAGCTAAGCGTTCTTTCCAATTGGCTGTCCGGTTCGCAGCTTTCTTCAATTCATCGTAATTTGGCGGCAAGTTCTTCGTATTTTTATCTTGACTCAAAAAATTCATTCTCCTTTGATCATTCCCCTCTACGGAAAATGAAAGTATGCCTACTGGTCTGTTGATAGGCTTGTTTCTGTATTGTACCATCATCTGTCCCAAAAAGAAAAAGCTCCCCATTCGGGAAGCTTAAAAGGCAGTATCGGTAGTGATCATTTCTTTGATGGCTTTCGCCGCATAGGCGATATCCTGGTATTGGATAATTTCTCCGCTTTCCACATAAGTGAGCACGAGAAGATCCTTATCTTTGCCGGCTTTCACAGTCACATAAGGCTCTCCCGCTTTTGAAAAAGTTTGGGTGATATTGACCGTATTATAATAGCTGACCGTTTTCAATAATTCTTGAATCGCATCGTACGTCATTAAGAATTCCCCATTTCCTGATGGAAATTGACTAAATAAAGTCTGACAGAATCCATAAATTGAAGTGATGCTAACCATAACACATTTCCCTTTTTTTAGCAAATTCCTTAGAGGGAAGCAACCGCCTCAATCAGCCTGTCCACTTCCTCTTCTGTATTGTATGGAGCAAGGCCAGCACGAATCCAGCCGCCGCTTCCGTTGACATCCAATCGGTCGCCTAGTGTTGAGGCATAAAAATGTCCGGATGCTGTAAAGATGCTGTATTGCTCGGCTAATAATCTACAGACTTCCAACGGTTCAATGCCCTCCACCTGGAAAGCGATTGTCGGAGTTTTCGGTACATCTTCCGCCGCTTGCCATAGGCGGACTTTTTCTATTTTTGCCAGCCCTTGGCGCAATCGTCCCGCAAGGTAATTTTCGTAGTGCTCAAGTTTTTCCATTCCTGAAACGAGCCGTTCCCGTCTAGATTCCCCTTCACCAAACTGCTCAAAAAATTCGATAGCAGGCTTGATTCCAGCAATCCCTTCATGGTTTTGCGTACCAGTCTCCAATTTATCCGGATAATAGCTTGGGGACGTGGTCAATTTATACAGCTCAAGGCTTTCAAAAACGGATTCTTTAATGGCAGCGATGCCGATATGCGGTCCAAAAAATTTATAGGCTGAGCACAAAAGGATATCGATGCCGTAGCGGTCACGGTCGATGACGATATGCGGAGCTGCATGAACCGCATCCGCTGCAAACAGTGCGCCTACTTCTTTTGTCCGTTCCACAATCGGTGCAATATCGACAATGGTGCCAATCGCATTAGAGGCAAGGCCAACCGCTACGAGTTTCGTCTTTTCGTTGATGATTTCCGTTAACTTGCTTACATCAAGTTCCATCGTTTTCGTGTCGACAGGAATCCACTTTACTTTGAGCCCGTGGTCTTCCGCCATCATGAGCCAAGGATCGACATTTGCGCGGTGGTCCATTTCGGTTACGACAATCTCATCGCCAGCATTGAACTGTTTGCCAAGTGCAGCTGCAATCGCAAACGTCAATGTCGTCATATTGGCGCCAAACGCCACTTCATTTGCTTGTACATTTAAAAAATCGGCTACGGCACTTCTTGCTTCTGAAATCACCTCTTCTGTTTCCCAGCTGGAAGGAAATGTCCCGTGAAGATTGGCTCCCCCTTTTTCCATGTATCCCGCAATTGCCTGAATCGCTTTTTTTACTACTTGCGATCCGCCTGGGCCATCAAAGTATGCCACCTGCCGATCTTTATAAGTTCTGTTCAGCGCTGGAAATTGTCCGCGCACTTCTGTTATCGGAAAAGCCGTTTCAGTAATTTTCATGAATGCATCCCCTTTTTCATCAATGTCTCTTTCAATAAAACATACTTTTTCCCGAGAAGTCTAATGCCGGCCATTGAAAATTTGAAAATTCTTTAATTTCCCGCATCCGCTTTCGTTCGAATGAATCATCAGATTCAGGATTGAAAAGCATCGCTCGGGGTAAACCTTAACTAATGTTAAAAATCATCATTTATTTTATTGGAGGGATTTGGGATGGCAAAAGAATTGGCAATGCACGAAAAATTGGAAGTCCATGAAGTATTAATCTTCAAAACAAGCTGTATCGCTAAAAGCAAAGTATTCAGCGGTCTTGTGGAAGACGATGAATTGCGGCAGCTACTGGAGGAAGACATTAAATTATCCACGAAAGCGGTTAAAGATTTACGCAAAGTATTAGCAGATGCAAGCAAATAATTCGCAGACGGATGAAGGAGGAATTTGGCTATGGCAAAAAAAGATGAAAAAAACAGCACAAAAAAAGATGTGAAAAAGACAGCCAAGAAAGAAGATAAAAAGAAAAATGTGAAGGCGGAACCAGAAGCTATGACGCAAACGCAGGAAAGTGAAGCGATCAATAAAGATGCCTTGGCACTCCCGGCTTCCATGCTTGACGACTTGGCTATCGCCACCGATTTTCTTGTCACAGCTAAAGCCGCTGTCCGGAATCTGGCTGTCGCGATTACTGAAACAGCCACGCCGGAAGTGAAAAAGCTTTTGCGGCGCGAGTTGGACAACGCCATCGATACGCATGATAAAATCGCCCAATACATGATTAAAAAAGAAATGTACCATGCCTACGATATTGAAGAACAAGTCAATCACGATCTGAAAAAAGCAGACATCGCCCTTGAATTAGCGAAGAAATAAGAAAAACCGCTCCAGTGTAATGGCATACTGGACCGGTTTTCTATTTTTATTGCCCTTTGAGAATTTGATCGATTTCATCCAAGATTTCCGCTTCCAGACGGATGTCCGAAGCGGCGATGTTGGAAAGGACTTGTTCCGGCTTTTTGCCTCCCGGAATCACGGCATCCACCCCCGGCTGTTCAAGCAGCCACGCTAATGCAAGGTTCGATACATCCGTGCCTTTTTTCTTTGCCACTTCTTTCAGCTGCTCCACAATCCGGATGTTCTTTTCGAAATTCCCTTCCTGGAAAAGCGGTACGCTTTTGCGCCAATCGCCGTCTTCCAGTACAAAGTCTTCGGTATATGTACCGCCTAAAATGCCAAAAGCAAGCGGACCGTAAGCCACAACCGAAATCTTGTTTTCCACGCAATAAGGGAGAATCTCTTGTTCGATTTCGCGGTTGAGCATATGATAAGCCAACTGGACTGCTGAAATCTCTCCCGTTGAATTGGCTTCCTTCAATTGCTCCAAGGAAACATTCGATACTCCTATCGCTTTGATTTTGCCTTCTTTTTTCATTCGGGACAGTTCAGCGACGGCTTCACTGATCGGCGTTTTTCCGTCCGGCCAGTGGATATAGTAGAGATCCACATAATCGAGCTGGAGCCGCTCCAGACTTTCTTCCAAGGCACTGCGCAAATAAGCGGGTGAATTGTTTTTTGTTCCGCTTCGCCAGTCGCTGCCGCCTTTGGTCGCAATGACAAATTGGCTTCGGTCATATTCTTTCAACACTTCCCCTACCAATTCTTCAGAACGCCCCTTGCCGTAAATATCAGCTGTATCAATGAAAGTGATGCCATTGTCCAATGCAGCACGGACAAAATCCTTCCCTGTCTCCTCATTCAAGTCGCTGTAAAGATTGTGTCCTCCTACCGCATTTGTCCCTAATCCCAGCGCAGAAATCTGTATATTTGTTTTTTGCAACGTCGAAAATTTCATCCAATCGCTCCTCTACGGTTCAGTTTATAGTTTTTCCAATTCCATCGTTCCACTGATGTCAACGCCTCTTAAGGCTTGTGCCGCTAACCGGTCGGCTTCGGCATTCGCTTTTCTGGGAATCAGTTCGTATTGTGCTTGAATGCCCAACTTTTCCAGGCTTCGGTCAATCCGGTCTGCCCAACGGGATAAATCATTTTCATAAACGGGCCATTCTCCGCTCATCTGATTTGTGACGACATTGGAATCGCCTCGGAAAACAACCGGCAAATGATGGACATTCAATCGTTCAAGTTCCAGGACGCTCATATGGAGAGCCGCATATTCCGCTTCATTATTGGAAGAAAGCTCTGCCGCTTCGACATTCTGGCGGAGACGGTAAGCTTTGCCGCTTTGTTCATAATAGATCACACAGCCAAGCCCGGCTCGTCCCGTATCCTTATCAAATCCGCCGTCAAAATAGACTGTTACGTTATGGGGTTCTGTTTCGATTCCTTTTAAATAGGCTTTTAACTCTTTTACCGTCCAGCTGGAATCAAAACGGTCTACAAATTCCAGGCTTTTTGCCCGGCCGGTCTTTTGAATATCTTCTGCCATTAACAGTGCGTGGGCAGCAGTAAGTTCTTCAGACTGGAAAAAAGCTTTCGTGCCTTTTGGCGATTGATAGCTCCAGTCGATGCGGACCTTCATGGCGCAAGCCTCCTTTCCATTAACAAAAGCTTCTATTTTTCTATTGCCTATTCCTTTTCTTCTAAAACAAAACCGGGAAATCCAGCTTACGCATTCGTTTCCAATGCAAAAGTAGAAAAACAAAGTGCTGCCGCTCCGATGACTCCTGCATGTTCACTCAACTCTGCAGGCACTACTTTCGTCCTTCTTCCGGCAGGATTCAATGCATGCGTTTGGATATAGCGTTCCATATGCTGATACAAGAGATTCCCCATTTGGGAAACGCCGCCTCCAACAATGATTTTCTCCGGATCCAGCATATTCACTAAAGAAACACTGGCAGCTCCTAATGCCCAAAAAACATGGTCTATGTATCGATCCAATTCTTCATAGCCGTAGCCATATAACTCAAACACGGCTTTAGTCGTCAGCTTCTGCCCGATGATTTCCGAACCGTTTTTTGCAATCGCCCGGCCGGAAGCAATCAAATCCAAACAGCCAATTTGGCCGCAAGAACAGAGGCCGTAACTGGGATCCATCACGGTATGGCCAATCTCTCCGGCATTGCCTCGGCTTCCGCTGAGCAATCGTCCATTGGCAACAATGCCAGCTCCGATTCCTGTACTTATCGTTAAATAAGTGAAATTCAAGCTGTCTTTTCCAGCACCAACCCATTTTTCCGCAAGAGCAGCAGCATTGGCATCGTTCTCGATCAAAACGGGAACAGCAAAAGCTGCTGCTAACATCTCTTTAACTGGGACATCAATCCAAGACGACAAATTAGGAGGTCTATGGACCACTCCTGTCCGCGTATCAAGAGGTCCTGGCACGCCTACGCCAATGCCTAAAAGATCCGTTTCTTTCCCCGCTTGGCCCTGGATAGCTTTCTGAATAACTTGAATAATTTCGTCCATCACCTCATCAGGCGATTTCGACAAATCCATTGGAAATGCTGTTTTGCTAGTGATTTTTCCAGACTGTTCAACCACTGCCACCGCTATTTTCGTTCCGCCAATATCCACGCCAATTGCGTATTCCATTATCCGGCCTCCTTTGTAAACCCTTCACTCCCATATCGTAAGGGAAATTCCAGCGGATAACCAAATTAAAAGCCCTGCCCGCCAAAAAATGGCAGGCAGGGCTTGGCCAAATAAATCAGCCGAGTCTTTTCGTTTCGCTTGCTTTATAGAAAGGCGTTACAAAATAAAGCTCTTCATAACGGTCTTTCGAAATCTGATACAACTCTTTAAAAATGGGTTCGTCTATTGTATAAAAGTGCATGGCATCCGGCATTTCCTTCAGTTTTTGAGGTGCTTGATCCCATTTCACTTCATCTATTTCCACCCATACACTTTTTGCTCTGTAAGCATTTCTCAGCGTGAGCCGGGCAAATAAGGTAATGTATTTAATATTGTCTTCCACATGCGTATCTTTGACACGCATGAATTGAAATCTTACCGTTTCTGCACTTATTGGTTGATGGCAAGTCATATTCCCACAGCTCCTTTTCCGCTCTGAAACTGAGATTGTCTATTTCCAAGACATTTATCGAAGCAAGGGTTACCCCTTAATGAGTAGAATAAACTTTTTTATATTTCCGTTTGCCGCGCGTTTTCTTGCGGCAATTGGTCTTCTGTAATGCCGAGGAATGCATATGCTTCCTTATTTCCAGCCTCAAAATTTCCGTTGAAGATCCGTCTTGAAATTGATACAATCCCACTTCTGTTCGCCATGCGTTCGAGTTGGTTCTGCATGAATTTGGAATTGCATAATACCGCAACTCGCTTCAGGTGAGGAATCAGCCAAATTTGAAGTTCCTCCCAAGCATCATAAGCATCCGGATTGAAAACGAACGCCTGCCCTTCTTTTACCATCAGCCGATTATCGATCAGCATCTTAATCTCGCCTTTTTCCATTAACAAAATTTGGCTTTTCACATATTTCGAAATATGCGCGACATCACTCTCAGTTAGAGGGCCAGTAATTTTCAGCCAGAGAAGTTGTGCTTCCAGATTGACCAGACAAACGAATCTAGACTCCAGCGGCTTTTTCAGCTCTTTCTTCACCGATGCCAGCCGAGCAGCAAAGCGCTCATCTTCAAAAAGATAATACAAATCAATGCCCATCGCATTCGCCAATTTTTCAATATTGACCAATGACAAATTCTTTTCCCCTCGTTCGATTGCCCCCACATACGATCGATCCAAGTCAGCACGAGTGGCTAATGCTTCTTGCGTCATTCCGGAATTGATGCGAAGCTCTTTAATTCGTTTGCCAAAATCTTTCAGTACGTCCACATTAGCTCCCCTGCCCTAAGTTACTTATGTATTTATTATATATTTGATATCTTTTAATTTCTATAAAATAAATCATATTTTTATGCCATTTTGATATTTTTCACTTTAAATTCACTTTATATCTCTTTAACCGGTTAAAAATGCAGGAGATTTTGATTAAACGGGATGTGCGTTTGGTCCCTCCTCCCTCAGGTTACTCAGATTCTTATCATGATTATAGGGAGTCATTCTTTTGATATGCTACGGCTTATAATACCCATTTTAAAATAAGTTATCTTTTTAGAAAATTTTTCATGAAAACCAAAAAACCGGAAACAAAAGTTTCCGGTTTTTCTTTTTCATCGATTCATTTTTTCGAATGACAGCCTTCTTCGGGCTATTCAGCGGACTTGAAGCCGGCGGTTTTGTTTTAACGCTACCGCCTCCCCTCGATGCCATATAGTCAACTCATCCCCTTCGAGCAATTCATAGGAAACAGCGTCTTTTTCAATATGGATATTGATCAGCCGCCCTAAGTATTGAAAATGGAAATGGAACGACTGCCATTGTTCGGGAAGCATCGGGTTCAGATAGAGCCCGGTTTCTTTTACACGGAGCCCGGCAAATCCGTAAACAATGGCCAACCAAGTTCCTCCCATATTCGCCATGTGCAATCCGTCTTTTGTATTGCCATGGGTATTATCCAAATCCAACCGGGCAGTTTCGCGGAAGTAGTTGTACGCCCTTTTCTGATAGCCGAGTTTTGAGGCCATGATGCTGAAAACACTATAAGAAAGAGAAGAATCATGCGTGGTGATTTCTTCATAATAATCGTACGAATTCTTAAGTGTTTCTTCGTCGACGTCGTCTTCCAATAAGAAATGGGCAAGTACCGTATCTGCCTGTTTGCACACTTGATAGCGGTAAAGCGTCAAAGGATGATAGTGGAGCAGCAACGGAAACTTATCGACCGGCGTCTTCTCCAGATCCCATCTCGATTTCTGCAAAAAGCTATCGTCCTGCGCATGGATTTTCAGTTCTTCATGATACGGAAGGTACATTTTGCCCCCTGCTTCCTTCCATTTTTCGGCTTCCTCCTCCGTTAGCTCGAGCTTTTCCGCCACTTCTTCCAAACGCGAAGGCGCTTTTTCTTCCAAAAGCCGATAGACTTTTTCAGCCCATAAGAGATTATGCTGTGCCATCTTATTAGTGTAATAGTTATTGTTGACGACGCATGTGTATTCATCCGGCCCTGTCACACTATCGATTTTAAATTGATTGTTGTGGAAATGTCCGGTATCCACCCATAATCGGGCTGTTTCAAATAACATTTCAGCCATATAGTCCTGCAAAAATTCTTCATCTTTCGTTACGAGATAATATTGAATATAACTGTAAGCAATATCTGCACTTATATGATATTGAGCCGTACCGGCTGGGAAAAATGCCGAACTTTCAGGGCCGTTGATCGTTCGCCAAGGAAACAGCGCGCCTTTTTCATGGCCCATGACTTTCGCCCGCGCCCGTGCACTGTCTAAAATCGAATAGCGGTGCAGCAGCAAGTTTTTTGCAATTTCCGGATTGGTCATTAAAAAGACCGGGAACATAAAGATTTCCGTATCCCAAAAATAATGCCCTTCATAGCCTTCTCCTGAAAGCCCTTTTGCCGCGATATTGCTGTATGGATCTTTCCCGACCGACTGGAGGAGCTGATACAGGTTAAAGCGGATGCCTTCTTGGAGCTTTTCATCTCCTTCAATGACCACATCTGAATTTTTCCAGAAACGGGCCATGTACATTCCTTGCTCCGCCACCAGGTCATCGAATGCTTGAAGCTTCACTTTTTCGTGCAAAGGCAGGGCAACTTCGACCAACTCATCCCCGTGCCGCAGTGAGTCCGTATAAATATTGTATTTCGTAAATCGAATAGGTTCTCCAGAAGAAGCGCAAACGTACACTTCTTCAATTCTCGATTTCCCGACCGTTTTGCTGTAATGAGGATCAACAGCTTCAATATGCGAAGAACTGATGCATGCCACTTCCAGTTCCGTAACATATGTTAAATCCTTAATTAGATTATACGCATCTTCACTCCGCACCTCGATGACATCGAGCCGCTTTGCATGTCCCGATGCAACTCTCGGATCATTAAGATCAACGAAATTCGTTACTTCCCCTTCCAAACTGGAGACGATTTTCACTTCCTGAATGCCTTGGATCGCTTCGATGGTCACTTCTTGAGCAAATAATTCACGGGTAATAAAAGAAACAATCCGTTTAAAATGAAGCTTCGCTTCTCTTCCTTTTGGTGATTTCCAATGGACAATCCGTTCAGCGAACCCTTGATCCATGTGCAGATTCCGCTCAAAATGAAACAATTCCCCTTCAAAAACAGAGAATTTTTCATCATCAAAATAAATCTCAATGCCCTGCGAGTCAATGACATTCAAGATTTTTTGCTGCATGACCGGATAGCCATATAACTTTTCACCATACGTAATTTCCGTTTCATCATGAAATGCATTGATGTAAGTTCCGCGAATTGAGCTGAAGGTTTCGGGATATCCTTCCTCGAAATTCCCCCTCACCCCCAAATAGCCATTTCCTAGAGACAAGATGCTTTCGTCCAGCAGAAGATTATGATTATCTACTTCATTTTTTGTCAGTTTCCATACCATCGTGTTTCACTCCTCAATTGCTTCCATCTGCAGCAGTTCATTAAAAAAGCAGTGAATAAATTAATTCGCTGCCTTTTTTTGATTGTATTGGTTAATGATTTCCTCAAACTTCAATTCATTTGTGGCAGCGACTAAATAGTCAGCATTCGGAAGATGCGCTTTATCTCCTACCGCCACTGAAAACATATTGGCGCTATTGATCGCTTCGAGTCCTGCTGCCGAGTCTTCAATACCGATGCATTCGCTGTAAGGCACGTTTAAGGCATCTGCTGCAGCCGTAAACGTTTCAGGATCCGGCTTTCCTTTTTTCACTGTTGAAGCATCCACAATATAATCGAATTCAGCTGTCAAGCCGAGCAGATCCAGAACATGTTTGGCGTTTTTGCTCGCCGAGCCAAGGGCAATTCGAATGCCATGCTGTTTGTTGGCATGCAGCAGCTCTTCGATGCCAGGCAAAATGTCTTTTGGCCCCATCCGCTCAATCATCTCTAAATAATATTCATTTTTCTTTAGCGCCAGTTGTTCTTTTTCATCAACAGATAGATTTGAAGCGGAAGGGTCAAGCGAAAGAATTAATTGGAGCGATTCCATTCGGCCAATCCCTTTCAGCCGCTCATTGAATGTCCGGTCGATATGAATGCCCAATTCCTCTGCCATCTTTTGCCAAGCGAGAAAATGATATTCTGCCGTATCTGTAATGATACCGTCCAGATCATAGATAAACGCTTTTGGATAAAATGTCATGCCATCTGTCCTCTCTATCTATAATTCGCTAGAAACTTGTAAATCATTTCAGCTTTCTTACGCTTTGCCGTTCAATTAATTGATGCTCCACATAGAGATGCTGCTGTCCCTGCTTGCCTTCCTTCAATTCCTGCAGCAATTTCGCTGACTTCCTGCCAATTTCAACAAAGTCTTGCTGAATGGTAGTCAGTGCCGGCTGTGTATAGCTGCTAAACACTAAATCATCAAAACCTGTCACCGAAATATCTTCCGGCACTGAAAATCCGGCTTCGGCAATGGCTTTCATCACGCCAAATGCCATCAAATCGCTGAAGCAGAGAAAAGCAGTAGGCTTATGGAATTTCAAACGTTTTTTTGCCGCAGCAAAAGCTTGCTGTTCAGAAAAATCCGCATAGACGATGTGGTTTTCTTCCAGCTCTAAACCAGCTTCCCGATAAGCCTGCTGTACCCCTTTCAGCCTTTCGCTATTGACGTAGGTTTCGCGAGTTCCCGCGACGACGACGATATCCCGGTGACCATTTTTTAACAAAAAGCCTGCTATATCCCTGCCAGCTCGAGCGTTATCAATCGATACACTTCCAATCAACCCATTTTCGGTTTCGGTCATGATATCTAAAACCACACAGGGGACATTGGTATCGATCAGCTCTTTATAATAGGGATCGTCTGTCCGTATCCCTTGCAAAATGGCTCCTCCAATATTCCGTTCCCGGCAATACTGAAGATAGCTTTGCTGTTTCTGGCTAAGCGAGTCAATCAAGTAAATCGATAATTCATAAGGGCTTTCAGAAACGGCTTTATATACACCTTTGAAAATATCAAAGGCATTATTGTCTTTTTCATTATTATTCAATACACCTGAAGAAATAAGTCCGAAAGTAAGCTGTTTTTTCGATGATAAATTCTTCGCTACAATATTAGGCGAATAATCCAGATCTTTCGCTATTTCCAATATGCGCTGCCGCGTTTCTTCGCTGACGTCCGAGTAATTATTAAAAGTTTTGGAGACTACGCTGATCGAGACGCCCGCTTTTTTTGCCACATCTTTGATGGTCGCCAATGATATTCTCACATCCCACTGTTTTAAATTATCGTCTTCCCGATAGGGTCCCCCCTATTGCAGAAGATTCCCCGTTTTATCGAGCTGCGCTTTTGTTTGGACTTTAAGGCTAAACCGGTAAAAAGCGAGAAATGAGAGATAAGCGCTTAAGCTGCAGATAAAAAACGGGAACAAGAACAGCAATTCTGTCATGCCCACATAAAAGAGCGACAGATTGCAAATCAAAATAAAGCCGCTCATCAAAGGATTCCCGACCGTTATGAAAAAAGCGTTTTTCAGCCTGCCCCGGATGCTCATCCGATAATGCGAAGTCAATGAAAAGAAATTGATTGTGTATACAAACAACCCGATTCCAATCACAATGAACACGATTTCCAAAAGCGCATTTTGTGCTTGAAAGAAATAATAATCAATCAGCCACACTGCCCAGAAACTTTGCAGAATCACTCCGGCTAAAAGATTTTTTCGATAGCCTTTTTTTAAATAAGAGAAGTAGGATTTGATCAGCGATGGCTGGTGCGCATGCATAATCCAGCCGCGCACCATCGAGAAAACAGCGATGGTACTTGGTACTGAAAGCAGTGGAATGAAAATGAGCACCGGCATCAAATACCAGACAAAGCCTGCCTCAAAGCCGTTCAAATACAAGCTCGATACGATCAGCAGCACAGGCAGATTGAGCAGAAACCATAAAATATTCACCACTGAAAACCGCATGATCCATTCAGCTGCTGCATATAAAATTCCAGTGAACCCTGTGAAATCACGCATGCTTTGCCCTCCTTTTCAGCGTATTATTTTACGGCCCCTTCGCCAATCCCTTTGATGATGTGTTTTTGTGCCAAGGCATAGAAAATGATGACCGGAATGATCGTCAAGGTCAGCCCTGCCATGGCTAAATTCCATTGAATCGTGAATTCGCCGAAGAAATAGAACGTCGATAAAGGAATCGTCCGCAGACCTTTGTCGATCAAAGTCAGGGACGGCAAGAGGAAGTCATTCCAGATGCTGATGACATTTAAAATCATGACCGTCGCCGTAATCGGTTTTAACATCGGGAAAATGATGCGCCAAAACACACCGAATTTCGAAGCCCCGTCAATTGTCGCAGCTTCCTCCAGTGTAATGGGGATGGATTTGATGAAGCCATGATAAAGAAATACCGATAAGGCTGAGTGGAAACCGATGTTCATATAGATCAGCCCTTCATGGGTGTTGTACATCGGAATGCCTAAATCCTGTGTGATGGTGCTGATAAATTGCATCAGCGGCATCATTAATGTCTGGAATGGAATGAGCATCGTTGCAATAAAAGTCATGAAGATAAACGTGCTTAATTTATTGTTCGTCCGCACGAGCATCCAAGCCGTCATTGAAGACAAAACAACGATAAAGATGACCGAAACAATGGTGACGTAAAGCGAATTCAACAGCGCGCTTACAAAATTCATCTTTTCCATTGCTTCTATATAGTATTGAAAACTGAAACTCTCAGGCAAAGACAAGGCATTTTCGTACAGCTCCTGCCGGTCTTTAAACGAGTTGACGAAGATGATGTAAATCGGAGAAAGGAAAAAGAGCGCCAATAAGATCAACAAAATCGATTTAATCCACCCGGAAGCTTTTTTCATTACATCTCCACCTCACGTTTCTTCGTCAAATAAACTTGGGTTAACGTAATCGCTGCTACAATCACAAAGAAAACAATGGCTTTTGCTTGTCCGAAGCCATAATTGCCGCTGCCGAAAATTTCATTGTAAATATTCATTGCGAACAATTCAGTCGCATTTGCCGGCCCGCCGCCAGTCAGTGAAAGGTTGACATCGTAGATTTTAAAAGCGGATGACAGTGTCAAGAACAGGCTGATAGTAAGTGCAGGCATCAAGAGCGGCAACGTGATTCTCATAAACCGCTGCCAAGGCGTGGCCCCGTCGATTTTGGCCGCTTCCACAACGTCATTCGGAATGGCCTGGATTCCCGCAATATAAACGATCATGACATAGCCGGCCATTTGCCACGTAAATACAAACACAAGCGCATAGAGCGCGAACTCGGGATCGATCAACCAGTTGAAGAAAACATCCGTCAATCCGGTCAATTCCCCTAAAAACTCAAAAACGTCCAGGAATACAAATTGCCAGATGTACCCGAGGATCAATCCGCCGATCAAGTAAGGCATAAATAATAAGGTTCTCGCCGCATTCGCAGTTCGAATCTTCGATGTGACAAGCAGCGCAAACGCAAGGCCTACCACATTGATGGTGATGACCGATAAAACGGTAAAAAGAGTAGTCAGCCAAGCTGACCGCAAGAATTGGTCATCGTCAAACAATTTGCCAAAGTTATCCAGTCCGACAAACTCCATCGGATTGGCTGAAATTCCATCCCACTCGAAGAAGGCATAATAGATGCCGATCAGAAAAGGTATGATGACTACGGTCGTAAAAATAAATAGCAACGGCACGACGAACAAGACGAACCATTTTCTTTTGTTTTTATTTGCCACGTCTTTCCCTTCTTTCTACTCCCTGAAATGTAAAGAGGAAAAATCGGATACGATTTTATAAGGAATAGTGGACACGCCGAAGAGGCGTGTCCAGCTATTCAACACTTATTTACTGTGCGCCTTGCCATGCGGCATCCAGAGCTTCAATGAATTCTTCGCCGGACATATCATCCGTAAAGAACTGTTGAGCAACCGGCGTCAAGTCATTCGGTACGATGTTTGCAGGGTAAGCACCTTGCGACCAAGGAATTGTTTCCCCGCTGTTGCTTGCTTCCAAGACTGCTTGCGATAGTGGATCAAGATCTCCTGCTTCAATGTTCGTCATCGCTGGGACAAAGCCAAATTCTTCAACAATGTAGCGCTGGCCCGTCTCGCTCGTAAACATCCAGTTCAAGAAATCGTTGGCAGCCTGAATTTCAGCTTCATCTTTTTCACCGTTGACAGCCCAGTTGCTGCCGACTCCGACTGCCAATTTGTCGTTGCCATCAAGCGGGAACGGCAGCATGCCGACTTCAAAGTCCATATCAAATTCGGACAGCATTCCCCATGCCCAGTTTCCTTGGTGGATCATCGCTGATTTGCCTGAAGCGAAGTCCCCGATTTGCTGGTCATACGTAACGCTTAGAGGCGTTGGCGTATTTTCTTTAATTGTTTCCATAAATTTGCCGAACTCCTGGAATTCCGGTGTTTCGGCCATTGTTACTTCCCCAGCATTCAATTGCTCAATGAATGCATATGGATCTTCCTGCAAAGAGAATGGATAGTTGCTCATGTGGCCAATTAGGAAGTAAGCGTCTTGCGCCAAACCGAGACCTGTAATATCTTCTCCTTTGAATTTCTCAAGTGTGCTGGCAAATGACTCATAATCTTTTACATCTTCCGGTTTCACTAAATCTTTGTTGTAAATTAACCCAAATCCTTCGACTCCATATGGAATGCCCACGACTTTGTCATTGACTTTCAACTCCATATCCGGTGCAATATCCGCTACAAAGTCTTCTGAACTTAAATCGTAAAGATAAGATTCCAACCGTTCAGCTTCCGTAATGTTTTGGATACTGAAAATAGAAGGTCCTTGATTGCTGTTCATCCGGATTTGAAGCTGTTGGAAATAATCGTCTCCAGTTGTTCCTAATACCTCTACCTCTACGCCGGTTTCATCCGTGTATTCCTGGGCCAAGGCTTCCAGCTGATCCGAAATTTCAACTTTACTTTGGAAAATCGTGATTTTTTTCCCTGACGAATCGCCGCCTGAATCTCCCGAGCTCCCGCCTTCATCGTCCCCTCCTCCGCTACACGCTGCCAACAGCAGCATTACTAGACCTAAAAAAAGTGCACGCAAAACTTTCTTCTGGTTTGTCAATGCAAACTCCCCCTTCTAAAAGTATGGATTGCTATAGTAAATAAAATGATGGATCATTTTATAACTACCGATGTAAGTTAGCTCCCAGTGGAACTTGGATGCTATTTTCGCATTCGAACATTTGTCCGAATGATTCAAAAGCGACTTTCCCCATCCCTTCTACGGTGACGGTAAAATGATCTTTGCGGATGGCTAAGTGCAGCTTATGACCTTGCCACTGTATGTTGAATTCCATAGAGCGCCAATTGGCCGGAAGCCTTGGATGGATGGCCAGCTTGCCTTGCTTCATGCGAATTCCTGCAAAGCCAAACACGGCTGTTTTCCAGAGGCCGCCGATTGCAGCAGCATGGACGCCATCGTCGGAGGTATCCATTTGTTCGCCAAGATCGATTTCAATGCTTTTTTGGAACAAGGAATATGCAAGTTCCTGATAGCCTAAATCGCTGGCTAAAATGGCATGGGTTGCCGTGCTGAGAGAGGAATCATGCAGCGTCCTTGGCTCATAAAAATCAAAATTCGCTTGCTTAACCTCTTTAGGGAATTTCCGGACGCCATCGATCGACAGCTGCTCCAGCAAATACAGCAAAACGAGTACATCTGCTTGTTTGGTTACTTGCAGCTTATTGATTTGCTCTGAATTGTAATCGCGGTAAATAGCCCTTACTTTCGCCTGATTTTTGTACTTTGATAAATCGATTTTTTTGAGTCCGAGATACGCATCATCCTGCGGAATAATGAAATCTTCTTCACGCGGCTCCGGCAAATAGACGTTTGCCGCTTTTTCGCGCCATTCAGGAATCAGGCTTTCCAAATCCATTTTTTTCGAAAGCTTTTTGAATACTTCCGGATTGGTTTCCTTTAACTCTCTACAGTAGTAAAACGCCATTTTCAGATTGGCATGCGCCATGTAGTTGGTGAACGCATTATTATCGACATGTTCCTTGTATTCATCCGGCCCAATTACATCATTTATTTCGTAGCGCTCTTTTTGGCTGTTCCATTCCAGGCGGCTAGCCCAGAAGGCAGCGGTGTCGAAAATCATTTCATAGCCGTATGCATCCATAAATTCCTGGTCTCCGGTCGCTTGTTCGTATTGGTAAACTGCAAAAGCGATATCGGCAGATATATGATGTTCAATCAAACCGGACCAGATTTTCGATTGCTTGCCGGTAACGATATCGATATCTCCCCATTCCGGAGTCGTTTCCCCGTCTTTCGGCCACGCCATTTCCCAAGGGTACATCGCTCCTTTATAGCCTTGGGCAGCTGCTTTTTTGTGGGCGCCTTCCAGTCCAAGGAATCGGTAGATTAAAAGCGATTTGGCGACTTTCGGGTTGGAAAAAATGAAAAACGGCAAGATGAAAATTTCAGTGTCCCAAAAAGCATGCCCCTTGTATCCTTCTCCACTCAGCGCTTTGGCTCCAATCCCCATCCGTTCATCATGTGCCGGGGCCATAATGGTCAGGTGATAGATCGCAAAGCGGATAGCTAATTCATCAATGCCTTTTTCACTTTCCACGTTAAAGCTATATAAATCCCAGACTTTTTCTTGCCAAGCCTGCCGATGCATCTCAAACAGTTTTTCATATCCAGTTAAAGCAAACCGTTTCAATTCTTCCAGTGCAGCTTGCTGCATTTTTGTTAGTTCATAGCCGCCGACTGCATTTTCTTTATCGCGGCTTGTATGTACGGTCACCAGTTTTTCAATTGTTAAGACGTCCTGCTCCTGCAAATCGACACTATAATTTAGCCAGACTTTTCTGCGTTCCATGTCCATTTCCGGCTCAAAATCGATTTCTTTTCCGTTCCGGCTTACCTGGTGAACCATTTGATGGACTATATCAATCCCCGATTCATTAGTTGTTTGGGTCAGCTGAAGAAAACGGTGATCGAAGATACGGCGTTCTCCTTCCAGAAAGTGCTGGGATCCTGAATTCGTCATTTGAGCGTTGATGCCCGAATCGAAAGCGAATTGGACCTTTCCGGATAAACTTTTCACTTCCACTTTGAATCCAAGGAGGTGGAGATGCTCCAAAGACACAAAGCGCCTAAATTTAAAGGATAAAATTTTGCCTTTTGGCGAAGTCCAGATGAAGGAGCGGCTCAACTCCGCCGTCTTTAAATTCAATTGCCTGAGGTAATCGTTCGTCTCCCCAACCTCCAAGCTAAATCGTTCGCCGTCCACCCGGATGTCCATCTGGATAGAATCCGCAAGATTTGGCAATTCGGTCACTTCATTTTTTTGAGAACGGTTAAAAGTTCCATTTATAAAAAAATTTCTTTTTTCCTGGAAATACGATTCTTCTGTTGAAGAACGAAGGCCCATATAGCCGTTGCCTAAACAAAGGATCGCTTCGCACTTCCCTAATTCGGCTGCAGAAAACGCAGTTTCAGAAATCAGCCAATTTTCCAGTTCACCTTCCCCTTTTGCATAATCCAGCATTATGAAACCCCCTTTTGATGTAAGCGGTATCATTTTACGAAAACGTTTTTGTTAAATAAAAAAATATATACGTTTTATTCCGAGACCCTACAGGACTGTTCGATAAAACGCGTTGTTACTTGACCGGTTTATTGCTTTCTACCCGCATTATAAATCTTAAAAACTAAATAGTCAATCAATTTTAAAGGGAAAGGACGCAAATTAACCCATTCACTAGCCCGCTAGCCTCACTTTCTCTTTCCCAAAACTGCTCAGCTATTGAATGCGTTTCTGCTCGACGGCTGCCCCAATAGCAACGCCGATGGCAATGCCCATGCCAATTCCAACAGCCAAATTCCCGAACAGTTGTCCAAGAGCTGCCCCGATTGCCACTCCTATCGCGATGCCCACCCCGATGAACGGCTTTTTCCCTTCCTTGTCATTTCTATCAGCCATTTTGACCACTCCTCTTCTCACAATCAAGAATTTTCATTGGCCAGATTCGATGATCTTGCTACTCTCCCTTATAATAAGCCATCTCCTGATTAAATCCAAATGAATTGGTGGAATATTAGCGCAAAAAAAGTTGCCTCCATTATTCTGGACAACTTCTTTCCGTTGCTCTACTACTTTGCAATGAAGATTTGAGTGTGGTACATCTGATAAGCTCCGCCTGTATAAGTTCCGACGCCCGTATGCGTGTAAACCGGATTCAACAGATTTTTTTTATGGCTTGGGCTGTTCATCCAAGCATCGACTGCACTTTCAGCAGTCGTATAGCCTGCCACTAAGTTTTCTCCAGCTGCCCGGTAAGAGATCCCCGCTTTTTTCAGCAAGTCGGAATACAATCCAAGCGTCGGAGATTCATGGGCGAAGTAATTGTTGTCGACCATATCCTTCGATTTAATCAGTGCGATGTCTTCCACGCCTTCGTCCACTTTCAAGGATGGAGCGCCGACTTTCGCCCGTTCTTTATTGATCAACACCACAATTTCATCCATGATCTTTTCATTGGCTGCTGGAACCGATGGAACCACAGGCAAACCATTGGCTGGCGGTGCTTCGTTTAGCTGCAGATTTTTTTTGATAAAGACAGCTATTTGAACACGGGTCACGTCATCATATGTTCCAAACCGGTCACTTGCAGTCCCTTGCGTAATCCCATTTGCAACCAACGCATCGATATAAGGATAAAAGGAATTGCCGATGGCCACGTCTTTAAAATTCTTCGTTTGGTTGCTCGATCCTTTCAAGTCAAAAGCAAGCGCCAGCATTTTAGCCATTTGGCCCCGTGTTGCCGGTTCCGAAGGATTGAACTTTTTCGCTTTGCTTAACACGCCCATATCCACTAAAGCTGCAATTTCAGCATAGCCGGAAGTTTTTGGCGACACATCAGAAAACCCGGGATCTCTATAACTCTTAGCCGGGAGATCCAACGCTCGCACGATAAACATCGCACTTTGAGCCCGCGTAACTGGAACATGCGGTTTAAACGATCCGTCTGTATAGCCGAGTATAATTTGTTCATCCGTTAATTCTTTTATTGCCGGGTAAGCCCAATACGTTTCGGGAACATCTTTAAACTTGGAAGCTGCCTGGACATCGCTTGAAAAAGCAGAGAAAATTAACATAAAGGCGATCATAAACATAGTAATCAGATAAACTGCCTTATTTTCTTTAATGAATTTCGCCATATCCTCTCTCCTTTACCATAATATTTTTTTGATAAAACGAGTATATCAAGGAACAGCTTCAAATCCGAATAATACAATAAAAATAATAATAGGAAAATTCACACAAAATTAACCAATAATTTTTAAACAAGAAAATATAGTCAAAATACCTATCCATTTCTTTTCATAACGTGCTAATATAATTATTCATCAAAAATCTCGTTATACAAAATACCAATTTTTTTGGAATTTCATGTTTACTGCGTATTATTTTGAACTTTTTAGGTTTAAAGACTTATAACTTGAGGTATAGGTATGTGTTTTACATCAAAGTTAAAGGAGAAATTTGTATGGCAGATGCGTTGCAAAATTCAATGGAACTAAAAGAATTTTTCCAGGATTATCGAACCGAATTCCAAAACAAGCTTCTCTCTGAAGCAGTTAATGTGAAAGATAAAATAGATGAAATACTAACTGTAGGAAATATCGATCTGATTACGAATGCCCATAAATTAGTTGGTTACATCATCGATGGACAGGAAGAGGAACTGCGGATATTTGCGAAGCAAGAAGGCATCGCCTGGGCAACTCACTCTATCGCCCTTTCCTTTAAACTGGAATGGATTCAAGCGATCCGCAGAACCCTTTGGACGTTTATCGAGAAATTCAACGAAGAAACGAATAAAGAACTTGCACCGGATTTCTTCCAATTGGAAAAGGCCGTCAATACGGGATTAGATTCATTTTTGAATACATTTTTCATCAATTATTCTACATACAAAGATTCGCTGCTTCTTGCCCATCGGCAATTAGTTGAAAATCTCTCAGTACCGATCATCCCGATCAACTCTTCCGTTTGCATCTTGCCGCTTATCGGCACGATTGATTTTTTCCGCACCAATATTTTAGAAGAGAAAGTGCTTACCGAAATCGGGCGTTCCCGCATCCAGACATTAATCATTGATATGTCGGGAATTGCAGATATGGAAATTGAAGTGATCCATCATTTGATGAAGATTATTGACGGTACCGCTATGATGGGCTGCAAATCCGTGATAACAGGTCTTCGGGCTGAAGTAGTCCGGAAAATGATTAACCTCGATTTGAAGTTCGATCAAAAAACAAAAACGCTCGGAACGCTTCAGCAAGCATTGAAGGAATATTTGGTTTCATAAATTTAATCTGTTTTTCGTTGCCGCAGTTAAATGAATTGGGCATTTCTCCAACATGCGTCCCCTTGGTGAAGGGAGCGCATGTTTTTTATTTAATTTATAAAGATAAAATTTTATAGGACTTTTAGTTATTTTTATATTTTGAATTTTATGAGTATTTGCACTTGACCAGCTATTATTAGACCATATAAACTATAAAACAAAATATTAAATAGTATTTTTTGCTTACTAAATGTCTATTAAAAGTTGTTGCCATCCACGGGATTTTTATCGAATTCAACTACAAAGGAGTTCAAGATTATGTCCCAAAAACAGATAATCGTTCAAGAAGCTGTCCACTATTATTTTTTAAAATCCAAAGATTTTAATAACGAAGGTGACTCTCCTACTATTACTCTTTTTTGCCGTTTATCCCGTGAAACGACCTATACTAACATCCTGCATACTTATAGCAAAACAGACACGTTCTGGGTCGATATTGATGAAGTGAAGTATGATGAAGCTCCGGAAAAAGTGAAAGAACTGCCGGATCAAATATCCCGGTACGTTATTTCCGAAGCTGTTTTCAAGGAATTGTATAAAATTTCCCTCAGCAGACCTAAAGAACTATATTATATTACTCCTTATTTTATACAGAAATTATAAGCGCTCTCATTCCATGCAATGGATTGTACGGGAAAGTCCACGCTCACTTGTTTATAATAAAAGCATGAATGAAACAAGGAGTGGAGATGGAATGGAACAAGTGATCCGGCAGTTAAACCACGAAGATTTCCCTTGCTTAAAAACGATGGAAACCGGAATTGAAGATGACTATGTCGTTCGGATTTTTGAGCGGCTCGTGACTGGGCAGAACCGCCTTTATGGCTTATTTCATGAAGGCCGCCTTGCCAGCGTTTGCGGCTACACCCTTTTCGGCAATAGCCATGCGATGATAGGACGGATCCGCAGCGATGTCCGTTCCCGCGGAAAAAACTTGGCGACTCAGTTAACCCATTATGTACTCAACGAAGCCAAAAACGATCCAACGGTCCGCTGGGTCGGAGCAAACACCCAGGAGAATAACCTTCCGGCACGCCGTGTTCTTGAAAAACTCGGTTTGGATGTTTACTCAACAGACTATGGCGCCACTGCCCAAGGCCTTTCCACTCTGGAAAATGGCAGTCCGCCTTGGTCGGAAATAAAAGATTTAGCGCACAAAAAAGCCTGGATGGAGCGCCTTTATCTTAAAACCGGCGCGGTGTTTCCATATGAATGCTACTATCCTTTCCCAGCCACGCCGGATCTGTTCACAGATGAAGATCTGCTAAAGTGGAAATTCTATGAAAACGAAGATGCGACACGCCTCCTCATAACAAAAAAAGATTTTAAGAAGTACAATTTCCTGCAGGCTATTTACCCATGGGACGATCTCCTGGAACAGCCGGGTTTATGGGAAACCATTTCAGCGGATTACCGGAAGCTGGCAGACACAGCTGAAGAAAAATGCTTTGTCTGGATGGATCTGACAAAGCAAGCGGCAGCTTCCCTCCCGGAAAACCATCCTTTTACGCTTCCTTCTCCATGGATGCTTTACGGAACATCTGCAAAAAAAGAGTCTCTCCTATAAAAACTGGAGAGACTCTTTTTCAATGGTTACCACTTTTTGTGTTTCTGCCGCTTCAGCAATAGCTCCATTTACTTTTATGCGCATTTTTACTTTTCCCTCTTCGATGCTCTTGAATCAGTACCTGCTGAAACCCCTGCTTGTTTTGCTGCTCGCTGAAAATTCGCTATAGGCATTCCTACTTCCCTTTCCATCCCTATCCATGGAATCGATTGCGTTTCTACCTTAAAATTTTTATATCTGTTAATAATCCTTTTATTTCTTCAACTTCCTTGATTTTCTATAGGATTATCACTATATTTTGAATGTAACGGATTACATTTCTGTATTTTCTAACTTTATTTTAAAGGAGGTTTTAAGAATGGAATTAGGAGTTTTCACAGTATTATTTGCAGATAAAAACTTTGAGGAAATGCTCAGCTATATCGCTTCAAAAGGCGTCAAGGCAATCGAATTGGGAACAGGCGGATACCCTGGGGATGTACATTGCAAAGTGGATGAGCTGCTCGGAGATGAAAGCAAGCTCCAAGATTTTAAACAGGCAATCGCTGAGCATGGTTTAATGATCAGTGCATTAAGCTGCCACTCCAACCCGCTTCATCCTCAAAAACCGATTGCTGCCGAGGCAGATGAGACGATCACAAAAACATTGAAGCTCGCTTCCAAATTGGGCGTTCCGGTCGTCAATACTTTCTCAGGCTGCCCTGGAGACCATGAAGACGCGCTTTATCCGAATTGGCCCGTAGCGGCTTGGCCGCATGATTTCCAAGAGGTTTTGAAATGGCAATGGGAAGAAAAACTGATTCCATACTGGAAAGAAAAAAATGATTTGGCCGAATCGCTCCAGGTAAAAATCGGTTTGGAACTCCATGGCGGATTTTCAGTCCATACCCCTGCTACACTGCTTCGCTTGAGGGAAGCTTGCGGTCCGGCAATCGGTGCAAACTTGGATCCAAGCCATTTATGGTGGCAAGGAATTGATCCTGTTGAGGCCATCAAAATTTTAGGGAAAGAAAATGCCATCCATCACTTCCATGCAAAAGACACTATGATCGACCAGCCGAATACGAATCGGAACGGTGTGACAGATATGACCGATTATGCCAATATGCAAGACCGCTCCTGGTATTTCAGAACCGTGGGATTTGGCCATGATCAAAAAACGTGGGCAGATATCATCAGTGCACTGCGTTTATACGGCTACGACTATGTCGTCAGCATTGAACACGAAGACGGCCTGATGTCTATCGATGAAGGGTTCACAAAAGCGGTTGAGAATTTAAAGCCGGTGTTGGTCAAAGAGTCCGTCGGGCAAATGTGGTGGGCCTAAACTGCCAAAAACAAATAGCCTGTAGAGAAGGAATGAGTCTTTCTCTACAGGCTATTTAAAGTGATCTGAAGCTTCTTTTACCTCATAACGCTGCCTCCGGAAATCTTGAGCGATTCGCCGACTATATTCGGCGCGGCATCTGTTAACAGAAAGACGATGACATTCGCGACTTCCTGCGGCGTCGAAAGCTGTCCGGAAGGAATGCTTTTTTTCGCTTCTTCCATTCCTTCTTCAAAAGAAATCCCTTTCTTCTCCGCTTTCTTCCGGATGCTGTTCCAAGCCATTTCGGTATCGACATACCCCGGACATACGGCATTGACGCGGATATTGTGCTCAATCGCTTCTACCGCCATGGATTGCGTCCATCCGACGACCGCAAATTTACTGGCGGCGTAAGCGGAATTGCCGTGGGTTCCCCGCAAGCCGGATAGGGAAGCAAGATTAACGATATCTCCTTCTTTTCGTTCAAGCATGCGCTGATACACCAATTGCGTTAGGAACAAGGTCGAGTTGAAATTCAAATTCATCACTTGCTCCAGGGTTTCCTCATCGAGCGCTTCTACCATATTGCCGCCCCCGACTCCCGCGGAATTTACCAGCCCATTAATAAACCCGAGCTTTTCTTCTGCTGCGGCCACCAATTCTTCACGGCTTTTCGGATCTGTCAGATCGGCAGGCATCAAAAAAAGATTTTCTTCTGCTGTCAGCTGCAGCAGCTCTTCCTTCAGCTTATCCAGCTTTTCTTCATTTCTTCCCGTTGCCGTAATTTTTGCTCCCATCGCTGCAGCGGTTTTTGCCGTTTCATATCCAATGCCGCCTGTTGCTCCAGTGATGAGAATATGTTTGTGCGCTAAAGCTTCCTTAGAAAAAATATTCATATTGCTGCCTCCTTCAATTTGCTGTTGCTCCTCTCTTTCCTTTTTTGGCCATGCTCAAACGCTGCCGTTCAGCCAGACAGGTTTGAAACTCTTTTATATAGGTAAAGAAAGATTAAGATTGATAAAGGTGGGATGAACATGAATATACGCATGTCTTGTATGGGAAGCCTCCTCGTTTCGATTATCCTATCCATCATTTTGACGGTGTTGATCAACTTAATTTTCCTATAAAAAATAGCTTCTAGAGGGTCCCGGCCCGAAGAAGCTATTTTTCCGCTTAGTATGATTCATTTTCCAGCATTTCAACCGCTTTTTCCAACTCCTCTTTTTCTTCTCCTGAAATTTCGGGGAATTGCGGGTCGATTTCCTCCAGAAGTTCAATCATGACTTCCGTGATGATGTATCTTGAAAATTCTTCGTTATCCGCTGGCAGAATGTACCACGGGGCAAATTCGGTCGATGTCTTCGTGATCAAATCTTCGAATATCTCCTGATAGCCATCCCAATGCTGCCGCTCTTTCACGTCATTGAACGAAAATTCCCAGTTTTTCTCCGGGTCTTTCATGCGCTTTAATAATCTATTCTTTTGTTCATCTTTGGAAACATTGAAATAGAATTTGACAACCGGGAAGCCATTCTCTGTCAAATAGCGTTCAAATTCTGTTATTTGGCGATAGCGTACATCCCAAATCTGTTCATCAATCAATTCATCCGGCAACGGTGTTTCTTTTAGTAAATCGTGCACTCGCGGCGCGATGACCTCTTCGTAATACGAACGGTTGAAAATGCCGATTTGGCCTCTTTCCGGAAGCCCTTTTTGAAATCTGCGCAAATAATCCATTTTCAATTCCGCTTCACTCGGTTTTTTAAATGATGTTGTTTTGAGTCCTTGAGCGGTCAAATTCGAAAAAAGATAGGTGATGGCTTCGTCTTTTCCAGCAGCATCCATTGCTTGTAGCACCACCACAATCCCTTTTTCTTCTTCCGCCAAAAGCTTCGTGTGCAATTCTTTTAGCCGCTCGATCCGTTCCGCCATTTTTTCATTTATCGCTGCATTGTTATACGTTCTATCTTCCTCAGTGGTTGAGTAATTTTCCAGTTTTACTTGTTCCTCTTTCTTTACTAAATATTTACTTGTATCCATACTGGCCCTCCCTCTTTGTATGTGCAAAGTTTTGTGCGACCGTTTCTCCTACAGTACCCAGCAGCTATCTCCAGCAAACGAGGCGTACTGCCTAATTTGTGTCCAATGCTTGTCTGGCACAGCTTACCTACTTTCGCTATACTTATTTTATAGAATCGCACCCGATGCAAGGAGCTGTAGTATGAAAGAAACCCACGTGGACAACCCGTTTAAAAAACCATTCAGCACGCTTCAAGAGTTAGCGGACAGCGTAAAAGAGATTTTGGATTGCCCCGCGACAATTGAAGATGCCAATCATCGTTTGCTGGCTTATAGTTCTCATGAAGACAGCACGGATTCTGCCAGAATCGGCACCATCATGAGCCAGCGTGTCCCGGAAAAAGTCATTAACCGCTTATGGAAGGAACGGATCATCCCGAAGCTGATGAATACAGATGCTGCTTTGCGGATTCCTGAAATTGCTGAAATTGGACTTCGTGACCGAGTCGCAATTGCGATCCGAAGAAACACAGAAGTGCTTGGCTACATATGGGTACTCGATAAAAACGAGCGGTTATCCGATAGCGAATTAGTGCTTTTAAAAGATGCAGCAGCTGCCGCTTTGCCGCTTCTGTTAAAGCTTCATCGCCAGCGAAAAGAAAAAGAAGAAAACTACCAGGATTTTTTCTGGCAATTGCTGACCGGCCAATTCAAATCAAGCGAGGATATCCAAAAAAAATTCTCCCAACTGCATTTGAAGATGCCGGCTCGATACGCCGTTCTTGTCTTTCAATTCGAAGAAGAAATCAGCCGCAAAATCGAAGAAAACATTTCGTATTTGATTACGACAAGCCAAAAGATCACGAACCATTTTATGGTGGTGATGCGCAATGAATTGATTTTAATCGCTTCGCCCCATCCCACGCAGCCGGACGAAAAAGCCTTCAACGATTTCATCTCTTTTTTCATCTCGGAGATGCATAACCGTTTCACGGTCGACGGCATCCAGGGCAGTTCAGGAACAGTCTATAAAGATTTTGAGAAAGCGGAGACAAGCTACCAAGAAGCTCTTCGCGTTCTTCAGCTCAAGGACCACTTTCCTGACGATTTGGCAGAAGCCACCCATTATCATCAACTCGGCGTGTTCAAATATTTTGATGTCATTATCGAAGAAAAAAGATCCAGCCATTATGAACACCCTGCGATTGCGGCGCTCGAAGAATACGATCAGCACAACAAAACAAATTTGCTGGCTTCCCTGGAAATTTTCATTCAGCAGGACAGCAACGTCCATGAAGCCGCAAAAAAAATGTTCATCCATACAAATACAATGAGCTATCGCCTAAAAAGAATCACGGAAATCAGCCAGTTGAACCTCAAGAACATCCATGAAAAAATGGCTGTTTACCTGGATTTGAAAATTCGGCAATGGGAAAAGCAGAAACGTTTGTGAATTTTCACAAATTAGAGCTTTTTGGTTTTTCATTTCGCACAAAGTAAAAGTCTTTTCTACAACCTATAATGGATTCTACACGCATACCATTATTTCAAGGGGGAACTAGAAATGATTATTGGAATTCCAAAGGAAATTAAAAACAACGAAAACCGTGTAGCGATTACACCTGCAGGAGTCGACGCTTTCCTCAGAGACGGCCATACGGTGCTGGTTGAAACGCAAGCAGGGATGGGCAGTTCGTTTACGGATCAAGATTATATCGATGCCGGCGCGAACATTGTGGCTACAGCGGAAGAGGCCTGGGCAGCCGAAATGGTCATGAAAGTGAAAGAACCGATCGCTTCTGAATTCCATTATTTCCGTGAAGGATTGATCTTGTTCACTTATCTTCACTTGGCAGCTGAGCCGGAATTGGCGAAGGAATTGGCAGAGAAGCAAGTGATTGCGATCGCCTACGAAACCGTTTCAGTCAACCGGACTCTTCCATTATTGACACCGATGAGTGAAGTGGCAGGACGCATGGCTGCTCAAGTCGGCGCTCAATTCCTTGAGAAAATCTACGGCGGACAAGGCATCCTCTTATCTGGAGTTCCAGGTGTGCAGCGCGGAAAAGTAACTATCGTCGGCGGCGGCGTGGCTGGTACAAACGCAGCGAAAATGGCTGTCGGCCTCGGGGCGCAAGTGACGGTTCTTGACTTGAATCCGGAACGCCTTCGCCAATTGGATGACATCTTCGGAAACGACGTGACTACGTTGATTTCGAATCCGTTTAATATTGCCGAATCTGTACGCGAAGCTGATTTGGTCATCGGCGCTGTCTTGATTCCAGGTGCAAAAGCGCCTAAATTGGTGACAGAAGAAATGGTCAAATCGATGAAGGCTGGCGCTGTCGTAGTGGATATCGCCATTGATCAAGGCGGAATTTTTGAAACTTCCGACCGCATTACGACACATGATGACCCGACTTACGTAAAACACGGAGTGGTGCATTACGCGGTAGCGAACATGCCGGGTGCTGTTCCAAGAACATCGACAATCGCGTTGACAAATGTGACCATGACGTACGCTTTGCAGATTGCCAATAAAGGCGTTAAAAATGCCATCCTTTCAAATCCTGCTTTGAAACTTGGCCTTAACACAGCAAATGGCAGCATCACGTACGAAGCAGTTGCAAAAGATTTGGGCTACGAATACACACCAGCAGAAGAAGCGCTCGAGAAAACCGCTGCGTTGAACTAAGAAAAAACCCTTGCTTTATCCTGGAATATTGGATAAAGCAAGGGTTTTTAGTTTGTCATTGCGGTCCGTAAATAGCTGTTTCTGAATGAAAGCCGTCAGCAATCACGGTGTCTTCCAAATTGGTTCCATCCACTCTTACCGGGGACAAAAATACGGCCGGCACTTCCGCTTTCCCGTTATGGACTTTGCGATTGACCGCCACTTTCTCTCCTTTTGCGAGTGCTACGGCCAGTTCAGCCGTTTCTTTCGCCAATGTCTTGATCGGTTTGTAGACGGTCATTGTTTGAGTCCCTTGAACGATCCGCTGAATCCCTGCAAGCTCTGCGTCCTGGCCCGCAACAGGGATTTTTTCAGCGAGGCCATAGCCTTTCAGCGCTTCGAGGGCGCCGCCTGCCGTTGCATCATTTGCCGCGATAACGGCATCTACCTTTCCGCCATTCGCAGATAAAGCCGCAGCCATATTTTCCTTCGCATTCTCCGGTGCCCAGTCCTGTGTCCATTGATCGTAGACAATTTTGATATCGCCCTTATCGATTAATGGCTGCAGCACATTGTAAACGCCTTTTTTCATCATGTGGGCGTTATTATCCGTTTCAGCTCCGCCCAGATAGACATAATTTCCTTTCGGCGCCTCCTCCAGCATGGCTTGCGCCTGGAGCTCCCCCACTTTTTCGTTATCGAATGAAATATACAAATCAATATCTGCATTTTTAACAAGCCGGTCATAGGCAACGACTTTGATGCCGGCTTGATGCGCTTTATGGACCACGGCGGCCGTAGCTTCCGCATTATGGGGAACAATGACCAGCAAGTCGACCCCTTCGCTGATCAGCTTTTCAGCCTGCAAAATCTGGAGGGCATCATTGCCGTTCGCTGCCAAGATTTCCACTTCCGCGCCAAGCGCCTCTATAGATTCTTTAAACAGATCCCGGTCCTTCAACCAGCGTTCTTCCAGTAATGTATCCATTGAAAACCCAATTTTAATCGGTTGTCCGGCCGGCTTTTCCTGCCCCTTCTCATCAATCGGCGGTTCCCGTTCTGCCAGAAACTCCTCCTTCGGCGCGTCTTTCACACAGGCAGAAGCGCCAACCATACATAAAATCAGCAAGAGAAAAAGGACCAGCATTTGATAAATGGACTGCTTCATCGATTTCTCTCCTTACGATCAGCTTTTTGTGGCTGCTAATCCTTTTTTCCCAAACAATGATTTACGGTAGTCTTTCGGCGATAAGGCCGTGTTTTTCTTAAACACCTTGCTGAAATAATTCGGTTCGTGGTACCCCACTTCAAAAGTGATTTCTTTGATGCTTTTCTCGGGATCCGCCAATAGTTTTTTCGCCTTGTCAATCCGGCATTCCGTCAAAAAGTCGATATAATTGATGCCTAATTTTTCTTTGAACATTTTGCTGATGTAGATGGGGCTTAAACCGACTTTTTGCCCTAAGGCGTCCAAAGAGATGTCTTCATTTGAATGCTCACTGATATAGACCTTGATCTGCTGCATGGCATCGGCTTCCAATTCCCCATAATGCTCCGCATAAGAGGCTTTCATCCGGTCCAACAAATGGCTGGTTTCCGACCGAAGCTGCCGGCAATCCTGCGCCTGGAAGGAATAAAGCGGCGTGTCTGTCTCTACTCCCACTTCGCTCATCACCCGTGAAATGACCCACATCAATTCCAGTACCCGCTGTTGAATTTGAAGGAGGTCCGCTCCCCCGTTTTCGTATACTTGAATGAGGTCAAGTGCATAATAGCGGACATCTTCCCACTGCCCCAACCGGATGTGGTCAAACAGCTTCTTCTCTCCCTGTTTCGCCAATTGCGGATTGAACCCATCTTTTAGAATCGGCACATCCGAATAAAACCGGTACTTTACAGGCAATGTCGAATCCATGGTCGCAATCAGCGACTCCTGGTAGGATTGGCGGATTTGGTCCAGCGAACCGCAGACTTGGCCAATTCCGATAAACCATCCGGCCTCCGATTCTGTTTGCCGCAAAGACAGAATTTCCTGGGCGAGCGAGATCGCTTGGGAACGGTACGATTTCTCCGGCTCCCTAAAAACGATGATCGGCAGCTGCCTGCCATATAGAGCCCCCACCCATCCGCTTTTCGTCATTCTCACTTTTTCTTTAATTGCGGAATATTGGCTTCCCGAACCGGCAGGCAGCAGGACGCTCATGACAAATTTTTCATTGGTCGACCGTATATCCAGCATCTCAACCAGCATGTCCAAGTGTACTTCATGAACATGATCAAATAATAATTGCGTGACAACATCGGTTTCAACGAGCGTCAACGCCTGCTGCATGGCATTTTGCTGAAACTCGCTTCTGGCCATGACTTTTCGCTCTTCTTCCGTCTCGGCAAGAACCTTTCCGACGGTTGCCACAATCTCACTGGCTTTGCTCGGTTTCAGCAGATAATCTTTGACGCCAAGTTTAATGGCCTGTCTTGCATAGTCGAAAGTGTCAAATGCTGTGACCATCACAAATTTCATGGATGGATGCTTTTGGCTGATCTGTTCAATCGCTTCCAATCCGCTCATCCCCGGCATCTTGATGTCCATCAAAATCAAATTCGGCTGAAATTCGGCTGCGAGGCGAACCGCTTCATTGCCGTTTCTCGCCTGTTCAATCATCAATTCCGGATAAGCTCTGGACAAAATCGCTTTAAGCCCTTCTCTTTCAATCTGCTCATCGTCGACAATCAAGAGCTTAGCCATCCTGTTTCTCCTCCCTCGTTTTCGGCAAAACCATGGTCACTTTTGTGCCTTTGCCTTCTTCGCTTTCAATCTTGAGAACATTTTCTGTCCGGTAAAAAATCCGCAGGCGCTGAACGACATTCTGAAAGCCGATTCCTGTCGAGTGCCCTTCAGCCGGCACTTTTTCCGTATCTAATAAATGGGCGATTTTTTCTTGAGGCATGCCTTTTCCATCATCTTCGATTTCAATGGCGACAACATCGCCTCTATCGCTGACCCTGAACCAAATATGTCCACCATCTTCTTCAGGCTCTATCGCATGAATGACAGCGTTTTCAATAATCGGCTGCAATGTCAACCCCGGAATCTTCACATTCAAACAAGATTCGTCCACATCCATGTGCACATTCAGCCGATCGGTAAAACGGGCTTGCTGGATTTCAATGTATTGCTTCAAAACGATCAGCTCTTCATAAAGCGTTACCGGCCGGTCTAAACGCTTCAAATTATAGCGGAGCAGCCCTGCTACGCTTACAAGCAAGTCGCTCGTTTCTTCGGCCCCTTCCAAATAGGCTTTTTTTGATAAAATATTCAACGTATTAAATAGGAAATGGGGATTGATCTGGCTTTGCAGCCCTAGCAGCTGGCTTTCCTGCAACAGGAGTTTATTTTGCTGCAATTCCCGTTCCAATTGCGCTTTTTCCTGAATTTCCATAATTAAATTATTGATGTTGATGCGCATCCGGTCAAAAGTTTGCGCCAAGAATGAAATTTCATCATTGGAATCCACTTTGATCTCCAAGTCAAACCGGCCCTTCGATAATTCATTCGCCGATTGGGTGAGCATCTGTACAGGTTTCGTGATGCTGATGGAAAACCAATAAGTCAAAAGCAGCAGCACAAACGTGATCAGCAAAAGCAGCCAAATGCCCAATTGCTTCAGCTCTTCGGATTGTTCAATAATGCCGCGGTAGAATCGGTCATACGTTTTTAGCTCCGTATCGATAATCGTCAACGTCATCTCGGAAATATAAGTGGCAATGCGGGTGGCTTCAGAAAATTCCTCGTTTGACCCTTCCGCCTCCTGTTGGGATTGCAGCATAAAAGAACGGTCTGCCGTTTCAACCAAACTGTCTAGGAGATTTGTATAATTTGTCAGTACAAATTCATTTTCTTCATTGCGTAAATCGTAAATTTCATCTTTTGCTTTCCGGATCTGTGCTTTGCTGGCATCCAGCTTTTCCAGATTGTCCGACGTCGGCTTGATTAAATAATTATTTAAATCGGTCACCAGCTGCTGGCTTGCGACCGTCACTTCATTCAAACTTAAATACCGTTGGAGCACATCATTGTATTGGCTTTGCGTCTTTTGATTGTAATAAGTTAAAGTGACCCAGATGGCAGACATGATAAACAAAACGACGAGTGCCAGCATCCATACTTTTTTCTGTATTTTATTCATCGCTGTTCCTTCACTTTCAACATGCGGATATCGGTCAGGTAGCCGTCCATATCAAGCGGCAAAGCCTCGTCGTTTAGCCAATTCGTGATTAAATCGACACTGGCGCTTCCCATTTCCTCCGGTGCCTGTTTAATGATGCCGTCCAATTTTCCTTTTTCAAAGAGCTTAAAGGACTCCAGCCCGTCATCAAAGGAATAAATATAATAAGGCTCCACTTGCGAGCGCTTGCTGATTTCCTGGATCATCGGCGACGCAAAATCGGCATTCAGAGCGATGAAGCCATTTAAATCCGGATATTCGTTTAATATTTCCTGGGTCTCTGCAAGGATATTTTTCCGCAATTCCACGGTTTCAGAAAGGATCAAGTTAATATTCGGATAGCCGTCAAGCACAGAATGGATGCCTTCAAGCCGCTGGTCTTGATAATACTCATGGCGCACGTTGGCCATCACCACCACTTTGCCGGCAGTGCCCATATCTGACACCAATTGTTCGGCAATCATTTTTCCTGCCAGGAATTGATCGGATCCCACATACGTTTTTCGCAGGCTTTTTTCCTTCGGCACATCATTGGCCACTGTAATAACGGGGATTCCATGAAAAGAAGCTTTGATTTTCGTCAAATCATTGAATTCTTCAGAATCCAAGCCTTGGACAATAATGCCATCCACTTTTGAATAAAGGGCCACTTCGATTTTCTCTAAGAAATCTTCCTCATTATTACCGTAGCTCCCCCATACTTCGAGGTCAGCCCCTTCTTTTTCCGCTTGCTCAAGAGCGCCTTTTGCAATTTGATCCCAGAACGGAGTATCTAAATTTTTTGTGATGAGTACAAGGCGCGGCTTGCCTTCCGCCGATCCAGCCGCCGCAGGCAATTGCCCGTTCGTGCGAAAAGCTTTTTCTGCTGACAATAAGGTGAAATAACATAAGACGATGCATAAGAGACCGATTAGAGCCAAGCCGAATTTTCGCACGGGAAATATCCCCTTTTTTGAATAGTCAATATTTTTTATCATACCACATAAGAAATGATGCACAATACTTGGTTTTTATGGTATGGATTGGCCGAGAGATGGCAAAAAGAGAGGCTTTGAAAGCCTCTCTTCAGAAGTTATCCGCGTTTTCTGCGCGTCATGACATCAAAGATTACGGCTGCTGCCAAAACGCCGCCGCGGATGATGTATTGATACGAAATGCCGACGCCGAGCAAGTTCATGCCGTTCGTCAAAGAAGCCATTACGATGGCGCCAATAATGGCGCCGGTCACTTTACCGACACCGCCGGCTGAAGAAACGCCGCCGACATAAGCGGCAGCAATGGCATCAAGTTCAAATAGTGTACCGGCTGTCGTGGTGGCTGATTGCAGCCTTGAAGTAAAGAGGATTCCAGACAATGCCGCAAGCATCCCCATTGAACCGAAGACGATATACGTGATTTTCTTTACATTGATACCGCTCAGATGGGCCGCTTCCGGATTGCTTCCGACTGCATAAATATGGCGGCCGAGCACCGTCTTTGTCGTCATGAAATGGTAGATGATGACAACGGCCAGCATGATTACGACTGTCCAGGAGAATCCGTTGTATCCGGCTAAAATCCAGGTAATATACGCGATGACCGCTGAAACTAAGACAAGTTTTAAAGCGAAAATGCCTTTTGAAGGCACATCGAATTTGTATTTCACTTTATTTCGCCGATTAGAGAATTCACTGTACACATACAATAAGATCCCGATTAATCCGACGATCAGCGAAAGAAGGTGCAGCCCATTCACTTCCATAAGCGATGGGATAAAGCCATTCCCCAGCGCATTGAATTTATCATCGTTAACAATGATCGTTCCCGTCTGCTCTGTAACCCGCAGCAAAGCGCCGCGGAAAATGAGCATCGCAGCCAAAGTCGCAACAAAAGCCGGAATGCCGAGCTGAGCGATTAAAAATCCATTGAACAATCCGGCAACAATCCCGAAGATCAGAATGGCCGGCACCGTGATATAAACGGATACGCCCATCTGTGTCAGGAAAATCGCAGCAATTGCGCCGAGAAATCCTGCAGCGAAACCGACAGATAAATCGATATGGCGAATAACGATGACCAATGTCATCCCGACGGCCAATACCGCAATGTATCCTGCGGAATCCAATAAGTTGCTGATGTTCCGCGATGACATGAAGAGACCATCCGTCATAATAGTAAAGGTCAGCAAAATGACCACAAGCGCAATATACATTCCATAATCACGGATATTATCTTTAATTAATGTTTTGACTTCTGTAAGAAAACCCACTGGCTCAACCTCCTAATGCGTTGCAAGTTCCATTATTTTTTCTTGGCTCGCTTCTTCAATGGCCATCTCGCCTTTGATCCGCCCTTCGCCCATTACGTAAACCCGGTCGCTCATCCCAAGCACTTCGCCAAGCTCCGATGAAATCATGATGATGCTCAAGCCTTCATTGATCATCTGGTTCATGATTGTGTATATTTCAAACTTCGCGCCGACATCGATTCCGCGCGTCGGTTCATCCAAGATCAATAATTTCGGGCCGACAAACAGCCATTTGCCGAGCGATACTTTCTGCTGGTTTCCGCCGCTTAAATTGCCGACATTCTGTTCAACAGAGGAAGCTTTGATGTTGATGGATTTTTTGTATTCCGTGGCTACTTTGATTTCTTCGTTGCCGTTTAAAATGCCGTTTGAAGAAATGCCTTTCAAATTCGCGGCTGACACATTGCTCTTAATATCCTGCAGCAGGAAAAGCCCATTGCCTTTCCGGTCTTCCGTGACATAGGCAATTCCAGCCTTAATCGCATCTCTTGTGTGGGTGAACTTCCGCTTGTTCCCATTTAGCAAAAGATCGCCTTGGACTTTGTACGACTTCGGATTGCCGAAAATGCTCAAAGCTAGTTCAGTCCGCCCAGCGCCCATCAATCCCGCAATGCCAACAATTTCCCCTTTTTTAATATGGAAATCCACATCTTTTACCACTTCGCGGACCAACTCCACATCATAGGCGCTCCAATTCTTCAACTCCAAAATCTTTTCGCCGATCTTTTTGTTCGGCCGCTTTGGATAAATATCTTTAATTTCGCGGCCGACCATGTTTTGAATGATGATGCTCTCGGAAATCGGTCCATCTGCTGCATCCAGCGTGCAAATCGTTTGCCCATCCCGGAGGACGGTCGCTTTATCTGCAATGGAGATGACTTCTTTCAATTTATGCGAAATCATGATGCACGTGATGCCTTCCTGTTTCAGGCCTTTCAATAACTCCAATAAATTCTCACTGTCGTCTTCATTCAACGCGGCCGTTGGTTCATCCAAGATCAAAAGTTTTACTTCTTTGCTCAATGCCTTGGCGATTTCAACCAATTGCTGTCTGCCGACGCTTAAATCTTTCACCAACGTTTCAGGGTTCACTTTTAAATTTACTTTTTTCAGCATTTTTTGGGCTTCGACCACCGTTTGGTTCCAATCCACGAATGCCCCGCGTTTTACCTCATTGCCCGCAAAAATATTTTCATAGACCGTCAGATCCGGAAACAAAGCCAGCTCCTGGTGGATGATCGAGATGCCTGCTTTCACGCTGTCGCTGATATTGCTGAACTTCTGGACTTCTCCTTCATAGATAATATCGCCGTCGTATGTTCCATGAGGATAGACGCCGCTTAGCACTTTCATCAGCGTTGATTTGCCGGCTCCATTTTCGCCGATCAAACAATGGATTTCTCCTTTTTTCACTTTGAAATTTACGTCGCTGAGCGCTTTAACTCCAGTAAATTCTTTGGAAATCCCTTTCATCTCCAAAATGTATTCGCTCATTGATAATCCTCCTTTAAGCAAACAATTAGCAGAAAGGCGAAATAGTGATAGATGGCTCTATCACTATTTCGCTGTTGCCTTTTCAATTCTATTCCAGTCCTGTAAATTCGCTTGCTTCATAGTACTCGGAATCGATCAATTCTTGTTTAACGTTTTCTTTGTCGACAACGATTACATCTGTTTGCTTCGCTTTAATGTCAGCTGTTCCATTATTGTAAGAACCCGTTGTTTCCGGTGTTCCGTCGTCAAGAACCGTAACTGCCATGTCGATTGCATCTTTTACAAGTGTGCGGACATCTTTGAAGACAGTCATTGATTGCTTTTCATCAATTACGTATTGGATCGAAGCTTTTTCAGCATCTTGCCCCGTAATCGTGTAATTTGTGATGTCTCCGTCAGAAGAAAATACATCCGCAATCGCACGTGCTGTTCCATCGTTCGGCGCTAAGATCGATACATCGCCTTTCATGTCAGCCGCTACACCCGTTAAGTGCGTTTGTGCTTTGTTCTTCGCTTCGTTTGGATCCCAGTTCGTCGTCACTTGCCCTAGAATTTTGCTCAGTTGGTCACGTGATAATTCGGCTGTGTCTTTTAATGCTTCCGCTTCGCTGGAATTGGCAATTTTAAATGTGCCATCTGCAATTTTCGGCTGCAATACGCTCCAAGCGCCTTGGAAGAATAGGAAAGCATTGTTGTCAGAAGAAGCCCCTGCGTACAGGTAAAGCGGGACGCCCGTTCCTTCAGCCTTGTCGATCAAGTATTGCCCTTGAGCCGCTCCGACTGCCAGGCTGTCGAATGTTACATAATAATCTACTGTATCTGTATCTGTGATCAATCGGTCATAAGCGATAACTGTCACATCATCTTTTTTCGCAGATTCAACTGCCGCTGCCGCTGCTGCCCCGTCGTGCGGGCTGATGATCAGTACTTTGATCCCTTTATTCAATAAAATATCCACGTTTTCTTTTTCTTTTGCAGAAGATCCTTGGCTGAATAGAATTTCAGTTGAATAATCTGTTTCTGCCAATGCATCTTTAAAGCGCTGCTCATCCTGCACCCAACGCGGTTCATCTTTTGTCGGCAACACAATTCCGACGTCCACTTGGCCGTTGCTGCTGCTGCCTCCGCCTTCTGAGTCTCCGCCTCCATCACTGCATGCTGCAGTAATCAATGCAAAAATCATCAAGACAAGAAATAACGTAAACTTTTTCCCCTTCGTTTTCATTGCCATTCCCCTTTCGCTCTTTTGTTCGCCTTCTTTTTCAGTATAGCTAGGAAAATAGCTTATGAAAGCGCTATCACTAGCACTCTTTCAATATCATCTATACTTTTTTAATGTTCAAAAAATACCCGCAAATAATTTTGGAGAAAATAAAAACCCGAGAGTTCCCTCTCGGTTTTCAAATTATTGAGCAACTAGCTGGATTGGCGCGTCTGCTTCTGAATTCCGCACTGCGGTGCTGGAACACTTTCGAAAGATATGAAGCAAAACAGCGGAGACGAGGTTCTTATAAATGCATCATTTCAAGACACGTGATCCTGCGCAAGCTCGCCGCAAAGCGTTTGTCCTCGAAAGCCACGATCAATCGCTTCACCCCCGTTTTGCGGAATATCGGGGTTCTAAACGAGATTTTCATTTCTATTTTTCAACAAACTAAAAAACCGAGAGTTTTCTCTCGGTTTTCAAAAAATAGCCGCTTCTCATGCCAGCTCCAGGAGCCTTTCGTATTGCCATTTCCGTTCTTCTGCTACAGCGTCTTCACTGAAGCCTTTTGCATAAGCGACAGATTTCACGGCATACGTTGAAGCATGGATTGCATGTTCGGCCATATGAGCAGTTGAAACAGCTTGCCCAGCCGCTCTTGCTGCTGAGGCGGCCGCCTCATCTTCCGTTTCTCTTGCAGCAGCATGTGCATCAAATGCCGCTTTGCGCGCATCCCTTACTTTCATTTCTCCTTGCGTCCATAAATGCGCCGCTTCAATGGCGCTTTTCAAACGCTGGTCCGCCGGAAACAACTGCTCATAATAAGAAAGCACATGCTCTGCGCAATCAGCTGCCCAGCGCACGGCTGTAGAGTGGTCGATTTTCTCCAACTGCTCTTCAATTTTTTCCTTGATGTCGGAATCAACAAAGTTTTGCGATGACATTTTTCATTTCACCGCCTTTCTGAGTTTATCGTTTAAAGCTTATTTTCCAATAGAAAATTTCAATGCGAAATTCTTTCTTCCATGGCTACTCCGCTACTTCAGGAGTTCTTTCCTTCTTTATACCTTATCCTTTAGGCTCTAAAACAAAATCTCTTTGCCGAAAAGGTTTTTGTCTCCTTTAAAAGAGGTAAGGAGAAAGACAACATACGATTTGAAAGTGAATGCTGCGGAGGGATTCTCATGTTTTTTTTTTTGATTACATCATTTATGTCATACTGTCCATTTCAAAAATTTATCTGTTCAGCTCCTTAAGCAGAACTGAATTCGAATTCGGATTTTTCCTTTTGAATCTCGCCACTGTTTTGATTCTCTCCTGCTGGACCTTGCTGCTGAAAGCAAAAACAAGGCAATGGATTCTTCTGTTTCTGCTCTTTCTCCACAGCACCTTATTGATTTCCGACTTATGGTATTACCGCTATTTCCAAGATTTCCTCTCCATCTCATTGCTGTCGGATATCACTCAAATCAATGATGTCGGCGGCGGATTTTTAACGCTGATCCAAGCCACGGACTTTTTCTTTTTTGCAGACTTGCTCTTGTTTGGCGCAGTCATTTGGATTATGCGAAAACGCCAGGCACAAGCTCAACATTCGAATCGGAAGAAGTACGCCGGCATTGTGTTAGCTGCCGGAATCGGATTATACGCGCTCCCGATGCTAACGGATTATTTTGCTAAAGGCGCTTCGCCCTTTGATCCAACCGTTGCCGATATGCAGGATTATTATCAGTTTGGGTTTTGGGGCTATCATGGGCTTGATCTCGCCAAAGGCGGAATCGATCTCCTCAGCAAAGAAAATCGCGTAACAGCGGAAGAAGAATCACTCATTCGAGGAGCCAATAAAGGCGGAGAAAATGCAGAAGCTGCCGAAGAGCAGCCGAATGTTATCCTCGTTCAACTTGAGTCTTTCCAAAGCAGTGTCATCCACCACGAAGTGGACGGCCAGGAATTGACGCCAAATTTAAATAAGCTTACTGAAGAAATGCTTTACTTCCCATCTTTTTACCACCAGACGCACGAAGGAAGAACCTCTGATGCCGAATTTATCACGAATACTTCGCTTCAGCCCTTGCGTTCAGGCTCAGTCTATACGCAGTACGAAAAAAATGAATTCGATTCACTGCCGGCAGCTTTAAAGGAAAACGGCTACACCACTGCCGCCATGCATGCGTATGAAAAAGATTTCTGGAACCGGGACAGCTTCTATCAAAATATCGGTTTTGATCAGTTTTTCAGTAAAGAGGATTACCCGGAAGAAAAGAAAATCGGGATGGCAGTGAACGATACAGAATTCTTTACGACTTCGATCGAGCATATGGAAGAATTGGAAGAGCCGTTTTTTGCTTTTCTTGTCGCATTGACGAGCCATATCCCGTATGAAATTCCGGAAGAAGACCGGGACCTTGATTTATCAAGCTATGAGGATCCGCTTTTAAAAGGCTATTACCAGACCATCCATTACGTTGACGGATCTGTCGGAGTGATGGTCCAAGAATTGAAAGACAAAGGCATTTGGGACGATGCGCTCGTTGTCTTCTATGGCGACCATGACAGCGGCCTTCAAAAGGACGGCAGTGAGATGGCCAAGGAATTTGAGGTCGAGTCAGCGGTCGATCAGTTTGAACTCGGCCGGCGAGTGCCCCTATTTATTAAGCCGCCAAACCTTGCTCAAGGTGAGACCGTCGATAAAAGCGGCGGCCAAATTGATATCACGCCAACTATCTTAGCGATTCTTGGCATCAGCCAGCCTTATGTGCTCGGCCAGTCTTTAATGGATGAGGAAGCAAATTTAACGGTGTTCCGCGACGGTTCCTTCCGCTTTGAAGATGTGTATTATCTGCCGGATCTTACGGAGCCGATTGGCTCAGGCACATGCTATTCCATTGACACAGAAGAGGAAATTCCGTTTGACCGATGCGAACCTCACATCGGCAAAGCGGCGAAACAGCTGCAAGTTTCAGACACCATCATCCAGGAAAACGCCTTGGATGAATTGCGGCAGTCCAGCCGCCCTTAATGAAACAAGCTTCAGAGATCAATTTTCTCTTGGAGCTTGTTTTTTATTTTGGACCGGATAATCATCTCGAATGTCCGTTTGAGCCCAGAAATTTGCGTTATGATAATAAGCATACCTATAAATTTGATTGATAAGTTATTGGAGATGATTGTTTTGGTCATTGCAGAAATCCTTAATGTAATCCTTCCCGTTTTTCTTTTGCTGGGCATCGGCTTTTTTATCGGAAAATTTATGCCGATCCATTCCAAGTCTGTTTCGGACCTTTGCATTTATGTCTTCAGCCCAGCGCTGTTCTTCCATTCTGTAACGGTTTCATCTTTGGAATGGAATGACTTAGCCAAAATTGCCGGATTTGCGCTGCTTTTATTTGCCTGCTACGCGGTATTTATCCAAATTGCAGCTTTCATTTTCAAATGGGAACCGGCTTATAAAAACACCATGATGCTGGCGAGTGGATTTCCGAATACCGGGAATTATGGGCTGCCGATCGTGCTCTTCGCTTTTGGAGATGAAGGCGTGGCCATCGCTATCATTTATGTCGTCACGCAATCTTTTCTGATGAATTCCGCCGGCATTTACTATGCTTCAAACAACGGCAAAACTTCCCAAAAAGATATTTTCCGGACCATCATCCGGATGCCGGGCTTTATCGCCATTTTAACAGCACTTTTCTTGAAACTCGTTCAAATTCCTGTACCGCAAGCAATTGAAAATGCTTCTGGCTTATTGGGGCAAGCAGCGATTCCGACGATGCTGACGCTGCTCGGCGTGACATTGGCTTCCATCCAACTCAAAAATGTCATCACGTTCATTGCGACCGCCACTGTTTTGAAACTGGCGATTTTTCCGTTGATTGCCTTTCTTCTGCTGGCGTTGCTCTATCCGGACGATTCCTTGGAAACACAGGTGCTTTTGCTGTCAGCCGCTACTCCAGCCGCCGCCACCACCACATTGCTAGCTATTAACTTTAAGATGAATCCGGATATGGTATCCAGTGCGATGTTCGTCAGCACCGTCGCCAGCTTAATTACAATTCCCTTATTGCTTGTAGCCTTAATGTAAAACTAAAGACATTTCTATGATTAGCGAATATAATAGAAGCTGTCTGTAAAAACGTTCCTCTTTTTTTATGAGAAGGAAAATAAAGTAATTGATCGGTACCGGAGGAGATTTTTTGAACTCGAAAGCTTTTTCACTAGCCTTATTTTCTGTTTTGATTTGGGGTTCTTCATTTGCCGCCATCCGGGTCAGTTTGCAAGGCGGCTATGATGCTGGCCAAAATGTGTTGGTCCGCTTCATGGTCGCTTCCATTCTTTTTCTGATTTATGCTTTATGGCCAGGAACGAAATTCCGCCTGCCGCATAAAAGCGATATTTTAAGAATCTTGCTGCTTGGCTGGATCGGCATCAGCCTCTACCATATTTTCGTTACATTCGGCATGGAATCCATCTCTGCCGGAACGGCCGGCATGCTCGTCGGTTCCGGACCGATATTCACTGCTCTCATCGCTTTCTTTTTCTTGAAAGAGCGATTGACTGGAATCGGCTGGGTCGGCCTCGGCATCGGATTTATCGGGATTCTGTTCATTGCATTCGGTTCAGCCGATGCTTCCTTGACGCTGACGAACGGCGCTGTCCTCGTCTTGATCGCAGCTTGTGCTTCCGCCGTGTTTTTTGTTTTCCAAAAAACGCTGCTGACGCGTTATTCAGCCATTGAGCTGACCGCTTACTTTACGTGGGCTGGCACTTTGCCATTTTTGATCTTTTCACCCGGCATTTTCTCAGCGCTGCAAAATGCCACCGTTGAAGCTCATTTCGCCACGCTTTATGTCGGCATCTTCCCGGCCGCGATTGCCTACGTGACATGGGCCACTGCTTTGTCGCTAGCGAATGCGAGCTCCGTCTCGAGCTTGATTTACCTGGAGCCTGCAGTTGCGATTGTCGTCGCCTGGATGTGGCTCCATGAACTTCCCTCTGGGCTTTCGCTGGTGGGCGGCGTTATCGCCATCAGCGGCGTTCTTATTGTTAATTTCCTTGGAAAGCGGCGAGAAAAGCAGCGCCGCATTTCGGATCAAGCTGCTGAATCGTCGGTTTGATCCGGAAGAAAAAGTCATTTGCAATTTGCAAATGGCTTTTTTTATGGAATGAATTGGCTGAACGCGCATAAATTTCTCTGAACGCGCGCATTTTCTTATGAGCGCGCACAAATCGATTTGAACGCGCGCATTCTCGGATGAACGCGCGCATCCATAAAAAAAGCAATCTGCGTGAACCTTTTCCCGCTTTCATTTGTATAGTAAGTAATCAGACAAAAAGGAAGTGGAAATAATGGGAACAGGATGGGTCGTTTCATTAATCGTGATCGCTTTTATGATGGCAGTCATTTTAGGCATCGCTATTCCAATGGATAAGAAATATATTGTAAGGGAAAACCGAAAGATCAATTACAAAAAAACAACGATTTATTTGCGCTGGAATGTTTTTGACACCTTGACTTTAGCCTTGGCCATTTATACGATCGTTTGTATACAGATATTGAATTTGTTGGTTTCCACCGGGCAATCCGTTGAGAACCCCTACGTGCAATTTTTTACGAATCAATCCCAGGTCTGGTCACTCGTCACCATCATCTATTTGATCAGCCGCGTTTCCATTACATTGAAGACGATTAAAGAACGGTGGGGAGACGGAAGTGGAGAAATCTGAAGAACAGTTGATGACAGCTTACCAACAAGGCGATGCGAATGCTTTAGACAGCATTTATCGCTTGATGCAAAAACCGCTGTATTCCTTCATTTTCCGTTACACCCGAGAGGAGCAGCTGAGCATTGATATCGTGCAGGATACGTTCATGAAGCTGCAGGACCATAAGCAAACCTTCGATCCGCAGAAAGGCACGCTCAAAAGTTTTCTTTTTCAAATTGCGTACCGGTTGATGGTCAATAAATTAAACCGGCGCAAGAAACTGTCGTCTCTTCTGCCCTTTCTGGTGCCGCGCCAAAAAGAAGAATTGTCCCGGCCGGAACAGATGACCGTGAGGGATGCTGTTGCTAATCTTCCTGAAACGGAACGCGCAGTCATTCTCTTATTTTATTACCATGATTTGTCCCAAGAAGAAATGGCGCAGATCCTCGGCATTCCAAAAGGCACCGTGAAGTCGCGGCTGCACCGGGCGACGAAATTACTGAAAAACGATTTGGAGGGATTTTACGATGAATCAAGAGCCATTCGATAAAGATCCGCTTTTGCAGGCAAAGCTGCAGGAAGACTTGGTGGAAGTTCCCGATTTTCCAATGAAAGCAAGCCGGTGGAACCGATTGCTTCACTATTTAGGTTCCCCTGCACAAGATCCGTTCGAGCCGATTGTTGCGACGAAATCAGGCGTCATTTCGCTGAAAGTGCTCCCCGTTGCCGGAGGCGCAGCCCTGGTCGCTGCACAGTTTTTATTTTTCCTCTAAATCTCCCTGATCGTAAATAAATATACTTTTTCCCAAAAAGAAAGAGGCATCCACTAAAGGATGCCTCTTTCTAATTTCTCAATCTTCGATCTTGAACCAGCCCGGGATGTTGACGATGGTGTTCCAAAGGTCGTCTGGAATGTCCAATTCGTCTTTTTTGCTCAAATAGAGGGCTTGGTAGATTTCTTGTTCCTGGCTTTTTTTCACTTTTAAGAGCCAATCCGGATCCATGATCAATGCGTGCCCAAGCGAAACGAATGGCGTAACGTCCAACGCTTCTTTAACCTGATCGACCGTCTGCAAACCGCCTACTCCGATGACCGGAATCCGGTCGCCGACATGCTCCTGGAGCATGACGACACGAGAACGGCTGTCTTCTTCACGAATGGAGCCTCCGAAGAATTTGCCGACGGAAGCATGCAAATAATCGATTCCTTTATCGGCTAACGCCGCCGCGAATTTCAACGTATCTTCCATCGTGATTCCCGGCTCTTCACGTTCTTCCGGGCTCAGCCGGTAACCGACGACAAACGGCTTTTCAGCGTATTTCGCGACCGCTTCTTGGATCGATTCGACGACTGCCAGCGGAAATGCCATGCGCTCCATCACATCCCCGCCCCACTTGTCCGTCCGGCGATTGGAATGCGGAGAGAAAAATTGCTGGATCAAATACGTATTGGCGCCATGGATTTCCACTCCGTCAAAGCCTGCTTTGATCGCACGCCGCGTCGCTTCTCCAAAAGCTCTAATGGATTCTTCGATTTCCGCTGCTGACATTTCACGCGGAGTTTCTGCATTTGGGCGGACGGATGGGATGTCGCTCGCTGATATCGGCTGCTCACCATTCAATAATTTTGAGTTTGACATGCGCCCTGCATGATAGATCTGCAAAATCGCTTTTGCACCGCCTTCATGAATGGCATCTGCCAGCCGCGCAAGGCTTTCAATCCGTTCGTCAGAATCTGCCCCGAACGCATTCGGAAAACCGATCCCGAGCGGCTCCACATGTGCACATGCCGTAATGACCGCTCCTACACCGCTTTTGGCGCGGCGATGATAGTATTTCAATTCGTCGTCTGTCACGTCTCCATTCGCATCCGATGAAGAAGTCGTCATCGGTGCCATCATGACGCGATTTTCCACTTTTAATCCTGCTGTAAATGTATAAGGCTCAAATATGCTGTCGATCTTTATGGCCATTCCAGTTCCTCCTCAAGTCGATGATTGCTTGTTGTATGGTAAATACCCTTCCCGGATATTCTAAAACGGTGTTCTCCTTTTCAATCTTAAAGGATAGAAAATTGAAATTGTAGATAAATGCTTCCTTCTCTGAATAATTCAGTCTTTTGGCTGAAATTGAGCCTCTTAGCTGGATGACTATACTTTTTTCCAGTTTCCGTGTCAAAAGTTAGAGGCACGTTATACGAAATAAACCGATTTGTTATTTTATTGATTCATTTATTATTTTATTGTTTTCCGGCAAGTCCCTTCGTTATCTTTTCTATTTAATCCGCTATATGATGGAAAGAGAAAGATTAATCCAAACAATAAGGCCATTCCACAGCAAAGGATGATCCAAATGAAAGCGATTGCCCCGTTAGTTTTTCTGATGTCGCTCCTGCTTATCTTAAGTGCATGCTCCAATGGACAGCCGCTCGCAAATGCCGGGCAATCCAATCCGGGCAAACCGGCCCCAGCTTTTGAACTCACCGACCTGGAGGGGAATCTCCACAACTTGTCCGAATACGCGGGCCAAAAAGTATACGTGAAATTTTGGGCTTCCTGGTGCTCCATTTGCCTGGCTGGCATGGAAGAGTTGAACACACTTGCCGGGGAAGACAATGATTTTGTCGTCTTGTCCATCGTTTCGCCAAGTTCCAATGCAGAAAAAGACAGCGCCTCATTCAAGAAATGGTTTGAAGGCGTCGAAAACACAGAAAACATCCAGGTTTTATTGGACGAAGGCGGCACGTTCTTCGATGAATACGGCGTCCTTGCTTATCCGACGTCCGCTTATATCGGCTCTGACGGAACGCTCGTAAAAAGCTCTCCCGGACATTTCAACAACGCAGAAATTAAAGAAACATTCGAATCGATCCAATAAACGAAAGGCGGCTGACCATGATGACTAAAAAACGAGCCGGTATTCTGCTGCTTGGCCTATTGCTGCTGCTCCTTGCCGCGGGATGTTCCCCATTGAATTTGAATGCTTCGGGTTCCAATTCAGCTGAGGCGGAATCCAAATTCCCGGACAACCCGAACGATGGCCTGCAATTTGATGAAGAGCAATTGGCAGACATTTGGCTTGCCGGCGGCTGTTTCTGGGGAGTTGAAGCCTATATGGCGCGCGTCTACGGCGTCTATGATGTGACTTCCGGCTATGCAAACGGCAATACGGAAAACCCGACTTATGAAGAAGTGACAAAAGAAAATACCGGACACGCTGAAACGGTCCATGTTCGCTACGATCCGGAACGGGTCGACCTCAAAAAACTGCTCGGCCATTATTTCATGATCATTGATCCTACACTGTTGAACCAGCAAGGCAACGACCGCGGGGAGCAATACCGGACCGGCATCTTTTATGAAAATGAAGCGGACCGTGCGGTAATTGAAGAAGTGATGGCAGCGGAACAATCCAAATACGACGATCCGATTGTGACGGAAGTTGAACCGCTCGAACATTATTATTTGGCAGAAGAATATCACCAAGACTACCTCGAGAAAAATCCGAATGGCTATTGCCACGTGGAATTCGATTCGCTTGAAGACCAGGAAGTGCCGTCGCTCATCGACGCTTCCCTTTATCCGAAGCCAAGCGACGAAGAGTTGAAAGCGAAATTGACTGAAGCCCAGTATAAAGTGACGCAGGAAAACGATACTGAAACGGCTTATTCCAATGAGTACTGGGACAACTACGAACCCGGCATCTACGTGGATGTGGCGACCGGCGAGCCGCTTTTCTCATCTGCCGACAAATACGATTCCAAATGCGGCTGGCCAAGTTTTACCAAGCCGATCGAACCGGAAGTTGTAACGGAGCACGAAGACACCAGCTATAATATGGTCCGCATCGAAGTGCGCAGCCGCGCAGGCGACAGCCATCTCGGCCACGTCTTCAATGACGGGCCAAAAGACAAAGGCGGACTCCGCTATTGCATCAATAGCGCTTCCATCCTTTTTATCCCTCAGGAAGAAATGGCTGAAAAGGGCTATGGCTACCTGGAAGGGAAATTGTAAGTGCAAAAACAGCCGCTCACTGAGGAGAAATCCCAGTGGAGCGGCTGTTTTTTTATTTCACAATGCTGTAATAGACCTTTGAAGTGATGCGGTAAATGACCCAATAGATGGCAGCGAATGCGATAACGACGCCGATAAAAGAGAGCAGCCACGTTTTTTCGTTCGTGATGCCGAACAGCGTCAATAATTTGCTGACGATGGGATAAGCGAAGATGACATGGATCGTAGCAACCACAATCGGCAAAAGGAACATCCAAATAATCTGCGATTTCGTCGAATCGTGGATCATTTCTTTATCCAGTCCGACTTTCTGCATGATCTGAAATTTCTCCCGGTCATCGAATCCTTCCGAAACCTGTTTGAAGTACGTGATCAATACCGTGCCGATGGTAAATAGCAGCCCGAGGAAAATGCCAAGAAACAGGAATCCGCCGTTTGTGCTGTACCAATCCTCACGCTGGAGATCCCGCGATTCATAGCGTGCGCTTTCGACTGAATAGGATTGCATCCGGATGCGGTCGGCGTATGCTTTCTTTTCTTCGTCCGTGCCTGTCGTATTCCAGCCGATGTCTGCCGAAAGCCCGACAATAGGCCCGTCCGGGAATTGTTCCTTATAGCTAGCCATCATGCTTTCAATATGGGACATATCAGGAACAACCAATACAATGGTTTCCGTCAATCCCGTTTCAGCGCTAAAGTCATTTTCAATCGGCGTCAACTGGTAAAGACGGTCGCCGATAATCAGTTCTTCCTTCGTATACTTTCCATTTGAATGGTAAAACAAAGCTTCATCCTCTGCCAGTTCAATGTTTTTGCCGGTCATTCCATTATAATCTTCCAACGGAATGACTTGCCCAAACACATTGAGCTCTAAGCCATCAAAGGCCTCTGTAAAATTAAAGCGATTATTGTCTAGCGAGCCGTAGATGGACTGGAAACGAAGCGCCTCCATCTCGGTCACTTCAAGCCCCAACTTTTCCGTTTCCTGTTCATAATGCGCCTGCAAATCGGCAAATTGCTGCTCGATGAGTTCCGGCTGTTCCGGATCGCCGAATAAGCTCATATTGTTTTCAAATGGATAACGGTTTTCCAACGTTTCTTCGCTGCCGACGTAGATCGTCAAAGTCGTCGACAACGCAATGATGACCATGGAAGCCAAGATGCAGATATTCGCCAAGCCGACTGCATTTTGTTTCATTCGGTACAGCATCCCCGAAATGGAGATGAATGCACCTGGACGATAATAGATCCGCTTGTTTTTCTTCAGCGCTTTTAAAATAAAGATTGATCCGGAGATAAACAATAGATAAGTGCCGATGATCACAAGAAATACGGCCAGGAAGAATTTCGAAATGGCGCTGATCGGATCCGGAATCGTCAACGAAATCCCGTAGCCCCATCCAAGGAAAACAAGCGACAAGATAAAGAGGATGATGGATCCTTTCGGTTCCTTTTCCCCTTCCGTCTTGCCTTTCAATAACTTAATCGGATTCGCGAAAGTGAATTGGCTCACATTGTAAATATACGTAATCGCAAAGATTGCCAAAAACAGAAGGACGGTCCAAAGAATCGGATCGATGGCTACTACATAATCGATATCCGTCGGCAATTTCAATAAATAATTCAGCAGCATGAAGAAAAGCCGGCCAAAAACAAGCCCTGCCACTAACCCCGTCAATATGCTCGCCACGCTTGTAAACATCGTTTCAAACAATAAGATTTTGGCGACATGCCTTTTCTCGAGACCCAAGATTCCGTAAAGCCCGATTTCTTTTTTTCTTTTTTTGATGACGAAGCTGTTCGTGTAAAGGATGAAAATGACCGAAAAAATAGCGATGACAATGACGCCTAGCGAAAACAGCGTCGGCAAAGCAGAAGAACGCTCCTGCACAAATTGATTGGCCATCAGCGATGCCATCAAATAAAACATCATGATGATGGCGATGGATGACAGCAAATACGGAATGTACAAGGTTTTATTCGACTTGATGTTCCGCAGCGCCAGCGCAGAAAAGAAACGGTTATTCATGCCCTTCACCCCGGCTCGACAGCACCGTCAAGGATTGGGATATGCGGTCCATGAATTCATCAGCCGTTTGGCCTCCCCGGTAAATTTCGTGGTAAACCGATCCGTCCCGGATAAACAGCACCCGTTTTGAAAAGCTCGCCGCACGCGTGCTGTGGGTCACCATCAAAATGGTCTGCCCTTCCTCATTGATGCCTTTTAGGATTTCCATCAAATTTTGGGAAGCTTTTGAATCGAGCGCGCCTGTCGGTTCATCGGCAAGAATGATTTTCGGGCGCGTAATCAAAGCGCGCGCTACCGCTACCCGCTGTTTTTGGCCGCCTGAGACTTCATACGGATATTTATGGATATGCGCTTCGATTCCGAGATTCCGGACTATCGGCATTAGCCGCGCTTCCATTTCCTCGATCGGTGTTTTAGACAACACTAAAGGCAATAAAATATTGTCCTTGATCGAAAAGTTATCCAGCAGATTGAAATCCTGGAACACAAATCCCAACGTGCTGCGGCGGAATGCCGAAACTTCCTTGTCTTTGATTTTGGATAACGGATTGCCGTCCAGGTAAACCTCCCCGGATGTGGCATCGTCCAAAGTCGAAATGATATTCAATAACGTGGTTTTTCCGGAACCCGATTCCCCCATGATCGAAACGAATTCCCCTTCTTCCACTGAAAAATTAACGGTTGATAACGCTTCTGTCTGCTGAGCTGAGAAACGGGCTGTATATACTTTTTTTAGATTTTTGATTTCCAATAAGGCCATTGCGAACCCCTCCTTGCATTTAATCATAGGCCAATCGCAGGCGGGGTGCCTGTACCTATTCTTACAAACAGATTTTGTTTCTTACGGTTTCGTAAGGCGACGGTAAAAAGAAGGAGCCATTTAATCAAAATCCGTATAATCTTCCCTCGCCATCCGGATGGACACACGCGTTCCTTTGCCGAGCTCCGACTGGATGGAAAGCGTGTGCCCTAGACGCTGTGCTATTTTCTGGGCGAGAAAGAGCCCGAGCCCTGTTGACTTCTCATGCAGCCGGCCGTTCAAACCCGAATAGCCTTTATGGAAAACTTTCGGCAAATCCTCCGGCCGGATGCCGATTCCCGTATCCTCGATGACCAGCGTTTGCGGCTGGGACGGATCGGCGTAAATGGAAATGGAGCCGCTCGCCGTATACTTTAAGCTGTTCGACAAGAGCTGCTCGATTAAATTCTGCAGCCATTTCCCATCGGACAGCACTTTCAGCTGCAGCGGCCCGTAATGAAGTTTGATGCCGTTATAAATAAAGAGAATGGAATATTTCTTAATGGCGCTTTTGATGACTTCATCCAAGTCGATGGAAGCCAGATCCATCTCTGAACCGGTTTCTTCCAACTTCACATAGTTCAGCGCCATATGGGTATAGTCTTCAAGCCGCAGCAATTCCTGAGAAATTTGCTTGGCTTCTTTCGCTGTTGAACTTTGCGTCAATAAACTGATCGCGGAAATGGGTGTTTTGATCTGGTGGAGCCAAAGCGTGAAATAATCGAGCTGGTCCGCTTGCCGTACCAGATGAAGCTGCTCTTTTTCTTTCAGTTCTTGCAGCAGTGAATTGATTTTCTGCAGGTACAACCGATCCGTGGAATCCAGGGCTTCCAAAAGCTCCATCCCTTTTGACAGGTCCGCTGTCTGAAGCGTTTCTATCGTTCTGTAGCGGCCTGCATATTGGACATAGCGGACGATCAAATAAATGCACAAAAGAAAAGCCGACAGTTCCACGCTGTACAGAAAAAGGCCGAATGGCAATTTCCCTAGCACATAGACGAGTCCGAAAACGAAAACCGTGCCAAAAAAGACCAGCAATTGTCCGCGAATGGCTGACAGGAAATTCCGTGCGATGGTCCGGTTGGAAGAACTACGCATGGGCGGCCTCTTTATTGAGCGCATAGCCTACTCCTTTTTTCGTGACTATCAAATCCGGAAGCCCTGCTTGCGCCAATTTCTTCCGGAGTCTGGCCACATTCACAGCCAAGGTGTTGTCATCGATAAATGACTCATCTTCCCACAATTTGACCATGATTTCTTCCCTTGCGACATAATCGCCTTTATGCAAAAACAGCAATTCCAAAATTCTCAATTCTGTCCGGGTCAAATCCACTTCTTGTTCGGCATAATACAATTTCGATTCTGCAGGTTTTAAGACCGTGCGATTAAAGTTCAGGAAATTATCGCTTTCATTGAAATCATACGTTCTTCTGAGAAGCGCTTGGGTTTTCGCAATCGCGACTGTCAGATCGAACGGCTTGCTGATAAAATCATCCGCTCCCATCTGGATCGCCATGACGATATCCATGTTTTCGTTGCGTGAAGAAATGAAAATAATCGGCACTTGCGAGACTTTGCGGATTTCCTGGCACCAATAATAGCCGTTAAAACTCGGCAGCTGTATATCCATCAGCACAAGCTGCGGATTTTTTTCAGCAAATTCCTCCATCACTTTGCCGAAATCTTCTATAAGGAAGGCTTCGTAATTCCATTTCTGCAATTCTTCTTTCAAAACGCCTGCAATCGTCAAATCGTCCTCAACAATCATGATTTTAAACATATTCTCAGTCCAATCATTTAGTAGATTCCCAATGCTCCTTCTAGTTTAGCCGAAGTTCTTACGTACAGCAAAAAGCGTTCCAGAGAGAACTTCCCCTGGAACGCTTTAGTTATTTATTGTGAGGCACGTGATTGAATCATCGGTCATCAAATAATTGTGGCAGTTGATGAGCCGTTCTTTTAAGTCATCCGATACGCGTGATGCATCATATGCGCAGACGGATATTGCCGCTTCCTCTTCCACGACAGTCGCCACACTTTTTTCATAAAGTTCAATTTCAGCGATAATGTCCTCTTGGCTTCCCCATTCAATATGGCCCCATGTTCTAAATGACCGATTTTCTTTAGTGAATGAATGCGTTTCCTGCTTAAAATGGGCTAATATCGTTGGAGGATGGAAATTCCCGTTGCGCCAATAAAAATCGAAGTTGTTAACAAAGTGGACTCCCGCCAATTCTTCTGCAGACAACTGGTCTTGCAGCCTCGTTAAGATCATTGGATAGATTCTCGTATTTTCCACAAACAGAACACGTTCGTCCTGCTTGATGCCGTTGGCGATGAACGATATGGCATTTTCGATGTATGCTTCCAGCTGATCGAAACAGTAAAATATATGTGCGCTTGCGGAATCGCTGATTTGGTTCAACCACTCCATATTTGCTTCTTTCATAAACGGCAGACCCCCCTATCTGAACTCCACTGCGCGCATGCTTTCTCTATTTAATATACCTTTAAATTCCCATCGCTGAATATAGGCTGAACGACTTACAAATCCAATAATCCACTAAAAATTCATCGTTATTTTAGACCTGTAAAGTTCAACCTCTAATAACAAACCAATAAACGCACATGATGCTGATATCGGCCAGCATGTACCCAATAATCGGTGCAGTGATGCACTCGTCTTTTCTCCTACATATCCCCAAAACAAGCCCAATTACATTGCACCAGAACCCCCCACTCCAATAAAGGAAAAAGCCACCGCCGGCAGGTGCCGGCGATGGCTTTCTGAAATCGATTTTAGTTGCTCAAAAAATCCGGATTTAAATAATTTGGATTCGGGTATTTATAGAATCCTTCACCGGTTGCTTTTCCAAGTTTGCCTTGGTCAATGTACTCCGTTTTCAGCATGGCAGCGAGCTTCTTGTAATCTTCACGGCCAGTTGCCTCAGCTTTCGCTGATACAATATTGTAAGCCGTATTGATGCCGACTACGTCTAAAATCGCAAAAGGACCCATCGGTGCTTTAGTTGCAATCATCCACGTTTTATCGATCGTTTCAGCATCTGACACTTCATTCACTAAGAGCAATTCAGCTGCGTCAAGCAGCGGCACCAACAAAGAATTCAAAATATAGCCTGGCTGTTCTTTATGCAATGGCAATGCCACCATGCCGATCGCTTTTGCAAATTCGACCACATCATCAAACACTTGCATATCGGTTCCCGCATGCTTCATGATTTCTGCTGTATTGTTCAACCAGATGGTATTGGCAAAGTGAAGCGCCAAGAATTTTTCAGGGCGTCCAGTTGCATCCGCAAACTGGCTAGGCAATAATGTTGATGAGTTTGTGGCGAAAATCGTTTTTTCCGGTGCCACTTTCCCTAAGTTTGTATAGAATTCGGTTTTGATGGCAACCACTTCCGGAATTGCTTCGATGACAAGATCTGCATCCGCCACGGCTGTTGCCAAATCAGTATGGAAAGCCATGCGCTCAAAAGCGGCTTTCACTTCTTCGTCGCTTGCACTCAAATCTTTTTTATAATTTTCCTGAAGCTTAGCAATTCTTTCTTTCGAAGCTTCGATTGCGGCATCATTAATATCATAGACAGTCACATCAAACCCTTTAAAAGCCGTTTGATAAGCGATCTGGCTTCCAAGTACACCGCTTCCTGCTATTGTTACGTTTTTGTAATTCATATCCATTCTCCTCTATTCCTCGTATTAATAAATAACTTCCCTACATTTTTGTAGTTTATGCCGATTTTTTATAGAATGCTATTTATCTGCTCACAAAGTCTTATGCCAATCTGAATAGTTGGTACTAAGGTTGAGTTATGTTATTTTGGGAATAGAAAATGAGGACAGAAAAGATATTTCTAAAAGGGAGTTGGAGAAAATGGCTTTAAAGCATTTGAAAGGAAAAACGGCCATCATCACCGGTGCCAATAGCGGCATCGGATTAGAAGCGATGAAAGCTTTTATAAATGAAGGTGCGAGAGTTATTATGGCTGTCCGCAACGAAGAAAAAGCCCAAGCGGCAAAAGATTCAATTCTAGCCCGGCAGTCGGAAGCGAAAATTGACATTATGCATTTAGACTTGGCTGATTTATCAAGCGTCCATGCCTTTGCAGACCAAGTGAAAGCAAAGCTTCAAACCTTGGATCTCTTGATCAACAATGCCGGTGTGATGACACCTCCTTATTCAAAAACGAAAGATGGATTTGAAATGCAGTTTGGCGGCAACCATCTCGGCCATTTTGCACTGACCGGGCTTCTCTTGCCATTACTCACTAAGACGGAAGGGTCCCGTGTTGTAAGTTTGAGCAGCTTGGCGCATAAAGGCGCGTCCATTGACTTTGATAATTTGGACGGATCCAAAGGCTATAAAGCAATGAAATTTTACGGACAAAGCAAACTCGCTAATCTTCTCTTCGCACAGGAATTGGATAAGCGTTTGAAACAGCATGGCTTGCCGACCATCAGCCTCGCCTGCCATCCCGGAATATCTGCCACAAACCTTTTCAAATTCGGCAAATCGGATGCCCCGGGCTGGCTGAAGACTTTGATGCACCGTATCTTGCAGCCGCCTGTAATGGGCGCCCTTCCGACAGTGTATGCCGCGATCAATCCGGATTTAAAAGGCGGCGAATACATCGGACCGGACGGCAAAGGACAGCGAAAAGGCTACCCGGCAATCGACAAACCGCATGCTGCTGCGAACAACAAAGCCGTTTCATCCAAACTTTGGGACGTTTCGGAACAGCTGACTGGCGTCAAGTTTCCATTTTCCACTCCCCAATAAATTCTTGCTGTCTCTTCCAAAAGAGATGGCTTTTTTTATTATATGAATCGATAAAAAAATCTTGAAACAATTCCCAGTTCATATCGTACAATAATGATAGAGAATCATTTGCTCAATTTATTCCCCGTCTTCCAGGAGGCCATATGACCAGCAACTTAATTTCTACTTATACCGAACCCAAAATGAAAGGATTCTGGTTGATTGTTCTTTGGCTCATCACCGGATTCATGCTGCTTCTCAGCCTTTCCATGGTCATTGCGCCGTTTCTGATTCTGCTGAAATACCAGACCTGGTGGGTGCTGTTGGCCATCCCCTTTTTCCTTGCAGGTATTTGGCTCAATTGGAGCTTTCTCCATTTATGGAAAACCACGCTTTGGAAACAGCGCCACCGCTCCCGCTACGATCTCTATGAAGACAGGATTGAAACGTTGGAATGGCCAGAACTTTATCAGCCAGCGCCAAAGGAACGTTCGATCCGTTTCGAAGAGATCGATTCCATTATTGCTTCCTACTATATTGTGCGGGAAATCCTTCCACAAGGGCTTGCGAACGCTGGAAGCATTGAGAACGCACCGATGTTTTATATCATTTACCATAATGAAGACGGCCAGCAAATACAGCATGTGCTTTTTCCAAATCATGGCGACGAACGAATCAATCAATGGTTCCAGCATTTCCAGAAAAAGCAGACTCCTCTTCTATATAATGCCCGGCAGCTATTCAGAATCGATTCGGCCATTTTAAGCGATGAAAAGCGCCTGGCCTATTTGCTGTCAGCCGATGAAAATGTAGCGTTTCCGTTTAAATCGTCTTGGCTGAAAGATGAACCCGCTGCATTAGCCGCATGGCGTAAAGTCGAAGCGCAAAAACAGGAAAGAGAAGAAGCAAAAGATCCCGCTTTAAAAGAAGCGCGGCAAAAACACTCTTTCAAAAAATGGCTGATTTCCATTCTTTTGCCCATACAAATGATGGCGCTATTCATGTTTATGGCTACTCAACTCGGACAATCCTACAGCCTTCAAACAGCTAATGTGCTCCCGGGGATTGCTATTTTCCTCTTTGGCGGATTCTTGTTCTTCTTTCTATTAAGAAGTTATCTCCGCTGGCATTACATGCTCATTTATTGCGCCATCGTTCTGTTTCTTGGAGCCACCAGTTTTATAGCAGCCGATACAGAAGGAGCACTTGCCGCGGGTATGGGGTTCGCCTCGCTGCTGTTCCCGGCAATCGTCTGGCTTCCCTATTCAGCAATCAAAAAAATGCCGAAGCCTGCTCCCAGCAGCAAGCCAAAAGATGCCGCATGGTAAAAAGAAAAGCGGAGGCAGCTGTGGAGATTCGACGGGCTTAAGAATAGCTGGCTGTAGGTTAAATTGAAAAGGCACAATTCCTATTTCAAAAGATACGGATTGTGCCTTTTCTTACCTAGCATCTGAGCAATTGCCAGAACCTACGAATTTGATGCGGCTTCAGCGAAAACTTTCCTGAAAACGCTCAAGTCCAACTTTTTCATTTTGAGCAGTTCGTTCATCACTCGCTTGACCTGCTCCTCGTTTCCACGTGCCAGCATGTCATCCAATTCCACTGGCATTACTTGCCACGACAAGCCAAATTTGTCTTTTAGCCAACCGCAGATCTGCGACTTTTCATCGCCTCCTGCAGACAGCCGATCCCAATAATAATCGATTTCCTCCTGTGATTCGCAATTGATGATAAATGAAATGGCTTCCGAAAACGAGAACTGGGGACCTCCGTTCAGCGCGATAAACTGCTGTCCTTCTAATTGGAAATCAATCGTCATCACTTGGCCTTCTTCCATGCCATGTTCTTCTTTCCCGGCAGAAGTGTAATAGGTCATCCGTTCAATCTTCGCATCTTTGAAAATGGAAACATAGTAATTCACTGCCTCTTCCGCATTCTGTTTAAACCAAAAATTCGGGGTGATTTTCTGGATTTTCGTATTCATGGTTATCTTCCTTTCTGAAAAAGGTAGGCCATGGCTTGAGAAACCTCAGACAAGGGCATCTATGTATCCGACTTTTAACACCATTATAGAACTTATGTTCTGATTATTCAACTATTCTTTCAACTCATTTCAAATAAAAAAGCCTGGGAGATTTTTTCCCAGGCTTACTTGATCAAGCTTTATTAGCTGCAGAATGATTTTCAAGAATTTCTGCTTTTTTCGTTGCTTGCGATTTTTTCAATAGAATTTCAAGCTCTTCCAGCGACTTCCCTTTTGTTTCGGGAATGAATTTCCAGACAAACAGCGCCGACAACAAACTCATGATGCCGTAGAACGAATAAGTCATGGCTCCGCTCACTTCCATCATCATCGGATAAGTCGAAGAGATGAAATAGTTGGCAGCCCACTGTGCGGCAACTGCAATCGCCAATGCCTGGCCGCGGATTTTATTCGGGAAGATTTCAGAAAGCAGCACCCAAACGACCGGACCCCAGGACATCATGAATGAAGCGGTATAAATAATGATGAACACTAACGTAGCGATGCCGATTTGTTCGAAATAAGCAAGGCCCGCCACTCCGAACATTCCGACTGTCATCCCGATCGAGCCGATGATCAGCAATGGCTTCCGCCCAAATTTATCGACCGTGACGATGGCGATAATTGTGAAAATCACATTTACTAAGCCCATGATAATCGTTTGAAGGAACGAAGCATCGCGTGCTGCGCCCATGCTTTCAAAAATTCGCGGTGCATAGTAAAGCGCAACATTGATGCCGACAAATTGCTGGAAGATCGAGAGCACGATCCCAACGACGACAATCGTTTTTCCATAAGTGAATAATTTTTCCTTGCGATGGTCGAATGATTGTTTGATTTCATACATAGTGGCTTTCGCCATCGTTGTGTCATATGTTTTTTGTAAAACCGCCATCGCTTTGGCTTCCTGGTTTCTAGAGATCAAATAGCGAGGCGTTTCAGGGACAAAGAAAAGCAAAGCTAAGAACAAGACAGCTGGAACCAGTTCTGAAGCGAACATATATCTCCAGCCGACATCATTGATCCATTGCATTGTTTCGCCTCTGGCAATTCCCCAGTTGACGAAATAAACGACGAGCATCCCGAAAATGATGGCGAACTGGTTAAGCGATACAAGGCGTCCGCGCAAATGAGGAGGTGCGATTTCACCGATATACATCGGAGCGACAGCTGAAGCCAGGCCAACCCCGATGCCCCCAATGATGCGGTAAATATTGAAAGTTACGAGCAGTGACATGGTCGGTTCACCGACCGTGAAGAAGAACATTTCCGGATAGGCAGAACCGAGTGCTGAAAAAATGAATAGAAAAGCAGCAGCAATCAGTGAATATTTTCTGCCGATTCTGGAAGAAATGATTCCAGACAACAAGCCCCCGATGATACAGCCGATCAACGCACTGGATACCGTTAAACCATGAACAAATGAACTTAACCCTAGATTATCCGTAAAATAAGTCTGCAGAGATCCTTCTGCACCGGAAATGACAGCGGTATCATAACCGAATAAAAGACCGCCAAGAGTAGCCACTAAGGTGATGGCCGTTATATACAGGATTTTGTTATTATTCATTTGAATATTAGAGTAGAATAACTTCTCTACTCTATCCTCCTTTCATTTTGTAAACGTTATCATACATATTATCAGTATTTTTAAACTTTGTACATTCAATAAACAAACTTTTTTGCCTTTTCATCTATTGGAACTATTATTTTAGAAGATTAATATAGTTCAAAAGAGGGAATGGGTAAGAAGAACAGCTAATCCGCCCCAATAATTCTTTTGTAGTTTAAATCTTTTATTGTTAAACTATTCTGTGTAAGGGTTACTTTTAGCTTAAATTTTTTTATTGCACCATTTACAAAAAATTTATCTAAGGAGCTGGAGCAATGTCTAAACAACAACAACAATTCGAACTCGTGAAGAATGGAAAAGGGTTTATTGCAGCGCTTGACCAAAGCGGCGGCAGTACGCCAAAAGCACTGGCTTTATACGGAGTGCCGGAAGATTCGTATTCGGGCGAAGATGAAATGTATGACCTGATCCATAAAATGCGGACGCGCGTCATGACGGCTCCTGCATTCAATTCGGATTCGATTCTTGGTGCCATTCTGTTTGAACAGACGATGGACCGTGAAGTTGAAGGGCAGCATACCCCTGACTATCTCTGGGAACAAAAAGGCGTGGTCCCTTTCCTGAAAGTGGACAAAGGGTTAGCTGACTTAGAAGATGGCGTTCAGCTGATGAAACCGATGCCGGAACTCGATGCGCTGCTGCAGCGGGCGACTGAACGGAACATTTTCGGCACGAAAATGCGTTCCGTCATTAAAGAAGCCAATCCAGAAGGCATACGTAAAGTGGTCGAACAGCAATTCGAAGTCGGCAAACAGATTATCGGTGCCGGCTTAATGCCGATCATTGAACCGGAAGTCGACATCCACAGCAGCGACAAAGAAGAAATCGAGCGCATTTTAAAAGAAGAAATCTTAAAGCAGTTGGAAACGTTGCCGGAAAACGAACCGGTAATGCTGAAATTGACCATTCCAACGGTTAATAATTTTTATAAAGAATTGATCGATCATCCGAAAGTATTGCGCGTCGTGGCGCTTTCCGGAGGATATACGCGCAATGAAGCCAATGAAAAATTGGCTGCGAACAACGGATTGATCGCAAGCTTTTCAAGAGGCTTGTCTGAAGGAGTCAGTGCGAGCCAGACAGATGATGAGTTCAACGAAGCGATTGCTGATTCCATTAAAACCATTTATGAAGCATCCATTACTTGAATAAATTAAAAGGAGTTCCCGCCAATCAACAATGTTGGCGGGAACTCCTTTTTAATTTGCATCTAAAATTTGGCCAAGCAGCCGGATACCTTCGCGAATGTTTTCTTCGCTGGTGTAGCTAAAAGACAGGCGGAGAAATTCGAGCCCTTCCTGTTGGTCCAGGAAAAAAAACCGCCCTGGTACATAAACAAATCCTGCTTCATGCGCTTTGGACAAAAGATCAGCAGTATCCACTCCTGGAATCTGAAGCCAGAGGAAGTATCCTCCACTTGGCATGAACCAGGCAGCCGATTTCGGCATGAATTCTTCGAGCGCCTCTACCATCACCCGGGCTTTCGCTTCATAGACAGACACCAGCTTATTGAGATGGCTGTCGAAGTCGATCGTTTCCAAATAAGCAGACAAAGTCGACTGTGCAAATGGATGGCCTAAATCTTTTTTGAACCAGCCGAGTACTTCGATCAATTCTTTCGGTCCCGTGACCCAGCCGATTCTCATGCCGGGCGCCACCACTTTCGAAAACGATCCGATATAGATGACCCGTTCCCCGGCATCCAATGCCTTCAATAATTGCGGCTTTTCTGCAAAGCCAAGTTCACCGTATGCATCGTCTTCCACGATAAGAAAATCGAATTGTTCGGCAAGCTTCAGGAGATGCTTTCGCCGCTCAAGCGATAAAGTAGTCCCTGTCGGATTTTGGAAAGTCGGAATGGTGTAGAGGATGCGCGGAAGCGCCTCTCCCTTCCGTTTCCGCTCAGCCAAGATTTCTTCCAGTTTTTCTGTTTTCATTCCGTTTTCATCGATTGGAATGCTTATGTATTTATCGGTATAGTTTTGGAAGATTTCCAATGCTTCCATATAAGTCGGCGACTCGATCGCTACAACCGCTTCCTGATCCAGCAGGACACGGGCGACCAAATCAATCGCCTGACAGGCACCTGAAGTGACCAGCAGCTCTTCGTTTGCCGTCGGTGCTCCTCTTTCAGCCATGCGCTGGCAGATGAATTTTTCCAGCTGCGGAATCCGCGGGCTGCCGATGTAATGGAGCGGCAAGTCTTTTTCCTCTTCCAGCAAACGTGCTGTGGCTCCTTTAATTTCCTCGGAAGGCACAAGACGGGGATCGGGGTAGCCTGAATTTAACCGGATGGCGCCCTGTGGAAATTTCGCCATCCACCCTCCCGGCGGTTCATGTTTAAATGCAAGCTGAACTTCTTTTGAATAAGGGAAGTTTGATTTCAATGATTTCATCCTTTCTGCAAGGAACCTGGCGTTCTCAATTGTTTTATTTCATTCTACCGCATTGCAATTTATTAAGCATTCTGTAAATTTATTCGGTAAAATAAGGTAGAAACAAACAAAGGAATCATTGGGGGAAATTAACATGCGATTGAAGATTATCCACACGAACGACGTCCATAGCCATTATGAAAATTTCGCGAAAGCGGCAACGGTCATCAAACAACTTAAAGATGAGAATTCGCTTATTTTGGATGGCGGTGATTTTGCCGATTTCAAAAGCATCGAGCTTCAAGGGACACGCGGCCTCGCAGCGATTGAACTCCTGCAAAATGTCGGATATGACGCCCTGACGATTGGCAACAACGAAATGTTCAATGGGATTGAAACACTGGAGTATATGGCTTCATCTAGCCCCTTCCCTTTTATCAGCAATAATTTGATGAAAAAAGAAGGAACGGAAATCCAAGGTGTCCAGAAAAGCATTATTGTAGAAAAGAACGGATTGCGCATTCTCATTACCGGCTCTTCTCCTGACCTTGGCGAATTTAATGACGGGCTGGGCGTAAAAATTTCTTCCTATGAGGACAGCATCCGGGAAGAAATCAAACGGCACAGCGGCCAATATGACCTCTGCCTGCTTTTGAGCCATGTCGGTACATTTGCCGATGAGCCGCTTGCTGCTAAAATGCCAGAAATCGATCTGATTGTCTCTGCACACGACCACAAACTATTCAAAGAAGCGAAAATCATCGAAGGGACAATTATCAACAGCGCCGGCAATTACGGCGAGCATGTTGGTGTCGTCGAAATAGAAGTGATCGATGGCCGCATCCGTTTGCTCCATTCCGAGACCTTATCGACAACTGGCGTTGAAGCGGATCCCGAAATCGTGGATTTGCTGAAAGCCAATAAAGCGAAAGCGATTGCCGTATTGAGTGAACCTCTTTACGGACTCGAACATCCTTTATGGCACGATGTGATCGAAGAGAACCCAATCAGCAATCTGATTGCTGATGGCTTGCGCGACATGATGGGCGCTGAACTCGGATTAATCAATAGCGGCATTGTAAATGCAGGAGCGTTTGGCCATCTTTCCAGAAAAAAGTTGATCGAGATCTGCCCTTCTCCTTTAAATCCGACTTCGTTCGAAATCAAAGGCAGCGACCTGCTGGCTGCATTCGAACAATCGCTGGATGTCCAAAGCTGCCTGGCCGATGGAAGAGGTCCGGGGTTCAGAGGGAAGTTTGTCGGCAGCCTCCATGTGTCAGGCGCAGAAATCATTCATAACGGCAGCACCATCGAAGAAGTTTGGATTCAGGGCGAAGCGCTGGACCCAAATCGTTGGTATTCGGTCGCAAGCTCCGATTATTTGCAGCGCGGCTCCGGCTACCCTTCTCTTGCCCACAACCGAAATGTGAAATACCGGGCGGAAGAAATCAAGGACGTGATTCAGCTTTACGGGCATCAAAAGCCATTCACCGAGCAGGCTCAAGAAAAGCGCTGGAAAATCGGTTCGAAAACAATCGTTTAAACGAATAAAGGCAGGCTGCGGTTTCAACCGGAAGCCTGCCTTTATTTATTTGCTGCCTTTCATTTTCTTTCGAAATCCGACAATCGCCAACCCAAAAATGACGATGGTATAGCCAATGACCCACAGAAGCGGTTCCAGCAATTGCGTGAAGCCACCTGTAAAGGCTGCTCGCGCTGCATCTACTGCATGGACAAAAGGCAAGAGATTCGCCGCCTGTTCAAAGGCGCCGCCAATCATGGAAGGCGAAAACCAGATGCCGCTGAGCCAAGTGGTGATGTTGACAAATATCGCAAATATGCCGCCTACTTGCCGGTCTGTAAAATATGTACCAAGCGCAAGGCCTGAACCAATATAAAGAAGTGAAATGATAAGCAGTACACCAAATCCTGTCAAGGCATGAATATCTACAGGAAACCCTAATAGTACACCGGCTCCGTAACAGACCAAAACCTGAAAAAGGGCTACCGGCAGGAGCGGAATGGCATAGCCGATTAAATACTCGCTCGCTTTCATCGGCGAAGCGAATATGCGCATAAGAAACGATGTCGTTTTATCCCGTCCAAGCAGCATGCCGGAAAACAGGGTGATAAAGGAGAAACTGAATACAATCATGCCGGGCGTTAATTTTTCAATGGTGAAAAGGTCGAGCGGCATAATCCCTTCCAAGGACGAAAAAAGCCAAAGCATCGCAACAGGCATCACTACACCGAGAAGGAGCGTCAACGGATCCCGCAGAATTTCTTTCCGGTTCCGTCCCGCAAATGCCAAAGCTTTCATGGGCCCTCCTCCTCTTCAGTCAATTGGATGAAAATATCCTGGAGCTTCTCGAGGCCCGTTCTCTCTTGCAGGTCTTCGAGCGTCCCAAGTGCCCGCAGACGACCCGCCTGCATAATGCCGATCCGGTCGGCGAGCGCTTCCACTTCTTCTAAATAATGCGTCGTTAAAATAATCGTGATGTCTCCTTTCAATTGCAGCAAAATTTTCCATAAATCGATTCGTGCCCGTACATCAAGACCAACAGTCGGTTCATCCAAAAAGATGATTTCCGGTTCTGAAATCATCGCCATGGCGATGCTAAGCCGGCGCTGCCAGCCTCCCGACAAGTTTTTCGCTTTTTTTCCCGCGTAGTCTTCCAGACCGAATTTCCTTATCAGTTCTTCCGTTTTCTGTTTTGTTTCCTGCTTGCTGCTGCCATAAATTTTCGCGATGAATTCCAAATTCTCTTTCACGGAAAGATTGCGCGCAATTGCCGTTTCCTGCGGAGAGAGGTTCATTTTCTTCTTCACCGCCAGCGGGTTTTCCACTATGCTGTCGCCAAGCATCAAGGCGTCTCCACTCGTAGGCGCCAGCAAACAGCTCAGCATTTTAATCGTGGTCGTTTTTCCCGCCCCATTTTCTCCGAGCAGCGCGAAAAACTCCCCTTGTTCAATCGTCAGCGACAAACGGTCGACTGCCAGCTCGCCGTTGAATTTTTTCGTCAATTCCTTGATTTCAATGACCATTCGACATTCCCCTAATGACCGCAGCTTGTTTTGATGCTGCAGAAGCTTTTATTACAGTGTTCCCGATTGGCAGGATGGGAAACCATTGAGAACCGTTTCTGTATCCAGCATAATAGAGGCAATAGGAGCTGATGCTATGGAAATGCCAAACTTATCCGGAAAGGCCGTGGTGATCACAGGAGCGAACAGCGGCATCGGATTAGAGACCGCTAAAATTCTTGCGGACTGCGGTGCAGCCGTTATGCTCGCCGTCCGCAATATAGAAAAAGGGCGCATCGCGAAAGATGAAATTCTTCGCCAAACTCCCGGTGCAGCCATCGAAGTGATGCCGCTTGATTTGGCGGATTTAGCGAGCATCCAAACATTTTCGGACCACTTCCGTACACACTTTCACCAACTGGATTTACTGATCAATAATGCAGGCATTATGATGCCGCCGCTGTCTTATACAAAAGACGGCTTCGAACTTCAATTCGGCAGCAACCATTTGGGACATTTTGCTTTGACTGGCCATTTATTGCCGATTCTCATAAACACGCCTGGATCGCGCATCGTTACCGTGAGCAGCCGCGCCCATGACAGAGGCACGATCCGCTTCGAAAATTTGGACGGATCAAAAGGCTATAAAGCAAAGAAATTCTACAATCAAAGCAAACTGGCCAATCTGTATTTCGCCCTCGAACTTGATAAACGCTTGAAACAACACGGTTTGCCCGTTCGAAGCATCGTTTGCCATCCCGGCATTTCAGTGACCAATATCTTCAAGTTCGGCAACCGGTCTGCGCCGCTGGCTTTCCGGAACTTAGCCAACCGATTTTTACAGCCGCCGGAACTTGGTGCACTGCCGACCATCTACGCCGCAACGGAAGAATCGCTTTTGGGCGGTGAATATATCGGACCTGATGGACCTGGCCGGATACGCGGCTATCCCGCGCTTGATACGCCGCACCCCATCGCCCAAGATGCAGCAGTCTCCCAAAAATTGTGGGCAGTTTCCGAGCAACTGGCAGGCGTGACCTTTAATTTCAAAAAGAATTAAAAGTGAGAAATGGAAACAAGTTTCATTTAGAAACTCGATATTCCGCTTAACCGCTTGCTCCATAGCGCTGCAGTGCGGAATTCAGAAGCAGGTGCTCGAACCCAATTAGTTTCTCCGCAAATTAAAAAGGCATTTCCATCTTTGAGTGGAAATGCCTTTTGTGCGATTAAAATTGAATGGCTTTCGACAATACATAGCCGACATAACAGACCGTTTCTCTGGCGAAAAACGGCAATTTGCTTTTAAAATCATTGAATATCGAAGTGTCAGTCGGGGAGGAATGCGCTTCAATCCCCACAAGTTTAGCCATCAGCAATGCGCGCTTCATATGTAAAGGGTCACTGACCACCAAAAAATTGTCCATTCCATATTCATCTGCAATTTCATGGGCATACAGGAAGTTTTCTTCCGTCACCATTGATTCCGTTTCAATCAGGATCGCTTCTTCCGGCACATTCAGCTGCATCGCATAATCCCGCGATACTTCCGATTCCGCCACTTCCGAGCCATCTGTTTTGCCGCCCGTGAAAATCAGCTTTTCGACAAAGCCTTCTTCATAAAGAGAAACCGCATGTCGAATCCGTTCTCTTAGGGCCGGCGATGGTTCGCCGTCAATGACTTTTGTACCTAAAACGATTGCGGCATCCGCGTGCACCGTTTCATTTTCGGCAGCATAAGTCCAAATGCTGTATGCGGAAAAAGCAGTAAATAAAACCAAAGACAAAAGTACAACACGGATCAATTTACGGGAAATCATTTTCGCCAATCTGTTCATCCTTTACTATTCTTCTCTTTCACCATTATCTAGCGGCGGAAAGCCATTGAAAAGACTTTATCTTAAAAAAACATTAAATAGTCACAAAAACAATACGGCTGCAACATAAAAGACCGGCATCTTCAACGATGCCGGCCCTGAAATTTCTTTAGCCTTTTTTAGTATTTTTCCAAACGAGGAACACCAGTGCAAGCGGAACGGATATCATGATGGCTAACACAATCCCAACGACAATCAGCGAACTTCCCATTTTTCCACAACCTATCTCTTTGATTCTCTTGTTTCCACTGTATCATGTTCCCCGTTTTTTTGGCGTCCTTTGCCGATAAACTTTGTAACTTTTCGTGAACATGAACGTTCTCATGTATAAGCACACGTTCATCACTGTGAAATGGCCCAAAGGAGGAATTTGCGATGAAATTAAAAACTGGCATGCTGTTTCTGGCATTCCTCGCGTTCTGCTTCATCTTAACCGCTTGCGGAACCTCTGATGCCGGGACAGGCTCAGAAGGCAATAGCGACAATATCGAAAATGAGGAGGCCGGAGAAATGAAGCCTGCCGTAACAGAACAAGATGGAACTTTCCGTTATACGCTCGACAACGAGACAAGCGAAGATGTAACATTCGATTTTACCAGCGGACAACGCTTTGATTTTTCCCTATCCAATGAAGCAGGCGACCAAGTGTTTCTTTTCTCTTCAGTCAGCATGTTCACGCAAGCACTCGGTGAAGAAACTGTCGCTGCCGGCGATAAGCTGAGCTACGATCTGGAAGTCCCTGAACTCGATCTGGAGCCCGGCACGTATACGCTTGAAGCGTGGCTGACCCCTGAAGAAGGCCCGGCGTTCGAAGCAAAAACTGACTACAACGTCCAATAACAGTAAAAATGAAAGCCGCATTCGATTTTTCGAACGCGGCTTTCGCTATTAGTTTTCCCTTCTCTTAACCGGAATCCAGATTTCACTTTCTACATTCTGCATATCTGCAAAGCTGCCGTTAAAGGAAATTTCCGGTCCGTCTATCAACTCATAATTTGACGATGGCAGCCACTCCGAAAAGATCTTGCCCCATACTTCTTGAAGCGTTTGCGGAAACGGCCCGGATGCGTTAAAAATCGCCCATTCGCCTGCAGCCACTTCGACTACATCAAATTCACCAAAATCTTCATCGAGTGTTGTCATAGAACCGATAAGATGATCAAGCTCCCCTTTTTCTTCAAACCGCCCTTCATCAAAATGGAAAGATGCGTTCACGACCGTTTTCACTTCTGTATTTCGCCATGCCCCAAGCATCTCCCGCTGCTCTGAAGTCAACGATTGCACCATTTTCATAATTTCCGGATTTTGCCCTTCAAAGACCATCGGCACCCGTTTTTTCAAGCCGACCAATTTAAAGCTTTCTTTTTCTTCAATGCGATATTCCATATCCATTCCTCCTCGAATCGTTAGTTGGAAAGTCAGACGCGGAAACACTTTAAAAGAAGAACTGTTTTTCACTTCGGAAGGAAGTATTCCTGACCAGTCGCGGAAAGCCCGGCTAAAGCCATCCGCTGATTCGTAGCCGTATTTTACAGCCACATCAATAACCCGCTCTGTTCCTTGCTGCAGTTCTACTGCAGCTTTCGACAAACGCCGATTTCGAATATAGACGCCCAAACTCATCCCCGACAGATAGGAAAACATCCGCCGGAAATGAAATTCGGAAACGCCGGAAATTCTGGCGACTTGGCCAAAATCAATCTGCCCATCCAGCTGGCTTTCAATATACGCCAGCGCTTCATTCATCCCTTTCAGCATATCCATGTCTTCACCTTCCTTCTGCCTTAATCGTAGCGAATTCTTTTTCAGCCTAACCGATATTTTCGATACGGAAATTATCGCCTTTAAAAAGATTAAATTTTCAATAAATACGATTATTTTTTCGTTCAAAACTGCTATACTCTAATCATAATGGGTCCCTCGTCATCTTTGAAGTTTTTCAACCCTTTGCGCAGCATGCCTTCGGGCAAAAAAAATATAGAAAGAAGGGTTAGGATGATCACGAAATTGTTTCCTTACTTTAATTTTGACGGCAATGGCCAAGAAGCAACCCATTTTTATGTCGACGTATTGGATGCCGAGTTGGCCGGAATAACGACGTACGGCGAAGCCAATGAAGGCAATATGGAAGGCCTCCCGGAAGAAGCAAGGGACTTAGTGATGAATGCGCAGATTGATTTGAAAAACGGGGATATGCTGATGATTTCTGATGTTCCACCTGGCATGGGCATGTCTTTTCAAAAAGGAAATAATGTTTCGTTGACTGTCACATTGGACGATATGGAAGAAGCCCGGCGAATGTTTGGCAAATTGGCTGACGGTGGAGTTGTCATGATGGATTTGCAGGAAACGTTCTGGAGTCCGCTGTACGGTGCCCTGACAGATAAGTTTGGCATAGAATGGCAAATCTCAGTGGATGCCAATGCCGAATGACCCCAGCCAAAAAGGCGCAATCTCTTGGGAGATTGCGCCTTTTCTCATTTTCTTTATGGCTGATACGTATTTTGCTTTTCTTCTCTCGTTTCCTTCACTTTCTGTTCAAGCGCAGCTTTCGTTTCTTTTCGGATGCTGTCTTTCCGTTCTTTTTCCTGGTCGTAATTTTGTTTGACCGTGTCGTGGCGGATACCGATCAATTCAAGATACCGCTTGACCGCTTCTTCATCCTTGAACTTATCCAGCTCCTTCAAGTCATATTGCAGGCTGTTCATTTCATTTTTGGCCGCCAATATTTTAAAGGTGATGTCATTATGCAGCTCAATAAGCCCAAAAACAATGTCATTGCTTTGATCCAGGATGTCGAAATAGCGGTCATTGCCCCAATCGAGCCATTCCCAGTAGAGCCGGCTGTATTCCTGCTTCAAATAGTCATTCAGTTCGCTTTCCGAATACACCGATTTATACTGTCCTCTTCCGGCTTTCGCCACTGCTTCCAATTGCTTTTGCCCATCATTGTCCACATCAAATCCGATGATGTTCACTTCGGCCTCGATATCCGAATCACTCAAAGAAGCAGCTGCCGCTACAGGGTCGCCTCCGCATGTTTCGATGCCGTCACTCACCACGTAAATGACGTTGCGGATATGTTCGCCGGCCTGCTCTTTCAGATCTTGCTCAGCCGCCTGGATTGCTCCTGCAAGCGGGGTCCAGCCGGCCGGATCGAATTGCTCCAGTGCTGAAGTGAACTCCCGCTCCTCGTAAGGCGCCAATTCGTACACCACTTCATTGCTCTTGCAAGACATTTCTTTTGCCTCTTCCGTTCCCGTGCCTTCATGGCCGTAGACGCGGAGCATCACATTTGAACCTCCGGGCAAACCTGATGCATACTGCTGAATCGCTTGCTTGGCAAGCTTCATTTTGGCACCGCCTGATACTTCTCCGGCCATGCTGCCGCTCGCATCCAAAAGAATGGCAACATTGACCGTTTCTTGCTCCGGAATTTCAATTTCATCTTCCGGAGTCGACGAATCGATTTGGATGGTCGGATCCACTTCCTCGAATTTACGGGCCTCCTCTTCAATATCCGCCGCAAACAACGAAACCGCGATTGAATAGGCTTCTTCTCCGGTTAACCCATCGGGCAGTGCCTCCAGCTCTTTCCGGATTTCTCCTTGATCTTCTTCCGTTAATTCCTGTGCATTGTATTGCCCCTTTTCTTTCGTGATCTCCTCGACATTATGTATCGCTGCTTCCGGTATGGTTCTTTCCGGAGCTTCCTCTTTTTCAGTTTGAACTTCCTCTTGGCCTTTTTCAGACTCCTGTTCAGCCCCTGTATCTGTATCGTCTGAACAGCCTACAAGAAGCAATACCAAGAAAATGCCGATCCATAGCCAGCTTGCTTTCTTCATCTTCCTGCCTCCCATTCCTTCTGTCTCCATATTCAGTTTACGGGAATTATTTGCTGAAGTTTCGTTTTCCGTCATTTTGGTTCTTCTGAACTGTATTAGGGGCATTTTGTTTATTTGGAATAAAATCAAAGCCGGATTCGTTCGCTTGCCATTGTCCAGCCTGCAGATCAAAACCGTATTTATTTGCCAACTCGATCATTTCTTTATTTTCCATAACTCTCCACCTTTCACATCATTTTGTATTCTTTTCTTTATTCTATTGAAAATCCCTTTATTTTATTGACAATTCCGGATTTTTGTCCGATGAGCACATCATTGTTTTTTAAAATTTCAAAGGGGTATAGTTAAAAAGGTACAGGACGAATAAATTTTTTAATTACAATGGAGGATGATTTACATGAGTGGAACAGCAATTATTACTGGAGGCGGAAGCGGCTTAGGACAAGCTACTGCGCTTCGCTTAGCAAAAGAAGGCATCAACATCGCGGTCGTTGACGTCAATGAAAAAGGCGGCAACGAAACAGTGGAAATGGTAAAAGAGCTTGGACCAGACGCTCTTTTCATCAAAGCGGATGTATCAAAATCAGAAGATGTCAAAAACTATGTGGACCAAACGGTCGCACACTTCGGTTCGATTGAGTATTTCTTCAACAATGCCGGCATTTCGGGCAGCGGGAAATACTTCATGGAAACGGATATCAAAGAAATTGAACAAATCGTCGGCATCAATTTGATGGGCGCTCTATACGGCGTTCGCTACGTCGCAGAAGCGATGCTAAAAAACGGCGGCGGTTCAATCGTCAACACAGCTTCTAGCGCCGGCGTTATCGGCCAGGATTCAGTTGTCACTTATTCTGCAACGAAACACGGCATCGTCGGTTTGACGAAGAGTATGGTAGCGGAATATGCGAAAGACGGATTGCGCGTCAATGCCATCGCTCCAGGGCCAACTGAAACACCTATGGTAAAGGCTTTCTATGAAGCCAATCCGGAAATGAAAGCCAATGCCACAGCCGGTATTCCACAAAAACGGTTGGGTACAGCAGACGAAGTGGCAGAATTGGTCGCTTTCCTGTTAACATCAAAAGCTCAATACATCAACGGTGAAGTCATCAGCATCGACGGCGGATTCACCAACGTAAAATAAGAGCGGATCCAAAGGCAAACCTTTTCAACAGGTTTGCCTTTTTTCATGTCAGCCGGTTTTCTACAGGGATCATCGGCCCAACAGCAAAGCATGTTACAATAACGTAAAGCATTTTTTCAGTGAACCTTTTAATAACCGTAGGAGTGGACCTTGTGATGAAATTTTTCAAGCTGCTGGCTGAAACTTTGTTTCCAGCTTATTTTGCTTTTGTGATGGCAACTGGCGCATTGTCCATCAGTTCGTTTTTTCTTGGCTTTGAGCTTCTTGCCGACGTCTTGCTTTATCTAAATGTAGCCGCATTTGCCGTTCTATGGGGGTTAACAGGGATTCGCCTCGCGAACTATCCAAAACGGCTTTTGGCTGACTTGACGAGCCACTCGGTCGGGCCCGGTTTCTTTACCACTGTCGCCGCCACTTGTGTACTCGGCAGCCAGCTGATTGTGGTCACCGGTTCTGATGCAGCGGCCTTCTATTTATGGATTGCCGGCATATTTCTTTGGTTTATCATTATGTACACTTTTTTCACAGCCGTCACGGTCCGGCGCAATAAACCTTCGTTGTTGGAAGGCATCAATGGCGCCTGGCTGATTGCAGCGGTTGCGACCCAATCGGTTTCCATTCTCGGCATCATGCTGTTTCCACATCTGCAAAACAGCGGAGGTGCCCTGGTCTTTTTTGCGGTTTGCATGCACTTCCTAGGCTGCATGCTTTACCTAACGATTATTGCCCTTATTTTTTATCGATTTACTTTTCTTCGTCTAGCATTTGCTGAATTAACGCCGCCTTACTGGATCAATATGGGCGCTGTAGCCATCACGAGCCTGGCTGGTGCTACATTGATTCTGCACGTAGATGATTCTCCGCTGCTGCTTGAAATCAGCCCTTTTCTAAAAGGCTTTACTTTATTTTTCTGGGCAGGCGGCACCTGGTGGATTCCGCTGCTGTTCATTTTGACTTATTGGCGCCATGCCTATCATCGCTATCCGTTCAGTTATGGCCCGCAGTGGTGGGCCATGGTCTTTCCGCTCGCAATGTACACCGCCAGCACTTGGGAACTGGCGGTTGCCCTGGATCTTCCTTTTCTAAAAGCGATTCCCCGAGCCATGTTCTACATTTCGTTGATTTCGTGGGTTTTGGTTTTTGTGGGAATGCTTCGGCATGTGTATTTCCGCTGGATGAAATTCTACCGGACTGAAAGAATACAGAAAAAGAACAGTCAACCCTCTCAATAATCCGCCATTCGCTAAAGGAGGCCTTGCTAGTGCAGTTAGAACCGATTCCCGATCATCTAAAAGAAAATTTAAAAATCCTTTTCGTTGGCTTTAATCCGAGCATCCGTTCTTCCGAAACCGGCTACCACTATGCCAATCCGACAAACCGTTTTTGGAAGATCTTATATCAAGCTAGCCTGACTCCCTGGAAGTTTGCACCTGAAGAGAACAGCAAACTGCTGGATCTCGGATTCGGCCTGACGAATATTGTGGACCGCCCTACAAAAGAAGCGGCGGACATCACAAAAGCTGAATACAAGGAAGGGGCAGCAGCGCTGCAAGAAAAGATTCTAAAATTCAAACCGACTGCTGTCTGCTTTGTCGGCAAAGGCGTCTACCAGGAATACAGCAAGAAACGGCAGATTCCGTGGGGATTGCAGGAAGAGCCGGTCCTTCCAGGAATTATCGAATATGTCGCCCCTTCATCATCCGGCCTCGTCCGGATGAAATTTGATGAGATCGTCCAAATCTACGAGGAATTAAAGCGCTATGTCTGACCGTATTTTTTCAGAAATAATATGCCAACTCCAAAAGCCGCCCCTTTAGTCTAAAGGGACGGCTTTTTTCGATCAGCCCAAATCCTCAATCAACCCCGCCAGTTTACGGACTGTATTGACATTGCGGATCGTGACTTTGCGGTAAATATCCGTTCCGACAATTTTCACCATGCCGCTTTTGGCGACGTTTTCTCTCGCCACCGTCCATAGGATCGCGCCTGGAACGTAGATGACTTGGTCAACTTCCGGCTTCAGCTGCAGCTGTTCCATGATCTTTTCATCATCCACTTCTTCCCAAAGGAACAGGACATCGCTTTTCATTTCCTTGTCATTCACCCAATTTTCCGGAAGCGCTTTAGCAATCGAGAGAAATTCCTTGGCAGCGTAAATCAGGACTTTGATGTTCAGCCCGAAGTGCTCAAGGATGGCTTTTTCTGTTATCGGCCCCAATTCCTTCTTTGGCAAATGGCCGCTTTTAAAAAGGATATTTCCAGAATTGATATAAGTTTTGACCGCTGTGAAACCTGCTTGCTCAAACGCCAGTTTCAAAGCCTTCATATCGATTTTATTGTTTCCGCCGACGTTTATGCCTCTGAGCAGCGCAATGTAAGTATCATCCATTACTCCACACTCCCCTTCAGTTAAAGAGAATAAAACCCCGCATCTTTCATAATGAAGCCAAAAGCTTGGCCTTGTACTTCCGCTTTCAATTCATTCAATAAACGCTCGAGTTCCGATGAAAACACTTCGTATTCTTCCTTCGCCAGCACTAACTTCAATAAAGCAGAAACTGAAAATACAGTACCTTGCTTTAAGCTCCCGGCTTCCATATCCAGCCTGCTTTCCAAATTCCCCAGCTCAACGGGATGCGGCAGCCGAAAACGGTAAATCACTTCTTCATGCGCAGATTTATTGCGGTAAGGAAATGCCACTTCTAAAATGGCATCAAGCTCGTAGGCGCTCAGCTGCAGGTTTGTATATTCTTCACTGAATTCTTCAGCAAAGTTCTGGGCAATCCTTTCCCGCAGCTCCTCTTCGATTACTTGATAAAAGTTAATGATTTGTCCGAGCGATAAAAAGTTGACGAGCACCCAGAGCGGCACATTTCGATGCTTGTCGAAAAAATCTCGGATAGCTGGATACCTCACGCGGTCGCGCTTTTTATGGCTTTTGATCAAGTTCGCGAGCGTCGAAATGACGCGGTCGCGTTCATGGTGATGCTCACTGTTTTCGCTATAATTTCCAGGCTCTAAAAAGCTATCCTTGCCCTGGAATTTCTCAGAGAAGCGATAAGCGATCTTTGATTTCATATTCTTTTCAAATTTCAGCAGTTCGTTCAGCATCAAGATACGCAATTCCCGATCGAAACGGTAGAGCGCATAGATATGGCTGAACTCCGTCCCTTCCCGGTAGCGCTCCTGCCCATAGGGATTTAAACGCTCATCGTGTTCCATGAACGGTTCTTTGTAGCCATCAATCAAGGCGTAATAATTTTCACGGGACAAAATCCGTTTCGCCTGGGTCACATCTTTTACGATCAATCCCCGTTCGCGCAAAATCTGTATTTGTTCATCATGGTCTGCAAAAAACTTCACAATTCTCATCCTCTTTAAATACTTCTTTCTCTTACTTTAATCGAGCACGCCAAAGAAATAAACCATAAAAAAGAACCGCAATAAATGCGGCTCCACTACCCTTTAGGCTTTCCAGTCAAGGTGGCAAATGCAAGCAATCCAAGAACAGATGATCCAAATAGAATCGTCCCCATCGGAACTGCCGATAATTCGTTAATGCCGACTAGCGGCGACACAATCGAACCGATAACGAGCGGCAGCATGCCGACAACGGCACTGGCACTCCCTGCCCGGTGGCCTTGGTCTCGCATGGCGAGTGTAAACGAACTCGTGAACGTCATGCCGACTGCGATCATATAGATGAAAATCGAAATGACAAGTGCTGCGAGCGGACCTTCGATGATCGTCATAATGAATAATATCAATGTCGCGGCAACAGCAACCCATGCAGCACCTTGCAATAAGCGATGTTCAGAGACGATCCCGCCGAACTTCCCGATGATGGTGCTGCCTAGAATCATTGCGATTCCATTGATGCCGAAGAGCACGCTGAACACTTGCGGTGATACGCCGTATATTTCCTGATAAACAAAAGGCGTCCCTGCCACATAAGCAAAACTTCCTCCATGAATCAGGCCGACGACAAGCGCATAGCCGATAAAAGGCCGCGCTTTGAACAAACTCCCCATTGTCCGAATGGAAGTTCCAATCGAACTTGGCATCCTCTTCTCAGAGGGCAAGGTTTCGGGCAGCCGCAGTGTGACAATCACAACCATGATCAATCCAAGCAAACTTAAAAAGTAGAAAATGCTTTCCCAGCCTCCGAAGGGCAATGCAAGAATGCCTCCTCCTGCAATCGGTGCCACCATAGGTGCAACGGCATTGATGACCATCAGTAAAGCAAAGAACTTCGTCATTTCCCTTCCCGTAAAAACGTCGCTGACTACAGCTCTTGATAAGACCACTCCTCCTGCAGCTGTAAAACCTTGCAGAAAACGAGCGGCAATCAATAACTCAATCGTCGGGGCTACAGCACAAAGAAGCGATGACAACGCAAAGAGAATGACCGAAATGATCAACGGTTTCCTTCTGCCGTGGGCGTCACTCAAAGGCCCGACCACAATCTGCCCCGCCGCCAGTCCAATCAAACAAGCAGTCAAACTAAGCTGGACTAATGATATATGAGCGTCCAAATCTTGTGCGATTAAAGGAAAACCAGGCAAATACATATCAATATTCAATGGAGCCAATACCCCGAGCATGCTGAGAAGCAAAGCGAGCCCCAATCTTTTTCTCCCTTTTGGATTATGCAACATGTATAAAACACCTCTCACTAAATGATCTAATTAACTATACATGAATTACAGGAATAGTTTCAGCAATCTCTTCATTTTTCTTCAGGAACTTAAAAAGACACAAAATGGACACTTACCTCAAAACTAGCCATATTGGTATCGTAGTAAACAGACTGAACCAATTAACGTCTTTAAATTGAGTGTGCTCCTGATTGCCAGGTTTACAAAAGTGTATGTTAACAATGGTGAATATAGCGGATGCAAACCAGAATATTTCACTTTCTATTCTATGCTTTTTTCCTTTGATGCACTTCAAGCTTTTTTTCATTGCTGGAACGAATGCTTTATTTAGATAAGACTTACTGGAATATGCAGTCAAAAATGATTTTTGAAAGGAAGTAAAACATGCAAAAAGAAAAAAGACTGCCAAGAAACCCGAAAGAAGGCTTGCTATACGGCACCTTGATTTCCACGATGACGGTATTGTTCATGACCTCATTCAGTACGATCTATTTTGCCGGAACTTTCAACGGAGACATCGCCTTTTCAATTTTAAAAATGGTGCCCATCATGTGGATCATCGTAATGATTATCGAACCTGCTATTTTTGGGCGCCTTGCTGAAGCATTGACAGCTAAATTCACTAAGCCCACTGATAGCTTCAATTCAAAAATTCTTTTTCGCATCCTTTTCACGGTCCTCGGAATGTCAGCGGCTATGACTTTCCTTGGCGACCTTGTCGGAAATGGATACCATACTGAAATCTTCAGCAATTGGCTGCAGTATTGGCCACGCAATTTTCTGATTGTCCTTGCTGCTGAAAGCTTAGTCATTCAGCCGATCGCCCGTTTCGTGATGGTTAAAATGCATGACATACAAGATAAAAAAGCGCTAGCTTCAATTGCAGGATAATAAAAAACTCCCAGTCTGTAAAAGTCCGGGAGTTTTCTATATTCAGGAAGAGATAAAAGAAAATCAATAATAAATAACTGAAATTTCAGATATTTTAGTGCAGATTCATGCGTTGTTCATCTCCTTGAGCCGCATGGAAACTTTCTTGGCTTACCTCTGCCACTAAATCTTCGATCGGATCCAGCACTGTTTTCGTGACTAGTTCTTGGAGCAACTCAGGCACCGTTTCTGGCTCTTCTTGGAAATCAGGCGTCGGAGTAATGACGGCTGCTATTTCCATCGCCACTTCTTTAATCGGCAAAGCCCCAACTAGCGGAAGCGGCGTAGAGATAGTAGGTTCAGTTGGATAGATGGAAACGATTCCCGTCCGTTCTAGCTTGTTCCACGTATGTTCCCGTTCAAGTACGTATGCGATTGAACCGTATAAGAAATAATAAGCATCCAATAGACGGTAACTAACCAATTCGATAGCGGAAAATAAAGTGATTTTGAAGTAATCGAATTTCGGATAGACATGCCCATGTCTGTTTGAAACCACATATGATCCGACGCGCTGCGTAATTTGAAGCACTGCGGTCATGGCTAATAACAAAAGTGTCAAATCCGACACTGTAGCTGTTATGAAGCCGTAAGCAAGAAACGCCGTTGTGAAAATGCCAGCCACTCCAGGCAGCAATGAATCAATAAAGATAAAGAAAACGAGTTTGAAGCCCAGCTTTTCCACTTTCCCCTTATGATACATCTTCAAAGCATCGATAAAGCCTTTTTGCCATCTAACTCTCTGCTTGGATAAACTTTTAAAGTCGCCCGGTACTTCTGTATAACATTCCGCTTTCGGCACAAAAACCAACTTGCCTTTTGTATAGGTGTTTTTGATCAATTGCTGCATTCTGAGCGTGATTTCCATGTCTTCTCCAATTGTCTTTTTATATCCTCCCGCTTCATATAAAGCAAAAGCCTTAAATGCACCAAACGCTCCGGATACGACAGAAACTACTCCGAATTTCGATTGCACAAATCGTTTGACGTAAAACGACAGCATATAATCAGACAATTGATAACGAGTCAGTCCGTTGCCTTTAAAAGACGGTTTCGATTCCTTATACATTTGCCCAACATGCACCATACCGCCTCCCGCGATTACATTCGGATCTTGCATCGCTTCATTTATATGGGTCAAGGCATTTTTTTGTAAAATACTATCCGCATCCAAAGTAATGATGATGTCGCCAGAAGCATAGTCTGCTCCTGCATTCAATGCATCCGCCTTTCCTCCATTCACCTTATCGAGCACTTTTACATGAGGATAAGTGGCAGAAACAAAGGTACGAATGACTGGATTATAAGCCAATTTGTCTTTTGCTAAGAGCAATTCTTCCTTTAAATCCAATAAATCCACTAATAATTTCATTGTTTCATCATCTGAACCATCGTTTATTAAAATCAATTCGAAATTCTTATAATCCAAATTTTGAAAACCTGTAAAGCAACTCGCTAAAACTTTTGCTTCGTTATAAGCGGGCACAAGAATCGACATTTTCGATTCCTCTATATCTTTCCTGACGGTCGTCTCTTTTTTCGTCATTTTTAACGCTAAAACCAAGTACAATAATTGAATCGTGAAGAATATGGCCCACGGTATTAAACATATGATTAAAAACACACTCATAATTCCATCCCCTTAACTCTATTTTTATTTTTGGTAATATCTAATCCAGTCGACGAGCAGCTGTGCTGGAAATGGTGTAGTTTCATCCGGTTCTCCGACCCAATCGCCTCCCACCCCCGTATTGATGAATAAGTACATTTCTTCATCAGGTACAAAAGTCGTGCTTGTATACAGAGGCGTTCCATCAACAAAAAATGTAATCTTTTCGGGATACCATTCAATGCCGAACGTATGATAATCTGTCGTCAAATTCGGCAAATCCGAAAGGTTATAATCCTTTCCATATATCCGGTTCACTTCATAATGGATTGTGCTCCAAACTTGCCCTGGCTGTTGGCCGAGTATTTCTACGATATCGATTTCCGGAAAAGCCTTCCCAGCATTGTTCCAAAACCATATGGCAGGCAACAATCCCGTCCCTGCTGGAAATTTCGCTCTCACCTCGAGTTTCCCATATTTAAATACGACTTTTCCTTTTGTTGTGACCGCCCCTGACGTATATGGAAATCCTTGAGACATCTCCTTTTTTGTGTGGATTTTCAAATTGCCCTCACTCACCTCCACATTTTCAGGCTTGTAATGCTGGCTTCTGTTTCCGTATCCATAAGGATCGTCCAATACATTCCAACGAGCTGGATCGAGCGCTTCCCCATCAAACTCTTCATTCCAGACGATCTTCCAGGGTACTGTATTGTGATCTTCCAACACTCCCCCGTTATTCACTAATGGAGATTCTGATGATGGCGGCGGCAAATAATCCATATACGTTCCTCCTCCCGCTAAACAAAATAGCGCCATTGATGCACAAATTGTGCCGCTCAAAACGTTCATTCCATCACCCTGCCTAAAAGTAATAAAAAACTTGTTTATTTTTGACATCCGATACTATATGACTAGTTAAACCTTATTTTCTGAGTCATAGAGGTTACAATATAGTGCTAAGGTTAAAATTGAGTTAAATTTTCTTAATACTTAGAATGTTTTATACTAAAAATATGTGAATTCCGCTTTTTTTTAAAAATTTTCTTAAAAAATGTGTATTATCGAAGACACAAATAACAGGGGCAATGGCGATAAAATCCATAAAAAAACGCTTAGACATTTTTCGTCTAAGCGTTTTTTGCAAGCAATATGAAATTTAAGTTAGTTTAATCCATGTTCAAGCATGGCATCTGCCACTTTTTTGAATCCGGCGATATTGGCACCGGCAATTAAGTTTCCAGGTGCCCCATATTTTTCTGCAGTTTCGATGCAGTTGCGATAAATGTTTTTCATCACTTGATGCAGTTTCTCATCAACTTCTTCAGAAGTCCAGGAATAGCGCATGCTGTTCTGGGACATTTCCATGGCGGATACGGCGACTCCGCCTGCATTTGCGGCTTTTGCAGGCGCGAACAATACGTGGTTATTGGTCAAAATGCGGACTGCCTCTTCATCACATGGCATATTGGCTCCTTCACCGATGGCTTTCACTCCATTATCGACTAATGCCTCTGCCCCTTCTCGGCCAATCTCATTTTGAGTTGCACAAGGAAGTGCGATGTCACAAGGGATTTTCCAGATATCCGATTTATCTTTTCCGAAGCGCGCTTTCGGGTGATGCTCCAAATAATGATAAATTCTTTTGCGCTCCACTTCTTTCAGCTGTTTGACTGTATTGACATCAATTCCTTCAGGATCGTAAATATACCCTTCCGAATCGCTGCAGGCGACTACCGTAGCACCGAACTCAATCGCTTTTTCCATGGCATAGATGGAAACATTGCCAGATCCGGAGACGATGACCCGGCTGCCTTCAAACGAAAGCCCTTCACCTTTTAGCATTTCTTCTACAAAATAGACGGTGCCGTAGCCTGTTGCTTCTTTCCGGATCAAACTTCCTCCATTATCCGGATTTTTGCCTGTGAATACACCCGCTTCAAATGCATTGCGAATCCGCTTATACTGGCCGAATAAATAACCGATTTCGCGTTTTCCCACTCCAATATCGCCAGCCGGCACATCAATATCCGGGCCGATATGGCGGCTCAGTTCCGTCATGAAACTTTGGCAGAACCGCATGATTTCACGGTCAGACCGTCCTTTCGGATCGAAATCCGCGCCGCCTTTACCGCCTCCGATTGGCAGGCCTGTTAAAGCATTCTTGAAAATCTGTTCAAATCCCAAAAATTTCACAACACTCCCTGTAAGGGTCGGATGGAAACGAAGGCCTCCTTTAAAAGGCCCAAGTGTGCTATTAAACTGCACCCGGTAGCCGCGATTCACATGCACGTTTCCAGCGTCGTCTTCCCACGTCACCCGAAATGCAATAAACCGCTCCGGTTCCGAAATGCGTTCTAAAATTCCTTCTTCCACATATTCCGGATGCTGTTCAAATACGGGCTGCAGCGAAGAAAAAACTTCCCACGCCGCCTGCAAAAACTCAGGTTCGCCTGGATTGCGGTCTCTTACTTTCTTGTGGACCGCTTTTATGTATTCATGAGCAGATGGCTCCTTAGTCTGGATGCTTTCGTTGACTGCTTTCACTCTATTTTCCCCCTCAATTGCATACTGATGGATTTGGCAGACATGAATAATTATTCGGAAAAATTAATATTAAATTCCATTATACAAATTGCCCGAAGCGGAAGCAAATCAAATTTCGATTAAAAATGCAGACCACACAAAAAACCGCATTTCCATTATTTTAATGAAATGCGGCCAAGGGCTTGCTTAGTTATTGAATTTTACTGTTTCGTTCATTTCTTCATTATCGCCTGCTCGTTCATTGTTCGTGAGCTTTTTAGCGAATTGCTTCACTGCTTTTAATTTATTGCCGGATTCCCAATACTCTGCTGTGTCTGCTGTTACTTTAATCAGCACGACATTCGGATCATCATACGTGGTTTCCAGCATTTTTTCGAATATCGGATTCCAATACTCTTTTTTCCGCTCAAGGTCTTCTGAGAATTCTGCTGTCCCGCTGATGGATACATAGGATTTCCCGGCATATGCAAGATTTACAGAAGGGTTCGCAATGATCTCCAAGTATTTTGCTGTATCTTTTAACGTAAGGAACCAGAGCTCGCCGTCAAACTCTGCCTCTTGCGTCTGCATTGGTCTTGATACAGCTTTTCCGTCTGTAATCGTTGTCAGCATGGCGACTTCTACATCTTTAATCAAATCATTTACCGTTTTTATTGCTTCTTCATGGGTTGAAATTTCTGCCATTTTATTTACTCCTCCTCATGACTTATGGAATCTCTTTTCTGCTAATGGTTCTTGTTTTCCCTGCCGAAAATGGATTAAACCTGCGAGGATGTGGATAAATTCGATTGATTGCTTTAAAATATTTACAATATAATAAAATAATTATACTATAATGAAAAGGGGGAATAGAATGAAAATAATCGATATGCATTCAGATTTGTTTACAGATATTGCTTGGCGGAAAAGCCGAGGGGAAAGCAATATCTTTGATGCCTACCATTATCCAAAACTTAAAGCCGGTTTAGTGGAAACGGTTATTTGTGTATTTTGGGTAGAACCTGTTTTTCAGCAGGCACCGCTTGAACGCATCCAAACCGTTTACCGTTTAGTGATGGAGGACTTGGAGCATTCGAAGTATGCGCAGATTTGCGGTTCTTTAAGCGACGCTCTGTTTTCGCCCCCTTCAGACAAGATAAACTTGATTATGGGTTTAGAAGGCCTTGATTTTCTTGGTTCATCGCTGCATCAGCTGTCCGAATCTCTTAGCAGATTGGATGAAATCGGAATTAATCATATGAGCCTTACGTGGAATGGACGCAATGATTTTGCCAGCGGCACCGGATCCGGTAATCTTCAATCCGGACTGACACACTTAGGAAATCTTGCAGTCAATAAAGCGAATGAGTTCGGATGGCTGGTCGATGCTTCCCATCTTGACGATGAATCATTTTGGAATCTATACCATTACAGCCATCGCCCAATCATTGCTTCGCACAGCAATGCCCGCACGCTTTGCGTCCATGAAAGAAATTTAACCGATGCACAGTTAAAAGCGATTGCTGAGAAAAATGGAATCGTCGGACTCAATTCTTATTGGGGATTTATTGATCCTAAAAAACCTACACTCGACCGCTTTGTCGATCACGCTATTTATATCGCTGATCTGATTGGAACGGAGCATTTGGCTTTCGGCTTTGATTTCATGGATTATTTGAAAGGCCACGCGATCGGCTTGGAAATGGCGGGCTCGACAAAAGGGCTCGAAGACATCACGAGAATTCCCGACTTGCTTGAGCAGATGGCGAAACGGGGATTTACAAATAAGGAACTTGAAGCCATTGGTTATCAAAATGCCATACGGCTTATCGAAAGCAAGTAAATACGCTACATAAAGGGGATTTTTTATGGAAAACACGTTAATCAAATCGGATGATTTAATCACACTTTGGGGAATTATCGTGATTATTGCAGCCATGAGCATTGTATTAGAACAAAAATATAGTTGGGCCGGGAAAATTTCAGGAGCCATCATTGCTCTCGTGTCCGCGATTATCTTATCAAACACCCGCATTATTCCAGTTGCTTCACCTGTGTATGATGCTGTTTGGGCATTTATCATTCCTCTTGCCATTCCTCTATTGCTGTTTCATGTGAACTTCAAGAAAATCTGGCAGGAAAGCGGTAAAATGCTGATTATTTTCCTCCTGAGTTCCATTGGGACGATCGCCGGGACCATCATTAGCTTTTTCCTATTAAAAGACCATATACCGTTTCTGGATAAAATCGGCGGGATGATGAGTGCTTCCTATGTCGGCGGCGGCGTTAACTTTGCAGCCATGACCGCAAAATTCGATGCGCCCGAAGATATGGTTTCCTCAGCAATTGTTGCGGATAACCTGATGATGGCATTATTCTTTATCATCCTGATGACAATCCCGACCCTTAAATTTTTCAAAAAGCTTTTTCCTCATCCACATGTGCAGCAGGCTGATAGCGAGGAAGCAGCCGGGGCCGGAAAAACAAATGCCGAGAGTTTCTGGAAACGCCAGGATATTTCGTTAAAAGACATCGCTTTATCTGTTGGGACTGCTTTTTTCCTGGTCATCGTATCTTTTAAAATTGCTGGCTTCCTGAACGGCATTATTCCTTCCGGAGACGATGTTTCATTCGGCTGGAATTTACTCAATGGTTTGTTTGGCGATAATTACCTCATTTTGACGACGTTGACTTTTATCGCCTTGGCATTTTTCCCGCGATATTTTGAAAACATCAACGGCAGCCAGGAAATTGGAACGTTTTTAATTTACTTGTTCTTTGTGGTAATCGGAATTCCGGCTTCTATCCCATTGATCATTCAAAATGCACCATTGTTATTGGTATTCGTCTTCATCATCGTCAGCTTTAACCTCCTTATTTCATTGACAGCCGGAAAGCTCCTGAAATATGATTTAGAAGAAATCCTGCTTGTCAGCAATGCCAATATCGGCGGGCCGACTACGGCTGCGGCTATGGCCATTGCCAAGGGATGGAAAGAGCTGATCGGCCCTATTTTAGTTGTGGGAACCATCGGCTACATTATTGGCAATTATGTTGGCACGACGTTGGGACTGTGGTTCGCCACTTTCATGTAAATACTTTCTTTAGACTGGAGACGTAAAATGTTTGATGGACAAAAAATTAAAAAATTGCGGACTGAACGTTCTCTTTCACTGAAAGAACTCTCCGAAAAATCTGGCGTGAGCGTCAGCATGATCAGCCAAATTGAAAGACGGAACACGGATCCTACGCTGACAACCTTGTACAAACTGTGCGCCGGCTTGAATATTTCAATTTCTTCTTTACTCGGGACAGATGAACCTTCTTCTCAAATTATAAGACAAAGGGAACGGAAAAGTTTTCATTTCCCTGTTTCGCATTCCAAATACGAGCTGTTAACTCCGACCAATAAAGGCGAAATCGAAATGATTATGATCTATTTGGAACCTGGACAGGAAGACCGGCAGCTCGTAGAACATTCGGGCGAAGAATGCGGCCTCGTGCTGGAAGGGGAAATGACCGTCCATTTAAATGGCGAATCTCACATCTTAAAGGCAGGAGACAGCATTCGATTTAAGAGCACCCTGCCCCATCGGTTCTACAACCACTCTGAAAGCCGTGCTGTATCAGTATGGGCCATGACTGGATGGCCCGTTTAATCTAAAAATGCCAGCTCCATTCAAATGAATGGGGCTGGCGTTTTTGCATTTGCCGCTTTACTCGGGTTTCGATTATGCCAAGTGGGAGAACTTTTCATTTACTATTGAATAAATACTCAATATAACGTATATTCAATACATTATAGTAATTCTTTGGAGGCAAGAAAATGACATTGATTCAAAATAATAAGAAAACTATTTCTCCCATCGACACCTGGAAGTTTTTAATTCCCTCTATCATCGGGGCTTTGCTGTTTTTGTGTCCAATTTCTTATAACGGCGAAGTAACCATCGGCGTCGGTATTCTGGCATCTTTCCTCCAATCCACTTTTGGCGAAGCGATTCCCGCATTCATCGTCTTCTTGCTTGGATTTTCTGCCCTTGCCAGTTTGGCAGCGACTGCTATTAAACCCGCTTTTGTTCAGAACTCCCCTTTCTTGCGTACGACATTCATTAACGGACCCTTCGGACTGGTTGTCCGTGTACTTGCTTTTGTTTTTGGTTTGATGACGTTCTACGAAGTTGGTCCTGAAGTGATTTCTTCCCGGGCGACAGGCGGCGTAGTACTGTACGATCTTGCACCGGTGTTGCTTACCTGGTTCCTCTTCGCCGGAATCCTGCTTCCCTTATTGGTCGAATTTGGCCTAATGGAATTTGTCGGCGCCTTGCTTAACAAGTTTATGCGCCCGATCTTCACTTTGCCCGGCCGCTCCTCTATCGATGCCATGGCTTCATGGATGGGCGCTGCACCGGTTGGCGTATTAGTAACGATGAAGCAATACGATGAAGGCAATTATACGCAGCGTGAAGCTGCGGTCATCGCCACAACATTCTCCATCGCTTCAGTCGCTTTCAGTTTGGTTGTTGCGAATGTTGTCGGCATTGGCCATTTGTTTCTGCCCTTTTACTTAGCGGTATCTGTCGCTTGCATAGTGGCTGCTGTGATTATGCCTAGAATTCCGCCCTTATCCCGCAAAAAGGACACCTATTACGAGCCAGTTGGCAAACAAGTTGATGACACGATTCCTGAAGGTGTTTCACTCGTGAAATGGGGCTTTGATGAAGCCCGCCTTAAAGCAAGTAAAGCAGCAAGTCCGAAAAAACTGGTCCAAACAGGCGTTGAAACCGTTCTCGATATCTGGCTGGCCCTGATTCCGCTTGTTATGGCGCTTGGTACGGCAGCTTTAATCGTCGCAGAATATACGCCGCTCTTTAAAATTATTTCTTATCCGTTGATTCCCGTGCTGACATTATTCGGGTTGCCTGAAGCTGCTGAAGCGGCGCCTACTCTGCTCGTTGGTTTCGCCGACATGTTCTTGCCAGCTGTCCTCGGGAGCGGCATTGAAAGTGAATTGACGCGTTTCGTTTTAGCTGGGGTTTCCTTGACTCAAATCATTTACATGTCTGAAATCGGCATTCTGATTTTACGCTCGAATATTCCCATTAAGTTCTGGGAACTTGCTGTGATTTTCGTCTTGCGCACGATCATTACGCTGCCAATCCTTGTGTTGTTCGCTCATCTATTCGTCTAAACAAAACAATCCATCTCCTTTGATGAGGAGATGGATTGTTTTTATGTATGCTTTTGGAACTCAATAGAGATGAACGCAAAAGCCGCAGCTCTTGGCCTTGGCTTTTGCAGCTTTTCTTTCAAAGCGATTTTCACCATCTGCTTACCGCTTTATTTCGGCTAAAACTTTTTCAAACATTGGATCGATGCCAATCCCAGTTAAAAGAGGAATGCCGTCAATTACACGGTCTTTAATATTATCCGGAACCAATGTCGTCGATAACACAATATCGTATTCGTCAATTCGATTGATCTCGTCACTGACTTTTGACTGATAGATTTTCACATCTTGAGTGAGATTATTTTCTTTTAGCCACTCTTCCACTTTTCCTTTCACGACAGTGGAAGTTGCTATACCGGTACCGCAAATAATCAATAGTTTTTTCATTTAATTGCTTCCCCCTCTATTATTCGTGTTCTATAGGTGCTGCTGCCGGATTCCCTGATTTTTCCGGATTGGCTTTATGGCGATTAGGTTTGATTTTGTTCTGGTAAATCAGGCCAAAAAGAACCAGCAATCCTAAAGCACTCATTCCATACCAGCTGAAAATCTTCGGCAGCCAGACAAAGATGAACGTGGTCCATACCGCACCATCAATCAATGAAGAGATGCTCGTATTCGTTCCCATTTCAAAGTTTGAAGCAATCGCTGACTGTGTAAACAACGGCGCAACCCAGCTCGCTATATATAAGCCGACGCCAATATAAATCGATCCGCCAATCACGGTTCGTATGATATTCCCTCTAAAAATAGGGACCATCAAGCAGATTAAGAATGGAATGGAAGCTAAATCAGCAAATGGCAAAACGGAATTTCCAGGCAGCAGAACCGCTAAAAAGATGGTAATGGGAATTAATAACAAGGCGGATGACAGGACTGCCGGATGTCCGATGGCAAGTGCACTGTCCATTCCAATGTACAAATCTCTTCCCGGGAACCGTTTCTTCACAAAAGCCCCTGCCGCTTCCGAAACAGGAATAAGGCCTTCCATCAATAGAGCGACCATTCGGGGCAGCAAGACCATAACAGCTCCTGTCTGAATAGACAGCTGTAAAATTCCCTGGACGTTGTAGCCTGCCAAAATTCCAATTAAGATCCCGATCATTACCCCGATAATGGTGGAATCGCCAAGCACCCCTAATTTCTTTTGGATATTTTCGGGATTCGCTTCCAGCTTATTGAATCCGGGAATGCGGTCAAAAACCCAGTTCATCGGCATTGCGACAAATGCGGATGGAGCGGAGGTGCCATGCGGAAAAGTAATGTTTTGGAAACCATAAAACTTCTCGATGTATTTGGCTAAAATATCTCCCATTAAATACAGCAAAAGCAAGTGGACGATGATTGTCAAAATGCCCAACCAAAAATCGGCTGTCAAAGCATAAACAAGCGACCCTGTTAAAGCTACGTGCCAAAAATTCCAAATATCGACGTTCAACGTTTTCGTTAAACCGAAAGTCAGCAGCAAGACGTTAACGCCCACGCCAATCGGTATCGCTAAACTGCCTAAGGAAGTGCCGTAAGCAATTGCCGCAGCTGCCGGCCAGCCAACATCAATTGTATTTAAGTTAAATCCAAAATTATCAACCATTGATTGGGCGGCAGGCCCTAAACTGTCTACAAGCAAACCGATCACTAAATTGATCCCTACAAATCCGATGCCGACGATGATCCCGGCACGTAGAGCCTTTCCAGGTTTAGTTCCCAATACCAGCGCAAAAATAAAAATTAAAATCGGCAATAAAACTGTCGCTCCAAGATCCACGAACCATTGCAGAATTCCCATCAACTTTCTCCCCTTTGCTTTTGGTATTCTCTAGCAGAAAGACGTGATTAAAATGATTCTTTTATGGGTTGATAAAATCATGAATGCAGGTTAGAAATGCTTGTAAAACGATAGATGAAAAGCTCTGCTGCCTCTAAGCTTTAATATTGATTAAATCATTCAGCTCTTCGGCACTTGTGATTGCGGCTAACTTTGAAACAGTTTCTGGATTTTGGAACAATCCGACCAGTTTTTGCAAAGTAGCCAGTTGGGCAGCTGGCTCTTTCAGCGCTAACATAAAAACCACTTTAATATCGATCAGTTCTCCGCTCTGCCCCATCGCTAAAAATTTCACCGGGTTTTTCAACGTGGCAAAAGCTATTTTTGATTCATTCACCATATCTCCATCCGTATGTGGAATAGCAATTCCGAATGGTATCGTAGGCAAACCTGTAGGGAAAGTTTCTTCACGTTTAAGCACGCTTTCGACAAATCCTTCTTTCACATACGCTTTTTCCAATAGCCTACTGCCCAAGAAGGCTAATACGCTTTCTTTGGAATCGATTTCCAATTCAATGGCCACCAGCTCTTTTTCAATTTCCATTTCCTGTTCCTCCTCCCCTAAAGCAACAAAATAGTCGAATCCCTCCTTTTTACATTTGTTCACTATCAGCACATTTGATGTCAATTTCATTATAAAATCGCTTTCAATTTAAAGCAATATTTTTTTGAATATTTCGACATATAATACCATCAGCTTTTTATATGTATGCTTGGAGAAAATGTTATGGGTTCGTTTTTTAAAGCAGAAAAGCCGCAGCGGGCAGCTGCGGCTTTTCTGTTTCTTCATTACTTAGCCCAGTTATGGAAAACGAAGTAGGCCAGGATGAGCGCGACCACAATAATGGAAATGACAAGCATCGGCACGAGGCCAAAGGTGGCATCCATTTCCGTTCCCCTCCTTTTCTTTTATCATAACGCTTATAAGCCAATAATAAAACATCTATTTTCTAAATATTCTGTTTTATAAAGATAAAATAACAGCTCCAACTCTTTCGAATTGGAGCTTTATTTTCCAGCACATGGTTTACATCGATTGAGGATGTCCGGGAACTTTTTTGAAGTTTTCGTCTCTACGGAAATTCCCCATGACTTCCATCGTTTCGCTGATGCTGACAAATGCATCCGGATCCACTTCTTTAATCAGTGGACGGACATAGGCCAGCTCATAGCGTGTGATGACGCTGTGCAGGATTTTGACTTTATTGCCTGAATAAGCTCCTTCGCCGTCCGTGACCGTGATGCCGCGATACAGGTTTTCGAGCAAGTGCTTTTTGACTTCGTCGCCTTTGCTTGTCACCACTTGCATATTCAGTTTGATATGGCGCGTATGGATGCGGTCAACGACCAAGCCTGTGATGTAGATAGAAGCCATTGTATACATCGCAAGCTCCCACGTAAAGATAAAACCGGATACGAATACGACGAGGCTGTTCAAGCCAAAGACCATAAAGCCGAGCGGGATGTCCCGTTTCATCGTCAAGAGCAGGCCGATGACGTCAAAGCCGCCTGTCGATCCGTATGAACGGATGATGAATCCGACCCCGATGCCGACAAGAACACCTCCGAATACAGATGACAGCAGTACGTCTTCTGTTACTTTCATGACCGGGATGTACAACATGGAAATAGACGTGACAGCTACCGAGTAAATGCTATTGAGGATGAACATTTTGCCAAGTTTCATCCAGCCAAGGATTAAAATCGGGATGTTCAAAACAAACAGCCAAATCCCGGCATTGAGCGGCAGCATCAAACTGAATATCATCGCAATCCCGGTAACGCCTCCAGACAAAATCTCATGGGGCAATAAAAACATATTAAAAGCGAATCCCAGTAAAATCGATCCCGCGAAAATAATGAGCCAATTGTATAGTTTGTCCATTTAAAAATCTCCATTCCTATGAATCTCCGTGCTTAGAAAATTGCAGCAAAAAAAAGGCTGCATAATTCTTTCAGCCTTTTCGAAACTCAAACACAATGTATCAAATTATAGGTAGTGTCCTGTTAAAATGCAAGTTTTATCGCTTAGCCAACATCAGTCAGCGGATATCACCAAACTATCCAAACTGTCGGCGCCTTCAACCACTAACAAAGAATACAAGCTGTTGACCAGTGTTTGGATACGCGGCGGAGTTTGGGCAAATTCCTGCCGAATCGATTTTGCATAAGCCGCTTCCCAACTTCCATCTTGCAGATAATGGGCATCTACGATTTCGGTTTGCTGGATTGTCCATCCCGCTTTTTCCAGTAAGTTTTGGAATTGTGCAAGGTCGAAGACATACTGGATATTCCCTTCATTTTCTACAAACTCACTGTATAAAGCAAGAATCGCCGTTGCGGCAAAATGGCTGCGCTGAGAAATCCGGCTAAAAGCAAGGTCCCATTCAGCCAGATAAAGGCGGTCAGCCATGCTCCGCAATTTTGTCAAATACGCCAGCAATTGATCCGGATTCCGGAAATACCAGGAACTGTGCGACAAAATCGCCGCGTCGAACTTCGTTTCCGGCAACTCCAGCAAATCGGTCTCCAGCAGGAATTCCACTTGCTTCCCAAGCTTGGATGCTGAAATGGCAGCAGTGGCCTCCCCGAGTGTAATCGGTGCGCCGTAATCCGCAGAGGCGATATCCACAGCGAGCACTCGCCCCGTTTCTCCTACCGCATCCGCTAAAACGACCGTTGTGTCTCCTTGGCCGCAGCCGATTTCAATGACGGACATTCCTTTTTGGATCGCAAAAGAATCCACTAAAGACATCCGATGCTTCAATTGCGTGCGCTGAATCGTATCATCGCCCATGATTTTCATACTTTCGATTAAATGTTCCAAGTCGCTTCCTCTTTCCCGCTTTTTAAAATCTGTTCTGCATGAATCCAATCGAAGAGGAGATTTTTTAGAAACTTAAACCAGCTTTTGGCCGCAGTTTGGACAGAACTTAGCCCCTTCGTTTTTCTGGCCGCAATTCGGGCAGAAATTCGGCCCTTGGCCGCCTGCTGCTTGCTGATTGCCGGCATTCGATTCCTTCATCGTTTCCACCATATCTTTGGCGATATTCATCCCGACCATCATGCCCGCCATATCGGCTGCACTGCCCGAACCGGACGATCCGCCTTTTGCCATCGCATCTGCCACGGAAATTTGCTGATATTTCCCAACGTCTCCGACCATGCCAATCGAAGCGTTCTTATTGATCATGTCCTGGATTTCTTTTGGATAATTGAAGCTCATTACTTGGAAACCGGTAATTTTCATGCCATCATCCATGAGTTCCATATTGAGGTCATCTGAAATCCCTTTGCCGATTTCATGCGCATTAGCCTGCAAATTGAACATATCCTTGCCTTCTCGGGTAACCCATTTCATGAGCAGTTGATCGAGAATGGCCGTAATCCTGATTTTCACATCCTCAACCAGATAGCTGTTGCGGACTCCGGCAATTTTATCAATCAAAGTCGTATAGTCATTTACGGTGAACTGGAACGTGCCGTTTGCCCGTATCGGCATACCACCCGGCATTTGAGGAGCCGGTATATTAATCGGATTTTGGGTTCCCCAGCGGACCGTGAATTCTTTTGTGTTGACGAACAGGACTTCGACGCGCATGCCGCTGTTAAAACCGAAACGAAACCCTTTCAAAGTAGAAAGGAACGGCACGATTTGCGATTCGATATCATACTCGCCGTCATCTTCAAAAATCCCTTCAATTTTTCCGTTGTTTAAAAAGATGGCATCTTGTCCCGGGCGAATAATCAGCTTACTGCCTTTTTTGATTTCGTCGTTGTTCCACTTCCAAAAGATCATATCGTCTCTGAATTCATTCCATTCAACCACATCTGAAAATTGGTTTCCAAAAAAAGCCATAAGATTCATTCCTTCCTTTATTTCCGTTCGAATTTAGAAACTTCGGCCGCCTCCGCTAAAGGAGCGCCCTCCTCCAGTCGTTCCGCCGCCTCCGAAACCGCCACCACCGCCGCCTCCGTTGCTCTTCGGCACGCGGCGCCTTGAAACGGTTTTATTGCGAAAATGGTCTCGCTGGCTTCTGACTCTTGTATTCGTGCCGTCTACATACGTACGTGCAGTGGTCGTGACCCGGCCGCCTGCATTCATGACCATCGAACCGACAATTACAGCAGCTGCCAATAACGGAACCCCTGCTTGAAACCACAGTTTATGGATAATGCTTTCCGGATTGGCACCCGGACGGAACTCCATATAACGGCTGGCGGTCGTAACCGTTTCACGGAAAGCGCCGCCGTAATCCCCAGCGCCCATATAAGGCATGATGCGGTCCAGCACTTGCTGCACACGGTCGTTGTCGAGCTTAGTTTCAGCAGTGCCGAAGCCCGCAAGATAGACTTCACGGCTTCCCATATCAATCGTCAGGAGCACCGCATTTTCCTGATTGTTTTCCTCTGCCCAATCATCGAAAAAGTCGCCCATATACGATATAATCGACTGGCCATCTGTACTGTCCGTAGTCAAAAAGAGAAAATCTGCATCCTGTTTTTCGCTATGTTCCGCAGCGAGCGCTTCCAGTTCAACGATTTCGCGTTCCGTGAGAAGCCCTGCGATGTCGTAGATGTGCGGCTCCACAGCAAAAACAGCCGATCCCCCGGCAAACAGTGCCAAAACCAGCGCCCAAAACAGCAAAGCTGCTTTCCAATTAAAACGCTTCACCATAACACACCTCCCATTGCATAAGAGAGGCCTTTTAATACAATGAATCCTGACACGGCAATACCGGCAAACCACGCAACGACTTTGCCGGAACTGATCGGCGGCTTACCGACCACTTTTCCGGTTTGCCCATTCATCGCAAAGGTATGCTCCTTATTTTCAAAATCATAATAGACCATCCAGACCGGAAACAGTGTGTAATAGACTTTGCTTTTATGGGTCTGGATCTGCTTGTTCGTATAGCTGACTGTCGTATAGCCTGTAATGGTCGATTGAATATAAGAATCGATATAAGGGACAATTTTGGATTCTACCCGTGAGAAAAGGGCTTCATCGTCATAATCGTATTTTTCCGATAAAAAGCCTGCTAAATAAGGCATCTTAAAATCTTTCAGAGCTGAATAGTCATAAGGCTCAAGTTTATCCATTAACTCATCATCCATCTTTTCCGAAGCATCGGCCGGCACCTTCAAATAACTGAGGTCTATTCCGCGGTATACATCGTAGAAATCCGTTTCCGTATAAATCGTATCGCCTCTCGTATAGCTCCGGACCCGCGTGCCGATTGCAGCCACTTCTGCCGTTCCGTTAATATCATAGAGCCAAAAAGGAACATACATGCCAGTCATTTTTTTGATCCGGTCGCCGTTCATAAATCCTCGCGGCGTCAGCCGTCCATTTCGTGTCCACTTTTTAAACGCTTCCACCGCTTCTTCCTTGCTGATGGTGAACGGAATCACTTTTGCCGGTGCGAATTCACCGCTTAAGCGCTCTGCCAATACCACCGGCGCACCACAAAAACTGCAATGCGTCGCAGTCGTATTCGCTTCTGTGAGAATCACGGCGCCGCAGTTTTCGCAATGGTATTCCTTTGCCTCTTCGGCATCGAATTCGGGTACGATGTTTTCTTCCGGAAACGTTTCGATGTCGTCTTGGCGGCCGCAGTTCGGGCAGGACAGCTTGCCCGACTCGGCATCAAACGCCATATCCGACCCGCAGTTTGGGCATTTATATTGAGTGACCATTCCATGTCCCCCCTTTCGCGCTCCAGGAAATGGCCTTCAATAATTCCATCACTCGCTCTTATTCATTTCGTTTTTCAGTGCTGCCAATTCATCGTCCACATTAACGCCTGATTTCAGCGATTCAAGCTCGCTTTCCACATCGGCTTTGTTTTCATATTTTGCGGCAAGGTCTTTTATATCTGTTCCTGAACCTTTATTGAGTTCCTGCATCGCCATGGCCTCATCCAGTTCCTGATTGATTTTCTGTTCCATCTGATCGAATGCGGACAAGCGGTCTCCAGCGCTGCCCATTGATGAATTGAACTCGTTCATGCGTTTCTGCGTTTTCGCAACTGCCGCTTTTCCTTTCAGCTCTTGGCGGCGCGATTCAAGCTCGGCAATATCCGAGTCCAGCTTCTCGTGCATTTGGCGCATCTGCTGCGTATTCGCTGCTGCCAGTTCGACCGACGTCTGCATCGTTTTCTCACGTTCTGCGAGCTCCGCTTTGCGCTGCAGGAATTTGCGTGCATCGTCGTCATTTCCAGCTTCTACTGCTTTCTTCGCATAGCGCTGCATATCTTCTATTTCTTTTTGCAATTCCTCAAGCTCCCGGCGCTCCCGCTTTTCCGCTGCCATAATGGCGGCCGTCTCCGACTTCACTTTTCCAAGATCACTGTTCAGGTCGCGCAAATACTGATCGATCATTTTTTCCGGGTCTTCGGCTTTGTCCAATAGGGCATGAATATTGCTCGTCATAATATCTCTGAACCGTTTTAAAATTTCCATCATCATTTCTCCTTTACCAGTGGTTTTTTCTGCTTGGCAAGCAGTGTTCTTATACGCAAAGATTACCCTATAACTGCCGGCCTTAATCCTTTAAACAAAGAGAGCGCTGCCGACAACCTGTAGGTATCAGCAGCGCTCTCTTATTTTATTTTCCCACAATTTCATGAAGTGGGACAGCCTTGTTTTTTAAATTTTCTTTTTACTTCCTTCTGGGCTGCACTTCTTTTTGAATATCCTTCAGGAACGAAGCGCCCATTAAGATAATGACGATCGCAAAAGGCAAGGCAGCAATAATCAGCATATTCTGCAGCCCCTGGGTTCCCCCGAAATAGACGACGACTGCCGCAACTGCGGATTGAATCAATCCCCAGCTGATTTTGACGGAATTTGCCGGATTCAGCAATCCATTTGTACTGAGCATGCCGAGTACAAAGGTAGCGGAATCTGCTGAGGTGATAAAGAAAATCGCAATCACGAAAATCGTGATAAATGATAGCAAAGTCCCAAGCGGATATTCAGCCAGCACACCAAAAGTCGATGTTTCGAGAGAAAAGCTCGAAATCGCAGAAATTCCTTTCTGCTCCAAATTCAAGGCAGACACTCCGAATACGGAGAAGAAAATGAAGCAAACAAGCGCCGGCAATAATAAGACGCTAAACATGAATTCCTTGATCGTCCGCCCTTTTGAAATGCGGGCGATGAAAATGCCGACAAACGGCGCCCACGAAACCCACCAAGCCCAATAGAAAATGGTCCAGCCATTGATCCAAGTCCGATTTTCTTCATTGAGCGGCGCTAAGCGCAAACTCATTTTAAAGAAATCGGTGACGTAGCTGCCGAGCGTATGCGTGAACATATTGACAATGTACATGGTCGGGCCGACGATAAAGAGCAGGACAAGCAAAACCGCGGCTAAAACCATATTGATATTGCTTAAGTATTTGATGCCCCGTCCGATTCCGGACCAGGCTGACCAAATGAATAATGCGGTTGAAACGACCAGCACAATCAATTGGACGGTGAAATTATTCGGCGTGCCGAACAGGAATGACAAGCCTCCGGTAATCTGCGCTGAACCAAAGCCGAGCGTTGCCGCTACACCGACGATGGTCGCAAATACTGCTAAGATATCAATCGCTTTTCCCAGTGCCCCCTGCATCAATTTTTCGCCGAACAGCGGAGTTAAGGTCGCACTAATGAGCCCTGGCGTCCCCCGGTGAAATTTAAAATAGGCCAGAACAAGGCCAACAATGCCATAGACTGCCCATGCGTGGATGCCCCAATGGAAAAACGAATACTTCAAGGCATCCTGGATGGCTTCGTCAGAGCCCAGTTCTGCCGAAGGGCTGCTGATGAACGCATGGGAAATCGGTTCTGCGGTGGTCCAAAAAACCAGCCCCATTCCCATTCCTGCGCTAAAAAGCATGGCGAACCAAGAGCCTCGGCTGAATTCCGGGACATCGTCTTTCTTGCCGAGCTTGATATTGCCAAAACGCGAAAACATCATGTAAACACAAAATACTAAAATACCGACGACCAAGAGCAAGTAAAACCAGCCGAACTTGCTCGTAATTCCGGCTGTCACAGAAGCCGTGACAGCTTCAAGATTTTCGGGAGCAAATGCTCCCCATACAACGACAATAACTGAAATGATGACTGAGTAATAAAAGACCTGTGTTGCTTTTTTCATGCTTCACCTCTCATTAGAATTGATTCGATTTAATATAACCGTATATTTTTACAATGGTAACATACTAAACAGAACCTTGCTTTTGTGCTGAGAAAAGAACGCCCGTAAAGTTCCGCGCTACTTTACAGGCGTTCTTTTCCATCTTTCTCTTACCTTATTCACTGCTTGCCGCCGCTTAAAACATTTTCTAAGCTTTTCTCATCTCCATTACCGCAAAATAATTTGCTTCATAATCTGCAAAGTTGAACACACGGCCCTCCGGCATTTCGACAATGTCACCGACTGTGACCTCGTTCTCCGATAATTTCTGATGAAACTGGTCCAGCTTTTCCGTAAAGAACATCAATGAAGGCGTGCCCAGATCCAAACCGGGAGATAAGCGGGCCACTGTATTCCGGTCATGGATGACTAAGGTGGTTCCAGCTCCACTTTCAGGTGCGATTTCAATCCAACGCATCTCGCCATTGCTTTCATCTGCCATCACTTGAAAGCCTGCATTTTCTGTCCAGAACCGTACGGCTTCATCCTGATTGTTGACATACAGCATGACTTGCCCTAATTTTGCGATCATCTTAATCCCTCCTTGAATTTATCTTCTTCCCTTATAATTCGAAGAGCCGCATCGTTTTCCTCCCCATCTGCTGTAAAATTCGACAAAAAATAAATGCCGCATCCAAAGAAAACTTTTTCTTTGGATGCGGCATTTCCTATCACTATTCTATTCCATTCACTGTCAGCTTTTAATCTCTATGGGAATCCGTTGACGGATCATCTGCTACTTTTTTCGAATATTCTTTTGCTGCTTCTTTTTCGTCTTGGCCTTTAAGATCGTCATAATTCACGGCGTCGTTTTCACCGTCGAAAACTTCTTTCGTTTTTTTGATCACTTGGTCAATCGCAGAGTCAGGGGCGCCATTGTGCTGTTCCGGTGTACGGCCCGCTGTGCCTTTTCTCGTCATTGCAATCCCTCCTGTAGATGCGTTATTCTATTCTTTACCCGATTGCAGGAAAACTAACCCTAAAGCCGAGAGCCGCTGGCGGAACGAATGCCGGCTACTTAATTGGCTCTAAACTCTTCCAAAGTTGGGTAAGAGGTTTGGGTGCCGCGTCTTTGGACAGCTTGTGCAGCGTAGCGATTCGCTTGTTGAAGCGCGTCTTCAACCGGGCTGCCTTTCGTCACAAAATGGGCAAAGCAGCCGATGAACGAGTCTCCGGCACCGGTCGTATCCACCGCTTTGACTTTCTCAGCTTCGATAAAAACTTCTTTCTCTGCATTCATCCATAATACCCCTTTGTCGCCCATTGTAACGATTAAATTTTGTACACCTTTATGTACTAAAGAAACTGACGCTGATTTGATTTCATCCACTGTTTTCACCGGCATGCCGGTAAGAATGCCAAGTTCTGATTCATTCGGTGCGAAATACGTGCATTTCTTTACATAGGCGATATCGAGTTCGGGATTCGCGGGTGCGGGATTCAAGAGAACCGGAATTCCAAGTTCTTCGCCCATCTGAATGGCATGGTAGACCGTCTCCAAAGGGATTTCCAATTGAAGCACGATCAGCTTCGCTTGCTTGATCCGGCTCCGGTGGTTCTCAAGCGTTTCCGGAACCAATTCACTGTTGGCGCCTTGAATGATGATGATGCGATTTTTCGCATTCGGGTCGACGAAAATCGGTGCAGCACCGCTCGTTTTCGTGCCCACTTCAACTCCTTCAATTCGTACACCATTGGCCTTGAAATTTTCAATCGTGTTTTGTCCAAACAGATCGTTTCCCACTTTTGTCACCATCAATATATCGGAACCTAGCCGGCTGGCAGCCACTGCCTGGTTTGCTCCTTTTCCGCCGCAGCCCATTTCAAACTCCGGCGCTTCAAGCGTTTCGCCTTCTTCCGGCATCCGCTCCAAATACGTGATGAGGTCGACCATATTCGACCCGATAACTGCAATATCCATTAACATTTCTCCAATCATTCATGTATTGTAAGCAAGGTCCATTTGATTTGTTTATCGGTGTCCTTTCCCTGACTCTACCCTTTTTGCCAGTAAACTATCCGTTTCTTCACCATTCCCTTTCGGTCAAACTAAAAAAGCTGGCTTCCCATGACAAGGAAATCCAGCTTTTTCATTTGGCGGTTCTAAGTGGTTTGCCAAAGGATTTATAAGAGATTCCCCCTACAGCAAGGACCATGGCAAAAACCAGGAAATGGGATTGGATGCTTGAACCCAATATCAATAAGAGCAGGGTAGAGATTCCGAATACAACGGCAAAGCAGCGCTTCAGCCACCGGAAATGATACTTGAAGCCAATTGCCGTTGCCACACCGCTGATTAAAAATAAAGACCAAGCGATCAGAAAGTTTCCAGTTTCAAGGTTAAGGACCACATAGCTTGCTGCAAATGCAATCGCTGTCAACACTACATCTTTATGCTGTTTGTATAACCGGATCAGCAAGATAACGATGAACAAACTGCAAATCGCTTTGGCCGTATACTGCCCGAAAAAAACGTAGCCGATATTGAGCAATGTGGCAATTGTCACAAAGATCAATCCGGCACCGCCCGGCTTCACACGTTTCCAGGCTTCCAAAAACAAGGCGAACCAGAGAACAATCAATAGCCCGAAAATCCATTCTCTTCCAAACCATTGTTGGGAAACTTCACTTAATGCATAACCGCCTATTACGGCAACTGCGTACATGATGAATGCTTTCATGTTCCGTCCACTCTTCTTTCCGGATTTCCATTATGAAAACGAACTTTACGGTGCCTTCCATTCTACTTAATTATACCTTGATTCCTGTCTTTTCATATGCCAATCATTTGCCGTCGCCGCTATTATTTTGTCCACTTCTGAACGCTTGGGCTTGAAAATCGGCAGAAAGGGTAGAAGTCTTTATAACACGCAAACGGAAGGTGAATGAATATGGGAGAGGCATTATTATGGGGAGGCATTGCGGGAGCAGCCAACTTACTTGGCGCAATTATCGTACTGCTCGTTTCACTTCCGCAGCGGCTGATCGCTTATATCATGGCGCTCGGCACCGGCGCCTTAATCGGCGCAGTTGCTTATGAACTGTTAGGGGAGGCAATGGAAATCAGCGGATTGACCCAGATTGCACTTGGCTTCCTTGGCGGAGCGGCCATTTTCACGGTCTTTGATATTCTCATTAACAAACAAGGTGCTCGGCACCGCAAACGCTCTGGACATAGCGATGAAAAACCGGAAGGCTCAAGTTCAGGGGTGGCCATTTTCGTCGGAACCATTATGGATGCCATTCCCGAGACGGCCATGATCGGCCTTGCACTAGCGAGCGGCAATGGCGTCAGCGTGGCTTTAATCGCGGCGATTTTCATCAGCAATTTGCCAGAAGGGATCTCGAGCACATCCGGTTTAAAGAAGAGCGGATTCAGCACGACGAGAGTCTTGTCGATGTGGGGGTTTGTCCTGGTCGCTTCAGCGCTCAGCTCTCTCGCAGGATATTCACTGCTTGACTTGATGACGGAAGACGCACAAGCCATCCTTTCTTCATTCGCAGCAGGCGCGATTATTGCTATGATCTGCTCGACGATGATGCCGGAAGCTTACGAAAAAGCAGGTCCGATTGTCGGTTTCATTACGGCATGCGGAATCTTCATCACATTATTGCTCCAATAACATTTATCCGTTCTTACACATTATCGAGAAACTAATGGGATAAGTGCATCTGCTTCTGGAAACCACACTGCGGCGCTATGGACAGGATTCCCACAATAAGCCGAGAAAACCACTCGTCTTATTGCTCCACCCTGTCCGGAACCGCGCCGGTGTTGGAGTGCTCCCCAACACATGGAGCAAAAAATGGAGACACCTGGGGGACCAAGCGAAGCGGTTATGCGGAACATCGAATTTCTAAACGAAACTTTTTCCATTTCCATCTTTTTCTACATACTGAAAAGAACGGATCCCTATGCAAAGGATCCGTTCTTTATTTTATTCTTCTTCATTTAAATCCGTCTGGTAATTGTAATCAGCCGAGTCGATCGGCGTGAATCCTTCAGGCGTGTAGAATCTCAGTAAATCGCCATTGACGATTTCGTCAGACAGCTGCAATTTCATGTTGCCTTGGTTTTGAAGTTCTTCTGCCTGTGCCTGCTTGCTTTCATCAAGCGGCAAGCCGGTTTTCGGATCATAGAATACTTCACCGATCGAGTAGATTTCAGGACTTGCGTAATCGCCGTTTCGGAATGTCACCAATTCTTTATGCTCGTCCGATAATAAGTCAGTGCCGAAATGCAAGTAATCTTGTGTTTCAATTCCAAGCAAATGCATCAACGTCGGAAGCAAGTCGATTTGGCCGCCGAATGTGTGATTGATTCCACCTTCCATTCCTGGAACATGGATAAAGAGCGGCACCCGCTGCAAGTTCGTATTTTCTACAGGCGTGATTTCTTTTCCAAGCACCTGCTCCATTGCTTTGTTGTGATTGTCAGAAATTCCGTAATGGTCGCCGTACATGACGATCATAGTGTTGTCCGCCAAACCTGATTCTTCGAGGTCTGTGAAGAATTGTTTAATCGCTTCATCCGCGTAGCGGGCAGTCTGGAAGTAATTATCCACACTCTTGTCGCCTGTTGTCCCTTTGCCGATCGTCGTCAATTCCTGGTCAATATCATAAGGGAAATGATGCGCGACCGTGATGAACTTCGTATAGAACGGCTCAGGCAAAGTTTTTAGAATGTCCATGGATTGGTCGAAGAACGGCTTGTCCATTACGCCATATTCGGCCATGTCCCCTTCTTCCAGGTTCGTATAAGACTCGATATCAAAGAAATTATCGAATCCGAATGATTTGTAGATTTCTGAACGGTTCCAGAAGGTTGCGTTGTTGCCGTGGAAAACGGCCGATTCATAGCCTTTGTCTTTCAAGATGGCCGGTGCTGCCTGATAAGTGTTCTGGCCTTTTGTAATATAAGCTGAACCTTTCGGCAAACCGAACAATGAATTCTCTAGCATGAATTCCGCATCCGACGTTTTCCCTTGTGCTGTTTGATGGAAGAAGTTATCGAAGTAAAGTGTGTTCTTCTCTTCTATCATTGAATTCAGGAAGGGCGTCACTTCTTCGCCGTTCAATTCATAATTCATCAAGAAAGACTGGAAAGATTCCAAATGCAGGTAAACCACATTCATGCCTTCCGCTGCACCAAAGTATTCTTCATTTGGTGATGCATAATTGGATTTCGTATAATTCAAGATTTCGGTTACATCGTCGCTGTCAGCCATAACGCGCTGCGAAGACGATTTCAAACTTTCCACTGTGTCATACAGAGCGTAGTTGTACATTCCCAAATATTTCACGATATAGCTTCTGTCAAAACCGCGCGTCAACAATTGCGGACGGTCCCCTTCTGCCATTGCCAAGTTCAAGAATGAAATGGCTAATGCAGCGGTGATCATCGGAAGCACCACTTTGGTTCTGAAATTGGTTTTGTCTTTCTTGAAGCGTTTTGAAAAGATGAGCACCGCCAAGAAAATGACATCCACAAAGAACAAAACGTCCCATGGCTGGATAAGCGTCATGACACTGCCGCCCAAATCGCCGAAGTTCTGCGTTTGAAAGAGCGTCGGAAGCGTGATGAAGTCACTGAAGAACCGGTAGTAAACCGCATTCGCGTACAGCAAGATTGTCATCAGCGTATAAATGAGCAATAGCGAAAAGTACTTCCGCGTCCCTTTGAAAAAGAACGATAAGCTCAATAGCAATAAAGCGGAGCCAAGCGGATTGATCAACAGCAGGAATTCCTGCAAGAATCCATCGACATCCAATTTAAATTGCGTTTTTTGAGAAATATACGTTTTCAGCCAAAGCATAACCACAGCCAGTAAATAGAAAGGGATAAACTTATTGAACATTTCTCGATCGATTTTTTTAAATTTATTCATATTGCACCTTCTCATTGTTGAGGATTATTGGAATGGAACTGAACCACCAAAATTAAAATGTCTCTTGTAGTTTTACAAAGAATGACATATTCTATTCTACTAAACTTTGGGGAAGAATGACAGTTTAAAGATTGTTCTCACAATACCTTATCTAGCCACTAATTAGTAAGACGAAACAACTTCAGCAAAAGTTTCAAAAATAGCGGGATTCCCGTCCTTGCATAACAAAATCCGCTCTGCTTCCTGCAAGAGCGGATTTCGCCTTAATTACTTAACTGGAGGTGGTTTTGGAACCGTTGGATCTTCGATGAGGCGATGCGTCCCGTCCTTCAAATTAAATTGAAGCGCATCAAATTCCACCCGCTCCGGCTCGATGGCCGGCCCACTAATATGGCCGAAAGGATAAAAAGTCAGTGTCGATGCATTCGGGTCCAATCCTCGGAGCGATGCGGTCCATTCAAAATCTTCCGCGGTCAGGGCATCTCCCGGAGTACTTCCGCCATTATATGGCATTTCATAGACATTTCCTAAATTGTCCTTGGCGATAAGTTCGGCTTCAACAAAATTGCCCGCTTCTACAATTGCCGGATCCACTAATTGCTGGTAAGCGATATTGACAGCAATGTCCGTTATGGACAATTCCTGCAGGTGGACAGTCACTCCATCCGATGATACTTTTTCATCCAGGGTAATCGGTTTTTGCTCTAACTGCTTCACCGCAAATTCGAATTTCCAATCTCCGGCAATCGCTTTTTCTTCTGTGAAAAGAACTTGCGGCTCCCATACGACATTTACAACTTCAGCATCTTCATCGAGATGGGTGATTTCTGCAATCCCTGCAATAACTCCATCAATCACTTCCGACTGCATCCCGCCAGTCGGTCCGTCAGCTTCGAGCAGCTCCGGAAAACTGGATAAATAAGCCGAGTTGTCCAATGGCGCTTCAGAAGCGACTTGATACGTAAAGGTCAATTTTGTGCCGTCATAAATCGCTTCATCAATGCTAATGGTGATGCCATTGCTCGTTTGAATGAGACCGACATCTTCACTAAATTGGTCAAATGCCGCAACACCGTGTTTATTTTCTGCGAATATCGAGAAGACATTTCCGATCACAGGCAACTGAGCCATGTAATTGGCAAGTGCCGGAGCGGCTGACAATGTGGCTGCCGAAATACCGGCTACAAGAACGACCGTTGCCACCGCTGGCATCCAGCGATTCCGGCGTCTCACCTTAACCGGAGCGGCTGCTGTTTCCCAAAATGATTCTTCGATGATTGCATCCAGACGCGCTTCTGGAACTTCGATTTGCTCTAAAGCTTGTTTAATTGAATTCTCTTTGCCATTCATCTGCATACACTCCCTTCAAATCTCTTTTCAGCATCGCGAGTCCCCGGTGAATCAGGGTTTTCACTGTACCTTCCGGACATTCCATAAAATCAGCAATCTGCTTCACGGTGAAATCCTGATAAAAGCGAAGCATTAAAACCGTTTTGTATTTTTCCGGCAATAAGCCAAGCGCCTTTTCCATATCCAATTGCTGAGCAATATCCATGGAATCGGATGGGGCTTTTCTCTCTTCCAATTCATCCAGGACAATCAGTTTTTTATTTTTCTTTAATAGCGCCAATGCTTTATTGATGCAAATGCGTGTCAGCCATGTCGAAAAATAAGCCGTTTCTTTCACTTGGTGCACCGACTCAATTGCCTGAAGAACGGTTTGCTGGAAAATGTCGATGGCATCTTCTTCATTTCGCACATATGTAAATGCCATGCGGTACAATTTTTCTTTTTCATCTTTCAATAAATGCTGGAGTGCCAGCCGGTCGCCTTTTATTGCCGCTGCAACCATTTCCTCATCGTGCTGCATCCACCTCATCCTCTCTTTATTCATTAGAGTCCGCAGCTCTTTAAAACGTTTCAATCTTTTTCAATTTCCAGTAAAACTTTACCATTCTTTAGCTGGTTTGCGTATTGCTTGATCAAAGTGCTTACTATCAGAGGCTTTCCTATTTAGGAATATAGAGGAAATTCTTTCGCGTTAGCGAAACTATATCTTATAGAAGAAAAAGAGCATTTGGGGGAGAGAAAATGACCAGCACTAAAAATATCGTGGCTTATATTCTGCAAGGCGTCGGCTTGCTCATTATTGTGATCAATCTATTCCGGGCCATAAATTCCGTTGAATGGCTTGGTGGGCAAGCCGCTTTTGAAATTTTCCTGCAAGGGGCCATTTACGGATCGCTGCTTCTCGGTTTTGGAGAAGTCATCCGCTTAATGCAAGGATTGTTCAATCAGCGCGAACCCAAAATCGATGGTGAAGTACCTGTCGCATCTAGGGGACACCGGGCATTATGGCAAGCGGACGAAACAGTCGTCAGTGAATCCGCCAAACAAAAAATTACCGATTTCTATGCCAAGCAACAATTGGAATTCGACCGGCTCGAAGCGACGCCTTACGAAGGCTATGTAATTGTCTATCGCGGCGAAGGTCGCGAAATTATCGATTTAAATGGCTTCAAACCGGAAATCTTATCCGATCAAGAAACAAAAAATCATCCCGATTTGAAAAACTTATAACGCCAAAAGTAAAGCAATGTTAAAAGCCTTCGCTGCAATGAAGGCTTTTTTGTTTTCTATTGGATGGCCGAATCTAGGAATTGGATAAAGCAAAAGCAATATAAAATTATACAAAATGCCGTTCAAACTAACCGAGTGAAAAAAGTTTCGCTTTTCTAACTAAATTCGAGCATTCAAATTTGTTTTTTATTCATATGCGGGATTATGATATGAACATCAAAAAACAAATTGAAAGAAATGGCAGGGTGAAGTTCATGAATAACAATGGAAAAAGCAATATTAAAGTGGTCATTGGCGGCCTCTTATTAGCCATTCTTGTTGCATCGATGGACAATACCATCGTTACAACTGCACTGCCATCGATTGTCGGCGAGCTTGGCGGCGTCGACAAATTCGTCTGGGTCACTTCTGCATACCTTGTGGCATCGTTGGCTGGGATGCCGATTTTCGGCAAGCTATCTGATATGTATGGCCGAAAACGTTTTTTCATCTTCGGTCTCTTGGTCTTCATGATCGGTTCGATTTTATGCGGAACAGCCGATACCATTAATGAATTGATCATTTACCGGGCGATCCAAGGAATTGGCGGCGGTGCATTGATGCCAATCGCCTTTACCATCATGTTCGATGTCGTGCCGCTTGAACAGCGCGGCAAAATGAGCGGCATGTTCGGTGCCGTTTTCGGGATTTCAAGTGTTTTCGGTCCATTATTCGGTGCTTACATTACCGAATACATCAATTGGACATGGGTTTTCTTTATCAACATTCCACTTGGGCTTTTCGCCTTTATCATGGTTGCGTTCTTTTATAAAGAATCCGTTGTGCGCACAAAACAAAAAATCGATTGGCTTGGCGCCATCACCTTGGTGGGTGCCATCGTTTCCCTCATGTTCGCAGTTGAACTAGGCGGCAAGGAATTCGCTTGGGTATCCGCTCAAAGCTTCAGCCTTTTTGCCGGATTTGCCGTACTCGCACTGGTCTTTGTCTTTGCAGAGCGCCGTGCAGACGAACCGGTTATCGATTTCAACATGTTCAAAGAACGTTTATTTGCAACTAGCGGCATTATTTCCATTTTCAGCGGTGCTGCTTTTATCACAGCCTCTGTTTACATTCCATTCTTCATCCAAGGGGTGCAAGGAGGAAATGCTACGAATTCCGGCCTTGTCTTATTGCCAATGATGGTCGGTTCCGTAATCAGCGCGTCTGTCGGCGGTGCACTAATGGCGAAGTTCGCTTACCGCAATTTCTTAATCCCAACACTCGCGCTGCTGACTTTGGGCATGATTTTGCTTGCCACTTTATCAATCGATACGTCCCGTTTCACGGTCATCGTCTTTATGATCATTGCCGGCGTCGGCATTGGAGCTTCGTTCTCTGTCTTGCCTTCCGCAGCGATCCATCCATTTTCCGTTCGCCAGCGCGGAGCTGCCACTTCTACCGTCAGCTTCTTGCGTACTTTCGGGATGACCATCGGCATTACGGTTTTCGGCATCATCCAAAGCCATGTATTTGCTAATCGATTAACCGAGCGTTTTGGTGCTGACGCGGCTAACTTTTCAGGAGATTCCCGCGCTCTCCTTTCGACCGAAGCACGCGGCAATATCCCTGCTGAAGTGACAAACCAATTGACTGAAGCTTTATCATCTTCGATTGCGAGCACGTTCCTTTGGGCGATTGTCCCAGCTGCACTTGCTCTCGTCGTAGCCTTTATGATGAGCAAAGAAAAATTGGGCGACCAACTAAACTAAAGCATAGGAAAACCCTGCCGGACACTTGCTTGTGTCCGGCAGGGTTTTTAAATTGTCCGAGAATAGCGGAGAGACACTTGCAGTTCTCCCGTGTCCGTTTCTTCAGTTTTCTTTCCTTGGAATTTAAAACCTCTCGCTTCATAGAATGGAATGCCGAGTTGGTTGCCTTCCTGAACCGACACCCATTGTTCGCTTGCCCCTTCTGCTGATTGATCCCGAGTTAGAGCTTCCAGAAGCAGCCGGCCGATCCTTTGGTAACGGAAACGTTCATCCATATACAAAACGAAAACTTCGCCTGTACCGGGTGCTGTCATTCCGCCGCCAATGACACCCGCCACTTCCGATCCAACCAGGGCAATATGCGAATAAACGCCTGCACGCAGATCCTCTCTGATCCGTTCAGGGTTATACCAAAATGCAATGTTTTGCATTTGATATTCTTCGCTTAGTTTCCCTTCGACTGTTTGCCGCCACCCTACGGAACAAATTTCCGAAATCTTTTCTGCATGCCTGGCTTCCGGTTTTTTAATTTCGATCTCCATTCCTTTTCCCCCTGCCTCTCTTTTCTTTTAAATTTAGCATATCAAACCTCTTTCTAGTGAGAGAAGGGCGAAAAAAGAAAAGCAAAAAACGCACTCCATTTAGCAGAGTGCGTTTTTATTGTTCATCGTTTAATCGATTCTTAAGGGTTGATCAGTTCGGCATAAACGACGAGCCGTTCTTCCCTCGTCCCCCGTTCATAATCGAATTTGCCTGAACAAGTAATCAAGACCAATTCCGGAGTGGACCGGTAGCCGAATATACCCTTTACATCAGCTAAGTCCAGCTCAACGGACTCCATTGCGTATACTTTGAACTTCAGCTCTTTCTCGCCACTGGCAACCATAATTTCATCGCCAGCTTTAAGGTCGGCCAAGTCCCAGAAGATGGCTGGACCAGCCACTGCATCTACGTGCCCCGCTATTACAGCCCGTCCATTTTCCCCAGGCAAGTATCCCGGTTCAAACCAGCTGACTTCATCCGGTGTTTTCGGGACTGCCATTCGGCCATCTTTTTCTGTACCAAGAGGCAGCACCTCTGCATCAATGCCGATTGCCGGAATGGAAAGCGTTTCCGGTTGAATGCCTTGATTCAATGAAAGGGCATTGATCGGATTTTCTGCTGGCGCTGTCTTGGTCATTTCAAGCGTTTTGGCAGGCTGCGGCTGTTTTGTAGTAAATCCCACATCTTCCGTGCGTTCACTGACTTCATCTTCTTGCACCTGGCAACCTGAGAGGAAGACGAACGAACCCACTACGCTCAATAGGAATTTAGTTTTGAAACCGTTTTCTTAAAAATACACCACTGCCAGCTGCAACGATTGCAAGTGCTCCTGCAACAAGAACCCAGTTCATTTGGTTTTGTTCAGGTGTTCCAAGGCCAGTTGTCGGCATGCCATCTGGTGAGGCAGCGCCTTCGTAATCAACTAAAGCCAAGACTTCAAGTGAATCCGCTGTGTTTACTGCAAATACGCTGTATACTGTATCCGCTTTTAACTCAGTTCCTTCAAGCGGCAATACTTGTGTGCCATCCGGCATACGGATTTCCAAGTCGTAAGTTCCTGCATCCAATTCCATGTAGTCTGTAATTCCTGGGAATTCAGCTCCGCTGAATACTGCGTCTCCGCCGATCAAGCCTACATCAACAGCTGGTGCATCTGGAGAAAGGTGGCCGACACGAATTTTTGTTTTGCCTTCAGTAACAGACATTGAATCTTCCGCTACAACAAATTCAAGTGAATCGACTGTGTTTGCTGCTGCAACTGTATAAGCTTTTCCAGCTTCTACTGTCAAATCTGCTTGTAGAACTGCTGAACCTTCTGCATACTCACTGCCTGCTGCAAAAACTTCTACATTATGTGTACCAGCTGGAACATCCAGGTATCCGGAATCCGCTTTAAACGGTACATCTTCCAATGTCAGCTCGCCATTTACATAAACATCTACTGCGGGTGCATCCGGTGAAGCGTGTACCACTCTAACTTTCGCCATATCCCCGGCAGCCATAACTCCCGATGCTAGCAACGATAAGACCAATACCATTGCGACTGACATTGAAACAAAAACCTTCTTCATGTTGACCTCTCCTCTTTCCTGCATAGTTTTTGTATAATTAATATACAATTTATTTATACCCCAAGTTATCTCGAATTAAAACTATTTAAACTCGGATTTTTAACTTTTTTTCAGTTTTTTTCGAAACGTTGATTTTACTGGATCTGTGCTCTATTTTTGCAGATAACATAGCTTTTGGAGCGGTGCAAGAATATCAGCTTGCGGGACTTAAATTTTTGATTCGCCATTCGGGCAATGGTAAGCTCTTCTTCGAATAGAAATGAAGGAGGAATTTTCATGACAGTTAAAACGTATCGAGAAATCCATTTGATCAATCGCCCTGAAGGCACACCGACAGATGAAGATTTTGCCTTTGTCGAGAAAGACATCCCTTCAATAGAAGAAAATGAATTATTGCTGAAGACTTTATACCTGTCCGTCGACCCTTATATGCGCGGACGCATGCGGGATGTTAAATCCTATGTCGCCCCGTATAATTTAAACGAACCGATGAATGGCGGCGTATTGGCAGAAGTCACCGAATCGAAATCGGACCGTTTCCAAAAAGGCGACATCGTCACCGGGACACTTAATTGGGGAGAATACAATATTGTTAAAGCAGATGCCGTCCAAAAAGTAGATCCATCGATGGCACCAATTACGACTCGCCTCGGTGTACTTGGCATGACTGGCCTCACTGCATACTTCGGCCTGCTTGATATCGGCAAGCCGCAAGCCGGCGAAACGGTTGTTGTTTCCGGAGCTGCCGGAGCAGTCGGTTCCATCGTTGGGCAAATTGCAAAACTGAAAGGCGCGCGTGCTGTCGGGATTGCAGGGTCTGATGAGAAAGTGGATTACCTCGTCAACGAACTCGGTTTCGACGCTGCCGTCAATTACAAGAAAGACAGCTTTGAAGACGATTTGAAAAAAGCGGTTGCTGATGGCGTAGACGTCTATTTCGATAACGTCGGCGGCCCCGTTTCCGATGCCGTCATTCTGGAACTTAACCGGAATTCGCGTGTTGTCTTATGCGGAACCATTTCTTCTTACAATAATCCTGCAGAAGACCTTGGACCGCGCATCCAGTGGAAATTCATCACGACCAGCTCGATGATGAAAGGCTTCACGCTTGGCGACTACGCTTCTGAACTGAAAACCGGTGCAGTGGAAATGGCCAAGTGGTTCCAGGAAGGCAAATTGAAATATGAAGAAACCATCATCGAAGGCTTCGACCAGACACTTGAAGCGTTCCGCGGCTTATTCGAAGGCAGCAATCTCGGAAAACAATTGGTGAAAGTCGCCGATCCGGAAATTGCGAAGCTTTAATCTTGAAGTTTGAAGGCAAAGCCGATGTTTTATGCATCGGCTTTGCCTTTTTTCGGAACTTGGACAGTAAATGGACGCGATGGGAAAGTAAATCTTCTAGTTGGGATAGTATTTGAGGCGGGAAGGAAAGTATTTTACAGCCCAAGGGAAGTAAATCCGATTTCTGGAGATGACGATGCGTTAAAAAGAAATATTTTCCAATAATCAAATAAAAAACAGCCGCACATTCCTGTGCAGCTGTCATTTTTTCAATTCTCCCATTGCTTTTCGCCAACTCACTACTTCGCGCTCTTCGATTTGCTTCGCGAGTGTTTCATCCCACGACCCGCTCCACGTATTCCAGATACGGGCATAGAACAGGTCTTGCTTGGCATCATGCAGCTGGAATTCGATGCAAGGAACAAAATCCGTTTCCTGCTCGATGCAGCTCGTGACATCGGTTGCGATAATTTGGAAGCCTTCTTCCTCCGGGAAAATCATTTCAGCCAACAGCAATTGCTGCACGCGTTCTTTATTCAAGGTAGCTTTTTTGAAATAGCGGTAAAGCGGCATCGCCTCACTCGCTTCCGGATGGCCGTTTTGTGAAGCAAGGGCATATTTATCATGGACGGAACTGAACGACATCACCGTGTCGTCCCCTTCCATTTCTTCATCGAAAATCCCTTTTTCAAGGTAATCAAAGCCTTTTGCCGTTAAACGGTACCCGCGCTTCTCCAGTTGGATCAGCCCGGTGCGCTGCATCTTCTCCATCAAATCACGGATAAACAATTCCTCCACAAGCAAGAATTCCGCAAGATTGGCAGCCCGGTGAATTTCCGTTTCCTGAAAAGCAAACAGCAGCATCTTCATCAGGACGTCCATCTTCAACCGTTTCACCCGGCTAAAGCCGACATCATAGAAAACGATGGGCAGCTTCCACGTCTGCTGTTTCACAATTGAAACATCTGCATTTGCTTCGAGATTGGCCCGGAGCTCATTTATCAGTTTCTCCACACCTTCACCCCCTGCTGCTTTCCAATACTTTTAAGCCGTTTTTCTTTTTGACGGTTTCAAGCACATGTTTATACATTTGCTTTGTTTCGTTTCGCTTGGCGCGCTTTGTGAACATATCGGAACTGCCGACCAGCACCAGTAATTGTTTGGCGCGCGACAACGCCACGTTCAAGCGGCGATAGTCTTTCGCAAAACCGATATCGCCATGCGGATTGCGGTTATTCCGCACCATGCTGAGCAGAATGATTTCCATTTCGCTTCCCTGGAACCGGTCAACTGTGCCTGTCCGGATCGTCAAATGTGGCAGCCTCAGCTCTTGATCGATCATGCGCTGCAGGCGCTTGACCTGTTCGCCGTAGAAGCTGATGACGCCGACACTTTTCTGATAGTCAGCCTCCAGTCTTCCGGCTTGCTTCGCTTCTGCAACAGCCTGATCCATTTCCACGAGCAACCCTGAGATCTCTTTAAGCTCAGCCGGATTATACAAACTTTTTCCGCCGCTCATCCGTTCTTCGAAAAACGCAGATTCATTCGGCAAATCGAGCCACATTAAATGATTGCTGCGCGACACCGTTTTGGATTCCAGCAAATGGTCGCGATCCTGATCCGAATCTTGGAGGCCACATTGCAATTGCTTGTTTTCCAAGCGGTAAAACGGCGAAATCGTCTCCATGATGTCTTCATGCATCCGGTACTGAATGGCCAGCATGGTTTTATTGGCTTCCGGCAAGTTTTTGTAGAGCCGTTCAAAGAGGGATTCTTCCAATAACTTTTCGAGTTCGCGCTTTTCTTCGAAGCCGCTGTTTTCTTTGATCATCTCTTCCAGCGTTTCTTCAAGAGTGTCATTGCCAAGAAGCGGCGGCAATTGATGGTGGTCGCCGACAAGGATGATTTTCTTGCCCTTTAGCATCGGCAGCAATAATTCGGGCGGCGTCGCTTTCGATACTTCATCTATGATAACGACATCAAATACCGGATAATTGTCGATGAAATCTTTGCGTGCGGAAGCTACGCAAGTCGTGCCGATCACATTGGCATGCTTGATGTAGAGTTTGCGGATTTCGTCCAAATCGTGCTCGTTCGCCCCTGCCAATAAATCCAGCCATTTTTTCTGGACGGCTTGCAGCATCGGCAGGTTTTTCATTTCCTGCTTGAGCGATTCTTTCTCAAAGGATAAGCTTGCCAGTTTTTTCGCTGTTTCTTCATATAATTGTTCAGGACGTGACGACAGAATTTCTGCCAGCTTTCCTATTTCCTGCTCTTTCGCAGAAATTTCCTCTTTCAAATGTGCAGTTTCACCCGTAATTTCAACGATTCGGGCGTTGTTTTTCTCCAAAGCAGCCGCTTCTTCCGCCAGCTTCTGCTTGGACTCTGCTAATTGCTGCTGCGCTTTTTCCATCAGCAATTTTTCATTTTTCAACTCGCCCAGTTCCGCTTTCAGGCCGGTAATCGCCCCTTCAATATCCGAAGGAAGATAGGCGGCATTCGGCATTTGCTTGAATTGCTGCTCGACCGGCGCCATCGCCTGCTGCAGTTTCTCCAGCTGTTCCTGCCATTTGCGGTCAACCGCCTTGTACTGTTCCTGCTGTTTCACCAATTCTGCAGCGAGTGCCGCTTTCAGCTGCTGGAACGTCCGTTTCGATTCTTCGATATACGTTTCAGCCGGCTTGAGCTTCGACCCACGGTGCCATAAATGATTCTGGCGCTGATACAGCCCGGCAAGCGCTTTTGACAAAATCGCTGAATCGGTTCGCTGCGGGCCCTTCAACAATACCCGGAGCTTTTCCATAAAGGCATCCACTTCCGCGGAAGTATACAGTTGGACCGAAGCTAACGCGTGTTCTTTTAGCTTCGCTAAGTCTACGGAAGAAGGCGCCAGCAGCTTCTCCACATACGAAATCGCCGAAGCCATGCTTTCGTTGTATTTACTGAGTTTCTGCCATTCGCCCATTTTTTCGCGCGTCACTTCCAGTTTGTTGATCGAATACGCAATGGCTGGCGTTTCCTCGATGTTCTGCTCGACCATGAAACGGTTCAGGCCATCGATTTTCTTGAGGGTGTCCACTTCATCTATGAGGGCTTGCTTTTGCTGAATAATCGCCTCTACTTGATTTCGCTTATCCACAACTACGCTGATTTCCTGTTTCTTGGACTCGAGCTCCCGTTCTACTTCTTTATGCTTCCGTGCCCGTTCCAACTGGCGGATCTCATCCATAATGCGCTCCTGCTGCTCTTCAAACCAGTCCGGTGCTTTTTGTTCAATAAAGGCCTGATTTTCATTTATCGTTTCCTGGAGAGCCTGCATCTTTTGCTCGATTTCCTGTTTTTGCCGCTCGGCTCCTTCACCGAGCGTCTCTAATGACCGCCATTTTGACTGCAGCTCTTCCAGCTCTTTTTGAAGCTGCCGGTTCTGTTCTTGCGCCTTTTTCTTTTCTTCAATTTGAATCGCCAATTTCTCATAAAGCGGCTGCGTTTCAACGTAAGCCTGTTCATTTGCTGCCAATTCACCTGCCAGCACCGCTTCCCGGTTTTTCCGCATTTCGTACTGGGCGGATACTTCTTTTACGGTATTGTCTTTCCAATACTGTCCGACGTTTTCCTCGATAAATTTCTTGCCTTCTTCTTCGATGCTTTCAGTCCGGCCCACGCGCAATATCCGGATGTCTTTATTTACGAGAAGCCGGCCCAGCGCATTATCGACCGCTAAATTCGACTGCGAAGCAACAAGCGTTTTCAAGCCTTTTTTCGCATTTTGCAGACAGATTTCCGCAATAACCGTCGTTTTTCCGGTTCCCGGCGGCCCTTGGATCACATACAAATCATCCGCCGCCACTGCACCTGAAACCGCCCGCTGCTGGAACTCATTCAAGCGATTGTGAAATTGCAGCTTGTCGATTTTCTGAAGCGGATTGACCGGCGGCTTTTCTTCAAATAAAAGACGGTCAAGATTCGGATTGACCGCCAACCCTTTTTCCAGATTCGTAAACCCTTGGCGCAATCTTCTGATCTGGCTGAGCGCAGCAAAATTGCTGAACACCACTTCTTTTTTATTCAGCGTATGCGCTTTTTCCCGCATCTGTTTGACGGCATAATTCTGAAGTTCGATTTCAACGGTTCGGTTTGCCGCTTTTATCACGGTTCCGACATCGCCGTCGATCCCGGTTAGCCGCACACTTAAATTTCTGAGCGACTTCCATTCCGTATCTTTCATCTGGCAGCCGGTCAAAGTGATGCGGCTGAAATCATGGCTGAATGCGAGTTTAGTATAGAAGGATTTGATATCCGGAATGTCCATGCCGCGTTCCTGGATCTTCAAATAGCCTTCCCAGCTTGAAATCCGTTTTTTCACGTATTCCGAGCTTTCTTTCGCGGGCGTCATGCGGTTGATCATATTGATCAAAGCGACCGGAGCCGGTTCGCGGGAATCTTGGAACGTGATATACGCTTCGCGCTGCCAATTCGTTCCGAGCGTTTGATAGGCTTTCCGCAGTGTCACATTTGTCACCAATAAACGATGATTGGCAAACACACAGTGAAACACCACCAATTGCCCCAACTCTTTTGAAGACAGCCGTTCGTTTTCTGTGCGGTCAAAAATCAACGCAACTGAAAGCGAGCCGTCCGCTGCTGCCGGATAGCGTTCGAGAAACACCTTGAAAGGACGGTCTACAACAAAAAACGAGCGTTCGCTGATTCCGAACCCGCTCATTTTTTCCGAAGCTGTATTGGTCATTCGTATAGAAGTTTTGTATGCATTTGCTTTTGCCTGACTCATTTAATCACCTGTTCTTAAAACTGAAAAAATCCACTATTCATCATTTCCGCGGCTCTCTCATCTTCCAGCCTGCATGATTTAGTTATCTTCTAATCATACCATTTTTTGATGGATTTCTGCTTGTTTATCTTGTGAATTATTTTAGAAAGAACGCAGCAAGCTTTAAGAGAAACCCCCATCCGTCAACGAACAGCCCATAAAAAAAAGCAGGCCTCTTTGGACCTGCTTTCCCCGCTCACTTCACTTTAATGACAATCTTCCCTTTCGCATGATGCGTTTCGCTCGCAGCATGCGCATCCTGCAAATCTTTTGCAGAAAATCCGTAAGTTTCCCCAATGACCGGCTTTAGCTTGCCTTCTTCGTAAAGCTTCGCCAACTTCTGTAATTTTTCACCTTCCGGTTGCAGGAATACATAGCCGGTTTTGACGCCGTGCTTCTTGGCCGTTTCTTCATCCGGCGGCTGCGCAATCGATACAAGCATTCCGCCTTTTTTCAAGACACCGAAACTTTTTTCTTGAACGTCTTCGCCTAATGTATCAAGGACGATATCAAAATCGTTAATGACTTCCTCGAACGCTTCTTCTTTATAATCGACGACTTGGTCGGCACCGAGTGATTCCAGCAGCTCTTTGTTTTTGCTGCTGGCGGTTGCTGCCACATAGGCACCAAAACTTTTAGCGATTTGGATGGCGTTCGTCCCGACACCACCTGCCCCTGCATGCACCAATACTTTATCGCCTTCTTTTACGCCGGCCACTTCAACCAGGCATTCCCATGCAGTCAAACCTACTAACGGAATCGCTGCACCTTCTTCGAATGTCATCGCATCGGGCATTTTCGCAAGTAAATGCTCTTCCACCGCAATAAATTCGGCATAAGTCCCTTCTCTTGTAAGTTCAGGCCGCACGAATACGCGGTCGCCCACTTTGAAATCCTTCACACCTTTCCCAGTTTCAACAATGACTCCCGCTGCATCCCACCCAAGGATGATGGGAAACTCAAAAGGCTGCATCTCTTTCAGATACCCCTCCCGCAGTTTCCAGTCGATCGGGTTAATCGAAGTCGCATGGACTTCAAGCAGCACTTGATTGTCTGCCATTTTTGGCATGGGCATATCTTTTTCTTTCAGTTGTTCTTTTCCACCGTACGCTTCAATTACGATTGCTTTCATCTGACTCTCCCCTTTCCTCCTTTCTCTTTTCCCCTTATTTCATTTTTAAACACCGCTATTATTTTTTATCAGAATGATTGACAAAACGAATGTAAGGATATATGGTTATACACATAAGTGTATAACCATATATCCTATACAAAAAAGGAGGTGCATCCATTGAGCAGTCCATTCGATTCGAATAAACCCATTTTTCTTCAAGTCCGTGAATTGATCGAAGACCAAATTGTAAATGACCAATTAAAAGAAGGCGATCAGGCGCCATCGACCAACCAACTTGTGAGTTTCTACAAAATTAACCATGCGACCGTTTCTAAAGGCATCAATCAATTAGTGGATGAAGGCATCCTATTCAAAAAGCGAGGGATTGGCATGTTTGTAGCAGAAGGAGCAAAAAAAACATTGGTAAATCAACGCAAAAAAGCTTTTGTCGACAATTACGTTGTTGGCTTAGTACAGGAAGCGAAGAAACTCGGCATTTCCCAAGAAGAAATCATTGAACTGATTAAAAATGCGAAAGGAAGTGACACATGATGGAAGCTCATATCAAAATAGATAACGTGACATTGAAATTCGGTAAATTTGAAGCGTTGAAAGATTTGTCATTATCACTCGAATCGAATCGGATCCACGGCTTGATCGGACGAAACGGCGCAGGCAAAACTTCCCTTCTGTCTTTAATCGCCGCTTTTCGTGAGACAACGGAAGGGCAAGTTTTCATTGACGGTGAACCGGTATTTGAAAACGCCGATAAAATGCTGCAAGTATCTTTTATTTACAACAAAGACTACAAAGAAGAATACGAGAAAATTCCGCAGTTTCTTGAATTTCCGGAATATTACCGGCCAAGTTACGATAAAGAATATGCCGACTATCTGCTGAAACGATTTAAACTCCCATTGGATAAACCGATCAGCAAATTGTCGAAAGGGATGCAGTCCGCGTTGAATGCCGTCATCGGACTGGCGAGCCGTTCCCCGATTACGATTTTTGATGAAGCTTATGTAGGCATGGACGCACCCGCGCGTGAAATCTTTTACCAGGAAATTCTGGCTGATCAGGCGAAGCATCCTCGTACGTTCATTCTTTCCACTCATTTAGTATCGGAAATGGATTATCTGTTTGATCAAGTCGTCATCATCGACCAAGGCCGCCTCGTGTTGAACGGAGATTACGAAACAATCGCTTCCCGCGGCGCTTCTATTACAGGTGCAGCGGATCAAGTCGATGCATTTGTCGCCGGATTAAAAGTTTTGAACGAACAAAAGCTTGGCGGCACGAAATCCGTAATGGTCTACGGCGCTTTAAGTGAAGAAGACCAACAAAAAGCGCAGCAGCTCGGCTTAGAAATCGGCCCGGTTTCCCTGCAAGATTTATTCATCCACTTAACAGAGGAGGCACACTGATATGAAATCGGTCAAACTCTATCCGAAAATCGCAAGGGATTCTTTCTTGGAACAATTCAAATGGAGCATCTGGTTTTTCTCATTCCTGACACTGGCCCATGTCATCGGCATGTTTATCGCCAATCGCAACGACGCAAATGTGGAAGGATTCTTCGTCTTCTCCAGCTACTCAGCCGCCATTTTCATGCTCGTCTGTGGAATCATCGCTGCTTTCGGCTTCATGGCGTATTTTGTCCAGCACGGAATCAGCCGAAAAGATATGTTCTTTGGAGTAGTCATTGGCGCTTTCGGGCTCGCAATTGCTGTCACTGTGGTGCCTCTTGCTATCCATGGCATCGAACACCTTATCTCCAACTTTGTTTCCATGCCCGTAAAATCAGATAGCCTGACCATTTTCGAACGGACAAGCGGCTGGTTTTCTGCCATCGGGGTCTTCTTCCTGAACGTGTTCACATATTATTTGGTCGGCTGGCTGATCGGCATCGGCTATTACCGCTTTAATTGGCTGATTGGACTCGGGTTTGTCGGGCTCGCGATTGTGGCCCTCAGCTTGAACGGATTCTTCTGGGGAGAAGCAGGCTTAAGCACCATCATTCCTTGGATTCCGTACATTCCAACTGAAGCAAGCTTACTGATGTCCGTGATCGGTTCGCTCCTTTTGATTGCCGTATTGATCATAGCTACCCGCATGCTGACAAAACGCATACCGATTAAACTGTAATAAATTAAAAACGAGTTTCCACTGGATAAATTTCATCCCGTGGAAACTCGTTTTTTCCTATTAAAGCGCACGCTGCTGCCAGTCCTTCAACACAGCTTGCTCTTTTTCCGGATCCATCCCCGCTTTTCGTTCAGCCTTTTCCCGTGTCATTTCCCATTCAAAGGTGGCTCGAATAGTGTCACTGAGAGGACGGAACCTTAGTCCGGTTTGCAAGGCTTTTTGGATATCCACTCCGAGAAAGCCATTCAGGTTCATACTATCCGGAATCCAAAGCGGCAATTCGGACCAGCCTTCCACTTTGTGGCCCAACAGGAATTGCTCATCCACCCAGATAAAATCTGCATCGCTCTTAAGAGTGGCCTTGCATTCCTCCAAGAATTTTTCCATCGTCAATGCGGATTCGGGTCCGGTCGCATTAAATGTGCCTGTACGTTGTTCTTCAACCAGCCGGAGAATCCAATCCGCCAAATCCCGGACATCGATAAACTGGATTTCCTTGTCTCGCCGTCCCGGCGCCAACACTTCACCGCCCTTATCCACGCGGTTGACCCAGTACGTAAAACGATCCGTAAAATCATAAGGCCCGACGATAAGTCCCGGCCGGATATTCAGGGCACCTTCCGGAAACGCACGTTCCACTTCTTGCTCACACAAAAATTTCAACTCACCGTAATGTTCATTGATGGCAGCTTCCGCCTCTTTCGTTTTCAATTCTTCCAGCTCGTCCGCTGAAAGCTGGCCGACTGCGTGTTCTTCATTTATCCCCGGAGATTCTAAATCGACGTAAACCGATGCGCTTGAAATGAATGTGTAATGTCCTACGGATTTCGCCAGCAGTTCCGCAGATTCTTGAACGGACCACGGAAGATAGCCGGATGTGTCAATAACGGCGTCCCATCTCCGCCCCCTCAACGCTTGTAAATCCCCGTACCGGTCGCCGATCAATTTCTCCACTTCTGGAAACAAATCCGGATTCGCTTTCCCTCTATTTAATAAGGTCACTTCATGGCCGCTGCTGAGAGCCGCCTCGGTCAGAAATCTCCCCAAAAAGCGGGTCCCTCCAAGGATCAAGATATTCACATACACTCCTCCTTCAATTTACTGAATGAAAAACGATCTGCTTTCCTGCTTCTTTTATTCTGCAAAAGCTCCAGACAATCCTCTACTGAAAATAAAATAGATGCACCTCTCCAAAATCCCGCTGCTTTCTTATATACTAAAACCAACAATAGCAAAATCCATTAAAGGAGGAATCGGCATGAGCAAGCAATTATCACCCGAACAACGCGAAGCATTTCTCGGCACGTTAAAAGAGCGGTTCGAGAAAAACATCACTCGCCACGAAAACTTCGAATGGGCCAAAATCCAGGACAAATTGGAAGCGAATGAAGGCAAATTATGGTCGCTCCATGAAATGGAACGGACTGGCGGCGAACCGGATGTCGTGGATTATAACGCTGCAGCGGATGAATACATTTTCTTTGATTGCTCCGTGGAAAGCCCGATTGGCCGAAGAAGCCTCTGCTATGACCTGAAAGCACTGGAATCGCGTAAGAAAAACAAGCCCGAAAACAACGCGGTCGGCATGGCGGCCGACATGGGAATTGAATTGCTTACAGAAGAACAATACCGAAAGCTGCAGTCACTAGGGAAATTCGATATGAAGACATCGAGCTGGGTGCAGACTCCTGCTGAAATCAGAGATCGCGGCGGCGCCCTTTTTTGTGATTTCCGCTACGGGCAAGTGTTTCTGTATCATAACGGAGCGGATTCGTATTATGCCGCTAGGGGATTTAGGGGTTCGTTAAACGTTTAACAACTTCTAACAAAAAATAAGGTGTAACTTATCAGAATTTTGTGTTGACGGTGAAATGCAATGATGATACAGTTGTCAACATAGTTTAATAGCAATTTGTTCTTATCATGAGAGGTGGAGGGATTGGCCCTACGAAACCTCGGCAGCGGGCTCACTTTAGAGCACTGTGCCAAATCCAACAAGCTTTGATTAGCTTGAGAGATAAGAAGAGCAGAATATCAATGTGATTTCGCATGCCTGCCTCTTCTTATAGAAGAGGCTTTTTGTTTGCCCTCATATCTGGACAATTCTATTAACTTAAAACCAAGTAAACCAATAGAAAAGGAAGGTGCAAAGACATGAAAAACACCAAACAGCTTTTATGGCTCGTCGCAATTACAGTAATCGGTTTATTTCTAACTGCATGCAGCAGCAATGAATCTTCAAATGAAGTGAATGCTTCAACAGAAAACAAGGAACAGAACACTTGGGATCGAATTGAAGAAGCAGGCAAAATCGTTGTCGGCACAGAAGGGCTTTACTACCCGATTACCTATCACGATGAAGAAACAAAAGAATTAACAGGATATGATGTAGAACTTGCTCGTGCCTTAGGAGAAAAGCTTGGATTGGAAGTTGAATTCAAAGAAATGGAATTTGACGGATTGCTGCCAGCTCTTCGCAATGGCCAAATTGATATTGCCGCGAATGATTTTTCGATTACCGACGAACGCAAAGAGATATTTGATTTCACGATTCCAGTCAAGCATTCATATGGTTCAGCCATTGTCCGTGAAAGTGACAACTCCGGCATTGAATCAGTAGAAGATTTGAAAGGCAAAAAAGTCGGGGGGTCCGCGACCAGCAATTACTCGAAATTTGCTCAAGAACAAGGGGCTGAAGTGATTGTCTACACAGGCTCTGACACGGTGCTTCCAGAAATCGTCAGCGGCCGCGTCGATGCTACGCTAAACGACTATCTTGTCTTGTTGCGCTCACTTGAACAGTTTGATAAACCGGGATTGAAACTGGCTGAAGATGTTAGATTCTCATTCAGCAGCAGTGCTATCGTAATGCCGAAAGATAGCCCGGAGCTGAAAGGAAAACTTGACGGTGCTATTGAGGAGCTTCTTGCTGATGGCACATTGAAAGAAATTTCAACTAAATTTCTTGGTGCTGATGTAACACAGCCGCTTGAAGAAGAATAAACATTTTTTGAGGAATCCTTGGATTCCTCTTTTCTAGATACTAAGTAAAGGAGTCTTCCAATGGCCGACTTTAAATGGAAATATCTTTTTAATGTAGAAATCGCAATTGATTCTCTTCCTTTTATTCTGGAAGGAGCTTGGCAAACCATCTTGATTGCACTGGTCAGCCTAGTATTTGCTTTGATCCTCGGTTTATTTGTAGCCCTTGCCCGAATGAACCGCTTTATCGGACTGTCTCTCCCAGCCCGGCTTTTTATCTCCTTTATGCGCGGCACTCCGCTTTTGGTGATGCTGTTTATCCTGTATTTCGGCTTTCCCATGATCGGCATTGAAATGCAGCCGCTTACTGCTGCCATTATCGGCATCAGTATTCATTTTTCTGCCTATACGGCCGAAATTATCCGTTCTGCCATTTCTTCTGTATCGAAAGGACAATGGGAAGCTGCTGAAACGCTTCGAATGAGCTATTGGCAAACTATGACGCGCATCATTTTGCCGCAGGCAACGCGCATTGCTTTGCCTCCACTATCGAGCACTTTCATGGATATCATCAAAGGAACTTCGCTAGCGATGGTCATCACTGTTTCTGAAATGTTCTACCGTGCTAAAGTGGTGGTCGGGCAAACTTATGAAAGCCTAACCTTATATATTCTCGTGGCACTCATTTACTGGTCCATTTGCATCCTCGTCACCTTACTTCAAGATTATTTAGAGAAAAAAGCAAATCGCTATGTCACTGCATGATAGGAGGTTTCCAAATTGATCAAAGTTGAAAATTTAAGCAAGCAATTCAAACAGGTAGAAGTCTTGAAATCCATTTCATTGGAAATAAAAAAAGGCGAAGTTGTCAGCATCATTGGCCCATCCGGTTCTGGCAAAACAACCTTACTGAGATGCCTGAATCTCTTAGAAACGCCTTCAGGCGGTTCACTTCAAATCAATAATGTCCATGTTTCATTCACTGGGAAAACACCAAGTAAAAAGCAAAAAGTTGATGTTCGCCAATTTTCTGGTATGGTCTTTCAGCATTTTCATTTATTTCCGCATAAAACCGTGATTGACAATATTATTGAAGCACCGCTTGTCGTGCAAAAACGGAACAAGCAGGAATTGGTGCGTGAAGCAGAAGGATTGCTGGAAAAAGTTGGCCTTTTGGAACATAAAAACCAGTTTCCGGAACAATTGTCGGGCGGCCAAAAGCAACGGGCGGCGATTGCCCGGATTCTCGCACTGAAACCGGATCTCTTATTATTTGATGAACCGACTTCTGCATTAGATCCTGAACTTGTTGGTGAAGTGTTGACGGTCATCCAAGAGCTCGCGTTAGAAGGACAAACCATGGTTATCGTAACGCATGAGATGGATTTTGCACGAGAAGTTTCGGATCGCGTCGTATTTATCGCAGATGGGCACATTGTCGAACAAGGAAAGCCCGAAGATATTTTCACAGCCCCTAGAGAAGAACGGACAAAGAAATTTCTGCAAAAGGTCTTGCTGAAAAGAGCTTAATTCATAAAAACAGCCGAACTCGTCCATCAAAGCGGAGAGCTCGGCTGTTTTAATTGGAATAAGAACAGAGCATTTTTGTACTGGGTTCATCACAAGACACCACATCAACCTGATGTTCCATACAGGCAAATGAATAATGCCGGTAGATTTTCCCTCTATTCCTCTCTTGCACCTCTAAGTTTGCATCCGTTCTTAATCGATCCATCAATTCCGACTTTTCATAGATCCGAAACGCATATCCTTGATACACTTCATGTTCCTTGGCTACTGTAAAGTCTTCAAACGTTGCCGAATAGAATGCATAGGAAGAAAAACTGATTTGCCAGCGTTCCAAAGTCTGCGGATTCCCGATGAGCACATCCGTTTCGTTAGGGCTTCCATCGAAACGAACAGTTAATAATTTGTTTGCTCCCTTTGTCTGTTCAAACCCTTGAAAAGTAAGATGATATACCTCTTTTTCAACCAATTCTTGATAATTCATAAGCCAATGCACCCTCCTGCCAAATCGAATAATGGGCAAAATTAATAGTTGCTTGCTGCTACGTTTCTTTCCTTAATGCCAATTACGAGAGTCAATATAAGCCGCACAAACAATGGTGAAGTTCTGTATCTCTGTCTTCAAGGGCACGCGACAAATTCTTCGGATGCAGTCCTTTATCCTGATAGGCTTTTGCATACATTCTGCCCGGCAACAGAATAGATATGTATTGTTCTGATGCAGTCGCATTCGTGAAAAACGCAGAAACGATGGTAGCCGCAATCAGGCTGCCTGCCGATTTCGCGACTTTCAATATCTGTTTTACAATTGCTTGCAGCATTCCCGTATGTTCCAATATGCCACCAAATACCATGGCGAAAATAACCAATGAGACGGTGAACATCATCGATTCGATGCCGCCGCGGTTAAACAGTTCATCCACCATTTCATTGCCGGATGACATCACATAACCATCATGAAGCGCATTGATTGCATTTCCGACATTTCCGCCTTGAACGAAAATCTCACAAAGAAAACCTAAAACTACCCCAACTATCAACGCAGGAAGCGCAGGTACCTTCATGATCACCAGCACAGCAATCGCAACCGGCACCAACATTAGCCATGGTGAAATAATGAAATTGCTGTTGAGCGCGGTTAAGTTGCCTTGAATATTTTCTTCATCCCCATCCGCTCCGCCGAACTGCCGGCCAAGCACAAAGTAGACAATCAAAGCCAGAACAAGTCCTGGAATCGTCGTATACGTCATATGTTCAAACAGATTCGTCCCTGTCACACCTGCCGCCATATTGGTCGTATCCGACAACGGCGACATTTTATCGCCAAAATAAGCACCCGAAATAACCGCCCCCGCTACCATGGCAGGCGCGATTCCCATACTCATGCCAATTCCCATGCCGGCAACTCCGATCGTGCCCATTGTTGACCATGAGCTCCCGATGGCAAAAGCGACGACACCGCAAATAAGGCAGATTGTCACTAAAAAGAGGGATGGAGTAATGATTCGAAGTCCATAGTAAATCATCGTAGCAATCACACCGCCGCCAATCCATGAAGCAATGATCATTCCCACCACGATGATGATCAATACTGCCGGAAGCGCCAAACGAATGCCTTTATAAGCGCCTTGTTCAATCGTTTTCCATTTATAGCCGAGCCACTAAGCGATAAATGCGGCAACGACACTGCCCGCAGCCAGCGGAATATGCGGGCTGCCTTCAAATAAATTAATCGTGACCGCCATAATAGCTATCATGGTAACGAGTGGAATAAGAGCTAATAGAAACGGTATCTCAATATCTTGTTGTTTTTTCTTCATTCTATGTACTCCTAGCTTTTTAGAGTCTGAACTTCGGTCAACTAACGACTGAATAATTTTATGGTGCTTACGGCACTTAAATTTTATATCCCCCAAACTGCAGCAATTGTAACGGCAAAAATGAAAATTTATTCTCAACTCATTAGTGAATCTTAAGAAATCCTTCATTTTTCCCTACCGAATTTCTTCATTTCTCCTCTCTATAGTAAGGAATAACAATGAATGGAGGAATTTACATGACGGCTATTTTAAATGTAAAAAACATCTCAAAGACGTATGGAACAAAAGGGGCTAACGCCTATACCGCCATCCGCAATTTATCATTCACGATGGAAAAGGGAGAATTCATTGGCATCATGGGCCCTTCCGGTTCTGGCAAGACGACCTTGCTGAACACGATTGCCACATTGGATTCCGTCACTGAAGGCGAAATCATCATCGGCGGAACGTCCTTGTCTGCCATGAATGAAGAGCAACTGTCCGATTTCAGGTCCCAACAGCTGGGTTTTATCTTCCAAGACTTTAATCTGCTCGAAAACATGAGTGTCTTTGAAAACATTGCTTTGCCGCTTTCTCTCCGGAACACAGCGGTTCCGAGGATCTCTGCAACCGTTCAACAGGCTTCAACACTCCTCGGGATCAGCGGCATCCTCGAAAAGTTCCCTGCAGAAATTTCAGGCGGGCAAAAACAGCGGACAGCGATTGCACGGGCGCTTGTCCATAATCCCGCCTTGCTTCTTGCGGATGAACCGACCGGCGCACTGGATTCAACAAATGCCGCAATTTTAATGGAAACCTTAAGCGATCTGAACAAAGAACAAAAAGTCTCCGTCTTGATGGTGACGCACGATCCGCTTAGTGCCAGTTACTGCAGCCGCCTCCTATTCATCAAGGACGGGGAAATCGATCAGGAGCTCCATGCTTCAAACAGCCGGGAACAATTCTACAAAGAAATCTTGGAAGTGCTTGCTGGCACCAACGAGCGCGTTATTGCAGGTGAAGCCAGATGATCCTCAAATTATCGCTTGAAGGATTAAAGCGGAAACAGCGCGATTATTTTATCCTTTTTACCGGACTCATCGTCTCTATCGCTGTTTTTTACATGTTTCTGACTTTGGCTTTAAATAAAGAATTCATTACCGGCAATTCGGTCATCAACCATATTCAATTGGTTTTCATTGTCGGCATTGTCCTATTATCCGTGATCACTTTTTTCTACCTTTATTACACAAACGCTTTCCTCCTTTCCTTACGGAAAAAAGAATTTGGCATGTATGAATTGATCGGCGCCAAAAAGAAACAAATCAAGCAGGTGTTCCTGCTTGAAACGATGCTGATTGCAGCGGCTGCTCTCGGGGCTGGCATCTTCCTCGGCGCACTTCTTTCCTGGCTTGTTTCGAGCCTGTTAGCCGCCCAGTTGAATGTCGAATTTATCGCCTTCAAAGTTTTCTACGGGCCGGCTGCCTTTTGGACGATGGTCTATTTCCTAGCCGTTGCCTACGCGGTTTCTTTCATCAACAACCGAAAGCTTGCGAAAGCTTCAATCAATGATCTGCTGAAAGCGGAAGTAAAGCACGATCCGTTGCCGTCAAAACCTAAAAATTCGGCGCTGATGATCTTTTCTGGAATTGTTTTACTCGGCATCGGCTATGTCGCTCTCTTCTTCATGGAGATCCTGCGTTTTATCGGTCTTTTTGCCGCGCCGGCAGCCACGACGCTTGGCACCTATCTGCTCTTTGCTTCACTATTGCCGATCATCGTCCGAAAATGGAAGCGCAATAAAAAGATGAATTTTAGAGGGCTCAACTCGTTTACCCTCGCCCAGCTCAGCTTCCGGCTGAACGAACTAAAGTGGGTGCTTGCGACGATTGCCATGCTGATTGCTTTGTCGGCCGGCGCCATTGCCGGCGGATTCGCGTTTAAAAATAACGCTGTCTTGTCGGTGGATGAAGAGCGGCTGTACGACGCCGCCCTGTATAACCCGGGAGATGCGGAAGAAGAAGTATTGGAAACCATCGCTTTAGAAGAACGGCTTTCCTACCGTTTTAAGATGGATGAGGAATTTGTCTATTATGTAGAGGACGAGCTGGCGGCCAATCCGCCTCTGATCGTTGATTGGGTTTCCTATGAAACGAAGCGGCCTGGCCCTTTTCCTGATAATCTAAAAATCGATGAAGACGGCTATCAGAACCTGGGTGACCAATGGACAATGGCTCTCGAGACGATCAATCCGGCGTTTTCTACATTGGGCAGGCACCGTATTGTATCAGCGGAAACATTCGAGCAAGTTGAAGCAGAAGAAATCACGATCGTTCTTGCCAGAAGCGATAAATTTTCACGCTACATTGAGCAGTGGCAGGAACTTGACCGCCTGCAATTGCAGGATGGGGCACGCCTGTACATTCCGATGGACCTTGAATACGAATCGCTGTACAGCAAGTACTCCACTTTCGAAAGCCAGTATGCCTTTGCGAGCGGCACGTTTTTCATGGGCTTCTTTCTCGGCCTTGCCTTCTTGACGATGATGGCGAGCATCTTGATGTTCAAAATCCTGTCTGGCGCAAACAGCGACATTCGCCGCTACGACAGCCTCCGAAAACTCGGCGTCCGGAAAAAAGCACTGGAAGCATCGATTTCAAAAGAGATCTTCATCGTCTTCCTATTCCCTGCTTTGCTTGGCCTGCTCCACGTATTCGTCGGCATGCGGATGTTCACGTTCGTCATCATTGATCCGTACTACCGGTTATGGATTTCCCTGCTCATTTTCTTGGCCATTTACGGCAGCTACTATTTCTTCACCGTACACCTTTACCGGAAACTCGTATTGCCAAAAGGATGAGACGGCAAAACCCGCTCCAGCTTGCTGCTGGGACGGGTTTTATTTGTGAATCTTTTAGTCTTATTTTTTTCAAGCTGTGAACTTATCAGACTTCCCGGCTCAAAAATACCAGCCGTTCAATTTCCTCAAATCCGTTTCTCTTGTAAAAGGCTTCCGCCGGGATGCCTCGGTCCGTTAAAAGAGAGACAGTCGCGATTTTTTCTTCATCCAGCTTTTCAAGCAGATGCTTGAGCAGCGCTTTCCCGACTCCTTGATTTTGTACAGTCGCTTTGACGCACATCTCATAAATGAAAAATTCGTCCCCGCTCCACCAAGCGCGCTTTGCACCAAAAAGGAAACCGATAACTTCTTCGCCTTCCGTTGCGACAATACCCATAAATCCCGGGGTGCGGACAAAATCCTGCAGGTAGCGTTCCGCTCTTTCCGGCTCCCACTGGTCGTTCCATGGTTCCGCGTTGAAGACTTCCATAAAAGTTGCTATGCATTTTTGAAGATCCTTTTCGGTAAATAGATTCATTTCCATAAGAAACACTTCACTTCCTTTATCGTTCGAATCATCCAACCCTGAATCCCGCCGCAAATGACTGCAGAATTCCGATCAATTCCTGCGACACTTCCATCGGCGATTTTTGATAGCCGTTTTGCGCCCAGTCAAGGATGAGCCCCGCTGTCCCATGCGCCATATATAATTTAAAGGAAGAGGAGTTGATATCATGATGGCCGATCGGCGTAAACGTGAACTGCTCCTCGAACAGCTCGAAGATGGCGCGCGGCAATTCCTGATAAAGGCCCGGAATGGTATCTTCCATCAAATAGAGATTGAAAAACAAACGGTTGTCATAGATGAATGACACGAGTTCAAACGAATTGGCGTCCATTGATGCCGTGGAAATCACCTTGCCCGGCTCATAGCGCTCCATGCTCGTCCGCTTGATCTGCTTGAACATTTCTTTCCGCAGCTCTTCCGTAATATCCGGCTTATCCAAATAATAAAGATAGAAAGTTGCGCGGTTATATTGGGCACGCTGTACGATATCTGTCACCGTGACATGGCTATACCCTTTTTCATTGATCAACTCGGTGAATGCTTGCTTGAACTGGTGCTTCGTCCGTTCTGCTTGCGGAGAAAGCTTTTCTTTCTTCACTTCCATCTCTTTTTCCTCCAAAATCGACAGTTTCAATAAAACTGTCGCATTACTCAACACATTCGCCAATTTTACGGATTGAAGCTTTTGGTGCAAAGGCTTACACTGGCGATAGATCCATTAAATTCAGTTTAGCATACCCATGAAAAAGGAGAGAGATCAGATGATTAATTACAATGACAAAGTGGTTATTATCACAGGCGGCGGCTCCGGCCTTGGACGCGCGGCGGCACTTTCCATCGCACAGCAAGGCGGCAAACTCGTGCTGGTCGACATGAACAAAAACGGCTTGGAAGATACGAAAAAAGAAATCCTTGCAGCGGCTCCGGAAGCCCAAGTTGAACTGGTTGAAGCAAACGTGACGAACGAAGAAGAAGTGAAAAACTACGTTCAATTCACCATCGGCAAATTCGGCAAAATCGACGGATTCTTCAACAACGCCGGCATCGAAGGCAAACAAAACCTGACAGAAGACTTCGGTTCCGACGAATTCGAAAAAGTCGTGAGCGTCAACTTGAACGGCGTGTTCTACGGAATGAAACATGTATTGAAAGTCATGAAAGAACAAGGCTACGGCTCGATCGTCAATACGGCGTCCGTCGGCGGAATCCGCGGCGTCGGCAACCAGTCCGGCTACGCAGCGAGCAAACACGGCGTTGTCGGCTTGACACGCAACTCCGGCATCGAATACGGCCAGTTCGGCGTAAGCATCAATGCCATCGCACCGGGCGCCATCATGACGCCAATGGTCGAAGGTTCATTGAAACAAATGGCTGGCGACAACTGGGAAGCAGCCGGCAAAGAATTTGTCAGCGTGAACCCGATGAAACGCTTCGGCAAACCGGAAGAAGTCGGCAACCTCGTCGCCTTCCTTCTCTCCGACGCAGCGAAATTCATCAATGCCACTGTCATTCCGATCGACGGCGGCCAATCTTACAAATATTAAGCATGAAAAAGCGCACTCCTGAAAATGGAGTGCGCTTTTTTTGATTTGCTTCGGCAACCGGCAAGTATTACTTGCTGAACGGACAGTATTTGTCTCCTGTTGGACAGTATTCTGAAGCACTTGGACAGTATTTGTGGACAAACGGATAGTAAATCCGATTACTTGAAATAAATAAAAAAAATCAAGAAAATTTTTCCTGGAAATCGTCTCAAAAAGGCGCACTTGTCCATCACCGAGTGCGCCTTTTGCAGATTCCTTATTTATTTCGACAAAGCATCTTTCATTCTTGGCATATTCGCAATCGTATGAAGAAAATATATTGTAATAGCCTCTTACTAAGTTTAAATCTCTTATTTACAAATAGCTCTAAGTGCCCTCTCTAACATAGGTCTTTATAATTGATTTTATTGAAAATACTTTGTTATGCTCTAATAGCATTAATTTTCAAAAAACAAGGGGGACTTAGGATGAATATGGAGAATAAAGTGGCGTGGATTACAGGGGGCATTTCTGGAATCGGTGGAGCAACTTCACTCGCTTTCCATGAACAAGGAGCAAAACTATTATTGACAGATATAAATGAAGAAGCAGGCATTGAATATACGAAACAATTCGGGGATGATGCTCTTTTTGTGAAAGCAGACGTAACAAATCGGGAAGAATTAAAAAGTGCAGCAAAACAGGCTGTTGATAAATGGGGACATTTGGATATTATGATTAACTGTGCAGGACGCGGCTTTGGCGGTGTCTTCCTTTCTGATGACGAAGATGTGATTGAGCAAAGTTTTAAAAACTGGGATGCGGGCATCAAAGTTAACTTGTACGGATCTTATAACACAGCGCAAATTGCAGCGAACTATATGAAGAATAACGAGCCAGACGAAAACGGAGAGAAAGGGAATATCATCTTCTTAGCATCAATGGCTGCCGACAAGGTTTGGAACTGGTTCGATGAACGAGTAGCAAGCACCGCATTTGCTTATGACTACGGAGCTTCTAAAGCGGCTATTCTTGGTTTGAACCGGGATTTGGCCGTTACTTTAAGCCATCATGGCATCCGAGTGAACAGTATCAAACCAGGATATATTAAAACCCCATTAACGGCTGCAACGGGTGTAGCTGATGAAATTTGGGCTCCAATGCAACTGTTCCCGAAACAAGGCGGTAAACCTGAAAATATCGCTTCAGTAGCAGTCGAAATAGTAAAAAATCCATTTATAAACCGAGCTGAAATGCAAGTCGATGCAGGGATTGTCGGTTGATTCAAAACACCTCAAAAAAGGCGCACTCATTCAAAGTGAGTGTGCCTTTTTGGGGTTTATTCGCTGGCCGGCAAGTATTTATGGCCTGAAGGACAGTATTTGTCTCCTGTTGGACAGTATTTCGAAGCACTTGGACAGTATCTGCGACCGGACGGATAGTAAATCCGATTAGTTGAAATAAATAAAAATTATTAAGAAAATATTTCCTAGAAAGTCTCACGAAAAAGCCAGAGATACAACGTACCACCTATCCCGAATCTTACTTGTACTCTCCCATAATCGTCCCTACAATAATGCCAAGCACTTGCCCCTTGAACGCGTCTGGAACCGATTCGCCTGTCGGATTTATATAGTACAGCAGTTCCGTTTCCTCATTATACGTAAATCCAAGACTCATCAATTTCGTTTTCAAGGACTCTGGCAACTTGTTGCTTCCGGTCACTTGTTCGAAGTAAGAAGTCGAATAGACGGAAACATCCACATCGTCCAGGCTCGATTCAAGGATAAAGAGATCCGTATCACTTTTCAAAATCCACTGCCCTTTTGAGGAAATGGCCAGCTGCGAATATTCCAACGTCGAAATGCCGTCCAAGTTCACGCCAAAAATTTGGTTGATCAGGATGCGGCTTTCTGCGCCCGTCAGCTGTTCATCGTGCTCTTTGATGTAACGGTCCATCACTTCACTTTTCTTCAGCTTCATGATGCGGGCATCTTGCTTTGTCGAGTCAGGCTTTTCGTTGAATGAAAGACGCAAACTGTTCATGATCTGTTCTGGATAAATGCTCACTTGCGATCCGTAATTGTTTTTCGAAATAATATCGAGGTCGACAAAGAACACTTCTTCAACGGCTTTTCGAACTTCTTTGCCTTTAATTTTTTTACCGAATGAAGCGAGATAAAGATCCATCACTTTTACTTTCGGTATGGATTCGATTTCACTATCATGCTCAGTAGATTTTTTATCGAAACCCAATTCCTCCCGCAACTCACGCATCACCTGTTTTGAATACTTGGTTTCTTGTTTCACTTGCATTAATTCATAGGAAGCTTGACCTCCTTCTGCAAAAACACTTCCAACACCACCTGTGAAGATTAAACTTGCAACAAGTCCGATTAATACAAAACGTGCAGATTCATTTTTCATTTTCATCGTCATTTGAGCTCCTTTTCGTTTCATCTACTTCCTTTCTATTATACTTCCTGAGTGAAGCAAAATACCTAATTAATTCAATAAAAATAATTCTAAAGGTTTATTTGATGCGAATAGCTTTTAAAAGGCTCTCAATTGGTTTGGCAGTTCCACCGATAAAGTGAATGCATAACTTTTGACGCCTTTCTTTCCTACAGCGTAGAGTGGAAAGCATGAGGCAAAGGAGGAACTTAAATGAATGATATTCCATTAATCGTAACAACCGATTGGCTTGCTGAACATCTCAACGATCCAAAATTGCGGATCGTTGATGCAACGGTCTTCATGAAATTTCCGGAAGCCGGCGGGCCGCCTGAAGTCGAGTCCGGCAAAGCTTCTTACGAGAATGGCCATATCCCAGGAGCGGTTTATGCGGACATTGTCGGTGAATTATCAGACACGGATTCCACTTTTCCTTTCACCGTGCCTTCCCGTGAAACCTTTATTGAAAAAATGACGGAGCTTGGAATTGGAGACGGCCTCTATACCGTAATTTATGACCAAAACGCGTTAGTCGGTGAATCCATCGCCTCTTCCTACTGGGCATCACGGCTTTCTTGGCAGATGCGCTATGAGGGATTCGGCCAAGTGGCAATTTTAGAAGGCGGTTTGCAGAAATGGCTTGCAGAAGAACGTTCCTTATCAACGGAGACGCCTGACTACCCGAAAGCGAAATTTTCCGGACAGCGTGATGCTAGCATGCTCGCTACTAAAGAAGATGTCCAAAAAGCGATGGACGATGAACAAACGGTTCTGATCAACAGCTTGTCGCCGGAGGAATTTGCCGGCACTCAAACAGATGACCCAAGAAGCGGCCATATTCCCGGAAGTGAGAACGTCTTTTTCGGGCTTCATGCAGATGAACAAACAAAAGCGCTTTATGACGACGACAAACTCCGGGCTTTGTTTGAACATACCGGTGCATTGGATCCAGCTAAAAAAGTCATTACTTATTGCGGCGGCGGCATTGCAGCCACTTGGAATGCCTTGATTTTGAATAAGCTTGGCCAGCCGAACGTGGCTGTCTACGATGGATCGATGAACGAATGGGCGAGCGACCCCGCTTGTCCGATTATTAAAAGCATAAATTAAACAAACCAAAAGGCACATCCTTTAAAAAGGGTGTGCCTTTTGCATTCGTTATTGATCCCGCTTCACAATCTTGTCGCTCACTTGCATGCCGCTGAGTGTCACCATTGGCATGCCGCCGCCTGGGTTGACGGTGCCGCCGACGAAATACAGATTATCGTAAAGGTCGCTTTGTTTTTTATGCTTGAAGCCGCCGTTTTTGTTTTTATCGGAAACCGTGCCGTAAATCGCGCCGCGGTCTGAGCCATAAACCCGCTCAATGTCATGCGGCGTCCAGACGTCGCGCGTTACGATGTGATTGCGCAGGCCATGAAGGCCCATCCGTTCCAATTTAATGAGCACGCGCTCTTCAAATTCCCGGTATTGTTCCGGTGTGAACGGCTTGTCTTGGATATACGGAATATGCGGCAGGATCTTAATGTTCTCATGTCCTGGCGGTGCCTGTGTTGGATCGGTTTTATTGACATTGACAAGGTAAATTGTCGGATCGTCCGGCAGCTCGTGCTTTTCGAACACTTTGTCCATTTGTTCTTTTAAATTCTCGGAAAAGAAGAAATTATGGTGGTTCAGCTGTGGATATAACCGGTTTATGCCCAGATGAAGCACGTAACCGGAGCTTGCCGGTTCGTATTTCTTCTCCAGCTTCTCGACAAACTTCTCATCCGTTTTGACCATTTTTTTATAGAACGGAATGACTTCCATATTGGAAACATAGTAGTCAGCTGTTTTGAACGAGCCGTCTTCCAGTTCAACGCCTGCAATTTCTTTGTTCTGGTTTGTGTGTGCGCGAACAACGCCCATACCCGTATGGATCTGTACGCCTTCTTCCCGCGCGAGCCTTTCCAAGCCTTCTGCCAGTTTATGCGTGCCGCCTTTGACATACCAGCACCCTTGCGCATGCTGCATGTAAATCATCATATTAAGGACGGCCGGTGCGCTATAAGGCGATGAGCCGACGTATTTGACGTAATAAGACAGCATATCGCGCAAATGTGGATTGCTGATGCGTTTAGAGATTGCGCTGTACATTGTCGAAGTCAAATCGAAGCCGGTCAAAGTCGCAAGGATGCCGTTTTGGGCAACCGCTTCTTTTGGCGATTCAAAGCCTTCTTTTAAATAACTGTGCTCGGTGGTTTTATAGATGCGGCGAGCGTACTTCAGCAGCGCATAGTATTCTTTCATGTCCTTTTTGGACAGTGACGGGTTTTCCCGTTCCATCAACCGAAGATCGTGGAAAAGGTCAAGCACTGTGCCGTCCGGGAAGAACGAACGCCATTCCCGCTCAAGCCGTTGGATCGGTACATAATCTTCCAAGCGCTTGCCGCTGCCTTGGAACAATCGGTCAAAAATATGCGGCATCGTTAAAATGGACGGGCCAAGATCAAAGCCAAAACCGTCTTGTTCCAACCGATTCACTTTGCCGCCAATGTGGTTATTTTTTTCATATAACGAAACCTTGTAGCCTTTTTGTGCAAGGGAAATTGCAGCAGATAGCCCGCCAAGGCCTCCCCCGATCACAATTACGGATTTTTTCTGATTCACCATATATGTACCGCCCTTCTTCCCCCGAATATTCTTCTGTTGCTGCCCTTTTAACTTACTTCTTCAGCTGGAGCCATAATCCTCTTTATTCCCTGGCAGGGCCTTTTAAAACCTGTTGTATATAGTTTTTGTATAAGCTCAGCACACGAAAAAACCTGCAATTCCATTCAAGGAATTGCAGGTTTTACCTGTTTTAAAAAGAAGGAGTATAGGAAGTAAGCGGAATATCTTCATAGTCTTCCGGATCCAATTGACTGACTGAACCATCGGCTACCCCTTCAATAATAGCGGATAAACCGCGTTCAACCGATTTGACCAATTGCCCTTTTTCCTTCTGCCCTAAGCTTTGCGTCTGTCCGCGTACTTCAAAAAGCACTGTTCCGCTGCCATTGAGTGCATACGATCCGAGCGCCGTTCCTGGCAGATCCAGATCTTGCGAATACAGGGAGATGTTCGTAAATTTCGAGTTGCCGTACGACTGAAGTTCGTTATACGCCAATAAATTCAATTGCCGCGAGAAATCGAAATTGTACTTGTCCGCATAAGCTGCATATTTTGAACCTGCAGGCGTTGTCGGATCTGGCACAAATTCAGCGGACAAGGAAAGCGTTACAGGATCAGCCGTTCCGTCGACATAATAGAGCCCTTGGTGATGCAAGTCCACGAAGACATCCACCTTGCCGAACTCTTCCTGCAAGGATTTGTAGACGTCGCGGGAAGTTTGCGCTTCAGGGGTGATAAACCAGCCAGGCTGATCAGATGCTCCAGGGAAATCCTGAGCTTCCGGCACATAATCAAGATCCGGATTAAAGTCGCGGTTCACATCAAATCCTGGATTCGCTCCGTAGTCGTAATTTTGGCTGATGCCCCGGTCGAGGTAATTCCATGATTTTGCTGCACCTTCAAGCTGCGGGAAGCTCTCGAGCATTTCCGTCCACGTCAAGCTGTTGCGCCGTTTGTCGGCTTCAGAAGCATCCGGATTCATCATCGGCATGAACACAAGCGTAACTTCTTCCCGAATTTCCCGTGCCTGCTTCGAATTGCCGGACAAGGTCTTCAGCAAATTTAAAATCGCTACCGTTCCGGTCTTTTCATTGCCGTGAATTTCACTTTGGACCAGCAGCACTTTTTCTCCGGTCCCGACTCTTGCAGTATAAATGTCCAAGCCTTCATGCGACTGTCCAGCTACATCTATTTGGACAACGCCTTTGCTTGTCGATTCGATTTGCCGTAAACTTTTTTGCAGCTCCTGGTAATCGATAAATCCAGAAATTCCGTTATCATGGTGATGCGTGGCCGGCTTCACTTCATTGCCCACTGCATACACAGGCATCGCCAATGCCGTACATAAACTTAATACCCCAAGCGTACTCGCAAACTTCCTCTTCACAATCATCCACTCCTTTGACTTTGGTTATTATTACCTTTTGAATCTTTTTTCTTCAAATTATTTACTTTAACAACCTCAGCATAGCAACTCCAATTGGAATAGTAAATATATTTTGAATTTTCAATTCTTAAGTCATTTATTCTAGCCATTCTGCTGTAAATTCATCCCCCCAAAGACTAAGGGCCTTAAATACTTCGACCCACAAAATAGCAGATAAAAATAAAACCATCTTCCCGAAGGAAAATGGTTTTAAGATTAGACGAGGATCGTCCATAAAATCATCGTAAAGACAATTGTGGTCACACCTTGCAGCAAAGTAGCCATTGTCTGCGCTTTGTACGCATCGGTCACTTTCATGCCGCTGAACTGGGTGATGACCCAGAAGAAACTGTCGTTGACGTGGCTCACGGTCATCGCGCCCGCCCCAATGGCCATAACGACCAATGCAAGCGGCACAGCCCCTTCAACGCCAAGCGATGGCAAAAGCGGCGCGATCAACGTGGAAGTAATGACAAGTGCAGCAGTTGAAGAACCTTGTGCGGTTTTCAATGCAGCTGCAATCAAAAACGGAATTAACAGGAAGAGCGAACCGCCGGCAAGCGCCGACATATCCATTTCCGCAATTAAATCGGCAACTCCCGAGTTTGTGATAACGCGTCCGAATGCTCCGCCGGCACCGGTAATCAACAGAATCGGTGCGGCACTGACAAGCCCTTCCCCGATTAAGCCCGTTAAATTCGCTTCATTCCATTTCGGCAGCAAGAAGAACGCTGCAAATACACCAATTAAAAGTGCGACCGTCGGAGAACCTAAGAATTTCAAGAAATTTGTAAAGCCATCTTCTCCCCCCAGCACACTTGCGACAGAACCGGCACCGATTAAAATAACCGGAAGAACGATTGGCAAGAACGCTTTAAAAGTGGAAGGCATTTCGCCAAACGACTTAATGACATCTTCATAGCTCAAATCGCCGCTTTTCACCGTGTCTTCAGGAACTTCAATTTTCGAAGCGACTTTGACGGCCCAGAAGTAACCGACCACAGCAGCAGGAATCGCGACGATCAGCCCGATCAAAATGATTGTGCCGAGGTAATTTTCAGCGCCGATATTCCCTGCCGCTGCAATCGGGCCCGGCGTCGGGGGCACTAACGTATGCGTCGCATATAAACCAGTTGCGAGTGCAACAGACATCGAAGCGATCGAGACTTTTGCACGTTTCGCCAATGCTTTTTTCAAGCTTGATAAGATAATGAATCCAGAATCACAAAAAACAGGAATCGAAACGATAAAGCCGATGATCGACATCGCAAGCTGCGGCCGTTTTTCGCCGATCAATCTAAGAACCACTTCCGCCATCCGGTAAGCAGCGCCCGATTTTTCTAAGATAACGCCGATAATGGTTCCCGCCACAATGACGATCCCGATGCTGGTCATCAAACCGCCGAAGCCTTCGTTGACGCTCAAAACCACATCTGCGAGCGGCATGCCGGAAGCGATTCCCATGAAGAACGCACCAATCAATAGCGATAAGAACGGGTGGAGCTTGAATACGGCCGTCAGCAACACAACGAGAACAACACTCAACGCAATAATCACAAATAACATTTGAACACCCCTTTTAGTTTTTTAAATACGCTGCCATAACTTTTTTTGTCTTCGATTTTAATTGGCGATAGGGTTCAGCGATGGACTGTTCAGCCGTCACCCCTTCCCCGACAACCGAATGGATTTCTGTAAAATAAGGGCGGAGCAACGGCAGGCTTTCTCTGTCTACCATGCCGGAAACCAAAATGACGGGCTTCCCGGCTTTTTGTGCCGCTTCGGCGATGCCGAGCGGCGTCTTTCCAGACAGCGTTTGGCTATCGGTTTTCCCTTCTCCCGTTACAATGAAGTCGACGGTGCCTACATGCTGGTGAAACAAAATAGCGTCAAGTACGACATCGATGCCCCGCTGCATCTGGCCGGAGAAAAACGCTTGCATGGCACCGCCAGCTCCCCCTGCAGCGCCCGCTCCTTTTCGTTCGTGCAGGGCAATGCCCATCTGCCTTTCGACAACTTCTGCAAAGTTTCGCAGATTGGCATCGAGTTTTTCGACCGCTTCTGGAGGTGCACCTTTTTGCGGACCGAACACGGCGGAGGCGCCGTTTGCGCCGACCAGAGGATTTCCCACATCACTCGCAATGACGAAACGGCTCTCTTTTATTCGCTGATCAAACCCGGAATCATCAATCCGCACGAGCTTGCTTAACGAGCCGCCGCCGCGCGGAAGCGATTCCCCATTTTCGTCCAAAAATTTCATGCCCAAGGCTTGGAGCATTCCTGCACCTGCGTCATTGGTGGCGCTTCCTCCGAGTCCGATGATAAAATTCCGGAACCCGGCATCAAGTGCATGGCGGATCAATTCCCCTGTGCCGTATGACGACGCCCTATAAGGATCCCGTTCTTCGTGATTGAGGCGCATAAGACCTGAGGCTTCCGCGATTTCAACCACGCATGTGCTTTCATCACCCAACACGCCGTAGGATGCCGCCACTTTTCGTCCAAGCGGATCTTCAACAGAATGGCTGACCAAACGGCCTTCAGTCGCTTCGACCATCGTCGCCATGGTGCCTTCCCCGCCGTCTGCTGCCGGCAGCAAAACGATTTCTGCATGCTGTTCTACTTCTTCTATTGCTTCTTTTATCGCTTGTGCCGCTTCCATCGCAGACAAACTGCCTTTAAATGAATCCGGTGCCACTAAAACCTTCACTGCGCCAACCTCCTTACCGAATAAATAAAGCGCTTACATGAATTATAGTGAAAAGGCAAACGGGATACATTATACTTGATGTATAAGTTTATTTACAAAATAATAAGAATTTCTATACATTGAGGAGAAATCATGATCACAAAACAGTTAGCGGAGGAAATCGTTGCACAGACCACGATCCGGTTAAACCGGAATTTAAATGTCATGGATACGAAAGGAATGATTTTGGCTTCGGGGGAAGCGGAGCGGATTGAAAAGATCCATGAGGGCGCTGCCCGGGTGGCCAAAACCGGTGAAACCGTAGCGATTTCAGAAGCCAACCTTTCGGATTGGCAAGGCGTCAAACCAGGCATCAATATGCCGATCCACTTTCAAGGAAACCTCGTCGGCGTCATCGGCATCACCGGAAACCCTGAAGAACTGAAAGAAATTTCGACACTCGTGCAGCTGACGACTGAAATGATGGTCCACCAGTCGCTCATCACCTCTCATATTGAATGGAACCGGAAACGCAACGAATTGATTTTCGAAGAATTGACGAGCGGCAAGCCTTTATCCGCTGCTGTTCATGAACGCATCTTCCAAATCGGCCTCGAAGGGAAAATGTCGTTCATGACGCTGTTGATTGAACTGAAAAAGCCGCCCTCTTCTTCGCAGCGGATCATTGAACAGCTGGAAGCGCATTTCGACAGCCATACGGTAATCGCCGGCCATTCGCAGCTGAACGAAATCTTCCTGCTCGTTGCAGGTGCCGGAACCCTGAACCTGGAAGAAGAACTTTACAGCCTGCTTCATTTTCTGCAGAAAACCGCTCCAGGACGGATCGGCGTCGGCATCCCGGTCGACAGCATTTTCGATATCCGCACTTCTTATTTGGCTGCGCGAAACGCTTTGAAATTCGGCAAGCCTGACCAGCAGCTGATCTATTTTGAGGATGTGGAACTGATGGCCCTCCTGAAGCGGAATCCGCAAGACAAACTCGAGAAATTTGCGGACCGGATCCTGAACGGGCTCAGCGATACGTTGTGCCAAACCTTGGCCGAATTCCTGGCATGCAACAAAAACCATGCGGACACTTCTGCGCGCTTGAAGATCCACCGCCATACGCTGACGTACCGCTTGAAGAAAATTCGTGAGCTGACCAGACTGGATCCAACCGAATTCAAAGATGCAGTTGTCATCTACCTTGCGCTTGCATTGCGGAACTCCTAAAAACCCCCGGCAGATGGAATCATCTGCCGGGCCTTTTTAAGTTTTAGGTGAAAAAAATGCATTAAGAATTTTCTTTATTGTGCTGCTCCCTCGGTTTTTGACTGCTTTCTAATACCTTGACACCCGATATATCAGCAGTTATACTTCGAGTAACGATATATCGAGTGTCAAGTTATTAACGAAAGAGGCGATGGCATGCAAGCTTTATCGGAATCCACGTATCTGGTCCTACTAGCGTTAACGAAAAAGCCGTTGCACGGCTACGGCATCATCAAGAAAATCGAGAAGTACAGCGACGGGGAACTTGTGTTGGCACCAGGGACTCTGTACGGCGTCTTAACCAATTTGCAGAAACAGAAACTAATCGAACTTGTCGCAGCGGAAAAAGAAAGCCGGCAAAAGAAAATTTACAAGCTGACAACTGAAGGACAGGCGGTAGTGGAACTGGAGTACCAGCGTTTCAAAAAGATGCTGACCATTAGCGATGAAATCTTGAGGGGAGCTGAAGACGATGAAGAAATTTAATTTTACGCTCGCATATGATATTGAAAAAGAAGCAAAATGGCTGACGGATCTGTCTGCCAAAGGGTTCCACTTCTATAAATACCGTTGGGGATTTTATTATTTCGAAGAAAATCCATCAAAATCGTATATTTACCAAACTGATTTTCAGGAAGCGAGCGACGAGTATTTCGAGCTTTATCAAGAAGCCGGCTGGGAGCATATTCAAACTGAAATTGGGCAGTATCATTATTTCAGAGCCGATAAAAACAACATCGGCGATCAGCGAATCTATTCGGAACCCGCTTCGATCAAAGGCATGTACAAACGGATGCTGGTTTTTTACGCCATCATTTTCCTCTGTTTGGTCGTCAGCCAAATCGGCATCCTGCTGACTTGGAACGGCAATCTGCTGTCAACATCCGTAGCCATCTTTGCAGGCGCTGTCATTCTTCTATACATTTATCTTTTTATCAAGCTGCTACGGCAAATGCGCAGATATGAAAAACTGATTTAACTTTCCGGTTTTCTTCCGTCAATAAAATCCTCAAATCGCCAACCTTTTGTTTAAGGCTGAAAATTTGAGGGTTTATTTCCGATGATTAGTTGCCGATCCGCAGCGCACTTCCCCGATTCTGCAGTACGGACAAGATACTCAAGGCCGCAAGCAGGCTTGTTTTCGGATTGCTCGGCATCGGATTGTTTTGGACCTGCAGCTCCATCCAGCCGAACACCCCTTCCGCTTCAATCGTATGCGTGTTCTGCTCGATGTCCGGGTCGACGATGATGCGTACCTTCGTTTTTTCGGCGCCGATTCCGGCAATCGCAAGCACCAGCGCAACATTGATATTCTTTGGAAATTTCTCGACGGCTTCAAATGCAGAGCCTTCGAAAATCACTTTCTCTTCCTCCGCCTCCACCCCAAGTGATGCCGGCGATTTCCGCGTCGTAATCTGAACATGGTCTAAGGCATCCGCCGCTTTAGCCGATTGCAGCACATCGAGCCCGCCAATCGCACCGGACGGCAAATAAATATGGGTACCTTTCGCTTCCGCCAACCTTTTCAGCTCTTCCAGAAAAGCGATGTCTTTGAAGACGCCGATGCTGCTGACAACGAGGTCTTTTTGATGTTCGACGACATGCTTCACATAAATGCCCGCCGCTTCAACCGTCGCTGCTTCGACCACAATATCGAGCGGCAAATCCAAGAAACCCTGCAAATCCGTATAGAAATCGGCTTCAAACCGTTCGCTCAATTGCTGGCCCATTTCTTGGTTGCGCCCAAAAATGGCGATGACTTGTCCCTCGGCCCGTTGCTGTTTATTGATCTGTTCTAAGAGATATGAAGCAATATTGCCCGTTCCGATAATTCCAATGTTCATAGTTAGCCTCCTTTTGGAAAGTAAACAATTCCGCTTTTAATTGCCCCTATTATACATAAGTTCCATATCTCATTGCGTTTAACCTTTTCCAGCATAAAAATTTCTTGTACAACGCGTTTATCCTATTTTTAGTGTATTGTCCTCAGTTTAGCAATTTCGCATGAGGGAAAAGTACACTAAACTCAAATTTTTAGGAGGAATTGATTTGCAAAACCATCAATTGTATGTGAACGGCAAACACGTAGAATCCACTGGCACTGAATGGATTGATATCCTCAATCCTTCCACAGAGGAAGTTATCTCGAGAATTCCAAAAGGAACGGCAGAAGATGTAGATAAAGCTGTAGAAGCGGCTTTTCAGGCACAGCAGGCCTGGGAATTGACGCCGAACATCGAACGCGGGAAAATCGTCCGGAAACTAGGCGATGAAATTGCGAAAAGACGCGATACGTTCATCGACTTATTGCAGGAAGAACAAGGAAAAGATTATGAATTGGCCAGCGGCGAAGTGGATTTAGCCATCGATTATTTCCACTATATGTCCGAATGGGCAAGAAGAATTGAAGGCGAAATCGTGCCAAGCGACCGCCCGAATGAAAATATCCTCGTTTACAAAAAGCCGATCGGCGTTGTAGCGGGAATCATTCCATGGAATTTCCCGGTCTTCATTTTAGCGCGTAAAGTTGCAACAGCTTTAGTGACAGGCTGTACGATTGTTATCAAACCGAGCCAGCAGACGCCAAATACCACAATGGAATTCACCAAGATCGTAGATGCAATGGAAGAAATTCCGGCTGGTGTTTACAACGTGGTGATGGGTACCGGTTCTGAAATCGGCAACGCACTTGCTTCCCACAAAAAAGTGCAATTGATCACCATGACAGGCAGTGTCCAGGCCGGAACGAAAGTGATGGAAGCGGCAGCGCAGAACATCACGAAAGTAAACTTGGAACTGGGCGGCAAAGCACCAGCCATCGTGACACAGAATGCCGATTTGGATCTTGCAGCTGAAGCGATCACCACTTCGCGTCTTGCAAATGGCGGCCAGGCCTGCACAAATGCAGAACGTGTTTATGTCCATGAAAGCGTAGCGGAAGCATTGACCGAGAAATTGATTAAAGCATTTGAAGCGAAAAAACTCGGAAATCCGAGACAGGACAAAGACGTCGAAGTAGGTCCGCTAATTAGCGAAGACCGTCTTGAAACGGTTGAAGAAATGGTTCAAGAAGCCGTAGCTGCAGGTGCTGTAGTCGCGACTGGCGGAGAGCGACCTGATTTTGACAACGGCTTTTTCTACAAGCCGACCATTTTGACGAATGTAGAACATGATTCAGCGATCATCCGGGAAGAGATTTTCGGGCCCGTCCTTCCAATCACTACGTTTAAAACCTTGGACGAAGCAATTGAAAAAGCGAATGACACCGTCTACGGTTTATCGTCTTCCGTTTACACAGATGATTTGAACGAAGCGATGCGTGTCGTCAACGAAATGAAATTTGGTGAAACTTACGTGAACCGGGAAAATTTCGAAGCTATTCAAGGCTATCATGCCGGCATGCGCCAGTCCGGACTTGGGGGCGCTGACGGCAAACATGGGATGGAAGATTTCCTAGCTACTCAAGTCGTCTATATGCAATACAAAAATGATAAACAGTAAGGAATTGAAAAGATGCAAAGCGGTGGCCGTTTTGCATCTTTTTCTTTTGCTACCTTCTGATAATCCTGTAATTTGAGCATTGGTTTTGACAAGATTCCTTTTGTGCTATAACTTAAGGTATAATTCCTAGTAAATCTATCAGTATTAACTAGATAATTAATTACCCCTTCAGGAGGACCTTAGTTTATGAAAGCCATTTGGAAAAAATATTTAGATGCCTCGTTAATTTTAAAAATTACCGTTGCCCTTATTCTCGGCATCGTGGTTGGCGTCGTTTTCGGTGAAGACGCTGTGGCACTTGCGCCGTTCGGCGATTTGCTGTTGAACTTGCTGACCTTCTTAATCATCCCGCTCATCTTATTTACGCTGATTGTCGGCGTGAATCAGACCCAAATCGGCGACCTCGGGCGCATGGGCGGGAAAGTATTCCTCTATTACACGTTCAGTTCTGCATTTGCCATCATAGTCGGGTTAGCAGTAGCGAGCATTTTCCAGCCCGGAACCGGCATGCAGCTGGATGGGAGCGAAACGTTTGATGTTCCCGATAATCCAGGCATCCTGAGTGTTTTATTGAGCATTGTGCCGTCTAATATTTTCACAGCATTCAGTGAACTCAATCTGCTTGGCATCATTTTCACTGCTTTCGCGTTCGGCATCGCCATTTCTTATATGCGCAGTTCCTCAGAACTCGGAGAACTCGGCGGGCACCTTTATAAATCAATCGAAGCATTGAATGAAGCAACGCTGCTGATTTTGAAAATCGTCCTTCAATACGTGCCGATCGGAGTCTTTGCCATCATGGCAAAAACAGTCGGAAGCCAAGGCTTGGATACGCTTTTCTCTTTAGGGGAAATGATTCTTGTCCTGTACGCGGCACTCGCAGTCCAAATCGGCATCTACACCCTACTATTAATCCTGTTCAAAGTTAAACCGGGCCGCTTCTTTAAACAAGCGCGTACCCCAATGCTTACGGCTTTTGTCACACAAAGCAGTTCAGGGACGCTGCCGCTGACATTGACAGCTGCGAAAAATCTGGGCATCTCGAAAAGTCTCTATGGCTTCAGCATTCCGCTCGGTGCGACGATCAATATGGACGGCGCCGCGATCCGAATCGCTGTGTCGGCTGTGTTTGCCGCTAATCTAATCGGCGATCCACTGAGCCTTACGGATATGTTGTTGGTCGTGCTTGTCGGAACGCTTGCTTCCATCGGAACGGCGGGGATTCCAGGAGCGGGCATCGTCATGATTGCAACCGTCTTCGTTCAGCTCGGTTTGCCAATGGAAGCGGTAGCGCTGCTCACAGCCATCGATGCACTTGTCGGAATGGGCTGTACTGCCTTGAACGTGACCGGCGATTTGGTCGGAACTGCTGTAATCGATCAAAACGAAAAGAAACGAAATACAGCGAAAGCATCTATTTAACGAATTGAAAGGCGGCTGCAGGCAGATGCAGCCGCTTTTTTATTTTCTTATTTGTTGCTGTCCCTTCATTCGTTTTCAGGTAAAATGAAGCATAGTTTATTTTACCCGAAACCACTCAAAGGAGCCTGAGCACTGTGAATAAAGCCCAATTGAAAAAAAGAATCGACGCCGCCAACAAGCAACAAAAAGCGGACCTCGTCATTCGAAACGCGTCCATCGTCAACGTCTTTACCAAAAGCTTAACGACTGGAGACGTAGCTATTAAAGACGGCATGATTGTCGGCATCGGCCAATACGAAGGAACGGTTGAAATCGATGCTGCCGGAAAGTTCATCTCTCCCGGCTTAATCGATGCCCACGTCCATATCGAATCGTCGATGGTGACGCCTCGCCAGTTTTCGCAAGTAGTCTTGCCCCGAGGCGTCACGACAGTGATTACAGATCCCCATGAAATCGCCAATGTCAGCGGGATAGCAGGAATTGAATTCATGCTTAAAGACGCAGAATCCACGTTGCTCGACATCAAAGTGATGCTGCCTTCCTGCGTCCCTTCCACTCCGTTTGAAAATGCCGGAGCGAAATTATCTGCTGAAGACTTGGCGCCTTTTTTGCAGCGGCCCCAAGTTCTCGGCTTAGCGGAAGTGATGGATTTCCCGGCTGTCTTGCGCGGAGACGACGCCATGCTGGATAAGCTATTGCTTAGTCCGCAGATCGACGGCCACGCAGCGGGCCTTTCTGAAAACGATATTAATGTATACGGGACGGCGGGCATCTTAACTGACCACGAATGCGTCTCCAAAGAAGAAATGGTTTCGCGCCTTGAGCGCGGGATGTACGTTATGCTGCGGGAAGGATCGGTCGCCAAAAACCTTCATGCACTTCTTGAAGGCGTCACAGAACAAAATGCGCATCGCTGCTTGTTCTGCACAGACGATAAGCATCTGGATGATTTAGTGGAAGAAGGCAGCGTCGATTACAATGTCCGCGCGGCGATCCAGCAAGGCATCCAGCCGATCACCGCTATTTCAATGGGAAGTTTCAACGCGGCGCAATGCTTTGGATTAACCCGAAAAGGTGCCATTGCCCCAGGCTATGAGGCTGATTTCCTGCTGCTCGACAGCCTGGAGGATTTCACAATTGCGGAAGTTTACAAAGGCGGCGTGCTGGCCGCAAAAGATGGCCAGTACACCGGTCCAATGGAAGACATGAGCGACGCTTCTTCCGTTCAAAATACCGTTCAAATGGCGGAGCTGTCGATTCAAGACTTGCAGATTCCTTTAGGCGAAAACAAGCAAGCCCACATCATTGGCATTAATCCGAACAATCTCATCACGGAGCATTTAATTGAAACCGCATCTGAATCAAACGGTTTCTTCCGTTCAGATGCAGAAGCGGATTTATTGAAGATGGCCGTGATTGAACGCCACAGGGCGACCGGCAATATCGGACTTGGCATCGTCAAAGGGCTCGGCATCCAAAACGGAGCCATTGCGACAACCGTTGCGCATGATTCGCACAATATCATTGCCGTCGGGACGAATGATGCAGACATCCTATGTGCTGCGGATGCGCTCAACCAATTGCAAGGCGGACTCGTTGTCGTTCAAAACAGCAGAATTTTGGCCAGCCTGTCGCTGCCGATTGCCGGGCTCATGTCGAAAGAACCGTTCCCTGCCGTTTACCGCCAGCTCAAAATCTTGGATGAAAGTTTGCAGCAAATCGGTGCGCCCACTCACTTCAATGCATTTCTTACCTTATCGTTCTTGTCATTGCCGGTCATCCCCCATTTGAAATTGACCGACCGCGGCTTGTTCGATGTCGCAACTTTCCAGCATATCGAAGTCGCTGCAGAAGCCGAATAAACCCGATTTACCGCAGCAGGAACTTTTTCTGCTGTTTTTCTTTTTCCTGAGCACTTCAGTTAGTTTTTTTACCGCGCTTTGCTACACTAATGAATGGAACTTATTTCTTTATAAATAGAGGAGCGAGATAAATGCAAAACTTAACAGGAAAAACAGCTTTGATTACGGGAGCCGGCCGAGGAATCGGACGCGCAGCAGCTATGGCTTTTGCCGCAGAAGGCATTAATGTAGGGCTAGTCGGACGTACGGCAGCCAACTTGGAAAAAACAGCCGCAGAACTTGAGCAATACGGCGTGAAAACCGTATATGCTGTAGCAGACGTGGCCGATCAGGAAGCGGTCAATGCAGCCGTCGAACACATCACAGCGGAACTTGGCCCGATCGACATTTTGATCAACAATGCCGGAATCGGCAAATTCGGTAAATTCCTTGAGCTGTCGGCTGAAGAATTCAAAAACACGATCGATACGAACTTGATGGGTGTCTATTACGTAACCCGCGCAGTATTGCCGCAAATGATCGAACGCCAATCAGGCGATATCATCAACGTTGCATCAACAGCCGGACAAAAAGGTGCTCCTGTCACAAGCGCATACAGCGCATCAAAATTCGGCGTGATGGGATTAACGGAATCGTTGATGCTGGAAGTCAGAAAGCACAACATCCGCGTAACGGCTTTGACGCCAAGCACCGTGGCTACGGATCTTGCGATCGAAAGCAACCTGACAGACGGCAATCCGGAGAAAGTCTTGCAGCCGGAAGATTTGGCTGAAATGATGGTGGCGCAATTGAAACTCCACCCGCGCGTTCTCTTGAAATCAGCTGGCCTTTGGTCCACTAACCCTTAATAAGCAATATATGAAAACACCTCCGATTTTTGTCGGAGGTGTTTTTAGGTTGTCTAAAACCATGCCAGTGCTGGATAGCTTTTTAAAGATATGACCTATTCCAATGTTTTTACAGGTTCATCATTGATCGCATAATGATAGCTGGTCGCGGCATTAAGTGAATGAATGACGGTGCAATACGTTTCGCTTGAAAGTTTGATTGCCCGAATGACTTTGTCTTCCGGAAGATCGCCTTTTAAATAATACGTGATGGCAATTTCAGTGAAACGCTTTGGATGTTCTTCAGCACGAGTGCCTTCGATATCCATATAAAATTCATCCACTTTTAAGCGCATTTTATTGAGCACTAAGACAATGTCCATTCCGGTACAAACCGCCGCCGCATGCAATAATACTTCAGGCGGCCGAGGCCCGCTATTCGCGCCCCCACTTTCTTCCCCCGCATCGAGCAGCACCCGGTGGCCCGATTCCGTCAAGCCATCAAAAGCCATTCCACCGTTCCAGTTCAATCTTGCTTTCATTCCCCATCACCCTTTCCAGTTTTCTTCCCTATACCCTTTTATTGAAATGTTTCATCCGTTAAGTTGCACAATAAAAAATATTATTAATTTGCTACTTTAATAAAAAATTATTTTCTAACTGCAGACATTCTACATACAGGGGATTACACTTTGAGTAAACATCGTCAAAGAAATTCGCTCGTTGACGAAAGCGAAAGTTATACTGTACAACTTATACAATCCGTTCCACTTAAACAGCCCATTTCATAATATCGCTGATCTGTACTTGCCGGAACTTAACGCCATGTATAAAGACGTCGCTAACTCGCATAAGAATGTGAAATTGACCGATTCCTACCAGGCATTTGGCGATAACCAAGCGAAGTATTTGATCAAAGGAGACATTCACCCGACCAAAGCCGGCCATGAAAAGCTTGCGAAAATCGGCTTAAAAGCATTAAGCCATAAGCACGTACACCAACACCGTTAACGAAATGAAAAAGCGGCCTTCATGTTGAAGGCCGCTTTTTTCCGTATATTTTTCTTTTATCGTTCCCCTCGATGAGTTGGTCGAAATGCGTTTATAGTCTGATCAATCATGGACACCTTGTTTAACCGGCACCGCAAGCAGCTCTTTCAAGTGGCGGTCGATTTGCCCGTGGTACGCTTCCCCTTCGCCGCCAAACAATCCAAAATGACCGGCAATGCTCGTAATCACCCGGAGCTCGCTGTTCGGAATCATTCTCTGTTCCCGCTCGCAATCGCTTGGCGGGAAAAACATATCGGTATCGATCGGCATGGCATACGTGACAGCTTTTATGCGCCCAAGCGCCGCTTCAAGGTTCCCGTCCGCTAACCGGCTAACGTCTCCTCTCTGCCATTTCCATGCCATGGCAAGCAAGGCATTCGGATCCATCGCTTGGAAAAACGGCTCCAAAAATCCGCCAACCAATTCATCCACTGAGGCTACGCCAAACAAATCCCATTTTTCCTGATTGAAAAACTCCGGACAAAAGCCCATAACGGCCCAGATATCCGCATGGCGCTTCAAGCCGTCCGCCACTTCTGTATGGGACGTGTAATTGCCGCCGTTCCAGCCCGGATCAGAAGTGATCGCATCCATCAATGTCTGCGTGAAAAGGAAATCATGGACTGTATTTTTTGCTGTGCCGGCAATTGGCGCCGCCCGTTTGACCATGTCCGGGAAACGGACGGCCCATTCGTACGTTTGCTGCGCCCCCATCGAACCGCCGACCACTAAAGCCAACTCTTCAATTCCGAATTTTTCCGTGATCAATCGATGCTGCGCCCGCACATCGTCCCCAATCCGCACTTTCGGGAAACCGCTCATGCTGATCGCGTCCGGGCTATTATGCGGTGAGCTCGACAAGCCATTTCCGATTTGGTTGGCCACCACGATAAAATATTCCGTCGGATCAAGCGCTCTGCCTTCTCCGATATAAGATTCGTAATCTTTGCTCGTTCCTGAAAACCAAGTCGGTATCAGAATGGCATTCGTTTTCGCTTCATTCAATTGCCCATGCGTCGCATACGCCAATTGGCAATTAGGAATCAGGCCACCTTCTTCCAACTCAAAATCCCCCAGCTCATAAATCTCAAATGGCCCGTGATTTTCTTGTGAATAAAACAGATTCTCAATCATCAACATTCCGCCCTTCCCCTGGATTTTCCTCAATTTAGGAAGCAAGGTGTTCAGGTATGGAGAAAGTCTAACTACTTCCCAGGTCAATTATACATGCCTAACGCCTTAAATAAAACAGAATTTTCTGTTTATAAAAAGAAAGATTGCGATTTTTCATGTCCTGCTATTTCCCATTTTCCCTGTTAAAATAAGATAAAAAAGTTTATATTTAATAGTTAGAGTAAAAAATATCAAAGAAATTGCGGGAAAGAAGGAATAGTATATGAGTGCAATACCCCAAAAACGTAAAATGAGCATTGGAAGAATCATCAAAAAAGCATTGCCGATCATCATCGGTGCCTTTATCACAGCCTATGGACTTGAAGCTGTATTAATTCCAAACAATGTCTCAGACGGCGGCGTCACAGGCCTCAGCATCGTCGGCTCGCAATTATTCGGTTTGCCGCTTGGCTTGCTGATCGCTGTCCTCAACATTCCGTTCGTCTATCTCGGCTATAAACAGATCGGGAAAAGCTTTGCCATCTACTCCATTACCGGCATTGCTTCCTTAGCTTATGCGACAACCGTCATGCACCACATTCCAACCATCATCGAAGGCGATACGCTGCTCGTCACAGTTATCGGAGGAATCATCATCGGTTTCGGAATGGGCCTTGCTTTGCGGAATGGCGGCGCTTTAGACGGAATCGATATGCTCGCTGTATTGCTTGCTCGCAAACTGCCGTTCGGTACGAGTGACATGATTTTATTCTTAAATTTATTTGTCTTTATCGTCGTTTCGTTCGTTTTCGGACTGCAAGGGGCTTTCCTTTCCGGAATCGCCTATTTTATCGCTTCCAAAGTCATCCACTTGGTTGAAGAAGGCTTCAGCGGCTCGAAAACGTATAAAATCATTTCACAAGAACCCGATCTTCTTGTGCAGACGATTTACGACCGCCTTGGCCGAAATGCCACTTACAGCTTGGTAAAAGGTGCTTATACAAACGATCAGTATAAAGAAATTACTTGCATTATCAACCGTTTAGAAGACAGCAAAATGAAAGAAATCATCTACGAAATCGACAAAAATGCATTCGTAGCGGTTTATGACGTCGCTGAAGTCAGAGGCGGAAACTTTAAAAAACGGGATATCCATTAATCCTCTCCTCATAAAAGACGCTAAACTCCCTAAAAACCGGGAGCTCAGCGTCTATTTTTTATCTCTATGGAATCTACTGCATATGCGGCATCTTCCTCGCCATAGCCTTCAACCACTAGTTGGTCAATCAACCCACTTTCTGAAAAAGGCGAGTATTTCAAGAAATTCTTTGCGCGAGCGACTGCCTGCTGCTGCGAAGGTGTCTCCATTTTTTTCATTTGCGCTTTCAATCTATTGATCCTTTCGTTAGACTCGCTGTTCGCCGCTTCCAACATTTCCACTTCTGCTGCCAAATCTTTAGTCGCCGCTTCGAGCTTTTCCTGCTTTTTTTGATTTTCGATTGTAGAACTATGGGCTGGGGATTGTAAGAACCCGATGCCTCCGCCGACTGCAAACGCAATGGCGACAGCCAATAGATACTTCCATTTTGTTTTAAAGAATGCCGTTTGTTTCTCCATCTTCGATTCCCTCTTTTTCTTCTTTCTCTCCACTTATTGTAGTATAACCGGGTGGTTACAGGCAGCATTTTTAGACGCCTCACGCTCTGCTGATGTTCGCTTCATCCATTTAGAAAAATAAATTTTCCAAATATCCTTGCATTTCCTTCCGAACTGGCCTATAGTTATAAACATCAAATCACAACAAACTGAATAATCGATTTCTTATCAAGAGAGACGGAGGGATTTGGCCCTACGATGTCTCAGCAACCGCCCACGGGCAAGGTGCTAATTCCAATAGGCGAGAGCCTAGAAGATGAGAAGAACAGATTTCCTGGCGGGAGCTTTCTTCTTTATTGAAGAGGGCTCTTTTTCATTTGCATGAGAGCCCTGTAAAACAAGCTTGACCCAAACTAAAAACAGAAAGCAGGAATTCCACATGACAAACCCAATTACCGAAACACCGAAAACTTTAGTTAATGCTCCGTTCAAAGCAGATCACGTCGGCAGCCTCCTCCGTCCGGACAGCATCCACCAAGCACGAAAAGAATTTAAAGAAGGCATTATCACAGCGGAACAGCTGCGGGAAGTGGAAACGACTGAAATCAAACGCATCGTCGACAAACAAATTGAAGTCGGTTTAAAGGCTGTGACTGATGGCGAATTCCGCCGAACATTCTGGCACACTGATTTCATGGCCCATATCAACGGTTTTGAAGGCTATACGCCGGAAACGGGCTACCGATTCAAAAATGTTGAAACGGAAGCATATGATGTGCGGAATATCGGCAAAATTTCCTTTAACGACAATCACCCTTTTATCAAAGACTTTACCGAGTTCAAAGAAATTGTCGGCGGCCGTGCAATCCCGAAACTGACAATTCCAAGTCCGAACCAATTCTTCAATGAAGGCATCCGTGACAAAAATCTCTATCCGGATCTTGAAGACTACGCGACAGACGTGATCCAAGCTTACCGCGATGCTTTTAAAACGTTCTATGATTTAGGCGCCCGTTATATTCAAATTGACGATGTCTATATTGCCGGCTTATCGTCTCCGGATATCCCGTTCAACGACGGCCAGTATAGCCGCGAATACTTGATCGATCTTGCACTTCGCGTCGCAAACGGCGTCCTTGAAGGCAAACCGGAAGACCTTACCGTAACGACCCATCTGTGCCGAGGCAACTACCAGTCCGACTGGGCATTTGAAGGAAGCTACGCGCTGATCGCCCCGACCCTATTCGCCAAAGAACAAGTGGACGGCTTCTTTCTGGAATACGATGACGACCGCTCCGGCAGTTTCCAACCGCTTAAACACATTCCCGCTGGCGGGCCAAAAGTGGTGCTTGGTGTCTTTACTTCGAAAAACGGCGAACTCGAAGACAAAGAAATCATTAAAGCACGTGTAGCAGAAGCGGCCAAATATGTCCCGCTTGAGCAGCTATGCATCAGTCCGCAATGTGGATTTGCCTCAACCCACCACGGCAATATCCTCACTGAACAGCAGCAATGGGACAAGCTTCGCTATATCGTCGAAATATCTGAAGAGATTTTCGGAAAATAAATAAAAGAGGCAAGCGCTGAAAAAATGGCGCTTGCCTCTTGTTTTGAAAGTTATCAAAAATTAAACGTTCACTTCTTCTTCGATTTCGACCATTTTGTACATCGACATCAACTGCCAAAGCGGTCCCGGGATATCGAGCTTGCCTTTGCGCTCTTTTGGAACACTGTGGAAAATCTCGTCTTCTTTTCCTTGTTTCACTTTTTCCGTCCATTCCGGATCAACCAATGCTTGGCGGCCCATCACGACAATATCCGCGCCTTCTTTAAGTGCTGCAACGGCGTCTTCCGGTTTTCTTATGTTTCCGACAACGACGAACGCCACGCGGCCTGCAATTTGCTTCGCCAGGATCTCAACGATTGTTCCTTCAATCGCTTCGTTATGCGGACGTTTTTTATAATCCATCAACGATACGTGCAAATAGTGGATGCCGCCTTCGATTAACTTCTCAGTCAGGACTTTTGTTTCTTCAATCGTATAGCCAACACCCAAATCGCTGTATTCCTCCGGAGACAACCGGTAGCCGATGATGAATTCTTCATTTCCGAATTCTGCTGCGACGCGTTTCACTTCCGCCAGCACAGCAAGCGGGAATTTCAAGCGGTTCTCAAAGCTGCCGCCCCACTCGTCTTCCCGGCGATTGGTTGCTTCCGAGACAAATTGCTGGAGCAGATACGTATTCGCTCCGTGAATTTCAACGCCGTCAAATCCGGCTTCGATTGCACGGCGCGTCGTTTCGCCGAAGTCACGGATGATGTCCGTAATTTCTTCCGCCGTCAACTCGCGGGGTGCCGCTTTTTCAGGCGTCCCGCCTACAGAACTTGGTGCGACCGTTTCATTGGCTTTGATCAATTCCGGCTGCCCTTGGCGTCCGCCGTGCTGCATTTGCAGGATGGCTTTATTGCCGTTGGCTTTCATTTCAGCCGCCAATTGCTTTAAGCGAGGCATAATCAATTCTTCTTCGAACGCAATGAATTGCCCAGGGAACGCGATGCCGTTCTCTGAAACAGCGATGCAGGCAGTGATGAACAGGCTGCCGATATTCGAGCGGCGGCGATAGTAAAGCAGTTCTTCATCTGATACGGTGCCATCCGGATTTCCTGAGTATGTTGTCATCGGTGCAACGCCTAAGCGGTCATTCAAAACGACGCCGTTCGGCAATGTGATTTCTTCGAATAATGCATTGAATTCTGGTTTCATCTATTGTATTCCCCTTTTCTTTTGGCTCATTTATCCAAATTAGCATAGGCGCTTCTCGACTACAAGAATTCTAGCTTACGTAATAACGGATTTTCCAACCATAAAAGAAACCCGAAAGGCACAGATGCCATTTCGGATTCCTTCTCCTTTTTTCATGAAGTGTTTATTTTGGCAAGACCGCTTTTGGAGAAATCAGCTTCGCTTCAAGCAGCTCTTCCCAGAACGCAGCGGGAATCGTCGCGTTCAATGCCTGCAGGTCTTCCTTGATACGGTCCGGCCGTGTAGAACCCGTTACGACAGCTTTCACAGCTGGGTGTGCTGTGGAGAACTGGATCGCTGCATCTTTTAAATTTACGCCGTGGTTTTTGGCGACTTCTGTAAAGTGCTCGACTTTCTTTTTCTGTTCAGGCGTGATTTCTTTGTAGTCAAAATAATCTCCGCCAAACAAAGCACCGGAGTTGAAGGAACCGCCAATGATCAGCCCGCCTTCTTTTTCAAGCGCGAGCGGCATCATACGTTCAAGCGCCCGTTCATGCTGGAGGATCGTATATTGGGTCGCAGATAAACTCAAATCCGGGTGGGCTTCTTCCAGTTCAAGCGCTACTTCGATCGGCGTTGTCGTATTGACGCCGAGCCCCCATGCTTTAATGACCCCTTCATCTCTAAGGCGATCCAGCACTTTAAAAGCTCCGCGGCGCGCTTCGTCAAACTTTGTAATCCACTCGTCCCCTAAAAAGTCGGGAGACAGATCGTGGACGAAAACCATATCGAGGCGATCAGTTTTCAAGCGCTTCAAGCTGTCTTCGATCGATTTCAACGTGCCGTCCTCGGTGTAATCCGTCTTGATTTTATTTTGCCGGCCATCTTCAAACAGCCCTTCTTTTTCTTCCTTTTCATCGAGGATGATTCGGCCGACTTTCGAGCTCAAGATAAATTCATCGCGGTTGTAAGTGGACAACACTTCCCCGAGCCGCATTTCAGCAAGTCCCGCCCCGTAGAACGGCGCTGTATCAAAATAGCGGATGCCAGCGTCCCAAGCAGAACGGATCGTCTCAAGCGCCTCCTCTTCCGGAACTTCTCTGAACATATTGCCGAGCGGCGCAGTTCCGAGTCCAAGTTTGTTCTTTATCGTCAATTCGTTTTTCATGATTGAACACCTCTTTTAGGAAATGGGTTTAAAGGAAATCACAATTCCTATTTACCCTTTGCCAATGGAGATAAACGAATGGCTTTCTTTCCATAAACAAAACAGGCACAAGAACCTTATGCCTGTTTGATTCGCAATATGCTTTTACCGCGCGTGTTTTAGGAAAAGGGAATTTCCGTTCTTGATGAATCGATAAATGGCGGCGATCAGGAAAATCACGATGCCTGCAATCAAAAGCCCTTGGATGGCCGTTGAAAGCTCCGGATCGACGCGTCCGCTGTTATACGAGCCATAGATGCCGAAGAATGCCCAGGCCAACGGCAGCGGATAAGCCGCATTTTTGTACCGGGAGATGTAAATCAAGACAAATGCGATTGCTACCACAAGAATGATCAAGGTCCATACCGAATAGGAAATGCCGAAGCCGTTCCATTCCAGCTGCACCAATAGCAGTGAAGTGTTGACGACGGTCGCAATCGTCACCCATGCACAGTAGAGGGTAAAACTAAGACCTGCAAGTGTCGATGGCACTTCAAAGCGGTGCGTATAGATCTTCCCGATGATGACGAGCAAGGAAAACAGCATACCGATGATCAACAGCGTCGAGATGCCGAGGCGTTCATAGGAAAACGCCACAATCCACGCCATATTAAAAATGGAACTCAAGATAAACCAGGGCGAAATCAGCAAGATCAGTTCGCTGACGTTCCGCTGTTTCCGCTTGATGAAGAGATACGCTAACGTAATGAACAGCAGACTATAAATAACGCCCCAAATCGAAAACGTAAATGGCGCCGGGGAAATCAAGGTCAAATACTGGTCGGAAATGTCCCCTTGGCTCTGTCCATTAAAGAAGCCGGACGAACCGAGATAATTTACGCCGAGCGTCAAAAAATAAAATACCAGATTCAATACTGCAAACAATTGCGTTTTTTTCAACATTTGATCTGTCACAATAGCTCCATCCTTTCTTATTTATGATTAGCAGTTTACAATCGTCCGGCCTAAATGCTCTCCGTTTTTCAAGGCATCAATGGTTTTGGGCACTTCTTCAAGCGATACTTCATCCACCAAAGTTGTGCCGGCAATATTCCAATCCGTTGCGATTTTTTCCCAAATCGGAGCGCGCTTTTCAATCGGCACGTTTACGGAATCGATGCCGAGCAGATTGATTCCTCTTAGGATAAACGGCAGGACCGTTGTCTTCAGTTCGACGCCGGCAGCCATTCCGCAAGTGCTGATGCTGCCGCCGTAGGAAATTTGCGGAATCAAGACAGACGTCACATCGCCTCCGACTGTATCCAATACAAAATCGAATTTTTGTTTATTCAATGGCTTTTTCAGCTCGCCCAACTCATCCGGGAAAATGACAGTATGGGCACCGAGTGATTTGGCCACCTCTGCCTGATGGTCTTTCCGGACCAATGCCGTAATGTTCCCGTAGCCGATTTTCGCGAGCATCTGTACGGCAATGCTTCCGACGCCGCCAGTTGAACCGGTCACGAGAACTTTCGGATTGTTCGCCGGGTCCATCCCCGCTTTCTCCAGCGCCAATATCGACAGGGCCGCTGTGAATCCGGCTGTCCCGAAAACCATCGCATCCCGTAAGCTTAACTGCTCCGGCAACGGCACCACCCAATCGGCTGGAATCCGCGCATACTCAGCGAATCCACCGGTATGGCTCATCCCCATTTCAAAACCGGTAACGATCACTTCCTGCCCTTCTGTAAAACGGGAATCTTCCGAACGCACCACCGTGCCGCTCAAATCGATTCCCGGAATCATCGGATAGTTCCGGATCACGCCGCCGTTTTTCTGCACCGCCAGCATGTCTTTATAATTGATCGAAGAATACGCCACTTTGATGAAGACTTCGCCTTTCGACAATTGGCCTTCCCCAATTTGCTCCACTCCGTAAGCCAGTTCGCCTTCCTTTTCGTTCACCACAATCGCTTTAAAAGAATTCATTCGTAATCCCTCCTTCCTTCTCTCTTCCCTAATAGGCTTGGCGGCAAAACACGATAGAGAAGATAAAAAGCACACCTGCTTTTTTACAGGTGTGCTTCTCCGTCCCATTCAGTTTTCCAACGCTATTTTAATATGTGCCAAATGATGCTCTTCATGCCAGCACAGCTTTGCAAGTTTGGTCGCGACACTGATCTCACCATTAGTTTCTTGAGTGAAAACGCGCTTCAATTGATCTTCCGTCACGTGCTTCCCAAGTGCCACGATCCGTTCGTTCAGCCCCTCGAGCATTCGAATTGAACTTTCCACCGGCAATTCATTGTCGGGAAGCTCCGCCCATTTTTCCTGGTCAAAAGCCGGAACGGCCGGATTGTCGTCCGTCAATGCGAGTCGCAGGCGCTGATACATATTCAGCTGGGAATCCGCAATATGGTGCACGAGTTGGCGGATTGTCCAACTGCCTTCTCTGTACCTTTTGCCCAGCTGCTCATCAGTTAACGAATCTACCGTTTCGCGAAGGCGCGTGGTATAGCTTTCGATTTTTTCGAACCATCCATTCAGATCTTCCGCTTTCACATGTTCAGGAACTTCTAATTTTCCAATCGGAAATTTCACATCCATTTGTCCAACCTCTTTCCCTTATGCGTATTTGAAAATCGTTCGGTTCACGCTCAATATATCAACGGGGCGGGCTTTTGTAAACCGAATGCTTTACTTTAAAATCCCTTTGTCTTTCGCTTCTTTCAGCCACATCGGAAATTCGTTCAGCAGCTGATTGTATAATTCCTCGTCCGACACTTGGCTGATATCGTCCACATGGAAGAAGTTCGCATTGTCGACGACCCGGCCGCCCATCGTGTCCAGCCGCCGCAAAACATCGAAATTCGAATCGCCAATGCCGACAAACTGCCAGAAAATCGGCTTGTCCGAGGACTCCACGATGAATTTCTTGATGCCGGATTTGCATCCGCCGTCATTGATGAACACCAGAAACACCGGCTCATCGCTCGGATCCTGCTTCGTATACTTGCGGATCACATCTTCCATCACTTTCGGCTCATCGTTGCGGCCAAATTTATGGACGCCGCTATTCGACAGGATGTTCTTTTCCACGTAGCCCATGAAAGTGGCTTCAGTCGCTGCCGGCAACCGGGAAAATTCGTTGTCGTACACCCAGACATCCAACTCACCGTCGTCATCGAACTGGCTCGCGACTGCGAGCACCCGCTCGACCACTTCCTGCACAACGCCTTCTTTGTACAATCTTCTCATGGACCCGGAAATGTCGAGGACCACACCGACTCTTGCTTTGACTCCGGTCAGCTTTTTCTTTTCAAGCACAATCGTTGCCGATTTTTTCTTTAGATCGATTCCGCTGATTTTCTCTTCTTTCTCCGGCTTTTTGAAAAGGCCTAATTTATCAAATAAACCCAACGCATCCGCCTCCTGTACTGTTCTTGGTTCAAGTATACCGAGTTCCCAAACGAAAGGACAGCTTCTCCTAAAAATGTAAAAAGAAAAAGCACAGCGGAAAATAGTTCCACTGTGCCTGGCAAATCTTTCTACATTTTCACTAACAATTTTGCGATAAGGGCCGCCCGCTTCGGCAGTTCCGAAATGACGATTTGTTCGTTGCGTGCATGGATTCCGACACCTAGCGCACCTAAACCGTCAATTGTCGGAATGCCCATAGCCGCGGTGATATTGCCGTCACTCGCCCCGCCGACCGATGCCTCATCAAGCTCCAAGCCAAGTTCAGCTCCGGCTGCCTTCGCCATTTCAACAAGCCGGGCAGTTTGTTCGGTACGTTCCATCGGCGGGCGTGAAATGTCCCCTTCTACCGCAAGTTCCGTACCTTCTAAAAACGGCTTCAACCCGCGGATCAGCTTCTCAATTCGCTCCTGTTCGCTGGTCGAAGTGGCCCGAACGTCCACACCGATTTCTGCGCTGTCCGGCACGACATTCAGTTTGCCGCCGCCTTTGACCAATCCGATATTGATGGTCGTGCCTTTTTCGTAATCCGTCTGCGACTCCAAATACTCGACCGCACGTGCCGCAGCACGCAGTGCATTGGCGCCTTCGTGATGGCTGTTTCCTGCATGGGCGGATTTTCCGGTAAAGCGGATTGTGTAGCGGGCAGATCCTTTGCGCGCAGTTTTCAGCGCACCGGTTCCGACGACAGGGGGCTCGGTTACAAGAGCTGCGCTGCATCCTTCAGCTGTACGGCGGATGACGTCTCTTGAAGACGGACTGCCGATTTCTTCTTCGCTCGTAAACAAGTAGACGATTTTCTTCTGCAGCGGAAGTCCAAGTTCTTTGATCGCCTTCAACGCCCAAATCCCTTGGACCAAACCGCCTTTCATGTCGAGGATGCCTGGTCCGTAGGCGGTATCCCCTTCCAACCGGTATGGCAGCTCGCCCGGGTCCCACACTGTGTCAAAATGGGAGAGGATAAGGACCGATTCTTCCCCTTCACCAACTTCCAGCTTGTAGTGATTCCCGTATTCTTTTTCCGGAATCACTTCTGCCTGTTTGCCGATATGGCGTTCCAGCAATTCCTGGATGCGCATTCCGCAGCGGTCAGTTGTTTCCTTATCAAGTGAAGGCGAATCGCTTTCCACCAAATAACGGATGTCTTCCAATATTTCTTTTTGGTGTTCTTCCATATACCTCAACACTGAATCCATCGGTAGCCCTTCTTTCTTTTTCGATTTATTGATAGCCGGTAAGGACGGCAATGCCGACCATAGCAATGCCGACAACTGTCCACAGCAGCATAAGCGGCAAGACAAACTTAAACCATTTTGAATATGGAATTTTCCCGACAGCGAGAACCGCCATCAAAATTCCGGAAGTCGGCGCAATGATATTTGTCGTACCGTCACCAAGTTTAAAGGCAAGGACGGCTGTCTGCCGTGTAATATCCAGCATATCTGCAAGCGGCACCATGAACGGCATGACGATCGCAGCTTGGCCCGTGCCCGATGTGATGATCAGATTGAACAGCAAATTGAAGATGAACATGGCGATTGCTGCGAGAAACAGCGGAAGCTCCGCCATCGGGATAAAGGCTGTATTGACGATCGTATCAAGCACTTTGCCGTTCTCGAGGACAATTACGACCGCTCGTGCCAGTCCAATAACGAGCGCTCCGTAGACAATTCCTTGAGCCCCTTTGATGAAGACTTGTACGTATTCGTTCATTCTGAGGCGCCCGACAATCGCTGCCGCAATCGACATCATGATGAAAATTCCGGCCAATTCGTTCGTACTCCATTCAAACTGGAACACACCGTAAATGAAAAATGCCATAAATAATAATGATGTGAGAAGCACCAATTTGTGGCGGCCGGTAAACGGCCCGAATTCTTCCACTTTTGGTTGATCTGTTCCATCCGTCTCCGAAAACTTGATGATGCTCTTAGACGGATCTTTGCTGATGCGTTTTACATAAAGCAATATGTACGTCATTGTAATAACCAACAAAATAAAGAAGGCTGTCAGCCGCAAGTGCCAGCCAGAAAACAGCGGCAATTCCGCAATCGATTGAGCAAGCCCCGTGATGACCGGATCGAACGTCCCCGTTGCAACGCCGACGTACTGCCCGAGATACACCATCGCGACACCGATGATCGGATCCAGTTTCAGTGCCCTGGCTAAAATAATCCCAATCGGAATAAAAGCAATAATGGCATTTCCGCTAATGCCGACAAAATCCATCATAGCGAAAATCATGATAAACGCAGCAACCAGCACGTATTTCTGGTTTTTCGCGCGGCCAATCAATGCGTTGACGCCCGAATTGATGGCACCGGTATGATCAATAACCCCGACCGCACCGCCAATGATCAACACCATGAAAATAATCGGTGCCGAATCGACCAAGCCTTGCTGAATCGAAGTGAAAATCGACAGCAGCGTCGTTGGATCGTTCTCGATGCGTTCATAAGTTCCTTCTATTACAATATTGCGGCCATCCACTTCTTCCCGCTGAAATTCTCCAGCAGGTACAATGTAAGTCAAAAGAACCGCCAGCAATAAAATTGCAAAGATGATGACAAACGCATCCGGCATTTCAAAACGCCTTTTCTTCACTTTTTCCATATCTCCTTCTCCTTTTGAAATCAATACTTTCGAGAAGAAAGATTGACTTTCCTCGCCTGTAATCCCATATACCGATTTCTTTTTATTTTCATTATTTTCCAATAATAATTTTAACAATCCATATTTACCATGTCAAACATATTTGCGGATTTTTCTAATAATTCAAGATAAGCATTCTGCTCAGCTTTGGCAAGTGCAAAAAAAAGATTGGACAGAAAACTGTCCAATCTTTTTGTCAGATGGAGTGACTCGAGGAAATGCATTTCTTCTACAATACTTATTCCCAAAAAGGATTCTTCCACTCCATCAACAATGCATACCCTCTAGATTCATCATCTTCCAAATAATTCGTGACGACTGTCACCGGCGTCCTTCCGCAGCGAAGCAAAAACGAAATGACCGGGTCTTTCAATTTCCCTTCGATTACGCTTTTTGCGTATTGTTCGGCCGTAAGTTTATCGGCGTAGCGGCGGTAGCCCGGCATCCTGCCGCCTCCAAGCACGCGCTCCAACCCGTCCTGCACAGTGCGTTCATATAAAGCTTGCATCAACAGATGGCCTAGCTTCAGCGAACGGAATTTTGGGCGAATGCAAATATCGACGACATAAAGCGTCTTGCCGTCCGGCTTATGGTTACGGATAAAACCGTTGTCCGTCGCTTCTTCCCACGTATGTTCAGGGTGCGCCGGATCAAAATCCGTCAGCAGCGCCGTAATCGATCCGGCAAGTTCCCCATCGATTTCCACGCAGATGGCCCCTTCCGGATACAATGCCACGTGATTCGCCAGTTGCTCCTCACTCCACCAGAGCTCCGACGGAAACGGCGGCGGAAAACTTTCCTGCTGGATTGCGATCAATTCGGGAAAATCAGTCCGGCTGTAATTGCGGACCACTGCTGCTACAGGCTTTTCATCTTCAAAAACGTATTGCTTTTTTTCGTACATGGCTCTTCCTCCAGAAACGTTTGTTTTCATTATGAAGGAAATAAAAAATAAGTAAATTAAAGCAATCACTCATCGTTTCGATTCTGAATGATCCGGGTATACAGATAACTAAATAAAATCCAGGAGGAATCAACCGTGAAGAAAAAATGGATTCCCGCGTTGCTGGCATTCGGATTATTGGCCGCATCTCCCATAGCTATTCAACCAGCGGAAGCAACCAGCCACACCACTGCTGTCCAGGAAAACAAGCTGCCAGCCAACTTGGCAAATCTCATGAAAATTGCCCCGGAGCATCAGTTTACCCTGCGTAAAGGAAGCAAACGGATTGAAGTGAAACTCCTCCAATGGACTTTGAATCATTACGGATTAAAAACAGAGGTTGATGGCATTTTCGGCAATAAAACTTTGGCGAATGTCCGGAAATACCAAGCGGAAAAAGGCTTGAAAGCCGATGGCATTGTCGGCATGTATACATGGGCCGCACTTTATGCGGAACACGAGAAACCTGCAGAGCCGGACGGTGAACTGCCGGCGAAACTCCGGAACTTAATGGACATTGCGCCGGAGCATCAGTTTATCCTGCGTGAAGGAAGCAAACGCATTGAAGTCCAACTGCTTCAATGGACTCTGAATGAATATGGACTGCCCACCACGGTTGATGGCATCTTCGGTCCAAAGACCAAACAAAACGTTTTAAAGTATCAAGCCGCTAAAGGTTTGAAAGTCGATGGCGTAGTCGGCACCTATACATGGGCAGCGCTATACGCAGAATATCGGTAACATTAAATCAAGCCCGTCCGGCAAAATCGGACGGGCTTTTTCCTGTTTTATTCAAGAAGGCGTTTCTTTCGTTTTGCTGTAATGATCGTAGGCGAAATAGCCGCCCAATAAACCAAGTGCCGCACCTAGCGAAATGGCTGTCCCCATGAATACGGGGGAAAAGAGACTGAAAAGTACACCGCCAGTGCTTCCAAAAACCAGGCCGAGCGGAATCAAGCTGTTAAGCCAGGTTTGAGCTTCTGCTGTTTTTTTGTTATCGAGTGTCCCCTTCTTTTGCTTTGCTTTGAGGCTTTGAATCACAAAGAGCGCGATGGCCCCGACGATGACAATAGGCAGCAGGATAAAAGCAATGCCGATAGCATTTTCCATAAGAAAAACTCCTTTCATTTGCAGTCCCATTCAAAATCAGTTTTTCCAATTTTCTGTAAGAATCTATTAGTGCCCACTATAGCAATCCCTAAAACGTTTGTAAACAAATCGAAAGCAATTCTTCGTTTTTATAGCGGTCTTTCGCGGTAAATAAGGTCTAAATGCTTATAAAAAAGTGATATATTCCATCACATATAAATGTTAATCTATAGAAAACTTAATAGAAGAATATTCATATTTATCCATGCTATGGATAAAGTTAGATCGCTGTTCCGTGAGCATTCTTTTCCTATCATCCGGTATCTATTCAGTTTGAATTTCCTATAGAAAGTAGAGAACAACATGAAGTTTCTGGCAAAAGCATCCGTTTTACTGATTTTATTCACCGGCATCAGCATCGGCAGTTATTGGCTCATCTTTAGCCAAGGGTTGATCCTCGGACTATTCCTTGCTTTGGTGCTGCTCATTTTTTGTTTAGCGGTAGTAGCCCTGAGCCTCTATGGCCTCCACACCGGCCAGCTCGCCAAGCTGCGTTTGGCTAACCGGATGGAAGTTGCCAGCCTGCTGATTTTGACGGTCTACTTCAGTTCAGCGGTTGGCCTGTTTGCACTCGCCAATACCTTGATCGAAGCGAAAGATTTGACGAAAGATTTTACAGCGGCAGAAAAAACACAAACCCTGGCTTTATCGTTTTTTAACAGCGCTTCCTCCCAAAACGTCGTCGGCACAATCGAGAAAAACGGCATTGCATATTCGTATACGACTGCCACAAAAGATGAAATCGATAAAGTCGATGCACTCCTCAGCCAGGAAAAAGAGCGGATTGATGCGTTTTTCGGCAATGAAAGCAAAGGCGAGCTGACGATTGTCTTCCATGATGATTTCGACACATTGTCTGAAGCCTCCGGCATTGAAGACGCGCTGGGCTATTATGATTACTACACGCAGGAAATTCATCTCGTTCCGGACGAGTATTCATGGGACGTGACGCTGCTTCATGAATACACCCATCATCAAAGCCATCTGTTCTCCACAGAACAAGGCTTGTCGGAAACACGTCTGCCGGCTTGGTTTGAAGAAGGAACCGCTGAATACTTGGCAGGCGAAAGCAGCGACTGGTATGAAATAGAGGAAGTGGAAGCCATTGATTTTCATCTCATGGACCACAACTTCACTTTCCACGATACGTACACCCGCGACTTCGACCCTTACGTCCAAAGTTTACTCGCGGTCGAATCGCTTGCCCATGCGTATGGCGAAGACCAATTGCAATCGTTCCTCGCAGCGAAAATGCCAAGCGAATTTTATAAAATGTTGGAAGAAACAACGGAGATGAAGCTCGCTGACTTCCAAAAAACGTTTCTGGATGATCTGATCGCAGAAAGCAAAGCAAAGTCTGAAGCATACGACGCAGCCTACAAAGCGCTGGAAAATAAAAACTATAAAGAAGCACAAAGGCTGATTGATGAGCTGTCTGCAGAAGCTTCTGACGAAGAGCTGGCTCGGCTCGCTTGGATGCAGACAGACCTTTACCTCATGCAGGACCAACTGGATGAAGCGATTGCCTTTATGGAAAAACGGTTGGAAACAAGCGGCCCGCAATACCGGACGGACGATTTGATGACACTTGCCGAATTTTATGTACTCATCGATCCTAAGAAATCGTTGGAATTGATTGAGCAAGCGGATGAAGAAGCCATTGACGACTCATACGCTTACGAGCTGGAGGCATACTTAGAAGCTTACGGATTGATCAACTCCCCTTCCCTGCAGGAAGGCTATGAAATTCTTTTGGACGAAGAACTGATTTACAATGAGACCATTTTAGAGGAAGTAACGGAGAAAATGGAGAACGAGTTTCCAGCAGCTAGTTGATTTATAAACAAAAGCTTCCGCATTTGTGTGTGCGGAAGCTTTTTTAAGTGTTCTGAAAAAAATAGAAATGAAAAAGGTTTTATTCAAGAAACATCCTCTCCGTATTTTGCTCTATATCTTGGGCAAGTCCATAGCACTGCAGTGCGAATTTAAGAAGTCGATGCGCTCATCCAACTAGTTTCTCGACAACCTGGAAAAAGCTTGTCTCTTTGAAGGCAAGCTTTTTTATAGATTGGCTTTTCTATTAAACATCCGCCTGCTTCAATTTCCCACTGTCAAACCGCTTTCGCGCTGAACCGCGTGCTGCCGTGATCGGAATGTGGTTTAATGCTTTTCCTAATCCGTAGAGCGGCATATTCCCATAAAGGGATTCGTAATTTCCTGCCGGCACTTCATAAGTTTCGTGATAAATACCGACCGCGTCGTTATTGCCGATTTTTTTGTTGAAGTTTTTCCATGCAGCCAAGTGTTTGTCGTTTTTAGCATACGCCATGAGGTCTTCAGTCGAGCGCCAGTATTGGATCATGACGGTGCTTCTTAGGCCGAAATAATTTTCCATTGAGATGAACCCAAGCTCTTCCTTATGGGTATAGAGCTCTTTGATCATCCCGGGCATGGCGTTAAAAACCGGGAGCCATTTAGTCATTGCGCGGCGCTTGTTGATCCGCATGCCAATTAGAAAGACGACGATGTTTTCATTGTTTTCGGTCGTGAAACGTCCGGGGAAAACTTCTTTGCCCATTTCTATTCCTCCTTCGAAATCGCTTCAAGCGTCACGGTGCACCATTCGATTGCCGCTTTTGTCGTTCGCTTTCCGTAATCCAAGGTGAAAAGCCAATACTTCGTGTCCTCTCCTTCCCCATAATTATTTTGCAGCATCTCTTCAATTCCGGTATACGCCGCGTAGCGGGTTTCCAGCTTTGCCTTGTATTCCTCCAACTGATCAGTGGTTGTTTCTTTCGACTGGTGGCTGCCGAAAAAAAGCTTCAGCAAAATTTCATTCCGCTCCACCGGAATTTGCTCTATCGGTTCTTCGAGCCAAGTTTTCAGCACTTCTTTTCCTTTAGGCGTCAGCTCGTATTCATTTTTGCCTTGCTTCGAATCTTCGAACGATGCACTAACGGTTGCCAGGCCTTCGTCTACAATCAGCTTCAACGTCGGATAAATTTGGCCATAGCTGATTTTCCAAAAATGGTTCAGGCTTCGGTCAATCATTTGCTTGATGGCATAGCCAGACCTGCAATCCGTCGTTAATAACCCAAGAATTGCGTACGTCGTATGATTATAATTCTTCAACTCATTCACCCTATCTAAAAGATATATATCTATTAGATATATAATAACTCTTAATTGACAGAATTGAAAGTCTTTTTTGATAAAAAATAAAAAAGAACACACCTTTATCGATGTGTTCTTTCTCCACTTCTTTATTCTTGCTGATCCAATGAAAGCTCCGCGCTCTCATGGCTTCGTATTTTATTCTCTGGAAACACCCGCTTCCAAAGAATCCAAAGCGCTGCCAATAAAATAACCAGGTATACGTAAATTCCCCACGTAGTTGCCATGGCGATAAAGTGGGCCAGTACAAAACCGAAAGTCATCAGTGTGAGAACGAGCATTTTTCCCGTCCCGGCTTCCTGGGCAAACTCGAATGATGCAGAAAACGGAAATTCGTCTTCTGTCACCACTTTATGCGTAATCAAAGTTTGCAAGAGGCCGCCAAGCATGACGGCTGCAAGATCCGGTAAAATTCGCGCCGAAAAAATCCAGATAAAAAGAATAGAAACTACCAGAAAAACCGGCAAATACAACTTCACAAAAAAGGCTTTTATTGCCCCGCTATAAGCACGAGAGGTTTTTACAATCGGTGCTGCTCTGAATAGCCAGCCCCCTTTATAGCCTTCCGAAAACCGAAGCATGTAGACAAGGCTCGGAATCATGAAGTTGCAGAAATAGACGAATAAGAACATACTTCCGCCCGAAATTTCTTCCAAACCGCCTTCTCTCGGATAGGTGAAGATGAAAAGAAACGGAAAGAACAGCGACATGCCAAGCGCCGGAAAAACTTTTAATTTAAACTCCCGTTCCTTCTTCATCATCGATGCAGCAAAACGGAAGAAGATCCGTTCTTCTTTCGAGCGGCATAAGAGCTTGGCTCCGATTTCATCCACCCAATTCTTTTTCTTTTTCCGTTTTTTCGTATCGCTCAACAATTTCTCCAAATTGCGTTCAAACGAAGGCATCAACTTGGCATAGAGCCAGATGGCGACCACCGGTACTAGTACGGCAAGCACCGTAAACGCGATCAAATAATTTGCGGAATTGCCATTTAAAAACACTTCAAAAGGGGCACCGTACCAAATGGGCGGGATGAGAACATGCCACCAGCTAAACGAGTACGTCAAATTCAAATCCACAAAATCAAAGGCTCGGATCAATACTTGATAGCCCACTACCACGCCGACCGACAGCAGGATCTGCACGTAATTGATGATGTCTTTGAGTTTATCGCCATCAAAAAAGCGCAAAATCACCAAATACAATAAGGAAGTAAAGACCACGACCAATAATACGGTCAATACCAGTTCAATCAGGAAAATCACAGCAAATAGGAAACCATGCTTCACCAATCCCACTACAAACGGAATGGCGGTGAAAGCCACCGTAACAAACCCCATGTAAATCATGATGTGGACGATTTTCGCCGCCGCCATTGTCTTTCTCGAAACCGGCTTCGTCTGGATGATGTTTTTATCGCGGACATCCAGAAGGACCGCTGAAAAGTCGGAAATCATTGATGTCATCAAAATGAATAGAATCATGCCAAAAGCGAGGCTCAGCTGGAAAATATAATTCTCCCCGAGCAATAAAAACGGAATAAGGATCAATCCGTATAAACCGTAAACCCAAAGCGATTTCAGGAATTGATTGCCCTCTTTCTTCTTGCCGGTTTCATTGAAAATCGTCGGTACCCGACGTTCGTCCATCGTCAATTTGATTTGCAGGATTTTTTCCATCACCCCATAGTCTACGCCGAGCCAGATGAAAATACTTTTAAATGTGGATAGCACTTTCAACGTTTGGAATTCACGCATCCACATCGGCTCCTTGCACAATCGATACAAAATCGCGGGCTTTGCTGCGGTGCTCCGTAAAGCCCGTTAATTGATTGAAAATCCCGGAAAGCGAACCTTCCTCGCTCATTTCCTTCAGCTCTTCAAACGTCGCATCCGCCACCACTTCCCCTTTGACTAAGAGAACAATGCGGTTGCTGATCTTCTCCACCAAGTCCATAATATGCGAGGAATAAAAGATCGTTTTCCCTTGAGCTGCGAGCTGCGCCAAGATTTCCTGGATGACCATCATGCTGTTGGCATCGAGTCCGCTGAGCGGCTCATCCCAAAACAGCAAATCCGGATCGTGAAGCAGGCTCGAGGTGATCAGCACTTTTTGCTTCATGCCTTTTGAAAACGAAGAAAGCCTCGAATGGCGGGCATCCTGCAATTCGAACTGTTCGAGCAGCCGCTCCGCTTTCAGCTCTGCGACATCTCGTTCCATGCCATAAAGCTCTCCGGTAAAGATCAAATACTCCATTGCCGTCAGATTGTCGTAAGCTTCCGCATTTTCCGGAACGTAGCCGATTTTCTTTTTATACGACGGATCGCCGGATGAAATATCATGTCCGAAAATCACAACATCTCCCTGGTAATCGTCAATCAGCCCTAGCATAATCTTGACAGTCGTGCTCTTCCCTGCCCCGTTTGGCCCGATATATCCAATGATTTCGCCTTTCTTCACTTCCAAGTTGATGTTATTCAAAACGTTTTTGCCGCCATAGCTCATCGTTAAATTCTTGATCGATAACACATTGCTGTTTTCTCTTCCCATTTAAACACCCCATAAATTAATTGTGTGTTTATTCTAACATTTAATTGGGTTAAATTGGGAGTTGGTTTCGAATTATAGAAAATAAAAACGCGATTGAAGGCAGAATGTTAAACGGGAACCCCTATCTCCGTTCGTGTCGTGAAAGCGCACAAAAAAACCGCATTCGCAATATGGATATTACGGACACGGTTTTCAAAATATATATGCAATTAAGGACGCAATGTCATCCAGCTGCCCACATGATGGACCGCATTTCCTTTATAAGCAGGGTTTTCGGCAAAATGAGCAGCTACTTTCGCCAGCTCCTGATTCATAAAGGCTTCGCCTTCTTCCGCAAAAGTGATGATGCTGCCTTCATCGGTTTCTCCGGTTTCAACGCCTACCACGATGCTTTTGCCGAGGCGCTGCGCCGTGGCCATTTCGCTTTTGACGATTTCGATAATCATCGGCGCTGAATCACGGTAAGCCATGATGGTTACGCCGGCCGTATTGGCAATGACCCAATCTGCCAGCAAGCCTTTGCCGTAAGTGTTTTTGTAAGTGATTTCGTCAAACCAGAAAGGCATGTCGGCTTCCAACGGGAGACCTAATTCAGCTGTGCGATTAGCGGCTCTTTGAAGCAGCGACTGGTAAGATTTAACGGTGGCTGCCTGGTTCGTATTCCAGCCGCTGTAGAGATACGGTTCCACGTCCAGATGGACACCTGCGAACCGGCTGTCTTCCAGCGCCTCCGCTTGATAGTCGGCCACCCAAGCCAAGAAACGATCTTGGTTGATATAGCCTTTCGGCGCTGCCCATGCAGGAGCTCCGTCCAGTGCATAGACATCAATTCCAGCAGCTTTCGCCTTTTTGATGAAACTTCTATAGAGCTCTTTTGAAATGTCCCGGTCAATTTGAACATACACTTTATTTACTTGCTTAGTTTCCAAGAAGGCTAATGTTGCCGCTTCGTCGCTTACGAACATCCACGGATTCCATAGCCATGTCGCATGGACTGGCTCGGGTATTTCATTTGCATGAGCTTGGCCCGGCAGGCAAAAAGCCGCTAAAGAAAAAAATGCCATCGCAACGATCACCATATTTTTGAACATTGATTATTTTCCTCCATTCTGTGAACCGCGGCTCACAGAATGTGCGCCTGGCAGCCTGACAACCGTTCACTGGAATTCCAGTGGTTAGGCTCATGGCTTTGCGTCCTTCCCTTTCGGATAAGTTTGCCTTTTTCAGATGATTATTGCTCATTTTACTGTATCCAAATGCCCTAAATCTAAAGGCTATGGTCCTATTAATTCGCGATGTCCCTTATATTTATCATTACAATAAATGGATTCTTTAATCACCTTTCTTTTCTTTTGATACACTTATAGAAAATATAAGAGACTTTGCGAAAAGCAAGATGAAGTCGAAAGCCAAAACATCTTCACAACCGAATGGCCTTGTTGAAAAAATCTTGAAAGGAATGATAGTGATAGAACAGTTTGTCTGCAATGAATGCGGAAAAATGCATGAGGTAACGGCGACGATTTGGAAATGTACATGCGGCGGTGTCTTGGATATCGTCAGAGAAACGCCGAAGGTTGATCCCGCTTCTTGGGACCAGTATCCGAATTCACTCTGGCGCTATGTTGCAACGATGCCTTTTGAACAAGGATCGGATACCTGGAAATCCGTCACAATGGGCGAAGGCCAGAGCCCTTTGATTCTGCTGGATGCTGAAGCGCCCAATACATACGTAAAAGTGGATTACATGATGCCGACCTTATCCTTCAAAGACCGGGGCGCCGCGGTTTTGATGGCAAAAGCCAAAGAACTCGGAGCAGCCAAAGTCATTGCCGACAGCAGCGGAAATGCCGGGACAGCGATTGCGGCTTACGCAGCCCGCTGCGGCATTCCATGCGATATTTACTTGAGCGATACGACTTCTCCGAAGAAAATCGCACAAGTCAAAGCACACGGCGCCGCAATCAAAGAAATCCATGGTTCGCGTGAAGATGTCGCAGCCGCTGCCCAGCAAGCCGTCGCAGCTGAAAATGTCTTCTACGCAAGCCATGTATACAACCCGTACTTCTATGAAGGAACGAAAACCTATGCTTATGAAATTTACGAGCAGCTCGCGGAAACCCCGGACGCTTTAATCGTTCCGGTCGGCAACGGCACGCTCCTGCTCGGCGCTTACTACGGTTTTCAAGAATTGCTTGCTAACCGCTTGATTGGGAGGATGCCGAAGATCATCGCCGTCCAAGCCGAAAACTGCGCGCCGCTTGCCACGGCTTACCGCAATGGACAACAGAAAGCGGAAGCTGTGGCGAATAAAGGCACGCTTGCAGAAGGAATCGCCATTGCAGCCCCTGCCCGCTCCAAGCAAATTCTCGAAGCGGTGCGCGGCACAGGCGGGACCTTCATCGAAATCAGTGAGGAAGAAATCTTAACGGCCCGCCAGCTTTTGGCCGATAAAGGATTTTATGTCGAAGTGACATCGGCCATAAATTATGCCGGCTATTTAGCCTACAGATCAGCAGCTGAAGAGAAAATCGTCCTTCCGCTTTGCGGAGCAGGAATTAAATCAAACTAATTTCTTTCAAATAATCCTTAGCAGCCGCCTTCAACTTTGTACGCAACAAGCGTATTAAAGTCGAAGGCGGCTATATTTTTGCATGCCAAAAATACGATTGTTGTAGAGCCGCAGCAGAAAGGAATGATATACTATACTTCGGTAAAATTTCTTAAGAAAAGGAGAGGTGGTCAAAATCTTATGCGCCCCTTTCATTTCAATGGCAGCCGGATTTTAAAAACCGGGATCGCCATTTTTTTAACGGCCATCATTTGCGAATGGTTCGGCTGGCCGCCTGTCTTTGCGGTCATTACAGCGATTGTGACAATCGAGCCGACCGTCAGCGATTCCATTAAAAAAGGACTTGTCCGATTCCCTGCTTCTGCGATCGGTTCTGCTTTTGCGGTTCTGTTCATCACCTTGTTCGGGAATTCCCCGATTACGTATGCGCTCGCTGCCGTTGCAACGATTTTGGTCTGTTCCAGACTGAAGCTGCATGACGGCTTGCTCGTAGCTACATTGACAGCCGTCGCGATGATTGAAGTCATCCATGACCATGTCTTGATCGCCTTCTTTATTCGCCTCGGTACGACGACGATCGGGCTGCTGGTTTCCACGGCTGTGAATATGCTCATTTTCCCGCCGAACTACCAGCGGGACATTTTAAAAAGCATCCAGCGCATCAGTGCACATGCCGGAAGAATGCTCGAACACACTTTCCATACGACTCTTTTTGAAGGCGATACGAACCTTCCGGAAGACAAAGAGCTCGTGAAGCGGCTGACGACGGAAATCCAAAAGACCGAAAAGCTGATCCATTTTCAGCGGGACGATTTCAGTTTGTACGCAAAAGTCCGGAACCGGCAAACGGAACTTCAGATGGCGGAACGGCAATTGCTGTTTTTACATAACCTCGAATTCCATTTGGACGCGCTGCTTCGGATCCCGTCGGACCATTTAAAGTGGACGCCGGCCGAGCGGAACATCATTATGCACGCCGTGGCAGAACTTGCGGACGATTTGCAGAATTCCACGAGCTACAATCACGAAAAGCATCAGCAGCAATTAAAAATCATTACCGATTTCTTCTGGGACGACAGCAAAAGCGCTTCAACAAGTGATACGCTCCACCCTACCCTGTTTCCGCCAGAGTTCAAGATCCTGTATGAGCTCATCATGATTTACGATCTGGTGGACAAGTTTTTCAATCCGGGTACGGTGAAGGCTGCGGCAGAAGCGGAATGAAAAATAAGAATCGGCCGCACTGGTAATTTCCGGTACGGCCGTTTTCTATTATCCACATGTGTATTTGAACAATTCCTTCAATTCAGCTAAACTATTTAAATATTCGTGACGATACAAAGGAGGTCCCCTAATGGATCCGTTAACGATTCTTGAAAATCTGCATAAAACGAAGCCGGCCTTCCAGCCGATCGTGAGCGCAGAAAAACATAAAGTCATCGGCTACGAAGTGCTCGGCCGGTTTGAAGACGATGGCATTTGGATAAGCCTCGGCGATTTTTTCCACGACCCGGATGTGCCGGATGAATTTAAAATTGAAGTCGATCAGGACCTTCTGCAAAAAGCAGCAGCTGAAATGCTCGAAGCGGGCAATTCCGGATTCCTCTTCATTAACCGCAACGCCAAGCAGCTCTTAACGAACGGCGGCGAAGATTTCCTGCATACCTTGCGGCAGCTTGAGCAAAAAGGGTTCGCGATGGAACGGATCGTGCTGGAAATCACCGAGCACGATTTTGAAGAGGATTTTGATGTCTTAAACCATCTGCTTCTCTACTATAAAACGTACGGCATCAAAATCGCCGTCGACCATGTCGGCGCCAAAAGCTCCAACATCGACCGCATCCGCCAATTAAAGCCGCATATTTTCAAAATCGATACGGGGCTGATCCGCAGCAACCGCCCCGAAGTTTTTCAAGACATCATTTACACAATCACGGTGTTGGCACGCCGGATCGGAGCGGTTTTCCTGTATGAAAACATCGAAGACAGCCACCAGCTGCAGTTCGCCTGGAAACACGGCGGACGCTTTTACCAAGGTTTTTATTTAGCGAAACCGGATTTTGAGTTGGCCGATTCCTTGGCTACAGACACGAGAGCGCATGTCCAGGAATTCGTTAAACGCGAGAAATCGCTTATTGATGCCCGGCTCACGTTTTCATCCGCCTGTGAAGACAAAGTGAAAAAGGCGATTCCGGAGTGGCGCGGCGAACCCGATGCAGACTTTTTTCTCGAGAACATCAAAGCGCCTTTTAATGAAGAAAGTTTCCGGATGTACATTTGCGACGGCGAAGGCCAGCAAGTGTCTTCCAACTTCCGAAAGCGCGACGGGCACTGGGAAATCGAAACGGAGCAAAAAGGCTCGCACTGGGCATTCCGTCCGTATTTCTTAGAGAACACGATGCGCATGCGAACGCTGCACCACGGCATCCTGTCCGATACGTATTCGGATATCGAAACCGGCGAAATGATCCGCACCTTCAGCTATCCGCTGCCGGACCAGTATTTCCTATTCGTCGATATCAGCCCTTCTTATATCAACGACAAAGACTATTTACTGTTTCAATAAATGACAAAAGCCATTCCGACAGGTCATCAAGACGGCTTGCGGAATGGCTTTTTGATGTCCAAACAGATAAAGTGATTTCACCATGCCAGACTGCTATACTCCTTATTATGCAAACTTGCCATATAAGGAAGGAAGTTAGATAGATGAAATTAAGTGTATTGGACCAAGCACCTGTCACGGCAGGAAATACAGCAGAAGCAGCCATGAACAAAGCGGTGGAACTCGCCGTTCTCGCTGACGAGTTGGGCTATACGCGCATGTGGATGGCGGAACACCACGGCTCGGGTGCTTTTTCAAGCTCCGCTCCGGAAGTCACGGCTGCTTACTTAAGCGCGAAAACGGAACGAATCCGCATCGGCACGGGCGGTGTCATGATGATGCATTATTCGCCGCTGAAACTCGCGGAAGTGTTCAAAACCTTGAGCGCTCTTGCCCCGGGCCGCATCGACTTCGGCGTCGGGCGTGCACCAGGCGGCGACCACAGTTCGATCTACGCCTTGTCGCAAGGACGCCGTCCGATGACCGATGATATGTACGGCAAATTCGATACGGCATTAAAGCTGATCAACGACGAAGTGCCGGAAGAAACGCTCTACAATAAAACCATCGCCACCCCACCCCATATTCAACTGCCCGAAGCGTGGCTGCTTGGCTCAAGCGGCAACAGCGCGTACGAAGCTGGCCGAATGGGCGTCGGCTATTCGTTTGCCCAGTTCTTCACCGGCGGCATGACGAAAGACATTTTGGATTCATACCGGGCGAATTTCGTCCCTTCCGCTTTCATGGAAAAACCCGAAATCTCGGTGTCGTATTTGGTGACGACCGCAGAAACTGCCGAAGAAGCAGAATACGAAGCCTTGCCGCAGGACATTTCGCGTTTAATGCTTATGCGCGGCCGCATCATGCCGCTCATGACACCGGAAGAAGCGCAAAATTCTGCGCTCACCGAAATGGACCGCATGCAAATCCAGGCAAGCCGCAACATCCATCTAGTCGGCGCCGCAAAAGACGTCGCTGAGCAATTGCAGCAGGAACAGCAGCAATACGGCTTCGAAGAAGCGATGATCTGCAGCATCCCGCATTCGCAGGAGAAGCGTTTGGATGCGTATCGGCTGCTCGCGAAGCATTTGCTTTAATTCATTCGAAAAAAGCTGTATCCCGAGGAGGATACGGCTTTTTTCTTTGATTTCATCGAAATGACACGGTGTCGGTCGACGTTTCCGGTCGCGTTTTACTTAAAACCAACTGCGCGATGCCAAAGCCAAATGCTACTGCGAGCACCATCGTAATGAGCGAGCCGAGCAATGCGAGTTTCACTGCCATTAGGAACAGGATGCCCAATACGAGCATCGACATAATCGAGACGGAATTCCACAGAACGCGGTCTCGGACTTTATTCATCAAAGCGGGCGATGGCACTGCATCCGTTTCCGCTTTCGCTGCGGCCAAGATTCCTTTCAGCCGGCGGAGGTTGATGACCGGACCCAAAATGCTGGTGCCAAGAAGCGCCGCCAACGACACGTTGATCCAAGCGGTGCCCCATCCCCAAGCGGAAAAGACGAGATACAACGCGGGCAACAGAATCAGCACTGTGCTCATCGGAAATAGCCCGTCCGTTTTCACAGCGAGCCCCGACCAGCGTTTGACGTTTTCAGTGTCTTTCGACTGCAGCATGGACAGCATCGACAAAGCCAAAATCGCAATCGCCATAAACATGATCACCGCACCTAAGATATGAAGAAACAATACAACGTTGTAAAGCATCGTTCTTTCCTCTTCTCCAGTTCAGTCGTCTGTAAAAGGATTTCAAACTGCCGGCAATAACCGCTGCGATTCTTCTGTTTTTGTGGTGCTGCCCTCCTTTTTTCGTAATCCGCGCCAAGATGCAATTATTTTCGTAACCAGTATACGCCTCTCGATTAATAAAATCTATATGTTGTCTGAATATTATGATATTAATTTGATTAAAATGATATGATGAAGTGGAAATACCGCAATAAAATCCTCCAGAAGGCGGTGAGGCCAATGTTTGAAGAAATGCGTTCCCGGTTTGTCATCGGCATTATGACGGTCGCGGCCATTGTTTCGGTTTCTTTATTGCTGCAAGCCACGGGCAACGCCTATCTTCAGTTTATTGTTTTTCTCCTGGCTTTCTACACCGTCCTGCCCCTTTGGATTTGCAGCTCCTATTTCCGGAAGTATGGCATTAAAGTGCGCCGGATTTTTTTCTTCACAGGCACAGCGCGCTGGATCCTCCCTGTAGCCGGACTCACTCTTCTCGTCCTGGTATTTTCCATCAGCATCTACTGGCTGATGCTGCGGGGGCTCGTGTCTGTCTCCCCGGCCGCAGTCGAAATCGCGCTTACGCCGGAGCCGATTCCCAGTGAACTCTGGTACCTCATAGCGAACGGCCTTATCATCGCGATCCTCGCACCGATTGCCGAAGAATTCGTCTTCCGCGGCGTGCTCATGCACCGGCTGATCGCCTCGCTCGGTTTATGGAAAGGCATCGGTTTATCCAGCCTCATTTTCAGCGCATTCCACATCAACATTTTAGGCGCCTTCCTGTTTGCCGTAGTGGCCGCGCTCCTGTATTTAAAAACCGGGACGCTGCTCGTGCCGATTCTGCTCCACCTGTTCAACAACATCCTCTCCGTTTTCCAGTACGCCGTCAATCCCGCTTTTCCCGAATGGCTGATGGTGACAACCATGAATGATTTGTATACGAAAGCGGTGCCGAATTTGATTGCGCTCATTGCCAGTTCCGCTTTGCTGCTCTTCTTTATTCTTTGGCTCGCCCGGGATTTGAAGAAAAAAGTTTCTTGAAATAAAACATACCCGCAAGCTTTGGGTTCCGGATATAAATAAGTAAGGCATCGGTCAATCATAATTTTTATTTCGCCCTGCATAGTTTTCTGCAACTTAGGGAATAAGATACAAAACTTATTAAACTTAACGGCCTTCACAAAAATAATGGGAGCAGCCAGCAAATCGGAGGAAGACTTGAGATGACAAAAAAACAACTGACAGTCGGCGATGTGGATTTACAGTGGGATTTAGAGAAAGCAGAAGTCTTGTTTGATGGCGGAGACGTCGTGTTCTTTTGGATTTCCGCGATGGAAACGTTTTTTGACTCGATCCGGGAAATCGCCGGAACGGAAGCCACCAAACTGGTGTTGGAAACAACCGGGTTCCGCCAAGGCGTCGTCGTGGGTGAAGAATTTCTTCACATGAAAAATATCAGTACATCCAATATCATTGAATGGCTGGCCAATACATACGCCCCCGCAGGCTGGGGAAAAGTGAAAATCGTCAAGATGGACGAAGAGACGAAGCAGTTCACTTTCCACATCCAAGACGATTGGGAATACAAAATGAATCAGCGAAAACAAAAAGGGCTCGAAGGCATTTTTGTTCATGCCCATTACGCCGGCGTCTTAACCGGCCTTTTCGGCACAAACTTCTGGTACAAAACCATCCAATATCAAAACAACGAAAACCCCTACAGCATCGTTGAATATTACCCGTCCGACATCACGGTGCAATCGAACATCCATGACCTTTCGCGAAAACAGGAAGCGCTGAAGATTCAAGAACTGGAGCGAATGGTCGATGAGAAAACGATGATGCTGCAGAAACTGATAAAAGAAATTTCGTCTCCAATCATTCCGGTACTGGAAAATATCGTTGTCGTGCCTATGATCGGCAATTATGACGAAGAGCGTTCGGAAGACCTGATCCTCAATACGCTCAGCGAATTGCCGAGACACCGGGCGCATTATTTGCTGCTGGATCTGACCGGCCTTCACAAACACATTTCTGAACACACCGCGAGGCTGATCGACAAACTCGGCGCTTCTGCCCGCCTGCTCGGCATCGAAACGATACTCGTCGGCGTGTCGCCGGAACTGGCGATGGTCATTGCCCAATCCGAAAACGATTTAAATAAATTCGAATGCCTGAAAAGCCTCCAGCACGGCATCTATTACGCGCTTGGCAAAAGCGGACGGACCATTTCAAAAGCGGACTAATAATCAAATCGCCTGCCCTTTTCTTTTGAAAAGCGGGGGCGGTTTTCTTATTGAATAAACGCAGCATGAACGGAGCCCGTATTTACAGCCGCCCAGTTTTATCTTATGATTGGACGAATAGCTTAGTTGAAGGAGTGGCAACATGAACAGATCGGTAACGAAACAAATGGGCGAAGTGCTCGAAATTTTTAACAGCCTCCCGAATTGCACAGTGGAAGAACAGGAAGACGGCCGCTACCTAATCGCCAGCCGCAATCCGGTTCCTTGGAGCGATTCCCTTGAAAAGAAAGACCGCGCATCCTTGCACAAAATCGGGTACATCACGCCGCACAAAGCATCGCTCGGCCTCTACATCGATTTCCCGCATGATTATTTGGACGCAGACCGCGTCGAAGACATCATCAACCCGGAACGCACGTTGATGTATTATGCGCCCGGCGTCAAAGCGCCGACCGTAAAAAGCTGGTGGCGGTTCCGGTCCGATGACCAATTCGACAGCATCCATTTAGTGCTGCGGAAAATCGAACTGGACTTGTATGACTTCAAGCGAGAAGATTGGATCGAATTGATGCGAGAGATTACGGAAGTTCATCAGTGAATAGTAACAAAAAAACACCTCCAACGACAAGCTGGAGGTGTTTCTTTATGATCCAAACTGACCTTAATACACGATTTGATCCGCGTTCATCCCTCCACACCTTTCCTCAACCACTTCGCCGTCAACGTCTCCGCCTCCATCATCGCTTCCGGCGTGCCTTCAAACAAGACTTCGCCGCCCCGCTTGCCGCCGCTCGGGCCCATTTCAATGACCCAGTCGCTTGCAGCGATGAAGTTCAAGTTGTGTTCAATGAGGATGACGGAATTTCCTTTGTCGACGAGCCCTTGGAACACGTCCAACAGCTGCGCATTATCCTGTGTATGCAGCCCTAATGACGGCTCATCCAGCAAATAGATCTGTCCTTCTTTTTTCAAATGGCTCGCAAGTTTCAAGCGCTGCACCTCGCCGCCGCTGAGCGAACTGGTCGTCTGCCCAAGTGTCAGGTAGCCCAGTCCCACATCTTTTAACGTATCCACTTTTTTGATGATTTTCGGCATTTTCAAATAGTCATTAGCTTCGTCGATCGACAGCTCCAAAATCTCTACGATGTTTTTACCCAAATACCGGTGCGATAAGGCTTCGTCGGAATACCGCGTTCCTTGGCACGCTTCACAAGTGACGGTCACGGGATCCGCAAATGCCACGTCCGGCGTGGTGACGCCTTTTCCTTCGCAGACCGGACAAGCACCGAGTGAATTAAAGCTGAACAAGCCTACCGGCTGTCCGGTTTCTTTTGCGAGAATCGACCGGATGTCATCCATGATGCCCATGTAGGTTGCGAGTGTCGAACGGCTGGACGTGCCGATGCTGCCTTGATTCACCGCGATGGTTTCAGGGTAGTTGTCCGCAAATGCGCCGAACAGCAGCGAACTTTTGCCGGAACCGGAAACCCCGCATACCGAAACCAGCACGTTTTTCGGAATTTCCACGCTGACATCCTTCAAGTTATTGGCCGAGGAATTTTTGATGGAGAAGTGCCCGTCCGCCTTTCGCGGATTTTTGTTGATGATGACTTTATGATCCAAATCGGTGATGGCGGAAGCTTTCTTCAAGCCGTCCTGTGTGCCTTGATAAACCACTTCGCCGCCGCCCACGCCCGCTTTCGGACCAAGTTCGATGATTTCATCCGCCGTTTTAATGACTGCCAAATTGTGTTCGATCACGACAACCGTATTGTAATTGTCCCGTAAATCTTCCAGCATATGCGTCAGCATATCAATCTCTTCCGAATGAAGCCCGGCACTCGGTTCATCGAAAATATACGTGATGTTGTTTAAACTGCTGCCGAGGTGGCGGGCAATTTTCACGCGCTGCGCTTCCCCGCCAGACAACGTCCCCATTTTCCGTGAAAGGCTCAAATAGCCCAAGCCAAGATCCACCAGCTGTTTGACACTCGGATAGGCTTGCTCGGCAATCGACGTACCGACCGGATCTTTTATGTTTTCGAGTTCCCCGAGCAGTTCCGTCAGTTCCAGCCATGCATAATCCGCGATGTTGAGGCCATTGATTTTGGATTCCAGCACTTTCGGATTTAACCCGGAACCTTCGCAAGTCGGGCACGGGGTGTGGGAAGTCACTGCCAGCACATCATCCTGGGAAACGTTTTTCAGCTTCGTGAGATCCCGGTTGATGTACAAACGAATAAACCGGGGCAGAATGCCGTCCCATTCGATGTTTCGGCTCCCCACTTTGTAGTAGTACCTGCTAAATGCCTGTTCGCCTTCCTTCGGGCCATAGACGAGCAGATTGTATTGATCTTCCGGATAATCTTGGATGGGCAGATCCGGGTCGAACAAGCCGCCGTCCACCATCCACCGGCCTTGCCAGCCGGGAGGTGCGAGCGGTTTGAATCTCACCGCACGCTCCCGCAGCGATTTTGAGTGATCAATAAGTTTATGGACATCCGGTGCCACGATTTCACCGAATCCGCTGCATTCCGGGCATTTCCCGAACGAACTGTCACTCGAAAACTCAGTGGCTGAGCCGATCGATGGGCTGCCAATCCGTGAGAACAGAAGCCGGACGAGCGGATCAATGTCCGTATACGTGCCTACTGTTGATCTCGAATTGCCCCGCACCGGTTTCTGTTCCACCACGACCACCGGACTTAAATTCTGCATCAAATCCGCTTTCGGCCGCTCATACCGCGGCATCTGATGCCGCACATAAAGCGGGTAATTCAGTGTCATCTGCCGTCTGCTTTCGGTTGCGAGCGTATCAAATACGATCGAGCTCTTCCCCGAACCGGACAGCCCCGTAAACACATTTATTTTTTCTTTCGGTATATTCAAATCGATATTCTTCAAGTTATTTTCACGGAGCCCCCGCAAAATGATTTCATCTCTTTTATCTGGCATTTTGAAAGCCTCCTCCAAAATTCGATCAGGGTTTCCCTGCTAATTAGAAGGGTTCCCTGTTTTGGGTAGGGTTACACAAGTGGATATAAAAAAATCCGCCCTATAGTTGAATGAACGGATTTCTGGTTATGAATTTACTATGGAGCAGCAGAATGCCAAAGAATTAAATATTTTATATACAACCTCCAACAAGCTGTATAATATTAGAATTAGTTAAGGTATAAAAAACCATTTATTCGTTATCGATTAGTAATTATTACTTAAATTCAAGGAGAATATTATGTCATTATTCAACGGTCAGTTGAAAAGAGATGCAATTGCAGAATATGAATCTGCATATAAAAAACACGAAAAGAGCATGGAAAGCTTAGTAATAGAATCAGAAAAACTTCAAGTTAAAAAAGAAAGTCTAAAAGAAGCTATAGATTACGCATGGGAATTTTTAAACAGTATGAAAAACAAACCTGAAAAATTTTTAGTGCAAGTGGAACAAATTCGTATTGAATTTAAGAAATTCGAGAATGCTATCTATCAGATTGAGCAGGAGTTCGAAAAAAATATTAAAACATCTGCAGGATTAGGTGCAGCAGGTGTGGCAGCCGGCGCTGGTGTGGCTGCCTTAGGACCAACTGCTGCAATGTCCTTAGCTATGACGTTCGGCACGGCTTCAACGGGAACAGCAATTTCGACTTTAGGCGGGGCTGCCGCTACAAACGCTGCACTTGCCTGGTTAGGCGGAGGCGCTCTTGCAGCTGGAGGCGGAGGAATTGGCGCTGGCTCGGCTTTTTTGGCATTGGCTGGGCCTGTAGGTTGGGCAATAGGCGGTACAGCTTTAGCAGGAGCAAGCTTATTTGCCAGAAGCAAAAATAAAAAAGCAGCAGAAGAAGCTTTTTCTAAGGCATATGAAATTAATAAACACACAAATATTTTAGAAGCAACCTCAAAAGAAATTAAAAGTTCAGCAACTATAGTTTGTGAAACAAATACAGAGTTGCAGCAGTTAGTTGAAAAAGTTCAAGCCTTAACCAAGACTTATCAAAATGATATAAAAAATTTCCAAGATAATGATGTGGTTATGTCATTGTTAATGGTGTTAATCAATAATACAACTTCAGCAGCTGAGCTAATTAATCGGCCAATTGGGGCTGAAAGTTAGGAGTGAGGAAATAGTGCATTTTACAGATTATCTGGATGATAAGTATGGGAATGATTTGAAAGATATTCAAAGCGGAAAATTAACATCTTCTCATATAGATAATTTACTTAAGCAATATAAAGAAATTGTATTGATTAATCTCATTCAACAATTTCAACTTGGACCTATCTTTGATGCATACCAACGTGGCGGCAATGTAACTACACTTCATAACGCTGAAAAATATGTATTTGCAAATTCGCAGGATGAACAGCGTTTCATGCAAAATTATTCACAAGACCTAAGAAAAGATCTTTATGAGTCGGGTTTTAAACAAAACCGTAAAAAAACTTTTCAAAATAGCATAGTAATAACAGACGATTACACCGGAAAAGTACTAAATAAAGATGGACGTACTCATCGAGATCATATTGTTTCCGCAAGTGAGATTCAGCAAAATAATGCTGCCAGATTGTATATGTCTGACCAAGCTCGAGGTGAAATGTCGACAGATGAAAAAAACCTTGCTTGGACAGATGGGAGCTTAAACCAGTCAAAAGGCGAACATGATTTAATCAATTGGATGAATAAAGATAGTAAAAAAGATTCCACTATGACTAACAAAGAATATTATGATCTCGATCAAGAGAAAGTTGAGACTCAGTACAAAGAAGCTCGACAACACATTGACGGTAAAATTAAGAAAGAGAAAGCAAATTACTATGTTAGGAATATTACTAAGACTGGCCTTAATCAAGGTTTCACAATGGGCCAAAAACAGGCAATCGGTTTAGTTATATACGAATTTCAAAATGCCCTAATGATTGAGATGAAAACCTATTTCAAAAAATACAAAACACTTCATACGATAGAAGAAAAAACCAGTGAATTTAAGCAAGCATGTAAAAATGTATCTATACACATGATTTCAAAATAAAAAGAATTCTTAGTTTCCTTCTCTGATGGTTTTATTAGTGGCTTCATTGGAAATTTAATTACCGTCTTTATAAATACTTTTGCAACCACAGCAAAAAATTTAGTGCGCATCTTAAACGAAGGTATGTATGGATTATTAAAAGCAGTGAAAATTTTAATTAACCCGCCTAAAGACATGACTAAAAAAGAAGCACTTTTGGAAGCTTCAAAGATTATCTCAGCCTCAGTTGTAACAACAGTTGGAGTCATTCTCACAGAATCTTTTGTCACGTATTTACTAACAACCCCCTTTGCTCCCTTTGCTCATTTAATTGGAGGAGTCTTGGGCGGGATACTGACAGGCATAGTTTCGGTAACTGTGGTATATGCAATTGATCATTATGCAGAAATTCTAGCAAAGTTAAAAGAAATGATGAATTTATTAGTATACGACTCAAGAGTAAGTGCTACTGAAATAAGAAATGAATATTATTTAGCAATACAATTATTAGATGAAGAAATTCAAGAAGTACTCAAGAAAATATATCTTGAATATGAAGAGCTTCATTTATTAACTAGAAATGCATACAACACCAATTTTTCAAATAGAGAGTTAGCAAATAACAGCTTAAAGTTAGCAAAAAAGCTAGGTGTAAAAGAAGAAAAGATAGTAAGTACAAAAACAGAAGTAATTAATTTCTTCAATAATTGATTTCATATAGTAAGTAACAACGTCGATTTAATTTCCCTATCATAACCGGAAGAAAATCACTTACATTAGCTACTTATTAAAAAGAAGCGCCCAATAAAATTTGGGCGCTTCTTCCTTTATACATTCCATTCTATGTTCTTATCATAACCAAAATAAATCGTCTTAAAACTCCTCATGCGTCGCCGGATCCATCCCGAACAACCTGCCGTCCGGCCGCGTCATTCCAGCAATCGCCTTCATTTCCTCTTCGCTTAACTCAAAATCAAAAATGTTGATGTTTTCCCGCTGCCGCTCTGGCGAAGTGGAGCGCGGAATTGAAACCGAACCGATCTGGTATTGCCAGCGCAGTACGACTTGCGCAATCGTTTTATGGTGGGTTTCGGCAATCTTTTGAACCGTTTCCTCCGACATGATATCGGCTGCTCTTGCAATCGGGCTCCAGGACTGTGTTTGAATCCCGAGCTGTTCATGCACGCGCCGCTGTTCTTCCTGGTTAAAGAACGGATGCAGCTCCACCTGATTAATGCTTGGTGTAACCCCTGTTTCCTGAATAATGCGCTCCAAATGTGCCGGCAAGAAATTGCTGACACCGATCGAGCGGACCAGTCCCCACTTCTGCGCATCAATCAAAGCTTGCCACGCTTCTACGTAAAGATCCTGTTTCGGAAGCGGCCAATGAATGACGTATAGATCGAAGTAATCAAGATTCGAACGGTACAGCGATTCCTGAATCGCAACCATTGCCTTCTCGTAATTATGATAACGCCCTGGCAGTTTCGAAGTGATCCACAACTCTTCGCGCGAAATGCCGCTGCGCTTGATGCCTTCCCCGACGGCTCCCTCGTTCTCATAATTATAAGCCGTATCGATCAGCCTATAACCGGCGTTGATTCCGCTGCTCACCGCATTCGCTCCGGCATTGCCCCAAAGTCCATATGTACCGAGCCCCGTCACCGGCAATTTCGTTCCATCATTCAATGTCACTTCTGGTATCGCTTTTTCCATTCACTTTCACTCCTCTCAAGTATAGTTCAAGAGTACTCTTAAGGAGGTGTGAACTCAAATTATTCAGACTTTAATATGTAATCTACCAGAGTGAAGTTATATAAATGATTTATAGAAAAACAGAGCTAATTAAAACGTTAGGAAATTTATAGAGAAATAGATAAAGTTCTTTCACATGGAGTAGATTGAAGTAGGAAACTAATAGTGATAAGCGCCGTCACCTTCTCCACGGTCTAACTACCTCCTCAATTTCAGCCTTTAAACCAAGGATTAATTTACTGACCTCTTTCACTTGGCTATTGCCCCCTTCCTTCTCAACCTGGAAGCAGGAGCGGCTGGGCGGGGGATCCGTTAAGAGAAATACATCCACCAAACCTTTCGCGTGAAAATCCCTTGCAATTGAAACGGGAACGATTGCCCACATCCCTTCCTCTTCCAAAAAGTCTCCGAGCATTTTTGCCGTATCTATTTGGATAAAGGTATTGCTCGTCGGTCCCCAATGTTTTTCATGCCAGATTTGATAGTTCATCCCCCAATTGATAAATAGTTGTTGCTTCGGGTTCAACGAACTATTGTCCATTTCATATTGGGTTAGCCCTGGATTCTTTTTCTGGATTAATACCATCTGTTCCTCGAACAGCTTTTGAACTTTGACGTTTTTCAAAACTCGGTCCTGCAGGGAAAATCCGATGTCGATGTTTCGCTGGTCGATCAAATAGTAAATCTCATTGGATTGATGCGTATGAATAGCCAACCGAGTATCGGGCAGCCGATGGACGATTGCTGAATAGATATCTCTTAATACATAGTTGTGGACACTGTCTACTGCACCGATGCTAATAGTCGCTTCTGCGCTGCCGGACTTTAAATTCTTCGTTTCTGAATACAGAGTCTCAAACCTCTCGGCAATTTGGTAAAAGCGTTCTCCTTCGTTTGTCAAAGTCACGCTTTTGACGCCTTTTTCCCGGTTCAATAACGTCACATTGTATTCTTTCTCGATCGAATGAAGCCGTTGGCTGATGGTTGATTGCGATACATACAAATGCTCGGCCGCTTTCGATAAACTGCCCAACCTAATAATCGCGAGAAACGATTCAATTTGGCTGTAATTCATGCTTCCCACCTCATATATCTGTTTTCCTTATATTTAATACCAATAAATTTAATTTTACACTATTTGTTTGAACTCCTATACTTAAAACAGAAAGTTATTTCTTAATTTTCTTACAAAGGGGGAAGCTTTATGAAATGGTGGTTGAATTTGCCGTTATATACGCAAATCGCAATCGGAGGAGTAATCGGTATCATCGTCGGGTTTTTATTAGGGGAAAACGCAAAGTACTTAGAACCCGTTGGAACGTTGTTTATCAACCTTTTGAAAATGTTGATCATCCCGCTTGTCGTAACTTCAGTTCTTGCGGGAATTTTGAAAATGAAAGATGCTAAATCAGTCGGAAAAATCGGGGGAGGATTTTTGCTGTATTTAGTTCTTACAAGTTTCATCGCTACATCATTCGGAGTCATCGTGGCACTTATTTTACAACCAGGAAAAGGGCTTCAATCTTTACTGGACCACGGGGAAACTGTAGAAGCGGCAGAATTCAGTTTTGTCGAGCATTTCATGACGTGGATTCCGACGAATATCTTCCAGTCCCTCGCAAATATGGACATGCTGCCAATTATCCTTTTCACCGTTTTCATTGGATTGGTCATGATTACTTTGGGAGAGAACAGCGTCCCGACCGTTACAAAGTTTGTAAATGAGAGCGCTAACATCATGCTCAAGCTGACAAGTTACGTAATCTTGCTTGCTCCATACGGCATATTTGCCCTGCTTGCGAGCTTGGTTGGAACGTTCGGATCGGAAATGCTTTCTGCTGTTATTAAATTTGTTATAGCGGATTACATCGCATTGATTTTGGTTCTTTTAATCGTTTATCCGATTATCCTTAAAGTCACAACAGGCTTAAATCCAGTTCAGTTTTATAAAAACATCTATCCATCCATGCTTTTTGCTTTTACTACCTCAACGAGTACCGCGACCATTCCGGTCTCGATGCAGGTGTCTAAAAATAATTTAGGAATCAGCCAAAAAACGTCCGGCTTTACTATTCCTTTTGGAGCCACTGCCAACATGGACGGCTTTGCAGTAGCCATTGGAGTTATTTCAGTGTTTGCAGCCAATTTGTACAACATCCCGATCACGATTGGCATGATTCTGCAATTTGTTTTATTGGGCCTTGTTTTATCCATTGGGGCTGCAGGTGTACGTGGTGCAGGTATTGTCATGTCGATCGTGCTTCTTGAAGCGCTAGGAATGCCGTTATTGATCATCCCGATCCTAGCAGCGATTTGGCCGGTCATCGATATGGGGCATACCACTCTTAATATTGCAGGAGATTTGACTGGAACTACCGTTGTCGCTAAGAAAAATGCTGATTTAAATGAAGCTGTTTTTAATTCTACCAACAATCCAAAAATCGATACATCAAGTGAAGAAGTATTCTAAGAAAAGCATTGAAAGGTCGTGTGTCGTATGTCAGAACGCAATACAGAATTTTTCCCGCAGGAGCTCCAGGATCAGTTAAACGATCGCTTTTATTTTTTGAAGCAAGATGTATATGGCAATGACCGTATTTTTTTTGAAAACGCAGGCGGCTCCTTGCGTTTAAAGGCGGCAGTTGATGCTCAAGCCAAGTACTCAGCATTTCCAGATTGCCCAGAACGCAATCATGACGTGGCTTTAGATATTCGCAACGTCATTGCACAAGGAACGGAAGACATCCGCTTGTTCCTGAATGCTAAAGACGGGGCGATCGCTTCATCGCTTACTGCTTCGAAAATCATGTTTGAAATCATCACTGCAGTCGCTGCTTCAAAATCCGGCGGAAATATTGTCACGACAGCAATTGAACACCCATCATCCTTCGATGCCTGCCAATTTGCTTCAGAACAGTATAATCATGAACTGCGCGTCGCAGCAGCGGACCCGGCTTCCGGAAGCATACCGCTTTTAAATATCCTTGAGTTGATTGACGAAAAGACGGTGTTAGTATCGGTTATTCTAACTTCAAACATTACGGGAGCGATGCATGATATTAAAAAATACGCAAAAGCAATCAAAGAAAAAAATCCCGACACGGCCATTGTCGTAGATGCAGTTCAAGGGGCACCTCATGGCGTGATCGACGTCGATGATTGGAAAATTGATGCGTTGAACATAGCGCCATATAAAATGTTCGGCAACCGCGGAGTCGGTTATGCCTACCTTTCAGATCGCATCGCTTCCCTGCCGCACCATCGCTTGCTCGCAACCGATGCGGATAATTGGAATGTCGGCAGCCCGACGCCTGCTCATTTCGCTGGATTTACCGAAATCATCCATTACATTTGCCACATCGGCAGCTACTACACTGAATCAACAGATCGCCGAACTTTAATCGTCGAAGGGATGAAACGTATTCACTTGCAAGAACAAGCGATCCTCCATCGTTTTCTTCATGGCTCTGCGGATGCGATGGGCATCAAAGACATGCCTGCAGTCACCATCCATTTCGAAGAAGCAAATGGAATCAACCAAGATCTGATCTTAGCGCTGACTTTCGAAAACATGTCCTGTGCCGAGGCCGTCCAGAAGTACGGCGAACACAATATTCTTGTTTACGCCCGAGAATCCAGCAGCCATTACTCCAAAAGAATTTTGGAAGCGGTCGAGCTTAAAGAAATCGTAAGAGTGTCACCGATTCATTGCCATTCGAAAGAAGATGTGGATGCATTTTTAAAAACGACTCAAGAAATCATACTTGCAGCTAACGTACATTCCTAATGTTAAAAGGCTTTCTCTTCAGCATCTTTTGATTCTAAGGAGAAAGCCTTTTGCTTTTCTTTAAAATGATTTGAATTATATTGTACAAGCTAAAATCCGCAGCAACCAAATTAAATCAGCCGGCGTCCAGCAATCGACCGCGCGGCATGGATGCCGCTGGTCGCAGCGCCAATTGTGCCGCCGCCCGGAAACACATGATCTCCGCAGATGTAGAGATCCGGCAGCCCGGAGTGGTGGGAAACGGAATTGAAGAGGGAGGCATCCAATGTTTGTGGAAATCCGCCGACAAAGCCGTTCGGCCGTCCGGTGAAACGTTCCCAGCCTTTCGGCGCGCCGGTTTCCATGTGGACGATCGCATCTCGGAAACCGGGAATCACTGCTTCAATAGCTTCCAGCATCCGTTCGGTCAGCCTGCTGCGGGTGGCGTCGTATTTTTCTTTCGTATTCCAATGCTGCGCTTCGGAATGAGTGGAAATCGTTATCGTCTGCATGCCTTCCGGAGCGCGCAGCCGGTCATCCAGAAGTGAGGCTGACATGAAAAAGTGGCCCCCTTCCGACATACGTTCGCCGGTGGAAATTTGGCGGAACGGCGGCAGCGGTTCGCCGAGCTTCGTCGAATCCACCGCAATATACAGCGTCAGCGTCGTCCACATCGGTTTTACGGTCGCTTCGCGCAGCGGTTTTTTCATTCGGTTTAAGTTATCCGGCGCCAGGATTTTCGGCAACTGGTGGACCGGGACGTTGAGCACCACATCTTCCGCTTCATATACATTGCCGCGATGATCCCACGCTTGCCACACGCCGCCGTGCCGTTCGAGTTTCTGGACGGTGCGCGGCTTTTTTATGGTGCCGCCGTGCTCCTTGATGCTTTCCGCCATCTCTTCCGCCAGACGGTAAAGTCCGCCCGGCACGTAATAGGCGCCTTCATGGTAGATATCGAGAGCCACTGCTGCAAGCAGATACGAGACGTCTTCGCTGCCGGTTTGCATGCTGTCGATCAGCAAGCCGTCCAGCATGTGGCGAAAAGCGGCCAAATGACCCAGTCCATGCTTATGCAGGCGCTGCTCCAGAGTTTGATTGGCAAATGGCAGAAGCCGCGCATGGCGAGGGCGGATGGAGGCGGACAGAAACGCCCATTCCTTTAGAGTTGCAGGCGGCAGAGCAGGAAGCGGCCCCATCAGCGTCCGAACAGTTGAAGCCGTCTGGTAGATTTCTTTATAGAACGCGCGAATATTGTGTTCGTATTTCGGGAATTCCTGTACAATGCGATCGACGTGCTGTTTGCGGTCTTTCAAAAATACAAATGTTGCATGGGGATGCACCATTTCCATCACTTGGTCGAGCGGTTCGAGCGGCATTGGCTTGTCCAGGAAACGGAACACCCGCTCATGGATGCCGCCCGCCTCCAGCCCCATGCCAAGCGTGGCGCCGACCGGAAACAGCAGCTTTTTACGCTTGAACTTGCTCGCGCATCCGCCCAGTTCCGCCGATGCTTCGAGCAGCGTCACCTCCATGCCATGCTTCGCGAGCAGCGAACCCACCGTCAATCCGCCGATTCCCGCTCCAACGATCAAAACCCGTTTGCCCATGATCCAGCCTCCCTTTTTCTTTCATCATGCCGATAATCAATAAAAATAGCTACTAAAAAACCCGACTGCAAGAGCCGGGCTGTAGAATCCTTCCGGTTTGCGAGCCTTCACAGACAACTCCTTCAGAAACGCAAACGCAATACCTTCAATCACTTCTCTATTCAGACCATAATCATCAATAAATCCGCTGACCAGCCCCATGACTTCTTCCTGAATTTCATGCTAATTGAACTCCAAAGTTGGTGCATAATTGCTGAATATTAGACTGATAACCGTTTCCGACTGCAGTGAACTTCCAATCTTCGTTGTAACGGTAGATTTCCCCAACTATCAGACAAGTCTCCGGACCACCACCATTGGCCAAATCAAACTGGAACATTTCCTCCCCGGTTTCTGCATTCGTCATCCGGATAAAGGCATTGTTCACCATGCTGAAATTCTGCTCTCGATTTAAAGCATCGTAGATAGTTACAATAAACACAATTTTTTCTACTTCGCTTGATACTTTATCCAGTTCCACGAAGACCGTTTCAGTATTGTTTTCTTCATTACGACTATCCTTCAATAAATTCGTGCTGCCATCTGGCGATTGAGGGTTGTTGTAGAATATAAAAAATTCTTCCTTTGGCACTTTTTGATTTTTATTCAAAAGGAATACATGAACGTCAAGATCGAACTCTGTTCCTTGCTGGCCGCTGACATCCCAGCCTAGTCCGACTTTGAGTTTCGTTAGCGGAGTGTCCTCCATAGCTAAGGAGACGCGCTCACCTTTTCGTAATGAGTGCTTCTTGGTTAAGGTAGGTGTCGTTTCAATTTCCACCAATTTGGTCTCTGGTTCTTCTGATTGAGGGGCTGACACTTCCGGTTCTTTCTCAGCAGGCGTATCTTCTTTCACTTCCGAATCGGCTAGTGTTTCAGGTGCTGCTTCTTCAGCCGGCACAGGAGCTGGGCTATCCAATTGTTCTACTCGCTCATTCGACATAATGATGGACTCATCGATAATGCTCAAATCCAATCTGTTCGCTCCTACCTGCTTGGCAATTGCCGTCGCTTTTTCAATCACTTTCTTTGTAACAGCATGTGGGTAAAAGTCTTTGACAACCAATTTGATGAACTCAGGCGGAAGTTCTTCAAGTGTTTTCTTAAATGAGGTGAGCAGTTTATCCCGGAAGATAATTTCCTCCGTGGCTTCTCGAATGCTGGTTGCTGATATTTTCGTGTAACTGAGTAAATTCAAGAAGTAAAAATCATAATCTGTGAGATTTAAAACATCTAAGGAGTAAAAGGGTTCGATATCCATTAGGTTTTCATAGTAGAAGTCCGTAAAAAAGTGATAATTTCGTCCGTCTGTAATGATTCCTAGTTGTACTTCCGGTGTGGAATTATAGTATTTCTGCAGCTGATGGTAATGTCTTTTTATATTGGTGTTTAAAGGCTTGGCCTCAATGATGATTTTGAAGTCACCTAAATCCAACGCATAATCCACTTTGTCGTTGTTCCCCCGTAGGTTGGCCGGCTTGAACTCATGCTTCAAGACATTCGGATCTGTTATGTCATATCCGAGTGAAGTGAGGAAAGGAAGAATAAGAAAGTGCTTCGTTGTCTGTTCATTAAAGGTCATGTCTTCATCGGTGAGAATCTTCTTTAAATTATCAATTGATTTTTGTGCAGAAATATCGAGCATATGCCTCTCTCCTTTAGTTTTAATTGGTCCTATTTACCATCTTAATTCATTGTAACATTTTTCTGACAAAGGTAATTAATGTCAAGCTGTTTTATATAAACAATCCCAAAGAAAAAAGACGCAGCAGGAAGATTACCTTTCCAGCTGTTCTCAGATCGTCACTGTGTCGAAACATTCATGAACAATAAATTTTACTGAAAAAATATGAAAGCCGTATCCATTAACCATTGCGGTTATCGGATACGGCAATTTCTTCATATATATTTCTAGTTAGTAAACTTAACACTTTTGATACAGAAGCGTTTTTTATTCACCTGCTGCAGAAATCTTATAAATCTTACCGCCATCAGTGGCTGCAATAAGCGCGCCATCCTCCGTTACAAGAATATCGCGGAAACGTTCGCCTTCGTCAGTCAGTAGACGTTCTTCTCCAACGATGGTGTCATCTTCAATAACGACACGTGCAATATAGCTCGACACTAAGCCACCGATGAACAAGTTGTTCTCCCATTCAGGAATTGCGTCGTTATCATAAAATGAACTGCCGCTTGGTGCACTTGTTGGATCCCAATAATACCTTGGTTCAATAAAGCCCTGCGCCTCGTGTTCTGAAATACCATCATTGATCAATTCACCGGTATACTCGATGCCATAAGAAACAATCGGCCATCCATAGTTATTGCCTGGTTCAACAATATTCAGTTCATCCCCGGCTTGTGGACCGAACTCGACAATCCATAAGTCTCCTGTTTCAGGGTGGAAGTCCACACCTTGAATATTACGGTGACCATAGCTGTAAATGCCATCCAGTGCGTCTTCATCTTCGATAAATGGATTCGTATCCACTGCTTCACCGTCTTGTGTAATGTGAATGACTTTACCTAAGTAAGCATCCAAGTCTTGTGCACGATCGCGGCTTTCAACATCTGAACGTTCACCCGTTGTTAAGAACAGGTTTCCTTCTTCATCAAAGATAATCCGTCCACCATAGTGCAAGTCCCCGTCATATGCCGGTTCCGCTTGGAAAATCACTTCAAAATCTTCAAGTGAGGCTTCATCTTCTGATAAAACACCTTTACCGAGAGCCGTTACAGTACCACCTTCGACATCTTGAGAAAACGTCAGAAATACCAATCTTGAATCGTCAAAATCAGGTGCGATCGTTACATCAAGTAAACCGCCCTGACCTCCGTTAGCTACTTCTGGAGTCCCTTCGATTGGTTCTGAAACAGATCCATCTTCAAGGTTCACAATAAGAAGTTCTGCTTCATCTCTTTGCGTCACAAGCAAGCGGTTCGGTTCAAACTCTTCCATCCCCCAAGACACGCCAAGACCGTCAACAATAACTTCCACATCAACTTCTGTTTCAGTCACTACTGCTGGTGCTCTTGTTTGCCCGGGAAATGCTGGTTCAAACTCAGTAACTTTCGGTTCAGTTTCTGCTGGTTCTCCATCTGCGCTTTCTTCTGTTGCAGTATCCGAGTCATCCGTTGATTCTTCGACTGAATCATCAGCATTTTCTTCTTTTGCAACATCCGAGTTTTCAGTTGATTCTTCGTTTGAAGTCTCCTCACTGTTACACGCTGCCAAAGCCAATATAAAGATCAGCATTGAAAAGAATGAAAATCTTGACCGCGAAACCTTCGTCATCGTTTTTCCTCCCTTTCTCTAATATATATAACTGAATATCTATTAAAGTGCAGCCCTTAAAACCCAGTATCAAAAATTGGTTAAGACATTCTATATCATCATTAAAAGTACGAAATCCATTTGAAAATAATGTTATCATAATTGTTTGAAAGTAAATAATAATCTTACTTTTAATGAATTTACTAAATTCGTGTAAACACCTCTCTAGGAGGGGCACATCTCCTGACAACTCCAATTTCTGCACAATTAATAAAACTCTATCCCTCAGAACCATATATTCAAAGGATAGAGTATCTTTTATATGCAATTGTAGTTTATAGTCAAAATCGTTTAGAATTGTTCCTTTCCCTGGAAGGCGATTTTGCCTTATCGCTCCTTCATCCTAAAAACCCATCAACTTCCGGAATCCCATAAATCAACCAATAAATCAGCTTCGTCGCATCCTTATTTCCATCCTGCAGACTAAGATGCCTTGGAAAAGCACCCGGCTTCTTGCCTTGTTTCAGCAGTTTGAAAAGATGCGGATTGCACTTCTTGACAAAGTCTTTCATTTGGCTTCCTTCCTACGGTTGCTGTCCGTGAAAATGATATTCCTGGAGCTGGTGGGCGTTCGAACCGGAGCCAGCCCTCTTTAAACATGTCCTTCGATTCGCTCATCACCAAGTTTTATCAAATTTTCAAGCGTATGAGGATTTTATGTTTGTGGTTAGAAAAGAATTAGGGATTAAGAAACTGCTATTTCATGCTTGGCAATTGATTTTATAGCGAGTGAAAAGAGGATGAGTGAAAGAAGGTGTTAGATTACCAGCAGTTCCCAGGTTGTTCCTGTGTCATAAACTATTATGAGCTTTTACAACTCTTAATAAAAATGCAAATTCCTACTCCTAAAACTATTGCAGATTTTATACATTGCTTTTTGCCATTCATTTAATGGGAATAAACTGCAATATTTTTGACACAGAGGCATGACTTTCTAGATTCGACTGGACCGATGAACAGAAATCACTTCGCAATTGTGGGCTGACTATTGCCACCTGCTTGCCTTATTTCAACTTGACGGCAGCAGATCTGCTAACTGATCCATCAGCACTTCATCAAGCAGGCGTCCAGCTTCCGCAACTAATATTAACTAATCGACAGAAGCCCGTTTCGCTACCCCTATACTGATCAGCGAGCCTTCGCCATACTCGATGATACCGACTTCTGTGAATTTGTTATCCGATTTCAAATGCTCCAACTAAGTAGTTGGATTATTGAAATACTCATCAAACGCAAATCTGCTTTACTATCGCCAAACGCCTGTTCCATCTCTACTCTTCCCTTATCGGAGAAGATACTGTTAAGACCGTTTCTCCTCCAACTCTTCTGCAAACATCTTCAGACTATTATTCTCGCCGGGAATCCTTAGCGAGTTGCCCCGCAATCTATAGGTCCTGAACCGGCCATAATTAGTATCGCCGAAAACAGCCCTTCCCTTTCTGACATTTCGGCTTACGCTTTCATCGTTCCTTTTATTCTTTGAACTTATTGCTAAATTTCACAAAAAAAGGTTTTGATAACAATTACCAAAAAATGCAGTATAATATTCCTAATGGAAGGAGGGAATGGATTGGAGATTATTAAACCAAATATTAAAAATTTTATTTCACCATCAAAAATTGATATAATTCCGCCTTATGAGCTCCAAACTATTACAGACTTTGGAAGAGGAATTATAGAAAGTCCCCAATTCAACTTTAAAGAATTTTCATCATATGAAAATAGCATACAGCTTTCAAATAAGTTACAAGTTAATAACTTGGATTCATTTATATTAAATTATGTACTTATAGCCACTAAAAATATTCTTAAATCTGAGGATGATAAAGAATTATATATAACAGTTCCTCAATCCTCAAATGCTTTCTCAATATTAATTACCTATCAGATTTTGTTTAATGATTTAGCTAATCGTTTGTCTAGCGAAACTTCCACTCCTATTAATTTCAAAAAAAACGAAGGGATTTTATTAGTCTCACATAACATAGATCTCTTACAACATGTGTGGAATACAACTTTGCGCGACGTTTATCTACGCGATTATTTCCCTACTTATATTATAAAAGCAAAAGAATTTAAATTTTTTAATTTTAATAACAACAATAAAAATAAGAATCAAGATGATGGCACTTTACCTTGGCTATGTTTTTATCGTGCACATAGAAAAGAATTAAAAGATTTAGAAGATTTTAAAGAGAAGCGGCCAAAATTTATAGTTATAGATTTAATTCCCCTTTACCATCGGAAAAGAGCAAGTCAATTAATAAAATGGGCTAATGAAATTTCAGATGTAGTTATTATTTTATTGCCTGCTAATGACTTAAATTTAAACTATTTAACTATAAATAAAAATAATAAAATCTCTATTAACCAATCTTCACTTCAATTTTTAAAAAAGATTATACCCTTAAACTACGAAAAAATTAATAATAAATCTTGGGGATTAACAAGCTCATTAAAAGCTTTCGACTTTATAAATCTTTCATTCAATATAATCGAGTACAAAAAAATAGATACTTCTCTAATTAACCTAATAGATCGTTTTAAAAAAGATTTAGAACTTTGTAAAAAATCAAATGGTGAATTACCTTTAAAATATCAAAGAATAGACACCTTAGTAATGCTTATGCTTAATACAATACTTCCATTAAAAGAATACGAAACTTTCAAAAGAGAGTGTCGTGAATTTAATATTAAAGATCTTTTTAATAAAAGTAAGTTAATATATTCAAATGGTCCTGAAGAATCAAGTATTGAAATTAACTTAGGACACCATTTATATTCTTCCTTTGAAGAACTATACAGTTACCTATATGATCAAAATCAATCTCTTAGAGGAATGCTTATTAATCTCCAGAAGCCAAAATTCAGTGAAGCCAGAACACTTTATATTGTTTTTGACTTGTTTGAGAAGGGTCTTCTTAAACAACAATTATCTAAAAATATCGATGTTGTAACTTTTAAAGAATTTAACCAAATGCAAATTAATGGTGATACTTTTGATTACGCTTTTTACGTTGTAACTACCCCATTTCCATATAGATACCTATCTGGATTTAACTTTTCTAATGCCATGGTAATCTGTATTAGTTTATTTAGTGATACAACAAGATTTTATAAGCAAATTGAAAATGTATACAGTAATAAGAAAGAATTCAATCATTTTTCAAACACTATAAAAGACATAATATCTAATTCCAATTCAATTTCTAAAGACTATTTAAAAACCCCCAAAATTCATATAGAAAAAGATTATATTTTTCATGACTTTGACAATAATAACGTCCAAAATATATCTGAACTAAGTTTTAATATGTTTGATGATATAAAACTCTTAGAATTACTTAAATCTAACACGAATTTTGAACTTGACGTCAGAGATGTTGAAAAAATAAAAACTAGTAATACATTAGAAACTATGATAAATGCTCTCTTGATTGAGTTAGAAGATATCGACGGTAATCTTGAAAAGATATTTGTTCCTTGCGAAGATTATTTGAAAGTTCATCGCGTCGCTTCAAATAAAATAGATATATTGCCTTTACAGAAAATTAGTGAAAATGATTTATGGATACAAGTTAATCAAGATCGACGGAAAGATTTATTTAATACGATTCTAAGTTTGGCTGCCAAAACGAATATTATGAAATGGATAGAACAAGGAATTAGAATATGGAATGAAATTCTTGATTCTGTGTGGAAATCATATTATTCTGGCCAGCGTTATAAAACTCATGTTTATAAAAAAATTAAAAATGCAATAAACGAAAATGGAGGCTCTATTAAAGGATATCAAACTATTTCTAACTGGTTTAATGGAATTAATATTGTCCGAGACGAAAAAAATTTAATAGCTTTAATAAAAATATCCAATCAACCTGAATTATTAGAAAGTCTACGCATAGTTATGAGCTCTTTTTCTGAACTTAAAAGCATTAGAATACAATTAGGACGTGCAATTTCTTCAATGATAACTACCTATTCAAGTGACATGCTTAATTATAAAGAAATATCTGAGTGGGTAACAATTAGAGCAGACATAGTCATCCCTACTGAAGATATAGCTTCCATAATTAAGATTTCAAGAATTACTAGTATAGCTAATAACAATGTTATTTCAATTCCAAATGAACTTTTATATCGTAATTTAAATTTAGAAGTTATTAAGAGAGTTTATGAACTTTACAGTCATGAGGAGGATTAACTTATATGGATATAAAGGAACAGAATCAGCTTAAATTTGTTAATTATATGCACAGTAAATTAAAAGACAATCTATTAGGTTCCTCTATAGAATATTTAACTGGGGTAAAGCCACTCACCCAAATATATGGTGGTGTAGTTTTTCCTAATAGTATTTTTAGAGATATTGATGATAAACTCGATGAAAATGACATGGATCCTGATATAAAATTCACTAGTATTTCTAAGAATATAAATTTCGGTTTAGAGTTTTTAGTGAATACTAATCAAGAGTTTAAAGCAATTAGTTTGGACGGTTCATTTTCAGTTTTTGTTAGAATAATCCCTTCATTTGAAGATGTTCAAGAATCTTTGGAGTATCTAAATTCAGATACTCTCGACGAAAAAAGTAATACTAATTCAAAAGGTTTAACACTTGTTGAAAAGTATAAAAAATTTACTTTTAATTTTACGAATTTAAAAATTATAAAAACCGAGAATTCACTAACATTTGATAATGCGTCGTTACAAAAAATACAAGAAGACTTTAATTTATTTCTAAATGGTCTGAAGCAAGATAAAGAACTACTTAACCCTAAAAATGAGTATTTTAATAAAGTAGGAGGGATTGATTTACCGAAAATTTTTTCGAATGCCCAGGAGTATAAAGATTTTATTAATCAGATTACTTCTGAAGAATTAATAGTACCAAATTTTAATTTTGAGTTAAATACTAATAGCCTTGAATATATAAAGTTTCCTTATTGCACCAAATTGTTGATTACGTTAACTAATACTACTTCTAGTACGATAGAAAACAAAACTTTTCATCCTTTGGAGTTATATGATTGCTCATTAAAAGTTCAAGTTCCACAGTCTTTGCATGTTCCATTTGAATTTGACGGTGTAAGAAAAAACTATCTATTAGATAATGCTTATATGGCTAAAGGACAGAACTGTACAGCAACTACAAATATAGAATCTAATTCAATTATTATTTCTAGTGAGTTCATCCCTGACTTTTTTCAAAAACTTTATAGGACTAGAGAAGATTTGACTGTTAAGTTTGAAGATTTACTAACTCCCATCGAAACTCTAAAGAAATTGAATGAGACTTTAAATAAAATGCAAAGATATGCCTTCGAATGGCAATTATTTATTCAAAATAAAGGAGATTTAGATTTCACCCTTGAAACAGAAGAAGATATTAAACAATGCGGTGTACTTCTTAAGGAATTTGAAGCGGAAATTCATAGTTTTGAGCTGGGAATCTATTCTTTGAGTAAAGATTCTAAATTATTGAAAGCATTTAATTTTATGAATAAGGTGTTTATTGACTCGAGTAAAGGCAAATACGAAGGTTGGCGGCTATTTCAAATTATCTTCATCGTTCGAATGTTCCCTTCATTTTATTGTCGTGAAATGTCAGATTCTGAAACTAGAAAAAATGAAATAATTGCCTCAACCCAATTTGCAGATGTATTATGGTTTCCTACCGGAGGTGGTAAAACAGAGGCATATTTAGGAGCGATTTTGACGGCGTTATTCTATGACAGATTAAGAGGAAAACTACGTGGTGTGACTTCATGGCTCCGTTTCCCTCTAAGAATGTTGTCTAAGAATCAGTTGGATCGTTTAGCTAAGATTTTAATTATTGCTGAAAGGTACCGTAGAAGTAGTTCCGAATTAAATAATCTTGGGGTTCCTTTTTCTCTTGGCTTCTTCGCTGGCAGCGGAAACACTGACAATGCAGTAAGTAAGAAAACTAAAAATGAAGCAATGAAAAATAATACATCAAAGATGAATAAAATGCTTATCCACAAGTGTCCTAATTGTAATTCCGATATCGAATTTTCATTTAATGAGAATAGTTGGAGATATGTTCACAAATGTATTAACGAAAAGTGTTTTGTAGTCACCGAACTTGATGGCCAGATACCGTTATATATTACTGATTCAGAAGTCTATCGTTTTATACCAAGCGTAATATGTGGAACTGTTGATAAAACTGCTATTTCAGGAAGAAATAGAGAGTTTTCACAATTATTTGGTCAAGTTCAAGGACGTTGTCAAAATCACGGTTACTTTTCTGATACCTGTATAGTTGGTGCATATGACGAGTGGCAATCGTGTACTAATAAAGCCGTTTATAGGGAAAGCGAAATCGCCAAAGTAAAAGCTGATTTTTATGATCCAATACCTTCCCTATTTATACAAGACGAACTTCATCTTTTAAAAGATGAATTAGGTTCCTTATCTTCTCATAACGAAGGATATTTAAATGAGCTGGCTATTACATATGGTAAGCAAAAATATTTTCTTCCGAAGATAATAGCAGCTACAGCTACAATTGAATCCTACGAAAAACACATTAAACACTTGTATTTAAGAAAACCCAGAAAGTATCCTTCCATGGGGTACAAACCGGGAGAGTCATTCTATGCCACCTCTAAACCCGAAAAACCTAGAAGACTTTACATTGGCATATTACCGCATTCTAAAAATATAGATGAGGTAATTTCAAGAGCTGTTTATATTTATCAAAATGAAATTATAAATATGTATAATGATCCTCACAAATATATCTCAGAAATAGGCCTAATAAATATATCTGATTTCCATGAATTTATTGGTCTATACGATCTATCTACAATTTATGTAAATACTAAAACTATGGGGTCGGATATAAATAGGCGATTAGGGGAAAACTATGATATTCCATTATCACTCGAATTCTTAACTGGAGAAGATAACATGGATAAAATTGTTAAGGTTCTTGATCGAATTGAAACAGAAAAAAAAGGCGACTCAGTGAACAAACTTAATGTTCTAAGTGCTACAAGTTTAATTAGTCATGGAGTAGATTTAGATAGAATTAATAACTTTTTCATGGCTGGAATGCCCTCTAAACAAGCTGAATATATTCAAGCATCTAGCCGATCAGCGCGTTCAAATATTGGTTTAGTGTTTGTATGCTTCAAATCGACCAATCTCAAAGAACGTTCACAATATCAATTTTTCAAAGAAAACCATAAATTTTTGGATCAATTAGTTGATCCAGTACCTATTAACCGTATGGCTATCAAGGCTATAGAAAAATCACTTTCGAGTATCTTATCTAGTTTATTATTAGGTATTCATTCATATATGAATAAAAAACCACTAGATACGTGTGGAAAAGTCGATGATTATGTATTGAAAAGAGCTTCAGAAGGTATAGATGTTTACGAACAATTATTAGAACAGATACTTAACATATACGGATGCAACTCAGATTTCTTCCCCATAGCTACTAAAGAAAAAACGAAAAAAATTGTTTCAAAGTTATTAGAAGAAAAGCTAGATTTCCTTCGCTCTCAACCTAGAAACGCCAAATTAAAAAGTAAAGAAATTTTAAATCCTATGAACAGCTTTAGAGAAATCGAAGAAGGACTCCCCATTCGTTCAGGAAGGAATACAAGCCTTGTTTTACATCTAAATAACTATTCTTCTAAGTATGGAGGCGATATATAATGGTTGACGATTTTGTCCGAGGAAGAAGCCAAGTTATGTTTAAATATCTTCCTGGTGCCGTATTTTATAAAGATGGTCGATACTTCAAAGTAACTAATATTGTTCCTGAGAAAATTACCTATGATATATCAAGACTCCGCGAAGAGGTATATCGGTATGTCTTTCAATGGACTAGGAATAGAGATTTAAATGTCCACTTATTTCCTAAAGATCCTACTAATTATTACTTTTCTGAGATTCAATCTGTTGAATATGAATTGTTTCCATTGGTTTTTTATTGTGAGAAATGCAAGAATGTTCATGAATATTGGGATATAGAAACACTGGTTAGAGATAACAAATCTCTTAAATGTGTATTTTGTAGTGTAAGCACATCAGCAAACTTAAAACAATATCCTTATGTCATGGTTCATGAAAACGGGGACATTAAATCATTAAAAGTAGCACGTAATAAAAGTTCGACATCTTTTAAAGATAAATATAGAGGAATTAGAATGAATGATACTCGAAGTTTTGTTACTGCAACCTGGTACAATAAGAACACTAATACAAGTTTAGGGCCTTTAGGATCTAACTATACGGATTTGCCTGTTACTTCGGATATGCGGAAATTTATGAGTGGTAAACATGCATCGGATGGTGATGTATTTAAACCTGCTGTAATTAATCTTGTAAATTTAAATAATGAAGATTTAATTTCAAGAAAAGAAAATCCAGATTTTGCGTACATTCAATTAGCTGCTTTATTTAACATGAAAACTATTAATAAAGATAATTATGATTTAAACTTTAGCCAGCAAGAATCAACCAGTTCATTTCATAAAATGTTAGAAGCAGCGCAAAACGAAACTGAAAGAGCTTTATTATTAAAATTGTTAAGTTCTAGTGGTCAATCTTATTTAGCTGAAGAAAATAATGTTTCAAAAGAAATTTCCAGTATTTCTTCAAAACTAAAATTAGAAGTAGACTCAGAAATAGTTAGTGAAGATTTTTTATTACATGAATATACTTATAGTCTTTATGAAAATGATTGTAGTTCTATTAACGAAAAAATTAGCGAAGCATCTGAAAATAACAATATTTTACAAAAGCAAGTCCTGGAAAATGCAAAAAGCAATCTGCATTTGATGGGCTTCTCTGATGCTACTTTACTGGATAAATTCCCTGTAATTACTATTTCTCCTGGATATACTAGGAAGAATTTTAATAGAGAGGAAGCTCTTTTAAACCCTTATCGATTAAACATTCGGAACTCTGTTCAAACTGTAATTCCAACTATGTTAAATGAAAATGAAGCAATAATTTTTAAGGTTAATCCAAAGAAAATTTTAGAATGGCTTTCAATAAACGGATTGCTTGATTTAATGCCTACTCATTTATCTGATATTGAAGCAGAATTTTATTTATACAATACTTTAAAAATTAGTCAATTTAAAAATTCAGAGCTTGCGGAAACTGTAATAGACTTTGAGAGTAAAGATCAAAAAAATGTATGTGCTATCGTATTTCAATTAATTCATACAATTAGCCATATGATGCTTAACTCCGGAAAAACTGTAATTGGATTGGATATTGATAGTATATCTGAATATATATTCACTTCGTCTAATGCTTTTGCTATTTACGTTTCTAAATTACAAGGAGGTGGCATGGGGAACTTAATAGCCGCTTTTGAAAATGACATGGAAAAATGGCTTCATTCAGCCTACGAACAATCTCAATTATGTTTATATGATCCTGTTTGCAAAGACCATAAAGCAGCTTGCCATGCATGTTCATACCTTAAATTTTCATGTCAACAATTTAATCGCGGCTTAAATAGATCGTTATTAATCGGTGGGCATATAAAAAATAAAAAAGTTGTTGGCTTTTTGAATAGAGGCATTAATGTTTAATAAAGAGTCTCTACTAAATTTCATTGAATTTGTTGAAAGATATAAATTAAAGGACCATCTTCAATACATTTTTGAATCTTTACGCTTTACATCTGCTTTGCATAAAAGTTTTTCACTTCCCAACTTTGACTATGTAATTGGATTAAATGTAAATTTACAAAAAGAATTAAACTATACTATTCTAAATTTATTTACAGAACTCCAAGTTCTCTCTTTCAATGACAAATACACTCTAAATTCTGTTAGACTAGACGCACTTTATAAATTCTTGAAAGTATACTTTGAAGCAGACCTAATTAATCAAAATACAACTTCAAATAATTTGCTATGGAATCTAAATTTTCAGTTTAAAAATCATTTATCTCTGGACCTAAGGAATGACTTTTCTGATCTAACAACGCATTTAAAAAATATTATCTCTACTGCTCAAAAAAAAATAATATTTTGCGCACCTTATTTTTCAATAGCAGGTTTAGAAATACTATTACCTTCTATAAAAGTATCCTTAAATAAAAACCCTGATTTAACAATAATTTTTATTATAGAATCGGAAGCAAATGAATCAAATAAAATTTTTTTAAATGAAATAGAAAAAAGATTAGAAAAAAATTCTTATGAAATTTATATTCCAGTCGATAAGATTGATGAAGGGCTAATGTTACATTCAAAATTCTTATTGGCAGACAATAAGAAAGGTTATTTGGGCTCTGCAAATTTTAGCGAACGAGCATTACGTCAACAATTCGAAGTTGGTATAAAGTTAAGTGTTTCCGAATCAAAATCACTAGCAAAGCTAGTGGATTCCTGGATTAAACTTGATTATCTTCAAAAATTGAGATAAAAGGCATTTTGCTGAATGGCTTACTTTTATATATAATTGTATGACTGCAATAAAAGAAAGTAGGCTAACTATGGTTATATTTAATGAAATAAGCATTGAACCTTATTTTCAGACAAATAAAGGTCAAGCATATCTTACTGATACTATTAAATTGTTAAAAGAAATACCAGATGAAAGTATAAATTTAATTATGACTTCCCCCCCATTTGCTCTAGTTAGAAAAAAAAGTTATGGAAATGAAGATGAGGCAACTTATATTAAGTGGTTTATTGATAACTTTTCATATGAATTTAAAAGAATATTAAAAGCAGATGGAAGTTTAGTAATTGATATAGGGGGTGCTTATAAGCCTAAACGTCCTGTAAGATCACTTTATCATTTTGAATTACTTACTAAATTATGTAATGAAGTAGAAAATAATGGTCCTGAATTTAAACTCGCCCAAGAATTTTATTGGTACAACCCATCTAAGTTGCCAAGTCCTATACAATGGGTAAATATAGACAAAGTACGTGTGAAAGATTCTATTAATCCGGTTTGGTGGTTATCAAAGACAGATAATCCTAAAGCAAATAATCAGAATGTCTTAGTTCCATATAAAGCTAGCATGAAAAAACTTCTAAAAAATGGTTACAACAGTGGACTTAGACCTTCTCAACATGTAGTTTCACAAACTTCATGGCAAAAAGATAACGGTGGTGCTATACCACCGAATTTCATAAATTATAATACAGAATTGGATCTTTCAAAATATATCGATGAAGTGTACCAAGACTATTTAGCTGGCTTTGAAGACTATCTCGCAAAAAAAATATCAGATGACTTTTCAGATAATGTTTTAGAAATCGCTAATACTTCTTCGAGTGATAAATATCTAAAAGCTTGTAAAGCTTTAGGTTTAACTACTCATCCAGCAAGGTTCCCATCAGATTTACCCGAATTTTTTATAAAATTTTTAACAAATGAGAATGATATTGTCTTTGATCCATTTGGGGGCAGTTGTGTAACAGCTGAAGTCGCTGAGAGAATGAATCGAAGGTGGATAACTTCAGAAATACAAGAAGATTATTTACAAGGCGCTCAATATAGGTTTACCGATCTTAAACCCTCAATGGAAAAACCCTTACGTAAATAAATGAAATAATCTTCATTTAAAGGACAACTTAATAAAATTATCATGGTAATTCAACTGAAAAAAGATGACTTCGCTATTTCGCCGAAGTCATCTTTTAAATTCTTTTGCTAGCAAATTGTACAATAATGCACTATAAAAATCTTTTCTAATTATTTCAATTAGTTGATTACTTAAACTCACTGAACATCGTTCGTGAGCAATTAAAGTGAGAGATCACTTTGAAATAAACAACGGCTAGTTCAAATTCATTTTACCTGAAGACCCGGTTTTGTCTCGTAAAATTCTAATCCATAACTTGGCTCCTAAATTATGGTGCTCGATCTAATCATAGAGGCAAAATCTGGACTTTCTTCAGGAATATGATAGTGAAATTAATAGAAAGTGATTATAATCACAGTACATTCTTTAGGCTAAGTTAAATAAACTTAATGCTATGGAGTTATGAAAAAATTAAATGTTATTACTTAATTTAAAGTGTCTATTATTCGGAATTTAGTGCATCATGTCACCGCCGGTGATAAAATACCCAACAACGCCGTTTTAGAATTCCCCATTTATCAAGGATAATCGACATATACCAAGTTGCAGAGGAGTATGTGTCGATGTTGAAAATGGAGGAATTTTTTATGATTCGGGAACTGCACCAAAAGGGATGGTCGTTAACGGCCATTGCCCAAGAGACCGGCTTTGACCGGAAAACCATCCGCAAATACATAAACGCCGAAAAGCTCCCTCGGAGCTCCAAGCGAACAAAACGGGCAAGTAAATTAGATCCGTATAAACCCTACTTGCTTCAACGAATCCAGGAAGGCACCACGAATTGTGTCGTGTTGCTTGAGGAGATCCGGGCGCAAGGGTTCGATGGAAAGAGTACGATCCTGAAAGATTTTGTGCAGCCCCATCGGGATCAGCCAAAGAAACAGGCGACCCGGCGCTTTGAAACGCCACCTGGCCAACAGGCGCAGATGGATTGGGCAGAAGTCGGTTTATACGAAGTCGATGGACGTCTTCAAAAAATCTATGCATTTTTAATGGTGCTGGGGTATTCACGAATGAAGTACATCGAATTTACAACGGACATGAAATTGGAGACCTTAATGAAATGCCACATGAATGCCTTTGCCTATTTCAACGGCATTCCAAATCAAGTTCTCTACGATAATATGAAAACGGTTGTTATTCGGCATACTCCGGCAGAGATTCGGTTCAATCAGAAGTTTGAAGACTTTCTTGCTTACTACGGTGTCACACCCAAAGCGTGCAAGCCCTACCGCCCTCAAACAAAAGGGAAAGTGGAACGAACAGTCGCTTACATGAAGAGAAACTTCTTTCAGCGCCGACACGAACCCACACTTGAAGCTTTGAACCAGGACATGCGTAATTGGCTGGATCAGACGGCCAATAAGAAAAAGAATGAAACAACTCAGGAACCGCCGGTTCAGCGCTGGCAAAAGGAACAGTCTTTTCTGCAGGCTTGGGGAACGAAGGAGTTGTTCCCGACCACGCATTGGGAAATGCGCGAAGTCAGTCGCGATTGTTTCATCTCGTACTTGGGGAATAAGTATTCCGTTCCGTTTCGGTATGCCGGTCATCAAGTGAAAATTAAGGTGACGCTGGAGAAGCAATTGGAGATTTTTGATGAAGTAGAATGCATCGCGCAACACCCGATTCTTTCCGGTGAAACACGTGTCCACGTCCGCTTTGAACATTACGAGGGAATGCAGGAGGCAAAAGAAAAAGAGCGAAAACCACAGAATCCCATCGGTTTGGCGACCCAGGATTTCACCGTTTCCACTCCTTACGTTGAAGCACGTCCCCTCGCAGCTTACGCCGCCTTTGAAGGAGGTGATTTCGAATGAACTCCCTTCTGGAAGAACGGCTGCATCAGCTGAACTGGTCACATACGGCCAGCCAGCTCGATGATTTGGTCGAGAACGCTTCTACCCATAATGTATCATATTTCGACTTTTTACACACAATCGTTTCTGGTGAATGGGAACACCGGGAATCTACTGAGTTGAACCGAAGAATTCACCGGGCGAAACTCCCGTACACCAAAACCATCCATGATTTTGATATGGCATTCCAACCGAGCCTTAACGAGCAACGCATCAATGAAACACTGACCTGTCGGTACATTGCCAATGGCGAAAACCGGCTTCTCCTGGGACCGCCAGGTGTCGGCAAGACGCATCTGGCGATCGCTTTTGCATTAGAAGCGCTCACCCAAGGCTATAGTGTCCTGTTCCTCACCGCAGCCGATCTGGTCGCGGAATGTCACAAGGCAGAGGCCAAAGGTACAGTCTCCCGTCTGATCAAGAAATGGACACGGCCGGATTTAATCGTCTTGGACGAGGTCGGCTACTTTCCGTTTGACGAGTTCTCAGCAAATATCTTTTTCCAAGTGATCTCGAAGAGATATGAACACGGCGCGATGATCCTGACCTCGAACAAATCGTTTATCGAATGGGGAAAGGTCTTCGGGGATGATGTCTTGGCTACAGCCATTCTCGACCGCCTGCTTCACCATTCGGTGACCTTTAACATCAAAGGCGATTCCTATCGCCTGAAGGAAAAGAAAAAAGCCGGAATTTATCCGGCTGCCCCACCTGCAAAGTAGCTCAAGGGGGGAATTTTATTCCGGCTATAATGGGGAAAATTAAACCGGCGTTGACACATCACTAAATATACTCTTTTTCAATCAGTCACTCTGTTAAATAGAGAATTATAAAACTTCATTAAAACTAATTACAGAATCTTACATCCATATCTTTTATTTGATAAGAGGTTTAGCTCTTCTATAGCTAGTCTTTTATTTTCTTTTTTTGATAACCACTGAGAATAATAATTAGATAAATCGGAAGAAAAATTTAAATTGAACTTATTTTTTAAATAAAACGCCTTTACTAAGTTAATTTCAGGAAAAGGAGTCTTTTCTAGCACAATATCAATCTCTTTTTTTTGTATAGATTCCAGGAATCCATTATCAAACAATTGTTTAGAAGTGAAATTATAAAATATAGCATCTGTACTTAAAAAAACAGTTTTATTCAGATCCTTAAGATTTCTAAAGGTTATTATATTTTCTTTGAACGCCCAGGTCTTCTCAATTGACCAAATATCTATATTTAACTCATCTAATTCAAGTTTATATCCTCCGAATTTATTTATATAATAAGAATAATTATTGAGTTCTAAATATTTTTCAAAATCAAAGTCTATACATGAATGAAGAACGATATCTATATCTCTCGGCTTTTCTGAAAAGTTATTTTCATAATAATTTCTAACAATACCCCCAAAAAGTATAATATCTATTCCCTTCTTTTCTAAATCGTCTATAAAATAATAAATTTTTTTATAATTAGATAAAAACCCTTCAAATTTCTCTCTTATTTGCGGTTCTTTTGATATGACTACCATAAATTCATCCCCTTTAAGGAAGTTTTACTCCACTTAATTTTTGATGTAAATCTACAGCATATGAGTCTGTCATTCCACTTATAAAGTCTGTTACTAGTAGTAATCTTTCATACAAATTTAAATCATTAAAATTTTTAGTAGAGTTATTTTCATGATAATCTAGTACCATTATATACAAAAAGTTATCAGAAATCATATGAATTAACTTCTCATGCTTCTTTTTTGCTAACATTTTTCTTTGATCATTTTCAACAACCTCAACATCTTTTAGGATTGCATTTACAAAAATATCCAATAAATCGTTTATTACTTTGTCTCCCACTAATTCCAAAGTTAAAACTTCTTTATCGCTAAAGCAACTTGCCTGAATACTTGATAATACTTTTCTTACTTTTTTTGATTTACTAGAACACTTTAGAAGATCTTCACCAGGAAGATGACCTTTTATAATATTCTCGTAGTTATTTAAAAAGTTTAATTTAATATATTTAATTAATTTTCCTTGAATAGCTACTCTAAAGTTTTGTACACTAGTCAAGTTTTTATCGGGATGTTTTCTTTTTTCAGCATTTTCAATTTTTCTATCTAATTCGATAAAAAACTCTGTAAACTCTACATCTATTTTTGGCAACTCTTCTTTTAATAATTTATATGCAGTTTCCCAATCAATTGCCTTTTTCTTTACTCCATCTTCAATATCAGCACCTAAATACGCAATATCATCAGCTGCTTCTAAAAAATAAGCTAACGGGTTTTTTCTTTTTTCTTTCTCAGTGGTATTATTTATTATATCTAAAGCTAATTCTTTATCTTTATAAAAGTATCCGAATTTTTCTTTTCCTTCAGATTCTCCTGATGACCATGGATATTTTATAATAGAAGATAATGTCCCTAATGTGAAGTTAATACCATATTGATCATTTAAAAATTGTAATTTCGATACTATTCGCAGAGACTGTGCATTCCCATCAAAGGTCATGAAATCACTTAACTCTTCTATTTTTATTTTCCCTTTATCTTTTCCAATAAACCCTTCCTCTCCTGCCATTTTATATATCATATTTTCTTTATCTATATTATTTTCAAACCACTCTTTAAACCAATTTTTTATTACATCTTCTCCATAATGACCAAATGGAGGGTTTCCTAAGTCATGAACTAATCCTGAAGTTGCTAACAATGCAGGTATTTCACCAATCCTTGATGCATTAATTTCTTTTTTTTCAATTAAAACATTTTCTAACCAAAGTCCTAACGATCTAGCAATAGCTGAAACTTCTAAAGAATGAGTTAATCTAGTTCTAGTAAAATCGTTTTCTTGAAGAGGAAATACTTGCGCTTTATCTTGTAATCTTCTCACCGATGAAGAAGAGACAATTCTATCATAATCTTTCTCAAATTCATTTCTATGATCATCTGACGGTCCAAATTTTTTTATGGCGACCCTAGACATACTATTTTGCTTGAGATCTCTAACTCTTTTATTATTCAATAATTTATTCCATTCCATTTTACTATTCATACCATTTCTCCTTTTTTAAAATTAGTATATCATTTTGAAACATTTAAAAGTTGAGTGCCAAAAATTTCATTAAAACTTTGATTTTTTTTTATAATTAAAAGCCGCCCCCTCAATCCCTCATCACTAGCAAAAACATAAAGCCCCTTTATGCCCCTCTTCATCAACACATTAATCGAATTCAAGATAATTTGTTCTTTCGCTCTCTCAACATCCTCAATCCCATCTTTTCCTCTGAAAGCCTCGGTATCGCTATACTTTTCCGTCACAATCTTCAAGCAGTCGTTTTGTTCATCATAAGTTACTGACGGTCCCAATATCACACCTACATAATTCAGATCAAAACCTTGAATCGTATAGATAGATCCGGCTTCTTTGATTGTCTCTGGCTTTTCTGCCCAGGTGTTTTTGGAATCGGTTGAGTTCCAGGGGATTTCTAGACTGTCTTCTTTGATATAGTACTGCTCGCCGTCTTTCTTATGTTCATAGTCGAAGGTAGAAACCACTCTGGAAAGTCCATGTTCTTCGTTTTTCTCTATTATCGCTTCATGCATTTCCTTTGCCGAGTCGAATATGCGAAAATCATATTTTTCATCTTTTGGCAGCTCCAGAATTCGCTTCTCCACGAAATTGTCAATCCAGTCGATCACATCGTCTCCGGCGTTCATGCGGAACTGGTCTCTTAAAACATAAGGCTCTTCTCTTTGATAGCCGGAGACGATTTTCTTAAGCCGCTCTTCATCCCAATAGCTTTTCAGTTTTAAGACTTGTTTGTCATCGTAAACAACGATGACGACTTTACTGTGCTTGATGATTTCTTCCAATTGATTGTTTTCGTTGAATCCATTAAAGGCATCTGCCCGGCTCAGCAATAAATGCGCTTCGTCGACCAGCACAATATCGGCTTTTTCTGCTGCATTCTTTTGTTTATTGATAAAGCTTGTCGGCTTGTCGAAATTGTTCTTTTTTAGGAACTTCACATTGGCCGCGATGTTCTTATACGTTTTCAGCATTTCCGAATGATTGACGAGTAGATGGTTTTTCGTTTTATACAGATTGGAGTTTTTATTCGCAGCGCGTTCTTGAATGCTGTTGAAGACAGAACTCAGGACGACACTTTTTCCGACCCCGGCTTCGCCTTTAATCATAAAGACAAAGGTTTCATCGTCATCGATGTGATTTTCGCAAACCTCAAGGATTTTATTCTTCAACTCGAGCTGTGTTATTGTCAGCTCTTTAAAAGGAGAAAGTTTGAAGATGTCCCTGTTCTCGATTACATGCGCAGGGTTGTCCACCATTCTCCGTCTCAATAATTCTTTCCAGATCTCATTGAATATTTCTTTGTCATAGAACTCTTTGTTGTGGTAATTGTGCGTTACACTTTGTGCCGTTTGGCTTTTGTTTTGCAGCTTGTAGCGATCGTCGCCTAAGAAATAATTGATTAATTTGGTTTCCAGGTTATACGTAGCTGAACGATGGAACTCTTCGTGAATGATAAGCGTCATTTTCTCTAAGTTCTTTCGTTCTTTATTGTTCAAATGGGATTTCATCCGATTTTTAAACGCGATCGTTTCTCCGATATAAACCGTTGTATGGTTATTTAGAAAATAGACCACCGGATAATCGAAATACCGCTCGTTGCTGATCTGGTCCAAGGCGTCTCTATTGAACTTCCATGTTTTTAGTTCTACTGATCCCATCTTCATCGTGCCTTTCCAGTTAGTGAATGGTAAATTGATACTTATTAAAAGAACATAAAATTGAAATGCATTTCGGTTCATATTAACTTAATATTAGCATCATTTAGCTATAGATTTACTGCTTTTGGAAAATTTAACGTAAATTTGTTTAATAAAGGCTTTTATTCACATCAGCGTTGATACTTTGGTGATTCTTAAGTTGCCGCCTTCCCTCCAATATCCCCTTATGCCATACTTAAATGGAGAAAGAAAAAAGGAGGATCTTATTTATGTCAGCTCTAAACGCAATGTTAGCGTGGACGTTCACGCAAGAAATTGATGTGCCGGAGTCGGTGAAGGATTTGCTGGTTCCAGGCGAAGTGGCGCAAATCGCTTATAAGACCGTACGCGATACAGCGGTTGTGACGAACAAGCGGTTCATCATTTCCGATAAGCAAGGATTGACGGGCAAGAAAGTGGAAGTGTACACGATTCCGTTCAAGTCGATCATCATGTATTCGTCGGAGAATGCCGGAACGTTCGACTTCAACACGGAACTTGAGATTTGGACGACGCTTGGCAAGTTCAAATTGAATTTGGCGAAGAAAGTGGATATCCGGAAGCTTGATAAAGTGATTGCGGAAGCGATTCTTTGACCCTGAATTTATGGCCAAAATAAAAAGCAGTAAGCGGTGCACCATCTAGCCGCTTACTGCTTTTTTCATTTACTATCCTTGGTTCGTCGGGCGCACAATGATTTCGTTGATGGCGACGCCTCCCGGCTGCGAGATTGCGTAGTAGACGGCGTTCGCGATGTCTTCGCTTTGAAGCGAAGGCAGATCCGGGCTTTCGAACCTTGGTTTGATGTCATCGTCGGTGATGAAATCGGTCAGTTCGGTTTCAACCACTCCGGGTGAAATGCTGGTCGTTTTCAGGTTGGTTTCGGCAAGTTCTTTGCTTAAGCCTTCCATGAAAATGCGGGCGGCGAATTTCGTGCCGCAATAGACCGTGCCGGATGGGAAGACGCCGTGCCCTGCAACGGATGACGTCGTGATGATGTGGCCGCTGTTCCGCTCCTGCATATGCGGCAAGACTGCCGCAATGCCGTAAAGGACGCCTTTTACGTTCACATCGATCATGCGGTCCCATTCATCGACTTTCAGTTTGTCCATGAACGACAGCGGCATAAGGCCCGCGTTATTGAACATGACATCGATTTGGCCGTACGTATCAATCGCGAAATCGGCGAGATCCTGCACTTCCTGCCGCGATGTGACATCTGTCGCTTTAATTGCGGCCTGCCCGCCTTGCGCTTCAATTTTCTTCTTCAATTCAAGCAGCCGGTCTTCCCGGCGTGCTGCCAAGACCACTTTTCCGCCTTCGCTAGCCAGTTTCAGGGCGGTTGCTTCCCCGATGCCGCTTGACGCGCCTGTAATGATGATGACTTTTCCTTCTAATGTAGACATTCCTTTTCCTCCTTCATGCTTCTCCATCTATTCACTGCCTGTTCCGCTTGCTTCAGCACGTATTCGACTTTATTTAGCCGCCGCTTTAGGTAGGTCAGCCATTCATACAGTTCGTCGCTGCCTTCTTCCAATTCTGCTAAAATCGCGACGTCTTTTAGCAGCGGTAGCGGCGGCTGGTTCATCGCCAAGTCCTGGTCGTGGATATCTCCGCTCACGTAGTTCAAGGAAATTAAGTGATGGGAAATCGCGAGTGACTGGTCGTTGATCTTTCTCGCTTCTTCGTCTGTCCACGTTTCCGTTAACAGGCGGTCATAAAATTCCGCTGAAAGTGCTTCAATTGTTTCAACCCGTTTCAGCGCTTTCGTGAAATCGAGTTTGTTGCCGGCCAGTTTCGCGTAGCTTTGGAGCGCTTCTTTCAGTTCCTTTGCACCTGCTGCATGGTTGAACGGCAGCACGTTTCGGGTGCAGGCGTCGTAAAGAACCGCTGCGTATACTTGGCAATCCCGCCGCAAATTTTGCGGATCGATTTTATCGAGCGTGTCTTCAGTCGTGTGCCACCACCAGCCGAAGCCGCCGGACTTGATGCCGCCGAATAGTTTCACCAAGGTTTGGGACGCCAGGTCGTCGCTGAGGGGCTGTTCGGAGAGCCCCATAAACAATGCAGGCGTGCCGGTTCCCCAAAACGATTGATCGCCGCCCCGGCCGAATCGTTTGCCGATGAATTCTTCCCCGGTCAATTCCGTGACGAAGGCGCCGCCGTATTCTTTTGTTTCCACCATGCAATTGCTTTCACCGAGAATGTTCGCGCCTTTTCCGCCAACGGAATCGATGTAGACGTGGAGCAGGCAATTGTCGTACAGGTCTTCCCAGTGCTGATCGCAGTAATGGGCGGAACCCGTGTAGCGGCCGTGCGAATGGCCGGACCAAAACGCAAAACGCAAGCTTCTGCGCAAAATTAAGTTTTGTTCCGAAATCACACGGGCTACTTCGAGCATTGTCGCATTGGCGCCGCCGTTGTCCATCGCGCCGTAATGCCACGAATCGATATGGCCGCTAAAGAGCACGAATTTGTCCGGCTCCACTTCGCCTTTGATTTCCGCGGTTAGAGTCGGGATCTTGCGCCAGCCGGTGTCCACCACCGTTTCCATCCAGACGGCCACCCCGGTTTTATTTTGTGCGAGCTTTTCTTTTAAACGTGTGCCCTCCGGATCTGCCACTGACACCACAGGAATTTTCGGCAGCTGCTTTTTTGTTTCGGGCGTCGGGTTTCCCCAGACGCGCGACACGATCATTTCGTGGATGATTGGCCCGTTGATGAAAATGGCACCAGCCGCTCCTGCATTTTCTAACAGCTCGACCGCTCCCGGCGTCGCGATGCCGTCCGTCAAGACGAGCTTGCCTGGGAGGTGCAGTTCTTCTGTAAGTTCGGCTATGTAAACCAGTTCGCCCGAGACGCCCGCCCGGCCAGTCGCAGCCGACATGGAATGCGTGATGCAGGAAAATGCTTCGTTGTCGATTTTCAGCCGCGCGTTCACCGGCAAGCTGATGTAGGCGTCGTGAAAGCTCAAACTGGTCTGCAGGCCAAAGCCTTCCAGTACTTCTTTCGCATACAGGAAAGCCCGGAGCTCTTCCGGGGAGCCCGATGACCGGACTTCTTTGGTCAATTCGCGCGTATACGCCATCAGTTGATTTTCGGAAACCGCATCAATGACGTGCTGATGCGTTTCGGTCCATGCTGCCTTCATGTTCAAACCCCTTCCTTCAAAAATGGCGCCCTTCGGAGTAAGGGCGCTACGTCTTTTACAGGATGATATTTTCTTTACCGGTTTTCACTTGCTCGAACGGCTGGAACTGTTCTCCCGTTATCCGGCTGACTGCATCGATAAAAGTGTTCGTTGTGTGCGGTACGTCGTACAGATCCGCAAAAAATTCAGTGCGTTTATCTTTTGCCACGGCGTCGTATGCTTTGCCGACCATCCAGCGGCCATAATAATAGGAAGGATAATACGTTTTTTGGATCGGATCCGAGAAGAATCGGAAGCAATTCGCCGCTTCGATTTCAGTCATGTAGCCGTCATTAACCATATAGTGGATCGCTTCCTCTTTTGTCATCTCGCCGGTATTAAACAAATAGCAGGCATTTGTCATGAACATCCGCTGCATGTCGATGTAATCGCGTGCGAGTTTGTATTGCTGCTTTTGCTCGCTGGTGATGCCTTCCGTTTCCTGTTCGTCGCGGTCCCAGCCGAGGAAATGCAGGGCACTTTCCGGCCCGCCTTCAAACAACGCGTTGGTTGGGCTGTTGATCAAATAATAAGACGCTTCGATCGGCAGCTTGCCTTGCTGGTACAAATAATCCCAGCGGCAGTAAAACGCCTGATGTCCTGGGTAAGCTTCATGCGTCATGATTTGCGCGAGGACAGGTTCTGTCCAAGGGCGGTCGATATTGAACGTCAGGTTGCCGCGGTAGTCGCCTGTGTATTTTGAATAGCCGCTCCAAAAAACGCCGCGGATCGATTTGATGTAATCGATGCCGTCTTCTTCCGGCAGCGCAATCACCCGGCTGAGCGTTCCCACCTTGCTTTTTTCTTTCATCGATTCGGCGACAGTTGTCACTTCTTCCGGCGGAATCAGCGTGTCTTCGTGCCATTTCGCCGCTTTTTCCTTCAATGTCCCTTTATAGCCGAGGTTCGTTAAGCCTTCTTCCACCAATTGCTTTTGTTGTGAAATCGTTTCTTCTGAAATCAGTGTCGACGGCAGTTCCTGGATGTTCGCAATCAGCTCCGCATACGGCAAATCGTCGCCTTGCAAGCTCCGCCCGAAATAGCGATAGGCATTGACCATCGAACGCAAATACCTTCCCGGATGCCCTTCTAACTCCCTGATTTCCTTTTCGACTTCCTCGATTTTCCGTCCGATCTGGTCAAAGCTCGTTAAAGAAGGCTTCACATGGCTATAGCTCGCGGTCGCCACTTCCTGCCCGTGCAACTTCTGGGCTTGTTCGTTTAAACTGAGTACAATGTCAACAATCGATTCCCCGGTTGATTCAGCTGTCCATCGCAATACCATTTTCTCTTCCTCCTTGTGATTGCTCGATTTCCCACAGTCGTTCAATGTCTCCTACGATCAACTCCGTCAGCATCTCATACAATTGCTCGCCTTTTTTGCTTGTCGCAGCGCCCGCGTTGCCGGAAAAGGCTTCCGGGTAAAGCGTGCGGCCGCCGTCTTTGAAGCGGAAACGTTTCGGCAGCGGAATTTCGTGGCTGCCGACGCCTTCTGTATAGGCGTAATTTTCATTGATCGCCAGCACCAATGAGGTTTCGTCTTCTCCGGCATGGCCGGGATCCGGCGCAATCGTTTGGATATCATCCCGGTAGTCGATGAACCAATTGACCGTGAGCGTACGCACCGACAAGTCCGCCAATTTCTCCGTGACGATGTCGAGGCTCGCGTTATTGCCGCCGTGGCCGTTCAATAAAATAATGTTGGCAAATCCGTTCACTGCGAAGCCTTTGCAAATCTCCAGCACATAATTCAAAAAAGCATCCGCCGAAACGTCGATCGTCCCTTCGAAAGAAGCGAGCCCCCACGAATGGCCGTAAGTGATTTCGGGCGCCATTAACACTTTGTCGCCGACTTTTCCTTCCAATCTCCGGACAAATTCCCGCGGGATGAGGACATCGGTGCCCAGTGCACAATGCGGGCCGTGGGCTTCGATCATGCCGATGGGAATCAATACCGTGTTGATGGCTTGCTGCGCTTTTTTGAATTCCGTTAAATTCATGGTCATCATATCCATAGGTTTGCCTCCTCACTCCAGATTCCGCTTGATCAATTCCGCAAGCAGCGCCGCGCGGTACGGCAAATCGGTCAGCACGACGTGTTCATTATCCGCATGCGCCCCGTCCCCGATCGGGCCGAGCCCGTCGATGGTCGGAATGCCGACGCCTGCGGTCAAGTTGCCGTCGCTCGCACCGCCGGAACTGCCCTTGGCGAGCGGGTAGTCCAGTCCAGCCGCAATTTCGGTTAACTGGCTGTAAAGGTTCAGCACCGCTTCCGTTTCTTCCATTGGATAGCGGTTAATGCCGCCTTCGATTTCCACGGTCGTTCCTTCGATGAACGCCGGGCGGTTCAACACCGCTTCGGTCGTTGCCTCCGCATGCTCTCTTTTCAGGAAGCGCAAGTCGATATCCGCTTCTGCGTAAGCCGCGACGACATTGGTGCGGCTGCCGCCGGAAATCGTTCCGATATTGATGGAGATGCCTTTTTCCCGATCATCGAGCTTTTTAATGTCGGCGATTTGGAGCGCCAATTCGTCGATCGCACTCGCGCCATCCCACGGGTTGATCCCGGCATGGACGGATTTGCCGTACACTTTCAGCTTGAAAATCCCGATGCCTTTCCGCGACGTTTTCACGGCACCGTTCGGCGAAATGCTGGATTCCGGGACGAACACCAACGAACTTCTTTTCGCTTCTTCTTCGATCAGTGCCCGGGAATGGCTGCTTCCGATTTCTTCGTCGGACGTCACCAAAAACACCACTTTCCTGTTGCCGAAAACATTCAACGCTTTTAGCGTGTGCAGCGCCCACAGCGTAATCGTCAATCCGCCTTTCATGTCAAACGTGCCGGGGCCGTACAACACGTCGCCTTCTCGTCGAATCGATAAAGCGCCTTGGTCCCATACGGTATCGTAATGGCCGATGATCAATAATTGCTCGGTTTCGTCGCCATTTCCGTAAGTAAAGCGGTATTGATTGCCGACGCTTTCTTTTTCAATCATTTCCCCTGAGCCGCCGACCAGTTCATCGAAGATGCCGTGAAGCACTTCGCCGCAGCGATCCGTCAACGCTTTATTTTTCGATGGGGACTCGGCCTCTACCAGTTTTAGCAGCGTTTCTTCCATATCTTTTTGGTGGTTCTTTAAATACGTGATGATGTCTGGCATACTAACTCCTTTCCTAGTCACGATTGATCAACGGCGGTACGCGCTTGTTTGCCGCCTCTTCCAATTGCGCAGCTGCCTGCAGCAATTCCAGATCCTGAAAATGCGGCGCCACTAATTGGATCCCAACCGGAAGTCCGTCCGCCGTGAACCCTGCGTTCAGCGTCACAGCCGGATGCCCCGAAATATTGAATGGCCCGGTAAAGAGCATTTCATCGAGTTCTTCGCTGCCGATGACCGGGTCTTCTGCGGGAGCCGGAAAAGCGACGGTCGGGGTCAGAACGATGTCGACTTGATCAAACAATTGGGACACTTGGGCAGTATAGCGTTCAAGCGCTTTCAGCCCTTCCAAGTACGCAAGCGTTTTCTGCTCGATGCCCATTTGCAGCTGGCGGTACGTCATTTCCGCATAGTCTTCTTTCCGGTCCATCCACGGTTGATGGATTTGGGCCGCTTGCGGCCAAAGGATATTTAAAATAATCTCTTCGGTGCGCTCCCATAACGCGATGTCGATTTCCACCACTTCCCAGCCCAGGGAGTGAATTTGCTTCAATATACTTTGATACGCTCCGTCAACTTCCGGGTGGAGGCCCTTCAGTTTCCGGCTAGGCAGCACGCCCACTTTCTTTGCGCTTTCTCCTTCTTTGAAACGTGCGAGGTCAAAAGCACCGATTTTTCCGTTTAGCGAGTGCGGGTCTTTCGCATCGTGCCCCGCGATTTCCGCGAGCACCGCCGCTGCATCTTTTGCGGATCTCGCAATCGGCCCCGCGTGGTCCAGCGTCCAGGACAACGGAAAAACGCCATATGTACTGACCAGCCCCCGCGTCGGCTTCAACCCGACAACGCCGCAATAAGAAGCGGGAATCCGAATCGATCCGCCCGTATCGGTGCCGAGCGAAAAATATCCGATGCCGCTTGCGACAGCCGCTGCCGAACCGCTTGACGAGCCGCCGGAAGTTTTCGTCACGTCCCACGGATTGTTCGTCTGCCCAAAATGCGGGTGGACAATGCCGTAAGCAAATTCCAGCATGTTGTTTTTCCCGATCAATATCGCACCGGCCGCATCGAGCTTCTTCAAAACGGTCGCTGTGTAATCAGGCTGAAAATCTCTGAAGACATTCGACCCACAAGTCATCGGCATCCCTTTTTTATAGAAGAGATCTTTAGCCGAATACGGCACGCCGGCAAGAAGCGGCAACGCGCTCCCCGCTAAAAACTGTTTCTCAACGGTTTCCGCTTGCGCCATCGCCTCTTTTTTCGCCACGGTGATGAATGCATTCAAATCGGGTTCAAGTTGGTGCAGCCGTTCAAACGTCCCTTTCACCGCTTCGGCTGGTGAGGCCTCCTTCTTCCGGTATAACGCTGCCAATTCCACTAAGGAAAGATCCAAAAGATTCGTCATTTACTCACGCTCCTACAGCCAGCAACGGATCGTTGGGGTTGATTGCCAGAGAAGTGACTAAAAATAAAACGACGCCTTCGGTAGAAGAGACAATTTCCTTCATCGTTTCGCCAAACTCGTCTGTGATTCTGCCCAAGTTCTGGCCTTTTACGACGGCAGCGCCTGTTTGAACCGCCGGATACCAAAGCCCTTGAAGATCCGAACGGTACCAGTCGAAAACCGAAATGTAAGTGGAATCGCTTTTTTTCAATTGGCCTTCCATTATGCCGAGCGAAACCAGAATGTTCTTTACGCCTTCTTGCAGCAGAATCGAATGCTCCGGGCTCAAAATCCCTTGCTGTCCCGCTTCCGCAATAATTGCGGGAATTCCTTGTTCCGCCGCACAGCCATAAGTGGAACCCGGCACTTGCCCGCTGCTTCCGATGACGTAGTCGATATCAAACAGCGAAGCCAGTTCTTTCGACGTTTCGCATATGCTTTTTTCTTCTGTCACATGGTAAATCGTAAATGGGACGAGCGCTTCGATCATGTCTCCGCCGTGAAGGTCAATCACGTAATCGACTTCTTTAAAAACGGATTCGTTCAGCCAATACGCTAACCGCTCTGCTTCTGTGCCGTTTATACTCCCTGGAAACACCCGGTTCAAGTTCTTTTGATCGCTTGGATGGACATAAATGCTCCGCGTATAAAAAGATGCAGGGTTGGCAATCGGCAGAACGATCACTTTTCCGTTCACCTGCGAAGGATCCAATCCCGAACCGATTTTCTGTGCGGCATCAATCGACGTATATTCGCACCCATGGATGCCGGCCATCACCAGCACTTTCGGCCCTTCTCCTGTGCCATGAATCAAAACAGCGGGCAGCTTTTCTTCAATCGTCGGCAATTCCAGGTAAGCTTTTGTTTTCTCGCCTTTCATCGCCGTTAAATTGCCGATTTCCCATCTATTCTCCATTTCCATCCTCCTTCTCTTTTAATGAAGAAAAATGGAAGGCGGTTGTTAGTCAACAACCGCTCCCATTCGTCTTTATTGTTCTTTTGTCATTTTGTTGAATGGAACGTACCACGTATTCATCGGATTCAGCTGATAGCCTTTGACCCAGCTTCTTAGCGGCGTCTGAAGATTTGGCTGTGCCACAAAAATGTAAGGCACTTCTTCTGCCATAATGGATTGAATTTCTTTGTAATTTTCTTCACGAAGCGCTTCATCCGTATTGCTTCTCGCTTCTTCCAGCAAAGCGTCTACGTCTTTGTTTTCATAGAAAGCAAGGTTGAATCCAGGCCCTTTGCTGGACGAATGCCCGAAATACCAAAGGTTATAGTCTGGATCCGGATAGTCCGGCGTCCAGGAAACCAAGCCGAAATCGTGTTTCCCGCTTGTGACAAGATCCAGGAAGGTTGGCCACGCATACGTTTTGATCTGCAGATCTACGCCGACTTTGGCAAGATCCGATTGCAGAAGCAATGCCGTATTGCTGCGGACTTCATTGTCTTCAGAAATGGCGATTTCAAGAGACAAGCCTTCTTCGTGCCCCGCTTCTTTCAACAAAGCCTTCGCTTTATCCAAATCGTAATCGTACATTTTCGCATCCGGGTTGTAGCCGAACATTCCAGCCGGAACGGCTCCGCCGATTCTTTCAGCAGATCCCAGGTAGACACTTTCAAGCAACGCATCGTAGTTGATGCTGTGGGCAATTGCCTGGCGGACTTTTACGTCAGCGAGTGCTCCGCTTTCAATATTCATCGGCATGTAATCGATCTGATAGCCGGTTGCCTCTTCGATCGTGATGCCTTCAGTTCCTTCCATCTGGCCTAATACTTCCGGAGAAATGATGGTGTTATCCAATAAATCGATTTCGCCTTTTTCAAGCATCAAACGGGCTGTAGAAGCTTCCGTTACAAATTGGATATTCACCGTTTCCATTGTCGGCGCTTCTCCCCAGTAATCCGGGTTCGCTTTTAGCACAAGCGATTCGCCGCGGTCCCAGCTTTCAAGCGTGTACGGGCCTGAACCAAGTTCTGTTTCTGCAATGAAACTTTCACCTAAATCATCGCCGTGGTTTTCTTCCAAGCTCGGATTGAGGATGCTTGCAAAAACGGTGCCCAGGGTACTGATAAATGGAGCAAACGGCGTTTTCAATGTAATTTTGATCGTATGGTCGTCGATAATTTCAAAGCTGTCTTTATCAATGACTTTATTGAAAATACCTGCCGCTGATTTTCCAAGCTCGATTGCGCGAGTGAACGAATATTGCACGGCTTCTGCTGTCACCGGCGTACCGTCATGGAAAGTGGCATTGTCGACTAAATGGAACGTATACTCCAAGCCGTCATCTGAGATATCCCAGCTTTTTGCAAGCATTGGCTGAGGCTCTGTTGAAGCTCCTTCATACGTAACTAAGCGGTCATACAGCATGTACGTGACACGGAATGACGTATTCGCCGCCGAGCCGTGCGGATCCAAATGCGGAATATCCTGGTTGGTCGCAAAATTGAACACGTCCGGATCGAAATTTTCATTGTCTTCAGCTGCTGCTGCATCTGGCGAGTCAGGTGAGTCGGATTCTTCAGCTTCTTCACTATAATTTTGGCATCCGGCGAGTATTAACGCCGCAATGACCAAAAGCATCAACAACTTAAACCACTGATTTTTTAATCCCATTAAACTTCCCCCTTATTATTTATTGCTTTTCACATCAGATGATTTGAACCAGCAACCCCGCCCCTCCTTTCAATACATCTTGATTCGTTAACGCTGTTTTGGATCCAGTAAATCGTTCAACCCATCTCCCAGTAAATTGAAGCCAAGAACCGTCAGAAGGATGGCTACTCCCGGGAAAGTTGCGGCCCACCATGCGTCACGCAATATTTCACGGCTATTGGATAACATCGCTCCCCATTCCGGAGAAGGCGGCTGTGCGCCAAGGCCGATAAAACTAAGTCCAGCGGCGGATAAAATGACAAATCCCAAATCGAGCGAAGCTTGAATGGTCGCCGGAGCGATCGCATTCGGGATGACTTCCTTAAAAAGAATGCGGAATGGATTCGCGCCGAGCGCTCTGGAAGCCTCGATAAATTCCGAGTTCTTAATGGATAAAACGGACGACCGGACGATTCGCGTGTACCATGGCCACCAGGTCGCAGCTAGCGCTAGCATCACGTTTTCAATCGACGGCCCCAGCGCTGCAGCAATGGACATCGCCAAAATGATTCCCGGAAACGAAAGGAAAACGTCTGTGATGCGCATGATTACTTGATCGACACGCCCGCCGATATAGCCGGCAACGGCGCCGAGAATCGTTCCGATCGGAAACGAAATCAATACTACTAATAATCCGATGCGCAAGGAAATTCGAGTGCCGTAGACAATTCGGCTGAAAATGTCTCTTCCGACTTCATCCGTCCCGAAATAATGCTCGGCGCTCGGCGCTTCTAATTTGCTCAACAAATCCACTTCGGTCGGGCTATGGGTTGCGATCAAAGGAGCAAACAAAGCAGTTAGCAAAATGATTAAAACGAGTACAATCCCTACAACTGACAATGGACTGCGTAAGATTCTGCGGACCAATCTAACCACTCCCTCCTTAATTGTGTTTTAAGCGCGGATCAATGAAGAAATACAACGTATCTACGATTAAATTGACTAAAATGAACAATATGGCGATTAACAGCGTGACGCCCATGACGGCCGGAAAATCCAAATACGTGATGGCGTTTACCGCATATCGGCCAAGCCCTGGCCAGGAGAACACAGATTCCACCAGCACACTGCCGCCTAAAGCGTGGCCAAATGCCATTCCGAGCAGCGTGATGACCGGCATGACGCCGTTTCGCAGCGCATGCCCATACAGCACGCGATTTTCAGGCGCCCCTTTGGCGTGGGCCGTCCGGATATAATCGCTTTTTAACACTTCGAGCATGCTGGAGCGGGTCATTCGGGTAATCATGCCGATCGTAATCGCGGCTAAGGTGATGCCCGGCAGCACGAGGTGCATGACCGCTGCTTTAAAGACCGGCCAGTTTCCGGTGAGCAGCGCGTCCACTGTATACATTCCGGTGATATAAGTCGGCGGCGACATGCCGCTGTCCAGCCTTCCGGAACCTGGAAACACGCCAAGTTTCAAATAGAAGAGAAGGAGCAGCAATAATCCCAGCCAAAAAGCCGGCATGGCGACGCCAATCAAGGCGAATATCCTGGTAATTTGATCGGCGATTTTATCTTTTTTGCTGGCGCTGATGATGCCGAGCGGAATGCCAATCAGAACCGTGATCACCATCGCAAAGAGCGTCAGCTCAAACGTTGCCGGAGAATATCGGATCAAGTCGGCGGATACCGGTTTTTGGGAATAAGTGCTTTGCCCCAAATCCCCTTGGAAAATCCCCCCCATGTAGCGGCCGTATTGAACATAAAGCGGATCATTCAGTCCCATATCTTCACGCAGCGCTTCCAGCCCTTCCGGCGTCGCTTTCGGCCCCAAAATCAGGCGGGCTGGATCTCCAGGAATTGTATTTGAAATTGCAAATGTCAAAATACTGATTCCGATTAAGATTGGAATCATCAGCAATAAACGTTTCCCGACAAACTTTAACGCATCCATTCTCATAAACCCCTTTCGTTAGCAACTCTTTATCCGGTTTATACGCGGATACAAGCTGCGAAATGTTCCGGTGATTTCTCTTCTAAATTTGGCACGATGCTGGCGCACTCCTTTACCGCCATTGGACAGCGGGTATGAAACGGGCAGCCAGAAGGCGGATTTGCCGGGCTTGGCAAATCGCCCTGCAACACGATCCGATTTCTTTTTTGCAGCGGATCGGCGATCGGAACTGCAGACAATAACGCTTGAGTGTACGGATGCAGCGGGCGGCTATAGAGTTCGTCTACATTCGCAATTTCCACGACTCTTCCTAAGTACATCACGGCCACTTTATCGGAAATGTGTTGGACGACTGATAAATCGTGGGAGATGAACATATAGCTCAAGTTCATTTCCTGCTGCAGATCCACCATTAAATTCAGCACTTGCGACTGCACCGAAACATCCAGAGCTGAGACGGGTTCATCGGCAATGATGAGTTTCGGGTTTAAGGTCAAAGCCCGGGCAATCCCAATTCTTTGCCGTTGCCCGCCAGAGAATTCATGGGGATAATTATTGAGCTGCTCTTTTCGGATCCCGATTTTTGCGACCAAACTTTCGATCCGTTCTTTCCGTTCTTTTTTGTTTCCGATTTTGTGGATGATCAGCGGTGCTTCTAAAATTTGGCGAATCGTATTTCTTGGATTCAGCGAAGCGTAAGGATCTTGAAAGACCACTTGCATGTCTTTTCTCAATTCTTTCATTTGCTTCGACGACATTTCGGTTACTTCTTCACCTTTGAATTTTATGCTGCCTTCTGTTGGCTGAACCAAGCCTAAAATTGAACGGCCGAGGCTCGATTTCCCGCATCCGGATTCACCGACAACTCCTAAGGTCTGCCCTTCTTCAATCGTGATGGAGACGCCATCGACAGCTTTGATGATGGTTTTTTCAGCTAAAACGCCTTTTTTGCTAGTGAAGTGCTGCTTCAAGTTTGTGACTTCCAATAGAGCCATCTTTCTCATCTCCCTCTTCATAGAGCCAGCAGGCAGTTTGATGATTTTCTTTAATGCCGATCATCGGCGGATGGACCGTTCTGCAAATGTCCATTGCATGGCTGCAGCGATCGGCGAATCGGCAGCCCACCACCATGTTTTCCGGCGCCGGCACCGTCCCCGGAATTGAACCCAGCTTTTCTTTTCGCTGGCCGAGTTTTGGAATGGAATCCAGCAGCCCTTGCGTATAGGGGTGTTTAGGATTCTGGAAGATTTCGAGAACCGGGCCTTCTTCGACAATTTTTCCGGCATACATGACGATGACCCGGTCGCAAACTTCTGCCACCACGCCCATATCGTGCGTAATCATGATAATGCCCATCTGGGTTTCTTTTTTAATTTTGTTCATCAGCTCTAAAATTTGGGCTTGGACCGTCACATCCAAAGCGGTTGTCGGTTCATCGCAAATCAATAATTGCGGTTCGCACGCCATTGCAATGGCAATCATGATCCGCTGCCGCATTCCGCCCGAGAGCTGATGCGGATACTCGTCAATCAAATCTTCCGCTCGCGGCAGCCCCACATCATTCAGCAATTGCAAAACTCTTTTTCTGCGCTCTTTTTTGGTCATCTTCGTATGCAGCAGCAAGGACTCTTCGATCTGGGTCCCTACGGTATGAAGCGGGTTGAGTGAAGTGAGGGGATCCTGGAAAATCATCGAGACTTGATTGCCCCTGATCTTTTCCAACTTCCTTTTTGAATAACCGGAAATCTTTTCGCCTTGGAAATTCACTTCCCCTTCTAACAGCGCCTTCTCCGGCAATAAGCGCATCAAGGATAAAGCGGTCATGCTTTTTCCGCAGCCTGACTCTCCCACAATTCCGACCGTCTCTCCTTCTTCTACTTGAAAAGATATTTGGTCTAAAATTTTCGAGTATTTTCCTGCTCTTTTTAACGACAGAGACAACTCATTAACGTTTAATAGCATCGTCACACCGTCCTTTACTCTTGATTTAGCACCATGCCGGACAAGTCTTTTAACGCATCCGTGTAATGTGCAGAAAATTTCTCTTGAATTTCCTTGCAGTTTTTTGTGCGAAGCGCGTTCAGCAAAACCCGGTGGTTCTCGACAACTTGTTCCACTCGCAGCGGCACTTGGTTTGCGACCGTCAGAAACATGGCACCTACCTGGGTATCCAAATGTTTGTGGATATTGATCAGCCGGTTATGCCGGGAGGCGTGAACAATGGTGCTGTGAAATAAAATATCGCATTGTGCTTGTTTTTCCAGATTCTTTTCGACCATTGCTTCGTAAAATTCATCCAGCAAATTCTCCAGTTTCGCAAAATCCTGGTCTGTTAAATTCGGCAGCGCCAATTGAGCCGCTTCCCCTTCCAACAGCGCACGCAGCGTATAGATCTCAAAAGCATCTTCTTTTGACAAGGTTGCTACAAAAGTGCCTTTGTTTGTTTCATGCTTGATCAATCCTTCATTTTGGAGAAGTTTTAACGCTTCCCGAATCGGGCCTCTTGAAATGCTCAGATTTTCTGCCAAATGGGCCTGGTTGATCCGTTCGCCTGCTTGCAGTTCTCCGTTCAGGATCATTTTCCTGATAATTTGTGCCACATCATCCGATAAAGATCGTTGGTCGAGAATCATTGTCTACACTCCACTTCTCTGTTCAATTCACCTTTTCACGCGTAAATTGATAGATTTCATTTAACTCATGCAAATTGTCCCAGCTCATTTTCCTTGCACCGTTTTCAATTTCTTTGATCATGGCTACAAGCGCTGAGAGCAAAGGCGTTTCGACTTCGTACTTTTTAGCGATTTCCAGGATCGGCACCAATTGGGCATCCACTTCGGTTTTCCGCTTCCGGACCGCTAAATCCCGCCAAATGCCGCTTTTTGTTTTCTTGTTCGAAGCCATTCTTCCTGCCAGCTTTTCTAATTGGCGATTTAACTTCTCATCATTTCGGCTTTCTCTGGGGTAAACCAACCTCGGCTCCCAGTCATCAAACCCGAGCGGCGTGATCCCTTGCTGATCCGCCGTCTCCAAAATTTCCGAACATAATTCCATCAGCATTTCCCGCAAATCAATTTTCCGCACCACAGTAGCCATCGTTTCATCCACTAAAGCTGTTGCATATAACAGGCCGGCGTAGGACATTTTCCCCCACAGGTAACCCCAGATGTTGTCCGTCACTTCTGCTGGGCCCCAGCATTGCAGCTTTTCTTTCAACTCGATGATGCGGCTGGAGATGCTTCCATCCAATTCGCCAAGGTATAAAGAGGCCACTCCGCCGTACAAGATTCTGCCGGGTTCCAAATAATCCGCTGAAAAATTAACAAAACATCCGATGGTCCGATCCTTGCCGACTAGTTCAGCAATTTGATGTTCGCAGAGGCCGTTTTGCAGGGAAATGATTTGTGAATCCGGTGCTAGCAAAGATAAAAATGGCGCCAACGCTTCTTCTGTGTGATGGGCTTTCACGCAAAGAAAAACTGTTTCGAGCGTTTCGTTTCTGTCCAGCAATTCGCCGGGCGTAAAAGCTTGCCCTTTAACCGTAAATGTTTCTTCCGGCCCTTCGATGGTCAAGCCCTCCTGATTGATTTTGTTTACATGGTCTTTGACAATATCGCAGAAAATGACTTGCTCGCCGTTTCTTGCCAAGTAAGCTCCCAAGACCCCTCCTATAGCGCCAGATCCAATAATCGTAATGGTCATCCTGTCTCCCCCTTAGAAAAGTTGTAGGCCTCCATCAGCTGAGATGACTTGGCCGCTCACATAGCGGGCAAAGTCAGATGCGAAAAACAAGACGGGATAGGCAATGTCTTCTGGAGTCCCTAATCTCTTTACTGAAATGGACTCCACTAAATTTTGCTGCTGTTCTTTTGACATGGCATGCCATTGCTTCTCCGTAGAAGGATTTGACAAGACGAATCCGGGAGCCACGTTATTGACGGTGATTCCGAATTTTCCCAGCTCCCGCGCCATTTGCCGGGTAAAGCCGATTTGGCCCGCTTTTGCGCTTGTATAGGCTTGAATTCCGGTTAAGCTGCTGCTTCGCCCTGCCCCGCTTGAAATGTTGACAATTCTTCCGTACTTCTTTTCTTTCATGAAAGGAACGACGGCTCGGACCATATAAAAAGCGGATTTTAAATTGATGTCGATGACTTTATCCCATTCCTGGTCTGTCACGTTTTCGATCGGTTGATGCGTCTGCCCAGCCACTCCACCGGCTACGTTGATTAAAATATCAATCTGGCCAAAATCTTTTTGAATGGTTTCGACGACTTCTTTCACTTGCGCAGAGTCGGTGAGATCGCATTTATATGTATTCACTTTATTTGTAAAATTGCCGCCGTCCTGTTCCCAAGCAATGGATGGCTGCTCTAAAACATCGATGGCGGCAACAGAGGCGCCTCGCATAGCCAGTTCCCTGCAAATCGCATTGCCAATTCCATTTGCAGTGCCGGTTACAATCGCTACTTTATTGTCAAAAGTTAAATGTAAACTGTTAACACTTTGGTTCAACTAGTCCCCTCCTCTGTCTTTTTTCATACTATAAGTCAGCTTTTGAATAATTGCAATAATTTTCTGACAACTATTCATTTAGCCATTTCAGTAGAATTTTTATAGCAGAAAAACATATTTCCAGGTCCATCCACTCCCTTTTTAGCTGCAATAAACGATTCGGTGAAAAAGGCTGTTCCGCTACAATGCACGCCTTTTTTGAACAACGATTTAACGCCTTCCTCGGCCTTTACAATTGGAGTTGAAACAAAAGCTCTCAAAATAGCTATTTAAAATATAGGAATTACGTATTAGAAAACGAAATTAATTTTTAAAAAAATATTTTATTTTTTCATAAAAAAAGAACCCTCATTATAAAAATTGAGAGCTCCTTGCTGCAGTGCTGAAAACGAATCGTACCAAAATTTTTTATGGCTGCCCATCTTCCCTCTCCTCAAAAAACCCCCGAATCAACTCAATCGACCGGTTCACGAGCGGCGGCAAATACCTTCTTGTATCGTGCGCGAGGAAAACGGTGCGCGTGACATTGTGATCGTTCAGCTCACGCACTTCATAGCGGTTGTTCTGAAATGACTTGATGTAATTCACCGGCACGAGTGTGACACCTAACCCTTCCTCGACAAAGCTGATGGCGGTCTCGAAGCGTTCGACTTCGAACTGGATGTTCGGCTTGCTGCCGGCTTGGCGGAATGCGTTCAAAATGTCTTGGCGGGTTTGAAAGCCTTCTTTGAAGATGATGAACGATTCGCTGATCAAATCGGTGACGTTGAGCTTCGCTTTTTTTGTAAGCGGATGGCCCGTCGGCAGAAGGGCGACAAAGTTTTCCTTATATATAGGAAGGACATTGACTTCTTGCTTCGACACGAGCTGGTTCGTAATGGCGAAATGGATGTCGTAATTGTTCAAGGCTTTATGAACATCGTCGAGCCCGAGCACTTCGACGATTTCGATGCGGACACCCGGGTATTCGTCTTTGATGGCTTTTAGGATTTTCGGGATCCAGAACTTGGCGGATTCGATGATGCCGATGGCGAGTTCCATCGGTCCTTGATCTTTCAGCCGCTTCATTTCACCTTCGACGTAATTCACGTGATTCATCAATTTCTTTGCTTCTTCGTAGAGAATCTCCCCTTCTTTCGTTAATGAGAGATCGCGTTTGCTGCGGTCGAGCAGCTTTAATTCCAATTCGGTTTCGAGCTTTTTGATCGCCATGCTGAGGGACGGCTGTGCGATAAGCAGTTCGTTCGCCGCTTTTGTGAATGATGCTTGTTCAACAAGCGTAATATAGTATTTCAAATGAGTCATATTCATGTAAGCGCTCTCCTTTATAGTTTTAAACTATGGAATCATCAATTATTGGTATTAGTAATAATAGAATAACTCTTTTACAATAAAAATACATATAGTTCTGAAAAAACTAATAAAGGAATTTGAGGTGCTCGCATGTATACACTACCAAATAAAGCTTTATGGACGGGCCGCGTGGACAGCGAAACGGATTCCGATTTTTTCCGTTTCCACCAAGTCGTCAAGCATTCAAGCGTCGATGAATTGGCCGATAAAGAAAACGGGTTTTCGCTGATCGGCTTTGAATCGGAAGAAGGCGTGCGCAGAAACAAAGGCCGGCTCGGTGCAAAAAAAGCGCCGGATGCCATTCGCAAAGCCCTGGCGCCGATTCCCTACAACATCCAATGCTCGGTTCCAACCGTCGATGTCGGAAACGTAGTCTGTGAAGGGGAAAACTTGGAACAAGCGCAAGCGGAACTCGGCAGCCACGTGAATGTTTTATTGACTAAATCCTTGACCCCGATCATTTTAGGAGGCGGCCACGAAACGCTTTACGGCCATTACCTCGGCGTGCGGGAATTTATCGGACCGGATGCAAAACTCGGTCTCATCAATATCGATGCGCATTTTGATATGCGGGAATCGGAACAGCCGTCGTCCGGCACGATGTTCCGGCAGATTCTTGAAAGCGACGCCAATGCCGGCTACCTCGTACTCGGCATCCAGCCGTTCGGCAATACGAAAGCTTTGTTCAAGAAAGCGGATGAACTGAATTGTGCCTACATACTTGCGGAGATCCTAACACTCCATAACTTGCCGGAAATGACTGCGGTCATCGATGCTTTCAGCAGCCAGTATGATTATTTACTTCTGACTTTGTGCACCGATTCGCTTGCGGCATCTGCTGCCCCTGGCGTCAGCGCCCCTTCGCCGTTCGGTTTGGATCCGCTCGTCGTGCGCCAATTGCTGCGGCATGTGGCCTCCAAACAAAAGCTTTTGAGCTTTGATATTTCGGAAGTGAATCCGGATCTCGATATCCAGGAAAAGACGGTGAAACTGGCCGCTTATTTCGTTGCAGAAGTCATGGACAGCTTCCATCACGAATCGGACATAAAGGAGTGGAACGATGATTCTCGAACTTGACCAAGTCACCACGATCTTTCTTGCTTTGGCCGTCTTCATGGTCGGCTCGTATTTAAACTCAAAAATCAAGATTCTTGATAAATACTGCATCCCGGCGCCTGTAGTCGGCGGTTTGCTGCTGGCTATCATTTTGACGGTGCTGCGCGGTACGGGACTTATCGAAATCGTACTCGATACATCGCTTCAAGGTTTGTTCATGCTGACGTTCTTCACGACAGTCGGCCTCGGTGCAAGCTTCGCCCTCATTAAACTTGGCGGCAAACTGCTCGTCATCTACTGGCTCGCTTGTGGATTCCTTGCGTTGGTGCAAAGCGTTATCGGCATCTCGCTCGCTTCCCTCCTAAACTTGGATCCGTTGATCGGCGTCATGGTCGGTGCGGTTTCGATGGAAGGCGGCCACGGGGCTGCGACTGCCTTTGGTACGACGATTGAAGAGCTCGGCGTTGACGGTGCCTTGTCAATCGGTCTTGCCGCAGCGACAGTCGGCCTCGTTGCCGGCGGTTTGGTCGGCGGACCGGTCGTCAAATACTTGATCAATAAATACAATTTGAAGTCGACGGAAGATGCGGAACTGGAAGCAGCGGCTCCGAAAAAATCGGCGGTCTCTTCTGTGTTGGCTCCGATCACGTCAAGAACGTTCATGATCCAGTTGTTCATCATCGGTTTCTGTATGGCTGCCGGATCTTACGTCGGGACGGCATTCACGAACTTGACCGACTTCGCCTTGCCGAACTACGTCAGTGCGATGTTCGTTGCAGTCATCGTCCGGAATATCCTGGACCAGGTGAGTGGCGACTTGATCGAGATGCGGACCATCGGCATCATCGGCGATATTACCTTGAGCATTTTCCTATCGATGGCATTGATGAGCATCAAGCTTTGGGAAGTCGCAAACTTAGCGTTGCCACTCTTCATCATCATTATGGCGCAAGTGGTGTTCATTGCCCTATTCGGCATTTTCGTGCTGTTCCGTCTGCTCGGCAAAAACTACGACGCAGCGGTTATGGTCGGCGGATTCACGGGACATGGACTCGGTGCGACACCTAACGCCATGGCCAATATGGACGCCATCGTCTCGAAATACGGCCATTCGCAAAAAGCCTATCTCGTCGTGCCGATCGTTGGTGCGTTCCTGATTGACGTCTTTGCGATGCCGATCATTCTTACTTCGATTAATCTATTCAGTTAATAAGGAAAGCCCGTCCGGATCAACTCATCCGAACGGGCTTTTTCTCTTCTTATTTAGTTTCCGCAAGCCCACGCCCCACCAGATTCGCGCTCACCGGTTCTTTCCCCATCTCCCGTGCCCAGATGGACAACTGCCCGATGTGGTGGATTTCGTGCGCGATGACATGCCGCATCACTTCTCCCCATTGATCGATATCGAGGGATCCGTCCCTCGCTTCCGACTTTAATATACGGTGTTCCATGCTGTCATCCCAGTTCTCGACAAAACTCTCGACTTCCGGCCGGAATTTCGCATCGAGTTCTCGAACTTTCCGTAAGCTGTTGTATGCCTCGAAGTCTTCCTGAAAATCGTCTTTCCCTTCAAGCAAACGGATCCAGCTCCATTCGACGTCTGCTATGTGAAACAATGTTTTCAGGATGCTGCCTTGGCCGCCCGTCCGTCTTTGCAGGAGCTCTTCGTCCGTCAGCCCTTCGCACCAGCGGTACCAATCTTCTCTGACCATCCAGTTATAGTGGAAAAACATCTTCATTGAGTGTCCTCCTTTTTTATGGAGCCCATTTTCAGTTGTCTCTTTCATCTGCCAGAATGCCCCATCCGCTGACATTGCATTGTCCTTCATCATTCCGGCCTGCAGCGATTACGGTCCCGTCCGATTTCAATCCGAGCGTATGGGCATTGCCGGCTGCAATTTCACAGATATTCTGCCACTGACGAATGTCGCATTGGCCATCTCTATTTCGGCCAGTGGCTACAACTGTGCCATCCGATTTCAAGCCAAGCGTATGGTGGCTCCCTGAAGAAATCGCGACGATATCGCGCCAATCACTCACATCGCATTGGCCGTCTCCGTTCAATCCGGTTGCAAGCACCGTTCCGTCTGACTTTAACCCGGCAGTATGAAGGTAGCCGGCAGAGACCGCAACCAAGTCGTGCCAGTCGGACACCTTGCTTTGCCCGTAGCGGTTATTTCCGACAGCGATGGCGGTTCCGTCTCTCCTAAGGCCGATGGTATGCCAGTCGCCTGCCGAAACGGCAGTAATCTCTCGCCAATCGCCGACTTCGCATTGCTTTTCATTGTTTCTGCCTATTGCAAGCACCGTGCCGTCCGACTTCACGCCAAGCGTCCGCCGCCAACCCGCTGCAATAGAAACAATGTCCCGCCACTCTTCTGTCTCGCATTGGCCGTACTGATTCCATCCGACCGCCCGCACCGTGCCTTTCCCCCTCAAACCGACGGTATGGGAATTTCCAATATGTGCGCTGCCAGCTGCAATAGCGATGATCTCTTGCCAATCCTCGACTTCGCATTGGCCGTATTGATTGTCCCCAACGGCAAGCACTGTGCCGTCCGGTTTCAGCGCAGCGCTATGGCGGGATCCGGCTGCAAGGAGGTTATGCCGTTTAACTTCCATTTACGGCTGGTCCTGCAGCAATTCAATCAACCGGACCACTTCTCCGTCATCGCCCGGATCGATGGCGACAAGTTCCGTGTTTTCAAGGATCTCCGTGTAAAACTCCTCGCCTGCCGGGTACTCGCCGTCCCAGCGGAGCGGCACGTTGTACAGGTTGATCGTGCCGTCGCCGTTTCCGCTATAAGTGACCGAGCCGTCCACAAGGCGGGATCCTGCCAGTTGGATGACATCTTCCGGATAAGCGGCGCTTGTTTCATCGTCTGGATTCAAGGGAGTGCCTTCCGGAATTTTATTCACATACAAGCCGTCGATTTCCTGGTTGGCGCCGAGCTGCAGCCAGACGCGGGCATATTCGATTTGTTCTGCGGAATATTCGGATAAGGCGGTTTCATCGGCAGCTTCCGGCGTCGTTTCCGGCTCTTTGTCCATTTCCGTTTCCTCCTCGTTTGCTGAAGTCTCTTCTTCATTTGGCTGTGTTTCTTCTACGGCCGTCTCTTGATTATTTGCGTTCATAAACGGCCCGTCTTCTTCATCGCCGCACCCTGACAGCAACAGAATAGCTGCACTCAAATAAAGGATTTTCTTCACTCCATCTCCCTCCCCGTTGTTTAGTTCCTTGCGCAATTAGCTAGTTATTCCACAGCCAACGCGCGATTTCCTGCCTCTTTTATTCAATTCGAAGGTTCCACCAGCATCGCCAAATAAACGGCCATCGCGTGATGGAATTTCCGGATGTCGATGCCGGTGTTTTCCGCAAAACGGTCGAGCCGGTATTGGAGGCTGTTGCGGTGTAGATGCAAGGCTTTCGCGGTTTCTGAGACATTCAAATTGTAGCGCGTGAACACGTCGATCATTTTCAAGGTCTCTTCGTCTTTTGCATAATCCTGCAAAATCATCTCGCGGATGTGCTGATGTCCGGCGCCGTCCGCTTGGCCGATCAGCATATACGGCACTGCGTCGCTGAGGTTCGCTACCGCTTTATCGGAAGAAGCAAAAATGGCAGCGGCCGCCTTTTTCATGAAGGCGTGGTAGCTGGCCGCTTTTTCCATCCCTTCTTTAAACGGGCCGACCAGGAAGTTGATCTTGATGTACAAATCGCTCATCAAAATATCGATGATCTCCTCGTAGACGATGCTGTCGCTGCCGATTTCTGTATGTTCGATCAAAATGCCTTCGTGGCCGTTGTCCCATAAAATCGGTACGCTTCCCGGAAATAATTCATGGACCGCTTCTTTGAAAATTTCCGGGCTGATCTGGTTTTCCTTAATGGAAAAATAAACAAAGCGGTAAGGATTGGCGGTTTCTGCATCCTCTGCAGCTAACCCAGATTCAATCGCCTGACGCCATTTCAGTTCTTCCGCCGTCATCTCCGGAAATTCATTGTGATAAGGCTTCAGGAAAGCGGTGAGCACGGCCAGGTTTTTGTCGTCCACTTCGCTTTCGTGAATGCCAATGATGTCATTGTCCGCGGTCATGAACCAGTGATAGCCGTCGTCCGCTCCACTGCCTCTTTCTTCATACTGAATCAAAGAAGGATAGATTTTTTTCAATTGGTCAGTCATGGAAACACTTCTTTCTCTAAAGAAATTTCGTTGCAGCCTGATTCATGCCAGTTCAAAAACATCCACAAGCAATAAGGTAATGGCGCCGAACAGCGTCGCATCGTCGCCGAGCTTCGTGATTTCCACCCGGGTCTGGCTCGCCGATTCTGTCAGTGCCGATTGCGCAATCGTTTCGCGGATCGCCGGAAGCAGAAACTTCTCCGCTTTTGATACGCCGCCGCCTAAAACAATTTTTTCCGGATTAATGATATGGATGAGATTTGTCAGGCCGATTCCCATTGCTCGCCCAGATTCGGTCAAGAGGCTCGCATAGTCTTCGTTTCCTCCAACAGCCAGTTCATAGATCGTTTCCGCTGTCAGCGGATTTGCCGCGCCTTGTGCTTTTCGTGCAATAGCCGGTCCGGTGACAAAAGTCTGCAGGCAGCCCCGGTTTCCGCATTCGCAGATTTCCCCGTGCAAATCGATCGTCATATGGCCGATTTCTCCCGCAATATCGGAGGCGCCGTGATACAGTTTGCCGTCGATGATCAGCCCTGCGCCGACGCCTCTGCCGATATTCACCGCGAGCATGCTCCTCACGTCGCCGTGCTGGCCGAACCAGTACTCGCCGAGCGCCATCGCCCGCGCATCGTTTTCCACTTTCACTTCCAGCCCGAACGCTTTCTCCAATTCTTCTTTGATCGGAATATTCGACAGGCCGAGGTTCGGAGCCACTAACGAAACGCCCCTTTCCACATCCACTACGCCGTGCATCGCGATCCCGATGCCGATCACTTCGTTCGCGGTCTCCGGCAGTTCATTTAGGCACGCGGCGATTCCTTGTTTCAAGGCATCAAGAAATTCGGTGCTGTCGACCGGCAGCTCCAGCTTGATATTGGTTCGCTTCAAAATCCGGCCCGCTAAGTCCGAGACGATGCATTCGATATTTTCCGGCCCTGCGTCCACACCGATGATGCAGAACGCCTGGTCATTGATGACAAGCATCGTCGGTTTCCGGCCGCCTTGCGATTCGCCGATGTCGCGCTCTTCGACGATTTGCTGCTCGATCAGCTCTTTGACGTTGCTGCTGACAGTCGGCGGCGTCAAATTCGTTTCCCGCGCAATCTGTGCTCTCGAGATCGGTCCGTCTTTTCGTATTTTATTGAGGATGATCGATTTGTTCATCGACTTCATCCATTGAAAGCTGCCATGGCGCATAAAGGTCCCTCCGTATCGTTCATTTCCTGTAGTTTGAAATTTTCAATCTTCTTATTGAATAGTTTACCAAATTCCTTTATACTCTAGTTAATTAAATTAATTTATAAAGTATTGGAGTGGAAGAAGATGAATCAGCAGCAATTGTCCCAGGCGTTCCAGAAAGTCTTTAAAACGACGGATTCGCCTCGTTTCTTTTTTGCCCCCGGGCGCATCAATTTGATCGGCGAACATACGGACTACAACGGCGGCCATGTGTTTCCGGCAGCGATTTCTTTCGGCACCTATGCAGCTGCCCAAAAGCGCAGCGACCAGAAGCTGCGCTTCTACTCGCTGAACTTTTCGGACGAAGGCGTCATTGAATGCGATCTTGCCGATTTGTCCCACAACCCGGACCACAGCTGGGCAAACTTTCCGAAAGGCATGATTCAATTGTTCAATGAAAACGGCTTCCCTATTCCCCACGGAATGGATATCTTGTTTTTCGGAAACATTCCAAACGGCGCCGGCCTTTCTTCTTCCGCTTCCATTGAAATGGCAACCGGCGTCGTGCTCGAAGGCTTATTCGATTTAGCGATCGACCGGCTGAAAATGATCCAGTTGGGGCAAAAGGTTGAAAATGATTACATCGGCGTCAACAGCGGCATCATGGACCAGTTTGCGATCGGCAAAGGGAAAAAAGATGCGGCAATGCTGCTCGACTGCCAAACGCTCGACTATCGCTACGCCCCGGTGGATTTAGGTGAACACGAAATCGTCATCATCAATTCCAACAAGCAGCGGACATTGGCCGAATCCAAATACAACGAACGGCGGGCAGAGTGCGAACAAGCGCTGACGGATCTCCGGACGGAAGTTTCGGTGACCAGCCTCGGCGAATTGACTTCGGAGCAATTTGAAGAAGTGAAGCACTTGATCCAAGACGGCACGAACTTGAAACGCGCAAAGCACGCCGTCTATGAAAATGAGCGGACGCTGCTGGCATTGCAGGAACTCGAGCAAGGCCGGCTCCAAGAGTTTGGCAAGCTGATGAATGAATCCCATATTTCGCTTCGTGATGACTACGAAGTGACGGGTGCGGAACTCGACACCATTGCCGAAACGGCTTGGCAGCTGCCCGGCGTGATCGGTGCGCGCATGACCGGCGCCGGTTTTGGCGGATGCGCCATTGCGATTGTCCACAGCGCGGAAGTCGCGAACTTCAAGGAACAGATTGCGCAGAAGTACACCGAAGCCTTCGGCTATGCCCCTTCGTTTTATGAAGCGAAAATTTCCGACGGTGCAAAAGAACTGACAGAGGAGTTTTGATGATGCGGATATTAGTACTAGGCGGAGCCGGCTATATCGGTTCCCATGCAGTCTACCAATTGATTGATCAAGGAATGGAAGTTGTCGTTGTCGACAATTTGGAAACCGGACACCGGGAAGCGGTGCATCCGAAAGCGGTCTTCTATAAAGGCGACATCCGGGATGCCGTGTTTTTGGATTCGGTATTTGAAAAAGAAGCGATTGACGAAGTGCTGCATTTTGCGGCGAATTCGCTTGTCGGAGAATCGATGGAGAATCCGCTCAAGTATTTCGATAACAATGTGTACGGCACGCAGGTTTTATTGAAGGCGATGGTCAACCACGGCGTGAAGAAAATCGTCTTTTCTTCTACCGCAGCCACTTACGGCGAGCCGGAAATGGTGCCGATTACCGAAACGATGCCGACCAACCCCGGCAATACGTACGGCGAAACGAAGCTCACGATGGAAAAAATGATGAAATGGACCGCACTCGCCCACGGCTTGAAATTTGTCTCGCTGCGCTACTTCAATGTGGCAGGTGCGCGTGAAACAGCGGAAATCGGCGAAGACCACCGTCCCGAATCGCATCTTGTGCCGCTCATTTTGCAGACGGCGCTTGGCCAGCGGAGCGACATTACGGTATTCGGCGACGATTACGATACGCCCGACGGAACATGCATCCGCGATTACGTCCATGTGGAGGATTTGACCCAAGCGCATGTGTTGGCGCTTAACTATCTTCGAAACGGCGCCGAAAGCGACGTCTTCAATCTCGGAAGCAGCCAAGGCTTTTCCGTGAACGAAATGATCGACGCTGCGCGTAAGGTGACCGGCAAAGACATCCCGGTGAAAATCGGCCCTCGCAGAGCCGGCGACCCGGGAACCTTGATCGCCAGCTCAGACAAAGCGCGTGAAGTGCTTGGCTGGAACCCGGTCCACACGTCCGTTGAAAAAATCATTGGCGATGCGTGGCGCTGGCATTCGGCGCATCCCGCCGGCTACGAAAAGGACGTGTAAACATGGTCTACAAAACGCTTGCAGGACTCCTCCAAAAAACGCTGGAAGCCGGGTTGATCGAACCCGCGGACCAGGACTATGCGCGCAACCAGGCCATGCACCTGCTCGGCCTTGAATCGTTTCCGGAAGAGCTGGTTCAGCCGGCAGAAGATACGATCCCGAACCTTCTGGAAGAGTTGGTCGATTATGCGGTCGAAAAAGGCGTAATCTCCCATATGCTGGACGACAAGGAAATGCTGTCGGCCAATATCATCAATTGCTTTGTGGCACGGCCTTCCGTGATCAATGCCGTATTCAATGAAAAATACGCAGAATCGCCGGTCGCTGCGACCGATTATTTTTACCGATTAAGCCAGAACAGCAATTACATCCAGATGAACCGGATCCGGAAAAATATTTCGTATCAGACAAATACGCCATATGGCAAGATGGATATTACGATCAATTTATCCAAGCCCGAAAAAGATCCGATGCAGATCAAACGGGAACGGGAAATGAAACAGAATTTAAGCTATCCGAAATGCCTGTTGTGCAAAGAAAACGAAGGCTATACCGGCCGGATCGGCTACCCAGCCCGCGCCAACCACCGAATTGTGAAAATTCCGCTTCGGGGTGAGAATTGGTATTTGCAATATTCGCCTTATGTCTACTATAACGAGCACAGCATCCTGCTGTCGGAAGAACACCGCGACATGAAAATCGACCGCTCAGGCTTTGAACGGCTGCTTGCTTTTACCGAATGCTTCCCCCACTATTTTGTCGGATCGAACGCGGATCTGCCGATTGTCGGCGGCTCGATCCTAAGCCACGACCACTATCAGGCAGGGCGCTATGAATTTGCCATGACCCGGGCGGAAGATGCTTTCGGCTTCCAGTTGAAAGCCCATCCGGAAATCACTGCTTCCGTTGTGAAATGGCCGTTGTCCGTGATCCGCTTGAAAGCGGCCGCGATCGAGCCGCTTGTGGACGCGGCGGATGCGATTTTGCAGAAATGGCGAACTTATTCCGATGAACAAGCAGACGTGTTAGCGTTCACAGGAGACGTGCCGCATAATACGATCACCCCGATTGCGAGAAAACGCGGCGAGCTGTTTGAAATCGATCTGGTGCTGCGCAATAACCGGACGTCAGAAGCTCATCCATCCGGCATTTTCCATCCGCACGAGGATGTCCACCACATCAAGAAAGAGAATATCGGATTGATTGAAGTGATGGGGCTTGCGGTTCTGCCGCCGCGTCTGAAAGAAGAGCTCGCAGAAATCCAGGCGTTCCTGCTTGGCAAGCCGCACACGATCGCCTTTCCGCACCTGGAATGGGCAGAACAGCTAAAAGCGCAGTACGGCACGCTTCAGACTTCGGAAGATGCCGATGCGATTTTACAGGAAGAGCTCGGCAAAAAGTTCGTCCGGGTCCTTGAAGATGCAGGCGTGTTAAAAGACAAGGAAGCGTTCGACCGCTTTATCGATGCTGTGAATAACTGAATCGCTGCCGCAGGTTTTTGGCCGGTTGGCAAATGTGCACGAAGGCTGCGCTGAATTTTGTGCACACTTGCCATTCACCATTTCTCCCCTCCTGCGGTATGCTTTATTTAACAAATGAAAGCACTTACACAAATTGGAGGAATTTACATGGCAGGTTTAAATTTAGTGAATGTCCGAAAAGAATATGAAAAAGGCGTCGTTTCTGTAAAAGATTTCAACCTGGAAATCCGCGATAAAGAGTTTCTTGTCCTTGTCGGCCCTTCCGGCTGCGGGAAATCGACAACGCTTCGCATGATCGCTGGCCTTGAAGACATTACAGACGGCGACTTGTATATCGGCGACCGGCGCGTCAACGACGTATCGCCGAAAGACCGCGACATCGCGATGGTGTTCCAGAACTACGCGCTTTACCCGCATATGAGCGTCTACGACAACATGGCATTCAGCCTGAAGCTCCGCAAAATGAAAAAAGACGAAATTAAATCACGCGTAGCGAACGCTTCGAAAATTCTCGGCCTTGACGAATACTTGAACCGCAAACCGAAAGCCCTGTCCGGTGGTCAGCGCCAGCGTGTCGCTCTTGGCCGTGCCATTGTGCGCGACGCGGAAGTGTTCCTGATGGATGAGCCATTGTCCAACTTGGATGCGAAACTGCGTGTGCAGATGCGGACGGAAATCCAGAAGCTTCACCGCCGCCTGCAGACGACAACGATCTACGTAACGCATGACCAGACGGAAGCGATGACGATGGCCACGCGCCTGGTCGTCATGAAAGACGGCTATATCCAGCAAGTCGGCACGCCGAAGGAAGTATACGATTTGCCGGACAATATGTTCGTCGGCGGCTTTATCGGATCGCCTTCCATGAACTTCCTGCGCGGCAAGATTGTCGGGGATTCGTTTGAAATGGAAGGCATCAAAGTGCTGGTGCCCGAAGGCAAACTGTCAGTCCTGCGCGACCAAGGCTACGTCGGCAAAGAAATCGTCCTCGGCATCCGTCCGGAAGACATTCATGATGAGCCGCTTTTCCTTGAACACTCACCGCATACGAAAATCAAAGCGTACGTCGAAGTGGCCGAATTGATGGGGTCGGAAATCGTCCTTTATTCAAAAGTGAACGACCAGGATTTTGTGGCGCGTGTGGATGCCCGCTTTAACGTACAAGCTGGCCAAACGATCGACATGGCCTTCGATATGAACAAAGCGCATTTCTTCGACAGCGAATCCGAGCTGCGCATCAAATAACCGCAACCAGAACAGGCAGCGATTCAATTTCATAGATGGTGTACGCAAAAACCGGCCGACCCCCCTCGTCCGGTTTTTTGTATGGAGAGATTTTGATAGGAGACAGTAGATAAATGAATCGAATATGTTCCTTACTTTCTTCGTGTAACAAGAAACTAAGCGAAGGCGCGTCCATGGGGTGGGCGAAGCAAGAAGACAGGCGCTCTTCCTGGCTTCTTGCGGGAGCCGTCCCCTAAGCGACCGGAGCGGTTTAACGGCTTCAAGCCATTAAAAAAACTGCAGACAAACTCGATTTGAATTTGTCTGCAGTCTGTGTCGTCCTAAATTATTTTTGGGACGAATCTTTTTACACTTTCGCTAAAATGAGCACACCTTTTTCTTTCAGGACAAGGTTGCCGCTCACTTCTTCATTGGTCAGCACTTCTTTGTACCGGGCATCTTTCAATTCGATCGTAGCTTCTTCGTTGTTGTGGTTCAACACGAACAGATAGGTCTGGCCATCTTTCACGCGTTCTGTCGTTTCCACGCCGGCCGGTACAGCAAGCAGCGGCTCGACACCTGCTTCTTCGCAGACCGTCTGCAGGAAGTCGACCAGGAAGTCGGCGTCCGGGCTTGACGCCACGTACCACGCTTTCCCTTTTCCAAACTCGTTGACGGTAAGGACCGGCATGCCTTTATAGAAATCGGAGCCGTATTCTGCGACCACTTCTGCGCCTTCTGTATGGATCAAATCAAACAGCAAGTTGCACGAATAGCTGCCGCTCATGTTGCCGCGGGTCCCTTTCAGCACGATCTGGTTCGTCATGTCCGGATGCAGCGCATCGATTTCCTCTGCCCAAATGCCGAGCACGTTGCGAAGTTCCCCCGGGTAGCCGCCAAGCGTCACGATATCGGTTTCGTTGACGATGCCGCTGAAGAACGTCGTCAGGAACGTGCCGCCGTTTTGGACGAATTGCTCCACTTTCTGAGCGTAGCCTTCTTTTACCATATAAAGCACCGGCGCAATGACGACATCGTATTTGCTCAAATCTTCCTCGACGCCGATCATGTCGACTTGGACATTGAGTTTATAGAGCGCATCGTAGTATTTATGGACTTCGTTGACGTAGTCGAGCGACACGGACGGTCCGCTTGACAGTTCTGTCGCCCAGCGGTTTTCCCAGTCAAAGACGATTGCCACTTTGGCGTTGACGCGTGCATCAAGCAGCGTATCGCCCAATTGGTTCAATTCCTGGCCAAGCTGCGCGACTTCATTGAACACACGGGTGTTTTCATGGCCGACGTGCTCGATGACCGCTCCGTGGTATTTCTCGCAAGCCCCGACCGAACGGCGCAATTGGAAATACAGGATCGTATCCGCGCCGCGGCCGATTGCCTGATAGCTCCATAAGCGCATGACGCCCGGACGCTTCAAGGAGTTGTACGGCTGCCAGTTTTGCTGGCTCGGCGTCTGCTCCATCAGCATGAACGGCTGCCCGCTTTTCAATCCGCGCATCAAATCATGCGTCATCGCGGTATAGCTGAACGGCGTATCGATCGCCGGGTAGTTGTCCCACGACACAACATCCATTTCTTTTGCCCATTTGAAATAATCGAGCATCGGATACGTGCCCATCAAATTCGTCGTGATCGGCGTATCCGCCACGTGTTTACGGATGGCGTTGTATTCCAGTTTATAGCAATCCAATAAGCTGTCCGACTGGAAACGGCGGTAATCGAGCGAGATGCCCTGGAAATCGGATTCGTTGTTTTCGCGTTCTTCGCTTAGGATATTTGGCGGAACGATTTCGTCCCAATCGTAGAATGTATGTCCCCAGAAGCCGGTGTTCCAGGCTTTGTTCAACTTCTCAAGCGTACCGTATTTATCGCTCAGCCAGCCGCGGAAAGCATCCTGGCAATTGTCGCAATAGCAATAGCCGCCGTATTCGTTTGAAACGTGCCAGATCAATACCGCTGGATGGTCCTTATAGCGTTCGGCTAATTTCTCGGCAATCTTCTCTGAGTATTCGCGGTACGTCGGGCTGTTCGGGCATGAATTGTGGCGGCTGCCGAATTTCCGCTTGCGCCCGTAGAAATCCACGCGCAGCACGTCCGGATATTTCTTCGCCATCCAGGCAGGATGCGCCGCTGTGCTCGTCGCTAAACATGTATAGATGCCATTTTCGTACAAACGGTTGATTTTGTCATCGAGCCAGTCGAAATTGTAGGTCTCTTCATCGGGTTGATTGAGCGCCCATGAAAAGACGTTCAAGGTTGCAACGTCGATTCCCGCCAGTTTGAACATGCGTACATCTTCATCCCAGATTTCTTTCCCGTCCCATTGTTCAGGGTTGTAGTCCCCGCCGTGCCAGATTTTCGGTAATTTCCTGTTAATCATTCGATTCCGTCCCTTCTATGATCGGCCCCATCAGCTAAGCTTCGGCTGAGCGAGCAATTGGATTTTGCCGGTCGCCGTGTTTTCCAGTTCCAATACGACGATTTCGTTCCCTTCTTTTTTCAATAGCGGCCCCGGCAAATACAAGCGCTGCTGCGGGCCTGCTTCGTTCCAGTAGCGGCCGAGGTTGAAGCCGTTGATAAAGACGTTGCCTTTTGTGAAGCCTTTTGTATCGACGTACGTATCCAGCCCTTCTGCCGCATCGAACGACCCTCGGAAGAATTTCGGATAGCGTTCGTCTCCACTCAGCCCATAATCCAACGGCAAGCGGTCCATTTCCACTTTGAACATTTCCCAGTGGAAGAAATACTGTTCGCCGAGCCAGATGTTTTGAATCAAGCCTTTCGGATCGGTCAGGTGTTCGCCGTAGTTGGCACGCCCCATATTCTCCACGAAGATTTCGAGCGTGTTCACTTTTCCGGGGAAATCCAAGACAACGGTTTTATTCTCATCGTTAATGTAAGTCGTTGCAGCCCAGCGCCCATTTACGTAAATCGAGCTGCGGTCGCGGATATTGCCCGAATTGAATTTCAGCTCCCCTTGGCGATTGACCGTCGTGCGGTAAAGGGTATAGCCATACGCTTGCCCGATGTCCTCCATCGGAAGCGGCACAATGTGCTCCACTTTTTCGCTGATGGATTCCAGCACATCAAACAGGCTTACGCTTTCATTCACCAGAACAGTCCCGTATTCTTTGGCAGAAACGGTCTCTTCGATATCCGCAGGTACGTCCGTGTATTCGCTCAATACCTTTTTGACGGCTTTGTATTTTTCGGTAATCGCTCCGCCTTCCGTCAGCAAGCTGTCGTAGTCGTAGCTCGTAATCGTCGGGTAATAGATGTCGTAGTGGTTGGCGCCGTTCATGAAGCCGAAATTCGTGCCGCCGTGGAACATGTAAAAGTTCACGGAAATTTTCTTGTCCATGATTTCTTTGAACACGGCCGCCACATCATCGCCGCTTCGCACCGTATGTTCGCCGCTCCAATAGTCGAACCAGCCGATCCAGAACTCCGCCACCATTTTTGGTGAGCCCGGTTTGAATGCTTCCAACGCGTTGAACGATTCGTCCACGCGCGAACCGAAGTTCAGCGTCGTTGCTACGTCCGGCAGCGAACCTTGCGTGATGAAATCCGGCCCGTCCGAAGTGAATAAAAATGTATCGAGTTCATGTTTCTCGTATTGGTCCCGGTAAAATGCCAAATAGTCCAGATCGTTGCCGTAGGCGCCGTATTCATTTTCGATTTGCAGCGCGATGACCGGCCCGCCGTTTTGGAGCAGGTGCTTTTTAAATTTCGGCAACAGCTCGTTGAAGTACTCTTCCACATGCTTGAGAAATGCGAAATGGCTGCTTCTCATGACCAGCCCTTTTTCTTTTAGGAGCCAGGACGGCAAACCGCCCATTTCCCATTCGGCGCAAATATACGGAGCCGGCCGCAGGATGACATACAGGCCAAGTTTGTGGGCAAGCCCGATAAAGCGTTCGATATCCGCCATGCCTTCGAAATGGAACTCCCCTTTTTTCGGTTCATGGAAATTCCACGGAATATACGTCTCGACCGTATTCAATCCAAGCGCCTTCAGTTTCAGGAGCCGGTCTTCCCACTGCTCCGGCACGGTCCGGAAATAATGGACGCCGCCGGATAAAACCTGGAACGGCTGTTCATTCAAATAAAAAGAATCGTTTTTGACAGTCAGCAATTCGACGCCTCCTATGTACGTTTTCGTTAAACTCGCTTCAGCTTGAAAAGGGCGGAAGAAAAATCAGCCGGATGGGCTTGTTTCCGGCAGCGGTTCAGCTGCACACCGGCTTCCATCAATTCATCGCCGTAAAATGTATCGTCTACGCCTTCAATCGCATATTCAAATTCAGCGTTCAAGCCTTTAAAGAAAATCCGGTTATAGCCCGGATTCGGACGCGCCAATACTTGGTAATAGCCGAGCAGCGCTTCCTCTAGGTCGTCTGACACGACCATCCAGCTTGTTTCATTGCCGTCTTTTGCAAATGGGCTTTTGATCCGGTAAAACTGCCCTTGCTGGATCAGCTTCCGGTTTTCTTTATAGAAAAGGATTTGCTGTTTCACTTGTTCTTTTTCTTCATCCGTCATTTTCGTGACATCGAGTTCGTAGCCGAACGCGCCGAAATACGCGGTATTGGCCCGCGTCTCCAGGCTCGTCACCCGGCCCACTTGATGGTTCGGCACTGCGGAAACGTGCGCGCCCATTGACGAAAGCGGATAGACCATGGACGTTCCGTACTGGATTTTCAAGCGTTCCACCGCGTCGGTGTCATCGCTCGTCCAGCCTTGCGGCGCATAGTAAAGCATGCCGGGGTCGAACCGGCTCCCGCCGCCTGCGCACGATTCGAACAGCACATGCGGAAATTCCGCCGTTAACCGTTCGTACAGCGAATAAACGCCGAGAATGTAGCGGTGCGCCACTTCACGCTGGCGGTCTGCCGGCCATTCCAACGAGCCGACTTCGGTCATGTAGCGGTTCATGTCCCATTTCACATAGGAAATCGGCGCATCGTTCAGCACCTTTGCCATCAGGCCGTAGAGATGGTCCACCACTTCAGGCCGCGAAAAATCAAGGACAAGCTGATTGCGCCCATGCGACATCCGGCGATTCGGAACATGCAGCACCCAATCGGGATGGGCTTGGTACAAGTCGCTTGCTTTTGAAACCATTTCCGGTTCGAACCACAAGCCGAATTCCATTCCTAAATCCGTAATGTTTTGGGCGAGCTGTGTGATGCCGCTCGGCAATTTCCGCTTGTCTTCCATCCAATCGCCGAGCGACGTGGTGTCGTCATCGCGCTTGCCGAACCAGCCGTCGTCCAACACAAACAATTCCACACCCAATTCCTTGGATGACTGGGCAAGTTCAAAAATTTTCTTCTCTTCAAAATCCCAATAAGTCGCTTCCCAATTGTTGATCAGCACCGGACGTTCCCGGTCACGCCATTTCCCGCGCGCCAACCGGGTCCGGTAAAGCCGGTGGTAGGTCTGGCTCATGCCGTTCAACCCTTCCGCCGAATAAACGAAAACCGCTTCCGGAGTCTGGAAGGTTTCGCCGCTTTCCAGCAGCCAGTTGAAATCGAACGGGTTGATGCCGATCATCAGGCGGCTCACATCGTAGTGGTCCACTTCCACCTGGGCAAGGAAGTTTCCGCTGTAGACGAGGCTTACGCCGTAGACATCTCCGTGATGCTCGGTCGTTTCCGGACGCTTTAACGCTAAAAAGGGATTTTGCTGGGCACTGCTTGTGCCTCTTGTGCTTGCGATGCTTTGAAGGCCGGGCACGAGCTTGCGTGTCTTCATATGCCGCTCTCTCACCCATGCACCGGATAGCTGCACCAGTTCAAAATCGGAATCTGGCAAATCCAGGCTCGCGCTTAATGCTCTTGTTAAATTCACTTCGGCTGACCCGTGGTTCGTGAATTTCACAGAACGCGCAATCGCATTCAGCTGTTCAAAAACGGTGTACGAAAGGCAGATTTCTACATCGATCTCCTCATCGAATAACGTAATTTCCAACGTTGTTGCTTCCGCCTCTTCTTCTGCGTACGTTGCAGGCAATCCGTCGAGTTTCTTTTTGCCTTTAAAGATGGCGTGCCCTTTATAGATAAAATCCGTGATGCGGCTGCCGTTTTCCTGCAGCACCTGATAAGCGGGTTCCCGGAAATCGGTCGTTCCAAAAGCCGGGTATTCCTGTTTGATCAAATCCAAGGAAAATACGGGATCGCCTTCTGTGGTGCAGGCGGTATTCGGCATTTCTTCGATATGGAACAAACGCTCAAACGACTCCCGGTGGCGCAGCTTTTTGCCGTAGTAAAGCTGCCCTAACTGCCCGTTTTGCAAAATGGACAGAATATAGCTGGTCTTTTCGGTTTGCAGGTGAAACTCTTTCGTTGCATCGTTATATAAAATCGGCACATTATACCTCCTGCTCGTTGGTCAAAAAATTAGGATGGAGCGCATTTCGGCATCAGAAGGCAAATTTGTCAGCCTTTCACCGATCCCATCATGCCTGCTACAAAATGCTTCTGCATGAGGAAGAAAACAAGGGCTGTCGGCAAAGTCGCGATGACGATGGCAGACATGATGACGCCGTAGTCGGGGGAATAGCTCGATCCCAAATTGGAAATTAAAAGCGGGATGGTGCGTTTTTCCGGCGACTGCAAAATGACCAGTGGCCATAAATAATTGTTCCAGCTGTTCATGAATGAAATGATTGCCGCCGCTGCATATGTCGTTTTCATTGTCGGCATGTAAATCCGGAAAAAGACCCCGATTTCACTCAAGCCGTCGATTCTTCCCGCCTCCACCAAATCTTTCGGAAACATTTTCGTATTTTGGCGGAAGAAAAAGATGAAGAACGCCGTCGTCGCTGTCGGCAAAATGACTGCTGCCAGCGAATCGATGCCGAACAATGGCGCAGTGTCACTGATGCTTCCGAACATGCGGTACAACGGAACCATAATTGCCGCAAACGGAATCATCATCGACAGGAGCAAAATATTGAAGACGATGTCTTTTCCTTTGCTGCGATGGATTTCAAAGCCGTAGCCGGCAAGCGATGCTAATAGAAGCGTCAATAAGGTCGTGATGACTGCGATGATTGCTGAGTTCGTGAGAGCCGGGATGATATCCACCGTTTCGAAAAGCGTCTTCATGTTTTCAACCAAATGGCTGCCGGGAAGGAGGCGTCCTTGCGTCACATCGACTGATTTATTGGTGATGCTGACGAGCATCCAAAGAAACGGAAAAATGGAAACGAGCGCTGCCAGGCTCAGGAACGTGTAGATAAAGATTCTTTTCAAATTTTTCATTTCTTCTCACCTGCCACTCTGAATTGAAGTATGGAAAGAATCACAACGAGAATCACGATGACATACGATACGGTTGAAGCGTATCCAAAGTCCGGCGTGTATTCGAACGAAAGGTTGTAGATGTACTGCGATATGGAAATCGTCGAATTTCCGGGTCCGCCGTTTGTGATATTGACGATTTCATCGAAAATCTGCAAAGTCCCGATCGTCGAAGTGATCGACGTGAACAAAATGATCGGCTTCAGCATCGGAATCGTGATTTGGAAAAATTGCTGGAATGCATTCGCTCCGTCAATTTTCGCTGCTTCGTAAATCGATTTGTCGACATTTTGCAAAGCGGCCAAATAGAAAATCATGTTGTAGCCGGTCCATCTCCATGTAATGGCGAGAATGATGACCACTTTCGCCCAGAACGGATCGGCCAGAAAGTTGATGGTTTCTGAAATAAAGCCGAAATTGAGCAAAAACTGATTGATGATGCCGTCTACGCCGAACAGGTATTTGAAGATGACGGAGTAGGCAACGAGTGAAGTGACGCATGGCAAGAAAATCGCGATTCTAAAAAAGCCTCTGAATTTCAATTTAGGATCATTTAACAGAACCGAGAAAATTAACGCCAATACAATCATCAAAGGAACTTGGATCAAAAGATAAATTGATGTATTGGTTAGCGCTGCGATAAAGGTTGGATCACTGAATAATCGCTGCCAGTTGTCCAGCCCCGTATATTCGAGATTGCCGCCCATTCCGGATTGGAATGATAGAAGAAAGGCTTGGACCATAGGGTAGAAGTTGAAGATGGTAATGGCGATGACGGAGACAATAACAAACAACCAACCGACTTTTTTCTTGAAAAACACGCCTGTTTTCTCGCGTTTGGTCTCTTTGTAGCGCAAGCTTACCGGGAGATCCAGTTTGCTTTTTTCTGATGATGGCTGGTTCATACTTCTCATTCCTCCTATAAAAAAAGCTTGAGCTGCCTATGGCTGGCAAGTGGGAAAGCACTCCTACCAATCCGTTAGCGGCAACTCAAGGCTTTGTTTGTTTTCCTTTGCTTATTTCAGCTGCGCTTCTGCTTGAGCCTGAACGTTTTCAAGTACTTTTGTCAGCTCTGTGCCGTTCAGATAATCCTGCATCCCCGTTACTAAAATGTCTTCGATTGCGTATGTGTGAAGACCGTAGTTAACGCCTGGAATTTCATCTGTCCATGTCGATAGATCTGCTAGAAGCTGTTGGCCGCCGAAGAATTCATCTTCTACTGCATAAGCATCGCCTTCAGCTGCTGCTGAGTAAGTTCCAAGGGCTCCGATGTCTTTGACAAGTGTTTGGTAAAGATCCACATTGGAACCGAATGTTTGCAGCATGAAGTCTGCCGCTTCTTCTTTGCCGTCTACGTTCAAGACATACCATGAACTGCCGCCTAAGTTCGACGCATTGACTGCGCCTTCCATATCAAGGCGCGGCATTGGCACGACTGCCCATTTCCCTGATTGGTCTTCTGCTTGCTTGATGCTCGGCGTAATCCAGTTTCCGGTTGGTACACTCGCTACATCGCCGCTGTTGAATGCGCCGACAAACTGGCTCCAGTCGGAAACGATTTTGCCGATATCGGCATCCATCATCTTTTTGTACGTTTCAAATGCTTTCGCAAGTGATTCGTTGCCTTCAAGGTTTGGTGTCGAGCCGTCTTCATCCACGTACCATGAACCGTTTGTCTGGATCATCATGCGGATTTGGCCAAGATCGTTCGGGTCCAATGTCAGCATGTTCTTGCCTGTTGCTTCTTTTACCGCTTTTCCAATTTCAATGTATTCGTCCCACGTAATGTTCGTCAGATCTTCAGGTGTATAGCCCGCTTCTTCCAAATAATCCGTGCGGACATACAAGCCAGCTACGCCGGAATCGAATGGCAATCCGTATTGTTCGCCGTCAAAGCTTGTTGTGGCAATTTTATAGTCTGCAAAGTCGTCCGAGTTGATGACGTCAGTCAATGGATAGAACGCATCCGGATACGCTTGCAAGAAACTTTGTGCACGGTAGTCTTCAATCAGAACGATGTTCGGCATTCCTTTTGTCGTACCCGAGCTAAGCCCCGTGTTAAGTTTTTGGATAATATCGTCTTGTGCATTTTCAATAATTTTCACTTCAACGTCGCCGTCGTAAGCTTCTTTTGCTTTTTCAAGAGCTGCAATGTTGAAAGCAGGGTCCCAAGCCCATGCTGTGATGCTGTCTGCACCGGATGAACCTTCGGATCCGCTGGCACCGTTTGCTTCATCATCCCCAGAAGAGCAAGCTGCCAATACGGCCAAACTGATAAGCAATGCAAACATAAGATAGAACTTCTTCATTTGATATCCCCCTTTTTGTAAGCGCTTTACTTCGCACCTTTCCTACAGTATAACGACATAAAAAAAAAGATTGTTAGCACAATCTTTAGGTGTTTATCCAAAAATTTTTAGATAGTTCAAACTTCACTGAATACTTCTTGGACTATTTTTAGATATTGGTAATTTCATTGGATTTCACAGAAGCATTCAGCTTTTGAACCGGCAATTCCACTTTCACTTTCGTGCCTTCGCCTTTTTCGCTCGATATTTCGACGCCGTATTGCCCCCCGTAAATCATTTGGATGCGTTCATGGACATTGCGGATGCCGATCCCGCTGAACAAATGGCGTTTCTCTTTAATGTCTTCTTTTGTGTAATCGCCTTTCATTTCCATGCCGTCGCCGTTGTCGACAATTTCACAGATGAGGCTGCCCCTTTTTTGGGACACCAAAATTTGGACGAACCCTTCTTTTTTCTCATTGAACGCATGGAAAAACGCATTTTCGATGAACGGCTGAAGAATCAGCTTCGGCACCTGACAGTCCAGGCAATCGGGTGAAACAAAGAAATTCACTTTGATGCCGTCGCCGTAGCGCGCCTGATTGATGAGCACATAGTTTTTTAAATCCGCTATTTCCTGCTCTACCGTGATCGTCTGGTCCACGTTGCTCAAGGCATTCTGCAATAAAGAAATCAGCGCATGGATCATCTCGGTCGCTTTCTCCTTTTTGCCTTGCTGGACCATGAACTTTACGGAAGCCAATGTATTGTAGAGAAAATGCGGATTGATCTGATGCTGCAGCGCCAAGAGTTCGGCCGTGCGCTGCTTTTGCTGCGCCTGGACCACCAAGTCGACATATTCCTTCAATTCGCTGAGCATGGAATTGAACGCATTGGCGATTTTCTTCGCTTCGTAGCCGCCGGTCTCCGTAACCGGCCGATTGAAATCGTGTTTGGCCATAGACGAAATCTGCTTGACGAGGCGGCTGATCGAGTTCGTCATTCTCCGCGAAATGATGAACACGATGACGACTGCCACCAGCACAATTCCGAGGCTGATGAGCAGAATTTCCTTCGTATTGATCAAATTGGCCAGCACGGCATTTTTATTGACGAGATTGACTAGATAAAGATCATACGTCGGCAAGTACTGGGACATCAGCAAATAATTCGTTTCAAAGAGATTGACTTCTTTTAGATCCAATTGTTCTTCTTCGACTTCTTCGGCCAGTGCGAGCAGTTCCGGCTCCAGATCGCCAATCATTTCGTCCTTGTTGCTGGAAACGATCTTGCCGTCTTGGTTGACCAGCAGCACTTCGTTTTCGGTGCTCGTATAGCCTTCATAGAGCCGCTTCCAATCTTCTTCGCGGATCGGAAAATAAAGCACGCCGTAAATTTCGCCGGTCGACCTTTCCATGAGCGCTTTCGTGGCGACAATCATCGGTTTGTCATTGAACGAAGTCGACGGCATGAATTGGTAAAGCAAGCGATTGGGCTGCTCGATCGACCGTTTGGTGATCGGATGGTTGCGCAGCACTTCCCAGGAAACCGGCCAATTCGAATAATTCATGTTGTAAAGCCGCTCGTTTTCACCGAGCACGATCATATTGGTGTCATACGATTCGACAGTCGGATAAATGCGTTCAATCTGCCGGCTGATGTCGTGGTAGGATTTCGACGTTTCGATGGCGCTTTCGTTTTCCTGGGTCAATACCTTTTTGATAGTGCCGTTATTTTGGACTTCGTTGGTTGCGCTGACGATGGCAAAGCTGTAGTCTTCAAAACGCGTTTCGATCTGTTCCAGCGCTTTCGTATTTGAAATGCTGAATGTGTCCATGAACAGATCGGACGACATGCGGATCGAACTGAATGTGATGAGGAGCGAAACTGCCACGATGCTGACGACCATGATTAAAAACATCTTGATGAAGAGGCTGTTATTTCTTAAGATGCGCGAGGCCTTTTGCTTCATTTTCATGGTCGGCATGGTACTCCTTTCGGTAAGCTCCCGGAGACATACCCGTAATGCGCTTGAACACTTTGCAATAGTAGCTATGGTCCGAATAGCCCACCATGCCGCTGATGTTCGAGATGGTCACCGGACTGTTTTCCAGCAATTCCATCGACTTCTTGATCCGGATGCGGTTCAAGTATTCGCTGAAGCCCTCTTTATGGTGCGTACTGAAATAAGAGGACAAATACGACGCATTAAAGTGGAAATGGGCAGCGATTTCCGACAGCCGGAGCGGCTCTGTGTAATGCTGTTCAATATACGAAAGAATCTTGTCCAGGTTATTGGCCTGTTCATCAGAACCTCCGTGCAGCATCATGATTTTCTGCACTTCTTCTAAAAACCGGTGAAATTCATTCACCGCTTCTTCTACATTTTCCGCTTCATTGATATGCGTGAAATAGCTGTATTTATTTCGTTCGAGCTCTTGGGTATCGTATTTCAAGCTATCTAATAAGACGATAATATTGAATATGATATTGCCTAAAAACGATTTGAACTCAAAACTGTCGTTGCTGTATCGCCCCGCCAGATACTCGATGTGGCTTTTCAGATAGTCGAAAGCTGCGTTGAATAGACGATCTTTCACCAACTCGATAAAATGGTTCAAATCAAAATTGGCCTGTTTCGCTCCTTCTGCCGGCAATTCGTCGTAAAAGAACAAAGTCTGGTCCGGCAGGTAGAAGAGATACTTTTCGATTTTCTTTAACCTTTCGTCATGGACTTTTTTCAAGTCGTCAATCGCACCGAACGGTTCACAGACCAGCCACGATGCTGCTGTACTTTTGGCTGCTTCTGCGGCAATCGCTTTTTTAATTTCTTCAAATTGATAAGGTGAGAAGTTAAGCAAAAACTTTGCGTCCGTTTCACTGGAAGCTGCCAAAAATACGGCCGTTCCTTCCGGCAGAAGCTGTTCAAGCTGTCGCTTTGCTTTGGCCGCTTCTAACTGTTTCCCATGAATTCCGACCAATGCAAATTGGCTATTGGCAAATGCGGCAGCCAAACTCGCTTTGTCCCCCGCCGAGTCGTAGCCGAGTATGAAGTGCTCCAGCATGTCTTCTACGGAGCGAGTCGGTTCTGCCAACGCAGCGGTATGGCAGAGGCCGGGCATCCGGTTCACGATTTTGTTTAAACTGCCCAGCAGTTCTTCCCCGTTCAGCTTCGGCTTCAAGATGTAATCGGCAACGCCGTTCTGAAATGTCGCCCGCACATAATCGAAGTTCTCGAAACTGCTGAGCACAATAAATTCAATGTCCGGGAAAGCTTTCTTTCCTTCCCGCACTAAATCGATGCCGTCCATAATTGGCATGACGATGTCCGTGATGACGATATGCGGAGAAAACTCTTCCATCAGCTGAAGCGCTTCTTTGCCGTTCGATGCTTCCGCCACAATTTGAAACCCTTCCTGCTCCCAATCAATGTAATTGATGATCCCTTGCCGAATAAGCATTTCATCATCGACAATGAGAACTTTGCACACATCCCCCATGAATTTGCCCCCTTTTGTATCTGGTCGAATCAAAAGTTTTTCCGAAGCCGCTGTCCTTTATCCGCTTCGGTAATCTACAGACATCGTACCATCTTTTTATGGAATGATGTCAGCAATTCAGAAGATTTCAAGCCTTCCGCAGCCCTTCTCTATTTTAAAGAACAAGGAGTTTCTTGCACCGTTTCGGGTATAGAACTATCACCAACGCGTTTTTATGGAGGAGGAATTTTCATGCATTATCAATTGAACTTGCGGTTAGCGCAGGAAAAGAAAGACTATTATTGGCTGTTTCGAAGCGAGGAAGACACCATTACGGTATTTAATGAAGTCGTAGAAGCTTTCAAGGAATACGAGCCGCCGAACTCTGCCGCTTTCATCGAAGAAAAGCGCCGGGAAATCGATGAAACCGGACGCAGCAATACTGTCCAGATTGAAGTCGTGAAAGTGGATAAAGAGGCGCTGATCCGTTCCGCTGCGTACAGCGAAATGTGGTACGAAGGCAAGCATTTTGAAGACATTTACCGGACGCTGACTGATAAGCTCGGCCAGCCGGAAGAAGAACCATTTGCTGAATAGGAAACTTTTCCCTGCTTCAGCCGTATGTTAGAGAAAGCCGTTTCAGGAAGGGGTTTCCATGATGGGACTGATTCGATTTCTCTTTTTCGAAAAGAAATGTTTCGTTCATTCGGCGTTCGGCCATGAGATGTATTTCCGCGCCGCCGGTCAGCTTCAAGCGAACGGCGTCTCCTTTGATGCCGTCCGGAAAATAAATGCAAGTTCCTTAGGGTCAGCTGGCAGCGATATTCCTTTTGTCCGCGCTGCCGAAACCAATAATGCGCAATACGATTTTTATGTAAAGAAAGAAGACGAGCATTTGGCACATCAAGCGCTGAGATGAACCAAAAAACGCGTGGACCGGAAATTCTTTGGTCTACGCGTTTTTTATTTGCCTCATCCTCTTAATGGGCGTGCCCATGATGGGCTTCGCCTTCGTTCTGGCACAGCAATTCGTTTTCATGCGGATGGCCGGTGTTTTCCATCTGGATGGTCACATGGCCGATTCCTTTATGGGCGAGTTCGTGTTCAATGGTCCGGAGGATTTTCTGGCTGTCCAGCACCGATAAATTCCCGTCGACGACCGCATGGCAGGACAGCGCATTCTGCCCGCTCGTGATGCACCAGGCATGAAGATCATGGATGCTTTCGATGCCTGGGACGGCCTCCATCGTTTGGATGATGTCGTCGAGGTTGATGTTTTTCGGTGTGCCTTCCATCAAAATATGGACGGCGTCTCTTGTCACGCGCCAGCCGCTGATCAATACGAGGACCGCGACAATGACACTGGCAAGCGGATCTGCCCAGACCCAGCCGAAGAACATGATGAGGAGGGCTGCCGCGACCGCTCCGACTGAACCGAGAAGGTCACCGATTACATGGAGAAAAGCCGCACGCACATTTAAATTCTCTTCCGTGTCGCCGCCGCGCATCAAAATCCAGGCCACGACGACATTGACTGCTAAGCCGACAAATGCGATGGCAAGCATGCCGCCGGATGCGACTTCCGGCGGATTCGCAAAACGGTGGTACGCTTCGTAGAAAATGTACAGCGCAATCAATACGAGCGTCACGCCGTTAAACACCGCCGCTAAAATTTCAAATCGCTTATAGCCGTAAGTTTTGCTGTAGTCCGCCACTTTCTCGCCCAGTGTAAAAGCGAGAATCGCGACGCCCATCGAAATCGAGTCGCTTAGCATATGTCCGGCATCCGCAAGCAGCGCCAAACTGTTCGTCAAATACCCCCCGATGGCTTCGACAACCATATAGGTGGTGATGATGATAAAGCTGATGATCAATGTCTTTTTATTGGCTCCGTGCGTATGGTCATGCCCGTGGTCATGGTTATGCGCCAACTGAAAAACCTCCCCGCTGTCGTTTAATTTATTTCTTAGTTGTGGCTCGCATGATCGATCGTCATCTTGAGCAAGCTCATGACGTGGTCATCGTCCTGCGAATAATACAAGGTCGTGCCTTCGCGCCGGTATTTCACGAGCCGCAAATTCTTCAGGAAGCGGAGCTGATGCGAAACCGTCGATTGCCTCAAATCCAACGTCTCGGCAATGTCATTGACCGCATACTCCCGCTCGGCCAGCAAGTTCAAAATCCGGATCCGCGTCGGGTCCCCCAATGCTTTAAACGTCTGGGACACGACGAATAAAGTCTCTTCGTCCAAATCGCTGTTGTTGTCGAGCGCTAGCGCGTCGTTGGTTTCTTTCATCTCTTCCGCCTCGCTTTCTGTCGGGTGATTCTTCTATATGTATATATTAGTATATACTCATATATAAGTTATTTCAAACGTCCTTAGTGAAAATAAGCTTTTATCTCGCCTGTTTTATTTTGTGACGGATCTTGAAGTCGATTTACTCCCAACTTCTTATGAAATACTCCCGACTTTCGCTTGAATACTCCCAACTTCTGTTCTGATTCTCCCAACTCCCCCAGACAGACAAAAAAGCACCCTCTAAAAGGAGGCTTGTAGAACTTTATTTGCTTGCATGGAACTCGTAATAGCCTTTCTTGAAGAAATCGTACCATTCATCGATTTCTTCTTGCGGCGCTGCCTCCAGTGCCATCAACACTTCTTTTCCGAATTCCAGATTAGCGGAGCCGTTCGCTGTGATCAGATTGCCGTCGCGCACCGCCTGCTGCTCCAGATAGCGGCTTTCGCCTGTGTAGTTTTCGCCTGCCGCTCTCTGCAGCTCCGCCAAATCATTGCTTGTGTGAGCCCCGTTGTTTAAAATTCCGTTCATGCCAAGAAAGACCGTGCCATCGCAAATTGCTTCCACGACTTTCTCAGCATCCAGCGCTCGATGCACCAGTTCAATGACCGGCTTGCTTTCTTCTTTCCGCCACGAATTGCCGCCGATCAAAATTACGCCGGCAAAGTCGTCTTCCACTTCATCCAGCGCGTAATCCGGCAAGGTTCGGAAGCCGCCGATCGATGTCACGGGCTCTTTCGATAGCGATACCGTCTTCACTTCGTACAACTTCTCCCCTTGTTCCGGCTCTTCATTCAACGCCGCGGCAATGGATGCCGCTTCCCAGTCGGCATATTCTTCAAGCAGCACAAATAAAACCTTCTCCACTCCCATCGCTCCTTTTCAAAATAAACTCTCCCCAACCGAACGCATCTATCATTTAATATGAATTATACCATGCAGATACATAGAGTGTATGGAAAATTCACTCTTTTTAACGCTTGTCCCTAGCGCTCTGATTTATTATTGAGCTTTTGCAAAAACTGTTCAAACTCTCGCCACGGAAAATTGATATTCAATTTATATTCGTCCGCTATGCTAAGGAGGAAATTATTCTTAAAATGAAAAAGGAGTGTCACCACATGAATAAATTTTTGAACCCGATCACGGATTGGGTCTCGACGAAAAAAGGGATGACGATCACGTTGATCTTCTGGGTGGTCTTGATGCTTGGACTCAGCATGGGTCCGCGCCTCAACGACTACAAAGTGGCGAATTTCCAATCGCTGCCGGATGATGCGGAATCGATCATTGCCGACGACAAACTGAAGGAATACTTCCCGAACGATCAAGGGACGCCTGGAATTTTGGTCTTCCATCATTCTGATGGCGAAGTGGACCTTGAAGCGACAAAAGAAATCCTAGCGGGCATCACTGAAGCTAACATCGACGGCATCGACTCAATTGTCGACATCAGCCAGCTGCCGCCTCCTGCCCTCGAAGGCTTTTTCTCTGAAGACAAGTCGACGATGATTATCCCGATGACGCTTGAAGCCGGACTCGGCAGTGCAGACTTCGTGGAAATCAACGACGAAGCTTCTGACATCGGCAATGAAATTGCTGCCGGGTACGACAACATGGAATTTTATATCACAGGACCTGCCGGAATTGCCGGCGACACGGTGAAACTATTTGAAGAAGCGGATTTTGTTTTATTGATCGCGACGGTGTTGATCATTTTGGTCTTGTTGATCGTGATTTACCGTTCACCGCTGCTCGCCTTCATCCCGCTGCTGGCGACGATCATTGTGTATCAGGTCGTGAACCAGACCTTGGCGTTCATGGGGGCGGCCGGACTTGAACTGACGAGCCAAACGACGTCGATCATGAGCATTCTCTTGTTTGCGGCCGTCATCGACTATTCGCTATTTGTCTTCTCGCGCTTCCGCGAAGAACTGAACCATTATGAAAATAAATACGAAGCAATGAAACACGCGATGCGCGCAACCGGTGAACCGGTGTTCTTTGCCGGCGGTACCGTGCTTGCTGCGATGCTGATCTTGTTCTTTGCCGACTTCCGCGATTACGCGAACTTTGCACCGATCTTCGGGACAGCGGTATTCATCATCATGATCGCTTCCATTACATTGATCCCGGCGCTCTTCACGCTGTTTGGCCGCAAAGCGTTCTGGCCGAAAGTGCCGAAATACGGCCAAGCAAAAGAAGTGAAGCACGGCATCTGGGGGCCGGTCGCAAAATTTGTGGTCAATAAACCCGTTCTTTCCGGCGGCCTAGTCGCTGTATTGATGATCATTTCAGCATTGAATGTATTCAATCTTGATTTTGAATTCGACACGGTGAAATCGTTCCCTGAAGACATGCCTTCCCGCGTCGGCTATGAAATTGTCGAACAGAACTTTGAAAAAGGCGAAATCGCGCCGTCCACTTTGCTGGTGGAAAGCGAGGAGCCGATTTCAGAAGAAGCGGCCGCAGCCCTTTCGGAACAATTGACGGCTTATGACGAAGTGGCATCGGCCCGTTTGTCCGGCCAGACAGAAGACGGCACTGCCGCAAAATTCAGCATCGCCTTATCGCTTAACCCGTATACAACCGAAGCGCTGGATTTTGTGGAACAACTGCGCAGCGACAGCCCGGCCTTGCTTAACGATGCAGGCATTGACGGCGAGACGTATTTCGGCGGCATTACCCCGAAACTTGTAGACGAACGCGAAGTCAATAACAGCGACATCTACAAAATCGTCCTTCTCGAGACTTTATTGATCCTTGTGCTCTTGTTCGCTTTGACGCGTTCGTGGAAAATGCCGATTTACATGATGGCGACGATTCTCTTGTCGTACGTATCGGCGCTCGGCCTTGGAATTTTCCTGGTCGATGTGTTGTTCGGCTTTGATGCCATCAGTACCCGCGTTCCGGTCTATGCGTTCATCTTCCTGGTCGCGCTCGGCATCGACTACAACATTATTTTGGTCTCGCGTTTCATGGAAGAACGCAAACTGCATAAAGTCAAAGATGCGCTTGAAATCGCGATCAAGAATACCGGCGGCGTCATTTCTTCTGCCGGCATCATCCTGGCAGCCACATTCGCAGCACTGACGACGATGCCAATCGCCGACTTGTTCGTTTTCGGCTTCATGGTTTCAATCGGCATTTTGATCGATACGTTCTTAGTGCGCGGCATGCTGCTTCCGGCACTGATATTGTTTTTTGAAAAAGACAAGTAAACCCTTCATAATAAAAGAGTCCGGCCGGCATACGCGCCGGGCTTTTTACTGACAGGAGGATTTCCCATGAAAATACTGGTCGTTGACGACGACTTATATATCCAGCAATTGGTGGTGATCCACCTTGAAAAAGAAGGCTATACGGTATTCCGGGCCAACGATGCGGCAGAAGCGTTATTGCTTTTGGAAGAAATCCAGGTCGATTTGGCGATTGTCGATGTGATGATGCCCAGCATGGACGGCTATGAATTGACCCGGATCCTGACGCAGGACTTGGCGATTCCCGTAATCCTATTGACCGCTAAAGGCCAGTTGGAAGATAAAGAAAAAGGATTTTTGTCCGGCACGGAAGATTATATGGTGAAGCCGTTCGAGCCGAAGGAATTGCTGTTCCGGGTTGCGGTCGTGCTGCGGCGCTCGGAACGTGCCGTGCAGGAAAACCTGCAAGCCGGCAATGTGTCGATCAACCGCCGCAATTTCGAAGTGGCGATCGGCCACGAAACCTTGATCCTGCCGCTCAAAGAATTCGAATTGCTGTCGCTTCTCGTGTCGCGCGCCAATCAGGCAACGCCGCGCTCCCTTCTGATGGATTACGTCTGGGGCGAAGACCATGACGGCAACGAAATGACTTTGAATACGCATATCAACCGCATCCGCGAACGGCTGAAACGCTACGGAGCCGACGTGGAAATCCATACGCTCCGAGGCATAGGCTACAAGCTCGAGGCACCGAAATGAAAACCTTGTACCGGCAGTTTATCGTTGCAACGCTGTTCATTTTGCTCGTAGCCATTGTGATTGGCTTTACATTGGCAAACGGATTTTATTTAACCGTCATGAAAGAACGGGCAATCGAGCAAAATCTCGAGATTGCGGATGAAATTGTCTCCAGCCTGAACATGGCGCCCCATTCGCAAGACAGTTTTGCCGGCTACCTCGAATCCGTCTCGAACCTCGGCTATCAGCTAGCCGTCGTAGACAGTACGGGGCAAAAGACTTTTTACGGAGACGCTTTTGACAATACCGAATTGCCTGAAGAAGCCGAGCGCGTGTTGACGGACGGCGAAATTTATACCGGCATCGACAACTTATCGAGCAGGATTTTCATGATTGCCCACTTCACCAATCAGCTTCATAATACGGTCGGCGTGCCTTTTGAGTTTGAAGGTGAATCTTACGGCCTCTTTATCCGGCCGGATACGAAACTGGTCGGTGCAGATATCCACTCGGTCCTGATCGCGTTTGTCCTGGCCATTGCCATCGTCAGCATCGCCGGCATGATTTGGCTCGCCCGGCAATTGACGCGGCCGATTGTCCAGCTGACCGAAGCGACGAAACACATTGCGCAGGAAAACTATAATTACCCGTTGAACATCCAGCGCAACGATGAAATCGGCCAGTTATCGGAGAGCTTCAATTTGATGCAGACGCAATTGAAGCATAACGATCTGGCGCGGAAATCGTTTATTAGCAACGTATCGCACGATTTCCAGTCGCCGCTCATGAACATCCAAGGCTACGCGGACCTGTTGGCGTCGCCGAATCTGGCCGAAAGCGACCGGCTCGCCTATACGGCGATCATCGACCAGGAAGCGAAACGGCTGTCGAGTTTGACGCGGCAATTGCTGCTGCTCACGTCGCTTGACCAAGGCGCGTACCCGATGAAGCAAAAAGCGTTTCCGCTCGATGAGCAACTGAAGCGCGTTGTCCAGAAATACCGCTGGCGCCTGGAGGAAGAAGACATCGATATTTCCTATAAGCTCGCGCCGCTGTCGTTCTTCGGCGACGCGGAACTGCTCGAAAACGTCTGGGAGAATTTATTGACCAATGCCATTAAGTACAATAAACCCGGAGGCAGCATCGAAATCACGCTGCAGGCATCCGGGAGCGAAGTGGTTGTGGAATTCAAAGACAGCGGCATCGGGATCAGCGAACCGGCAATCGGCCAGCTGTTCGACCGCTTTTACAGGGTCGATGCCGCCCGCAAAAAAGACGGCACGGGACTTGGGCTATCCATTGTCCAACAGATTGTCGCTTTGCATCACGGCTTGGTGGACGTGACGAGTGAAGTCGGTGTCGGCAGCACCTTCACCATCCGCTTTTCGCTGGATGAAACTTGATTAGGAGGAAATGTTAATGGAAAAAGTTTGGAGTATACGCTTAATTCAAGTCGCAGCCGTGTTTGGGCTGTTCGGTACCTTTTTAGGGTCGATGATGGCCGGCGAAATGGACTATTCCCTTCGCCCGATTCACGCCCACATACTTCTCGTCGGCTGGCTGTCCGTTTTTGCCTGGGGGATTTTCTACCGCGTCTATACCGTCCGTTTCAAACTGCTCGTCACGATCCACAGCATCGTAGCTATGGCCGGTGCGTTCATGCTGACAAGCGGCATGTGGCTGTATAATTTAAACCCGTTCAATTGGAATGAAACCTTTGTCATGATTTACTTTATCGTTGGCGGCAGCTTGCTGCTGATCGCGTTCTTCCTGTTCTTGGTTGTAACGTTCGTGACAGAAAAAGAATAAAATACGTAATCCCCTTAGATTTCTCTTTCTGAGGGGATTTTTTTGAGCAAAGAAATCAAAAATTCATTACAATAAGGAATAAGAACACGATAAAATTCCATCAATCCGGGGGTGTTGGATTTGTATAAATTACCGAAATCACATTTTTGGCATGGACGCATCGACAGTAAAACTGACCGCCACAGTTTTTATTTTCACCAGGCCGTCGAATTTCTCGGCACGGATGAAGTGCCGTCAGAAGGCTCGCCTTTTGCTATTCTCGGTTTTGAATGCGACGAAGGCGTACGGCGCCTCGGCGGCAAACCCGGGGCAGCAGAAGCTTCGAACGAAATCCGCCGCCACCTTGCGGATCTCCCTTACCACCTCGGCGACCGAAAGACGATCGATGTCGGTGCCGTGATGTGCAAAGGCGATGCGATGGAAAAGGCGCAGCGCGAACTCGGCGAACATGTTGAACGCCTACTGAAATCGACGATTCCGATCATTTTAGGAGGCGGCCACGAAACGGCATACGGCCACTACCTAGGCGTTCGGCAATTTGCGGGACCAGATGCCAAAATCGGCATCATCACCATCGATGCGCATTTCGATTTGCGCGAGGCGGAACCGCCGACTGCAAGCTCGATGTTCCGCCAAATTCTTGAAGCCGATGCAAACAGCGGAGTGCTGGCACTCGGCATCCAGCCGCTCGCAAATACCCGCACCATGTTCAATAAAGCAGAAGCATTGGGCGCCCGCTTTGTCTTGGCTGAAGAGTTTGCGATGGGCAATATCCAGCAAGCCCAATCCGTCATCGATGCGTTCTGCCATGAACACGACGCGGTTTTCTTAAGCCTGTCGATGAATGCCTTGTCTTCGTTGTATGCACCCGGCGTCATGGCCCCGTCGCCTTTCGGATTGGAGCCGGCCATCGTGCGGCAATTGCTGTGGCATATCGTCGAAAACGAAAAGATCATCAGCTTCGATTTATGTGAAGTCAATCCGGAACTTGATGAACACGGCAAGACGGCAAAACTGGCGGCTTATTTGCTGGCTGAAATGCTGGCGGCGTTCCATTGATGTAACTTCTTTTGAGCCGTTTCCGTCTACTGGAAAAGGAGTGATGGCAATGAAGAGCTTGCTGGTTTTATTGGGCGGCGCGGTTTTGGTTTTATCAGGCTGCTTTTATGGAGAGGCGAAGATTACCGAGACACAAGCAGTGGAAATTGTGCTTGATGATCATGAAGGACCTATCGGCAAGGTCCACTTGGTTTCCGTCGAACATGTCAAGGGCAGGTATGTCGTCGAATGGGAAAACGAGGCGAATTGCGCGTCCGGCAAAGACTTTGTCGACGACCAAAGCGGCGAGATTGAAATGGGCGAAATGACAATTTGTTAAATTTTTGAAATTTTTTTAGGCTCGTCCGTATTTTAGCTACGGAGGCGATTTGATGGAATTATTGATGATGGGCACCATTCTTGGCCTCGGCTTTCTTTTCTTGATCGGTTTTGAAATGAACAAAAAGGCGAAAGTGAAGTTGGCTGAGATTGAACTGAAGCGCGATCAAGTGGCGCTTGAAAAAAAGAAATTGGAGCTTGGTTTGAGAAGCGATACATAAGGCATGGAGAGGATGGGATCCTCTTCAGGCTTTTTTAGTTTTAGAGCGTTTTGAGTGACGGCGGAGTGTGGTTTGTTTGCGGAATTTTATATTTTGTTTGCGGAATAACTGCTTTTGTTTGCGCAATACGCATGGTTATTTGCGCAATATTGAAGTTTGTTTGCGGAATTGCAAAAACCCGCTGTATGCCTAAAAGCGGCTGTTTTTCGCTCGCGAAAAACAGCCAATCTCTTAAAAGGAAGCCATCGCTTTGGCGATGGCTTTTTTATTCTAATATTTCAATCAGGTGCTCGTAAAAAACGAATTCCTCAATCTTTTAAACCAATTCTGTCTTCTGATCCAATTCAGGATTTGTTGCTTCTGCCTTAACTAGCCCTGTGAAGTGATCAGGTTTGACGGCTGCTTTTACTTTCATTACTGCAAAGTAAACAATTCCTGATGCGATTAACGATTGGACAGCTGGAATTCCGAACGTATTGACGTACTGTGTTAAATAACCGACCAGCACCCCCACTACAAGCGCAATCGTTGCCATCCAGTTCCACCCTTTATTGTCCACCCATTGCTGCTTTCGGATCAAGAAGAAATCAGCCATCATGACTCCTGCAATAGCTGGATAGATCAATGCCGTCATATAAAGGAAGTCCATGAAATAATCCAGAATTCCTGCTAAAGCGATAATGATCGCGATGATAGTACCGATTAATGTCAAAATAGCACGGCCTTTATTAGAATTGACATTGAAGATATTCGCCATAGCCAAGCCCATACTATAGTTATTGACTAATTGGCTTGTCCAAGTCGCAAACCAAAGGATCAGGAAGCCCCAAACCGGGAAGCCAAGATTCATCATGACATTTACGATATCGGCATCTCCAACACCGACTGACATGATTGCACCGACATAGAATAACGGGAACCCAACAGCGATAATACCAAGCGGAATTAGAACGTTGTCTTTAACTTTCGGTTTTGCATAACGTGTATAATCGGAAGCGATCACCCACTGCGAAACGTTGATTCCGATTACCAGGCTCAATGCAGCAAGGAAAGTCATGGATGGTTCCGGACGCCATGACATAATGGTGCTCCAACCTGTATTTTGAAGCGCATAAAAAATACCGCCAATGATTAGCAAAAGTCCTGCTGGAACTGCAATGTAATCGGTCCATTTCATTGAACCATAACCAATGATAGATGGGATTGCGAACAGCAAGCCCACAATTACAGTAACAATCGCCCACGGCATAAATTCATTTTCATAGTCAATGCCGAGCATGGCTGATATGGCATTTCCGGCAACCGCTGTCTGTAAAGCCCACCATCCGAGAGACACGATGAAAATGGTCATTCCGACGATAAATCTAGCTTGGGCAGCTCCAAAACTAGTACGGGCAATAACGGAAGAAGAACGGCCTGTTTTGGCACCGATGTATCCAGCAACCGCATTGCCGATCCATTGGATAATAAATAAAGAAACAAGCAGTATCCAGAAAATCTCCGACATGCCGAATGCACCTGCAAGTGTCGCCCCTACCATCAGGACAGGTATTGTAAATTCCAATCCTCCAAAAATCATTGCTGGTGTCAGCCAGTGCTGACGTTTATCCCCTGGAATCGCTGCTAAAGCTTCATCTTTTCCTACTGCATTTGTTGAGCCCTTTTTTCCCATTTTCAATCCCCCTTTTGGTTTGATGATTTGTTTATCTAATTAACCGACCATGACAAAGACCAGTTCACAGTCTTCCTTGCCATCATTAACCGCTATATGTTCTTCTCCTTTTGGAATGTAGGTGGCTTGTCCGGCTGAAACGCGATATTGCTTGCCTTCGATTTCAGTAACGAGTGAGCCTTTGACAATAACTGAGTATTCGTTTTCTTCATGTTTTGAAACTCCGGATAATGGCACTGTTTCGCCGGGACGTATGACAACATGCCCTACCTTGACTGTCGTTTCAGATTGCTTCTCTTCAAATATGGTATGCATTGAATATGCTTCATTGCCTTGCTGTTCCAACTCTTTGATGTTTAAAATGTCCATGCTTATGCTCCTCTCCCGATTAAACCGTCCACTTCAAATGTCTCTTCATTGACAATGACTCCAAATACTTCTTTTGCTTGCTCGACCGTGAGGTATTCATTCTTCACATCTCTTGCAACTTGTTCTGCCGGCCGTTTTTTCGGCTCTCCGTATCCGCCGCCAGTTGCCGTCATCAGTTTGACGACGTCGTCTTTATTTAACGGATACCGTGGATAAATACCAAATGGACCATCTTTTTCGCCATTAGCCTTTTCGATAGTGAATTCATTCGGAGAACCTTGTTCCCCGCCATTTAATCCCCATGGCAAATATTTATTGCGCCCGAATGTCGCTGATACGAATTGTTTATCTGTCATAGCGCGATAAGCTCGGGTCACTCCTGCCCCGCCAATATATTGGCCAGCCCCTGCTCCATCCGTCCGGAGACTGTATTCGTCAATCATGACACCATAGCGTGTTTCGGCTACTTCAACTGGAACGTTATAGGTTTCGCCATCACCGATGCAGAACTGTCCTCTTGCACCGTCCTGCCCTTTCGCAGCTCCCCACCCGCCTGCTGAAGGCTCTACAATCAGGAATGGTTCATTTGTTTCGTGGTGATCTCCTGATAAAGTCACTGCACAAACTGATAATAATTGACCCGCAGACAATCGTTCCGGAAGGGAAGGTGCCAATGCCTGCCACACAAGATCTGCGCCTCCTTGCATACTTTCCCAGTAGATTGATACCGGAGCTGGGCGCTCGGCAGCAAGAATTGATTTCGGATCGGTAATGATTTCAAGCGGACGGAAAACTCCATCGTTTACATCCTGCGAGGGATTTGTAGCTGCCAGAAAAATTGTGCGAACAGCAGATACAAGCCCTGTATAAGTGCAGTTTACTGGACCAGGCACTTGCGGATGGCTTCCGCGGAAATCACAGATGAATTTGTCATCAGTAATGGTCACTTTCACTTTAATTGGAAAAGGACCATTTTCGAAACCGTCATCATCAACGAAATCCTCTGCATAAAATTCACCTTTTGGCAGTTTGGCCAATTCTTTTCTTGCCATCTGTTCTCCATGGTCCAAATGGTGGTCAATGGATGCTTGCACAACTTCTGCTCCATTTTTTTCACATAGTTCTTTCACACGTTTATCACCTGTCCGAAGCGCCGCTACCTGAGCCCATAAGTCCCCGATGGATAAATCCGGGAAACGGATATTCACTTTTATAATGTCTAGAACTGATTGATTCAGTTTGCCTTCATCGAATAATTTGACGCATGGGAATTGCAGCCCTTCCTGGTAAATTTCTGTAGCGTCATTGCTGAATGAACCAGGATCTTTACCTCCGACATCAGTCCAATGTGCTTTGTTGGCAGAAAATGCAACTAGTTTTCCTTCGTGGAAAATCGGCATCACCAATCCGACATCCGATAAATGTGAACCGCCGCCAACATACGAATCGTTGATGATAATGATATCCCCTTCATTTAATCCTTCTTCGCCAAATTTATTTAAAGTTTCTTTCACCATGAACGTCAACATTCCAATAAATCCGGTAACACCATTTCCTTGGGTCAATAACTGTCCTTTAGCATCTGTTAAACCGCTCGCATAATCCAAAACTTCATAGATAATCGGACTCATCGATGTACGTGCCAGTGCATGAAACATCTCGTCCCCAATAGCAATTAAAGAATCTTTGACGATTTCAATCGTAAACGGATCGACTTTCACTTGGCTCATAGCTGTCATCTTATTGCACCTCCAACTCGATTAGTAAGTTTCCATAAGCATCAACCGATAAGGTTTGTTCTGAATAGAAAACAGTAGTAGCTGTTGGTTCTTCGACAATCGCCGGTCCCTCGATCTTCATCCCAGGTACAAGCAAATCACGGTGATAAACTTTAGTCGGCACCCAGCCTTCGTTCTCATAGAAAACATTTCTTGTTTCTTTTAATGCGGATTCCAATGGCCGATTCTCCACTTCAAATTTTTGAAGTTCAGGCTTTTGGACAGAACCGAAAGCAGTTAAATGTAAATTGACAATCTCTGTCTGTGCTTCGACCAATTTGAATGTGAAACTCTGCTCATGCAATTCATGGAACAAAGCAATCACATCTTTGATTGTTTCTTCGTTAATAACCCCTCCTGCCAATGGCACTTTCACTGTATGCTCCTGTCCTGAATAGCGCATATCAACAAATCGGTTAAAGACAATTTCTTCTTCTTTTACATTTTCTTCTGCGTACTGCTCTTTCGCTTGTGATTCGAGTTTATTCCATTCGTTATTCAACTCGCTTAAGTCAATATCCTGAAGACGGTTGATGTAAGTCTGAATGTAATCATGGCGCAAATCTGTCATGAGCATTCCCCACGCAGAAAAGACAGATGAAGCAACTGGAACAACGACTTTTTTTACTCCCAAATCACGCGCAAGGGCTGGTGCATGCATAGAACCTCCTCCACCAAATGCCACTAGGGTGAAATCCCTCGGATCGTAGCCTTTGCGGACCGAAATGAGTTTTAAAGCATTTAGCATATTAGCATTAGCGATACGGATGATGCCGAGTGCTCCTTCTTCTTCGGTCAAACCGTAAACTTTAGATACTTTGTCATGGATCGCTTGCTTCACCGATTCCAAATTGACCTGGTAGTCGAAGTTTTCGGGCGACAAGCGTCCAGTCAGCAAATTAGCGTCAGTAGTTGTCGGCTCAGTTCCACCTTGTCCGTAAGCGACCGGCCCCGGCACCGCTCCAGCTGAATGCGGTCCGACTTTCAACGAACCGCCTTCGTCGATCCAGGCGATAGAACCTCCACCATTGCCGATTTCAACAATATCAACCACCGGTGATTTGATCGGATATCCTGCATTTAAATCATCTTTTTCAATGTAATAATCTGTGGAAACTTTAACTTCCCCGTTGCTGATCAATGAACATTTGGCAGTTGTCCCACCGATGTCAAATGCGATAACATTTTTCTCCCCGATGATTTCCCCAAGATATGCGGCACCGTAAATCCCTGCAACAGGTCCGGATTCCACCATATTGATTGGTGTCTTTTTTGCCTGTTCGAACGTCGTTGTACCGCCATTCGACTGCATAATATAATTGAAACTGTCAGCATCGTTCTCGACGAGTTTATTGTTCAAACGGTTAATATAGCTTGAAGCGATTGGCTTTACATAAGAGTTCAAAACCGCTGTATTCGTGCGCTCGTATTCGCGCCACTCTTTAGTGACTTCGTGGGAAGCCGTCACAGCAACTTCCGGCCACAGCTGCTGGATCAACTCAACAGTCTGTTGTTCATGCTCAGGATTTTTATAGGCATGCAAATAAGAAACTGCGAGTGCTTCAACTTGTTCTTTTTTAAAGTATTCGATGAGTTCGGTAATCTGGTTAATATTGAGCGGAGTTATGACTTCCCCTTTTTGGTTCAGGCGTTCTTCAACTTCTTGGCGTAAATAACGTTCTACAAATGGAACCGGTTTCTTGTAGCGGACATTGAAGAGATCCGGCCGATTTCCCCGCGCGATTTCAATTACATCCCGAAACCCTTTGGTGGTAATTAAACCTGTCTTAACTCCCTTACGTTCAGTTAAGGCGTTAATGATGACCGTGGTTCCATGAATGAATGTTTCAATGTCCTGCTGGTCAATGCCGCTTTTTTCGATTACATCGATGACCCCTTGTTCAAAATTCGGAGGTGTCGTATGGCTTTTTGCCACTCCGACTTTTCCGTTATCATCCACATAAACCAAATCCGTAAAAGTTCCTCCAATATCAGTAGCCACTCTCATCAATATTCCCCTTCTTTCTTATTGATTTAAAATATCACTGGTGTCAGTACGCAAAGAATAACCGTCTCTTCATTTAATGGATTTTCCCAAGAATGCGGAACCTCTGAAGGATAGTGAATAGAATCCCCTTCTCTGACGAAATATTCCTTTCCGTCTACTTTAAATAAAGCTGCCCCCTTTAATACGTAATAAAATTCTTCACCAGGATGATCGGAAGTTTGTGTTTGTGTTTGCTTGGGAGCTAAGGTCACAAGCAAGGGTTCTAACGAACGCCCTCCGAATTCCCCATTCAACCGTGTATACGTGGTTGAAGCTCCTTCTAATTTAAACGGCTTGCGGTCTTCTTCCTTCAGCATGTAATTATGGTTTGTATCTGAATCAAAGAAAAAAGTAATTGGGACTGAAAACGCATCGGCAATTTTCTTTAAAGAAGTAATGGCAAGGGAAGAAGAACCTCTTTCAATTTGAGACAAAAAACTGACGGACAGCTCTGTTTTCTCACTAAGATCTTTTAAAGTAAGACCTTTCTCAATTCTTAAATTCTTGATTTTTTGATAAATTCCATCCATATTTGAGTACCTTTCCCTTTCAAAAATACAGTGCAACAGTAAAAATTCTAGTTTAATTAAACTTTTTACTATGATAGCATAATCATTTTTAAATTGGTAGAATATTTTTTAAATTAAAATTAGTTTATTTTTTATGCTTTGTTGACACTTTCAGGTAAGAGAATCTTTGTTTGCAAAAACCCGCTGTATGCCTAAAATTGGATGAGTTGCTCTATAATTACGATGAGTTCCCCCTAACTTTGCGAAATCACCCCAAACTCACTCGAAATCACCCTTTTCCCTTGCGAAATCACCCAAGCTCCTTCTGAAATCACCCCATTCACTCTCGAAATCACCCCACACAATAAAAACCCCTCACGCATCACCTGCGCAAGGGGTCTCCTCTTAAATCGCCACTTTCTCAGCAAACTGGCTATTGTACAAATCGGCATAGAAGCCGTCTTGTTCGAGCAATTCCGTATGGGTTCCTTGTTCGATCACATTCCCTTTATCCATCACCAGAATCAGATCCGCATCTTTAATGGTCGACAGCCGATGCGCAATGACGAAACTTGTGCGCCCTTCCATCAAGCGGTTCATCGCTTTTTGGATGAAGATTTCGGTGCGCGTATCCACGCTTGATGTCGCTTCGTCCAGGATCATGATCGGCGGATCGGCGAGGATCGCTCTCGCAATCGTCAACAATTGCTTCTGGCCTTGCGAAATATTCGACGCTTCTTCGTTCAATACGGTATCGTAGCCGTCCGGCAATGTCCGGATGAAATGATCGGCGTGCGCCGCATCCGCTGCGGCGACGATTTCTTCTTCGGTTGCGCCGTTTTTGCCGTAGGCGATGTTGTCGCGGATCGTGCCGTTGAAGAGCCACGTATCCTGCAGCACCATCCCGAAGTTTTGGCGCAGCTCATTGCGCGACATGTCCCGCGTGTCGAGGCCGTCGATTTCGATTTTGCCGCCGTTCAATTCATAGAAACGCATCAGCAAATTGATCAACGTCGTCTTGCCGGCACCGGTCGGCCCGACAATCGCGACGGTCTGGCCTGGTGCCACTTGGATGTTCATGTCCTCGATCAGCAAGTCTTCGCCGTAGCCGAAATCGACGTTTTCGAAAACGACTTCGCCTTTCGCGCGTTCCAAGTGCAGCGCCGTGCTTTCTTTCTTCTCTTCTTCTTCATCGAGCAGCTCGAAGACGCGTTCCGCAGCAGCGACAGTCGATTGGATGATGTTTGCGATATTCGCCGTCTGCATGATCGGCTGCGCAAACTGTTTCGAGTACGTAATGAACGCCTGGATATCCCCGATCGAAATGGCCCGCTGTGTGACAAGAATCCCGCCGACGACGCTGATGACGACGTAGCTGAAGTTCCCGATTAAGGTCATCAGCGGCTGAATGATCCCCGAGATAAACTGGGCTCTCCGTCCCGCTTCGTACAATTCTTCATTGACTTCATCGAATTGCGCAACCGCTTTTTTCTCATGGCCGAATGCTTTTACGACGGAATGGCCGGTGTACATTTCTTCGATGTGGCCGTTCAATTCACCGAGTGATTTCTGCTGGTTCGCGAATTGCTTTTGCGACCGTTTCAAAATCGGCTGGATGACGAATAAAGATAGCGGCAAAGAAACGAAGGCAATCAGCGTCAGCCACGGACTGATCGTCAGCATCATGATGATGATCCCGACCAGCGTCACAACGGAAGTGATGAATTGCGTCAAACTTTGCTGCAAGGTGCTTCCGATCGTATCGATGTCGTTTGTCATGCGGCTCAAAATTTCGCCGTTTGGCCGGCTGTCAAAATAATGGAGCGGCAGCTTTTCCAATTTTTTATTCACATCTTGCCGGAGGTCATACACTGTGTCTTGTGCCACCGTCGACATGATGTATTGCTGGATGTAATTGAAAAGGCTGCTGAACACATAGAGCCCAGCGAGCAGCATCAGGATCTGGCCGATGGTGCCGAAATCGATGCCGGTGCCGGTTCCGGTCAGCTTATTGTACGCCCCTTCGAACAATTCGGTGATGGCCATCCCCATGATTTTCGGGCCGACGATCATGAAGACCGTCGATAGGATGGCGGCAATAAATACAGCGATCAGCCGGTTTTGGCGCGGTTTTAAGTAGCGCAATAAACGCTTGAATGTCGCTTTGAAGTTTTTCGGCTTTTCCCCGGGCATCGACATGCCAGGAGGCCCGCCCGGATGTCCACCGCCGGGCCGGCCTTGGGGCCGTTTTCCATTGCTCATGCGATTTCCTCCTCTGACAGCTGGGAATACGCGATTTCTCGGTAGACTTCGTTGTTTTTCATTAATTCTTCGTGTGTGCCCATACCGGCCATGCGCCCTTTTTCAAGAACGATGATGCGGTCGGCATCGACGACCGTGCTGACGCGCTGCGCCACCAATAGAACAGTCGCATCTTTTGTTTCGTCTTTCAAAGCTTTGCGCAGCTTGGCATCGGTTTTAAAATCCAGCGCAGAGAAGCTGTCGTCAAATATATAAATATCCGGTTTCCGGACAAGCGCACGCGCAATCGCGAGCCGCTGTTTCTGCCCGCCGGATAAATTCGAGCCGCCTTGCTCCAGTTCCGTTTCATAGCCTTCTTTTAACCCGCTGATGAATTCGGTTGCCTGGGCAATCGATGCCGCGTGCTCCAGTTCGGCTGGCGTTGCATCAGGCTTGCCGAAACGGATATTGTCCGCAATCGAACCTGTGAACAGAATCGCTTTCTGCGGCACAAAGCCGAGTTTCGAACGGACTTCATCTTGCGTCGCTTGGCGAATATCGACGCCGTTGACGCGAATGGCCCCTTCTGAAATATCGTAGAAGCGCGGAATCAAATTGATCAAAGTGGATTTGCCGGAACCGGTCCCGCCGATGATTGCCGTGATTTCACCCGGCTTCGCTTTGAAGCTGATATTAGATAACGCTGGCTCTTCCGCACCCGGGTAGCTGAAAGTGACGTTGTCGAATTCCAGCGTGCCGCGTTCGCGGTCCGCTATTTTATTGCCCAAATCCTGGAACGCCGGTTTCATTTCCAATACTTCATTGATCCGCTTCGCTGAAACGGCAGCACGCGGAACCATCATGAACATCATGGATGCCATGACGAGCGCGAACATGATCATCATGACGTATTGGATATACGCCATCAAATCCCCGATCTGCATGCCGCCGTTGTCGATGCGGATGCCGCCGAACCAGATGATGCCGACAACCGTCAAGTTCATGACGAGCATCATGATGGGCATCATGAACGCCATGATTTTATTGACCCGAATCGACACATCGGTCAAATCGCGGTTCGCTTTTTGGAGCCGTGCTTTTTCTTCCGTTTCCCGGTTGAACGCACGCACGACCCGGATGCCCGTCAAGTTTTCACGGAGCACCAAGTTCAAGCGGTCCAAGCGTTTCTGGACTTCCTGGAAAAGCGGCACCCCTTTTTTCAGGATGAGCAGGATGGCACCGACCAGCACCGGCATTGCAGCAACAATGACCAGCGACAACTTCGCATCTTTTGAAATCGCCATGATCAACCCGCCGGTCAGCATAATCGGTGCACTGATGACCATCCGCAGGAGCATGATGACCACTTGCTGGATTTGCGTGATGTCGTTGGTCGTCCGCGTAATAAGCGACGCCGTTCCGACTTCATCGAATTCCTGCAGCGAGAATTTCTCGACGTGGCTGAAGACTTTTCTGCGCAAATCGCGCCCCATGCCCATCGCCGCTTTGGATGAATAAAAGCTGGCACAAATTGCTGCGACAGCTCCAAGAGCCGAGATGAGCAGCATCCAGCCGCCGATTTCCCAAATGTACGGAATATTGCCTTTGACTACTCCGTTGTCGATAATATCGGCCATCAAGGTCGGCAAGAACAAATCCGCCATCGACTGCCCGAAGATCAATAAAACAACGGCTGCGACAAACCATTTATAAGGTGCTAAATTCTTTAATATTTTCAGCATTTATGCCGCTCCTCTTGTCGTGCATTCGTTAACTTTTCGTTGATTTGCTGATGAACTTCCAGCAATTTTTCGTATTGCTCATCCGTCAGCGACTCCGTGACTTCCTGAAACACTTGATGGACGCCGCCTTCATGCTGATGAATCTTCTCGATCAATGCGGCACCGAGCGGGCTCAGCGACAGCAGCGTTTCCCGCCGGTTGCCTTCCACTTGTTCCCGGTCAATCAAACCATCCCGCACCAATCCGTCAACTGCTTGGCTCAAGGTGCTTTTCGGAAGCATGGTTTTCTTCCCAATCTTTTTCTGGGTCATTTCTGCCGTTCTCGCGAGCGCCATCAGAATCGTGTACTGCGGCATCGACAACCCGTGGTCCGCTGCCGTCTTCTGGACGTAGCGAATCATATTCCGGTGAATGCCGGCAAATGAACGCAGTAACTGCGCCGACTTTAAAAACTTTTCATCTTGCTGAATCATATCGCCGCCTCTTTCTATTCGAAATTAAACTGTTCGTTTTGGAACTGTTCGTTTTGGTTTTATTAATATACTGCTAATTTTGGTGATAGTCAATTGATTGAGCTTGATGCTTTGACCTTCTGAAATGATGAAATCACCCAACATGTTGACGAAATTAACCCAAAGCAGCTCGAAATCACCCCTGCACGCTGCGAAATCACCATAAACCCTTCCGAAATCAACTTTCACCAATAAAAAAGGAACCGCCGCGTGGCAGTTCCTTAGCTTGTTGAAAAAGGGGTGAAATTAAGCTTCTGCTTCTACAATCCGCACTGCGGCGCTATGGACAGAGTTCCCACAATAAGCCGAGAAATCCACTCGTCTTATTGCTCCACCCTGTCCGGAACCGCGCCGGTGCTTGGGCACTTTCTTAAGATATGGAGCAAAACAGCGGAGACGCCTTGGGGAATAAGCTCAGCGCGAGCCAAGAGTTGGCCGAAGCCTGCGAGGGCAACTGTTTGCGACGAAGCTAGCGAAGCAATACAAGGAGCACATGGTTTCAGCAAGCAAAACGGTTTTGCGGAATATCGCGTTTCTAAACGAAACTTACTTTAGTTTCTATTTTTTCAACACTCAAAAAGGAACCGCCACGTGGCAGTTCCTTCCTTTATTCGTTTAAGGGCTCGTCGCCATCAGTTTATAGACTTCTGCAGCCATTGCGGCGACGTAATCGCTGCCGCCGTTGTCTTCGACGTTTTCGACCATCATCGCCAAGATGAATTTCGGATCTTTCGTGTTATAGGAAACGAAATAGCCGTTCTCTTTGCCGCGCGCTTCACCGGCCGCTTTCAGTTCGGCGGTGCCGGTTTTGCCGGCAAGCGGGATGTTATCGAGATTCGCGGACTGGGCATAGCCATCTACGACGACATTGCGCATCGCCGTGCGAAGCGTCGCTGCTGTATCTGCACTCATCAAATCCTTTTTCCATACTTGCGCATCCTCTTCATCGAACAGGAGCGTCGGCTTCAGCATAGTGCCATCCGTCAAGAACGGCTCGTACATCATCGCAAGGTGCAGGATGTTTGTCAGCATCTGCCCTTGGCCGAACGACGAATCCGCGAGCTGGCCTTCTGAGCCAAGGCTGCCGTCATTGGAAATTTGCGAAGCCGTCAATTCCATCGCTTCCAACGGCACGGTTTCTCCGAAGCCGAATTGCTTCAAACCTTCGGTGAACGTTTCACGCCCCATTTTCAGTGCCTGCTGGGCGTAATAAATATTGTCCGAATAAATCAGGGATTTGTTTAAATCGATCGGATTTGGCGCTTCCGGATGCAGGCGGGAAACACGGTACGTGCCCCACGAATCATCTTTTTGCCACGTCTTGCCGTTGATCGTCAAGCCTTCGTCCGGCTTCAGCGTTCCCGCTTCCATGCCAATCGCGGCTGTGATCGGCTTCATTGTGGAGCCTGGCACGTAGCTTTGGGCAAAGCGGTTGAAGAGCGGATTTTTCGCATCTTCTTCTAGTGCCTTGTAGCGGGCGCCGCTGATGCCCGTGACAAATTCGTTCGGATCATAGGCAGGCGAGCTGACAAGCGCCAGCACTTCCCCTGTTTTCGGATCGACCGAAGCCGCTGCTCCCGTTTCGCCTTTCATGGAATCGTAGGCTGCTTTTTGAAGCGACGCGTTGATCGTCAGCTTGACCGTTTCGCCCTCTACCGGTTCCTGCTCTGCAATAATGATCGGCTCTGCGTTTTCCTGCGGTTTCTTGATGTAAATCTGCATGCCGTCCGTTCCGCGCAGGCGGTCTTCAAGCAAACTTTCCAAGCCGCGGCGGCCGATCTGATCGGTTTCGGTATAGCCTTTGTCTTTCAGCTCTTCTAACTGCTCCGCTGAAATGGCGCCGGTATAGCCGGTAAGATGCGCCATTGCCGGACCGTATGGATATTCGCGCATTTCAATCGTGCGCGCCCCTATTCCCGGAATCGCGACCAATTTATCGATCAAAGCGCCATTCGTTGCGGCGGTCTTGCCGATTGGCACGAATAATTCAGGTTTGACCCATGACTGGTTCAATTCCGCATCAATTGCTTCGACGGTTGTTCCGAGCAGTTTAGCGATTTCCGTTTTCTTCGACGGATCCGTCAATTTCTCCGGCACGATGCCGATGCTGTAGCCAGTGCCGTTTTTCGCCAGCACTAAGCCGTCGCGGTCCACAATTTCACCGCGGTATGCCGGAATCCGGGTAAAGCCGATTTCGTCATCGCGTTCGAGTTCCGGGAAAATGAACGACTGGTCCCATTCCACGAACCACCCCTCTTCGTCGCCCCGTGTTTCATTGAGCAGCGTGATCGTTTTCTCAAATTCTACCGGACCCGCCATCGTTTCCATTTTCACATGGATCGGGAAGTCCGCTGGTTTTTCAGGATCCCACTCGGCATCTTCTGCCGGTTTTTCGTAGGTGACTTCCATCTTATCTATGCCAAGATCCTCTTGGAGCTTTTCTTGCCGGTCGACAAATTCTTCCGCTGGAAAAGCTTCTTTCGTTCCAGCATTTAAATAGTCGTTATACATATCGGCGAATTCGCCTTTATTCCAATGGTTTATGTATTCGGCCAATCGCTCTTCCGGCGTCGTTTTTTCCTGGCAGCCCGCAAGCACGGCTATGAGGAATAAAACCAAGAAGCCGAACAAGATTTTCTTCATATTGAACCTCCTAACAAATTCTTTTCTTTATATTACCAATATTTCTATAAGAAGAAAACAAAACCCGGCGGCCTGTTTGAGAGGCTGCCGGGTGCTGGAATCATTTGATTAGTTTGTAGACGCGCGCTTCGTATGGAAGCAATTGCTGCGGTTCGATATGCGAGTAGTTCGCGAGCAGCAGGTTCGCCTCTTCCGGCTCATCCCATAGGCAAGCGTGCTGGCCGAGGTTGGCAACGACGAGCACTTTGTCGTTCTCGTCTTCCCGGAGATACGCATAGACCGCTTCATGGCCAAGTTCGACAAGCTCGTAGCTGCCGTAAACCAAAACGTCCATATGCTTGCGCATCCAGATCATCTGCTTATAGAAAGAAAGGATCGAACGCGGATCTTGCTGCTGCGCTTCCACGTTCAGCCAATCGTAGTTCGGGTTGACGCCGATCCACGGAAGCGCTGTTGAGAATCCGGCATGGTCGCTTGCATTCCATTGCATCGGTGTGCGGGAATGGTCGCGGCTTGTCGCTTTGATCAAGGTCATAACGGAATCATGGTCCATGCCGTTTGCACGGTTATAAAAATAAAGATTATGGGTCTTCACGTCATTATAATGTTCGATTTCATTGAATGGCGCATTGGTCATGCCGATTTCCTGGCCCTGGTAGATGAATGGCGTCCCCTGCATGAAAAAATACATGCAAGCGAGGGCTGTTGCACTTTCCCGCCAATAGTCTTTGTCGTTGCCCCAAGTAGAGACGATACGCGGACGGTCGTGGTTTTCAATAAACAGCGCATTCCAGCCGATGCCTTCCACGCCTTTTTGCCAGCGCGTCAGCACTTCCTTCACGCCGCGCACATTGATGCCATTTTCGAGTTCCGTGTTCCAAAGGCCCATATCTTCAAACTGGAAGACCATATTGAATTTGCCGTCTTCTTCGCTGACCCATTCTTCAATATCCTTCGCTTGGACGCCGTTCGCTTCCCCGACGGTCATGATGTCGTATTTGGCAAACGTCTCATCGCGGAGTTCCGCAAGCAACGGCTGAATGCCATTGACATTCATCATCTTCTCCCAAGCCGGCACGTAGTCTTTGCCTTCTTTATCCGGCATATTGGTGAAGTCTTTTTTGATGTGGCTGATGGCATCTACGCGGTAGCCATCCACGCCTTTATCGAGCCACCAATTGACCATATCGAATAAAGCTTTTCTTACCTCCGGATTTTCCCAATTCAAATCCGGCTGCTTTTTGGAGAACAGGTGCAAATAATATTGGCCCGTTCCTTCATCAAACTCCCAGGCCGGTCCGCCAAAAATGCTTTCCCAGTTGGTCGGTTCGTCGCGCCAGATGTACCAGTCGCGTTTCGGGTTGTCTTTCGACGAACGCGATTCGATAAACCAAGGATGCTCGTCGCTCGTATGGTTAATCACCAAATCGATGATGAGTTTCATGCCGCGCGCATGCACTTCAGCGAGCAGCCGGTCGAAATCTTCCATCGTCCCGAATTCTTCGAGAATGCCCTGGTAATCGCTGATATCGTAGCCGTTATCGTCGTTCGGCGATTTGTACATCGGACAAATCCAGATGACATCGATGCCAAGCTCTTTCAAATAATCCAACTTGCTTGTGATGCCGTTCAGATCGCCGATGCCGTCGCCATTCGAATCCATAAAGCTCCGGGGATACACTTGATATGCGACTGCTTCTTTCCACCATTTCTTATTCATAACTAAATCCCTTTCAAAGACGTTGGCACGAGCCACGTTCAATCAACCGCGACGAGACGATGACTTGTTTTGCCGGTGCTGTCTTGTCCATTATTTTTTCTATGGCTAAATTCGCCGCTTCGAGCCCCAAGTCGTAAATGGAGATGTCGACGGAACTGAGCGGCGGCTTTAAATGTTCCGATAATGTATGATTGTTGAACCCAATAATCGATACATCGCCAGGCACATTGATTTCAAGGTCCTCCAAATAGCCGATCACTTCGTAAGCCACCAAATCGTCATGCGTCACGATTGCAGTGGGCGGCTCGGGAAGGTTCATCAACTGGAGAATCGCATTTGGTCCGTGGCCTTGCATCATTTCCTGTGTGACGATGTACTGAGCGTCAAAATCCAGTGAATGGGCAGCCAGTGCCTGTTGATAGCCTTCCAACCGGTCGATCGAAACGACAAAATCATTTCCGCCTGCGACAAAAGCGATGCGTTTATGTCCGAGGCCTATGAAGTACTCGACCACTTCGCGGGCATTTCGGACGTTGTCGTTATCGACGTATGAAATCTGGTGCACATTTTTATAAGGGCGGCCGACCATCGAAAACGGCAAGCCGCTGTCATTTAAATACTCCATGACTTTATCGCCAATGCGCGAATAAAGCAAGATAATGCCATCCACTTTTTTGCCTTGCGTCATCGCTTTCACTTCCTGCAGAACTTCCTCTTCGGTCGCACCTGTCGACAAGTAAAGGCCAAATTGGCTGTTGTGCGCACTGACCGAAATCCCGCGCAGCACTTCCGGGAAGAAAGGATTCTGGAAGGCCAGTGTAGCAGAGTTTGCCATGATTACTCCAAGGGTTTGACTCCGTTGGACGACTAAATTTCGCGCCTGGAAATTCGGGTAATACCCGAGCTCTTCCATCGCTTCCCGGACTTTCTTTTTGGTCTTTTCGCTGATGCGCGGATTGTCCGCAATGACCCGGGACACCGTTGCCGGAGACACGGCCGCGCGCTTTGCTACATCTTTAATCGTAATCGCCATGCCCGCACCTCCTTATTTCACCGCTCCATCGGATACACCTTTGATAATCGACCGTTGGGCAAAGAAATAGAAGATGATGACCGGCACGATGGCCAATGTGAGCCCCGCCATTGCCAAATGCCATTGCTTCGTATATTCGCCGAAGAAGAAGAACATCTTAAGCGGAATCGTCTCACTGCCTGGCGTATTGATAACCAGTGACGGCAAGAGGTAATCGTTCCAGATCCAGATGATATTGAGGATCGCGACCGTTACCGTAATCGGCTTCAAAATCGGGAAGATGATGAACCAGAACACTTGGAAGCGGTTCGCCCCGTCTATCGTCGCCGCTTCATCCAATGATTTCGGAATGTTGTTCAATGCTCCGTGATACAAGAAGATTGAAAGGCTTGCGCCAAATCCAATATACATGAAAATCAATCCGCCTTGGTTCAGCATTTCAAATCGTCCGAATACCGTCACAAGTGGAATCATCACCGATTGGAACGGGATCAGCATCGCTGCGACAAATGTGAAGAACAGCACCGTGCTGATTTTGCTTTTCACGCGGGACAGCGCGTACGCTGCCATCGCCGAGAAGATGATGATCAAGACCACACTTGAAACGGTGATCAGCAAGGAGTTGAAGAGCGTCCGGAGAAAATCGAGTTCCTGGAAGGCTTCAATGTAATTATCCAGATTCCATGTTTCCGGCAAACTGATCGTATTGGTGAAGATTTCCCGTTTGGATTTGAACGAGTTGACGAGCATCAAGTAAAAAGGCGCCAGCCAGATCAACGCCAGGAAAATCCCCAGGATTTCTAATTTGTAATTTCTTTTTTTGCGCATTACATTTCGACCTCCTTGCGTTTATTGAAATAAACTTGCAGGAGGGCAATGATCGCGACGATGATGAAGAACACGACCGCTTTCGCTTGGGCAAACGCAAAGTCATTTTGCGTAAAGGCCGTTTTGAAGATTTCCATCGCGACCATTTCCGTCGAGTTGAACGGCCCGCCGCCTGTCAGCGACAAGTTTTGGTCGTATAGCTTGAACGCGTTCGACAATGTCAGGAACATGCTGACAGTGAATCCGGGTGCGACAAGCGGGAAAACGATATAGCGGAAGCGCTGGACCGTAGATGCTCCGTCAATTTCTGACGCTTCCAGCAATTCTTTCGGCATGCCTTCCAAGTAAGCGATGTAGATGACCATGATGTAGCCGGCCATTTGCCAGCTCATCAGGATGACCAGCCCCCAAAATCCGGTTTCGGTTGTCGACAGCCAGCCTTGCAGGCTTTCCATGCCGATCATTTCACCGACGCCCGCAAATACTTTAATGAAGATAAACTGCCAGATGAATCCGAGGATCAAACCGCCGATCAAGTTCGGCATGAAGAAAATCGTCCGCAGCAATTTGCTCGTTTTTAAATAAGACGTCACGAGCAACGCAAGCGACAAACCGATGACGTTGATCAAAATAACGGATACGACCGAGAATTTCGTCGTGAACCAGAGCGCATCCATGAAACGCTCGTCTTTGAACAGGTTGATGTAATTTTGAAGTCCGACAAAGTCGCCTGTGACAATGCCGTTCCAAGAAGTGAATGAATAATAGACGCCTAGCAGCATCGGCACGACAACGACCAAGAATAGCGCGATCAGCACCGGAGCCAGGAACAGCCAGTAGGAAATATCTTTTGTGCGCATTTGGAGAGCACTTCCTTTCATTGGAGAAAAACGGTAAAGAGAAAGCAAAGCAGCACTGGGGCTGCTTTGCTCGGTTGGCCAGTTGGGCAGAAGCGCCCACTGAATTATTTGCTGCGTTCAGTTTCCCAAGCTTCTTTTGCAGAATCCACGACTTCTTCCCAGTCCGCTTCATCGCTCAAGTATTTCTGGATATTGGCGCCAAGAACATCTTCGCCCCATCCAGTTGGATAGCCCATGAATACCCAGCCGATCGTGTTGCCGGATTCAGCTGCTTCATAGATTGCCTTGGACATTGGATCTGTGATTTTTGTTGTATCGTAGCCTTCGTATGCCGGGATGAATTTAAAGTCTTCCAGTACGGCTTTTTTCCCAGCATCTGAAGTGTACAGCCAGTTCAAGAAGTCTTTAGAGGCTTCTACCACTTCTTCGTCCTGGTTCGAGTTTACGCCCCAGTACATTGGCACGCCGACTGGAAGCCCCCCTTCCTCGTAGCCGTCAACTGGAATCGGCATTAAGCCAACGCCGCTGTCTGCAAGTTCCTGGTCAATGCCGGCAATCGAACCGTAAACCCAGTTTCCTTGCTGGATGATCGCAACGCGTTCAAGCGAGAACAATTCTTCCACTTGCTGCGAATAGTCCAAGCTCACTGTCGGCTGTGCAGAATAGTCGTTTTGCAGATCTAAAATCTTTTTGAATGCATCGCCGTATTCAAATTCCACTTTCGGTGCAGCGAACGCATCCAGTACGTTGTGGTCGAATTCCGGTGCGATGAATGTGTTGGACAAGTGAAGACCCGTTACCCAAGCTTCTTTCCCTGGCAAAGCGAATACTGCATCAAGCCCAAGCTCATCTTTTTTCGAATCAAGCGTTTTCACCGCTTCTTCTAAACTTGCAAAATCCGTGATCGTTGCTGGATCGATTCCTGCTTCTTCAAACAAACGCGTGTTGTAGATGAACCCGTAGCCTTCCTGGTTATACGGCAACCCAAGAACTTCAGAGTCGACTGTCACACCATCAAGCGTTCCATTAAGCGCCGCGCCTGCTGCATCTGTATCTGTCAAATTCGCTAAATTGTCTTTCCAGTCCGCAACGTCCTGTGGTCCGCCGATATTGAAAATGGCCGGTTCGTTGCCTGAAGCGAAGCGCGAACGAAGAGCTGCGCCGTAGTCTTCCCCGCCGCCGACTGTTGTGATATCGATGTTAACGTCCGGGTTTTCTTCTTCGTATAAAGCGACTACATCTTCAAACTGGTCTTTGAATTCCACTTTAAACTGGAAAATATCAACCGTGACTTTATCTTTGTCCGATGAGGAAGCCTCTTCCCCGTTTCCGCATGCTGCCAAAATCCCTGTCGTCAGAAGCAATGATGCGAGCAACCCTTTGCTGAACTTAAACTCCTTCATGTGTAAATCCCCCTTTGGTTTATTTGTGCAAACGATTGCACAAAGTGGCAAATAAAAAATGGAAACGAACTTTCTAAGTGTTTCCGTTATTGATTAAAAGAATCGTAACACAATGAAAACGTTTGCACAATATGCAAATTGAAAATTTTTCATCGCGCTACGATTTTATTTTTATGCCTGATCGAGCACTAATAAGGCTGCGCCTAAAATGCCGGCTTCGTTTTCGAACTGGGCCACTTTGACTTCCAATGGATTCAAAAGGAGCGGCTCCATGTGCTTCATCAATGAATCCCACCACAAGCCCGCTGACTCGGAAACACCGCCGCCAATGACGACTACATCCATATCCAGCATCGCTTGCATCGAGCTGATGACGAGCGCCAAATCTTCCGTAAAGCCTTCAACGACTGCCTCTGCTTGCGGGTTGGCTGCCGCTTCAGCAAATAAATCCTGTGGCGCAATATCAAGCCCCGCTTCTTTGATGCGCCGGCGAAGCCCGGTGCCGGAGACGTATTGCTCGAAACAGCCGTGGCGTCCGCAAGCACATAGCGCACCGTGCGGGTGCAGGATCATATGGCCGACTTCCGCTGCTCCGCCGTGCGGTCCGCCGCTCAGCAGCTTGCCGTCCCAAATGACGCCGCCGCCAAGACCGGTTCCAAGCGTCAAGCAAAGAACGCGGCTATAGCCTTTTGCTGCGCCGAATTTTGCTTCAGCGAGCGCCGCACTGTTCGCGTCATTTTCCACTTCAACCCGTCTGCCCGTCGCTTTTTCCATCTGCTCTTTCAAATTCGTGCCGGTCCACCCCGGCAAAGTTTCAGCGGAATAAATGATGCGGCCCTCTTTCGGGTCGACAAATCCGTGCGTCCCGATGCCGATCGAATCGATTTCCGGATGCCGTGCGAGCATGCCGAGCACTTGCTGCTCCAAGTATTCGTACAGCGGGAACAGCGTCGGCACTTGTTCGTCCACTTCGACATTCCCGGTTTCATCAATGACTCCCATGCGGATTTTCGTTCCGCCGATATCTACGCCCAATACTTTTCTCATAAACTCCTCCTGAATGTGTCCGAATTAATTCCATCATACCTGATTTTAGAAAAGCGTCGATCCTTTTTTCAAAAACGCGCAAGCTTCGTATGGGCGCAGCACGAGCTCCCCGTTTTCTTCAAGCGCTTTATAGTTGCCGATCAACCGCTCGCCTTCCGGCAGTTCCACGCGTCTCGTATTTTCTGAGAAGTTGCAGAAGACCGTGAGCTTTTCTCCGCCCGCTTTCCGCGTGTAAGCAAACAGCTCCGGATCTTCCCGGTGAAGCAACGTAAAATCGCCATCCGCAATGATGTCGAGCGTTTTGCGGAATGAAATCAGCGAACGGTAATACGCATAGATCGAGTCTTCATCGGTGATATGCTCTGCATTGATTTCCGGATAATTCGGGTTTACCTGGAGCCACGGCGTTCCTGTCGTGAACCCGCCATTCGGCGCATCCGACCATTGCATCGGAGTGCGGGCATTATCGCGCCCTTTTGCGTGGATGCTTTTCAGAATGTCTTCTTCCGGCACGCCTTGGTCCCGTTTTTCCTTGTACATGTTCAGCGTTTCGATGTCGCGGTAATCGCCGATCGTTTCAAATTGCACATTCGTCATGCCGAGTTCCTCGCCTTGATAGATGTACGGAGTCCCTTGCATGAAATGCAGGCAAGTGGCGAGCATCTTCGCCGATTCGATCCGGTACTCGCTGTCGTTGCCAAACCGCGAGACGACGCGCGGCTGGTCGTGGTTATTCCAGTACAGGCTGTTCCATCCTTCTTCGTGAAGCGCATGCTGCCATTTTTCCAGGTTCTTTTTCAGATCTGTCAGTTCAAGCGGTTTGAAATCCCATTTCTCGCCGGAATGCTGGTCCAGGTTCATGTGTTCAAACGTGAAAATCATATTCAGTTCTTTCCGGTCGGCTGCAGTATAGCGCTTTGCATCTTCCGTCGCAGCACCCGGCGTTTCGCCGACCGTGACGATGTCGTAATGCGACAGCACTTGTTCGTTCATTTCCTTCAAGTACGTGTGGACGTTCGGGCCGTTGAGAAAATACGGTTCGCTGTTGCCGTCAATAGCATCCGGGAACGATTGGTCTTTTGAAATCATGTTGATGACGTCCATGCGGAAACCGTCGATGCCTTTGTCGAGCCACCAGCGCATCATGCGATACACTTCTTCGCGCACTACGGGATTGTCCCAGTTTAAATCGGGCTGCTTTTTGGAGAATAAATGCAGGTAATACTGTTCGCGGCGTTCATCGTATTCCCATGCCGGTCCGCTGAAAATTGACCGCCAATTGTTCGGTTCGTCGCGCCATATGTAATATTCAGGGTGATTCGTAAACCATTCGTGTTCATCGGATGTATGGTTGACCACCAAATCCATCACAAGTTTCATGCCGCGCTGATGGACATTTTCGAGAAGCTCTTCAAAATCTTCCATCGTTCCAAACTCTTCCATGATTTTTTGGTAGTCGCGGATATCATAGCCGTTGTCGTCATTCGGCGAATCGTAGATCGGCGAAAGCCATAGGATGTCGACGCCAAGCCCCGCCAAATAATCCAGTTTCTGATTAATCCCTTGTAAATCCCCGATTCCGTCGCCGTTTGCATCCATAAAACTGCGCGGATAAATTTGATACACAACCGATTTCTTCCACCATTCTCCCATTCTATCCCTCTTCCCTTAAGTTTTCGTTATTCTAACATAATGCGCGAATAGTTTGGAATTGCGAATTTTGCAGGGGGGATGAAATAGAAGCGTAATGTGAAAAAAGATAGATGAAGCATTTTTATGTGTTAACCTAATTAAAAATATAGTTGACTCAAATATTTTGCTTGATTATACTGAAAATAGATTTACCGGATTACACCAAGTACCAAAGGGAGATGGAAAGAAATTATGACGACAACGACAACATCGAGAACGGCTAATCATTCGAAAACTTTGCATTTAATCCATATCGCCATGTTCTCCGCATTGATGGCCATCGGGGCAAATATCTCAGCATTTCTAATCATCGGAGGGGTGCCGATTACGCTGCAGACTTTCTTCGCCATTCTTGCCGGCATCTTGCTCGGCAGCCGCATGGGCGCCATTTCAATGGTCGTCTATGCTTTTATCGGACTGGCAGGCGTTCCTGTCTTTGCCGGATTTTCCGGCGGCATGGACACGTTGATTTCGCCGACATTCGGCTTTATCGTATCATTCGTATTTGTCGCCTATATTGCCGGCATGGTCGTGAAGAAATTCCCGTCGCGCACGGGCTTTATCGCTGCTGCCTTAGTCGGCACAGCGGTGAATTATTTGATCGGCACGAACTGGATGTACGCAGCCTATAAATTGTGGTTCTCCGCTCCAGAAGGCTTTACGTATCAGCTCGCTTGGGCCTGGATGGCGGTGCCGCTGCCAAAAGACCTCATCTTGGCTGTGCTCGCCGGCCTTTTCGGCTTCCGCTTGCGTCCGATTGTGCAGCGATTCAAGTGAGATCGTTTATTTGCGCTTAAACTGCATTTATTTGCGTTCAACCTGAGTTTATTTGCGCTTAACGGAAGTTTATTTGCGCTTAGTCCGCGTTTATTTGCGTTCAGCTATAGCTTCCAAATAACCCCATACAAAAAGACCATTCGCCCAGCGAATGGTCTTTTTTCTGTTCACGTTCCGCAGAAGGTCTGATACGGTGCATCGTCTTCCGGCGGCAATTTTGTGTATTCTTCTTGCTCCTCGCTGTACGCGTACGGATCGGCGAGCACCTCGAGCAGCTTCTCCAACACGCTGTAATCGCCGTTTTGCACGGCGGCGTCAAGCGCTTCTTCAACGCGGTGGTTGCGCGGAATGATGGACGGATTGCTGCGGCGCATCAAAGCTTTTGATGCGTCCGTCCCTTCCCCTTGGCGAGCCAGACGCGTTTGCCATTTCGCATGCCACTCCTTAAATTCAGATGCTCCGAATAAACCTTCGCCATTTAACTCACCCAGCGTAAGCGCACGGAAAGTGTTCGTGTAATCGGCGCCCTGTTGATGCATCAGCGTCAATAATTCCCCGATCAGCGCCTCGTCTTCCGCTTCTTCGCCGAATAAGCCGAGCTTCGCCCGCATGCCGTTCAGCCAATGCGCATAATACGATTCGATAAACTCTTTCAGGACGCCTTGCGCCAACTCAATCGCTTCCTCTTTGTCTTCATGCAGGAACGGCACGAGCGTTTCTGCAAACCGCGCCAGATTCCAGCCGGTGATTTGCGGCTGGTTGCCGAACGCGTAGCGGGCTTGCTGGTCGATTGAGCTGAAAACCGTTGCCGGGTCGTATTCGTTCATGAACGCACAGGGCCCGTAATCAATCGTTTCCCCGCTGATCGTCATGTTGTCCGTGTTCATGACGCCGTGGATAAATCCGACGAGCTGCCATTTGGATACGAGCTGTGCATGGCGTTCCGCCACTTCTTTAAAGAACGCCAAATACCGGTCTTTGCCCGCTTCGATATGCGGATAATGGCGCTCGACGGCATAGTCGGCAAGCTGCTTGAATTCTTCCAGGTTGCCGCGGCTAGCAGCGTATTGAAACGTGCCGAACCGCAGATGGCTCGCTGCAATCCGCGTCAAAACTGCACCCGGCAAGCGGGTTTCACGGCGGATTTCTTCCCCTGTCGACACAACGGCTAAGCTCCGTGTCGTCGGAATGCCAAGTGCGTGCATCGATTCGCTGATAATGTATTCGCGAAGCATCGGGCCAAGTGCTGCCCGGCCATCGCCGCCTCTTGAATACGGCGTCCGCCCTGCCCCTTTCAATTGGATATCAAAGCGGCGGCCGTTTGGCGAAAGCTGTTCGCCGAGCAGCACCGCACGCCCATCGCCAAGCATCGTCAAATTGCCGAATTGGTGCCCCGCGTAAGCCTGGGCAAGCGGCGCGGCGCCTTCCGGAATGCCATTGCCCGCAAAAACGGCGGTTCCTTCTTCTGTCTGCAAGGCTGCTGCATCTAATCCAAGCTCTTCTGCCAAGCGTCTATTGAATAAAACCAGTTCCGGCGCTGTGACCGGCTCCGGCTTCAGTTTCGTGAAAAAAGCCTGCGGCAGACGGGCGTAGCTATTGTCGAAGTTCCAGCCGAGTTGAGTCATTTCTGTTCGCTTCGTCATCAGATCTCCCTTTCTTTCTCCAGCCCTTAAAAGGCTTTCGCTGTTCTTCTACTATACCCTTTCCGGCCGCTAATGACGCTTTTCGTGCTTAGGCTAGGCTTCCAAAAATTCGCCGATCACTTGCAAAAACTTCTCCGGCTCTTCGACATTTGGCGCATGGCCGGATTTCTCAAATTCCACAAAGCGCGATCCGGGAATAAACGAAGCAATTTCCTTGCCGCGCTCCGGCGGATTCAAGCCGTCATGCGTCCCGCTGATGATTAATGTGTCCGCGGTGATGGACGGAAGCGATGCGCGGAAATCAAAGCCTTCGAGTGCTTTATTGGCCGCAGCCTGTTGGGTCAAAGTCAGCGGCTTTTCCAGCTTCGCGAGGTCCGCCTGCCATCTGCCGACCGCTTTCAGGTTGTGGAACATGTATTGGGATAAATGAGCCATCGTTTCGAGCTCACCCATGCCGTCGATTTCCTCCTGGTAGCGTTCGATCAATTCCTGTGTCGAAGACGTTTTGCCGTTCGATTTGGAAACGACCAGAATCAGTTTGTCTACCCGTTCCGGATGCGCAAGCACAAACCCTTGCGCAATGTAGCTGCCCATCGAGACTCCGAGAATATGCGCTTGATCGATTTGAAGATAATCGAGCAGCGCCCGCAGATCTTCAATGTGGTCATTCAAAGTATACTTCGCCGGCTTCCCAGACTGGCCGTGCCCTCTCGCGTCGTAGCGTATAACACGGAATCCGTTTTGGAAATGTTCGGCCTCCGCTTCGAACATCGCATGGCTCGATCCAAGGCCATGGATGAAGACAAGCGGTTCGCCTTGCCCCGTTTCTTCGTAAACCAATTCCAAGCCGTTGACTGCAATTTTCGGCATCTTGTTTCCTCCTCTTTTTCAATCTACCGTTCTATACCCGAAAATCAGGAAACTCGGCATGATTTTTTTCGTCTTTAACTCCAAAGCCTTTCCCTGGAAAAGAGGTGCGATCATGAAAAACTTCCTGCGCTTCGGTTATTTGCAGGCGCTGTCCTGCCTGTTCCCTGTCATTATTTTTGCAGCGCTCGCCTTGTCCAAATGGATCGCCATTCCCTTTTTGCCGCGCTATGATTTTATTCTGATTGTCTGCATTGCCGCACAAATGTTCATGCTCGTTTCAAAACTGGAGACATGGGATGAATTCAAAGTGATTTGCGTGTTCCACGTGATCGGCCTTGCCCTGGAAATTTTCAAAGTGCATATGGGCTCTTGGGCCTATCCGGAAGAAGCTTACAGCAAGGTTTTCGGCGTCCCGCTTTACAGCGGCTTCATGTACGCCAGCGTCGCCAGCTACATTTGCCAGGCGTGGCGGCGGATGGACCTCCATATTTACGGCTGGCCGAAGCCTTTTTATACAGTAGCCATCAGCGGCTTGATCTATCTGAATTTCTTCACCCACCATTTCACTTACGACGTCCGCTGGGGCTTGAAAGTGCTGCTGTTTTTCATCTTCTTCCCGACTTTCGTGACGTTCAAGGTGAATAAAACCGTCTATAAAATGCCGATGATCCTGTCGTTTCTGCTGATTGGCTTCTTCATTTGGATTGCTGAAAACATCACGACTTTCCTCGGCGCATGGCAATATCCGGATCAGCAAGCCGCCTGGTCGCTCGTTCACCTCGGCAAAATCAGTTCCTGGTTTTTGCTGGTGATCATCTCCATCATTATCGTGGCACAATTGAAACGGGTGAAATCTTCTTTGGAATTGCCGCGCGAAAAGAGCGGCGTAAACGCGAGATATAAGAAAATCTTATAGCTTAACTTCTTTTATTCCGAATTCACTTATCTCTATAGACGGGGTAGCATGGAGGAAAAGGAGGCGGATGGAATGGAAATTGAATTTCGGAATGCACGGAGGGAAGATGTGGCAAGGATTGTCGAGATGCTTGCGGACGACAAACTCGGCCGGGAGCGCGAACGCTTTGAAACGCCTTTGCCTGCCAGTTATTACGCGGCCTTTTCGTCGATTGACAGCGATCCGAATAATGAGTTGATCCTTGCTTGTTTGGACGGTGAAATTGTCGGCGTTCAGCAAGTGATGTTCACGCCTTACCTCACTCACCAAGGCGGATGGCGCGCCACCATCGAAGGCGTCCGGACGGCGTCATCTGTCCGCGGGCAAGGCATCGGCCGCCAATTGATTGGCTTTGCCATCGAACGCGCTAAAGCGCGCGGCTGCCATCTGGTTCAACTGACCACTGACAAACAGCGTCCGGAAGCGCTTCGATTTTACGAACAGCTCGGGTTTTCCGCGACGCATGAAGGCATGAAGTTGAAGCTTTGATCGAAACTCAGCGCAAGCGCTGAGTTTTGTTCTTTACGCTCAACTTTGCCCTGAATACGCCCAGCTCTACTTTCTCCATGAAAAAAAGCATCCTTTCAGCAGGATGCTCCTTTCTCCCTTATTTCGTTTGCGGTTCCGGCTTTTTCTTCTGGTTAATTTGGGCCAACGCTTTATCGATGGTATCGTATTCGAATTCAAAGCCTGCTTTTTGGAGTTTCTCCGGCAGCACCCAGCGGCTTTTCAAAATGAGTTCGGTTTCTGTTCCGATTAATACAGCCCCTGTGCTTAAGATAAACTTCGGAGCCGGCAGCCCGATTCGGCGGTTCATCGATTTCCGCATCTGTTCCATCAATTCGCGGTTCGTCACCGGATGCGGCGTCGCCGCGTTGACCGGCCCTTCGATTTCCGCGTGCTGTTGAAGGAAAACGAGCATTCGGTACAGATCTTCAATATGGATCCAGCTGAACATTTGCTTGCCCGGCCCTTGCTTGCCGCCCAATCCAAAGCGCACCATGTTTCGGTAAGGGCCCATCACGCCTCCGTCCGCTCCGAGGACGATTGAAATCCGAAGCGCCACTTGGCGGGTTTGAGTCAAGTGAAAATCGAAAAAAGCCTGTTCCCAAGCTTTGCCGACTTCTACCGAGAACCCTTCGCCGATTTCGCCGTCTTCTTCCGTCATTGGACGGTCTTCCGCGTGGCGGTAAAGGGTTGCCGTACTCGCATTCACCCAAAGCGGCGGCGGATTTTCGCACGCTGCGACAGCATTTCCGAGCAGCTTGGTCGTTTTGATGCGCGAATCCATGATCTCTTTTTTGTTTTTGGCATTGTAGCGGCAGTTCACTGACTTGCCGGCTAAATTGACGACCAGTTCCGCCCCTTCAAGCGCCGCTACGATTCCCCGGTGGTCGTTCCATAATATCTGGTTCGACTGCCTCGAGACGATATGCACTTCGTAGCCTTGCTCTTTAAAGCGTTTTTCCAGGTATTGGCCAATAAATCCCGTGCCTCCTGCTAGTACAACTTTCTTTCTCATGCCATGACCCCGTTTCCATTATCTTCTTACTTCAGTAGACGATAGTTGCAGTCTTTAGGATTCCTATTATACCCTACTCACCCATACTTTTTCTGATGCTCTTTTTTGCGTTTCAAGTAATCTTCATCTTCCCGGATTTCATCCCAGCGTTTCTTGAAAATCGCCGCCGATTCCGCTTTTTCCGAATCGATCTGCCGTTCTTTGATGCTGCCGTCTTCGTTGTATTTTCGGCCGCCTTTGTAATTGGTATAGCGGCGAGCCCGCGTGTAGCCCATCTGGATGAATTTCCGTGCCATGTCCATGCCGACGAAATCGTCCTGTTTCCGGTACTCTTCGAACATTTCCGAAATTTTATCGCACGATTCCTGGGCAATGGCCGGCGTCTTGAACCGCCAATGCGGCAAAATCTCATTCTTATAGGGCTGGACGAGCAGCACGCCTTGCTCTCCTTTGCCGACCCGGTAGAGTTCCGGATACTTGCGGAGGTCCAAATTTTCGTAATCCAAATCGTAGTCGAACGCCATACGTTTCCACTCCTTTAGTCCTCTTTACGGATTCCATACCCTCTCAAGCACCAGAAAATGCAGTGAAATGAAAGTGTGTAAAAACAAAAAACTCCCTGCTTCCACGAATGGAAGCAGGGAGCGGAATAAAGCTTTTCTTTATTTCTTAGACAAGTATTTTTCTTCGAGCGCAGCCGCTTCAATCGGCCGGCTGAAGTAGAAGCCTTGCATGGTGCGGCAGTCTTTCGAAAGGAGAAAAGCCAATTGTTCAGCCGTTTCCACCCCTTCAGCCACAACGTTCAAGTTTAAATTTTGCGCCAGCGTAATAATCGTATTCGTGATGGCTGCATCCGCTGCATTTTCCGTTACGTCCATGATGAACGAACGGTCAATTTTCAAGGTGTCCAGCGGGAAATCCTTCAAATAGCCGAGCGACGAATAGCCCGTGCCGAAATCATCGATGGAAATTTTGACGCCCAGTTTCTTCAACTGCTTCATTTTCTCGATCGCCACTTTTGTGTTCCGGACAATCTGGTTCTCCGTCAATTCAATGTGCAGGCAGCTCGGCTCCAGCTCCAAGCTCTCCAAAGTCTCTTCAATCATCGGGACAAGATCCGCTTCTTCAAACTGGCGACCCGACAAGTTGACCGACATCGTCAATTGGTCGTGCCCATCCATCTTCCATTGCTTCAGCTGTTTGCAGGCATTTTCCAATACCCATTTGCCGATTGGAATGATCAAGCCCGTCTCTTCTGCAAGCGGAATAAAATCGACCGGCGAAATCATGCCAAGTTTTGAATGGTTCCATCTGAGAAGTGCTTCTGCTCCAGTAATGGCGTGGGTGCGCCCATCGATTTGCGGTTGATAGTAAATCGCCATCTCATCCAAATCCAATGCTTTATACAATGAGTTTTCGATGTAAATGCTCTCCAAGTTGCGATTATTCATTTCACTCTTGAAAAAATGGAAATACGACCCGGACATTTCTTTCGATTTGTACATGGCAGAATCCGCATTTTTAATGAGCTCTTCAGCTGTCTCTCCATCTTCCGGATACATGCTGATGCCGATGCTCGCCTTGATATAGATATCGTTTTCCTTCAATGAAAAAGGAGCAGTAAACGACTCGATGACTTGAGTTAAAATCGGGTAGATGTCTTTCTTGGCCTCCAATTCCGGCAAGATGATCATAAATTCATCTCCGCCTTGCCGTGACACGAGCGCATAATCCGGAATATTCGTTTTCAAGCGCGCGGCGGTTTCTTTAAGCAGGATATCGCCGTAGCTATGGCCAAGGCTGTCATTGATCATTTTGAAACGGTCCAAATCCAAATACATCAGTGCCAATTTCCGGCCGCTTTCTTCCGCTTCAGCCAGCCATTTTTTCAACTGGTCGTTTAAAAGGACACGGTTCGGCAAATCGGTTAAACTGTCGTAATAAGCCAAATGCTTAATCTCTTCCTCCAATTTTTGGCGCTCTGTAACGTCCTTGAAAGTCACAACTTCCCCGATCCGTTTATCGCCTTCATTGATGGAAGAAATCACATATTCCACAGCTAAATTGGATTGGTCCTTTTTAATGAATTGTTCGTTTTGAGTGGAATAGGAAGCGTCAGAAAGCGTCTTTTCATAATGGCCGAAAATCGCTGTGACTCGTTTTCCGATTAATTCTCCGGGCATGTAGCCAAGCATCGATTCGCTTGCCGGGTTGCAGAATGTGATATGGCCGTGAAGATCCAAACCGAAAATCCCTTCTCCGGCAGAATTCAAAATCAATTCTTTTTCGCGGCTCAAATTCCCCAATTCTCCAACTACCCGCTCCAATTCCAAATTCTTCAACGTGAGTTCTGATGTTCTCGTTTCAATGAGCATTTCCTGCTTTTCCATATAAATCAAATTGGACAAGGTAGCAGCTGTTGCATCTGCAATTGACTGGGCAAGCTGGATATCCGCTTCCCGGAAATACAATCGCTCAGCTTCTAATTCTACGATCGCCAAAGCCCCGAGCACTTTCCCCATTGAAACCAGGGGAATCATGAACATGCCTTTAATGCCGAAGTTCTGGCAAATTTCGTGGTTCGGCCGGTCATCTTCATGGACATTCGGGATAAGCAAGGGCTTTTTGGTCCGGACTACTTCCAGGAAAACAGGGTCACTCGAAGCATCCATTTTCGCTTTTTCATGCGTTTCCAGCCACTCTTCTTCTGTCCAATCGCTGTTCTTGCTGAGATTTGCCGGCTTGATTTTCTCTTCGACGGACGGATCCAGCAAATGCACCCCGACATTTGAATTGTTCAGCACCGTGCCCACATAAGAAAAGCATTTATCCAACACTTCCGGCATCGTGGCGCACATCGACAATTCGCGCGTAAAATCCAGCAGCAGCTGTTTTTCATTCAACAAGTCTTCCTTGCGATTCATGTTTTTGGCGTTCCGAATGGCCACTCCCGCCATATTGACATACGCTTCCACAGACTGGATTTCCTCTTGCGTCAAATTCATCGGGATGCCGTAGTCGAATAAGAACACGAGTCCAAATAATTCCTCTTCATACATAATCGGAAGGCCCAAAAGCGATTTGATCTGGAAGCCAGCAACCGCCCGCGGATCGGGCCGGCTGTCGACAGATGTATCCGGTATGTAAATCGATTTCTTCGTTTCCACCACTTCTTTTGCCAAGCGGTCATATTCCATATCCACCACGTGCATATCCAGCGTCATGCCGTTGATGTATTTCGGCTTCCCTACAAAGCCTCTAAAATCCCCGTTCTCTTCCGGCAAATAAATTCCTACAGAATCGCATTGGACGATTTCTTCTGAAATGGCCGTGACCACATGCTCCAGCAATTCACGGAGCTCTAATTTGGTGTTGATCATCTTCGTTATATGTGCAAGCCGCGAATAACGCGTCTGTTCTCTCTGCATTGATTCATGCTCCAATCCATTAAACTGATCTGTCGTTTCTCTGCTGTAGTTTTTATCATTTCGTGTAAAAATCTTATAACATCCCGCTCATTTGTAACAGAGCAGGTAAGCCTATACTACCATTAATAAGTGATTTTTTAGAAGTTAAAATCCCCTATTTTCTACAAAATACGACAAAAAACAGGCTGGAACTTCTGTTCCTAGCCTGTTTTCTCATTTATTTGCTATCGCTTCAAAGCTTATTAGTTGATCGCCGTTTGTCGGTTTTTCACCATATTGATAATTTGCTGACACGGTGATGTCCGTGAATCCGATTTTTTCAAGAACTGCCTTGAATTCTTCCACCCCGTACCAGCGGATCGGTATCCGTTCCAATTCACTTTCCACAAGTTTCCCGTCTCTCCATCGTTCGTAGCGGTTATGCGCGACAGAATATTGATGGATCCAGTCGATTTTCACTTTTCGATGCTCGACTGTCAGTACGTCGCCGTTCGGGCTTTCCCAAAAACCGTTCGGAAACTTTTCCAAGCTCCATATCCGTTTCAAAAATCAAATCGACGATCAGCCGGCCGCCATCTTGTAAATGATCGTAAAAATTTTGCAGCGCCTGGATAGACGATTCCCGCTCATGAAGCAAGAGGAAAGTGCCCGTTGGAATAATGATGGCCTCATAGCGCGTATCCGTTTTGAACGTTTCCATCCGTTCAATCGAAAGTTTCGGCGCGAGCCCTCTCTCTGCGCAATTCCGTTTGCAATGCTCAAGCATTTCCGTTGAGATATCAAAACCTTCGACCTGAAATCCTTGTTCAAGCAATGGAATTAGAATCCTTCCCGTGCCCGTTGCCGGCTCTAGGATCTGCCCTTTGCATCCTTTTAACCGCTCTGTATAATATTCCACGTCTCCGAATGAGTGGCCAATCGGCTTATCCAAATCGTAGACTTCTGAAGATAAACTGCTGTAATATGCGAACATTGCTTTCCCCTCCTATTTCCTTAGTAAAGTAAGTTTAGCAGGAATTCAGGGAAAAAATTAGATATACTGAGACGTAACAGACTTATTTTTATCCATATGAAACTTCAACTACTGGAGGAGATTATCATTCATCTTGAGTTACTCGGTAAAAGGGTGAAAGAAGCCCGCTTAACAAAATCTTATACGCAGCAGGACTTAGCAGAATTATGCAATTTGACGAAAAGCCATATCTCCAAAATTGAAAATGGCCAAGCCTCTCCCGCGATTGCGACATTATCCAAAATCGCTCAAGTCCTGGAAGCCCCTCTTTCCTGGTTTTTAGAATCCAATTCAGAAAAGCAGTTGTCCATTGTCAAAAAATCCAGCCGTTCTTTAAAAATGGGAAATGCTGAAATCGGTTATATGTATGAAGCGTTAGCCAACCGGCCGCATTTCAGCAAAATCGAACCTGTAATCATTACCGTCCTGCCCGAAGCGGAACATGTCGAGCCTTTCACCCATATGGAAGATGAATTCATCTATGTACTATCTGGTTCTATTAAGCTTTCGTATAACGGCCAATTGCACGTTTTGGCTGAAGGCGACAGTGCTTATTTTGATGGAAGTGTTCCGCACATTTTCTTAAACGACGAAGAAGGGGAAGCCAAAGTACTAAGTGTCTTTGTCTAAATAACTTCTCTGCTTTACCAGCCTTATTTTCTGGGCTGGCTTTTTATTTTCTCTTTTAGTCCATCCGTTTAGTTTTCCGAAAATAAAGTTTTTTAGTATTTACAAGCATTTGTTTTTAATGTAACCTTTGTATATTCATATTCAACTAAGTTGAATATGAATATACAAAGTAAGGGGTGGAACATATGTCTAGCAGAATTTCTGGCTTTTATAAGCTTTCTGTTGAAGAAAGACGGGATATTGTTACGAAAGAACGGGGATTAACGGAAAAGGAACTTTCCTACCTATCCGGGGAACAGGCGATGTCCATGGATTTAGCAGATGCCATGATTGAAAATGTCATCGGCCAAATTGCTATTCCAGTGGGAATTGCAGCAAACTTTAAAATAAATGGACAAGATAAATTCATTCCAATGGCTACAGAAGAGCCTTCTGTTGTAGCCGCAGCAAGCAATGCAGCCCGGGCAGCATACAGCGAAGGCGGTTTTTTCACATCGCTTAGCGGAACAATTATGCGTGGCCAGATTCAAGTGCTGAATATTGCCGATCCTTTTGCAGCCCGCGCGAAAATCTTTGAGCACAAACAAGAAATTCTTAATTTATGTAATGAAAAAGATCCAACATTGGTTTCATTTGGCGGCGGCGCCATCGATTTAGAAGTCCATATTATTCCTACAACTAATCACATGATGCTGATTATCCACCTGATTGTGGATACGAAAGATGCGATGGGCGCAAACGCAGTCAATACAATGGCGGAATTTGTCGCACCGACAATCGAAAGCATTACGGGCGGCAGAGTCGTCTGCAAAATCATTTCAAATTTGGCAGATCGCCGCTTGGCAAGAGCACGCGCTGTCTTCTCGGCTGAAGCTATGGGCGGGAAAGAAGTAGTGGAAAACATTGTAAGCGCTTTCGAGTTTGCGGATGCAGATCCATATCGTGCAGCTACTCATAACAAAGGTGTAATGAATGGCATTTCTGCCGTCGTACTTGCTTCCGGCAATGATACACGCGCCGTTGAAGCTGGTGCCCATGCATATGCTTCGGTCTCAGGACGCTACAAATCATTGACGAAATGGGAAATTGATAAAGACGGCAACCTTTCTGGATCAATCGAATTGCCAATGGCTGTCGGCATTATTGGTGGAGCGACTAAAACACATCCAGTTGCGCAAGCTGCATTGAAAATCATGGATATCTCTTCAGCCGAAGAATTAGCGGGCTGCATCGCAGCAGTCGGCCTTGCCGAAAATGCCGCAAGTCTTCGTGCCTTATCAGCTGAAGGAATTCAGCGCGGCCATATGTCGCTTCATGCAAGAAACTTAGCAGTCATGGCAGGAGCCGATACGGCTGACATCGACCGCATTGTCGCTCAAGCGGTCCAAGAAAAAGATTTACGATATGACCGTATCCTGGAGATTACGCAATCCATTCAAAGAGGTGAATAAGTTGGCACAGCCTGTAAAAGAAACTAAATCCTATTTAGAAATTTTGGGCGATACAATTAAGCCCAATCAGTTATTGTTTGCGATTATAATCAGCGTTGCCATTAGCCTCGGCGGATACAATCTTGGTCTCTGGCTATTGCCTTCGTTTGCCAGCGAAAGTATGGTGCCTTCCTATTCCCTATTAATTGGCATTGGCGGAAGTGTCATCTCGCTTCTGCTCTGTTCTGCACTGTTCAAGCCTCAGCGGATTTTAGTGGAGGAAGAAACTTCTTCTGAAAGCATGCGGGAAGTTTTTGAAGACCTGCAGCTAGATCCCGAAGAGGAATGGGCATTGATTGAAAATGACCCGATTACACGCAAGGAACTCGAAGAATTAGGCGTTCTGGAAAGCTTCCGCAGCATTGGAGGCGAATCGAAAAAATGAGCTTACTTCTAACAGCTATGCTATTTGCCTTACTTGGCGCAATTGTTTTTTCCCTAATCGGACTTATATCCGGTACAGACGAGACGGCCATCATGGTTCCACTTACTTTATTAGTCATCTTGCTCGGTGCTCCGCCCGCTGCCGTCTTTTCCTTTTTCATGGCAGCAGTTCTCGCTAAACATTTAACGCATGCTGTTCCAACAGCATTAATGGGAATTCCAGGGGATACGACAGCGGTTCCTTTGCTGGATCATGCCACGACGCTTCGAAGAATGGGAATGCCGCATATCGCCCTTCGCAAAATGATCTCTGGCGGGATTATCGGTGCTTTTATCGCATTGCCGACAGCGGTATTGCTTGGCCAATTTTTAGGTCAATTCGCTGATTTCTTTAAATCATCTACCGGCATCATCTTTACATTAGCCGCTATTTTAATCGCTTATTTCTCTAAGGGGAAATGGGTCAGCGTATTGATGATCATTCCATTTGCGTTCTTTATCAAAAGTTTGGACTTATTAAGTTTTACCGTTTTAGATAAGCACTTGTCGATTAGTTTCTTCCTGGGAATTGCAATCGGACCGATTTTTGCGGATCTTCTGTTCGCAACTTCTTCAAGCGCGAAAAAGTCGATCGAACGAGATCGGCCGAAAGAATACCATCTTGCGCCTGAAACAAAATCCTGGAAGGGCTATTTCCCGAATCCGTTTAAGATTTTGACAGGCAGACAGCAAATTTTCACTTCCATTACCACTTTCATTTCATCGCTGACTTTTGTGTTCAGTCCGGTCGGGATGACGGCGTTGATGGGTGAAATCGTCGGTTCACGGACGAAAGGCGCCTATAAAAAATCCACTACCAGCTTGACTGTTATGAACGGGGTGACGGAATCTACTTATATCGCTGAAGTCATCATTCCTTTGATTGCATTCGGTATTCCGCTAAGCCCTGTCGCATTGGGTCCAGGTTCGCCGTTATTCAATGCACCGCCGGTCTTTACGGTAGATCCGATCAATAACTTGCATACTTATTTGACTTCTTGGGACTTTTTCTTGTATGGAGCAATCGGATTGATCATCGCTTCGTTGATCGCTTATCCGTTCTCTATGAACTATGCACGAAAAGCTTCGGTCATCGTATTGAAGTTTGTCAGCCAAGAAGCAATCGTAGCCATGTTCATCGGTCTTGCTTGCCTTCTTGCCTTCCATGAAGCCCAGCTTGTCGGAATTGTTCTGACCTTCACTGTAGCTGCAGTCGGCGGTTTATTGAATCGCATACTCGGTATTGGTGCAGGGGTCCAGTTCATGGTGTTCTATGCCTCTTCTTGGATTATCTTGACTTTATTCGGAATTTAAAACAAAGGACTTGCAGCACCCAAGAAAATGGGTGCTGCATGTCCTTTCTTAATGCCCCTACAATTTCCGATGCTTTTTCAACGCAACGATATTCAAACCGATGAACACGATGGCGAACACGCCTAATGCCAATAAATCGCCGCTGATATCCGCTAGCCCTTGCCCTTTATACATCACACTTTTCAAGGCATCTGCCGCATAGTAGATAGGCATGATTCGTCCAATTCCCTGGAGCCAGTCCACCATGCCGTCCACCGGGAAAATGCCGGCGAAGAAAATTTGCGGAATGACGACCACCGGGATGAATTGCACCATTTGGAACTCTGATGAGGCAAAGGAAGACAGCAACGTGCCGAGTGATAAAGCCACGAGTGCCAAAAGCAGATTCGTCAGGATAACGTGCCAAATAGACCCTACTAAGACGACATCCAAGACTAAAACGGAAAAGCTGACAACGATGACCGTTTGGATAATGGCGAATAAGCCGTATCCCGCTAAATAAGCAGCCACCAATTCCCATCTGCGGATCGGCGTGGCCATCAGCCGTTCAAGGGTGCCGGATGTCCGTTCTTTCAGGAGGCCGATTCCCGAAATCAAAAACACAAAGAAAAACACGAAAAATCCGATCAGTACCGGACTCAGAACGTCAAAAAATTCGGTGTCTTCGCTGCCGTAGATATACTCGGTTTCTAAAGCCAAGGCATTCCCGCCAGCTGCAGCATTTTGCATAAGAAGCGCCTGGTTTATTTGCACCAGAATCGACCTTGCCACGGACGGATCGTCATTCAATAACGTCAGTTTCAACGAACTGTTTTCAACGTCCAATAATCCATCGAGCTCTTCTTCGATCACAGTTTGTGGATCCGCTGCTTCAAAGCGCTCGAATTGAATTTCGCGTTCTTCCAAAAGTACGGCCAATCGCTCATCTGCACCAACAACTCCAATTACCGGGTCATTGCCATTGCCGTTAAAGAAAAAATACATCAATGTCAGAACGATCAAAGGAGCAAAAAACAGGAGCGCCAACGTTCTTTTGTCGCGCAGCATCTGTCTGATGATGCGCTTGACCAGCGCCTGGATTCTCATGGCTGCTCCCTCCCCGCCTGCAAAAAGACTTCTTCCAATTGACGGACGCCGTATGCCGCTTTTAAATCGGCGGGTGAACCGCTTTTGAGAAGCGCACCGCTTCGCACCATTGCAACAATATCGCATTTCTCGGCTTCATCCATCACGTGGGTGGTGATCAGGATGGTCTTTTGATGCTCATTTTTCAAATGCATCAATTCATTCCAGATAGAGAGCCTGAGTTCCGGATCGATACCGACTGTCGGTTCATCCAAAATCAGGATCTTCGGATCATGGACGAGCGCGATGGCAAGCGACAGCCGGCGCTTCATCCCGCCGGAATAAGCCGCCACTTTCTTTTTCAGCTCCCCTGTCAGTTTGACGAGTTCTGCAGCATACGCGATGCGCTTGGTCAATTCCGTTTTTTTCATCGGATAAAGCGAAGCGAAAAACGCGAGATTTTCATATCCCGTGAGTTCAAGATAAAGCGCATCCGCTTGCGCCATGTAGCCGATATCCTGCAGCAGCTCCAGATTCGGCATGCTTTTGCCGAACACTTCTACCTGCCCTTCATCTGCCGAATCAATGCCGACGATCAATTTGACGAGTGTCGTCTTTCCTGAACCTGATGGCCCAATCAACCCGTAAATCTGCCCTGGTTGGATTTGGAGGTTGATGCCTTGCAGCACTTTCGTTTTTCCGTAGCTTTTGCTGACCCCTTTCACATCAATTTCAATGGACACGAAAAGCACCCCATCTCTATAAAGGAATGGTGTTATGTACTTCCATTCTACTCTTTTCAGATTAATCTGTTATCTTTTTAAAGAAAAAAATAACGGCTGCAGATGAGCCGTTATTTCTTCGTTATTTTTTATTCCACTCTTCCGCTAACATGCCGTATACGACATGATCGACATAATGGTCGTATAGCCATTCTGCCTGCCGGATGGTGCCTTCCTGCACAAAGCCAAGGCGTTCCGGAATGCTGCGGCTTTTCGTATTTCCAACAGCTGCCCGGATTTCGACTTTATTGAGCTTCAATTCGGAAAAGGCATAATCCGTCAACGCTTTTGCCGTCCGCGTCATAATGCCGTGGCCTTGATAGTCTTTTCCGATCCAATAGCCGATATACGCAGTTTTGTTCGCCGGATTGATCTGATTGAACCCCGCTACGCCGACAATTTCGCCTTTAAAGAGAATCGCGGTGTTCAAGCTCTTCCCTTCGATGAAATTGCTGCTACCGGACTTAATAAAGTCTTGTGTATCCTTTAATTCCGTAGTGAAGTCCAGCCATGGCAGCCACGCTTTCAAATGTTCCCGTGAATTGTCGGTCAGCTCGAAAATTCGTTCCGCATCCCGCATTTCCACTACTTTCAACGATAAGTCTTCGTCAATCTTATGTATAAACATGGAAAATCTCTCCCCTTTTTGGATTATTCTCTATGTTAGCATAATGACGAATAGGAAAGGCATACTTTTTATTTGCATTCTGCCCTTTCCATCGTTTTCGTTTAAAGCCGCTGTAAAAGGGAAATCTAAAGATTGAATCTAAAAATAGAAAATGGAGGTTTTCGAAAATGGCACATGAACAACATGCAGAACTGATCAAGGCGCTGCACGACTGCGCCGCTGCCTGCAATCATTGCTTTGATGCTTGTTTGCAGGAAGAAGACGTGAAAATGATGGTAGGGTGCATCCGTTTAGACCGGGAATGCGCAGACATTTGCTCTTATTTGGAACATGCGATTACCCGCAATTCGCCTTTCGTAAGCGAACTGGCTGCCGTATGTGCAGCCATTTGCGAAGCGTGCGGAACAGAATGCCAGAAACACGATCACGACCATTGCCAAAAATGTGCGGAAGCTTGCTTTAAATGCGCAGAAGCTTGCCGCAGCATCGCGTAAAAAACTGCACCCTGGGAATATCAGATTGCCGAGAAACTAGCAGGATTAATGTATCTGCTTCTGGAATCCGCACTGCGGCGCTATGGACTTGCTTCCCGCAATAAGCCGAGAAAATCACTCGTCTTATTGCTCCAGCCCGTCCGGAGCCGCGCCGGTGCTAGAGTACTTTCAAACGATATGGAGCAAACGGTTTTGCGGAATATCGAGTTTCTAAACGAAACTTTTTCTATTTCTGCCTTTTTCAACACATTAAAATCCCGCACCTCGAAAAGGTGCGGGATTTCTTTTTTATCTCAATAACTCGATCCGTTCCCGGTATCGATCAATCAATAATTGGTTATGCCTGTCTGCTCCATCGACATTTCCGCTGAGGAAAATCGGCGGTTCAAAGCCGCTATCTGCCATCCGCTGGATTGCATCAGCGAAGATGGCATTCAAGATGACTGCACCGACAACCGTAGAAGTCGGCCCGAATGGAACTTTGACTTTGTCGTAGTTCAATACGGCATCGCCCACAACTGAATAATTATCAATGACAAGATCCACCGAGTCGAATAAATAATTTCCGCTCACATGGCGAGAGGTTTGGCTTTGCGAATATTCCTTGGAAGTGACCCCAATGACAAAAGCCCCTTTTTTGCGAGCGGCTTCTGCCACATCCACCGGCACAGGATTGCGCCCCGAAGTGGACAGGACAAAAACGAGATCTTCCGGCCTGAAATCCTGATCTTCCAGAAACGTATTGGCAAAACCGTTTTTCCGCTCCAATTGAGAGGATCGGACGGCCCCTTCATGAAGCATCAGCGGTTCGACAAAAATCGGCTTGATCGGCACCAAGCCGCCTGCCCGGTAAAACACTTCTTCGGTCAAAATATGCGAATGCCCGCAGCCGAAAAGCTGAATGATGCCGCCGGCCTGGATTACGTCTGCCACTTTCTGTGCGGCTTGTTTCATCCGTTCGCTTTCATTCTTTTCGACTAGCTCGAGCCTTTCTTTTGCCTGTTCAAAATAAGCCTTCAACATTTCCTATCAGCTCCTCAATTTCTCCAATGAATCCTATACGTTTCTATTCCCTTTAGCTTCTTTTATCAACCGGACCATATTTGAAATCGCCACTTCAATAATTTGCCGGCCTTTTTCTTTGGTTGCAAGTTTCGAATCGCCAAGGACCGCTGTCTCCGTAAATTCTTCCCACGGCGTCGGCGTCACATCTGCCATCATCGGAATCGTTGGAATATCGGTGATGGCTTTTGACATATCGACGTGTTCATCTGCTAAATACAGCATATACGACGTTTCAATTTCGCACGCATGGAAATAGCTCGAATGCGAAGACGGCGTTTCACGGACCCGGTCTGTCGCTTCTTTGACGCCCGGATAAAACAAGTAAAGAACTTTTAGCTCCGGTACGGCTTCCGCCAATTTTCTCGCCGCTTCTTTCAACGCCACAGCATTGCCCAAATGGCCGTTGATCATGGCAAACACCCGAAACCCTTGATGGTGCAGGCTCACGCCGATGTCCACCAAAAGTGCAATGAGGGATTCATTGCTGACATTGATGCTGCCCGGGAAATTCTTCAAGCTCCAGACTTGCCCGTAAGGCATCGTCGGCAAGACAAAAGCACCCGTTTCTTCCGCCACTCTTTTTGCAAGGCGCTCCGCTAAGTAATTATCGGTGCCCAGCGGCAAATGCGGCCCGTGGGCTTCTACCGCGCCAATCGGCAAGAGAGCCACTCGGCTGGTTTCAATTTTTTCTTTTACTTCGTAAGAATTCTCCTGTTGAAAATCCAAAGCTTCCGCCTCCTACCGGTTAAATGTAAAGCAGCGTGCAGGATTTTCGATGAAGAATTTTTTCACGAGCGCTTCTCCATCATACCCTTGCCTGTTTGCATCATCCACAAACCGCGGCACCCATTTCGCGATGATGTATTCCAGCCCAAGCCCGTAGTCATAATGTTTGTAATAGCTCTTCCGTGCTGTATCTCCGCTCACCAAGATCTGATTTTCATAGCCTTTTTTGACCAGCTCCAAAATACAGGCGATCCGGGTGCTTTCCGGAGCATATTTTATTTTTGCAATTCCATCAAAGCTGAGGTATGCACCAGTGCTGGCAATCTGCTCATGGTAGTATGGGTCGGGGTTCCGGTCCATATGGCCAAAACTCATGAACGACAGGTCGACGCCTTCTGACTTCAGCAGCTCGATCTGTTCAAGCCCCATTGTTCCCGCTTCTGTATGGGAATGCAAAGGCGCTTTTGTTTCCAGATGCGCTCTTGCAACGGCACGTAAAGTCTTTTCTTCAAGCGGCGTGATCCGGTTATATCCGGTGCCGAATTTTACTTGCCCCGCTTTATAAGCGGTGCCTTCCAGCCCTTCTTCCACTTCTCCGATGACGAATTCCGTCAGCTCGTTGATGCTTTTCGCTTCTATCCAGTCGTTATACGTCCGGTAGTCGCCGAGAACCGGCTTCAGGCTTTCTTTAATAGCGGCATCCCATAAGAAGCTTTTATTGAATCCGGCTGTTCCGACAATATGAACATCCAGTTCCTCTGAGATTTCTTTAACCGCTTCAACGTCCCGGCCGTAATCGATCGCAGTAGCATCTACAATCGATCGGCCGCCGTGATGTTTGAAATCCGCCACATCGAGCTTGGACTTTTCTTTATCGTCCAGCAGCAGATCGTCGGCATCCCGTTCCGCCCAGTAAGCCGGGCGGCAGACGATATGTTCATGGGAATACGTAAATCCCAGTTCTTCCGGTTTGATGTCGCCGCGAAGCGTACGGATAAAACTCATGTTGTTCACCCTCCGTTCTTTTTTCTAGAGCAGCAATTGCGCGAGCAAGCGGATGATCGGGCCTAAGATGAACATATCCGAATCGGCAGCCCACATTGCGGTATCCGGAATCGTATCGGATAAGAGCATTTTCACGGTAATGTATTGTCCCCAAGCAACGACCGTGGCTGTGACGAAGCCGCCCATGACCGCGCCTCTGACGCCGCCCGTCAAGTTTCCGAACACCCCGGCAGTCGCCGAGTGGAAGAATAGGACGATCATCGTCGGCACGAAAATGTAGCCGACCGTATTTCCTAATACCACGAGCCAGAGCAAAGCCCCGACAAACGATCCCAGGAATCCTAAAATGACCGCATTCGGTGCATACGGGAAAAGGATCGGGTTATCCAGGGCCGGTCTTGCACCCGGTACGATTTTTGTCGCGATCCCTTTGAACGCCGGCACAATTTCACCGATGAACATCCGGACACCCGTCAAGACGACTGCGATCCCGGCTGTGAATGTGAACGACTGGATAATGGCGTAGACGATGAAGCTTTGGTTACCGGAGCTTGCCACTAATTCTGCAGCACCCGGTGTGTCTTTGAACGAAATGATGATGGCGCCGGTTAAGAACAATAGCCCCATCGTCAAGGCGGTAATCACGTTGGAATCTCTCAGGAATTCAAGGCCTTTCGGCAATTTGATCTTTTCAGAATCATTTTCTTTATTGCCCCAAAGCTTGCCGCCGAATGCCGCAAGCAGCCCGACTGAAGCGGACGTATGGCCGAGGGCGATATTGTCGTTGCCCACAATTTTCCGGACGAAAGGCTGGACTAGTGCCGGCTGAACGGTCCAATAAATCCCCATGATGACCGACAGGAAGACGACCAGTTTAAAGAAAGAGACCTCCGGTGCCGCATGGACGGCAATCCCCGCAAAAATTGTGGTGGTCCAGAACATCATATGGCCGGTCAGGTAAATGTATTTCAGCCGTGTAAAACGGGCAAGCAAGACGTTGATCAAGAAACCGATTGTCATCGCCAGCGTCACTGCACTTCCGTATTCAGAGTTGAAGAGTTCTTGTCCCATATACTCCCCTAAAGTTTCGCCGGACAGATTGAACACTTCTTTCCAAAGCGGTTCAAAGACGGTCAAAGCCCCAACGATAATGTTGGCGCCGGCACTGATGATCAAAAAGCCGATGATGGCTTTGAATGTTCCGCTCACGCGCTGGCTGGCAGTTTTTTTCTGCAGCAGCAATCCGATCAATACGATGATGCCAAGCAAGATGGCAGGTGTCCCAAACACGTTGTTAGAAATCCAAAAAATAGCATCCATTCTCATTCATCCCCTTTATCCCATTAAAGTAATAGTGTCTCCCCTTGTTATGCAGGTATGTTGTTTTCTATCGCTGCATTGATTTCATCCATGTCAAAGTAATTATTGACAATAATCACTTTCGCCGGATGGTCTTGCAGGCTTTCTGCCAGTTCGTTGCTGGTAATGATGTAATCGGCGCTCATGCTGGTCGCAGAGGACAAGTCGATGTGTTCAACGTCCGCAGTGATTCCTTTCTCTCCTAAAGCCTGCTCGACGTTCATTCGCAAAATTAAGCTTGTTCCTTGCCCTAACCCACATACACATAAAATTTTCATCTTTCATTCCTCCCTAACACGATTTTTAGTTCTTCATAGCTGGCAATGCTTTTCAATCGTTCGACTTTTTCCGGATTGTTCAATAGCATGACCAATTCTTTCATTACCAATAAATGCTCGTCGCTCGTCGATGCGCCAAGGGCAAACACTAAAGAAACCGGATCATTCGCCACGCTCCCAAAGACTACCGGATCTTTTAATCGGACAAAAGCTACCGACGCTTCTTTGACTCCGTCTTCCGGCCGTGCATGCGGCAAGGCGATTTGGGGAGCCAGGACAAAATACGGGCCGTTCTGCCGGTACGATTCAACCATCGCCTCGACATACCCCGGTTCGACTAAATTGCCTGAAACCAATAATTGTCCTGCCGCCTGGATGGCTGCTTCCGGCGTTTCTGCCGAAACATCCAAAGCCACTAGCTTTTCCTCAAGGAATTTCATATTCATAACCCTTTCTGTGTGAGATCCTGTATGTCAAAGTGAATGCATTTGGATCAATTCATAAATTTTTTCTGCCGATTCCTCTTCAATGAGCTGCTCTTTCAATCTTTTATCGTTCAATATTTTCGTCAGTTGCCCAAGCGCTTTCAAGTGGCTGTCGCCATCCACCGCTGCCAGCACAATGAGCAATTTCACAGGATGGGTTCCTCTTTCTGAAAAAGAGATGCTGTTTTTCAGCTGCAGGAGGCTCATCCCCAACCGATGGACGCCGTCTTGCGGCCGCGCATGCGGAATGGCGACGAGAGGAGAAACGACTACGTACGGCCCGGTTTCATCCAGCACATCAATCATGGCTTTGACGTATTCGGTTTCGATGAACCGATTTTCCACAAGCGGCTCGGCTGCAAGCTGGATGGCTTTTCGCCAATCCGGCACGCGTTCCACGGTTTGGATATGCTGGACCTTCAACAAGCTGCTCAAATTCGGTTTTTCTTCCTTGCGGGAATAACCCGGATTCGGATACAGGTACTCACGCAGCTCCTTTTGGAGATTTTCCCGGTCATGAATATCCGCATGGTTATCGATGATCGACAGAAGCGCTTCAATCGAATGCACCTTTACCGGCTGGACGCCAATAAAAGCATTTACTTTTTTAAGAAGCTTCTCTTTTTCAATCTCTGTCAAAATCGGGCTGACCACAAAAACCGGCGTGCCTTTCTCTTCAAGCGGAATGGTCGAAATGACAAAGTCCACTTCATAGGAGTTGTTTTCAAAATCCCTCAGCGAAACGCAGCCGACGATATCCACGGTTGAAAATAGCCCTTCCAGCTGATGCTGGAGCAGCCTCGACGTCCCGATTCCGTTGTTGCATACGAGCAGGACCGATTTCCGGCTGACCGGCTTTTTCCCCATCTTTTCCAGCCACCCGCCAAAATGGATGGCGATTAAGGCAATTTCTTCATCATTGACTTCTTTTCCGGTAATGCTTTGCAGGTAGCTGATGATTTTCTTGGTAATGTGGAACGTATCCGGATACTTTTCCTGAATGGAATTCGCCAATTGGCTATCGGCTTCCAATCCGTAAAGCACTCGATAATAAGCGGATTTGAGGTGCAAGAATAAGCTTTTTTCTACTTCATGGCGATTCTCAAAGACAATGCAGGCGTACCGCTGAAAATCCGACACCATATGGGCCACGGTGTCTGCAAGAACCTTCATGAGATGGACGCTGTTGTTTTCAAATAGGCTGTCCGCAAATTGCACTCTGGAACTGAGCAAATGCTTCGTGATGTAGAAAACTTCGTCTTCCGGGAAAACCGTATCAAACAGCTTTGACAGTTTCACCGCGATTTCTTGTGCGGCTTGGTATTCGATGGTCTTGCTCAATACTTCTTTTTCGATCGGATCCACCACAATTTCCTTGCCGCTTGTCAACCGTTTCCCGAACAGCAATAGCCGGAGCGTAAGGCTGTGCAGGAAATCATCCGTGTACCGGATGTTCAGCTTCCGTTCGCTTTCTATCGCAATTTCTTTAATTGCCTTCATTTTTTCAAAAATGAACGGATCCATTTCTTCGTGCTGTTCATTGAACAAGATGGGGAGCTGAAGCAGTAAAGACTCCCAGCTTTGCTTCGGCAATAATTGCTGAAGATAATACACGATCACTTTTCGTTTATCTTCTTCTTTTCCTTTTACCTGATAGCCCGCTGCGCGCTCAAATTGCATGTCCACTTCAAAGTTCTGCAGCTCTTTTTTCAAGTCTTTTAAATCTTCAATGACGGTATTGCGGCTGACTCTCACTTTTTCCATCAGATTTTCTAAATACAGCGGCTGGCTCTTTGCCATCAAATACAACGCGAGCCAAGCTTTCCGTTCTTTAGGTGAATATTCATAATGCCATTTCGGCATATTGTGCAGCCGTTCCGGGATTTCCTTCGCCGTTTCTTTCTTTAAATGAAATCCTGCCGAACGGACATGTTCAACCCGCGGCAATTTATTTTCTTCCAGCCAGCCATTAATTTTTTCGATATCGTAATAGGCGGTCCGCTTTGAAATCTTAAACTTCTCCATAATTTCCTGAGGGGAAACGTAGCTCTGCGATTCGGACAAATACGCCAATATGGCGCTGCTTCGCTGATCCAAGGCCATGACCTCACCTCCTTCTTTCGCATTGAAACGGCCAGAATGCGTTTTGTTCAGAATTATTAATTACTTCTATTTTAACTTCTCCTTCCTTTTATGTAGAGACCAAATATCGCCTTGTTGTTTGTGCAAAATTGGACTGTAAAGATTTCACATCACTGGAAATAAAAAAAGCAGCAAGCCCCATTGTTTATAATGGTTGGCCTGCTGCTTTCATTTATCACCTTCTCTGGAAGGTTTTACGCTCCCAGGTTTTCACTTTTCATCAATTCATCTACGGTTTCGATGACGCGTTCTTCGTCCGCTCCATCCGCGATCACTTTAATTTCCTTGCCTTTTGAAATCCCTAAAGACATGACGCCCATAATCGATTTCATGTTCACTTGCTTCTCTTTGAATTCCAATTTGACCTCAGAAGCGAATGATGAAACGCTCGCTACTAGTTTTGCTGCTGGGCGTGCATGAAGCCCTTCGTCGCTTGTAATCGTGTAATTTTTTTCAATCATTTTCTAATCTCCTCTTTATCGTTTAATATCGGTGATGAATTTATAGCGGTCCGCCCGGTAAATGCTTCGAACAAGTTCAAACGGACTGCCATTCCCCAAATAGCTGAGGCGTTCAATGCACAGTACCGGGGACGGCATGCCAATTTTCAAAAGCTCGGCATCTTCCTTTTTCACCAGAGCAGCTTCCATTCGCTGGGAAGCATGGCTGATCCTTAACTGCTGCTCTTCTATTATAGAATAAAGTGAGCCTTTTAGCGCTTCTTCCGTTAGTCCGGGGAAAAGTTTTACAGGCAAAAATGTCCGTTCGATGGCCATCGGCTTGTCATCTGCGTAGCGGATCCGTTTAAAGGAAAATACTTTTTCTCCGCTCTGGAGGCCCAGTTCCCCGGCAACGTCCGGTTCCGGGTCGATTTCCTTGAAATCAATGAGTTGATTGCTCGGCACCATGCCTCTCGCTTTCATGTCTTCCGTGAAGCTTGTAAGCCCATTCAACGGCTGTTCCACTTTCGGGGAAGCTACAAATGTGCCCCGCCCTTTTTCTCGGTACAGCAAGCCGTCGTTGACTAAGTTCGTGACGGCTTGCCGCAAAGTCATGCGGCTGACGCCAAAGCTTTCCGTCAACTCGCGTTCTGACGGAATCGCGGCACCTGCTTCAAATTCTCCCGCTGAAATACGGGCTCTCAACTGTTCTTCGATTTGAATATAGATGGGGATGGGAGATTGCTTATCGAGCAATTCGTTCACAGCCCTTCTGCCTCAACCAACCGATAGGCTTCGCGGTCTGCAATCAACGTGACATCGGCATGCTTCCATAAAAATGAAGCCGGAAAATCCTCGCTGATGTTTTTTTCCAATAAGGTTTTCACCGCTTCGGCTTTTTGTTCGCCGGAAGCCAGCAAGAGAATCTTCCTGCTCTTTAATATCGAAGCAATGCCCATCGTAATCGCATGGGTCGGCACTTCATCAAGCGATTCAAAAAAACGGGCATTGTTCTGGCGGGTCGAATCGTCCAGTTCAATGATATGTGTCAAGCTCTCTTCAGCGGTTCCGGGTTCGTTGAAACCGATATGTCCGTTTGTCCCCATCCCGAGAATTTGCAGATCAATCGGCCCGATCCGGTCAATCAACGCTTCGTAGCGCAAGCATTCCTCTTCCACCGAATGTGCCTGGCCATTCGGAATGTAGGTATGGCTCATGGAGATATCGATCTGCTTGAACAAGTTTTCAATCATGAAAATCCGGTAGCTGTTCGGATGGTTTTTATTGAGCCCTCTGTATTCATCCAGATTGAAAGTTTGGACATGTTCATAAGAAATGCCGCGTTGCTGATGGCCTTCAATCATTCGCGCATATAGCCCGAGCGGCGTGGAACCGGTCGCAAGCCCAAGAACCGAATGCGGATTTTCAGAAACTTGCTGTTCCAGAATTTCCGCAGCGCGTCTGCTCATTTCTTCGTAATTTTCAACTACGATCGTGTTCATTGCATTTCCTCCTTTGCAAAAGCAATCGTCCCCCTGCAAATTGTCATCTGAACGTTTAACTCCTCATCCAATAGGACAAGATCCGCGTCTCTTCCCGCTTCGATCTTCCCTTTTTTCGCCAGCCCCAGCTCTTTGGCGGCATTGGCAGAAGTCATCGCAACCAAGTCTGAAATGCTGCAATGGGTCACGGATCGCACATTGCGAATCGCGCGGTCCATCGTCAAGATGCTCCCGGCCAAAGCGCCGCTTTCAAGCCGTGCCCCGGTTTCTGTCACGTGGACGTCCTGTCCCGCCAAGTCATAAACGCCATTCGGCAACCCTTTCGCCCGCATCGCATCCGTGATCAGGATGAGCCGGTCCGGCCCTTTTAGCCGATATGCCATTTCAACCGATTTCGGATGGCTGTGAATAAAATCAGCGATCAGTTCGACGGTCAATTTTTCTTCCAATAGCGCGGTCCCGACTACACCCGGATCGCGGTGGTGAAACGCACTCATCTGGTTATACAAATGCGTGATGTGGCTTGCGCCTGCGCCAATCGCTTTTTGCATCTCATCGTAAGTGGCATCTGAATGGCCCATTGAAGCGATGATGCCCGCCGATTTCAGCTGTTTGACAAAAGCGAAACCGCCTTCGATTTCGGGTGCCATCGTAATCATTTTGATGCGCTTTCCGCTGAGCACTTGCCATTTATTGAAAAGCGAAGCCGATGGCAGCGTGATGAATTCTGCTGGCTGCGCGCCTGGCTGCTCCGGTGAAATGAATGGCCCTTCCAAATGGATTCCCAGCATTTCTGCCTGGTTTTCATCCGCTTCAAACGTGCTGGCGTTTTCCAACGCTTTTGAAATGGCTTCGTCCGATTGGGTCATCGATGTTGCAAGGAAGCTGGTTGTCCCTTCTTTAGGCAACGACGCCGCCATTCCATCCAAAGCTTCCGGCGTAGCATCCATGACGTCGTGTCCGGCAGATCCGTGGATGTGGACATCGATAAATCCGGGAGCCGCGGTCCAATTCTTGTCCTTGCCATCGATTTCGATATCAGCAGGACGCGAGATTTCAGGTGCTATTTCAATTATTTCTTTTCCTTCTATAAAAATGTCGCCCATAAAGCTTTCATTTACGGCATCGGCAATCCATACACGCGAGATTTTCATGGTCTTCTTCATTTTTATCCGCTCCTTATGAAAAACCAGGAAACTCGAGATCCGAGTTCCTGGTTAGACGGTTTCTTATTTATTCGACTTTTAGAATAGACGCAGTTCCCTGCTTCTGATTGCCGTCTTTTAGCATCTGCAATTTTTGTCCGGTTAAGTTCGTAAAGATGACCGGCGTGACAATAGACGGTGCATTGGCTTCGAGGTAGGCAAGATCAAGTTTCAATAACGCATCTCCTGCCTGGACGAGCTGCCCTTGCTCGACTAAAGCTTCAAACCCCTCGCCTTTTAATTTTACCGTATCCAGCCCCACGTGAATAAGCAGTTCGACTCCGGTATCCGTTTGGATGCCGATCGCGTGTTTTGTCGGGAAAACCGTGACGACTTTTCCGTCAATCGGTGAATGCAGCATATTTCCTGAAGGGATGATGCCAAATCCTGGCCCCATCATTTCTTTTGCAAAGACATCATCCGGCACTTCAGCGAGCGGAATGATTTTACCGTCAATCGGCATGAAGAAATCTTTGTCGATGATGACTTTCGGAAGATCCGCTTCAGCCGGCATTTGTTCAATCGGCGCATCCAGATTTTCCGGAGTTGGATTTCCTTTTGCCAAACGGCTCTTCATGGCATCCGCCAAGAACTCAACCGCTGTTCCAATTACTACCTGAACATTGGTTTTATTGACTTTCATCAAGCCCATTGCGCCATGGCGCTTCAATTCTTTTTCGTTCACTTTGTCTGCGTCTTTCACTGTCAGGCGCAAACGCGTCGTGCAATAATCGACGGTTTGGATGTTATCGCTGCCGCCAAGTGCGTTGATCGTGTGGTAAGCGCGGATGTCGATTCCGTTATTGCCTGTATCCGCATTGCCGTTTTCTTCGTCTTCATCTTCACGCCCTGGCGTTTTCAAGTCCAGTTTGATGATCAGGAAATAGAAAATGAAGAAGTAAATCACACCTACGACAAGGCCCATAACGAGCAAGACAAGCGGGTTCTGGGCAAGCCCGTAGTTCAACACATAATCGATGGCGCCGGCCGAGAAGCCGAAGCCGTGATGGACATCCAGTGCATAAGCGACCATCATTGATACGCCGGTTAACAGCGCATGGACCACATATAATAATGGCGATAAGAACATGAATGAGAATTCAATCGGCTCTGTGATCCCTGTAAGGAACGAGGTGAAACCGATACTGAAGAGCATTCCGCCGATGAGGGCTTTGCGCTCTTTTTTAGCAGCTGCATACATCGCAAGGCAAGCAGCAGGCAGGCCGAACATCATGATCGGGAAGAAACCGGAAAGGAATGGCCCGGCTGTCGGGTCCCCTTTTAGGAAACGGTTGATCTCGCCGCGCACGACTTCGCCTGTTGCATCGGTAAACGTCCCAAAGTCAAACCAGACAATCGTGTTGATGACATGGTGCAAACCGGTCGGCAACAGCAAACGGTTCAAGAAACCATAAGCCCCGACGCCGAACATGCCGGCATTCAAGATCCAATCGCCGGCTCCGTCAATCAAATCTTGCACTGGCGGCCATGCATAGCCTAAAATCCCGGCAAGTACGGTCATGGTTGCCGCGGTGACAATCGGAACGAAACGCCGGCCGCCGAAGAAAGCGAGCCAGGTCGGGAATTTCACATTATAGAACTTGTTGTATAGAAGCCCCCCGACAATCCCTGAGAGAATCCCGGCAAAAACGCCCATATTAATGGACTCATTGATCGTTACGATCGCTGAAGTTAAAACAAGATATGCAACGGCACCGGCGAGTGCGGCTCCTCCGTTGCTGTCATGGGCAAGCCCGAAAGCAATCCCGATCGCAAAAATGATGGCCAAGTTGTCGATGATCCCTGCTCCTGCCGCTGACAGAAACGGAATGCCGAAGAGGTCATCTTGCCCTAAACGCAGCAGCAAAGCGGCTGCAGGCAATGTTGCAATGGGGAACATTAACGACTTCCCGATTTTTTGCAGAAAACTGAACAAGTTAATTCCACCCTTCTTATTGGTTTTTAGCCGTCACTATGACGAGAAAATGTATAGATGTCTATACCAATTCTATTCCTATATGTATGCGTTTTCAATACTATTTTTTATTTAATGGAATAATTCTTTTTTCTGGTGAAGGTCCCTAGATTTTCGAGACAAAAGACTTCTGTTGACAGCTTCAAAAAACAGGCATACAGTTAGCTATTATTTCACTCTTATCTATAGGAAGTGCCATTGTGAAGCCATCCAAAAAAAAGCAAGTTAAAATCTCTCCACCCATCGTCATTGCTAGCAGCTTTTTGTTTTTAATCACCTTAGGGACCCTGCTATTAAAGCTGCCGATTGCTACAACTGCACCGATTTCCTGGACAGACGCTTTGTTTACTGCCACATCGGCCACTACGGTCACTGGACTTAGCGTATTTGACACTGACACCACGTTGACCCTATGCGGTGAAATGGTCTTGCTCTTGCTAATCCAGTGCGGCGGTATCGGGCTGATGACTTTTGCAGTAGCAATCCTGATTTTGCTGCGGCGGAAAATCGGCCTCCAAAATCGGATCTACCTGCAAGAATCCTTCTCTCAAAACTCCATTGGGGGAATTGTCAAACTCGTGAAAATGATCCTTACTTTCGCGTTAAGTGTGGAAGCGATCGCTATCGCCATGCTGACAATTTATTGGCTGCCGGACTATGGCTTTCAGGAAGCAGTGAATTTAAGCGTCTTCCACGTTATTTCCGCTTTCAACAATGCCGGTTTTTCTTTGTTCCCGGACAACTTGATGAGCTTCGGCAATGACCCTTTTGTCCTGGTACTGTTGTCCAGCCTGTTTATTCTTGGTGGCTTAGGATTTACTGTCGTCGTCGATATTTATCAAAAAAAATCTTTGCGCTCCTGGTCGCTCCATACAAAATTGATGGTGTGGGGAACGCTCGCCTTGAATCTAGGCGCAACCTTGATCATTCTCGCCTTGGAGTTTGGCAATCCGGAATCACTTGGCGGAAAGTTGTGGGGAGAAAAAATCTTGTCTTCCTATTTTGCAGCCGTAACGCCGAGAACCGCAGGATTCAACGTTTTCGATTACGGAACATTGGAAGATCCGACCTTGTTATTCACGATGGCATTAATGTTCATCGGCGCCGGCAGTGCTTCGACGGCATCCGGGATTAAGCTGACCACTTTTATCGTCGTGCTGCTATCGACTTATGCTTTTTTGCGCTCACAAAAAGAACCGGAGATCTTTGGCCGTGCAATACGGATCGAAACCATTGTCCGGTCGCTCGCCATCACAACCATCAGCCTTCTGCTCGTGCTATTGTTTTCTTTCTTGCTGACCGTGACAGAGAAAATCCCTTTTCTGCCTTTAGTGTTTGAAGTTGTATCCGCATTCGGGACAGTGGGGCTTTCCATGGGAATCACGGCACAATTATCCGATCTCGGCGAAATTCTTTTAAGCCTCGTGATGTTCGTTGGCCGAATTGGTCCGCTCACTTTGTTTTTCATCTTAATGAAACCGAAGAAAGACCATTTCCGCTATCCGTACGACCAAGTATTTACGGGTTAAGAAAAATAGCCTGCACTCTTGCTCTCAGTCTATTGAAAACGGGCTGAATTAAAGCATCTGTTTCTAATGATCGCACTTCGGCGCTATGGACAGCGCTCCCACAATAAGCCGAGAAGACCACTCGTCTTATTGCTCCGCTCAGTCCGGAACCGCGCCGGTGCTAGAAAATTCGAAAGAGATATGGCGCAAAACAATTGAGACGATATTTATGAGCGCTTCTTAGTAGCTTCTTCAACACATAAATAGCCTGCCGGCAAAAGCCGGCAGGCTATTTTAATGCGACTGGATTCCAGTCTATCTCTTTCTTCAACAAGAATCCCGATCGATCAGGCTTGGTTGAAGCCGGTGCACAACCGGACTTTCTTTTTCCGAAGTTCCGTTGATCTGCTTCAACAAAAGCTCAGCTGCCAAGTTCCCCATTTCAATCGTCGGCTGCGAAACAATCGTAAGCGACGGTGAATAGAAGCTCGCAAACGGCACTTCGTCAATGCCGATGACTGCGACATCTTTTGGAATATGCAGCTGCTGCTCTTTCATGAATTTCAGCACTTCGATCAAGACAATATCATTGCCGGCAAGAATGGCTTCCGGCGGCTCTTCCAAAGCAAACAAATCTTCCAGCACATTTTGGATTTTCTCTGCATCGGCTGTTTGGATATACGCCCGATTGGCTGTCAGGTTCGCATCTTCAAGCGCTTTGCGATATCCTTCAATCCGTTCCACCCGCGGGCTCGTATTGCGGATGATGGAAGTCGTCACAATCGCAACTTTTGAATAGCCGCTCTCGGTGAATTTGCGGATCGCCAGTTCAGCTGCCCGGTGATTGTCCAGCATGACCGTTTCGATTTCCAGCCCTTCAATTTTCCGGTCCATGAAGACAACTGGAAAATTTCTTTTTTTCATTTGTTCGTATAAGTCCAAGTTTCCACCGGTCGGGAAGATGATCAACCCGTCGACTTGTTTCGCCAGGAGCATTTCAATGTAATTCCGCTCTTTTTCAGGTTCGTCATCGGCATTGCAGATAATCGTATGAAACCCTTGCCCATTGAAATTGTTTTCAATCGTCCGGAGGATCTGCGTAGAAAAACTGTGAAGAATATTCGCCACGATCACACCGACCGTAAATGTCGACTTCTGCTTCAAGCTTCTTGCAATGACATTCGGATGATAGTTCAATTCTTGAATTGACGCTTCAATCCGTTTCCGGGTGTTTTCGCTCATGTATTCATAGCGTTTATTCAGATACTGCGAAACGGTACTTTTCGATACTCTTGCATGTTCCGCCACTTCTGCGATGGTCACGTTTTTCATGGACGCATCAAACCCCTGAGTATGCCATGAAGCCGCCGTCGACTGCGAGTGTCGTACCGGTAACAAAGGATGAGTACGATTCATCCACTAAGAATAGCAGTGCCCCCAATAAATCTTCCGGCTGGCCGAATTTCTTCATCGGCGTCGCTGTCAGGATTTTCTTTGAACGCGATGTCGGATTGCCTTCTGGATCGAGCAGCAAGTCACGGTTTTGCGTCGTTAGGAAGAAGCCTGGTGCGATGGAGTTGACGCGCAAGCCCGTTTCCGCAAAATGCACCGCCATCCACATTGTGAAGTTGTTGATTGACGCTTTTGCCGCGCTATAAGCAGGCACTTTCGTCATCGGTGCATACGAACTCATTGAAGACAAGTTGACGATAGCTGGGAACTCGCTCTTCAATAATTCTTTGCCGAACACTTGGCTTGCAAGGAATGTTCCCGTGAAGTTAACCGAGAATACATTAGAGAAACCTTCTTCTTCCAAGTCAAAAAATGATTTCCCTTCTGCCGATTCATCATAAGTTTCGGGACCTGTGATGGCGTCCGGATGGTTTCCTCCTGCGCCGTTGATCAAAATATCGATTTTGCCGAAAGCTTTTAAAATTTCCGCTTTCGCTTCTTCAAGAGAAGCCCGGTCCAGAACGTTCGCCGCTACTGCCAGTGCTTCGCCGCCTGCCGCATTGATTTCTTCTGCTACATCTTTCCCTTTTTCGGCTGTGCGATTTAAAATCGCCACTTTTACGCCGTGGCGAGCCAATTCGCGTGCCATCGCCGAGCAAAGCACTCCGCTGCCACCTGTAATCACTGCCGTACGGCCTTTTAAATTTTCATGGATTGGAATCATTTTGCATCCTCCGTTCTTTTCGTTTCGTAAGCGTCCCATAACCCCAGCAAGTACATGATGCCAAGTGCACGGTCGTATAAACCGTATCCTGGGCGGCAAACTTCGCCCCAGATGTGGCGGCCATGGTCCGGGCGCACATATCCATCATACTCCTGCTCGTGCAATTCTTTCACGACGCCTTTAATATCAATCGAACCGTCTTGCGTGTAATGCGACGTTTCCGTAAAGTCGCCGTTGCCGTAAACTTTTACATTCCGGATGTGGGCGAATGGCGCGCGCTTTGCATACTTGCGTGCCACTTCGACCATATTGTTCGATAAACTCGCGCCCATGGATCCTGTGCACATCGTAAAGGCATTGGATGGTGAATCAGAGATTTCGATCAGCTTCTCATAGCTTTCTTCGCCTGTGATAATGCGCGGCAAACCGAAAATCGAATACGGCGGATCATCCGGGTGGATCGCCATCTTAATGCCGGCTTCTTCCGCTGTCGGCAAGATGGCTTTCAGGAAGTAGGCCAAGTTCGCCCATAATTGCGTTTCGTCTATTTCTTTGTACGCTTCGAACAATTCGCTTAAACGATCCAATTTTTCCGGTTCCCAGCCTGGCAGCGTTAAATCTGATGCTTCACTTACTGTGCGCACCAACTCTTGTGGATCCAAATTCTCCACTTTCGATTTCTCGAAGAATAAAGCCGTTGAACCGTCCTCTAAAGGATGGAACATTTCCGTACGCGTCCAATCAAAGATCGGCATGAAATTATAGCAGATCACTTTGACGCCGACTTCCGCCAAATTGCGGATCGACTCTTTGTAGTTTTCAATATAGCGGTCGCGCTCTGCGTTCCCAAGCTTGATCGATTCATGGACGTTCACGCTCTCCACCACTTCTGTATGGAAACCGTAGGACTCAATATAATCCACTTCTGCTTTGATCGCTTCTTTCGTCCAAACTTCTCCTGCTGGCACATCGTGCAATGCCCAGACGATTCCTTTTACGCCAGGGATTTGTTTGATGTTTTCAAGAGTCACGGTATCGTTGTCTTTGCCATACCAACGGAATGTCATATTCATTTCAAGAGTTCCTCCTCTATTGTGCACTTTTTTCCATGTATTGTTTGCTTAACTCCACTGCGGCTTCAAATCCGCCAGCTGCATAGGCTTTGTTCAAATCGCTGCCGATTCCTACTGCGACAGCCCCGGCAGAGATCCAGTCCTGGATGTTGTTTAAATTGATGCCGCCTGTCGGCATGATCCGTACATGCGGAAGCGGGCCGTTGACTGATTTGATGAATGACGGCTCGAAGTTATTCGCCGGGAATAATTTGATGATGTCACTGCCGGATTCAAGTGCATTGACCATTTCACGGATGGTCATGCAGCCTGGCAAATAAGGAATGCCATAGCGGTTGCAGACCGGCGCAATGTCTTCATTGAAATGCGGGCTGACAATGAACTTCGCTCCGGCAAGGATGGCATGGCGCGCTGTTTCAGGATCTAAGACCGATCCGGCACCGAGCAGCACATCTTCATCTTTTAATGCTTCAAAGACGTTCTGCACTTGTGGTGTCGTATACGTCAATTCGATTGCGGGAATGCCTCCTTGGATTGCCGCTTTTGACAACTCAATCGCTTCTTCTTCACTAGTCCCGCGAATTACTGCAACAACTTTCGTTTTGGTCAAATTTGCTAACACTTCATGTTTTAACATTTTTTCAGCTCCTCTTCTATTTAACGTTCTACAACTTTTTCTTTACGGATCAAAGCCGTCACTTCTTCTAAATAAGGCAGCCCTTCGTTGTCGCCGGATACCGTTGTAACCAATGCTCCGACGCCGTTTGCAAATTCCAGCGCTTCTTCCGGCGAATAGCCATGAAGCGTTGCGTATACATAGCCTGCGTCAAAGCCGTCCCCTGCGCCTACTGTATCAATCGGATTCACCGGGAACGCCTCTTTTTTATGCCAAGCGCCATTTTGATAAACTCGCGCCCCGTTGCCGCCGTCTTTAATTACTAGTTGTTCGATGTTGAAGTCTTTCGCACATTGTTCAAGTGCTTGGTCTGTAGATTCACCAATGATCATCTCGATTTCATCCAAGCCTGTCAGCAAAATATCCACTGAGGGCAGAATTTCCATATATGCGGCTTTTGCCTGGTCCAAGGTCCAAAGCTTCAATCGAATATTCGGGTCAAATGAAATGCGGATAGCTTTTTCAGCTGCGATTTCCAGCACCCGTTTTACGATGTCCAAGTTTTTCGAATCAATCGCCAGGAAAACGCCGGTCAGGTGAATCAAATCTACCCCTTGAAACATGTCTTCGGTTATATCGCTCGGCTCCATTGTTAAGATCGGAGATTGATAGCGATAGTAAAAAGTCTTGCCGGAACCATCTTCCCGGATCTCTTTAAAATTCAAGGAAGTCGGATAGTTCTCCACAAACTCGACTTCCGACAAATCGACGCCTTCTCCGCGGGCAAAATTATAGATAACCCGTCCAAATTCGTCTCCGCCGAGCCGGCTTGCCCATTTGATATTCAAACCAAGGCGTGCGCAGCCGATCGCAAAATTCAATTCAGCCCCGCCCACTTTCCGGGTGAAAGAAGGCACATAGCGCAGCGGCCCAGTTTCAGAAGGATTGAACGTGATCAATGCATCTCCTAAAGTAAAAACATTATATTGATTAGCCAAGATATTACCCCTCTCTTGTATACTATATCTATTTTTATAAATCGGTTTAGTAAATCGGTTTAGTAATACTATAAATGAAAGTGCTTTCAGAATCAACCGATTGCTAATAATTTCTGAAAAATAAACCGAAGCCCCTTTTTCGCCTGATTAAGATTTCTTTTCTATTTGCTCGAATGGTTCCTTCGCGTGCAGGAAATTCCGCTTCACATAGCGAACTATTTGCTAAGCTAAATTATGACAGGAGGAATGGACATGACGCTTGTCTATCATCGTATTTTGGTAGCAGTGGATGGATCGCAGGAAGCCGAAGCAGCTTTTAAAAAATCAATCGGCATTGCCAAAAGGAACAAAGCGATCTTGAACATCATTCACGTCATAGATTTACGGGGGCATACGCCTGTTCGGCTGCATGAGCCGTATTTGGAAGATGCTGCATTCAGATACGGCCAAAATCTTTTGGAGGATTATAAAAAGGAAGCGCTGGCTGCCGGCGTTTCCGAAGTGAATGTCTATGCCGTTCCCGGCTCCCCTAAAAAAGTCATTTCGCGCGATTTTGCAAAGCAGCTTCAAGCAGATTTGATCGTCTGCGGCGCTCAAGGGTTAAACGCATTGGAGTATTTTCTCATTGGCAGCGTCTCGACAAATATCGTGCGCAGCAGTCCATGCGATGTACTGGTCGTTCGCTTGGACGGTCCGAAAAAGAAAGCAGAGAGAGAAACGATCCGGTACGAATAGCCTTTTAATTTCTGAATATTCAATTTAAAAAGAAGGAATTTTTATGGCTCATCAAGAAAGAGGTGGTAAACCGAAAAAATGGAGGAGGAATTCAGATGGCTTTGGAATACAAACACATTTTAGTTGCGGTCGATGGCTCCAAAGAAGCGGAATGGGCGTTCAGAAAATCAATTGAAATGGCGAAAAAACACAACGCTTCATTGAATCTGATCCATGTGGTGGACACCCGTTCCTACACGGCTATGACGAAGCGCATCCCTTCGGAAAGCGATACGATTTTCGAAGAAGGGCGAGCGCTGATTGAAAAGTATAAGAACGAAGCTATTTCTGCCGGACTTTCTGATGTTTCCGCTTTCGTAGCGCCTGGCTCTCCGAAAAAAGTCATTTCACGGGACTTTGCCAATCAAGTCGATGCGGACTTAATTATCTGCGGAGCCCAAGGTTTGAATGCCTTCGAAAAATACTTGATGGGCAGTGTCTCCCAGCATATCGTCAGCAACAGTTCCTGCGACGTTTTAGTTGTTCGCCGCGAATATCCTGCAAAAGAAGCAAATTAAATTGGCTGCATCCATTTGAACTGCGCGAAAAAAGTCTGGCCGACTGGAGCACTAAGTGGGCTGGACTTTTCTATTTCACTGGAAAATTGTTGCTGAACTCCACAAAAAAGAAACAGAAAGGATTTTGTTTAGAAACTCGTCAACCTGTAAAAAAGAGACTTTCCGCAGAAAGTCTCTTTTCCCTATACATTGGAGTGGAATCATTGAGCTGTATATCCGCCGTCCACCATTATGGTAGTGCCTGTTACAAAATCATTTTCGCACAGGAACACGATCGCATGCGCCACTTCATCCGCTTTTCCTAAACGCCCTGCCGGATGCTTCGCCACTAATCCATTATAGAACTCGTCACCCAGCGCTTGGCGGTTCACCATGGCAGTTTCGATGTAGCCGGGTGCGACAGCGTTAACGCGGATGTTTTTATCTCCGTATTGGAGGGCAGCAGATTTGGTCATCAAGTTGACCGCCCCTTTAGAAGCATTGTAGGCAAAAGCTTGCGGTTCCCCGACGCTTCCAAGTATCGAAGAAGTATTGACGATCGCCCCGCCGCCGCTCTTCAGCATTTCCCCAACAGCATACTTGATGCCATAAAACACGCCGTCCTGATTGACCCCGATCACTTTTTGATAATCTTCATCCGTTAATTCATGCGTTTCGCTCAAAGCGCCGATCCCTGCATTATTGACCATGACGTCAATTCGGCCAAAGCGGCTGACCGTTTGCGCTACCAAGTTTTCAACGGAAGCTTCCTGAGAAGTATCCACTTTGATGAATACCGCTTCTCCCCCGCTGCCGCTCAATTCTTTGGCTGCCGCTTCCCCGCCTTCTTCATTGAAATCAGCGATGACCACTTTTGCTCCTTTGGCAATAAACGCTTTTGCCGTAGCCAATCCGATTCCCGATGCTCCTCCTGTTACGGCTGCCACTTTTCCTTGCAAGTCCATTTCCATTCCTCCTTTATCGAATCTCACACATCTATAGTATATCTTATTATCAGATTTTTTAGTCATTTTATGAAAACAGAAAAAAGGCCTCTGCCGGAGCAAAGGCCTCTGACTTTTATTCTTTCAATTGGTTGATAAATGGACCGTAATCCCGGCGTTGGTGCTGCAGGGAAATCCATTTCAGCGTCGTGAATTCTTCCAGAATCCATTCGCCGTTGAAACGGCCAAGGCCGGAGTTCTTTTCGCCTCCGAACGGTACATGCGATTCGTCATTGACCGATTGGTCGTTGACATGGATCATGCCCGTATGGATTCTGTGCGCGAATGCGGCACCGTGCTCCAAGTTAGAAGAGTGGACCGCGCCGCTCAATCCGTATGGCAATGCATTGGCCATTTCCGCTGCATCATCGTCATCTTCAAACGGAATCAAAATAGCCACCGGTCCGAAGATTTCATTGACTGCAAGCGGCATCTCATTCGTCACATTAGTCACAACTGTCGGCTCAAGAACGTTGCCGTCAGCATTTCCGCCTAACCGGATTTCCGCTCCTTGCTTCACGCTCTCTTCCAAGTCTTCTAAAATGCGGTCGACTTGCTTGCGGTTAATAAGCGGTCCGACGTTGGTATCCTGTTCTGCCGGATTGCCATATTTTAACTTGCCGGCACGTTTAATAAAGAGCTCAGCGAATTCATCGTACTTGTCTTTGTGGACAAAAATCCGGTTGATTGCCATACAGATCTGTCCTTGGTGATAAAATTTGCCGAACAGCGCCGAATCCACCGCTTGGTCGATATCTGCATCGTCCAAAACGACAAAGACATTATTGCCGCCAAGTTCCAATGCGGTTTTCTTCAGACGCCCGCCGGCCAACTCCCCGATGTGCATGCCGACTTCCGTCGATCCGGTAAAGGAAATCATGCGCGGCACCGGATGGGTAACGATGTCATCGCCGATTTCGGATCCGCGGCCGACAACGACATTCAAGAGGCCTTTCGGCAGCCCAGCTGCTTCGAAAATACTGGCGAAAATCAAACCGCCGGTAATCGGTGTATCCGTAGCCGGTTTCACTACGACTCCGTTGCCGGTCGCAAGCGCTGGTGCGATGGAGCGCATCGCCAAATGAAACGGGAAGTTCCACGGGCTGATGACGCCAATGACACCGATCGGATTGCGGTAAATGCGGTTTTCTTTTCCTGCTTGCTGGGATGGAAGGATCTTTCCTTCCATCTGGAAAGGATAAGCAGTGGATTGTTTTACGACATCCAGCGCTGCACCGAATTCAACAGTTGCTTTGATGACGGTGCTGCCGGCTTCTTTCACTAGCCAGTCGATAATCAACTGTTTGTTTTCCTGCATGACTTCAACGGTTTTCTCCAAAATCGCCCGTTTGTTCTGCGGCAATTCCTTTGCCCATTCGATTTGCGCTTCCGCTGCCGCTTTATAAGCGGCATCCAGATCGTCTTTATTGGCTGCTTTCGTAGCGATTAAATCCTCGCCTGTGAAAGGGTTTGTGTTGCCCATCATTTGGTCGCTTGACCCGTCGCGCCATTCCCCGTTTATATACACTTTCGAAAAATCCGTTTTCATTTGGTTCACTCCTCTTTCTGATTGATGGAATTTGTTGACTGATATTCATTAACGCCGCAGCGGTTGTTAAAAAAGATTTTTTGTATTTTTTGCCACTCTCCTCTTTACCCCTTTGAAAAATACTAAAACTAGGATATTTTCATTTCAGTCTTTTGGATGAAGAAAAAGCTCCTGCCGCATGCGGCAAGAGCTTTCGCTATAGTTCTTTTATGATTCTCAGGAGGATACGCGGAATCAGCAGGATAATATCGTAAATCAATTCTGCTAAGTCTATCAAATCCCATATCCATGACCATCGGTCTTTTTTCTCCCTCTTCTTCCTTTTCTTTCTCACTTGCGCATCCCCTCGCTTTTCCAGTGTTGCCCAATTATACGAAAAGAATGCAATAAAGTTTCACTCCTTATGGATGAGCTAACCCAAAAGCTTCAGCTAATAGCCGGATGCCTTCCATTCGGTTTTCTGCACCTGCTACGTTCGGGATAATGGTCACTTCATCTGCTCCATAACGATCGGCAATCCGTTCTATTTCCGCCTTCACGAAATCGGGATCTCCAATGACCATGCGTTTGCGGTTGGCCCGTACTTTTTCCGATTCATTTGCACTGAAGCCCCGTAATTTTGCCGTTTCAATTGACGGATAATAAGGCGGAGGCGTATTCGATTCAACAAATAGCAACCAAAGATCGAAGGCTTTTGCAATTTCTTCTGCCTGTTCTTTTGTTTCCGCTACGACGGCAAATACAGCTATCATCACTTTCGGCTTTTCTAAAAACGGAGAAGCTTTAAATGCGCTGCGGTATTTCCGGATGATGTCCATTCCATCGATCGAAGGCCGGGCAAAATGCGCATAGGAATACGCCATGCCTTTTTCCGCAGCCAGTACGGCGCTGCCTTCCCCTGTCCCGAGCAGCCACATTTCCGGTACGGTATCGATAATGGGCATAGCAGGCAACGCGTCTTCGTCTGCAAAATACTGTTTTAAAAGAGCCAGCTGTTCTTCATAAGGCACGGCTCTTTCCCGCATGCTGTTCAGCGCCTTATTGACCGCCTGATAACTGCGTGATCGCCCAATGCCAAGATCAATGCGGTTCGGGTGCAGGGCTTCCAGCATGCGAAAATTCTCTGCTACTTTATAAGCGCTGTAATGAGGCAGCATCACGCCGCCCGAACCGATGCGGATGCTGGATGTCGACGCGGCCAAATGCATCATCAGCATTTCCGGCGAACTCCCGGCAACTGATGCCACTTTATGGTGTTCCGCTACCCAGAACCGCTTGTAGCCCGAGCGTTCGGCAAGCTGTACCAGTTCCGTTGTCTCGAGCAGCGCTTGCCGTGCCGTTTTCCCTTCATCAATCGGTGAATAATCCAGAAGATTCAATGCCAGCATGCCATTCCCGCCTTTTTTCGGTTAATGGCTCCAGTTTAGCATGCAGAACCTTCGGACCCAAAATACCTTGTTTCAGGCATTTTGGATCGATTCGTAGCATCGATCCAGCACGGCCATATTCTTGAGCGTAGATTCCGTCGTGATGACCGGTTCCCCGCCGTCCAAAATCGCCCGTGAAAACTGTTCGATTTCCATCCGGTAAATATCGCCGTAAATTTTTTCCTCTCGGGTCATGCTATTGTTCTGGACAATGACTTTGCCGATGCCGCCGTTGATGTCCGGCCGGAAAGCGAACGGCACTTTGATCTTGCCTTCCGTCCCAATGACTTCGTATTCGTTGCGGTTGATCATATCAAAGCTGCAGTCGAACACCGCCTTGACGCCATTGTCCATTTTCATATAGACGGTCGACGTCAAATCGATTCCGGTCGCTTCATCCAGTTCGGCAATCGCTTGGACTTTCACAGGCTCTGAATCCGTCAAATGGCGAATGACCTGGACGCAATAGGAGCCGACATCGTAGATGCTTCCGCCGCCCATTTTTTTGTCCATCCGGATATCCCCTTCCCGGTTGTTCAAGTAAAACGAATGGCTGGATTTAATGAGCTTCATTTCTCCGATTTCTCCGGAAGCCACAATTTCTTTGACTCGGGCATGCTGCGGATGCAGTTGATACATGAAAGCTTCCATGAATTTAACGCCATGCGCTTCACAAGCTGCAATCATTTCTTTCGCTTCTTGGGCCGACAGCGCCGCCGGTTTTTCGCAAAGCACATGCTTGCCTTTCTCAGCCGCTTTGATGACCCATTCTTTATGTAGATTGTTTGGGAGAGGGATGTACACGGCGTCGATTTCCCGATCATCCAATAATGCTTCGTAGCTCTCATACGCTTTTGGAATCCCTAATTCCCTTGCCGCTGCATAAACCCGGTCGCCTCTGCTCGAAATCGCGGACATTACCGCATTTTCAGCACGGAAAATTGCCGGTATGACTTGCGTTCTGCCAATATTCGCCGTGCTTAAAACGCCCCATCGTATTTTCTCCATTTCCTCATCTCCTTTGTTTTTAATTATAAAAAAGCCGCTATGGGGCGCATAAACTGTCCCGTAGCGGCTTTGGATTTCAAGACAGCTCTGCGCTTCTTGCCTATCACTGATTATTTGATGCGAAGTTCCGTCGCCGGATCGAAGAAATGGGCTTTGTTCAAGTCCATTGCCATGTCGATCGTTTGCCCGGCTTCCACGTTGAAGCGGGCATCGACGCGCGCGACGAAGCTTTCGCCGTTTAGCTGCGAATAAAGAACGATTTCCGAGCCCATCAATTCCGCCACTTCAATCGGCGCTTTGATCTTCGTTTGCGGCGAGTGATCCAGGAAGAGAGGCTCGTCATGAATGTCTTCCGGACGCACGCCGAGAATCACTTCCTTATCAGCGAACCCATTTTCCTTCAAAACAGCCAATTTCCCTTCAGGCACCATCACACGCTGGTCGCCCATGACAAATTGGTTGCCTTCCAGTTTGCCGTGGAAGAAGTTCATCGCCGGCGAACCGATAAAGCCGCCGACAAACATGTTGTTCGGCAAATCGTAGACTTCTTTTGGCGTGCCGATTTGCTGAATGAACCCATCTTTCATGACGACCAGGCGAGTGGCCATCGTCATCGCTTCCGTCTGGTCGTGCGTTACGTAAACGGTTGTCGTCTGCAGGCGGCGGTGCAATTTCTGGATCTCCGCCCGCATCTGTACGCGCAATTTCGCATCCAAGTTGGACAACGGTTCATCCATCAGGAACACTTCCGCATCGCGCACAATGGCGCGTCCCAAGGCCACACGCTGGCGCTGACCGCCGGACAGGGCTTTCGGCTTGCGGTATAAGTATTCTTCCAAGTTTAAGATCTTCGCAGCATTTTCGACGCGTTCTTTGATTTCCGCTTTTTTCAGCTTGCGCAGCTTCAAACTGAACGCCATGTTGTCGTAGACGTTCATGTGCGGATACAGTGCATAGTTCTGGAACACCATCGCAATGTCGCGGTCTTTCGGCGACACGTCGTTAACGCGACGGTCCCCGATAAACAAATCGCCTTCGGTGATGTCTTCAAGCCCGGCAATCATGCGCAAAGTGGTGGATTTCCCGCAGCCGGACGGCCCGACAAGCACCAGAAATTCTTTGTCGCGAATCTCTAAGTTGAAGTCCTGAACCGATACAACCCCTTTATCGTAGACTTTTTTTACATTCACTAAGTTTAACCCCGCCATTTTCATCCCTCCAAATTGTGTAAAGGCTCTCATGCGAGCCGGTAAAGCGCTTACTTTTCTTTAATAAGCTCCTCTAATTTCAGAAGCCACCTGTTCTTTATAGAATTTGGCAAGCTTGTCCATTTCTTCTGAAGAATAAGGTGCAGCCTCAACAGCCTTCAGATTGTCTTCCACTTGGGCAATGGTTTTAAAGCCCGGAATTACAGTTGAAATCGCATCGTGTTCTAATATCCATTTTAACGCGGCTTGCGACATATTTCCTCTATTTTCTGCAATCCATTTTAAATTTTCAGCCAATTCAACGCCTTTTGTAAATTCCAGTCCGGCAAACGTCTCTCCCACATTGAAAGCATCGCCGTTGCGATTGAAATTCCGGTGGTCGTCTTGCTCAAACTCAGCATCCGCTTTGAATTTCCCGGTCAATAATCCGCTCGCTAAAGGCACGCGCGCCAAGATGCCCACCCCTTGCTCTTTCGCTTTCGGGAATAATTCCTCCAACGGCTTTTGGCGGAATAAATTAAAGATCACCTGTAAACTGCTGACATTCGGGTTTTCCAGGCAAATCAGCCCTTCTTCCACTGTTTCGACACTCACGCCGTAATAGCGGATTTTGCCTTGTTCTTTTAAGCGGTCCAGCACGTCGAATACCTGGCCATCGCGTAAAATGTCAGTGGCCGGACAATGGATTTGGAACAGGTCAATCTGCTCACGTCCGAGACGTTTCAAACTGTCTTCGCAGTATTTCGCGACACTTTCCATCGTATAGTTTTTCGGATTCGCAAAATCATCTGCGCGGCCGAACTTTGTCGCAATGTGGATTTCATCGTGTCTGCCTTTTGTCGCTTTTGCCAATAGTTCTTCACTATGGCCGTCACCGTAGACGTCAGCGGTGTCAAAAAAATTGACGCCTTGCGCCATCGCATAGTCCAAAGCTTTTAAAGATTCCTGGTCATTTGTCTTCCCCCACGAACCGCCAATTGCCCATGTACCAAAACTGAGTTCACTCACTTTTAAATCCGTCTTGCCGATTTGCCGGTATTCCATCGGTGCCACTCCCATTCTATTTTATAAATAGTTACAAATAAGAGTCCCAACTAAAGGAGTTGAGACTCTTATTTAACCTGCTATTTACGGAACGCCAAAAGCTTTTCGTTCATCGCTTTTGTCTGTCCGTAAACTTCTTGATAAATAGAAAATAGTTTTTGATAGTTTTCTACATTCGCCGGATTCGGCTCATACTGCGCATCTTCTTTCAAGAATGCATCTGCACATTCCTTTAATGAAGCAAACCATCCGCTGCCGTAAGCAGCAAGCATGGCTGCGCCCATTCCCGGACCTTGTTCACTTGTCAGGCGGACAATTTTCGCATTGAAAATATCTGCCTGCATTTGAAGCCAGTCCTTGTTTTGTGCACCTCCGCCGATCGATACAATCGTATCAATCTCTTTTCCGCTTTCGCGGAAAATCTCGATGGATTCATTTAAAGAGAACGTAATGCCTTCCAGTACGGCCCGGGCAAAATCTTTTCGGCGATGGGAACTATCCATTCCGATAAAACTTGCACGGATGGCAGCATCTGCATGGGGTGTGCGTTCACCGACGAGATACGGCGTAAACAGCAAGCCATTGGACCCAGCAGGCACAGTGCCTACTTCAGCAAGCAGATCGTCGAACGATTCATCTGGTGCAAAGGTTTCCTTAAACCAAGTCAAACTGTAGCCGGCTGCCAGCGTGACGCCCATCGTGTAATAGACATCCGGCGCCGAATGGTTGAAGTAATGGACCTTGCCTCCAAAATCCTTGTCGCTACTTGCTTCATAAGATAACACAACACCGGATGTACCGATACTGCAAAGCGTTTTGCCATCTTCTAGAATTCCAGACCCGATTGCGCCGCACGCATTGTCCGCACCGCCTGCAAAAACGCGGGTTGCCGGTGCAAGCCCTGATGCTGCTGCATATTCAGCCGTGACCGTACCCACTTCGTCATGCGAGTAGACAAGCGGCGGGCACAGGTTTGGATCAATATTCAAAAGTTCACAGATTTCTGTGCTCCATTGTTTTTTGCTGATATCGAGCAATAATGTGCCGGCAGCATCCGAGAATTCCATCTCCAACTTGCCGGTCATGCGGTATCGTAAATAGTCTTTTGGCAATACGAACGATTTCGCTTTCGCAAAAATTTCCGGCTCGTGCTTTTGGACCCAAAGAATTTTCGGCAGTGTGAAACCTTCAAGCGCCGGATTCTTGGTGATTTCGAGTAAGCGTTCATTGCCTACAGCATCGTAGATCTGCTGGCATTCGGCCGTTGTTCTTGTGTCGTTCCATAAAATGGCCGGGCGCAAGACTTCATTGTTTTCATCCAGCAGCACAAGGCCGTGCATCTGCCCCGAGAAGCTGATGCCTTCGATGTCTTCAGCAGCCCCATCAAAACCGGAGAGGAGCTCAAGCAGCCCGGAAGTTGTTTGAGCCACCCAGTCCTCTGGATTCTGCTCGCTGTATCCTGTTTTTTCTTGTATCAATGCATATGATTTCGAAACGCTGTGCACCACTTCTCCTTGCTGGTTGACCAGCAGGATTTTCACGGCACTCGTTCCAAGATCGACTCCAATCACGTATTTCATAGCGACAGCTCTCCTGACGTTCAGACTTATTATTTAGCGAAAGCTTGCAGCAAGTACTGGTTGATTGTTGATTTGATCTGCTCAAGACGGCCAGATGTTTGTTTGATCTCCGTTAAGCCAAGTGCATGCTCTTCTAGTTTGTGGAAATCTGTCTTGCCTTCGACGATATCTAAGCCGATTCCTTCTGTGTAGGTTTGGTAGCGGTCTTCCATGATGGAATCCAATACTTTGTCGTCGATCAATTGCTGAGCGACTTTCAAGCCGACAGCAAATGCGTCCATCCCCGCAATATGTGCGTGGAACAAATCTTCAGGCTCGAATGAACCGCGGCGTACTTTCGCATCGAAGTTCAAGCCGCCTTTGCCAAGTCCGCCGTTTTTAAGGATTTCATACATTGCAAGCGTCGTTGACCAAAGATCTGTCGGGAATTCATCTGTATCCCATCCAAGAAGCGGATCGCCTTGGTTCGCATCGACGGATCCAAGCATGTTGTTGATGCGTGCATAGTGCAATTCGTGCTCGAATGTGTGGCCTGCAAGCGTCGCGTGGTTCGCTTCAATATTGAATTTGAAGTGGTTTTCCAAACCGTAGTTCTGCAAGAAAGCATGGCCAGTTGCCACATCATAGTCGTACTGGTGAGTTGTCGGCTCTTTTGGTTTTGGCTCGATCAAGAATTGTGCGTCGAAGCCGATTTCTTTCGCATAGTCGACAGCCATATGATAGAAGCGGCCCAAGTTATCAAGCTCCAGCTTCATGTTCGTGTTCAATAAAGTTTCGTAGCCTTCGCGGCCGCCCCAGAACACATAGTTTTGTGCCCCAAGCTCTTTGCCGATTTCCAAGCCTTTTTTCACTTTTGCAGCTGAATAAGCAAAAACATCCGCATGGTTGGATGTTGCAGCACCATGGATGAAGCGCGGGTGCGTGAAATTGTTGGCAGTGTTCCAAAGCAATTTCGCTTTGCTGTCTTTCATATAATCTTTGATCATGGCAACGATGACGTCTAAGTTTTGGTTCGATTCTCTTAAGTTGCTGCCTTCTGGTGCGATATCGACATCATGGAAGCAGAAGAATGGCACATCCATTTTTTCATAGAATTCGAAACTTGCATCTACGCGCGCTTTTGCCAAATCCATTCCGCTGAATTTATCCCATGGGCGGTTCATCGTCCCAGCGCCGAATGGATCCGATCCATCCATTGTAAATGTGTGCCAGTATGAAACCGCATAGCGAAGAATTTCTTCCATCGACTTGCCGCCGACTACTTCTTCCGGGTTGTAAAATTTAAAAGCGAATGGATTTTTTGAAGATGCACCTTCAAATTTAATTTTGTCAATGTTCTCGAAATATGCCATAGTTTTTGCCTCCTAGGTATTGGGTTCTGGTAATTTTGATAAATAAATAGGTTTATCCTTAATGAAAAGGCTTTCATTTGATATTATAACAAGTTACAATTAGTTTGTCTATTGGTTAAACAAAGTTTTATTTAGAATGATTCGACTATTCGACTTATAAAGAGCGGTAATTTTGTTCAAAGCGTCCAGAAGGTCCTCATCTCTATCCGCAGCATCATTTATTCGTCCAATTTTCCGACTTGGTGTATGCTTTTAAATAAGTTAGATGTTGGATTTTCAGAAAATCGAAATGTAAGGAAGGTCATAGATGAATTCCACCAAAAATACCGTTTATCAGATTACCGAATGGATCACCCGCTTTGCCTATTTAAATTTGCTGTGGGTCGTTTTCACATTAGCAGGCGCAATTGTTTTAGGGCTGTTCCCTGCTACGACGGCGATGTTTTCCGTTTGCCGGAAATGGCTGCGCGGACAGACGGACGTACCCGTTTTCCGGACGTTCTGGGACTATTACCGGAAAGATTTTGCCAAAAGCAATGTGATGGGCCTCGTGGTTTGGCTGCTTTTGGCATTGATTGCCGCTGACGTCTTTTACTTGCTGACGTTGGACGCTGACCATCTCACTTGGACATCGATTCCTTTATTCGCTTTCATGCTTTTGGTTGCACTGTTCCTGTTCTATCTGTTCCCGACCTTTGTGCATTTTGATATCCGCGTCCCGCAAGTGCTTAAAAATGCTTTTTTGATCATGCTGATTCACCCGCTTCACAGTTTGCTGATCCTGCTTTGCCTTGTGTCTCTGTTTCTGATCATGCAAGCTCTGCCGGCGCTCGCGTTTATCTTCGGCGCCAGCTCCTATGCTTTCATCACGATGTGGATTTCTTTGAATGCGTTCAATAAAACCACTGCGAAGACGGCAAGCAGCCTTCCCGAATAAAAAAGCTTCACCTCTCAGATACGATTCCTGATGAGGTGAAGCTTTTCTTTTGGCCAGACTCCGATGGCCAGCTTCTCGGGACATAAGCCCTGCCGGCTATGCGGCAAAGAAAGCCGCTTCGCCGACCCGTCTTATGCCTTTCGAAGCTACACGGCCATCTCCGCTTTTCTTTATTGTCCAGACTCCAGCGCCTAGCTCCTCGGGATCTTAAGTCAGCCCACTATGGAAATCAGGATTTCCTCCGTGTTCTGCCTTAAGCCTGTCGGAGCTGAACAGGCGCTTCCGCTTTTCCAATTACCCCTTCACCGCACTTGATGAAATCCCTTCAACGACTTTATTGCTGAAGAAGATGAAGGCGATGATGATCGGCAAGACACTGATGATCAGCGTGGCACCGATTGCACCCCAGTCGGTCATGTATTGGCCGATGAAGTTCTGGATCCCTACTGTCAGCGTTTTGTATTTCTCCGAGCTGATGAAGGTGTTGACGAAAACGAATTCGTTCCAGTTGTAAATCATATTGATGACGACCGTAGTCGCCATGATCGGCGTCGTCATCGGCAAAATGATGCGGAAGAACATCCGATGGATCGAACAGCCATCGATAATTGCCGCTTCTTCGACTTCGTGGGGCAAGGTGTAATAGAAACCAAGTAGGATCATTAAGGTGATCGGTAAATTATACGCGGTGTACGTGATGACGATCGACCACGGATTATCGATCATGTCGACGCTCAAGAACATGCTGTAGAGCGGAATCAATGCTGAGTGGATCGGAATCATCAAGCCGACCATGAAGAGCCCGAGCACAAGGCCGCTTAACTTCCACTTCATGCGCGTCAATGCGAATGCCGCCATGCTTGCGAATAATACAGTAAAGACGATTGCTGCAATGGTAATCCACACACTATTGAAGAAATACGTGCCGATTCCCCCGTCCCAGACTTTCTGGTAATTTTCCCATCTGAACTCCGACGGCAAAGAAAACGGTGAACCTGCAAAGATTTCCTGGTTGCTCTTCAACGAGAACAGGAACAGCCAGATGAGTGGGAGGATTTGAAATAATGCCACTACTATCAAAGCCAGGTAAAGAAAGAAATATCCAACGCGTTTCATTAAACAAACCTCCTCTTAGTATTCAAGCTTCTCTTTTGTTTCAGTCACTTTGCGGATGATCAACGTAACGATCAGTGTGATGATCAATAGCAAGAACCCGATGGCACTGCCGTAGCCGAAGTTGTAGCTAGAGAAAGCCAGTTTGTACATATAAGAAGCCATTACTTCGCTGGCTCCGTTTGGCCCGCCGGCCGTCATTACGTAAATCAAATCGAAGTATTTCAAAGATCCGACAATTGCCAAAACGATGGTGACACTCACGATTTCTTTGATCAACGGCAATTTGATGCGCATGGCAATTTGGAATGGCGTCGCACCGTCAATTCTTGCAGCTTCAATCAAAGATTCCGGAATGTTTTTCAACGCTGCATAGTAAATCAGGATATAGAACCCTGCATATTGCCATAGGATTGGAACGAAGATGGCAAACAAAACCAAGCTTGGATCTGCGAGCCAAGATGGTGGATTTTCAACTCCGATAGTTCTAAGAAAAGAATTCAAAATCCCGTTGGACGGGTTGTAGACTTTAACCCATAATTGGGCAATAGCGACGGATGACAAGAGCATCGGAATCAAGTAGATTTTACGAAGCAAGTCCGCACCTTTGATTTTTGAAGCCAGGATGATCGATACAGCTAAATAGATGATTAAACTTAATGCTGAGAAAAGGGCCAATAAGAACGAATGCAGAGCACTGTTCCAAAATAGTTTATCTTGGATTCCTTCTATATAATTGTCCAGGCCAATAAAAGTTTTTTCTCCGATTCCATCCCAGTCCATCAAGCCGTAATAGCCGGACAGGAGCAGCGGGATGAAGATCAGGACCATCAGCAATATAAAAGCGGGCGCAATATAGAACGCGATATAAAGCTTATTGGACATCACTTTGTTCATAACATTCAACCCCATATCTTATAAAGTAGAAGGGGACAATCCTGAATTCTGGATATGCCCCCTTCTTGTTCTTCTAGCTTTTCAAACCGTTTGGATCATTTTTTATTTCGAAAGAGCGTCCTCGTGGGCTTTCGCAAATTCTTCAGGCGTCATTTCGTTGCCGAATAGCGCTTGAATTGCATCCAAGTGGACAGTTGCCACTTCTGGGCTCAATTGAACATCCGCAAACATCGTGATGTTGCTTGCTTGGTTCAGCTCTTCCAAGATATCGATATACATTTGTGGAAGATCCATTGACGCGGCATCCACTTTTGTTGCTGGAATTACGCCAGCTTCTTCAACCGCTTTTTCGCCCCACTCTTTTACAAAGTATGCAGAAAAGTCTTTTGCTTCTTCTTTTACATCTGAATCTTCTGCTACGAACAAGCCAACTCCAGGGCCGCCGACAAAGCTGTTCATATCGCCTTGGCCGTCAACTGTTGGGAAGTTCATGTATTTTACAGAATCTCTGAATTCTTGTGGTACGTCTTCATTTGTCGTGAAGTTTGGAAGATCCCAAGTTGCGATCATGTACATCGGCGCTTGTTCGCTCATGAACATGCTCTTCGCTTCTTCATCTGCAAGGCCGTTGAATCCATCAACAAAAGCCCCGCTGTCTACCAAGTTTTGAACTTCTGCAGCCGCTTCGATCAAGGCAGGATCTTCGAAGCTGCCTGAACGGTCGATGGCTTTATTCAATGTATCAGCGCCGCCGATGCGGTCAGCCAAGTACATATACCACATAGAGCCTGTCCATGAATCTCTGTTTCCTAGTGCAATCGGCTGAATGCCTTCTTCACGGAATGCTTTTGATGCTTCTAGCAATTCCTCGTATGTTTCCGGAACTTCAATGCCGTTATCCTTGAACATTTTCTCATTGTAATAAATGCTGACAATGTTCAATTCCAATGGCAATCCGTATGTTACATCGTCAAGCGCATAAGCTTCAGCAGTTCCTGGTACAAATGCATCGGACAATTCAGACTCGATGACATCATCTAATGGAGCGAACATATTGCCGCCTACATAAGGCTCAAGAAATCCGGCAGCCCATGTCAGGCCGACATCCGGCAATTCTTTTGATGTCGAAAGGACACGCAATTTATCTTTGTATTGCTCATTGCTTAAAACTTCTAAATCTATTTTGACGCCTTCGTTTTCCGCTTCGTAATCAGCAATAATATCGTTTACCACGTCATAATGCTTTTTGGAGCTACCTTCTGGCCATAAGTGCATAAATTTGATTTCAGTGTCTGCATTACTTGAACCCGATGACGCCTCATCAGAATCTGAACACCCTACTAGCAGTAACGATGAAATAGCAGCGGACAATAGCAGTGCAAGCGTTTTCTTCCTTTTCATTTTTTTCTTCCCCCCACTTTGTGTGCTATTACAACAATATTCAGATTGTTGTATGCGTTTTCATTATAGCAAGGGTTTTCATGTTCGTCTAGTGGCTAAACAAAGTTTTTTATTAAACTACTTTCGTTTCAAAGTATCTGTTAAAATAGTCTTAAAAATGATAGAAAGAGCTGAGCAGGATGAATGTAAAAGTGACCAAGACCTGGAACCATCAAGTCGTTAAAGAAGGCAACAAATCATTGGTACTGGATAAGATCAAAAACAATTCGCCTATTTCGCGGGCAGCTGTCGCCAGCCAAATCGGATTGAACAAGGGAACCGTCTCTTCTCTTGTCAGCGATTTGCTGGATGATCATTTGATTTACGAATCCGGCCCTGGCGAATCAAGCGGCGGCCGCCGACCGGTTATGCTCTTATTCAATGACCTGGCTGGCTACGCCATCGGCATCGATATCGGCGTCAACTATCTGCTAGGCGTGCTGACCGATCTCAGCGGCAACATCCAATTGAAGAAAGAATGCAGCTTCAAAAATCTTTCTTATGAAGAAATCAAAGAAAAAATGTTTTCCACCATTGATTCATTAATCGCTTCTGCACCCGACAGCCCGCACGGCGTTGTAGGCATCGGCGTCGGCGTCCCAGGCGTGGTCGATAAAGACGGCGAAATTTTGCTTGCGCCCAATTTAAAATGGCGGAACCTCGATTTAAAATCCGTTTTGGAAGAAAAATACGGCCTTCCCGTCATTATTGAAAACGAGGCGAATGCCGGTGCTTACGGCGAAAAGCGTTTCGGTGCGGGACAGGAATGCGAAAACATCATCTATGTCAGCGCAGGCATCGGGATTGGCGTCGGCCTGATCTTAAACGGTACCCTCTATAAAGGGTCGAACGGATTTTCCGGTGAACTTGGCCATATGACTATTCAAGTGCACGGACCGAAATGCCGCTGCGGAAATGAAGGATGTTGGGAACTATATGCGTCGGAGCAAGCGCTGCTGGATACTGCGGTGCAATCCGGGTTATTCGCTTCCACTGATGAAAAATTGGATTTGCCGCATTTGATCCAGCTTGCAGAATCCGGCAATGAAGAAGCCATTGCGCTATTCAAAAAGAGCGGCGATTATTTAGGCGTCGGCATCAACAACATCGTCAACACTTTTAACCCGCAGCAAGTTGTGATCGGCAACCGGATGGCTTCCGCCAAAAATTGGCTGAGCGAATCGTTGAATGAACGCGTGGCAAACCAAGCCCTTTGGTTCCAGCAAAACGATTTGATCATCGGCTTTTCGGAACTTGATACGCTGCCAACGGCACTTGGCGTCGCTGCTTTTACCATTGAGAATTTCTTGAGTGTCCGCATGCAGCCGCAGCAAGCTATTTTTTCTTAAGCTGTTATAAACTTTCACCACACTTAGTTTACCAATCGTACTAAGTAGTGTATGATTGTTTATATCAGCTGAAGATTTTTAATTTTCGATTTAATTGGATTAAAAATCTTTGCTTATGCTGTTTTGGCATCTTTTTTGAAAGCACTTACATTTGTTCTGCCAAGCAGCAAATCCACAAATCATACATAAAGGGTGACGAAAAATGGCGATTATCCAAAATCCGATTTTAACTGGATTCAATCCGGATCCAAGCATTTGCCGTGTGGGAGAAGATTATTACATCGCGGTTTCCACTTTTGAATGGTTCCCGGGTGTCGGCATCTACCATTCCAAGGACTTGAAAAATTGGCGTTTGATCTCTCGTCCGCTTAACCGCCTTAGCCAATTGAACATGATGGGCAACCCGAACTCCGGCGGCGTCTGGGCACCGGCCCTTTCATACAGCGACGGAAAGTTCTGGCTGATTTTCACGGATGTAAAAGTGACAGAAGGCCAATGGAAAGATTGCCATAACTACCTCGTCACTTGCGAAACGATTGACGGCGAATGGTCGGAACCGATTTATTTGAACAGTTCGGGATTTGACCCTTCCCTGTTCCACGATGAATCCGGCAAGAAATACTTGGTGAATATGTATTGGGATCACCGACATGGCCATCATAATTTTTACGGCATCGCGCTTCAGGAATACAGCGTTGAAGAACAGAAATTAGTCGGCAAATCCGAAATCATCTTCAAAGGAACCGATGTCGCGCTTGTGGAAGCACCGCACCTATATAAAATCGGCGAATACTATTATTTATTGACGGCAGAAGGCGGCACGAAGTATGACCATCAAGCGACGATTACGCGTTCGAAGGATTTGTGTGGACCGTATGAAGTCCATCCGGAAAATCCGTTGATCACATCGTTCTTCTCGCCAAGAAATCCGCTGCAGAAATCAGGCCACGCCTCCATCGTCCACACGCATACGGACGAGTGGTTCTTGGTGCATTTGACAGGACGCCCGCTTTCCAGAAAAGGACAAGCCTTGCTTGACCCACGCGGCTATTGCCCGCTTGGGCGGGAAACAGCCATCCAGCGAGTCGAGTGGAAAAACGATTGGCCGTATGTTGTCGGCGGCAACGCACCATCGCTCGAAATCGAAGGGCCGGCCATCGATGAAGTGGTATGGGATCGCGATTATCCGGAAAAAGACGATTTTGACACGGATGCCTTGAACCCGCATTTCCAGACGCTGCGCATTCCGTTAGGCGAAGAAATCGTTTCACTGAAAGAAAATCCGGGCCACTTGCGCATCCACGGACGTGAGTCGTTGACATCTAAATTTACTCAAGCTTTTGTCGCGAGACGCTGGCAGCATTTCCACTTTACGGCGGAAACGAAAGTGGCATTCCGGCCCGATACATTCCAGCAGGCAGCGGGTCTTGTAAACTATTACAACACGGAAAACTGGACGGCTCTTCAAATCACCTGGCATGAAGAAAAAGGACGCATCCTGGATCTTTCTGTCTGCGATAATTTTGCTTACGGCCAGCCGCTGCAAGGCGAAGAAATCGTTGTGCCGGATGGCGTCGAATACGTCCACATGCGCGTCGATGTCGATGCGGACATCTATCAGTATTCCTATTCGTTCGATGGGGAGGACTGGCATTTGATTCCGATCCGCTTCGGTTCGCATAAACTGTCGGATGACTACATCCAAGGCGGCGGATTCTTCACCGGCGCATTTGTCGGCATGCAATGCCAAGACACGTCCGGCCAAAACCTGGCGGCAGATTTCGATTATTTTATTTATAAGGAACGCGAATAAACCAATAAAAAGAGCAGCTCAGCATGGTCTGAGCTGCTCTTTTTCCAGTTATTTGGATATACTGTCCGTTTGCTGCGAAATACTGTCCAATCCTAAGTGAATACTGTCCAATCTTCCCTTTTTACTGTCTAAACGACTTCCCCCACTCAATCCACTACAAAATAACGCGCATCCGGATGGGCAAAGACGATGGCTGATACCGAAGCTTCCGGATCCATCATATATTCTTCCGTCAATTGGACGCCGATGTCTTCCGGTTTGATTAAGCCGAACAGTCTCGCCTGATCCTCCAGGTTCGGACATGCCGGGTAGCCGAATGAGACATTGCTGACGGCAAGAAGTGTCAAAATACGCGGGAATTTCGCTTTGATCAGCCCGGCTCCTATTGCTCCGTCTGCCGTTAGAATCCTCGTTTTAATTCCTCTAATAATCCCGTTCTCTCTGCTCCTATATATAGAAAAAAAGCCCTCCATGAAAATGAAGGCTTTATGAGTTCACACTCGTTCCTTTTCATCTCTTAGGCAATCGATTACCTGCTGGATTTAGCACCTGACCTTGCGACTGGTTGCTGAAGCGTCATGGGACCAGTCCCTCGACTTCTCTCGATAAGAATTCACGTTATTCAATTTTGGCTTTTTGTAAGGGTAACTGGTTCAGGATGGAAAATCAAGGCGCTTTGACAGAAATAAACGAACTTTCTGTTAAGAAAGACATTTACCGTTCTGGTTTCTCTCCGTTTCCCTTTTCACACATTTCCGCTATCATGGGAATCAATCAACGCTTTTAGGAGGAATTTCTGAATGTCTGAAAAATACCTGCTTGACGTCAACGATCCGCGCAATTATTTCGTGTTGCTCGAGAACCGCCTCTTTCCTTCGATTGCTAAAGATCCAAACGCCTTAGTGGAAGGCGCCGAACAGCAAATGGCGAAAAGTGCTGGCCCGCTTGCCATCTATGAACGCGTCGGCGTGCTCACTGCTGACATCGACTACACCATTCCATCGAGCTTTCATTCCGCAAGCGAAACCCGTTACCAAAATTTCCTGTTTCGCTATACCGACAACTCTGTGGCGTTCATCGAATCTGAAGAAACGCTTTCCTATCCGACGACGGAAGCGCTTTTTGCAGCCGGCAACGACTTGCTGAAACAGAAAAAAGCAGCGTCGCCAAAAGAAGATTTCATGGTGCTCAGCGCCAAACTGCTCGCCACCTATCCGTGGCAATAAAAGAAAGCTGGACGGCATTTTTGCTGTCCAGCTTTCTTTTATTGCAGCTCGAAAACCATTTTCGTTTACTCCCGACTTTTTATGAAATACACTCGACTTTCGTTCGAATACTCCCAACTTCTGAATGAATACTCCCAACTTCCCCCGAATACTCCCAACTCTCCAATTCCCATCCTCTAAATCAAAATCCGCCTCTATATAAAGAAGCGGATCCATGCATTATTTTCTATATTTGATTGCCAATCCTTTTAGGAAATTTCGGGCATAGCGGTCGCCGCAGACGCTGTAATTCTTGTGGCCTTGCTTTCGCAAGATGCCGCTCATTTCGCTTTTCGACACGGTGACCCCAGCAAGTGCAAGCAATTCCAGCATATCTTCACTCGTCAGCTGCAAGGCGATTTTCACTTTCTTCAACAATAAGTTATTCGCCGGTTCGTTGCTCATCGGCGGTGTGGCCGGCTGCCCCGGTTTCGGCTCCTGGCGTCCCCGCTTGAAGATGATCAACCCGTTCAAGAAAGATTCCAGCATCCGGTTGTCAACACGGATATGGTCTGCATTTTCAGAAGCACCCAAAACGCTGTCCATGTCATCGCCATCGCTTTCCGGCGTCTTCGTCAACACTTTCAGTACATCCTCTTTCGACAGCTCAATGCCGCCTTCCTTGAAAATCTTTACCATATCATTATTTTTAATATCAAGTGCGTAGCGCAGCCTAATCAGAATATCGTTATTGTCCATCAAAAAACCTCCGTTTGTTGCTTTTTGCTCTTTTCATCATAGCATATTTACCGCCTTCTATTAGAATAAGAATGCCTTGCCTATGTCTGTTAAGAAAATATCTTTGCACATCGATAAGATTTAGAATTCGTCAATCGACAATTGATCGGCAACTATGCAGGTCCTCCATACTTTTTTCAGGACAGCCCTTAAATTCTTTCTTTTAAGTTAAGAGCTATCCAGAAAATGCCTGGATGGCTTGCTGCTATTTTATAAAATATCGGACCAGATTTTGAGCGCCGTCCCTAAAATTAGCAAGGCCAAAATCCATTGGAGGTATTTCGTATTCATCTTCTGCCCCAATTTTGCGCCAAGGGGTGCGGCGATCAGACTTGCCACGATCATGACTGCTGCTGGACCATAAAGAATCTGGTCTGTCGCAATTTTTCCTATTGTCGATCCGATGGAGGAAATGAACGTAATCGCAAGCGACGTAGCAATGGTCATCCGAGTCGGAATCTTAAGGACCACCAGCATAATCGGCACCAAGATAAATGCGCCGGCTGCTCCCACAACTCCTGCTGCCATCCCTACGATAAAGGCTAGCCCAGCAGCCAGCCATTTGTTGAACGTGACTTGGTCAAGCGGGATATCGTCGACGCCCTTTTTCGGAAGGAACATCATAATAACCGCGATTGTTGCCAAAATTGCGTAAACTACATTGATTGCCTGCTCAGACATCAGCGTCGAACCATAGCCGCCGATGAAACTCCCGAGTAAAATGGCGCCCCCCATATAGGCAATAAGCGTTTTGTTTAAATACCCGCTGCCGCGGTATGCCCAGACACCCGCGATTGTCGCAAAAAATACTTGAATTGCGCTGATTCCTGAAACTTCATGGGCGCTGAAGGCCGTATAGCCAAGCATTAGTGGTATGTAGAGCAGCATCGGATACTTGATGATTGAGCCTCCGATCCCGACCATTCCGGAAATGAAGGAACCGACGAAACCAATCAAGAAAATAACCATGATAAAATCAATACTCATTCAAACTCCACCTTTCAAAAAGAAAAAAGGCATCGACTTGATGCCCTTCAACTCTTAGCCTTTCTTGATCCAGAATTTAAGGACGCTACCTTCTTCTTGAACACCCAATAATTCATGGCCGCCTGATTTCGCCCAAGCCGTCATATCCGCTTTGGACCCTTTATCAGTTGCCAGTATTTGAAGTACTTGGCCAGATTCCAAGTCTTTCATTTCTTTTCTCGTTTTTACGATTGGCATTGGACAAGCCAAGCCTTTTGCGTCTAATACTTTGTCTACGTTCATTAAAATCTCTCCTTTTGATTTATGTTTTTAATCGATATTTCTTTACGCCGAAGCGATTTTAATTAGTTTTTTCTTTCTTAACGCACCGCACAACGGTTCGGTCCAATTTCCATTTCACGCTGCACTTCTTCGTCCGGTGTAATTTTGCCCATGTTCAGTTTGCGGATATCCTGATAAGCATTCGGCTGCGGCGGCAGGTTTTTTGTTACCATGTCGCGGAACTCCTGCTCATCTTCGATATTCAATCCGTGGTTTTCTTTGAACAAGTCACCTAATTTTTTCGCAACGCTTCCGTCTTCGTTCAACTCATCCATGATCATGAAATGAGCCGGCAAAACGACGAGTTCATCAGCGAGTTCTGCGTATCGGCTGTAAAGCGATTCACGAAGATCGCCGCCCCAGTCTTCTGCAAGGCCAGCAAGGTCCGGACGTCCGATGGAATCGATAAACAAAATGTCGCCTGTCATCAAGTACTGATCGTCCACGATGAATGAGGTGGAACCGATTGTATGCCCTGGCGAGTATAATGCTTCAATTTCAATTCTCGCATCGCCAATAGCCACTTCCAGTCCATTAACCAATTCCGCATAATCAAATATCACTTCCTCCGCATCAGCCGGCGGCAAGTAATAGGTTGCGCCTGTTGCTTCGGCTATGCTGCGGCCTCCTGAAATGTGGTCTGCGTGCAAGTGCGTATCAAATACATGCTTGATCTTCGCATCTTTTTCCTGGGCGAAATCCAAGAAGATATTTGTCATGCGTGTAGCATCGACAATCGCCGCTTCGCCGCCGGAAATTGCCATATAAGAAAGGCAGCCTTTGCCGATACGGACGAATTGGTATAATTCCCCGCCATTTTTTAAATCGCCGACTTTCACGGGTTCCAGGTGTTCACTCCAAGCTTTCATGCCGCCTTCAAGATATGCAACATCGACGCCTTCTTCATCGAGCATTTCCGCCACCATGACCGAAGATCCTTCTTTCGCACAAACGACCAGAATGTCTCTGTCTTTCGGCAGTTCTGAAGCCACTTCTTCGACCCCGTCCAGCAAATCAAAATAAGGTGTATTCAGATACTGAATATTGCCGCCTTCGATTTTCCAGTCGGCGAATGCGTCGCCGTTGCGCACATCCAGAATAAATAACGGCTTGTTATCCATTACTTTACGTGCGACTTCTTTTGCAGTCATTGCTTTTACAGTCAATTGGAATACCTCCATCTATAATTTTTTCATCGGATTTAAACTTGCTTATGCATTGTTCTGTTCAGTTGGGCCTTCCCACTGAGACATGCCTTCTACAGCATTTTTCACACGGCTGAAACCTTTTTCAGTCAATTGCTTCACAGCAAAATCGCTGCGGTTTCCTGTGCGGCAGATAACGAAAATTTCTTTTTCCGAGTCTAATTCGCCTGCACGTTCTTCCAGTTCCCCAAGCGGAATCGATACGGCCCCTTCAATATGCCCAAATGCATATTCTGCAGGCTCGCGGACATCGAGCACGATGACATCATCCCGGCTCAATTGTTTCTGTAATTCACTATTTGCTAAGGTGTGCGGAAAGTGGACTTCGTCTTTCCCTTCTGACTCATCGGCTTTACGCAAATAATGCTTCAGTACGTTTCCTTCTTCAGAAGAACCAAGATACTGGTTTCCGCTGCTTTTTGCCCAGGCTTTCATGTCAGCCAGCGAACCTTTATCTGTCGCTTGCACTTCGATCACTTGCCCGGGCTCCAAGTCTTTCATCGCTTTTTTTGTCCGTACGATCGGCATTGGGCAAGCAAGCCCTTTTGCATCAAGAATGCGGTCTGTTTTGATCATTTGTATTCCTCCTATTACCCATAGGGGTATATTTTCATTTAAAATTTTTTTCCTATTCAGTCGGGCCTTCCCACTCCAGCATCCCGCCATCCATATTGATGACGTTGTAGCCACGGTCTGCAAGCAATTGCGCTGCCATGCCGCTGCGGTTTCCTGACCTGCAAACCATAATGTGTTCTCTCGATTTATCAATATCCTGCAGACGGAATTCAAGAAGACCTAAGGGAATATTGACCGCGCCTGGAATCTTCCCTTCCTTCACTTCAGCTGCTTCGCGTACATCGATAATCGAAACTTCTTTATTTTCTTCTAAATACTTGTTTACTTCTTGTGTCGTTATTCGCTTCATTACTTTTCCTCCTTCAATTTAAAGCCTAAAATTGTTCATGCCGCCGCTTACATTGATAACTTGATCAAATCCATTTTTCTTTAGTAGATCCGCTGCTCTACTGCTTCGCATGCCACTTTGGCAAATCAAGTAGATTGCTTTGCCAGTATTCAGCTCATTCAGCCGATTCGGCAAGGTATTAAGCGGGATATTCTTAAATTCTTTTATATGGCCTGCTTTAAATTCTGCAGGTGTTCTTACATCGATGAATTGCATGCCTTTTTTCTTGAGTTCCAACTTCAGTTCTTCTGTTGAAACTGATTTCACGCCTTTTGTTGGTGCCATGGCCCGATATGCGATAAAAACAAAGACCGCACCGATTAAAATCATCATCCAAGTATCCATGATTCTCCTCTTTTCTTTAAATGAATAAATTCACATTGCCTTCTTCTGCATCAGCTAGATAAGCCGCTACTCCTGCAAAGGCCACGTCTTCCAGCAATTCTTCTTCTTTCAATCCAAGAAGATCCATCGTCATCGTACACGCCACCAGATTGATTTCTTGTTCTTTCGCCATATCAATCAATTGCGGAAGTGTCATTGCATTATGCTTGCCGATAACATGCTTAATCATCTTTGGTCCCATTCCGGCCATATTCATCGTAGAAAGCCCTAATTTATCTGCGCCTCTTGGCATCATTTTTGCGAACATCCCTTCAAGGAATCCTTTCTTCACGGCTTTCGGATTGCCTTTTCTTAAAGCATTCAGTCCCCAAAATGTGTGGAAAATCGTTACCTCGTGGTCGTATGCCGCTGCTCCATTCGCAATGATATAGGCCGCCATCGCTTTATCGTAATCTCCGCTGAACAAAATGATGTTCGTTGTCTTTCTTTCTTCCATCTCTGATTCCACCTTCTTTTTATACCACTGGGGGTATATTTCCATTTAAATAAAAACATGTTGACTCAACAACACGCAAAATACCTATAGGGGTATATTAACATCCAAAAAGAAAATCCGTCAACCCGAAGTTCTACGGATTTCTTATCTGCTTTTAACCAATAGGCTAACCGCATCTTTAACAAGCTGATCTGTGCTTTCACCTTTATCGATGCTGTCCCGGACACATTGCTCCAAGTTCTCACTGACAATAACGCCGATTGCCCGGTCTACTGCGCTTCTCACTGCAGACAGTTGAGTCACGACATCGCGGCAATCTTCGTTGTCTTCCACCATACGCAAGACCCCTTTAAGCTGGCCTTCGATTCTTCTTAGGCGGTTTTGGACTTGTTTATCGTATTCCATCGTTCGATTGCCCCCTTCACTTTCCATTGTTTCTATTCAATTTTATACCCCTTTGGGTATGAAATCAATCTTTCAAGCTTTCTTATACCGATTGGTCGATGCAGCCGATCAATCGTTTTTCGATCTCTACAGCGATTTTCTTAATAGAGTCGTTCTGAACCATGCCCGTTAAAGCAGTGGGACGCGGCATACCGATTTTCGTCGTTCCTTTTTCTTCATAGACGACGATTTTGCAAGGCAAGAAATACCCCACCATCAAATCTTCCGATAGCACTTTATTGGCTTCTTCCGGGTTGCAAACTTCCAGTACGGTAAACGGCGTATCAAAATCTGTGCCTTTTTCTTTCAGCTTCGCCGTAAGGTCAAAATTCCACAAGACCCCGAACTTTTCGCTCTTTAAATTCTCTTCAAGTGCTTGCACCGCTTCATCTCTGCTTTTTGGCGTTTCTACTGTGTAATTGAACATTTTTTCTCCTCCTCTTCTTCTTTTCTGAGGCACAAAATTAAACCCCTGTGGGTATATCAATAATTACAGAATAACCCCTTTTACTTGGAGACACCACTAATCTGCTTTTCCGGATTTTTACCTAAAGAAAAAGCACTTCTTTTCGAAAGCTGAAAAGAAGTGCCTGTCATTGTTTTATTCGCCGCGCGGCGCTTTCGGCGGTTGGCACGTATCGCATTTGCGCTGATTGCTTTTGTTGAACTTCGTAAAAGTTTTTTCAAAGTTATTGCCGCAAGAACATTTGAACAGCAGCTTTTGTGAAAATCCGTGATATTCCGTTGACAGCAATTTGCTGTCCGAGTTCTTCTCGGTAAATTCTCTTATTTTATCGATCGTCCATCGTTTGTTCATTCTGTACACCTCTATTGTTTATTTGCAGGCGGAAGGCTCTGCTTCCGTTGAATGTTCAGTTCATCCTAAGTGTCTTATTATAGCACGGCTTGGCCCGCAATAAGAACAATAAATGATGGTGTGCGTTTACGATTTTGCCATCACCTGGCTGCTTCCCGCTTTTCTTTCCACGTACTTCCCTTTCGCATAGCCGGAAAAGAACGTCATGAAGACCATTCCGACGACCAGCATTGCGATGCTGCCGCCTAAGTATGCCGAATCCATTTTATAGAGCACCGCATTTCGGAACCACGACTGGAACGGCAAACCGAAGCCTAACAGGACGGCAAAAAACGCGACTTTTACTTTCCAGTTCTTGCCCTTCATCTTCTTGATCGAATTATTTACAAACAATCGCAAGAACGCTAGCGCCATCCCGATCCCCCAGAAAATCAACAAATACATTTTGATGTCTTCATTCATGGCAAACGCTTTTCCAAGCATGCCGACTCCAATTACAAAAGCCAGGATCATTGCTATATGAGATTTCTTCATTTTCCATGCAATTTGTAGCTTAAGTGAAAAAGACTGTTCCTTTCACTAGGAACAGTCTTTCTGTTTATTTCCGGCTTCTGTCAGGCCGTGTGTTTTTTCCTTCAATTCCCGGATCGCCAGCGACTTCCAGGCCCGTTTCTTCTTTTACGTAAAAGAATGTTTTAAATACCAAAGCCGCAAGAGCTGCTCCGACCAGCGGCGCGACGAGGAATAGCCAAACTTGAGCCAAGGCATCGCTTCCGGCAAAAACCGCAGGCGCCAGGCTTCTTGCCGGATTGACGGATGTGCCGGTCAATGGAATGCCGATGATGTGGACCAGCGTCAAGGTCAACCCGATGACGATTCCGCCCATATGCGAAGTCGCTTTGCTGGAAGTCACACCGAGTATCGCCAGAACAAAGATGAACGTAAGAACGATTTCCACGCCAAAAGCGCCGAGCCCATTCAGCCCGACCGCACTCAAATCCCCGTAGCCATTTGCCCCATACCCTTCAAGGCTGGTCGAATTGGCAGCCACAAATGCGAGAAATGTACTTCCTGCAAAGGCGCCGACGATTTGTGCAACCACATAACCGCCAAACTCTTTAGCAGTCAAATTTCCCGACATCCAGACAGCCAGTGAAACCGCCGGATTCACATGGCATCCGGAAATATGCCCGATTGCGTAAGCCGCTGCCACAATCGACAATCCGAACGCAAAAGCAATGGCTAAAACTCCTAAAAACCCGCTGTCCGTCCCTCCCGAATACCCGCCTAAAACCACAGCCGCCCCTGTTCCAAGAGACACCAAGATAAACGTACCAATGAATTCTGCTAAATACTTCTTCATCTCTAGCTCTCCTAACTTTGTTAGATTTTTACTAAAGGAAAATCAATTACTTATCAGAAATTTTGATTATTATAGCATGGATTTTCCTAGAAGCCATGCATATTTTATGGGCAGCAAGACGATTCCCGCCATCTTTAAGAATTTGTGCTTCCTTTCTAATTTTTATTAATTATTTCATATTTACATTCTTTTTTGAACATTAATGGTTTATACTGTAAAAAAAGGGGGATTTAAGTGGAAGCTTTATTATTACTTTTAGTTATAATTGCCTCGTTCGCTTTTACAGGCCTTGGGATCATGTGGTTTATTTTCAAGTTCATCAAAAGAGACCGGCCAACTAATAAATACGGACGAAATTCTTTAATTGCTTTCTTAGTTTTGATTTTAACCTTTACAGGATTTAATGCAGCAGGTGCTAAAGAAAGAGAAGCAGAACGCCAAGACTTGATTTCCAAAAATGAGGAGCTCATGGCCAAGAACAAAAGTTTGGAAGATGAAATTACTTTGCTTTCTAAAGAGCATGAGGAAAGCTTACAAAAATTCGAGGAAGCATCCGCTGAGATTCTTGAAAATGAGAATGCAGTAAAAGAACTCGAAGATCAAAAAACAGCTTTTGCAAAAGAAAAAGAAGAGTTGACTGCTAAAATCACAAGCCTGGAAGAGCAAGTTGCCAATGCCGAGTCTGTAACAGTTGCTTTAGAAAGCGAAGTTGAGGACTTGAAGTCACAGGCGAAAGCACAAAGCGTATCCGTTGCAGCCGCTGCTGCTTCCAGCTCAGCGGGTTCAGGCAATTCCTCTAGCTCTTCAGGAGAAACTGCAAGTGCTGCTGCATCCCCGGTTTCCTATAAAAACTGCTCCGCCGTCCGCGCGGCAGGTGCAGCGCCTATTTATAAAGGAGATCCCGGTTATGGAAGCCACCTGGACCGTGACGGCGATGGAATCGGATGCGAATAAATCCGGCAATTAAAAAATCCCGCATCGAATGAAAATTCGATGCGGGATTTTGTTATCCGATTGCTATTTTCTGCTGAAATTCTGCAAGCAACGCCCGTGCCTCATCCGTCGATTCACTCTTCAGCAATTGGCTTCTAAAATCATCGGCATCTGCAATGCCACTGACATAGATTTTAAAGAAGCGGCGAAGCGGCCGGAACGGCAGCGGCTCTTCTTCGGTAGAATAATGATCGTGCAGATCCAGCTGCAGCTTCAACAGTTCCAGCATTTCTTCGTCGCTATGCGCGCGCGGCTCTTTTTCAAAAGCAAACGGGTTTTGGAAAATCCCGCGCCCGATCATGACGCCGTCAATGCCGTATTTCTCGGCCAGTTCCAGTCCTGTCTGATAGTCCGGAATGTCCCCGTTGATCGTCAAAAGCGTATCCGGTGCAATTTCATCCCGGAGCTTCTTGATTTCGGGAATCAATTCCCAATGCGCCGGCACACGGCTCATTTCTTTTTTGGTGCGCAAATGGATCGACAAGTTCGCAATGTCCTGGTCGAGCACATGTGCAAGCCACCCTTTCCATTCTTCCACATCGGTATAGCCGAGGCGGGTCTTCACGCTGACCGGCAATCCGCCCGCTTTTGCCGCTTGGATCACTTCCGCGGCGTTGTCCGGAAAACGGATCATGCCGCTGCCTTTCCCTTTCGTCGCAACGTTCGCGACAGGGCAGCCCATATTGATATCGATGCCTTTAAAGCCCCGCTTTGCCATTCCGATGCTCATCTCACGGAACTGTTCGGGCTTATTGCCCCAAATGTGTGCGACCATCGGCTGCTCATCGGGAGTAAAGACCAATCGCCCTTCTTCGCTGAAAACACCGTCCGGGTTGCAATAGCTTTCCGTATTCGTGAACTCCGTAAAAAACACATCGGGCCGCGCAGCTTTCGCTACCACTTTCCGGAACACCACATTCGTGACTTCCTCCATCGGCGCGAGTATAAAGAACGGCCGCGGCAAATCACGCCAAAAATTCTCTTTCATGTACAGATTTCAATCCTTTCGTTGAAAATCTCCTTAATAAATCTATCTGAAGATAAATAAGTTCAATTAATAGCAGGAAACAACTTTGCATTTATTAGCCTTATCTAGTTTACCTGAGTCTTTTGCTTGTGGAAAGAGCTGTGCTCAAAACGCGAAAAACTCTCCACCCTTTGAAAATGGTGAAGAGCCCAAAAAGTTTCAGAAAAAAGTATAGGTGTTCTTTCCCGCAGTTTTAGCTTGGTACAGCGCCGCGTCTGCCTGTTTCAGTACGTTATTCAACTCACCTGCCTGATCGCTTCCATACGGCACAATTCCGATGCTTGCTGAAATCGCATAGCCTTCCTTCCATACATTTAAATTGCTAAGAATGCGTTCAGCGTAGCTCTCCAGGTCTTTTCTGCAAAGCAATTCGGAAAAATGGACAATAAACTCGTCTCCTCCTAACCTGACAGCAAAAGCACCTGGAATTTCAGATACGATCTTTTGCAGCCGCAAAGCGACTTCCTTTAAGACGAAGTCGCCTTGTTCATGGCCATAGACATCATTGACCTTTTTAAAGCCATCCAAATCGAGGAAAAATAATGCGCCTTCCTCTGCAGGACGTTCGGCAAAAACTTGGGTTAAGTAACGTCTGTTATATAAACCCGTTAGCATATCCCGGTACGCCAAATGCTCAAGGTCCAAATAATACGAAAACAGCCGGACAATTTTCTGCAGCAACTGGATGCTTTTCTCATCGAAATGCTGGGCCTTGTCACTGACCGCGCACAGGGTGCCAAACTTTTCGCCAGAAACAAGGGAAATCGGAATTCCCAAATAGGAGCGGATGTTGAGCTCCTGCAGCGTCTGTTGAAAACGATCCAAATCGCGCTCTTTTTGAATGTCTTCATAGACAAGCGGGCGGTTCTTCTGAAAATCCACGAGTCCGCAGAGGGATTCATCGGGATCCAGCTCCATCCCTTTGGTCAGCCCGATGGTACTGGATTCCTGTGAAAGTTCAAGAATCACCTGCTCCATCTCACTGATGGACGATAAATAGAGCAACTGATTCGGAAAAACTTCTTTTGCCAATTCCAAAACATCGTGGACCAATTCATTGAAATTCTTATACATCTGCACTTCTTGCAATGTCGTCATCCCAACACCTCGATTAGTAGGCTCCTCTGTCTTGAGTACCAATTTTAATTCTGCTTGTTGATACCACATTACCCTAAATCCCCCAAAGAAAATCAGCAATTTTATATTCTCGGCGTTCCTTCAAAGAAATTAGCAGCTGCTTGAACAAAAAAACTCTCAACTCCTGTGATGCCAGGAGTTGAGAGTCTGTTTTTAGTTGAATTACATCATGCCGCCCATGCCGCCCATATCAGGCATGCCGCCCATTGGTGCTGCTGGTTCCGGGATGTCTGCAACAACTGCTTCAGTTGTCAAGAACATTGCTGCAACAGAAGCTGCATTTTGAAGTGCTGAACGCGTTACTTTTGTTGGGTCAACGATTCCTTGTTCAACCATGTTCACCCATTCGCCGTTTGCCGCGTTGTAGCCGACTCCGACTTCTTCTGTTTTCAGGCGGTGAACGATGATTGATCCTTCAAGGCCAGCATTTGTCGCGATTTGGCGAACCGGCTCTTCAAGTGCGCGAAGCACGATGTTGACGCCTGTTGCTACGTCGCCTTCTTGAGTTTCAAGAAGCTCTGCTACGCGGTTGTAGACGTTCACTAACGCCGTACCCCCACCTGCAACGATTCCTTCTTCTACTGCTGCACGAGTTGAGTTCAATGCGTCTTCGATGCGAAGTTTGCGTTCTTTCAACTCTGTTTCAGTAGCCGCTCCGACTTTGATGACTGCAACACCGCCAGCAAGTTTCGCCAAACGTTCCTGCAATTTCTCTTTATCGAATTCAGATGAAGTTTCTTCCAGCTGATTGCGGATCTGCGTTACGCGGGCAACGATTTTCTCTTGGTCGCCAGCGCCTTCTACGATTGTTGTATTTTCTTTCGACACAACCACTTTTGAAGCGCGTCCAAGCTGTGTGATGTTCGTTGATTTCAGCTCAAGGCCTAGATCTTCTGTAATCACTTCAGCGCCCGTTAGTGCCGCGATATCTTCAAGCATCGCTTTGCGGCGGTCACCGAATCCTGGAGCTTTAACTGCTACCGCGTTGAATGTTCCGCGCAATTTGTTGACAACTAATGTAGCAAGCGCTTCGCCTTCAACGTCTTCTGCTACGATCAACAATGGTTTGCTTTGTTGAACTACTTGCTCAAGGACAGGAAGGATTTCTTGGATGTTACCGATTTTCTTATCCGTTACAAGGATAAACGGGTTATCAAGAACCGCTTCCATTTTATCTGAATCCGTCACCATGTATGGAGACTGGTAACCGCGGTCGAATTGCATCCCTTCCACAACATCAAGTTCCGTTGTGAAGCCGCGTGATTCTTCCAACGTGATAACGCCGTCGTTGCCAACGCGTTCCATTGCTTCAGCGATCAATTTGCCGACTTCTTCGTCGCCGGATGAAATCGCTGCAACTTGTGCAATCGATTCTTTGCCTTCGATTGGCTTCGAAATCGCTTTTAATTCATTGACTGCGTTTTCCACAGCCATTTCGATTCCGCGGCGGATGCCGACAGGGTTCGCACCAGCTGTAACGTTCTTCAAGCCTTCACGGATCATCGCTTGAGCCAGAACCGTTGCAGTTGTCGTACCATCGCCAGCGATATCGTTTGTTTTAGAAGCCACTTCCGCAACAAGTCTCGCTCCCATGTTTTCAAAAGCATTTTCAAGTTCGATTTCTTTTGCGATGGTTACCCCATCATTGGTGATGAGCGGAGAACCGAATTTTTTATCAAGAACGACGTTGCGCCCTTTTGGCCCCAATGTCACTTTAACTGCATCTGCTAATTTATCTACACCTTTCAGCATCAAGCTGCGTGCATCTTCGCTGAATTTAATATCTTTTGCCATGTTTAGTCTTCCTCCTCAATGTCTATTGAAATGTATTAGCCTAAAATTGCTAAAATATCGTTTTCGCGCAAGATCAAGTATTCGTTGCCTTCATATTTAAGTTCAGTGCCTGCGTATTTAGAGAAGATGATCCGGTCGCCTTCTTTGACTTCCAGTTCAGTGCGCTGTCCATTGTCGCGGATGACTCCATTACCTACAGCGATCACTTTGCCTTCCTGCGGTTTTTCCTGCGCTGAACCCGGCAGTACAATTCCGCTTGAAGTTTTTTCTTCCGCTTCTAAAAGCTCAATAATTACGCGATCTCCTAATGGTCTTAACAAATGAAACACCCTCCTCGAATTATCTAAATGTTCTCGATTAGCACTCTCAACCTTCGAGTGCTAACCCACTTCTCAGTTTAATAAAATCCGTTATGTTTTGCAAGTCAAAACCTTCCGTGTTTTTTATTCTTTGCGGTAATGTTTTGAAACCACTACAATGAAAGAAGAATTCAAAGATGAAAGGAAATGCCTCTATGAAATCAACTTCCCTGAAAAAAAAGAACGGAGACCCTTCTTCCTCAAAATCGGCGAAGAAAAAATACGGCCGCAAAATGCCGAAGACTCCTCTCTATATTTTATTGACCTTTATCGTGATTCAATTGGCACCGGCGCTCGTCGTCGTGCCGACTTATAATTATTTCATCGGCCAGGGGCTGGATCCGGACACGGCAGAAGCCACCACTTCTGGCTGGCTCATCGTGTCGAGCATGGCCATCGGCTTTATCGTAATGATGATCCTTGTGTTGCGCGACAAAAACTTCTTCAATATCTGGAACGGCAAAAAAGCAGGGATTTGGGCCTCGATCGGCTGGGGCTTCCTGGGCTTTTTCCTCGTCTATTTCGGACAGATCATCGCCTCGCTGATTGAAATGAAAGTTCTTGGCATCGAGCCCGGCTCTGAAAATACGATGTCGCTCGTGAACGTCGCTGAAGTGGTGCCGCTGACCGTCCTTGCCATCGTCTTCTTTGGACCGGTCATGGAAGAGCTCGTTTTTCGCCGCGTCGTCTTCGGTTCCCTAAACCAAACGACGAATTTCTTTATTGCGACCGCGATCAGTGCGCTGATGTTTGCGCTCGTCCACTTGGAATTCAGCCACTTGCTCGTTTACTTCTCGACAGGGCTTGTGCTGGCATTCGTCTATCAGAAAACAAAACGCATCATTACACCGATCATTTCCCATATCCTGCTGAATGCATTCGTCATGATCGTTCAGCTGAATATGGACAAAATCGAAGCCTTCACCAAATATTTGGAGGGCTTGCAGCCATAAAGAAAAGCAAAGGTGCCCGTTTTGCCTCGACAAGCTTAAGACCTCGAGAGGCTGGACACCGGAGCTGGACATAAAGAAAGCACAAAAAAGCCTTCACGAACTATTCGTGAAGGCCTTGTTTTTGTTCTTCGATGATTAAATTCTGTTCGGCTTTCAAAAACTTGCGGTAGCCGATTTTCGCAATGACGATGCTGAACTCGTATAGCAAGAGCAATGGCCCCGTCACCATCATATGGGAAACGATATCCGGCGGCGTGATAAAAGCAGCCAGCGTAATTAACCCAAAATATGCGTATTTCCGGTATTTGCTCATCAACATCGGTGTAATGACGCCAAGGCGGGTCAAAAACAGCATGAGCACCGGCAGTTGGAACACGATACCAAAAGGCAGCGTAATCTGGAACAGGAACTGGAAGTATTCATTGATTCCAATCGTATCTTGGATATCCAGGTTATCGGATATGTTTAGCATAAACCCGATGACATATGGGAACAAGATAAAATAAGAAAAAGCAATTCCGCCTAAAAACAGCAGCACGGAAAATGGAATATAGCTTAATGTCACTTTCCGTTCTGTATCGTGCAAGCCCGGGCTGATAAAGGCCCAAAACTGGTACATGATGATTGGGGAAATGATGACAAGGGCCAAAACCGTCATGACTTGCATATAGATCTTAATGGGATCGGTTATCTTAAAAGCGTTAAGCGTTAAGTTTTTCGCTTCCTCGGTAAACTGCAGATACTGGATCAACGGTTCGGTCAAGAAAAAACTGCCAATGAGCGCTAACACAAAGAAAACGGCGATGATGGTCAGCCGTTTTCTCAGTTCGCCTATATGTTCAACTAAAGTCATGTCTTTTTGATTCATCAGACAAACATCCTATCGTATTTCCTTTTGCTCTTCTTTCTTCTTCACGTCTGCTGCATCGTCGTCATCTGTCAAACCTTTAGTTGCGTTTTTAAACTCACGCAATGAAGAACCGAAAGCTTTACCGAATTCAGGCAACTTTTTCGGGCCAAAAATGATTAATGCCACAATAGCAATTACTATCAAACTAACTGGACCTGGAGCCATATTAGACACCTCCTGTATTAATGGTTTCATTCTACATCATTCAAACCCCTTTGGCTATTTCAAACGGCTGGCCAAATGTGAATTTTTTGAGTCATTGTTGCTTGATTTGGTAGATGAGCGTCTGCAGTTCAACCGACAAATCAATGGTTTGGACACGGATATGGGGAGGCACGGCAATACGTACCGGCGTAAAGTTTAAGATCCCTTTGATTTGTGTTTTTGATAGCCGATCTGTCACTTCCTGGGCAGAACGGGAAGGGACTGTCAGTATCACCAATTCGATGCCGTATTCCTCAATCTTTTCTTCGATCCGGTCTGGATGGAACGTATCGATATCGCTGATTTTCTCCCCTTCTATCGGGCTGTTGGAATCGAACGCCAAGACAATTTTCGTATTGTGATTGCGTTGAAAATTATATTTTAAAAATGCGCTGCCAAGGTTGCCGACACCGATCAACGCAACATTGGTTGCTTCATCCTGATCAAGCGTTTTGCGGAAAAAGACCAACAAATCCTGGACATCATAGCCATAGCCTTTTTTCCCAAATGCCCCGAGATGCGAAAAATCCCTGCGGATGGTAGCTGAATCGATTTTCATCGCTTCACTCAGTTCCTGTGAAGAAATGCGTTTTTGTCCAGCGTTGGCAAAGTTTTGGAGAAACCGGTAGTACAAGGGCAGCCTTTTGGTCGTGGCTTGCGGAATTTTTGATGGTTCATGCAACATGCAAGGTTACCTCCTGAGGTCGTATCAAATCGATATTATCTTACCTGAGGAGAGCCCATATGTAAAGCTGGCTTGATTGCGAAGCGCCCTTCCGTAGGCTAAACTAAGAGAGAATAGAGGTGACCCACATGATAGTCTTACAAGTTAACCAAGTCCATAAATCGTTCGGCGCAGACGAAATTCTTTCGGGCGTCAAATTGGAAGTTCAACACCGCGACCGTGTTGCATTAGTGGGCCGCAACGGGGCGGGCAAATCGACTTTATTGAAAATCATTTCCGGCGAGATGTCATACGATAGCGGCGACATCATCATGCCGAAAGATTTGACCATCGGCTACCTGGAACAGCAGACGGACCTTGAAACCGATGCGACCATTTGGGAAGAAATGATGACGATTTTCAAACATTTCCGTGAACAGGAAGCCAAACTCCGCCAGCTTGAAGCCCAAATGGCTGAACCAGCCGTTTATGAGGATACGGCTCAATACGAAAAAGTGATGCAAGAGTATGATACGCTGCAGCATGATTTCAAAGAGGCAGGCGGCTATCAGTACGAAGCGGACACGCGGACCATCCTGCACGGCATGAAATTCTACCAGGAAGACTACGAGAAGAAAATCGTTTCGCTGTCAGGCGGCCAGAAAACCCGCTTAATGCTGGCCAAGCTTCTCTTGAGCAAACCCCAATTGCTGATCCTCGATGAGCCTACTAACCATTTGGACATCGAAACCCTCAGCTGGCTCGAGAATTACTTGAAAAATTATCCAGGTTCCTTATTGATCGTTTCCCATGACCGGTATTTTCTTGACCAAGTCGTGACGCTTGTCTATGAAGTGTCGCGACACCGCGTCAAGAAGTACACAGGAAACTACAGTCGCTACCTGGATGAAAAAGCGAAGCAATACGAACATGACTTAAAGCAATTCGAAAAACAGCAAAGCGAGAAAGCAAAGCTCGAAGACTACGTCCAGCGCAATCTCGTGCGGGCTTCGACCACCAAAATGGCCCAAAGCCGCAGAAGGATTCTGGAAAAGACCGATTGGATGGATGCGCCGGATGGCGACGAAAAATCGGCACGCTTCGGTTTCAGCATTGAAAAACAGAGTGGGAATGACGTCCTAAATGTTCGCTCGCTTGCGATTGGCTATGGCAACGCGCCGGTGTCCGAGAACATTTCATGGAAACTTTACCGCCAGGAAAGCTTGGCATTGGTCGGTCCAAATGGCGTCGGCAAATCCACGCTATTGAAGACCATTATGAAAGAACTCGAACCGCTTGCCGGTGAAATCCATTACGGCACGGGCATTCAATTCGGCTACTACGACCAGGAACAAGCGAATCTAAAAGGCAATAAGCTTCTATTAAATGAGCTATGGGACGATTACCCGCATGTGAACGAAAAAGACATTCGGGGTGTGCTCGGCCGCTTCCTTTTTTCTGGAGATGACGTGCTAAAACCCATTTCCACCCTTTCCGGAGGCGAAAAAGCCCGTGTCGCTTTGGCAAAACTGATGATGCAAAAAGCCAATGTCCTCTTGCTGGATGAGCCGACCAACCACTTGGACCTCGACAGCAAAGAAGTATTGGAAAATGCTCTTCTTGACTATCCAGGCACGATTTTATTCGTTTCCCATGACCGGTATTTCATGAACCGGATTTCGACGAAAGTCATCGAGCTGACCCGTGACGGAACGACTGAATACCTCGGAAATTACGATTACTACCTGGAGAAAAAACTCGAACTCGAAGAACTGAAAGCATTGGAAGAAGAGGAATCGAAAACTGCCACTCAAACTTCCGCAGCACCGACCACTTCGCAGATCAATAAAGAAGCGAAAAAACTGGAACGCCAATTGATGCGCCAGTCCGAAGAAACCGAATCGGAAATGGAACAATTGGACCTCCAAATTGCTGGAATCGAGGAACAGCTTTGCCTTCCTGAAGTTTTCCAAGACCACGAGCGGGTATTGCCGCTTCAAACCGAATTAGAGAAGCTCAAAGAAGCCCATGAAGAGAAAATGGCTCTATGGCTGGAATTACAAGAAAAGATTGAAAATGTCCACTCTTGACCGTATACTTTTGTATACGGTTTTTCTCTTTACTAGATATAGGTCAATAGCTTTTAACAAAATATTTATTTCCACAAAGTTGTGCACAGCTAAAAAGTGATAAAAACGGCTATCAACAGGTTTATACACATTATCCACAGTCACGCAAAATATTATGCACAAAGTTTTCCACTTTCGTGTACACAATATCTGGGTAATCCCCTAGTTGTCAGATAGTTATGAACAGGTTATACACATTTTGTGCATAAGTACAAATGTTCTCTATTGACAAAATTTATTTCTAGAATCTAAATAAAGTCAGAATTTAAAGGAAAAAGCTCAGCATACCTGATGGATTATCAGGTATGCTGAGCTTTTTAGTTCCAGGAGGCCATGGCCATTCCTGGCCGGCCGTTCATTGTCATCGTCCCCCGATGCCCTTTTTCGAACATTACGGTTCCTGCAGCAGCAATCATTGCTGCATTATCCGTGCATAGTTTCAAAGAAGGGATATAGAAAGGTAGGCCCTTTTCTTTAAAGGTATCCGTCAAAGAGGTTCTTAAGCCTTTATTGGCAGCGACCCCTCCGGCCGCTATAACTTGTTTTACTTTATACTGTGTTGCAGCACGTAGCGTCTTTGCCGTAACCACTTCCACTACGCTGTTTTGGAACCCTGCAGCTACGTGCTCTGGCGGTACTGTTTCACCGCGTTGAGCTGCATTATGCATATAGTTCAAAACAGATGATTTCAAGCCGCTGAAACTGAAATCGTATGAGCCTTCCTCCAGCCACACCCGCGGAAATTCAACAGCCCCATCGCTTTCATGAGCCAACCGGTCAATATGTGGGCCTCCAGGATAAGGGAGATTCAAGGTTCTTGCTACCTTATCATAAGCTTCTCCTGCTGCATCATCCCGTGTTTCTCCGATCACTTCAAAATCTCCATGCTCTTTCATATAGACCAATTCGGTATGGCCCCCTGAAATCACTAAGGCCAACAGCGGAAACTCCATTTCTTGCTCAAGTCGATTAGCATAGATGTGCCCAGCAATATGATGGACTCCAACTATCGGCAATTGATGGGCAAAGGCAAAAGCTTTCGCTGCATTTACCCCGACTAACAATGCCCCCACCAGGCCAGGCCCCTCCGTAACCGCGACTGCACTCAATTGTTTAGGCTCCAGATTAGCTTGTGCCAGAGCTTCTTCAATAACAATCGTAATCTGTTCAACATGGTGCCTAGAAGCGATTTCCGGCACGACCCCGCCAAAACGTTTATGGCTTTCGATTTGAGATGCTACCACATTCGATATGATTTCAGTTCCATTTTTTACAACGGAAGCGGCTGTTTCATCACAACTGGTCTCAATCCCCAATACATAAATATCTTTATTCATTAAAATTCACCCACATCACTATAGCATCTTCGAAATTGTCGGTATAATACCGTTTTCGTATGCCACCATTTTTAAATCCTAGTTTTCGATACAAATTCAGAGCTGGTTCATTGCTGACGCGTGCTTCCAGTGTCATCAAGACTGCCCCTTGGCTTTTAGCGGCCTCCATCGCCGCTCTCATTAAGCGCTCACCCAGTTTTTTGCCTCTTTCTTCAGGCAAAATAGCGATGTTGGTTATATGCGCTTCGTCTAAAACAAGCCACATTCCACAATAGCCGACAACCCCTCGTTCGGTTTCTGCTACTACGTAATAAGCACTCTCGTTTGTAGTCATTTCATAGTAAAAAGAATCTTTTGTCCAAGGCAAGGTAAAAGACAATTTTTCAATTTCAAAGACTTGTTCTACATCTTCGACTGTCATTTTTCGAATATTGACTTCTGCGTTCATAGCTTTTTACCTTCTTGGCTTTTGAGGTAATTGGCTTCGGCTTCTGTAATGCGCTGATATTCTGGGACAGCATGATGGATATCTTGCGCTTTCTCTTCTTTTGCCAAGACGATCAAATTGGAAGCACGAGGAAGCCGGTCTTGCGGTCCACTGAAAAAAGCTGCTTCTCCCAACACTTCACGAATGGCCTCTTCGTGTATAGCCACATCTATCCCTGTGAATAATACGGATTTATTCTGTTCTTTTACTCTTATTAAAAATTCATTTAAATCGCTATGCTGATCCTCAATCACCGTCGATAAATCCGATCCGTTATAGAGACCTGTAAAAACAGTGCCCCGCCGTGCATCCATGATGGGACAGATATGCCCCTCAAAGTACCGGCCATTTGCAGCTAGTACTTTTAAACTGGATACAGTATGAAGCGGAATCTTCAATGACCAAGCTAGCGTCTTGGCAATCGTCAAACCAATGCGGACGCCCGTATAAGATCCAGGTCCGCTGGCTGCAGCAATATGTGTCAAATCAGCAGGAGAAATTTTTGCTTTCTTCATCATTTCTTCAACGGCAGGCATTGCTGTTAAAGAATGATTGATTTTCAAATTCGTTGTTTCTTCTATTAAAACACTTTCATCTCTCATTAACGCGACCGTTAAAGGGGAATTTGAAGTATCGATTCCTAAATAAATCATATATTTAACTCCTTGCACAGTAATTCATACCGTGTTCCAATTGGTTTCATTTCAATTTTGCGCCCTTCATCTGATAGACGGATAAGCGTTATTTCCAAACGCTCCTTCGGAAGATACTCTTCGATGAATTGTGCCCATTCGATAACAGATACTGCTTCACTTTCAAACAATTCATCAAAACCGATGTCTTCGTCACTGTCTTCTAAGCGGTAAACATCGAAGTGATTTAAATTCAAGTTCCCCTCATATTGTTTAAGTATAGTAAAGGTAGGACTGTTGACCATCCGTTTGATGCCCAATCCTTTTGCAACGCCTTTAGTAAATGTCGTTTTCCCCGCACCTAAGTCGCCTTCAAGCGTCAAAACATCTTGAGGTTTTAAATACTGAGCAAGCTTTTCAGCGAAAGCTTCTGTTTCATGGGGTGATGCCACTTCTAATGTATAGTTCATTCTTTCTGTCACCTCGATTGAGTCTTACCATAGTTTAGCGAAGATGGCGCAGTAAATCAAAACATAATCTTTTGCAAACGATTTTTGAAACAAAAAAATAAGCACAGCGAGATCGCTGTGCTTACTTGAAAGATTACGGTCCCGACCGGGATCGAACCGGCGATCTCCTGCGTGACAGGCAGGCATGTTAACCGCTACACCACGGGACCAAAAAAAAAATCAGCCCAGCGACGTCCTACTCTCACAGGGGGAGACCCCCAACTACCATCGGCGCAAAAGAGCTTAACTTCCGTGTTCGGGATGGGAACGGGTGTGGCCTCTTTGCCATCATCACTGGACTCTTTTTTTCAGAGTGACTTGTTCACTCAAAACTGGATAGGCGACATTGAAACGGGAAACCGCTGGTTTCTGTAAACAAAGTTGGTTAAGTCCTCGATCGATTAGTATTCGTCAGCTGCACGTGTCGCCACGCTTCCACCTCGAACCTATCTA
>NZ_JALHAG010000011.1 GCF_022819085.1 Planococcus ruber | reverse complement strand
CCATCCCGAACACGGAAGTTAAGCTCTTTTGCGCCGATGGTAGTTGGGGGTCTCCCCCTGTGAGAGTAGGACGTCGCTGGGCTATTTTATGTTTTTTACCGCAACGAATCTTTTACCTTGCTTCCATAGCTCAGCAGGTAGAGTGCTTCCATGGTAAGGAAGAGGTCACCGGTTCGAACCCGGTTGGAAGCTTTTTGATTTCCATAAGGTTTTGTAGATTGGTGAGAGACTGTTATACTATTTATATCGGCCCCTTGGTCAAGCGGTTAAGACACCGCCCTTTCACGGCGGTAACACGGGTTCGAATCCCGTAGGGGTCACCAACTTATTTTTGAAATGATTTTAGTGGAGGATTAGCTCAGCTGGGAGAGCATCTGCCTTACAAGCAGAGGGTCGGCGGTTCGATCCCGTCATCCTCCACCATTCTTCTCGGTGGGGTAGCGAAGTGGCTAAACGCGGCGGACTGTAAATCCGCTCCTTCGGGTTCGGCAGTTCGAATCTGCCCCCCACCACCAGTTTTATCTTTGGGGTATAGCCAAGCGGTAAGGCAACGGGTTTTGATCCCGTCATGCCCTGGTTCGAATCCAGGTACCCCAGCCATTTTTCGAGCCATTAGCTCAGTTGGTAGAGCATCTGACTTTTAATCAGAGGGTCGAAGGTTCGAATCCTTCATGGCTCATTTTTATTTTTCCTGCGCCTGTTCAGCGCGGGGCCTTAGCTCAGCTGGGAGAGCGCGACGCTGGCAGCGTCGAGGTCAGGGGTTCGAGCCCCCTAGGCTCCATTGTTCCATGTGTATTTGTACTATCCATGTGTAAAAAACCCGTTTCCATTAATTTGGAGACGGGTTTTTTTTAGTTAGTTTCCGATATATTCGGATTGCGGCCGGAAAATGACATTGTCCCGCTGCTGTTCCAATACATGGGCAGTCCAGCCGACGATGCGCGCCACACTGAAAGTAGGCGTGAATAGTGCGGGCGGCATATCAATGGAGCGCATAATCGCAGCTGCATAGAATTCAACATTGGTGTAAAGGGCGCGTCCCGGTTTTCGCTCATTTAATAAGCGAATGATTTCCTGTTCTGCAGACACAGCTAAATCCAGCCAAGCGTCTTCTCCTTCAAGTGCCAGACAGGCGTTACGCAATAAAATCGAACGCGGATCTTCCGTCCGATAAACGCGGTGGCCAAACCCCATAATTTTCTCGCCTCGATCGAGTTTGTTTTTAATGACCGGTTCAATCCGTTCAGGAGATTGAATTTCTTCCAAAAGGTCGATAACACCGGAAGGCGCGCCGCCATGCAATGGGCCTTTCATGGTTCCAATTGCTGAAGTAAGGGCAGAGACCATATCAGATTCGGTAGAAACCGTGACGCGTGCGGCAAACGTGGACGCGTTCATGCCGTGCTCCATGGTGAGTTTCAAATAAGTTTCCAATGCTTCAATTTGTGCAACTGTAGGTTCTGTGCCTTTTAACATCCATAAATAGTTGGCCGTGTGATTTAAGTCGTCCCGTGGCTCGATAATGGGAAGCCCTTGCTGTACGCGATAGAGCAAAGCCGTTAAAACCGGAAAAACAGACACTAGGGACAATGCTTGCTGCTCAGAAGGAATGCGTGAAAATGCTTGTGAGCTATAAGCAGATATTAAGGTGCGCAGCCCATCCATAATAGAAGCTTCTTTTGGCAACAGCTTTGCTATTTCTACAATATGTTCCGGCACTTTCCGGAACTTAAGAAAAGAAGCTTTCCATTCTTCAAGTTCTACTGAATCTCCACTCTTTCCGTGCCATAAGAAATGAGCCGTCTCCTCAAATGATTTTCCTTTGATCACTTCATCTACCAGTTTTCCTCGGTAACGCAATTCTCCTTTATCCCCGTCAACTGATGAAATGCTTGTCTGCACCGCCACCACACCTTTTAGTCCTTTTTGAAACATGGTTCTTCTCCTCCTTTTCTTTTATCATACCGCGCGATATTGATTATAAAAATTAAAGATATATAATTAAGTCAATTCAAATTATTAATTAAAAAAGGGGGCAATTATGGAGCTTTCGTGGTTAAAGACTTTTGTGGATGCTGCGGAAACCTTGAACTTCAGAAAGACTTCTGAACGGCTGCTGATGTCTCAGCCCAACGTGACCGTGCACATCCGATTATTAGAAGAGAGTTTAGGCATCTCTCTATTTAAGCGCGAAAAGAACCGGGTCGAACTGACGGAAGAAGGGCGCCATTTTCACGGGGAAGCCAAAAGAATTTTAGAGCAAGTGGATGCGAGCATTGACGGACTGCATGCTTTTGCCCAAGGCTACCGGCAGAAATGGCGATTGGCTATTTCTCCGTTGATGGCTGAAACGGTTCTTCCTTATATCTTAAAATCTTTCACTTTGAAGCATCCCGATATTGAATTGGACATACAAGTAGAAGAATCCGAGAAAATCGAGGATTTGGTGGAAAGCGGCGAAGTTTCAGCAGGAATTTCTGCATTGCCGCCGGTACGAAGAAATATTCTCCACGATATTGTCTATGACGATCCACTCTTATTCATCTTGCCGCGAGATGCGTATGATGACGAAAGCGGCCCAACTGTTTCAGCAGAAGCCATGCTCCAATCATCGATTTTGTTTACTCACCACCATCCGTTATTTTGGGAAGAGCTGTTGCTGAAGCTGCGCTTGCAGGTGACAGGGATTCGGACAATGAAAGTGACACAAGCGCATATCGTGAAGCGATTTATCCAGGAAGGGCTCGGCGTATCATTTCTTCCAAGGTCAATGGTTCGCCGGGAGTTGATTGAAGGGCGCTTGATGGATGCCCATTTTGACTTGTTTCCACTGCCTCAAGTTTCGACTTATTTTTTAGCGAAAGAGATGGGGGAACTTGAACGGGAATTTTTGCAGAGGATCCAATCGGTCTATTTTAGTTAGGAGGAATAGAAATGATTATTGAACAGCCAGGAATTCGCTTGCGTTTATTGAAGAGAGAGGATTTTGAAGCACTTTGGGATTTGTATACACCGGAAATTTTCGAGCACATGCTGACAAAAGTGGAGACTTTTGAGCAGTTGGAAGCGTGGCTAGCGGCGGGATTGAACCAATCCAACGTGCTGATTTTTGCCGTCGAAAATCCGGAAACGGCGGAAGTGATCGGCACGACCCGCATCTATGCGATTGATGAAACGAATAAAAGTTGCGAGATCGGCTCTACGTTCTATGCCGAATCGGTCCAGCGCACACACGTGAATACCCGGGTGAAACTGGCGCTTCTCCACTATTGTTTTGAAGAACGCGGCATGATCCGGGTGCAATTCAAGACCGATGCGGAAAATCTCCGTTCGCAAAAAGCGTTGGAACGCATCGGTGCGGTAAAAGAAGGGGTGCTGCGGAATGAACGGATCCGGTCTACCGGCAAACCGAGAGATGCGGTCGTCTATTCCATCATCGACCGAGAATGGCCGAAAGTAGAAAAAGAGTTGTTGGAAAAGTTGAATAAATATACGTGATTTTGTACGGTTGAGCCAAGTCCCCTTTAGCAGTTACAATGAATGCATCTTGGTAAGGGGGAATAAAATCATGAATAAAAAGAATGTATCGATTATCGGTGTACCAATGGACCACGGGCAAAATCGCCGCGGCGTCGACATGGGGCCAAGTGCCATTCGCTACGCTGGCGTGGTGGAGCGCATCGAGGACCTCGGCTATACGGTGAAGGATGAAGGGGACATCCAAATCGGGCAAGCAGATGGTTCAGTCGAAGAACATACGAACCTGCGCAATTTGAAAGTGATTACAGAAGCAACTGAAGCACTTGGCGCAAAAGTTTTTGAAGTGGCGGAAGCTGGAAACTTTCCATTAGTATTAGGCGGCGACCACAGCATTGCGATCGGGACGCTTGCGGGAATTTCCGAACGCCATGAAAACCTGGGCGTCATTTGGTATGATGCGCACGCCGACATGAATACGAGCGACACGTCGCCATCTGGCAATATCCACGGCATGCCGCTTGCTGCAAGCTTCGGGCTTGGACACGAGCAATTGACGCATATCCGCGGCTATTCGCCGAAAGTGAAGCCGGAAAACATCGTCATTATCGGTGCGCGTTCGGTTGATCCAGGGGAGCGCGAACTCATCAAAGAGCGCGGCATCCGCGTTTACAGCATGCACGAAATCGATAAAATGGGCATGAATGCAGTCATTGCAGATGCCATTCAATATTTGAAAGAAGAGCGCCGGACAGATGCCGTGCATTTATCGCTGGACCTTGACGGCATTGATCCGCTTTACACGCCTGGTGTCGGTACGCCGGTTCCGGGCGGGATCACTTACCGCGAAAGCCATTTGGCAATGGAATTATTATTTGACGCCGGCATCATTACTTCTGCCGAGTTTGTAGAAGTGAATCCGATTTTGGATGAAAAGAACCGGACGGCGGATGTAGCGGTCGCATTGATTGGTTCGCTGTTTGGTGAAAAATTAGTATAAACGCACGAAAAGCAGGCGAAAGCCTGTTTTTTTATGGGCAAAACTTCGTCTTTTATTGGGAAAAGCTTTTATATCGGAAAGAGCTTCAGAATTTCATGGATTTAAATGGGTAAACTTTGATACGATAGAAAGAGATTTGTAAAAAGAAAATTTAATTTGAAACCTTTTGAAATCTAGTCCGTATATAAAAGACAGCCGCATAGGCGGAGGGAAATGAGATTATGGATGCGTTAGTCAATAAACGAATAAAAAAAGTGTTAAAAGGCGATCAGAACGCATTCGCCGAAATCGTTGAGCTGTATCAGCACCAGCTTTATCAAATCTGCTACCGCATGCTGAACAATAAGCATGAAGCGGAAGATATTGCGCAGGAAGCGTTTATGCGTGCTTACGTCAATCTTCATACGTTCGATCAGCAGCGTAAATTTTCGACATGGCTTTACCGCATTGCGACGAATTTATGCATTGACCGGATCCGCAAGAAAAAGCCGGATTACCATCTGGATGCGGAAGTGCGCGGAACGGAAGGCTTGGATATGTACTCCTCTATTGCCAATGATGATCAGCTCCCGGAAGAAGAGCTGATGCGGATGGAAGTCCAGGAACGCGTGCAATATGAGATCAGCCGCTTGCCAGATAAGTACCGTGCCGCTATTGTATTAAAGTACATTGAAGAATTGCCGCTGGCGGAAATCAGCGAAATTTTGGATTTGCCGCTTGGGACCGTGAAAACGCGGATACACCGGGGACGAGAAGCTCTTCGGAAGCAATTGAGCAATTTGTAGGAGGCGAGCACGATGAATACGTGTCCGGAGAACATCATTCAGTATATGGATGATTATTTAGATGGGGATATAAATGCTGCCGATGAAGCGGTTTTGAAGGCGCATTTAGAAAGCTGCATCGATTGTCGAAAGCAATACCACGAACTGACCAAAACGATTGCATTTGTGCAAAGTGCATCTCATATACAGGCACCTGCCGATTTTGTCCAAAAGACGATGCAGCGGCTGCCGAAACAAAGCCAGCGAGGCGGCGTCCAGCGCTGGCTCCGCAAAAATCCGATTCTGACAGCGGCCGCGCTGTTTTGCATCTTGATGAGTGCGGCTTTGTTCACGAACTTCAACAACGACCAGCAATTCGCCTTCACGAAACAGGAAAACCTGGTAGTGGAAGGCGAGACAGTGGTTGTGCCGGAAGGGGAAGTCGTGACGGGAGACATTACGGTCCGAAACGGCGACATCCGGGTAGAGGGTGAACTGCGCGGTGATGTCACTATCGTCAACGGAAAGTACATGGCATCAAGCGGTGTCATCACTGGAGAAATCGAAGAAATCGACCGGGCTTTCGAATGGCTCTGGTACCAGATTAAGTCAGGCGTAAAAGAAGCGGCTTCCATTTTTGGCGGCAGCGAAGATACGGAAGAATAACGAGGCAACTCTGTAAGCCAGCACCACCGGCTTATGGAGTTGTTTTTTTATAAAAAATTTTTTTGTGGGACAGGCCTAGGGAAGAAAGTTCGTCTGTTTGGCAATGGAACGGAAATCGCGTGGGCCAAATGAGTTGGAAATGGGTTCTATCGAACCCGTTGTAAAAATTTTGAAGAGAGTTTATGCCTTTTAGACCCCCTCCAGGCGAGGCAGGCGCGATTTGATTATGCTATACTGTTAGATATGCAGATGTTGAAAAGTGAGGGTTGCAGATGCCGTTTTTGGAGAATTTAACCGACCAAACACCACTCGAACTTTTAGTGAATGTCATTGATATTTTATTGGTATGGTTCGTTGTATATAAATTGATCACCATTATTAAAGGGACGAAAGCCGTCCAATTGTTAAAAGGAATCTTTTTTATCATTATTGCGTATCTGATTACCCAGGCACTCAATTTGGAAACGCTTGGATGGATTATGCAGCAAGTATTGAACTGGGGATTCTTGGCCATTATCATCATTTTCCAGCCCGAAATGCGCCGTGCTTTGGAGCAGTTGGGGCGAGGAAAGCTGTTTTCGAGCAGCCAATTGAATGAGGAATCGGAGCGGGGCCGCCTAATTGATGCGATGTCGAAATCGGTCAGTTATATGGCGAAACGCCGCATCGGTGCGCTTATTTCGATTGAACGCGAAACGGGATTGAGCGAGTATATTGAAACTGGCATCCCGATGAACTCAGACATTACGTCAGAGTTGCTCATTAACTTATTTATCCCGAATACGCCTTTGCATGACGGCGCCGTGATCATCCAGAAAAACCGGATCGCCGCCGCCGCTTGCTACTTGCCGTTGTCGGAAAGTCCGTTCATCTCAAAAGAACTGGGAACGCGGCACCGTGCAGCACTCGGAATCAGTGAAGTGACGGATGCGATTACGGTCATTGTGTCGGAGGAAACCGGCGCCATCAGTTTGACGGCAAACGGCGATTTGCACCGCAATCTGTCTTTGGAAGACTTTGAAGTGAAACTGCGCCGCATCTGGTTTGGTGCAGAACAGCAGACTGCCGACTCTTCCCGTTGGAATTGGAGGGGGAAAAAGAATGGATAAAATGATGGATAACCCTTGGTTTTTGCGGATTATGGCCCTTCTTTTAGCGTTTCTTCTGTTTTTCACTGTGAAATCGGGAGACGAGGCGGTCGATTCGGCTGGCAGCGGCACCGTGACAGAAGAGCTGAAAGACGTGGCACTCGAAGTATTCTATGATGATACAAACTTGATGGTCAGCGGGTTGCCGGAAACCGTCGATTTGACCATTTCAGGTCCTACGAGCATTGTGCAGACCACTCGGCAGCTGAAGGATTTCACGCTGTTTGTGGATTTGCGCAATTTGACGCTTGGCGAACACCAAGTGCCGATCCAAACGGAGAATTTATCGGAAGAGCTGCGCGTGCAGATCTCCCCGGCTTTTATTGATATTAAGATTGAAGAACGGGTTACGCAGGAATTCCGGATTGATCCGGAAATCAACGAGCGCTTGCTGGCAGAAGGATTTGTGCTGAAAGGCATAAGTGCGGAGCCGAAGACGGTGGCAGTTACCGGTCCAAAGAGCGTCATTGATGCCATCAGTTTTGTGAAAGCGACCGTTACGGGGGAAGCCGGACTGGACGATTCTTTTACAACGGAAGCGCGTGTCCGGGTTCTGGCGAATGATTTGACGAAGCTTGAAAACGTTACGATTGAACCGGAAGCGGTCGAAGTGGCCGTGGATATTGAAGAATACAGCAAAGAAATTCCTGTTTCGATTGAAGAAAACGGCGAGCCACCGACTGGCGTCACGATCGAGTCGCTGACGCCGTCCAGTGAAACCGTGAAGATTTCAGGTCCACCGACAGTGGTGGATGCCTTGACGGAATTTGTCGTCGAAGTCAACGCCGGAGTCATTACACCGACCGATACGACGGTGGAAGCGGAGCTGAAAAAACCGAAAGGCACGAGCGGCGTGTCGCCCGGTGAACTGAAGATTGAAGCGGAAATTACTGTGGACGAATCGGTCCAGTTGCCAAAAGACGTGGAAAACCCGGAATTGGCTAATGACAATCCGTCATAATGGTTTTAAAGGGCAACCTTGGCTGAAGCAGGATAAAACAATTCAAGCATAGGAATTGAAGGAGAGAAAATAATGGGAAAATATTTTGGAACTGATGGTGTGCGTGGTGTAGCAAATACCGAACTGACACCGGAATTGGCATTTAAATTAGGCCGCTTCGGCGGATACATCTTAACAAAAAGCTCGAAAGGCAAACCGAAAGTCTTGATCGGTCGCGATACGCGTATTTCCGGGGAAATGTTGGAAGGCGCACTGGCAGCCGGCCTATTATCCGTCGGTGCAGAAGTGATGCGCCTCGGCGTTATCAGCACACCAGGCGTTGCTTATTTGACTCGCGTCATGAGCGCAGAAGCCGGCGTCATGATTTCTGCTTCACACAATCCGGTGGCAGACAACGGCATCAAATTCTTCGGTTCGGATGGCTTTAAATTGTCAGATGACCAGGAATTTGAAATCGAAGCATTGCTTGATGCGGAAGAAGATACATTGCCGCGCCCGACTGGCGGAGATCTTGGAAGCATCACGGATTATTTTGAAGGCGGACAGAAATACATCCAGTATTTAAAACAGACCGTAGACGAAGAATTTGCCGGCATCCACGTGGCGCTTGATTGCGCACATGGTGCCACTTCTAGTTTGGCTACGCACGTATTTGCTGATTTGGATGCAGACATTTCAACGATGGGTGCTTCACCAAACGGCTTGAACATCAACGACCATGTGGGATCGACGCATCCTGAAAAATTGGCTGAGTTGGTCGTAGCGAAAAAAGCGGATATCGGCCTCGCGTTTGATGGCGACGGCGACCGGTTGATCGCAGTGGATGAAAAAGGAACCATTGTAGATGGCGACCAGATTATGTACATCATCGCGAAGCATCTGCATTCCGAAGGGCGATTGAAGAAAAACACGGTCGTTTCTACTGTGATGAGCAATATGGGTTTCTATAAAGCATTGGAAGCGCATGATATGGAAAGCAAGCAGACGGCTGTCGGCGACCGCTACGTTGTAGAAGAAATGAAGAACAACGATTATAACTTGGGCGGCGAACAATCCGGCCACATCATTTTCCTTGATTACAATACAACCGGCGATGGTTTATTGACAGGCTTGCAGTTGGTCAACATCATGAAAATCACCGGCAAGAAATTGTCTGAGCTGGCAGAGGAAATGACGATCTTCCCGCAGAAGCTCGTCAATATCCGCGTAACGGACAAACACGCCGTGACGGATAATGCGAAAGTGGCAGAGAAAATTGCCGAAGTGGAAAGCGAAATGAACGGCAACGGCCGCGTCCTTGTGCGCCCGTCCGGAACTGAACCGCTTGTCCGAGTGATGGTGGAAGCAGCTTCAGTGGAAGACTGTGAAAGCTACGTGGAGCGCATTGCTGAAGTAGTGCGAGCAGAAATGGGCATGAACTAAGTTTAATATAGGAGATGGACCGGAGGCGAATGCTTCCGGCCTTTTTTTATGGGGAGCGGATGGTGAGTGTGAAGGCGGCTAGCGTGCAAATTTGGTTGAACGCGCGCAAATCTCTGCGAGCGCGCGCATTTTTCGCTGAACGCGCACAAATTCTTTTGAACGCGCGTATTTCCCAATGAACGCACGCAAATTTAGCCCAACGCGCGCATTTTTTATTTCATATCCATCAGTCTTAAAAAATTTCCAATTATTCGTGTGAAGAATACCCGATTTTATATCCGAATTCTTTCCAGTCTTTCGCACCATCGGGTTCTCGCCTTAAGCCCTATTTCAATGGTGTATCGTTGACGCGGCGCAGGTTAGAGGTTATGATAAAGTTGCCTGTTTAGGGCCGCAGAAAAAGGGGGATAGTAATGCGTACGTGGAAAATAGTTAAAGCGCCTGTACTGGAAAAATTGGACGGACAAGTCAGTTTCCAGTAGACGAGGAGGAGGAGTATCGAGATTTCGGCGGATACCTCCCGGCCGCGAAGCCCGGTCGTCATATCCAATACTTAAAGCAGCGGAGCAATCGGCTGTACAACGGTATGGATGGGCTTACTAAGGTGTTTGCGAACGCATGCAAATGCTTATTTTAACTTGCAGAAAACTGGAGGAATTGGATTATGTGTGGAATTGTTGGATATATTGGGGAAAACGACTCGAAAGAAATTTTGTTAAAAGGGCTTGAGCGCCTGGAATACCGCGGCTACGATTCAGCGGGTATCGCTGTACGCAACGGAAAAGGCATCACAGTCTTTAAAGAAAAAGGACGCATCGCTGATTTGCGTGCTGTCGTAGAAGACGAAGTGGTTGGAACAACAGGGATCGGACATACGCGTTGGGCAACTCACGGGAAGCCGAACCGCGTCAATGCCCACCCTCACCAGAACGAAAATGACCGTTTCACATTGGTGCATAACGGCGTCATCGAAAACTACCACCACATTCAGCGCGATTACTTGGCTGGCGTGGAAATGGAGTCTGACACAGATACGGAAATCGTCGTGCAATTGATCGGCAAATTTGTCGAAGAAGGCATGACGACGCAAGAAGCGTTCAGCAAAACATTGACGCTATTAAAAGGTTCTTACGCAATCGCTTTGCTTGATGCAGAAGAAGAACAGACGATTTTTGTTGCGAAAAACAAGAGCCCATTGCTTGTCGGCCTTGGCGACGGCTTTAACGTTGTAGCAAGTGACGCAATGGCGATGCTTCAAATCACGGATCAATTCGTGGAATTGATGGATAAGGAAATCGTCATCGTTCGCAAAGACAGCGTAGAAATCCTAACATTGGACGGGGAAGCGGTAAGCCGCCAGCCATTCAAAGCGGAAATCGACATGAGCGACATCGAAAAAGGGACTTACCCTCATTATATGTTAAAAGAAATCGATGAGCAGCCAGCTGTAATGCGCAAAATCATCCAAGCTTACCAAGGCGCGGACGACAAATTGACAATCCAGCCTGAAATCATCGAAGCGGTGAAACAAGCGGACCGCATCCACATCATTGCTGCAGGTACAAGCTACCACGCAGGATTGATCGGAAAAGAGTATTTGGAGAAAATGGCTGGCATTCCAGTAGAAGTGCACGTAGCAAGTGAATTCGGCTACAACATGCCGCTTCTTTCTGAAAAACCGCTATTCGTCTTTATTTCACAATCAGGCGAAACAGCAGACAGCCGCCAAGTATTGGTGAAAATCAAGAAACTCGGCCATCCGTCACTAACGATCACAAACGTAGCGGGCTCAACGCTTTCACGTGAAGCTGACCATACGTTATTGTTGTATGCAGGACCTGAAATTGCTGTAGCTTCAACAAAAGCCTACACAGCGCAAATCGCTGTCCTTTCAATCTTGGCTGCTGTTACTGCGCAGTCTAAAGGAATCGACATCGGCTTTGATCTTGTGCAGGAACTTGGAATCGTTGCGAACGCGATCCAGTCGCAAGTCGACATGAAAGAAGAAATGGAACAAATCGCACGCGATTTCCTTTCAACAACACGCAATTGCTTCTTCATCGGCCGCGTGATGGATTACTTCGTAGGTTTAGAAGGCGCATTGAAATTGAAAGAGATTTCGTACATCCAAGCGGAAGGCTTTGCCGGCGGCGAATTGAAGCACGGTACGATTGCCTTGATCGAAGAAGGCACACCAGTAATCGCCCTTGCAACGCAAGAAGCGGTTAACTTGAGCATCCGCGGCAACGTGAAAGAAGTAGCGGCGCGCGGCGCACACCCTTGCATCATTTCAATGGAAGGCTTGCAGGAAGACGGCGACAGCCTTGTGCTTCCAAAAGTCCATGAATTGTTGTCACCATTAGTATCGGTCATCCCGATGCAATTGATTTCTTACTACGCAGCGCTTCACCGCGACTGCGACGTGGACAAGCCTCGCAACTTGGCGAAATCCGTAACGGTTGAATAAAATAATTCAAACTAATAATATAGTTTGTTAAGCAACAATAAAGCTGGGAAATTTGAACGGGTTGCCGTTCCATAAATGTATCCATAAATAAGAAGACGTTCGTAAAGTGGCTGCACACTTTTATGAACGTCTTTTTTATAGTTTCGGGTCTTTTTTGAAACGTTCATTGTTGTAATTATAAAGGGGCAGAATGTTTTAAAGGTAACTGCTTGAATAAGAATTATCCAATAAAAAGGTGCATTTTCAGCGGATGAATCTGCGTTTTCTATAGTTAGTGATTGCAAAAAAACATTTCTTTAAGTGACGGATTATTTTTAAGGATGAATCTATCCACTTTAAGCAAACTTTTTTGTTAAGCTACAACGTCTATATTATGTAACTAGTTATGAAATGTATTTTTTTTTAAAAAGGAGCTCTTGAAATGAAATGAAGACATATGATGTACATCAATTATTTATCGCCTGTATTACCGACCACAAGGAAGACTTTTATCGATTGGCCTACAGCTATGTAAAAAATCAGGAAGATGCATTAGACATTGTTCAGGAATCGATAAAAAAAGCATTGACTTCTTTGGACAAAATAAAAGACCCGAATGCAATGAAAAGCTGGTTTTATAAAATCGTAGTAAGGACTGCCATTGACCTTGTAAGAAAGCAAAAGAAAGTATCTCTGGCTGATGACGGCATGATAAATTTTTTAAGCGCTGGAAAGGAAGATACCTATAAAGACATGGATCTCCATAAGGCCTTAGATGAATTGCCGATACAGTATAAAACGGTCATTGCCCTTCGCTTCTTTGAGGATTTGAAACTGGAGGAAATCGCAGAAATTCTTGATGAAAATATTAATACAATAAAAACTCGGCTATACAAAGGATTAAAGATCTTACATATCACCATTGTTGAGGAGGATTATTAAATGGATAAAAAATTAAAAGACTTGAGGGAAGCGTATAAGAATGTACCCATTCCAAAGGAATTGGATGAAATCATCTTAAAGACGATACCGCAAAAGAAAAGGAAAAAACATTTGTTTATGTGGCCAGTAGCAGCCGCTTTATTGCTCACTGCAACCGTCAACTTCAGTCCGGATGTAGCAAATGCCATGTCGAAAGTGCCTATTATGAAAGGAATTGTGGAAGTACTAACTTTCAATGAACTCAATGAAGCAGCAAATAACACAAGTATTACTATAAAAACACCTGCCATCTCTGGCCTTGATAATAAGGCATTAGAAAACAGCGTAAACGAAAAGTACTTAGAAGAAAGTAAAAAGCTCTATAAAGAGTTTGCTGCGGCCGATAAAAATGAACATTTAGCAATTAATAGTGATTTTGAAATTATCACAGATACTCCAGAGCTGCTATCCATCAGCCGAAGTACCGAAATCACACAAGCTTCCGGATATGTGCAAAACCATTATGTGGTGATTGATAAAGAGAATGAGTTGTTAATTACTTTGAAAAGCTTATTTAAAAACGATCAATATATACCTGTGATTAGCGAAAACATCAAAGAACAAATGAGGCAACAGATGGAAGCAGATCCGAATAAGGTTTATTTTATTTCAGAAGACGAAATGGAGCCTTTTACACAAATTAATCCAGACCAGCAATTTTATATCAGCCCCGACCATAAGTTAACTATCGCATTCGACGAATATGAAGTCGCGCCTGGATATATGGGAGCAGTAGCGTTTGAAATTCCAACGGATATTATTTCCGATATCCTCGTCGGGGATAAATATCTTCATTAAGTTGAAAACATGGCAAGTGTCTTTCGCTTCTGTTGAAGAAGAAAAAGGTGCTTGCCTTTTTATTATTAAAAAATCAGGATGACCTTCGTTTCAGGAAGTTATTTCTATTAAAAATGTTTATTCTCGAAAACAAAATGGGCAGGTTCCTGCGTCTATTTAGTAAACAGAACGAAACTTCAAGAAGGAGAAATAGGATGAGGCCAACAAAGTTAACGAAGAATATTCTACTATTCTTTAGTATTACAGCTGTTCTTCTAGCAGTAAATTCTCTTGTAGAACAGGACAATGTTTACTCTTCACACAACAAAACCAGCAAGAAAACGGAACACTCCGCATACACCGGAATCGACATACATACTGCAGTAACCGAAGAAACAACATATAATATCTCCATCCATTATCCGGAATTTAAAGTTAGCTCTTTAAATGAGGATATTCATAAGTACATAAATAAGTCTATGCAGGAATTCCTCGCCGAGGTAAACAGAAACAAGGACGATCTTAAAGGCAATTCCGCGTCATTGCATATTTCTTTCGACCTCCATCCATTTGCTGAAAATATGTACGCCATTGTCTTTACTCAGGAAAGTTACGTTACAGGAGCAAACGGATTTCAAAATTCAAAAGTGTTTCTAGCTGATATTCAAAAGGAACGGTTTATCCAGCAAACGGAAATTTTAAATGATAATGAAGAGACCCGGGATACAATTCATCAGTTATTGCTTAGCCGCATCGAAAGTTCCGAGAAGTACAGCTCCTATGTATTGAATGAATTACTTGAGGAATGGATTGAAGATGAACGTAATATGTTTGCCAATATGTACCTGACGACTAACTCCGTTTTCTTTAAGTTCAATAAATACGAGATTGCGGCTGGGGCAGCAGGTTCGCCGGAGATCTCCATCCCACTTGATAAAATGAGCGATTTGTTGACAGATGAGTGGAGAAAAACAATGGATCTTGAGAATGAAGGCGAAGAAAAATCAAAATCAAGTAAGGAAAGCGAATGGGAGAAGATAGAGGACCGTACATTCGATACGAAGCAGGTTGCTCTTACGTTTGATGATGGCCCGCATCCCATTAATACGGCAGCGATTCTTCAGCTCTTGGATGAATATAATGCCAAAGCGACCTTTTTTATGCTAGGGAATAGAGTGGATTTCTATCCGGAAGCAGCTCAAGAAATTGCTGAAAAAGGCCACGAAATGGGAAATCATACCTGGTCCCATAAAGATCTAACTTCCCTTGGCGAAACAGAGACTATACAGGAAATTGAAATGACTAATGAAGTAATTCTCAATGCAACGGGCGAACAGCCTACAGTTTTCCGGCCTCCATATGGTGCTGTAAATGATCAAGTGCGAGAAATAATCGGGTTGCCGGCGGTATTATGGACAATTGATACATTGGATTGGAAATCACATAATCCAAATGAAGTGCTAAGCATAGTCAAGGAGAATATCTCAGACGGGTCTGTCATTCTGATGCATGATATTCATAAGTCTACTGTTGAAGCAGTCGAATTAGTATTAGCGTTCTTAAAAGAGGAAGGATATGAACTTGTTACTGTTTCTGAGTTGTATTCAGCCGATTGAGACTTGCGGATAAAGGCGGACTGCATCAAAAATTAAAAACGCTATTTTTAACGCTGAAAAATTTGCTTCTCCGGAGTTAGCCATCCGAAGAGGCATTTTTTATAAAGAAAAAGGAATAAAACTGGAAAAAATCTATTTTACTAATTTTTGAAATGGTATGATAAAGCAAAAAAGCGAGGGATTCGATGAAAGGGGTGCGCTGGATGCTGAGCTTTATCGACGATTTGGCTGGAGCTATTGATGATGTGATGAAGATGCTGCTGAAAGGCTTAGGCTATATTTTTGCCGGGATGCTGATTGTGGGAGTACCGCTTTATCTCTTGGCCATGATTTTTGAGTGGATTGGAAATATGATTGCATGATGAAACTTTTCAGCTGAGCTGGTGACAAAAGGTGCCAGCTTTTTTATTAAGAGCTTTTTTGAGGGAAACTCACCATCATTTGCGAGCAATTCATTCAGATAAGGAATTCATGGCAGAAAGTTCCCCGTTAAAAGAAAGGTGAAAATGGCCGATAGAGTAAATAAAGACGTTAATTAAAAATGGGGGAATCATGTGGAGCGGATAGCGGAGTTAGAAGGGAAAGTGCAGGAGCTTTTAACCTTATTAGATGCATCGAAGCAATTGAATGCTAATTTGGCGATCGAAGAGGTGTTTCAGAACATTCTTTTGCAGATGGTGGAAGTAGTCGGCGCGGAAGCGGGGACGCTTTGGGTAACGGATGATGATGAGAAAGAAGAAATCAAGGCGGTGGCGGCTTTCGGCCCCTCGTCTTCGACCATTTTAAATATCAAATTGAAAAAAGATGAAGGTATTGTGGGGAAAGTCATTACGGAAGGCCAGGCACAGCTGATTGAAAACGCAGCGACTGATCCGAACTGGACGAACCGGGTCGACCATTCAAGCGGCTTTGTAACGAAATCGATGATCACCGTGCCGTTGATCGTGAAAGATACGGTACTTGGAGCTTTGCAATTGCTGAATAAAAAACACACCGCTTTCTTCACGGAACAAGACATGAGACTTGCCCAAGCGCTCGCGAACCAATCCGCACTTGCGCTGCAGAACAGCCAAATGTACGATACCCTCTACAAAATGTTCGTCAGCATGATCAAAACGCTCGCGAAAGTTTTGGATGCACGGGATCCGTATACAGCGGGGCATTCGGAACGGGTAGCGAAATATTCCGTCTGGATCGGGGAACGCCTCGGCTTGGGATTGACGATGCGGGAAGAACTTTATAAAGCGGCGCTGCTCCACGACATCGGCAAAATCGGCATTACGGATGAAGTGCTCCGAAAGCCGGAGCGTTTGACGTTCGATGAATATGAATTGATCAAACAGCATACCATCATCGGAGCGGACATCTTATCGAATATGGAACCGAAGTCTTCGATGGTCTATGCGATTGAGACGGCACGTTCGCATCATGAACGGTTGGACGGCTCCGGCTATCCGGATGCTTTAAAAGAAGGGGACATTCCGCTATTTGCAAGAATCGTCGGCGTCGCGGATACCTTTGATGCGATGACGACAACCCGCTCTTATAGCGTTGGTTTATCGTACCGGGAAAGTGCAGCGGAACTTCTCCGCTGCCGCGGCACGCTGTTCGATGCGGAAATTGTCGATGCGTTCATCAGCATCCTCGAAGAATGCAATTATGACTTCGATGACTGCGATATTGAACATGAAGATGAGTATAAACTATGAGCCAGTTTGATTGGCTGTTAATCGGGCATTTAATTGGTGATTTTCTATTGCAGACTTCCTGGATGGCGAAATACAAGGCAACGAAATGGCTGCCTCTATTGACCCATGTTACGGTCTATACAATCGTAGTGGCAAGTGTCGGCTGGTTATCCGGCGGCTTATCGCTAGAAGGAATTGCCATCATCTTCATCGGACATGTCATTTTAGACCGCAAAACTTTTGTCGCTTTCTGGGTACGCCGTGTCCAAACAGCTAAAGGGCCTGAAAAGGTCTGGCTGTCCATCATGGCTGACCAGATCTTCCATGTGATTTTATTAGCTGTAGCGATTGCGATATCTTAGGAGCGAAGCAGATGAATTATGCAGTAAAGAATTATACGATGGAGCGGGAATTTCCGCTTCGTAAAGAAACGATCTGGAAATTGTTGAGCGACAACAATCGCTTGAATTTATACATCGGCCTTTTTCCGGTCGCCTTCAGTGAAGCGAAAAAAGAAGGCAACGGTGTTTTTTTCCGGGAAGGCCGGGCGAAAATCGCCAACACGGTTCCGCTGCACTGGCGGGAATATCCGTTCCAGTGGGAAGAGAACCGTGCGTATTCCGTGGAGCGCCGCTATATCGGCGGCCCGCTTCACTATTACCTGTGGGGGGTTGAACTATTCGAAGCAAAAGACGGTTCGCCGAATAAAACCGGCGTGCGCATCAAGGCTTCGTTCAAAGCGCGCAACGCTTTAGGTGCTGCCGCGATTCCACTCATCGGTTTGCAGTCGATGAAAAACAGCATGAAATACTTGGAAGAGTATTTGGCATCGGGAGCGGATGATCCGTTCAACGCTCCGCAGAAATCGTCCAGCCATAAAGTGCAGCTCGATGAACTCGAGCGGCTGGAAACGGCATTGCGGAAGCGGCCGGTGAAAGAGGAGTATGTGGCACTGCTTCATGATTATTTGATCGAAAAAAGCAGCCAAGACGTCGCCCATATCGAACCCGCGCTGCTTGCGAACTTATGGCATGCGGACTTGGACGAAGTGCTCCGACTCTTATTGTATGCAACGAAAGAAGGCATGCTGAACTTGAGCTGGAATCTGATCTGCCCGAATTGCCGCATATCGAAGTCGGAACAGAATTCGTTGTCGGACATCACCGAACAATTCCACTGCGACTTGTGCGGCATCAATTACGACGCGAATTTCGACCAATACGTTGAATTGCAGTTTTCGGTGCATCCGTCTGTACGAAAAGCGTATGCGGAAGTGTATTGCGTCGGCGGGCCGATGATTACGCCGCACGTAAAGATGCAGAAAATCGTTGGGATGGGGGAAACCGTTTTACTCAACATTCCCGAAAGCTTGGAATCGTTGCGGGTACGGGTAGTCCAGGCGAATGATCAAGTGCGGTTTGAGACAGGCGAGATGCAAAAAGGGCGCGATTCCTTGGTTTATTCCGATGGAGGGTGGTCGTTTGCATCGATTGGAAATCCGTCAGAAGTCGAAATCACGAATTCCAGTTCGAACGATATTGTCATCGTGCTGGAGCAGGATTCATGGAATGCCGAAAAAGTCACGGCGGCGAAAGTCACGGCGATGCAGGAATTCCATGATCTGTTTTCGTCGGAAGTGCTGTCGCCCGGCAAGAAAATCGGCATCGACCGGGTGACGATCCTGTTCACCGATTTGAAAGGCTCGACGTCGTTATACGAAACGGTCGGTGATGCCGCAGCTTACGGCCAGGTGCGACGGCATTTTGAATTCTTGACGCAGCACATCGCGAAAAACTCCGGCAGTGTCGTGAAAACCATCGGCGATGCGGTGATGGCGGTGTTCCATTTGCCGGAAGACGGCTTGAAAGCGGCACTTGAAATCCAACAGAATTTGGCTGCGTTCAATGACGGGACGAATGAAGACATCGTTTTGAAAATCGGTTTATACAGCGGACCGGCAATTGCCGTGAATTCAAATGACCGGCTCGATTATTTTGGCCGCACCGTCAATATTGCAGCACGCATTGAAGGGCAAGCGGAAGGCGGCGACATCGTCTTTAGCAGCGATTATATGGAACAGGCGAATTTGCGGAAACTACTGGATGCAGACGGCATGCAGCTCGAAGCCTTCACGGCGAACTTGAAAGGCATCGAAGGCAGTGTGGAATTGATGCGCTTGAAGACGGCTGCGCCAGCCATCAAAACAGTCGGATAAAAAATGGAGACAGTCCAGAGAGAGCTATCGAGATTCTTTCTGGACTGTTTTATTTTTTCCTTCAGACCTTTGGCTGAAATGCATTGAATTCGAGACATTCTTCTAGATAGTTGCGGGAAAGACTGTTTATACTAGTACTATAGATGGAAAGGCGGAGGAATAGATGGAGAAGTATCGCATTGATAAAAGCAAAGGGATGGAATTTGGAATTTATACATTGGGGGATCATTTGCCGAATCCGCTGACAGGTGAACGGATTTCCGCAAAAGAACGGGTCCATGAAATTATTGAATACGCGAAGCTCGCGGAACAGGCAGGCGTCGACTTTTTCAGCGTCGGCGAAAGCCATCAGGACTATTTCGCAACACAAGCACATACGGTCGTGCTGTCGGCGATTGCACAAGCGACAGAAAAGATTAAAATCGCGAGTTCATCGACAATCATCAGCACATCCGATCCGGTACGGGTCTACGAAGACTTTTCAACGATCGATTTGATTTCAGGCGGACGTGCAGAAATCGTTGCCGGGCGTGCGTCCCGTGTCGGTTTGTTTGATTTGCTGGGCTACGATGTCCGCAACTACGAGGAATTATTCGAAGAGAAATTCGAATTGCTGTTGAAGTTAAATGAAGAAGAAGTAGTCAATTGGAACGGCGAGTTCCGTGCCCCACTAAGAGATGCGCGCGTGCTGCCGCGCCCTGTGACCGGTTCGATGCCAATTTGGCGCGCAGTTGGCGGAACACCTGCCAGTGCGATGAAAGCAGGATACGCCGGTGTGCCGATGTTTATGGCGCATCTTGGCGGCTCCACAGCTGTTTTCAAACGCACGATTGATGCTTACCGGCAAGCGGCAAGAGCAGGCGGACACGACCCAGCCAAGCTGCCGGTCGCAACAGCAGGCTTTTTCTATGCAGCCGATTCGATGCAGCAGGCCTTGAAAGACCTGTACCCGCATATCAACGAAGGCATGAAGCTGACAAACGGGCAAGGCTTTCCGAAACAGCTATTCGCACAAGGCGCCGATCCGCAAAACATCATGAATGTCGGCAGCCCGCAGCAGATCATCGAAAAGATCCTGCACCAGCACGAAGTGTTCGGTCACCAGCGCTATATCGCACAAATCGATTTCGGCGGCATGCCATTTGACAATATCCGCAAAAACCTGGAATTGATCGGCACGGAAATCCTGCCGGCCATCAAAAAATACACGGCGAAATAGGAGGCCACGAATATGAAAATTGTCGGATTATCCGGCTCCAGAGTCGGCTCCAAAACCCGGACCGCAATGGATTACACGCTCGGCATTCTCGCCGCGAAATATCCGGAAGCAGAAACTGTCTTGCTCGACCTTGCGGATTACGACGTCCAGTTCAGCGACGGCCGCAACTACCTGGAATATGAAGGCGACACTGGCTATGTCACGCGCACCCTTATGGAAGCAGACGCCATCATCATCGGCACGCCGATTTTCCAGGCGTCGATTCCGGCGACGTTGAAGAATATTTTTGATTTGATTCCGGTGAATGCGTTCCGCGACAAAGTCGTCAGCCTGTTCATCACTGCAGGATCGTCGAAGCATTATCTGATTCCGGAACTGCAGCTGAAGCCGATTCTCGCTTATATGAAAGCGCAGCTCGTCCAGACCTTCGTCTTTATTGAAGAGCAGGATTTCTACCGGAAAGAAATCGTCAACGACGATGTCCGCCTTCGCCTCGAGCGGCTGGTGGAAGATACGGTAGTGCTGACGGAGACGTTTACACAGATCCGGGAAGCGAAAGAAGCGGAGTATGATTTTTAAGAAGTGATGAAATTTCAGAATAGATTGCCAATAAATGCCTTTTGAGATATGTTTATCTTAGAAGGTGTTTTTTATTTGGAAAAGAAAAGGGGATTGGGGGCAGAAAAGAGTGTTCGGGATTTTCCAGAAGAAATGTGAAATCTGTAAGAAGAAAGCCAAAGAGCCAAGAAAGTATTATAGTGACCAGAAAAAGCCGATTCTTATTTGCTATAACTGTGTACCATATGCGGAACGAAGAGCTTTCCGCAAACGAGTTTCTTAAGGAGAGGTCGATATGCTGCAAACTCCATTCGGCATCGTCAACGTGAAGGTAGAACCGAAAGATTTAGTGAAAGCAAACTTTCGGGTAGTGAAACTCAAAACAGATGGACGCTATTTGATTGAAGCTGAGGTCAGAACGGAATACGTGCAGGAGATTCACTTTAGTTGCAGTTTTGTTCCGGTAATCACGATTGTTGATACAGATGTTGAAACCGGTGAATGGCTAGAGTTGAAAAGTTGGATGAGCGGCGAGCTGAAAATGTGCATCGGAACAGTCGACGACAGCTGGCTGCAACAAAGCCGAAACGTAAAGATGTCAGCGGTGGAGTATTTGGAAAATGGGTTATCTTTGACCATTGAGGGAATTCGGCCAAACGAGCCGTTTACTTTGCCTTTCGGAGTGGCTTGGAAGCAGATTGTCGAAATAGAACAGGACAATTTTGATGTATGGGTGGAAGCCCAGCCGGTATCGATTTATGAGGATTTAAAGAATACATAAGAAAAATCATTAAAGGAGACGGTCATTATGTCAAATAATTACATGCACATTCATACGATCAACAAGGGGATTGCGAAGGACTAACGAACAGATCTACGTTTTCCCCGCAAATTGGAAGGGGAACCCAGATGAACGCAAGAAATGTCACGATTACAGAAATAAACGAAGAAAATTGGTATGCCTGCTGCGGGCTTGAAGTAGCTGAGCAGCAAGCAGCCCATATCGAACCGAATGCGGTGTCGATCGCGCAGCTGCATTTTGAGCCGACTTTAAAAGCCTATGCGATTTACGCAGATGAAATTTTAGCCGGTTTCCTCATGTTCAACTCGGTGCCGGAAGAACTGGACGGCTACTGGATTTACCGCATCATGATTGATAAGAGATTTCAAGGCTCAGGAATCGGAAAAGCGGCAACGCAGTTAATGATGAACGAAATGAAAACGAAATGGAATGCCGAGAAAATCGTTGTCGGCTACCGTCCGGAAAATACTGGGGCCCATCAGCTGTATAAAAGCTTAGGGTTTATTGATGAAGGCAATCGGTTCGACAAGGAAATGGCAGTTATCCATTATTTGAACAAGTGAGGAAATTAACTATGACAGAGGAAGAGTTAAAGCAAGAACTGCAAGGGGAACACGCGATAGAAGATGCACTCATCCAATCGATGGCCGACCATATCGGTTCTGTGGACAGTGAACTCCGGGACGGACTGATTTATGGCACCTTTTCGACGTGGATCATGGAAGACCGGCTGAAGGGCGATCAATTGGCCGAGCTGCTCGACATTTCATTGGAGCTGCTGTTTAAAGGGATCGGCGAAAACGAAACCGATACAGTGTTCACGCGTTCTTTTGCTTCGCTGCTGATCGCACTGATTTTATACAGCGACAACAAAAACGATTTTTTGCCGGAAGCGGCGATTCACCAGGTGAAGCATGGGCTGGTCACGTATTTGGCGACGGAGCGCGATATCCGCGGCTACGTCCCGGTGAAAGGCTGGGCGCATAGCGTCGCCCATGCAGCGGATGCGTTCGACGAGCTCGTGCAAAATCCGAAGCTGGATTCTGCGGCCTATCCCGAACTGGCGGAAACGCTATGGAATAAAATCTTTGTCTCTGACAGTGTCTACGTTCACGGAGAAGACGAGCGGCTGCTCGTTCCGCTGATGGAACTGCTGAACCGCGGAATGAGTGATGGCGTGATTGTGGAGTTGCTAAAGGAAATGCCGACACAATTGGAGCTGCACAAACAGCAGGTGGCGGAAGAGAACTATTGGTTTTTGGCAGCGAACTGCAAAGGGTTCTTGAAGAGCTTCTATATGAAGCTGGCGCCGTATCCGTCTTACCACCGGCTTCAAGAAACGATTGGAAAAAGTTTAAGTCAGGTCTATTAAGCTGGGATAAGGAGAGAACAAATGTACAGCCCAAAATGGAGCAAGGCAAAAAAGAAGTTGAAGAGCCTGACCTGTGAATCGCTCGCTGGACGAGTGGATTTCCAAGTCATCAACTACCGGAAAGCGCATGACGGGCTTGGGCGCGCCGTTATCACGGTGGACGGAAAAGAACTGCTCAGCATGTGCACCATCACGGCGGAGCGGGAAGAGTACGAAAAGGAATGGGCGCTGCGGCATTCGCAGGAATTCTATGAGTTTGATGATGTCGATGAGAATATCCGGATCCAGGACATCGCCCATCAATTGCTCAAACAAGAAAGGATTTACGGACAATACGATTTTTTTGATGCGCTGGAATCTTATTTCAACGCGCCAATTTCCGAATCGCTGGCGTCAAAAAATCATATCATTCAAACCCTTTGCTTAATGGACCGGCGCGTCGGCAAGCGGACGCTTTTGAAGATGGAAAAGAGAATTGTTCACGAACATGAATGGATCCGGAACGTTTACAAGCTCCGATGCGAAACGGAAGGAATTTTGACAGTATAAAACACAAAAGGCTCTCGAGACAATCGTCTCAAGAGCCTTTTCTCATGTTACACCCCGGCAGGCGCCGGGTCTCCGTACAATTTTAAAATGTCTTCTGCGGGCAACGGACGGTTGAAGTAATAGCCCTGTGCCTGGTCGCACTGGCGTTCTTTCAGGAAATCCAATTGCTCGTTCGTCTCAACGCCTTCCGCAATCACGTTCAACTCGAGGTTATGCGCCATGCGGATAATCGTATCGACAAGCGCCGCGTCTTTCACATCGACATGGATGTTGCGCGTGAAATACTGGTCGATCTTCAAAGTGTTGATCGGGAACAGCTTCAAATAGCTGAGTGACGAATAGCCGGTTCCGAAATCATCGATCGACAAATGGATGCCCATCGCTTTCAGTTCCATCATCGTCGCAACCGCGCTCGTCGATCCTTGAATGATGCTTTCGGTCAGTTCGAGTTCCAAATACTTCGGCTCAAGGCCGGAGTCGGTAAGGGCGCTGTGGACCAAATCGCTAAGATTCGTCTGCGAGAACTGGCGCGATGAAATGTTAATGGCCACCCGGAACTTCGGCAGCCCCGCATCTTGCCAGGCTTTATTCTGCAGGCAGGCGTTTCGCATGACGAATTCGCCGAGTTGGATAATCGTGCCGGTTTCTTCCGCAATCGGGATGAATTCGCCCGGGGAAATCGGCCCCATGTGCGGATGCACCCAGCGGACGAGCGCTTCCACGCCGATGATCTTACCGGTTTTGATGTCGATCTGCGGCTGGTAGTTGATCGTAAACTCGCCGCGATCCAAGCCTTTCCGGAGGCCGATGGCGATTTTCGAACGCCGTGACACTTCTTCGTTCATGTCTTTTGTGAAGAACTGGTAATTGTTCTTGCCTTCCTCTTTTACCCGGTACAAGGCAAGATCGGCGTTTTTGATCAAAGTTTCGGCGTCTTCCCCGTCTGTCGGGTAAAGGCTGATGCCGATTGACGGCGTGATGAACACTTCCTCCCCGTTAAACTGGAACGGCTCGTTAAAGCAGTCGAGGACTTGCTGGGCAAATTCCGCGGCTGTGCTGGAATCGGTCTGCGGCAATAAAAGAATGAATTCGTCGCCGCCAAGTCGGGAAATGGTATCCCGTTCCGCGGCGTGCTTTTGCAGGCGCTCCGTCACTTCGATCAACAATTGATCGCCGGTCGCGTGCCCAAACGTATCATTGACCAATTTGAAATGGTCGATATCCAAATACAACAAGGAAAACAGCTGCTGGTTTTCCGCAGCGCGCGACAAAGTGGAGGCGAGCCGGTCGTTGAATAGGCGGCGGTTCGGCAAGCCGGTCAACGGATCCAAGTAGACAAGGCTGCTGATTTTTTCATCGGCCAGTTTGCGTTCCGTGATGTCGCGGATGATGCTGCTGAAAAACACGCCGTCTTCCGTTTCCCATGTGCCAAGCGAAATCTCGATCGGGAACACGCTGCCGTCTTTTCGCAAGCCTTCGAGCTCCAGCGTTTTGCCGATGACGTGCGGCGTCCGGGACTGGTAGAAGCGGTCCATGCCGGCTTGATGCTTTTTGCGGTAATGCGGCGGGATGATCAGATCCAGCTTTTCGCCGATCACGTCTTTCGCCGCATGGCCGAAAATGCGCTCAGCGCCTTGATTCCATTGGCTGATGCTGCCGGTATGGTCGGCGACGATGATCGCATCATTGGCCGATTCGATGACGGACTGGAATTTCAGCTCCGATTCATCCGACTGCGCAGCGATGCGCCGGTCCATGCGGACGCTGTTATAAGCAAGACTTAAAATCAGCATCGCACCAAACCCGACCGCGTAGCCGAGCAGCGTGCCGTTCATCGAAGAAGCGCCGCCGTGCACATGGCCTTCTGTCGGCGTAAACGTTGCCGCTGCCATGCCGGTATAATGCATGCCGGCAACCGCAAAGCCCATGAGCACCGCACTGCCGAATTTGCCCCAGTGGAAATTCGGCAACTCACGCAAACGGAATAAAAGATAAAGCGCCGCAAGCGAAGTGGCGAATGCGATCACAGCGGACAAGGCGAAAAGAAACGGGTCGTACTGGATATCGGCGCCCATCTGCATCGCTTCCATGCCGATATAGTGCATTGAAATAATGCCGAGTCCGATAAAGAAGGCCCCGACCAACAGTCGCTTCCATGAATTCGCCGGACGGCTGATGATGCGGAACGCGACCCAGCACGAAGCAAGCGCCGGAAGAATCGATAAAATAACGATCGGCACGCTGTACGTCACTTCCATCGACATATGGAATGCGAGCATCGCGATAAAATGCATCGCCCAAATGCCGAGCCCCATGACGATGGCGCCTGACAAGACCCAGCGCCTCTTCAAGCCTTGCTTTGAAATCGCGAGGCGGCTGCTGATATCGAGTGCGACGAATGCCGCGAACATCGCGACGACTATGGAAAGAATAACAAGCGGCCAGTTATACGTGAATGAAATAGGGTCCATTAGTAAACAACTCTTTCTAGATGTAGGATAGAAAATGTAAAATAAAGGATTCATGATACAATTAAGAGAATAAACGGGATACTGTTCATTTAGGTAAAGCGAATTTCCTATCCTCTAGGTGCATCGTTTCCTTAAGATAGCACATGACTAGTCTTTTTTCACTAGTTTTGAGCAGAAAAATGTAAAGGTTTTATTAAGATGTAACAGTTTAGGTCTTAAGGTATGTCTTGAAGCTTCCAAAATATCGGTTAAGCTAATAAGAGAAACTTTTTATAGTAGAGAAGTGAACAGGCGGAAAGGGGCCCATCATGAAAATCCAGACAAGCCAATTCGGCGAAATTGAACTTCCGGACGACCGCGTCCTGACATTTGCAAAAGGAATTCCCGGCTTTGAAGAAATGAAAAAATACGTGTTGCTGCCGGCCGACGAAAGCAGCGAATCGCCATTCTTTTTCCTTCAGTCGATCGACTCGGCAGAACTCAGCTTTTTCCTCGTCGATCCGTTTTCGTTTTTCCCCGACTACGACATCAAGCTCGCGGAGCAATTGGTGGAGCGACTGGAACTGGAAGAACCGGCAGACGCCATCGTCCTTGCGACCGTTTCCGTTACTGGCGACATGAAAGACGCGACGACGAACTTGAAAGCGCCGATCGTCATCAACAATCGGAAAAAACTCGGCATGCAAATCGTCTTGGACAACAAAACCTACGAGATCAAACAGCGTTTATTCCAGACGGAACAAGGGCAGGTGTAGGCGATGCTCGTACTCGGCAGAAAAAAAGGCGAAACGATTGTCGTCGACGACAACATCGAAATCACGGTCACGGCCATTGAAGGGGACATGGTCCGGCTCGGCATTAACGCGCCGAAGCACATCACCATCCACCGGAAAGAAGTGTATTTGGAGATTCAGGAAGAAAACAAGCAAGCGGCATCGAAAGTGATCAACATCAGTGATTTTTTGAAGTTGAAGAAGTGAGAGAGAGCCTGCAGAGATGCAGGCTTTTTCTATGGAAGAAAAGAAATTGGAAAAACTTTATAAAAAACTTTTAAAAAACGCTAAACATTTCAAAACGCCCTCCGATATAAATACTGTAAGGCAGTCCAAACGGATTTGGACGCTTATAAAAAAACAAAAAACATTACACGGAGGTAATACAAAATGATTATTAATCACAATATCACAGCTTTAAACACGCACCGTCAAATGGGTGCAGCAAGTAATGCACAAGCAAGCAGCATGGAGAAACTATCTTCAGGCATGCGCATTAACCATGCGAGTGATGATGCTGGCGGTTTAGCAATCTCTGAAAAAATGCGTGCACAAATTCGTGGTCTGGACCAGGCATCACGGAATGCGCAAGACGGTATTTCATTAATTCAAACAGCTGAAGGTGCTTTGAACGAAACAACTGAAATTCTTCAAAGAATGAAAGAACTTGCAACTCAATCTGCCAATGGTACATTAGATGACAATGTTGACAGAAAAGCTATTCAAGCAGAAGTAGACAAATTAAATGAAGAATTAGATCGAATTTCTTCTACTACTAACTTCAATGGCAAAAAGCTTTTAGATGGTTCTATTGGTGCTGGAGCAACAAGCATTGTAGGATTTGATAAAACTTTAGACATTGCATCTACTGCGAAAGCTGCGGTCACTTCTATAACTGGAGTTGATGCGAAAGCTACGGATATAATTACATCAGCAGTTGTTAGTGGTTCTGAAATGAAATTTACATCAACGGATACAGATGGAAATGCAACAACTAAAGTTGTGGATATTTCAGATGTTTTAACAGATAAAGAAACTGGCGGAGCATTTACAGCTGCAACTGGTAAGCAAGGGGTTATTGATCTTACATCAGTTGGATTAGGAAGAATTGAATTTACAGCTACAGATGCTGATGCAACGGCAGCAAATCTAGCAACAGATCTCGGTAATTTCTTTGATGATACTACTGGAAAAACTGTTTCTGGAACAGGCGGAGCAGGTGGCTCATTACAATTACAAGTTGGTGATACAACTGATTCGCAGCAAAAGGTTTCTGTTGATATCTCGAGTATGAGTGCATCCTCTTTAGGCGTAGGCAGCCTTGATGTTTCAAGCCAAAGTGGTGCTACTGCTTCAATTGACAAGATTGCTGATGCTATCAACACTGTTTCTGCTCAAAGAGCAAAACTTGGAGCAACTCAAAACAGACTAGAACACACAATCAATAACTTAGCAACATCTAGTGAAAACCTAACAGCAGCGGAATCACGTATCCGCGACGTTGATTATGCCGAAGCCGCGTAAGCGAGCAGAGGTACAGTCGTCCTGGCCGGTAACAGCCAGAGATTACGACCGGGTGAATTGCTGGAAACCCCTTATAGCTTTTATTGCCACAACGCAGCTGGAAACGGCAAACGTGACGGTTCGAAAAAATAAAAGATTGGGCAATCAGCAGCCAAGCTCCTGTCTCGAAAGAGTGGAGAAGGTTCAACGACTAGGATAGACCATCTAAGGCGAGAGCTATGGTGATGAAATCCGTAGGTGACACAGTGTACATCAGCACTGGTAATCCGAAGTGCCCGGCCCCTACTAACTTAGAGGGTGAAGATATAGTCTAGTCATTTATGAAAGTAAATGTTCGCACGATGGCGAAAGAAATGATGAACCAAACGAAGAATTCGATTCTTGCACAAGCATCACAAGCAATGTTGGCTCAAGCCAACCAGGCTCCTCAGCAAGTATTGCAATTGCTACGTTAATTTCAAGAAAAATTGGGAGCCTAGAAATAGGCTCCTTTTTCTATAAGGAGGATTTCACATGGACATCTCAGCTCTATCAATGGCATTGAGCCAGATTAATGTAAGACAAGAAGCGAGTATTTCAGTTATGAAGAAATCAATGGACCAAGTAGAATCGAATGGCGAGAGTGTCATTAAGATGCTGGAGCAATCTGTTCAGCCACATCTTGGTGGATCGATTGATCTGAAAGGATAGATTTTAATAATATGAGCAGTTGTAGAGACTTTCATGACTGCTCATATTACTTAGATTTCACTGAAAGGAGATTTAAGTAATGAAAGAACAAAAAGAAATTTTGGAGCAGCAACTTCAATGGACAAAAGAGCAAATCAAGATTTTAGAAGAAATGGACGGAATTCTACAAGTGATGAAAAGCTTAGCGGAATATGCTGCTGGAAATGATCTTTCAATAGAAGAAGTAGAAAAGTTGAACGGCCAACTAAAAGATTTACAAATTGAATACAACGTTCTTGAAGCTCAGCGGAACATTAATTTTCATTAGGAGGGAGTATAATATCTTTTGAATTTATAAACGGAAGCAATATGCGGTTATTTGGCTAATAGTTAATCCGGTCTTACACTTTAATCTTACTAGAAAATCTTTATAATCTTCTTTAATTTTTATCTGATAGGACTTAGTAATAATTGTTTCATTTTGGACCGAAATATTCTCTTTGAAAAATTCGGTATGATTTTCAGAAAGCGCCATTAACAAGGGCAATTTTTTATACTGATTGTTTATTTCATCAGTAGGATTTTTAACAACGAAATCGGTAGGCAAGTAGATTGTGGAGCGTTCTGCAATTTCTTTAGATCCATTTAAATTTTGCCTTTTTCTGTTCATAGATTCGTGTATATAAGGACCGACTAACTTTAAGAAATAGAGAATTTGAAATTGGTCATACAAGATAAGCCGGTTTTGAGCATCGATTGAAAAGCTAAGATGATACTTCTTTTGAAGAAAGTCGATGAGAAATTGGTTCTCTAAAGATGTAAAGCTATCAGTTGAAAAGATAACTTTTTTCACAATGCCATTCTTTTGTTTTAAATGGCCGTCATCTTGATACCACCAAGCAAATGTTTTTTCATTGAAATGTTTCTCAATATAAGAGAAAGGCAGCACTTTTTTTCCGTGAGGGTACCAAATTTCGTATAACTTACTAAGTTCATCTGAAGTACGGGATTGGACAATATAACTTTCTGTGAATCCTGCCGTCATTCTTGTATCTATGATTTTTCTGTATTTAGGAAGGTTTAATGGAAGAGAGTCTGAAAGCTGTTCATAGCAATACTCGATCCAGCCTTTATCATTTTTACAATGAGTAAACTGGAATCTCGGTTTTCTTGTTCCTTGCTTTGTAAGGCAACCGTCACCAAGTAACTTTCCACAAAGTAAATCGTGCATTTCCGCCGCCTCCTAAAACACTCCGTTTTTTCTAGTATAAGAGGTTATCTTTCACTAAGTAAAATCTGGACAAGTTTAATTTCTCCTGACAATTTTTTATTATTGCCACAATTATCCTATTCTTTTTTCCTTCCATATCTGATACAATAAACCTGCATTCATTTAAGCAAAAGGTGGGAACCCTCGAAATGACCGGTCCAGTTTCTTCAAATTGGTTTTATTACATGACTATGGCTTCTATGGCGCAAGCAGCGCCTTCGATAAATCAAACAAATGCGGCAGCGCCGATGGGCGGCATGCCGAACGATAATTCGCTATTCATGATGATCTTGAATGCAGCGATGCAGAATATGCAGCCGGCTTCAGAGCAGACGATGCAAATGCCGACGAAATTGCTGTCTCAAACAACGGGCTCGTTCACGCCGATTCAGGTAACGATCAAACCACTCGAGACAGAAACCGCTCCGGCATCACAAGCAATCGACACACGAGCCGTCCCGACAAGCCCGCAGGATACGAGCGACTTTGGTTTCAAACCTGTGCAGTTCATCAAGCTCGAGAATACACTTGATGGAAAACTCAGCGGTGCGGCGAACCATTTCATTAATGCCGGGAAGAAATACGACATCAATCCAAACCTTCTTTCGGCAATTGCGATTCATGAAACCGGCAACGGATCTTCGAACGCTGTCAACCAGAAAAATAATGTTGCCGGCATGATGGGTAAGAACGGCCTTCGCAGCTACGACTCGATCGAAGACAGTATCTTCGACATGGCGCGCAACTTACGTAAGAATTACTTAAATCAAGGAAAAGACACCATCGCAGCCATTGGCGCAAAATACGCTCCAGTCGGTGCAGCAAACGATCCAACTGGACTCAACAACCACTGGACGCAAGGCGTCAGCAAGCAATTTAATAACTTAGCATGAGATAAGGCCGGTTCCTCCGTGAATCGGTTTTATTTTTTTGCGGAAATCCGTTAAAAAATGATTTCGTTTGCCGATAACTACTATAGATAGGTGACGGTTCGAGCTCGTATTTGGGACTCGACCAAACCGCTAATTGAACGGTAAGGGAGAGTTGACCATGGAAGTGAAGCAGCCGCCTGTAGTTTATATTCCGGTGAAGACGCCTGAAGCAGCAGTTGTACCCGCTGTTCATTCAAAAGAAAAAACAGTGGAATTTGAAGCCGAAAAAACGGCGAACGTTACAAAAGAAAAGCTCATCGAGAAAGTGGAAGGCATGAATGACTTCCTTGAGCCGACGAACACATCGGTTAAATTCCAATTTCATGACGAACTGGGCGAGTATTATATTCAAGTCATCGATACGATCACCGACGAAGTGATCAAAGAAATCCCGAATAAGAAATTCCTCGATATGTATGCCTCGATGGCCGAATTCGCAGGATTGCTAGTAGATGAAAAATTGTAAGGAGTGAGCCTCATGCGTATTGGCGGATTAGCATCGGGAATCGACACAGATTCCTTAGTAAAAGAAATGATGGCAGCACAAAAATTGCCGCAGGATAAATTAACGCAGCAAAAAACGTTTACGGAATGGCAGAAAGATGCTTACCGTGATGTAAACTTATCGCTATCGAATTTGCGGACGGTAGCGAGTGATATGCGCTTTCAAGGTTCATTCAATTCATATAGCTCGACAGTTTCAGGTAAAAGTGTGACTCCGGAAACTACTGCGATGTCTGTCAGCGGCTCTTATAAGGTGGATGTAGTTAGCCTTGCTGCTGGTGCAAAGATTAATTCAGCAGCGCCGATTAAAAGTTTCACAAACACAGCTGTTGCAGCAAAATCGACAGATGCTATCGGTGTTGCTGGAAGTATCACCATAAAAGGAAATGGAACGGGCGCAATTGATATTCCTATAGACATTGAAGCAACCGACACGTACGAACAAATAGCGAAAAAAGTTCAGGATGAAACGGCTGGAAAGATTCCAGAACTTCGAATGAGTTTTGATAATACAACTTCAAGCTTCTTCATCTCTACGAAAGGGATGGGAGCGAACCAGAATTTCACAATGGACTTTAGTACGCCGGAACTGGCGAGGCAAGTGATGAATGGGGACGCCAGCAGCTTTAATACAGCTGATGCAGCTCCTGATTCATTCATGAAAGCTGCAACGAACGCTTCGATTGAATTTGACGGGATAAAAGTTGAAAATCTGACATCCAATAAGACAACAATTAACGGTCTTACTCTGAATTTTACACAGACAGGTGAAACGACAATCACCGTCCAAGCAGATCCAACGAAAACCTTTGATAAAATCAAAGGCTTCATTGATAAGTACAATGAAACCATCAAAGAAATCGAGAAGCAGCTAGTCGAAAAACGCTATCCGGATTTTCAGCCGCTTTCTGCAGAACAGAAAAAAGGGATGACGGACAACGAAATCGAGTTATGGGAAGAGAAAGCGCGCAGCGGCTTGCTTCGGAATGATCCGATTTTGAGAAGTGCCATTCAGGAACTGCGGCAGTCCTTTACCAACCCGGTCGCTGGAATGCCTACAGGCGGAATCAATATGCTTTCGCAAATCGGTATTAGTACAGGTACTTGGTCTGAAGGCGGCAAGCTTTTCATCGATGAAGATAAATTGAAAAAAGTATTAACGGATAAGCCGGACCAAGTAATGGCATTATTCACAAATACCGTGAATGGTACGAATGTCGGTGTCGGCGGACGCGTTTACGAAAGCTTGAACAACGTCGTGAAAAAACTGAGCGATAAAGCGGGCAGCCCGACAAGCCTGGTGGACAACAGCCAAATTACGAAGTATATCAAGCAAATGGACGAAGAGATCAGCCGCTGGCAGACGCGCTTAGAGAAAATCGAAGACCGCTACTGGAAGCAGTTCACGGCGATGGAAAAAGCGATCAGCCAAGCGAATTCACAAAGCGCTTGGATTTCACAAAGTTTAGGATTGATGTAAATGGATAACCAGTATGAAAATTTGCAGGAGCTTCTGGAATTGACGGAAGCGATCCTCGCAAAAGCGAAAACGATCGGTTCGAAAATGGAAGATAACCAGACGGAAGACTTGGTGGAAGTCCAGATTTTATTCGACAGGCGGCAAGAAGTGATTGACCGCATGGAAGTTTCAAAAAACGGAGCGGAATTCAATTGGTCCGTTGAAGGCAAAGAAATGGTGAAGAGCTTACAGGAAGCGGAGCGCGAGTTGAATCCGCTCATGAACAGCCTGCACCAAGCATTCACAAACCAGATGAACCGCATCAACCAAACGAAACAGATGTCGAAGAAATACCGCGGCGCTTACCAAAGCACGCCAGCGGACGGGACGTTTTTAGATATACGGAAGTAAGAGGGGGAAATACGATGGCAACGATTAATCCTTATCAGGCGTATCAGCAAAACTCGGTGATGACGGCATCTCCGCAGGAATTGACCCTGATGCTTTACAACGGCAGTTTGAAGTTCATGAAGCTCGCAAAAAAGGCGATGGCGGAGAACAATTTTCAGGAAAAAAACACGAACATCATCAAAGCGCAGAACATCACGCAGGAACTGCGCGTAACCTTGGATCCGGACGCTGAGATATCGAAGAATATGGAACAATTATATGAATACATGTACACGCGCCTAATTGAAGCGAATACGAAAAACGATTTGGCGATTTTAGAAGAAGTCGAAGGCTTGATGGTGGAGCTTCGCGACACATGGAAACAAGTCATGGGGCTTGTGAAGAACGGCTAAAGTTCATGTGGAAATAGAAAAAATAGAACAACTCAAAAAGCGACGGCGCGTCCACGGGGTAACCGAAGCAATAAGACGGGTAAGCGAAGCGGCCTGGCTTATTGCGGGAGGCATCCCCAAAGCGCCGGAGCGAGTTAGAAAACAGATCCTGAAAGAGTGAAATGAGGTTTTTGGTGTGGATAAAACATCATGGATAGGCGTAATACTTGGGTTGGTCGTATTGGTCGGCGGGATGATCCTCAAAGGATCAGACCCGGTCGCTTTATATAATCCGGCAGCGCTGGTCATCATCTTCGGCGGAACGATTGCCGCGGTGATGGTCGCGTTCCCGATGGAAGAATTGAAAAACGTGCCAGGACTGTTCAAAGTACTGTTCGGCGGCCCGAAAATCATTCCGATCAAAGAAATGATTCCGACATTCACGGAATGGGCATTGCTTGCGCGAAAAGAAGGCTTGCTCGCTCTGGAAGAGCGCGCAGAAGAAGTGGAAGATCCGTTTTTGCAGCGCGGCTTGAAAATGGTCGTTGACGGCCAGCCGCAGGAATACATCCGAAGCCTGATGGAAGAGGAAATTGCGGCAATGGAAGAACGCCATGAAGTGGGCGCGAAGATTTTCTCGCAAGCCGGAACATATGCACCGACACTCGGGGTGTTGGGAGCGGTTATCGGACTGGTTTCGGCGCTAGGCCACTTGGATGATATCGCCCTTCTTGGGAAATCGATTTCAGCGGCATTTATTGCGACGCTGTTCGGGATTTTCACAGGCTACGTCTTATGGCATCCATTTGCGAATAAGCTGAAACGCAAATCCGAACAGGAAGCGAAGATGAAAATGATCATGCTGGAAGGCTTGCTTGCCGTGCAGGAAGGCTTACCGGTCCGCACCGTAGAAGAGAAATTATTGACGTACTTGCCGGCGAAAGACCGCGTGTTGAAAGAACCGGAAAAAGTGGGTGGCCAGGTTGAAGCGTAAGAAAAAGCATGAAGATCATGTCGATGAGTCGTGGTTGATCCCCTACGCCGATATTTTGACGCTGCTCCTCGCGCTGTTCATCGTGCTGTTCGCTGCGAGTGAAGTGAACTCGCAGAAGTTCCAGGAAATCTCGCAGTCATTCAATAAAGAATTGCAAGGCGGCACGGGCATCCTGGAAAACCAGGCGCCGGTGGAAACGCCGGATGCGACGTCGAAACTGGCGGATCTCGGGGAAGATGAACCGGGAGACGACGAATCGCCGAAAACGGCAGAAGAAATTTCGTTGGAACAGGATTTCAAAGAACTCGGAGAAGTGCGCGAAAAGATTGAAGCGTATATCAAAGAAAAAGGGCTGTCGAACCGGTTAGAAACGGAATTGACCGGGAAAGGCCTGCTTTTAACGATCAAAGAAGGCGTCTTATATCCTTCCGGAAGCGCTGAAATTACTGAAACCGCTGAGAAAATGGCGGCTGAAATCGCCGAACTGTTGATCACCGATTTGCCGCGGAATATTTATATTGAAGGCCATACCGACAACGTGCCGGTTCAAACGGACGATTATCCGTCCAACTGGGAGCTCAGTTCGGAACGCGCTATCAATTTCATGAAAGTTCTGCTGGAAAACGACAAGCTCGATCCGCGGACATTCAGTGCGACGGGCTACGGCGAATACCGGCCGATCACATCGAACGATACGCCGGAAGGCCGGGCAGAGAACCGCCGCGTGGAAGTATTGATTTCTCCGTACGGCGAAGAAATTTAACGAGATAGAGGTGCACCATGGGGAAGATGAAAGTGTTGGTTATTTTATTGATTGCGGTCGTGGTCCTTGGCGGAGGTGCGATGTATTATTTGAAGAGCCCGGCTGCTGAAGCAGAGAGCGAGAAAAAGCTATCGGCTGAAGAACTGGCGGAAATGAGCATCGATACGGACATCATCACAACGAACCTTGCGACTGGCGAGAACTATGCGGTAGTCCAGTTCAATATCCAGCTGAACAGCAAGAAAGCGAAAGAAGCGACGGAAAAGCGTACAGCTGAAGTGCGGGCAGCGATCATTTCAACTGTAGCCGGATTCACGAAAGAAGAATTGGTCGGCAAAGAAGGCATCGCGATGCTGGAAGAGCAATTGAAAACGAAGTTGAGCGAAACCATCACCGAAGGCAAAGTGGAGCGCGTGCTTGTGACTGAATTTAAATTGCAATAAAATTAAATTTGGACTAAACATTTTGGCAGTGATGCCGATATAAATAATAGAAAGCACCAGGTGATGGATGTGCACTCAAACCAATTGGAAAATTGTGTACTATGCGGCCGGCTTTATTTGAAATCCTACACGGATTTCTGCTTGGATTGCTATAAGGAAATCGAGGCGGATTTCAAGAAAGTCGATGCCTTTATAAAAGACGAAGCGAACCGCGAGGCGACACTCGAAGAGCTGAGCGAAGCAACGGAGGTCTCTGAAAAGCGCATTGCCGATTTTATTCGCGAAGGGCGCATTTACGGGGAGGATTTCCCGAACTTGGGTTACCCGTGTGCGCATTGTGGTACAGTGATTAAAAGGCAAGTGCTGTGTGACTCCTGCTACGACCAGTTTTCGGAGGAAGTCAATCGGACCTTGAAGCGGGACCAACTTGCAGATGAAATCCGCAAGCCGCAGCAACGGGCCGGGAAGTACTGGCAGGTCAAGCAGGACAAATAAACGAACAGGGCGGTGAAGGAATGAATATCGATAAAACAACTGGTTCTTCCTTTATTCAATCTTATCAAAAACAAATGCAGGTCTCGCCGGTGGAGCGGTCTAAGCCGATCCAGAAGGAAGACGAAGTGCAGATCTCAAACCGGGCGAAAGAAATGTTTGAGAAGAATGCAGGAGTAGACATGGACAGACAAGAAAAAATCAATGCGTTGAAACTCCAGATCCAATCAGGCGAATACGAGGTCAATAGTTCAAAAGTGGCCGAAAGCGTCTTTGATTTCTGGTATGACAAATAGAACGCTGCTTTAAAGAGGAGGGTGTCGAATGCTTACCACATTATCCGCGACGCTGGAAGAATTGATCGGCATCCAGAAGCAGCTCCTGGACTTTGCGGAACAGAAACGGGTTGTTTTGATCGAGCGCAAAGTCGATGAGCTGAATGGATTGGTAAAAGAGGAAGCGAAGCTCGTGAAACAGCTGAACCAGGCTGAAAATGAGCGGGAACAACTGGCGGCAGAACTCCGGCAAGAACATCCGGACCTGACGTTCAGCGAGTTCGTGGCACAGCTTCCCGACGAAATCATGAAAAAGCGATTGCAGACACAGATCGGCACGTTGCAGGAGTTGCTAGGCGAACTGCAAGCGAAGAATAAAATCAACGAACGATTATTGATTGATTCCATGAGCTTTGTGCAGCACATGATCGATCAAGTCACGAAAACGAAACAGCAAAACTTCAATTACCAATCGCCAATGGGCCAACCAACATCACAAACCGGCAACCGCGGCTTTTTCGATACAAAAGCGTAAACGTGCCAGAAAGCAGGGAATTACATGGTTTCAACATTTCATGGACTAGAGCTAGGAAAGCGCGGCTTAAATGTCGCCCAAACGAATATCACCACAACGGGCCACAATATCGCCAACGCCAACACAGAAGGCTATTCACGCCAAAAAGTGAACTCCAGCTCGACGCCGTCATTGGATATCTGGACAAATGGCCAAACCAGCCAGCTTGGAACCGGAGCTCAAGTTGACTCGATCATCCGTGTAAGAGACCGCTTTCTGGATGCGCAATACCGCGATCAATCATCAACGCTTGGCGAATGGACCGTGCGGCAAGAAACACTTGGCCGCCTAGAAGTCGCCATCAACGAACCGAGCACGACCGGCCTGAACGCCGCGATGGATGAGCTGAATGCCGCTTGGCAGAATGTACAGAACAACCCGAGCGACGCATCGGCTCAAGCCGTCTTGAAAGAACGTGCGGAAGCGTTTGTTGAAACGGCGCAGGCGATGAATAAATCGATCGGGAACATTACGGCGGATCTTGAATCCCAGCAAACCGCGGCTTTAGAAGAAGCGGGCAGCTTGATGAAGCAGATCGGCGAATTGAACGACAGCATCAAAAAGAACGGCAGCTTGTCGAACGACTTGCAGGACAAGCGGGATGTATTGATCGGCAAGCTTTCGGAGATTGTGCCGGTGACGGTGAAGGATCTGAAAGACGGGACCGCGGAAGTTGAGCTGCCGGATGTCTTTGATACAGACGCGGACGGCGGATTGACGCTGAAAGCGGGAGCAGATGTGCCTGGCGGGAAGTTAGCGGGGATTCAGAAATCGTTGGAGACGGTGAAAGAATACCAAACAGACCTGAACAGCACCGTGAAGAAATTTGCAGAAGGGAATGGGGATTTATTTGCATCCTCTGCAGCCGCTGATTTTATTTCCGGACTTGCGTTGAATAAGAATGCAGATTTGTCCATTACCCCAACAGCTAATTTGGGAGAAGCTCAAAAAGATTTCCGTGCCCTCGTCAGCAAGCTCGGCGCACAAAGCCAGACCGCGATGAACACGGTAGCGAACCACGAGTCGGCACTGCTCGCAACCGACAACCGCCGCCAATCGATCGTTGGCGTTTCCATCGACGAGGAAATGGCGAACTTGATCATGTTCCAGCACGCATACAGTGCAGCTGCCCGCTTTATCACAACGACGGATGAAATGCTCGACACCATCATTAACCGCATGGCGAATTAACGTTTTCAGCAACGGAGGTAGATTGTGATGAGAGTCACGCAACAAATGCTGCATCAAAATTCGGTCCGCAACATGAACCAGAATTTGAGCCGCTTCGAAAAAACGAATAGCCAAGTGGCATCCGGCAAAATGCTTGAGCGTCCATCGGACAACCCGAATGGCGTCAGCCAGGCAATGAGCCTGAAAAGCTCGCTTGCCGCAAACGGCCAATATGAAAAAAATATAAACGAAACCAACTTGTGGCTGGATGAAACCGACCAAACAATCGGCAAAATGACCGACGTGATGCAGCGTGTACGTGAATTGACGGTTAATGGCAACAACGGCACATTGGCGCCGGAAGACCGGGCCACGATTGCGGCGGAAATCAAAGAGCTGGCGAACCAGCTTGAAGAATTTTCCAAAGCGAAAGTGAACGGCCAGGATTTATTCGCGGCAGCTGCAGGTGGCGAGAGAGAATTCACCATCAGCAGCGGCATCACAATCAAAGGCAGTGTATCAAAAGAAGCGTTGTTTGGTCCTGATAATCAGCTGATCCAATCGGTGAAGGATTGGGCAGACAGCATCAGCAACGGCCAAGAAGTAAAGCTGGATGAGTTCGATGCAGGGTTCAATCAGTTATTGAGCGTCCAATCCGAAATCGGAGCCCGCGCAAACCGAGTGGAAGCATTTGAAAATCGCATGCTCGACAACAACTTGCAGCTGAAAAAAATGCTTTCGAGCATTGAAGATGTCGACTATGCAGAAGCGATGATCCGCTTGAAGAGCGAGGAAAGCGTCTACCAGGCAAGCCTTGCCTCTTCCGCTAAAATCATTCAGCCGACATTGATGGATTTCTTGAGATAATAAAAAAAGCTGGATCCCGTTCTGGGATCCAGCTTTTTTGTTTTGTAATTTTTTCGTTAAGTTTTTTATGGCATTCAGAGTTGGGTTTTCAGCGAAATCACCTGTTGGTGCTCCGAAATCACCCCTGGGCGAGCTGAAATCACCCCAATCCCGTTCGAAATCACCCCCAACACTCACGAAATCACCCCGACTTCCCATAAAAAAAGAAGCAGCTGCTGGAAACAGTTGCTTCAAAATTTATCCCCGAATCGTATTCACAAGCCCCATCATGTCATCAGCAAACGAAATTGCTTTGCCTTGCGACTGAATCAAGCGCTGTGTGGCAATGAGTTCAGTCATCTCTTCCGTCAAATCCACGTTCGACGTTTCAAGCGAGCCTTGGTTGATGCGGAAGTTTTTATTGTTCTGTTGGCGAAGGTCAACAATTTGCAACGTGCCATTCGCTAGCTGCTCCGCTTCTGTGCCCGGCAGCTGGTAGCGGTTGCCGCCGACTTTCTCCAGCAGGTTCGGGCGGTTGATGTCTGCGATGCTCAATTGGATTTGCGTCGGCTGTTTGCCAGCGTCTTTATAGGTTATTTGCAACGTACCGTTTTGATCCGCTTTGATCGATGCAAAATCGTTATCGAAGGAGATCGGGTTGTTGTTGCTGTCGAGTACGGCGTCGCCGTTTGACGTCACCAAGTTCACTTGGTTGGAGTTCAATACTGGCTGAACTTGGAAAGAGCCGTCTTTCGTGTAGAACGTTTTGCCTTCAGAAGCCACTCGGAAAAAAGCGGAATCGCCTTGGATGCTGAAATCGAGCGGGCGGTCCGTTTGCTGGATCGATCCTTGCTCATTGCGCAGGCTCGTTTGCGTCACGCGGACGCCAGAGCCGACACGCAAACCGTTCGGCGTTACCCGGCCGATTTCATTGTCAGCGCCTGCTTGCCGATTAATCGACTGGACAAGCGTATCCGAGAAATTCGCTTCTTGGCGTTTGTAGCCGTTCGTGTTGACGTTGGAAATATTATTCGCGATCACGTCGACTTTTTTCTGAAGTTCGCGCATGGAAGTAGCAGCGGAATTCATTTGAATGTTCATCGGTTAAGGACCTCCAGATTAAACGCGGCCAATTTCATTGACTGCTTTTTCCATGCTGCGGTCATAAGCCTGCAGCACTTTTTGATTTGTTTCGAAGCCGCGGTAGGTGGCCATCATCTCGGTCATCGTCTGGGTAAGGTCAACATTCGACTGCTCGATAAACCCTTGCTTGACGAACGATCCGGAATTATTCAGCAAAGCGACAGCTTCCACATTCTGCGGAGCGGCATTCGGAGCCCCTTCCCAGCGGAATAAATCATGGCCTTCTTTCACGAATTGCTTCGGATTTTCTGTGTAGCCAATCCATAAGCTGCTGGTCGCGTCTCCATTTGCCAAAGTAATCTGGCCATTGTCGGCTACGGTAAAATCTGTCGAGCCGACGGGAATCGGCTGCATGTTTTGACCAAGGACGTTATTGCCGTCTGCAGTTTTCAAGAACCCATCCGTACCAACGGAAAACTGGCCGTTTTTCGTATAGCGGACTTGTCCGTTATCGCTTTGAACCGCAAAAACGAGTGATCCTCTTTGTTGGGTTTCGGGATTCAAGGGAAGCAATTCATCCATGAGCGAAAAGTCCGTACTGTTGCCTGTATCTTTTAAAGCGCCTTGGACAAAAGAAGGGATTCCTTCTTGAGCATATACGCCTGTATTCATCTGGCCGATCGGAGTCAGGACGGATGGGCTTTTTACGCCATTCGCTGAAACTTTTCCGGCTTCCATCGCTTGGATCAACTGTTCCGGAAATGCACGTAAAACGGTTTGATCCTGTTTAAAACCCGGAGTATTGGCGTTCGCTAAATTATTTGTCAGGATTTGCTGCTGCCGATTATGGGCAAGCATCCCTGAGGTGGCTGTATACAAACCACGGAACATAAGCGATTCTTCCTTTCGCAAATAAATGATAGAATATTACCGCGTTAGCATACCACAAAAATAGGGCAAAAACATACACAAATATGGAAAAAATAGTACGAAAAAAATTTTGAGTGAAAAATATACAAAAATAAAAAAACATGATACTATAATTTGGTACAATTTTTTGAAAATGGTACTAATTATCGAGACAAAAAAGTAAAATAGTCGTATCATGTCGACAATGGCAAACTTTCTCGAAAGAAAAGGACGCAAAGCCACGGGCCTAAATATCCTCGATACAAGGTAGCCGGGTTGCCGAAAGATGGTAGGTTTTTTATAAATCCACCTTTTCTTAGAGGTGGATTTTTATATGAAAATTAATAAATAGAAAAGGAGCCGAACGATGAATATTTTTCCTCAATCGTTTCAATCACTCGAACAAGCCTTGTCTGTATCAGCTTTAAAACAAAAAGTTCATGCAGCGAATATCGCCAATGTCGATACCCCGAATTACAAAAGCAAACAAGTAGATTTTCAAGCGGCTTTGAATAACGCTGCAGCCAACCAAAAAATGATGGGCAACCGAATGAATAACCAGCCGTTTGGATTAGCCGGCATGCAGCCCATTATAAAGGAAAATAATGGCACTGCTTTTAATCCAAACGGCAATAACGTCGATATGGACTATGAAATGGCGGAATTAGCGAAAAACCAACTACACTATAATGCACTGACAGAGCGAATCAGTGGAAAACTTAGCACTTTAAGCACTGTTATTAACGGAGGTAGGTAAGTAAAATGAGCTTGTTTAACGGATTGAACATTAGTGCTTCAGGTTTAACGGCAAACCGTTTGCGGATGGATGTCGTGTCTTCGAATATTGCAAACGCAAATACGACGAGAGCGGAATTGGTGAACGGGGAATGGGTTCCTTACCGCCGCAAATCAGTTCAATTGTCCCAAAGCGGCATCTCGCCTTTTCAACAACAACTTCAATCGGCAATGAGCAAGGGGAACTCCCAAGTCTCCGGCGTCACCGTTTCCAAAATTGAAGAAGATCAAACCCCTTTTGTTCAGACTTACGATCCTACCAATGCAGATGCGGATGAAAATGGCTATGTCCAATCACCGAACGTTGACCCGATCAAAGAAATGGTCGACTTGATGTCTGCGACCCGCTCGTATGAAGCGAATGTTACGGCCATGAATGCTTCAAAAAGCATGTTCATGAAAGCATTGGAAATCGGTAAATAAACCCTTTATAAATTGAATTGAAGAATCAGCTTTTATACATCGCTTCGGTCGCTCTGGGCGGTGCAAAGATAATGCTCCTGCGCAAGCTCGTCGCAAAGGAGGCGCCAAAAGTTCTTGGCGCTCCTTAGCTCACGCAATAAGCCGAAAAGGACACTCGTCTTATTGCTCCGCTCAGCCCGGGGACGCGCCGGCGCTAAAAGACACTCTGATATGGAGCAAAACAGCGGAGACTCCTGCGGGACTAGCGAAGTGCGGAGATCCACTCGGGCTTCCAGCCCGAGTTAGCTTAGCGCGAGCCCGCGGAAAGCATAGCTGTTTGGCGGAATATCCGTTTAATATTGCTATTCAGTTCAACTTATATAATTACATCGTTATGGAGGCTATGATGGAAAAAATAAGTCAGATCCAAACCCCAATTATTCAAAACCAATCAATCGCAAAACCCCAAACTGAAAACAAAACAGAAGGCTTTAGCGAAATTTTTAAAAAGCAACTAGAAGAAGTGAATAAGCTTCAAAACACATCCGACAAATTGACGCAGCAGCTCGTAACCGGCGAAGTGGAGGATGTTTCGCAAGTCATGGTCGCTGCCCAGAAAGCCAGTCTTTCTTTGCAACTGACGGTACAGGTTCGCAACAAAGTAGTGGAAGCCTACCAAGAAGTGATGAGAATGCAATTATGATTCTTAGCGCAAAGAAGAGGGATGTATGATTCATGAAAGAAAAACTAACCGGTTATAAAAACAAGGCCCAGGAATCCTGGGGCAATTTATCTCCGACGATCAAGTGGACGGTGGCAGGATCGTTTTTTGCAACAATTGTGCTGATTTCCGTTTTTGTGTTCATGAATTCCAAGACCGACTACGCGGTGCTGTATTCGGACCTGTCGGCTTCAGAAGCAGGCGAAATCAAAGCCGCCATTGAAGGCCAGGGAATTCCCGTCGAAGTTTCGGCGGACAGCAAAACGATCAGCGTTCCGGCAGAACAAGTCGCTAACTTAAAAGTAAGTTTAGCGGCGGACGGCATTCCAGAGAGCGGAAACGTCAACTACAGTATTTTTAGTGAAAATATGGGGTTGGGAATGACGGACCGCCATTTTGACGTGGTCGAACGCGATGCCATGCAGAATGAGCTGGCGAATTTGATTAAGCAAATTGATGGTGTAACGGAAGCCAATGTCATGATTACACTGCCAAAAGAAAATATCTGGATTACGGAAGATGAGCAGGTGGCTACCGCCTCGGTTGTCATTCAAGGAGATCCGGGCTTCCAATTAGACCAGAGACAAGTCAACGGGCTGTACCATTTGATCAGCAAAAGTGTACCGAGCTTGCCGGCAGAAGAAGTAGTCATCATGAACCAGAACGGGCAAGTTTTTGAGGCCGTCGAAGAAGGCGAGATCAATACCACGTTATCGGTCTATCAGCAGCAAAGAGAAATTAAAAAAGATATTGAAAAAGACATTCAGCGTGAATTGCAGCAAATGCTTGGAATGACGCTAGGGCAGGATAAAGTGGTTGTATCAGTTATGGCGAGTGTCGATTTTACAAAAGAAAAGCGCGAAGAAAATTTGGTGGAGCCGGTCAATACCGAAACCGGTGAAGGCATCGATTTAAGCGTCGAACGAATTGTTGAATCGTATTCAAGCGAAGGTGCGGCGGTCGAAGCCACTACGGGGACCGGGGACACAGAAATTGCCAACTACCCGGCAGCGGGGGAAGGCAATACGAGCGAATCTGAAAAAACAGAGGAGCGCATCAACCGGGAAGTCAATCGCATCAACCGGCAGATCGAAGCAAGCCCTTATGTGATTGATGATTTGACCGTGAATGTGGGAGTTGAACCTCCCAATCCACAGAACGTAGCAAGTTTAACCCAGGAAAACATCGATGACATCAGCAATTTATTGAAAAACACAGTAGCGACAGCGCTTAGCATGAACGGCACGGAAGTCAGCGAAGAGGATCTGGATGACCGCATTTCCGTATTTGCTACAGAATTCCAAGGAAAGCCGGAACCGATTGTCGAAACACCGGTGGTCACTTCCTGGTGGAGCAAAATCCCGGATGGCGTTCTGTTAGGAATAGCCGGAGCGATGGGATTATTGATCATCGTCTTGATCGTCGTGTTAGTGAAACGCAGAAGAAAAGTGGATGACTATGAGGATGTGGATCTTGATTTCGATATGTTCGAACAGCCGATGAGTCTAGACGACGGTGGCGGCATCAACGAAATCGAAGAGATCGATTTGTCGGAACTGGGCTCAAAATCAAATCCGAAGCGTAAGACAATTGAGAAGCTGGCTAAAGAACGCCCGGAAGATTTCGCGAAATTGCTGCGCTCATGGATGGCAGATGAATAGGAGAATGGCGCATGTCTAAACGGACAAAAGGATTAAGCGGCGTCCAGAAAGTAGCCGTTTTACTGGTGGGATTAGGGCCGGAAGTATCTGTTGAGATATTCAAACAGTTGACGGAGGCGGAAATCGACCAATTGACGTTGGAAATTTCAAATGTGCGGCAGTTGAAAAACAGCCAGACGGAACAAGTGCTCAATGAATTTTACGGGATGATTCTAGGACAGGATTTCATGAATGAAGGCGGATTGGATTACGCGAGGGATATTCTGGAAAAAGCGCTGGGGAAAGATAAAGCGTTGGAGACCATCGGCCGTTTGACGAGCCGTTTGGAAGTGAAGCCGTTCAGCTTCGCCAGAAAAGCAGATCCGAATCAGATCTTGACGGTTTTGCAGCATGAACATGCACAGACAATCGCATTGGTCCTATCTTACTTGGATCCGAAACAGGCTTCGCAAATTCTTTCGCAATTGCCGCCTGCTAAGCAAGCAGAAGTGGCAAAACGAATTGCGATGATGGAAAGCACTTCTCCGGAAGTGATCCACCAAGTGGAGCAGATTTTAGAACGCAAGCTTTCAGCTACGGGTTCACAAGACTATACGTCGACTGGCGGCGTAGAAGCCATCGTCAAAGTATTGAGCAAAGTGGACCGTGGGACGGAAAAAGCGATTCTGACCGAACTCGAAATGGAATCTCCGGAATTGGTCGAAGAAATCAAGAAACGCATGTTTGTCTTTGAAGACATTGTGCTTCTCGATACACGCACCATTCAGCGCATTATCCGCGAAGTGCAGGATATCGATCTGGTGTATGCATTGAAAGTGGCGAACGAAGATGTCAAAGAAGGCATCTACCGCAACATCTCGACGCGCCGGGCAGACAGCATCAAAGAAGAAATCGACACGATGGGCCCGATCAAGCTGAAAGACGTAGAAAATGCCCAAACGAACATTGTTTCATTGGTTCGCAGCTTAGAAGAAAAAGGTGAAATTACAGTAGCCCGCGGAGAAGGGGAGGAAATGATTGTCTAATATCATTCGATCCTATCCGTCTTCCAAACTGGAAAAGAAAATTATCCAAACAAAAAAGATCGAAAACAAGGCATTTCAAATAGAGGTCCCAGAATTGGACCCCGTGCAACAAAAACAGAATTTATTGCAGGAAATTGAATCGCTGAAAGTGCAGCAGGAAAACTTGCGGAATCAACTCCATCTTGACCAGGAACAAGCACAGCTTGAAATGGCCAACTGGCGTGATTCGCAGCGCGAACAAGCTGAAATCGAAGCGAAACAGTTAGCTGAACAAGCGGCAGAGCAAGGTTTTCAATCGGGCTTTGATGCCGGCATGGCTCAAGCCGAAGAAGAATACCGGGAAAAACGGTTGTATATGCAGGAATTGATCGAACAAGCTTATGAAGAAAAAGCGAAAATCGTTAAGCAGGCTGAACCGTTCCTGTTATCAATGAGTGTCAGGATTGCTGAAAAAATTCTCAAAAAGGAACTTAAACAGCATGATGATCAATTGGTGAACATCGTCCAGCTTGCACTGAAGCATCTTGAAGAGTCGGAAGATGTCGTGATGCAAGTCGCTTTAGAAGACTACCCGGTACTATTACCCTTCTTCGACGAACTTAAAACCTATATTCGCGGAGATTCCGAATTAAAATTAATTCCGGTCGCCAATCTTTCAAAAGGCGGCTGCATGATCCATACAGCGAGCGGCTCTTATGACGTCACAGTCAGCGGGCAGCTCGAAGAAATCAAACGCCAATTACTCGCTTACAGTGAGGAGCAGACAAACCATGAACCAACGCACAGATGAGTACCTGGAGTTGTTAGAAGAAATCGAACCGGTGAAAAAGCACGGCAAAGTGATTCAAGTCATCGGACTTACGATTGAATCGAAAGGGCCCTATGCGAAAATCGGTGAACTTTGCCTTCTCTATCCAAACCATTACGAGCGGCCGATCGAAGCGGAAGTGGTCGGCTTTAAAGAGAATAAGATTTTATTGATGCCGCTTCAGGACCTTTCACAAGTGGGCCCGGGCTGTTTGGTCGTCGCAACGGGAGTTCCGCTGCAGATCAAAGTGGGCCCTTCCATTCTCGGGAAAATCCTGGACGGCACGGGAAAACCGCTCGATGAAAGCACATTGCCGGCAGGATTGACGAAATACTCGACGAACAATATGCCGCCGAATCCGCTAAAGCGGCCGCGCATCACAAAATCATTGGAAGTCGGTGTCCGGGCCATTGACGGTTTGCTCACAGTCGGACAAGGCCAGCGCATCGGCGTATTTGCCGGAAGCGGCGTCGGGAAAAGCACCTTGCTCGGAATGATCGCACGAAATACCGAAGCGGACATCAACGTCATTGCGTTGATCGGCGAGCGGGGACGCGAAGTCCGGGATTTTATTGAACGCGACCTCGGCCCTGAAGGCTTGAAGAAATCCGTTGTCGTCGCAGCGACGTCCGATCAGACACCGCTTCAGCGCATCAAAGGAGCGCTCACTGCGACGGCGATTGCAGAGTATTTCCGGGACCAAGGCAAAAACGTCATGCTGATGATGGACTCGGTCACGCGTTTTGCAATGGCGCAGCGCGAAGTCGGCCTTGCCGTAGGGGAGCCGCCAACGAGCAAAGGTTATACGCCTTCAGTATTTGCACTGCTGCCGAAGCTGCTGGAACGGTCCGGAACTTCAAGCAAAGGATCGATCACCGCTTTCTATACCGTCCTCGTTGACGGCGACGACATGAACGAACCGATTGCCGATGCCGTCCGCGGGATTCTCGACGGCCACATTGTGCTCGACCGGAAAATTGCACAAAAAGGGCAGTTCCCGGCGATCAATATCATGTCGAGCGTCAGCCGCGTCATGCATGAAGTGGCAACAAAAGAACACAACAAAGCTTCGGTGGAATTCAAGCGCCTGCTTGCCGCCTATGAATCTTCTGAAGACCTCATCAATATCGGCGCTTACAAAAGCGGCGCCAATAAAGAAATAGATGATGCCATCCGTTCCTATCCGCTGATCCGTGAATTCCTGCAGCAGGATATCTACGAAAAAGCCAAGCTGGAAGAAAGTGTTGAACGGTTAACCGAACAATTTGGAGGAGTTAAAACGTGACGCAATTCAACTTTCGATTTCAAAAGATCCTTGATTTAAAAGGAAATGAAAAAGGGTTTGCACAAATCCAAATGGCCGATGCCATCAAACAACAAGAAGCAGGATACGAACGCAATGCAATCATTTACCAAAAGCTTGCAGAAGCCGAGCATATGAAGAAAGAAAAGCAAGAAGACGGCGTCAACATTTCCGAACTTCGCATGCTCGTCAATTACATCCATCAGCTTCAAGAACAATTGCTTTCTTCCAACCGTGAACTGGAGCGGCTGCAGAATAATGTGTCCAGATCCCAGAATCATTTGCAGGAAAAAGCGCAAGAAGAAAAAACTTGGGACAATTTGAAACAGCATAAAGCTGATCAGTTCCATGAACAAAATAAAATCATCGAGCAGAATTTCTTCGATGAAATGGCCAGTACGCGTTTCTACCGCACATCCCAATCCAATATCGCTGAAAGAGGGTGAATCCGATCGACGCCTTGAAGGTATCTTTTCAACCACCGGTCAACCAGACCGCAAAAGCTTCTAAAACGAAAACCGAAGGAATGGCTGCAGAACTTGGCACTTTTTCTCAGCTTCTGGCTTCTGCTTCCGCCGAAACAACGGAAACAGGCTCTGAACTGACGACGGAAATCCAAGCGCAGCTGGAAGAAATCTTGAAGGTTCTTCAGGATTTGCCCGCAGAGGACTTGTCTCCTGAGCAGCAAGAAATGCTGGCTGCCATCATGCAGCTTCTATCCCTTCAAGTGAAACAGCTTGAAACCAACCTGGACGAACAGAATTTGATCCAAGCAAAACCGACAAGTCCAGAAGTTGTCTCCGCTGCACCAGCAGGAGCCCAACAAACCACATCGGTTTTGTTGCAGGAGATCCAACAAAAACTCCAGCAACTGATGAATAACGATATTACAGAGTTCGATATGCCTAGAGAATTTATGGGGGTTGAAGCTGAAAATCTATCAGCAGACCCTGAACAACTTGAACAAGCAATGAAACAGTTGACCCAAATGGTACAAGAACTCGAAGACGCAGAAGCGATGACGGGGAAAGCGACCGCTTCGCAGCAATCCGAAAAAATAGAGCAAGTGATGAAACAATTGTCTCAATTAAATCTGGAAGTTGAAGCGCGCGAAGCAGTGGCAGAAACAGCCAAGCCGCAGCTGGCTGAATCCGGGCGATCGGCTCAAACGGTCCCTATGCTCCAAGCGCTCGATGTCGAGAGCGTAGCAATGGAAGCGGCGCCGCAGCCAGAAGCCCCTGCAGCTCCAATAGAAAGTTCGAAAGCCCAGGCCGTTCAACCCGTACCGCGTGCTGAAGCGACTCCGGCAGTCCGCATGACGAATGTGGTTGAAGATTTAAGCGGACTTCTTCGCGGTTCGCTGCGTTTGAGCGGCACTGGTGAGAACGCGCAGATCAAAGTGAGCATTTTCCCGGAACATCTCGGACATTTGGATATCCGGCTGACGACTGTTGACGGCAAGGTGGCCGCCCAGATTTTCACGAGCAGTTTAGTGGCGAAAGAAGCGATTGAAATGCAGCTGAGCCAATTGCGCCATACAATGCTTCAGCAAGGCGTCAATCTCGACCGCATTGAAATCACGCAGCAAAGCTCAGAGCAATCATTCGGCCAGCAAACGGCACATCCGGAACAGCGATTCAACCAGCAGCAAAAGCAAGGAGCGCCGAACGGCAAAAACGGTTATCAGCGAATTGAAGAGGAAGTGGTAGCCGCAGCAAGCCGCAGCTTTACTCCGGACGGTTCAATGATGAAAGTCGACTACACAATCTAACCGGAGAAAGGAGCGTTTCCATGAATGTAGCTAATTCAACTTCAGTCAGCACCCAAACAACAGCGGCAACAAAAGCAAGCGAACCGAACAATGCGCTTGGCAAAGACGCCTTCCTGCGGATCCTGGTCACGCAGATGAAAAACCAGAACCCGCTGGAACCGTTGAAAGATACCGAATTTATTGGCCAGATGGCGCAGTTCAGCAGCCTCGAGCAATTGACGAACCTCAACACGACAATGACCAAATTCGTCGGGGGGCAAGGAAACTCGTCCTTAAGCGATTACGCCGACCTGATCGGCAAGAAAGTTTCTTATGAACAAACCGAAAACGGAGAAGTGAAATCAGGAGAAGGCATCATCAAAGCCGTATCGATGAAAAACGGCGAAGTGGTGTTTGAACTTCAAGATCTTGACGCCAAACTCCCAATCGGCTCCATCCAACGCATCGAACAAGCCACGGACCTAAAAAATGAAGAGGAGACCGTCTGATCCAGCCGGTACTCGAAAGGGGAAAATCACATGTTGCGTTCAATGTATTCAGGTGTTTCAGGTATGAAAGGCTTCCAGACAAAATTAGACGTGATCGGCAACAACATCGCTAACGTCAACACAATCGGCTACAAGAAAAGCACAATCAACTTCCAGGACTTGCTTAGCCAGAACTTATCAGGCAGCGGCGTGAACCCGATGCAAGTTGGGTTGGGGTCAATGACGGCTGCGATCAATACGATCCATACACCGGGCTCTTCCATGACAACGGGTGTTGGCACGGATTTATCGATTATGGGAGATGGATATTTTGTAGTTCAAGATCCAGATAATGCAGCGAACAGATTTTTGACACGTGCCGGCAACTTTGTGTTAAACAGCACGGGCCAACTTGTTAACCCGCAAGGCTATCAAGTAGTCGGAACGAACGGGCCGATTACTATCAACCCGCAAACTTACGATTCATTCACGATCAACGGCCAAGGTGAAGTGTATGCAAAAACCGCAGCTGGCGCTGAAACCTTGATCGCAAACATCGGGATTTCTAATCCGCCAAATCCTTCAGGATTGAGTAAAGTCGGCGGTTCGCTATATGAAATCACAAACGCTTCTGGCGGATCTACTGCTGTGCAGACAGTCGGAAATGCTAATACACAATTAGGCACCGGCATGCTTGAAATGTCAAACGTTGACCTTACGGAAGAGTTTACGGAAATGATCGTGGCGCAGCGCGGATTCCAGGCAAACTCACGGACCATCACCACTTCTGACGAGATTCTTCAAGAAGTCGTTAACTTGAAACGCTAATTTGGGAGGGACAGGCTGAGGGAGGGGATGCCCCTTCTCAGCTGCTGATATGATCAAATTGACAAAATTGAACCGGACGCCGTTTACGCTGAATGCGATTTACATCGAACGGGTCGAAACGATTCCGGATACCGTGGTGACGATGCTTTCGGGCAAGAAAATCCATGTGCTGGAATCCGTGGATGAAGTCATCGACAAAGTGACGGCTTACTATCAGAAGATCAACCTTCTGCCAAGTCTGCAAAATCCAAATTGGGATGAATGAAGGGAGGGACAACGGTGGAAAATCTATTGACGGATGAAAACATTGAAGCGCTGCTTGCGACCATTAAAGCAGAAGCGCCGCAGCCGAAAGTGGAGATGAAAAAACGGAAAGTGCAGACTTACGATTTCAAAAAAGCGCTGCGCTTCTCGCAAGACCAGATCCGGACATTGACGCGGATCCACGAAAACTATGCACGGCTCTTGACTTCGTATTTATCGACTTTATTGCGGAGCTACGTACAGATTTCTGTAACTTCGGTTGAACAATTCTCTTATGAGGAATTCATCCGCAATGTGCAGAAGAAATCGGTGCTGGGCGTTTTCAAAGCTGCGCCGCTCCAGGGCAGCATGCTGATGGAATTTTCTCCGGATGTCACTTATATCATGCTCGACAGAATGCTTGGCGGCCAAGGCGATATTGCCCCGGAGCCGAGTGATCTGACTGAAATTGAATTGAGCGTCATCGAACGGGTCTTCATCAATGCATTAAACAGCTTCCAGGAAGCCTGGTCTTCCGTCGTGAAATTAAATGCGGAACTGAAGGAAATTGAAGTGAATCCGCAATTTCTGACCACTTCCCCGCCAAATGAAACCGTAATTCTGGTTTCCTTGCATGCGAAAATCGGCGATGTCGACGGCATGCTCAATATTTGCCTGCCGCATGTCGTCTTGGAACAGGTCTTGCCGAAATTATCAGCGCGCCACTGGCTGGCCAATCAGAAAAAAGCAATCGAAAGCCATGAAGCAGTTGCGCTTGAAAAGAAAGTGCAGAACACCCAAATGGAAGTCCGGGCTGTTCTTGGGCAGTCGATGATTGAAGTCGGGGATTTCCTGAACTTGAAAGTCGGCGATGTGATTCGGCTGGACGAAGCTTACGACGATCCGGTTGTCGTAATGGTCGATGAAAAACAGAAATTCTTTGCGCAGCCCGGTGTTTCAAAAGGCCGGACAGCCGTACAAGTCACTGCGGTTTACGGAGAAGGAGAAGAAGTGAATGACAACTGAGAAATTGTCTCCAGATGAAATCAATGGCCTGCTTGGCCAAGGAGCGGAGGGAAAACCGATGTCCACAAATACATTAATGCAAGTTGAAAAAGAAGCCTTAACGGAACTGCTGACGGTTTCACTCGGCGGTTCATCCACAGTGCTTTCCACGCTGTTCAACGAACAAGCGAAAGTGAGCACGCCTACCATCTCCATTAAACGAAAAGACGATTTACTATCGGCGACTGCCGCTCCTTTCTTCGTTGTGCTTGGGGAATATACGGGAAGCGCTAAAGGCATCCAAATTCTTTCAGTCAATAAAAATGATGTCCACATGATGGCAAAAGCGATGGATGCAGAAACTGAATCTGTCGATATGGAAAAACAGTTTCAGATGCTCCAGGAAATGATCACAGCGATGTTTGCTTCAGTGACCCAGTCCATGGAAGCGGTGCTTGAACAGGAAATTTCCTATTCATTGTCCGGCATGGACGTTGTGGAGAAGCAAAAAGATTTTCCGGTGTCAAAATTCACCCAGGAAGAATGGTTCGTTGAAGCGGGCTTCCAAGTGAAAATCGGCACCACAGACCAAGCGGATTTCCATCTTTGCATCCCGGTGCCGCTGGCGAAGCAATTAGTGGGGATTTTAACGAACGAGGCAGAGGAAGCGTACGAAGAGGAGCCACAGCAGATGCAATATGAACCGAACAACCAAACACAGTCGACAAGCAAGCTAAGACGGACGAACGAAGAACTGACTATCCAATCGGTGCAGTTTTCAAGTTTTGACGAAACAGCCTCCGTTCAATCTGAACCGAATAATTTGAACATGCTGTTGGATATTCCGCTCCAAGTGACGGTGGAACTTGGGCGTACAAAACGGATGGTCAAAGAAATCCTGAGTGTTTCCCACGGTTCCATCATTGAACTGGATAAGCTGGCGGGAGAGCCGGTTGACATTTTGATCAATAATAAATTGATTGCGGTAGGAGAAGTGGTCGTCATCGATGAAAACTTCGGCGTCCGCGTCACTGACATTCTAAGTACAGCAGACCGCATTTCTAAATTGCGCTAATGCTTGAAGCAAGGAGAACATCGAGTTTGAACCAGAAAAAAATCTTTTATGTCTTAATGGCCGTCTTTTTCTTATCTCTTTTTGCCTGGTTTACGCCGTCGGCAGCTTATGCAGCGGCAGATACAAACGTCACGGACTGGTTGGAAGAAGATGGCGATGCAGAACAGCCGGCTGAAACTGTGGCGGCAGAACCGGTGGAAAAGCCAAGCTTTGCATCGATTATTGCCAAACTCTTTTTCTTTACGGCGTTGATCGTCGTGCTGATTTACGGATTGATTAAATTCCTGGCAGTCCGCCAGCAGAAACTGCAGCCGAACCAGGCTGTGAAATTGATGGGCGGGACACCGCTCGGAAATAACAAATCGCTGCAGCTTGTCAAAGTCGGCGGCAAAATCTACATGATCGGTGTCGGCGACGAAGTCACACTGATCAAAGAATTCACGGATGAAATGGAAGTCGGCTCGATCGAAAAAGATTTGGAGAAACAGCCGGCCCTCTTCTCGAATCCGAAATTTAAACTGTCCGGGAAACTCTTTGGCAAAACGGCGGAACCGGCCGAAATTGAAATGCAGTCCGACCGCGGCTTTGAAAACTTATTCAAACAAAGTTTGAACAAGCAAAAAGAGAAACAGCAGCAGTTCGCCCAAAGCTTTTCGGAGAGCGATGATGATAAAGAAGGTAATTCACGATGATGCTAGATATTCTTTCGTTCATAAATATTCCCGGCATTGACCTCGGCGGCAGTGATGCGCCGGAAGATGTCGGGACGACGCTCCAGCTTTTTGCGCTTTTGACAATTTTGTCGCTGGCGCCGGCAATCCTCATTTTGATGACCAGTTTTGCGCGCATCATCATCGTGTTGTCGTTTGTCCGAACAGGGCTCGGCACCCAGTCCATGCCGCCGAACCAAGTATTGGTCGGGCTCGCCTTGTTCCTAACTTTTTTCGTCATGGCTCCAGTCTTCACGGAAATAAACGAAACGGCGCTTCAGCCGTATTTATCCGGTGAAGTGAGCCAGGAAGAAGCATTAGATGGTGCATTGCTTCCGATTAAGACCTTCATGGCAGAGCATACGCGCGAGAAAGATCTTGCTTTGTTTTTTAAATATGCCAATCTTGAAAAACCCGACAGCATTTCAGAAATCCCGCTGACCTCTTTGGTTCCGGCGTTTGCCATCAGCGAATTGAAGACGGCGTTCCAAATCGGATTCGTTATTTTTATCCCATTTTTGATCATCGATATGGTCGTAGCCAGTACACTGATGGCGATGGGGATGATGATGCTTCCGCCGGTAATGATTTCATTGCCGTTTAAAATCTTATTATTTGTCTTAGTTGACGGCTGGTATTTGATCATCGAATCCTTGCTGGTCAGCTTCTAGCGAAGGGAAGAACACGATGACACCAGATGTAGTAATTAAACTTGCGGAACAATCGATTTATATGATCCTGATCATTTCTGCCCCGTTGCTTTTGATTGCGCTTGGCGTTGGCTTGCTGGTCAGCATTTTCCAGGCGATGACGCAAATCCAGGAACAGACGCTGGCATTTATTCCGAAAATTTTGGCCGTGTTCTTGTCGATCATCATCTTCGGGCCGTGGATGCTGACGCTGCTTTTGGATTTCACCAGAGATCTGTTCCAGCAGCTTCCGCAAATGATCGGGTAGGGGATGGGTATGGAAGAAATTCTTCAAGCATTGCCGTATTTCCTGTTAATTTTAGTCCGCATCAGCAGTTTCTTTATCGTAGCGCCGCTGTTTTCGCAGCGCGGCGTGCCGACGCAATTCAAATTAGGGATTGCCGCTTTTCTTTCTTTGCTGGCATTGTCTGCATTGCCGATTGAAGAGACGCTTGCGCTGGACGGCTATTATATCTTGATGGTCATCAAGGAATTCGGCATCGGCATCGCACTCGGATTTACCGCAGCACTGGTGCTGTATACCGTACAGATTGCCGGAGCTTTCATCGATTTTCAGATGGGTTTTGCGATGGCGAGCGTCATGGATCCGCAGACAGGGTCGCAAGTGCCGATTATCGGACGTTTTAAATACATTCTTGCCTTGCTGTTCCTGCTGACGGTCAACGGCCATCACTTGATGCTCGACGGCGTCATGCAAAGCCTGCAGACGGTTCCGGTTGAATCTTTGTCTTTCGATATCAAGTTCGAAGACGTTGCAAAGTTTATATCGGATCTTTTCGTCAAAATGTTTATGGTTGCCTTGCAAATTTCTTTGCCGATTGTCGGAGCCTTGTTTTTAGTGGATGTGGCACTCGGGATTTTAGCGAAAACCGTTCCGCAATTAAACATCTTTGCCGTCGGTTTTCCGGTGAAAATTTTAGTGGGCTTTGTGTTATTAATGTTTTCAATGCCCTTTTTCTTTTATTTGCTGCAGATGTTGTTTGGAGAGCTCGTGGAAAGCATGGCGGAGTTGACCCGCTTAATAGGGGGAGCATAGATGGCACGGAGATTGACCTTGGACCTGCAGTTTTTCTCAGGCGAAAAAACAGAAAAAGCAACGCCTCAGAAACGGCAGGAATCCAAGCGGAAAGGGCAGGTGGCCAAAAGCCAGGAATTGCCCGCAGCACTGATTATGATCGGCGGCATTCTGCTGCTGAGTTTTCTCGGGGGCTGGATGCTGGACCGGATCTTGGCGATCTATCGCGTCAACTTCACCCAATATATCGGCTGGGAATGGACGCCCAAAAATGTCCGCACCTTGTTTGAACAAATGACGTTTGATGCCATGCTTTTGATGGCGCCGATTATGGGAGTCGCGATCGTTTTCGGCATCCTGGGCAACTTTGTCCAAGTAGGCGCGATGTTTACGACCGAACCGCTAAAAGCCCAATTGAACCGGTTAAACCCGATCCAAGGCGCAAAAAAAATCTTTGCAGTCCGTGCGCTTGTCGAGCTGGCAAAATCGCTCGCCAAGATCGCGATTATCGGCTACGCCGCATTCAGCGTGCTGTGGGGGGAAAAAGATGAGCTGTTCCTGTTGTCGCAGAAAAGCCTCAGCTATTCGCTGAGTTTCGTCGGCAAATTAACGATTAAAATGGCGCTTGTAGCCGCCATTATTTTATTGATATTAGCTGTATTTGACTATATGTACCAAAAATACGAATTCGAAAAAGGCATCAAGATGTCGAAACAGGACATCAAAGACGAATACAAAAAATCCGATGGGGACCCTTTGATCAAACAAAAGATCAAAGAAAAGCAGCGTTCAATGAGCATGAACCGCATGATTCAGGATCTTCCATCTGCCGATGTGCTGATCGTCAACCCGACGCATTACGCCATCGCGATCAAGTACGACGCGGAAACAATGGCCGCGCCGACTGTCATTGCCATGGGGAAAGACCACTTGGCACTGAAACTCAAAGAAAAAGCGAAAGAATTTGGCGTTGTGATTATGGAAAACAAACCGCTCGCCCGCGCATTATATGCCCAAGTGGATGTAGGGGACCCGGTCCCGGAAGACTTGTTCCTCGCGGTCGCAGAAGTTTTAGCATATATATACCGGTTAAAAGGAAAGATTAGCTAAGTAGAACCAGCTTTTATATGCCGCTTCGGCGCAAGCCCATAGGAAAGCGTAGTTGTTTTGCGGTGTATCCGTGACAATAGCGAAAACAATCAATCCAATTATAAAGAGTGAGGAGGAGAACGCGTGAAAATTAAAGATTATGCCATCTTGGTTGCAGTCATCATGATTGTCGTCATGATGGTGATTCCTCTTCCGACTCTCCTGTTAGATGTATTGATCATGGTCAATATCAGTATTGCGTTGACCATCATTTTAGTAGCAATGAACACAAAGGAAGCGCTGGAATTCTCGATTTTCCCGACCTTGCTCCTGTTGACTACTTTATTCCGCCTTGGATTGAACGTATCCACAACCCGTTCGATTTTAACCAATCAAACAGGCGGAGAAATGATTGAGACATTCGGTTCATTCGTTGTTGGCGGCAGTGCCATTATCGGAATTCTGGTGTTCTTGATTCTTGTCATCATTCAGTTTTTGGTTATTACCAAAGGTTCGGAACGTGTTGCTGAAGTGGCAGCCCGTTTCACACTCGATTCGATGCCAGGGAAGCAGATGAGCATTGATGCCGATCTTGGCGCCGGAATGATTTCCGACCAGGAAGCGAAAAAGCGCCGGGAGAAAGTCAGCCAGGAAGCGGATTTCTACGGCGCCATGGACGGTGCCAGCAAATTCGTTAAAGGAGACGCCATTGCCGGCATTATCATTACGGTAATTAATATCGTGGGCGGCTTGGCGATCGGCGTAATGGTCCATGGCCTGCCGATTGGCGAAGCAGCTAATTTGTTTGCACTTCTATCCATTGGAGACGGGCTAGTCAGCCAAATTCCGGCGCTGCTGATTTCGACAGCTGCCGGTATTGTGGTCACTCGTGCCGTTTCTGATGGCAACTTGGGAACGGATATTACAAAGCAATTATTCGCGTATCCAAAATTGCTTTATATTGTAGCCGGAACTTTGACTTTGCTTGCTGTCTTCACGCCGATCAGCCCGATGCTGATCTTGCCGGTCGCAGCAGTCGTTGCTTTTGGTGCATTCCGCATGCAGAGCAATCTGAAAAAAGAAGAGAAAGTCGAGAAAGAAGCGAACATCGGCAGCCCGGAAGCGGAAGAACTGAAAAAACCGGAAAGTGTCATCGATTTATTGCATGTCGATGCCATCGAATTCGAATTCGGCTACGGCTTGATTCCGATTGCCGATAAAAATCAGGGTGGGGACTTGCTGGACCGGGTCATTATGATCCGCCGCCAATGTGCGATGGAACTTGGAATTGTCGTGCCGGTCATCCGCATTCGCGATAATATCCAGCTTCAGCCGAACGAATACGTCATTAAAATCAAAGGCAACCGCGTCGCTTCCGGGCAAATCATGCTTGACCATTATTTGGCGATGAGCCCAGGAGTAGACGATGACAGCATCATCGGCATCGAAACGGTGGAACCGGCATTCGGTATGCCGGCGCTATGGGTCAATGAAGAAATGAAAGAGGAAGCGGAAATGTCCGGTTATGCAATCGTCGATCCGCCTTCTGTCGTGTCGACCCATTTGACAGAAGTGATCAAGCGCCATGCCCACGAATTGGTCGGACGCCAGGAAGTGAAGGCGTTGATCGAAAACGTCCGTGAAAATTCACCGGCCGTGGTCGAAGAATTGATTCCGAATTTGATGGCGCTTGGCGAAGTGCAAAAAGTGCTCATGAAGCTCTTGAAAGAGAAAGTTTCGATCCGCAATATGTTAATGATTCTAGAAACTTTGGCGGACTATGCAGCCTATTCAAAAGATCCGGATGTCTTGACGGAATATGTGCGCCAAGCCTTATCGCGCCAGATTACACTGCAATACGCAACGCCAGGGCAGCCGCTGCAAGTGATTACAGCCGGCGCGAGCTTGGAGAAGAAATTTGCAGAGTCGGTGCACCGTTCAGATCAAGGGAATTATTTATCCATTGATCCGGAAACATCGCAGGTGATTTTCCAAAACATTTCTGAACAAGCGGGCCAGCTGCAGCAAACCGGCGTCCAGCCGATTCTGCTCACGTCGCCTGCAACCCGCATGTACATGCGTCAATTTATCGAGCGTTTTGCGCCGGACCTTCCCGTTCTCTCCTATAACGAACTGGAACCGGACATTGAAATTCAAAGTGTTGGAGCAGTGAATATTTCGAGTGGGGCGGTTAGTGGACTATGAGATTGAAAACATACATCGTCAATAGTGTGACGGAAGCGATTCCGATGATAAAGAAGGACCTTGGCACTGATGCCTTGATCTTGAATACGAAAAAAGTGAAAACCGGCGGCTTCCTCGGCTTTTTCAAAACCGAAAAGCTGGAAGTGATTGCGGCCGTGGAAACGAAAGCGCCGGAAAAGACGAAGGCAAAAGTTGAAGCGAAACCGAAGCAAAAACAGCCGGCAAAAACAGCAAAATCTCAGCAGGCAACGGTCATCCCTTTCCAACAGCGAGAAGCTGTCGAGAAGAATGATGTGATGGCCGAAGAGCTGATGAGCGAAATCAAAGGCATCAAACAATTCATGCTGCAGGTCATGGAAGAAGATCGGCTGCCTGTGGCCTTAAAAGGGTTGAATAAGCAATTGATGGAGCAAGGCATTTCCAAAGAGATTCAGTCTGAGCTCTATGCAAAGCTGATCACGGAACTCGAACAGGATCCGAAAATGTCCGAAAGGGAGATCCGCAGCTTCGCCCGGAAGGAAATCATTGAGTTGATCGCTTCTCATCAGCCGGCACCGGTTGATAAAAATCCGGAAATCATTTGTTTTATTGGACCGACAGGGGTTGGGAAGACGACGACGATTGCAAAAATCGCAGCCGATTTCATGCTGCGTGAAGATAAGAAAGTCGGCCTGATTACGTCGGATACTTACCGGATTGCCGCAGTGGAACAGCTGAAAACCTATGCCGGCATTTTAAATATCCCGATTGAAGTGGTGGAATCCGCTTCTGAGTTGACGCATGCGATGGAAGTGCTGAGCGACTGTGACATTGTGCTAATGGATACGGCGGGCAGAAACTATCAGCAGAAACAGTACATCGAAGAGCTGGAAGCTTTGCTGAGCGATAAAAACAAAGTCCAAATCAATCTGGTCCTGAGCCTGACTTCCAAATACGAAGATATGAAAAAGATCGTTGATAACTTCCAGACGATTGTCATGGATGAGCTGTTATTGACCAAAATGGATGAAACGAGTTCCTCCGGCGCCATTTTGAACTTGATCCATCATTATTCCATCCCGATACGCTACATTGCCAACGGACAGAGTGTTCCAGATGATATCTTCACAGTTACGCCCGAATTAATCGCAGACTTCGTATTAGGGGAAGATGAAAATGATTGATCAAGCTAAATTATTGAGAGAAAAAGTGACCCAGAAAAAAGCGAAGAAAGACAAGCGTCCAACACGTGTCATTGCCGTTACAAGCGGCAAAGGCGGAGTCGGGAAATCCAATTTCGCTTTGAATTTCGCACTCAGTCTCGTCCAGCAAAACAAAAAAGTGCTGATTTTCGATGTCGACCTTGGCTTCGCCAATATCGATGTCCTGCTCGGCCGTTCACCGCAAGAATCCATTGCGACGATGATTGAAAAAGATCTGTCCATCTGGGACATCATCGAAGAAGGGCCGAATGGCCTCCAATTCATCTCAGGCGGCACCGGCTTCGATGAAATGTTCCGGTTGGATGAAGCTAAAATGACGAAATTTTTTGATGAACTGAGCCAAATCCAAGGCCATGTGGATTACATCATTCTGGATACCGGTGCCGGGCTTTCATACGAGAACCTGCGCTTTATCTTAGCGGCCGATGACGTCATTTTGGTGACAACGCCAGAACCGACTTCAATCACCGACGCTTATTCGGTAGTGAAAATGGTCCATGCAAAAGACGAAAATGTCCATATTAAATTAGTCATCAACCAATGCACCAGCGATAAAGAAGGCACGCAAACAGCTGAAAATTTCAAAAAAGTCACAGAGCAATTCCTGAACAAACAAATTGGCACCCTTGGCTACATCCCAAGCGATGCGCAAGTGCCGAGTGCCGTCAAAAAGCAGGTCCCTTTTACGCTGGCTTATCCAAACGGCCAAGCATCAAAGGCGATGCAAACATTATCATTCAATTACCTAGAACTTCCCGTTCCTTATAAACTCGGACTCAAAGGCTTTTTACTGAAAATGCTTTTTAAATAAAATCTTTTTTAGATAAGTTGAATTAAAGATGTAGCATTAATACACCGCTTCGGCGCTGGAGAACTTTCTATAGATATGGAGCAAAACAGCGAAGACGCCTTGGGGACAAAGCTCAGCGCGAGCCTCCGGCAAGCGAGCGGTTTTGCGGAATATCGACTACAAAAACTAACAAAAACAAAACATGATCACATAGATGGTGGTGACACTCGTATTGACTACAAGATTATCAAAAAGCGAACGCAGTTACTGGGAAGGTTGGCAGCAGCATAAAGATCCGGAAGCCGGCAACTACTTAGTCGAACGCTATTTGCCGCTGGTCGATTACATTATTCAGCGCTTTGCGTTCAGTTTGCCGAAAACTGTAGATAAAGACGATATACGCAGCCTTGCATACGAAGGACTGCTGGATGCATTTGATAAGTTCAATATTGAGCGCGATTTGAAGTTTGAAACGTATGCCACTTGGCGGATCAAAGGCGCCGTGATCGATGGGCTTCGGACGCGCGACTGGCTCCCCCGGTCGATCCGCGACAAAGTCAAAAAAATCGAGAAAGCGTATATCGAACTCGAGCAGCAAAAGAATGCGTCCGTCACAGATGAAGACGTCAGCGCCTACCTCGGCATTACGAAAGCCGAGCTCAATAAAACCGTAGCGGAAGCTGCCTTGTCCTCGATGGTTTCAATCGACGAGCCGGATTACAATGAAAACGATCCGTCCGGCAAGTACAGTACACTTGAAGACAACCGTGCTGCTTCCCCTGAAAAACATTTAACGGAGCAAGCCATCAAAGAATCGTTGGCCCAGGCCATTGACCGGCTTCCGGAAAAAGAAAAATTGGTCGTTTCGCTTTGTTATTTTGAAGAGCTGAAACTGACAGAAATTGCGGAAGTGTTGAGCGTCAGCGTTTCACGCGTGTCACAATTGCATTCAAAAGCGATTTTGCGTTTGCGTGCAGCAACGCTTGCTGTGCACGATCATTATTAGAAATAGCTTAGAAGGTAAAGGTGATCCCGATGGAATGTTTATTGATTGAATTGATCGTCCTTGTGTTATTGCTAAACATCCGTGCCATAGTGGTATTGATCCAAAACAAGCAAAGACGCGAGGAATTGAGTGAAGATGCGGCCCTTATTCACCAAGGGATGGAAGAATTTGTAGAAAAAATAGAAAAAGAGAACGAAGAACTGTATCAAAAACTTGCGGATTATATTAAAGTAAAAGAAGACAAATTCGAAAAAAGAATCCGTTTGCTTGAAAAGCAGTTGGCTGCTGGAAGAACGGATGCACCAGAGCCGCCGGAAGTGTCTGAAAAACAGGAGACAGGTCCCTTATTTGCCGGAGCTGGATCGCATCAAGAACAAGTGTCGAAATTGCATAAGCAAGGCTTTGCGCCCAAACAGATTGCGAAAGTGTTGAAGATGGAGCATGGCGAAGTGGAATTGATCGTCAACATGCTAAAGAAAAAGAAAAGCTACCAAAAATGAAATGAGGGGTTCTTTTGCGGATTGAAGGTCAGGCAAAATTTCCAGGTGAATTGATGCGCAAAGGGGCTGTCGAAGGCAAGTCTGCGGATTCCTTTGCTGCAGTTATGCGGAATTCCCAGTCAAAATTAAAGTTGGATTCACTCAATCAGTTAATGGACCGCATCGATGTTCAAGGACAGCGTTTAGCAAAACAGCGCACTATTGAACATTTGATCGACTATAAGAATTCAGTCAAGCAATTTGTCAGCGAATCGTTGAGCTATGGTCTCGAATTGTCTGAGAAACAGAGTTTCCATCCGAATGGCGGCATGAAATCGCATCAGCTGGTGGAAGTGATCGATGAAAAACTGCTCGCGATCAATGATGAAGTGCTGGACAATGAAAAAGATGGCATCGAAGTGCTTCGCCTCGTCGGAGAAATGAAAGGCCTGTTGGTGAATCTCTATATGTAAGCAAAGATTTCTACAAGTAATGGGGGAGCAAAAATGAGCAAGAATCGACGTGAATTTTTTCGTGTGGATTTTGGTGGGTTGATTGATGGGGAAATCAGACGGGAAGGCTGGGAAGAGGCTTTACCGATTGAAATTGAGAATGTCAGTGCCGGCGGCCTTGTATTTTACTCACCGGAGGAATTTCCGATGGATGAAAAAGTGGAATGCAGCTTCAGTATTTTAGGGCGCCCTTTCCTGTTGGATGGATCAATTGTCCGCAAAACCAAGAAAATGGTCATGAATGAACACGGAGTCGCATTTACAGTCGACCAAGGCACGTCATCTGAATTATTCAAGCAATTGAACTATTATCAGATCCGTCAGCGAAAAGGTGGCTTGGATGAGGAATAAAGCAGATTTTAATATGCTAATATATTAAAAAGAAATGTGAAATTGGGATTTTTTATAGAGAAAAGGCGGATTTTAGCCAGTTAGAATAAAGGGATTTTCCATTCTATCACTAAAATGCGCAAAAATATGTTATAATCAAAAAACAAGTGGTTTTAACCGTTGATGCATCAAATGCTGACGGGAAAATCCGCCTGTTTTTTTTGTTTGAAGGGCGGCGTTTTTGCCCGGAAACTTTGCTGTTCCTAGACAAAAGAATATTCTAAGTATGGAAAGGAAGTCGATCAGATGAGATCTGAGATTACCGCAGATCAAGAATGGACGAAAAAAGAAATCGACCAAAAGAAAACAGCCCCGAGAAAAGAGGCGACAAACGATTATTCCTTTGACCGCGTGCCGCGCGAAGAAAGGAAAATGAGTTGGCTCAGCATTACGAATATCACATTCGGCATCGCCACCGCTATTTTTTATTTTCAGATGGGTTCGGTTATGGCCCTGCAGTTTGGAGCCGTCAATGCGCTCATTTCAGCAGGATATGCAATTGTAGTAGCCGGTATTTTAGGTTCGATCATTGTGTATCTATCCGCAAAATCAGGTATGAACGTTAACTTGCTTTCCCGCGGAGGATTCGGTTATATCGGAGCTTCTCTCACCTCATTAATCTATGCTTCGAACTTTATCATGTACTGCGCTTTTGAAGGAATGATCCTCGTTTCAGCAGTCCATGCTTATTTCCCCGCCATCCCCTTATGGCTATTAATCATATTCTTTGGCTCCATTGTCATTCCGCTCAACTGGTTTGGCATTAAACAATTGGATAAGCTCCAAAAATGGTCGCTGCCGCTTTTTGGCGCGTTTCTCATCGCAGCAATTTATATGGCTTTCAATGCCACTTCCGTGTATGAAGGCAATTTCTGGGCGTATATGCCAGAAGGCGTCCAAGTTGGAGGGACGGCTCTCTTGCTCTGCATCGGCATGCAGCATGGAATTATGGGCCTCACGGCATTAATCGCCTCGGATTACGCACGGTTCCTCAAACCGAAAGACATCAAAATCGGTTCCATCGCCATCGGTTTTATTCCGCAGATCTTCTGTTTTGGCGTAATGGGAGGCCTGGGGATCTGGTTCGGCGTCACATTAGGCGAATCGAATCCCGGCGTTTACATCGTCTTGCTTTTAGGCCTTGGCGGTGTCATCTTTACGATGCTGACGCAAGTGCGCATCAACATCACGAATATCTACAGCAGCTCGCTGTCTCTATCGAGTTTCTTTGAGAACATGTTCCGCTTTACGCCAGGAAGACGTTTCTGGATCGTCGTTTCAGGCGTCATCGCCATTATTTTGATGCTCGGCGGAATTGTCGACCATCTTGGGACGGCCATGACTTTCCAAGGCGTGGCGTTGATGACATGGGCTGCCGTTTTAGTGGCAGATGCTTTAATTGTGAAACGCCTCTTGAAAATCGGGCCGCGCTACTATGAAGCGCGCCAGGAAAAATTATATAAATGGAATCCGGTCGGCGTTATTTCACTTCTCGTGCCGAGCATTCTCGGCACGATTGCCGCGCTCGGCTATATGGGCCTCTTCCTGCAAAGCACGGCTGCGTTTTTCTCGGCGATTCTTGCTGCCATTATGACCGTGGCCTTGGCTGTTTTGACAAAAGGCCGCTACTACGGCGACCGAGAATCGGAGGATATTCCAAAAGAAGATTATGTTGCCTGAACTAGCAGCTTGAGCTAATATGGCATTAAAAGCTGGTGCTGCTTGGCACTCCATTACTGAACGCTGAAAGGATGGATCTGATGGCAACGTCAACCGTAACCTTAACCATGGCGCGAAGATTCCAAACCACGGAAGAGAAAGTGTTTGCTGCTTGGACAAAGCCGGAGCTTATGAAAAAATGGCTGTTTTCTTCAGAAGCGACCAATCAAAAAGCCGTTAACCAACCCGTGCAAGGCGGCAGTTGGGAAATCATCGACCGGCGCGGCGGCACCGATTACCGGGCAATCGGCCATTACATCGAAGTAAGCCCGCCGCATAAGCTGGTGTTCACATTTGAAATGCCGCAATTCAATAGCTTGGAAGATCGCATCACCGTTTGGATTTCTTCAGTAGAAAACAGCGTGGAAATGGCTTTTATCCAAGAGATTGTTGTGCCGCATGAAGAAGGCTGGACGGATGAAGACGTCAAACGAGCCGGTATGGAATTCACCGGCCAATCCGAAGAAGGTTGGGACCAGATGTTCCAGAACCTGCAGCAATTGGTAGAGCAGCCGGCCGGCAACGAAATGGAATAACCAATGGAAGCCCAGCGAATGCTGGGCTTTTTGTTTGCCTTTATTAAAGGAATCAATGAGTTTTGGACCGAAATACATACGTATCGACAGTTCTCGAAAGAGGTGGAGAAAATGAAGGCACCTGAAGAAATCGTGAAAGTCTGGAGGAAGTTTGATGGATTTCCAATGGAAACATTGACGAAAGCCTGGTATTACGAGAAAGCGGGGGCCAAAAAGCAGCGTTCTATTGAATTAATGAAAGCCCATCGCGAAAAATACGGGATTACCGGGAATTGCTTTGATTTGGCGCTTTGGTTATTAGAAGAATTTAAAGAAGCCGGCATAAGGGCATATCCGATTGGCAGCCATTTGGGTACAATGGAAGCACATGCGGCCCTTGCTGCTGAGGATAAGGAAGGCAATCGGTATTTATGCGATTTGGGCGACCAATGGCTGGAACCGATACTGATCGAGGCGAGCAGCAGCAAGTTTCAAAGCGGCAAGCTAGCGGGCTTTTTTCCAGGTGCTGAAGTGGAAGTATTGCCCGGGAAATGCGAAGTGGAGATTCTTTATCACCGTCCGAACGGCAAAATTTCCCGCCAAAAGTATGGACTGGAACCGGTAAGCGAAGAAGCTTTTTGGGAGGCAGCGGAGTTTTCACAGAACCATATCTATCCGAAAGTGCTTTTTGAAATGCGCCTGCCGTACAAAGGTGAAACGGCCCACTGGGAATTTGAAGACTGGCAAAGTTGTCTAAGCACCTCCCAAGGACTCATTGAAGATCCGCCGCTCGCCACTTTAGATGAATGGGTGGAGCGGCTGCATCAAAAAAGCGGATTTGACCGGAACTTTTTAAAAGAGTCGCTCGAAATCTATAAAGAAATGAATAGCGGAAAGAGTGGATAAAATGCAGACGCATTTATATTTAGTGAGGCATGCGCATTCGGTTTATTCAACAGATGAACGGAATCGGCCCTTGTCGGAACAAGGATTTTCGGATGCACAGAAAGTGGCGGAAGCATTAAAGGGAGAAGAAATCGACCATGTGCTGTCCAGTCCTTACAAGCGCGCGATCCAGACGGTCGAAGTTTTAGCAGCGGAAATTGGACAGGAAGTCAAAGTCTGCGAAGACTTCAAAGAGCGCCTATTAAGTGAGAGTGCCTTAACGGACTTTGACAGCGCGATTGCCCGTGTTTGGGAAGATGAGCAATTCGCTTTTCCAGGCGGTGAATCCAACTCTGTTGCCCAAAAACGCGGAGCAGCGCAAGTAATGGAGGTATTGAAGGGCTACGCCGGAAAGCGCGTCGCAATTGGCATGCATGGCAATCTGATGGTGCTAATTATGAATTATTTCGATGCGGGCTATCATGTGGATTTCTGGCGAAAACTTCAAATGCCGGATATCTACTGTTTGAGTTTTGAAGGGACAGAGCTTGTCGCTGTAAAACAGATTCCCTTATTGCTTAGTTCTGCTGATAGAACGAATCTTCAAGTACGTCGATATTGCTCAGAACACACAGCGAAACTGGTCGACCTGTTCTACGAAACGGTTCACTCCGTCAACGCCGCTCACTACACAGCTGAGCAGCTACATGCATGGGCGCCAATGGATGAAAAAGAAGAACGGATCAAAAAATGGCGAGTTTCACTTGCCCAAAATTTTTCTTTTGTCGCAGAACAAAAGGGAAAGGTTGTAGGGTTTAGCGACTTGCAACAAGACGGCTATTTGAACCGGCTTTATGTCCATAAAGACCATCAGCGGCAAGGGGTTGCAGCCGCTTTGTTAAATGTGGCCGAAAAAGAAGCCGGGAAACTAGGACTTTCTGAAATCACTCTAGATGCCAGTTTGACGGCCAAGCCTTTCTTTGAAAAGCGCGGCTATGAAACGATTCGGCAGCAAACGGTCGTGCGAAAAGGAATCGCTTTAACCAATTTTAAAATGAGGAAGACGATGGATTAAGAGCGATCCAGGAAGGGAGCCGTACATGAAAGAAAATCTTCATTTTGAATTAAGTGTTTTTATGGATGTTGAATTTAGCATGCGGGTGCCGGAAAATGCGGATTACGGGTACTGGCTAAAGCTGGCAGAACGTTTCTTGAAATTAGGCCAGCAGATTGAGATCCATTGCTGGAACGAAGAGCAGGAGGCGATGAGGGGGTTGGAAGATCTTTTGCAAAAGCAGCAGGAAAGCCAGTACGCCGTTTTTTCAGGAGAAGTGACTCCTGAACTAATGCATTTGCTAATGAAAGACTATTTGAATAGCGACGGCGGATTTAAGTGGTTTTCGATTTTTCTGTCTTCAGATGAAACGACGATCTCCACCTTCGAGCATTGGGCAACTGAATTCTTTGTCCCGGATATTTCCAAAGAAACCGAACTTTATATCAGAAAAATAATGCCTGCAGAAACTAACTTTCATTTATATGAAGACGAATTTTGATGCTGCCAATAAACGCCTATTAAAATGGACTTTAGACCAAATTTTGTTAAACTTAGGTCATAGTTTAATTGTAGGGAAGTGGATTGGGAGTGGGCGCAATGAATGATTTACTGTTTTTCTTCCTGGAAAATATGGCATTGATCATCGCTTTGATGTATCTCGCTTTAAAACTGAAAGAAACGCTATTGGTCGAATGGAAGAGTTCTACTCAATTCCTTTGGCTTTCTTCGGCTTTTTTTAGTTTTTTATCTTTTTCCGTGATGCATAATCCTTTTATCCACGAAGGCATGCGCCTCGACCTTCGGGAAGTGCCCATTTTTTTTATCTCCTATATCGGTGGCTGGCCATTCGGTATCCTATCCGCCATTGTTCCGGGAATTTTCCGAGCATCGTTGGGCGGGCCGACCGTCGTAGAAGGCATCCTTCAATCGCTTATCTTGCCCATCATTATTGGTGCTTTATTCCGTGAAAAAGTGCCATTTAACCATCTGTTCATTATCATTAATATCAAACGGATGCTTACGGGATTTGTGGTGTTTGAATTTATCAAATCGATCTGGATGATTGCGACGACGCCTGCCACGCTGTTTATCGTTGCAGCCATGTTCTTTTTTGCCGGAATTGCCGTTTTGGCTATGTCCCTTATTTTAAATGGAGAAAACCGAAATTTGATTTTGCGGCGGGAGCTGGAGTTTTATTCAAACCAAGATCCGATGACGCATTTGCCGAATATCCGATTCTTTAAAAATAAAGTCGGTGCTTTCGTTGACGATAAGCAGCCGCTTTCGATTGCCATGGTGGATGTGGATTATTTCAAGGTTTACAACGACACCCACGGGCATCAAAAAGGGGATCAGGTGCTGCGGACGATCGGCCAATTGCTCATCGACAGCACTTCAGACAGCGATGTGGTCGCGCGCTACGGCGGAGAAGAATTCATCATCTGCTTTACGGGCGAAGCGGATCCGGAAAAGATTTTTGCCATGGCGGATAAAGTCCGGCAGAATATTGAAAGCCACCGTTTTGAAGGGGAAGAGCTTCAGCCGGGAGGCATCGTTTCCGTGTCGGTCGGCCTAAGTTTTTCCGATGGCACGAGATCGCTCGATCAGCTGACGAAAGAAGCGGACAAAGCACTTTACCAATCCAAAAACAAAGGACGCAACTGCGTCACTCTTTATGAACAGAAAAACGAAAACCTTCAGCCGTTAAATGGCTGAAGGTTTTTCCGATTGTCGAGAAGCTAGTTGGATTCGAGCATCTGCTTCTGGAATCCGCACTGCGGCGCTATGGACTTGCTTCCCGCAATAAGCCGAGAAAACCACTCGTCTTATTGCTTCAGCCCGTCCGGAACCGCGCCGGTGCTGGAACAATTTCCAAAGACATAGAGCAAAACAGCGAAGATGAGGTTCTTGTAAAAGCATCATTTTAAACCACTTGCTCCTGCGCAAACTCGGAATATAGTGATCTTAAACGAAATTTTTCCGCTCCTATCTTTCAGATCAGGAAAGAAAATAGTATAGCGCTGACGACAGGATCAGGCTGCTTAAGCTTAATGCGATGCCGACCAGCAGCAGGTCTTTCCGGATCGGGAATATTTTTTGGTAAGCCACTGCGTCGCTTGTCCGCCTTTCGCTTTCGCGTATGTATTTTTCTTTTTGATTAACCCGTGAGAAAAAGTTTTTGAAGCTTTTGATGAACGCATTGAAAAATTCGGCTTCGATCAAAATCATGACGGATGCAGCCATGATCAAAAGCAAACCGATAAGAAATACTGCGTCCAGCCACTTGGCTAAATTCCATGGCCCACCCAGCAAAAAAGAAAAGGCAACAGAAATAAAAAGAGATCCCAGCAGAATGATGAGTTTATTAGTCATGAGGCACGGTCCTTTCAGTGGATAATTAAAGATTACCATGCTTCCATTATTTTTGAAAATTAAAATATCTTATTGCGTAATAGTAGAATAACAATTATGATTAAAAAGAATTATTAGAAAAATTAGGGGGTAGGGGAAATGGAGAGAAAGATTAGAGCACAAGCATTATTGTTATTGATGGCCTTTGTGTTGATTCTGTCCGGCTGTAATTTTAGTTCTTCTGAGAGCGGCAATTCAGAAGGCGCCAAGGCAGACGGGGGAGAAGGCGAAGCGAGCCAGGTTTTGAATATCTCGGCAACAGCGGACATTCCTACTCTGGATTCCACAAAAGCGCATGATGGTGTTGCCTTTACGGTATTGAACAACGTCAATGAAGGGCTTTACCGCCAAGATGAAAACCATCAGCCAATTGAAGCTTTAGTTACTGACCATACGGAAAATGAAGATCAAACCGTCCACACGTTCACGTTGCGCGACTCTAAATGGAGCAACGGCGAGCCTGTGACAGCACAAGATTTTGAATATGCTTGGAAACGCGTCATGAAAGATGCAAGCCCGTACAACTTCATGTTTGTTACAGCAAGCATCAAAAATGCCGAAGCGATCATGAACGGCGAAGCAGACGCTGACGAATTAGGCGTCAAAGCTATTGATGAAAAAACATTGGAAGTAACGCTGGAAAGCGCCAACCCATTATTGGAATCGTTGTTGACATTCCCGACATTCTTGCCGCAAAACCAGAAGTTTGTTGAAGAACAAGGCGATCAATACGCACTAGAAGCTGAAAACATCCTGTTCAACGGGCCGTTCACGCTAACGGACTGGACGCATGAGCAAGGCTGGAACTATGCGAAAAACGAAGACTACTGGGATGCCGAATCCGTTAAATTGGATAAAATCAACGCATTCGTCGTAAAAGATCCAACAACTGGCGTGAACTTATACGAAACAAACAAAGTAGACCGCATCGATTTGAGTTCAGAATCGGTTGACCAATACAAAGAAGATCCAAACTTTGACACGATCCTTGAGCCAAGTATGATTTTCCTTCGCTTTAACCATACGCACCCGGTTCTAGGCAATAAAAACATCCGCCAGGCGATCAATATGGCAATCGACAAAGAAAGTTTGACAGACGTGATTTTGAAAGATGGCTCCACTGCACTAAACGGCGTTGTGCCGAAAGGCTTCTTCCAGTCACCAGAAGGCGAAGACTACCGTGACTTGAACGGCGACTTCAACACAGGATCGGTCGAAGATGCTCAAAAACTTTGGGAAACTGGATTGAAAGAAGCTGGCGTTTCCGACTTGACGGTTTCCATCAACATTTCAGATTCTGACGACCATAAGAAAGTGGCAGAATATCTTCAAGCGCAATTGGAAGATAATCTTCCAGGCTTTAAATTAGAAATCAAAGCAGTTCCTTTCGCTCAACGCCTTGAAATCGAAAAAGCGATCGAATACGATTTGTCCTTGTCTTCATGGGGGCCTGACTACAGTGACCCGATGACTTACCTGGATATGTGGGTAGAAGGTGGATCTGCTAACCGCATGAAATACCACAACCCGAAATTGGATGAGTTGGTTGCACAGGCACGTGTAGAAACGGATCTATCGAAACGTTTTGAAATGCTATTAGATATCGAGAAGATCCTATTGGAAGAAGACGCAGCCATCGTGCCGCTTTACCAAGACGGAACATCGATCTTGATGAGAGACAAAATCAAAGGTTTAATTGTACACCCTACTGGTGCTTCACATACGTATAAGTGGGCATCAATCGAAGAATAATCTACAGTTAGGCAAGCTTTAGATACGAGGGTGCGGCCGGAAATCCGGCCCCCTCGTATTTTTTCATCCAGAAGATTACTCAACTCATAGAATAGAGGTGTTTCCATGAAGGGATATTTACTTAAGCGGATTGGATATATGCTGATTACGCTGTTTATCATTGTCACGGCCACGTTTTTCCTCATGCAGCTTTTGCCAGGGACACCGTTTACCAATCCCGAGAAATTAAGTGCCCAGCAATTGGCCGTACTGAATGCGAAATATGGATTGGATCAGCCGGTAGCGATGCAGTACCTTCACTACCTGGGGAACTTGGTGCAAGGCGACTTGGGCTATTCTTTCCAGCATGAAGGCAGAACTGTCACCAGCATGATCAGTACCCGCATCGGGCCGTCCGCTTTCATCGGCTTGCAGGCCTTGGTCATTGGCGCCATTCTGGGACTTGTACTCGGCATCATTTCCGCTTTGAAGCATAATTCGATATTTGATTATGGTTCAGTGGCGCTCGCAGTTATCGGCATGTCGATCCCTTCTTTCGTCTTTGCAGCTTTGCTGCAGTATTATATCGGCGTAAAGCTTGAGTGGCTGCCAGTGGCGCTATGGGAAGGCTATTCCAGCACCTTGCTGCCTTCCATCGCCTTATCGGTAACCGTTACGGCAACCGTTGCCCGGTTTATCCGCAGTGAAATGCTCGAAGTGCTCGGCCAGGATTACGTCATCACGGCCCGTGCAAAAGGTATGCGGGAAAATCAAGTCATTGTGAAGCACGTCATCCGTAATGCCTTGATCCCGGTTGTGACGATGCTTGGGCCGCTCGCTGTTTCGATTATGACGGGGACGCTCGTCATCGAGAAAATTTTCTCGGTTCCAGGGCTAGGAGAGCAATTCACCTTGTCGATCCTGGTATTGGATTACAGCGTCATCATGGGAATCACGATTTTCTATAGTGCGTTGTTTATCTTCGTCGTGTTTGTCGTCGATATCATTTACGGATTCTTAGATCCCCGCATCAACTTTAAGGGGGAAGCAGCATGAAAGAATTCGATGCAAAATTACCAACTATGTCTACGCAAAACGATTACAGCATAGACAATATTCCGGATGATTTATTTGTCCGCGCACCGATGGACCAAAAGAAGAGCGAAGAAATCTCGACGCCTTCCGTTTCCTTTTGGAAAGAAGCGTTTCAGCGATTAGCGAAAAATAGAGGCGCCATGATCTCATTGGTGTTATTGATTCTTTTGATTATCATGGCGCTGATCGGACCGAGCATGAATGAATTTACGTACCGCGAACAGAATTTGGCGCATTCGAATATGCCGCCTAAAGTCGCTGGCCTGGAATGGCTCGGCTTTGACGGGTTGAATGCACAAGGAACGGACGTTTACGCGGAACGCGAAGTCGCCACCAATTACTGGTTCGGCACCGATGAATTCGGCCGCGACTTATGGACGCGTGTCTGGAAAGGGACGCAAATTTCCCTCTTCATTGCACTCGTCGCGGCATTTCTCGATTTGGCGATCGGCGTTATCTACGGCGGCATCTCGTCATTCTATGGCGGCCGGGTCGATAATGTCATGCAGCGGATCATTGAAATCCTGATGGGAATTCCGAACTTGATTGTCATCATTCTCTTTATCCTGGTTCTTCAGCCCGGTATTACCTCCATCATTTTGGCGATGATTGTCACCGGCTGGGTCGGTATGGCCCGGGTTGTCCGGGGACAGATCCTTCAGCTGAAAGGACAGGAGTTTATCTTGGCTTCCCGCACATTGGGAGCTTCGAACAAGCGGTTGATCTGGAAACATTTGATGCCAAATATCATGGGGCCTGTCATCGTCACTGTCATGTTCACGATTCCGACAGCGATTTTCTTCGAAGCATTCCTGAGCTTTATCGGCTTAGGGCTGCAAGCGCCGCAAGCGTCGCTTGGTGTATTGATTGAAGATGGCTATAAGTCGATGCGGTATTTCCCATACAAATTGATTTATCCGGCACTCGTCATCAGTGCCATCATGATTTGCTTTAACTTACTGGCAGACGGACTGCGCGATGCGCTAGATCCGAAGATGAAAAAATAGGGGAGGGTCTGAACAATGAAAAATACTGTCTTAAAAGTGGAAGATCTGCATGTTTCATTCAAGACCCAAACCGGAAACGTCACGGCAGTGCGAGGCGTCAATTTCGAGTTGAAAAAAGGCGAGACTTTGGCGATTGTCGGAGAATCCGGTTCTGGAAAGTCCGTAACGGCCAAGTCGATCATGCAGCTGTTGCCAAAAAGTACAACTGAAATTTCAAAAGGCGACATTGTCTATGACGGCAAGAGTTTGCTGGGGCTTTCAAGCAAGCAAATTACCGATATCCGCGGATCCGAAATTTCGATGGTGTTCCAAGATCCCATGACTTCGCTGAACCCGACAATGAAAGTCGGAAAACAGATCATGGAAGGCCTTCAGCGCCATCAAAAAATGACGAAGCAGCAAGCGCGGGAACGGGCATTGGAAATGCTGAAACTGGTGGGCATTCCGAAAGCGGAAATGCGGCTGGACAATTATCCACATCAATTTTCAGGCGGAATGCGCCAGCGGGTCGTGATTGCTTTGGCGCTCGCGTGCAATCCGAAAGTACTGATTGCGGATGAGCCGACGACGGCGCTGGATGTAACAATTCAGGCGCAGATTCTGGATTTGATGAAAGATCTTCAGCAAAAAACCGAAACCGCGATTATTTTGATTACGCACGACTTAGGCGTCGTAGCGAATATGGCGGACCGGGTAGCGGTCATGTACGGCGGGAAAATTGTCGAACAAGGGACGCTGGATGAGATTTTCTACAATCCGCAGCATCCGTATACACTGGGCTTGATGCAATCCATGCCGAAAATGAACGAAGACCGTTCAAAGCCGTTAATGCCGATCGGCGGATCTCCACCGAACTTGGCAACGCTTGGAGAAGGCTGTGCCTTTGCTGCACGCTGCCCTCATACAATGAAAGTGTGCCACAGCTTTACGCCGCGTGATACAGTAGTAGGAGAAGACAACCACACAGCCGCTTGCTGGCTGCAGGACCCGCGTGTGCAGAAGCCAAAAGCGGAACCGCAGGAAACAGCGGAAGTGGTTGGCGTCACTTGAAAATACAAAAGCTTGCCTGTGTTCTCGGGCAAGCTTTTTTGATTGGGAGAGACAGCAAAATGGAAACCGAAAAGCTGCGTGTGTTCGATGAATTTGGCCAGCAGATAGGCGAAGCGAGCCGAAAAGAAGTGCACCAAAGGGGCTATTGGCATGAAACATTTCACTGCTGGGTAGTTAGCCGAATCAATGGGAAAGATTATATTCATCTCCAGCTTCGAAGTCCGTTGAAAAAGGATTTCGCTAATCTTTTTGATATCACAGCAGCGGGCCATTTAACCGCAGAAGAAACGGTGGAAGACGGGATTCGTGAAGTCGAAGAAGAACTGGGGCTAGCGGTTGAATTTGACGATTTGATTCCATTGGGCACCATCAAGGACCAAATTCACTCCGAAGGCTTCCTGGACAACGAGCGATGCCATAACTTTCTGTATTTCGCAACCGAAAACCTTGACGCAATGTTGGAGTTGCAAAAGGAAGAAGTGGCAGGCATGGCTGCTGTAGAATTCAAGGCGTTTGCGGAACTTTGTTTTGGAGAAAGAACCGAAATTGAAGCCAAAGGATTTAAAGTAGCAGACGATGGCAGCAAGAAACCGATTGCCCTTACCATTCATGTACAAGATATCGTTCCGCATAGCTCAAGCTATTTAGAAGAAGTGGCAAAGGGGATAACGCATGTGCTCGAACAACGCCAAAATTCATTTCCTGGGAAATAACCTTTCAATGAAAGAGGTGTGCCATGAATATGGATAAGCGGAACCGCTTAGAGGAAAATCCATTCACTTATCGCATCAGCAAGAGCCAGGCCGTTTTTATTTCATACAGAGGCAAGGAAATAAAAACTGTTAAAGGGAAAGAAGCGGAAAAGCTGATTGCGAGGATCCAGCAAGCCGAAACCGACAAAGACGTGCAGTTGATTTTGGCAAAGGCGACAGGGAATTTCAAACACGGCAATGAGAAGCTGGGGAAATAAAAACGGCGTCCAGAGGGATTTCCACCGGACGCCTTTTGCGTTTATTCGAATAGTTGAGGAATGCCGTTCGATAAGGTGTAGATGCCCATCCAAGCCATGGCAATCACGATAATGATGCCGAAAATGGTCATCCAAAGCGGATGCTTGTAATCGCCGACAATTTTCGCTTTATGGGCTGCTATCAGCATCACGCCGAGCGCAATCGGCAAAATCAAGCCATTCAATGAGCCGACAAGCACCAGGATCAATACCGGCTGGCCGATAAAGACAAAAACGGAAGTTGAAATGACGATGAAAGAAATGACTAAGAGCCGGTTGTATTTATCGAGAAAAGAGCTAAACGTCCGGATAAAAGATACGGAGGTGTAAGCGGCTCCGACAACCGAAGTGATGGCTGCCGCCCACATGACGACTCCGAAGATCTTGTAGCCGATATTTCCTGCTGCCAACCGGAACACGGAAGCCGGCGGATTGTCCGGATCCAAGGAAAGGCCTTGGGAGACGACGCCAAGTACGGCCAAGAATAAAATGATGCGCATGATTGATGCAATCCCGATCGCATAGATGGAACTGCGGGTCACTTCCGGAACGGCTGCTTTCCCGGTTAAACCGGCATCAATCAAGCGATGGCCTCCGGCAAAAGTAATATAGCCCCCGACTGTGCCCCCAACCAGTGTCACGATTGCAAAAATATCGATTGTATCTGGCACAAAAGTTTTGGCTGCGGCTTCGCCGATCGGAGGCTGTGCAGTGAACATGACGTAAAGCGTCAAGCCGATCATCACAAATCCGAGGATTTGGGCAAAGCGGTCCATCGCTTGGCCTGCCTCCTTTACGACAAAGATGCCGACCGCAAGCAAGCCGCTTAAGATGGCCCCGGTTTTCGCATCAATGCCAAAAAGCACATTCATCCCAAGGCCAGCGCCGCCGACGTTTCCGATGTTAAACGCCAGGCCGCCCATGACCACCAGTAAGGCCAGGAAATAACCGACGCCTGGAAAGACTTCGTTGGCAATATCTTGAGCCCGTTTTCCAGACACGGCAATGATCCGCCAAATGTTGGTCTGTGCACCAATGTCGATGATGATGGAAATCAAAATGACGAAACCGAATGAGGCCAACAGCTGCTCAGTAAAGACCGTGGTTTGGGTTAAAAATCCGGGACCGATGGCAGAAGTGGCCATCAGAAATGCGGCACCTAATAGAATACTGCGGTTTGACGTCTTCATCCAATCCCTCCTTGGTTAAATGAATTCCTCGGCTTTTTGAATCGTGATTCCAGCACCGCTTAGCGACTTCGATAAGTTTTCCGCAAATGCCAACGCTGCCACGCCGTCGCCATGAATGCAAATGGTCTCGGCTTTTAATTCGACGTCTTGCTGCTGCAGCGTTTTTACTTTGTTTTCCTTCACCATGCGAATCACCTGCTCAAGCGACGAATCCGTATCGGTAATGAGTGCGTTTGGTTCTGTGCGCGGCGTCAAAGTGCCGTCAAGTTGATACGTGCGGTCAGAAAACACTTCGCTCGCTGTCCGCAAGCCGATCTTTTCACCGGCCTTCACCAATTCGCTGCCCGACAAGCCGAATAAAATCAACTCAGGGTCGATCTTATAAACCGCTTCTGCAATCGCTTCGGAAAGCGCTGCATTTTTAGCCGCCATATTGTACAAGGCGCCGTGCGCTTTCACATGCTGCAGGCGGCCGCCTTCCGCTTGGACAAATCCCGACAAAGCGCCGATTTGGTAGACCGTTAAGTCGTATGCTTCCTGCGGCGAAATCGCCATGTTCCGGCGCCCGAAGCCGACGAGATCCTGCAAGCCGGGGTGGGCGCCAATGCCGACATTCTTATCCAGTGCCATCTTTACCGTTTTTCGCATCGTTGCCGGGTCGCCGGCGTGAAAGCCGCAGGCGATATTAGCAGAAGTCACAAAATTTAAGATTTCTGCATCATTTCCCATAGAGTAGGCACCGAAACTTTCACCCATGTCGCAGTTTAAGTCCACTTTGTAGCTCATGTTCATTCCTCCATTTTTAGTCGGATGCCAACTTTCAATTGGCGGATCTGCTGTTCCTGTTCAATAAAAAGAGTTTGTGCTTCTTCAAGCGTAATTTCTTTGAAGCGGATCCGGTCACCGGGCTTAAGCTGCGTAGCAAGCGGCAAGTCGACGGAAGCAATTTGGCCAATTTTGGGGTAGCCGCCTGTCGTCTGCCGGTCTGCAAGCAAGATAATCGGGTTGCCATCGGCGGGTACTTGAATGGATCCGAAAGCGACAGCCTCCGAAATCAATTCCTTTGGTTCGGTTAGCGACAATTGCGGGCCCTCTAAGCGATAGCCCATCCGGTCAGAGTCGGTTGATACGGAAAAAGCTTCAGTAAAAAGCCGCTGTTGGCTTGTGCTGTTGAATAAGTCGAATTGGCGGCCACGCATCAACCGGACTATAGGTTCAGCGGAATAGCGGGGAGCAGGGATTTGCCAGTCCACTTCTTGATCGGATGCTTTCCTCAGTGCCTCTATTGCTTCGTCCGCTATCCTTCCGATCGGCAGTTCATCGCCGGCATCTAGCGCGCGCCCGTGGAATCCGCCGATGCCTGCCCGCAAATACGTCGATTTGCTGTTCATGATCGGCGCAACGGAAATTCCGCCAGCGATGGCTATGTATGCGCGGCAGCCCGTGCGAGGAGCGCCGAATTTCAGGACGCTTCCTTTATTCACTGAAAGGGTGCGCCATCGTTTTACGGATACGCCATCGATTGTAGGCGAAAGGTCGGCTCCGCATATCGCAATGAAAGCAGGCTCTTGAAATTCAATGGCAGGGCCCGCCAAAGCGATTTCGAGCGTGGCTTCTTGTTCCGCATTGCCGACAAGGAGATTCGCCGTCCGGTGGGCAAAAGGATCCATCGCACCGCTCGCGATAACGCCGTATTTCTGAAAACCGGTACGGCCAAGGTCTTGGACGGTCGTTTGAAGTCCGCCTTTAATGATCTTCAGCATGGCCGTCCTCCTTCCAAGAAGCGTATTCGCTTTTGGTGATCTGTGTAAAAACGATTTTATCGCCAGCGCGCAATAAACTTGGAATTTCCTCTTCCGGACGGAAAAGGCGCAGCGGTGTGCGACCGATCAATTGCCAGCCGCCTGGAGTTTCGATGGGATAGACGCCCGTTTGCATCCCGGCAATGCCGACGGTGCGCTCCGGAATCCGAAGCCGTGGGGAATCCCGCCTTGGTGCCGCGATTTTTTCCGACATGCCGCCGATAAAAGGGAAGCCTGGTGCAAAGCCGATCATGTAAACGGAATACTCGCCGCCTGTATGGATGTCGATGACCTGCTGTGGAGTCAGTCCGTTATGCTCTGCAACAAATTCCAAGTCGGGGCCGAACTCGCCTCCGTAGCACACCGGGATCTCAATGGTTCTTGCAGCTGCCGTCAATTCTACCGAAGTTTGGCGGAGCAACTCTTCCAGTTCCTGCTTAACCGTTCCATACAATGCCTTTGCGGGATCATAGAAAACAGCGACGGTTGTAAAAGCTGGAATGGTTTCGATCAGCCAAGGAGGAGGAGAAGCTTCAAGCAAAGCCGAAATGGTGCGTACATCTTTTTGTGCCGTATCTTTAATCTCGCTTCCGACTTCGACGACAATGGCTTGGTCGCCCAGTGGGGAAAAAGAAAAACCCATATCGCCACCCCTTCTTCTGATTATTTTAATTATTTAGTTTAGTATAAGACTTAACTGGAGAACGGGAAAGGATCGTACGGTAATTGAATGAAGATTTATTGGAAGAAGCGGAAATGGCATAAAAAAGGACAGGGAAATAAAAAAAGAGGAGCCGCTGCGCGCGGCTCCTCTTAGCTTTTATTCTTCAATTTCCACTTTTTGTGTAACGTCTGCTCCGTTGAAGAATTCAGCGGAAATTTCAGCGATGGTGCCGTCTTCCAGCATTTCTTCTATCGCAGTATTAATGTTTTCAGCCAATTCCGCATTGTCTTTGTTCATTACCACGCCGACTTCGGAAGGGCTGTATTTCAAGTTTGGATGAATCGTGATGTCCAGTTCCGGGAATGCAGCGAGTGCCAAAGTCTGCAGGTAGTAATCGTTCAAAATGACATCCGTGCGCCCGATGGCTACGTCGCGAAGGTAGACTTCGTTCGTAGCATTGTCATAGACGACTTCTTCAGCGCCATATTCACGGGCAGTATCCATGTAGACGGAAGTGGAAGCGCCAGCTGCTTTCTTGCCTTTTAAATCTTCCAAAGTTTCGATCCCCGACAAATCGTCTTTACGGACGATGGCTGTTCCGTAGGAATACTTGAATGGCGTCGAGAACGCAAACTTCTCTTCGCGGTCTTCCGTAATCTCAATGTCGTTAGAAGCAAGATCGACTTGCCCGGTCTGGACGGAAGTCAGCATCTCGTCGAAGCCAAGTTCGGTGAATTCAATTTCCAGATCCAAACGCTCACCCAGCTCCCGGACCACTTCCACTTCAAAGCCTGTCAGTTTATCCGTGCCTTCTTCGCGGTAAGACGTCGGGAATAAGGTGCCGGAAGTTGCCACAGTCAACACGCCTTCTTCCTGGATTTCATCCCACGCTGTCGCCTCTTCAGTCGCTGGTTCTTCCTCGCTGCTGCAAGCGCCCAATAATGACAAGGAAAGCGTTCCTACTATCAATGCCAACCCTTTGTTTGTAAATAACCCCTTCATTTCACTCTTCCTTTCTTTTATAAATACTCTATTCAAAACATATCATTTAATTGCGCAAATCAAACCTGTTTCAAAATTCTTTTTATTCTATTGACCACTGTGGTCAAAAGGTGTATTCTGGAGTCGACCAAGGTGGTCCAAAGAGGGCGGGGAAAGAAATATGGAGAAATTCAAAAGTTTAGATGTGTTGAAACAACAAGCCATTCTAGAAGCGGCATTGGAAGAGTTTGCAGAACATGGATACGACATGGCTTCTACAAACCGTATTGTGAAAAAAGCTGGAATTGGAAAAGGCATGCTGTTTTATTATTTCAATAGCAAAAAAGAATTGTTCCACCATTTAGTGAGCTATAGTTTTGACCTGGTTGTAAAAGAATATTTCAATCTGGTCGATTTATCGGAAAAGGATTTTATCGAACGGTTTAAACAGGCCTCAAAAGTAAAGTTGAAAGCACAGACGGAAAACCGGCATGTATTCAATTTTATCGGGATGGTGATGCTTGAAAAAGGGCTGGAGCTGCCGGAAGACCTACAAAAACAATTTAAGGAATTGCAGCGCCAGGGCTATGCGCTGGTCTATGAAGGCATTGATACTTCACTGTTTAAGCAAGACGTGGATGTCGAGAAAACTTTCAATTTGATCCGCTGGGCTATTGAAGGCTATCAAAATGAACTGCTCCGAAAGCTGGAAGGGCAGAAAATGGCTGCGATCGATTTTGATCCGTATTGGCAGGAGTTTTATGAATACCTGGACATTCTAAAACGAAGCTTTTATAAGTAAGGGGTGAAAGTGATGAGCGTATTGAAAACCAGTGGGCTGACGAAAAAATTCGGTGATTTAATAGCGCTTGATGGCGTAGATATTGAAGTGGGCGAAGGCGAAGTATACGGCTTTATCGGTCCGAACGGTGCCGGCAAATCAACGGCGATCCGGGTTCTGCTAGGAATTTTGAAACCAAGTGCCGGTAAAGCGGAAATCTTTGGGATGGATGCCTGGAATGAGTCGGTGGACATCCACAAAAGAGTGGCTTATGTACCCGGAGACGTGAATTTGTGGCCGAATTTAACAGGCGGCGAAGTGATTGATCTGTTCATGAAGTTGAATGGAAACGGTGATAAGGGCAGAAAAGACGAGTTGATCCGCCGGTTCGATTTGGATCCGACCAAAAAATGCCGGACCTATTCGAAAGGGAACCGGCAGAAAGTCGCGCTGGTGGCCGCTTTTTCGTCAAACGCCGACTTGTATATCCTGGATGAACCGACTTCCGGCTTGGATCCGTTGATGGAGCGCATCTTCCAGGAATGTGTCATGGAAGCGAAAGTGCAAGGAAAAAGTATTTTATTGTCGAGCCACATTTTATCGGAAGTCGAAAAATTATGCGATAAAGTGGCGATCATCCGGCAAGGAAAAATTATCGAAACCGGCAGCTTGCAGGATCTCCGGCATTTGACGGGTACGGTCATGCTTGTGGAAACGAAACGGCCGATGCCTTTCTTGCACGAAGTCAAAGGAGTTCGAGGCATCAAGGAACAAGGGGATGCCCTTTCTTTCCAAGTAGATGCGGAGGAATTGGACCGTGTGATCCGCTATGTCAGTGAATACGGCATCGTCCGGATGGAAAGTGCTCCGCCGACGTTGGAAGAATTGTTCATGCGCCATTACGAAGAAAGCGGCAAGGTCGACCGACAAGGGGAGGAGGCGGTACACCGTGGCTAATCACCTTTTTGAGGGAACCGGTGAACTGATTCGGTTAGTCGTGCGGCGCGACCGCATCCGGATTGCCGCCTGGCTCTTCGGCTTTGCGCTGATGACGCTCGCAACAGCCGCCGCTTTTACCGATTTGTATCAAAATGCGGCAGAGCGGCAAGCGCTCGCGGAAACGATGAAGAACCCGGCGATGACCGCGATGGTAGGACCAGGCTATGGCCTAGCGAACTACACGAACGGAGCCATGATGGCGCATCAAATGCTCTTGATGACGGCCGTCGTTGTCGGATTGATGAGTGTGCTGCTTGTGACGCGGAATACCCGTGCAGAGGAAGAAGACGGGCGAACAGAAATGATCCGTTCGCTTCCAGTCGGCCGGTTGTCCGGATTGCAGTCGACTTTATGGGTCATGCTGGCAGTGAATCTCCTGCTTGCTTTGATTGTGAGCATCGGTTTGTATGCGCTTGGAATCGAAGGAATGGATTTGGAAGGCTCCCTTTTATATGGCGCCGCTTTAGGATCCAGCGGTTTGATTTTTTCGGCTATTACAGCCGTATTCGCCCAGCTGTCGCAAAGTTCGCGGGGAGCGCTTGGGTGGTCGGTAACGGTGCTGGTGCTTGCCTATCTCATCCGGGGAATTGGAGATGTCGGCAATGAAGCCGTGTCCTGGTTCTCGCCGCTCGGCTGGGTGGTCCGGTCGGAAGTTTACGTCAATAACTACTGGTGGCCGGTTTTATTGACCATTGGTGTGGCTTTGGCGATTGCAGGCTTTGCCCTTTACTTGAATTCGATCCGTGATCTCGGTTCAGGGTTCTTGCCGTCGCGGGCCGGGCGCAGCAAAGCATCCCCGGCATTATTGAGTCCGTTCGGTTTGGCGTTCCGTTTGCAGCGCACCGGCATCATTGCCTGGGCGATCGGGATGTTCGTGCTCGGCGCTTCCTACGGCTCGGTGCTTGGAGACTTAGAAGCCTTTTTCGCCGATGTGGATTTGATGCAGGAGCTGCTGGTCGTTCAGGAAGGCTTTACTCTAGTGGAACAATTTCTGCCGATTTTGATGTCTGTGCTCGCGATTATCGGTGCCATTCCGTCTCTCCTGGCCTTTTTGAAATTAAAGAGTGAAGAAAAAAATGGCCGTATCGAACATCTCCTGGGAAGAGCGGTATCGAGAACCCGTTTGACGGGAAGTTATTTGGTGCTCGCTTTTCTTATCAGCATTGTGATGACTTCCATGGCGGGTCTCGGAATGGGGATCGTCGGCAATTCGTTGATGGACGAGACACTGCCACTTTCCACTTTCTATTATGCAGCCATCGTCTATTTGCCTGCTATTTGGGCGATGCTTGGCCTGTCGGCATTATTACTGGGGTGGTTCAAATCGTTGACCGGTTTTGTCTGGCTCTATTTGGCGTTTTCGTTTGTGGTGGTTTATATGGGCAGCCTGTTTCAATTTCCGGAATGGGTCGTCCAAGTCTCGCCGTTCGGCCATATTCCGCAGTGGCCGATTGAAGAGATGGACATCGGAGCGGCCGCTGTTTTGGCCGGGATTGCGATTTTATTGGCGATTGCGGGTGTAGTCGGCTATAACAAAAGAGATATCGGCTTGTAAACCAACAGACGGAAAATGAATGATTTCATTTTCCGTCTGTTTTTGCGTTGAATCTTTGTGAACGCACGCATTTTTGTTTGAGCGCGCGCAAATCTTTTTGAACGCGCGCATTTCAAAACGAACGCGCGCAAATACAAATTCACCAAAACAAAAAGCTGTTCTTCGTTAAAAGAACAGCCAAACAATAGCGGGGCCGAGAAACGAGCCAATCACTGCGCTTAATGTCATTGCAACAGAGCTCATGGAAGCTTCGTCTGGTCCATATTCAAATGCTTTGGATGTGCCAAGGCCGTGCGCTGAGGAGCCGAGGCCGATGCCGCGCCCGATTGGCGAATCGATGCGCAGCACTTTCAACAGCCAAGGACCGGCTAAGATGCCGGTGAATCCGGCCACCATAACGAACACGGCTGCAAGCGAAGGAATGCCGCCAAAGCCTTCAGCCAACTGCATGGCGACAGGAGTCGTGATGGATTTTGGCAAGATGGTCAGCACCACTTCTTCGGAAAAATGAAAAGCCCGGGCAAGCAGCATGCCGCTGAACATGCCGACGACTGTACCGCCTGAAACGCCGATGACAATCGGCAGTAGACTTTGTAACAGCAAATCGCGCTGCTTGTATAGCGGAACCGCCAAAGCGACAACCGCGGGCCCAAGCAGTGAGCCGATCCATTGGCCGCCGAGCATGTAGCGGTCATAAGGGATGTCGAAAACAAGCAAAATGGCGATTAATGCCACCGTCGTCGTTAACACCGGCGTCAGAACCGTCCACCGGTATTTGACGTACAAACTGTTTAACACGAGGTAAAGAATAATGGTCAAACCCGCAAACAGCATAGACAAAAGAAAAATAGCCATCGTCACTCCACCTCTCTTTCGCGAGGGGACTGTACGGTCCGCTGGCTAAGATAGCCGGAGACGGCCATGGTCAAAAGCGTACTGAATACGCCAATCGCAATGAGCCAAATGCCTTTTCCTGTAAAGACATCTCCGTAGTTCATGACGCCGACCGTGGCGGGAATGAAATACAGAGACAAGAACATGAGCAGGAACTGGGCCCCTGATTCAATCCAGCGAAGCGGATAAATTTTCAAAGCCAAAGCGGCGAACAACAGCAAGAAGCCGATAACGCTGCCAGGCAGCGGCAAATTTAAAAATTCGCTCATCCATTCGCCGGCCAGATAAAACCCGTACAAGACGAGAAATTGAATAAAAATAACAAGAAATTTCATAAGCGATCGCGCCTTCCAATTAAATTGCGAAATGGAGCGGTTAAGCTTCATAGTAAATAATTCTACATCATTTCGAATGAAAAGCGAGAAGCTGCGCCTTAAGAAAGAAATTTCAGCCACTTTGAGGCGCGGCGATGTTTAGTTTTGGCGGCAAGGGTTAAAGGGGAACAAAATGCCAAGAGAGCGATGGAGGTTCGATGATGGCTAAAGATTTGCTGGAATTATAGTTCTCGGATTCTCACTTTCGATTCCGGTCGGGGCAATTACGATTGAAATCGTGAAAAGAGGGATGCGTGGAGGGTTTCTATCTGCCTGGTTTGTAGGGGTTGGCGGAATGGCAGCAGATATTCTGCTGATGCTTTTGATTTATTTTGGCATAGCTGCTTTTTTGACGACGGCTGCTGCACAAACCATCATGTGGGGCATCGGCTTTATCGTCCTGGTCTATTTAGGGGCCGACAGCATTCGTGCAGCATACCAGCCGCTCCGCTTGGATCAAGGAAAGAAACAGCAGAAGGATTCGTATCTGTCCTGTTTTTTCTCCGATTTCGCCATTGCGATTTCAAATCCCTTAAACATTCTCTTCTGGGTGGGCATATACGGATCCGTTTTGTCCTCAACGCTTCAAAATCACAGTGGAGGAGCCGTTCTTTTCTACAGCAGCGCCATTTTCGTCGGCATCGCAATCTGGGATTTGATCATTGCGTCTTCAGTCCGTTTCGGCAAGGAATTTGTTGGCCGAAGGTCCATGAAAATCTTTTCTATCGCTGCCGGAATCGTCCTCATCGGATTCGGTCTGTCTTTCGGTTGGCAAGCTCTTCAGAACATAATTTGAAACTTAAAAGCCGCCAATCCGTAAATGGAGACAAGTGAATTGAAGGGGGAAATGATGATGGAGAACTACACGATTGAGGAATTTATTCGCAAGACCCAGCAAGATGAACAGGAAAATGATTATTTTGAGCTGGAGACAGAGCGGATTTTGGAAGTGAATTTGACCGATACGGTATGGGCCAAAGCCGGCTCCATGATTTCCTATACCGGCCAGATCAAATTCGAGCGGGAGCGCATGCTGGAGCATGGCGTCAGCAAGATGTTCAAAAAGGCATTGACCGGCGAAGGCACTTCGTTGATGAAAGCGACGGGGCAAGGCCGCCTCTACCTTGCAGATCAAGGAAAGAAAGTAACCATTTTCGAATTAAACAACGAATCCATCACTGTCAACGGCAATGACCTTTTGGCTTTTGAACCGAGCATCGATTGGGAGATCAAGCTCATGAGAAAAGTCGCAGGCATGATGGCTGGCGGATTATTTAACGTCCAGTTAAGCGGGAAAGGTCGGGTGGCAATTACTTCCCATTACGAACCGTTGACGCTTCTTGTCCGTCCGGGTGAGCCGGTCATTACGGATCCGAATGCCACTGTCGCCTGGTCAGGGAATTTGACGCCTGAATTTCGGACGGATGTCAGCTTCCGCACTCTTATCGGCCGGGGAAGCGGAGAATCGATTCAAATGGAATTTAAAGGAGAGGGCTTTGTGATCGTTCAGCCGTTCGAAGAAGTTTACAGTGCCGGACCTACAAGTTCATGATTTCAGTTAATCTGCATAATGCCGTTTCAAGCAAGTGGAATCGGGAATAGTGGGACCATCAAGTTCATGGAAAGGGGCGGTGTCATGGCCGCACAGCTGAAATTGGAGGATGAACTGGAATGGCAATTCCAGAACGAACTCGACAAGCAGTTCCGGAAAACTTATGAATCGGGTCAGACTCTCTACCATTACACGAGTCTCCAAAGTTTGATTGGCATGATGGAAACCGATAATTTGTGGATGAGCAAAGGAAACTTTCTTAATGATTCAAGTGAATTGATTTATTTCGCGAATGTCTTGAAAACGGTCATCGGCAAAATGCAGAGGCAAAAGGAAACCGAATTGTGGAAGTTGTTTGTGGATGAATTGGAAGCGGCGATGGGACATTTCTTGGAGCAAATCGAGGAAAGCGGATTTGAAGTCTATATTTTTTCCATGTCCCATACGCAGGACTCTTTAGCTCTTTGGTACAACTACGCAAAAGGCGAAGGCTATAATCTGGGATTTTATGCAGAGAATCTTTTGGGGAAATTGACGGGCTTGCAGGAAGGGCGCCGGGCAATTCATGGGTTTGTGGAGTATGACCGCAAGGAACAGGAATTGCTGTTGATGAATTTTCTGATAGGGACTTTCAAAGTGGCGAAGAACCACGATATCCAGAAAGTTAAGGCGGCTCTGTCGGAGCATTTTTTTACGATCATTTCTAGCTGCGCGATTTTTTTCAAAGATCCTGCTTTTAAAAGTGAGGAAGAATACCGAATCGCTTTGATGGATAAAAGCGGTGAATTGCAGCCGGCCGTGCGTTTCAGAGCACAAAATGGCGTCATTATTCCATACATTGCCCTGGATTTTAACGGCCAGCTCCCCCTCAGCCACATAACCATTGGGCCTAAGAATAATATTGATATTGCCAAAAGAGGCATGGAGCATTATTTGAAAAGCAAAGGATATGACATCGAACAACTCACAATCAGCAAATCGGTAGCGGCCCTTCGCTACTGAAAGTTAGCGAAACGGCTTCGCAATTGGCGTGGCCGTTTTTATTTTGACCCGATATTATTTCAAGAAAATAGTCTTTAATACCTGAAAATATTAAATTGACAGATTTTTTAAAAAATCTTCATAAAATTCCTTGCATTTTGGCTTAAATATTGTATTATTGTTTTAAGCGATATATTGCATACGGTATTTGGAGTCACGAAGTATTATTTTGAAATCATTAAATGTTGAAATACAGCCTTTTAGGCCGGCGTTTCAGTCATCAAGGAGGAAAAAGGATGGACCGTAAATTATCATTTGGCCAATATTCAATCGTAGGTATGATGTTGTTTGCTTTATTTTTTGGAGCAGGAAATCTAATCTTTCCAGCACAGCTTGGCCAATATGCAGGATCAGAAGTATGGATTGCCATTGCAGGGTTCTTGATTACAGGAGTGGGTCTGCCGCTTCTTGGGATTTTGGCAATCGGTTATTCGAAAAGCAGCGACTTGCAGGATCTTTCAAGCCGCGTACATCCTGTTTTCGGGCTCGTTTTCACGGCATTATTGTATCTGACCATCGGACCGTTCTTCGCTTTGCCGAGAACCGGGGCCGTTTCGTATGAAGTAGGGATTGCACCATTTATCGGAGAAGGCAATATGGCAATCGGCTTGATCGTCTTTTCGGTCATCTTTTTCGGCATTTCGCTTTGGCTTTCATTGAATCCATCGAAAATGGTCGATAACATCGGGAAATATTTATCTCCAGGAATCTTGATCACATTGGCGGCTCTTTTGATCATGTCTATCGTGCGTCCGATGGGGTCTCCTGAAGCGCCGCAAGAAGCGTATGCAAGCGGAGCGTTTTTAAAAGGATTTACAGAAGGCTATAATACGATGGACGCTTTGGCATCCTTGGTGTTCGGAATTATTGTTATTGCCACTGTACGCAAACTTGGCGTGAATTCGCCAAAAGGCATTTTAAAAGCAACTCTGAAAAGTGGTGCAGTCGCTTCCGCTCTTCTAGCTATCGTCTATACGGGAATTGCCTATTTAGGTGCAACGAGCACCAATACTTTAGGCCTTATGGATACAGGCGGCCCTGTACTAAGCGGTGCTTCTGCCCATTACTTCGGAACCTTCGGTGCATCCTTGCTAGCCGTTATCATTACGCTGGCGTGTTTAACAACCGCTATCGGCTTGACAGTAGCCAATGCGGAATACTTCCATAAATTGACGCCGAAAATCAGCTATAAAACGTACGTCGTTATTTTCTCCGTCTTCTCATTGGTCGTTACGAATGCGGGACTAGCAAACATCATTACGTATTCGATTCCCGTATTGATGTTCTTATATCCGCTTGCGATTGTTTTGATCATCTTGGCATTCTTGTCGCCTCTGTTCAAACACGACCGCCTTGTCTATGTTTCAGCAATTACGGTCACGTTCTTCATCGCGATTATTGATGGCTTAAAGACTTTGACAAGTTCACTTGAAGTGGCGAATCCGGGGTGGCTGCAAGCCATCATCGATTTCTATGCTTCATCGCTGCCGCTCTATGCGGATGGGCTGGGTTGGCTATTGCCGGCACTCATCGTCATTGCCATTACCGGGATCATTGCCCGCAGCAAAAAAAGCGTCAATGTTCGAGGAGTTCAGAGCGAAGCTTACAACAAATAAAAAGAAAAAAGCTGCTTCAGAAGCATAATCGCTTCTGAAGCAGCTTTTTTTATATCAATGGGTCAATTCGTCGGTGGTACGGATCCAATTCGACTTCATGAGTTGAGCCGCTTTTTCGCCGTCTTTGGCTTTCAATGCTTCAATGATCTGCACATGCTCATCATGAGAATGCATCGTCAATACGAGGGAATGATGAAAAAACTGGCGTCTTACATGTGCTTGCAGGCGATTTATAATGGTTGTGATGTACGTGTTATTCGCTACATCAACCATGTATTGGTGAAACTCTTCGTCAATTCGAAGCGACAAAGAATGGTCGCCGGATTTAATCGCTTCTGCGAAGCGGCGGTTTGTATCTTCCAATAGCTCAATCAGCTCATCGTCCAAATTCGGGATGGCGAGTTCAGCTGCTAAGGCCTGCAATGCGGCAAGCGGCGGCAATAATTCTTTAATGTCTTCTTTGTCGACTTTTGTCACGCGCGTCGCTTTTCCTGGGAACATTTCAACGAAGCCTTGTGCTTCTAAAAGTTGAAGGGCTTCCCTTATCGGTGTTCGGCTTAAATTTAAGGCAGTTGCAAGTTCAGTATCGGTCAATTTTTCTTCAGGCTGCAAAGTACCATCGATGATCCACTGCTGCAGTTGAAGATATGCGCTTTCTTTCGCAGTGACCCGAACAGGTTTTGCGTGGTTTACTGGAATCGGCATAACGTACTCTCCCTTTCTGATGCATGAATTAAGTATAATTATACACCAGTTTGTGGAAAATAGATATATGCATTATGCAATATATTACTTCATCGCCGACGTTGCTTTGAAAAACTTGTTGTTATCAGTGAGAAAAATTGGACTCGACCGAACAGAGGAAAAGCGCGATGCCCGATAGCATGGCGCTTTTCGGCTTTTAAAATTCTTCCACCCGTATCAACTCGGCTTTGACAATGTGATACATATTCAGGGCAACGGGTTTTCCCTGTTCAGTCTCTACTTGGATAAAACTGACGGCCACTCCTGGGAAATTGTCTTCCAACGCCCCTTCCATGCGGATATTTCTCAGCCACTCACCGGTGGTCAAGAGAATATCGTAGGTGTAAAATACTTTCTTCATGCAAATTCCTCCTTCAGGAAAAATGGATGAATCAGAATCTCTCGAAGCGTTTCGAATGCGAAGGTATGAATGCGCCAGGCTTTGTATTACACTTATTATAAAACAAATGGGCTTTGACAGATAGGATGAGAAACGATGAAACAGGAAATGACGGTAAAAGTGAATGATAAATTCAAGGCAGCCTATGCGGCAGGCTATCCGTTGATCGAAAAAGAGGCTTTAATGGATACGCAAATGCTGAAAGAAGAAGGGGCGCTTCTTCGATTGACAGATGCGCAAGGGCGCTTTTTGGCACGAGGCTATTACGGCAAGCAAAACAAAGGGCTTGGCTGGATATGGACGCGCAATGAAGAGGAAAGCATCGACCAGGCTTTCATGGAACGCAAGTTGGCTAAATCCATTAACAGGCGGCAGCCTTATTTCGATGATCCTGCAACGACAGCTTTTCGCGTCGTAAACGGGGAAGGCGACGGGTTCGGAGGATTGACCATCGATTATTACGCTGGCTATTACTTATTGAGCTGGTACAGTGAAGGCATCTATACGTTTAAAGCTGACATCATTGCAGCGCTGCAAAATGTCGTGGAGTTCAAAGGGATCTATGAGAAGAAAAGGTTCGATACGAAAGGCCAGTACATTGAAGATGATGATTTTGTAGCCGGAGAGCGCGGCGAGTTTCCGTTGATTGTTAAAGAAAATGGCATGAATTACGCCATTTACTTAAATGATGGAGCGATGACCGGCATTTTCTTGGATCAGCGCGATGTGCGCCGGACGATCCGGGACACATACGCCAAAGGGAAAACCGTTTTGAATACGTTCTCTTACACGGGGGCTTTTTCGGTAGCGGCAGCACTGGGCGGAGCGGCAAAGACCACGAGCGTAGATTTGGCAAAACGCAGCTCGAGTAAAACCATCGAGCAGTTCAGTGTGAATGGAATTGACTACGAACAGCAAGACATCCTGGTCATGGACGTTTTCAATTATTTTAAATATGCCAAGCGCAAAGAATTGAAATTTGATATGGTCATTTTGGATCCGCCGAGTTTTGCCCGATCAAAAAAGTATACGTTCAGTACGTCAAAAGACTATACAAACTTAATGCGTGAAGCCATAGCCATCACAGAAAAAAATGGAATCATTGTCGCTTCGACCAATAGCGCTTCATTTGGAATGAAAAAATTCAAAGGCTTTATCGATAAGGCCTTTAAAGAAGAAGGAAAGAAATACAGCATTGTGGAAGAATTCACGCTGCCTGCAGATTTCCGCGTCCAAAAAGAGTTCAAAGAAGGCGACTACCTAAAAGTATTGTTCATTAAATTGAAATGAGCCTGAAACGATGGCGGAATTATGAAGAGATGCACGATACATTTTAAAAACTAAGCGGCTCGCCCTTGTGCATAGAAGCGCTCTCTCCCTATAATGAAAAGCAGAGAACCAAGGAGGAGAACGATGAAAAATTCTTTGAAAAACTTTCGGGTCATGGGCTTGATCGAGGGAAGCTCGTTATTGATCCTTCTATTTATTGCGATGCCATTGAAATATTTTGTTGATTTGCCGGAAGCGGTCAGCTTTGTCGGGCCGATCCACGGTGCGCTGTTTACGTTATATATTCTCTTTATCGCTTATATGACGTTCATTGCCAGATGGCCGTTCCGTTTTTCAATCGGTGCATTCGCTGCTGCTTTTATTCCATTCGGCAACATTGTGTTGGACAAGCGGCTTGAAAAGTGGAAGCAAAATCATCCAACAGAAAATAGTTTAGCGTAATCGACCGGCTGCGGAGCCAATTCCGCAGCCGGATTTTTTTGCGCCGGAATCTGTCGGATGGTTCGGAACTAGACTATAATAGAGGCACAAAGAAGACTTTGTTTTCGAATTCTTCTGACTCGCCAGATTCGATGGGGAGGCACATACATAATTGGAGGCGGGTTGATGGCAAAATCAATAAGTTCGTCCATGGCTGGAAATCCGGTTTATCCGGTCATGTTTGCAATTGGCGCCTGCCATTTGCTGAATGATTCATTGCAGGCGGTGATTCCTGCCATGTTTCCGATACTTGAGAAGGATTTGGGGCTGACGTTCACGCAATTGGGCTTGATCGCCTTTGCGCTAAATATCGTGGCGTCGCTGCTGCAGCCGGTGATTGGCTTTATAAGCGACAAGAAGCCGATGCCGTTTGCGCTGCCATTCGGCATGGCCAGTTCGTTTCTCGGGATGGCAGGGCTCGCTTTTGCGCCGGAATATTGGATGATTCTTCTGTCAGTCGTATTTCTGGGCTTCGGTTCTGCCGTATTCCATCCCGAAGGTTCACGGGTCTCGTATATGGCGGCAGGCACAAAGCGCGGATTGTCCCAATCGATCTTCCAGGTCGGCGGCAATTCAGGGCAGGCGCTTGCACCGTTGATCAGTGCATTTATCTTGGTGCCGCTCGGGCAAAGAGGGGCAGCGCTGTTTTTATTTGTTGCTGCACTCGGGATTTTCATCTTATCGAAAATTTCGGTCTGGTATAAAGAAGAGTTGGCGCAGCAAAAGCTGCAAAAAGGGAAGAAAGTACGCTTGTCGTCACTGCCGGCACTGACGAAAAAACAAGTGGGTGCGGCTTTGGCGCTTTTGCTTATCATTATTTTTGCGCGCTCGTTCTACGTCACGAACATGACGAGCTTTTACATCTTTCATTTGATGGAAGCGTACGGATTGACCATTCAAACAGGGCAGCTCTATATCTTCCTGTTCTTGGCGGTCGGTGCTGCCGGAACGTTTTTCGGCGGGCCGCTCGCAGACCGGATCGGCAGAAAAAATGTCATTGTGCTGTCGCTTTTGGTGCCGATTCCACTGGCGATGGCCCTTCCATATGTTCCGCTATTCGCGGTGCTGATCCTGCTCGCGTTGATTGGATTTTTCATCATGCTGAGCTTTTCCGTGACCGTCGTTTATGCGCAGGAGCTGGTTCCAAGCAAAATCGGGACGATGTCCGGGCTGACGGTCGGATTAGCGTTTGGAATGGGGGCTATCGGCGGCGTGGTCATTGGAATCTTGATGGATTCCATCGGCGTATACGAAACGATGGTCGTGGTGTCGTTCTTGCCGATCATCGGCTTGGTCGGGCTCGGTTTGCCGCGCGACCGGAAAATTACTGCTAGTTAATTAATCGAAAAGGGTGATGGAAAAATGGCTGTAGCAATTCCGGAAATTCCAATGAAAATCGAAACAGAGCGTTTAGTGCTGCGGATGCCAAAACCGGGAGACGGGGCTGTCATCAATTCGGCGATCCGCGCGTCCATTAATGAGCTGAAGCCTTGGCTGCCGTTTGCGCAAACAACGCCGACGGTCGAAGAAACAGAAATCAACACTTTGGAAGCGCATCTGTTGTTTTTGAAAAAAGAAAATCTCCGCTACGTAATTTTCAGCAAAGAGACCGGTGAATTTATTGGAAGCACCGGTTTTCATAGCATCGAATGGGACATTCCAAAAATGGAGATCGGCTACTGGATCAACACAGAGGCGAGCGGATTCGGCTATATGTCTGAAGCCATTTCAGCATTGACGGATCTGGCGCTGAACGGCTTTGGCTGCAAACGGCTGGAAATCAGGTGCGACGCAGAAAATTACAAGAGCCGGGCCATTCCTGAAAAGCTGGGCTTCGTCTTGGAAGGCGTTTTGCATAACGATGAATTGTCAGTGGATGGCAAAAACCTGACCGACACGTGCATTTATGCGAAATTCAGCTGAGTGGATGAACGAGGAGTCTATTCAATGGAAACGGAGCTTTTATCTATGAAGAAACAGCAAGAAACGAACGGCCTCAAACCCTTTATTTCGTTGATCCTTTCGTTGAAGATCCCAAAATGGGCGCTTGCTTTTGGGCTTGCGGCAAGCGTCGTGACGACGATCGTAGGTCTTGCAGTGCCATTATTGACGCGGGACCTGGTCGACGGCTTTTCGGTGGAAACCATCAGTCCCTGGCTTGTCGGGGCACTCGTTGCCGCGTTCATTCTGCAAGCTGTCATTAATGGAGTATCCCTTTATTTATTGAGCATGGTCGGGCAGAAAATCGTTGCCGAACTCCGTGAACGGATGTGGGTGCATTTGATCCGGCTGCGCGTCCCTTACTTCGACCAGCAGGCCAGCGGCGAAACGGTGAGCCGGGTAGTCAATGATACGGGAATTGTCCGGAATTTGATCACCGATCATTTTCCGCAGTTTATTACAGGCATCATTTCCATCATCGGGGCGGTCATCATTTTGCTGCTGCTCGATTGGAAAATGACGCTGATTATGCTCGTTTCCGTGCCGTTGACGATTGCGATCATGATTCCGCTTGGGCGCCGGATGGCGAAAATTTCGAGAAGTTTGCAGGATGAAACCGCAACTTTCACGGGCCATGTCCAGCAAACGTTGAGTGAGATCCGTTTGATGAAATCTTCGACCGCTGAAATGATCGAAGAAAAAAGGGGCCTATCCGGTATCCGCAAATTGTTTCAAATCGGGCTGAAAGAGGCAAGAATCTATGCCTTGATTGCGCCGCTCATGTATACGGTTGTGATGGCCGTGATTGTGATGATCATCGGATACGGCGGGATCCGTGTTGCTGAAGGGACAATGTCGACAGGCTCTCTCGTAGCGTTCCTTCTGTATTTGTTCCAAATTATTATGCCGATGACCGGATTTGCTTTATTTTTCACAGAACTTCAAAAAGCAAAAGGAGCGACGGAGCGGATTATTGAGATATTGAATCTGCCGCTTGAAGAAGGGCAGGAAGGGCTAGAAATCGATATCGCGAATAAAACCTTGCGGGTTTCGAACGTCAGCTTTTCCTATGAAAAAGGCGAGCCTGTATTAAAAAATCTTTCCTTTGAAGCGAAGCCGGGCGAAATGATTGCGTTTGCCGGTCCGAGCGGCGGAGGCAAAACGACGGTTTTCGGGTTGATTGAACGCTTTTATGAACCGGAAGCCGGAACCATCACGATAGGTGAGACCTCAATCAACGAATTGTCTATGCTGGCTTGGCGCAGCCAAATCGGCTATGTTTCCCAGGAAAGTGCGATGATGGGCGGAACCATCCGAGAGAATTTGGTGTATGGACTCCCGGATGCTGGGGCTATTTCAGACGAGGTATTATGGAACGTTACAGAAATGGCCTACGCCAAAGAATTCATTCAAGAATTTCCAGAAGGGCTGGATACGCAAGTCGGAGAGCGTGGGGTGAAATTATCGGGCGGCCAGCGCCAGCGAATCGCCATTGCGCGGGCATTCTTAAGGGATCCGAAGGTCTTGATGATGGACGAGGCGACCGCGAGCCTGGATAGCCAATCGGAAGGCATTGTCCAGCAGGCACTCAGCCGATTAATGGAAGGGCGCACGACTTTGGTCATCGCCCATCGCCTGTCGACCATTGTCGATGCCGATCAGATTGTCTTCATTGAAAAAGGCGAAGTGACCGGCATCGGCACCCACGAAGAACTCAGCCGGATGCACGGACTGTACCGGGAATTTGCGGAGCAGCAATTGGCTTGACCTTCACGCTGCGTCAAGGTGTAGAGTGGATTTGAGGAGGTGAGCGGATGGAATATACAGTCCAGAAGTTGGGCAGGCTGGCAGGCGTCAGCACGCGGACATTGCGGTACTACGATGAAATCGGGCTCCTTGAACCGGCAAGGAAGAATTCATCAGGCTACCGGATTTACGGACAAGCCGAAGTGGATAAGCTGCAGCAAATCCTCTTTTACCGGGAGCTTGGCGTCGATCTGGAGAAGATCAAGCACATTGTCAACGACCCGTCGTTTGACGGCCCGCTGGCTTTAAAAGAACATCGGCAGCAGCTCCTTGAAAAACGCAGGCAATTGGATCTTTTGATCACGAATGTGGAAAAGACCATTTCTGCAGCGGAAGGGACGGTCAAAATGAAAGACACCGAAAAGTTCAAAGGCTTTAAACAGCAACTGATTGAAGACAATGAAAAGCAGTACGGGGAAGAAATACGCGGGAAGTACGGCGATGCCACAGTCGACCAATCGAATGCGAAAATGCTGAACATGAGCGAAGCAAAGTACGCGGAGTTCAAGCGCTTGGAGCAGGAAGTGTTCGATACCTTGGCGTCGGCTGTTGAAACAGGTGACCCCGCGGGCGTTCTTGCACAAAAAGCAGCGGAGCTTCATAGGGAATGGCTGTCTTATACATGGCCGACGTATAGCAAAGAAGCCCATGCCGGACTTGCGCAAATGTATGTAGACGATGAGCGCTTTGCAGCTTATTATGACAAAGCCCGCCCGGGGGCAGCTGGATTTTTGCGCGACGCGATTTACGTTTACACGGGAATGAAGGAATAAAGAGCGGTATCAGTGCTTGTTGAAAAACAGGCGCTGGCCGCTTTTTTTTTGGCTTAATGCAGAAAAATCCGAAAACTCAAATTTTGTGAGACCAACTGTTTTTTTATTTTCTACTATTTTGCTCAAAATGCTTTACAAACTTTTAACAATAATTCACATTTTATTTACAGTATTTGCGTCAAAAATTTGTTAAACTGGACCCAACTTAGTCACTTAGCCAAGGCCATGCGTTACTATTCAGGAGGAGAGTTTTCATGGAAGAAAATAGGACGGTGTCCACTATTCCACTTAAGGTTATGTCATTCAATATCGCTCATGGGATGGGAATGGACAATCGAGTGGATCTGGAGAGAATCGCCTATATCATTGAACAGTCAGAGACAGAAGTGATCGGCTTGCAGGAACTTGACCGTTATTTTGATGAACGCAGTTCGTTTATTGATCAGGTAGAATGGCTGAGCAAACGGCTCGGCATGTATGCAGCTTTTGGGGCGAATCTCGATTTTGAACCCCTTGAAGCGGAAAGGCCTCGAAGACAATACGGAAACGCTGTGTTCAGCAAATATCCCATCAAGTATGTAGAAAATCATTTATTGACTGAAGTGGAGTCGCCGTTTGCGCCAAGTGAACAACGCGGCATCTTGGAAGCGGTGATTGAAGTGGACGGCACCTACCTAAGCTTTTATAACACGCATTTATCCTTGAAAGAAGAACAGCTCCAACTAAATGTGGATGAAATTTTATCCATTATGGACAAAAGCCAATTTCCTAAAGTGTTGACCGGAGATTTTAATGCGAATCCGGAACAACCGCAACTCAACCGATTCAGAAATGCATTGAATGATGTGTTCGCGGATGTGGAAGAAGGAAAATCTTTCACTTATCCGGCTCCTCATCAAGACGGAAGTGACGGCGTGATGTTAAAGCCGATCACCCGCATTGACTATATTTGGACAGATTCAGCAATGCCGCCAAAACAAGCGTCGGTTATTGAAACTTCAGCTTCCGACCATTTGCCGATTGTAGCAGAGCTTGTGCTCTCTCACGCAGGCAAAAAAGAAGCAGCTGCAAGTATGGGAAATTGATAAACCAAAAGCCGGAAGCAATTTATGCTTCCGGCTTTTTTATGCCTTTGAATAAATATGATCGGCGGTTACCCGCTCGCGCCGGCAAATCTTCACCAGCAGGTAGACAAGCGGAGTGTCGAGCGCTGCAGCGCACCACTTGAAGGCGTATTGCGTGAGAATCATCGCAATCAACGCAGACAACGGCATCGTGCCGTAAAAAGCGATGGCGATGAAAATTGTTGTATCCACCAATTGGCTGACCATGGTGGAAGCATTATTGCGCAGCCATAATTTGGAGTCGCCATGGCGGTCTTTTAATTTGTGGAAGATGGTCACGTCTAAATTTTGGCTGATGAAATAAGAGACAAGGCTAGCTAACGTCACCCGGAAGCCCGCTGAAAAGATGGTTTCAAAAGATGCCTGGTCTCCGAAAAACGGAGCAGAAGGCAGCTGGATGGCAAAATAGATAAAAGCCAACGCACATAATTGCGTGATGAAACCGGCAAACACCGTTTTTCGCGCAGCTTCTTTTCCATACACTTCCGCAATGGTATCGGTGATCGGAAAAGTGAATACATAGACAATGACGGCAGCAGGGAGAACGAGCCACTCGCCGATGCTGAAAAGTTTTACCGCTAAAATGTTTGAGAGAATCAATAGGCCGACAAAAGCGCCATTCAAGTAAAGCAGCATTTAAACGGCCTCCTTAGCGGTTGGTAATCGTTTCCGGATACATGTCGTGGTTCATCATCCGGTACGATGCCATTTCTTCGTATTTTGTTCCTGGCTTGCCGTAATTCGTATAAGGGTCGATGGAAAGGCCTCCGCGCGGCGTGAATTTCCCCCATACTTCAATGTAGCGGGGCTCCATTAACTTGATCAAATCGTTCATGATGATGTTGACCACATCTTCATGGAAATCGCCGTGGTTGCGGAAGCTGAATAAATACAGCTTCAGGGATTTGCTTTCCACCAATTTTTTATCGGGGATAAAGCTGATGTACATTGTCGCAAAATCGGGCTGTCCCGTCTGCGGGCAAAGCGAAGTGAATTCCGGGCAATTGAATTTCACGAAATAATCCCGTGTGTGGAGATTGTCGATCGGTTCCAAAATATCGGGATCGTATTCGAATTTGTATTTGGTGTTCTGATTGCCGAGCAACGATAAGTGATCCAGTGTGTCTTCGTTTCTTCCTGCCATGAAAATAGGCCTCCTTCAAGTATCCGGCTTGAGAGAGGCCTATAAAAAACGGAAAAAGAAAAGCCGAATCGCATGTGGATTCGGCTGAGTTTCGTCAATCCATAGTTTTTTATAGAGGGTGAAATGCTATGAACCTCTCCCGTTGCCGGGTTATAAAATTCGTCTAACTCATTCATAGTAAAAGACTTTCCAGGCTCTGTCAATGGCTATAGGAAGCGCGGACAATGCTTTGCCCATGTTCGCGGTAGAGAATATTGTGCGGATTCTCTTTCAGCTTTTGGACGTTGCTGATAATGAAACCGCTCTTCGGCATGCTTGGCATGCGCGTCATGTCATAGGATAAATCCTGCGGCGGCACGGTGTAGCTGATGTTCTCCGTGAAGTATTTAAAGAATGCCTGCATCACCATAACCGTCATCCATTCGCCGGCACAGCGATGCCCCACGTAGTGGTCGCCCCCGCCTTGCTGAACGAACGAAAACGGGCTGCCTTTCCAATTTTCAAAGCGCTCCGGAATGAATTCGTCCGGTCTGTCCCAGCTGTCGGGATAGCGGTTCGTCCCGAAAATGTCCAAGACGACCATCATATTTTTTTTGAAGTGATAGCCATGCCACACAAAATCCTTTTTCACTTTGGCTGCCATCGCTGGCGTGAAAGGGTAGTAGCGGCGGACTTCCTGTGCAAACATATGGCTGTAATTGTTCTCATCCTTCTGCAATTTCATTTTCGTCTCCGGATATTCATGAATCGCAAGCGCCCCGAAGGCAATAAGGAACGAAGTCGCAAGCATGGGTCGGTAGGAATTATTTAAGTCGACGGCAGCGGTATGGAGATCCAGGAACTTGCCGTCAGTTCCCCGGTGGTTCGCGACGATATAGGCGGCAGTATACGGCGGCGGGTTGTAGACGCCGGAACGGATGTCCCGGATGATGCCTTCAAGCCATGCTTCCTGGCTTTGCCGGGCAGCTGCCGCTCGTTTAAACCGCGCAATGGAGCCGTTGAATGAGTCGACCATCGCGACCAATTCTTCGGTGCGCTGCTTGACCTCGCTTTCTTTTAAAGGGAGGCCGGCCCAGTGGCAAATAGCGCGCGTCAAGATTTCCTGGACTTCCTCCATCAACCCCACCGTATCCATCGTTTCCCACTGGCTCGCTTTGGCGTCGAGTTCTTCGATGGCCATTCGTTTAATATCTTCCAAACGCTCAGGCGTCATCATTGAAAGAAACATGCGCTTCAAGTGATGATGCTCTTCGCCGTCTCGGCCGTGGATGCCGCCTTCGCCAAGCAAAGTTTTCTTTAACGGTTTCGGCATCGCGCCTTTTCGTTTAAAGTATTGATTATCATAGAAAAGGGAAGCGGCTTCCTCACCGGAAATGCACACCGCTTTTTGGCCCATCAGGCGGGTTTCAAAAATATCGGATCCAAGTTCTTGGCGCCGGCTCGACATAAAATTAAATCCTTCATTGATTAGCGATAAGGTGCTATCTAATTCCTTTGCACGGGGAATTGGCGTTTTTACTTTCATCGGTTTCAGCTCCTCAATATTTTTGCTTTATCTGCAATCAGGCTATAGCTTAAAATATACCCTTTGCCATTTTGGATAAACGCTGAATGGGCGTTGCATAAAAAGGAGGCAGACGATCATGGATCAACCATACGAAGTGACATCCGACATACAGGCCTGGCTTCAAAAGTCGCTGGGCGCTAAAAGCGAAATAAAAGAGCTTATCCCGTTGAAAGGCGGGACTTCCTCCCATCTTTTCGAATTTACCGCTGTACGCGATGGCCGGTTTGAACCGTTTGTTTTGCGCTTATTTACGTTAGAAGAATGGCTTGCAATGGAGCCGGATCTCGCAAAGCATGAAGCGGCTAGTTTACGGGAAGCCGGAAAGACCGGGCTAACCGTCCCGGAGATCGTGGCTTTTGATGAAACGGGCGAACTTTGCGGAGTGCCGGCCGTACTGATGACCAAAATCAGCGGAGAAGTTGTGTTGCAGCCGGACGATGAAAAGCACTGGCTGAAAGAAATGGCAGCTGCTCTGTCGAAAATCCACCGCCACAAAGCGGAAGGTTTCGGATGGGAGTATTTCGCTTATAACAATGCTTTGAAGATGGAGCGGCCGGTCTGGTCGAGTTGCCCGGACGAATGGATGCGGGCATTCCGTATTGTCGCCGGCATTCGGCCGCATGCAGAATTTTGTTTGATTCACCGGGATTACCATCCTACGAATGTTTTATGGGAAGGTGCCCAGATCAGCGGGATTGTGGATTGGGTCAATGCTTGCCGAGGGCCAGCCGGAATTGACGTCGGACATTGCCGCCTTAATCTCGCATTGCTGTACGGAATTCCTGCAGCGGACGGATTTTTAGCCGCTTACGAGCAGGCAGCAGGAGAAAAGTTTACCTATCATCCTTATTGGGATTTATCGGCGTTGGTGGACTTTGCAGAAGGTACGCCAACAGTTTATCCCGGATGGACTGCCTTTGGAGTAGCCGGTTTGACAGATGAGTTGATGCGGCACCGGTTCGATGGATATCTTCTGAATCTGCTAAAGCGATTTGATAGATAAAATAGCGGAGTTCGGGTTTCGGCAATGCTTGCAGGTTTGATTTCTCCTAAAACGGAAATATACAAACCAAGCAAGCTTTTGAGGAGGAACCGAGATGACAGATCAACAATTACAGGGATTAAAAGAACAATTGATCGAACAAAAGAGTTCTCTAGAAGACCGTGTTGAACATACAGAAGAATTTGATACGACGGAGCTGTCGAATTACGATAATCACCCGGCAGACAATGCGACCGACTTGTTCGACCAGGAACGGGGCATGGCGCTCAACCAATTCAAAGAAGATGAATTGGACGATGTCAACGCGGCATTAGCGGCCATGGAAGAAGGCACTTATGGAAAATGCACCGTTTGCGGAAAGGATATTCCGTATGAACGGCTAGAGGCATTGCCAACCGCTTTGACCTGCATCGACCATGCTGACCAAAATCCGGATTTGACGACTCGTCCGCCGGAAGAAGATGTGCTCCAAGGCGCTACTGGCCAGCCGGTCGAGAAAGAAGACGGACGCCTGCGCGACTATACGGATTCCTTTGAAGATGTAGAAGACTATGGCTCTTCCGATGGCCCGCAGGATCAGCCTGGAAAAGACGAAGATATGAAAGAATTTTACGAAGACGAAAAATAAGAATCGGCCTCTGCTACTGGCAGAGGCTTTTTTGCGGAGAAATGGTTGACGCTCTTTCGTTTATTTCCTACAGTAGTAAGAAATACAGGAGGGGGAAACGAAATGAAAGGGTTGGAACAGGAGATTTATGAGCTGGAGTGCAGCCACATCCATCCGGAAGTGCGCATTTCCAAACAAAAACTGGGCGAAGTGCTCGATGATGAATTTTACGAAATCGGCAGTTCGGGGCGGATTTGGAGAAGGGCGGATTACGATGAAGATCATGCGCTCACGCCTGACGAGATGGAGATTTCCGATTTTCTTCTGCATCCACTTGGCGAAGAAGCGGTATTGACCACTTACCAGATTTGGAATAAAACAAGCGGCAAAAAATCGCTGCGCAGTTCGGTATGGAAAAAGCGGACATCTGGCTGGAAGCTCTTCTTCCACCAAGGCACGCCTTCCAAGTGAGCCGTGTTTGAGCAGCAGGAAAAGAGGTTATTTAAGGAGTAACACGTTTTTGCAAAGGAGAGATTTAGATGGATCATGCCGTAGTGTTATTTGACGGGGATTGTAATTTCTGTGACTCAAGTGTTCAATTCATCATACAGCACGACCCGGCCGGCTATTACCAGTTTGCGTCCCTGCAAAGCGACGTCGGAATGGAAATGCGCCAAAAATACGGTGTGCCGGACGATGTCGACAGCTTAGTGCTGATCAAAGATGGACAGGCCTATGTTAAATCGGAAGGGGCCTTAATGATTTCCCGCCATTTAACCGGTTTGTGGAAATTGGCTTATTATTTAAAACCGTTTCCTCGCGCTGTGCGTGACGGCGCTTACGATGTATTTGCGAAAAACCGCTATAAAGTTTTCGGAAAGCTCAACAGCTGTATGCTTCCGCCGCCGCATATCCGCAACCGCTTTTTGGACAAATAAAACAAGCTGGATGCCATGTGCATCCAGCTTTTTATTTTGTGTGAGGCGGCTAACCGGCCGCTTCCGCGGCAACAGCCTCCTCGCGGTCCGTCTAAAACATATATTGCTCCTGCATCACTTCGTGCTTCGTCGCAAAGAGATGGACTGCACTTCGTTTAGACCATCTCTTAGCTGCCGAAGCTAACCGGCTCTTTCCGCTTTTCTTTGTCCAGTTCCGTCGCCTAGCCGCTCGAGGTCGCTTCAGCCTTATCCGCAATGGCAAAGAGCGCCATTGCCGCTAAGGCTTCCAGCGCTTGTCGCGGCTACATAGGCGACTGCACTTTTCTCACTCAAAATTCGATATTCTCCAATACTGGCTGGCGATGGATCTGGACATCCAGGCGAGGCCTTTGCTTTCGGCTTCGTGGATTTGGAACCAGTCGTTCATTTTGTCATTTTTCAAGTAGACTTCGTGGTTGGGCGCTTGGTCGTGCAGGCCGACGATGTCGTATTGGCCATTGCGGTAAAACGTTGCCGATACGTCATAGTCGATATTCGGCGACGTCGTCAACGGATTGCCGACGCTATGCGTTAAGGAGATGTTGACATTCCGGTCGTCTTCTTTCACTTTCTCCACCTGTACGTCTTTTGAAGAAGCGACGTCAGCTTTCCGGAATTTTTTCCGCCAGTCGTAGGCAATGCTGACACCGACGTCTTTCTTGAATTCAATGCGGGAGTCTTCGTCCCTCAGCTCGAGTGTGAAATTCACTTGGGTCCGGTAATCTTTTGCCTCTGCATCAAATCCGCGGCCGTCCCCGCCAAAATAGCGGTTGGGTGACAGCATGTTCGGGTTCTGCAGAAGATCATCGGGCAGGAACGTCGTGTAGCGGAAATCCCATATGCGGTTTTGGTCGGAAACATCCGTTTTTGGTGGATCTCCTAAAAGCTGATCAATTGATGCAAGCTTTTTGGTAACCCAAAATTCCTCCATCGCTGCTTTATCTTGAGAAGATTTGATGTTAAAAAAACCGAAGATGTTGGCCAGGAATGATTTCTCTTCGCTGAAATCGGTTTCGGATCTTTCAAGCGGACGTTTGGCGCGAATCCAATACGTGTAAGCTTGATCTTTCTCGATATCCCGATCTGTGTATTGTCTTTTCTTGGTCGTATCCATCAATTCGCCATCACGGTATACCTCGTATTCTTCTACGCCCTCGATGCCTCCCCAGGCAAGTGCAATTTTTGAAGGGGTGATGATGGTGGTAAAAGCTCTTTGCTGGAGGAGATTGACGATGTCTTCCGAATGATTTTCCGTACTGGTCTGCATTTTGATTCGCTCAGATGTATGGCCCGAATGGTCGAGTCGGTCAATCGTATACGTATACACTTCGCCCGGCTCTAAGTTTTCATCTGTAAAGCTATAACCTGTTCCTTCATAAATGACGGTTGCGTCCCTTTTGACTTTGCAGGCATCGCCTGTGTCGGTCCATTCAAAATAGATGCTTGTATCGGTTTGCTTCAATAGGTCAATTTCCAACTGCGTAGTTGCCTGATTCATTCGTCTGCCTCCTTCAAATGGGTTTGTTAGGCTATACCCGAATCTCGAACTTCCTGAACATTCCAGTGAGGGCAAAAGCCGCCAACCCATTCATTTGCAAAGCCATTGAACAAATAGTATGTTAAAGAAACAGTGTGCAGTGAGCTGCACGAGAAAAAGTACAAGAAGGGGGAAGAATGACTTTGAACGAAACGCAAGCACCCAGAAGCTTCAAAAGTTTTGAGGAGGCAGCAGACCATATCTTGGCGTTATTGAGCACGCAATTGAATATCAATACGTTATTCATTGCCAAAAACGACGGGCAAAGAAACGAAATCGTCCGGGCAGTCAATGCGAAAGAAACATTGGTCGAAGAAGGCCATTCGTCTCCCCTGAATCAAACTTTCTGCAGTTTAAGCATCAACTATGGAAAAGATGCACTAATTATTGAAGACATTTCTACCGACCCCCTTTCCAATAAACTCGAAATTGCTTCGCGTTTCGGAAACGGTTCATTTGTAGGGATTCCGATTTATTATGAAAATGGGGAAGTGTACGGCACCATCTGCGGCCTTGACACAGAGTCCTTCGAATTCACTGAAGAAAATCAGCGGCTATTCGAAATGATGTCATCGCTCCTGACGTATGTGCTTGAACTGGAAAAAGCGAATGAGCAGATTCAGTTTCTTTCATCTCCTCTTGTTCCGGTTACGAAAGGCGTAGCGATTTTGCCGATTATCGGTGATATTACAGCTAAACGTGCTCAGTTTATCCTGAATGATGTATTGGTTAAAAGCAGCGACCAAAATCTGGATTACTTGGTGATTGATGTTTCCGGAGTTTCGCAAATCAATTCAGTCGTCGGAGAATACTTGCTCAAGCTTGTCAGCATGCTGAAACTGATTGGCATTGCTCCTGTGTTGACAGGCGTCCAACCATATATGGCGCTAAAAGTTCCGCATTTTGCTGAGAGCTTGAAAGGCATCCTGATTGAAGCAAATCTTGAAACGGCTCTGAAGCAGCTTGGATTTGTCCTTATAAAAGAATGAAAAACAAACGGACCCGCGCAGTAAGCGCAGGTCCGTTTTCTTATTCTTCCTTATCAAAAAATACGTGTTTGAGTTCCCAAGTGTCGCCAATTTCAAGGAGGCCAAAAGAATATTGGGATTCGCGCCGTTTGTCCGTGGGAGAACCGGGGTTGAAGAGTGTAATGCCTTCAACTTCGCGTCTGATGGGTGTATGGGAATGGCCGAAAACAATGATATCGACATGTTCCCCTTCAAAAGCGTCAAACGCCCGCTGCTCGGTCGTTTTTCGAATGCCGTCTCCGTGCACGACTCCGATTTTTAAATCGCCGAACGTGAGGATTTTCTTCTTGCCAAAGCGGTCCAGGATTTCCCAGGGATCGACATTCCCGGTAACACCATCTGTTTCGGCATAGGCAGCCAATTCATAATAGACGTCCAGCGTTTGCCAATCGCCTGCATGGATGATGAAATCTGCCGTCTGGCATTCAGCAACCAACTTCTGCGGCAATTTTTTTGAGCGGTTTGGAATATGCGTATCGGAAACAATGACAATCTTTTGCACGTGCATCCCTCCGTCATTTCAAGATACTTAAACTGTATCAGAGAAATGGGGAGCCGTCTAAGCTAATCCTATTTGTCACTAAACTGAAATGATTAATTTTTTCAGGAAAAGGGAACATAGTTTTATAAGCAAATACGGTTTTTGGAGGAATAGCAATGGATAATAAAACATTTATCTACACAGGAATGGCGGTAGCCAGCGGAATTCTGTTGCTCACCGCCTACAACAAAAACAAGAAAAAGAAAATTTGGGTTTTTGAAGACAACGATATGCGGAACAGTTTGGAAATCGACCGTGAAGAAAGCGTAAATGCTCCTTATGATGAGGCGGAAATCGGGCTGACGAAACTGGATTCGGCTTTGCGGTCGGAATGGCAGGCAAACGGTTTCCCGCAAACACATAAAGGAATGGAAGAACTCGAAAATTCTTGATGGGAACGCGGCGCTGGGATGAAAAGACTCGGCGCTATTTTTTATGTTTCCTTAACTTCCGGACAGATAGCCACGTGATATAGTAAATGCAATCAGCAAGTGATAAAAAGGAAGAGGTGGAAAAATGGAAGAGCAGCGAAAGCTTGTCTGTTATATAGCGGCCAGTCTGGATGGCTATATAGCGACGGAAGATGATTCATTGGATTGGCTTTTCAAAGTCGAAATGGATGGGGACGCGGGCTATGCTGAATTCATGGAAACGATCGATACGGTCGTAATGGGAAGGCGCACTTACGAGTGGGTGATGGAAATGGAAAAAGGAAAGTTTCCATATGAAGACAAAGAATGCTATGTATTTTCAAGCAGACCGAATGAAAATAGCGAGCATGCTATTTTCACAAACGAAGACATCCCGAGTTTCGTCAAACGGCTCCGAAAACGCCAAGGAAAGAATATTTGGGTAGTCGGAGGCAGCTTGCTGCTCCAAGCTTTTCTGCACGAAGATTTGATGGATGAATTCATCATTTCAATCGCACCCACTTTAATTGGCAGAGGCATCCCGCTTTTCCAGGAGCTTGAGAATGAAATTGAATACGAACTGAAATCCGTTGAACAGTCCGGCCAATTTGCACAGCTGCATCTGGTTCGGAAACCGGTTACTTAAAAGGGCTTGCGAAAGTCCTTTTTTATTGCAGAATTCTTGAACGAGCAGCTTGGCCGGCATGTGAATCCTTTTTCCTTCCAAGCCGTGAGCAGAACTTCATAGGCTTTCACTGAAAAAACTTGCTTTATTCAAAAAATAGGATGTGGACATGACTATTGAACTTTTCTTTTCAATAAAGAAAGTAGGTCTGATGGATATTATCCACTTTCCTCGCCCCCTATACTAAAAGGAAGGAACGCATACGATCGTTCCGGAATAGAAGGGAGAGAAAGCATGAAAATCATTAAAACATTTACGTTTGTATTGTTTACTGTATTCTTTCTAAGTTTTTCTCAAACAGAAGCAGAAGCTCATTCTGGAGATCTTCACCTGGGCTCTACGGGGCAGCAAGTCACTGAATTGCAGACCTTATTGAAGAAACTCGATTATTTCCATGTAGATCCGACAGGCTATTACGGCCCGATAACCGAAAAAGCAGTGGCTCGTTTCCAGCGCGATTTCAACATTCCTTCAACGGGCTATACAGGTCCTTTGACGCAAAACAAAATCGATCAAGTGAAAATGATGGCGCGTACAGTGCATGGAGAAGCGCGCGGTGAAAGCTACAAAGGACAGGTAGCCGTCGCAGCCGTTATTTTAAACCGCATCGATTCCGCCCATTTTCCAAACAGTACATATAATGTCATTTTCCAGCGCAACGCTTTTACGGCTGTAAATGATGGCCAGTATTGGCTGAACCCGAACCGTTCCGCTTACCAGGCGGTAAGAGATGCCATGCAAGGCGCTGATCCGACAGGCGGGGCGACATATTACTATAACCCTGCTGGTGTAACGGACACCTGGATTTTCACCCGCGACGTCGTCACGAAAATCGGCAAACACTATTTTGCCAATTAACGAAATGGAAAAGGAGAGGTGCAGATGATCTGCAGCCCCTCCTTTTTTCATGTTTCCCCTGTATAATAAAGCAAGAATGATAAAAAGGGCGTTGAAATGATTTATGGTCTACACATTGATTTTATTCGCGCATATCATGAGCGCTATTTTGTCCATCGGCCCGTTCTTTGTCCTGATTCCTTTGCTGAAGCGAATGGAAGGCGTGGCGGAAAACGTGCTGGACGCACAAATTCAAACGTTCAAGTCGGCTATTCGGCTTGTGAAGCACGCAGGGCATGTGCTGGTGGCTTCAGGTGTGCTCATGATTTGGCTGGGCTACTGGCCGTGGTCCACTTCGTGGATCATTATGACTTTAGCTATCATGTTCGCTTCTGTATTCTTTCTGGCGCGGGCATTCAAGCCGACGTTGAAAAAGTTTGAGTCGCGGGATCATGACCGCAGCCATTTGATCAAAAAATTGAACCGGTCTGTCTGGATCTACATTCTTCTCTTGCTTGTGATGCTTTGGCTGATGGTCGCAAAACCGCAGCTTTGGTAATAAAAAAGGAGTTGCCCCGAAATAGGGCAACTCCTTTTTTGATTCGCTTAGCCTTTTACTGCACCGGCGGTCATGCCAGCGACGAAATAGCGCTGCAAGAAAACATAGGCGACGACCATCGGAGCCGAGGCAATGACGACGCCGGTGAACAGCATTGGATAGTTCGTGGCATATTGCCCCCTAAATTCCAATAAAGCAAGCGGCAAAGTCTTATAAGCGTTGTCCGTGATGAACAGCAACGGATAGAGCAAGTCGTTCCAATGCATCACGAACAGGAAAATAGCGGTTGCCGAGAGAGAAGGCAAAGATAAGGGAATGGCGACTTTCGTGAACATTTTCCAGTTGCCGGCCCCGTCGATTGTCGATGCTTCAAACAATTCTTTCGGCAAGGTTTTCATAAAGCCGGTCAAGATAAAGACCGCGATAGGCAATGTGGAAGAGATGTTGACCAAAATCAATCCAACTAAACTATTGGTGAGGCCGATATTCAGCACGAGCGAATAGAGCGGCACCATAATCACTTGGGCCGGCACCATCATGCCAAGCGTGAACAAGGCGAAAAGAATATTGCCAAGCCAATTGCTGAGCCGGGTGATGCCAAAAGCGATCATGGCAGCGAACAGCAAGGTGAACGAAACCGAGAACAGCGTGACCACAGTGCTGTTCATGAAATACCCGGCCATGGTCTGTTCTTGGAAAATGGCAACGTAATTATCGAATTTGATGCCGCCTTCCGGAAACCCGAGCGGATTTGCAAACGTTTCCTGAAGGGTCTTTACCGAAGTCAGCAGGACGATAATTAGCGGCACCAGGATCAGCAACGCATAAACGAATAGGGAAAACCTTTTAAAAAGCAACCCGTTCTCCTCCTTTCATCAATAGGAAACCCGGTCCGACCGCAATGCTTTGAATTGCAGGAACGTGATAAAAGCGATAATGATCATGAATATCACGGAAATCGAACTTGCGTAGCCGAATTGATAGCTTCTAAAAGCGACTTCGTAAATATAAGTGGCGATGATTTCAGTCGAGTTATTCGGCCCGCCGCCAGTCATGGCAAAGACAAGGTCGAATGCTTTAAACGATTGGATGGTCGTATAAGCGACAACGATCGTAGCGGAAGGGGCAAGGAGCGGCCACGTGACGCTCCGGAAAGTTTGCCATTTGCTTGCGCCTTCGATTTTTGCCACTTCATACATTTCCTGCGGGATGGCTTGCAGTCCGGCGACAAAAACGATGAGCATTTGGCCGGCATGAAACCAGATCTGAGTGATGGCCAATGAATAAATCGCGATATTGGCATTGCCCAGCCAGTTTTGTGCAAGGAAGTCGAGTCCCGCTAATTCGAGAAGCTGATTTAAAATCCCAAGTGACGGATCATAGATGAACGACCAGATGAACGCCACGGAAACGGATGAAAGAATCGTCGGGAAAAAATACAAAGCTCTAAGAAAAACGGTGGTTTTGGTGTTTTTCAGGACAATCATCGCAAAAGCGAGTGCCACAATCGTCTGCAAAATGACGACAACTAACATAAACTTCAAGTTATTGCCGACGGTTTTCCAGAAAATCGAATCTCCGGTAAGCGCTCTTTCAAAGTTATGGAATCCGACAAATTGAAACGCTTCACTGAAGCCGTCCCAATCCGTGAACGAATAGAAAAGGGCACTGGCCGTCGGGTAAAGAAAGAAGATGCTGTAAAGAATCAATCCTGGAAGAAAGAATAAATAAATGGTTTTTGAAGTTTTCATGACATCATTCCCTGTTTTCGTCTACGATTTTCTGTGCAGCTTCTGCAGCTGCCATCGGATCTTCACCGCCGAGTACATTTTCAATCGAACTCAAGACCGCATCTTCAATTTGGGCGTTGGTGATCAAAAAGCGCGGCTGGAACCGTGTTTTCTTTTCATCGATCCAATAAGCCGTATTTTTCAAAGCTTCTGACTCATAATTCACGTCGGTCACCGTTAAATGCTGGCCCGTGCCGTTTGCATATTTTGAGGCAATTTCAGGCTCGCTAAGGAAGTCGATGAATTTTTTTGCCTGTTCTTGTTTTTCGGATTTGCTGTTTACTGCGAGCATAAACGTAGCAGTATTGATGCCTTCATAAACCGCTTCGCTTTCTTCTACCGTAATGGGTGCCAGTAAATCCAATTGAAGATCTGGATTCAACCCTAAAATAGAAGCCATATGGTAAGAACCGCTCGCAATCATGGCAGCTTCTTCATTTGCCACCATTGCCATGGCGGAATCCGCATTTGTTCCTAACGCATTTTTTTGGATATAGCCTTTTTGTTCAAGCAATTGGAAGTCTTCCAACGTCTTGACCCACCATTCATTTGTCAAAGACTCTTCTCCGCTTTGCAATTTTGCGAAGACATCTTCATCCAGTGCGTTGTTCATCATCATGCTGTTCATAAATTGGTTTGGTCCGATATCTGCACCTGGAAAAGCGATGGGAGTAATCCCGTTTTCAAGAAGCGTATCGGCCATCTCTTGGAATTCAGTCCAACTCTTTGGTACCTCTAATCCTAATTCTTCAAACATTCCTTTGTTGTAGACCGGGATGTTGAATACGAGCTGATAGGGAAGCGCCAATTGCTTGCCGTCTTTCTGCCCGACGGAAATTAAATTTTCATCGAACTTCGAAACAAACTCTTCATCTGTCAAATCTGCGAAAATACCCGCTTTTTGAAGAGATTCAAATTGCGCGCCCGGGAAAGAAGTGAAGACGTCTCCCGTAGAGCCTTCTTGCAGCATGCGCTGCGCGGTCGCTTGGTATTGATCGGAAGGATAAATGTTCATTTCAACAGCGATGTCGGGGTTAGCATCTTCAAACTCAGCGATGATCTCATCGAATACAGCTTTGTCTTCATTGCGCCAATGCATAAAGCTGATGGTCGTTTTGTCTCCGGAATCTTCTCCGCTGCTTCCTCCGCTTTCGCCTGCACAGCCAGTCAGGACCAGTAGCAAGACCAGCATACTTGCCCATAAAGAAAAAGATGTTCTCTTCATTTGTATAGCCTCCCTTTTTATAGGTTATCGTGCTTATTAATAGTTATACCGTACTCTTATTGATTAATACAGAATTATCCGATAGAAAGAACGGTGGATGGTTGACATTGAAGAAAGAATTGCATACGATAGGAACAACCTTTTTGTACGGAAAATGGCAGAAGGTGCCGGGAGCGGCATCGCCTTAGTACAGTTGAGCTGAGAATAGCAGAGCAAATCGATGAATAAGAAGAGTAGCGCGTGATCTCCACTCAAAGAGAGCCAGTGGCAGGTGTAAACTGGTGTGGAACAGGTGTGAATGGACTTATGAGTGATTCCTTGAAATCGGAGTAAAGGGATCCGTCGCCCCGCGTTATAGGGGATCAAGTGAAAGCTGGATCAGCTTTAACATGAGGTGGCACCGCGGTTGAACCGTCCTCTGCAGGGAGTTTATTTCCTGCAGGGGTTTTTTTATGGTTTAAACGCACTGTCTTTTAACTTAGAGGAGATGAGCAGAGATGAAAACCAAGAAAATGGACGCCGATTCGCTGACGCCGATCATGGTGTTCAACCGGCTGAAAGGGCCAAGAAAATGCCTGCTTGAAAGTTCTTTGAAAACGAGCCTTACGGGCCGCTATTCGTTTATCGGGGCAGACCCTTCCAAAACGTTTATCGGACATGGAGAACAATTGATAGAGCGGGATTTCAGAACAGGGAAAACCATTCACCGAGCCGGGAAGCCGCTGGAATTATTAAAAGAACTTTTGCCTGTCCGCAAAGCGGAATTGGAAGGCATCCCATTTACCGGCGGAGCGCTCGGCTATATTGGCTACGATGCCATACAAGCTTATGAACCAATAGAAGCAGCCAAGGAAAACAGTTTGGAGATGCCGGATATCCATCTGCATTTATATGAAACCATTATCGTCTTTGACCACGTGAAAAATGATGTCACCATTATTTCGTTTGAAAACAAAATCGAAGAAGTGGAACAGCAATTGCTCGCGCCAAAAACCGAAGAGGCAAGAGACACCCAAGCGCCCTTAGCTTTCGCCTCAAAAACGGACGCGGCTGCATTCCGCGCGCAAGTGGCGAAAGCGAAAGAACATATCCGCCGCGGCGATGTTTTTCAATTGGTCTTATCGCAGAGGTTATCGGCTGCGTATGAAGGCAGCGCCTTCGACTTGTACCGCAAATTGCGGAAGCAAAATCCGTCGCCGTACCAATTCTATATCGACTTTGAGGATTACGGGGTAGTAGGAGCTTCTCCTGAAAGTCTGCTGACCATTCGCGGCGGCCAGATGGTGACCAATCCGATCGCCGGCACAAGGAGGCGCGGCCGGACAGAAGAGGAAGATCAGCTGCTCGCTGAAGAACTGGCAAACGACGAAAAAGAGCGCGCAGAGCATCAGATGCTCGTCGACCTTAGCCGCAACGATGTCGGCCGGGTCGCAGCCATCGGTTCAGTGAAGATTCCAAAATACATGGCGATTGAAAAATACCAGCACGTGATGCACCTCGTTTCAGAAGTGACCGGCAACTCGAACGAAGCGATGCACCCGCTGGATGCCCTGGTGTCTTGCCTGCCTGCTGGGACGGTTTCCGGAGCTCCGAAAGTGCGTGCCATGCAATTGATCCAGCAGTACGAAGAAGAGCGCCGGGGCGTTTACGGAGGGGCTATCGGCTATATCGGTTTTAATGGCAATTTGGATGTAGCGCTTGCCATCCGGACGTTTGTCGTCAAAGACCGGTTCGTCCATGTACAGGCAGGGGCCGGCATCGTCTATGATTCGGATCCGCAAGCCGAGTATGAAGAGACGCTTCATAAAGCACGTTCGCTTACGGAGGTGTTCGGATGATTTTATTGATCGATCATTATGATTCCTTCACGTACAATATTTATCAGGCGGCAGCAGAGCTGGGAAAAGAAATCCAAGTGGTCCGCTACGGTGTGCTGACGGTGGATGAAATCGTCGCGCTTCAGCCGGAAGCCATCATTTTATCTCCTGGTCCGGGGCATCCGGAAGAGTTGCCGGAATCGCTTCAGTTGATTGAAGCGGTCCATGCATCCATTCCACTGCTTGGAATTTGCCTGGGCCATCAATTGATCGGCACAGCGTTTGGCGGAAAAGTCGTTCAAGCACCGGAAATCCGGCATGGAAAAGTTTCGATGGTCACTCACCGGCAGCAAGGCGCTTTTGCCGGGCTCCCGACACCGCTGCCGGTTATGCGCTATCATTCACTTGCCATTGAAGAGAGTTCGCTGCCGGATTGTTTTGACGTTCAGGCCATTGCCGAAGATGACGGCACGATCATGGCGGTGAAGCACCGGGATTATCCGGTATATGGTTTTCAGTTTCATCCGGAATCCATCGGGACGCCGGAAGGAAAGCAATTGCTAGAAGGATTTTTGGTGGCTGCAAAAAAACAGGCAGCCCTGAAATAAAAAAGGAAATCCCCGGTTTTGGCCGGGGATTTCCTTTTTGGATGGAAGGGTTCGCAAGTTTATTTTCTCGTGATGGGCATCGTGCAGCAGCGGAACGCGCCGCCGGATTTGATGATTTCCGAAAAGTCGATTTCGATCACTTCAAAGCCATGAGCTTTTAGCTGTCGATTGACGTCTTTATTTTGAGGCTGGCTGAATACGCGTCTGTTGCCGATGGATAGCACATTTGTCCCGAGAGCAAATTGTTCCTTGGCATTGACGGAAAGAAGCGTGTAGCGTTTTGCCAGCATTTCAACCGTTTCCGGGTCCAATGCTTCCTCGAAGATCAGGGCTTCGGTTGGCGAAAGGATGTTGAACACACAGTCCAAGTGCAAGTATTTGTCATTGAACGAAATCGGAATGACGTTGAAGTTTGGAAGCTTCTCTTGCAGTTCGCGGACTGCATTTTTTGACGTGCGGCTGCTGATGCCGATGTAGAGGGTGTCGCCGTCGATAATGACATCGCCTCCTTCTACCCGGTTGCTGCCAAGCGTTGTCGAACGGATCTGCTCAGTCTCAAGCCAGTCTTGCAGGACACATTCTTCTCCTTGGCGGATGGAAGAAGCCATTTCCCCGATAAATACAGTATCGCCTACCGTGAACCCGATATCGCGGGTGAAGACTTGTTCCGGATATTCCTTGGAAGGGTCAAGCAATGCTGTTTCCACGCCTTGCTCCTTTAAGGCTTTGACGAATTGCCGGTGCTGCTCCATCGCAATCGCTGCATCAATATTTTCTTCTTGATATCGCTTTTGGACATCGTTGATGACTTCTTTTATTTCCATGTAATTAGGCGGGCAAAGCAAGACGTAGCGCAGCGGATCGTATTCGCTTCGGCACCAGACTGATGGAATTTCTTTTGCATATGATGACATAAAAGTTCCTCCAAAAAACGTAGTTAGTAATTCACTATTCCCTGGATCAAATGAGGTTGAAACCTGGAGAAAAGGTGCAAGAAGGAAAGGCAGATGGGATAATGAGGAAGAAAATGCATAAAAATAAATGCGAGGGAGATGCGACATGAGGATTGTTCAGCAGAAAATAAAAGAAGACCGCGAATTTATTCGGCAGAAAGTCATTGAACACAACATGGCGAGTGTGCCGGATGAAGTCAAATCGCCAATAGACGAAGTGAGCTTTATCGCGCGCAGCGATAACGGAGAGATCATCGGCGGAATTACCGGAACCGGCTTTTGGCAGCATATGCATATCGATTTTTTATGGGTCGACGAAAGTGTGCGCGGACAGCGGATAGCAGAACAATTAATGAAGCAAATGGAGGAATATGCACGCCAGGCAGGCTGCCGGTTAATGGTGGTGGATACGTTCAGTTTTCAAGCTCCGGGCTTTTATAAAAAACAAGGTTTTACCCAATTTGGCGTACTCGAGGATCATCCGGCGGGGCACAGCCACCATTATTTTGAAAAGCGGCTGTAAGGTGGAGAGGGCGGCAACGTGCAAATGTATGTAAATCTTCCCTGCCGCATATAAATTCACTGAAGCGGTGTTAAAAATTATTTTAATTAATTTTGTGTAAATAGATGCAAGCAGAAAAAAGCCCGGCGGGATGAATTCATCCTGCCGGGCTTTCCCGTCAGTCTTTGTAAAAGACTTTATCCACATTGTATTTTGCTTGAAGCGCATTAATCAAATACGTTTCGTAAATTTCGCGCTCCATTGGATCTTCCACGATGGAAACCGTGATGCGGTAAACTTCCTCGCGGTGGTTTTTCAAAGGTGATACATTGTCTTCAAAATGCTTTTTTACACGCTGGCGAAGTTTGCGGGCTTTGCCGACAAACAGCAATTCGCCGCTGTGGTTGAAGAACTGGATGATGCCGCCTTTATCGCGCGGGATTTCATGCAAATCGATAAAACCATAAAGCGGTTTTATGATAGCTTCATCTCCTGTAATTTCCTGTTTGCGCTGTGTAATGGTCACATCCGCTTTGGGGGGTTGAATATTAATCATTATTATCACGTCCTCTAATTATCGTATGGTTTATCGTACCATAATTAGGCGCGGAAATCTATCCGCCCTTAAAGGCAGGAGATTATAAGGATTCTAATTCAGAAGCGATCGAATTGCCGCCTTGCAGCACTTCAAAGGTTTTGTGGTAAGTATTCGGGCGGTCCAGAACATTGACTAACACCCTCGCTACATCCGCTCGCGGAATCGAACGGCCTTCCATAGAAGTAAAGCCGGAAGTTGAAACTTCAATGTTTTCCGTTTTGTCTTCATCCGACAAAGCACCCGGACGCACGATGGTATAATCCAAACTTGTCGATTTTAATATTTCATCCGCTGCTCTTTTGGCAACGAGGTAAGGCTTCATTTCTTCGCCGCCTGCATCTGGATCGTTCGTTCCCATGGAGCTGAGCTGCACAAAGCGTTTTACCCCGTTTTCTTCGGCGTATTGAGCCGCTTTCGCAGAACCCCATAAATCGATGGTCAAAGTTTTATCCGGGCCGGTCGAACCGCCGGATCCTGCTGCAAAAATAACTGCGTCCACGTCGCTGAAAGCCTCACTGAAATCTTTTTCTAAATCAGCGAGCACGACTTTCTGTGCACCCAATTCTTTCAAATGGTCTACTTGTTCTTCTTTGCGAACCATGGCTACAGCTTCGTGCTCTGACGCTGAAAGTTCCTTTACGATATTTCGTCCAACTTGTCCATTTGCACCAATTACTAATACTTTCATCTACTATTCCACTCCTTTATTTGTTTCGGTTGTACCTGTATTCCCGTTGCTATTCGATTTAAACAGATGGATGAAAGGCTATCCAAATGCCTGTATAAAGGCTAGAATAAAAGAACGGAGGTGTTAACATGGAAATTACAAACTACAGCATTTCTCAAATAAAAGATCCGACAGGCATTATCGAGGGAGAGCGCTACGAATTCTTGCTTGATGTGGAAGTCGATGAAGATGATGAATTGTACACAGAAGGCGGCTTGGAGCTTCGCGTCATTCTCGCGGTAGAAGGGGAAGAAACACGCATTGCCTTTTACAATTTTATAGACAAATTGAGCCGGAATGTATTGGAATTCGCTCTTGAAGAAGACGAAGAAGCGGAAGTTCTGGCTTATTGCCAAGGAAAACTGTAAAAACAAAACCCTCCAGTTCAGAACTGGAGGGTTTTGTTTTAGATTTTCACGTCAATTTCAGCTTTTGCTTTTAACTCTTCAATCCGGTCATAGACCGCTTGCTGTGTGTTCTGCTGTTCGAGCGACTGGCGGATGGTCGGCTCCATTTCTTCGTAGGCCGGAGCTTCTTGTTCCGAAGAGGAAGCGAAGCCGTCGTATGCTTCTTTCACTTCTTCATCCGTCACTTCCGCTGCTTTTACTTCTTCCGCTACGTATTGTTCATAGACGATCTGATCGCGCAGCTGGCTTTCCATGTCCTCGAGGGTAAAACCGGTTCTTTCCAAAGCTTTGTTCATTGCCTCTTCGTCTTCGAATTGGCCTTTCAATGATTCGAGGCGTTCTTCAACTGCGGCGTCTTCCGCTTTATAGCCTTTTTCTTCCGCATCCTGCAAGATCAGTTTATTGCCGACGATAACAGTGATCGCCTGCTCTTTCACCAATTCTGCATTTTCCGGATCTGACGCTTTTTTGCCGTCGGCCGCCAGTGTCGTCTCCAATTGGCGCGCGACGCTATTATAGACATTTCCTAAGATTTCTTCTTCGTTAACGACAACCACTACATCTTCTTCAGCGGGAAGATCCAGTTCGGTCTGCTGTTCTTCAGTCGCCTCTTCGGCAGATTTTGCAGCATCTTCTTCTTTTGGCTGTGCGTCTTCATTATCTGAGCATGCTCCCAATGTTAACAATAAAAGAAATGGGGCTAATGCAAATTTCATTTTTTTAATCATTTGAAAATCTCCTCTATGTTTGTCTCGTTACAGTAAAACACATTTGCACGCTGGACACAAATAGTACCCTTGCCTCGTGCCAATAATGCCATTATTCTGTACAATAGAACGATAAAGGCAAACTGGCTACTGGAGGCTGCATGATGGGAAAATACGCAAATCGGGCAACCGGCCTGCTGGTTCTATTGGTATTTATCTGGGGAATCAGTTGGTCCATTTATAAGGCAGCGCTCGATTATACGCCGCCGATCCTTTTTGCCGGCGCCCGGTCACTGATTGGCGGATTGTTATTGGCGCTGGTCTTGCTGCCGGTCTGGAAACGCATTAAGTGGCGGGAAAACTGGACATCCTATGCCATCTCCGCTTTGTTGAATGCCGTTCTATTTTATGGCTTGCAGACAGCAGGCCTTAACTACCTGCCGGGTGGATTGTTTTCAGTCCTTGTTTATTTCCAGCCGGTGCTGATCGGCATTTTTGCCTGGATTTGGTTGGGGGAGAAAATGACCGCTTTCAAAATAACGGGCCTACTGCTGGGATTCCTCGGCATCTTGGTCATCAGTGCGGACAGTTTTTCCGGAACTTTGTCCGTAACCGGCATTATCCTCGGCCTGTTTGCAGCGCTTAGCTGGGCACTGGGTGTTATTTATGTAAAAAAAGTCAGTTCGCAGGTGGATTCAATGTGGATGGTCGCTCTGCAATTCATCATTGGCGGCACCGTTTTGGTCGTTGCCGGAAGCTTTATAGAAAATTGGGCGGATATTACTTGGAATACTACCTATCTCTTCGGACTCGGCTTTGGTTCGACATTCGGCATCCCGATTGCTTTTGTTATCTATTTCCACTTGATGAATAACGGAGAAGCAAGCAAAGTCGCAGCATTCACTTTTTTAGTGCCTTTGATTGCGGTGCTGACAGGCACAGTCTTTTTGCATGAAGCCGTAACCGCTACCTTGGCAATTGGTTTGATATTGATCGTTTTGAGTATTTACCTCGTCAATCATCGAACCAAATATCAACGGATATGAAGCAAGAGAGCTGCATTGATTTGCCGAGCGCCAGTGGTATAATTATAGCTATATACAAATAAACATACATAAAAATGTTGGAGGAATCGATATGACAAACCCCGTTACAATTAAAGCGCGCAAAACTTTAGAGACGATTCAACCTTACTCTCCAGGAAAACCGATTTGGGAAGTCCAGAAAGAGTTGGGATTGGATCGTGTGATCAAATTGGCTTCAAACGAAAATCCGCTTGGACCGTCTCCGAAAGCTGTAGAAGCCATCCAAACGGGGTTGGCTGAATTGAACCGCTATCCGGATGCGGATGCAACCGCTTTGAAGGGGGCCATTGCAGCCCGCTACGAGGTGGCTCCGTCGCAAGTCATCACTACGAATGGCGCAGATGAATTGATCACGTTGATTTCGGAAGCGTTTCTTGAACAAGGGGATGAAATTATCGTGCCATCGCCTTCCTTCAGCGAATACGATTTCGGCGCACATATTATGGGAGCAGCTGTTGTGCCGGTGCCATTTGCTGCCGGTTTCGAATACGATGTGGATGCATTGATCGCTGCTGTAACTGAAAAAACGAAAATCATCTATATTTGTTCGCCGAATAACCCGACAGGAACGTATATGCAAAAAGCGGACATCGAAAAACTGCTGAATGCCGTTAAAGACGTGCTCGTTGTCATCGATGCAGCTTACAGCCACTTTGCGGAAGCTGCAGATTACACAGACGGCATCGAGTATATCAATGCAGGCTATCCAGTGGTTGCCCTGCAGACATTCTCTAAAATCTACGGCATTGCCGGGGTACGGGTCGGCTTCGGAATTGCACCGGAAGCGATTGTGCAATCCATCCTAAAAGTGAAAGAGCCGTTTAACGTCAACACACTGGCCCAAATCGCAGCTACGGCAGCGATTTCAGACAAAGCACATGTGGAAGCCTCCCAAACAGCCAATCAAGCAGGGCGCAAACAGCTTTACCAAGCGTTTGATGAATTAGGATTGGCATATACGCCAAGTATGGCGAACTTTGTTTTGGTGAATGTAGGTCCTAACGGAGAAACGCTCTACAAGGAATTGATGGCCAATGGCGTCATTGTCCGATACGGAAAAACATGGGGCTTGCCGGAGTACATCCGTGTTTCAGTGGGAACAAAAGAAGAAAACGAATTCTTCATTGAAGTCTTGAGGGGCTTATTAGCTAAACAAATATAAATCTAGAAATCGCCGCTTCTGTTTTGGGAGCGGTTTTTATATGGTCCGGATAAAGCAGCCATCCTTTGTTTATCGGCTTAGCTAAGGGGGAAACTCTATGATTAAACTGACTTGCAAAGGATGGATGGCATGATATATGATTGCGCAATTATTGGAGGCGGACCTGCTGGGCTAAATGCAGCGTTGGTTCTTGGACGGTCTCGCAGAAATACCCTTTTATTCGATGATGACGACGGCCGGAATCTGGTTACCCGTGAATCGCACGGCTTTATTACACGCGACGGCATCTGCCCGGAAGAATTTAAGAAACTGGGTCGCCAAGACATTGCCAAATACGATTCGGTGAAATTGAAAAACAGCCGGATCAAAGAAATCAAGCGTGTGACGGAAACCCACTATGAATTGACGACGGAAGAAGGCGAGACTTTTCATAGCATCAAGATTATCCTGGCCACCGGATTGAAAGAACAGCTTCCGAATATTCCGGACATAGAGAAATTCTATGGCACGAGCCTCTTTAGCTGCCCGTATTGCGATGGCTGGGAATTGAAGGACCAGCCGCTCGCAGTCATTGCGGATAAGAGTGTTTTTGAATTGGCTAAAAAAGTCTATACGTGGAGCAAGGATTTGGTGGTTTTTACAAATGGAGAAGGGCGGCTTGACCTGGATGAAAAGGATAAGCTGATTGCCAAAGGCATCAAAGTAAGGGAAGAGATGATTGATGGCCTGGAAGGCGAAAATGGACAATTACGCAGCGTGAGGCTTGAAGACGGCACGCTCATTGACCGTACAGGAGGGTTTGTTACACCGCTTTGGACCCATGCCACAAATTTTGCCAAAGAACTAGGGTGCAAGCAAAATGAATATGGCGGCATTTTGACGGATGGCTATGGACGCACGAATGTTTGGAATGTCTATGCGGCAGGAGATGCATCGCTCATCGTGCCTTCCCAATTGGTGATTGCGGCAGGTGAAGGGAGCGCTGCAGCGATCGGGGTTAATGGCGATTTAACCAATGAATATTTCGACAGTGAATGAACTTGTAACGTTTCCCTATTCTCTCCAGTCTTGCTGCGTAAGAAGCAAGACTGGAGAGAATAACCGTCTATCTAGCTTTGCTTATGCTGATACCAGGCTGTGGAACGTCAGAGGAAAATCCGAAGGGACTTCAAGGCAGCAAAAAGGCAAGAGAGCGAGGAAAAATTTGAGATTGAAATTGCGGATAAGTGATTGGTTCAAAGCTTGTGTGCTTTTCAACCGAATCTTTTGCGTAAACCTGGCGTTATGCGGTAAACTTTCCGTACAGAATGCTAGGAGGCGAGCCGAAATGGATCAATCGAATGTTTTATCGACCATTACGTATATCGACACCGAACGGTCCATTGAAGCGGGGGAAATGAAAATCACCCAATCGGAATACACCATCCATCTTTTTGAAGATCACCTCGTCGCTTCAACTACAAAATTCAGCTTGGACAATGTTTGGGATATTTCCTATAAATCATTTTCAGAAGAAGCCAATCTCCTTTATTTGCATACCCATAGAGGAGTTGTCACGTATAAAGTTTTTGAGAATCCGATAAAGTTTGTCCGGACCTTCAAAAAAATAAAAAATGAAAATTACTGAGAAGCGGCGAAGAAGCCGCTTCTTTTTTTACAGCCGAAACCTCTTAGAAAACAGCATTTGTCGATGATGAAAAACAGAATTTGTGCTAAAATTTAGAAAAGGGTGGGCGAGTGGAAGGTGAGCAGTTCGCAGATTGCTTTGCCTGAATGATGGTTGAAAATTGCCTGAGGAAGGGAGCCATGCCAGATGAACGCAGTGATCGAAATTGCCGACCAATGGACAGACCGGGTGAATGCGAAAGATATTGAAGGGGTGCTGAAACTTTCAGCAACGAATGTCGAAATCAGCGGGCCAAGAGGAACGGCTGCGGGGCACGATATGCTTGCGCAATGGGTGGAAAACTCGGGCATTCAATTGCAGACGCTCTCTCGCTACATCAGAGATGAAAAAGTGATTTACGAACAAAAAGCTTCTTGGGAAAATGAGAACGGAGAAGTCATTCTCTATTCCTTTTTTTTAGTAAAAGAGGGCAAAGTCACGCAAATAGCACGCTTTGATTTACTGGACGATGCATTTGGCGCCAGTGGGATGAGTGAAGAAGACTTGGTCTAATGAATAAAGAAAAGGCTGGCCATCAAAATTCAATGGCCAGCTTTTTTAGCTTGTTTTGCTTTTGACAAGATGATAAAACTCCGACCAATCGGTTAAGCGGAGCCCTTCCACATGCCGATTGTATGATTGGTCGCGAATGATGACATTTAAAGAGTCCCCGGACAAGGTATCGATCACCGCAGGCTTGTCGTCGAAATAATAATCCAACTCAAGATTCTGGATGATTTCAAATTTCTCCTGATCTTTCATGCCGCAGTAGAAATGGCCGTCTTTCACAGGAAAGCCTTGGCTTTTCAGCCAGTTTTTCGTTCCTTCGCCGTGTGCGGCGCCACGTGCTGTAATATAGAAGATTTCATGGCCTTCCCGGTCCAGCTGCTGCAAAATTTCCACGGCTCCTGGATAAACCGGGCAGTCCGCGTAATACAGTTCTTCAAGTGAACTATTCCACATTTTGCTGCCTTCTTCATCACTCAAATCAAACAATTCATGAATTTCCACGCGGTTCAGCTGGTCGAACAATTCCCGGCCGACTTCACGCCCTAATTTCTGTTGATAGAGCTGGAATGCATAGCCGCGCAAATCGATTAAAGTATCATCAATATCGAATCCGAATTTCATTTCTTTATCTCCTCACTGGATAAGCTGTAAATTTAAAATCTTTGCCGACTTTCGTGAATTCGCCTTCTTCCAAGTCGATGGCATCTTTCATCAAGTCAAAACCGCTTCCTTCCAAAAACGTCGGGGCGTTTTTGCCGCCGACTAATTTAGGGGCAAAGTACAACACTACTTTGTCGATCAATCCCTGTTCTAAAAAGGAAGCATTGACTGTGCCGCCGCCTTCGATGAACAGCGAGGAAACCGAATGCTCACCGAGAATCCGCAAGACGTCTTGAATATCGACTTTCGTTTCGCCGCTTGTTTCAAAAACGCGGATGCTGCGTTCTTCTAGCTGCCGTTTTTTATTTACATCCGCTTGTTGTGCCGTGAAAATCCACGTATCGGCCAAAGAATCGGTGACAAGCTTTGCTTCTAGCGGAATGCGCAGTTTGGAGTCCAAAACAATGCGCAAAGGATTGCGGCCATTCGGAATGCGCGCAGTCAATTCGGGATCATCTTCAATGACCGTGCCGACTCCGACAAGAATCGCCTGGTTTTCGCTGCGCAATTTATGTACGTCATAACGCGCTTCTTCGGAAGTGATCCATTTGCTGTCGAGTTGATGCGTAGCAATTTTTCCGTCTAACGTAGAAGCGGCCTTTAAAATGACGAACGGGCGCTGATCCACGATGAATTTATTAAAGACTTCGTTCATTTTGCGGGACTCTTCCTCGCGTATGCCAACGACCACTTCGATGCCTGCATCTTCCAGCATTTTTACCCCGTTCCCGGACACGACAGGATTGGGATCCAATGTGGCAACCACGGCTTTTTTCAAGCCGGCGTTGATGATCGCTTCTGCGCAGGGTCCGGTACGGCCGTGGTGCGAACAAGGTTCCAGCGTGACATAAATGGTGCCGCCTTTTGCGGCTTCGCCAGCCATCCGCAGGGCATGGATTTCCGCATGCGGTTCGCCGGCTTTAAGATGTGCGCCAACACCGATGATGCGCCCATTATTGACAATGACAGATCCGACGAGCGGATTCGGGTAGGTCTGGCCTCGCATCGAACGTGCATTATTCAGTGCTAAATCCATATAGAATTCATGGTTTGGCATGAACAGGGGCCTCCTCTTCTCTTAAATGGCCGGACCGATTGATTTTTGTCTGCAAGTATTTGGAGTTGTATTCTGATTTATCGCCCCAAAGTGCAGTGCGCCCAGCTAACGGCAATCCGGCGTTTTCAAGTGCATGAATCTTTTTCGGATTATTGGTCAGCAGCGTAACCGGTTTTGACCGAAGCGTTTTTAAGACAGCAATTGCGTCTTCGTAATTCCGTGAATCATCTACAAAGCCCAGGCTTTCATTGGCTTCGACGGTATCATAGCCGTTTTCTTGCAAGACATAAGCCATCGCTTTGCTGAAGAGGCCGATGCCGCGGCCCTCATGATTGGCCAAATAGAACAAGGCGCCAGAACCGTGGTCGACAATTCGCTTCATGGACTGCTTTAACTGGAAGCCGCAATCACAGCGCTTGCTTCCGAAAATATCGCCGGTATGGCAAATCGAATGCATGCGGATCAATGCGTCTTCACTGTTTTCGAAATCGCCGTAGACCAGTACGCTTGATTGCTGGTATTCAGCGAGATTGGAAGAAGACAGTTTTTCAATGATGCTCTCATAATCATTTGTCACTTCATCGTGCTTTAACCAGCAATACCACTGGAAGATAACGGTTTCTTCATATAAGTTAACCGGCAGGCGGATCGGTCCCACCAGATAGATGGCCCCTTCATCGGATTCAATCATTTGTATCTTGTCTTTTAATACTGAAAAAACTTTTGGTTCTAGTTTTGTAGAAGTCATGGTGCTTCCCCCTCTTGAATTACTTAATCAAACTTGTATCGTTATCATACAACAATTGGTTACTTAAAGTAAGTGAAAAGCTTCAAAATCAGATAGATTAAATTAATAATATCTTTAAATAATAATAATTCTTATCTGGAATGTTTAAAATATGATTTTAAATGATTATGATTATCATTTATACTATTCTATTCTCATTTGTTTTGCAATGATTTGGGGGATGTGTTATATTATCTACATTAGAATGATTCTAAATAAGGAAAAGGAGGATGATTACATGTTGCCGTCAAAACTAGTGTTAGCGTTAAATGACCAATTCAACAACGAGCTGCAGGCGTCTCATTCATATACCGCAATGGCCGCTTATTTCTCGAAAAAAGGGTATCATGGATTTGCCAACTTCTATTTAGTGCAAGCGAAGGAAGAACATTTTCATGCCATGAAATTCTACGAGTATTTGGTGACAATGGATGAAAAGCCGATGCTTCAATCATTAAGCGAACCGAAAAACCATTATGTAAGTGCTATGGATGTCCTGGAAAGTTCATTGGCGCAGGAAAAAGAAGTAACGAGCAATATCTATGCGCTTGTCACACTGGCCGACGAATTGCAGGAACATGCCACGCTTTCTTTCCTGGACTGGTTCATTGAAGAACAGATGGAAGAAGAAAAAATGTTCCGGGATATGATTGCCCGCATGAAGCATATTGAAGAAGGCGGAGAATACTTCCTTAAGATGGATGATGAATTCGCTGAACGTAAATTAGAAGGCTAAAGTGATTCCAAAACAGCACACCGCTGACTGTGTGCTGTTTTATTTTTTTGAAAAGAGGAGTGGGAACATGGCGATCGAGTATAAACCAGCGATCCATTTTAAGCATGTGGATTATTCCATTGGGAACCTGACTATTCTAAAAGACATCACCGGTTCTTTTCCAGCCGGCAAAATTACCACCTTGGTAGGCCCATCGGGTGCCGGGAAAACGACTTTGCTGAAATTATGCAATGGCTTATTGTCGCCGGATTCCGGTGATATCTATATCAATGGCACTTCCATTCAACAATATGAACCTGTTGAGCTCCGCCGTACGGTCGGCATTGCTTTGCAAAGTGCGCCGATGATTGACGGCTCCGTCTATGACAATTTGGCTTTGCCGCTGGCATTGAAAAATGAAAAATTAGATGAAAGCTGGGCTTTTAGCTTATTGGAAGATGTCGGTCTTGGAAAAGAACTTCTAAAAAGGAACGTTAAAGATTTATCGGGCGGGCAGCGCCAAAAAGTATCGATTGCCCGGACTTTGGTGAATCGCCCCGAAATTCTATTGCTGGATGAGATCACTTCTTCTTTAGACCGGACTTCACTGAAGGAAATCGAAGAATTGATTGTAAAAATCAATCAAAAATACAAAACAGCGATTGTTTGGATTACCCACAATCTGCAGCAAGCCTTGGAAATCGGTGATTTTACATGGGTCATGATGGAAGGGGAAGTAGTGGAAACCGGGGAAAGTGAATTGCTGGAAGACCCGCATAATGAAAAAGTCCAAGTCTTTGTGAAGGGGGAAGTAGGATGACTTATTTGACCTTATCGATCACCCTTATTTTTGTCGTCATTCCCTTGATCCTCTCCAAGACATTAAATTTAGGATTAGAGAAAGACACCATCATTGCTACTCTCCGTTCAATTGTACAATTGTTGGCTGTCGGATTTATCCTGAAATTCGTTTTTGATTCGGAGAGTTTGCTCTATATTTTCTTGATGGTCACGTTGATGATTGCGGCGGCGACGCACAATGCGCAGAAGAAAGGTGCCGCGATTAAAGGCATTACATGGAAAATAGCGGTGACGCTCGTATTTGTAGAAGTCCTTACGCAAAGCATTCTGCTGGGCTTCAAAATTACACCGCCCACTGCCCAATACATTATTTCCATCAGCGGCATGGTGATTGGGAACTCGATGGTGCTGTCCATCCTTTTCTTAAATCGTTTTACCTCAGAAGTGGAAGCGCATCAAGATCAAACGGAACTGATTTTATCGCTTGGCGGCACGCCGAAACAAGCAATTCATAAACAATTGATCCAATCGATCAAAGCCAGCATGATTCCGACCATCGAAAGCCAGAAAACCGTTGGGCTCGTGCAATTGCCCGGTATGATGAGCGGGCAGATCATTGCCGGTGCAGATCCGATCCAAGCGGTGCAATTTCAATTGCTGATCATGTTCCTGTTGCTCACCACTGCAGCGGTTACGAGCGTCCTGCTGGGCTTCTTGTCTTATCCAACCTTATTCAATCAACGGATGCAATTTCTGAAGAACTAAAAAAGCTTGCCTTCAAAGAGGCAAGCTTTTTTTGCAGGTAGTTAATTAAGGATAGAAGGTGTCGATTTCAAAAGTTCCGGAGCCGGGAAGTTCTTCGACAAGGCTCGAGCCGAAGAGCATTGAGGGCGTATAGCTGCCTCCTGTAAACTTTCCAGCCAGCAAACGGCTGACGCATTCCAAGGCGCCGTAAACGGTTAAATCGTATACATTAGCTGTCTGAAGGCGGGCGACTTTCCTCAAGCCTTCCGCATTTTGGGCTTCTCCCCATATAAACGCGGGGGAGTTGGAGCGAAGTTCTTCATCCGGTCCGCTTACGCGTTCATCGACCCACCGCTTCAGCGTTTTTTGAACCGCAGCGGATGATAAAACAGGGCGCAGGCCGCTGAGAAAGCGAGCCCCGGCTGCTGCCGGACGAGGGACTGGCTTCCAAGCAGAAATGTTTTGAATGCCGGTTGTGTAGTAAGCGGTTGAAACGTCTCCCCAAGGGATGCCCATGGAAGAACGCGGCCCTCGCCCGTAGTCGATGGTCCGTCGCTGGCTTCCGAGAGGCACAGGCGTCAGCTCTCCGTTGTTGCGGACGGTGCTGCCCGAGCCCAAACCTTCGATCATCGTTTTATAGGTGCCTCTGGAAATCCCCGAGTCCGAATCGAAGCCAAGAGCCAACGAAACGGCCTCGGGCATGAGCTCTTTTAATTTTAAAGCGGTGCAGTCGGTTGGAATAACATCGAAACCGACGCCGGAACAAAGAATAATTCCTTTTTGTTTCGCTTCTTCCGTTAAGGCATGGGTTTGTTCAAAGACGTCGATTTCACCGGTGATATCCAAATAATGCGCCCCGGCAGAAAGACAGGCTTCCATCATCGGTTGGCTGGTTTTGCTGAAAGGGCCAGCGCAGTGGAGGACGAGCGAAATGTCGGCCAGCTGGTCCGGCGCATGTGCATCCAAAGGAAAAGTGCGCATCTCAAGACCTAATTCATCTGCAAGCGGCTCGAGTTTTTGTGCGTTGCGGCCTGCCAAAATCGGTGAAAGGCCTCTCTTAGCTGCTTCGCGTGCAATCAACTCCCCTGTAAAGCCATAAGCTCCATATAAAAGCCATTTCTCCATTCTTTCCACTCCTTTATAGGTTAAAACTTACAACCATTCTGACGTCAAAAGGGAGGGAAATCCAGTGAGCCCTCTTTTAAATCTTCAATTTATTCATCTCTTCGAGAGCTTGCCTTACGGTTGCATAGCTTCGGATGGCAGAAAGATTCACGCCTTCCTGAATCATTGCTTGTGCGATTTGGGGGCGGATCCCGGTAGAAACGACCGCAATTCCCAATAGCTTCAGCATACTGGAGACTTTAAGCAACTGGTCAGCCACCTGGTTATCAATCATAAGGATGCCCGAAAAATCGACGATCAGCGTTTCGATATGCAGAGAAGGAATTTTCGGCACAATATGTTCCACGAGGTATTGTGCCCGTTCCTGATCGATTAACCCGATTAACGGGAGGACAGCAATGCCTTCTTGAATAGAGACGATCGGAGCGGAAAGTTCATTGATCTGTCGGCGGTTGGCGGCAAACTTTTCTTCGGTCAGCCGTTCAAATGCAAAAATAGCTTCATTCAAGCTGAGGTCCAATAAATAATTAAAGCGTTTCATTAAATTGATCATTTCGAGCGGCGGCAATTGGTAAGCCATCGACACAGCGGTTAAATGATCGATGAAAATGGAACGGGTGGATGGATAGCGCACAATCACAGTGGAAATCGGCTGGCCGAGAGCTGCCTGAAGCTCGCCATTTTTTTTGCTCCACTTGATTAATTCGGTATGTACATTTTCTTCAGTCTTTAACAAGGAATTGCCAAGAAATTGGAGAAACTCGGTGTAGACAATTTTCGCCTGGTTGATTTCCTGCAGAGAAACAGAGTGAGGAAAAGTAGGCACAATGTCATCAACAATTGTGTTAGATAAGGATTGAGCATTTTCTTTCAAATGCTTGGCCACGTTTAGGATGGATTCCATACGATTCACACTCCACTAATATATTCAATCTTTCTTATTCCATTATATACATGTAATAGGAAAAATTTAAAAATGAATGAATATTTCTTTTTACAGCCAGATATAAAGAGTTTGATAATTAAGAACATTCGTTCTATTATTCAAGTTACATATATCCACTTCATGGGGAGGCGAAACAAATGGAAAAAATTCACCTGATACCATACTGGATTGAAGACATCACTTCTGCTGTACCGCAAATACCGGAAGGCGTCAGAATGATACAGGCACCCGAAGTGTGGGAACAGGCGGCATACGGAAGAGGCAATATCATTACTGTTTTGGATACAGGCTGCCAAGTGGACCATCCGGATTTGAAAGAGCGGATTATTGATGGCCGAAATTTTACAAGCGACTTTGGCGGAGATCCGGCCAATTTTGATGACAATAATGGACATGGCACCCATGTGGCGGGAACAGCTGCTGCTTCGTTGAAGGAAGGCGGAGGCATTGTGGGGGTTGCCCCAAACGCCGATTTACTGATTCTTAAAGTGTTGACTGGAAGTGGCAGTGGAGAATATGCCGGCATTATTGACGGCATCCACTATGCCGTCGATTGGAGAGGGCCAAAAGGTGAGCGGACGAGTGTGATTTCGATGTCTCTCGGCGGCCCTGAAGATATTCCTGAATTGTATGAAGCGGTAAAACGGGCAGTGGATGCGGGGATTCCGGTAGTCTGCGCTGCCGGAAATGAAGGAGATGACAGCCCTCAAACGGATGAATTTGCTTATCCTGGGACCTACGGGGAAGTAATCCAAGTGGGGGCGGTAGATTTCAGCCGCAAAATAGCGCCTTTTAGCAATACCAACAACGAAATTGACTTGGTGGCTCCGGGCATGAATATTTATTCGGCTTACCCCGGGGGGAAGTATGCAAGCCTGTTGGGAACTTCGATGGCGACGCCTCATGTGTACGGAGCTTTGGCGCTGATCAAGAATATTGCAGAAAAGCAATTCCAGCGGGAGTTGACGGAAGCGGAACTATACGCTCAATTGGTCAGAAGAACCGTGCCTCTTGGCTATCCGAAAACAGCGGAAGGAAACGGTTTGCTCGCCCTCGACATCTTGCAGAAAGACGAGCGTTTATTGGAGCTCTTCAATTCCTCTGCTGCGAAGAAATCTACGGAAGAATAATCAATAAAAAGAAACCTCGGAAGAGCCGGCCAGTCGGCAGCTTCTGAGGTTTTTATTTCGTCTGAAGAGAAAAATTTTCTGATATTACCACATTTTGTATGACAGTGGTTGACTTGGATGTTTATGGATGTTTTAATTATTTTTAGATTCAGAAAAATTAAAATTTTAAAGGGGTGTTGTATTTGTCAAAACCAATTGCAGAAACCAATGCAGAACTTGCGCGTTCAAAGGGGAGCAGCAAAGTGAAAGGCGGCAGTACCGTTTCTGATACAAGAGCAGCAGGACATGTCCCGGACTTTTTAGCCATTGAATCTTCAGCAGGGTTTAAAGAATTAATGAAAAAGAAAAAGGCATTTTTAATTCCCACAACGATACTCTTTTTAGGACTTTATCTCTTATTTAATTTTATTATTTCGTATTCAAGCATTCTTGAAGCATCTTTTATCGGGGACATTTCCTGGGTATGGGTATTCGCCTTCAGCTTGTTTGCCATGACGTGGATTCTTGTAACCGTATACATGAAGCGGGCAGAAAAGTTTGACAAGATGGCTCAAGACACGTTAAAAGATTTTAACTATGACAAGGAGGAAAATCGATGAATGCGACCGTAATTGTTATTTTCTTAGTCATCGTTGCGATGACCCTTGTCATTACGTATTACGCGGCGAAACGAACCAATTCGACAAGCGATTTTTACACGGCTGGTGGAGGGTTGACCGGCTGGCAAAACGGAATGGCTATTGCAGGCGACTATTTGTCAGCAGCCTCCTTCCTGGGGATTGCGGGTTCCATTGCTTTGTTCGGATTTGATGGCTTCCTTTTCTCCATCGGCTATTTGGTTGCTTATCTTGTCGTTTTGTTTATCGTAGCCGAACCTCTTCGCAATTTAGGGAAGTATACATTAGCCGATATGATCAATGCGCGATTTAATGCAAAAAAAGTTCGGGGAGCGGCCGCATTGAGCTCCATAACCATTGTCATTTTCTACATGATTGCCCAGTTGGTAGGGGCGGGCGCATTGATCCAGCTGCTTTTCGGGATTGACTACTTATGGGCTGTGCTTTTGGTTGGTTTCATGATGACCATTTACGTCCTATTTGGAGGCATGACAGCGACAAGCTGGGTTCAGATCATTAAAGCCGTTCTTTTAATGGTGGGTACCGTTATTCTTTCTTTCCTGGTGCTGCAGCGCTTTGATTTCAGCATCCTGGAAATGTTTGCCCAAGTGAAAACAGCTACGCCGCATGGTGAAGCATTCTTGAATCCGGGCGTGAAATACACGATTCCGTTGGATACGATCTCGCTTATGTTGGCGCTTGTTCTCGGAACAGCCGGCTTGCCGCATATTTTGATGCGTTTCTTTACGGTGCGTGATGCGAAAACGGCAAGAAGCTCGGTTATGTGGGCGACTTGGATTGTCGGCATTTTCTACGTAATGACCATTTTCCTTGGATTCGGCGCTGCCGCATTCGTAGGTTCCCAGAAAATTATCAGCACGAATGCCGCCGGGAACATGGCAGCTCCGCTCCTTGCCCAGGCGCTTGGTGGAGACATTTTGATGTCCTTTATCTCAGCCGTGGCATTTGCAACGATCTTGGCTGTAGTAGCAGGGCTTGTGTTGACAGGAGCTTCCGCTTTTGCCCATGACATTTATGGCCAAATCATCAAGAAAGGGAAGGCCTCTGAAAGAGAGCAGATGCTGGCTGCACGATACGCATCTGTGGGCGTATCTGTGTTCTCAATCCTGTTGGCGATTTTCGCTCAAAACCTGAACGTAGCGTTCTTGGTATCGTTGGCATTCTGTATCGCAGCGAGTGCCAATTTGCCGGTTATCATCTATACGATTTTCTGGAAGAAATTCAACACGACAGGGGCTATTTCGGCTATTTTAACCGGTTTGATTTCAGCGTTAATCCTGGTATCGATCAGCCCAAGCGTAATGAATCCGGAAGCTGGCGCAGCGATTATCACCGGTACACCGATCTTCCCGCTGACCAACCCGGCAATCATTTCTATTCCGCTTGGCTTTATCGGCGGGGTTGTCGGTACATTGCTTTCGAAGGAAAGCGATATCAAGAAATATGCTGAAGTGAAGGTCCGCGCCAATACAGGCGGATTCAGACAGCTGTAAAAGAGAAAATTGAAAAGTGAGCCGCCTTCTATCCGATAAGAAGGCGGCTCTTATTTTATGGAGAGAAAATGGAGCCGGGCGAAGCCATTTTTTCTATTCGGCTCGCTTTGGAGCCGCCCGTCTTCAATCTCGTGGAAAACTGCACCAAATCTTAAAAGATTATGGTAGAATTTCATCGTGTGCAATTAAAGACAGCTGGTATTCAGAAAGAGCAGGTGCAAAATGATTATCGGAATAGATGCGGGAGGTACGCTAATTAAAATTGCGTACACCGAAAATGGCCAACTACAATTTAAGAAATCCCCGATAGCCGATATAGAAGGAGTGGCGAAATGGGTGAATGGCCTAGGCGATTGCGAAATTTGCCTGACAGGCGGGAAATCGGGCGTTCTGCGTTCATTATTGACGAAACAAGCAAAGGAAATCGTTGAATTTGAAGCGACTCACCGCGGTGTGCAGTTTTTGCTCAGCAAAATGGGACGGAGTGAAACGACTTATCTGGTCACCAATGTAGGGACGGGGACTTCGATTCATTGCATTCAAAACGACAGCCAAGAACGTTTAGGGGGCACGGGAGTCGGCGGCGGCACTTTAGTGGGCTTAAGCCATTTATTGACCGGGGTCAGCGATTACGAAGAAATCGTCCGGCTTGCAAGCAAGGGTTCACGTGAACGGATCGACTTAAAAGTAAAGCATATATATGAAGGAAAAGAACCGCCGATTTCCGGCGAACTGACAGCGAGCAACTTTGGAAATGACCTTTTTTCCATATCGGATGAATTGACGAAAGAAGAATTATTGGCAACGGTAATCGGACTTGTCGGTGAAACCGTCAGTACCGTCAGTGTGCAGGCTGCCCGCCAATGCGACAGTTCACTGGTCATCTATATCGGCTCTTCGTTCATCCATAATCCGCTACTGAAGGAAGTTGTCGAAAGCTACACCATTCTGCGCGGTTCCACTCCGCTATTTTTGGAGAACGGGGAGTTCTCAGGAGCAGTCGGAGCGATGACCACTTTGCAGTAAAGGATGAAGCTATATGTAAAAAAACTCGTCTCTTCGGCCGGAATTCGGCGTCTGAGACGAGTTTTTTATTCGGAAATAATGGTCAGTTTTTCGCGGATATCGGTGCGTTCCCGTTTTTCAGGAACATGCTGCGGATAGCCGATCATCATCGTAGCGACAATTTTCTCTCCAGGCTGGACACCGATGGAATGGCGGAATATCGGATTGTAGATCCAATCGTTCGAGCGCCAAATCATGCCGATGCCCCGAGCCCAGGCTGCCAGTTGGAAGTTCTGCAGCAGGGAAGAAATCGCGCCGTAATCTTCATCCCAGCGTCTTTGGCGTGGATCTTCGGGCATGATCACAACAAGATGCAGTGGGATTTCACGGAAGTATTTTGCTTTGTTCAACACTTTTTGTGGTGTGACGCCGTCTTCTTTTGGCATGGCATCGATGTAGGCTTGGACGAATTTTTCTTTCCCTTCGCCAGCGTAAAGCTGGAAGCGCCACGGCTCGTTTATTGTATGGTTCGGCGCCCATTTGGCAATATTTAACAACTCGATAATTTCTTCTATATCGATTGGGTCGGATTTGAATTTTTTAATCGTTCGGCGTTCTATGATATTCTGGTCAATAGCATTCAACATCTTCATTCTCTCCTCTATGCGGTAATGTCTCTCTCATAATCAAACCAAAACTTTTGATGAAACGCAATCCAAAAAGAAAATCAAAGCGTAGTAAAACTGTCAAACTCTCTTCTGTTGAACCGGATATTTACTGATAAAATGGAATCACAAGGAGTGGATGAACCATGAAAACGGCTGCAATTATCGGCGGAGGCATTACGGGGCTTTCCGCTATGCATTATTTGCAAAAGTTAAAAGAGCAGCAAAACCTCGAGTTGAATCTTGTATTGATTGAAAAAGATGAGCTGCTCGGCGGTAAAATCAAAACAGCCAAAGATGAGGAATTCATCATGGAAACAGGAGCGGATTCAATTGTCGCGCGCCATGCAAGCGTCATGCCGCTTATTGAAGACCTGGGTTTGCAAGAACGCGTCGTCTATAACGGAACCGGCATTTCTTATTTATATGCGAACAATAAACTGCATGCCATTCCGGCCGATTCGGTTTTCGGGATTCCCATGAACAAAGAAGCATTGTTCAGTTCGACGCTCGTTTCAGAAGAAGGGAAGCAAGAAGCCCTCAAGGATTTTGAAACAGCCAATGAAACGTTTACGAAAGACAGTTCCATCGGTGAATTTTTGGAAGCTTTTCTCGGCAAAGAACTGGTCGAAAACCAAATTGCGCCGGTTTTATCCGGTGTGTATTCCGGGGATTTGTACGAACTGACATTGGCGACGACTTTGCCGTATTTAGTCGATTATAAGAATAAGTATGGCAGCATCATCAAAGGGTTCGAAGCGAATGCAGCCCATTTCAAAGGAACGGCAAATAAGAAATTCATCTCGTTCGATGAAGGGATGTCGGTGCTGATCGACCGGTTAGAAGAAACATTGGCAGATGCCTCCATCGTAAAAGGCGTTCAGACGGAAAAAGTGGAAAAAACTCAAGCTGGCTATGAAGTGAAGCTTGGCAATGGCGAAACGGTCAACGCGGATTATGTAGTGCTGGCAACGCCGCACCGGGCAGCACAATCTTTATTGGACGCACCGGAATTAGACGAAGAGTTCGACCAACTTTTAACTTCCTCACTCGTGAGCGTGTATCTCGGCTTTGATTTGCCGGATGCGGATCTGCCGGCTGATGGCACCGGATTTATCGTCTCCCAGAACAGTGATCTTCTATGCAATGCCTGTACGTGGACGAGCCGGAAATGGGCGCATACTTCCCGGAAAGGCAACTTGCTTGTTCGGCTGTTTTATAAAAGTTCGAATCCTTCCTATGCACAGCTAAAAGATTTATCGGAACCGGAATTGGCTGAAGCGGCTTTATCTGACATTCGAAAAAGTTTAGGGATTGAAGCCAAGCCCGTATCGGTCGAAGTGACAGGGTGGAAGAACCTGATGCCGAATTATACGATGCAGCATAAGACGGCGGTGGCTGCCTTAGAAGATAAAATGGCAAAACTTGTACCGAACGTTAAGCTTGCTGGTGCTTCTTTCTACGGTGTGGGGATCGGTGCCTGCATTCAGAACGGCAAAGATTTAGCAGAAGAAATTATTGGAGAGTTATTAGCTGGAAAATAAATAAAACAGGAGAGCGGCCGTCGAAGCTGTTCTCTTTTTTGTTTGCGGGCAGGCTGCAAATAAAAAAGCGGCCACCCTTTAAAAAGGGTGGCCGCAAAAATTGGGTTTATTTTGTTTCAGTAAGGCCAGGAACTGGAAGCCCAAGTCCTTCTGCAACGCGTGTTCCAAATTCAGGATCCGCTTTGTACAAGTGGCCGATTTGGCGAAGTTTGATATCTTCTTTATCGACTGCACTCAAGCCGCCGACGAAAGTAGCAACAAGGCGCTCTTGCTCTTCCGGAGTTTGCAGGCGGTACAAGTCGCCCGGCTGAGTGTAGTGGTCTTCCTGGTAGTAAGGAACGGAATCGGTCATGCCTGAAACTTCAAGCGGTGCTGGTTTCGCAGCAGCAGTTTCAGTTGGGCCGCCGTAGCTGTTTGGCTCGTAGTAGACAGAACCGCCGCCGTTGTTGCCAAAGTTCATTTGGCCGTCGCGCTGGTAGTTGTTTACTTGGTTTTTCGCAGCGTTGATCGGAAGCATTTGGTGGTTAGCGCCTACGCGGTAACGGTGTGCATCATGGTAAGCGAACAAACGCCCTTGAAGCATTTTGTCCGGTGATACGTCGATACCAGGAACCAATGTGCCAGGTGAGAATGTTGCTTGCTCAACTTCAGCAAAATAGTTTTCCGGGTTGCGGTTAAGCACCATGCGTCCAACTTCGATTAGCGGATAGTCTTTATGAGACCATGTTTTCGTTACATCGAACGGGTCGAAGCGGTATGTGTTCGCATCTTCCAATGGCATGATTTGAACGTACATTTTCCAAGCAGGGAAGTCGCCTTCTTCGATTGCGTTGAACAGATCTTCTGTGTGGAAGTCTGGGTTTTCACCGGCAATTTTGTCCGCTACTTCTTGTGTGATGTTTTTGATGCCTTGTTCAGTCAGGAAGTGGTATTTCACCCAGTGGGATACGCCTTCAGCGTTTGTCCATTTGAATGTGTGGCTTCCGAAACCGTGCATGTGGCGAAGCGTCGCAGGGATTCCGCGGTCGCCCATCAAGTAAGTTACTTGGTGCAAGGATTCTGGAGATAATGACCAGAAGTCCCACACTGCGTTAGGGTTTTTCAAGTGCGTGCGTGGGTCGCGTTTTTGTGTATGGATGAAGTCAGGGAATTTGATCGCATCTTGGATAAAGAAGATCGGCGTGTTGTTTCCGACTAGATCGTAGTTTCCTTCTTCTGTATAGAATTTCAAAGCGAATCCGCGTGGGTCGCGAACGGTATCAGCAGATCCAAGTTCTCCAGCTACTGTAGAGAAACGTGCGAACATGTCTGTACGTTTGCCGACTTCAGAAAGGAAAGCCGCTTTTGTATATTTTGTTACATCCTGTGTGACTTCAAAGTATCCGTGGGCGCCGGCGCCTTTCGCATGGACAACACGCTCAGGAACACGTTCCCGGTTAAAATGCGCTAATTTTTCAAGAAGATGAACATCTTGAAGCAATACTGGTCCGCGTTGGCCAGCTGTCTGTGAATTCTGGTTGTCGCCAACCGGGGCTCCCCAGCTAGTCGTTAGAGTTCTTTTCTCTGTACTCATCTTTCGAACACCTCATTCTCATTATTATGTAAAACATTACACTTTTAATGATAACATTTTTTAAATTAAAATCAAACCTTAATAATAATCATTATAAATAAAGGGGGATTGATTCTGCTTCTATTGAATAGAATTGAAAAAATCTTTCCAGTTTCTCAATTACAAAACTTAAGAATAAAATGCATCCATTTATTTGAACAAACGTTTGAAAATTAAACGAAAAGGTAAAAATCCATTGCATTTCAAAATGAAAGGCGCTAATATTTATCATAAGGTAAGAATTTTCTGACAAATTAACGGCTGTTTTTTGTTAAATCAAGGTTTCATTTCTGAAAAAATGAAAACCCTTACAAAATTAAATCATGGCTTTATTCATTCAAAGGGGGAAAAATATGTTCATTACCGAAAGCATTGCCCATTACGCTGAACGCCAGCCGGAAAAAATCTACACGACTTATGAAGGGAGAACTTGGACGTACCATTCCTTTTATGAAAAAGCGAAACGCGTAGCCAGTTATTTTCAACAGAAAGGCTATGAAAAAGATGACATTATCGCGCTGTATGCGTTAAATTCGGATATTTTCCTCGTCTGCTATTTCGGTATTCAATTAGGCGGATTTACCGCGATGCCTGTAAACACCAAGCTGGCAGCGCCGGAGGTGGAATATATTTTCTTGAATTCCGAAGCGAAAGCGCTGATTTATGACGTCCGGATTGAAGAGACGATCCAAAAGACTGCGCATTCATTTCAAGACGTTCTTCAAATTGGCGGCGAAGATAGGGTAGGACAAGTGATTGCGGACGAAGCGCTGATTTTCCGGCCGGTCGCCCTGCAGCCGGAAGATACGGCCGTGGTCATGTACACGTCCGGAACGACTGGAAAACCGAAAGGGGTCATGTTGACCCATGCGAATATCCGCGCGGCGGCTGAAATTTGGTCGGAAGCGATGGCCATTACAGAGAATGACCGGATGCTGGTCGCGACGCCGCTATTTCATTGTGCGGCCGCGCATGTATTTGTCGTCCCTGTTACCTATAAGGGCGGCTCCCTTATTATAGAAGAAGCTTTTTCGCCCGATCGCACAGTCCGCATGCTTCAAGAGTCAGCGCCAACGATGTTTTTCGGCGTACCGGCCATGTATAGCATCCTATTGAATATGCCGGCTATCCGGGAAACCCGATTGCCGGCACTTCGGCTGTTCTGCTACGGAGCTGCGCCGATGCCGTATGAACTGGTGAAAAAGTTGAAAGAAATCTTTCCGGATGTCGGCCTGCAAAATTGCTACGGGCAAACTGAGAATGCACCGGCGGCTTCGTCCCTAAAAGATGAATTTGCGCTCGATAAAATCGGCTCCGTCGGTGAAGTGCTGCCCCAAACGGAAATCCGCATCGCGGATGAATTCGGCGAATCGCTGCCTGCTCGGCAAGTGGGTGAAATTGTGATCAAAGGACCGCAGGTGATGAAAGGCTACTTGCGCAATGATGAAGCGACCCATCAGACAATCCGGAACGGCTGGCTTTATACGGGAGATCTGGGGAAGTTTGATGAAGACGGATTATTGTATATCGTTGACCGGAAAAAAGACATGATTATCCGCGGAGGTGAAAATGTCTATCCCGTTGAAGTCGAAGAAGTCCTTTATCAGATTCCGCAGTTGCTGGAAGCAGCGGTGGTAGGGGTGCCGCATGAAGTCTACGGGGAAGTGCCGAAAGCTTACGCTGTGAAAAAGCAGGGCCAGAAAATTTCAGAACAAGCGATTAAAGACTATTGCGCGACTCAACTGGCCAAATACAAAGTGCCTTTGGAAGTCGAATTCATGGAAGAATTGCCAAGAAACGCCTCAGGAAAAGTGTTGAAGCATACGTTGCGGAAAGCGGAAAACACGGTTTCGTAACGAACAGGAAATTCGAAAGGGGAATAGGAAAATGGAGAATGTGTATTTAGTGGACGGAGCAAGAACAGCCTTTACTTCTTTTGGAGGGTCATTTGCTAATGTAGAAGCGACGGAACTTGGAACAGCAACCGCAATCGAGGCGTTGAAGCGTTCGAATGTCAAAGCGGAAGATATCGACCACGTCATTTACGGCAATGTCATTCACTCAAGCCTGAATGCGGCCTATTTGGCGCGGCACATCGGGTTGAAAGCTGGAGTGCCGAAAGAAGTGCCGGCACTTACATTAAATCGGCTTTGCGGTTCGGGAGCGCAGGCAGTGGTTTCAGCGGCGCAGCATATTTTGCTTGGTGAAGCGGATCTTGTGCTGGCTGGCGGTGCGGAAAATATGTCGATGTCGCCTTACTCGAATTTCAAGCAGCGTTTCAATGGATCCAAGATGGGCAACATGCAATTTGAAGATATGCTGACGGCCACGCTGACAGATCAATATACCGGCAACGGCATGGGAATGACAGCGGAAAAACTGGCTGAACAATATTCGATTTCCCGCGAAGAACAGGATGCGTATGCCGTAGAATCCAACCAAAAAGCAGCAGCGGCGTCGGACAATGGCGTATTTGCTGAAGAGATCGTCGGTGTTGAAGTGAAAACAAGAAAAGGCACTGCACTCATTGACAAAGATGAACACATCAAACCCGATGCCAATGCAGAAAAACTTTCGACGCTCCGCCCTTCATTTAAAAAAGACGGGACGGTCACAGCCGGAAATGCATCCGGCATTAATGACGGCGCAGCGTCAGTCGTAGTGGCGGGCCAAGCGGCCGTCGACAAGCATGGTTTAAAGCCGATTGCCCGCATCGTTTCCTGGGGAGTTGCAGGGGTCGACCCGACCGTGATGGGGATCGGACCTGTGCCGGCGATTAAACAAGCCTTATCTCGTGCTGGCCTGTCGTTGGAAGAGATGGACCTCATTGAAGTGAATGAAGCATTTGCCGCCCAATATTTGGCGGTCGAAAAAGAGCTGGGGCTCGACCGCAGCAAAGTGAACGTCCACGGCGGAGCGATTGCCCTCGGGCATCCGGTGGGGGCGAGCGGTGCCCGGGTCTTGTTGTCAGCCGCATACGAATTGAAGCGCCGCGGCGGCAAGTACGCAGTTGCAAGCCTGTGCATCGGAGGCGGCCAAGGAATTGCGGTGGTGATTGAGCATGCTTAAACTGCCGGTCATCGTCTCGCCGATGTTTCTTGTCTCTACGCCTAAAATGGTCATCGAATCCAGCAATGCAGGCGTCATCGGATCCTTTCCTCTTTTAAATGCCCGGCCGATTGAGCAATGCGCGGCTTGGCTGGAAGAAGTGAAAACTGCTCTTGGCGATAAGCCTTGGGCAGTCAATTTCATCTGCCATCGCGGGTCGAATAAACGCTATGAAGAAGATTTGGAAATGATCCAGCGCTATGAGCCGCCAATCGTCATCACTTCACTTGGTTCGCCGGCTGAAGTGATCGAAATCGTTCATGCATATGGCGGATTGATCTATTCGGATGTGGCCAATGTCCGGCATGCGAAAAAAGCGGCCGCAAGCGGAGTCGACGGATTGGTGCTGGTGAGTGCCGGAGCTGGCGGCCATGGCGGAACATTAAATCCTTTCGCTTTCATTGCCGCAGTCAAAGCCTTTTATACAGGCACGATTATTTTATCCGGCTCTCTTTCGACGGGAGCAGATGTCGCTGCTGCCAGAATGATGGGAGCTGACTATGCATATATGGGCACCCGTTTTTTAGCAGCTGATGAAAGCAGTGCCCCTGAAGAATACAAACAAATGGTCATCGATTCTTCGATTGAAGATATCTTCTATACCGATTCATTTAGCGGAGTGCCTGTGAATGTGCTTGTTCCGAGCTTGGTCAAACAAGGAATCGATCCGAAAACCTTGAAGCCAAAAGAGGAGATTGATTTATCTCATTTAGTCAATGCGAAAGCGTGGCGCGATATCTGGTCTGCCGGCCACGGCGTCACTACCATTACAAAACGGGAAACGACGAAAGAGATTGTGGAAACTTTGATTGCTGAGTATGAGGAAGGAGTGGCTAAACTTGTACGAAACGATTAAAACGGAGTTAGAGGATGGCATCTTGACGCTGACCTTGAACCGTCCGGACAAAATGAACGCCTATACGGAAAAAATGAATGAGGAGCTTTTGGATTTCTATAAAAACGTGAACAAGGATGACGCGGTCCGTGTCATTGTGGTGACCGGCAGCGGCCGGGCATTTTGTGCAGGCATGGATTTATCCGAAGGAGGCTCGACATTTTCTTCCGAGCAATCGGCTGAAGATTATCGGGATCTAGGCGGACAGGTCAGCTTGCAGGTATATGAAGTGAACAAGCCGATCATTGCGGCGATTAATGGGCCGGCTGTCGGGATCGGCATGACGATGACTTTGCCGATGGATATCCGGATTGTGAAAAAAGATGCAAAAATCGGTTTTGTTTTTGGACGCCGTGGAATTGGCCCGGAAGCAGGTTCGGGCTGGTTTTTGCCGCGGCTTGTCGGCATCGGAAAAGCCCTGGAATGGACCCTGACTGGCCGGTATATCCCGACGGGTGAAGCTGTCAGCAGCGAACTGGTTCAATATGAGTCGGATGAACCGCTAGCAAAAGCTTATGAAATTGCACGCGAGATTGCCGAAAACACAGCGGCCACTTCCAATAGTTTTACGCGGCAGCTTCTATGGAAGATGCTCGGGCAAGACCATCCGGAAGCTTCTCATTTAATTGAATCGAAATTTTTGCACTGGGCCGGGCAAAACGCTGATGCCAATGAAGGAATTCAGTCGTTCGTTGAAAAACGTCCGGCTGAATTCCCGATGAAAGCGAGCGGGCTGCCCGAGTTTTTTAAATAAAGAAAAGGAGTGGACCCAAATTATTTTGGTGCCACTCCTTTTTCTTTATTTAACTTTTGTGTTGATGTATTTGTAAATGCTTTGGAAATCAGCGCCGATGTTGGAAGCATTCTTCATGACATCGACATACCAGGATTCCAATTGTGCCAGTTCGTTGGAGTGTAAGCTTTTCTGGTTTGCTGTTTTGTCGACAAAGAGATTGATGCCGTTCACCCGGTTTTGAAAATGCGGAATGTGCTGGCGAAAACGATCAGCAATTGTCGGATTGAACAACATGCCAAGATGAATAATCCCGTTATTGATGTATTCTTCCGCATATAAAGCCGCTCCTGCAGTTGCCAATTGGTCGGCAAGCTCAGGACTTTCCAATTTCTCTACAGTATGTGGGACCAACTTTTTTACGGTCGCAAGAATGGCCAGCAATTCTTGCTGCTGTTCTTTTGACAAACCGTTTTTTGTGTCGAAGTTTTGGAATATCTCACTGGTTTTATCGAGCAATGACGGCAAACTGTCGATTTCAAGCTTTTCGGGCACTGCTCCGAGCATGCTTTTCACTTTTCCGTAGACAAATAAACGCTGAAGATATCCGTAAAGCAAAACGATGCCATTGTATTGAACTTCTAAAGGATTCATTTTCATCGCCCCCATTCTGTTTTCTCTTTACCCATTATACCGGGTCTTGAAAAGTTGAGTAGAATCGATTAAATTTTCTGAAAAGTTATTGCGTTGTTCCCATAAATCTGACATCATTAAAGGTGGAAACAAAATGAATTGCTGTTCATAAAAAGGCGAAGGGGTTGGGGGAATGTACGCAACGCTCGGCAGAATTTTTGATCAGACAGTGAGTAAATTACCGGACAAGGAAGCGATTGTGGATTTGCGAAGAGGCTATCGCTGGACGTATCTTCAATGGGACGCAGAAGTAAACCGTTTGGCCAATGCTTTGACTGCAGCAGGAGTTGAAAAAGGCGACCGTGTTTCCACCTATCTTTTTAATAATATTGAACTGCCGACTGCCATGTTTGCCTGCGCCAAAATTGGTGCGATATTCAATCCGATCAATTTCCGTTTGAAATCTGAAGAACTTGCTTATATTTTAACTGATGCCAGCCCTAAAATTGTTTTATTTGAAGAGGCTTTGAAGGAGCCGGTAGCTGCTATTCAAGCTGATTTTCCCAATATCAGCTTCTGGTTTATCGATGCAGAAACGCCAGATTATGCAAAGAACTACAACGAAATCACGCAATCTTCTCCAACCGGAAAACCGGCTGTAGAAGTGGAGGAAACGGACACTTATGCCATCATGTATACGAGCGGCACGACGGGTCGGCCAAAAGGCGTGATCCACCGCCACCGGGATATGGCAGAACAGAGCCTCGTATGCATCGCGCTGTTAAAATATACGCCGAAAGACATTGGGTTGGTCGCTGCGCCGATGTTCCATTGTGCGGAATTGCATTGCAATATCATTCCGCGGGTCCAGTCGGGCGCCTCCAGCATCATCATGCATCAATTCCATCCGGCCATTGCACTGGACATCATTCATAAAGAAGGCATCACCGTGATGTTTGCAGTGCCGACCATGTGGAGCATGATGGCGCAAATGGAAGGGGCAGCTTCTAAAGTTGATACGCTGAGATGCGGACTATACGGGGCAGCTCCAATGGCGCCGGTTTTGGTCAAACAAGTAAAAGAAATACTCGGCATCGATTTGATCCAGGCTTATGGACAGACGGAAATGGGGCCGGCCATTACATTTCTTGCGGAAGATGAGCAGCTGACGAAAGCCGGTTCTGCAGGGCGGGCTGCCTATAACCATGAAATCCGGATTGTTCAGCCAAATGAAGACGGGCCATCGGAACCCGATGCCATCCTAAAGCCTGGCGAAGTTGGAGAAATCATCGTTAGGGGACCTTCGATGATGGTCGGCTATTTTAACCGGCCAGATGCCACAGAAAAAGCGCTGTACAAAGGCTGGTATCATTCAAGCGATCTCGGATTCATGGATGAAGACGGCTATTTGTATGTAGCGGACCGCGTCGATGATATGATTATCAGCGGCGGCGAAAATATTTATCCGCGGGAAGTGGAAGATGTCCTTCATGAACACGAAGCGGTAATGGATGTAGCGGTTCTTGGCATGCCGGATGAGAAGTGGGGAGAATCGGTGCTGGCGTTCATCGTTTCAAAAGACCCTTCTCTAACGGCAGAAGAGCTGGAAGAATTTTGTGTAAAAAATGAAAACCTGGCACGCTTTAAGCGTCCAAGACACTACCGTTTCGTGGATGAACTGCCGCGCAACGCCAGCGGAAAGATCCAAAAGTTCCTCTTGCGCGAACAGAAAATTGAGAGCGGTTCCAATTCCTAGCGGCAAACAATCTTTTGCATTTCCAGGAACTGATTTTGATTGAAGAGAAGGGAAGTTGTAGTAGATGAAGATGAAGCCAGTAGAACAGACCATTGCAGGAGTGCTCGGTATCGAATTTACCGAAATGGAAGAGAATCGGGTAGTGGCCACGATGCCGGTCCATGCTGCCACGCATCAGCCTTTTGGGCAGCTGCATGGCGGCGCTTCTGTCGTGCTTGCCGAATCAGTAGCAAGTGTGGGCACTTGGAACTTGATCGACCAGGAAACGGAGTATGCGGTCGGTTTGGAGATCAATGCCAATCATATAAGAGGCAAGCAAGATGGTCTGGTGACAGCTATTGGGACGCCGCTCCATAAAGGGCGGACCACCATGGTGTGGGACATCAAAATTGTCGATGAACAAGAACGGCTTATTTGCGTGTCGCGCTGTACAGTTGCCATCGTGAAGAAAAAATAAGATGAAGCCCTGCCTTCCAGATCCACTGGGAGGCAGGGCTTTTCTCTTTGAGAAAGAGCCATGCGCTAAAGTTCATGCGTATATTTTCCTGAAAAATGCATTATCCGTTTATCAATTTTTTATCAGGGAATAGGGGGGATAATAAAAAGTTAGGGAGGGATTGCATGGCTAGAGATAAAAACAAAGATGAGCTGCAGAACAAGCAATTGGAACAGGAATTCAGAGAGCAGGCACAGGAATCTCGCGAGGATCTCGATTTTCCGGAAGAGCGCAGAAATGTTGCCGACTCGGACGATAAGGAAAATGGCCGTTGATTGAAACTCCCCCGCATCCGGATTGTCCGGTCTGCGGGGTTTTTGTTTAAAGGGCTTTTGTCTGCGTGATAAAATATACATAAACAGATTGAGAAAGTGAGTGGAAAAGATGTTTAATTCCATAACAGAGTTGATGGAAGCGAAAGCTTATCCAGATAAACGAGCGATTTCCTGGAACCGGATATGTGAAGAAGAGGCCTTATCCGAGGAATTTATCCGAGCTAACAGCGGCCAAGTCAATTGGTATTTGGTGTCGGGCCATCAAGTGCTATCGGAGGCTTTTATCCGGGAGTTTAGCCACCGGCTGTATTGGCATGCAGTTGCAGCGGAACAGATGCTTTCTGAGTCATTTATCGAAGAGTTCAGCCAAGCGGCTAAATGGCAGCCGGCACTTGAAGGCTTGACGAAGCGCCAAGTGAAAACCTTCGAAAAAGAAGGCCGGGAGTTTGACGACAAGAAATATTGGACCCTGATTTCGATGAAAAAGAACGTCAATCATGGTAAGGGTTTGTCTCCGGCTTTTATCGAGAAGCATCAGGACCGTTTATCATGGAAGGCGCTCTCGCTGTTTCAGAAATTGCCGATGTCATTGATTGACCGACATCCAGAAAAAGTCGATTGGAACAGTATTACCCGCAACCAATGCTTGACGGAGCGTTTTATCGAGAAATACCGGCATCTAGTGGAATGGGAAACCATCTCTTTTCATCAAAATCTTTCCGAGCGCTTCATCAACCGCCATCATTCGAAAATGAATTATATTTCTGCTGAAAAAGAGCGTTCGGAAGGGTTTCTTTATAACCATTTGGAGAAAATGGATGCAGCTTCTGTCGTGGCGCATCAAAATTTGCGAAATGTAAAAAAATACGAACCCTTCACCATTTTTGTTATTGAAAAGAATGGGTTGAAAAAATACATCATTAAATTCCACGAAAATGAGGAGTCGGAAACCGATGCCATCCGCATCGCAGAAGATGAAGAACTCTACGAACAATTGGAAGAGAACGGCTTAGATGCCGTGATTGAAGAGGATTTTCCGGAATTGATCTTAAGTGGGTTTTTCAAATTTTAACCAGGCTTGCAAAAGAGGCCGCCTTCTTTTTTAAGGAGGCGGTTTTTTCTTTTCTTCCAAGGGCAAGGTATAATAAAAGAAAAATTGAAAGTGGGGAAATGAATGACGAACACGGATTTATCCATTGCTTCAAATGCGGAGATCTTGCCTATCGGGGAAATTGCAGAAAGAGCGGGAATTCCAGCAGATGCCCTTGAGCTATACGGAAAATACAAAGCGAAAATCGACGTTCAAGCGCTGCTTCCAGCTGCACGGCTTGGAAAAGTGGTGTTAGTGACGGCAATCAGCCCGACTCCAGCGGGAGAAGGCAAGTCTACCGTTACGGTAGGGCTTGCAGATGCATTCAGCCAATTGAAGGAATCGGTCATTGTGGCTCTTCGTGAACCATCGCTTGGTCCGGTCATGGGCGTAAAAGGCGGGGCGACCGGCGGCGGATTTGCCCAAGTGTTGCCAATGGAAGACATCAACCTGCATTTTACCGGAGACATTCATGCCATCACTTCCGCGAATAACGCCCTTGCTGCTTTTATTGACAATCACCTGCACCAGGGCAACGCGCTCCAAATCGATCCTCGGAGAATTACGTGGAAACGCGCTCTCGATATGAATGACCGGGCGCTCCGCCAAGTGACGATTGGCCTCGGCGGACCTGCACAAGGGGTGCCGCGCCAAGACGGGTTTGATATTACGGTAGCTTCTGAAATCATGGCAGTCTTATGTTTGGCCACTTCTATAGAAGACTTGAAAGAGCGCTTGGCCCAAATGGTCATCGGCTACACTTACGGGAAAGAACCGGTCACGGTTCGGGACCTCGGAGTGGAAGGAGCCCTGGCGATGCTTTTAAAAGAAGCTTTTAAACCAAATCTCGTACAGACAATCGAAGGGACGCCGGCCATTATCCATGGCGGTCCGTTTGCAAATATTGCCCATGGCTGCAATTCTTTAATGGCAACTAATACAGCAAGGCAGCTGGCGGATATTGTGGTGACTGAAGCGGGTTTTGGTGCCGATCTCGGTGCTGAAAAATTTATGCATATCAAATCGCGCAAAGGCGGTTTCCATCCGGATGCTGTCGTGATTGTTGCGACCGTTCGGGCGTTGAAGATGCACGGCGGAATTGCCAAAGGTTTATTGGGTGAAGAAAATCCGGAAGCCGTGAGACGCGGCATGGTCAATTTGGCCAAGCATGTCGATACAATCCGTCAATTTGGAATTGAACCTGTGGTGGCGTTAAACCGTTTTCTTACAGACAGCGACGCTGAAATTGGCGAAATTATGGAATGGGCAGCAGCTTCAGGCGTTCAAGCGGCGTTAACCAATGTATGGGAACAAGGCGGAGCTGGCGGTTTGGAATTGGCGAAACTGGTGAAGCAAGAACTGGACCGTCCGACAAATTTTGCTCCTCTTTATGATGAAACTGACGCCGTAGAAGAAAAGCTCCAAACCATTGTCCAAAAAGTCTACGGCGGGGCAGCGGTCCAATTGACGGACCAAGCCCAAAAGCAACTGGCGGAATTGAAGAAATACGGCTGGGACGAGTTGCCGATCTGTATGGCGAAAACTCAATATTCCTTATCCGACCAACCGAAATTGCTTGGCCGTCCGGAAGGATTCATCGTCACCATCCGGGAGATTATTCCAAAACTTGGCGCTGGCTTCTTAGTTTGCTTGACGGGCGATATCATGACGATGCCAGGACTGCCTAAGCAGCCCGCAGCATTAAAAATGGATGTTGGGCCAGATGGAAAAGCTGTCGGGTTGTTTTAAACATGAAACATGAAATTTCGCTTATTGATTATGTGGAACAGGGAAGTTCAATTTATATTCAATTAACGGTTTTCGATGGGAATCTTCAGCAAAGGTTCCAAAATGAAGTGCGTTTTTTGGATGAGCTGTTGTACGGGGAGCTTGTCCATCCAAAGGATTCGCCGCTAACGGAAAGCTGCCGGCTTGAAGTGATCGGCTATTTAAAAAAATATTTTAACCGCTGAAATTAGAGATGCCCCTTGCTTCGACTGCCATTGAAGCAAGGGGCATTTTTTTATTGGCTAAAGGGAGAATCTAGGCCTTGCAATCCGAATGAAAAAGTGGTTTACTACTTTATGGACATAATATATCCATAATGGATAATAGAAGTAGAAGTAGAGGAGTGGAATCATGCAGCTAACCAAAAAAGTGGAACAGGCGATTTGCATCATCGTGCTGCTCGCCACACAAGAAAGCAGCGCGCCATTAGCTTCGGATGAAATCAGCAAACGATTGGGCGTATCGCCTTCATATATGAAAAAAATCACGAGAAAGCTGGTTGTGCAAGGAATTGCCATGTCCGTTTCAGGGAACAACGGCGGCGTTTCCCTCGCTAAGTCAGTTGACGACATCAGTATGCTGGATGTCATTGAAGCAATGGAAGGCCCGATCCGGATGTACCCGGACACCGGCTTGATCGGGCTGGCATTTCATGACGGGAAATATGCGGAACGCGGCCAAAATATTTTGCGGAATGTATTTGCACAAGGCGACAATCTGCTGATTGAATATTTTTCGAAAGTGTCAGCAGGAGATTTATTGAAAGAAGGATTTGGAGTGGAAAATTTACCGACTTTAAACTGGAATAGAGAATCTCTCAGTGATGTACTACCATGGGAATCAGGTGATGACAAGTGAATACAGTGAAAATGGAGTGGAAGAAACTTCTTTCTAAACCATTATTGATCGGCACGATGTTTGTCTTGATGTTCATCCCTATCATATATGGAGGATTTTTCCTCGGAGCTTCATGGGATCCTTACGGCAAAACAGACCGTTTGCCGGTAGCTGTCGTCAATCAGGACCAGCCGGCAGAATACGAAGGAACACAGCTGGCAGTCGGAGATGAACTAGTCGACAATTTAAAAGAAAACGAGGATCTGGAATGGCATTTTACCGATGCCAAAGAAGCGGAAAAAGGGATGGAGGAAGGAAAATACTTCATGGTTTTGACGATCCCGGAAGATTTTTCATTTAATGCTTCCACAGTGATGGGCGTTCAGCCGAAAACGATGAACCTTCAATACGAGACCAACCCCGGACGCGGATTTTTCATTGAAGCGGTTAGCAAGCAAGCGACAGCGGATATTCGGGAACAAATTTCAGAAAGTGTCACGAAAGAATATGTAAAAGCTGTCTTTGACCAGATCCAGACCATTGGAGATGGCATGGACGAAGCGGCGGATGGCGCAGGGCAGCTGACGGACGGCGCTGCAGAAATCCATAAAGGAAATGCAACACTCAGTGAAAAACTGGGGGAACTGGCAACGGGTACGTTAACCTTCAAGCAAGGCGCTGAAAAATTGGAAGTGGGCGCTGGCCAATTTGCAGCAGGAGCCGCACAATTGGACGAAGGTGCCGGCCAGCTTCGAACTGGAATATTTGCGTACACGGATGGAGTCGGCCAATTGCAGAGCGGTATAGCGGGATTGGCTGACGGTGCTTCCCAGCTGACAGCGGGCGGTTCAGAACTTGTCGAAGGATCAGCCGCTTTAGCGGATGGCCTTGGAAACTTGCTTCCAGGCGCACAGCAATTGAACAGCGGATTGGCAGATGCCGAAAACGGCAGCGGCCAGCTGAATGCAGGGCTTCAAGAACTGCAATCCAAAACAGCAGCATTGGCGGGGCCGGATTCGGGAATCCAAAAATTAGCAAATGGCCAGCAAGCATTGAATGACGGCCTCAATGAGTTGGCATCGGGAAGTTCTGCCTTGGAACAAGGGCTTACGGCGCTTCAACAAGGATTGCCGAGCCAAGATCAAATCACTAGCCTTCAACAAGGTCTTTCAAGCATTCAGGAGAATGCCGAAAAATTAGCGGCTGTGGCATCTGCGGGGGATGCGAACAGTGCGGCTTCGCTGCAAGCCAATTTGGCGGCAGCCCAGCAGGCCTTGGAGGAATTGAAGGTCTCTTCATCCAATGCAGCAGAAGCGGTAAAAAGCACCTCTGCTTATGGTGCCTTGACGCCCGAGCAGCAAAGTGAATTGATCGGGGCAATCGAACAAAGCGCTGCCACGCAGTCAGCCAATCAACAAGCGTCTATCGACAAGTTGGCTGGGAACTTGGCAGCAGTCAATTCAGATTTGAACAATGGCATTTTACCGGCTTTCCAGTCGCTTGGATCATTGCCTGAACAAGCAGCGGGCTTATCCGGTGCCATCGCACAAGTGAACTCGGGTGCAAGCGCCGCTTTGGGTGGATATGAAACCATTCGGCAAGCGTTGAACGGCAAACTGATCCCGGGTGCTGGATCGCTGACAACAGGCATCAATGAAGCTGCGGCGGGAAGTGGACAATTGCTTTCAGGCGTCAACGAAGCGGCAAGCACTTTGCCGCAGCTGGCTGGAGCAGTGGACAGTCTGGCAAAAGGAAGTGAATCGCTGAGTCAAGGCGTTTCTGCATTGTCCGCCGGTTCTAACGGCTTGGTGGAAGGTGCAGGCGCATTGAAAGAAGGTTCAGCGCAGCTTCAGCAAGGGACCGCTGCTTATACAGAAGGCGTCGCTAAAGTAGCAGATGGAACAAACGAACTTAAACAAGGCGCCGATGAACTGGCAGGAAATTCGGCAACTCTTCAATCGGGAGCGGACGATTTGGCTTCTGGGATTTCTTCATTGAACGACGGTGCACCGGCACTCATCAATGGCGTCAATGAACTGGCCAGCGGAGCTGCAGGCATTGGCGACGGCGCGGAAGCGCTGAAGAGCGGCGCTGGAGAACTAGGCGACGGAGCTGCCAAGCTGGAAACAGGTTCAACGGAACTTGCCGACCGTTTGGCGGAAGGAGCACAAGAAATCAACGGCACTGATTTGTCGGATGCCAACTATGAAATGATTGCGGCACCGGCAACCGCTACCGAAAGCAAAAAGAGCGAAGTGCCGAACTACGGCCATGCGATGGCTCCGTACATTTTGTCATTAGGCCTTTACGTAGGGGCTTTGTCTTTCAATTTAGTATTTCCGATCAACGGACGTCCAAGCCATCCTACTTCGGGAGCTGCTTGGTGGCTCAGCAAGTTTTTGCTTGGCTTTGTCCAAGCAACGGCCGCAGCCTTGATTGTGGATGCCATCATGATTTTCGGCTTCCATCTGCAAGTGGACCATGTGGGAGAATTTATCGCCATTTCGATTGTTACCTCATTGGCCTATATGTTCTTGATCATGTTCTTGAGCATTGCTCTTGGAAATCCTGGGCGTTTTATCGCTATGATCATTCTGGTCCTTCAGCTTGGTGCAAGCGGCGGTACGTTCCCAATTGAATTAACCAATTCATTTTTCCAAAATGTGCATGATTTCGTTCCGATGAGCTATGCGCTTCTCGGTTTCCGAGAGTCGATGTCCTCGGCTTACGGAAGTGGAACGTTCATCTTGAGCGTATCCGTTCTTGCCGCTTACGTCGTGGTTTTCAATCTCCTCTTGTGGGCAATTTTAAGCGTGAGAAACCACAAAATGGCGAAACTGGCTGCTTCAAATTAAACTAAACCATCTCCTTATCCGCTGCTGAAGCGGACACGGGAGATGGTTTTTTTGTTTATGGCCTTTTCTTAAAGGAAAAAGTAGTAAAGAAAAGATTCGTAAGGAGGAGAAATAATGGAAGTGTTGAAAGCAGACGGCCAATTCAACGGCAAAAAATTAGCGTTAAGTGTACTGGTTCCGGTGGTTGGCGGCTCAATTATCGGGGCTCTTGCCAATCGCAATACGCAAGAAAAATACAAACGGTTGAAAAAACCATCTTTTTCGCCGCCGCCATGGGTTTTTCCGACAGTTTGGACTACGCTTTATACAACTATGGGACTAGCGAAGTACCGGGTAGATGAAAAATCGGATAGCCAAGAAGAGCGCAGAAATACATTGGCTCCTTATGACATTCAATTAGGGCTCAATTTCCTCTGGTCATTCCTGTTCTTTAAATGGGGAATGCGCGGCACCGCTTTAATTGAAATGACGGCTTTGCTTGGCGTTCTGACCTTGACCACTTACGAATTTTTCGGTGTGGACAAACTGGCTGGATCGCTCATGATCCCGTATATTGCCTGGGTGGCCTTTGCGCTGGGATTGAATTATTCAGTTTGGAAGTTAAATAAAGAATGAAAACGGATAGCCAATCGACTAAAGATTGGCTATCTATTTATTAAACTGACAAAATTTTGGTGTAGGCATGAATCATATTTGATAGAATAAGGGGGAATGATATTCATCTTGAAAAGGGGAACTGGCGATGTTCAAAAAAATGGCTTCAGAAGCTCTAGGTTTATCCGATATCGGAAAAATCATTGACCCACAAGACTACGATAAAACGGATGCAGACGATTATGTCATGCACGAAGACCAGGAAAAAATCTATTTCTTGATCAAGACAAAAGCGGACGAATATTGCTTTACCAATTTGGCGCTGATCCATGTGGACGGCGAAAGTGCCATGTCTTCAAAACGCACGTTAAAAAGATTCCCGTATTCCCAAAACTCGATTTCAGATGTAGTAATGGAAACAGCCGGAAAAATCGATTTGGATATTGAAATTAAATTTAAATTAGGGCAGATCGCTTACAGCATCGATGTCCAAAAAGATCAAATTGAGCGTCTGAAAGATTTGTATAAATCCCTCCTGCGCATTGCTGAAATTACGCATGAAAATGAGATCATTACAGCGATGGCAAACGAAAGCCTGAATAAAGCGGTAACTGTGCTTCAAAATTCGCGCCCGAATGATGTGGCAATGGACGTCCAATATTCCAAGCTGACGGATTTCGGCTTCACGTGGATGACTTCTGTCCGAAACCAATATCACATTAAAGATTTTGGCGATGTTTTTGAAAAGTATATCAATAACTGATCGAAACTCCTCGGAAGCTTCTAGCTTCGAGGAGTTTTTTAGATGAAAGCTCATACAATTTTGAGAGTTTTAGCAACCATTTTTAATTCCAACTAAAATAATGGTGCGGGTTCAGAAAAAAAGGATTACAATATAGATGCTTGAATCTAAGGGAGAAGGCCCTTTTCTTTTAGGTAAACAGGCTTTTGGTGAATTGTATCAGGAGGGAAGAAAATGTTAAAAGATGTGTTTATCGGATTGTCGCAAAATCAATTTTTGACAGCTGCAGCAAAGAAATACGGCCTTAAATTAGGCGCTCAAACAGTGGTAGCCGGGACAAATATTGAAGAGACAATCGCAAGTATCCGTGAATTGAATGCTCAAGGAATCAGCTGTACAGTTGATAATCTTGGAGAATTCGTTTTTGAAAAAGAAGAAGCATTAAAAGCGAAGAACAGTATTTTGGAAGTCATTGAAAGCATTCATGCGAACGGGGTAGACGCACATATTTCCTTAAAGCCTACTCAGATCGGTTTAGATATCGACTATGATTTCTGCTATGAGAACTTAAAAGAAATCGTGGATGCGGCAAACAAATACGATATGCATATCAACATCGACATGGAGGATTATGGACATGTCCAGCCTTCATACGATTTAATCGATGAATTATTAAAAGAATATGATAACGTGGGAACCGTTATCCAATCTTATTTCTATAGAGCAGAAGATGACATAAAAGAACGGAAAGACCTTCGTTTGCGAATTGTAAAAGGCGCTTATAAAGAACCGGCAGAGTATGCTTACCAGACGCGCGAAGAAATCGATGCGAATTTCATCGCGTTGATCGAATACCATCTATTGCACGGCAAATTCACTTCGATTGCAACGCATGACCACCATATCATCAATCACGTCATCCAATTTGTCGAAGAAAACGAGATTCCGTTGGAGAAATTCGAATTCCAAATGCTTTACGGTTTCCGGAAAGACATGCAATTGGATTTGGCGAATAAAGGCTATAATTTCTGTACGTATGTGCCTTTTGGCGACGACTGGTACGGCTATTTCATGCGCAGACTGGCTGAACGCCCGCAAAACTTGAATCTTGTGGCAAAACAAGTATTTAATAAGCGGACAAATACAGCGATCGGCCTTGTAGCAGGAGCATTCTTGCTTGGCCGCCTCACTTCGAAAAAGAAAAAATAAACATCAAAGGAGGGCTCCTCGACGGAGCCCTCCTTTTTTATTCGTCTGCGAGTTTGCGTTTTCCAAAGATGAAGTAATAGTAGATGGACGAAACGATGTAAAGTCCTGCAGTGATAGTGAACGCATAGGCATAGCCCCAGTATGATCCGAAAGCGACCACGAGCCCGGCAGCAATTGGACCCATCGTGGCCCATCCAACATTGAAGACCACTTGGTTGAGCGAGTTCGCCAAGCCTTTGTACTTATCGTGCACCACTTCCATGGCAATCGCACTTTGGATCGGGTTGCCGGCATTCATCAATGCCTGCCTCAAAAGAAAACCGATGGCCGCAAGAAACAGGGAAGTCGTATAAGCGGTTAAAATCAAAAACGGTATAGACAGCACCTGGAAGATGATCAAGGCTTTGACTTTGCCGACTTTTTGGACCAGCATGGGGCCGATCAGCATCGCAACAGCCGTCATCGCAGAGCCCAGCGACAAAATAAGGCCGATGTACGTATTGGATGCATCGAATCGGTTGGAAAAATAAAGATTCAAATAGGGGACAACAAGTCCGGAGCCAAGCCCGATCAGGAGACTCGCGAACGAAAAGTGGAAAATGATGATCAAATTCTTTTTGAGATTGATGTCAGTTGCAGGGACAAGCGGGTCACTGCTCTCTTTTTCTTGTATTTCAGCGGAACGGCTTTTTAAAGAAAGCAAAGGGATTAGGCCGCAGCTGTAAATGAAGGCCCCGGTAAGCAATGACCAGCGGATGGCCGTGACCGCCTCCATATCCAGGATCGTCTGAAATACATCCGAAACCACTCCGCCGAGCAGGCTGCCGACGACATTGGCGACCGTCATCAAGGCAAAATAGATGCTGAACATCTGCACGCGCTCCGAAGCTTTTGAATTCTCCGCTAAAAAAGGCACCCCAGAGACTTGGACAAACGCCATAAACAGGCCGGTTAGAAAAGCGGCTGTGACAAGAGGTGTTTCTGTAACCGTAAAGCTGCGGTAAAAAAGAGTCATGGCACCAAAAACCGCCCCTAAAATGATGATCCATTTGCGCCCGGACCGGTCGCTCAAAAACCCTGCCGGAATCAGCATGAGAGCAGAGGCTGTGGCTGTCATGGAAATCACTTTGCCATTGACGGTTTCGGGCATGCCGAGTTCTTTAATATAGAGGTTATACATCACCATAAAAACGCCTAACCCGATTTGGATCAGCACATTTGCCAGCATGAAAAATTTAATATTTCGGTTATAGGAGGAGAAATTCAACTTCCAATTGTCAATCCAAGCCTTCATATCCGTCCACTCATTTCGTCTTTTTAATATTTCGCCTCTCTAAATATAAAGTTTTCAAAAGCCGAAAGCAAACAGTAAAATTAGAAATCAGAGCATTCGTACGCAATAAGTCCTCGTCTGCTGTATAGGCATTAAAACTCATGGCCATAATAACGTTAGAGGAGAAAGGCGGTATCTTAAAAATAAGCTAAGAAAAAGCCCGGCTGGTTAAAACAACAAAAAGAATTAAAGATCTTGCAAATTTTTTAAGATGAAAATTATAGAAGTATTTCTTTACAGCAGAATTACAAAGATGACAAATAGATTAAAATGAGTATTTTGTATTCCATGATGTTGAGGTTTTTATTAGTTATTTGAGATTCAAATAAAAGTGGTTTTCTGGAATAATTTTCAATTAGGTGCATCGGTTCATTTTAAAAAAATGAGGCGCTATAAAAAAGAGAGAGTGGAAGTCTGTGATTCATGCGAATCCTTTGTTTTATATGAAATAAGGCTATTTTCTATATTTGTTATTAAAGATTTTAGTTCTTTTTGCACATCTAAGATATTTAGGTATAGTTTATCAATTCAAAAAATTCAATAATATTACATATTTTTTTCTTGTATAGTGTTAACAACAACTTAGACAGAAGCAATGACACCATGACGCTGGGCACCAAAATTATTTGGGGAAGGGGGACGGGTGTATTTTTTTGCCTTTTGATATCGCTCTAAAGGCAAACCAGGGAATAAAATGTTGTGAATTTGGAGGGAGGAACAATAGTGGGCAAGAAAAAAGGTTCTATCAAAGCTTTTAGTTTAGCAGCTTCATTACTTATGGCGTTTTCACTTGTGGCACCAGGTGCTGCAAGCGCGGAAACGGCAAGCAAATTGCACCGATCGGTAAATGATTCCAACATAATTGCGAAAGAAAAATTGAGCAGCAGACTTTTGACGAATTTTAAAGACGAAGAAAAAGTCACATTCCTGATCAAGTTCAAAGAAAAGGCAGAAACTGAAGAAGTGGCTGATTCGTTTAAAAAAACTTCAGAACAAGCGGCTCTTTCTTCTTCGAAGTCAAAGCTCGCCCAGCGCTCTGCCGTAGTCTCCGAGTTAAAGGCAACGGCTCTTGAAGAACAGCAGAATGTAAAAGAGTACCTGGAAAAAGAAGTGGCGAAAGGGAATGCAGAAGATCTCAATTCGTATTTTATCGTCAATGGCATGGCAGTAACAGCGACAAAAGAAGTAGCCGAGAAAGTAGCGGCTTTTGCGGAAGTCGAAAAAGTATTGCCGAATGAAACCCGTCAATTGTTTACGACAAAAACTCCGAATGCCGAAGCGCCTAAATCAAATGTGGCAAATATTGAATGGAGTGTCGAACGCGTGAAAGCCCCGGAAACGTGGGATCTTGGAATCGATGGTTCCGGAACGGTCGTTGCGAGCATTGATACAGGCGTTCAATGGGACCATCCGGCATTAAAAGAAAAGTATCGTGGGTACAATGCGGCTACCGGCGAAGTGAACCATGACTATAACTGGTTTGATGCGACGGCTGGCCAAAATGCCCCTTATGACGATCAAGGGCACGGGACGCACGTAACCGGAACGATGGTCGGAAGTGAACCGGATGGCTCGAACCAAATCGGTGTCGCACCGGGCGCAAAATGGATTGCGGTTCGTGCATTTACCGCTTCTGGAGGGACAGATGCGGATTTGCTGGAAGCAGCGGAATGGATTTTAGCGCCGACAGACTCAGAAGGCAATACCCGTGTAGACCTAGCGCCGGATGTTGTCAATAACTCATGGGGCGGCGGGCCTGGCTTGGATGAATGGTACCGCGATGTCGTCATCAACTGGCGCGCGGCTGAAATTTTCCCGGAATTCTCTGCCGGCAATACCACTTTATTTAACCCGGGCGGCCCTGCCTCTGTTGCGGCGCCTGCAAATTATCCCGAATCATTTGCGACAGGCGCAACCGATATTAACAATAAAGTAGCTGATTTCTCGCTAAGAGGGCCATCTCCTTATGATGAAATCAAACCGGATGTTTCTGCACCGGGCGTCAATATCCGCTCTTCTGTACCAGGCGGCGTTTATGAAGGCGGCTGGAACGGCACCTCAATGGCAGGACCGGCAGTGGCAGCGACAGCAGCCTTGCTGCGGCAAGTGGATGCCGGTTTGGCCGTTGATGAAATGGAGCAGATTTTATTGGATACGGCGACACCGCTGACAGACAGCACCTATCCTGAATCGCCAAACCATGGGTATGGCTACGGGCTGGTTGATGCCTATGAAGCAGTCAGCTCAATTTTGGACGGCATCGGCAAATTGGAAGGCCAAGTTTCAAAGCAAGGCGATGACCTGGAAGCTCCTACTTTTGAGCACGCAGCGCCAGCAGAAACTTATGAAGGAATGGAGTTGCCGTTAACGGTTTCAGTACAAGACAATATCAGCATTTCTTCTGTAAAGCTGAATTATTTGGATGAAAATGGCGACTGGCAGCAGCTGGATGCCGCTCGCACAGCCGGTGATTTCAAATCAGGCGAATTTAGAGTGATTGTTCCTGGATCAGCGGTTTCAGGCGAATCATTCGTTTACAAATGGACCATCAATGATTTTGGCAATAACGAAATTTCTTCTGAAGAATACACAGTCGAAGTAAAACCGGGAATCACAGTCGGGTATTTTGAAGATTTTGAAGGCGCAGCGGCAGGCTGGACTTCATTTGGTGAAATGAACAGCTGGGAACATGGGGTTCCGACTTCAGGTCCTGGAAACGCAGCATCAGGCGAGAAAGTTTATGCAACGAACTTGGACGGTGCTTATGATTCCAATATGAATGCAACGCTTGTATTGCCGCCGGTCGATCTGCCGGAAGGGCAAGCATACTTGCAATTTAAGCATTGGCACAGTTTCGAACAATCGTCTTCAGGAACAGCATGGGATTATGGCCATGTATTCGTCTCTGCCGATCAGCAGGAATGGACGCAATTGCAGACATTCCAAGGTGAGACCGGCGAGTGGACGGATGCAGAAATCGATTTGGGCGACTATAGCGGACAGCGAATCTATTTGGCATTCAATGCCTATTCAGATGGCAGTGTCGTTAAAGACGGCTGGTATATCGATGACGTAGCGTTGGCGGACGTTTCAGAAACTGGAAAAGTTTCGAAAGGAAAAAATGCGAAAGGAAATTCAGCAACTAAAGGAAATGGCAAAGCAAATGAAAAAGCAGCGGCAAATAGAGGAATTGGATTGGGGCTTGTGAAAGAGAAGGATAAAGAATCGGTGAAAAATCCGATTGATCCTGCGAAAATCCATCCAAGTGTTCCGGCTAAAGAACAATTGCCGACGGTAGAAGTTCCAGTGAATCCGACTTTATTGCCGCTTGGCGCGCAAGTGAGAGTATTGGAGTCCGGGCGCTCAGTTTACTCGAACCCAGCGGATGGCACATATTCGTTGACGCATAGCCCTGGCGAGTTCACTGTGAAAGCGGAAGCCTACGGTTATCAATCGGAAGAAAAATCGGTGACGATTGAAGCGGATGCAACTACGCAAGCGAACTTCACGCTGGAAGAAGTTGCGCAAAATACGGTCAGCGGGACCATCACTGATGAAGCGACCGGCGAAGGGATTGAAGGTGCGACTGTCCTTCTTGTGGAAGATGCCAATATCTCTCCTGTGGAAACTGCGGAAGACGGCAGTTATTCATTGAACGCTTATGAAGGCGAATATACGTTGAAAGTGGTATCAAGAGGCTATTACAGCAAAGAAGTTCCTGTAACGATCGGTGCGGAAGCTGTGGAAGTCAGCTTGGCGCTTGAGCCGTTCTATACGTATCCGGGCGGAGAAATCGGCTACGATGACGGCAGCGCAGAAAATGCACGGGCGTATAATGCAGCAGGAAATGCATGGGCAGTGAAAATGTCGCTTCCTGAAGGCAAGGAATCCGGCATAGTCACAGACGGCGTGTTCCGCTTCTGGGATACGGAATGGCCAAGCCCGGGCGGTACGGAATTTGCTGTAGAAGTGTGGGATGCCTCGGGTGCAGAAGGGACGCCGGGCAAAATGCTGGCTGGCCCGATTGAGGGAGAAGCCTTGCGAAATGGCGAGTGGACAGTCGTCGATTTGGCGCAACACAATATTATCGTTGAAGGCGACTTCTATATGGTCTACCGCCAGACAGTGGCGAACCCGAATTCTCCTGGACTGGCGACAGATGAAACCGGTGAAAATGCGAAGAGAAGTTATCAGCATGTCTCTGGCGCTTGGTCACAGGTTCCTGCAGAGGAAGGAAATTACATGATCCGTGCACGCGTCAGCTATGAAGTGAATGCACCGATCATCACCTCTCCTAAAGACGGGCAGGTTACAAATGAAGCAAACGCGACGGTCGAAGGGAAAGCATCGCCGACAACAGTCATTGAATTGGAAAACAATGGAGAAGAGGCTGGGACTGTAGAAACTGCCGCTGACGGAACGTTCGAATTGCCGATTGAACTGGAAGAAGGCAGCAACGAACTGGTCGCTGTCTCCACATTAAATGGACAAGAAACGGGCAAATCTTCTTCCGTGACGGTTGTGCTGGATACCGAAGCACCAGATCTTGCCATTACGAATCCGGTAGACGGTGAAAAAACAAACCGTGAAACGGTGACTGTGGAAGGGACGATTGCCGATGAACACTTGGAATCGGTAACCGTCAACGGACAAGCGGCATCCATTGGCGATGGCACATTCTCCAAACGCATTTTGCTGGATAACGGCAAAAATGTCATTGAAGTCAAAGCGGTCGATGCGGCTGGAAATGAGGTCTCGGAGACGGTGACGATCACGGCTCAATTTACGGCTCCTGCCATTGAGAACTTGACGCCTTCAGAAGACGTTCACTTGACGACTGGCAGAAGCGTGAAAATCGAATTCGATTCCGCTCCAGGCTTAAAAGCGAGCTTCAGCATCCATATGCCATTGACCAACGTGTCAAATGCAACGGAACTGCCGATGATGGAGCAAGGCGATGGGCATTATGTGGGCTATTGGACCGTTCCTTATGGCACCACGGCCAACGGCGCCATGATTGAAGCGAAAGTGGTCGACAGCTTTAAAAACGAAACGAGAAAAGCGGCTGCCGGCAAACTGTACATCAACATTGAAGAATAACTGGAAACCGGAAGGGATTCACATCCCTTTCGGTTTTTATATGGAGAAAGAGCGGGAAGGTGATAAGATGGGATTTAGTTAGTAGCTGCGAAAGGGAGTTGGAGTTTATGTATCAAACCACATTATCGCCAAGAGTTTCAGAGACGGATGGGGTCGGCCATATCAACAATACGACCCTGCCAGTCTGGTTCGAAGCGGCCAGAAATCCGTTGTTCAGCCTGTTTACGCCTGACCATGATTTTGCCAAGTGGAAAATGGTGATCATTAAAACCACATTGGAATTTGTGAAACAGATCTATTTTGGCACAGATGTTGAAGTTCGTGTCTGGGTGAAGCGGATCGGCAACTCCAGTTTAGAGCTGTATGAAGAGCTTTACCAAAATGGGGAAGTTTGTGCAAAAAATGCGGTCACCTATGTAAACTATAATCTCGCCGAGCAGAAATCCGAGAAAATTCCGGAAGCGATCCGCGCGGAACTGGAAAAGCATTTATACGTTTAAGAAGGTTTGCTGGGCCTTAAAAGCAGTAGAAAATGCAGCAGCGACATCAATTATTCGAATTCTCTTTTATTTTCATATGGCTTGAAATGCCGTTCTAGCGTGCTATAATAAGACCATTCTTATAATATTCACTCATATAATAGCGGAAATAAGGTCCGCGAGTTTCTACCAGTTTGCCGTAAACGAACTGACTATGAGAAGCAACGAAATGTTGGGAAGTGCCTTTTGCAAGGAAGGCATGTTTCTTTTCTATTTCCTTTCGAATTTTTAGCTCGAAGGACATTGCTCCGCTCATGGTATGAATGGATGCACGTTCTGAGGGCTATTTTTTATGCCTTCCGGCGTGACGAAAGGAGTGCTGACAGCATGAAACAGTTACAGGAGAAAATTTTAACCGAAGGCAAAGTGTTATCAGAATCCGTACTCAAAGTGGATTCGTTTTTAAATCATCAAATCGACCCGGCACTGATGCAGGCCATTGGAGAAGAATTTGCTTCCCGGTTTGCAGATGAAGGGATTACGAAAATTTTGACCATCGAATCTTCAGGCATTGCGCCGGCGGTTATGGCAGGGCTAGTGTTGGGCGTTCCGGTCGTATTCGCCCGCAAGCGCAAGTCGCTGACTTTGGTGGATGACTTATATACCGCAAGTGTCCATTCGTTTACGAAAAATGAAACCAATGACATTTCAGTTTCCAAAGCATTTATCGGCAGTGAAGATGTAGTGTTGGTCATGGATGACTTCCTGGCGAACGGCCAGGCAGCACTGGGCTTAGTGGATATTGTGGAACAGGCGGATGCCGCACTTTCGGGTATTGGCATCGTTATCGAAAAAGGGTTCCAAACCGGCGGGAACCTCCTCCGCGGACGCGGAATCCGCGTAGAATCCTTAGCCATTGTCTCGTCGCTGGAGCACGGCAAAGTGGAGTTTCTTGAGGAGGAGATGGTTCGATGAAAAAGTCTTTAGGTGCAGCAGCGTTAGGATTCCAGCATTTGCTCGCCATGTACGCAGGCGCGATTTTAGTGCCTTTGATCGTAGGAGATGCCCTTGGACTTTCATCAGAACAATTGACGTACCTCGTCGCAATCGATATTCTGCTCTGCGGAGTCGCGACTATCCTGCAAATTGTCAATAACCGCTTTTTCGGCATTGGCTTGCCTGTCGTTCTTGGCTGTACGTTTACAGCAGTCGGTCCGATGATTGCCATTGGAGGCGAATACGGCATATCTGCCATTTACGGCTCCATCTTGGTTTCAGGGCTGATCGTGGTATTGATCAGCGGATTTTTCGGAAGCCTTGTCCGTTTCTTCCCCCCAGTCGTTACGGGATCGGTTGTAACGATTATCGGAATTACGTTGATTCCTGTAGCCATCAATAATATGGGCGGCGGGCAAGGAGCGAGCGATTTTGGCTCTCTTCAAAATATCGCCTTGTCATTTGGCACTTTACTGGTCATCGTGCTCATCTATAAATTCGCGACCGGCTTCTTAAAAGCCATTTCCATTTTGCTTGGGATTGCGGCAGGCACAATTGCCGCCATCTTCATGGGAATCGTTGACTTTGCTGCAATTTCAGAAGCATCGTACTTCCACATGGTGGAGCCGTTCTATTTCGGCGCTCCGACTTTTGAATGGTCTGCGATTCTGACCATGACGCTGGTTGCCATGGTTTCATTAGTTGAATCTACAGGCACGTACTTTGCTTTGAGCGACATCACGGAAAAGAAATTAACCGAAAAAGATTTGGCGAAAGGCTACCGTGCAGAAGGGTTGGCGATCATCCTCGGCGGGATTTTCAATTCATTCCCTTACACAACGTTCTCGCAAAACGTGGGGCTGATTCAAATGTCCGGCGTCAAATCCAGAAAAATCATCCTGATCACCGGCTTGATGCTGATTACGCTCGGCTTCTTGCCGAAAGTGGCAGCGGCTACGACGATCATTCCGACCGCTGTCCTGGGCGGAGCGATGATTGCCATGTTCGGCATGGTCATTTCACAAGGGATTAAAATGCTCAGCAAAGTCATTTCAGCTACTCCTGAAAATTCCATGATCATCGCTTGCTCTGTCGGCCTTGGCCTTGGTGTAACAGTTGTTCCTGAGATTTTTGCGCAATTGCCGTCCAGCCTGCAAATCCTGACAAGCAATGGAATTGTTGCGGGAAGCGTAACAGCCATTGTTCTGAATATCCTCTTCAACATGCTGCCTTCAAAGGCAAAGGCAGCTAATGCAAAAAAGGAAAATGTTTCAGTGGCTGTAGCGAAAAATGCGGCACACAACAATTAAAGAATGCAAAAAACGGGCTCTGCACAAGGCAGGCCCGTTTTTTATTGGCTATTGACGAATAAAAAATTCAAGGTTCTTTTTAAAGCTTCCTGTGCTTCTTCCGTATCCAAAGCATATTGATATTCATGCTTCAACTGCTTATTGGTGCCTTCAAAAAAGAGGCTTTCCACTGGAATATTTTGATGAAGCAGCACTTCTTTCAATTCTTCGGACTGGCTAACGAAAGGATCAGCATCTCCTACCGTCAAAAATACAGGAGGATAAGCATCCGTGATATGGTTGACGGTCGACAGTTCGTCAATACGTTCGAATGACTCGAAAACTTCCGTTCCTGTATAAGCAGCCAAAAAGTTTTCGAGATTTGGAAACTGAGTGGCGCGCACGGTATCCATATCGTACAGGCCGCAAAGCAATACGGCACCTTTCAACTGCTCGGCGCTTGCAGCGGGGAGGATGTCCATGGCTGCCGCTAGCTCAGCGTTTGAAATGACCGCCGCCACTTGGCTGGCAATTTGTGCGCCAGCGGAATCCCCGCCGACAAAAAACCGCTCCATGTCGCCGCCGTATTGCGCCGCATTAGCCATCAAAAATTCAATCGCTTCGTTTGCCTGGAAAATCGGCCCAGGGTATTTCTGTTCAGGTGCTAAAGCATAGTTGATATTGGCTACAACATAACCGTCGTCAGCCAAAGTCATGGCATAGTCTTGCCGGCTGTCTTTGGAGCCGCCGATATAGCCGCCGCCATGGATCCACAGGATAACGGGCATGGCTTCAGATTGGTTTTTAGGATAATAAATATCTAAAATGGCGTCTTTCGTGCCGCTGTACGCTAAGTTTTTCACCACTTCCACATTTTCCTGGATTTCAAGGAAGTTGGGCGGTGGAGCATAGGCAGAGAAGCTGGCTACCTGTTTAGAAGCGGATGCATCGGAAGAAGTGATGATTTGATCGCTTATAAAAATAGACAGCATGAGTCCAATTAAAAAGAACGAAATCAACCAGGTCCGTTTTTCATAAAACACTTCGTTATTCTTCAAGCTGCATCCATCTCCCTGCCAGTTTTAGTCTGTCTGCTAGTTTCTATCTTAAAGTCCTGCCGTTCTAAAAAGACAGTGAATATTGTACCAATGTGACAAATATAACAAAAAAGTTTCATTTTGAAAAAGGATTGGCTCGATTCCCAGGCGGGTATCTTAGTAGTTGAGTGATTTTGACGGGATGTGATAAACGTGTTTGGATTGGCTGACCTGTTGTCATTGGTGATTTCTGCTTTCATTATTCTGCCTGTTGTGATTTTCATTAGAGAAACAGGCTATTTGCTGGTCAGCGCCATTTTCGGTGTAAAAAATCCGAGGCTGACGATCGGTTCTGGACCTAGGGTTGTTAAAATCTGGATGTTTGATATTCGGAAATACTATCATTTATATAGCTGGTATTCGTATGATGACTTGCGCTCAAAAGGGAAAATTGCTTATACCCTCATCTATGCGGGGCCCATTTTAATCAATATCGCCGTTGCTTTAGCCATAAATGCAATGCTTGCCAATGGACTGCTCGAAGAATACCGAACTTTTTGGGATCGGTTTGTTTTCTATGCCTTTTACTATGTCTTATTTGATATCGTGCCGATGAAGACGGCGAACGGAAAGCCCAATAATGGATTGATCATTTATGAAATGCTGCGCTATGGGAGACGGACGGACTATAACGAAGAGCCGTTCATCCCGTCCACTTCGGAAGTGGAAGAGCAGTATCAGGAAGAGATGGAGCATATTGAAGAACTGAAAGAACAGCAAAAAGAGCAAATAGAAAAAGAAAAAGAAGAGGAAAAACAACAAGTGCAAAAGAAGAAAGAGCACAAAAAAGAGGAAGTGGCCAAGCAAAAAGAGAATGGCGGATAAAGCGAAAATGGTACGATAGGATGGAGAAAAGAGTTGGAAGGAATGATCGCATGGCGAAACGGACGGCAGGAATCCATCACATTACGGCAATTGTCGGAAATCCGCAGGAAAACGTGGATTTTTATGCCAGTGTTTTAGGATTAAGATTAGTGAAGAAAACGATCAACTTTGATGACCCGGGAACGTACCATTTGTATTTTGGCAATGAAGGCGGAGATCCTGGAACCATTATGACGTTCTTTCCATGGGAGAACGCCTATAAAGGAAGAATCGGCGATGGCCAAGTGGGTGTCACTTCCTACGCTGTGCCCGAGGGAGCGCTTGGCTTTTGGGAAGAACGCCTCTCCCATTATGGAGTAGCGTATGAAAAGGCAAGCCGGTTTGGAGAAAGTTCGCTGCGCTTCGACGATCCGCACGGTCTTCATGTAGAGATCGTAGAAAGAGGCGAAAGGGATTTGGATAGCTGGAGTTTCGGAGGAATCGATTCGAAAGTGGCGATCAAAGGTTTTGCAGGCGCGACACTTTTCACTTCGCGAGCAGAAAAGACAGCTGAATTGCTTGAGCAGGTTCTTGGATTTGAAAAAGTGGGAACAGAAGGCGACTTTATTCGTTTCCAATCACCAGCAGAAATCGGCAATATTGTGGATGTAAAAACAACTTCCTCTGGAACCGGCCAAATGGGCGTCGGCACGGTTCACCACATTGCCTGGCGCGCAGAAGACGATGCTGACCAATTGGATTGGAAGAAGAAAATCGAAGCCTATGGGCTTGGGGTAACGCCTGTTCAGGACCGGAGCTATTTTAACGCGATTTACTTCCGGGAATACGGAGATTTGCTGTTTGAAATTGCGACAGATCCGCCTGGTTTCGCCATTGACGAATCGCCGGCAAACCTCGGTGAGTCATTGATGCTGCCAAAACGGTATGAGCAGTACCGAAGTGGATTAATGAATGATTTGATTCCGATTAAAGTTCGCGAGCTGGAATAATAGACAATAAGAAAAGCGCTTTGGAAAAATCCAAAGCGCTTTTCTTATTTAGAAATCAAGCTTTTCAAAGCTAAATTGATGTTCTGCGGCCGCTCAGCCAACCGGCGCATATAATAACCGTACCAGTCTTGGCCGAAAGGGACATAGGTCGTGAAAGCATAGCCTTCCTGCGCCAATTCTTTCTGCATTTCGGACCGGAAGCCGTAAAGCATCTGGAATTCAAAGCGGCTGCGTGGAATGTTGTTGTCTTTAGCGAATTTCTTCACTTCATGGATGACGACATGGTCGTGCGTCGCGATGGAAGTAAAAACATCTTGCTGCAGCCGTATCTTGATTAATTTTAGATAGTTATGGTCGATGTCCTGTTTGCTCTGGTAAGATACTTCGGAAATCTCTTTGTAGGCCCCTTTGACAAGGCGGAGCCGCACGTTTTGGAGGGCTTCCAAATCTTTTTCGGAACGGTATAAATAAGATTGGATCACGGTCCCGACGTTGTCGTAGTCTTTCAGCAGCTCGTGGACAATATCGAGCGTCGGCTGGAGATGATTGTAGTCCTCCATATCGATATTGACGAAGATGGCATAGTCCGCGGCAGCGGCTACAATTTCTTTCATGTTTTCCAAACAGAACTTGTGATCGACATCCAAGCCCACTTGGGTCAACTTGACTGACATATGGGCAGCGACGCCGTGTTTTTGGATTGCTTCTATTGTTTCAAGGATTTGCATTTTGGCTTCGAGCGCTTCCTCGCGGTTGAAAACAAACTCTCCGAGATTATCAATGGTGGCACCGATGCCTTCCGCATTCAACTCTTTAACGGATTTCATCATGCTGTCGATATCTGTTCCGGCTACCACTTTGCCGGCTCCTAATTTGAGTCCCCATTTTTTAGCTCCGCTATTCAAAACTTGGTTTTTGGACAAGGCAATAAAAAAATCTCTCGTTAAACTCACTATTTTTCCTCCTATGCATATGAAAACGTTTTCAAGGGCGGCGGATAAAAAATCCTCCAAACTTGTATGAAAGACCGTAGGCTCATGGATTATTTTTTAGTTGATGGGCGAGATGCTTCAACCCCTTTTTCATTATAATCGATAGCTTGGATTCTACCTAACTTAAGCTAGCTGATAAAAAGAAAATGAAGGTGGAAAAGGGAAAGAGTGAATCGGGAGAAACAACGGGAGCAGTGTGATTGTCAGCTTTTGGAGATTGCCGTATACTCAAAGTGACAGAATAGTCAAACGAATAGGGGGAGTTAAATTGAGCGGAAAAGCATCGGAAACGGTAATGGTCAATCAATACATCAATGGCGTGTTGGATCCGAACTTGGAAATGTTAGGGCCTGTAAAAAGCGGCGGGCATGTCATCGCACATACAGCGCCTGGCTGCTGGGGTCCGATGATTACACCTTGCATCCGAGGCGGCCATGAAGTAACAAAGCCGGTTTTTGTCGAAGGGGCCGAACCTGGCGATGCCATCGTCATCAAAATCAAATCCATTGAAGTGACATCGCTTGCTACATCTTCTGGAAATGACCGTCCTGTCGAAGGGCGGTTTTTGGGAGATCCGTTCATTGCAGTGAAATGTCCGGGATGTGGAACTTTATATCCGGATACGGTCATCAAAGGGACAGGCAGTGAAGCAATCCGGTGCGCCAATTGTGATGCAGACGTCACGCCATTTGTTTTCACAAATGGCTATACGATGTTCTTTAGCGAAAAAGGCGATGTCGGGATCACGCTAAATCAGGAAGCTGCCGAAATGATTGCTCAAGATGGCCGGGCATATATGAAGACGCCCGATGCTTCTGTGCAAAATCCGATTGTCACGTTTGCACCCCATGATTTGGTCGGGACCATTGCACGGATGCGGCCATTTTTAGGGCAGCTTGGGACCACACCGTCCCGGCCAATTCCGGATTCCCATAATGCCGGCGATTTTGGGTCGTTTTTAATCGATGCACCTCACGAGTACGTCAGCACGCAAGAAGAGCTCGATACGCATCGGACAGACGGCCACATGGACATTAGCCGCGTCAGAGCGGGTTCGGTATTGATTTGTCCCGTGAAAGTGCCAGGGGGCGGAGTTTATTTGGGAGATATGCATGCCATGCAAGGAGACGGCGAGATTGCGGGGCATACGTCTGATGTGGCAGGAATTGTCCATTTAGAAGTCCACCTATTGAAAGGTTTGAATAATGAAGGGCCGATTCTTTTGCCGAATGTGGAAGATCTTCCATACACAGCCAAGCCATTTACCGCAGAAGAAAGGCTGTCCGCTCAACGGATTGCCGAGAAGTGGAATGTTCCGCAGCTGGAAGAATCTTTGCCGATTTCATTTATTGGCACGGGCCCGACGTTGAACGCAGCGACAGATAATGCATTGGAGCGGGCAGCTGCGATGTTTAATGTGGAGGTGCCGGAAATCATGAACCGTGCGACCATAACCGGTTCGATTGAAATTGGCCGCCATCCGGGCGTCGTAACTGTAACTTTCCTCGCACCGGAATCCTATTTAAAAGAAGCGAATTTATATGATTTAATAAAAGCGCAGTATCGGTAACATCAAAAGATAGAATTTGTTAAAAAACCCGATATTCCGCAAAACAGCTGCGAAGCTAAGGACCGTGGTTTGCGAGGCCATTCGCTTTGCGCAGGAGCAAGTGTTTTAAAACGAGGCTTTTAAAGAAACATCGTCTCTGCAGTTTTGCTCCACGTCGTTAAAGAGTGCTCCAGCACCGGCGCGGTTCCGGACTGGACGGAGCAATAAGACGAGTGGTTTTCTCGGCTTATTGTGGGAGTCAAGGAGCGCTTTAGCGCCTCCTTTGCGACGAGCTTTGCGCAGGAGCATAATCTTTGCACTTGTCCATAGCGCCGCAGTGCGGATTCCAGAAGTAGATGCTCTCATTCAACTAGTTTCCCGACAGCCTGACAGGAATGGCACCTTTAGCTGCCATTCCTTTTTTAATTCGCAGTCAGCCGGGCTGCGGCGCGTGAATTTCCCAAGACAACTTCAATGCATCTGCCAAATAATCCGCAGCTTCTTCGGCTTCGAAACGGTCCACTTGAAATTTCGAATGATTCATCGAATAGATCTCCTGCCTTTCGACAAAAAGCTTCTGGATGTCTTCGATGGATCGCCCTTGAAGGAGTGGCCGGTTGTCTGAAAGAATATGGATGCGCTCTTTCCAGGAATCCCAACTGATGTCTAGAAACAACACGATGCAATCCGCTAAACAGATTTCGCGGATTTCTTGCTGCAAAAATGCGCCGCCGCCAACCGAAATCACATAAAGGGGCTGTTGGCTGTAAAATTGGATCAGTTCTTTTTCTTTTTCGCGGAAGGCTTTTTCGCCAAACTTCTCGAAAATAAGGGGGATGGGCATGCCGAATTCTTTCTCGATTTCGGCATCAATATCGACAAAGCCCCGATACAATTTTTTTGCGAGCAATTTTCCGACAGTCGTTTTTCCGACACCCATAAAACCGATGCAGACAATGCTTTTTTCGCGGATGGATAATCCGAACCTTCTCATTGGCGACCACTCTTTTCTTTATATAGTAGTAATAGCAATTTGTTCACAAAGCCTACTTTACACCACGCACCTAGAAAACTCACGGAAATTTAAAAATAACGGGGAGGAAGAAAATGAACCGCACCTATTTAGTGACAGGATCCTATTCAAGTTCTGAAGAACCAGGCATCAAGCTTTGGGAATTTAACCAACAATCTGGACGATTTACCGAAATTGGAGGAATTCTCGGCACAGACCGTCCTTCTTTTTTAGCGATCCATCCAAACGGCAAAAACTTTGCAGCCACAAGTGAAATTGGTAATGGCGAAATCATAGTGTATGAATTGACAGAGGAGCCGCTTGGGTTAAAAGAAATCAACCGGCAATCGGCCAATGGAGACCATCCTGCCCACTTGTGCATCGACCGTACCGGCAAATGGCTCCTTGCGGCTAATTATTCAGGAGGAAATGTCAATGTCTATCCGATAGAGGAAGACGGATCAATCGGCGAACGGACGGATTCCGTCAAACATGAAGGCAGCGGCCCGAACGCGGAACGGCAGGATGCTCCCCACCCGCATTCTGTTTTTCAACTTCCGCAAAGCGGCCGGTTTATCGTTTCGGATTTAGGGACAGACACGCTTTATCTTTACAGCTTGGATCAAGGAACGGGCAAGCTGGAACTTGAACAATCGATTCAAGCGCCTCCGGGTTCAGGTCCCCGCCATTTGGCGTTCCATCCTTCACGGGGAGAGGTTTATTCATTGGAAGAAATCACTTCCTCCTTAACGGTTTACGCCTGGAATGAAGCAGGAAGCATGGAACCGGTTCAGCAGGTGTCATTGCTGCCGGCCGGATTTGAAGGCAAGAATACCAGTGCAGAGGTTCGGGTTTCTGCAGATGGCCGCTATTTGTATGCATCCAATAGAGGAGATGACAGTCTGGCCGTATTCGCTATTGGAGAAGGCGGCAGATTGGAATTGAACGGATTTTCCCCGAGTGGCGGAGAAGGGCCAAGGCATTTCGAGCTGATTTCCGGCGAGTGGATGATCACGGCCAATGAACGTTCCCACAATTTAGCTGTATTGAAAATTGATGAGGATGGAATGCCTGAGCTTACGGACGAAATAGTGGAGACAAAAGCGCCCGTGTGCGTGAAAATTATAAGGGAACGATAAAAAACAAGCGGCCGAGCAAAAATGCTCGGCCGCTTGTTTTATTTGCCTTTCGAACCTGAACGGCTGTTTCCGCTTTTCATTGTCCAGACTTCAGCGCCTAGCCGCTCGAGGTCGCTTCAGTCTTATCTATAATGGCAAAAAGCGCCATTTCCGACAAGACTTCCAGCGCTTGTCGCGGCTTGCAAGGCGCTTCCGCTTTTCTTATCACCAATCCCTCGAGTCTTTTTCTTTAATGCCAAGCTCCTTCAGCAGGCTGATGAAACGGCTGTCGTTGTTTCCTTTAAAGGATTCCTCGGTACAAGTGGAATGGGGCGGATATTGAAGTTCTTCCGCCTTTTCCAATGTCGAATCTTCCAGGAAGTTTGTAGCGTCCGCCTCATCGAAGCAGGACGGCGCAATATAGGTATGGTGCGTATGCTCGAGAATGACCCGTGTGCTTGGCGATGGCGAATTCTCGCGCGGCAAAAAGAAAAATGCAAGCAAGGCAGCTGCGGCTATCAGGCCGACCAGCATACCGATTCTTTTTTTATTCATCTTTTATTCCTCCGCAAGCAAAATTTCTGCATCGGCTATTATTTCCTCAACGGGGGGATTGACGCCATTATAGTCTTTCATGATGACGCCGTTTTTATCCACCAGGAAAAAGGATGTACCGTGCAACACTTGGTCGTCGTTTTCCGGTTTGCGGGCAATCGTTTTGAAATTATCCATGGCAAACGCATCGATTTTCTCCGGTGAATAGCCGGTGAGCAGATTCCATGAAGCAAAATCTGCTCCGTAGTTTTCCGCATAGGATTTCAAAATCTCAGGGGTGTCGACAGTCGGATCGACGCTGAAAGAAACGATCTGGACATCGAGCCCTTGCTCTTTAAACTGGTTTTGCAAGTCCACCATATTCGCTGTCATTGGCAGGCAGACGGTGGTGCAATTCGTAAAAATGAAATCGGCCAGCCAAACTTTGCCTTTTAAATCGGCCAGTCCCATTTCCTTGTTGTCTTGATTGGTGAAATTAAAATCTTCTATTTCCCATTCCAATGGATCTTCAATGCCTTTGCCGCAGCCGGCAAGCACTAAAATGAAAAGCAATAGGAGTAAAGTCAATAATCGATTTCGCAACATCTCTCGCCCTTCCTATCGTAAGCTGTCTTCCCTAAGCGTAGTAGAAATTCTCGCTGTAAACAAGTCCTGAAGCTTTCAAATATGTGTAGATACTGAAAACTCCTGAGTCTTTTGAGCTTTTCGGCCGCTTATTTTCACTGTTTTTCAATTATTCCGATTTTTTACAAGGGTTTTACATTCAGCGTGTAGAATAAAGTTAATTGGGCAAGGGAAAGAATGACGATTTGGAGGTGCTTCTTGTGAACGATGATAAGACTTCTCTGAATGAGAAGGAAGCGGCAAATTTCCATAATGGGCAAATGTACGATGCTTATCGATATTTCGGTCCGCATCTTCAGGACGGAGAAACCCGATTTACTCTTTGGGCACCGGATATAGCCCAAGTAGCTGTCATCGGTACTATGGGTGAGCAAGAACCGGAGCGGTTTGAAATGAAGCCGTTGCCGTTTGATCCAAGTATTTGGGAAGTCCGGATTCCACGGAATCTTGCTGGATTTATATACGAATATGAAATTGAAACCATGGAGGGGAAGCGGATCCGAAAATCCGATCCCTATGCACGGGCCAGCGAAATGAGGCCAGGCACTTGTTCAATCGTCCCAGCTGATTCTGTATTTACGTGGAGCGAAGAAATTTTGCTGCAAAAACAGCTGCTCTTCCAAAATCATTTTGAAAAGCCTTTAGCGATTTATGAATTGCATATGGGAACGTGGAAGAGGGCGCCGGATGGTTCTTTTTTGACTTACCGGGAAATCGCCGAAGAATTGATTCCGTATGTTAAAAAGCACGGGTTTACTCATATTGAAATCTTGCCGATCACCGAACATCCTTTAGATGAATCGTGGGGTTACCAAACGACGGGATATTTTTCTCCGACAAGCAGGTACGGTACGTCTGAGGACCTAAAATATTTCAGCAATGAATGCGCGAAAAATGGCTTAGGCCTTTTTTTAGACTGGGTGCCTGGCCATTTTTGCCAGGATCTCCATGGATTGGTTTTATTCAACGGGGCACCGCTCTATGAAGACCGCCGGAAGGAAAGGCGAAAAAATCCAGAGTGGGGAACCATGAACTTTGACATCAATAGAGGGGAAGTGGTCAGCTTTCTCCTGTCGAGCGCACATTACTGGCTGCATGAATTCAAATTCGATGGGTTCCGGATGGATGCCTTGATGAAATTATTGTTTGTTCCGAATGACCCGAGGCGTGTCCACAATGAAGAAGGCGCTGAGTTTTTGAGGAAATTGACCGCGAGCATCAAGCAGCAGCATCCCGATTCCATCTTAATCGCAGAAGATGCGTGGCATTATCCAAATGTCACCGGCAAAACCGAAGATGGGGGAATCGGCTTCGATTATAAATGGAATTTTGGCTGGATGCACGACGTCTTAAGCTATATGGAGACGCCTCCAAAAGAACGGCCTGAAAAGCATCAAAAATTGAATTTCTCCCTTATGTATTATTACGATGAACGCTATGTGTCGATATTTTCCCATGATGAAGTGGTCCATGGGCAAAAATCGCTGTTGAATAAATTGCCGGGAAACAAGGAAGAGAAATTCCATCAACTGCGCTTGCTTCTAGCTTTCTGGATGACCCACCCTGGAAAAAAACTTCTATTCATGGGCCAGGAATTCGGGCATGACGACGAATGGGAATTCCAGCCGGAGCTGGACTGGTTTTTGCTAGATCAGCCCTCCCACCGCCAAATGGACGCCTTCACGAAGGAACTTTTGGCTTTTTATAAAAAGGAGAAGGCACTATTTGAGTTGGACAATGACCGGGCGGGTTTTGAATGGCTGGACCCCGATAATCATGAACAAAGCGTTCTTGCTTTTATCAGGAGAGGGAGAGCCGCGGAAGACGAATGCATCGTCGTCGGGAATTTTTCAAACAGAGATTACAGTGGATTTGAGGTAGGTGTTCCGCAGCCGGCTTTATATGAACGCGTATTTTCCACGGCATCGCCTTTGTATGGTGGACGGGGGACTGAAAAAGGGGAAGCGGCTGCTAGAAATGTTCCAGTCGATGGCCAGAGCCAGTCGATTGCGATTGAATTGCGGGCTTTTGCCATGGAAATATGGAAGAAAAAATCGGATGGGAGTGAAAATTATGAAGAATAAAGTGGTGGCTATGTTACTCGCTGGAGGACAAGGAAGCCGTTTGAAATCCTTGACCTACAATATCGCTAAACCTGCGATTCCGTTCGGCGGAAAATACCGGATCATCGATTTTCCGCTATCGAACTGCATGAATTCTGAAATTCATACAGTCGGCGTCTTAACGCAATATCAGCCTCACGTGCTCCATAATTACATCGGACAAGGAATTCCGTGGGATTTGGATAGAAGAAGCGGTGGTGTCACGATGCTTACTCCTTATACAGAGATGGGCGGGCTCAAATGGTACGACGGAACGGCGAATGCGATCTACCAAAACATGCACTATCTCGTGGAACAAGATCCCGAATACGTACTGATCCTATCAGGGGACCATATTTACAAGATGAATTATCAAACCATGCTTGAATTCCATAAAGAACAAAATGCGGATGTCACGATTTCGGTTATCGAAGTGCCGTGGAAAGACACCCACCGCTTTGGCATCATGAACACCGACGACAAGCTGAACGTAAAGGAATTTGTTGAAAAACCCGAAAACGCAGAAAGCAATTTGGCTTCGATGGGGGTCTACATCTTTAATTGGCAAAAACTTAAAAAGTATTTGCAGCTGGATAATGAAAACGAGAATTCTTCACATGATTTTGGAAAGAACATCATCCCGCTTATGCTGGAAAACAACGAAAAGATGGTCGCTTATCCGTACAAAGGCTACTGGAAAGACGTCGGGACCGTAGATAGCCTATGGGAAGCCAATATGGATTTGCTGGATGAAACGTCGGGCCTGAACTTGCATGATCCCGGATGGCGGATTTTCTCTTCTAATCCGCAGCTGCCGCCGCAGTTTATCGGCGAACATGGCACCGTCCAGGATTCTTTGGTCAATGAAGGCTGTGTTATTGAAGGAGAAATTGAAAAATCGGTCATTTTCCAGGATGTCCAGGTGGATGAAGGTGCGTCGCTCAAAGAATGCGTTGTCATGAGTGGCGTGAAAATTGGGCAAGGTGCCCAGCTTCAGCGTGTCATTATTCCGCCGGGGCTGTCGATTCCAGAAAACTATCAGATTCCGGATCAAAAAGAAGAAATTGTTTTGTTGACGGAAGAGGTTTTACAGAACTGGAGAAGAGGTGAAGGTCAATGAGATTAATGGCAGTTATTGATGCATCTGTAAGGATGTCAGGCCTGGAAGATTTGACGATGTACCGTTCCACGGCATCAATTCCTTTTTCTGGGCGTTACCGGCTCATCGATTTCGCCTTGTCGAACGTGGTGAATTCGAATATCAACCTCGTCGGCGTTTTTCCGGCTTATCCCTTTGTTTCTTTGCTGGACCATATTGGAGTAGGAAAAAGCTGGGACTTGAATCGCCGGAAAGATGGCTTGTTCTTCCTTCCAGGTTCCCAGAAAGTGGGCAATTACGTAAGCGTCGGCGCCTTCTCCATGTTAGGTGAACATCGTTCGTTTTTTGTAAAAAGCAGACAGGAACATGTGGTAATCACCAATTGCTTTACTGTGGCGCAATTGGATTTTGAAGAAATGCTGGATGTTCATCTAACTTCCGGCAAGGATATTACCGAAGCCATTTGCGAAGATGGCACCCATTTGAAGAGCTATATCCTTTCCAAAAAATTGCTGCTGGAATTGATGGAAAGCTATGAAGAAAAGAAAGTCATCAGCATTGAAGATGTAGTAAACCGCAAAAAAGCGCCGTATACATTCAATACGTACACGCATGACGGGTTTGTTGCAGTGATTGATTCAACTGAAAATTATTTCAGGTCAGCAATGTCATTATTGGAAGCAGGGCAAAGAGAAAAGCTGTATCTAAAAGACCGCCCCATTTATACGAAAGTGAAAGATGAGCCCCCGACTAAGCATTTAAAGGGTTCGCAAGTAAGCCAAGCATTAATCGGAAATGGCTGTACGATTGCTGGAAGTGTAAAGAAAAGCATTATTAGCCGAGCCGTTTCCATTCAAGAAGGCGCCCGGTTGGAAAATTGCATCATTATGCAAAAGAGTAAAATTGGAAAAAATTGCGAATTAACTTGCGTAATTGCCGACAAAGATGTGGAGATAGATGACGGAGTTGTATTAAAAGGGACTTGGCAGCAACCCATTGTTCTCCGCAAAGGTGAGCGGGTGACAAAGGAGGATGTTCAATGAGAATTGCGATGGCTGCAGCGGAATGCGCTCCTTTCGTAAAAACAGGCGGACTCGCTGACGTAATGGGTGCTTTGCCAAAAGCGCTTGCAGAACTGGGCCATGAAGTAATGGTGATTTTGCCGAAATATACATTGATTTCTGCCGAATATGAAAAAGCGTTTCAATTTAAAGGAGATCTGGAAGTGCCTTTTAAAGGGCAAAGAGAAGCCCATTCCATTTTTGAATATCGGATGAACGGCGTCCAATTCGTCTTTGTGGAAAATGACGCTTATTATGCACGCGACCAAATCTATAGCCAAGCAGATGATGCCGAACGCTTTGCCTTTTTCAGCCGTGCCGTATTGGCGGTGTTGGAAGCGGAAACCGAGGCATTGGATGTTTTGCATGTCCATGACTGGCATACGGCCATGCTTCCGTTTCTGTTAAAAGAAGACGAGCAGTATGCTGCGCTTCGTCCAAAGACAAAAACGGTCTTGACCATCCATAACCTTCAATTCCAAGGCTATTATTCCAAAGAAACAGCCATGGAAGAATTCGAGTTGGCAGCGCGTTATTTTGAAGAGGGCCTGATCGAATGGCGCGGCAACTTCAACATGCTGAAAACAGGGATTCTATATGCCGATCAAGTAACGACCGTCAGTCCGTCTTACCGTGATGAAATTCTAACGGAGTCTTATGGAGAGAACCTTCAAACGCTCCTTCAAAAGAGGGCGGAAGACTTAGTCGGAATCTTGAATGGAGTCGATACCGTCTCATACAACCCGGCAGCAGATTTGATGATCGAAATGCCGTATGACCAGACGACAATGGAAAGGAAAGCGGTCAATAAACGTGCCGTCCAGCTCCGCTTTCATTTGCCGGAGCAAGGTGACATTCCGCTCCTGACCATGGTTTCCAGGCTGGCAGGCCAAAAAGGGATCGATGTTTTGGAAGAGACGTTGCCGAAACTATTGAAAACTCAAGACGTACAATTTGTGCTGCTCGGCTCAGGCGAAGCGAAATACGAGCAGTTTTTCCGGCAGCTGGCTGAAGAGCATCCGGAAAAAATAGCGGTCCACATAGGGTTTGACGAAGAGCTCGCCCATCTGCTTTATGCAGGCGCCGACATTTTCTTGATGCCTTCCCATTTTGAGCCATGTGGATTGAGCCAATTGGTTTCCATGATTTACGGCACGGTTCCGGTAGCGAATAAAACCGGGGGCTTAAAAGACACGGTGGTGGAGTACGATGAAGTGCTGCGCTCAGGAAACGGCTTTTTAAGTGATTTTGAGGAGCAGCAAAGTTTTGAAGATGCTTTGAAACGGGCATTGAACATGTACCATCATGCCGAACATTGGGAAATCATTAAACGAAATGGCATGGAAGGGGATTATAGCTGGAGCCGTTCCGCTGAGGAATACAGCCGGTTATATGAAAAGCTTAGCAATAAACAAGAGTAGAAAAAGCTTAGAGGATGAAAGTGAGGAGGAGGGAACGAATGGCAGATATGGATTTCAATAATACGGATTTAAAGGACTATAAAGCGAGTGGCGCTCTCGAAGGCAAAGTGGCCATTATTACAGGTGCAAACAGCGGGATTGGCCGCGCTGTAGCCATTGCCTACGTGAAAGAAGGCGCTAAAGTGGTGATCGGCTATCTCGATGATGAAGAAGCGACAGCCGAAACCCTGGAAGTCATCAAAAGCTATGGAGGAGAAGCGAAAGCGTTGAGCGGAGATCTTGGAAAGTCGGAAAACTGCGACAAACTGGTCCAATTCGCGCTCGAATCATTCGGCCAAATTGACATTCTCGTAAATAATGCGGGCTATCAATATCCACAGACTTCTCCGACCGATATTACAGATGAACAGCTATTGAAGACGTTTGAAATTAAAGCCTTTGCGATGTTCTATTTGGTCAGAGCCGCCCGTCCCCATTTAAAAGACGGTGCCCGGATCATCAATACGGCTTCGATCAATGCATACCGGGGCCATTCGGATCTCATTGACTATTCCGGAGCGAATGGAGCGATGGTTTCCATGACGCGTGCGCTTGCCCGCCGCTTCGTCCGTGAAGGAATTGCAGTGAATGGAATTGCACCTGGTCCGGTGTGGACGCCATTGATCACGAAGACTTTTGGTGATCTCAACCCTGATGTTGGGGAAGACTTCGGCAAGGATGTGCCAGCAGGGCGCCCAGCCCAGCCATATGAATTGGTGAAGGCTTTTGTCTTTCTGGCAGACCCGCAAAATTCGTACATGACGGGACAATTCCTCCATATGAACGGCGGAGACTTCATGTCCACTTGATTTGGCCACTTCCAAAAGGCTGCAAGGGAATTTCTTTGCAGCCTTTTGCTTTGGGCACTTTTAGAAGCCTCTGGCATTTTTGCTTTCACCCACTGATAGAGAAAGCCCATCAGAGGGTATGGTAAAATGCCACGACGAAAAGAGGAGAAGAATCTTGAAAAAATACATTTTGATTTTATTAGTTGCAGTTGCAAACGTCGGCATTTTCGCTTTCCAATGGTTCCAGCAGCAGAAAGAAAACGGTGAAGGCGGGAATTCTGCAGCTGTTGAAGGGGAGCTTGCCGTTCATTTTATTGACGTCGGCCAAGCAGATGCCACTTTGCTGGAATTTGGGGATTATGCCATTCTGATTGATGCAGGCGATTGGAACAGTACGGATGCCATCGATTATTTAACAGAGCAGCAGCTGGAGAAAATCGATATTGCCATTGGCACGCATCCCGACTCGGATCACATTGGACAATTGGGTTCCATCATCGAGCAGTTTGACGTGGGTGAAGTATGGATGTCTGGGAACGAAAGCACATCCAATACATTCCTCAGCACGTTAGAAGCGATTGATGAAACGGGCACGGATTATTACGAACCGCGCAGTGGCGAAGTTTTCGATGTCGGCCCGGTTGAATTGGAAGTTCTCTATCCGGAAGAAATCACCGGCAAGGCCAACGAAGAATCGATTTCTTTAAAAGTGACATTTGGAGATGTCCGTTTGATCTTCACCGGTGATGCCGGTGTCAAAGAAGAGCAGAAGATGATAGAAAGCGGCGCTGACTTGGATGCAGAAATTCTCCACCTTGGCCATCATGGGTCGAATACATCGACGAGCCGCGATTTTTTGAAAGCTGTATCTCCCAAAGTCGCCATTTACAGTGCGGGCATTGACAACTCCTATGGACATCCGCATGCCGAAGTCATTGCTTCTGTGGAAAACGAAGGCGCTGACGTCTACGGCACGGATGTAAACGGGACGATTGTGCTCCGGACAGACGGAAACAGCTACGAAATCGAAACAGAAAAAGAAGGAATCGCGGTCGAAGGGAAGAATCGCTGCATCGACCTGAATCGGGCTTCTTCAGCCGAACTGCAGGAAATCGAAGGCATCGGTCCCGCTTTCGCTGAAGATATCGTTAAAAGCCGTCCTTTTGCTTCGCTTGAAGAGCTCAAAGAAATCAAAGGCATTGGGCAAGGGAAATTAGATGATATAAAAGCCCAAGGCCTCGCTTGTGTAGGGGAGTGATTGAATGAAAGGGATGCTGAACCGGATTGAAGACGGATGGGCGGTCATTCTGATAGAGGAAGAACAAAAGGAACTCCTTCTCCCTCTCAGCCAGTTGCCGGAAGGTAGCCGCGTGAATTCATGGTTTGATATTGAACTGGAAGGAGAAGATCTTTGCTCCATTTCCTTGGATGAGGAAAGTCGGGCGGCAAAAGAACAGGAAGCGCGGGACTTAAGAAGAAAATTGAGAAGAAGGAGCCGAGGCAGCCGCTTTAAAAGAAAATAGGGAATCAAAAAAGGGGCCGCGGCTTATAGCTGTGGCTCCCTTTTTGATTTCTATGCTTTCTCCGTCAATTCCAAATGGTAGTCCGCTACTTCGTTTGGGTTGTAAAGATTTGTCGTATCGGTTGAATAGTTCGAGATGGCAGCTTGAAAGTCCAAGTTTTTTTCCGGAACTTGAACACGGAATTCCATGCCGTACAATAACACGGCAATGTCGTGGTAATCTTCGCTCGTCACGTTGAAATCGATGATGATTTTTTGCAGCGTTTTTTTAGAAACGCTGTCGGCCACATGTTCTTCCATAAAATGAAAAGCCTCGATCACTGTTTCGTTAAGGTGCACTTGAATTGTCAATTGGCTTCACTCCTTATTTATTGGCTGGATTTTCGTGTTTTTCCTGTGAGATAGATTGGATGGCTTGGTTTGCCAGTTGTGCTTTGACCATGTCTTCCATTGGCGGATTGTACAGGCCGGCCCGGATATTCAAGTAATGGCGATGCATCGGGTTGGCTTCTGAAAGTGCTCTTGAACCGACAATTTTCATCGCCTTATCGACGATGCCCATGGCCGCCTGTGTGACAGCGATTTTCGTTACGTTCAAAGCTTCATCCATCGCTGCTCTATCGCTTGCTTGAAGATAGCGTTCAACGGTTCCGTATAATAAGTGGCGGGCAGTCGTTAGCTCCAATTCCATTTCTCCGATGAGCTGGCGGATGTTCGGCGTTTCTGAAATCGGTTTTCCGAGGGAAGCCGGTTCATAGGAAACGGCGAATTCAATCGCCTGCGTGCGGGCGGCAGCAGCCATTCCGATATAACAAGCGGGAATGTGGAGCAGCCATCCTTTTCCAGCGGCTTTGGCGCCGCTCGGTTTCAAGATGAAAGAAGAAGGAATCCTCACGTCTCTCATCACTAACGTATGGCTCGCTGTGCCTCTCATGGCTAGCATATCCCAAGTTTCATCGATTGAAACGCCTTCTGTTTTGCGCGGAATAATAAAAGTTTCAATCTGTTCCTCATCCACAGTAGCCGTCACGAAAATGAAATCCAATACAGGGGCCATGGAAGTATAGGTTTTTTCGCCGTTGATTACCCACTCATCGCCGTCTTTAACAGCAAAGGTCCGTGGAAGTGCACCGCGCGCCGGGCTTCCCGCATTGTTCTCAGTGGCCGCTGTATTAATCAAAGCACCTTTTCGGATTTCTTCTGTAAGCCATGCGGCACTGTCCTGATGCCAATGCCGGTTTTCAGCGTATTCCAAAATGATTCCGGCATGCCATCCGATAGAAAGCCCGGTAGCTCCGGAAGCTTGAGAAATCGCTTCTTGCGCCAGTATGTACTCATAGAGGCCGAAGCCTTGCCCGCCCATCTCTTTCGGAAGCGTAAGGGTATGATAGCCGAGCTGCTTCAATTCATTTATATTCTCATAAGGAAAAGATCCAATAGCATCCAGCTCCGGTTCGCGCTTTTGAAACGCAGGAGCCAATGCATGAATTTGGTTTATCAGTTCTTGCTGTTGAGGTGTTTTAATAAAAGTATCCATAAAAAAAGTTCTCCTTCCGGAATGCTCTATTTAAACCATAACATGAAAAGCCGCCAAAGCAGTTGATGGATGCTTTTGCGGCTTCGATACGCTATTTGGTTGGAGCTGTCTGGACTTTCGGTTTATTAAAATCGGCATAGACCAGTGCCGCTACCAGGAAGAACCCAAGATAGCCGACGATCGGGTAGAACTCGTTGACAAGTTTAGTGAATCCGACAAAGCTCAAGATAAAGGAAACAACCCCAACGATAACAACAAATCCTTTGAATTTCGGTGTGCCCGATGGAACAAAGCGGGCTGCAAAGGCATAGATCATGCTGACGGCGGTATTGTAAATCATGCCGAACAAAATGATCGACATAAATACGCCTAAAGTAGGTGAGATGTCATTGGCAATTTGAAGCATCGGCATATCAGCATCGCCCACACTTTCGATTTTTGAAAAAATCGCTAAATGGCTGAGAATAATCAAAATCCCCAAGCCCAATCCACCAAATAATCCGCCGCGTGCAGCGATTTTTTCATCTTTTTCGGTGCTGCCCATGACGATGGACATCGAAGCACCTACTGCAATGTTAAAGGATGCATAATTCAATCCGGCCAAGAACCAGTTGGAAACAGCCGAAAGTTTTTCATTTGCAATTGGATCTAATGCTGCAAAAGATGAATCGCCGGTAGCCAAGCTGTAGATGGCCAAAATGACGACCATCAACATGAGAAAAGGCGTAATGCTGCCGATGATTGAAATGACTTTTTCGACATTCAGCATGATGGTCAAAACGACCAGGACGATCATTAGCGTGCTGCCAAGAACCGCTGGAAGGCCGAATTGCTGTGAAAAAATCGAACCGGCTCCAGCTACCATCACAACGCCAACGCCAAACAAAGTTAAAATAATTATGTAGTCCACGATTCTTCCCAATATTTTTCCGCTGATTCCGTAGATGACTTCTTTATGTGAAGGTTGCTGCATCCGGCTTCCGAGCCTTGTTAAATTCATTCCCAAATAAGCAAATAAAGCAGTCGAGATAAGGGCTGCAAAAATTCCCATCATCCCAAAACTTGTAAAATATTGCAGAATCTCTTGTCCAGAAGCAAAACCTGCCCCGACAATGATGCCGATAAAAGCGCTTCCCATTTTCAAACTCTTCTTCATAAATTTCCCCCTTGAGGCTTTTCTCCTGCAGGAAAGCGTTTACTTGCCTGTAGTTAGAAAATTAACCTTTTTCAAATATAGCAAATAGTAATGGATGGCACAATGGACAAGATGATACATAACCTGGAATATGCCAATATTACTAACCATATCAAGAGAATTTTGAAAATAAAGAAAAAACAAAGGAGAATAATATAATTTATCAGAAGTTTAAAGTTATAGTGAAATACAAAAAATGGCACAAAGACAGAAAAAACCCTCTTGCTTTTCAGCAAGAGGGAGGGGCTTAATTGTTCTTATTGGCGATGATGACGAGTTTGCCTTTATCCAGTTCTTCTTCGAATTCAGCGGCTTCCTGTTCGGTTGTTCCGGCAGCTGCAATTTTGGCGCGAAGTTCATCCCCGCGAGAAACGGTCATGTTTTTCATGCTGTCCAGGAATCCTTGCTCCTTCATGCCCACGCTTTCGGTGTCCAGTGCAGAAGAAATATCTTTTTCGCGCTTTTTGTCGTGTGCAAAGATATAAATGTCATCATGCGAATATCCTTGCGCTTGTAATTTTTCAATTTCTGCTTTTGCTTGTACGGCGTTTTCTACTGTTAGTTTTACTGTCAAAGTAATCCCTCCAATGTTTTAACTGCTCCCTTTTTATATACCCTGAGCGAATCTCTTTAAACAAACATAGGACAATGGCTGCGTTATAATAGGAAAAAATAGTTTGGGAGGAATTCTTTTATGAAAATCACAACTATAGGGATTTGGGGAGGCTATCCCAATAAAAATGAGGCCACTTCATCATTCCTGATCGAAGAGGAAGGATTTCGCTGCTTGGTGGACTGCGGAAGCGGTGTTCTGGCCGCAGTACAAAACTACACCGAATTGAAAGATCTGGATGCGGCCATCATCAGCCACTATCACCCAGACCATATTGCGGATATTAGCGTTTTGCAGCACGCAGCAATGGTCGGCATGCAACTCAAAGAATGGCAAACTCCATTCCCGATTTATGCCCATAACCGGGATCCGGAAATGTTTGCAGCGCTTTCCTATAAAGGCGTGACGGAAGGAAAGGTAATCGAAGCAAATCAGCCTCTTCAGCTCGGGCCGTTTGAAGTCGCGTTTTGCGAAACCATTCATCCGGTTTATTGTTTGGCGATGAAATTTACGTCAAACGGAAAGTCTGTAGTCTTTACGGCGGATACCGAATGGAAAGACGACCTGATCGAGTTTTCGCGCGGAGCCGATTTGCTTGTATGTGAATCGAATTTATACGAAAAATATCGGGGCATCATCAAAGGGCATTTGAGCGGAAGACAAGCAGGCGAACTGGCTGAACGGGCTGGGGCCAAGCAATTGAGGCTCACTCATCTGCCGCAATACGGCGAATTAGGCGAAATTCTTGAAGCAGCACGCTCCAGTTTTAGCGGAGATACAGAATTTGCAGAAATAGGAGCAGTTTACGAGATTTAACGCAGCTTTAGAAAAGCAGAGCTCAGGAAAAATTGAGAGCCCTCTTTTTCATGGGTTTCTACCGCACCGGTGCAGGGAATAAAATAGAAAAGCTTTCTGAGTTTACATAAAAGTTGCGAGGCCCAGAAGAATGGAGGATTTTTATGAAAGAATTTTTTGGATTGCTTAAGGGAGGGAACAAGTCCGCTTTTTGGGCTGCCATTGTCAATACGATGGTCGCGGTCATTAAGACAATCGCTTACCTCATTACAGGAAATGTCGCGATGTTCGCCGAAATGATGCACAGTTTTGGGGATGCGGCGAACCAATTATTCGTCTTTGTCGGCTCGGCATTGAGCAAAAAAGCGCCTACCGAAAAATTTCCGGGCGGTTTTGGGCGCTTAGTCAATTTAGTGCTGCTAGGTGCAGTGCTGATTGTCGGCGTACTGGCCTATGAAACCATTATCGAAGGAATCCATCATATTTCGGATGCCGTCCATACAGAAGATTGGTTCTGGTTGAACATCGGCGTCCTCGGTGCGTCTGCTCTGTTAGAAGCTTTCGTGCTCAATAAAGCCATGAAAGAAATAACCGAGCACCTTCCGAAAGAACAGACACGCGGATTAAAATATATCCCGCTCAGCTACAAAAACGTAAAAGGGGCTAAACCTGCGACCAAACTCGTTTTCCTGGAAGATAATGTAGCGGTAGGAGGAGCGGTGCTGGCTCTGGCGGCTATTGTCATTTCCACGTATACGCCGTTCCATAGCGCGACCGGCTATGCTTCGGTCATTATCGGTGTCCTGCTCATCCTTGTAGTGGGGCGGGTCTTCCTCGACAATGCGGCAGGCGCGCTTGGTGTAGCGGATGTGAAAATGCAGGCCCGGATCGGCGCAAAAGTTCTGCAGCATCCTCAAGTTGCAGACATTCAGGATTTGGACGTCATAAAAGAAGGCGACCATTTCCACGTGGAGTTGAAACTGGAAGTGGACCCGGGCATGACGATTGCCGAAGCGGATGATTTGCGGGATTACATTGAGAAGCGGATTCGGGACGGCGTCCAGGGAGTAACGGATGTCATTATCGAATTTGACGAAGACGATAAAATCCCTACATGGATGAACACGACTGAATGATTCTAAGGCCATAAGCAGATAGCTTGTCTTCGAGATATTTTGGTTTTATGGTTAATGAACATCTCCTCTTGAAAGGAAGTCATTAAATGAATCAAAATATAAACCCGGTGCCCGTATCCGTTTTGGATCTGGTCGCCATTTCAGAAGGACAGACAGCAAAAGAGGCATTGGCTGATATGGTCAGCTTGGCGCAGCATGTTGAAAAATTGGACTACAAACGCTTTTGGTTGTCTGAACACCACAATTCACCGACTTTAGCCAGTTCAGCTACGTCCATCTTAATTTCAAAAGTGCTCGATAATACAAACACGATTGAAGTAGGGTCTGGCGGTGTTATGCTGCCGAACCATACTCCGCTTGTCGTTGCTGAACAATTTGGAACACTGGAAACGATGTATCCTGGCCGAGTGAATTTGGGGCTTGGGCGCGCACCGGGAACGGATATGCAAACAGCGCATGCACTGCGCCGGACAACGCAAGAAACAGCTTATGCTTTTCCACAAGATGTCGTAGAACTGCAAAATTATTTGAAGCCGATTGAACACCAAGGACTGGTGCATGCTTACCCTGGTGTGGGCACCGAAGTTCCGATTTTTATCCTGGGTTCAAGTACATCCAGTGCGCAGTTAGCCGCAAGACTCGGCTTGCCGTATGTATTTGCTGCTCATTTTGCACCTCAGCAATTGGAGCAGGCGCTGCAAATTTACCGAACCCAGTTTCAGCCGTCCGATTATCTGGCCCAACCATACGTCATGGTTTGTGTGAATGTCGTGGCTGCAGAAACGACGGAGGAAGCTCAAAAACTTTCGACTTCGAGCCACATGTTTTATTTGAATGTTGTAAGAGGTACGAAAAATCTGCTTCAGCCGCCGGTCGATTCAATGGATGGCAAATGGAGCTTGTATGAGGAAACGATGGCTAAAAATATGTCGCGCTACACATTCCTTGGCGACCGCGAAGCCGTCGCGGGCCAATTAAGGAAGTTTATGGGCGATATGCAGATTGATGAATTGATGGCTGTGTCCTATATTTATGAGCAAGAAAAAAGAAAGCGTTCGTTTGAAATTTTAAAAGACGCGATGGATCAAATCTAAAAAAAGAGGTGCTTTAGATGAAAATCGGAATTATTGGAGCAAGCGGAAAAGCAGGCGGAGTCATTATGAAAGAAGCGCTTTCCAGAGGTCATGAAATTACGGCTATTGTGCGGGATGCTTCAAAAATTGAAGAGGAAAACGTACAGATCTTGGAAAAAGATGTTTTCAGTTTAACTGCAGAAGACCTAAAGCTGTTTGATGTTGTCGTAAATGCTTTTGGTGTACCGCCGGAAAAAGCGGAGCAGCATGTGGAAGCAGGGCGAAACCTGATCCAAGCGCTGCAAGAAGCGCCTGGTACGAGATTAATTGTAGTCGGAGGAGCAGGCAGCCTGTTTGTGGATGAGGCCCGAACGACCCGCCTGATTGAAACGCCGGAATTCCCGGATGCTTTTAAAGCGATCGCGTCTAACCAGGCGCAGAACCTGGCAGATCTTGAAGCATCGGAAGGCATCGAATGGACTTTCCTAAGCCCTGCTGCTTTTTTTGATGCGGAAGGCAGACGGACCGGAAGCTACAAGATAGGCGAAGATAGCATCACGGTGAATACAAGAGGAAAAAGCTATGTCAGCTATCCTGATTATGCCATTGCATTAGTGGATGAAATTGAAAATCCGCGCCATTTCAATAAACGCTTTACAGTTGTATCGGAAAAATAGTTTTTACATTCGCAATGCCTTAATCATGCTCGGCGGCAGAAAAAGGAACGCTTCCCGGTTCTGCCGCTTTTCAGCGTTTGTTGCGGAGATTGTTAAGAGTTTGCCACGAAATGTTCACCTTCGGTAATTTATTGAAAAAAGCTATCCTGTATAATGAAGGGAAACTTAACTATCAAAGGCGGGAAATAAACAAATGGAATTCTTATACTTTCCTGAAGATAAATCGGAATACATTCCTGGGATTATCTCAGTTGTCGTTATTTTTATTTTGTCACTGTTGATCATGTGGCTTTTGATCCGTGCGTCTCGGAAGCAAGTAAAGCAACTGCAGGATAAAGGCTATCCGGTTGTCTATAAAGGGCCGTTGGATGAAGAACATCGGACCGATGAGCAAAAGAAAAATATGGAATCGCAAAAAGAAGCGGATCCTAAAGAAACTTCTAGAAAAGACAGAGAGTCCTGAAAATTTCAGGGCTCTTTGTTTTTTCTCCGAACGCCTTTAAAAGCAAAAGGGTATACTAACAAGATAAAGAGTTAGAAAAGACGGGGGCGGGAAATGGTGAAAACTTTGTTTGGAGGCATTCAGTGGGCTATTTTTTTATTGGCTTCTTCGATTGCTGCTCCCATTGCCATCGCCAATGTTTTTGGGATGAACAGTGGAGATACAGCCTTATTTGTCCAAAGGACAATTTTTGTGCTTGGCATCGCGTGTTTAGTACAGGTGCTGATCGGGCACCGGATGCCGATTAATGAAGGGCCGGCGGGGCTCTGGTGGGGAATCTTCATCGTTTATGCAGGGATGGTCGGTGTTATGTATGAAACGATGGAAGAATCGCTGCAAGCCCTTCAAAGCGGCCTGCTCTATAGCGGTGTTTTGTTCATCGTATTTACTTACACTGGATTAGTAGGGAAGATGAGAGCGCTGTTTACGCCGACGATTACGTTCATCTATTTATTGCTGCTTGTCCTGCAATTAAGCGAATCGATTATCGGCGGCTTAGTGGGAATAGCGGGTGAAGGCGATGCCGTGGATCCGGTCGTCGTTATAGGAGGCGCAGCCGTCGTTATCGTGACGTTTTTATTCATGGGGCACAAAACTCCTTGGGTCAACCGTTATTCAGTCTTGCTGGCGATTGCGGGGGGGTGGCTGTTATTTGTGCTGCTTGGCAAGGCGGATGCGATTGCTGGTACTTCGGAATCATTGCTCGCATTGCCGGAACTTCTCGTATTCGGCCCCCTCGTTTGGGATAGCGGCATGTTCGTTACGGCGCTGTTTTTAACTTTTCTATTGGTAGCGAATATGATGGCTTCAATGCGGGTCATGGAAGTGCTTTTAAAAAATACGTTTTCGATTGAAGCCCAGGATCGGGTCAAGCAAGCGTCCGTCGCTTCCGGGATCAACCACATTTTTGCGGGGCTGTTTTCAGCCATCGGGCCCGTGCCAATTTCCGGTGCAGCCGGCTTTGTCAGTGCGACACGAAATCCTTCTTTAAAACCATTCGTTATGGGCGGCGTGGTAGTCTTAGCCATCAGCTTTTTTCCAAGCTTGATGGCACTGCTTGCGGCATTGCCGGCGCCAGTCGCTTATGCCGTAATTTTTGCGATATTCACAAAAATGGTGGAAATGGCTTTTATGGAATTGAGAGAAGAAGCGGATTATCAGCAGGCTTATAAAGTATCCGCTTTCGGATTGATGATTGGGGTCGGCATAATGTTTCTTCCGCCCGAGAGCATGGCACAGCTGCCAGCTATTCTCGCCGCTACCTTTTCCAATGGATTGATTACCGGAACACTGGCGGCGATTCTGATCGAACGCTATTTCATCTGGAAAAAAGCACGGAAAAAAACGGAAGCAGCTTAAAAGCCGCTTCCGTTTTCAATATGCTGAAAAATAAAAATAGAAAAAGTTTTGTTTGGAAACCCGATATTCCCCAAAGCCGCTGTGCTTGCCTAAAATCCGTGCTCCTGCATCGCTGCGCTAGCTTCGTCGCCAAGGTTTGCTCCATATCGTTAGAAGTGCCCCAGTCCAAAGCGCCGAAGCGCGGATTGAGGAAGCAGAAGCTCTCATCCAACTAGGTTTTTATTGTTTCACTTCAATTTCTTTTGTCAGTGTGACGAGTTCGTCGATCAATTCACCGATATATGCGATAGTATCACGCAGCGGTTCTTCCGTCGTGATGTCGACGCCTGCCATCTGTGCCAGTTCCACCGGAGTTTTGGTGCCTCCGGCTTTCAACACGTCCAGCCATTCATCGACAGCCGTTTGCCCCTCATTTAAAATCCGTTTGGACACTTGCGTCGAAATGGTCAAGCCGGCACTATAAGTATACGGATATAAGCCCATATAATAATGCGGTTGGCGCATCCACGTCAGTTCAGCGCCAGGCGTGATTTCTACAGCATCTCCCCAGAACTCTTCCAGTACACCGCGCTTCAGCTCATTTAAAATTCCGGCATTGACGCTTTGGCCGGCATCAATGCGTTCATAGACTTTCCGCTGGTAGGCCGCTTCAAGCAAATGGGTGACAAAGTTATGGTAATACGTTCTCGCAACAATGGAAGAAATCACCCAGCGCTTAAATTTTGGATCTTCCGAGTTTTTCAGCAGGTGGTTGGCCACAAGCATTTCGTTCATCGTTGAAGGGGCTTCGATGAAGTACAGGGAAGGGCGGGCGTTAAAGACGTTCTGTTCCCGGTTGGCATTATAGAAATGCCCGGCATGGCCAAGCTCATGCGCCAACACGAAAACTTCGTTCATGCGGCCGGTCCAGGAAATCAAAATGTAAGGGTGATTTCCATAAGGACTCGAACAGAAAGCGCCCGTTGATTTGCCTTTATTCTGTGCGAAATCGATCCAGCGCTCTGAATAGGAACGTTCCACCATGTCTAAATAATCTTCGCCCATGATGCCGAGCGCATCGTTGATGTATTTCTTGGATTCTTCTACAGTGATTTCCGGTTCGTACGTAGGATCCAAAGAAATCTTCAAATCCGCAAAAGTCATTTTTTCCAAACCGTGGACTTCCTGCAGCAATTTGGCATATTTGCGCATATGCGGCGCCAATTCTTGTGTGATCAAGTCGATTTGGCGGTTATAAAGCGTACGGTCCACTTCCTGGTTGAACAATAAATAATCAAAAACGGAATCGTAGCCCCGCAGGTCCGATGTGGTCTTTTCCATTTGCAGCTGCATATCGTACGTTTTAGCTGTCGTGTGCTGGTAATCTTTCAGCTTTTCAGAAAAAGCGTCAAATGCAGCGCGGCGGATTTCGGCATCCGGCTCGGCTTCCCAGTCCCCTTCAAATGACACATAACTCAATGGATAGCTCTTTCCGTTCACTTCAAAATCTTCAAACGACATATCCACCATTTTGGTCGTATTGTAAAGGCCGTATGGAGCGTTGAACGTAGCGGAATAGGCAGCCAAGGTTTTTTCAGCTTCCGGATGCAATTGGTATTCCTTTTTGCGGAGCAGCTTTTCCAGATACACACGAAACTCGTTGGATTCTTTCATTGCTGCTTCCAATGTTTCTTCCGGAAGCGCCAAAAGTTCACTGCTGACAAAGGATAGCTTGCTTCCGATTTTTGCAGAAACCGAACCGAACTTGCTGGAAAGCATCTGGGCTTCCGAATCGGTCTGGTCCGTGCTTAACGTGAGGCTTGCGTATGTACTGACAGGAACCAACTTTTCAATGAGACCCATATAAGCTGTCAACGATTCAAGGACAGACGCGGAATCGCTGATTTTTCCGTGAAACTGGCTATGGAAATCGGAAGCCTCTTTTTCCAATGAAACCAAGGCTTCATTAAATTCTTCATGCGAAGCAAATAAACTCTGTAAATCCCATGTTTCTTGTACGGGCACTTCTGAACGAAGCGGTAAACTCTTAACCATTTAATCTCTCCTCTTTATTACGGTTATCGAACTAAATACTAGTATAAAGGGACGCCGCTAAAATGTAAAAATAATTTATTGAATTTATTAAAATTTTCTTATAAATAGGTTTAGATAAAAAAAGTGGTGGAATATAAGTAGTACAAGGCGGAATAACGTAGGGAAAAGCGTATAAACGAAGTAAGTTTATGAACGCATCCAGACGATGACTTGCACAGCCTTGGCGGAAAATTTTGCAATACTGACGACCGTTACTCTTGTCAGGGACCGATAGTACCAATGGTTTCTCTCCAGAAAGTAAGTCAAGAATCAGTAAGATGTAAGTTTTTTGTGGAAGTGCATCTAAACGTCTAACTGCAGAAACACAATTTCGCTGAGAGGTAGATGCGAAGCAAAAGCCTAAATGGCAAATGACAGTTAGCGCAACAAATTGCATTGGCGAGAGTTTTCAAATTCGTCAGAGCATCAACAAGTTGTAGAAAGAATCGAATAAGAAATTTTCCGCGTGCGAACCCTCGTTTTTTAGAGGGAAGGTAATAAGGGAAAGCATGATCTGATGAAAAGGATCATGCTTTTTCTTTTTGTTTTTTATAAAAGTTCATAAAATGAACGTCTAAATGTCAGAACACTCAATTTACTTTATGTTAAGATAGTAAAAATAACTAAAATTACGCAGTTGGGAAAGAGGGATTGGCATGGCAGAAAAGATAGAGCACGCTATTCAAGATGAATACGCAGAGGATTTTGCTTGGTGCTACGGATGCGGCCGCCTGAATCAAGAAGGGCATCAATTCCGGACAGGGTGGCAGGGCGAAGAAACGGTGACGGTTTACACCCCTAAACCTGAGCACACAGCAATTCCTGGATTTGTTTACGGCGGATTGATCGCTTCACTAGTGGATTGCCACGGAACGGGATCCGCTTCTTTGGCGCTGCACCGAAAAAACGGCTTTGCACCGGGAAGCGGGGAAGCGCCGCCGCGTTTTGTCACCGCTTCTTTACATGTTGATTATAAGAAACCGACGCCGCAAGGAAAAACCTTAAAAGCGGTTGGCCGAATTGAAGAAATCCACCCGAAAAAATTTAAAATCCTAGTCGATGTATTTGCCGAAGAAGAATTAGTTGCCACCGGAGAAGTCCAAGCGGTGGTCATGCCGGCTTCCTTTGCCAAATAATTGATGAAGGGGTATTTGTTATGCGGGAGATGGAACCGCCGCGCAATGATCTGATTGGAGAAATATTAAAAGAATACGAAAATACGGATAGAAAACTTAAAAAAAGCGAGAAGTCACTGGGAATAGATTACTCTATTCCTTTATCGCTTTAGCACGATAAAATTTAATAACCTAGTATACTAGTAAGAATACGTGGTTTTGTTGTATACTAAAAGCGTTATTTGATTGTTTGAAAATTTTGCACTTGACTATAAACGTAAAGGGAAGTGAACGGGCGATGAAATATGGTTTCTGGATGCCGATATTTGGCGGTTGGCTGCGCAATGTGGAAGATGAAAACATGCCGGCGACTTTTGATTATGCAAAGCAAGTAGCGCAATCAGCGGAGCAATGGGGCTACGACACCACATTGATTGCTGAGTTGAATTTGAATGATATCAAAGGGATGGAAGCTGATTCTTTAGAAGCTTGGTCAACAGCGGCAGCACTGGCAGCCGTGACGGACAAGCTGGAAATCATGACGGCAATTCGCCCTGCTTTCCATAACCCTGCTGTAACTGCGAAGATGGCGGCTAATATAGACCGGATTTCCAATGGCCGGTTCACTTTGAATGTAGTATCTGCCTGGTGGGCAGAAGAAGCACGCCAATACGGCGGAGAATTTACAGAGCACGATGAGCGTTATGACCGTACAGATGAGTTCCTGAAAATTGTCAAAGGGATGTGGACGGAAGAAACTTTCTCTTTCAAAGGGAAGTATTACGATATCCAAAATGCACATCTTGCTCCGAAACCTGTCCAGCGTCCGAATCCCATTTTATACGCTGGCGGAGAAAGTCCGCGCGGCAAGCAATCGATCGTGGAGTCATGCGATGCTTACGTCATGCATGGCGGGACAGTAGAAGAAATTGAAACAAAAATTGCCGGCATGAAAAAATTGCGGGAAGAAGCAGGTAAAGAACCTTTGAAATCTTTCGGCATGGCAGCCTATATCATCTGCCGCGATACAGAGGAAGAAGTAGCTGCTGAATATGCGCGCATCACAGATGTGAAAGATGCGAAAGGCTACGTGGGCTACGATGACTTTGTCAGCAAATCAAAATTGGAGCAAGAAGTGAAGCTTCAAGATTATTCCGTTTCGAACCGCGGCTTGCGTCCGAATTTGATTGGAACGCCGGAACAAATTGCAGATCGCATTCTTGCTTATGAGCAGGTAGGATTGGATCTCTTATTGCTTCAATTCTCTCCGCAATTGGAAGAAATGGAGCGCTTCTCGAAAAAAGTAATGCCAATCGTCGAGGAAAAGCGTAAAGCACTGGCAGCAACGACTTACTAGGAGGAAACGACATGACTGAAAAAATATACGTAATACATGAAAACGAAGAGTGGACCACGCATTTATTCAAACGTTTAGATGAACTGGGCCTTCCTTACGAAGATTGGTTTATCAATGAAAGCCTCGTTGATTTGAACGATACGCCGCCGGAAGGCGTCTTCTACAGCCGAATGAGTGCATCATCCCATACCCGCGGACATCGTTTCGCACCGGAAATGGCGGATTCCCTGCTTGTCTGGCTGGAGAACCACGGACGCAAAGTGTTCAATGGCAGCCAGGCGCTAAGCTTGGAAGTCAGCAAAGTGAAACAATACATGGCGCTTAATGCGGCTGGCATCCGTACGCCTAAAACCATTGCGGCGAACGGCAAAGAACAGATTTTAGCCGCTGCAGAAAAAATGGGTGTTTCTTCTTTCATCACGAAACATAACCGTGCCGGGAAAGGCCTTGGCGTAAGATTGTTCCATTCGATGGAAGCTTTGAACGAATACGTAAATGGCGCGGAATTCGAACCATCCATTGATGGCATTACGCTAATTCAGGAGTATATCCAAGCGCCTGAACCGTTCATCACGCGCTGTGAATTTGTCGGCGGCAAGTTCGTTTATGCAGTGCAAGTGGACACTTCAGAAGGATTTGAATTATGCCCGGCAGATGCTTGCCGAATCGACGATTTGTTCTGTCCGGTAGGAGAAGAAGTCGAAGAAAAGCCGAAATTCCAAGTGGTGGAAGGGTTCAACGATCCGATTATCGCTAAATATGAGGCGTTCCTAGCCCAAAACAATATCAATGTCGCGGGCATCGAATTTATCCGCAACGCAGCAGGCGACATTTTCACTTACGATGTGAATACCAATACGAATTATAATTCAGACGCAGAAGCGGCTGCCGGCAAATACGGCATGCTGGAGCTGGCGAAGTTTTTAGAGCGCGAATTAAAAGGCGTGAAAGAGACCGTTTGATGAACGGAGAAGCGGGCATCATTGTTGATGTCCGCTTTTTTGCGTTTAATGAAGGCGCACGGAGGGAAAACGGGTAAAGAAAGCTTGAGGAGACGAAAGGAAGAGAAATCATGGAAGAAAAACGGGAAGACGAGGTATTGGCCGAAGAAGGTGCAGAAGAAGAAGTGGAAGAACCGGTCAAGGAAAAGGATTTTGACGGCATCTACAGCAATATTGCCTCAAACCGGTATGAAAATCTGCGGACTAGCCATATCGAGAACAAAGCGAAGCAACTTCGGAAACAGAGAAAATAAAAGATCAAGTGCCTAAGCGCTCGATCTTTTATTTTTTGGGCAGCCGTTCTATTTCTTCTGCCACTGCAAATGCGAGGTCGTCATTTCCGAACAGCTGCAGAACTTCCAACATCGTGGCATGGCTAATTTCAAGATCAGCTGTTTCGGCATTGGCTTCTTCGATGGCGGTTTGAAGCGCCGCATTTTTTTCTTGATAAGGGTAGGCTTTTTGGTAAACAGCCATCGGGTCAAGTTGGTGGTTCATGCACCATTGCACGAATAGTTGGATCATCATCTGCTCATCTTGCTGGTATTTCTTGATGATCCATTCCTCACGGTTTTCGTTTTCCATATCGGCACTTCCTTTTTCATTGTTGTTCCCGTTATACCACAGGAAGCTGGACAAATCGAGTGAATGCATAGACTTCTGCTATAGTTTCCTCTAGAATGAACCCCATAGCATGATAGTATCGGAGGGCGAAAAATGAAATTATTACAAGTACGAAAAGGGCAATTGGTTTATTACAACAACGAACTGCACAAGGTGTATTCGGTTAAACCATTAGCGAAAAAATCCGTGCTGATGTTCCGGCTGAAAGACATGGAGCAAGTAGCGTGCAAAGCGGAAGAGGCGACATTCTACAAACCGAAACATATGGATTCGTTCCTGTTTTTAGGGTCAAAGTATACGCTTCGGGAAGATGTTAACGCTGAAGAAGGCGGCTATATCTTCATTGTGAAACCGGATCCGGACTATATGGACCATTACTCATTGAACGAATTTGAAAAAGTTGAATCTGTTGAAGGCAAAAACGTGATTACGACGCGCCAAAACACCGTGAAGGCCCGTGAATTCTTCGTCATGGTTCCGGGTGAAGAGCCGGGAAGCACGGACATCAGCTATTTCGATCCATCAAAAGTGACGGAAAGCCAAAAAGAAGAAGACGCCCAATTGGAAGAAAAATTGCGTGAACAAAACGCGATCAAACCTTCTATTGGCGATGTCTATTTGAATTTGGATAATGGAGCGATTGCCATGGTCGTGGCAATTGAACATGAAGTGGTGACATTGGGGACAGGAGAAAAAATCACATTCCATGCGCTTTTCAAAGCGGACAACTGGAATTACCTATACTCGATCAATTCAACGTCAAGTGAACTTTAAGCATGCAAACAGGCCGGCAAAGAAAATTTCTTTGCCGGCCTGTTTTTTATGCTTCCATTTTTCTCAATCCACGATGTGGAACTCCTGCAGCATGGCATAAAAACGGGCCCCATGCCCTTCAGCCGCTTCTAAGAAATAGCGCTCGGTAATTACGAAACTGCCTTCTTGTCCATTGCTGATGACATAAGCGTGGACCACTTCGTCATCCCACTCCATTCCGCCATTTTTAATGCCATGCAATTGATAGCCTTCTACAGGTTCGGTGACTTTTTCGATTGGGCGAAGGTCTGGAAATTCCTGTTTTAGTTCTTCTTCGTACTGGCTGGCGAGTGCATCAGGAGCCGTGCCGGGGATTTGTTCGATGGTCATGGAAACTTCAGGGTATTGCTCCGGCAACTCCTCTTTGGTAGTGATCACATCGGGCTTATCGCCTTCGCCTCGGATCATTTTATAGCGATCTTCATCGATGTAGATGACGTATTCCGCATCTTTTCCTTCATTCAACTGGACATTCGTTTCTTCTTCCATTCCTTCAATGCTTTGGACGACTTCTTTTTCGGGCACAAACATTTCCTTGATCCGGTCAATCAACGCCATGCCGGTTTCGGTTTGGAAACTGAAAGCAATCAAAATACCGGCTGCGGCTGCAATGAACAGCGGAATGATTTTCTTCTTCATTTTTTTCACCTTCTTGTCTGCCGGTTTTGGTTCTGCAAAAAGTTCATCCTCTAATCGGCTCCAAATTTCGGGTTCCATTTGATTGGCGGCTGAAGTTTGATCCATCAGCGCTTTTTTCACTTGTTCATCTATGTTTTTCATTCAGGTACGCCTCCTGTTCGGTCATTTCCAAAAGCTGCCGCAAGTTTTGCCGTCCTTTGTAAAGGCGGGATTTGACGGTGTTTTGGTTTAACTCCAGAATGTCCGAAATCTCTTTTTCACTGAAGCCTTTAATATATTTCAAAATTAACGGAATGCGGTATAAATCCTCCAAATTTTGAATGGCTTCAATCAAATCTGCAGCATTTCCGTCAGAAGATGTGGAAAGCCGTTCATCATTTTCTAAATTCGGCTGCGGGTAGGATCTCATATTCCCTTCTTTCTTTAGCAGCCGGTTGCATTCGTTCACTAATATCCGGTAAAGCCAGGGTTCAAAAGGCAAATTGGCGTCGTATGAAGAAAAATTGCGGTAAACGCGTATAAATGTTTCTTGGACAGCATCTTTGGCTAACTCGGGATTTCGCGTAATCACCATGGCGCTGCGGATGGCGAAATTCGCATGTTCTTTATAAAGTTCCTGAAAGCTGTGTTTGTCCAACGATTTCTTGTGATTCATCGCTCGAAACCACTCCTTTCCATCCGTTCTAAATACTCTTATATGTATTACCTTCGAAAAGGGGGAAAAGTTTTCTTTTTATGCAAATTTTCATCAAAAAAAGACAGACGGGGAGTCTGCCTTTTCTACTGAACGGTATTTTCAACTTGTATAGGGGTGAGGGCTTTCGTTTTTTCCAAATAAATAAAAGCATCATAGCGTTTCGACAGCCGGGTGGGAACATAATTTCCGCGCGATTCAAATTCTGGATGGTAAACGACGCCAATCGCACGATGTCCGGCCCATTGGTCAAAGGCTTTCCGGTTCTGTTCATTAAAAACGACGTACTTGCTGCCGGGTCCGGTTCGGTGAAAAATCTCTTCCCATGAATGGAGCCGGGCCGGCGGGACCTCCATGATGCGGTGAGGGGTCCCCCAGGCTTCTGAAGCTACAACAGTTCCTTCATACGTTCCAAAGCCAAGGGCGAAGACATCTTCCGGCCGGTTCTGTTCGCGAAGCACTTGTCCTACATTGATCATGCCATCGTTTTTCATATCCGTCGCACGGGCATCTCCGATATGGGTATTGTGTTCCCAGATAATGATTTTAGCGTCACGGCCGTGATAGTCCTGGATTTCATTGATGGCCTCTACCATATGTTCGTCGCGGATATTCCAAGAAACTTCTCCGCTTTGGACCATGGCCCGGTAATAATCTTCCGCATTTTTGGCGACCAAAGCGTTGATCTTCAAATTTAAATCATTTTCCCAATCATCTTTATAAAGTTCTTCATTCGAGCGGATGGAAGAAAGGAGCTTCGAGACTTCCTCGATACAGACAGTCGAAAAGCTTGCATAAGAAATCGCATAATTTTCGGGCTCCCGATTAAAGGGCTCAAAACAGGAAAAGGCTTTTTTGGCTAACTCCAAGTCGCCGCCGGAAGGATTGGTATGGGTCAAATAATGGATGACTTCTTCCATCGACTCCCACAGGCTGTAAATGTCGATGCCGTAAAATCCTGTTTTCCGGCCATTTTGGTTATTGTATTCCTTCAGCCAGCCAATAAAGTCGGCCATCTCTTCATTGGCCCACATCCAGGTCGGCCATCGGGTAAACGATTTGACGATTTCATGCGCACTTTTTCCATTTTCGTCAAACCCTTTGATGAAGCGGTTGACCTGTTGGGCAGAAGGCCAATCACCTTCAACTGCAACCAAGGTAAACCCTTTTTCTTGGATCAACTTCTTCGAAAGCTCGGCGCGCACAGTGTAGAAGTCGGAAGTGCCGTGGCTTGCTTCACCGAGCATAACGATTTTAGCGTCTCCAACCGCTTCAACAATCGTCGACAAATCCTTGGCTGAGTGGAAAGGCTCGGCAAATCTTACTACTGCTTGTTCGAGAGAGGTGTCCATGATGCCATCTCCTTTTAAACGCTTTTCTTTTACTGTTCCCGGGTTCTTTCGGACAAAACAAAAACATCCGCCTGCGCGGATGTTTCGGATTATTTTGCCACGACATCCTGGAAATCAGGCGTTTTTTCGATAACGCCATGAGCAAATGGGCATTGGGGGTCGATTTTCTTTCCTTCTTGCCGCGCATACTGCACCACCTGTTCAACAAGCTGTTTGCCGACTCCTTGCCCTTCAAGTTTTGGCGACACTTCAGTATGGTCAACCGTCAACACATCGCCATCTGGAATATAGGAGATGTATCCTAATTCCTCTGCATCTTTCATGACAGTAAAGCGGTTGTTTTCATGTTTGAAATCCATGTACAAATCCCTCCTTAGATTCTCTGATCTTTTTGTATTCCCGTTATTTTTAAAATTAAGCATATTCGGGTATAGCGGTGAAAAGGGGTGAGTACATGGAAAAATCAGAACTGGCCGAAGTGGCCGTTAACCGGATTGAACGCGTATTCGGCGAATATCCGCTTTATCGCCGTGCGCATGCACGAGGCGTCATATACAAAGCGAAATTTACAGCGAACGGCAATGCCGAAGGGCTGACTATTGCGCCGCATCTTCAAAGAGGGGAGACCGAGGCATTTGTCCGCTTTTCTCACAGTTCGCCGAATCCCGAATGGACGGATGTCATGTCGCCGGTCAAAGGGATGGCGGTCCAGTTCAAGCTGCCGAATGGTAAAGCGACCAATATCGTCGGCGTCAATGCACCGATATTTTTTGCGCGGACTCCTGCAGCTTTCACAGAAATGCTTGGAGTGGTTAACTCATTTAAAGACGGAAAGCCCCCTTTGCGGGAACTGGCTGAACTGCTGATCCGATATCCGGAGAGCCGGGCGGCGATCAAGATTCTTAAAAAGATGCATGCACCCGTTAGTTTTGCGACAGGCATCTACTATTCAATGCACGCCTTTTATTTTCTGGACCAAGAAGGCAAGCGGACGCCGATCAAATATGAATGGATGCCAGATGCCGGGATAGAGACTTTAGATGCCAAAGACCTGGCAGAAATCCCCGCAGGCTATTATGAACAGGAGATCGAGGAACGCGTAAAGGCAGGGACGGCTAATTTCAAGTTGGCCATCGTCCTCGGGGAAGCGGATGATCCGACAGACGATCCGACTGTCGAATGGCCGCGGGAACGCCGGCGAATACTAGTGGGGCGCCTGAAGATTGAAGGAATAGCGGAACAAGCAGATGGCATGAAGTTCGATCCGACAGAGATGCCTGAGGGGATTCTTTGTTCCGAAGATCCGATTTTGCACTTTCGGAAAGATGCCTACTCCATTTCCCATGCACGCCGGATTGCAGAGAAAAATAAAGCCGCTGACGCCGATTGACGGCTGCAGCGGCTTTATTTTTTAATAGAGTTTTCCTTGGCGATAAAGGACAGTGGAAAGCTTTTTAACTGAATGGATGTAGCAATTTTGCCGAAGCGGAAACGGATCGCCGAAGAATTGCGGATAAATGGCATCCATCGTTTCTTTCATTTTTTCAAGCAGGAGGCGATGAACTTCCGCTTCTGTGTAAAATTGCGTTTCACGGCCCTGCAGCCATTCAAAATAGGAAACGATGACACCGCCGGCATTGGCGAGAATATCCGGGATGATGATGACACCCTTGTTGCTCAAGTATTCGTCCGCTTCCTGAGTTGTCGGTGCGTTTGCTCCTTCGATAATAATTTTTGCTTTAATTTCTTTCATATTGTCTTTGTGGATCTGGTTTTCCAGAGCGGCGAGCAGCAAGACATCGACTGGCAGCGTCAGCAGTTCTTCGCGTCCCCTGATTTCTGCGGCGACATTTGCTTGGTCGAGTTCTGCCGGTGTAGCCGGCAAATCGCCGCGGTTGCTTGCGGTGAAGTGGATCAACGCGGGTATGTCCAGGCCATCTTCATTGTAAAGGGTGACATTCCGGTCGCTGACCGCCACAATCCGGTTGCTGATTTCAGTGCTTTTATAGGCTTCAAGCGCTGCTACGGACCCAACATTTCCGAATCCTTGGACCGCCATGGTGAGTGGGCGGTTCGCATGGGCGAGTGCGGTCGCAGCAAACGCATTATCTGAGCTGGCAAGCATTTGCTCGTTGGCTTTTACATACTCATTCATTAAATAGCGGAAAGTGAAGTAGACCCCTTTTCCGGTTGCTTCCCGTCGCCCCAGCGACCCGCCGTTAGCTACGCTTTTTCCGGTGAAGCTGCCAAGATAGGCCTGGCCGTAATGGACTTTTTTGAACTCGGCCATCATCCAGTCCATTTCGCGTTCGCCTGAACCGACATCCGGAGCAGGAATGTCTTTATCCGGACCGATTTCATCTGAAAAATAACGGACGTATTTCCGGCAAATCAGATTTAATTCTTTTTCGGAATATTCCCGTGGATTGATGACAATCCCGCCTTTGCCGCCTCCGAAAGGAACGTTATGCAAAGCATTTTTTAAGGTCATCAGAAAAGCCAGGTTGATGACTTCTTCTTCATTGACGCTTTCGTGGAAACGGATCCCGCCTTTGTAAGGTCCGAGTGCATCGTTATGATGGACGCGAAACGCCGGAATTCGCACTACACTTCCGTTGTCTAATGGAATGCGCAAGAACGATTTATGGATTTTATTCGGTGTGGAAAGAATGGCGCTCAAAGAAGTGAATGCTTGCGTTCTCATTTGTCCTTGAAGCTCAGGCAGGAACTGGTCGCTTTCCAGCAATGCGTTCAATGAACCTTGGACGATCGTGCGTGTCTGTTCTTCCATATGAAAAACACCTCCATTAAATTGGGCCAGCTTGAACTCTCATCAAATAAAACGAAATCTTCCTTCCATCTATACCCGCAACTTGCTTGGACTATGCAAAAAGCGCCTTCCGCAAAAGGAAGGCGCTTTTCGCTATTTCTTTGGTTTCGCTAATTTGACTTCGGCATCCAATGCCTTGAACAAGGCAATCACCATGAGGATCATGACGACGGAGAAGGGCAGGGCTGCAGCAATGATGGTGTTTTGTACAGCTGTCAGTCCGCCGACAGATAGCAGAATGGCCGCAACAAGCGATTGGGCAATGCCCCACAACACTTTGATCTGGTTGCTCGGAAGCAAAGAGCCGTTTGTCGACTGCATGCCAAGCACGAAAGTCGCTGAATCCGCTGAAGTGATGAAAAACGTGCTCACCAGCAAAATGGCGAAGAGGGACATGATAAAGCCCAGCGGCATTTCACTGAACATGGCAAACAGTGTTTGTTCGGTCGGGAAGCCGGTCAAATCAATTCCGCTTTTCTGCGTATTGATGGCTGTCGATCCAAAAGCCGCAAACCAGAAAGAACCGAAAAGTGTAGGCACCAAGACGACGCCAATTAGAAATTCCCGGATCGTCCGCCCTTTTGAAACACGGGCAATGAACATGCTGACAAAAGGCGCCCAGGAAATCCACCAAGCCCAATAAAAGATAGTCCAATCATTCAGCCATGAGCGGTTTTCCGCATCGAGTGGAGCCGACTGGAAACTTAGGCTAATCAGGTTTTGAAGATAATGGCCGAATGTCTCGGTGAATAAATTCAAAATAAGCAAGGTCGGTCCAAGCACAAGAACAAGGATCAAAAGAATAACAGCCAGCACCATGTTGGTATTGGACAGATACTTAATTCCTTTGTTCAGTCCGGACCAGGCCGAGATGACGAACAGGATGGTGACAATGGCAATAATCAGCAGCTGGAACCAAGGCTCGTCCGGCGCACCGAAGAGATACGTTAAACCGCCATTAATTTGAACAGCGCCAAAGCCGAGGGAAGTCGCCACGCCGAAAACAGTGGCAAAAACGGCAAGAACATCAACTAAGGTTCCAAGCGGACCTTCCATTTTCTTGCCGAAAATCGGCTTCAGTGTTGATGAAATTAACGCAGGTTCGCCTTTGCGGAATTGAAAGAATGCAAGCGATAAGGCAATTAACCCGTACATGGCCCAGACATGGATGCCCCAATGATAATAGGTGCGTTCCAAGCCTTCTTTGAAAGCGGCATCTGTCCCGGCTTCTGCAGTGGCTGGCTGGATGGCAAAGTGGCTTAGCGGTTCAGAGGCGCCGTAGAAAACAAGGCCAATGCCCATTCCGGCAGAAAACAGCATGGAAATCCAGGAAAGGGTAGAAAATTCAGGACGGTCGCTGTCTTTGCCCAACCGGATTTTTCCGTATGGACTGACCACAATGACAAATACAAGAATGAGCAGCAGGGCCATCAGCGTAAGATAATACCAACCAAAATTGGTGCCGATAAATGCCCGGATGTTGCCGGTCACTTTTTCAAAAATTTCAGGTGCGAATACACCGAATAAGACAGTCAAAATGACTAATGCAAATGTGATATAAAATACTCTTGAAGCTTTCTTCATAGGTTCTCCTTTAATCTTTTGTTTGGCATAGTTATTAAGGGTATCGAAGTTCCTTCTTTCCGTCAACCTCGTACCCGGATGTTCAAGTATTCAAACTTACTCCCAATCGTTCATTTGTTCTTCTTCAGCAACGACTCGCAAGTCATCCGCTGTGATGGTGAAAACCTGATAATCATTTTTTTCAGCGTAGCTTTCGGCTTCTTTTTTGGTGAACTTCGGTGAGCCCTCCATTTCTTCGTCGTAAACAATCAGCATGCCATCCGAGTTGCGGAGAAAGAATTTATTTTTTTCGATGAACTGCCAAGGCGCCTCGTAAGGGCGATTTGTCAAACTGCGATGAAAGTCAGCCATTTCAAGAATCATCTCGTACTTTTCCTGTTTTGCTTCGTTCCACCTTTTTTCCTGATCAAGAAAGGGGGTAAGGACTGCGTATTTCAATTCGGGAAATTCATCCTTTAACTCCAACACCACTTCCGCAGCCCAAGTTTCCACTCCAAGCTGTCCGCTGACGATGACCCATTCCAATCCTTCATCCAGGAATTCGCGCAACCGGTTTTCCAGTGCTTTTTTAATAAACCGGACCCCAGGATTTTTGTCATCGAATATCCCAAGCTCATGCTGTTTATAACCTGTAATGACGAGCCGCTTCAACATGGGAAACCTCCTCTCGTTTTAACTTCTATTCTTCCATTTTATCGTATTAGCTGTTCAGCGGGCGAGCGGCAGCGTTTTTCAGCCGCAACAAACCGATTTAGCATCTTGCTTTATAGAAATGAAAACGTTACCATAAATTTAAGTATTCTGAACATACTAACTAGTTAGTATAAAACGAGGGGGAAATGGAATGAATGTTATGGATCTTTTTAAATTGGATGGGAAAACGGCAATCGTCACGGGTGGAGGAAGAGGATTAGGGGCGCAAATCGCTGAAGGGTTTGCGGAAGCGGGCGCCAACGTGGTGGTGTGTTCACGGAAAGTTGAAGCTTGTGAAGAAATCAGCGAGAAGTTAAAAGCGAAAGGCGTTCGGTCGCTGGCATTGGCATGTGACGTGACGAAACCGGAAGATGTTCAAAAGGTGGTCCAAAAAACGCTGGAAGAATTCGGTTCCGTTGATATTTTGGTCAACAATTCTGGGGCTACTTGGGGAGCGCCTGTACTTGAGATGCCGCTGGATGCTTGGGAGAAAGTCATGAACGTTAACGTAACGGGAACCTTTTTGATGAGCCGGGAAGTCGGCGAAACGATGATCAAACAAGGCAGCGGAAAAATCATCAACATCGCATCTGTTGCCGGACTTGGCGGAATCGATCCAAGATTGATGGATACAATTGGCTACAACACCAGCAAAGGCGCAGTGATCACATTCACGAAAGATTTGGCAGCGAAGTGGGGCCAATTCAATATTAACGTCAATGCGTTGGCGCCAGGATTCTTCCCGACCAAAATGTCGAAGGTCTTAATTGAGCAGGGAGGAGACCGGCTGCTTGACCAGACACCGTTAAACCGTTTTGGGACAGAAGAAGATCTGAAAGGTGCAGCATTATTCTTAGCCTCAAAAGCATCCGATTACATTACAGGCGATGTGGTTGTCGTTGATGGAGGCATGCATGTGCTGTAAGTGCATCAAAGATTGCGAGGAAACGGCATGAAAGAAAAAATCATTAAAGAAAGCATTTTGCTGTTTGAAAAAAAGGGGTTCAGTGAAACCTCCATTCAAGATATTGTAGAGGCCATTGGCGCGACAAAAGGAACATTCTACTATTATTTCACCAGTAAAGAGCAACTGCTGATGGAAATCCATTTGGGCTATATCGACGACTTGCTGGAACGCCAAGCGGCCATTTATAAAACAGAGGCCAACAATCAACAGAAGCTTCGGCAAATGCTGGAACTGCTAATAGCAGATATTAAGGACCATGGTCCAAGCGGCAGAGTGTTTTTCAGGGAAATGCGCCATTTAGCAGAAGAGAACGCAGGAGCAGTAAAGGCAAAACGCGAAGAATTTCGGGTCAATATCGAAAACTTACTGATTCAAGGAATGGAAGAAGGTGAATTCAGAAAGGATATCAAGCCGGATATGATCGCTTTTGCGGTACTAGGCGTTACCAATTGGAGCTATCAATGGTTTAACCCGGCAGGAAAAGTATCTGCCGAAAGTTTGGCTGAAATCTACAGCGATTTAATTTTGAACGGAATTGCCGGATAAGCAAAGGGGATGGATAAGTGGAAAATCTTACGATCAATAAAATATGCGTGGTTGGCGCTGGGCAAATGGGACACCAAATTGCGATGCTGTGTGCTTTGGGCGGATATCAAACGGCCCTTCAGGATGTAAAAGATGAAGCGTTGTCGAAAGCGAAGAGCAGCTTGGAAATGTTGATGGGGCAATGGGTGCGAAAAGGAAAGATAACGGAGCAGCAAAAAGCAGAAGCTTTTGGCCGATTATCGTTTACTGCCGATTTGGAAAAAGCGGCAAGTGATGCGGATTACATCATTGAAGCGGCAGTTGAAAAACTGGAAGTAAAGCGCGAAATCTTTAAGCAATTGGATGCGATTGCGCCGAAGCATGCCATTCTTGCTTCCAATAGTTCGACGATTGTCAATTCGTTAATCGCAGAAGCAACAGCGCGCCCGGAAAAAGTGTGCAATATGCATTTCTTTTTCCCGCCTCTTGTCATGGATTGTGTCGAGGTCGTGATGAGCGAAAAAACTTCAGAAGAAACGGCGCAAACTGCGATGGAAGTTTGTAAAAAAATCGGGCGGACAGGCGTCTTGCTGCGAAAAGAAATTTCCGGATTTGTAGCAAACCGGATCTTAGGGGCATTGCAAAAAGAAGCGATGCATTTATATGAAGCAGGCATTGCCGACTTTAAAGAAATTGATCTCGTCATCAAGAAAGCCTTGCGCCATCCAATCGGACCTTTCGAGTTGATGGATTTGTCGGGGCTTGACGTGGCTTATTACGTCATGCAGCAGCAATATGCGGAAAGCGGCAACCCGGAAGATAAGCCGCCTGCATTTATTGAAGAAAAAGTGAAGGCTGGAGAGCTTGGCAGAAAAACAGGCAAAGGATTTTACGATTACGGGGAAAAGGGAGTCGAAACGCCATGACGACAGTGCTGCAAGTAGAAAAAACAGACGGCTATGCGGTGGTCACCATCAATAACCCACCGATGAACGTCATCAGCAACCAAGTATTTAAAGAACTGGATGAAGCATTTGCAAATCTCGGCGAAGATGAAGGGGTGAACGCGGTCATTTTAACTGGCCAAGGCGAGAAAGTGTTTGCAGCCGGAGCCGACATCAAGGAGTTTCCGCTGCTGATCGGACAAACGGGCATACAAGAAACTTTCCTCGAGACGCATGCAATTTTGCACCGGATCGACCAGTTTGAAAAGCCGGTGATCGCGATGTTGAACGGGCTTACGCTCGGCGGCGGCTGTGAATTGGTGCTATGCTGCGACATTCGGATTGCAGAAGAGCATGTGCAGATCGGCTTGCCGGAAATCACGTTAGGCCTGTTTCCAGGCGGCGGGGGGACGCAGCGTCTGCCGCGCCTGATCGGCGAAGCGAGAGCAAAAGAAATGATGTTCACAGGCGAATCGGTGACAGCAGAAAAAGCCGAGCGGATCGGCTTGGTCAATCGCGTTGTTCCTAGTGGAGAAGGGATGGAAGCGGCGAGAAAGATGGCGAAGCGGTTGGGGCGGTCTTCTTTGCCGGCTTTAACGTTTATTAAGCGAGCAGTCGATAAAGGATTGGAACTTCCGCTAGAAGACGGCACGGATCTGGAAGCGGCGTATTTTGAAAAAGTCTTCCAAACCGAAGATGCCAAAGAAGGCGTCCAGGCATTTATCGAAAAAAGAAAACCGGCATTTCAAAACAAATAGGGAGATGGGAAACTGTGGCGCATGAGTTGGCGGTAAAAGTGCGGTTTAGTGAAACGGATGCACTTGGACATATCAGCAATATCAGCTATTTTATCTATTTGGAAGAAGCCCGCATCGAATTTTTCAAAGCGCTGGGCTTTGATATGGCCATTGAGAAATGGAAAGTGATTTTGGCCTCTGCCAAATGCGATTTTATCAATCAGGGCTTTTTTAACCAGCAGCTGAAAGTGATTTCGGCCGTCAGTAAAATCGGCAATTCCAGTTTTTCAATCGTTCATCGGATTGAGGATGCAGCGACCGGCCAACTGATAGCAAAAGGAGACGCAAGCGCAGTCCATTTTAATTTTGAAACCCAGAAAAGCGAAAGCTTGCCGGATGAAATCCGCAGCTTGCTCGAGAAACACCTGGAGGAGGACGCGTGATGGCGAAACTTGAAAATGGCGTGATTCCTGTTAGGCCCGGTGAAGAGCTGAACCGGGTGAAACTTTTGGATTTTCTTCGTCTGCATATCGACGGGCTGCCGGAAGGGGAGCTGGAAATCCGGCAATTCGGCGCCGGGCACTCCAATTTGACGTACGACCTGTCAATCGGGAATTGGGAAGCGGTGCTCCGCAGGCCGCCGCTTGGCCCGGTAGCGCCGAAAGCCCATGATATGGAACGGGAATTCCGCATTCTTTCTTCTTTAAATGAAGTGTTTCCTGCAGCTCCAAAGCCATACGTTTTTTCGGATGATGAAGCGATAGTCGGCAGCCCTTTTTTTATCATGGAGAGGCGGCATGGCCAAGTGATCGATACAGAATTGCCAAAAGGAACCGAGCCATCTGAAGAACTGGGCGAAAAAATTTCAGAGCTGATGGTCGATACACTTGTAGACTTGCATGCTGTTGACTACACAAAAACGGCTTTAGCCGAACTGGCTAAACCCGATGGCTTCATGGATCGGCAAGTTTCAGGATGGATTGAACGGTATGAACGGTCAAAAACGGATGACATCCCGGAAGTGTCGGCACTTGCGGAATGGATGCAAACGCACATCCCGCAATCTCCTGCTCCAACCGTCATCCACTATGATTTCAAGCTGAATAATGCGATGTTTTCAGATGATTTTACAAAAATCACCGGATTATTTGATTGGGAAATGGCAACAGTCGGCGACCCGCTTGCTGATTTGGGAGCGGCGATGGGCTACTGGATTGAACAAGACGATCCCGAATTATTGAAAAAAGGGTTTGGCAAAGCTCCGGTAACGGTGCTTCCAGGTTTCTATACACGCCAGGAATTTATCCGGCGCTATGCAGAAAAAAGCGGCCGGGACGTTTCAGCGATGCATTTCTATTTGACGTTTGCTTATTTCAAGCTGGCCGTCATTTGCCAGCAGATTTATTACCGATATCGCAACGGGCAGACAAAAGATCCTCGGTTTGCCCATTTTGGAGACTTTGTAAAGAGCCTCATCCAACATGCACTGGCCACTGCTAAAAATAGCTAAAGGAGTGATTTCAATGGATAAGCATACAATCACTTACCGCGGAGCAAGTTTCCTGTATCAGCCTGCTGAAGCGGAAACGATTTTTACGCCGGAGGATTTTACAGAAGAACATAAGATGATTGCGAAAACCGCCAAGCGATTCCTGGAAAGCAAAGTTCGGCCTTTAAATGAAAAAATTGAAAGCCAGGATTTTGGAGTAGTCAAAACGCTGCTTGATCAAGCTGGAGAACTTGGTTTACTGGCGCACAGCATTCCCGAAAAATACGACGGGCTCGGTTTGGATAAAATCAGCAAAGGTTTGGTCGGAGAAGTGCTGGGGTCAGCTGGAAGCTACGGGGTGGCGCATTCCAATCATACGTGCATCGCGACGCTGCCGATCACTTATTTCGGAAACGAGGAGCAGAAGCAAAAGTATTTGCCGAAACTCGCTTCTGGGGAATACATCGGTGCCTACTGCCTGACGGAACCGAATGCGGGATCGGATGCGCTAGCGGCTCAGACGGTGGCTAAGTTAAATGACGCCGGCAGCCATTATGTATTGAACGGCACGAAAATGTTCATTACCAATGCCGCTTTCTCGGATACGTTCATCGTTTATGCAAAAGTGGACGGCCAGTATTTCACGGCGTTTATCGTCGAAAAGAATTTCCCGGGATTGTCGCTTGGGGCAGAAGAGCAGAAAATGGGGATTAAAGGATCATCCACACGTGCGGTGATTTTCGAAGATTGCGAAGTTCCTATTGAAAATTTATTGGGCGAAGTAGGGAAAGGGCACGTTATCGCCCTGAATGTATTGAATTTGGGGCGCTATAATTTAGGGTCTGCCACCATGGGTGCTGCGAAATACGGTTTGGAACTGGCTTTGAACTATACGAAAGAACGCCGGCAATTTGGCAAGACGATTGCAGAATTTACGGCAACTCAAGAAAAAATTGCCGATATGGCGATACGAATTTATGCATCCGAATCGCTGCAATATCGGACAGCTGGGTATTTGGAAGAAGCTTTAGGCGGTTTATATGACTCAGCAGATACGGGGCTGACAGCGAAACGCTTGATGGAGTATGCCACTGAATGCGCAATTTGCAAAGTCTACGGGTCAGAAACGTTGGATTATGTGGCAGATGAAGCGCTTCAGCTGCATGGCGGCTATGGATTTATCAAAGAATATAAGATTGAACAGATGTACCGGGATTCGCGTATTAACCGGATATTCGAAGGAACCAATGAAATCAACCGGCTAATGATTCCTGGGAATTTGCTGAAAGCATACGGCAAAGGGCAAGTCGATTTAGAAGAATTGATTAAGCAGGCGGCCGCAGAAATTCGAGCGCCTAAAGTGGGATCCATTGGTGTTATTTCCCGGGAAATCGAAGCCGTACAGGCGATGCGTAGAGTGTTTTTGCTATGTACGGGACTTGCCTTTAAAAATTATGGCCCACGTATGAGTGAAGAGCAGGAAGTGCTGATGAAATTGGCGGATATCGGCTTGCATTTATACGCAGCAGAATCTGCTGTTTTGCGGACAGCAAAAGCTGTCGCGAAAGACGGTGAAGAAAAGCACGCATTAAAAGTGGATTTGACCAAAGCGTTGATTGATGACTCGCTCCTTGAAGTGGAAATGGCGGCGCGCAAAATGGTGCAAGCGACGGTTTCCGAAAAGACAGCCCATGATTATGTCTTGATGGTCACAGGGGAACTTAGCCGTCTGCAGCGTTCATGCGGCATGCAGACAAAGCGCAGCATTGCAGAAAGCGTGCTGGAAGCAGAATAGTATATTTCATAAGGGGGAAGTTTCTTGAGACAAATCAAGTTTGAACAATACGGCGGACCGGAAGTGCTTAAATGGGTGGAAACGGAAAAACCGGAGCCGGCAGCCAATGAAGTCTTAATAGAAATGAAAGCAATCGGCGTCAATTATGCAGATACAGCACGCCGCGAAGGGAAATATGTGGTGCCGACTAAGCTTCCATATGTTCCGGGGTCAGAAGTGGCGGGCGTGATTGCTGCAGTCGGCGAAGAAGTGCAGCGTTTTAAAGAAGGAATGCGCGTCGTGGCGTTGATCGAATCAAATGGGTATGCGGAATATGTTGCGGTCGACGAACGGATTTTAACGCCTGTCCCGGACGATGTCGATTTTGAGCAGGCGGTGGCGCTGCCATTGCAAGGGCTTAGTGCATATCATATCTTAAAAACGATGGGCCGCTTGGAAGCGGGGGAAACCGTATTAGTCCACGCTGCGGCAGGTGGAGTAGGCGCCATCGCCGTCCAGCTCGCTAAACTTTTTGGAGCAGGGAAAATTATTGCCACAGCCAGTACTGAGGAAAAGTTGGCCCATGCAGAAAAAATGGGCGCAACGGATCTGGTGAACTATTCTGAAGAGGGCTGGGTTGAAAAAATCAAGGAAATTACCGGCGGAAAAGGCGTTGATGTCGCTTTGGAAATGGTCGGAGGCGAGGTGTTCAACCAAACCGTGAAATGCCTGGCGCCTTTTGGACGGCTGGTTATTTTCGGTGCGGCGAGCGGCGAACAAGCGAGCTTCCATCCAGGACAGTTGATGAAGCGAAATCAATCAGTTATCGGCTTTTTCCTGCCGCAAATTATGAGGAAGCCTGAACTTTATCAACGGAGTTTCAAAGAATTGCTGGAATATATGGAGAACGGCCAATTGGAATTGACGATTGGGGGGACCTATCCGCTGGAAAAAGCGGCAGAAGTGCATAAATTGCTGCAAGGAAGGCAGACGATCGGAAAATTGGTGTTGAAGCCTTAGCAACAGAGGAGAGATTGGATGCTTGAGAAATTAGGGGTCGAATCAATTCGGCTGAATCTTCCGTTCAGATTAAATCATGTCAATTGCTTTATGGCAGAATCAGAAAATGGCTGGACGATCATCGATGCCGGATTAAACAATAGCGAAACGAGAGGGTTTTGGGATGAACGAATCGGCGATAGACGGATCGAGACGATTCTCATCACCCATTATCATCCGGATCATTTCGGCTATGCCGGCGGGCTTCAAGCGAAAACCGGCGCACAGCTGCGGATGTCGGAGATTGATGCTGAATTGGGAAATGTTTCTTGGAAACCTGAATTTATGGATACGATGCCGAACCATTACAGCGCTTCTGGAGTGCCGCGGGAAACGGCGGAGAAGATGATGCAGAACACAGCGGACTTCCAGCCGCTGGTCAAACCTTTGCCAAAGGTCAACCGCTTTTTGGCTGAAGGCGAACAGGTTCAGATTGGGCGGTATAAATACGACGTGATCCATACGCCGGGACATTCGGATGGCATGGTCTGCTTTTATAATAAAGAAGCAAATGTATTATTTTCTGCAGACCACATCTTGCCGAAAATCACACCGAATATTTCCTATTGGTTCCACGGACACGAAAATCCGTTGGCCTTGTATTTAGCCTCTTTGGATAAAATAAAGGAACTGAACGCGGATTTTGTCATCCCTTCCCACGGACGCCCTTTTTACGGAGCGAATGCGCGAATAGAAGAATTGGTGAAGCATCATCAAGAGCGGTTGGATGAAACAAAAGAGATGACCAAGACACCTTCTACGGTTTATCAAATATGCGAACGCCTCTTTAAGCGTCCATTAACGGTCCACGAAATGCGTTTTGCCGTAGGCGAAACGCTGGCGCATCTGGAATTTCTGCGGCATAGCGGTGAGTGCATAAGGGAGAAGGAACAAGGCGCATGGTTTTATGAACAAACGTGATAAACTACTATCAGAATGAGATAAGGTCATGGGGGACTATGGCTTTTTTTATTTACCGATGGGAAAGGGTGAAACAAGTGAAAGCATTTGTCATTGAATCCGGAGAACTCAGACTAAAAGAAATGGAAGAACCGAAAGCAAAACGCGGCGAAGTGGTGGTAGCGCTTTGCACCGCTGGGTTGAACCGGCGTGATTTAGGGTTGCCTAAAAGATGGGGGAATAAACCGGAGGCGCTCATTATCGGTTCGGACGGAGCGGGCGTCATTGAATCCGTAGGGGAAGGCGTAAAAGACTTTAAAGTTGGAGATGAGGTCATCATCAATCCGGCACTCCGTTGGTATGACAATAGCGTAGCACCGCCAAAGGGCTTTGACATTCTTGGAATGCCGGATCATGGGACTTTTGCCGAAAAGATCGCTTTATCTGCAGAGCAAGTCGAGAAAAAACCTGCCCATTTGAGCTGGGAAGAAGCCGGCTCGTTAGCATTGGCAGGACTGACTGGATTTCGGGCGCTCTTTACGAAAGGGGGAACGTTAGCGGGCGATACGTTATTCATTCCGGGCGCTGGAGGCGGAGTCGCAACTTACTTGATCCAATACGCCAAGAATATAGGAGCACGCGTGATCGTGACTTCCCAGAGTGAAGAAAAGAGAAAGCGTGCGCTGGAACTTGGAGCGGATAGAGCAATTGACTCCAATAGCGATTGGGAAAAGGAACTGGCAGATGAAACGATCGACTTGGTCATTGACAGTGTCGGGCGTGCAACGTTCAATCGTTCGCTGGAGGTGCTAAAGCCGGGCGGACGCATCGTCATTTTCGGTGCAACGACAGAAGACAATGTGGATTTCAATTTGCGCAAATTTTTCTACGGCCAATACCAATTGTTTGGCTCGACCATGGGCAGCCGGGAAGAATTGCGGAACTTACTTTTGCATATCGAAAAATTTGATATGCACCCGATTGTGGACCGCGTTTTTGAGCTGGAAGAAGCCCAACAAGCATTCGATTATCTCGCAGAAGGCAAGCAATTCGGCAAAGTGGTCTTGAAAATAAATTCTTATTGATTTTTGAAACCATTCATCTCTTGGGCCGTATAATAAAGTAATAGAAAAAAGACTGGAGATGAAATGTATGCAAAACACAGGGATGAAAATTCTTGTTCACGCGAGCGCGTTTTTCGCACCGTTTTTAGTGCCGTTTATCGTGTTCCTTGTATCGAATGATGAAGAAGTGAAAAAACTGTCCATTCAGGCGTTGCTGTTCCAACTGGTGATGGGCGTCTTGTTGTTCGTTTCAAGCTTGCTGGTGATCGTGCTGATCGGTATTCCAATGCTAATTGTACTCGGCATCGTTACTTTGATCGTACCGATTTTGGGCATTATCCGCGCATTGAACAACGAAAAGTTCGATTACCCGATCGTCGGTGCATGGTATCAATAAAAAAGTCCCTTTGGGGCTTTTTTTTATTGAGCTGAAATGGAATTTCAGGTGAGCTTTTTCAGGTTGCGCGCGTTCGTGGAGAAATGCGCTCGCTCAGTGAAAAATGCGCGCGTTCATGGAGAAATGCGCGCGTTCAGAAAAAAATACGCGCGTTCAACGAAAAATGCGCGCGTTCAGATGAAAATACGCGCGTTCACCGAATTTCCACGCCGCCCGACCACATCCAGCCCTAGCATCAGCCAAAACAAAAAACCTATCCTACGTGCGGATAGGTTTTTTGCTTATTCAACAATATAAGCCAATGCTTTGATTGCCTGGTCGACGGTTTCGACCGTGGCATTCGCTTTTTGCGACAATTCTTTCAGTGGATGATGGAGCTTTTCCGGACGAATCAAAATGACGGGTTTGCCGGAAGCGAGAGCTGAACTCGCATCCATGGCGGTATTCCATTGTTTGTATTGTTCGCCGAAGAGCGCGATGACCAGATCCGCTTTCTGCATCAAGACGCCCGTCCGTAAATTGTTGAAACTGGATGCGGCTGCGTCCTTGAATACGGCATTCGGCTGTTCGCCTAAAATTTCTTCGCCGATATTGTCGGATCGGTCGTGGTTTTCCATCGGGCCGACAAAATCGATCGGCAAATCTAGGGCAAGGGATTTCTTTTTGATTTCTTCGCGCCACGTGTTGTGGATTTCTCCAGCAAGGTAAACGGTTAATCTCATCTTCGATTCCTCCCAAAATAGACATTTGTTCCAGTCTATCATAGTTGGAGCCGCTCAGATGATCAGGCGTTCTTTTTGCGTTACCGGAATCAATGAAAGCACATTCTCCATTTTGAACGTGCGTTTCTTATGCCGGAGAAAGCAATAGGCTTGGAAGGATTCGCCGCTGACTTTTAAAATCTTGACGCGCCGTTTGCTGATTGTGCCATCATTCGCCATGTACATCATATCCACAAGCTGCTGATGCTTAAACGCTTTAAGTATCTGTGCTTTCATCGTTTTCACTCCTTTAATCGAACATTTGTTCTTATTATATCCCATAAGTTTAAGGGAAACAAGCAATGTGTTTTCGTGTATAATAGAACGAACATATATTCTTTTATTTGAAGGAAGGGGCTCATTTTATGAAGTTTTTCCATACCGCCGACTGGCATTTAGGGAAGCTTGTGCAAGGCGTTTCCATGACCGAAGACCAGCGCCATGTGCTTGATCAATTTATCGCGGCAATAGAAGAGGAACGGCCGGATGCCGTTATTATTGCAGGGGATTTGTATGACCGCGCGGTTCCGCCGACAGATGCCGTCAATCTCTTGGACGAAGTGCTGGCGAAAATTGTTTTGGAGTTGAAGACGCCGGTTTTTGCTGTCGCTGGAAACCATGACAGTCCGGGACGCCTGAATTTTGGCAGCCGGTTGATGAAGACGAATGGCATTCACATTGTCGGGCAGATGAATGCGGAGATAGCGCCTGTCGTTTTGCAGGATGCATTCGGGCCGGTGCATATTCATTTGATCCCGTATGCCGATCCGTCCCAAGTTCGCTATGCCCATGATAATCCGGAAATCCGTTCGCATAACGATGCGATGAAGGCCATTACGGAAAAAATCCGCAGCACCATGGATTCAAGTGCTCGCCATATTGCAGTCGGCCATGCATTCATTACGCCTCATGGAGAGCCGGAGGAAAATACGAGCGATTCAGAGCGCCCGTTATCCATTGGCGGAGCTGAACACGTGGCAGCCGAGCATTTTCACCCGTTCCACTATACAGCGCTCGGCCATTTGCACCAAGCCCATTATGTCTTGAATGAAACCGTGCGCTATGCAGGGTCTCCTATGAAATATTCCATTTCAGAAGAGCATCACCAAAAAGGGTTTTTGGTTGTGGAGATGGATGCAGTTGGCGCCGTTTTCGTTGAAAAAAGGCTGCTCGAACCGAAAAGAGACCTTCGGACAGTAGAAGGCTTTATGGAAGACCTACTTATTCACGAAATCAATGAAGATTATGTCTTTGTGAAATTGCTTGATGAGACGCCGATTTTATACCCAATGGAAAAAATCCGTTCCGTCTATCCGAATGCGATGCATGTAGAGCGCAAACATTTCGGGCAAGTTTCAAAACAAAGCGATTCGGGTTCGCGCCGGGAAATGGACCCCCTGGTTTTATTCAATGCATTCTACGAGGAAGTGAAAGGCGAACGGGCGTCAGAAGAAACAGAAGCGATTTTCAAAGACGTGCTGCAGGAATTTCTGCGCGAAGAAACTAATGAGAAAGAGGGGGTGAAGTAAATGCGTCCCTTGAAATTAAAACTGACTGCGTTCGGTCCATATAAACATACCGAGACCATTGATTTTGCCGATTTGAAAGGCAATCAATTATTCGTCATTTCCGGAAGCACAGGATCCGGGAAGACGACTATCTTTGACGGCATTTGTTTTGCGCTTTACGGTGCTGCAAGCGGTTCGGACCGTGCCGAGACGCGGAATCTGCGGAGTGATTTTGCAGAAGACGGGACCCATACCTGCGTTGAAATGGAATTTGAGATACATAGGAAAGTCTACCGGATTCTCCGGCAGATGGGCCATGTGAAAAAAGGCAATAAAAGCGCGACAGGAGAAAAATATGAGTTTTTCGAAGTGACGGAAAAAGGCGAAGTGCCTTGCGTGGAGCGGCAAATCGTCTCGGAAATCAACCGCCGCGTAGAAGAAATCATCGGCTTGTCGCAAAACCAATTTAGCCAGATTGTGATGCTGCCGCAAGGTGAATTCCGGAAGCTCCTCACTTCCGAAACAGACAATAAAGAAGAAATCCTCCGGAAAATCTTCAAAACGGAACCGTATAAAATGATCAGCGAACGCTTGAAGCATCGAAAAGATGCTGCGGCTAAAGCTTACCAATACGAAGAGCACGCGCTTGCAAGCTTGATCAACGGAATTGCATCCGTCCTGCCGCAACGGGATTCTGAGCTATTTGAACTGCTGGAACGCGAACATTTCAATGTCAATCAAGTACTGAATGCGCTTCGCCAGGAAGCTGTCTATTATGGAGAGAAAGCAGCAAAAGATGAACAAGCATATTTGGCCGCTTACGGGCTGCATGACGGCAAATTAGCGGAATTCCATGAAGCGAAGAAATGGAACGACCGCTTGCAGGAGCTCGAAGAAAAAACCAAGCGCTTGGAAGCGATGAAAGAGCAGTTGCCGCAAATCGCTGATCAAGAACGGCGGCTGCAGCAGGCGGAACGTGCCGCTTTGATTGAAGGAAGCGAAAACCTGTTCAAGGAATTGCAGGCTAATGAAACGACGAAAAGACAGGCATTTGAAAGAGCGGTCGACGATGAAGCGCGGGCAAGCACACAACTTGGAAATGCAGAACATGCTTTTTCCATCGAGCAAGGAAAAGAAAAAGAGCGGGAAGACATCAGCCAAGAGCTGCATCAGCTAGAGAATGTCCTTCCGTCCGTTCGCGAAATCGATGGCAAAAAACGGGAATTGAAAGCAATGGAAGCATCCGTTGCGTTGGCACAACAAAACCTCTCGGAAGCGGCTTCGAAGTTCCAATTGGAAAAAGAAGCGCATCAACAGCTTGGCGAGGCCGCTGCAGCTTTGGAGCAGAAACTCGAGCCTTTTGATGCGAAGAACAGCGAATGGAATTCGTTGAAGGAGCAAAGCCGCATTCTCAAGGAATGGCTTGCGGCAGAAAATGACTGGCAGGCCCAGCAGCAGACCCATCGATTAAAAGAGCAGCGGTTCACCGAATTGAACGCCTCCTATCAAGCGTTAGAGAACGGTTGGTTAGCCAATCAAGCACAAATTTTAGCGGCTTCTTTGCATGATGGGGAAGCTTGCCCGGTGTGCGGAAGCACCGAACATCCGCAGAAATCTTCAGCAGCCCATCACTCGGCAGTTACGAAAGAAGAGCTGGAAGCGGCAAAAGCGGAATTCAGCCAAGCAGACGGAGAATACCGAAATGCGGCCGCCAAATTGAATGCCTTGGAAGAACAATTAACTTTGAAAAAGGGCATTGCAGCCCAGTTTGGAGAACTGGCGGAAGATGCAGCTTCTGCATATGAGGGAGCGGAGAAAGAAAGAAGAGCATTGGAGCTGGAAGTAGCAGCCTTGTCCGCCGATAAAAAGCAGCTTCGTTTCCTGAAAGAACAACTGAATCTCCAAACAGAAAAAGTGGAAGCTTTAGAAGCCGGCAAAAATGCAGCTGCAGAAAAAGCGCAGCAATTGGCTGCATCTTTCCAGACAGCCGCTGCTGTGTTTGAACAAAGCCTATTGGCGATTCCGGAAGGCCTGCAGCATTTAGAGATTCTGGAAAAGAAAATACGCACCGTGAAATCCTTGAAAACCGAACTGGCGGAGGCCTGGAAAAAAGTGCAGCAGCAGTTGCAGGAAGCGAAAGAACGGCAGGCAACGGCTGTGATCACTGCCAAGCACACGAAAGAAGCGGCAGAAGAAATTCGATTGAAAAAAGAAAAAGCCGAACAGCAATTTAAAGAAGCGCTGCAGAAATCGGATTTCGAATCAGCGGAAGCGTACCAGCAAGCGAAATTATCTGACCAGCAGCAAACGGCGTTAAAGAATGAAATTCAGGAATTCAAGCAAAGCCATTATACATTGCGCGAGCAAGTGAAGGAATTGCAGGAAGCACTCGACGGAAAAGCGAAAGCGGATTTGCCAGGAATGGAAGCGGAACTCGCCCACTTGAAGCAAGCCTATGAAGACTCCTTGGCCACGTGGAACCGTGCGAAAGAATGCCGGCTCCAGATCAGTCAGCTGTCGGACAACATTTCCAAAGCTTCTAGGCAAGCCGCTGAAATGGAAAAGCAGATGAACCGGGTCGCTGATTTGTATGATATGGTCCGTGGACAGAATCAGCTGAAGATTTCATTTGAACGCTATTTGCAGATTGAATACTTGGAACAGATTATCCATTCAGCGAATGAACGACTGAAGAACCTATCCAATGGCCAGTTTTACTTGATCCGGAGCGACCGCCAAGAAGCAAGAGGCAAACAGAGCGGCCTCGGGTTGGACGTTTATGATGCCTATACGGGGCAAACACGCGACGTGAAAACTTTATCCGGCGGCGAAAAATTCAATGCTTCGCTTTGCCTGGCGCTCGGCATGGCAGATGTTATCCAAAGTTTCCAAGGCAATGTCGCCATCGATACGATGTTCATCGATGAAGGTTTCGGTTCGCTGGATGACGAGTCATTGAACAAATCGATCGACACGCTGATCGATTTGCAGAAGTCAGGCCGAATGATCGGCGTCATTTCACACGTCCAGGAACTAAAAGCGGCGATCCCTGCTATTCTGGAAGTGAAGAAATCGAAAGAAGGATTCAGCCAAACGAAGTTCGTCCTGAAATAAAACAGCATAGAGGAGGGGCCAAAAGCATCCATTGTTTAAAGGCCTTCCGTTTAGTGAATGGTAAAGTAACACCCACTTTTCGGAAGGAAGGTGCATATGGATACCCTTCTCTATTTTTTATTTACAGCTGCTTATATGGGGCTTGTGATAGGGGGACTCCGGCGGCAGCGTTCGTGGAATTTCATGTCATTCATCTATCTCGTCCTGCTTGGGCTAATCTATGACAATGGCATGATCGCCCTTGGAAAATTCATCGGCGAAGGCCCGCTTCTTGAAAACTTGAGCTTGCTGCGTTTTTGGAGCCATGCTTTCTTGACGCCTGCTTTAGTGTTGTTTTCTTATGGTGCCTTGCATGAAGCTGGAGTAGAATGGAGCAGAAAGAGGATTGTCGGCATCGCAGCGATTTTCTATACTGCCGCTTTGATTATTGCTGAACTGCTGCTGGAAACGATAGGCATGGAGCTCATGATTGAAAAAGAATACGGCGTTTTGCGCTATGTGTCTGCCGATCCGGCATCCGGCCCGCCTATTATGGTATTGCTGGTTTCTGTCGTGCTTCTTGCAGCAGGAGCGATTCTTTGGAAAAGGCGTGGATGGAAATGGATGCTGGTGGGAGCGGTAGTGATGACGATCGGCAGCGCAGTTCCCATCCCAGTAGAGAGCTCAGCAGCAACCAATGCATTTGAACTTTTCTTGTTGGCGGCATTAGTCTCGACGAAAGTGCATTTGGAACGACGACACGATACATGAAGGAGCATCGCTATGAAAAATTTCACGGTTAAAACACGGATTATCTATTTTGCGGTTATCGCGCTTATCAGCATCGCTTTCTTTGTTCTGCAAATATATGCGAACTCAAGCGGAGATTATGGAATGGGTTCCATTATCGTTTTAATCCTTTGGGCATTGCTCGCCCTCTTTGGAATTGCAGGGCTTATTTTCACACTTTCAAAACGGGACCGTCATCAAAAATGACGGTCTTTTTTTGAATAGAATGGCTATTTTGCTTTTATGGAGCGCCAAAGGAAATGTGATAAAATTTAGACATCCAGACAGTCGGGAGTGAACCAATAAATGACTAGAAAATTGAGTGCACAAGAAGTGGTTGGCTTAATCGATCAAGGGGCAGATATCATCATTCCGATCGCAAACGGCGAACCGATCCAATTGCTTGATATATTGGAAGAACACGCAGACCAGCTGCAAGGCGTGAAAATCCATCAAATGCTGGCCCTTCGCAACCGCCCTTACATTGAAGGCGCGTACGAAGGGCTCAAGCACGTTTCTTATTTTTTGAGCGGCGCTACACGGAAGGTCTATCAACAGGCAAAAATGGAGCTTGTGCCGAATAACTTCCATGAAGTCCCGCGCATGCTGCAAAAAGTGACCAAGATGTCGATGATGATGACAGTCGTGTCGCCAATGGACGAGCACGGGTTTTTCACAATGGGCACGCAAGCCGACTATGTTTCTGAATTTGTTGGAAAAGTTCCGTTCATTGTCGAAGTGAATGACCAGATGCCGAGAACTTATGGGCGCAACCAAATCCATATTAGCCAAATTGCGGGGTATGTGGAACATAACGCGCCATTGACTGAAGAAAAAGCGTCGCCGATTGGAGATAAAGATCTTTTGATCGCTTCTTCCGTTATTGAAGACATCGAAGACGGCGATACGCTGCAGATTGGCATCGGTTCTGTTCCGAATGCCGTCATCAGCATGCTGAAAGACCACCGCCATCTGGGCATCCATACCGAAATGCTGCCAGACGGCATTGTGGATTTGGTAGAAGCGGGAGCCGTAGACGGCACCCGCAAATTCACAAATCCCGGAAAAATCGTCGCGACTTTTGCATACGGTTCTAAGAAACTGTATGATTTCATCGACGACAACCCGGTTGTCGAATTCTTGCCGGTAAGCATTGTCAACGATCCGCGGGAAATTGCCTTGGAAAAGAACATCGTTTCCATCAATGCTACAACGGAAGTCGACTTGTTTGGCCAATGTGCATCTGAAACCGTTGGCGGCAAATACTATTCTTCAAGCGGCGGCCAAATCGACTTTGCCCGCGGTGTCCGTTTTGCCGAGAACGGCAAAGGCTATATTTGCATGACGTCGACCGCGAAGAACGATGAGATTTCCCGCATTAACCTTCAATTGACTCCGGGATCGATCGTCACTACAGGCAAAAATGATGTAGATAACATCGTGACGGAATACGGGATGGCCCGCTTGCACGGCGTCTCCATTTCAGAACGGGCGAAGCGCCTCATTTCAATTGCGCATCCGAAATTCCGTGATGAACTGATGTTTGACGCAAAAAAACAAGGGATCATTATTTAATAATAGCGTGTTGAACAAAGCCTTTCCTGCACTTCTGCGAGGAAAGGCTTTGTTTTGTTCTCTATACAAAAGCACAGAATTCATATATACTTACCTAAGTAAGTAATTTAAGGGCGGATGACGATGCAAAAATTACTGTTCCATGAAATTCATCAAAAATCTCGGCTTTCTGTGAAAGAAGTGAATGAAGCACTTAAAGAGTTCGATTTATACAGTGCCCAATGGTCAATCCTTTTTTGTATCAAGCAATTTGGTTCTATGACGCAAAAGGAAATTTGGCAATATTTGAATGTGGAAGCTCCGACCATCACCAGGACCGTAGCAAGGCTTGAAGAAAGCGGTTGGGTTGAACGGAAAGAAGGCGCTGATAAGCGGGAACGTATCGTATTTTTATCGGACCGCGCAAAAAATACAGTTCCTAAAATTGAAAAGCGCATTTTGGAAGTGGAAGAGCGGCTGCTTTCGCTGCTCTCAGAAGGTGAACAAGCGCAGCTGATCGAGTTATTGAAGAAAATAGGAAATGCAGCAGAATATGAAAAGGATGGAAGCAATGACTGAAAAAAGACCAATTTGGACAAGAAGTTTTATCAATATCTCCATTAGTACATTTTTTATTTTTACCGTATTTTATGCATTGCTGACGTTCCTGCCAATTTACGTCATGAACGAGCTTGGCGGGACAGCGAGCCAAGGCGGGATGGCGGTCTCCGTATTCCTGGTTTCTGCTATTATCATGCGCTTCTTTGCCGGAATGATCTTGGAGAAGTACGGAAAAAGAAGGATTTTGACCCTCAGTGTGCTGATGTTCGCAGTCAGCACTATTTTCTATGTGGTTGTAGATGATTTTGCACTCTTATTGGGACTGCGGTTTTTCCATGGGATTTGGTTCAGTTTGATGACGACGGTTGGGGGAGCCATCGCTGCCGATATTGTCCCGCCGGAACGGCGCGGGGAAGGGCTTGGCTATTACGGCATTGCAATGAACATTGCGATTGTCGCAGGCCCTTTCATTGCGTTAACGCTGCAGCCTTTCATGGCAGCAAGATCCATCTTTATTATTTTTAGCGTCATCATGGTGATCGGCTTTTTCTGTGCTTTAGCGGTTCGGGTGGAAGAAACGGCACCGGTGCTGCGCGAAGGAAAACGCAAACTGTCTTTGCATGACTTTCTTGAAACAAAGGCGATGCCTATCGCAAGCGTTGGATTTTTTGTTTCCTTTGTGTATGCAAGCATTGTTTCTTTCATCTCTGTTTACGCGGAATCATTAGGATTGCTGAAAACGGCCAGCTATTTCTTCTTAGTTTATGCAATCGCCATGCTGGTGGTGCGGCCATTCAGCGGGCGGATATTCGACTCAAGAGGACCGCATATCGTTATCGTTCCTTCTTGCATCATGTTTGCCATCGGGCTGTTTTCATTGAGTATTACGCAATCGCCTTGGATGCTCCTCTTATCAGGTGCGTTAGTCGGCCTTGGCTACGGCACTTTGCTGCCAAGCTTTCAGACGCTTGCCATCCAATCAGCGGATAAGCACCGAAGCGGCTATGCGACAGGCACATTTTTCGCTTTCTATGATACGGGTATGGCCATCGGTACAGCATCGCTTGGCATTATTGCCGTCTCACTCGGCTACGCAAATCTGTATTTAATGCTTGCCGTTATGGTCCTGTTAATCGCCCTTTACTACGTGTGGATTATGAAAGGCCACAAGCAGGCAGTTGAATAAACTAAACAAAAAGGCGTCCTGCGAAGCAGGACGCCTTTTTTAGATAGTAGAGAAAGCAAAGCTTAAATCACTTTTAAGGAGACTTCTCCGATTCCTTCATAGCTTGCGGTATAAAGGCCTTTTTCAAGCTTTTTTGGCAAGATGAACGTACCGGAAGAAATCGCCATGCCTTTTTTGATCGCTAACCCGTGCTTAGCCAATTCTTCAGCCAGCCATTTGACTGCATAAACGGGATGTTCTAGCACGGCTTTCGAGGAATCTGAAGCGATTTCCTCGCCATTGAATGTTAAACGGCCTTGAATATCGTCCAAGTCATCAAATTGGACGCCTTCTTTCGGCTTGCCGATCACAATTTTTCCTGCCACGGCACTGTCGGCGATGACTTGGCCAAGCGAAAGATGCGGAAACCAATCTTCAAAACGGGAATCCGGAACTTCGATTCCTGGGGCAACCAAAGTCTTTTGAAGAATGGCTTCTACGCTATCTTCTGCAGACAAATCCTCCTGTGCAATGAAAATCAATTCGAGTTCAATTAAAGGGGAGCTCATCGCAGTAAGTTCAATGGTGCCGCCGGAAATCGCAGGAGAGGTCAAAGCCCCGTACAGAGGGGTTTCAGAATTAAAAAGTTCCTGTGTTTCCTTGCTCGTCAAACTGATTTTATAGCCTTTCAATTCTTCATTGGCTGCTTCGGCTTTTTTCGCCGTTAAGGCATGTTGAATGCCATATGCTTTTTCTTTTTCCAGAAAAGCGGGAATCTGGTCTTTAGAAAGTGGTTTGTTCTGTATGTATGCTTCAAATAAGGTGTCGGCTAATCGCTGATCATTTAAATCGAATTGTTCCATCGGTTCTCCTCCTCATGAATTATTAGAATAATCATATCATTTAATCGGAGAGAAAACAGGGAGGATGAGAAAATGCCCTTTCTCCAACTTTGAAGAAAAGGCATTTCTTTATAAAACATAGAAGTACACAGAAAGGAAATGGCAAAGGCTGCCGGCCAAAATGAAAAGATGAAAAATTTCATGGAAGCCCAAATGCTTGGATGACAGGAAATCCGGTTTCATTCCATAGATAATGCCTCCAACTGTGTAAAGAAGGCCGCCGCTGACGAGCAATGACAAGCCCGGTACAGATAAACTGTCTGCTAAAGGGACGACCGCAAAGATGATAATCCATCCCATGGCAATATAGATGGCGGTAGACAACCAGCGCGGCGAATGGAACCATACCATTTTAAAGAAAATCCCGCTGATACCAAGGCCCGCAACGATTGCAAACAAGATGATGCCGAGCTTGCCGTTAAGCGCAATCAAGCAAAAAGGAGCATACGATCCAGCGATCAAAGCGAAAATCATGGAATGGTCCAATTTCCGGAGAAATGCAATGGTGGATGGCATTGCAAGCGCGCTATGGTAAATTGCTGAAGCCGAATAAAGGCAGATCAAACTCACGCCGAAAATAATGACAGAGCTGAGATGCGAAGCTGGGGCCTGGCCATAAGCCGCTTTAATCACCATGGCCAGTAAAGCAATAAAAGACAACACAGCGCCCAGAAGGTGGGAGAAGGCATTGAATGGTTCTCTTATGTAAGTTCTCATTAATATATGCTCCTTGTTATACGTAGTTATTGAAACTACTTAAGATAATACTCTTATTTAATTCGGTGGTCAAGCTTGGAGGATTTTGAATAATCATGTAGAATAAACAGTAATAACTGACAGGGTGAAGGTGAAAATGTGGCGGATATAAAAAAGCTGACAGAGGATTTGGCGCTTGAAAAAACGATCCTTCTAGAAGATATACCCAAAATTGACTTATATATCGATCAAGTCATTCAATTGTTTGAAACGAGTTTTGAAGAAACGAAAAGAACCGGCGCAGAAAAAATTCTGACGAAGACGATGATCAATAACTATGCAAAAGGAAAATTGTTTTACCCTGTTCAGAACAAAAAGTATTCGCGCAACCACATTATGCTGATCCACTTGATCTACCAGATGAAAAGCGTCTTATCGATAAATGATGTGAAGCAAGTATTGGATGGGTTGAATGAACGGGCGGAAAAGGAGCAGCTGAATTTAGAAAGCTTCTATGAAAGTTATTTGCATATTCAACAAGGCAGCATTGCCTCTTTTAAAGAAGGGCTTGGCCGCCAAGCAGAATTGGCCGAAAAAGAAGGGGCTGCCATAGAAGATCCGAACGAATTGGAACAGGTTTTATTAATTGCCTCTCTGGTGCATACAAGCAATTTATACAAAAGGGCAGCTGAAAAATTAGTGGATGATCTGGTGGAACGGAGGAAATCGCGATGACGAAAGTATTGATCGATGCGGACGGCTGCCCGGTTGTAGATTTGACCATCGCTTTGTCGAGAAAATTCGACCTGCCGGTGCTGCTGATCTGCGATACTTCCCATATAATGCAGCGCGAAGGAGCGGAAACGATTACGGTATCCAAAGGTGCGGATGCAGTCGATTTTGTCTTAGTCAACCGTGTAAAAAAAGGCGATGTCGTCGTAACGCAGGATTATGGGCTAGCTGCCATGGTCCTTGCCAAGCAAGGATATCCGATTGACCAGAACGGCCGAATCTATTCTTCGGAAAATATTGATCAATTGCTCCACGGCCGCCATGTTGCCAAAAAAATCCGGCAAAGCGGCGGGCGCATGAAAGGCCCGAAAAAACGCAAGCCCGAAGACAATGAAAAATTCCAGCAAAGTTTAGTGGAACTCTTCAAAACAATTGCTTCTGAATAACGAAAGGCCCCGGGAATCTGATTCCTGGGGCCTTTTTTTGTTCTCTTCGTCAACTGTCAGATGGTCCAGCGATTGTTCACAATTGCGATCAAAATCCATTCACCTTCGCTGTTTTTTTCAAAGACCATGTTTAAGTTTTGCCAGTCCATGTACTCGAATTGTGCTGTGCCGGGATTATAGAATTCAACAACGGCCGCATTTGGGAAGCGTCGTGCAATCTGCTCTCTCGTCATCGGCTGCTCTGTCCGTCCGTAGCGTTCTTTTTCCTCATAGTCGGCGTCCATCAAATATTCATCATAATACGCAGCCGGCGTTAACTCGATGGGAAATCCGCTGCCGTCTTCATAGCCCCATAGATATTCTTTCTGGTCTGCCATAAAAGCGCTTACTTGGCTTTTGGAGAATGTCTGTCCATTGCCATCCAGGCATCCGCCGCTATATGGGCAGAAGGCCAATCCTTTGGAAGAGCTGACGTACTTGGAAACTTCAACAAAATTCTTTTCCTGCAATGCCCCTAAAATCTCATTAGCGGCTGCAAGCAATTCACGTTTGTCTTCAATGAAAGTGGGTTCAATTGCCCGTGCAAGGAACGCTGCGAATTGGGCGCGCGTGACAGGGCTTGACGGCCGGAACCGGTTGTCCGGAAAACCTTTTGCGACGCCTTGATGGGCAAGTCTGGCTACTGCTTCATTGGAAACGGTATTCGGTCCCATATCCAAAAAGCCGGATGGCGGAGCCGCTGGGAAATCGAAGGCCCGGTCAAGGAACATCGCTGCCTGGCCACGGTTCAATTGACCGTTCGGGCGGAACGTATTGTCCGGAAAGCCGAAGGCGATGCCTTCTTTAACTGCAGAATCGATGTAGCCGGAAGCTGGGTGGCCGGCACTTACATCTTTAAATGGCGTTTTGCGCTGTTTGCCATCCAATTCGAGTGCACGTCCGATCATCACAGTGGCTTGGGCGCGGCTTACTGTGGCATTGGGCCGGAATGTTCCGTCCTCGTAGCCGGACACAATTCCTTGTTCGTGGAGATAGATGATCTCAAAGGCGAATCCATGGGTTGCCGGAACATCATCAAACGTGACAACAGCGGAAGCGGGAAGAGAAAACATACTGAATGCAAGGATGATGGATGCTGCAAACGACAAAAGCGTTTTCATCTTTAATCCCTCCCTAGTTACTGTAATTTTATCATAAATAAAGGCGAAAATATATAAAAAGACTGTATTTTCTGACAATAAAAGTGTTTAATAAGAGCTGACGAGAATGCTTTTAGAATCTCTTGCAGGCAAACTTGGCAGCGGAAGAAACGTACGATGGGTGGACGTTTTTCTTCATTTGGGAAAGGGAATACGAAGAAAAAGAACGAAGCAGGAAAGGGGATCACGATGGAAAAACTATTGATTGCAGTCACCAATCATGCAGCCCTTGGAACAGGAGGCAAAAAGACCGGATTATGGCTGAGGGAATTGACGGATTTTTACCATGAAGTGAAAAATGATTTTGAAGTGGACATTATTAGTACATCGCGAAAGCGAGTTCCTCTGGATCCAAGAAGCTTGATGGCAGTCCTGACAAATAAGAAAACGCGTGCTTACTATATGAACGACGAGTTGATGGACAAAATAAAAAATCCATTCGCCCCCGAGGATATCGATGCACAGGATTACGCCGCCATTTATTTTGCCGGAGGGCATGGAACAATGTGGGATTTTCCAGATAACAGCGAGTTGCAGGAAATTACGAAAACAATTTATGAAAATGGCGGAATGGTTTTAGCCGTATGCCACGGGCCGAGCGGTTTGCAGAACGTCAAGCTGTCAGACGGAAGATATCTTTTATCAGGGCATGTCGTTACGGGGTTTTCCGATAAGGAAGAAAAGTTAATGGGGTTATATAAGCATATTCCTTTTTCTTTGGAGCAGGCATTGAAAGATCGGGGCACTTTATACAAACAGAGCACGTTTCCAATGGCCGCTTGCGTGCTGCAGTCCGGCAGGCTGATTACAGGCCAGAATCCAGCTTCCACAAAAGGCGTCGCGCAAAAGTTTCTTGAACAATGGCCTGAGCTCAAAAAAGAACAAGCTAAGCATGAGCAGGAAGCTTAAGCATTGCCTTTCCATTTCATTCCCCTGCAACAGCCATACTACAAAGTTAGCTGCAGGCAATGATTGTATGAAGTGTCCATTAAAAGAAAGAACGAGCAAAAACAGGAAGGGCCGCGTGGTATTCATTCGGCAAACGGCGGTTGCAAACAGGCGCAGGAGCTAAAAGAATAAATGGCGCCAAAAAATCTTTTCAATGAGTAGTTAAAAAGTAGTTTTAAGGGTATACAGAATAGAAGACAGTCTATCAGTTTCTATTTGGAGGGGTATACATGAAAAAATCTACTATGAATACAGTCATCGGCAGCGCCTTAGCAGCAGCTGCAGGAATTTTTGTTTTTAAAGCGTATCAGGAAAAAAATAGCGTAAAGGTTCAAGAAGACTCGGACATGCGCAACAGCGTAGAAGTAGACCGCCGGGAAAGTGTTGAAGCCGATCTGGACCCAGCTGAAAAAGGCTTGACCCAATTGGATTCCGCTTACCGTGATGAATGGCAGGCAAACGGATTCCCGCAAACTCATAGAGAAATGAAAGAACTTGAAGAAGAATAAACAATTCCGGCAAAAGAGTGAAGGCGGAGGCAACTCTTGCTTTCGCTCTTTTTTGCTGGAATTTTTAAATTGAAAAAGGAAGGAGGAGGTTCCATGTGGATTAAAAAACCATTTTTTGAATATGCGACCGGAACGCTATTAATTGTTATTATTCTATTCTTTTTAGGAAAGATCGACTACGCTTTTTGGCCATTCAAAGTGATTATTGCGACGGTATTTGCGCCAATCGTGATTGCTGGCCTTCTGTATTATATTCTGCGTCCATTATTGAAGCTGCTGACGCGCTACATACCAAAACTCGCAGGAATTGCCCTTATCTTCTCATTGATCGCCATTATATTAATTTCCATCACTTATTTCTTGGGGCCGCTATTGAAAGGCCAAGTGACAAGCCTCGCTGAGCTGGCACCCGAAACAATTGAGGAAGTGACAACAGATTCCGGCCAAGCTGTTTCTAAATTTGAATTTGCTGGAGTAAGTGGGACGGAATTGAAAAATTATTTGACTTCCTACACGGAAGATTTATCGGACGGCTTGCTGGAAAATGTGATGGGGATTCTGGGGATGTTGATGAACGTAGCCGTTGTCTTGATCGTAGTGCCGTTCATCCTGTTCTTTCTATTGAAGGATGATGAAAAATTAAATCCTCATTTAATGAAATACCTTCCTGAAGAACATCGGCTTGAGGGAAGGAAGCTGTTGCGGGATCTTGACCAGACCCTTTCCGATTACATTGTCGGACAAGCCATTGTCGCATTTACGGTTGGGGTGTTGATGTATATCGGCTATATCATCATTGGCCTCGATTATGCCTTTACGCTGGCAGTCTTTGCGATGTTCTTGATTATTGTCCCCTTTTTAGGCCCATTGATCGGCATTATCCCGGCTATATTTGTCGCCTTGATGAGCGGAGAGCCGTTGATGGCCGTAAAAGTTCTCGTTGTGCTTTTAGTGGTCCAGCAATTGGAAGGAAACTTGGTGACGCCGAATATCATGGGAAGCCGGTTGAATATTCACCCCTTGACGATCATCCTGTTGCTGCTTATTGCCGCAGCACTTTACGGTTTTGTCGGAATCTTAATTGCCATTCCATTATACGCCGTATTAAAAACAGTAGTTCATAACTTCCGTTTATTTATTCGGCTTAGAAAAAAACGTCAAATTTCAAAAGAAGTAGCTGAAAAGAACTAGACAACTAAGGAATTGGTTGTCTTTTTTTTATTTTGAAGGTTCTGATTTGCTGAAAATTATGATATATTGTTGAAGAGATGAATCTCATTTATATTAAGGGGGAAATGAATTGAAAAAGATCAGTTTATTCATGCTTCTTATGGCAGTCATGCTAATTATCGCGGCCTGCGGTTCAGACGACGCAGCTGATAACTCAGGCAGTTCGTCGGGAGACGGCGGAAGCGAAGGTGCAAAGTATACAGTTGGTATCGATACTACATACCCACCATTTGAGTTTGAAGAAGACGGCGAATACACTGGAATCGACATCGATTTGATTACAGCGATTGCCGAAAACCAAGGTTTTGAGATCGAATTCAGCCCAATGGATTTCAGCGGCATTATTCCGGCATTGCAAGCAGGCCAATTGGATATTGCAATCGCGGGGATGAGTATTACAGATGAACGTAAAAATGTGGTGGATTTCTCAGATCCATATTTTGATGCAGGGCTAACTTTGGTCGTTTCTTCAGACAATACGGAAATTGAAACGTTAGAAGATCTACAAGGCAAAACAGTAGCAGTTAAAAGCGGAACGACTGGAGCGGAATTTGCGAGAGCAAACGAAGGCGAATACGGCTTCACGGTTTCCCAGTTTGAAGACAGCCCGTCAATGTTCCAGGAAGTTTCAAATGGCAATGCTGATGTTTTAATTGAGGATTATCCGGTTATCGCCTATGCGATTTCTGAAAGTGGATTAGACTTGAAAACGGTTGGAGAACGCCTAAATGGTGACCAATACGGAATCGCTGTATTAAAAGGCGAAAACGCCGATGTGTTGGAACAAATCAATGCAGGTCTTCAAGAATTGCGCGACAGCGGAGAATACGATGAAATTCTTGGCAAGTACATCGCAGAATAAGAATGGATTGCAGCGCGCAATTGTGCGCTGCATTTTTTGTACAGCATAGAAAAATGATTTGCGCATTCGGTGTCTAGACTCTAGCGCCCGGTCCTCGAAACCTTAAGCTGTTTGAGGCTGGATGGGCGCTTGCGCTTTTCTTACAAAGGAGATGTGTTGATGGATACGATTAGAAATGCCTTTCCCTATTTAATGGAAGGCTTGCAAGTCACGCTTTATATCTTTGTAATTGCCATTATTCTTGGGTTCTTAATCGGTTTGCTTGTCGCATTATTAAGGCTCGCCCCGATTAAAATCTTGAACTGGATCGCAAAAATCTTCGTTGATGCCATTCGGGGAACGCCGTTCATCGTTCAGTTGTTCTTCATTTATTTTGGATTGAATTCCCTTCAGATTTTCTCAATGGACAATACGACTGCGGGGATTGTAACTGTAGCCATCAATGCCGGAGCCTATTTCTCGGAAATTATTCGAGCAGGCATCCAGTCAATTGACAAAGGACAGACGGAAGCGGCGCGTTCGCTCGGGCTGAATGCTACGCAAAACATGCGCTTTATCGTTTTGCCGCAGGCATTTAGAAGAATGCTGCCAACCATTACGAACCAAGCCATCATTTCATTGAAAGACACGTCGCTCTTGTCGGTCATCGGAATTGCGGATTTGACGCAAGAAGGACGGATTCAAGCCAGTGCCACATTTGATGCGTTTAATGTGTATTTGATTGTCGGTGTCATTTATTTTGTGGTCATTTACTTGCTTTCATTGCTGGCTAGTTTTGTAGAAAGGAAGTTTGTATTGCGATGACAATGATCAGAGTAGAGAACTTAAAAAAATCATTCGGCAAGCTGGAAGTTTTGAAGGATATCAGCACGGTGATCGAAGAAAAAGAAGTGGTATGCGTAATCGGTCCGTCTGGATCAGGAAAAAGTACGTTTCTCCGGTGCTTGAACCGTTTAGAAGATATTACCGGGGGCCACGTGTATATTGAAGGCGTGGATATCACCGAACCTAAAAATGATATCAACAAAATTCGCCAGGATGTGGGAATGGTGTTCCAGCAATTTAATTTGTTTCCGCATAAAAGTGTATTGGAAAACGTCACATTGGCACCGATGAAATTAAAGAAGAATGATAAAAAAGCAATTACGGAAAAAGCGTATGAGCTATTGGACAAAGTCGGTTTGCGTGAAAAGGCGAATGTCTATCCAGGCCAACTATCCGGCGGACAGAAACAGCGGGTGGCGATCGCCCGGGCGCTGGCAATGGATCCGAAAATCATGCTTTTCGATGAGCCGACTTCTGCACTCGATCCGGAAATGGTCGGGGATGTGTTGGACGTTATGAAGCAATTGGCGGTAGAAGGGATGACGATGGTCGTTGTAACGCATGAAATGGGGTTCGCACGTGAAGTGGGCGACCGTGTCATGTTTATCGACGGCGGCTATATCGTTGAAGAAAATGTGCCAAGTGAATTATTTGGCAATCCGCAGCATGAGCGGACAAAATCATTCTTAAGCAAAGTATTATAGAAAACACGCCTTGTGCGTGTTTTTTTATGGAGTTTTTCGGTTAGAAGCGTATTTTGTCAGCATTGGGGCGTATTCTCGGCTGGCTTCTATACGTATTTGCGGGATAACTGTGCGTATCTAGAAAAAATCATAAAAAAGCCCGGCTTGATTATTCAAGCCGGGCCATTCGCACTCTTATTCTTCGTCGAATACGTGGACTTTCGTCATTTTGTCGCCGTTTTTCATTGCGCGTGCGATTTTCACGCCAGCTTCGTCAACTTTTCCGAAGACTGTGTGGACGCCGTCAAGATGCGGCTGTGGTTCATGGACGATAAAGAACTGGCTAGATCCAGTGTCTTTGCCGGCATGAGCCATCGACAGGCTGCCTGCTTCATGCTTATGCGGGTTGCCTTCAGTTTCGCATTTGATTGTTTTGCCGCTGCCGCCAGCACCCGTGCCGGTTGGGTCGCCGCCTTGGCTTACGAAGCCAGGAATTACGCGGTGGAATGTTACGTCATTATAGAAACCTGAGTTTGCAAGCTGCTCGAAGTTTGCTACAGTGTTTGGTGCTTCATTTGGGAAAAGTTCGAAATTGATGATTTCGCCGTTTTCCATGTGGATGTGACCTTTTTTAGCCATTAAAAACATCTCCTTTTTAATTGGTTCATTTTCCAGTATATCGATTTTTCGGTTGGCTGTATAATCATTTGCCGTTTAAAGTGCTTTCAGCAAGCCGCCTTCCACGACCAACGATTGCCCGGTCATATACGTATTGGCGGAGGAAGCAAGAAATACCACGACTTTCGCAAATTCTGCCGGTTGTCCGTAGCGTCCGATCGGCAGGCCCGCTACCTTTTGTTTCGTCAGTTCTGCGAGCGGAAGCTGCTGTTTGTCGGCTTCCAGCTGATCCAGTTCGGTGACCCGGTCTGTCTCTATCCGGCCGGGGCCGATGGTGTTGACTAAGATATTGTCGCTTGCCACTTCACGGGCCAAGGTTTTTGCGAATCCCACCATGCCTGCGCGGAAAGTATTGGATAAGATCAAGCCGTCCAGCACTTCTTTCGTCGAAGAAGACGAGATATTGATGATGCGCCCGAATTGCTGCTCTTTCATAGAAGGAAGAACAGCGCGGGTGGTGCGGATATAGGATAATAAATTTTGTTCGAATGAGGCGTACCAGTTCTCATCTGTCACATCGCTGAATCCGCCTGCTTTCGGTCCGCCTGTATTATTGACGAGAATATCGATTTTGCCGAACTCGCTCAGGATGGCGTCGAAGAAAGCGCTGATGTCCTTCTCTTTTGACATGTCGCAGACTTTTGTATGCACGGAAGCACCTGGGCTTTGCTGTTTAATCTCTCGGCATGTTATGTCCAGTTCTTTTCGATGCCGGCTCGAAATGATGACAATCGCTCCTTCTTGCGCGAACTCCAAAGCCGCAGCTTTTCCCAGCCCTTTGCTGGAAGCCATGACTACCGCTACTTTATCCGTTAAACCTAAATCCATTGCCCCTCATCCTTTCTCCAACACTCTACCACCCAGTGTACGCAATAAACGCCTAAAAAGCAGTTAATAAACGAAATTCTCCGACTTTAACGTTTTCAATTTCAATCAATAGTCTGATTGCGTGAAATAGGGGACAATATGATAGGATATAATTATTGAGTAGATTAGGAGTGTTGAAATGGAAGAGCGTGAAATTTTTGATATAACAATCATTGGCGGCGGTCCAACCGGCTTATTTGCTTCTTTTTATGGCGGCATGAGAAAAATGAAAGTGAAAATTTTAGACAGCTTGCCTCAATTGGGCGGACAGCTGACTGAATTATACCCAGATAAATTTATTTATGATGTTGGCGGATTTACGAAAGTCCTTGCGAAGGATCTAGTAGACAATCTAGTTGTCCAAGCAAATTACGGAGATCCTTCCATTTGTTTAGAAGAAACGGTTTCCACGGTTGAACGTCAAGATGACCATTTTGTGATCCAGACAGATAAAGGTCTGCATTACACGAAGGCTATTCTTTTGACTGCTGGAGTAGGGGCATTCCAACCGCGTAAATTGGGTGTTGAAGGTTCTGAAGCATTTGAAGGTACGTCTTTGCATTACGGAGTAAAAGATTTGACGATGTTCAGCGGCAAGAAAGTGGTCGTCCTTGGCGGAGGAGACTCGGCTGTTGACTGGGCGATGATGCTTGAAAATGTTGCTTCCCATGTTACCTTAAGCCATCGCAGAGACAAGATGACTGCACATGAGGCAAACATTGACACGTTGATGGAATCGAAAGTTGAGATTAAAAAACCTTACGGCGTCAAGGAATTGGTCGGCGAGAACGGGCAAGTCCGTGAATTGGTGCTGATTGACAAAGAAGGAAACGAAGAACGCCTCGAAGTGGATCACGTCATCGTCAACTATGGCAATATCACTTCACTTGGGCCAATCAAAGAATGGGGCCTTGAAATGGAGAAAAACTCCGTGGTCGTAAATTCAAAAATGGAAACCAGTGTTCCAGGAATCTACGCAGCAGGAGATATCGCAACGTATGAAGGAAAAGTGAAGCTGATTGCGGTGGGCTTCGGTGAAGCGCCAACAGCGATCAACAATGCAAAAGCGTATTTGGATCCAAAATCGAAGATCCAGCCGCTTCACAGTACAAGCGTATTCAAATAAGAAAAAACGGAGGCTCAGAGCAGCTTCCGTTTTTTTTGTGCTGAAAATGCCGGTTTTTTAAACGAAAAACATAAAAATGTAAATAAAATCCTTATTTCATTGGCGAAATCAGATTTATTACAGATTGTAATATAGTAGAAGATGACGTAACGTAATTGTTATTTTATATCTGTCGGTTTGTCATTGTCTTGAAATCTGTAGGTGGTATGATGACTCCTGTTAGTGAAAAGGAGGAAATTCATTTTATGAAGAAGCAAATCATTACACTAACTGCAATTGCAGCATTAAGTGTAGGAGCAGCCAGCCAAGCTAGCGCTCAATCATCTTATACAGTAGAATCCGGTGACACGCTGTGGAGCATTTCACAAGCGCAGAACGTTACAGTAGAACAATTAAAAGGATGGAACGATTTATCATCCGACATCATTTACCCAAAACAGCAGCTTGAAGTTGCATCAGAAGAAAAGGTTGAAGTGTCACAAGAAAAGTCTACATACACTGTAGCAAGTGGCGACACCCTATTCAAAATTGCACAAGCCCATGGTATTTCACTTGATACGCTAATGAGCTGGAACGGAATTACAGGACACTGGATTTATCCTGGCGACAAATTAGTAGTCAGCGGCGGATCTCCAATTTCTGTGCCGAAAGCACCTCAAGAAGCAGCGCCGGCAAAAACGGCATCTCAAGCAGCTCCTGCTAAAACAGCAGCACCTGCAGCATCAGAGCAATCTGGTAAAGAAATGACGGTTTCAGCAACAGCTTATACAGCTTATTGTGCAGGATGCTCTGGCGTAACTGCAACAGGAATCGATCTTCGTTCAAATCCGAACCAAAAAGTCATTGCCGTAGATCCAACTGTCATCCCGCTTGGTTCAAAAGTTTGGGTTGAAGGGTACGGAGAAGCAATTGCCGGCGATACTGGCGGCGCAATCAAAGGAAACAAAATCGACGTTTTCATCCCGACTCAAAGCGGAGCTTTGGACTGGGGACGCAAATCGATCAACATCAAAATCTTAAACTAATATAGTACATGCTACAAAGCCGAGGTGACCATTCCCTTGGCCTTTTTTTATGGAAAATAAAAGAGCGGAAGCCAGCATTAGAGCCGCTTAGTCTGTTTCTTTCTAAAAAATTCAAAACTTTTTTCTCACAATGCGTGTATTTTTTTTTCAAAAGGGTATTATACGAAAATATTCATTATTTTTAATTTATGAAAAGGGGGCAAGGAAAATGGCAAAAGAAACTAAAAATTATTCAAGGCGCGACTTTCTGAAGACTTCAGGAATTGCGACAGGAGCTCTTATCGGCGGTGGAATTATCGGCGGTCTTATTGGCGCGAATTCAAACAACAACAACGCTTCATCCAATGCACCGGCCCCAAGTGGGGAACAGCACGGGGAAGGGTCAGCCGGCGGAGTCAGGGGATTAATGTTCTTTAAAAATGATGCTGAATTCCAAATTTTAGCAAATGCCACAGAACGTATTTTTCCGGAAGACGATCTTGGACCAGGAGCCATTGGACTCGGGGTGCCTTATTTTATCGATAAGCAATTGGCAGGAGCCTACGGCGAAAATTCAAAAGAATATATGCAAGGGCCGTTTGAAGAAGGCCAAACTACGCAAGGCTACCAGAGCCGCCTGAAGCGAAATGAAATGTTCCGCCAAGGGCTGCAATTAATGCAGCAGGAAGCGCAAAGCCGCTTCGAAACGGATTTCGTAGAGCTTGAAGGAGAGCAGATGGATGAAATTTTAACAGCGTTCCAGGAAGATGAAATCGAAATGAAAGGTGTTTCGGCTTTGTTTTTCTTTAAATTACTGCGCATGGCGACGCTTGAAGGAGCCTATGCAGATCCAATCTATTCAGGCAATGAAGGAATGGAAGGCTGGAAAATGAAAGGCTTCCCAGGGCATCAGGCTTCCTATATTAATCAAATTGAAAGCGAAGAATATGTAGAAATCGAACCGAAATCTCTCGGTATGCAGCATTAACAAGGAGGGGGAATCTCAATGGTCACAACTTTGGATAAAGTAGACGTCGTAACAGTCGGAGTAGGCTGGACGGGCGGCATTGTTGCTGCTGAATGTGCAAAAGAAGGACTGAAAGTCGTGGGCCTCGAACGCGGGCGGGAACGCGGAACGGAAGATTTCGCGATTGTCCATGACGAATACCGCTATGCGGTCCGTTATGAATTGATGCAGGATTTGTCGAAAGAAACGATTACGTTCCGCAATAGACGGGACCAAAAAGCCTTACCTATGCGCCAAATGGGCTCATTTTTGCTCGGAGAAGGCCTTGGAGGATCTGGTACGCACTGGAATGGCCAAAACTGGCGGTTTCTGCCGTATGATTTCCAAATTAAAACAATGACAGATGAGAAATATGGAGCCAATAAACTTCCTCCTGAATACACAATTCAAGACTGGGGCATAACTTATGATGAGTTAGAGCCTTATTTTGACCGTTTTGAAAAGACCGCAGGCATCTCCGGAGAAGACAAAAATCCATTCGCTGGCAAACGCTCAAGCGATTACCCGACTCCGCCAATGAAAAAGACGCCGATATTGAAAAAGTTTGAGTCAGCAACAACTAATCTCGGCTATTCGCCGTTTATGATGCCGTCCGCAAACTTATCTGAAGCTTATGAAAATCCGGATGGCCAGCAAATCAATGCTTGCCAATACTGCGGTTTCTGTGAACGTTTCGGCTGTGAGTACGGAGCGAAAACTTCACCGGAAATTACGGTTGTCCCAACGGCAAAAGATACAGGGAATTATGAAATTAAATTTAATTCAAATGTAGTGGAAATCATGAAAGAGGGAGACCGGGTAACAGGAGTCCGTTATTTTGACACCGTTACTTTCGAAGAATTTATCCAGCCGGCAGAAGTGGTGGTATTGACCAGTTACATGCTGAACAATGCAAAACTTCTCATGGTATCAGAAATCGGCGAAATGTACGATCCGGAAACTGGAAGAGGAACGCTGGGCAAAAACTATGGCTATCAAATCCTTCCAGGAGCATCCGGCTTCTTTGATGAGAAGATGAATGTCTTCATGGGCGCTGGCGCGTTAGGAATGACCATTGATGATTTTAATGGCGACAACTTTGACCATAGCGATTTGGACTTTATCCATGGAGCGAGTTTGTCGATTACCCAAACCGGGAATCGTCCAATTTTGACCAACCCTATTCCGCCGGATACGCCGTCATGGGGAGCCGATTTTAAGAAAGCTTCCATAGAAAACTACTTGAAATCTTTATCGATTGGCGGGCAGGGTGCTTCCATGCCGCACCGTGACAATTATTTATCTCTAGACAGCACCTATAAAGACATTTATGGCGTGCCTTTGCTGCAAATGACGTATAACTTTACCGACCAGGACCGGGCGATGCATAAATACGTATCAGAACGGGCTGCAGAAATCATGCAGGAAATGGGTGCGAAGACGGTAGTAGGAGGAAGCCCGATTTCCGATTACGACATCGTGCCTTACCAGACGACCCATAACACCGGCGGTACGATTATGGGAGCAGAGCCTGAAACGAGCGTAGTCAACAACTACCTCCAGCATTGGGATATGGAAAACCTCTTCGTAGTAGGAGCAGGGAACTTTGCGCATAACGGCGGTTACAACCCGACCGGAACCGTAGGCGCTCTAGCTTATCGCTGCGCAGAAGGAATCATCAACTACAGCAAAAATGGAGGATCCTTAGTTTAAAAAGAAAAGCGGATTGAAAGACTATTTAAGCAAGAAAAAGGAGGAGACATCTTATGGGCGGCTTAGCATCAATTGGAGTTCCAGGATTGATTATTATTTTGGTGATTGTTCTGATTTTATTTGGACCGAGAAAATTGCCGGAAATCGGTGGGGCAGTCGGAAAAACCCTGTCTGAATTTAAACGTTCCGCAAAAGACATTATGGATGACGACGAAAAACCGGAAGTGAAAGAAGAAACAAAATCCGAAAAAATTTGAAGGTGGTTAAATGGATCCGTATGGCGAACGCAAATTAATCAGCCCGCTGCATAAAAAAGCGGTACAGCCAGAAATCCCTGCGGAGAAGATTCCAGAGGCCCCTGCTGCAGAAATAACTGCAGCAGAGCCGCCGACGGAACCGCCAAAAGGGCCTTCTGAAGAACCGGTAGAAACTTTGGTGGACCATCTGGGAGAATTACGCAAGCAATTAATTAAAAGTGCTTTTGTTTTTCTGTTCTTCCTGCTGTTGGTCTTTTCCACTTTGAATTTTTGGTTTCCGTATGTGGTGAGAGGGCATGATCTTGTAATTCTTGGCCCGCTGGAAATTATTAAATTCTATACATCGATTTCTGTCACTTTGGCACTCGGTTTGTCATTGCCGTTTTTAAGCCATTTTCTTTGGCAGTTCGTAAAACCGGGATTAAAAGAAGAAGAATCGAAATTTCTCGGTTTGTATTCACCGGTCATGCTCTTGTTATTCATACTCGGCGTAGCATTCGGCTACTTTATCTTGAATCCGTTAAGTTATCAATTCCTCGTGGGTCTTGGAGCGGCCAATTTTGCCGTAATGATTTCAGCGAATGAATATGTACATTTCTTGATCATGACCACTGTACCTTTGGGGTTATTATTTGAATTGCCGATTGTGGCATTGTTTTTATCTTCCATTGGAATTTTGACTTCCACATCGATGAAAAATGTAAGAAGGTGGTCTTATCTTGTGCTGGCCATAGTCTCGGCTTTGATTACCCCACCGGATTTCATCAGCCAATTGCTGGTGTTGATTCCGATGGCGATCCTTTATGAAGCAAGCATTTACCTCGTCAAAAAAATGGAAGCCAAAAAAGCGGATATTGAATCTTCCGCGGTATAAATGCAGACAGGAGCCTTGTAAATACAAGGCTTCTTTTTAACCTATTTGAAAATTCACTCTTTTATGGATTGTTCAGCGCTTTTTCTATACACTAAAAGAGCAAGGTGAAAGAAATGTTGGAATCCGTAAGAAATGGCAATTCAAAACCATGATGAGGAGGAGCGACATGACGAAGAACTTAAAGCAAATAACTGATTTGAAATCGGTGGATGTCTCAAAACTGGTGGAAGAAAGTGAAGCCGAAGGCTATCGCTTTCTTAGACGGCTCGTCAGCCAGTATGAAGATGGCACCAATACGTTCAATCAAGAAGGCGAAGTGCTCTATGGTGTATGGGACCATCATGATCATTTGGTTGCCATTGGCGGTTTAAACCGGGATCCGTATTCGCCAAAAGAGAGTGTGGGGAGGCTCCGGCGCTTTTACATTTCTCCGAGTGCGAGGCGACAAGGCATTGGCACGGAACTATTAAAAGAAATCATTAATTATGGGCGGGGCCATTTTAAAGAGATCGTGGTCCGCACAGACTCATCAATGGCCGATGCGTTCTACCGGGCCAATGGATTTTCGGCAGACCTGGGGCTTCCGGAAGCGACGCACGGCATCACTTTGGATCAGGAAGCGTCTAAAGCTGCCCAATAATAAAGAAGGAAGAGCGGCTTGCGCCTGCAAGCCGCTTTTTACTGTCTGCGAGAGGATGTTTAGATGCGAAAAGTGGAGATTTGCGATTATCAAGAAGAATGGGAAGAGCTGTTCCGGCAAGAAGCAGAAGAAATTAAGAGGATTTTGGGAGAGGAGTGTGTAGCGGTTCATCATATCGGCAGCACAGCTGTGAGAGGATTGGCGGCTAAACCTGTCATCGATTTGCTGCCGGTTGTAAAAAACATTGAAACGGTTGATCGATTCAATCCCAAATTTGAGCTATTGGGTTATGAAGGCAAAGGAGAAAACGGATTGAAAGGCAGAAGGTATTTTCAAAAAGGCGGCGACTTACGCACTCACCATATGCATATCTACGAAAACGGCAGCGGTGAAATTTATCGCCACTTAGCATTTCGGGATTATTTGAAAAAACATCCCCAAGAAGCGGAAAAATATGGTACTTTAAAAAAGGAATTGGCCATGAAATACCCGACGGATATCGAACGGTATATCGAGGGCAAAGAATCGTTTGTGAAAGAAATGGAAAAACGGGCATTGGAGGAGTTTTAATGGAAATGGCGAACTGGAAAGGTGCAGCAGGCGTCTGTATAAACGACAAGCAAGAAGTTTTGCTGGTTCTCCAAGGGCCGCCTGATGAAGATAAAAGATGGTCAGTGCCGGCAGCAGGACTCGAAGCAGGAGAAAGCCTCCAAGGCTGCTGCAAACGGGAGTTTTTTGAAGAAACCGGACTCCAGGTTATGGTCCAGGAAGAACTGAAAGTGAGAAACGGCGAATACGAGAATTCCGCTGTCTTATTTGAAGTGCATTATTTCCGAGTGGAAATCATCGGAGGTGAGATCCACGTAGATGAAAACGATCCGTGGATTCAGGAAGTCGCCTGGAAACCGATTGCTGGACTGGCAGAACTGGATATGGCTTATCCCGACGACCAGGAATTGTTTGAATCGTTGATTGGGCAATAGCCAAAATACGAAGAATGTTAGGAGATTGCATGAACGCTTTTGTAAAAACACTGATTACTTTATTGGGCATTGCCGGCATGTTGGCGGTTTTTGTTTTTGGCGGCTTATACGTCTTTAATACCGCAGAAGAGGGGCTGCTCGTAACTTTAGGAGCGGTCCTTGTTTCGATGATGATACTGCTTATCTATATCTTAGAACGCCGCAACGGCAAGAAAACGGCGATCTGGATAGCGATATGTATGCTTGTAGGGATCGGGTTTGCGGCCCCTTATTACTACAAAGAAAGCTTTGCGAAAGTCAACGATTCGGAAGTGGACCTTTTTGTTTATGAACCGTTTCAAGGAAATGAGAAACTGGCTAGGCTGGACAGCAAAGCTTCGTTTGCCATTGAAGGCGAACTTCCAATTCTAGACGGTGCAACGGCGCTTTATCCGTTATTTGCCGCATTCGCTGAAGCGACTTATCCAGAAGGGGTGTATGAGCCTTACCGGGGGCCGGTTGCTACGACGACCACTCCTTCTGCTTATAGCCGCCTCATTAAAGGGAATGCCGATATTATTTTCGCTGCAGAACCTTCAAGCGGCCAGCTGCAGGAAGCGCAAGAAGCGGGTGTGGAGCTGAAGTTAACGCCGATTGGACGTGAAGCTTTCGTGTTCTTCGTGAATTCCCGCAATAAAATAAATGATTTGTCGACTGAAGAGATTCGCGGCATCTATTCCGGGGAGATTGAAAGTTGGAAAGAAGTCGGCGGGAAGAACCATGAAATCAGGCCGTTCCAGCGTCCGGAAGACAGCGGCAGCCAAACCATGTTCATCAAATTTATGGGAGATGCGAAAATTGAAAAACCTGAGACGGAAGACCTGACGGGCGGGATGGGCGGCGTTATTGAAGAAGTGGCCAGCTATCGGAACTATAAAAACGCGCTGGGCTATACGTTCCGGTTTTATTCCACGGAAATGGTCAAAAACGATAAAATCAAGCTGTTGTCGATTGATGGCATTGAACCAAGCCGCGAAAATATCCGCTCAGGCGACTATCCGCTAGCTTCGGAATTTTATGCGGTGACTGCCGGCAGCGAAAATCCGAATGTCGAGCCATTTCTGGAATGGATTCTGTCAGCTGAAGGGCAAAAGCTAGTAGAAGAGACAGGATTCGTCCCGCTTAATTGAGGATTAGAAAGCAACGGAAGGGGTATTTACAGGAGTAGGGAGGGATGGTTATGAAAAAGGATAAGCAAGACCATGAAGGGGAAGAATTGCTTCCGGAAGTGGAACCGCGCCGAAATATGCCAGATGAAAAAACCCTAGACCCGATGCCTGACCGAGACTTGGAATACGAAGAAAATTCAAATGAAAAATACAGAGACCATACGAGCGAAAAAGATTGAACAAGCCGAAACTGGCTTGTTTTTTCATATAGTGAAAATGCCAAGGAGGGGTTTGAGTGCCTCAATATCATTTCAAACATGCCATTTGGAAAGAGGAAAGAAATATTACGGACGAAGAATTTCAACAGCATTTGCCGAATAGCCATAAAATGCGAAGCTGGATCCAGGATTCCCAAAACTTAACGGTCAACATTTTGCATATGGAAACGGCGGTTCCGGGATCCGAGGTCATATGGGGATCGCTTATTTACCGCCAAAATGCTGAGAAAAAGCATGACATCCAGGCTTTTCATTTTTTCTTGTCCAACGATTTTCTGCTGACCAGCAAATTGGATTTTGAATCAGACGAAGATTTAAGGAAAGAGCCGCTGCTTGAGCAGATGGAATCCGCCGCATCTGCCGTTGAGCTGATGATGATCATTTTAGGGCATATGGTTAGCTCCATCCTACATAAAATCGATGTATTCGAAGAGCAATTGCGCAATCTGCTATGGGAGATCCGGGAAAAGAACGACCGCGACACGTTGAACAAAATTGAAACGCTGAGGCACCGCATTTTGCTGTGGAAAAATTTAATTCTCGGGTTCCGGGAGATCAAAATGGCCATTCCTGAAACGTTCGGAAAGGAAGTAATGGAGGGAGCCGAATTCAACCGGACATCTATGCGGATTGACCGCTGCCAAATGCTTATCAATTCGTATAAAGACGAGATCAACAACATGGTGGATATGGAGAATGTTGTCGCCAATTACAGAGGAAATGAAATTATGAAAACGCTGACGGTGCTGACCACTTTATTTACACCGGTTATGGCGTTTGGCGCTTTATGGGGGATGAATTTCGACCATATGCCGGAGCTCAAATGGAAGTACAGTTATTTAGCGTCCATCCTACTAATTATTGGCTCTACACTCTTCATGTATTGGTACCTGCGAAAACGCGGATGGACAGGCGATATTCTGAAATCTCTAAGCAGCAAAAAGGAACGAACAAAAGAGCGGATAGGCCGGTAACTTGGTCCATCCGCTCTTTTTGCTACGAATACTTCGGCTTGTCTTTTTCCAGTTCCGCCAATAATTCAGCATAGCGCTGCAAATCCTGGTCGCCATGCTTATCAATATAGGAGGTGATTAAGGTTTTTAATTCTTTTCGCTGGCGTTCGACCGTCACCAGCTTTTCTTTCAGCGACTGCCTTCTCCACAGTTCGGCATCCTTCACATCATCCATTTTTTCGAACATATCAATTTCAGCGAGCAAAACGAGCGCTTCGTTCTTTTTATCCTCGTACTTCTTCAATGCTTTTTCGACTTTTTTTGTGTCGTTTTCAAAAGCCATTCTCGAATACATTGACAAAGTCTCCACCGCCTTCCTCTCAACTTGTTCTTAAAAATCTTTTCCCTATCTAATTCGCATTTATGCCCAAAAACCCTTTTATTTTCGCATAAAATATAAAGATTCTGACTTTTTATTGACGAATTTTTGCGTTTCCCTTATGATAAGAGAAATAAACGAAGGAGGTGGGTATGATGAATCAAACTGGTAAGCGCATGACAGAATGTCAAGAATATCTTTATATTCTGCATGGCGTTACTTTCACTTTAGCAGCTGTACGGGATAAGTCTGTCTTTTTTCAGACAACTGCATCTAAGTGAAATAAACCAGTGAGAGACATCTGCCTGCAAACGGATTTTGTAAAAAGGCATGCGTCTTCGCATGCCTTTTTATGATGCGCGCGTCTCTCGGAACGAAAGGGAGAGAACGATGATTATTAGCCAATTCCAACAAATTATGTGCCATTTTGCGACACAAAAATTATTTAACCAGATTAAGGGAGATATAGCGGAAGGCCAACGAATCGGATTGGTTGGACGCAATGGGGAAGGGAAGACCTCCCTATTAAATATATTGGCGGGAGAATTGCAGCCGTCGGAAGGCTCAGTCACTTGGAAGAAAGGCTGCCGGATTGGATTGTTAAAACAGTCACCGGAGGAGCCGGATGATTGGACGGTTGCGGACCTATTAAAGACGGCTTTTTCTGACCTTGTCCGAATTCAGGGAACACTGGAAGCGATGGAAATGCAAATGGCCACGGCTGCCCCGGAAGAAATGGAGCGTTTGCTTGCCCGCTACGGCACAGTTCAAGAGGATTTTATCCAACGCGGAGGATATGAAATTGAAGCTCGCATTGACCAAGTGTTGAATGGATTGAAGATCAAAGCTTTGAAATTTGAAGCTTGGGGCCATTTAAGCGGAGGCGAACGGACGAAAGTCGGTTTGGCAAAATTACTGCTGCAAGAGCCGGACCTTTTGCTTCTCGATGAACCGACGAACCATCTGGACTTAGAAGCGATTGAATGGCTCGGTGCATTTATTAGCCACTACAAAGGCACCATTGTACTCGTGTCGCATGACCGCTATTTCCTGGATGAAGCCGTCACCCACATTTGGGAATTGGATCAGGGAGACCTCATTCAATACAAAGGAAATTATTCGGCCTACGTCAAAGAGCGGGAAGCCCGATTATTGATCGAGTTTCAACAGTATCAGGACCAGCAGAAAAGGATCAAAAAAATGAAAGATACGGTGAAGCGGTTGAAAGAATGGGCAAATCGCGCGAATCCGCCGAATGCCGGCATGCACAGGCAAGCGAAGAGCATAGAAAAGGCAATTGCCCGCATCGAATTGCTTGACCGGCCAGTGCTCGCGAAAAAGCAGATGGCGCTTGGTTTTCAGATGGCCGAGCGAAGCGGCAAAGATGTGGTGCGCGTTGAAGAGGTCTGGAAAGAGTTTGGAGAAAGAACGCTGTTCCAAGACGTCAACATGCATATCCGTTTTGGTGAACGAGTGGCGATTGTCGGCTCGAACGGCACGGGGAAATCTACGCTGTTGAATATGATTCTTGGAAAAGGCGAACCGGATGCAGGAGAAATCAAACTTGGCAGCAGTGTATCGATCGGCTACCTTTCCCAGCATACGCTTGAAATGGACAACAATCGGACAGTAATCGAAGAGTTCCGGGATGCTATTGCCGTTTCTGAATACGATGCGCGTCCGATGCTGGCAAAGTTTCTATTCTTTGGCAATATGGTCTTTCAGCCAGTTCGCCAACTGAGCGGGGGAGAAAGAATGCGCCTGAGATTGGCGCAGCTGATGCATATGAACCACAATCTATTGATTTTGGATGAACCGACCAATCATTTGGACTTGGAAGCAAAAGAAGTGATGGAAGAAGCCCTTGCCGAGTTTCCGGGGACCCTTATATCGGTCTCCCATGACCGCTATTTCCTGGATAAAATTTTCCCGGTCACTTATTGGATCCATGACCAGACAATGGAACGGTTTGACGGAAGCTACTCTTTTGCCCGTGAAAAAAAGAATGCCATCAGTGTGGCAGGAAAATAAGAAGAAACGAACAAAAATAAAACAGCTTATCCGCTGAAAGGATAAGCTGTTTTATTTAGTCTCAATAGGGTCGATCCAGACTTGAGACCAGTTTTGGATTTCATCCATGACCGGTTTTAATGAAAATCCTTTTTCAGTCAACTCATATTCAATCCGTACTGGCGTTTCCGGATAGACAGTGCGCGTCACAATTCCTTGTGCTTCTAAATTTTTTAAGCGTTCGGATAGGAGGCGGCCGCTAATGCCGATCACATCCGTTAAATGGCTGAATCGTTGAGGCCCTGATAAAAGTTGATAAATGATCAAGCCGGTCCAGCGTTGGCTTAAAAGAGAAATCGCACTTTCAAACCGTGGACAAATAATAGCAGTATCCATATCAATCACTCCTTTGTTTTATCATAGCATATTTACTCTGTGGAGCAAAAGAATTAAGTTACTTGACATATATTTGTTCCATTTATATAATTGGTTACATAAAGTAACTAAAGAAAGAGGGATAGTGCATGAACTTTCATCAAAAGCCGGTCACTTACGTGGGCGAAGTCGGATTAAAAGTAATGGATCTGGAAGGAATGGTCCAATTTTATACAGAAACAATCGGTTTTGAATTGCTTTCTAAAAGCGATGCGAAGGCAGCATTAGGCGTACAAGGGAAAACTTTATTGAATTTGGAAACTTTTGAAGGAGTGGAACCGAAAACGGGCCGCTACGCCGGTTTATATCATTTCGCGATTCTTTTGCCAAGCCGAAAAGAGTTGGGGAAAATTTTGATCCATCTCCACAATAACGGAATTCGCCTCGGTTCATCGGATCACTTGGTAAGTGAAGCGTTGTATTTATCGGATCCGGAAGGCAATGGGATTGAAATTTACCGGGACCGTGAACCGGAACAATGGGACTGGGACGGAAAAGAGGTCAAAATGGCAGTGGATCCTTTAGATGCCCAAGGCGTCGTGCAAGCAGCCGCCGATTCAGGGGAAGCATGGATGGGCATGCCAGCGGATACGGTCATGGGGCACATCCACCTCCATATTTCGAATATGGCAGAGACACAAAAATTCTACGTCGATGGACTGGGATTTGAAGTGCTGACTTCAATGGGAGCGCAAGCGATGTTCTTAGGAGACCAAAAATATCACCACCATATCGGCGTGAACGTATGGAACGGCGTTGGAATTCCGGCGCTTCCTGAAAAGACCGCAGGCCTGCATTATTACACATTGGTGATGGCAGATGAGGCGAAGCAAGCAGAAGTTGCTGAACGCCTTCATCAATTGGGAGCAAAAGTGGAGGATCGCGGAGATTATATGGAAACCCAGGATCCAGCAGGAAATTGGATCCGTTTAGTCGTTTAAATCAAAGAAAGCCGACTCATTTAGAAGAGTCGGCTTGTTTTTTTCTTCAAGGAGCTGCCTGGCCGCAGCTTTCAGCGAGATTGATATAGCTTGGCTCCTCGCTTTTGGCCATCGCTTTTAACGGAGCCGCCTCAGCAACAGAACTTGTTTCCAGTTCACTTAGGTCTTGAATCGTATGATGGTCCGTGGAATGATTTTCACGTGTTTCCATATATGCGTACATTCTTTCCTGGCTATTCATTTCTTCCAATGGATTGCCGTAGAAAGATAAGAGGATCAGTCCAAATGCCCCGACGATTAAAGTGATGCCTAAAAGGGAAAGAAACCCTTTCATAATAACCCCCGCTTTCTTTTGTTGCTTCTTAGTAATCTTTAACGTATTTTCTGTTGAAAAGTTCCCGTTTGCGCCATAATGTAAGTTAAACAAGGTTTCGAAAATCGGGAAACCGCAAGGAGGCAAAAGTATGCTCACATGGAAAACCGATATATGCAAACTGTTCAACATACGATACCCCATCATTCAAGCGGGGATGGCAGGAGGGCCGACAACGGCAGAATTGGTTGCGGCTGTCTGTGAGGCAGGCGGGCTTGGAACTTTGGGAGCTGCCTATCTCACTCCGGAGGATTTGCGAAAAGCCATTCGACAAATAAAAGAACGGACCAGCCAACCGTTTGCGGTGAATATTTTCTCGGAAAGCTCAGAAGACGATTATAGCCGTCTCGCTGAAGTGCAGCAAGCTTTAAATCCTTTTCGAAAGGAATTGGGAATCGAAGAAATTCCTGCGGCATATGCTTCACCGAATTGGAGCCGGCAGCAATTCGACATTTGCCTGGAGCTTCAGGTGCCGATTATCAGTACAGCGTTCGGATGCTTGCCAACTGAACAAACGATCATGGCGAAAGAACAGGGAATCCGATTAATTGCGATGGCCACGACGGTAAGAGAAGCGATCGAAGCGGAACAAGCAGGAGTCGATGCCATCGTTGCCCAAGGCAGTGAAGCGGGCGGGCATAGAGGCACCTTTTCACTTGAAGAACATCCGATGGGTGCGTTGGTCGGGACGATATCCTTGGTGCCTCAAATCGTCGATGCAGTGAAAGTGCCGGTGATTGCAGCGGGAGGAATTGCGGATGGCAGAGGACTTATCGCTTCGCTCGCACTGGGAGCGAAAGGCGTCCAGATGGGAACCCGGTTTTTGCTGGCAGCTGAATCCGGTGCGTCCAGCTCCCATAAACAGGCGGTCGCCGAAAGCACGGAAGAAAGCACCGTAATCACAAAAAGCTTCTCCGGCAGGCCGGCAAGAGGGCTGCGAAACCGATTTATCACCGAGTTCGAAGAAGCAGGAATCGCACCCTTGACGTTTCCTTCCCAAAATACCGTCACAAAAGATATTCGCGCGGCAGCGGCACAGCAAGGAAATAGTGAGTTTATGTCTTTATGGGCTGGGCAAACGACCCGGATGCTGGAGGATGGCCAAAGCGCCAAGGAAATTATCGATTCCATCATGAAACAGGCAGAAGCGCTTTGTAAAACGGAATAAGTTTTGTTTTGGCGGCTGAGCCTATCGGCCGCTTTTTGTTTGGTTGAAACTTTTAGATGATTGAATCGTATAAAAGGTATCAAGAAATCAGCAAGTATAGAGGAGAATTCGTTATGGGAAGTATTTTATTATTTTCAGTGGTTGTTGCAATCGCAGCCGCTGTTATCATTGTTCCGTTAACCGGTGCAAAAGGGGAAGAGGAAAAGGGCAAGTCATTAGTAGTCCCGGCACTTTTGTTTACTGCAGTGATTGGGGCAATCGTTATTGCGCTCGCTTATTATTTCCTCAATATTGACCGGAATTTAACGTCGCTTTGGCCCGTGCTCGCAGTAGCAGCCGGCCTTGGCGCATTATTTTCAAAAGGGTTGGAACAAAAAGCAAAAAGCGTTTTGTTCGGTGCCACACTCTTGTTTGCAGCCTATCTATTTGCAGCGCCGCTCTTAAATGCAGATGAGAAATTTAAAATGGTGGAGATGGATGAGGAAGTGGAAATCGAAGCATTTGATGAAACACAGACTCCAGCCAGCGTACCGCCAAAATTTGCACGAAATAAGATGAAGAAAGCATTTGGACAAGTGCCAAATACGAGCTACTATGAATTGGGGCAGCTGCAAGTACAGAAAGTGAACGAAGAATTCGTTTATATTGCGCCAGTCGAATTTTCGGGTTTCTTTAAATGGTGGAACGCGGATGTCACCCCGGGTTATTTCACTATGAGTGCAACAGATGCATCAGCTAATCCAAAATTCATCCAATCTGAAATGAGCTATACGCCTTCTTCTTATTTCAATAAAAACATTGAGCGCCATATGCGTTTGGAAAATCCGGAAGCAATTTTCTATGGAGAAGTTCAGTTGGAAGTAGATGATGAGGGCAAGCCATACTATATCCGGTCATACGGTGATTTCGTCACTGCTAGAAACGGCTTTGATGTAAAAGGAATTGTCGCAATCGATCCATCTTCCGGGGAAAGCATTACGTATAAACTGGAAGACGTACCCGCATTTATCGATGGAGCCGTTTCGCCGGAATCGGTGAGTTTGGAGAACAGCTACTACGGGAACTATGTACATGGTTTTTGGAACAGCAAATTCGGCAAAAAAGACGTGAAGCTTCCTTCGGATGAAGGCACAGAAGCGAATGTCAGCCCGATTTTTGACGCTGATGGCGAGATGTATTATTTCACCGATTTCACAAGTCCGAAAGAAGGCGTGGATTCGATGCTGGGCTATTCATTGACGAATGCCCGCAGCGGGGAATCGACTTATTTTACAGGAAGTCTGGAAGATTCCTATATGGACTCGCAAGGGAATTTGCAAATCATTGAAAAGCAATTTATCGAGAAGGAGTGGTCTGGTGAAATGCCGGTCCTCTATAACTTCTACGGGGAAGCTAGCTGGTTGACGCCGGTTCTCGATTCAAACGGTTTCCTACAAAACTATTTTATCGTTTCAGCAGCAAATCCGGAGATCTCCGTTTACGCAGGAACGCCAAATGAGGCATTGAAACTCTATAAGACCGCGTTGCAAAGAGGCGGCAGTACAGTAGACGGAAGTTCTGAAGCGGAAGAAGCAAAAACTTCTGGAGTAGTAGAGCGGGTATTTAAAGAACAGGTCAGGGATTTCACTTCCGTTTCGTTCTTGCTTGAAGATGGAACCAACTACATCGTCTCTTCTGAAAATGTGCCGTTAGCCATCTATTTGAAGGAGAATGATCAAGTGAATATGACTTATTTCCAGACAGGCGATATCTTCCTGCCGGTGAAGGAATTGGTGATTGAAGGAGTCAATTGATTGAACGGAAAGCCATTTGCGAATGCAAAGAGGCTTTTCTTTTTCGAGAAATTCTTTTTGCTTTATTGAATAGGGTTTTGCGATTAAACTGATGGAGAGGTGATGCGCGTGCGAAAAGTTTTTTGGTTGGTTGTCTTGCTGGTGCTTCTTTTTTTCGCACGGCCATTGTGGGAAGAAAAAGCCAGTGAGTATGTGGATGTCAGTTTTTTAGAGTCGATTGATGAAATGATTGAACAAGTGGCCGGGAATCCTTCCATTACGAAAGCGGTCGATCAAGCAAAAGAATTCACCGCAGATATCGGCGGGCAATTGCAGACTTTTGTCGGCCAAAGTTCGGCGGAGATGCCGGAGCAAGTGGATAAGCCGGAGCTTGAAGGAACGGAATCATTAGTTGCGATCCATAATATTACGCTCGGAATGTCCAAAGAAGAAGCACAGGCGATTGTGGGCTTACCGTTGCGCTTGATGCGAAATGAGTATGGCACCGACTGGCATAGCTATCATCAAGATTATCAGAACTACATGCTTCTTTCTTATAATGATAAGGGCCAGGTCAACGGCATGTTTACAAATCAGGACCTGATTTCTTCTACCAAAGGGATTACGATGGCTTCGGATCGGGAAGCGGTCAGAGCTGCCTTTGGGAAGCCGTTAAAGAGCCTTCAAAAAGGCAATGTGCAATACATTCTTGATACACGGAATGAGTACGATATGTTTAAAGTAAACCATCTCTATATTACGGTTTTTTATGATATACATGAAGAAAATACGGTCACAGCTATCCAAGTGATCGATGAGAAACTTGAAGCGAAGCGGCCCGACATCTATGCGGAGCCGGATAAGGAATTGAAAGAAGGCTATGAGTTCCTGTTGTTCGAATTGACCAACTCAGCCCGCATCCAAAGGGAACTTCCTCTATTGAAATGGGATGAAACCGCGCGCGGTACAGGGCGCAAACACAGCCAGGACATGGCAGAGAACGATTATTTCAGCCATACCAATTTGGCCGGCCAGTCGCCGTTTGACCGGATGGGCGATGACGGCATCACGTTCTTTGTGGCAGGCGAAAATTTGGCCTATGGACAGTACAACAGCATTTTCGCCCATGAGGGCTTAATGAATTCAGCCGGGCACCGGGAAAATATCGTGAAGCGTGATTTCGGCTATTTGGGAATAGGCGTCGCTTACAATAGTGAAAACCAGCCCTATTACACAGAGAACTTTTTTAACCGGTAGTTGTATAAAGCTGCTATGAGCAAAAATGAAAAAACAGCATCCGCAAGCAATGCGGATGCTGTTTTTTAGTTCATCAAATACCAAGCGAGCAGGACAAGCGGCCCGACAATGAAGCAATAGAGGGCAAAATATCTCAATTTTCCTTTTGCCATGATATTCATAAACCATTTTAATGAAAAATACGTGGCGACAAGCGAGCCGAGGAAAGCGACCGTATAAGGAACCGCCATCTCTGCCAAGTTATCGGCATTCAAAATGTCGGTAAAGCTTAGCATGGCCCCGCCAAAACTGATCGGAATAAACAACAGGAAAGAAAAACGCAATGCCGTCTCTTGATTAATTCCGCGTGCCATCGCGGCCACAATTGTGGCTCCGCTCCGGCTGATTCCCGGAATCAATGCCACGGCTTGCGCGCAGCCGATAATGACGGCATCCTTCATAGTCATCTGGCCGTCTTTGCGCTGGCCATGCATGTTGCGGATCAGCCAGAGGCCAACCCCTGTAATGATTAATGTGCAGCTGACCGTTACAACGGTTGAAAGGTTAGCATCAATCTTTTCTTGGAAAAGCACCCCTATCAGACCTGCTGGAATTGTCGCAACCACTAAGTACACAACAAACATAAAGTCGCGTTTCGTTTCTTCATTTTTCACTTTGAAATAGCTTAGCCCATTTATCACCAGCCGTTTAATATCCTTGCGGTAAACGATCAAGACCGCAATTAAGGATGCGCTGTTCACTAAAAGAGCGAATGTCGAGTTGCTTCCTTCAATTTCCACGCCCAAAAAGTATTGGGCAATCAGCAGATGACCGCTTGAAGAGACAGGGATTGGCTCGGTCAATCCTTGGAAAAGCCCGAGCAGTAAAAATTTAATTGTTAGCCATAATTGGTCCATAGAATAAGTCCTCCAAAAATTTCATCATTCGCCTATTATACGGGACGCATAGCGGCTCGAAAAGTTCGGGCGGACAGAAATATAAATTGATATTTCATGGTAAACTGGGTATACACGTATAGAAGAAAGGAAGTGAACCGCTTTGACAAATAAATTATGGTTTCAAGTAGGGGTTGGAATTATATTAACTTTAGTAATCATCCGATTATTCATCGAAGTCCAATCCATATTTGATCCGTTATTCATCATTGCCCAAACTGTATTTGTGCCGCTATTGCTTGGTGGAGTCCTTTTCTACTTAAGCCGGCCAATCCTGCACTTTTTAGAGAAGAGAAAATTTCCCCGATGGGCGGGCGTCCTTACGATTATCCTATTAATCGTTCTCGTATTTTATCTGTTTTATGTGATGATCGGCCCAATGGTGACAAAGCAGGTCAATTCTTTGGTTGATAATGCACCTGCAATCATCGAAGATGTAGAAGATTACGGCATGTACTTATTTGATCAGCGGGACCGGCTGCCGGATTCCATTGAAGAGCAGATCAATGGGCTGCAAGGGCGTGTCGGAGAGTTTGCCAGCAATATCGGCGGCTGGGTCATTTCGTTCCTGGCAAGTTTTGTATCGGGCGTCGTTACGTTGGTGCTCGTTCCATTCTTCTTGATCTATCTGTTGTTGGATCATGAGAAGTTCGCTCCTTTTATCGCCGGATTCTTTAAAGGAGAGCGCAAAACCTGGATTCGCAAAACTATGAGTGATATAGATGAAACGCTGCAAGCTTATATTCAAGGGCAGCTATTCGTCAGTTTCCTTGTAGGGGTTATGCTGCTGATCGGCTATCTGATCATCGGCTTGGATTATGCGTTATTGCTGGCGCTGATCGGTATGGTGACCAACGTCATCCCGTTTTTAGGGCCGTATATTGCGGTCTTCCCGGCTATCGTTATTGCACTCGTACAAGATCCGATCATGGCCGTTTATGTAGCCATTATCATGCTTGTCGCCCAGCAGATTGAGAGCAATTTCATTACGCCGAATGTCATGGGGAAATCGCTGGATGTTCACCCGCTTACGGTTATTACCCTAATTTTAGCAGCTGGGAATATTGCCGGATTATGGGGGATTATTCTCGCTATTCCGGTTTACGCGGTTATTAAAACAATCGCAAAAAATATTTATGCACGCAGACAGGAAATTCGTCGTACCGCAACAAAAGAAGTTTAAAAGAGTCCCAGATGGCCGCCGTGCCTTCTGGGATTTTTCTATAGAGTATATTGCTTGACTCGAACTAGTCTACCCCCTAAACTAAAAGTATTGGTTTAGGGGGTGAACTAGTTGGATGACCGAATAAAAGAAGCCGTGGATCTTTTTCAGGAAGTGATGTTTTACGGAACGGAAAAAGTCATTAAAGGCGTCGATAATCCGCTTTGGAAAGAATATTCTCCGGAACAGCTGCAAATGCTGAAGCTGATCGGCAAAGAAGGGAAAACCACTTCGAGCAGGCTGGCCGTTTTGCAGTCGGTGCATAAAAGCGCCATTTCCAGCCGGATTAAAAAGCTGCTTCAAAAAGAAGTGATCCGAATTGTCCAAGAGGATCAAAAAGATCGAAGAGAGAAGTTTATCGAACTGACCGATAAGGGAAAAGAGATCCTTATGAAATCGGATAAGGCGGTAAATGAATATATTGAAAACCTTTTAGCCCGGAATATTGAAGACGAGGAAATCGAACAGTTCTTGTCGTTTTTTCGGAAACTGAGACATATTATCAAAATGGATGGAGTGGAATAGATGAGAACGGTATTGAAATTGAAATGGCCGATCACGATTGTCATGATCGCCTTGACGGCAGCTTTGTTTTTGCTCGCCCCGAACTTAACGGAGCAGGCCGAAGAAGCCGGGTCGTTCCAGCTTTCTGAGGAAGCATCTTCTCAACTGGCAGCTACGATCCTGTCAGAGGCGGGGGCCGCTGAACAGACGATTTCCTTAGTCATTGATCTGGACGAAGATTTGGATGAAAGCATGAGAGACTCGCTTTCTTCCATGGCTTCGGAAATTGAGGCATTGGGCGATCCGATTACGGGTGTATTAAATCCGGTAGAAAGCCCGGAACTGGAAGAACAATTGATTTCAGAAGACCAGAAAACGGTCTTGATTCCGGTGACGGTCGATGGAAACGATGAAGAAGTAAACGAGGTAGCGGATGAAATCCGTGAATCGATCCTTCCGGATGATTTAACAGCGTACATTACAGGCGAAGCCATTATTAATAATGATGTCAACATTAGTGCGCAGGAAGGATTGAAACGGACAGAAGTCATTACGGTCATCTTGATCTTCGGTCTGTTGCTTGCTGTATTCCGTTCGATTGTGACGCCGTTCATTCCGCTTGTTGCAGTCGGCATTTCCTATTTGTTGAGCCAATCCATCGTGGCCTTTTTCATCGATTGGTTTGGTTTCCCGGTATCGAACTATACGCAGATATTCCTGGTCGCGATTCTTTTCGGAATCGGGACGGACTACTGCATCCTGCTGCTGAGCCGCTATAAAGAGGAATTGGCTGCAGGGCATGGCGTTGAAGAATCGATCATCAATACGTATAAAACAGCGGGCAGAACACTGCTGATCAGCGGAATCGCCGTGTTTATCGGTTTCTTCGCTATCGGGTTTGCGGAATTCCCGATTTTTAAATCCGCTGTTGCAGTGGCGGTCGGCATTTTTGTGCTGCTTCTGGTTTTATTCACAGTCGTACCGTTTTTTATGGCGTTGCTAAAAGAGAAATTATTCTGGCCGGCGAAAAAATCGGCTGCCCATAAAGACAGCAATCTTTGGATTGCGATGAGCAAACTGTCCATCAACCGTCCGTTGTTGTCGATGCTAGTCGTAGCGGTCATTACGGTACCGCTGCTGTTTACGTATAACAACTCGCTGTCGTTTAACACGGTAGATGAAATCGGTTCGGAATACGAATCGGTGAAAGGGCTGCGCGCTATTGAAAAAGGCTTCGGCAAAGGGGATTCTTTGCCGGTGGAAGTGGTCGTCAAATCGGACGAATCGTTAGTGGATGAAACGACCGTTCCTTATTTCGAAGCGTTGAGCAGAGAAATCGAAAAAGTGGACGGCGTTGAAAGCGTCCGCGCCATTACGCGCCCAACCGGCGAAGTGATTAACGAATTGTATGTGGATGAACAGCTCGGCTTATTGGCTGATGGATTAACGGAAGCCCGCGACGGCCTCGGGGAAGTTCAATCCGGCCTGACGGAGATCGAAAACGGCCTATCTGGCGTTAGCGGCCAAACCGGCGGAGCAGGCGGCCTGGGCGATGCAGCAGCGAGCCTCGCGCAGCTGAACGGACAGCTTGGCCAAGTGACGCAAGGATTGCAGGCGACCGGCAATATCCAGCAGACCGTTGGCGCCTTATCGCAAATTAGCGGGGGACTTACCCAAATCCAGCAAGGGCTGGAAGGTGCGGCCGACCAAGCGGGAGAACTTGGAGCAGGCATTGCCCAGCTCTCAGAAGGCATCAGCGCTGCAAATAGCGGCTTGGGAGAAATTGAAGATGGACTATCGGAAGCTGTCGAAATGATGCAGGCAATGAGCGATAGCGAGACGGTTCGCGATACAGGCTTGTTCATCCCGGAAGGCACTCTTGAAAGCGAAGATTTCGAACAAGTATTAGACCGCTATACATTTGCAGAAGGGACTGGGGTGACGATGGAAGTCATTCTGTCGGACGACCCTTATTCCCATGAAGCGATCGAAACAACGGCTAACATTAAAGAGGCGGTAGAACGGAGTGCGAAAAACACGCCGCTTGAAGATGCAGAAATTGCGTTCAGCGGAATTTCAAGCATCAACAGCGATCTTCAAGATGTATCTTCCAATGACTTCACCAACACTGTGACGATCATGTTGATCAGCTTGTTTGTCGTATTGGCGATCCTCTTCCGTTCGTTGATCATGCCGCTCTACATGATCGGGTCGTTGTTGCTGACCTATTACACATCCATTTCCATTGCGGAACTGATTTTCGTCAACGGCCTTGGCTATGACGGCATCAGCTGGGCAGTGCCATTCTTCGGCTTCGTGATGCTCGTTGCGCTTGGAGTCGATTATTCGATCTTCCTGTTGGACCGTTTCCGCGAAGAGTCATTCAATGGCATCAGCGTGCGCGACGCGATGAGAACATCGATGGCGAAAATGGGGACAGTCATCATTACAGCAGCTATCATTCTGGCAGGTACATTCGGTGCGATGATGCCATCAGGTGTCTTAAGCCTCGTGCAAATAGCGACGATTGTCATCACGGGCTTGCTGCTATACGGCTTGATTGTTCTGCCGCTCCTGATTCCGGCGATTTCAGTTTCCTTCGACCGCGGAGTCTGGTGGCCATTCGGCAATAAACAAAAGAAACGTTAAACGAAAAGGCTGCCTCCGGGCAGCCTTTTTTTATTTGGATGCAGCAAAACGGAGGAAATGACATTTGAATTTGGGATTTAAGAAAATCTTAAGGTTTTTCCTGCTAAATTCTTTAATATTATCGGCTATTTTTAGAAATAAGCAGAAGACAAGTTGAGCTCAGAAAATATTATGGGCGGCTTGGTGCAGAAAGGCTGGAAACTGATGAGTACAAAACAACGCAAGAGGATCTGGGCCATCTTGGCCATCTATTCACTCCTCATTGTCTATTTCATGTTCTTTGGCTTTGGAAGGCCGACAGCAGCAGGAGGACTTCAGGAATATCAATTTAATCTCATGCCCCATACACTCGCGCTAAAATTTCCGAATTTCTCGGATTTAAAATATTTCCACATTTGGTTTTTTAACTTAGGCAATTTAGTCGCTTTTATTCCTTTTGGCATCTTGATCCCGTTGCTGCTGCGCTTGAAATTTCCAACATTCATCGCCTTGTTTTTTAGCGGTATTCTTATTTTAGAAACGGTGCAGATGCTTACATTTCTCGGCAGTTTTGATATAGATGACGCTTTAGTAAATACTTTAGGCGCAAGCATCGGTTTTTATGCATACGAGCTTGGCTCCCGCTATACAGATAGAGGGAAGAGGGCCATTGCCATCCTTTTGTGGGCCGGAATCTTTTCGTTTGCCGTGATTGGTTTTTCAGAACTGCTAAGCAAAATGGCGGCTCCGGTAGAAGGGCCGGAACAGGTTCTAAGTGAAGCCGGATCCCTTCCTTATGAACCCGACCAACGTTTTCAAATAGGCTCAGAAAGAATCGAACCCGCTAAAAACTTGTATAGCGGAAATGCTGAAGGCCCAACAGAATTTGTTTATCAATTAGACGGAAAAGATATTTTGCTTTCTTTAAATTACGGAATTCCGGCCGCTGCAAAAAGCGATACGGGACAAATCCACATTTCTGTTGATGGCAAAGAAGTAGACACTTACTCCGTATATAAAGAGCCGAATTCTGCCAATGCTTCGGAGACCGCGATGGAAAAAGTCAATGAATTGGTGATCACGATTGAAGGAGAAGTGATGTTATGGGATGTGACTTTTAAAGAGATGGGGCATTGGTGGAGCGACTGAATCTCGTCCGCAGGGAAAATCAGGAATCACCCCGTTCATCTACAGTTCTGCTGTCGGAATCAAGTGGCCGTGTTATACTAATGGCAGAGTGAACTTAAGAAACGGGGTAAATCTATTGCTAACATTTGAACAGAAACTGGCGATTATTGAATCGTTCCCAGAATTGACGCGCAAGGACGTATCGATGAAACGTGTGAATTTCCATTACGAAGAAAGCTTGTACGACAAGAAAATTGTGGTCTACCATTTGCATCCGAACGGCAACGGCTTCGTGTATGTCGGAAACTTGCCGCAGTATGAAGCGGATGACCGCGGCTTTGTGAACGTCCGCGATTTCTCTGAAAAGGAACTTCGCAGCATTATTGCCGATTCATTGGATTATTTATCTCTTGAACCCGAACCGCCCTACGACAAGACGTGGACAAACCGCGACAACGAAAAGCTGGATTTGGTTTATGAAGAGCCTTTCTGGAATATCTACACCGGCAAAAACCTGGAAGAAAGCTTCGGAACGTTTAGCGATGCCGAAGATTATTTGATCGACCAAGGTTTTAAAGAGCCGAAGTAATGGACATCCGCCAGCTTGCAAAAAGTGAAGCGCCGCCGATGGACTTGCTGCTTGAAGCTGACCCTTCTGAAAAAATGGTCCGCCTTTATTTGGATGAAGGGCAGTGCTATGTTGCAGAGGTGAATAGCCGAGTGGTGGGCGTTTACGTGCTTATGCCACTGTCAGAAGCAGCCGCGGAAATCAAAAATATAGCGGTTGCCGAAACCGAAAGAGGCAAAGGCTATGGCAAAAGAATGATTAAGCATGCACTGGATGAAGCTCGAAAAGCCGGGTTCCGGCATGTGGAAATCGGTACAGGCAATTCAAGCTTTGAACAGCTGGCCTTGTATCAAAAATGCGGTTTCCGGATGAAATCTATTGACCGCGGCTTTTTTACCCGCAATTATCCCGAGCCGATTGTGGAAAACGGCTTAATGTGCCAGGATATGGTCCGTCTGGAATTTACTTTTCAAAACCCTTCAATTTGAAGGGTTTTTCTTTTTGGCGTAAAATAATTTACGTTATAAAGAAATTTATGTTGCTTTTTAACGTAATCTTAGTTACTATATAAAGTAACAAGGAGGAGGGGAAATGGAAGATATCCGATTGAATGTCCCATTGCTTAGAAAAAGAGTTCCTAATTTGACGACTGCCGCAAAAGAAGCAGGCATTCGTCCCGCAACAGTCTCAAATTTATGTACAGGTAAAATCGATCTCGGGAAAGCGGAAGTAAAGACCTTGGTCGGCCTTGCAAAACTTGCCAATTGCACAGTAGATGAATTGATCCTTCGAGGGGAGAAGATGAAGATGATTGAAACCGGAATCAAAGCATTAGATTTTTTCGCACCCGTTGTCAAAAATGGCTCGACCGGCATTGTCGCACGTCCTGGAATGGGGCAGTTGGTCATTGTTGCAGAACTCTTGCATCGATATAAGGAACAGGGACTTGCCACCGTGTTCTTAGTTCCAGCCGGTTCTCCTGCAGAACTCGAGGGCATTGCTGAACTGGCAAGCTGGGTGGCGGACACGATTGAAGAGGCGATAGATAAGTTAAAAGAAATCGGAAAAGAAGCGGTTTTCGTGACGGACAAAAGCTATGTGGATTCAGGAGCCCTTTTTGAAATACAGGAGCAACTGGGACATGATTCTATGACTACTTTGCTGGTCGATTTATCTGGTGAAGTGGTAGATGACGATTTTCCTTTTGGCCCGCTTGAGACCGTTTGGCAATTGGATGCGGATTTAGCAGCCCGCCATCAGTATCCTGCACTAAGCCCGCTCCATTCCACTTCTTCTTTGCTGGAAGACGCGCAGCTGGATGAACGCCATTTCCAATTGCGCCAGCGCACACAGAAAGTGCTGCGCCGTTACCGTGAGCTTCGGCCGCTCGTGCAGATGCGCGGGTTAGACAAAATCAGTGATGCGGATTTGGCAACTTACCGAAAAGGAGAACGGCTCGAAGCCTATTTCACACAAGCGTTTTATACTGCGGAAGAATTTACCGGACAGAAAGGCCAGAAGGTTTCTCTGGAACAGACTCTGGCGGATGTCGAGAGTCTCTTGAATGACCAGTCTGATGGGCGAAGCGTGGAAGAATTGCGTTATATCGGTACCTTGTCTTAAAAAAACGTCCACTTTTTGTGGACGTTCTTTTTTATGGAAAAGGAAGAGATGATGAAATCCGAACGGCTTACATTTAGTGCCTAAATTATAGTCGGCCAAAAGAAAACAACGGTCCATAAGAATCAAATTATCAAATTAAATTTGATTTTATAAAAAATTTGTTTAATTCACATCCTTCTTTCTATAGAATAGGATTAGATTTATTATTTGCCGTGATTCGAAAGGGAGATGCTGCAAGAGACGAAAAGCAGAATGATCAAAGGCAGGCAAAGCTATTTGAAAAATCATCAAGGGGGAACGGATATGAAAGTATTGAAGATGTGGAATCGGATAAGCTTAGTGAAACAAATAATGATCGGTTTGGTTCTAGGGGTTTTAATGGCTGTTTTAATTCCGGAGATAGCCAAATCCTTCACCATTCTTGGAACATTATTTGTCGGCGCTTTAAAGGCAATCGCGCCGGTACTGGTTCTGTTCTTGGTCATGGCATCAATTGCCCAGCACAAAAAAGGGCAGCAAACCAATATGAAAGCAATCGTCTTCCTTTATTTATTAGGTACATTTTTAGCAGGTTTAATCGCAGTTGTGGCTAGTTTCATCTTCCCGGTAAGCATTACGCTTACGCAAGGAGCAGAAGGGTTGGAACCTCCAGGCAATGCAATTGAAGTCATCAAAACTTTAGTGCTGAATATAGTGGATAATCCGGCAAATGCGTTGATGAACGCCAACTACATCGGCATTTTAGCTTGGGCAATTGTTCTTGGATTGGCACTTCGAAATGCTGCTGATTCAACGAAAACAGCCATTACGAATTTCTCAGAAGCCATTGCGAAAGTGGTCGGCTGGGTCATTAAATTGGCTCCGCTTGGCATCTTTGGCTTAGTAATAGAATCGATTACCGCAAATGGCCTTTCTTCTTTATTAAGCTACGGAAAGCTATTGGCTCTATTAATCGGCTGTATGCTTGTGGTGGCGTTGGTCGTCAATCCGATTATCGTCTTCATCAATATCCGCCAAAATCCGTATCCGCTTGTCTTCAAGTGCCTAAAAGAAAGCGGCATTACGGCATTTTTCACACGGAGCTCGGCTGCGAATATTCCGGTCAATATGACTTTATGTGAAAAGTTGGGTCTCGATAAAGAAACGTATTCCGTATCGATTCCACTTGGCGCAACGGTTAATATGGCAGGTGCTGCTGTAACGATTTCAGTTTTGACGCTTGCTGCTGTAAACACGCTCGGCATTCAAGTGGATCTGCCGACAGCCGTCATCTTGAGTGTGCTGGCAGCCGTATGTGCATGTGGTGCTTCAGGCGTTGCAGGCGGTTCGCTCTTATTGATTCCGCTCGCGTGCAGTTTGTTCGGAATTCCTGCAGATGCGGCCATGCAAGTAGTAGGAGTGGGCTTCATCATCGGCGTCTTGCAGGATTCATTTGAAACATCGCTTAACTCGTCGACAGACGTTCTTTTCACAGCGACTGCTGAGTACAAGAAACGTTTGAAAGAAGGCGAAAAAGTAAATTTCAAAGAAGTATTTGAGCTTAGCAAAGTTTCCAATGACTTAGCGAAAAATTAATCAGGAAAGGCTGTTCGTCTCCTTGCGTGAAGGAAACGAACAGCCTTTTTCATTGTCTGATAAATTGATGGAGGAAAAAAAGGAGCAAGTTCGGTATGCTTAAAGCAAGAGGTGATTTCATGTTCAAAAAAGTCGTTTTATATACAAACCGGTTAGAAGAGATGAAAGGTTTTTATGAATACCAAATGGGCTTTCGCATTGTGGAAGAAGATGCAGCGAGTTTTACTTTGGCTATCGGGGATTCCCAGCTCGTTTTCGCAGAAAGTGACCGGGCTGCGATCTATCATTTCGCATTAAACATCCCGGGCAATCAGTTTTCGCTGGCTAAAAGCTGGGCAAGTTCACGGGTGGCCTTGAACCGGCAAGAAGGCATGGATGAAATCTATTACGCGAATTTTGATGCGGATGCTTTCTATTTTCAAGATCCGGCAGGCAATGTGGTGGAATTGATCGGCCGGCGGAATGTGGACCGAATGGGGAACTTCTCCATCGATTCGTTGCTGAACATCAGCGAAGTCAGCATTACAACACCGCATGTAAAAGAAGTGGGGGAGCAGCTGGAAGATTTGGGAATTCCGGTTCGGGGCAATAAAGGAATTGATCCTACAGCATTAAACTTCTTGGGCAGCGGTGATGCGTTCATTCTCCTCGTTGCACCTAAGCGGATTTGGTATTTTTCAAAACAGAAAAGCGAAGTGCATCCGCTGTCGATTGAATTGATGGACGGCCGCCAGATTGTAATTGATGAAGAAGGAAATTACCAGCAAGCTTCAGCCTACAATCCTATTTCGGATGGTATGGAGGAACTGGACTTCTCGGGAGCGGTTTTATGGAAAAAAGAAGAGCCGTGGTCGACGGCAAAAGGCTGGGCGGACCGGGCGAATGAACGGCCGAATGCCATTGATACCCGTTTCGGCATCGCTTCCGGCTGTAAAATCTTTACGGCGGTAGCCATCTGCCAATTGGCGGAAGAAGGGAAGCTTGCGTTTGAAGATTGGCTTTCAGCCTTGCTGCCGGAAATTTTCCCGGATTTTGATGCCACAATCCATCAATTGCTGACCCATACTTCAGGGATTCCGGATTATTTTGACGAAGAAACAATGGATGATTTTGAAGAATTATGGATTCAGCATCCGATGTATTTGATGAAAACGGGAATGGATTTCGTGCCTTTATTCAAAGACGCGCCTATGATGTTTGAGCCTGGAGCAAAGTTCCACTACAATAATGCCGGGTTCATTGCACTTGGGCTTGTGGTTGAAAAACTTTCTGGAATGGCCTTTACGGATTATGTAGAAGAGCGGATTTTTGCACGGGCAGGAATGGCTGCTTCGGGGTATTTCCGGATGGATCAGCTCCCGGCGCAGACCGCTTTCGGTTATATTGAGGAAGGCACTTCGTGGCGCACGAACCAATACGCTTTGCCGATTAAAGGCGGGGCGGACGGCGGCGCATACGTAACGGCTGAAGACATGGCGTCTTTTTGGGAGTCTCTGATGGGGGCTGAATTGATGTCCAGGGAGATGGCAGAGCGGCTGCTGACGCCGCACGCTGGAGATGAAGAGGGCGAATACGGATACGGCGTCTGGATTGACCGGCATGAAAGCGGAGTGAAGAAGTTCCATGTCATGGGCTATGACCCGGGCGTGAGTTTCCACTCTGCCTATTATCCGGAAGATGGCAGCAGCCTTACTGTATTGTCCAATAGAAGCAAAGGCGCTTATGATGTTGTAAAATTAATTGAAAGGATACGCTCAAACGATTAAGGTCGCTCTTATGCGGCAGCGAATCTCGTAAATGAAGGAGTGAAGAGCATGGACGGAAAGAAATTAGCCTTGTTTGTGATCATCGGCACCATTCTGGCATGCGCGCTGATTTTCTTTGGATTCCAGCTATACTTTAAAATGAATCCGACCCAATAAAAAGAAGGCGGGAGATTATTTCCGCCTTCTTTTTTATTTTCGCTGAAAGTGGAGAGGGACGGCTGGATTTAGCCGGGTTGAGAAGAGTGGAGCGATTGCGCGTTCGCGGCAATTTGCGCGCGCTCAAAAGAAAATACGTGCGTTCAAAACGATTTGCGCGCGTTCAAAAGAAAATGCGCGCGCTCAGAGAAGAATACGCGCGTTTGCCAAATACGTCGCGAAAAAACCATAAAAAAACGGACCCTCCAAAAGGAGAGTCCGTAATAAGAGCTTAAAATTAAGCTTTTTGTACGTTAGTAGCTTGAAGACCGCGTTGGCCTTGCTCGATGTCGAAAGTAACTTCTTGACCTTCGTCTAAAGATTTGAATCCTTCGCTTTGGATAGCTGAGAAGTGTACGAATACGTCGTCTCCGCCTTCGCGCTCGATGAAGCCGAATCCTTTTTCTGAGTTAAACCATTTTACTTTACCTTGTTCCATGTGTGTTTCCTCCTCGTATGCAAATGCATACATTGTATTACTATCCTTGCTCAAATCTTGCAGATGAATATCTGACACTTTATAAAAAGTTATCCGAACAAAAATAATTCTTCCTTAGAATAACATGGGGTTACAGATATTGCAAGTACTTAGATGAAATTAGGCCATCTATTTTTTTGAAATGATTTTCTATATACTAAAAAGACTGCGGAAAAGGGGGATGGGCAATGAAAAAAATCATGGTTGTCGGCGTATCGGCGGGAGCAGGGAAATCGACGTTTGCTGCGGAATTGGGGAAAAGGCTGGAATTGCCGGTCCATCATTTGGATTCGTATTACTGGAAGGCGGGATGGGTTGAATCCGAGTTGGCGGAATTTCGGGCAGCACAGGAAGAAATCGTCAAAGGCGATGCGTGGATCATTGAGGGAAATTACAGCAATAGCTTTGACATTCGGACAGCGCAGGCGGATACATTTATTTACTTAGAGCTTCCGCTTTGGGTTTGCCTTTATCGAGTATTGAAAAGGTGGGCGACCCATATCGGACAGAATCGCCCCGATATGGCAGACGGCTGTACAGAAAAAATGGATTGGGCATTTTTGAAATTTATCGTGACCACATATGCCGAGCGCAAACGCAAAATGCATAAACGGATGCAGCAATTTTCACAAGCCGACCCTGCCCGCCAATCGATTTACCTGGCCAATAAAAAACAGATTTCCGGATTCCTAAAAACGCTTTATAAATAAACATGCTAATTTTCTGATAAAAATTTAGAGTTTCTCTTAAAAGGGCAACACGGGAGACTTTGGAAATGGTATTCTAAAATTAACATATCAAGACAGTGGGGGAATGGCGATGAAAGTTTTATATGAAGGCACCATCAACAATCAAGTGCTTCGTAAAAAGCAGCCTTTCTATATGAAGCAACTTTACTTGGAAGATTTGCCTGCTATAGAGAAAGTGCAGGATGCAGTACTCAAATCGCTTCCGGAAAAAGCGGTGCTTCAGCCATTATCGACGGAAGAATTTCTTTTCATTTTAAATGAACGCGGGCTCTTGATCGGCGCCTATGTAGACGATCAGTTAATCGGCTTTCGAGCTTTGCTGATACCGGAAATCGATGAAGAGCATCTGGGCCTGGACATTGGTTTGACGGAAGCCGACTTGCCGCGCGTCATTTACCAGGAAATATCAGTCGTTTTGCCGGAATACCGCGGCAATCGCCTGCAGCAAAAACTGGCTGAAGTCATCATGAAAGAATTGCCGAATTTGAAAGAGCAGTTCCAATACGTTTGCTGTACGGTAGCCCCGATGAACATCCCGAGCTTGAAAGATAAATTTACACAGGATATGCGCATTGCGGCATTAAAAGAAAAATACGAAGGCATGCGGCGCTACATTTTAGTGAAAGACCTGAAAAATCCTGCTCCACATTATACGAACCATACAAGTGTGAAACTCGATGATTTGCCGATGCAGCAGCAATTATTAGCGGATGGCTATCTGGGAATCGGTTTCCGGCTCGTCAATGGTTTTCATGAAATCGAATTTGCAAAGGAACAATAGGTTCTCTCTGCGTTTTGTTTAGAAGCAAGAGGCTGTCCAATAAGTCATTACTCGACTTATTGGGCGGCCTTTTTATTTTTTTGTTCAATAATTCTGAAACTTTTGCAGGTCTTATCCGTAAATAGGATAGAATGTCTAAGATGGGAGGTTCTGGAATGGAATGGTTCGGATTGCCGATGGAACAGTTCTACATGTACACACTTATTTTTGCCGGAGCACTTACGGTCTTATATGTATTTTTTGGAGATATTGCAGAAGCGGGAGAAGGCATTCCGTTCTTCAATCCAGCGGTCATTCTGGCATTTTTCACCTTGGTTGCAGCGATCGGCTTTGTTTTGGAAGCAACAACGGGGCTTAGCGGTATGGCGGTTCTCGGCATTTCGGTTTTAGGTGCCGCCGTTCTTGATCTCTTGCTTTACTTCTTTGTTCTCTTGCCGATGTCCTCGGCAGAAGCATCTCTTGCGTACACGGAAGATTCGCTTCTCGGACAAGTCGGGAAAGTGATCATTCCGATACCGGCAGACGGCTACGGAGAAGTGGTCATCGAAACCTATAGCGGCATGATCTCTAAAAGAGCGGCTGGCTATGACAATGAAGCGATTGGACAGGAGCGGCAAGTGCTGATCATCGAGGTACGCGATGGAACTTTGTATGTGCGGGATTATGAACCGGTGACATTCATTAAATAAAAAGGGGGAATTAAGATGGAAATGACATGGATTGCAATTGGAATAGCGGCCTTCATTGTACTCGCGATTGTCGGGGTTTACATTACGAAATACAAAACGGTCGGGCCGGACGAGGCGCTGATTGTCACAGGAAGCTATTTAGGGTCGAAAAATGTGCATACGGATGATTCGGGCAACCGGATCAAAATCATTCGCGGGGGCGGAACGTTCTTGCTTCCTGTATTCCAGCAGGCAGCCCCGCTGAGCCTTTTATCAAGCAAGCTTGAAGTGACCACGCCGGAAGTGTATACGGAACAAGGGGTGCCGGTCATGGCGGACGGAACGGCCATTATCAAAATCGGCGGATCCATTTCAGAAATCGCGACCGCCGCTGAACAATTTTTAGGGAAGTCAAAAGAAGACCGGGAAAATGAAGCGAAAGAAGTGCTGGAAGGCCACCTTCGTTCAATCCTAGGATCGATGACCGTAGAAGAAATCTATAAAAACCGCGATAAGTTTTCGCAGGAAGTGCAGCGTGTCGCTTCACATGATTTGGCGAAAATGGGATTGATCATCGTCTCTTTCACAATTAAAGATGTACGCGATAAAAACGGCTACCTGGATTCCTTAGGGAAAGCGAGAATCGCTCAAGTGAAACGGGATGCGGATATTGCAACGGCCGAGTCTGAAATGGAGACGCGCATCAAACGTGCCGAAGCCGGCAAAGATGCGCAACGTGCGGAAATCCAGCGCGCAACTGAAATTGCCGAAGCGGAAAAAGAGAATTTATTGAAAGTGGCTGAGTACAAGCGTGAGCAGGATAGCGCGAAAGCACGCGCCGACCAAGCGTATGAACTTGAAACAGCCCGTTCCAAGCAGGAAGTAGTCGAACAGGAAATGCAGATCCGCATCATTGAACGCCAGAAGCAGATCGAATTGGAAGAAAAAGAAATTCAGCGCCGTGAGCGCCAATACGATTCAGAAGTGAAGAAAAAAGCCGATGCCGACCGCTACTCAGTTGAGCAAGCTGCCGAAGCGGAAAAGTCGAAGCAATTGGCTGATGCCGATGCCCAGAAATACCGCGTTGAAGCAATGGCGAAAGCCGACGCAGAAAAAATCCGTTTGGATGGTTTGGCGAAAGCCGATTCCCAACGGGCACAAGGGGAATCGGAAGCGGATGTCATCCGCCTGAAAGGTTTGGCAGAAGCAGAAGCGAAACGCAAAATTGCGGAAGCCTTCGAAATGTACGGCCAGGCAGCGACACTAGATATGATTGTTAACATGCTTCCGGAATACGCGAAGGAAATTGCGAGCCCGCTTAGCAATATCGACAAAATCACGGTTGTCGATACAGGCGGTGGCGAAGGCGGCGGAGCAAACAAAATCACGTCTTATGCAACGAACCTGATGTCATCGCTGCAGGAAACGTTGAAAGAGTCCTCGGGAATTGATGTCCGCGAAATGCTGGAGAATTTATCCGGAAAAAATGACTACAGCCAGCCAATTCAACCATTGCGCTATGAACTGGAAGAAAAAGAAGCAGTGGAAACCGAAAGTTAATTCATTATTTTCGCCTTAAAAGCAGAAATGCTTTTAAGGCGGTTTTTTTATGCTAAAATTCGGGTAACAAAAGGTAGGTACAAGGTATGAAATATCTGATTTAAAGGAGCCTTGATTTTACAAGCTTTTCAGTTTCTTAGTAAAATATAGTGTGAAATGCCATAAGTCCAAGGAATTAGGGAATTTAGGGCTTGGTAAATTTCCAATACGACAAAATAGATGCTTAAGGGGTGTCAAATGGATATTCGATTCAATCACATTCCGCGTCTTTTACCTACTGGCCTTTATGGACCGGAGACACAGGAAATCAATGCGCTCGCTTACAACTCGGCAGATGTGGAAAAAGGGACTGCCTTTTTTTGTATTGCCGGAGAAAATACCGATGGCCATCTCTACATCCAGGAAGCCATCAATAAAGGGGCTTCTGCCATAATCGGCACGGATGCCGAAGTTCTCAGCCGTTTTGCCGATACCTATAAGGAGCTGACGTTTCTTGTGGTTGAAGATTCCAAAGCGGCGCTTGCGTGGACGGCTATCCACTTTTTCGGAAATGCCCAAGACCGTTTGATAAAGGTTGGTGTAACCGGAACGAACGGCAAAACCACCACGTCTACATATGTCTATAATCTGTTTAATCTTCTCGGCATCCCGAGCGGCTTTTTAGGGACGACGGGAATTTGGAATTCCAAAGGGAAGATGCCGGTTAAAAAAAGCACTCCGACTACCCCGATGTCTTCGGACATCCATCAAACTTTTTCACAGCTGGCTGCATTGGGAGATAAAGCAGCTTCTATGGAAGTTTCTTCAATTGCCCTCGATCAGAAAAGAGTGGAAGGCATCATTTTTGATGTAGCGATCCATACCAATATTTCAGAAGAGCATTTGGAATATCATCATACGTTCGAACATTATTTAACATCGAAACTCGCCTTATTCAAACAAGCCAAGTCGGCCGTCGTCAACATAGATGATGCAGGCATGTCTAAAGAGATTTTAGCGGTTGTCGATTATCCGGCTTTGACGTACAGCCAGCACCGCGATTCAGGCGCAGATCTCGTTTGGAATAATATCCGGGTAATGCAGAACGGCATGAATTTCGATTTGCATTATCAAGGGCAAAGCTATCTCGTGGACGTCCCGCTTTATGGCGAGTACAATGCGGGGAATTTAACAGCGGCGATTGGCGCCGCATTGTTAACTGGCGCCGAACTGGAAAGCATCCTCGACGTCTTGCCGCAGATGCCGCAAGTGGAAGGCCGCTTTCAGGTGATCGAAGGGCCTGAATCCCGGAAAATTATTTTGGATTATGCGCATACGCCAGTCGCACTGGATTTTGTGCTGCGTGAAGTGAACAAGCTTCCGCATAATCGGTTGATCGCTTTAATTGCGGGCATCGGCATCCGTGATTTTGCGAAGATGCCGAAAATGGCAAAAGCTGCTGAAGGAAAGGCCGATGTTCTAGTGGTGACCGTTGATCACCCTGGATACAATGATCCAAACGACGTGGTGGATGAAGTATTAAAAGGCTTCACGGTCCCGTATAAGCAGGAAGTGGTGACGGCCACTTCCAGGCATGACGCCGTAATTGCGGCGCTGAAAGAAAGCGGACCGAATGATATCGTCCTCTTGTCGAGCGGCTGCATCAACGGCGCGCAAATCGTCAAAGGCGAGTACATTCCCCATTCAGATGAAGAAATTATCGAAGGATTTTTCTTAACGCAAAATTAGCGGCTTTTTCCTGTGAAAGGTCGCTTTTTTTGGCATGTTTGTGTTTAATAGAAGAGAAGGATGCATATAGAAAATGAATTGGAGTGAATGGAATGCAATATCGTACAGAGAAAGACACGATTGGTGAAATTCAGGTAGAAGCTGACAAAATGTGGGGAGCCCAAACTCAACGCAGTGTGCAGAACTTTGCCATCGGCACTGAGCGTATGCCGCATGAAGTTGTAATGGCATTTGCTCAATTGAAAAAAGCGACAGCGAAAGCGAACCATAAACTAGGGAAATTATCCGAAGCTAAAATGAAAGCGATTGTAGCCGCTGCTGACGAAGTGATTGAAGGCAAATGGAATGACCATTTCCCATTAGTTGTTTGGCAAACCGGAAGCGGTACGCAATCCAATATGAACATGAACGAAGTGTTGGCGCGCCGCGGCAATGAAATCTTGGCTGAGCAGTCTTCAGAAGAGAAATTGCATCCGAACGACGACGTCAACATGTCTCAAAGTTCAAACGATACGTACCCAACAGCAATGCACGTTGCGGGCGTTGTGGCGGTTACTGAAAACTTGCTGCCAGCAATCCAGCAGCTGAAAGCGACATTGGATGAAAAAGCGAAAAAATTCGATGACATTATCAAAATCGGCCGTACGCATTTGCAGGATGCAACGCCGCTTACGCTTGGCCAGGAAATCAGCGGCTGGAAGCATATGCTTGAGAAAAGCGAGCGCATGATCCGTGCGAGCGTTGAAGAAATGCGCGAACTTGCGATCGGCGGAACCGCTGTCGGAACAGGCATCAACGCGGATGCGACATTCGGTCCTTCGGTTGCAGAATTTATTACAGAAGCGGTGGGCACAGCCTTCACTTCAGCTGAAAATAAATTCCACGCGCTGACAAGCCATGACGAAATGGTTTACACGCATGGCGCGATCAAAGCGTTGGCAGCGGACGCAATGAAAATTGCCAACGACGTACGCTGGTTGGCAAGCGGCCCTCGCAGCGGCATCGGCGAAATCACGATTCCGGCAAACGAGCCGGGAAGCTCGATTATGCCAGGGAAAGTCAACCCGACGCAAAGCGAAGCGTTGACGATGGTGGCTGTTCAAGTCATGGGGAACGACGCAGCGATCGGTTTTGCTGCAAGCCAAGGGAACTTCGAATTGAACGTCTTCAAACCGGTCATCGCTTACAACTTCCTGCAATCTGTACGTTTATTGACTGACAGCTTGATCAGCTTTGACGAGCACTGTGCAGTGGGCATTGAAGCGAACTTGGATGTCATCGGCAACCACGTGAAAAACTCATTGATGCTTGTTACCGCATTGAACCCGCATATCGGCTACGAAAAAGCGGCAGCTATTGCGAAGCAAGCGCATGCTGACGGGTCGACTTTGAAAGAGTCTGCAGTAAAAAGCGGCCATTTGACGGCTGACCAGTTTGATGAATGGGTTAAACCTGAAAACATGGTAGGAAAATAAAATGATCGGCGGCCAGAGAATGTCTGGCCGCTTTTTTATTGCATTGGTTGGAGGGGATCATGCAGAAGAGTCGCTTAAACTGCAGAGCTCCAAAAGGATTTATTTTTCCAATGTCGAAATTACTACAAGAGAAAACAGATAAGAGGTGCAGCATGCAGAAAACATTTGTCATGTCATGGAGCGGCGGGAAAGATTCGGCGCTCGCTTATTACCGGGCCGTAATGGAGGGGCATGTGCCCATCGTTTTGTTCACGATGTTTGAAGAAGATGGCACAAAATCGCGGTCGCATGGTTTGCCGCCTGACGTAATGGAGGCTCAGGCTGAGCGGATGGGCTTGTCGCTCGTAATCGGAAAAGCCGATTGGTCCGGCTACGAAAGAGAGTTTATCGCCCATTTGAAAACATTCAGCGAGCAAGGAATCCAGATGGGGGTTTACGGGGACATCGATTTGGAGGATCACCGGACGTGGGTCCAAAAAGTCAGCACAGAAGCAGCGATGGAAGTGCATCATCCGCTCTGGCAGGAAGCCCGTAAAGCATTGCTTAAAGAGTTAGTGGAAGAGGGCTTTAAAGCCGTCATTACGGTAGTGGATACAGCACGGTTGGATCCCAAGTTTTTAGGCCGGGAGTTTACGCTCGATTTGATCGAAGAACTGGAGGCAGCCGGGGTGGACGCTTGCGGGGAAGAAGGCGAATTTCACACGGTGATCGTGGATGGACCGATTTTTGTCGAACCGGTGCCGCTTGTTTTCGGAAACCCAGTTGATGCAGGAAATTATCGTATGCTGGAGGTTAAACTTCAATCCGGGGAGTGATTTCATTGATTCAGTTTATGGGTGTCGAAGATCGCCATGTCCGCCAGATGGCCGTGCTTTTGGCGAAACGCCAAGAACGTGAGCGAAAGCGGTTTTCTTTTTTAAAAGCTGCATTTGAAGAAATTGACGAAACGGAAGTCATTCTGCGCACGTTATTGGATCGCCCTTACGTCAGCGGCATTGTCGCGGTAAGGGGCATTGATGTCATCGGCTATCTCCTCTATGAATTCAAGGAAAGTGCCGAACGAGGACGATATGTGTTCATCGACTACGCCTCGATGGCGATTAGCGAAAACGAGCATCCACGGCTTTTGCGCTTGCTTTATGCAGATGTTGGAGCGGAATGGGTCAAACATGGCTATTTCCATCACGTCCTAATGGCGCCGCTTGGCCAGCCCTTACTTGTGGAAGAAATGCTGGATCAAGGTTTTCGCTATGAACAGAAATATGCGGTCCTGCCGCTCAAGGATTTCACTCCGGCAGAAAGCGGACGGGAGCCGGGGCTGGAGTTTCGAAAAGGAACGCCGGCTGATGGGCCGCTGCTCAAGAAAATGGCTGCATGGAACAGCATCCACCAGGCAACGGCACCATCTTGGAATCCGATCACGAAAGAAACCTTGGATGATATTAAACAAAGCTACAGCGAAGTGCCGGACGACGAAGAAGCACTGTTTTGGCTGGCTGAACAAAGCGGACGGATTGCCGGTTTCCATATTTACTACCGGAAAGAAGATCCTCAGAATTTAGCGGTTCCGTCCAATTGTGCGGAACTCCCGGCTGCATCAACGAATCCGGAAATGCGCGGGAAAGGAATCGGCCGCGCGCTTGCCACCTATTGCTTTGGAGAAATCAAAAAGATGGGCTTTGATTACATTTATACCGATTGGCATACGCCCAATCACCTCTCTTCCTATTTTTGGCCGCGTATGGGCTTTGAACCAGTCATGGTGCGCATGTCCCGCCAAATCGACCCGCGAATTGCCTGGGCACATGGACAAGAATAAGGAGCGGAGGCTGAAGGCATGAAACGAAAAACGCAGATCAAATCGAAACTTTCTGTCGCCTTTTCAACGAATTTCCCTGAAGCGTATAAGAAATTCACCCTAAAGCATGTGAACGAACGGCAAGGCAGCCCGGAAACCGTGTTGGCGAAACCTTTGACCGAATGCAAAATCGCGCTGATCACCACTGCCGGCGTCCATTTGAAAACGGATCGCCCTTTTGATGTGGATAACCCGGCGGGCGACCCCACGTATCGCCTGATTCCAGCCGCGGCGCAAGAAGAGGAATTAACGGTCACGCATATTTACTACAATTCGAAATTTGCGAAAACCGATCCGACGATCGTCTTTCCTTTGCCTCAGCTAAGAGAACTTAAAGACAAAGGCAGCATCCATTCCTTGGCAGATATGAATATTGGGTTGAACGGCGGCATTCTTGACACGAGTAATGTGGAGCAAGAAGCGATTCCCCAAGTAATGGCACTTTTCGAAAATGAACAAGTGGACATCGCTTTATTGGTTCCTGGCTGAGGTTCTTGCCATAACGTGCTTGGGCTGTATGCCCGGGCTTTAGAAGAAAGTGGAATCGCCACGGCGATGATCACCATTTTGCCGGAAGTCACCGATGCTGTCGGCGTCCCAAGAACCATGCATGTGCCTTTCAAATTGGGACGGCCATGCGGAGAGCCCTTTGATTTTGAAACCCGGAAAAAAGTCGTCGATCAGCTTCTCGCATTGGCTTTGAAGCCAAGCGGGACCCGAATCGAATATGAAGGATAAATGACAAAAACTCCGTTTTCCTCAAAAAGGAGAACGGAGTTTTTTAGGCGGCGGAAAAGATAAAACCGGAAATGAATTTCATCTGTGAAAAGGCAGGAGACAAAGCAGCGAAGTTTTAATTCCTATTTTTGAAAAGTTCTTCAGCGCCGGCGCGGTTCCGGACAGGGTGGAGCAATAAGACGAGTGGTCTTCTCGTCTTATTACGGGAACTTTGTCCATAGCGCCGAAGCGCTCTATTGAAGGCGGCGCTTTGATTCAACCAGATTCTCTACAACCCGAAACTCCGTCTTCCCCAAAAAGGAAAACGGAGTTTTTTACTCTTTTCTGAAAACCCATGCACGCTGAACGACAAATCCGAAAATGAACAGCAGCGTGTCGACAAGCACTTTGAGGACCACTTCGCCTCGGCCTAGCCATTCGGCATAGAGGAAGTGGACCGATCCGGCAGAGACCAGCATGATAAAAGCAGCCAGCAGGTAGTAGCGGATCAGTGACTGGCGCGAACCTTGGCCAAATACTTTGTGCCGGTTGACGTAATAATTGAATAGGGACGATAAGACCCGGGCGGCAATCGTCGCCAATACGATGAATAATTGCGGGGCTTCCGGCCGGAATAACTGCAGGAAAATCCAATACAACCCGATATCGAGGCCGAACGATGCGGCGCCTGAAAGGCCGTATAGCAGAAATATCTTATAGATATGAAAAGAGTCGCGCAATGGATGGAAATGCGAAGATTTATTCTCATCGATATATACGGTTTCGATCGGCACTTCAGCTATTTGGATCCCTTTCGGTTTTAACGCAGCGAGCATATTCATTTCGTATTCAAACCGTTCCCCGAGTACTGTCAGCAGGAGGCGCAGCTGGCTGACGGGAATTCCGCGAAGCCCTGTTTGGGTATCTGTAAGCGAAGTACCCGTCGATAAGCGGAACAGCAGGCGAGTAAAACGGTTGCCGAAACGGCTCCGGAAAGGCACGTCTTTCTGAGTGAAATCCCGAACGCCCATTACGAAACGATGGGGAGTGCTCGATAATTGCACGGCAATTTTCAGCATGTCGGAAACTAAGTGCTGGCCATCCGCATCCGCCGTAATTACGGCTTCATATGGAAGGTTCTGATTGAGTATGTAATGGAAGGCGGTTTTTAAGGCGCGCCCTTTTCCTTGGTTGGCTGCATGGCGAAGCACGGTCACTTCCGGCAGCGGCATCAAAGAATCAAAAAAAGGTGCGTACTCGGGGCCGCTCCCATCATCGACCACAATAATCCGTTGAAATCCGGCTGCCAAGATTTCGGTGATCAGTTTTTCGCATTTATGGTCCGGTTTATAAGCCGGAATAATGATAGCGAATTGTTTCACGAAATCCCTTCTTTCTTTTCTCTTGGGATAAGAGTTATTTTATGTACGAGGGTTCTGGTCTACTTCGAGAATTGCATATTCTCATTGGCAAGTCAAAAACCTTATTAGAAAAATACCCTCCTTCTTTCCTATTTATCCCTCTTCTTAAGAAATTCTTCATAAAACTCCTCGGGAATCGTTAAGATTTGCTCTCTATACTTGATTTATCCAGTAAGAGAGGGGCATTCAGCCATGATTGAAATCCAAAACCTGCGCCATACGTTTGCAATTGGCAAAAAAGAGCACGAACGGAAAGTTCCGGTGTTAAAAGGAGTCACGCTAGACGTCCAAAAAGGGGAGATTGTTGCGATTCTTGGAAAGAGCGGATCCGGCAAATCGACGCTATTGCACATTCTAGCCGGCTTCATGACGCCCGAATCGGGTTCGGTTTTAGTGAATACAAAAGAGACCGCCAAGATGAAGGAAGAGGAGAAAGCGGATTTCCGCTTAGCCAATTTCGGTTTCATCTTTCAGAATTTCCAATTGATGCCGGGCCTCACTGCATTCGAAAATGTGGAACTGCCATTGAAGATTAAAGGAGAGACGGTGAAAAAGCGCCAGGCGAAAGTTCGCGCATTGCTTGAAAAAGTAGGGCTGCAGGACGTCGCTGACCATTATCCGAATGAACTGTCAGGCGGCCAGCAGCAACGCGTCAGCATTGCGCGGGCGCTTGTCACCGATCCGCCGATTCTGCTGGCAGATGAGCCGACCGGGAGTTTGGATTCGGAAACTGAGCAAGATATTCTGATGTTGATCCAATCGCTGAACCAGTCGCTCGGACTGACTTTTGTGATTATCACCCATGACGATGAAGTCGCAAATGTCGCCCACCGGCAATACCGTCTGCATGACGGGGAATTAGTGAAAGGGGAAAAACGCCATGCAATTTAAAGATCAACTGGATTTTATTAAACAACATATGAAACGCAATAAACTTCGGGTAGCCACAACCATTTTAGCTGCCATGATGGGCTGTGCTTTTCTGATCATTCTCGCATCGGTCGGATTCGGCATGCAGCAGACGGTCACGGACCAGGTGCTCGACAATCAGATTGTGACAGAAATCGAAGTGGCCGGCAGAGAAGACGGCGATTCCATTACTGATCAAGAAGTGGAAGCGATGCACCAGATTGCACACGTGAAAGCCGTGACAGACCGGACTTCGCCAAATGCTGATGCGGTTGCAAAAATAGGCGATCGGAGCGGATTCGTAGCCGCTGCTACGGTTGATATGGAGCAGGAACAAAAAGCTGGATTGAAACTGTCGGAAGGCAAGATGCCTTCTTCAGCGAACGAAGTCATTATCGGCTATCATTTTGCACAAAATTTGTTGACGGAAGAAGAGCGGAAAAAAGTGGACGACGGCGAGGAAGTTTCGGGCGGATTTGCCGGAAGCCTTATTGGGCAAACGTTTCAGCTGGAATTGACCCCTTATGAAGGAGAAACAGAAGCCGGCGTATGGGAATTCACTGTGGCTGGTATTAAGGAAGAGCCGGGCAAAGATTGGATCAGCGACAATACGCTGTTGATCGATGATTCGTGGGCCCCCGTGTTCCAGGAAGAGTTGGCGCTTGAAGAAAGCGGGCGGCAAGTGCTCGTTTATGCAGACGATCTGCAGAACGTCGCGGACATCACGCAGACGTTAAAAGATAAAGGCTATTACGTTTACTCGGTTACAGAAGAATTGGGCTCGATGAATATGTTCTTCACCGCCTTGAAAGCGGGACTGATTGTCGTTGGGACCGTCGCGGTTTTGATTGCCTCCATCGGTATTTTCAACACGATGACCATGGCCGTGACAGAACGGACACGTGAGATCGGCGTCATGAAAGCGATCGGCGCGAAGCCGAAGCTGATCCAAAAGCTATTCCTCATGGAAAGTGCGGCCATCGGCATTATCGGAACGGTGCTCGCTGTTTTGGTTTCCTACGGCGTCAGCATCCTCGCAAACTGGCTCGTGCCGAAAATCATCATGAGTTCTTTAGGCGAAGACGGCGAGGGGATGGGCGATGTCAGCATTTTGATTTCGGTCATTCCGTGGCAATTGGTTGTGATTTCAGCGATCATCAGTATTGGCGTCGCCATGATTTCAGGCTGGCGGCCTGCGCGTAAAGCCACTCAAATTGACGTCATTCAAGCTTTGCGCCAAGAACTGTAGGAAAAAGCGGATCGTGCAAATAAAAGCGGAGATTGCGCAAGTAAAGCTGTGGATTCCGCAAGTAATCACGGGAATCGCGCAAGTAACCGTCCGGATTCCGCAAATAAAACAAGAAATTCCGCAAATAAACTCAAAAAACCAGCGTGGTTCCAAGCGAACCACGCTGGTTTTCTATTCCACGACGTCTTCCGGCCGATAGCCTTGCTGCAATTCGTCGATCGACAAGCCGAACGTCATCTCTAGATGCGGATAATCCTTGAAACGCTGCCAGTCGCCACCCCAAGCAAATCCGAGTTCTTTGCCGATGGCCGCCACTTCGTACCAATCGCGTTCGCCGTTGCCGTTATTATCCCGTTCAATGTCCCAGACGACATCGCCGTTATCGAGGCGAAGGGCAAAATCGATGGCGAGGCCGTAATTATGGTAGGACTCGCCGCCGCGTGCATAGGTCACGATATTGCCGGCAGCGCTCCGTCCTTGATTGTGCAAATCATTCTGTTCTTCAGCAGACCGGAACCCGTCCGTGATTAAAATGTCGATGCCGATGCTTTGCGCTTGCTGGACCAATTGATCGGTTTTCTCTGCAACAATCGGATGCAGTCCGGAAGGCGCCGGACGCTTGGCCAGCTCTTCCTGGAATTCCCGCTCGTTTTGGATCCAAACAAACAGAAAACCGCCGAGCATCAATAAAAAAAGAATCGAAAAAATGGCTTTCGCTCGCTTCAACCTGTTCACCTCATCTGCTTTTATTGTAGCAAAAATCGTTGGAAGAGTATCATCTCAGATTATTTGATAGGATAAGAGAATAGAGTCAAAGGAGGAAGAAGAATGGTTATTGAATTGATGAAATCCCACGCTTCGGTGCGTGATTATAAAGAAAAGCAGCTGACAAGAGAAGAGGTCAGTGAATTGATCCAGGCAGCGCAGCATGCGGCCACGTCCCATTTTGTCCAGGCTTATTCCGTCGTCTGGGTGACGGATCCGGAAAAACGCAAGAAATTGGGCGAGCTCTCACGCAACTCGAAACAGATGGAAGGGGCCGGCGCAGTGTTCCTAATGTGTGCGGACTACAACCGCTTGAAGCATGCGGGCGAAATACAGGGGGAGAACATTGTTTTTGACCAAGCGGAAAATCTGCTCGTCGCTGTTACAGATGTCGGCTTGCTTGCGCAGAATTTAGCCTTGGCTGCTGAATCGAAAGGCTACGGAATTTGCTATATCGGCGGCGTCCGCAACAATATGGAAGCGATCAGTGAACTGGTCGGCTTGCCGGAAGGCGTATTCCCGGTCTACGGTTTGACGGTAGGCGTGCCGAACGAAGGCAACGAAGTGAAGCCGAGACTGCCGGTCGAAGCGATTCTTCATGAGAACGAATACGACGAAGCGAAATATGAAACCTTGCTTCCTGAATACGATATGGCCATCCAGCAATATTACGAGCGCCGCAGCACCAACCAGAAATCAGAGACGTGGACGCAGCAAATGGCGAATTTCCTGAAGCGCCCGCATCGCCAAGACTTGAAAGGCGTGCTGGCCAAAAAAGGATTCTTATTCAAGTAAATCAGTCTGTGGAAAGGAGAATGAAGATGAACATCACAATTTTCGGGGCAACCGGCCGGGTCGGCCAAGAAATCCTAAAGCATGCGCTAGTGGATGGGCATCAGGTAAAAGCTTTAGTGCGTTCGCTTAAGCTGGAAGACCATGACCATTTGGAAGTGATGACGGGCGATGTACGCAATCAGGAAGACATTGAACGCGCCATCCAAGGCGCCGACTTGGTGTTTAGCGCACTAGGCACGGACCGGACAACCACTTTGTCGGAAGCAGTTCCGTTCATTAAAGAGGCCATGGAAAAGCAAGGCATCAAGCGTTTAATTACGATTGGAACGGCAGGAATCTTGAATAGCCGGATGACGCCTGGCGTATTGCGCTACCAAGGCGGCGATTCCAACCGCAAATTGACGTTCGCTGCAGAAGAGCATGAGAAAGTGTACCGTTTGCTTAAAGCGTCGGAATTGGATTGGACGATTGTCTGCCCCACATACTTGCCGGACGGGGAAGCAAGCGGCAGCTACCGGACAGAAAAAGATTTTCTGCCGGAAGAAGGACGGGAAATCACAGTAGGCGATACGGCTGATTTTGCATACAAACAAATGGAGAGCGCGGAGTTTTCCAAATCCCGTGTCGGAATTTCCTATTGAGTGCGGGGAAGCGCCGGGCTATCCGGATTTTGATTGGCTTTATTGCGCTGATTGCTTTGATCATTATCGGGTTTGTCGTCTATAGCCAATTCGATTACGGACCGAGTGAAGTGCTGAAAGAACAGGTGGATCTCGAAGCGGTCGAACGGGACGGCCAAGGCATCATTTTCATGCCGGACGACCCGAACGGCCAAGGCATCATTTTATACCAAGGCGCCAAAGTGGAAGCGGAAGCTTATGCTTATCTTGGGGAGAAACTGAGCGAGCAAGGATATACAGTATCGATTCCGGATCTGCCGCTGAAGTTCGGGATTTTCGGAGTGGATACAGCAGAAGCGGTCATCGGGGAATATCCGGAAATCGATTCTTGGTTTATTGGCGGCCATTCGCTTGGCGGCGTCGCTGCTGCGATGTATGCCGAAGACCATCAAGATGAATTGGCGGGCTTGTTTTTCCTGGGTTCCTATCCTGCAGGGGATTTCGCTTTAAGCGATTTGCCGATGCTGTCCGTTTACGGAGAAAAGGATGGATTGACATTGTTCGATGATATCGAAGACAACCGCATCCTGTTTTCAGCCAATAGTGAATTTGTCGAGATTCCAGGAGGCAACCATGCCCAGTTCGGCCTGTATGGCGAACAAAAAGGCGATAACCCGGCAGCGATCTCGCCGCTCGAGCAGCAGGATCTGGTGGTCGAGGCATTGCTGAACTGGATGGATGGCAAATGAAAAAAGGATCTGGACGTCAGTAAGCTGACGGTCAGATCCTTTTTATGGCTGCCTGCGCTTTTCGCTTACGCCGTAACATCTCTTCTTGAGAACGTCCAATAGCTGACGGCCATGAAAATGAGGAAGTAAACAGCGAGAACAATAAGCGACATAGTCATGGTGATATCCGGTACAGGCATAAAGCCGGTATAGAATTGCGTTAAGTCCGTATGGGTGAACAAATAGTATTTGACGATTTCGTAATTAGCGAGCAAGTAGACGGCCTGGATCCCGGTGAACATCAGGAAGATCGATAAGCCGATCGCAAGCGAGCTTGAACGGAAAACAGTCCCGAGCATGAAGGCGAACGTTCCGATGATCCACACGCTGGCAAAACTCAACCCCGCCATTTTCAGCGCTTCCATCCAATAAGATCCTTCAACGACTTCTGAGCCGTTCCAGACAAGGAAAGTTCCGTCGCCGATGCCAAAGAAAATCAAACCGGCCAGTGCACTGACGGCAATCGTTAAAATGGACAGCAAAATAGCATAAATCATCGTGGTGATGTATTTAGATGTTAGTATTTTCCATCTTTTAACAGGGCGTGTTAACAGCATTTTGATGGTGCCCTGGGAAAATTCCGAAGCGACAATCCCGGCAGCCACTATCACCGTAAACAGTGTGACAAGCGACAGCATCATATGGGCATCGATGACTTGCTGCTGCATGCTCGCATATTCAAAGGCAGGGACTTCATTCGCAAGCCGATATTCTGCAATTGCGGCTTGGCCTTCGTAATATTCCTTCTGCGGGTCGCTCAAGTTCGGATCCTGCAGCATTGCTTCCGCATTCGTCTGCTGGTTCGTGGCGACTTCTTGCCACGTTTCTTCTTGATTGGCCATCATGCTGGAATTGACCCATTTTGTAATGCCCATGGATGCGAATAAAATGACCACCAGCAAAGCGGCCATGATCCAGCTTGATTTCTTGCTCCATAATTTCATCCATTCATTTTGAATGAGTTTCAGCAATTTGGCCACCTCCGGTCATTTCCAGGAATTGATCTTCAAGCGTTGCCCGGTGCGGTTGAACGGCATAAATTTTTGCGCCGGCAGATACGAGCATATTAACAGCTCCAGGAATGTGCTGCGATTCCGTATCGATCAAATAGCCTTTGTCATGCGCAGTAACCGGGAAGCCGGCGCCGCTCAAAACTTCGAGTGCCAGTTCATTTGGTTCCGCATGAATGTAGTAGCGCGAAACATGGAGTTCTTTGACGTTCTTAATATCGATCAGTTCGCCGTTTTGAATAACGGCAATCCGGTCGCACAATAACTCGATCTCTGACAAAAGGTGGCTGGAGACAAAAACAGCGACGCCATTTTCGCGTGCCACTTTTTGCAGATACATCCGAAATTCACGGATGCCGGCAGGATCCAGGCCGTTGGTCGGTTCATCCAGGATCAGGAATTTGGGATCATGCAAAAGCGCTTGTGCGAGGCCGAGCCGCTGGCGCATCCCCAGGGAATAAGAGCTGACTTTTTCATTGATGCGATTTTGCATGCCGACTTGCTGAACGACTTCGTCGATGCGTTTTTTGGAAATCCCTTTGTGCATTCGGGAAAAATGCAAAAGGTTTTTGTAGCCGGTCATGTACTTGTACATTTCCGGATTTTCAACAATTACCCCCACTTTCTGAATGCTTTCTTCAAAGTTGGATTGGATTGATTGTCCATCAATGAATACTTCGCCTTCTGTCGGGCGCATCAATCCGACCATCATGCGAATGGTCGTCGTTTTACCGGCGCCATTTGGCCCGAGAAAACCAGTGATTTGGCCTTTATATAAGTCGAGGCTCAGATTCTTAATGATATTCTTCTTTCCAATTGTTTTCGAAAGGTTCTTGATTTGCACAATCGGTTTTTCTGTCATCTTCTACCACCCGCTTTCCGCAGCTTGAATCCGCTGCGTGTGTCATTATGTATTAACGATTAAAGGCGCTTGAAGTTTCAAAAATCCCTTAATTCAACCGAAGCGGTGAAAATAAAAGCATAAACAAATTGAAAAAGGGGAATAAAGGCACTACATACGAGAAAAACGGAGGGATGAAAGATGAACGGACAACTTCAAGATAAAGAGCAAATCTTAATGGCTTATTACACGCAATATTATACAGCTGCCACGACTGAAGATGTTCAAGCGCTGGATGCCCGGTTAGCTGAAGGAATCGGAACCGAGCCGTATAAAAAAGCGATGGAAGAATTAAAAAAAGAAGGGCTCGTCAATGGATTGGATGAAATCCAAAAAGAAGACGGGGAAGGCCCTCCGCTGCCAATGGCAACCAATGAAGGAATGCTTTACATCAATAACACCCTAAATCTTCAATCCGATGCAGTAGAGGACCATCAATTGGATTACTTGGACAATAATCTAAAAACAAGCGGATTGGAATTGACGTTGGAGCCCGTTAAATCCTATATAGAAGAAACGATTCGCCAACAAAAGAAAATGTGAAATTAAAGAAGCGAAAACCGCGGCATCGCCTATCTAAGGCGATGCCGCGATTTTTTATGCTTTATTCCTTGCATTTCAAATGTTAAGAAATTGTGAAAAAAATAATTTCTTCTTTTGTTTTAAAGAATTATGTTTATAATGCTTATATTGGGGGGATGAGCATATGAATCATTTTTCAATAACAGAAATTAAAGAGCGCAACAGTCAATCTGCTCAAGCAATCGGCTTTTTGATCGCTGGAATTCTCGCAGCACTCGTCTATGGAATTGTCCAACTGTCAGTGCCAGCCTTTTTACTGGTGCTTGTTTTCGCCATTAATCTGTTCCTGGAAACCCGTGAATACAAAAAGAGCTGCCAGATTGAATTGGAAGCTGCAAAATATAATGAAGACCATCTGAATTCTTAACCGCTTATATAAGAAAAGCCGCCTGCCTCTAATCGGAGACAGGCGGCTTTTTCCGCTTTAGAGCCCAAAAATGAAAAATGCCAGGAAAATCGAAATGACGACAATGAAATTGATGGCCATAGCGCTTTTTTTGCCGACTGGCTTTTCAAGAGAAGGGAAACGGTTTAGCAATTTCATCAACCCGGCGATCAAGCCGACAATCACCAGCACATTCACGATTAAATGCATATCGTAGATTTTCACATCGATAAATCGGACGAGGATAACGGTAAAAGCGAGAACGATGCCGTTGGCCAGATTTTTCCGTGTCATAGGAGCTCCTTCAATTCGTTTTCAAGAAAAGGTTTGGCTGATAAGAGCTGCGTGAATTGCTGGTAGCGTTCAAATTGTCCGGGCGCAGGTTTTTTTCCTGTTTTATAAGCGCGGATCAAAATATTTTTGGGTGTATGTTCCATATCGATGAATTCCATCAATTGAGTTTCATAGCCGACAAGCGACAATAATTCCGCACGGATGGAATCCGTTGCGAGTGCACTGAAGCGCTCTTTGATCAAGCCATGCTGAAGCATGATGCCGAGCTCCGGTGCTTCGATCTGGCTATTGAGTTCATGCTGGCAGCACGGCACGCTTAAAATGACGTTCGCATTCCACTTGACAGCGCGGGATAACGCCATGTCCGTAGCAACGTCGCAGGCATGAAGCGTGACCACCATATCGACTGCAGATTCCTCATTATAGTCATTAATGTCGCCGACTAAAAACTCTAATTGATCGTAATTCAAGTCATCAGCAATGCGTTGGCATTCTTCAATGACTTCTTTTTTTAGATCGAGTCCGGTGACCCGCAAATCCAGTCCTTTTTCAACCCGCAAATAATGGTAAAGAGCGAATGTCAGATAGGATTTGCCTGAACCGAAATCGAGTATGCGCACCGTCCGGTCTTTTGGCAAATGCACAAGGGCATCATCGATGAATTCGATAAACCGGTTAATTTGGCGGAACTTATCGTATTTCTGTTTTTTGACTTTGCCGTCCGGGCTTTGGACGCCAAGGCGCACCAAAAACGGATAAGGGACGCCGTCTTCCAGCAAATACTGCTTTTTGCGGTTATGGGAAAGCTCGGCTTTTTTCGCTTCCGTCTGTTCCGATTTCCAGGTAACTTTGAATTTCTTAGAAAGCTGGATTTGCACTTTTTCTTCAGTAAACTGAAAAAGCCCTTGGCGGAACTCTTCGAACAAAGGCGCAAGCTTGGCAGAGGCATCCTCAATGGAAAGGTTTTCGTGTTTCAAGACGTGCTCATATTGATATTCAAACTGAATAAAATATGCATTTTTTATTTCAACGGGCTTGAGTTTCACCCGTTTGATGCTATTCGATTTTAAGCGCGGCTGGCTGATGGTGGCGGAAACAAGTTCCTGCTGCTGCAAACGAGCAGCGAGCGAATCATGCATTGATTGTATTTCCATTTCAATTCCCTTTCGTGGTCCAGAATACTTCCATTTTATCATGCTTAGCACTTAAAGGGCGAAAGCTTAGTTTGGCGCTCGTTTACTAAAAATAATATTGTTGGAATTTTATGATAATATGATAAAGTGAAATGAAACCGTTTACATAATGGAGGGATTTAAAATGGCGATTTTAGAAAAGACCGTAGGCCAAATTGTGCGACAGCAGGCAGCACTCCATCCGGAAACAGAAGCTTATGTGTATCCGGAACTTGGCATCCGCAAGACATACCGGGAGTTTGATCAGGAAACAGACCGCCTGGCAAAGGCTTTTATGGGAATAGGAATCGAAAAAGGCGAGCACATTGCGATATGGTCCGATAATAAACGCGAGTGGCTGCTCAGCCAATATGCGACAGGGAAAATGGGCGGGGTGCTAGTGACCGTTAATACAAGTTATCAAGCAAGCGAACTTGAGTATCTTTTAAAACAATCCGATGCGACGACCTTGATATTAGGCGAAGAGTTCAAAAGCTCCAATTATATTGAAATTTTGAATACCATTTGTCCGGAACTGAAAACAGCAGAGAAAGGCAATGTTACAAGCAGCAAACTTCCGTATTTCAAACGTGTCATCGTAATGAGTGAAAACCAGCATCCGGGAATTTATACGTGGAGCGAATTCGAAGCATTTGCGGACCGGGTGGCTGATGAGGAACTGGAAAAGCGTTTTAACTCAATGGATCCGGATGAGGTCATCAATATTCAATACACTTCAGGAACGACCGGTTTTCCAAAAGGAGTCATGCTGACGCATTTGAATGTCGTCAATAATGGCAAACTTGTCGGCGACACGATGAACTTAACGGAAAACGACCGCTTATGCATACCGGTGCCTTTTTTCCATTGCTTCGGCTGTGTGCTCGGAACGATGGCCGCTGTGACGCATTCGACTACGATGGTCATTGCGGAGCAATTTGAACCGAAACGGGTGCTTCAAATGGTGCAGGATGAAAAATGTACAGGCTTGCACGGCGTTCCGACAATGTTTATTGCCGAACTGAATCATCCCGACTTTAAGAGCTTTGATACGTCGACTTTGCGGACAGGCATCATGGCAGGTTCGCCTTGCCCGATCGAAGTGATGAAAAAAGTGATCAGCGAAATGGGGGCTTCGGAAATCACCATCGCTTACGGCCAAACCGAATCTTCGCCGGTGATCACGCAGACACGGGCTGATGATGCGATTGAAAAACGAGTCGCTACGGTCGGCAAGCCGCACGCCGAAGTGGAAGTGAAGATTGTGGATCCCGTGACGAATAAAGAAGTCGCGATTGGAATGCCGGGCGAGCTCTGTACGAGAGGCTACCACATCATGAAAGGCTATTATCAAAACGAGGAAGCGACGAAGCAGGCCATTGACGAAGACGGCTGGCTGCATACGGGCGATATTGCCGTGGAAGATGAGGATGGCTATATCGCAGTTACAGGACGCATCAAGGACATGGTGATCCGGGGAGGCGAGAATATCTACCCTCGGGAAATTGAAGAATTCCTCTATCAGCACCCATCGGTCCAAGATGTACAAGTAGTCGGCGTACCGGATCCAAAGTACGGCGAAGAGCTGATGGCCTGGGTCATTTTGAAAGACGGCGAGAAACTGCAGCCGGAGGAGCTGCGGGATTACTGCAAAGGGAAAATTTCACATCATAAAATTCCGCGCTATATCGAATTTACAAAAGAATATCCGATGACTGCCTCCGGGAAAATCCAAAAATTTAGATTGCGGGAAATGGCAACGGAACGAAGCAAGCAGGCAAAAATATAAACTTTCAAGAAAACCTCTGTAATTTTTCGCAGAGGTTTTCTTGTTTTAATTCAAACAATAGTTTATTATGTTTATTATATTATAAACAAATGGAGTGAAAGTTTGATATGAATAAACCCGAAAGATTGTGGGAAGCCACAGTGGATGAAGTGAAAAACGGCTTCATCGAAGAAAAAGGGCACTACCAATGCTTATTGTGCAATGAACAGATTGAAAAAGGGATTATTTACCCTCATGAAGAGGTATTCTATGAAGCGGAACGTTATATGCGCCTGCATATTGAAGTGGCGCATGGCTCTGTTTTCCATTACTTGATGGGCATGGATAAAAAACTGACGGGTTTGACTGAGCACCAGAACCGTTTGCTCGGCTTTTTTTATGAAGGCAAAAAAGATGCTGAAATTCAGCAGGAAATGGAAATAGGCAGTGCCTCAACTATCCGCAACCACCGTTTCGTATTAAAGGAAAAAGAGCGGCAGGCGAAACTGTTTTTAGCGATGATGGAGCTGTTAAAGGAAAAAGATGAATATGCCCCGGCTTTTATTGAAATTCATCAGACTGCGACAATGGTTGATGACCGGTATAATGTTACAGCTGAAGAAGAACAGGCAATCTTAGCGAAATTTTTTGAAAAGGAAAAACTGAAAAGTTTTCCTCCGAAAGAAAAGCAGCGGCTCGTTGCCATAAAAGAAATCAGCAAACAGTTTACTGCGGGGGAACGCTACAGTGAACCTCAAGTCAATGGAATAATTGAGCCTATCTTTAGCGATTATGGATTGGTCAGAAGATATTTGGTCGAATACGGCTTCCTTGGACGGACAAGAGACGGCAGCGAATATTGGCTGGAAAAATAAAAAAGAGAAAGGCTTGAACATAATGGAACGAAAAAAAGAGTTGAAAATGCAGTATAAAGAAATGCCGATTAAAGCGGGGGTATACAAAATCCAAAACAAGCAAAACGGCAAATGCTTCGTCGGCAGCACCCCTAATTTAAAGACATTGAACGGCGTCAAATTTATGCTGCGAAACGCTAATCACACGAACAAGCAATTGCAAGAAGAGTGGTTGGCACAAGGCGAAGAGCAATTTGAAATAACGGTTCTCGAAGAGTTGAAAAAATCGGAAGATCCGTTGGCAAATCCGAAAAAGGAACTGGAATTGCTGGAAGAAAAGTGGCTGGAACAGCTTAAGCCTTATGGGGAAAACGGCTATAACATTCAAAAATAATGATGCAGAAGAGCGCCTCGCAAAAGCGTTCTTTTTTTATTTTATTGAAGGATATTGCGTATTTGATTGTTTAGTTTTTCTGGAGAACGGGGAAAGGGTAAACGTAAGAAAAATCTCAAATTCAGGATAATTTTGTCTTTACGTATCAGTCACGGACTTTATACAAAAAGGAGAGAAAATTATGGAGAACATCAAATTGGCAATCTTGTATTACAGTTCAACAGGAACAAATTATCAAATGGCGCAATGGGCGGAAGCTGCTGCAAAAGAAGCGGGCGCAGAAGTCAAATTAGCGAAAGTGAAAGAAACCGCTCCACAGGCAGCCATTGATTCAAATCCTTTATGGAAAGCCCATTCAGAAGCAACAGCAGATGTGCCCGAAGCAGATGTTGACATGCTGGAGTGGGCAGATGCCATCATTTTTAGCGTTCCTACACGGTTTGGACACGTTCCTTCGCAGTTCCAGCAATTTTTGGATACGACAGGAGGATTATGGGCACAAGGAAAACTGGCGAATAAAGTGGTAAGTGCTATGTCTTCAGCTCAAAATCCGCATGGTGGACAGGAAGCGACCGTACTGGCTGTCTATACGTCCATGTTCCATTGGGGAGCGATTGTTGCGGCACCTGGCTATAACGATCCGGCCTTGTTCAAGGCGGGAGGAAATCCATATGGCACGAGTGTTAGTGTGGATCAAAACGGAAATATGGTAGAAGACGTGAAAGATGCCGTGGTTTATCAGGCAAAGCATACAGTAGAAGTAGCACAATGGATCAAAAATGGCAGAAGCCAATAAAAGTCAAAGAAAGCAGGCAAGCTATAAATTAGCTTTTGCCTGCTTTAACTTTTTTATATAGGGTATAGATATAATAGGGATGAAAAGTTAACAAACGGTCAAATTATAAATAATTCCATTGCAAATATTATAATAAAAGACCTATATAATTTGACTTTTCTGAAAATAATTGGTACGATAACAAAAAAGTTTAGGTACATATGCTTGGGTCTTTGAAACTACCGTGAAGTGGGGTGAGGATCTTGATGACAAAAGAGGAACAAGCAATCTTTGAATACGAGCTATATAAACTGAGCATGGAATATCAGAAATGCATGGACGAGTATTTAAAATCGCAAATACAGCAAGATATTTCTTTTTTGTCATCAGTCCTTCAAGGATCGCAGAAAAGGAATTCGCAATCGCGTTCGACGCGTTATTAAAATCACAGCGAAAAGCCGCTGTGATTTTTTTGTGTGACCTTCTTTTTTCCTTCCAGTGTGTTTGTGAACAGATTTGTAACAAACGCCTCAGAAAATTGCTTGGCAGCGGGCGGCTGGAGCGGAATTTAGCCCTGCGTGCTTTATAATAGAGGCAACAGCAGCTAAAGGAGAGAATTGCATGCTTGATCTTAAACAGCTAGCGTATGAACGGAAAAATAGAATGGCTTGGTTGATTGTCGCTTCTTTGCTAAAAGGAGTTGCGATGATTGGGCAAGCATTGTTTTTTGTCTGGATTGCCGATGCGGTGTTTTTAAAAGATGCCTCATTCCGAGAAGTTCTGCCTTATTTTGGGGGGCTGCTTGCGGCTATATTAATTCGTGCAGCCAGCGGCTACGCGATCGGCAGAACGGGCGTAAATCTAGCGTCTGAAGCTAAAAGCACTTTGCGCACAAAGTTGACTGCCTCTTTTGCAGGAAATCCGCTTCAAGCATCTGTCCAAGGGCAATCTGGCGAAAAGGTCAGCCTGCTTTTGGATGCAGTCGATGAAGTAGACGCCTATTTCAGCAAATACATTCCTCAAATGGTTCAAAGTGCCATCATTCCCGTTCTTCTATTGATTGTGATTTTTTCACAGCATTGGGTGACGGGCCTGATCATCTTGATCACAGCTCCATTTATTCCAGTATTTATGGCGCTTGTCGGGATTAAGACCAAAGAAAAAGCGGATGCCCAAATGGAAAAGCTGGGCCGTTTTTCAGGAACTTTTTTGGATGTCCTTCAAGGGTTGACGACGTTAAAACTGTTTGGGCGTGCCGAGCAGCAAAAGCAAGTCATCAAAAAAAGCAGCCTCGATTTCCGGGATGCGACCATGGAAGTTTTGAAGTCGGCGTTTTTATCTTCGCTGATGCTGGAATACATTTCGATGCTCAGCATGGGGATCATCGCGCTGGAAATCGGTTTGCGTCTAGTTGTTTATGATAATTTAACTTTCTTCACGGCCTTTTTTGTGATGATCCTGGTGCCGGATTTCTTTAATTTATTAAAAGACTTCGGCAGCGCGTTCCATACAGGGCGCGGCAGTGCAGCGGCAGCAAAACGATTGGCTGCCGAACTTGAAAAAGAACGGCAACCCGTTGCTTTTGGCCAGGCTGAAATGCCCGAGCAGCCCTTTGCCATTAACGTAAATGCTTTGTCTTTCCAATATGAAGATGGATTTGGATTAGGCCCAATTGAGATTGCGGCATCTCCGGGAAGCCGGCTCGCGATTATCGGGAAAAGCGGTTCAGGAAAAACGACTTTGCTTCATGCCATTGCTGGCCTGTTGCCGCTACAGGATGGACAAATTTTAGTGAATGGCATCCCGAGAAGTGAAATTGCTGAGACATCCTGGTTTGACCACCTAAGCTATATCTCACAAAATCCGTACTTGTTTGCGGGGACGATCAAAGAAAATATTTTAATCGGCACCAGCCAGCAAACGTCAGAAGAAGAATTAACGGAGGCTGCCCGAAAAGCGGGAATTCTGGAAATGGTTTATTCATTGAAGCAAGGATTCGAAACGCCTGTCGGAGAAGCGGGGAGAGGATTGTCGGGAGGGGAAAAACAGCGCATTGCCTTGGCCCGTGCTTTTCTCAAGAAACCGTCTCTTATTCTTTTTGATGAACCTACCTCAGGATTGGATTTGTACACTGAAAAAGTTCTTCAAGAGGCTATTGAAGAACTTGGCCGTGATGCGACGATCGTTACCGTAGCGCACCGCTTGCATACAGTGCGGAATTCGGATGTGATTTTGGTGCTTGCTGACGGGAAAGCAGCGGCAAAAGGCAGCCACGAAGAGCTGTTGGAAACGTATAGCCCTTATCGGGAGATGCTGGCTATTCAGCAAGGAGGGGTTTTGCAATGAAGGAATTAAAGCAAGTGATGCTGCTGACAGTCCGTGAAAAAAGAGACGTCAGCATCGCCATCTTCTTTGGTTTTCTAGCGGGAATCGCAGGAGTCGCCCTTATGGCTTCAAGCGGTTACTTGATCTCGAAAGCAGCACTGACTTCACAGATGACCATCTTGATCGTGATGGGAGCCTGCCTGAAATTATTCGGCCTCGTATCAGCGTTAAGCCGTTATGCAGAGCGTTTATTTTCGCATCGGGCAACTTTTACGATGCTGAGCAATTTGCGCGTATCCTTTTTTGAACGGCTTGAACCGCATGCGCCGCAGCTCTTTCAGAAGTATCGAAGCGGAGATTTATTGGCACGTATTGTAGGAGACGTTGAAAGCTTGCAGAACTTTTTGCTGCGTGTGTTTTATCCGCCGGTCGTTCTTGGCATCGTCTTTTTAAGCACTATTTTCTTTGCCTCTTTCTTTTCATTCACCATTGCGCTCGTGATAGCAGCAGGCATGATGTTGACAATTGTTGCAGTGCCGGCCGTTTTTGCGTGGCGCCAAAGAAAAATCGATTCCGCCACTCGGGCAAGCCGGGCAGCTTTATCATCGGAAGCGGCTGAATTTCTTTTTGGTTTCCGTGATTTGAAAATCTACCAGCAATTGGACACGAAAGAGCAGCAGCTGGCTGCTTTTTCGAAGGACTACGCAGAACAGCAGCGAAAAGTGGGGCTTGAGGAGAATTTAAGCCAGTCTGTGAATGGTTTTGCAGCCCTCCTTGTTTCTTTTTTCGTATTAGGATTAGGAACTTATTTTGTAGCCACGGACCAGTTGGACGGCCTGTATTTGGCTATGCTTGTGATGATTTCATTGGCTGTATTTGAAAACGTTCCGCCAATGGCTGTATTTCCAGCGTATTTCGAAGACAACCGCAAAGCGGCTGTCCGTTTAGAAGAGATAGTAGCAGAAGAGCGAAACAAGGGGAAATCGCTTGAATTGTCTAACGGACCGCTGGATTTTAAACTGGAAGGAGTGTCTTTTGCCTATCCGGACGAGGAGCGTCCAGCGCTCCAGGATGTCTCGCTTACGTTTAAAGCGGGAACGAAAACAGCGATTGTCGGACCAAGCGGTTCAGGGAAGTCGACTTTGCTGCAGGTTCTGTTAAATATTGCAGACGTGGATTCCGGGGATGTGGCTGTCGGGGGCATCCCGCTTCAAAAGGTGCGCCAAGAAAGTTTATGGGCGGCCATGAATGTCGTGCTGCAGGAAAACCATTTCTTCTATGGGACCATCCGCAGCAATTTGATGATTGCCAATGAAGAGGCGACAGAGGAAGCGATGCGGAACGCATTAAACAACGTTCAGCTTGGCCACTTCGCGCTGGACATGAAGGTCAGTGAAAAAGGGGCGAACTTGTCCGGCGGCGAAAAGCAGCGGCTGGCGATTGCCAGAGCTTTATTGAGATCGAAGCCGATCTGGCTGCTTGATGAACCGGTCTCATCTGTCGACAGCAGCACGGCCCACGCCATCTATCAAGAACTTTTTGCCCAAGGCAAAGGGGATACTTTCGTCATCATCAGCCATGACTTATCCGGTCTGGAGCAGATGGATCAAATCGTCGTCATGGAACAAGGCCGCATCATTGAAACCGGCACTTACAAGGAAATCATGAAGCGGCAAGGGTATTTCTATGGGTTGAAGCAAATTGAAAAAAGTATATTTGCCTAAATCAAAACGGAAGGCATCGCGATCAAGCGATGGCCTTCCGTTTTTTATGCGGGCCCGTTTAGCAAATTTCAAAGAAAAAAGCCGATTGGCTGAACCGGCTCTTTTGAAAGAGGCTATAAAAGCGTTTTTTCCTTTTCGATAAAGAAATGCTGCTCTCTTTTTGCATCTTCAAGTTTCATCTGTTCTAATTCTAATCGCATCTTCTGCGTCTCAATCACAAAGTTTTCATGTTTCAGCCGTTCAAGCTCCAGTTGGCTTTCGATCATTTTGTTTTTAAGCTTCGTTTGGGTTTGGAAATGGGAGGTAATGATGCCAGCGAGTGGAATTGAAAAAATCATAATCACAGCTACGAGCCCAGTCACACTGTTCACCTCTCTTTGAATTTTCTGATTTATTCCAGTATACCTGATGGAGGGGAAATGAAAAAGAATATCGACGGTATTGAATGGAAGAATTCTTCGTTTCTTTACTGGTATTCCACAAACCGGCGCTGCTAAAACCAGCATGCCTCTTAAAACGGATTCTTTAGGGCGCCGTATTCGCTAATATATGACAAGTGTCATACAACATCCATGCGTTTGTGCCTTTTTTGCCATAGCTGGATTCTTTATGATTAGGATAATAAGTTATCCGGGCAGACAAACCCGTATAAGGAGGAAGAACATGAGCAAAGAAAAAACAGCGCAATTACGCAAATTTGTAAAGCCATTTGAAACGGCAGATGTAAAAGCAAGTGTACGGCAATTGGTGAATACGATTCCGCCATTCATCATCGCATGGACTTTGGCTTACCTCGCTCTTGACGTTTCCATCTGGTTAACGATCGCTTTATGTATCGTTGCTGCAGGTTTTGTCGTTCGTACGTTCATCATTTTCCACGATTGCACACATGGTTCGTTCTTTAAGAACAAAAAAGCCAATGCCGTTGTCGGGACCATTACAGGAATTATGACATTATTCGCTTATGAAAAATGGAAACGCGAGCACTCGATCCACCATGCTTCAAGCGGAAATTTAGATAAGCGCGGCGTCGGCGATATTTGGGTCATGACGATCGAAGAATATGTAGAAGCTTCTAAATGGGAACGCTTCAAATACCGTATGTACCGCAATCCGTTAGTGATGTTCGGTCTCGGGCCATTATTCTTAGTATTGATTTCAAGCCGCTTCAACCGCAAAGATGCACGTAAAAAAGAACGCAACAATACGTATTTGATCAATATTTCTCTTGTCGTGATCTATTCCCTTCTTATTTGGGCAATCGGCTGGCAGGCATTCCTGATTGTTCAAGGGACTACAATGTTTACAGCAGGCGCTTTAGGCATTTGGCTGTTCTACATCCAGCATACATTTGAAGATTCGTATTTCGAAGATGAAAGCGAATGGGATTATGTGAAAGCGGCTGTAGAAGGAAGTTCATACTACCAGCTTCCAAAAGTCTTGCAGTGGGTGACCGGAAACATCGGTTTCCACCACGTGCACCATTTGAGCCCGCGGGTGCCAAACTACAACTTGGAAAAAGCGCATGAATCGACTCCGCCGCTTCAACAAGCGACAACAATCAACCTTAAAACAAGCCTTAAATCATTGCGCTATAAAGTGTACGATGCGAAAAACAAAACGTTTGTCACTTTCGGCGAAATTAAGCATTTGCTGAATGAAAACAAAATTACAGCACAATAACGAAAGGAAAAAATCATTCGCTCTGAATGGTTTTTTCTTTTTTTAGTTGTTTGGTATGATGGATAGTACTAGAAGAGAAGGAGCCGTGTTATGCATAGCTGGTATCAAATATTTCCGAAAAACCCGTGGCTCAGCCTTTATGCATGGGTCATATTCTGCATCTTGCCGTTCTTTTTCATTTTCCGTTCTTCGTCTTTTATTGACGTCCTGCTCGGCGTCATGTCGCTGCTGATTTTCTTTATCGCCTACCGGCTGTCGTTTAACTCAAGAACAGGGTTTATTTACTTATGGATTGCTATTGAAATGATGGTCAATATTGCGATGACGTTTTTATTCGGATATGTCTATTTAGCTATTTTCCTCGCGTTTTTTATCGGCAATATCCGCAATAAAATCGGGTTTTTCATCATTTACGGATTCCTTATCGGTACGACAATCCTGGCTGTCGTGCTGGGGATGATTGAACACAGCACGCTTTATTTATCGCAATTGCCGTTTATCGTGCTCACGATCCTCGGTGTCATTCTGCTGCCGTTTAATACTTACAATCGCAATAAACGCGAGAAGCTGGAGGGGCAATTGGAAGATGCCAACAAACGGATTTCCCAGCTTGTGGTCATCGAAGAACGGGAGCGGATTGCCCGGGATCTCCATGACACTTTGGGCCAGAAACTTTCGCTAATCGGCTTAAAAAGTGACTTGGCCGGGAAATTGCTCTATAGAGATGCCGATGCGGCGCTGAATGAAATCAACGACATCCGGCAGACCGCGCGCACCGCGCTGAAAGAAGTGCGGGAATTGGTGTCCGATATGCGCGGCACCAAATTGGAAGATGAACTGCTGCGGATCCAGCAAATTTTAAAAGCAGCGGAAATCGATTTTGTTTTATATGGCAATGCAAAGTTGAACAATACGCCGCTTTTGGTAGAAAATGTGCTGAGCATGTGTTTGAAAGAAGCGGTAACGAATGTCGTCAAGCACAGCCAAGCGACGCGCTGCAGCGTGTTGATCAAGCAAAAACCGGAAGAAGTGCTCGTCCAGGTGCAAGATGACGGCATCGGCTTTGAAGGAAATAAAAAACAGCAAGGGAACGGACTGGCCGGAATGCGCGAGCGCTTAGAATTTGTAAATGGCAGCGTGGATATCCAGACGATGGATGGAACAACTTTGAACATCCGTGTGCCGAATGTGATTTTATATGAAACGAAAGGGGAAGTCAGATGATTCGAATCGTGTTGGCTGAAGATCAGCGGATGATGCTCGGGGCACTTGGTTCCTTATTGGACTTGGAAGAAGATATGGAAGTGATCGGAAAAGCGAGCAATGGCGAAGAAGCCATTGCGCTCGTAGAACAGCATCAGCCGGATATCGTCATTATGGATATCGAAATGCCTTTGAAGAGCGGCTTGGATGCAGCGGAAGCTTTAAAAGACCATCCGTGCAAAATCATTATTTTAACCACTTTTGCGCGTTCCGGTTATTTTGAACGTGCAAGAAAAGCGGGGGTGAGCGGCTATTTGCTGAAAGACAGCCCAAGCGAAGATTTGGCGACCTCGATCCGCACGATCATGGATGGACGCCGGATCTATGCACCGGAACTGGTGGACTTGGCATACTCGGATGAAAATCCGTTGACGGAACGCGAAAAACAAGTGATGGAATTGATTGCAGAAGGCAAAAGCACAAAAGACATCGCAAAAGAATTATTCATCACGAGCGGAACCGTGCGCAACTACATTTCCACCATCCTCGACAAACTAGAAGTCGGCAACCGAATCGAAGCCATTTCGCGTTTTAAAGAAAAGGGTTGGTTTAAGTAAGAAAAGCGGAAACGGCCGTTAAGCCCCGACCAGCTTAAGGCGCACAGCGCCGGAAATCCTGATTTCCAGAGCTGGGTGACTTAAGACCTCGAGGGGCTGGCCGTTGGAGTCTGGACAATAAAGAAAAGCGGAAACGCCTGTCCAGCTTCGAAAGGCATAAGACGGATTGCCGAAGCGGCGTTTTTGGCCGCACAGGCAAGACGGCTTATGACCCGAGAAGCTAGGCGTTGGAGTCTGGACAATGAAGAAAAGCGGAAACGGCCGTTAATCCCCGACCAGCTTAAGGCGCACAGCGCCGGAAATCCTGATTTCCAGAGCTGGGTGACTTAAGACCTCGAGGGGATGGCCATTGAAGCTAGACAAAAAGAAAAGCGGAAACGCCTGTTCAGCTTCGAAAACTTAACCAATAGAAAATGCCGCTGTCAATGAGACAGCGGCATTTTCTATTGGCCGAAAGAACTTCCATCTAATCTTCGTACAAAGTGTCTTCCAAGGAACCGTCTTCGGTGTAAATATGCAGCTCCCCGTGGTTTTTGTTCACGTAGCGCTTGGCTTCGCCCATCAACTCTTTTTTGGTTTCTTCGATGAGAATGGCTTTTTTGCTGTCTTTTTTCTTTAGCTGCCATCCGTCATCATGCGAACGGATTTCATAGATGATTTTTTCTTCATCGCCTTCGACCGTTTTCTGTGCTTGGCTCATCGCAATCGGAATCGCACGGCCTTCCTCATAGCCATCCCGCAGCAGGGCATTAGCGATTTCAATCGCCTTGTCACGGACATCGGCATTCAAGTTTTTAAAGGAATCGGGATAGTCTTTTTTGCTCCATGGCATAGTGATCGCCTCCTTGATTTTCTTTTCCCAAATCCCCTTAATAAAAAACAAAAATCTACTGGTATTAAAGACTTAGGGTGATACAATAATGGGAAAGGAGGGGATGAAATGTCGGATACAACGTATCAAATAATTGCATTGATCATTTATATGGCTGCCATGCTATTTATTGGCTGGTATGCCTATCGCAAAACAGTTAATCTCACCGACTATATGCTTGGGGGAAGAGGATTAGGAGCAGCAGTCGGGGCGTTAAGTGCTGGAGCGGCAGACATGTCCGGCTGGCTACTGATGGGTCTTCCAGGCGCCATCTACGTGAGTGGCCTTGTGGAAGTATGGATTGCCATCGGATTGACAATCGGTGCTTACTTAAACTGGTTCTTCGTAGCTCCGCGCCTTCGCATGTATTCATTTGTGACAAGCGATTCAATCACGATTCCGAGTTTCTTGGAAAATCGTCTGAAAGACAACTCGCGCTTATTGCGCATTGTTTCCGGAATTATTATCTTAATCTTTTTCACTTTTTACGTGTCATCAGGAATGGTGGCCGGCGGAGTATTCTTTGAGAGCTCTTTCGGCCTTGATTACCACCTTGGATTAGTCATCGTATCGACCGTGGTTGTGGCTTATACCTTGTTTGGCGGATTCCTGGCGGTAAGCTACACGGATTTCGTCCAAGGCTTGATGATGTTCTTGGCCTTGATTCTTGTTCCGCTTATTGGGGTATTTGTGACAGGTGGATTCAGCGAAACGGCTGACAGCATCCGTGCGGTCGACTCGACGCTCTTGAACTTCACAACCGGCGCTTCGTTTATCGGCATTCTTTCAGCTGTCGCTTGGGGCTTGGGTTACTTTGGCCAACCTCATATCATTGTCCGCTTTATGGCGATCAAGACATTGAAAGAAGTGCGCCAAGCCCGCCGCATCGGCATCAGCTGGATGATCTTGAGCTTGCTTGGAGCCACTGCCACTGCATTGGTGGGGATTGCTTACTTCCAGCAGAATCCGAATTTGAAATTGGGCGATCCGGAAGGCGTCTTTATTGTCCTCGGACAGATTTTCTTCCACCCGCTAATTGCCGGATTTATGTTAGCTGCGGTACTGGCTGCGATCATGAGCACGATTTCGTCTCAGCTCATCGTTACCTCTTCAGCCTTGATTGAAGATCTTTACAAAATCGCATTCAAGAAAGTTTCGACGGATAAGCAGTATGTAAGTTTGGGCCGATTAGCCGTGTTGGTGATTGCCCTAATCGCCGCTTTCCTAGCCTGGGAACAAAATGAAACCATTCTCGATCTGGTCGCCTACGCTTGGGCAGGTTTTGGTGCTGCCTTCGGTCCGCTGATTTTGCTTTCACTGTTCTGGCGCAAATTGACGACTTGGGGTGCCCTTGCCGGAATGGTGGTGGGTGCGGCTACTGTGATCATTTGGGATGCGATCGGCACGGCTTCCGACGAAAAAGGGGCAACGGCGCTTACGAATTTCATCGGCAGCGTTTATGAAATTATTCCAGGGTTTATCCTTTGTTTGCTTGCAGCAATCATTATCAGCTTGATCACTTATAGAAAGAATGCTGAAATTGAAAGAGAGTTCAGCGAAACTGAACGCTTGATCAAAGAAAAAGAAGTACCAGTCAAGTAATTTGAAAAAGGCTTCAGCGATCCTAAGGGATTGCTGAAGCCTTTTTATTTTGATAAACGGTTAACGTTTTTTCTCTTGCATTCTTCTTGCTTCTCTTTGTAATCTCTCGAAGCGGCGAAGGTCTGCCTGACGAATCGGAATGGTTTCGCCTTTAATGATTTTCAAGAAAGAGAAGACCATGAGCAGGAGCAGCAGCGTGAACGGCAATGCCGATATCAGCGATGCGGTCTGCAGCGCTTCCAGTCCGCCTGCATAAAGCAGGACGGCAGCGATTGCTGACATCAGAACGCCCCAAACAATTTTAAATGCCGTAGGGGGATTCAAACTTCCAAAACTGGTCATGCTCGCGAGAATATAGGTAGCGGAGTCGGCTGAAGTGACAAGGAAAGTAAAAATCAACAGAATTGCCAGCACAGACATAATACTGGTTAACGGCAGCTGGTCGAATGTTTGAAATAGCGCTGAAGTCAAATCAGCATCGACTGCTTCGGCAATGCTTGTGCCTTGCTTTAAATCATACCAAAGCGCTGTTCCGCCAAATACGGCGATCCAGACACAGGCAATTGCAGGAGGAATGACCATGACGCCGAGGATAAACTCGCGGATGGTCCGTCCTCTTGATACCCGGGCGACAAAAGCACCGACAAACGGCGACCAGGCGATCGCCCATGCCCAGTAGAAAATGGTCCACCCGAGGACCCAATCGCCGCCTTGGTAAGGCTGCAGGCGCAGGCTGTATTGCACGAAATTGGTGATGTAGTCGCCGATTGCCAAGGTGAATGTCTCTAAAATGAAGACAGTAGGTCCGGCGAAAAAGACGAAAATCATCAAGACAAGCGCAAGTCCGAGATTTAAATTGCTGAGGTAGGCAATGCCTTTATGTAATCCGGTGGATGAAGAAAGCGTATAGGCGGCAAACATCACGCCAATAATTGCTAATTGAATGCCGAAAGAATTTTCAATTCCCCAAACGGCATTTAATCCGCCGTTCATTTGAAGAACGCCAAGGCCAAGCGAAGTGGCAATTCCCATCACCGTCGCAATAACCGCTAAGGAGTCAACGGAATGCTTAATGAGCGGTTTGCTGCCGACAACCGGTTCAAGGGCTGCTGAAACCAAACCCGGCTTCTTTTTGCGGAATTGCAGAAAGCCGATGACGAGGCCGACAATCGCAAAAACGGACCACTGGCTAATGCCCCAATGGAAAAAAGAATAGCCCATGGCAATTCTTGCCGCTTCCTCTGTCTGCGCGGGATTATCGAATGGCGTCGTGAAAAAATGGCTCATGGGTTCAGCTACGCCCCAAAAGACAAGCCCAGCTCCGAACCCGGCTGAAAAGAGCATGCCGATCCAAGTGAAAAAAGGAAACTCGGGGCGATCGGAATCAGCTCCCAACCGAATGCTGCCGTATTTGCTGACAGCGATGAAGATTAAAAATAGAATGATGATAAATACAGCCAATAGATAAAACCAGCCGAAATTGATTGTCGTGAAGTTGAACAAGTTTCCAGCTACGTTGCCAAAGCCGATCGGATTAATGGCACCGATAAGGACCAGCAATAAAATAACTGCAGCGGAAACGATGAATACGGGATTTTTCAATAGTTTTTTATCCATAATTTCCTCCTTTTTTACTTTTGTCTGTTTCCTTATACCCTACCGTAACGAAAAATACTCGGCAAAACCACCCCTAATCGACAATTGCCCAAAGAGTTTGCCTTCATCTGCAAACAGCAGCATAATAAAAGGAACCGGTAAAAACCTTGGCATATTCGCAAAAATGCCAGTTATGGAGGTAAGTTATGCTATTAGATCATATCGTTCATTTTATTGAAGAAACGCCGGAACAGGCGGCTGCACATTGGAGAGGAAAAGGGTTTTACGCAGCGGTCGGCGGCCGGCATGAGCAATGGGGAACGCATAATGCGCTTCTCTATTTGAAAAACTGCTACATCGAATGGCTCGCCGTTGAGAAGATGGACGTCGCCCGGAGCGCCGATCACCCCTTAACGGCCTTGCTTCTCCATGACCGTAAAGGCTTTGGAACGGTTTGTTTCCGGACGGATCGCATCGAAGCATTGGATGAGCGGTTAACAAAAGAAGGGTTTAAAACTTCCGGCATCTTGAATGCCCAAAGAAAGACCGGAAGCGGTGAAGTCATCCGTTGGAGAATGCTCTTCCTGTCAGAAGAGATATCCGATCAATTGCCAGCCCCTTTTTTTATTGAATGGGAGGAGACGGATGAAATGCGGTATGAAAGTTTGCGGGAACGGGGAGCCATTCAGCCGGCCAATGAAGAACTGGAATTGGATTTGTTGGTTTTCGGCGTCCGTGACCCTGAGGAAAGCCGTGCCAAATGGAAGCGTATATTGGGCGGTTCATTAGCGTTGCCGAATGGCCAGATTGAGTTTGAAGAGCTTGCAGGGCAAAAGGAAAGGCTGCAGAAAGTGGTATTTAAGCAAAGCGGCAAAGAAGAAACCTATGAAGCTGGCGTTTACCGGTTGCCGGTGCAAGGGAATATAGAGAACTAAAGGATGAAGCTGGATAGAAGTTTACGGGAAATAACCCGATTTTCTTTTGCCTTTAGCAGCAAGTTTTCCGCTTAGCATGAAGGAGGAAAATAAATGGATGAATTACATGAAAAAGCCGTGTTAGTTGGCGTGCAATTGCAAAAAGACCTCCATTTTGAATACGAAATGGAGGAACTGAGGAATTTAGCAGAAGCCTGCAATGTGGAAGTGATGGGGGAAGTCCATCAGAATTTAGAACGGATCAATCCTTCTCATTATGTTGGAAAAGGAAAAGTGGATGAAATTAAAGTGTTTTATGAGGAAACGGATGCCAATTTGGTGATTTTCAATGATGAACTTTCGCCGTCGCAGATCCGCAATCTGGAAGAAGATCTGGAGTGCAAAGTCATCGACCGGACGATGCTGATCTTGGATATTTTCTCGCGCCGCGCCAAAACGCGTGAAGCGCAAGTACAAGTGGAGCTGGCGCAATTGCAATACATGCTGCCTCGCCTCGTCGGCTTGCGCGCCTCGCTCGGCCGCCAAGCAGGGAGCAGCGGCGGCGGATTAGCCAACCGGGGGGCCGGTGAAACGAAACTGGAGCTGGACCGCCGGAAAATTGAAGAGCAATTGTCGAAGCTTCATAAAGAGCTGGAACAAATTCGTGCGCAGCGGGAAACGCAGCGCAAACAACGCAAAAAGACAGGCTCGCCGGTCGTTTCGCTTGTCGGCTATACAAACGCCGGAAAATCCACCATCATGAATGAGCTTTTGACTAAATCTGGCCAGCAGGAAGAAAAACAGGTTTTTGAAAAAGACATGCTGTTTGCTACATTAGATACCTCCGTCCGCCAAATCAGGCTGGAGGACAATAAAAACTTTCTGCTGACTGATACGGTCGGGTTTGTCAGCAAATTGCCGCACCATTTGGTCAAAGCTTTCCGCTCCACATTGGAAGAAGCACGGAATGCGGACTTGCTGCTGCACGTCGTTGATGTGTCCAACGAAGAATATCGGCATATGATGAATGTGACCCACGCGACGCTTCATGAAGTGGGAGTCGAAGGCGTACCTACTGTTTACGTCTACAACAAAGCGGATTTAGCCGGTGTTCCTTATCCAAGAGTAAACGGCGACAGTTTGTGGATTTCTGCAAAAGAAGGGCGCGGCCTGGATGAATTGGTGGAGATGATCAAGCAGCACTTGTTCTCAGGCCATGTCACGTGCCGCATGGTCGTTCCTTTCGAACGGGGAGATGTGGTGGCTTACTTGAATGAGCATGCGACTATTCTAGATACCCAATACGAAGAAGAAGGAACGCTGCTGAAAGTGGAATTGGGCAAAGTCGACTACGACCGTTTCGAGGAATTTGTCATCGGCAAATAAAAACAGGCTTTTCGCTTCGCTGTCACAGGGACCGGAAAGCCTGTTTTATTTGATGGGCCACTGCAAAAAAAGCCGGCCCTCCAAAGAGAGCCGGCTTTTAGCCGTTAAGATTGCTGGAATTGGATGCGGTGAAGATTGGCGAAGATGCCGTTTCGTTCGATCAACTCGGCGTATCCGCCTTGTTCGGCAATGCCGTCTTCAGTCACTACAATGACCCGGTCTGCGTCGCGGATGGTTGCCAAGCGATGGGCAATGACCAAAGTCGTCCGGTTTTCAGCGAGCTCCGTAAGAGCTTCCTGGATGACGCGTTCTGTCTCCGTATCGAGAGCGGATGTCGCTTCGTCCAAAATCAGGATTGGCGGATTTTTCAAGAACATGCGGGCGATCGCAAGGCGCTGTTTTTGGCCGCCGGATAATTTCAATCCGCGCTCGCCGATCTGTGTTTCATAGCCTTGAGGAAGCTTGTTGACGAAGTCTTCCAAATGGGCTTTTTTCGCTGCGGCCAGAATTTCTTCATCAGTGGCGTCACGCCGGCCATAAGCGATATTTTCGCGGATCGTGCCCGTGAACAAGAACACATCCTGTTGGACGATGCCGATATGGGAACGGAGCGAGTGCTTCGTCATATCGCGGATATCGATGCCGTCAATCGAGATGCTGCCTTCTTGAATATCATAGAAGCGTGGAATCAACGAACAAATTGTTGTCTTCCCAGCACCTGAAGGTCCAACAAAAGCGATTGTTTCGCCAGCGCGCAGCTGCAAATTGATGCCGTTCAATACTTGTTTATGGTCATCATATCCGAAATGGACATCATCGAAGACGATATCGCCTTTCAATCCGCTGACATCCACAGCATCTTTGCGGTCGACAATATCGGGCGCTTGCTCAAGCAATTCCTGGAAGCGGCCAAATCCGGCCATTCCTTTCGGATAGAGCTCCAACAACGCGCTGATTTTATCAATCGGCTTAATCAGAACGTTCAAGAATAGGACGAAGCTGACCAATTCCCCGTAGGAAAGCTGGCCTTGGTAGTTCAGCCATGCGCCGTAGACAAGAACGATCAATGTCAACAGCCGGGTCATCATATAAATGCTCGAATGAGTCGCAGCCATGACTTTATAGGCGACAAGCTTCGCTAAGCGGAAGCGGCCATTGTCATTCTTGAATCGGCTGATTTCAAATTCTTCATTCGTGAACGATTGAACCACGCGGGCTCCGGAAACGCTGTCTTCCACACGTCCGTTAACGTCTGCGATTTTCCCGTACATATTGCTCCAAGCGGTGTTCATCTTAATATTGCAGTAAGTGATGAGCCAGATCAGGAACGGGATGACAATCAGCGTCACAAGCGCAAGCTGTGGGTTGATCCAGAACATAATGCCGAATGCGCCGAAGAACGTCATGATGGCAATAAAGAAATCTTCCGGGCCGTGGTGGGCGAGCTCTCCGATATCAAACAAATCGTTTGTGATGCGGCTCATGACATGACCGGTTTTCACATTGTCAAAAAAACGGAAAGACTGGCGCTGCACATGTGTGAATAATTCTTCCCGCATATCCGTTTCGATATTGATCCCGAGCTTATGCCCAAGGTAGCTGACGATGTATTGCAGGAAAGTGCTTAAAACGAATACCGCGAGCAACAGCACACTGACGGTGACGATGCTATTCCATTCGCCGCTTGGCAAAAGTTCATCGATAAACCACTGGACTGCTACAGGGAAAGCTAATTCCAAAATGGCGACAATTACAGCACTCGAAAAGTCGATGATGAATAATCGCTTATGCGGCTTGTAATATTTAAAAAAGTTTTTTAATCTCATTTCGACGTCTCCTCATGAAGTTTCTACTTGACCTAAACAAAAGTATAAGCGATAAATCAAAAATAAACGAATGCAATTTCAAAATTCGAAATAAATATTGAAACTTTTTCCAAAGATTTTCGTATTAGTAGACAAGACGAATTGGAAAGGATGATTCAATTGAAAAAATGGGCAATGGCAATGAGTGCGGGGATTTTAACGCTCGGCTTGGCTGCATGCGGAGAAACGGCAGAACCGGCACCGGGCAGCGAAGGCGAGAAAGGCGCAGACAGCGATTTAACTTTAGAAGAAGTTTTTGCAAAAACAAATGCTGCTTCTGAAGAAATCAACAGCTTGCATGCCGATATGACAACGAGCCAAATGATGACAGTAGAGTCAGCGGGAATGGAAATTGAAACGGTTTCCGATATTTCAATGGACATGACAATGGAGCCGATGGCGTTTTATCAAACAGGCGAAACAAAAATGAATTCTGAGGAAATGGGCGAGATGCCGCCGATGGCGATGGAGATGTATTACACAGAAGAAGGCATGTATATGTTCGAACAGACCATGCAGACATGGATGAAAATGCCGTCAACTGAAATGGAACAGCTGCAAACCATGATCGATCAGCAGACAGCAGATCCGTCTAAACAAATGGAGGAGCTGGAAGCTTTCAAAGATGATTTTACATTTGAACAAACGGCAGATGATTACGTGCTGAAATTAAATGCTTCCGGTGAAGAGTATCAAGAATTGATCGGTGAACAGATGGAGCAGATGCTTGGGCAAATGGATATGGAAGTGCAAACGGTTTTGGAAGGCATGACGATCAATGAAGTAGCTTATGAAATCTTCATTGATAAAGAAACGTTCTTGCCGAGTGTGATCAACATTGATATGGATCTGGATATGGAAATTGAAGGGGAATCCATGAACATCAAATCAGTAGTGGATTCTGAGTACAGCAAATACGGAGAAATCGATGCCATTACAGTACCTGCTGAAGTTGTAGAGCAGGCGCAAGAAATTTAATCAAACAGTCAAGAAGCTGCAAGCTTGCCGTATCCGGCAAACTTGTAGCTTTTTTTCTAACATTCGAATACAGATTTGAAATAAGGAAAGGAAAGGTTAAAACGGCCCTTTCTCATCTAAATGAAAATTATTCTCAATTATTCATTGACTCTTCTCATCAAACTGCTATACTAAAACTTGTGAGTAAGTGATAATGATTATCATTCTCTAATCAATCAATAGTTTTATTGAACACGGATGAGGGGCAGTTATGAAAAAACGTTATTTAATACCAGCACTGATCATACTGTCTGTTATTTCGCTGTTTGTCGGCGTCAGCAGTATCAGCATCATTGATCTGCTCGACTTCCAATCGGAGGAGACGCAGATTTTCCTGATCAGCCGTCTGCCAAGGCTGGTCGCCATATTGTTGGCGGGTGCAGGGATGAGTATGGCAGGACTCATCATGCAGCAACTGAGCCGCAATAAATTTGTGTCTCCGACGACGGCAGGTACACTCGATGCCACTCGACTGGGGATTCTCGTCTCGATGCTATTGTTCGCCAATGCTTCGATGCTTGAGAAAATGACAGTGGCATTCGCATTTGCACTTGCCGGAACGTTTCTGTTTATGCAAATTCTTGACCGCATCAAATTCAAAGATGCTATATTCATCCCGTTAGTCGGACTGATGTTCGGAAATATCCTTTCATCCATTACGACATTCTTCGCTTATAAAGCGGATGTCATCCAAAACATGTCGGCATGGCTGCAGGGTGATTTTTCGATGATCATGAAAGGGAGCTATGAGCTTCTCTACATCAGCATTCCGGTCTTTATCATCGCGTATATTTATGCGAACCGCTTTACCGTAGCCGGAATGGGAGAAGATTTCTCGAAGAACCTTGGATTGAAATACCGTAGTGTTGTCAATATCGGCCTGGTGCTTGTGGCATTGATTACCGCAACTGTCGTCTTGACGGTTGGTATGATTCCGTTTCTTGGGTTGATCATCCCGAATATCGTTTCGATTTTCAAAGGTGATCACCTTCAAAAAACATTGCCGCACACGGCGATGCTTGGGGCCATTTTCTTGCTGGCATGCGATATTTTAGGAAGAGTATTAATTTACCCGTATGAAATTTCCATCAGTTTAATGGTCGGTGTCATCGGCAGCTTTATTTTCCTCTTCCTTCTGTTTAGGAGGAAAGCCTATGCGTGATTTACATAAGATGCTCATATTGGTCGGTTTGGCATTAGCGGCTTGCGGCGTCTACCTGTTCCAAGACTTGAACGGAAGCTTCGATTATGCCTTGCCTAGGCGCGGCGTAAAAGTATTCGCCATGGTCCTTACCGGAGTGGCGATTGCGTATGCGACCGTGGTTTTCCAAACCATCACGCATAACCGGATCCTGACTCCGAGCATCATGGGCTTGGATTCGCTTTATATGATGCTTCAAACGCTGCTGATCTTCTTCTTGGGATCAGACCATATCACCATTATGAACAAACAAGTCAATTTTGTTTTATCGATTGCAGCAATGATTGTTTTTGCTTTGCTGTTCTATCATCTGCTTTTTAGAAAAAACAATCAGCCGATTTACTTCCTTCTATTAATAGGCATCATTTGCGGAACTTTTTTCGGAAGCATCTCGACGTTCCTGCAAGTGCTGATCGACCCGAATGAATTCCAGATTGTCCAAGATCAGATGTTTGCGAGTTTCAATAACGTCAATTCGGATCTGGTCTGGCTTTCGGTCATCGTAATCGCCTTATTGATCGTGTTTGCCTGGAGGTATAATTCATCTTTGGATGTATTGTCTCTCGGGCGCGATACGTCAATCAACCTCGGCGTCGACTACGATGCACTCGTAAAAAAAATGCTCGTATTGGCTGCAGTACTGATTGCCATTGCGACGGCTCTTGTTGGACCGATTACGTTCTTCGGTTTGATTGTGGCCAACTTATCGTATCAATTCTTTAAAAGCTATAAACATTCGGTTATCATTCTCGGTGCTGCTGTCATTAGTATTGTTGCGTTAGTGGGCGGCCAATGGATAGTGGAGCGTGTGTTCACGTTCAATACTACCTTGAGTGTCATCATTAACTTCATCGGTGGAGTTTACTTCATCTACTTACTATTAAAGGAGAGTCGATCTAATTGATTCAAGTTCGCGAACTGACAAAGTTATACGGCAAAAAGCAAGTGGTGGAAAATGTTTCGGTTGATATTCAACGCGGCCAGATCACGTCCTTCATCGGACCGAACGGCGCGGGGAAATCCACGCTGCTTTCAATGGTCAGCCGGCTGTTGGATGCCGATACAGGAGAAGTGCTCATCGATTCGACGAACACGAAAAAATTGAAATCCAATGAGTTCTCCAAGCGTGTCTCGATCCTGAAACAGTCCAACTTCATGAATGTCCGTTTAACGATCCGCGAACTGGTTTCTTTTGGCCGCTTTCCGTATTCAAAAGGCCGGTTGAACGAAGAAGACGAAAAAATGGTCGATCAAGCGATTGACTACATGGATTTGAAGGAACTGGAGAATTCCTACATGGATGAATTATCTGGCGGCCAGCGCCAACGCGCTTTTATAGCCATGGTGATTGCACAAGATACGGATTACGTTCTGCTTGATGAACCGTTGAATAACCTGGATATGAAGCATTCCGTTCAAATCATGAAAATCCTTCGCCGCCTGGTCGATGAACTGGGCAAGACCGTTATCATTGTCTTGCACGACATCAACTTTGCATCCGTCTACTCCGACCGCATTGTCGCCTTGAAAAATGGCCGTGTCGTCAAAGATGGTCCGACAGAAGAAATCATTCAAAGTGCAGCATTAAAAGAAATCTATGACATGGATATTCCGATTCAGCAAATGGACAATTGCCGCATCTGCGTCTACTTCAATTCTTAAAAAAGAGGAGCTCGAATAAAAATGAAAAAATGGTTATTGATCGCATTTACATTAATGATGGTCGCTTTCTTAGGAGCTTGCGGTTCAGATGATGCAACAGATGCCAACGCAGCTAAAGCAGATACAAAAGAAGAAGCTGAAACTGAAACAGTTACAGTGGCACATGAACTTGGCGAAACAACTTTTGACAAAAATCCTGAAAAAGTAGTGGTCTTTGACTTCGGAATTTTGGATTCAATGGACAAATTGGGAATCGAAGCAGTAGCGGGAGTTCCTCAGGCAAACATTCCAACGTATTTGGAAAAATACAGTGATGCAGAGAAATATGAAAATGTCGGCACATTGAAAGAAGCTGACTTTGAAGCTATCCACGCATTAGATCCGGACTTGATCATCATCTCAGGGCGCCAAGCGGCAATGTACGAAGAATTTGCGGATATCGCGCCAACCATCCACATGGGTGTGGACACAACAAAATACATGGATTCTTTCACACAAAACATGAACACGCTTGGAGAAATCTTCGGTAAAGAAGACCAGGTTAAAGAAGAATTAGCAGCAATCGATACGCAAATCGAAGACTTGAAAACAAGTGTAACTGACGAAAAAGCATTGATCGTTTTAGCGAATGAAGGCAAAGTAAGTGCATACGGTGCGGCATCACGCTTCGGGATCATCCATGACGTATTTGGTGTAAAACAGGCTGACGAAGGCATCGAAGCTTCAACTCACGGCCAAAGCATTTCGTTCGAATACATTTTGGAAACAAACCCGGACATGATGTTCGTGGTGGACCGCAACGCGGCAGTAGGAAATGATGCAAGCGCCAAGGACTCACTTGAAAACGAATTGGTGGAAAAAACAACAGCTTATCAAAATGATAAAATCATCTATTTGGATCCAGACTTCTGGTACCTATCAGGCGGCGGATTGCAATCTGTCAGCCAAATGGTAACAGACATCCAATCTGCATTTGAGTAAGAAAAGCGGAAGCGCCCGTGTAGCCCCAAAAGGCATAAGACGGACCGGCGAAGCGGCGCATTTTGCCACATAGCTGGGATGGCTTATGACCCGAGGGGCTGGGCGCTAGAGTCTGGACAATAAGAAAAGCAAAGGTCCTGCGGAACCAGGTGCTGGAGCTGGCTAGAAAAACAACACTTAGCGGGCTGCTTACCGCTGAGTGTTGTTTTATAAAATGCGAAAACCGGGAATGGAGAGTTGGATATGTTTGTACAAATGAAGCGTTTTATCGTGAAAGAAGGAACGTCCGATCTTGTAGTTAATCGTTTCGCAGGGCAAAATAAATTGGCGGAACAGCCAGGGTTTATCGACCGGACGATTCTAAAGAAAAACATTCGCCGCGGCGATGAAGAAGTCATTTTGTATGTGCGCTGGGAATCGCAGGCAGACTGGAAAAATTGGGAGAAGCACCCCGACCACATTGCCGGGCATAAAGCGAACATCGGCAAGCCGAAGCCGGAGCACATCCTTCAGGTAGAGCAAAAAACATACCATGTGATGGAATAGCGTACTCAAAGACAGACTGTCACAAGTTTGTCTTTTTTCATTTTCAAAAAGAGGGTTTAAATCGCGAAAATGGGTATATAATAAATGTATAGGTTTTGTATAACTTAATAGGCAGTTTGGAAAAGTGCCTAACATATCAAATAATAGGAAGTGGAAAGATGTTTTTAGCCTGGAACGAAATTCAAAAAAATAAGCTTAGATTCACTTTAATCATTGGCGTCTTAATGCTTGTCGCCTATCTCGTGTTCTTTTTATCGGGTCTCGCCAACGGTTTGGCCAGTTTAAACCGGGAAGCGGTGGACAAGTGGGATGCTTCTGCAATTGTCTTAACCGAAGAATCGGATAAAAGTTTAGTGGCTTCAACGATGACGATCGACGAAGCGGAGGCGATGGAGGCTGATAAAACAGCAGTTCTTGGACAGATCAACGCCATTGCCCGGACGGATGACCAAAAAGCGAACGTTTCTATTTTCGGTATTCGGGAAGATGAATTCATCATGCCGGAAGTATCGGAAGGTGAAGCTTTTTCAGCGGGCAATGAAGTGATTGCGAGTGACACCATCAAAGAAGATGGATTTGCTTTAGGCGATGAATTGGAGTTGTCCTCTACGGATGAAAAGCTGACGATTGTCGGTTTTACAGAAGATGCCCGCTTTAATGCAGCGCCGGTTCTCTACGGAGATTTAGGCACTTTCCAACGAGTGAAGTTTGGTGAAGCGGCTGAAGCGAATGAAGACCAAATCAATGGAGTGGTCGTGCGTACCGATGACATCTCGGCCGTTACAGATAATAGCGAACTGGAAGCGATCGAATCGGAAACGTTCATTGAAAACTTGCCGGGCTACACGGCGCAAAGTTTGACGCTGAACTTCATGATTTATTTCTTATTCGCCATTTCTTCCGTCATTGTTGCGATTTTCTTATATGTGCTGACGGTGCAGAAAATCAGCATGTTCGGGGTGATGAAAGCGCAAGGAATTCCAAGCGGCTACTTGGCGCGGTCAGTCGTCGCCCAGACATTCATCTTGGCAGCTATTGGGGTAGCCATCGGGCTCATCCTGACACTGGTGACAGGAGCATTCCTGCCGGCAGCTGTACCGGTTGCGTTTGCGATTCCGACCATGTTGATCTACGGCGTCATTTTAGTGGCGGTCGCAATTATCGGGGCTGTATTCTCTGTCTTAACCATCGTCAAAATCGATCCTTTGAAAGCAATTGGAGGCTAAACAAATGGCAGTATTGGAAATGAACCAAATCAATAAAACGTTCGGCAGCGGCCACAAAAAAGTGGACGCCCTTAAGAAAACCGATTTTCAAGCAGAAAGAGGCGAATTGATCGCCGTCATCGGGCCTTCGGGTTCCGGGAAAAGCACATTTTTAACGATTGCCGGCGGCTTGCTGTCGCCGACGAGCGGAGATATTTTCATCAACGAGAAAAATATTGCTTCGCTAAATGAAAAAGAGCTTTCCAAAGTGCGCCTGAAAGAAATCGGCTTTATTCTTCAAGCGTCGAACTTGATCCCTTTCTTAACAGTGGACAAACAGATGAAGCTGTTGGATAAAGTGAAAAAAGACAATATGAACAAACAGGAACTGGAACAGCTTTATGAAGACTTGGGCATTACAGATCTGCGCAACAAATACCCATCTGATTTATCCGGAGGGGAGCGCCAGCGCGTAGCGATTGCCAAAGCGCTCTACAGCAATCCGTCGATTATTTTAGCAGATGAACCAACGGCATCTTTGGATTCAGACCGCGCTTATGAAGTGATGCAGCTTTTAAGAAACGAAACGAAAAACAAAAAAACGACTACCATTGTTGTAACCCATGACATCCGGCTGATCGAGTATTGCGATAAAGTCTATAAAATGGTGGACGGCGTTTTGAAATTGCACGAACAAAGCTGATGTGAGAAGCCCTTGGCAGCAAAAACTGTCAGGGGCTTTAATTTTGCACCAGCGGCTAAAAAAGCTATCATTGATAGTAAGAAGAAAGGGAGGTAAGGACCATGAAGCGTTTGTTTTATCCGCTCGGAATGGCGACTTTACTCGGCTTTTTTGCAATCCTTTTCAGTTATTCCAGCGAGCCTTTTCGAGAAATTGACCGCGCGATGTCGCAAAGTTTGAAGAATATGCGAGCGTTGGACGGAATGTCGCTGCTTGGCGACCAATGGGTAATCTTTGCGGTCAGTGTAGCGCTCTTCTTATATCTTTGGTTGTCCCAGCGAAATTACAGGGCAATGCTCTTTGTCGTTTTATCCGTAGGGGCAGGGAATGCGCTGAACCAGTTGCTGAAGCATCTTTTTGAGCGGGAACGCCCGGATTTTCCGCACGGATTGGAAAGCTTCAGTTTTCCTTCAGGGCATGCGATGGTTGGCCTGCTTTATCTGTTCACTGCGGCTTATTTTATTTCTGAACAGAGCCTCTCCAAAACGGCGAAATGGATTGTCTGGCTTGTTGCAATTGGCCTTACCGTAAGCGTAGGCTTATCGCGGGTCGCTGGCAGTGAACATTATTTTTCGGATGTTTTGGCAGGCTGGTGTGCGGGCTACACTTGGTTTATCGCAGTAGCGATTTGGTATGAAGCAAGGTTCCGCGCATTGAAGAAAAAAAGAAGAACATAGAAAAGCTGGCTGCGAATTTTTCGCGCCAGCTTTTTGGTTAAAGTATTATGAATTTTTTGGTGCCACGGTGTGCTTTCCAAGCTGATTAAGCCGCTCTGCAAAACTTTCGTTTACTGGGGAAGTACCGCTTAAAACATCTTGCATGGCATAAGCTTGAGATCCGTGTTCTGAGAAATCGAGTCCGCTCTCTTCGTCTTCTGCTGTGACGCGAAGCGGGATGATGGCATTCACGGCAAATAGGACAATTCCAGCTGTGACGGAAGTCCAGGCGATGACCGCGAGGATACCGACTGTTTGAATCCCCAATATTTCTGCGCCGCCGCCGTATAATAAGCCGCCTGTTGTATCAAAGAAACCAAGAGCGAGGGTTCCCCAGATGCCTGCTACGCCGTGGACAGCGACAGCACCGACCGGATCGTCCACCCGTATTTTAGAATCGAGCAAGCGAACTGCTTCCGTCATGATGATGCCTGCTAAAAGGCCAATGGCGATTGCGCCGATAAACGAGACATTGGCAGCGCCGGCGGTAATGCCGACAAGGCCGGCGAGTGCTCCGTTCATCGTCAAGGAAGGATCGATTCGTCCGAAGCGGAAACGGGTATAGACAGCTGTAGATAGAACAGCGGCAGAAGCTGCGAGTAATGTATTCAAAATGACTGGCGGCACGAGTTCCGGATCCGCAGCGAGCGTGCTGCCGCCATTGAAGCCGAACCAGCCGAGCCAAAGGATGAATACGCCCAGTGCGCCAAGCGGCAAGTTATGGCCGGGAATTGAATTGACGATTTTCCCGCTGTATTTTCCGAGGCGGGGACCAAGTTTCCATGCGGTGATGAATGCAGCAGTTGCTCCTGTCAAATGCACAACTGTCGATCCGGCAAAGTCGATAAATCCGATTTGGGACAACCAGCCGCCGCCCCATACCCAATGTCCGACCACCGGATAGATAACGGCTGTCATTGCGATCGTGACCAGGATATAAGCGCCTAATCGCATACGTTCAGCAACTGCTCCTGAGATGATGGTTGCGCAAGTAGCGGCAAAAACAGCTTGGAAGACAAAGAATCCGATATCTTCACGCCCTGCGAGTAAAAATCCGTCTGTTCCAATGAGTCCGAAACCTGAAGTGCCAAACATAAGTGCAAATCCGACGAAAAAATAAAGGATGGAGCCGATGGCCACTGTAATCAAGTTTTTCATTAAAATATTCAAAGTGTTCTTAGAACGGGTAAAACCGGTTTCGAGCATCGCGAATCCTGCGTGCATAAAGAATACTAAGATGGTGCCGAGCATCACCCACATCATATCGACTGAACTTTGAACTGCTTCCATTTGAATTCCCCCTTATCCGACTGCGACTACGCCGCGTTCTTTTGTTCTGATTCGTATGGCTTCTTCAACAGGCAGAATGAAAATTTTTCCGTCTCCAACTTCGCCGGTTGAAGCATACTCAAGCAGCGCTTCCACAATGTCTTCGACTTTCGAATCGTCGACGACCATTTCCAGTTTGAGTTTCGGAGAAAATTCCATGGTATAAGCGTTTCCTCTGAAAAGCCCGACTCGGCCTTCCTGTTTGCCGATTCCGGCGATTTCCGTAACGCTTAATCCATCGATGCCTTCTAGAGCCAAGGCTTGGCGCACATTGGCGAAAACGGAAGGGCGGATAATCGTTTCGATCTTTTTCATAGTGTCTCCTCCTTGATACGAGTTTTCTAACATTTATAATGTTAGGTTTGTTAACATATTAAACAATATATTCTGACAACGCAAGCATTAATTTTAATTTATGTTAGAAAACCTAACATTAATTTTGATTAAAGAATGGAGTGGTGAAATGTATAAATTAGCAGATGAACTGGTCGAGCTTGGAATTGAAAGGATTAAAGGGTTTCCGGTGGAAGGATTTGTCCGGGGGAGAGGGCCGGAACATCCAGCGATTATGCTGGTCGGGGAAGCTCCTGGAGAAAATGAGCTGGAAACGGGCATCCCTTTTACCGGAAGAGCAGGAAAAGAGCTGATGGCTTCGTTAAAAAGTGTGGGATTGGAAAGAGAAGACGTCTACATAACGAGTGCGGTCCGGAGCCGCCCGTATAAATGGGGGAAGAAAAAGGAGCGGGATGGGCGGATTACGGAGAGAAAATACAACCGGGCGCCTAAAAAGCAAGAAATTATAGCGCATGCTCCGCTGCTTGATGCGGAAATAAAAGACGTAGCGCCGCCCATCATTGTGACTTTGGGGAATATCGGATTGCGGCGCTTGATCGGCCCGGAAGCTAAAGTAACTCAGCTTCACGGCGTATTAATGGAAACGCCGATTTTAAGATGGGATGAAGGCAGCAAGCAATTTGTGGAAACGGAAGAAATTTATCATGTTTTTCCGACTTTTCATCCGGCAAGTGTGTTCTATAACCCGCCGGTCCGCACATTAAAAGATGAAGATTGGCAGAAACTTGGAGAGTTGTTGCGCATGAAATAAATAGAGGGCCCTAACGGCCAATTAGCTGAAAAAGCAACTAACCGCTAAATGATCCATTAATACGAATACTTAAAAATCTTTCTTAGTTGAAAAATGTTGCATAAAGGAAACATTTATCGTACAATTACCCTATTCAATTTGAATGGAAGGAAGTCGGGATTATGGATAGTGCAGTCTTGTTTGCCCTCGGTTTGACCTTGCTTGCCGGCTTGGCAACGGGGATCGGGAGCTTAATTGCTTTTTTTGCATCTAGAACAAACACAAAATTCTTATCGGTCTCCCTTGGATTTTCTGCAGGGGTCATGATTTATGTTTCCTTAATTGAAATTTTTGTTAAAGCTAAAGATTCATTGACGAATGCCCACGGTGAAAGCACGGGCTATTGGTTAACTTTGGTCGGATTTTTTGGCGGGATGATTTTTATGGCAGTCTTGGATAGAATCTTGCCGCAGTTGGGAAATCCTCATGAAGTCAAAACGATTGAAGATATGGATGAGGGTCCGACAAATGATGAATACGCACGCTTGCGGAAAATGGGAATCTTTACAGCGTTGGCAATTGGAATCCATAACTTTCCGGAAGGGATTGCCACATTTATGTCGGCTATACAAGATCCCACTTTGGGTGTTGCGATTGCGATCGCAGTAGCTATCCACAATATTCCGGAAGGGATTGCGGTATCCGTGCCGATTTATTACGCAACCGGAAGCCGGAAAAAAGCATTTCAGTACAGCTTTCTTTCCGGAATCTCTGAGCCGGTCGGTGCCTTCGCAGCTTGGCTGATTTTAATGCCTTTCTTAAGCGATACGCTGTTCGGACTAGTTTTCTCGGGAGTAGCCGGCATTATGGTCTTCATTTCGCTGGATGAATTGCTTCCTGCCGCCAAACGCTATGATGAAGCGCATCTTTCCATCTACGGCTTAGTGGCGGGGATGGCGGTCATGGCGATCAGCCTGGTCTTAATCGTATAAAATGAAACTTTACGCCTCCTGATCTCGTATGTTGAGAAAAGGAGGCGTTTTTATGGACATCGGGAAAATTGAAAGAACAGTGGCTGAAGTTTCCAAAACGCTCGGCTGGTCTGTCGATAAACGGATGGCCGTTGCCGTTGCTAATTTTTATTTGATTCACGGAAAAGAGTTTGATAGTAAAGGGCATATGGAAAGTTCAAAGGCCATTAAGAAAACCGAAGGCTGGACATCGCCTTTGAAATCGTATATGCATCATATTGCCGCCGCTTTTCTCACGTTGCAGGAGGAAGCGCCGGAAGAAGGATTGAAAAAAATCAATGCGCGGCAAGATGAATTGAATGCGGCCGGTTTCCGGCGGTCCCCCTATACTTATATCGCGGCCATGATCGTTCAGCATCCTGGAGAAGCGGAAAAGGCGAAGCGGCTGCATGAAGAAATGAAGCAGCACCATAAATTCCTGACGTCGCAGGAAGATATTCCCTATGCAGTGCTGCTTGGGCGGTTAGAAGGCGATGTGAAAGAACGGGCGGCTACCATGAATGCTTATTACAAAGACTTGCGGGAGCATGGATTTTATATGGGCAATGACCTGCAATGGCTTTCGCAGATCATGACATTCAATTCTCCCATTTACCGTCCGGATGTTGTGGGGCGGGTCGTTGCCATCCGGGATTTTTTCCAGAACGAAAAGCTGAAAATCAGGGGTGCGCAATATCCGATTTTAGGGATTTTAGCCGTTGCCGAAGCAAATGGCCAAGCCTTAAAGGGAATTATTGAAAACACGCGCCAACTGGAAAAAACGAAATCATTCAAGTGGTACAAAGACCTGGCGTTTACAACGGCTGTCCAATTCGCCATGAAAGATATGGTGGAAACGCAGGAAATGTCAGCTGTTTCTGTTTCGACATCGCTCGAAATGCTTATGCAAGCTCAACAAGCCGCCATGTATTCCAGCATCAATGCCGCTATTATTGCGAGCAGCAGCAACAATGGAAGTTGAATAGATTGAAAAATTGAACTTTTTAAAGTTCCTTGTCACCATAAGGGATAAACGGTATAGTTACTGTGTAAAGACAGTAGTATACATGTGTAAAGACAGGGGAGTTCAAATGGCTACTATAAGTGAAAAAAATACGGCGCCCATCTCAAGAAATAAATTACTGGGCGTTGCAGGTCTCGGGTGGCTTTTCGATGCAATGGATGTCGGAATTCTATCGTTTGTCATTGCGGCGCTGCACGAAGATTGGAATCTGACTACCGCTCAAATGGGATGGATCGGCAGTGTCAATTCAATCGGAATGGCTGTCGGTGCTTTTGTATTTGGCATCTACGCTGACCGTGTCGGCCGAAAAAAGATCTTTATCATCACCTTGCTGCTCTTCTCGTTGGCGAGCGGAGTTTCCGCCCTTACGACGACACTTGCAGCCTTCATCATTTTGCGTTTCTTTGTAGGGATGGGATTAGGAGGCGAACTGCCGGTGGCTTCTACACTTGTGTCTGAAAGTGTGCCGGCGAAAGAACGGGGCAGAGTCGTGGTGCTGCTCGAAAGTTTTTGGGCAGCCGGCTGGCTGATCGCGGCATTGATTTCTTACTTTATCATTCCTTCGTACGGCTGGCGCATTGCCTTGCTGCTGACCGCATTGCCGGCATTGTATGCGCTTTACTTGCGCATCAACTTGCCGGATTCGCCGCAGTTTTCAGCGAAAAAAGACGTCCTGCGCTCGATTTCGACGAACATTAAAGATGTGTGGTCCAAGAAATACCGCAAGCCGACATTGATGCTTTGGATTGTCTGGTTTACTGTCGTCTTTTCTTATTACGGCATGTTCCTTTGGCTGCCGAGCGTCATGGTATTAAAAGGGTTCACATTAATCCAGAGTTTCGGCTACGTTTTAATCATGACGCTGGCACAGTTGCCCGGCTATTTCTCGGCTGCTTGGCTCATTGAAAAAATCGGCCGTAAATTTGTGCTGGTGACGTATTTAATCGGTACGGCTGCGAGTGCGCTCGTTTTCGGGAATGCGGAAACGGTCGGCATGCTTCTTGCTGCCGGTGCGTTCTTGTCTTTCTTCAACCTCGGAGCTTGGGGAGCCTTGTATGCTTACTCGCCGGAACAGTATCCAACGGTGATCCGGGGAACGGGAACAGGCATGGCGGCTTCCTTTGGACGCGTCGGCGGAATTTTGGGGCCGTTATTGGTGGGCTCGATGCTGACTGCGGGCTACGGCGTTGAATGGATTTTCGGCATTTTCTGCGTTTCGATTATCCTCGGTGCTTTGGCGGTTGCTTTCTTGGGAGTAGAGACGAAACAAATGGAATTGGAATAATTTTTGCGCAGCCTAAACCGCACATCCGGTTTAGGCTGTTTTTTATTGATTGCAAAAGCGGAAGATGAAAAAATCCTGCCGAAAAAAAGGGATTTTCATCCTTATGGCTAATACAGTATAGAACAGAGATATGAAAAGAAATGAGTGAGGGAAATGGAATGGATCGTTTGGACGGAGCCGCTTGCATTCGCAAATAAAGTCGAGGGCCCGCTTTATCAGCGTGAAGACGTGCATAGCTTATTTTTGGGGATTCTTAGCCAGATCAAAGAAGGAAAATATGAAGAATATTTCTTGGCCACTGCAGAAGAAAATGGAAAAGTCGCAGCAGTCTGTTTAATGACGCCGCCCCACCCGCTGCAGCTCATTGTATTAGACGAGGTGCCAGGCATCGAAAAGTGGATTGCCCGCCATCTGTTGAATCTTGAAGTTGAAGTGGGGGCAGTCATAGGAGATCAAGCGGTTGCCTGGAATTTTGCGGATGCATGGACGGAGAAAAAAGGAGGAGCGGCCCGGGTCTTCATGGACCAAGGACTATACCGCACTGATTCAGTCAACCCGGGGCTTTCTAGAAGTCCAGGCGCTTGGCGAGTGGCGAATAGGGAAGATGCACCACGCTTGGAACGATGGTATTTGCTGTTTGAAGAAGAAACGGGAATTGGCGTTTCTTCCGCAGTAGAGGCCGGCCGCAAAATTGCCTCCTTCATCGGAGGCAAAGAAATTTATGTGTGGGAAGTGGATGGAGAAATGGTTTCCTGCATGAAAAAGTCTCGCCCTTCCAAAAAAGGGATCACCGTTTCATTTGTATTCACACCAAAAGAGCATCGTCGCAAAGGCTATGCAAGAACACTTGTGGCAGAAGTGACGGAAGAGCTGCTGAACGAATATGATTTTGCCATGCTTTACACCGATTTGAAAAATCCGACCTCCAATAAAATCTATCAGGAAATCGGCTATGAACAAATTGCGAACCCGGTACATTTGGTAATAGAAGAATCTTTGGACAAATAAGGCTTTGGTTCTGCAGAAACCCAACAGACAGGCGGCGGTCAAATTGAAGGGGCTAGCTAATTTCAAGGATTCTGCATGGGCAATCTGACGGGTGCATCTACTGAATCCTCCATCATTAAAAGGAGGATTTTTTTATTTTTTGCAAAGTGGGAAGGCGAGAATAATTCGCCTGGCTTAAGGGTAAAGGATTAGGTGGTGTTTGAGAGAAAGGAGCGGATGCAATGATACGTTTTGAAGGAGTCACAAAACAGTTTCCGGATGGAACGGAAGCGTTGAAAAAAGTCAGTTTAACTTTTCCGTCCCATCAGTTGACCGCTATTATCGGACCGAGTGGATGCGGAAAGACGACGCTGATGAAGATGGTCAATAAACTTGAAAAGCCGACGCAGGGCGAAATATACATTGATGAAAAGCCGATAACCGATTTGGAAGAAGTTGAGCTTCGTCGGAAAATCGGCTATGTCATTCAGCGCATTGGCTTGTTTCCACACATGACCATTAAAGAAAATGCCTCGCTGGTCCCTAAGCTTTTAGGCTGGCCAAAAGAAAAAACCGCTTCTAGGATCCAAGAATTGATGGAATTGACGGGACTGGATCCCGACACGTATCTTGAGCGCTATCCGCTGGAATTGAGCGGTGGCCAGCAGCAGCGTGTCGGTGTGGTCCGGGCGCTTGCGGGAGATCCGAATATCATTTTAATGGATGAACCTTTTTCGGCACTTGATCCGATCAGCCGAGAGCAGCTGCAGGATGAACTCCGGAATCTGCAGCAGACCATCCAAAAAACCATTGTTTTTGTTACCCATGATATGGACGAAGCACTGAAAATAGCCGATACCATTGTGGTGATGCGTAAAGGGCAAGTGGAGCAAATCGGATCGCCTGCTGAAATATTGGGCAATCCTGCAAACGATTTTGTCCGCAGCTTTATCGGCGTCGAGCGAATCCAGCGGCAGCGGCCATTTGGAGATAAGAGTTTAAGTGAATTTATCGGTTTGTTTAAAACGGAAGGGACAGGCAGTGCCCATGAAGTATCCGGCTCGCTTACGGTAAAAGAAGCTTTCGAAGTGCTGGAACAGAGCGGCCAAACCCATTTGGCCATTCGTCTAGGGGAGAGCCGCCATGTATATGCCGGTGAACGGGAATTGCTGAAAGCTGCTTTGGCAAAAGAAGAAGGTGAATTGGTTTGATGAATTTCTTCGATACATTAGTCAGCCGGCAAGACATGATCCAAACGGCTTTTCTGGAACATATTTATCTGTCTTTTGTGGCCGTGGCCATCGGCATCGCCATTGCCTTGCCTACCGGAATCCTCATTGCGAGATATCGGCGTTTTGCCGAACCGATCATTGCGGTGACCGCTATTTTTCAAACCATTCCCAGTTTGGCGCTGTTTGGGTTTTTGGTGCCTTTGCTTGGCATCGGCTCGCCGACAGCTTTGATTGCACTCATTATCTATGCCTTGCTGCCGATTTTGCGGAATACCTATACGGGGATTACAGGAGTCGACGGTTCTGTCATTGAAGCAGGCCGCGGCATGGGAATGACGCGTACACAAATTCTTCGGCAAATCGAATTGCCGCTCGCGCTGCCTTTTATTATGGCGGGCATTCGGACTGCGACTGTATTGACGGTGGGAATTGCGACGCTGGCCACTTTTGTCGGAGCAGGCGGACTTGGGGATATTATTTATCGCGGGCTGCAATCCTACAATAATTCATTAGTTCTGGCTGGAGCTTTGCCGGTTGCGCTTTTGGCCATCGGCTTTGATTTGATATTGAAATGGATTGAAAAAAGAACTACGCCGAAAGGCCTTAAACTTTAGGGGGAATCATTGATGAAGAAATCTATATTAGGAATGGCCTTGCTCACTTCTGCTGTGCTGTCGGGCTGCGGTTCAGGATCATCTGAAAGCGAACCGATCGTTATTGGCGGGAAGCCTTGGACAGAGCAGTATATTCTTCCGCATATTCTCGGGCAGTATATTGAAGCGAATTCTGAATACAAGGTGGAGTATGAAGATGGACTTGGCGAAGTGTCGATTCTAACGCCGGCTCTTGAAAAAGGCGATATTGATTTGTATGTGGAATATACGGGCACGGGATTAAAGGATGTACTGAAAGAAGAAGCCGTTTCGGGCCAGTCTTCAGAAGAAGTGCTCGAGCGTGTGCGTGAGGGCTATGAAGAAACGTTGGATGCCACATGGCTTGAACCGCTGGGCTTTGAAAATGGCTATACGTTAGCTTTTTCAAAAGACAGCGGCTATGATGCAGCAACCTACTCGGACCTTGCTGAAATTTCGAAAACGGAAGACATGACTTTTGGCGCTCCGCATCCATTCTACGAACGCCAGGGCGATGGCTATGATGACATGATCGCCACCTATCCATTCGAATTTTCGGCTACTGAAAGTTTTGACCCGGCGATTATGTATGAGGCGGTGAAAAACGGGGATGTCGATGTCATTCCGGCCTTTACAACGGATAGCCGGATCGGATTGTTCGATTTAGAGACGACTGAAGACGATCTCTCCTTCTTTCCGAAATACGACGCGGCACCTGTTGTCCGCTTAGAGGCACTGGAAGAATATCCGGAGTTGGAAGAAGTGCTGAACGGGCTTGCCGGTCAGATTACGGAAGAGGAAATGCTGGCGATGAATGCGAAAGTGGACATTGACCAGGAAGTGGCAAGCGACGTTGCGCGCGAATTCTTAATTGAAAAAGGATTGATTGAAGAATAATAGGCTTGAACCGCAGGAGAATCCGCGGTTCTTTTTTTATGGTATTTCGTAAATCCTTCTTGTACAATGATTATAATGAGTGAATAGTCATTCAATTCAATCAAATGAAAACGATTTCATTTCAATAGAAGAAAATACTAGGACGAGGTGAAAACAGTGAGAGAAGTTGTGATTGTTGAAGGAGTCCGTTCGGCGGTAGGGCGAAGAAAAGGAATGTTTTCAGAAACGCGACCGGACGAACTGGCTGCTTTAGTGCTTGATGAACTGGTGGAGAGAGCCGGAATAAGTAAAGGGCAAGTGGAAGATATTATTTTAGGCTGTGTTTCGCAAGTGGCGGAACAAGGGGGAAATGTTGCCCGCACTGCTGCTTTGATTGCGGGATTTCCCGATTACGTGCCGGGGGTTACGATTGACCGCCAATGCGGGTCGAGCCAGCAAGCCGTGCATTTTGGGGCCCAAGCCATTTTAGCGGGAGATATGGATATTGTCATTGCCGGTGGTGTAGAAAGCATGACACGGGTGCCGATGTTCTCAAATATGCAAGGAGCCAAACCCAGCACAAAACTGACTGAACAGTACGAAATCATCAATCAAGGCTTATCGGCGGAGCGGATTGCTGCAAAATGGGGATTGAGCCGCGAGCAGCTGGATGCTTATTCTGTCCAGAGCCATCAACGGGCGAAAACCGCGATTGACAACGGCCATTTTGAAAAAGAAATCGTTCCAATCGAAATTGAAAGTGAAGGCGGCGTAAAGCAGTCGGTGGCTGTAGACGAAGGGCCGCGCCCTGGGACGACGATGGAAGTACTGGGTGGGTTAAAGACCGTTTTTGATGAAAATGGCGTGATTACGGCTGGCAATGCGAGCCAGATGAGCGACGGCGCTTCGGCGGTCCTTCTGATGTCGCGCGAAAAGGCGGATGAACTTGGGCTAAAACCGAAAGCGCGCATTATCGCGCGGGCAGTTGTCGGATCTGACCCGACGCTCATGTTGACCGGTCCGATTGTGGCGACGAAAAAAGTGCTGGAGAAAGCAGGGCTGAGCATTGATGATATGGATCGCTACGAAGTCAATGAAGCATTTGCGCCAGTGCCGCTTGCATGGCTGGCGGACACAGGTGCGGATCCGGAGAAGCTCAATGTCAATGGCGGTGCCATTGCGCTGGGGCATCCGCTTGGTGCGACCGGCACGAAACTGCTGGTTTCTTTGCTTCATGAGCTGGAGCGGACAGGCGGCAAGTATGGGCTGCTGGCTATTTGCGAAGGAATGGGAATGGCGAATGCGACGATTATTGAGCGTTTATAAAGGAATGGAGGGAAATGCATGAAGTTAGCGGAAATTAGAGCAGTCGTCACAGGCGGTGCTTCAGGGCTAGGCGAAGCGACGGTGCGCCGCATCGTGAAAGCGGGCGGACAAGCGGCCATCTTCGACCTCAATAGGCAGCGGGCGGAAGCATTGATCGAAGAACTTGGAGAAGAACGGGTCGTATATTTCGAAACAGATGTCACCAATGCAGGGCAAGTAGAAACGAATTTAGCTCGAGTGGTTGAGCGGTTCGGTTCAGTTACTGCTGTTGTCAATTGCGCAGGCATTGGGACGCCGGGCAAAGTCGTATCGAAAGGCGAACCGATGCCGCTCGAGCAATTTGAAAAGGTCATCAGCGTCAATTTAATTGGGTCTTTCAATGTGATCCGCGTGGCAGCAGCCGCAATGCAAAAAAATGAACCGAATGCAGAGGGGGAGCGCGGGCTGATCGTTTCCACAGCTTCAGTTGCGGCTTACGAAGGGCAAATCGGCCAGGCGGCTTATAGCGCTTCCAAAGGAGGCATTGTGTCCATGACTTTGCCGATTGCGAGAGAATTTGCGCGTGACGGAATCCGGGTCATGGCGATCGCGCCAGGTTTGATGCAGACGCCGATGTTCGATGGGCTGCCGGAAGCGGCTGTCCAGTCGCTATCCGCTTCCGTACCATTTCCGGCAAGGCTCGGGCGTCCGGATGAATTTGCTCAATTAGTGGAAAGCATTGCTGAGAATCCAATGCTGAATGGGGAAGTCATCCGCCTCGATGGTGCGATCCGCATGCAGCCGAAATAAATAAAAAGCAAGGGATAAGGGGGAAATTACTATGGCAAAATACCGGTTTGAAGAAGAAGAACACGAAATGTTCCGCAAGTCGCTGCGCAAGTTTCTTGAAAAAGAAGCGATTCCGCAATACGGTCAATGGGAGAAAGACCATATCATTCCGAAATCGTTTTGGAGCCGACTGGGCGAAATGGGCTTTTTATGTCCACAAGTCGAAGAGCAGTACGGAGGCTTAGGCCTCGATTTCCGCTATGCGGTCATTATTGGCGAAGAATTGGAGCGGGTAGGTACGAGTTTGACCGGTGTCGGTCTTCATAATGATATTACTGTGCCGTATATCGAAGCATATGGCACGGAAGAACAAAAGCAGCGCTGGCTGCCGGGCTGCGTGACAGGAGAATACATCACAGCCATCGCCATGACCGAACCCGGTGCGGGATCTGATTTGGCGAATATCTCAACGACTGCGGTGAAAGACGGCGACAATTACATCGTCAATGGCCAAAAAACTTTTATTACAAATGGCATCAATTCGACGCACGTTGTAGTGGTCGTAAGAACAGATCCGAAGGCGGAATCCAAGCACCGCGGCATTTCCTTGCTGATGGTGGAAGAAGGGATGCCTGGGTTTACGAAAGGGCGAAAACTTGAAAAAGTCGGATTGCACGCCCAAGATACGTCGGAGCTGTATTTTGAAGACTGCATCGTGCCTGCTGCGAACCTGATCGGCGAAGAAAACAAAGGCTTCACTTATTTGATGGAAAAATTGCAGCAAGAACGCCTTGTTGTGGCAATCGCTGCTCAAACGGCTTCTGAAGAAATGCTGAAGATGACGCTTGATTACGTAAAGTCCCGTAAAGCTTTCGGCAAAGCGGTCGGCTCTTTCCAGAATACCCAATTTAAATTGGTGGAAATTGCTACGGAAATTGAACTCGGCCATTCGTTCCTGGAATCGCTGATTGAAGATCATATGGCCGGCAAAGACATCGTTTCAAAAGTATCGATGGCAAAATACTGGCTGACGGACCGGGCAAAAAAAGTGGCGGCTGAATGCATGCAGTTGCACGGTGGATACGGCTATATGGAAGAATACGAAATTGCGAGGCGCTACCGTGATACGCCTGTAGCCGCTATTTACGCTGGATCCAATGAAATCATGAAAACCATTATTGCCAAACGAATGGGCCTTTAAAATGGATGGGGCATTGCAAGGAATCCGGGTTCTTGATGTCACTTATTATGTCCCTGGACCATATGCCGGTATGAGATTGGCGGAAATGGGAGCGGAAGTCATCAAAGTGGAGCCGCCTACAGGAGATCCGGCCCGCTATATGAGCGGAGGCCATGTCCATACGGCCAACAATAAAGGGAAAACCATTGTACATCTTGATTTGAAGTCGGCAGAAGGGCGGCGGCAAATGCTTGAGTTGGCCAAAGAGGCCGATGCGTTGATTGAAACTTTCCGTCCGGGCGTGATGCGGAAGCTTGGCCTGGATTATAAAACGCTGTGCCAAATCAATCCGGGCTTGGTTTATTGTTCGCTCTCCGGCTACGGGCAGGATGGACCGCTTGCACACCTTGGCAGCCATGATTTAAATTATTTGGCATTGTCCGGCTCGCTGGATCAAATGGCGGATGCTTCAGGAAAGCCGATCCACCCAACAAACACCTTTGCCGATTATACAGGCGGACTGCTTGCATCGGAGAAAATCATTGCTGCGCTATTTGGCAGGATTCGCACCGGCAAAGGGGTTCATTTGGATATTGCCCTTGCGGAAGCGATGGCGGAATTTCAAGGCAATCATGATATCTACTTTGAAAAAGGCGTTTCGGAAAATGGCATTCCTGAAATTTCAGGGGCGATTCTGAATTACGCCATTTATGAAACAAAAGATGGCCGCTACGTCACGTTGGGTGCGCTTGAAGAAAAGTTTTGGCATCATTTCTGTGATTTCGCGGGCAAGCCGGAGTGGAAATCTTGGAGCGGCAAAGCACAAGGAACTGCCGAGCATGCTGAAGTTGCTACCTATTTCAAAACAAAAAATTGGCAAGAATGGTACCGGCTATCGCTGGAAATTGATTGCTGCCTGGCGCCGGTATTGAAAGGTTTTGAACGGCATGGGCATCCTTTCTTCCGGCAGCGTTCTGCCTCCACAAATTCTGCCCTGTGAAATGAATGACTTGACAGAATAAACAAAAGAATTTAATATGAGGGACAACTTGTTGGACGAGCGGCAAGTCTATTTGAGAGAAGAGCTTAGAAGAGTTGAGAATAGAAGAGTGTTCAAATCGAGGATTGAGACGAGTAGGCAAGCACATCTATGTAGAGAGTCAGCGGCTGGTGGAAGCTGATTGGGTGACTTGCGCGAATGGACTTAGGAGAGCTGGCCTGAAAGCGGAAGCGAGTAAGGGAGACGTAGGCCCTGCGTTAAAGGGAAAGGCGTAAGAGCCTGTTTTAAGTGAGTGCAAAATTGCATTAATGCGTGGTGGTACCGCGGTTAACCCCCGTCCCCGCAACCGGATTTTCTTCCGGTTGCGGGGATTTTTGCATTTAAAATACGAGCTGAGGAGAGAGAGTATGAGAAGAGCAGAGAATTTATCAGAGCAGAGCATGTATGAAAAATCATTGGATTTATTGGACGGAGCAATTCCGGAACCTGAAGTGAAACAGTTTTTGGTCGGCCTTCATGAAAAAGGCGAAACGGCAGATGAGTTGGTCGGAATGGTGAAGGCTATGCGTGAAAAAGCGGTGGCGTTGCCAGACATCCAAGGTGAACTGGTAGACGTGTGCGGCACGGGCGGCGACCGCTCCTATAGTTTTAATATCAGCACGTTGACCGCATTTGTCTTGGCAAGCTGCGGCATGGCGGTTGCGAAGCACGGCAACCGGAGCGTATCGAGCAAAACCGGAAGTTCCGATGTGTTGGAAGAACTCGGCATCTCCACTAGAGTGGATGTGAATTCAATTCCAGAAATGCTGGATCAAACAGGGATTGTGTTTTTATTCGCGCCGGCTATCCACCCGGCACTCGGCAATTTGCGGGCTGTCAGAAAATCGATTGCGACTCCGACGATTTTCAACCTGGTCGGCCCGCTGGCGAATCCGTTGCCGATCACGGTGCAAATGACGGGTGTTTACCGCCGGGACATGATGGAGCCGATGGCGGAAGCTTTAATGCGGCTTGGCAGAAAGCGCGGAGCGGTCGTTCACGGAGCAGGCGGGCTGGACGAATTGTCGTTAGCGGGCATTAACGAAATGATGATATTTGATGAAGAAGGGCTACGGAAAATGTCAGTCCATCCAAATGATGTCGGGCTGGAGCCAGCGCCGATCAGTGCCATACGCGGAGGCGACCCAAAACGCAATGCCGAAATCTTTTTAGAAGTTTTAGGTGGCAAAGAAAGCCCTTATTTAGATACGGTGGCATTAAACGCAGGAGCGGTACTCTATATTAGCGGACGTGCACAAACCTTGTCTGAAGGCGTACATCAAGCACGAAAATCCCTTATTGACGGGGAAACGGCACGAGTATTTGAACTTCACCGTCTGGCTGCGGGGGTGTTGGTGTGAACATTCTCGATAAAATCATCGCAACGAAACGGCAGGAAATACAGGCTTACAAGAAAGAAGAGCAAATGTCCCATGTATTTCCCGGGAAATCAAAGCTGCTAGACCATCTTAAGAAAAAGAATGGGGTCATTGCGGAAATCAAACGGGCATCTCCGTCCAAAGGGGCCATTCAAATGGAAGTGGACATTGTGGCTCAGGCACAGAAATACGAGCATGCCGGTGCAGCGGCCATTTCAGTTTTGACGGATGAAACATATTTTAAAGGGTCGATCAAGGACTTGCAAAAAGTGGCGCAAGCCGTATCAATTCCGGTTCTCTGCAAAGATTTCATGATCAGTGAAATTCAGATTGACCGGGCAAAAGGAGCCGGAGCGACGATTGTTTTGTTGATCGCGGCAGCTTTGGAAGATCAGGAGCTGCAGCGATTATACCGCCATGCTACGGCAATTGGGCTGGAAGTTTTAGTGGAAGTCCATGACGAAGAAGAATTAACGAGCGCTTTGGCAGTGGACGCCCGATTAATCGGCATCAATAACCGGGACTTGAAAACATTTGACGTATCGCTTGAACGCACGGCTGAATTGGCAGCGAGATTTCCTTTCGACGGCGAGCGTGTATTAATCAGCGAAAGCGGGCTTCGGACAAAAGAAGACGCCGCGTTTGTTTACGGCTGCGGCGCTTCTGGGATTTTGGTCGGCGAGACGCTGATGAGAGCAGAGGATCCAGGGCAATGGATCGAAGAAGCCACGGCAGTGGAGGCGATCAAATGACGAAAGTGAAAATTTGCGGACTGATGGAAGAGCGGCATGTGGAAGCGGCGAAAGAGGCCGATGCGATTGGGTTTGTTTTTGCGCCGAGCAAAAGGCGCGTATCGATCGAACGGGCAGCGGAACTGGCGAAGCATGCGCCGGTCAGTGCAGAAAAAATCGGCGTCTTTGTCAATGCTTCTATAGAAGAAATTGAAGAAACGGTTGAAAAGGTGCCGCTGACAATGGTGCAGCTTCATGGTGATGAACCGGATGAACTAGTGCAGGAGATTAAAGTTCCTGTCATTCAGGCATTCTCCATTCGCGGGAAAGAAGATGTGGCGCGGCTTGAGAATTCTGTTGCGGATTTTGTATTGGTTGATGCGCCCGGAACGGATTACCGGGGAGGGAGCGGACACGTTTTTGATTGGACGCTGCTCGAAGAGGCAGAAATTGAAGCGTCCCGCCTAATTTTGGCTGGCGGCTTGAATGCGGAAAACGTAAAAGCGGCTGTCCATCAAACCGGGCCTTATATGGTCGATGTATCAAGCGGCGTCGAAACGGACGGACGAAAAGATGAAGTGAAAATCCAGCAATTCATTCAACAGGCAAAGGGTGATTCGATGCAGCAGACAGCAGACAAAACAGGATTTTTCGGAAAATACGGCGGGCAATTCGTGCCCGAGACCTTGATGAAAGCAGTAAAAGAATTAGAGGATGCTTATATGGAAGCGAAAGGCGATCCTGCCTTTAAAGAAGAATATCACCATTATTTAAGCGAATATGTCGGCCGTGAACAGCCTTTGACGTTTGCGAAGCGGTTAACAGAAGCGTGGGGCGGACCGAAAGTTTATTTGAAACGGGAAGATTTAAATCATACAGGCGCCCATAAAATCAATAATGCGATTGGGCAGGCATTGCTTGCGATGCGGATGGGGAAACGGAAAATCGTAGCGGAAACGGGAGCCGGCCAGCACGGTGTGGCGACTGCCACCATTTGTGCGCTATTTGATTTGGAATGCGTCATTTTCATGGGAGAGGAAGACATTAAACGCCAGCAGCTGAATGTATTCCGCATGAAACTATTGGGAGCGAAAGTGGAAAGTGTGACAAAAGGCAGCTCGACATTAAAAGATGCCGTCAATGAAGCGCTGCGCTACTGGGTCACAAATGTAGAGGATACACATTATTTAATCGGCTCAGCATTAGGGCCGCATCCGTTCCCGACGATGGTGCGGGATTTCCAGAGCGTAATCGGTGAAGAAACGAAGCGCCAAATCGTTCAGCATGAAGGCCGGTTGCCGGATACGGTTCTCGCTTGTGTCGGAGGAGGGAGCAATGCGATTGGCATGTTCTATCCGTTCTTGAAAGACGAATCCGTCCGTTTGATCGGCGTAGAAGCATCCGGTGAAGGGCTCGATACGGAAAAGCACGCGGCAACAATGACGAAAGGTACGGAAGGTGTCCTGCACGGCGCCTTTATGAAATTGCTGCAGACCGATGCCGGCCAAGTGTTGGAAGCCCATTCCATTTCAGCGGGGTTGGATTACCCGGGAATCGGTCCGGAACATGCGTATTTAGCGGATATCGGACGAGTGAAGTACGAATCCATTACCGATCAGGAAGCGCTTGAAGCTGTCGTTTCTTTCTCGCGCCTCGAAGGGATTATTCCGGCGCTCGAATCTGCACATGCTATTGCACAGGCAGAAAAAACAGCCAAAACGATGGGCAAGGATGAAATTTTGGTGATCTGTGTATCAGGCCGCGGCGATAAAGATATGGCCACCTATGCAGAGCGATTGGAGGGCTTGTCATGAACCGGTTGAAATTGCTGAAGGAACAAGATGCAAAAGCGTTTGTAGCATATATTATGGCGGGAGACGGCGGTCTTGAAAAATTAAGCGAACAAGTTCTTTATCTGCAGAAGGCGGGCGTGACTGCCATCGAAATCGGGATTCCATTTTCAGATCCAGTGGCAGACGGGCCGACGATTGAAGCAGCTGGCAACCGCGCGCTAAAAGCCGGGGTCACTTTGGAAAAAGTGCTGAAAGAAATGGCGAGTTGGACGTTTGAGGTGGAAGTGCCATTGCTGATCATGACTTATTTAAATCCCGTCATTAGTTATGGGGTAGAGCGTTTTGCGAAAGAATGCAAGAAAGCGCGGGTCTCCGGTGTCATTATTCCGGATTTGCCTTATGAGCACCGCCAATTGGCTCAAGCGTTTTTAAAGAAAGAAGATGTGGCGTTGATCCAGTTGGTGACCTTGACTACTACAGAAAAGCGTTTGGAAGCCATTCTTCAGGAAGCGGAAGGATTTGTCTATGCGGTTACGGTAACGGGGATTACCGGAGCGCGCGACCAGATTTCGGAGGACGTCCGGACATTTACAAGAAAAGTGCGGGAAAAGAGTCCGGTGCCGGTTTATGCCGGTTTCGGAATCTCCAAAGTCCAGCACGTCGATATGCTGCGGGAAGATGTGGATGGATTTATTGTAGGAAGTGCCATTGTAGAGGCTTTCCGAAATCAAACAATCGAAGAAATTGAACCCCTTATTCAAGCGGTAACCGCCCCTCATTCGGTATAATTGCGGATAGGAGGGATGCACGAATGTTTACACCTTTAACAGCGGACTTCTATGAAGCGCCGACTCTTGAATTATCGCGCAGTTTGCTCGGGCAGATTCTTGTCCATGAACTGCCAGAAGGCATTGTAGCCGGGAGGATTGTTGAAACGGAAGCTTATATGGGAGCAGAAGACCGGGCCGCCCATAGTTTCGGCAACCGCCGGACGAAACGGACCGAGGTGATGTTCGGTCGAGCCGGCCTCGTTTATACGTACCAGATGCACACCCATACGCTCATTAATGTAGTCAGCGGACCCGTGGATACACCGCGTGCGATTTTAATACGCGCGGTCGAGCCGGTTGAAGGCATCGATTTGATGGCAGAGCTTAGAGGGCGCCATCTGCCGATCAAACAATGGACAAGCGGTCCAGGGAAATTGACAAAAGCGATGGGCATTACGATGGATTATTATGGCCATCATTTTACAGAGCGCCCTTTGTATATTGCGGAAGGCGAACCGGTCCATGCGATTGCAGCAGGGCCGCGCGTCGGCATCGGGAATTCACTCGAAGCGGTCAGTTATCCGTACCGGTTCTTTGAACAGGACAATCCATTTGTTTCAAAATTTCGTTGAACTTCATGTTTAAAGTGGCACTCACGTGGAATAATAAGGGAGAACACTTAAAACAGAAGGAGTGGAAGATGGTGGCTAAAATTGCAACTTTAATTACCGATATGTTCGAAGATGTGGAATATACAGATCCGCAAAAAGCATTCAATGATGCAGGTCATGAGGTCTTTACGATCGAAGAGGAAGCAGGCAAAGAAGTGACAGGCAAACAAGGCGAGGCTGTCGTTACAATCGACAAAGGGATTGATGATGTAAATCCCGAAGACTACGATGCGCTATTCTTGCCAGGCGGATTCTCTCCGGACCAATTGCGTGCGGACGACCGTTTTGTTGCGTTTACGAAAGCATTCATGGATGCGAAAAAACCGGTTTTCGCCATTTGCCATGGCCCTCAGTTATTGATTACGGCTAAAGCGCTTGAAGGGCGTAAAGCAACTGGCTATAAATCCATCCAAGTGGACATGGAATATGCAGGTGCGAAATTAGTAGACGAAGAAGTGGCTGTCTGCCAAGATCAATTGGTGACAAGCCGCCAGCCGGACGATATTCCGGCATTCAACCGGGAATCGCTTCGTTTGCTTGAACAATTAGCGTAAAATGTATAAAAGGCCCTGTCAGCATTTGCTGACGGGGCTTTTCTATGTAAAAAATGCGTTGTTTTCTAGTTTAGGTTTTCTCAATTACCTATTGTATTAATAAGCAAACACTTATATAATAAATGAATTATAGCAAAGAAGGTGAAGGGAATTGGATTATTTTCAAATGGAATCTTATTTGAAAGCAATCGGAGACAGCAACCGGATGCGGATCTTAAAGTATTTGATGAAGGATTCATTATGCATTTGTGAATTTACAGAACTGATGAATATGACGCAGCCTGCAATCAGCCAACACATGAAAAAGTTAAAGCAAGCAGAGTTGGTGCTGGAAGAAAAGCGAGGGCGTTGGACAATTTGGTCGTTGAATATCCGGCATGCACAGTATCCGATCTTGATTCATCTATTAAGTTTGCTTCCTGAACCGGAGCGGACGATTGAAACGTTAAAAGCTGGAGGAAAAAAAGTTGTTTGTGAGTAGGGAGTTGTAAAGAACGTGGATGTTTGGTTAGCCGTATTTATTTTTATAGTCACCTTATTTTTTGTTATTGCCCAGCCGCGGAATTTATCAATCGGCTGGTCTGCGATGGCCGGTGCTGCAGTAGCTTTGCTTGTGGGAGTGGTTGACCTAGGCGATGTCTGGGATGTAACCGGCATCGTCTGGAATGCCACTTTGACATTCGTTGCGCTTATTATCATTTCCTTGATTTTGGACGAGGTTGGCTTCTTTGAATGGGCAGCATTGCATACAGCCAGATTCGCAAAAGGAAGCGGATTGCGCATGTTTTTCCTCGTCATTATTCTTGGAGCTGTGGTTTCGGCGTTATTTGCGAATGACGGGGCTGCGCTGATCATCACGCCGATTGTCCTTGCGATGGTCCGGGCATTGAAATTCAAAGACGCAATGATCCTGCCGTTCATCATGGCTTCAGGCTTCATTGCCGATACGGCATCGCTGCCGTTTGTCGTCAGCAACTTGGTCAATATCGTCTCTGCCGACTTTTTCGGCATCAGTTTTACGGAATACGCCATTCGAATGGTCGTCCCGAACTTCTTTAGCATTGGTGCGAGTATGCTTGTGCTATATCTTTACTTCCGGAAATCCATTCCGAAGCAATTCGATGCCAGCGCATTGAAAACACCCGCTTCGGCAATAAAAGATTTGAAAATGTTCCGTCTCGCTTGGGTGGTTTTGGCTATCTTGCTTGTCGGCTATTTCATCAGCGGGCCGCTTGAAATTCCCGTATCGCTTATAGCTGGCGCCGTCGCTGTCCTGTTCTTGGCTATTGCACGAAGAAGTGAAGCCGTACATACAAAAGCGGTATTAAAAGGTGCACCATGGGCGATTGTCTTTTTCTCTGTAGGAATGTATGTAGTGGTCTACGGTTTGCGGAATGCGGGACTTACGTCGGTACTGGCGACAGTGATTGAATGGACAGCGGGGCACGGTCTGTATGCAGCGACGATTGGCATGGGCTTTATCGCAGCACTTCTTTCATCTGTCATGAACAATATGCCAACCGTCATGATCGATGCATTGGCGATTTCTGAAACGAACACGACGGGGGCAGTAAGGGAAGCGTTAATTTACGCGAACGTCATCGGTTCGGATCTTGGGCCTAAAATCACGCCGATCGGCTCTCTCGCAACGCTTTTATGGCTTCATGTCCTTAAAGTGAAAGGCGTGGAAATCAGTTGGGGCTATTATTTCAAAATTGGAATCATCTTGACGCTCCCGACTTTACTCATCACCTTGACCGGCCTGTATCTCTGGCTGACAATATTGCATTAAATAGAAAGAGGCTCGCGGATGCGAGCCTCTTTTAATCTAGGAATTTAGCTAAATACACTTCGTTCAAAGCTTGATCGTTAATGATCAAGGAATTTTTGCGCGTGCCTTCTTTTACATAGCCGGCTTTATCGTAAAGTTTGCGGCCAGGAGTATTTCGTTCGACGACAGTGGTCTCGAGGCGCGTCACCCCTTTGGTTGCTGCCCATTCTTCGGCTTTCTTGAGCAGGGAAGTGGCAATTCCTTTTTTATGTGCGTGTTTTTGAATGCCTAATTCAAGAGATGCACGGTGGGCTGCGCGTTTTGCTTCATTGCCCATAATCATCAAATAGCCGACAGGTTCACCGTTTAAGATGGCAATCAGGATGGTCGAATGGCCCTGCTGCTTCCAGTCGATGATTTGTTTGCGGACACTTTGGGTAGACTGGTGGCGCTCATCTTTTCCGTACAGCATATATTCGGATTCTGCTTCTACGATTTTCTGTAAGGTGATCAGCGAACGGGCGTCCCCATGTCCGGCAGAACGAATCAATAGAATGTCTTCATTTCGGTTATGGTGTTTTGAATGGCGATCGCCTGAAGCATCGATTTTTTCAAATCGGACAAAGCGGTTGGTTTCCACTTGGCTGACATAGTAGCCCGCATCCATCCAGGCATGGAAATGTTTGGCCGGCGGTTTTGTCTTTTTCCACCAGCTTCTATTCAAATAGGCTGCATTGGGCAATTGCTGCCCCATAATTTGTTCGATTTCTGTAAATGTCAACGTGATCACGGGATTGGAAGCAGATGAAAAATAGTCGGACAAAGGAATGTATTTTTTTTCCAGTAATATAGTCACAAAAAATTTCCCCTTTCTATTTTTATTGCTATAAGTTATGAGAATTATATCATTTGTCCTATTGGAATGTATATAATTTTTTAAATTTTATGAAATGAATTTTAAAATACCTATAAAAAGGTAAGAAAATGTATAATAGTAGTAATAAATTAGCCTAATTGTATTAATAAATTTGATAATTTAGAAATTTTTATTTCTTTTTAAAAAAATCCGTTGAAATTTCCAATGGAAAATATACAATAAATTATCAAAGGCCAAATGTATTTTGGCTCCACTTCTACTTGTGGTAAAATAAGCACGGAAACTAACATTAATCAGGGGGCAAAATCATGTCAAACGTTTTTGTATTAGGCCATCAAAATCCAGATACGGATTCCATTTGTTCGGCTATTTCATATGCATACTTAAAAAACCAACTCGGAATGGACGCTGAGCCGATTCGGTTGGGTGATCTGAATAACGAAACTTTATTTGCATTGGAGAAATTCTCAGCAGCTGAACCGCGTCTTGTCAAACGTGTTTCAGAAGAAGTATCGCAAGTTATTCTTGTCGACCACAACGAGCGCCAACAGAGCGCTGAAGATATTAGCGATGTTCAAGTGATCGAAGTGATCGACCACCACCGGATTGCCAATTTCGAAACAACGGATCCGCTTTATTTCCGTGCGGAACCTGTCGGCTGTACAGCAACCATTCTGCTGAAATTGTTCAAGGAAAACGAAGTGGAGGTCCCGGCGGATATGGCAGGCCTTATGTTGTCAGCCATCCTTTCGGATTCTCTTTTGTTCAAATCGCCGACGTGCACGCCTCAAGATGTGGCAGCTGCAAAAGAGCTGGCTGAAATTGCCGGAGTCGATGCGGCTGAATATGGTCTAGCGATGTTAAAAGCAGGGGCGGATTTGAGCAATAAAACATTGGAAGACTTGATGTCTTTGGACTCAAAGGAATTTGAAGCCGGCGACCACCGTTTTGAAGTGGCTCAAGTCAATGCGATTGATGTCAATGAAGTCATTGGCCGCCAAGCTGAATTGGAAGTATTGATGGAACAAGTCATTGCGAAAAAAGAATTGGACCTGTTTACTTTTGTGGTAACCGATATTTTAAACAACGATTCAGTAGCCATCGTTCTTGGCAAAAAAGCAGGAATCATTGAAGGTGCATTTAAAGCAAGTGTGGTCGATAACCGAGTGCTGTTGCCAGGTGTCGTTTCCCGCAAAAAACAAATTGTTCCAGTCATCACTGAAGCATTAAGCTGATCCCTTTATGGGGTCAGTTTTTTTATTGCGGTTTTCTGGCAGGTGTAGTCGCCTTTCGGAGCTAAGCGGGTGCCGTCGCTTTTCGGTTGTCCAGACTCCGGCGACCCAGCTCCTCGGGTCATAAGCCAGCTCAGCTATGCGGCAAAGAGCGCCGCTCCGCTGAACCGTCTTATGCCTTTCGGAGCTAAGCGGGTGCCGTCGCTTTTCGGTTGTCCTAAGCAAAAAAATTGAGGGTCTTGTTTTTCGTTGTTATAGTTATTTAAAGAGGTGGATATAATGAAAATCGAAATTTGGTCAGATTACGTATGCCCGTTTTGCTACATAGGCAAACGAACACTTGAACAAGCATTGAAACGAACTGGGTTTGAGCCGCAGGCTGAAATTTCATTTAAAGCATATCAGTTAAACCCCGATACACCCGTCGATTCCACGATTTCAACTTACGAATCGTTAGCGAAGAAAATGGGGCAGACAGTAGAGCAAGCGAAGGAAATGACGAAAGGCGTAGCGCAGCACGCGCGTACTGTGGGCCTTGAATATAATTTTGACGGCATGGTCGAAGCCAATACCATGGCCGCCCACCGTCTAGTGAAATGGGCGGAAGAGAAAGGCAAAGCTCCTGAGCTTACGGAAAGTTTGCTGCACCATTACTTTATCGAAGCCAAAAATATTGGCGATGCAGAAGTTTTATTGGCTATTATTGAAGAGGTCGGCTTGGACCGGATAGAAGCGAAAGAAGTTCTTGCCTCTGACCGTTTTCTTGCAGAAGTAGAGGCGGACATTATGGAAGCCCGCCAAATCGGTATTCAAGGTGTGCCATTCTTTGTGGTTAACCGCAAATATGCCATTTCAGGCGCTCAGCCGCTGGAAGCATTTGTGGATTCGATCCGTCAAATCGCGGACGAAGAAGGCATACGCCCGGCTTTAAAACCGATGGGCAAAAGCAAAACCAGCTATTGCACTGGCGATTCTTGTGAAAACGAATAATGGAGCGGCAGAGAACCCGGAAGCGAATATCGCTTCCGGTTTTTTTGTACGGATTAAGATAGCGGGGGAGGGGGTAGACAACTAATAAGCAAAATTACGGTTATAGGAGGATGGGCATGACACAAGAAGAAAAGCAAAGCCGCGTTCCGGAAATGCCAAAATCATATTGGAGACAATACAAAGAGGTTCCGAGTTTTCCTGCGCTTCAAGCAAATGAATCCACAGATATCGGCATCGTTGGCGGAGGAATTGTAGGAATCATCAGCGCTTATCTATTAGCGAAAGCTGGAAAAAAAGTGACGTTGATTGATGCCGGGAAATTAATCGACGGAGTCACAGGCTACACGACTGCCAAAATCACGGCCCAGCATGGATTGTTTTATTTCCCGTTAATCAAGCTGATTGGAGAAGAACAAGCGAAATTGTATTACCAAGCGAATATGGACGGCCTGGACTTTATCGAAAAAACGGCCGCTGATTTGGATATCGACTGCGACTTTTCTCATCAAAATGCTTTTGTCTATGCCAATACCGCAATTGGCGCCAAATTGGTTGAAAAAGAGGCGGAAGCCTACCTGCAGCTTGGAATTGACGGCGGTTTAGCGAAAGACGAAGTAGAGCTTCCTTTCGATGTGAAAGAAGCGATCGTCATGCGCAACCAAGCGCAATTCCACCCGGTAAAATTCTTGGCGAAGCTTGTCGAAGAAATCGAACGCCTCGGCGGCAAGATTTACGAACAGACCCGGGCAGTAAAAATATTGAGCAAAAACGATCCCGTGATCCAAACAGAAAACATGTCGCACTTGTCCTGCAACAAAGTCATTGTGGCTACGCATTATCCGTTTAATGATTTTGACGGCATGTATTTTTCGCGCCTTTCCGTTACCCGTTCTTATGTGGTCGCGGCCAAAGTCAAAGGAGAAGTTCCAAATGATATGTATGTAAGCTGTGATATGCCTTCCCGTTCGCTGCGGTACGCAACAGATGAAAACGGCGAAAAATTATTATTGATCGGCGGAGACGGCCATGGCAGCGGCAAAAGCAAACCGCCGACCATGAAGCATTACGAAAACTTGGAGAAATTCGGCGAAGAGCATTTCGGCATCGAGGAAATTCCGTACCGCTGGTCTGCCCAAGACATCACAACGCTGGATCAAGTGCCGTATATCGGGACGATTACTGCCGGGTATGACAATATTCTGGTGGCGACCGGTTTCCATAAATGGGGCATGTCGAACGGAGCGCTTGCAGGGCTTATGCTGACGGACCAAGTTCTAGGGAAATCCAATCCATATGCCGCGCTTTTCAATCCGACGCGCACGAAAATGAAAGCGGTGGATGCGGCAAGCTTCATCAAAGACAACGCATCTGTTGCTAAAGAATTGGTGAAAGGCAAATTGAAGATGCCGTCTAAAACGGTGGAAAACTTGCAGAACGATGAAGGCGGCTTGGTGAAAGTCGGCAACAAAAAAGCAGGCGGCTACCGCGATCAATACGGCCAAGTGCATCTGGTCAATACGACGTGTACGCATATGGGCTGTGAAGTCGGCTGGAATGACGCCGAACGTTCGTGGGATTGCCCATGCCACGGTTCGCGATTCTCGTACACCGGGGAAGTGCTGGAAGGGCCGGCAGTAAAGCCGCTGAAAAAACTTGGAGATTAAAAAAAGCAGTGCGGTGGGTTCCGCACTGCTTTTTTCTATCTTTATGCCGGGTTCGCTTCAAGTTCCAATGAAATCTTGATATCTTCACCGACTAATACGCCGCCTGTTTCAAGTGCTTGGTTCCAAGTAAGGCCGAAATCTCTGCGGTTTACTTTGCCTTCAGCGCTGAAAGCGACAACTTCTTGGCCCCAAGGGTTTGTGCCTTTTCCGCCGTACTCAACTTCGAAAGTTACAGGGCGCGTTACGCCTTTGATTGTCAGATCGCCTGTCAATTCGTATTCGCTGCCTTTTTTGGTGATATCGTTTGCACTGAATTTGATTTCCGGGTAGTTTTCTACGTCGAAGAAATCAGCAGAACGCAAGTGGTTGTCGCGGTCTTCGTTGTTTGTGTTGATGCTTGCAACATCGATTTTGAAATCGATCAATGCGCCGCTCAAGTCTTCTTCGTTCGCTTCTACGACAGCGTCGAAAGATTCGAATGAACCTTTCACTTTAGAGATCATCATGTGTTTGACTGAAAAGCCGATTTCTGAGTGTGCTGGGTCGATTGTCCATTTTTTCATTGTATAATTCCTCCTAGAATGTACTAACTAAATGTAACTATATCCGACTGGTATCTTGATGTCAATTGTTTTTAAATAAAAATTCTCGAATTCGAGATATTTTTTATAGCAAGAATGACTTTTTCTTTAGAATTATCTGTAATTTTTTTTATTTATCGTACTTTAGACCTTATCATCGGGGTTTCACTTGTCAAATTCCCAATAAAATCGGATACTTATAGAAGTTAAAGTTTAGAAGGGATTTGCGTGGAATGACGAAAGAAACATGGCTTCACGATCTTCGCCGTTTTTTGGCGGATGATCACGTAAAAATGGACGAACCGCTACACCTGCATACCTTAACAAGAATGGGTGGGCCAGCTGATATTTTTGTTGCACCAACGACTGAAGATGAAACGGCTTATACCGTGAAATATGCATATGAAAACAATATTCCGTTATTGCTTCTCGGCAACGGGTCGAATATGGTCGTCCGTGACGGCGGCGTACGGGGCATTGTCTTGAACTTGAAGAGTTTGCACACGATCCGCATCGAAGGGACAACGGTTTACGCACAAGGCGGCGCTAATATTAAGGAAGTCTCGAAAGCGGCAGCTTCTAACCGGTTGACGGGCTTGGAATTTGCTTGCGGCATTCCAGGATCAATCGGCGGTGCGATGGCGATGAATGCCGGAGCTTACGGCGGAGAAATCAAAGATGTGATCCGCAAAGCTACGGTACTGACGAAAGAAGGCAACAAGCTTGAGCTTTCAAAGGAAGATTTGGAACTGGGTTACCGCAAGAGCATCATTACGAAAAAAGGCTATTATGTCTTATCGGCAGAGTTCGAATTGGAATTCGGCAATCAGCTCGTCATTGATGCGAAAATGAGCGATTTGACGATGCAGCGCGAAACAAAGCAGCCGCTGGAATTTCCATCAGCAGGAAGTGTTTTCAAGCGGCCGCCTGGAAACTTTGCCGGTAAGCTGATCCAGGAAAGCGGGTTGCAGGGCAAAGGATTTGGCGGCGCGGAAGTTTCGACGAAGCATGCCGGATTTATTGTCAATAAAAACAATGCTACAGCGAACGATTACATCAAGACGATTGAAATGGTCAAGTCAGCGGTCCGTGAAAAATTCGGAATTGACTTGGAGCTGGAAGTGAAAATTGTCGGCGAAGATATGGCCTAACGACGAAAAGGCGCTAGATGCCTTTTGTTTTGCAAAGGAGTTGTCCCGAGTGATTTTGGGGCAGCTCCTTTTTTGTTTGGAAATTTTTCACTGGCGCCATTTCATTGGAGGATTTTCATTTCGGCTGTCGAATAGACAAAGGTACAGAAAAGGGGGAAGTCAGATGGGGAAAAAGAGAAGATGGCTGAAGTGGGTCTTGGGAACAGTCGGGGTGCTTGCTTTAATCATCGTTGCAGCATTGATTTTTGTAAACGTTTACATAGGGAAGTCGGAAGCGGTGATTGAAGGGAAGATGGCCGTAAAAATATTGGATGAAGATGTGACGGTCATCCGCGACGAGATTGGCGTACCGCATATTGAAGCGGAAACGGACGCGGATTTATACCGGGCGCAAGGGTATGTCCAAGCGCAGGACCGCATGTTCCAAATGGATTTGTCGCGGCGGCAGGCAAGCGGACGCCTGGCAGAAGTGGTAGGCGCCGCTGCGGTGGATACGGATAAACGTTTCCGGACGTTCAGTTTGAGGGATGCCGCTGAAAAATCCTGGGAGGGCTACGGCGACGAAGCGAAGCAAGTATTGGAATGGTTCGCAGAAGGCGTCAATGCATACATGGAAGAAGCGAAAGCGGAAGGCACATTAAGCTATGAGTTCGCTCTGCTCGGCTATGAACCGGAAGAATGGACGCCGCTCGATTCGCTGACAATCGGAAAGTACATGGCCTATGATTTAGGGGGGAATTGGAATACGCTGGCAGTCCGCCACTGGGCGCTAAATGCATTCCCGGAAGATAAAGCAAAAGAATTGTTTATTGCTTATCCGGATAATGCGCCTTCCATTCTTGCTGCAAATAAAAAGCAGCCGGTGAAAGTGGCCGGAGAATTCGATGCCTCGGTCATTCCGCCTGAATTCAATGGCAGCAATAACTGGGTCGTCTCGGGAGACAAAACGGAAAGTGGGCTGCCGCTGCTTGCGGATGATCCGCATTTAGGTCTGAGTACGCCGTCCATCTGGTATCAGATGCATCTTCAGTCGCCGGAGCAGAACGTCAGCGGCGTGATCTTTGCCGGCATTCCGGGAATTATTCTCGGCCATAATGAAGAAATCGCCTGGGGTGTAACAAATGTTGGGCCGGATGTTCAAGACCTTTATATTGAAACTCCGAATCCGGAAGATTCGACGCAATTTCTGTATGAAGGGAAATGGGAGCAAGCGGAAGTGCGGGATGAAACCATCAGTGTAAAAGGCGAGGAAGATGAAGCGTTTGAAGTAACCGTAACGCGCCATGGACCTATTATTTCGCCTATTCTTTATAAAGAAGAAGATCCGGGGGCTGTATTTTCGATGCAATGGACCGCTCTTGAGCCGACTTTAGAGCTTCAGGCAGTACTCGGCTTTAATAAAGCTTCCAATTGGGAGGAGTTTGAAACCGCATTGGAAGATTTCCAGGCGCCGGCCCAAAACTTTGTCTTTGCTTCTACGGACGGGACCATCGCTTATAAGGCTAACGGACGCATTCCGCTTCGGAAAACGGGAGATGGGCAATTGCCGGTTCCGGGAGACTCTGCCGACTATGGCTGGGAAGGCTATGTGCCTTTTGATGAATTGCCGAGATCTGTCAATCCGGAGAGCGGGTTTATTGCAACGGCAAATAATGAAGTTATAGACGATTCCTACCCTTATCACATCACGGATTTTTGGGCGCAGCCGTATCGCTATGAGCGGATCGCTGAAGTGTTGGAAGCATCGGACGATTTGACGCCGGAAGATATGATGGAACTGCAGATGGACCAAAAGAATTTATATGCAGCTGAATTTTTAGACGGCATGATTGCAGCAGTCCGGAAAGAAACGAAGGAATACGATCCGCTACTTGAAATGCTGGAAGAATGGGATCAAGTGGATGGCGCAGATCAAGCGGCACCCCTCGTTTTCCATAAATGGATGAAGCAATTGCCGGACACCATCTTAAAAGGGGAATTCCCGGAAGACGTTTATGAAATGTTCGCAGGGAAAAACCACATCACCGATGAAATGATGAGACAAGCATTCGCTGGCAATGAAGGCGCATGGGTGTCCGAATATGGCGGCGTGGAAAAATGGCTGACGGATGCTTTAGCGGAAAGTGTGGATGAAATCGAAGAACAATTTGGAGATAAGTTTGAAGACTGGGAGTGGGGCGAGTACCATCAATTGACTTTCCCGCATCCGCTTGCCAGTGCTTCTCCGATTTTTGCCCAGTTATTAAATCCAGCTCCTGTGGCCATTGGCGGATCTAATATTACGGTTCAGGCAGCTGCCTTTAAAGAAGACGGCAAAGTGAACCACGGAGCTTCTTGGCGATTTGTGGCCGATTTGAGCGATTTGACGGGGGCTTATCATATTGTTGGACCAGGGCTCAGCGGGCATATGAAATCCGACTTCTACCACAATCAAGTGGACGATTGGGCAGAAGGAGACTACCATAGAACGGAAATTGAAAAGAAAGCAGCAGGGACAGAGTTAATTTTAACCGCCGATTAAGCTATACTGGAGAAAAATGATGCGAGGCGGTTCAAGTGAAAAGATTTTTAGCAGTAGGCGTTGGCGGGATGCTTGGGGCACTGGCACGAGCCGGGATTTTCGAAGCCATCTCATCAACGGCGGGACTCTGGGCAGTCAACTTATTCGGAAGTTTCGTCATTGGCTATGCAGCTGCCCGCTTCCATAAAAAATCTGCCGAATTTCGGCTGTTCATTTCAACCGGATTCGTTGGCTCTTTTACCACATTTTCGGCTTTTTCAGCCCAGTGGTTTAGCTTGTTGGAAGCGCAGTATATGGCTGCAATAGGTTTTGCTCTTGCGATGACAGCAGCTTCGGTCTTGATGGCAGCTGGCGGACTGGCAATCGGAAGGCAGGCGATGGCAAAATGATTTCCATTGCAGCGGGCGGTTTCTTCGGAGCGGTTGCCCGGTACGTTTTTTACCTTATTGCAGAAAGCCGATCCAAACATCCGAAATGGGCGACATGGGCAGTCAACAGCCTCGGATCTTTTTCGATGGGCTGGCTGCTTGGAAACAGCAGCCCATCCGCTTTTTGGCTTACGGGTTTTCTGGGCGCTTTTACTACGTTTTCAACGATGGCGCTTGACGCCGTGAAAGATATAGAAGACGGGGAATGGCTAAAAGCGGCAGCGTATTTAAGTGCAACGTTGATCAGTGGGATCCTGTTGTTCAGTTTAGGATATTTAGTTTTATAAGAAAAAGGTCTTTCCGAAAACCGGAAAGACCTTTTTTTATTTCACAATGATTACAGGTGCCTGTACGCGTTTCGCTACTTTGTGGCTGACGCTGCCAAGCACCATTTCCTGCAAGGCGTTTAAGCCTCGGCTACCGATGAAAACGGCATCGTAGCCGGTTTCATTGGCATGCTTTACAATGGTCGGCCCGGGGGCTCCATGCAGAATTTTGGTTTCAAAGTGGACACCGGCAGAACGGCAAATCTCTTCAAGCGGCTGGAGGTGCTTGCGCCGCTCGAGATGAAGCCCATCCGGCCCTTGGCTTTGAAGGATTTCATTGCGTGCTTTTTCATAGTCGATGACGTAAAGAAGCGTCACATTTGCTCCTGGGTTGGCTTTTGCCATTTTCACCGCTTCTTGCACGGCGCGTTTTGAATGGTCCGAGCCATCAGCGGCTACGAGAATTTTCTTATACATCTAAGAATCCCCCTTTAATGCTGGCCTGCTTTTTTTCCTGAATCTGCATAGGCGGCCAAGGTGTTGACCAATTTTTCGCTGGATGGGTTTAAGCCTGTAATTTCAATCGAACCCACTTTCGGTTGAAGCCGGCCCATGACGCGGTCAATGGCGCCGACGCCGGAATCATCCCAAACGGTCGCATCCGAGAAGTCGATGATGATGCGGTCGGCAGGTTCGATGGCATCGAAGGCTGAAACGAAATCTTGCGAAGAAGCAAAGAATAATTGGCCGTGTACTGTATAAACATTCGATGCTTCGGCATTCAATCCTTTATTCCGGACTTCGACTTTTGAAATTTTAGCCGCAAATAAAATCGCGCTCAGCAGAACGCCGGCGAGTACGCCTTTGGATAAATCGTGTGTATAGACGACCACCACGACGGTCAGCAGCATGACAACTGCATCTGATTTCGGAGCGGTCGCCATGTACTTGAACGAACCCCAATTAAAAGTGCCGATGCACACCATCACCATGATGCCGGCAAGGACGGGCATCGGAATCTGGACGACCCAATTGCCGAGGACGATGATCAGGAAAATCAGGACGACGCCTGCAGTAAAGGTGGAAAGGCGTCCGCGTCCGCCAGATTGGACGTTGATGCCCGACTGGCCGATCATTGCACAGCCCGCCATTCCGCCGAAAAAGCCGGTGACGAAGTTGGCGATGCCTTGCCCACGGGCTTCCTGATTCTTATCGGAATCCGTTTCTGTTGCATCATCCAAAATGGATGCCGTCAATAAGGATTCGAGCAAACCAATGATGGATAAGGCAAGCGCAGTGGGAAAAATGATCTGCAAAGTTTCAAAATTAAACGGAACATCCGGGATGAAGAAAGTGGGCAGGGATTGGTTGATCGTCCCTAAACTGCCGACATTCTGCATATCGATGCCGGTATACATGACGATGGCGGACAATACGAATATGGCGATAAGCGGTGCCGGAATCGCGGTAAAGAAACGCGGCAGGATGTAAACAATGGCCAAAGTGACACCGACAAAAACATACGTAATCAGATTGATGCCGAAAATGAACGGCACTTGCGCCATGAAAATCAAGATAGCGAGCGAATTGACGAAACCGATCATCACAGCACGCGGGATGAACTTCATGAAACGGGCAATTTTCAAAAATCCGAAGATCACTTGCAGCACCCCGGTTAGAATGGTCGCAGCGAGCAGATAGTCAAGGCCGTGGTCCCGGACGAGCGTCACCATCGCAAGGGCCATCGCGCCCGTAGCGGCCGAAATCATCGCGGGGCGCCCGCCGACAAAAGAAATGATGACAGCTATGGAGAACGAAGCATAGAGGCCGACCATCGGATCCACTCCTGCAATAATAGAAAAGGCAATGGCTTCGGGAATTAACGCGAGCGCCACGACAATGCCGGAAAGAATGTCCGCGCGGATATTGCCGAACCATTGCTCTTTATAAGACATAGTTTTCAACTTTCCACTTCCTTTAACGAAATTCGATTAACTTCTGAAAACAATAGCATTCTTTTTAAAACCCGTAAATAGAACTCATTCAAATCCCTGTTTGATTATTATTATCAGAAGATTTATACTGCAAGTAACAAACATAGGAACATTTGAATGAAGGTGGGATCGCGATGAAAGAAATTTGTGAAGTGACAAAAGTCCATCCGGAAGTGGTGGATAATGTTCAGCAATATATGCCCGATTTATCCGAAGTCGTCCATTTGTTTAAAGCACTGGCTGATGAAACCCGTTTGAACATTGCCTATGCTTTAACCATCGAAGAAGAAATGTGCGTCTGCGATATCGCGGCCGTCATCGGTTCTTCGACCGCGACTGCCTCCCATCATCTACGGTATCTGAAGGAACGTGGATTGGCAAAATCCCTCCGCAAAGGGAAACAAGTCTATTATTCATTGTCCGACCGCCATGTTCACCAACTCGTGACCATTGCCCATGAACATGCGAAAGAAGGTGGCGAGCTTGCAAAAGACATACCGTCTTGAAAATTTATCATGCACGAGCTGTGCCGCGAAATTTGAAAAGAATGTTCGGGAGCTTCCCGATATTAAAAATGTCAGTTTGAACTTCGGTGCTTCCAAGCTGACGGTCGATGGCAACGTCTCCATCGAAGCCTTGCAAAAAGCGGGAGCATTTGACCATATCCGGGTTTTTCCGGAAAAAGAAAAAGTGGTGCATATCCCTTTTTATAAACGGCGCCAAACCATTGAAGCGGCCATTTCATTTTTATTGCTGATCATCGGAGCGGTAATTTCTTTCCAGGCTTCTGAAGCACATCCGGCAGCCATCGGATTATTCGGCGCTTCCATTTTAGTCGGAGGCTATCAGCTGTTCTGGACAGGACTTCAAAATTTAACGAAACTGCAATTTGACATGAAGACATTGATGACCATTGCAATTATTGGCGCAGTGATTATCGGCGAATGGCGTGAAGGCGCAGTTGTGGTCTTTTTGTTTGCAGTCAGCGAAGCGCTGGAAGCCTTTTCGATGAACAAAGCCCGCCAGTCGATCCGTGGATTGATGGATTTAGCACCGGCCAGGGCGCTGATCCAGCGGCAAGGCGAAGTTATCGAGCTGGATACGGAAGATGTCCGCATTGGCGATGTGCTCATCGTTAAACCCGGACAAAAAATTGCGATGGACGGAACTGTGCTCCGCGGCACAAGTTCCGTTAATCAGGCAGCGATTACAGGCGAATCCATGCCAGCGAGTAAGAATCCGGGAGACGAAGTGTTTGCCGGGACGTTAAACGGCGAAGGCGCACTGGAAGTCACAGTGACCAAGCGGGTGGAAGACACCACCATCGCCAAAATCATTCATTTAGTCGAAGAAGCGCAGGCGGAAAAAGCGCCTTCCCAAAAATTCGTCGACCGTTTTGCGAAATATTACACGCCGGCTATTATAGCCGTCGCTTTTTTAGTGGCCATCCTCCCAGGGTTCCTGACCGGCAACTGGGAGTTGTGGGTTTACCAAGGGCTTGCCGTGCTTGTAGTTGGCTGTCCTTGTGCTTTAGTTGTGTCGACGCCAGTCGCTATTGTGACAGCTATCGGGAATGCTGCGCGGCAAGGCGTTTTGGTGAAAGGCGGCATCCATTTAGAGGAAACAGGGCATATTAAAGCCATTGCATTTGATAAAACCGGCACGCTGACGAAAGGCTATCCGGAAGTGACGGATGTCTTTGCCCAAGAAATGTATTCCCAGGAAGAAGTCCTGAAAATTGCAGCAGCAGTCGAAACCATGTCGCAGCATCCTTTGGCGCGCGCCATTTTGGACAAAGCGGGCGAACCCTATGGTTCCGAAGGGTTTGGGTCGGTTACCGGAAAAGGCGCCCACGCAGTTGTGAACGGCGTACAGGTCTACGTCGGCAGCTTTAGCTGGGCAGAAGAATACGGCTTTGCCATTCCGCGGGATTACCGTGAGCTTCAGGAATCCGGAAAATCTGTCGTAGCGGTCTTTTCGGAAAAAGAATTAATCGGTGCAGTGGCAATGGCGGATGCCATCCGAAATGAAAGTTCGGAAATCATTCGCGGATTGAAGGCGATGGGCATTGAAAAAACGATTATGCTGACAGGCGACCACCCTGCAACTGCCCGGGCGATTGCAGCCCAAATCGGTGTCACGGACGTCCGTGCTGGATTGATGCCGGAAGACAAGTTAGCTGCCATCAAAGAACTCCAGCAGATCCATGGCCGGGTCGCCATGGTCGGAGACGGAGTCAATGATGCGCCTGCCTTGGCAGCTTCGACGATCGGCATTGCCATGGGCGGCGCCGGAACCGATGCGGCTTTGGAAACAGCGGATATCGCCTTGATGGCTGATGATTTAGAAAAACTTCCCTATACAATTCGACTCAGCCGAAAGACTTTGCGTATAATAAAGGAAAATATTCTTTTTGCATTAGGGTTAAAAATCATTGCTTTGCTTTTAATCATTCCAGGATGGCTGACATTATGGATTGCCATATTCGCAGACATGGGGGCAACGCTTCTCGTAATCCTCAACGCGCTGCGCTTAGTCAAGATTCAAAAGTAAACAAACATGGAGGACAAAGTGTTGAAGCTGACAGAATGGACGATGGAAGAACAGGAACAATTAATCGAATTTATGACAACTAACTCATGGCCGTTTCACGGCATTGAACATCCTGTCCGGGAATTGATCGAGAAGACGATTGAAGAAGGCGGATATAAATCAGACCAAGTGAGAACGTTTTGGATCGAAAACGATGAAGGGCAGCAAGTGGGCGTCGTGAAAATTTTTGACTTGCAGGATGACATCCCGCTGTTTGACTTGCGGATTGCAGATCCATATCGAGGAAAAGGCTATGGCCCGAAGGCGTTGAAGTTGATTGCTGATTTCGTCTTCTCTTTGCCCGAAAAGAAAATACGCCTAGAAGGCAACACGCGGCACGACAATTTCGCGATGCGAAAAGCATTTGAGCGGACCGGTTTTGTCAAAGAAGCCCATATCCGCCAAACATGGTTCTCGCCGCGAGAAAACCGCTATTATGATGCAGTGACTTACGGCATGACACGGGAAGACTGGGAAGCGGGCATTACGACGCCTGTCCACTGGGATGATGCATTGATAGAAGAAAAGAAATCGCAATTCAATCCGGTTCTATTTCAATTTCCGGATGAATTCGAGTCGGAGCGCTTGATCATCCGCAAACCGAAAAGGGAAGATGCGGCGCTCAGCTATGAGGCGGTCATGCGCTCACTTGCTTCATTGCGGCCGTGGATGCCGTTTGCCCAGAAAAAACCGGTGCTTTCGGAAATGGAAGCAAACTTGGTGGAAGCTGAAGCGGATTTTATGCTGCGCAAAGATTTGCGGCTGCATTTCTTCTCGAAAGAAACCGGAGAATTTATTGGCTCTTCAGGCCTTCACCGCATTGATTGGGATGTGCGGAAGTTTGAGATCGGCTATTGGGTCGATAATCGCTTTGAAGGAAAAGGCTATGTAACAGAGGCAGTAGAACGCATTACCCGTTTTGCGTTTGAAGAATTGGAAGCAAACCGGGTTGAGATCCGCTGCGATCCGGACAATGTGCGAAGCCGGGCAGTGGCTGAGCGTTTGAACTTCGAGCTCGAAGGCATTCTCCGCAATGATACGATTTCAAGAGTGAGCAATAAATTGCGCGATACATGCGTTTATGCAAAAATCCGGAAACAATAAAAAAGCTGAGGACATTTGTCCTCAGCTTTTTTTATGGCTTGCATTCCGGCTATAAGCCTTTTCTGCCAGAGATCAAATTAATAACTAAAATGATAGCTGCGATGATAAGAAGGATGTGGATTAATCCACCAGCGACGTCCATTAAAAATCCAACTAACCAAATAACAATAATAACTGCTAAAATAATCCAAAGAATACGTCCCATGTTCCTCACCTAACCTTTCGTTGTCGATAGTAATAACTACCCCGGATTTTCACAGGCCAAACATGCAGAAAATTGAATTACTGCCGGAATGCCGTAAGCTCAGTTGTTTAGCGGGTTGGGGTATAGTAAACTGAAGAGAGTCATGTTAGGGAGGAACGAATCGTGCCTACTCCAAGTATGGAAGACCACATTGAAATCATTTATTCATTAATTGAACAAAAAGGATATGCCCGAGTGTCGGATATTGCAGAAGCGTTGTCAGTTTTGCCGTCATCGGTCACCAAAATGGTGCAAAAACTTGATAAAGATGGGTACTTAATTTATGAGCGCTACCGCGGGCTGATGTTGACGCCGCGCGGGCAAAAACTTGGAAAACGCCTTGTAAAGCGCCATGACCTGCTGGAACAGTTTCTTCGGTTGATCGGTGTGGAAGAAGAACGGATCTACGGCGACGTGGAAGGGATCGAGCATCACTTAAGCTGGAATTCCATTGAGCGGATCGCTGATTTGGTTCAAGTGCTGGAAGAAGATCCGGCGCTGCTCCAAAAACTTGAAAAACTAAAAAATGACCAAAAAGAAAATTAAGTTGAATTGAAGGAGGCTGCATAATGGCATTGCATCCAGGAGAAAAAACCACATTGCGCATCATTGACCGATCAAGTTCCCAGTGGATCTTGACGAATAGTTCAGGTGATGAAGTGTTAATGAACGCATCAGAAATTGAAGAGGGACAAGAAATCGGTGAGGAAATTGAAGTATTCCTTTTCCGCAACCGTCAAGGCGGGGTTTCTGCTACTCCGATGATTCCCCACATTTTGCCGAGCGTATACGGCTGGGCGAAAGTATTGAAAGTATCGAGACGAGAAGGGCTGGTCGTTGACATCGGGACTTCCCGCGAAGTTTACGTACTTCCCGAAGACCTTCCGCAAATCGAAGAACTGTGGCCGCAGCAAGGCGACCATATCTTCATGACCTTGCGTACGGACCGCTATGGCGATTTATACGGACGCCTGGCGACCGAAGAGAAAATCGGCGAATTGTATGTACCGGCTCCAACTTCTGTGTTCAATGAAAACATTCAAGCACGTGCTTACCGTTTGTTGCCAGTCGGCACATTCATGCTTTCTGTGCCTGAAATGTATCGGATTTTCGTCCATGAATCGGAAAGAGAAGAAGAACCGCGTTTAGGCGAAGAAAAAACCGTGCGCATCATCGGCGTAAAAGACGATGCGACATTGAACGGTTCGTTGCTTCCCCGTAAACAGGAACGCCTATCGGATGATGCACAGAAAATTATGGATTTCCTGGATGAGTCCGGCGGGCAAATGCCGTTCACAGATAAATCGACTCCGGATGAAATCCAGGAAATCTTCGGCATGAGCAAAGCGGCATTCAAACGTGCGCTCGGCAGACTGTACAAAGAACGCAAAATCATCCAAGAAGACGGATGGACCAAATTAGTACGTTGACGCAACCTTTTCACACAAAAAGCGTATTAATTTGTGGAAGGGGGCAATAAATAATGAAAAAAATAATTCCTGTACTGTCATCTATATTAGCGTTGTCACTTATGCTGCCAAGCATCAGTTCTGCGAACGTCGGCATCAATGAAAAATTCGGTTTGCCGATCGTCGTCTATGGAGGCAATCTATCCGAAGCAGAAAAAGAAAGCGTAGCGAAAAGCTTGGATGTAGCCAGTGAAGCGGACGTGGAAGAAATCGAAGTGACCGGCCAAGATCTGATTACTTATATTAAAGACGGAGATTCGCGTGCGAATATGTATTCTTCTGCAAAAATCACGCGCAAAGATGCAGGAGAAGGTTTGGTTATCCAAATCGTCACGCCGGATAACATTACGCAAGTCACAACGGAAATGTACGCCAACGCCATGCTGACGGCAGGCATTGAAGATGCATCGGTCGAAGTCGCGGCTCCAAAAGCGGTGACAGGCCATTCGGCGCTTGTTGGCATCTATAAAGCTTACGAAGTGAACGGGGAAGAATTGGATCCAGAACGGACAGATGTGGCTAACGATGAATTGACCGTAGCAACAGAACTCGCTGACAGCGGAGTTGAAGACGCAAAAGTAAGCGAGCTTTTGACAGAGATCAAAAAACAGATCGCTGAACAAAATCCGGCTACCCGTGAAGAAGTGGAGAAAATAGTCGAAGATCAATTGACGAAGCTTCAAATCGAGTTAAGCCCGGAAGACCGCAAATTGTTGACGGATCTGATGGACCGCATCCGTAAACTGGATATCGACTTTTCAAAATGGTCGACCCAATTGGAAGACTTAAGCAAAACCATTGAAGACAAAATCGGAACGATCGTCAATGACGAAGGTTTTTGGCAAAGCGTGAAAAGCTTTTTCCAAAAGCTGGCGGATTCTGTCCGTGGATGGTTTAACTGATTTATCGAAACAGCCAGGCAGTAAATTGCCTGGCTGTTTTTATTTGAGCCAATTCAGTTGCAGGGCAGAAGGAGCGGTGATAGAATAAAATAAATATCTCGAATTCAAGATAATTGAGGAGGAAGAAAAATGAAACTAGAAGGCATTCACCACGTTTCGGCAATTACCGCCAATGCGGATAAGAACCATGATTTCTTTACACGGATTCTAGGCATGCGTTTAGTGAAAAAGAGCGTCAATCAGGATTCAACTTCGTCTTACCATTTGTTTTACGCTGATGCAGTCGGAACGCCTGGAACCGATATGACGTATTTTGATATTCCGATGGCTGGCCGCACGTATCCGGGCGTTTCTTCCATCAGCAACACGGCATTTCGAGTGAAAAGTGAAGCGGCGATTGCCTATTGGATGGAACGTTTTGATCGCTTCGCTGTTCCGCACGGCGAAGTGGAAGAAGTTTTCGGCCGGCCATCGCTGACTTTCCAGGACTTTGAAGGATCCCGGCTAATGCTGGTAGTGGATGACGGAAAAGGAATCGAATACGGCATTCCTTGGACGAAAGCAGATGTTCCGGAAGAGTATGCGATTGTCGGACTGGGCCATGTGCGCTTGACGGTCCGCAAAAATGAAAAAACAGCTGCCGTTTTAAGCGATATACTCGGATTCGAGCAAATCGGCTCTTATCCGTCGAAAATTGAAGGAATGAAAGATATTTTAGTATTTTCAACAGGAAAAGGCGGCCCGGCTGGCGAAGTACACTTAGAAGAACGGACCGATTTGCCGCCTGAACGCCCTGGGAGAGGGAGTGTGCACCACGTTGCTTTCCGTGTAAAAACGTATGAAGAGTACAGCAAATGGAACACATACTTGCGCTCCAATGGATTCATGACTTCAGGTGAAGTGGATCGCTATTATTTTAAAGCCATCTATTTCCGTGAGCCGAACGGCATTCTTTTTGAATTGTCGACGGATGAACCGGGCTTCGCGACCGATGAACCATTGGAAACGATGGGAGAGACGCTTGCATTGCCGCCGTTTCTTGAGCCGAAGCGGGCTGAAATCGAAGCTTCGCTGCGTCCGTTGTCCATCAATCAATAATTAGGGGGAGTAAGATATGGAATTACAGCTAATAGAATTGGGTAATGATGAATTTGCTTACCGCTATGAAGAAGCGGGGATGCTTAAGGCGGAAATTACGTGGACAGAGCTTGCGAATGTCATGGTGATTGAACATACTTTTGTAGATGAATCGATGCGCAACCAAGGCATTGCGAAAAAGCTGCTCGATCGGGCGGCTGATTATGCCCGCGAACATAATTATAAAATGGAGCCGGTCTGTTCCTATGCAGTTGTAGCATTCGACCGCTATAAAGATTACGACGACGTGAAAATTTAAACACACAAAAAGCAATCCTCTTCAGTTTTGAGTGGATTGCTTTTGCTATGTCGCCAATATGTAGTTTTCCATCTTCATCCTCCAGATTATAGGCTTGTCATGAAGAAAACAATCGCAGTTAAAATAGAAGCGCCGCCGATTCCGTACATAAAGTCTGCTTGATTAAAGATTAACTTTTTTTCCATTAATTTCATCTCCTTTAAAATCTTTGTTAATAATTAATTACCCTAGCTACAAAAGCTTAAACAGGTTTTATTCATAATAATCAGGGAAACTGTCTATAAGAAGGCTTTTATTTCGAGCCGGAAGAAAAGTGAGAAAGAGGTGCATCAAATGAATAATGGAGTTGTCAGCAGAGGTGCAGAAAAAACATTAGGTATAATCGGCATTATTTTTAATCTTTTAACCATCGCCCTATTGGCAATCGGTATCCTTAGTTTCGACAATGTGCAAAACACGGCAGAATTCCAGGATTTTGAGCAGGAAGTCTTAAATGACTCCACATTTGCAAGCCCGGAAGACGCACAGCTCTTTTTGGATACTTTCATTTCCAGCTTTAGCATTATCGGATGGGTCCTTGTGGCAGTGCTTGCGATCAGCACCGTTTTAGCGATTCTTGCTATTGCGAACCTGCGGAATAACCGCAATCCGAAAGCTGCGGGAGTGCTTTTCATCATTGCAGGGCTATTCGCAGGCCTGCTTTCCTTGACGTCGATCTTATTCTACATTGCAGCAATTATGTGCTTTGTGCGAAAAGGGACGCGACGAGATGACTATCAGGCGCCGCGCGACGATTTTGGCAGCCAAAATGGCGATGCGAAGCTAAAAGAAGAACAGCGAATCCGTGAAGAAGAACGAATTCGCCAAGAAGAGCGCCTTCGTGAGGAAGAGCAGCGGAGACAAAATGATAATTCGCTTCACAAAGATGACGATACGTATCGTCCGTTATAAACAAAAACACCCGTCCTTTTAAAGGACGGGTGTTTTTAGGTAATAAATATATTTGGCAGTCTGCAGCGGGTAGCCTTCAAAAACCTCCTCGAATTCCTCTACCAATTCAAAGCCATTTCGTTCGTAGAACTTCCGGCCTTTTTCATTTTTGCTTTCCACATAAACGAATAATTGCGAGCCTTCTTTTAAATGGGAAAGTCCGCTCGACAATAATTGTTTGCCGTAGCCATTGCGCTGGAATTCCGGCTTCAAATAAAGTGCAATCAGTTCCGCGTCGCCATCTTCATCCACGCGGGTAAAGTTGGCAAATCCAACAGGTTCCGCATCGTGGAAAGCGAGCAGGACAATGGTTTTCTTCAATCTCATTTCCATCATTGGCGTAGAGTACGATTTATCTAAAAATTGTTTTTGGACAGTTGGAGGAATAATGCCTTCATAAGTATCAACCCAGCTCACGTGTGCGATTTCCTGGACAGATGCAATATCATCAATCGTGCCTGCACGAATCATTTGCTCACCTCTAAAATTCTTTCCGTTATCATATCAAAAAACCATCCAAATAGCCACTAATGTGAAATAATGAAAAGAGACAAGGAGGCGAAGAAATTGGAGTGGAATACCTATCATTTTGATGAACTGACTGCCCGGAAATTATACGAGTTTTTAAAATTGCGGGTGGACGTATTTGTAGTGGAGCAGAATTGCCCTTATCCTGAGCTGGATGATTTGGATCAAGAATCTATCCACCTTGCTTATAGCGAAAATGAAAAAACACTGGCTTATGCCCGGTTGGTTCCGGCAGGAGTAAAGTATGAAATTCCGTCAATCGGGCGGGTTATCGTGCGTGCTGAAGCCAGAAGCCGAGGCCTTGCCAAACAATTGATGGTGCAGGCAATGGAATATATCTTGAACGAATGGCAAGCCAATGAAATTCAATTGCAGGGGCAAGTTTACCTGCAAGAGTTTTACGAATCCTTCGGCTTTCTGCCGATTTCGGAAGCATACGATGAAGACGGGATTCCTCACGTGGATATGAAGTTTACAAACAATAAAATGTAATGCTTTTGACACGTGAATGTTGCATAAATCTAGTAGAATTGGGTAAACAAGTTTTAACAGAGAATAGGAGTGAAGTAAATGGCCAAAAGAAGAGGAATCTTACTGGCAGGTTTAGCTGCTGGAGCGTATGCATACTTCAAGAAACCAGAAAATCGTGAAAAAGCCACTGTAGCTTTTAATAATGCGAAAACGAAGGTGAATTCATTTATGGAGTCTCAAAACTTGGATAAACTAAACAAAACATCGACTGACACAGAAGAACCGGCGAATGAGGGCGGAGAATCAGGCGTCCAATATTACAATGAAGATAAAAAAGCAGATGAAAATTCAAAGCTGTCTCCAAATGATACGAGCGAAGAAAAATCAGAAAACACAAAGACGGTCTCACCCGAGCCGCGCATAGGCACTGATAACATTTAAATGATCTGCCTTGCCTCTAATGATACGCAGGGGAATTCTAGTGCCCGTGTTTCTGCATCGCTGCGCTAGCTTCGAGACATAACAAGAGTTGTTCCAAATTACTTTTGGGACAACTCTTTCCTTTGCTGTATTTTATCTTCCAGCCGCTAATCCATTAAATGCTGCTATGAGGAGCAGCAAACTTCCGCTTAATATAAACCCTTCATTGGCCGACAGTTCCAAAGCTCCGGTGACACTGGAGCCGGCAACCACACCGAATGAAAAGAAGGCATAGAAATAGCCATATGCCCGTCCGCGCGATTGCAAAGTCGTAGAATCGATCAACAGCGAATTGATGGAAGGGAAAAGAAGGGCGAAACCGATGCCGTAGCTAGCCATGACGATATACATAAAGAGCGCCAGTGAAACTGTGCTTAAAAGAAATAGGGAAAGCGCCATACATGAAAAGCCGGCGATCAATGTATAGACTGGTTGTATGCGGTCAAATAAGCGATTGACGGGCAGCAGGAACACCAAAATGGCAGCAATGCCGAAAGTGCTTAACAGCAAGCCGCTCATTTCTGCAGGCAATTGAAGCGCCTCAACTTTAAGGGGGAGCATATAAGCAAGCACCCCTTGTGAAAACATTAAGAAAAAAGCGCCAGCAAATGCCTGGAATAATCCAAGGGTGCGGACGGACTCCATAAATGGCGCTTTAGGGGCTTGGACAGATTCTTTCTTGGGAGCTTCCTTTTTCAGAAGGAAATAGGAAATGGCCCCCAGCAATAGCAGAATCGTGCCGGTAATCCCCATCATTTCCGGGACGCTTGTGCGGCTCGCGTAGATAGCGCCGAAAGCGGGACCGACGATAGCGGCTAATCCGACAAAGGCTCCCGAAACCGCTGCGCCTTTTCCTCGCCGATTCTGTTTGGTCCGATTGGCCAGAAAAGTGAAAGCGGCCGGGACTGCAAAGCCGGCAGCCAGGCCGTGGAAAAAGCGGATGGCCAGCAAACTGTACGGCCCGTCTGCTAAGTGGTAAGAAAACAAGACCACTCCAGTGGAAACCAGGCCAAAAATCAGCACCGTAAAAGGGCCGCGGCGGTCAGCAAATATTCCGGAAATCACATTGCCTGCCACATTGGACAGAGAATACATGCCCACCGCCAGCCCGGCTAAAAAAGGCGTGGCTCCTAAATCGACGGCAAACGGGCTCATGATTGGCAGCTGAGCAAACAAGTCGAAAAAAGCGAAGAAAATGATCAAATAAATGAAAATGCGCATGGCCGTCCTCACTTTCAATATTAGAAGAACAGAGGGATTAACTTCACCCTAAAAAAGGGTAAAGATGAATATGGTTATATCATACCACCGGAGGTAACTAAATGAAAAAAGCGATGTTTATCTTGAATCCATCTTCAGGAAAAGAGAAAGCGGCTCAATACCGTACCCAAGTGGAAGCAACGTTAGTGGACATGGGCTACAGCGTGGATACGAGAACGACGGAAAAGCAGCACGACGCTACGGATTTTGCCAAGGAAGCATGTGAATTGAAATACGATTTTGTCGTGGCGATGGGCGGCGACGGCACCATCAACGAAGCTGTTTCCGGTTTAGCGGAACAAGAGCACCAACCTTTATTTTCCTTAATCCCTCTCGGAACGGTGAATGATTTCGCCCGGGCGCTCGGGATTTCCTTAGATCCTCCTGAAGCCATTGAAGCATTGAAAACAGGGCATGAAAAAAGAGTGGATATTGCAAAAGTAGGCGACCATTATTTCATGAACATCTTAGCGCTCGGCCAAATTGCGGAATCCACTTATGAAGTATCGCCGGAACAAAAAACCCGATTGGGCGCTTTGGCTTACTTTATAGAAGGTGTAAAAGCAATTACTTCGGATGCGGAGCAATATTTTAACATCAAGCATGACCAAGGCGAATGGGAAGGCGAAGCGAAATTGGTGCTTGTGGCTTTGACCAATTCAGTAGGCGGGTTTGAAAAACTGGCGCCCGAAGCCTTGACGGATGATGGGCTGCTGCATGTCTACATTGTAAAAAATGCAGCTTTGCCGGCGTTCATTCGAATCGCGGGGGCTATGCTAAGAGGCAAGCTTGAAAAAGATCCTGCAGTAGAAGTGATCCATACAACGCAAGTCTCTATTGATACAAGCGAGCCGGTTTCATGCAATATTGACGGCGATGAAGGTTCTCAAACACCGTTTACAATCGAAGTTCTTCCGCGTCATATTCGCGCATTAATTCCGCCGGATAACGAATAGAAACAAGGGAGCAAAAGCCAGCCTTTCTTAGGAAAGGTTGGCTTTTAATGGTGATTTTTAAAATATTGGAAATTTATTAGTTTCCAGAGAAACCCTTTTGACAGATATTCGTCATTTGTAGTATAGTTTTAGGGAAAATATTTCCTTTAATAAGGTATTAAAGGTAAAATGGTAATAAACCATATTACATAAAAAATTTAATAAGTTCTACTTTGAGCTATGTTCATCTCGAACGTTTCAGTATATAGTTGAAGTAACTGCTTAAAATCTAGAACTTAGAAAGACGGGGAAAAAATGAATATACTAGCTGCGCCATCGATTCAAGAAACCATTTCCAAGATTTTTATGAATGAAAGTGAAAATCTGAATCAGTATGAGGGAATTGAAAAGTTTTTTGAAATCGAAACACAATTAATTTATGAAATCCACCATCTTGAAAAAGACCGGGCGAAACAAACTTTGCGCCTTTTGATCGATTTGATCGGAATTAAAGCAGGCAAAGATACCATTCGCCAAGTCCGCAATTATTACATAGTCCTTTCATCTGTAATGGCCCGTAAGCTATATGAAATGCGCGTGCCGCCTAAGAAAGCATTTGCTTTCAATACGGCGTGCATTGAATTGGTTGAAAAGCACATGAACGATTCCGAATTTCTTTACGTCGCTGATGAGTTGATCGAGTTCTTTGTGTCGGTTATTTCTGAACGCAAACAACCATCGTTCGGCCATCAAACCGTAAACAAAGTCGTGATGTTCATAAACGATGAAGTGGAACGCGATTTGTCGGTAGAAGACATTGCAAAACATTTCCACATTTCAACAAGCCATCTGTCCCGTATTTTCAGAGAGCACGCCGGCATCACCCTGGTGGAATATTTGAATGTGCGCCGTGTGGAAGAATCTCAATATTATTTGCGCCATTCAGACAAAGGAATTTCAGAGATTTCAAAGCAATTCCATTTCTGCAACCAAAGCTATTTCACTCGGATTTTCAAAAAGTACACGACTGTCACGCCAAAGCAATTCCGCGACAGCCAGCACATCCCATACTTCCGCTACAATTTGCCGAATTCAAATTAAGGAGAATTTTTCTCCTTTTTTTCTTGGAGAAAATGGGGGGGCGCATTCGCTATTCCGTCACACAATGCGATAAAATTTGCTAATTCAGAGTCACGGATTGAATTTTATCAACCATATAGGTATACTTCTTTATAGTTAAAAAAGGTGAAGGTGACTAATTTGAAAAAGAAAATGATATTGCTGTCCTTTCTGGCAATGGCGGTTCTCGTATTAAGCGGATGTTCAGCTGTAGAGAATCAAGAAGGGTTTTTCTATACGGTTTTTGTAAAACCATTTGCTAGTTCGCTGATTTACTTGGGCGACTTGTTTGGTGGAAACTACGGTTTGGCGATTGTGGCAATCACAATCGTGATTCGCTTAGTGCTAATGCCATTTATGCTGCGGACATACAAACGCCAGCAAGGCATGAAAGTCAAAATGGATAAATTGCGTCCGGAAATGGAAGATATCCAAAAACGGTTGAAACAGACAAAAGACAAAGAAGAGCAAATGAAAATCCAGCAGGAGATGATGGGCCTTTACAAAAAGCATGACGTGAACCCATTGAATATGGGCTGCTTGCCAGTCGTCATTCAAATGCCGATCATCATGGGCCTCTATTTTGCGATTCGCTACGCACCGGATTACGTGAAAGACCATGAGTTCCTTTGGTTTACCCTTGGTTCTCCGGATATTTTGATGACCTTGATCGCTGGAGCGGTTTACTTCTTCCAGGCAAGAGTTTCATTATGGACGATGCCGGAACAGCAGCAGCAGCAAATGAAAATCATGGTGTATATTTCACCAATCATGATCATGTTTGTGTCCTATTCGTCAATGGCTGCATTGCCAGTATACTGGGCAGTCGGCGGGATCTTGCTGATCATCCAAACATACATTGGACGCAAATTCTACTCGAACCACCCGGAAGTGGCACTTGAGTCTGTAGAAGATAAAAAATAACAACAAAAAGCCGGCATCTTTTGCCGGCTTTCTTTTTTAGGAGTGAAACAGATGAATTCAAAATGGATACAAGGGATTGCGATGGCGGCATTAAGTGTGGCAGCGCTCGTTTTCCTCATCATGGGCAACTTGGAAATCACCGTATTATTCATGACCTTGCTTTTTGTGCTGACCAATTCGTTCCGCTACCGCCAGATGAAAGCGCAAGGCATGGATCGTGAAGCGAAATGGATGCGCGGAATGGCCATTATTTTTGCCGTGCTTTTTGTAATCGTTTTAATTACCGTAATCGTTTAAGGAAAATGTGAAAAACAGCAGCAGCCTAATTGGCCGCTGCTGTTTTTTTATAGTGGTATTTTTCTTTTTGGCGTTCTTCAAGTAAGGTATCTAAGCGTTCCATCAAGCTCGCGATATCCTTTTGTGAAATTCGTTTCAATATACCCAGCTCCCTGTAACAGTTGATACTCATTTATTCGCAGGTAAATTCGGGATTATGGGGGTAGTTGGTAGGAAATTTAATTTAATATGAAAATCTTTTTCGAGTGAGCAGCACCAATAAGAGGGCCGGACCGGAAAATAGCACCATGCCAAGGAACGAAAGGCCGGGAGAAATTTCGTAAAGAAAACCGCCGATGATGGTCAAGGCCGCAACGCTTAGACTCATGGCAATGGCCGCGTACATTCCTTGTGCGGCGGGAATATGGAGCGGGTCGAGCTTTTGGAAAATGTAGCGGATGAATGCAAAATGCGCGACTCCGAAAGACAAGGCGTGAAAAACCTGGCTGAAGATGAAGACCCAGACTGACGGAAACAGAAAGATTAGTATCCAGCGCAGCGTGGAACCGATGCCGGCAATTAAAAACATGGACGAAACGGACCAATTGGCAAACCAGGCATCCGCTTTTGCGAAAATCAGAATTTCAAAAAGGATGGCTACATTTAAAATGAGGCCGATATAGAAGCTATTGACGCCTACATCCTGCAAATAAATAAATCCGTAATTATAGTAAGCTGCATGGGCTCCTTGCAGCAAAGTGGTGATCAGCAGCATGAGCATAAATGGTTTTGAACGCAGCAATTCTTTCATTGCGTTTCCTGAAGCTGTTTTTCTAGGTTCAGGTTTTGCCTGCAAGGGAATAGGAGAAGTAGCCGATTGGGTAAGAGCCATGAAGAGCAGCCCGGCGAGCATGACCCAGTAAATCGCGCTTTCCTGCCAAACGGCTGTAGCTCCGCCGACAATCAATAAGGCGATGGTATAGCCGACTGAACCATAGGACCGGCTTTTGCCGTAATGGATATGGTCGGTTTTCATCAATACGGTTGCGCCGCTTTCCATCGCCGGCAGCAAATTCGGATAGACGAAGCTGAAAGCGAACGTCAGAATGAATAGCCATAGGTAAGAGTTGGCGGGCATATGTAAGAGCATGAGGACAAAAGATCCGATTGCCAGTCCTTGCATGAGCTTCCCTAACGAAAAGATGCGCGTCATCAGCGGGAAGAAAATCAGGGTGGAAAGGGAACGGGCGAACATGCCGGCACCCATGATGAGGCTTGCACCTGAAACACTGATGCCTTTATCATTGGTCAGCCATCCGGTCCAATAAGGCAGGAAGACACCCCACGTAAAAAAGAAAGCGAAAAAATTAAGCGACAGCCATTTTTGATGGTTCATATTCTTCCCTCATATCTTGTAAAAACTTCTAGTTAAAGTATACCGAATGTTCATTTGTTTAGGGAGAAATTATACGAGAGTAATGGTAGAATAAAAAAGAACTTTAGAGAAAGAAGGAGAACCATGCAATCGCGGTATTCGATGAATCAGAAAAATAAAAAGCCTTTTCTAAAATGGATCCTTATTAGCCTTGGAATTGTAGTGGTTTTAGCCGGAGGGATTTCCGCTTACTGGATGTCTCTCCATAATTGGGATATAGAAGAAAGTTTAGAAGCGTTGTCGCCATCCGAAGCGGCGGTCAAAACAGTTGAACCGAAGGAAGATGTCTCATCACAAGAAGGGGAAGCGCCAATGCCAGAAGAGCCTCAATCTCCTATAGAATCAGAGAAACCGGCTGAGCCGGAATCAGCGGAAAAACCGGAAACTTCACCAGCTGAAGATCCTCCAGCAAGTGAAGAAGGCAAAGCGCCGGAGCAGGAGGAAACGCCTCCTGCGAAAGAGCAGCCGGTAAAAGACGCAACGATATATCAGGATAATTTAAAATTGCCGGCCCAACCGACAATCATCAACAATGTCGTAATTGCCAACAAACAGCACCCGTTGCCGCAATCATACGCACCGGGTGAAAGCAAAGAAGCCAGAGCCGCTTTTGAAGCGATGCGGGCGGAAGCGTTAAAAGCGAAAATCGACTTGACGGCATTCAGTACGTATCGTGATTTTGCACGCCAAAAAGTTTTATACGATGGCTATGTGGCGAAAGACGGCCAGCAAGCGGCTGACCGCTATAGTGCACGGCCTGGATATTCTGAACATCAGACAGGGCTTGCTTTTGATATCGGCGAAACCGGGCAGGAACAGCATTGGGCTTCCGCTACGTTCGGCGACACGAAAGGCGGCAAATGGCTGATGGACAACGCGCATCGCTACGGATTCATTCTCCGCTATCCGGAAGGTGCGGAAAAGATTACCGGCTACATGCATGAATCTTGGCATTATCGCTACGTCGGCAAAGAGATAGCTGCGGATGTCTATGCTAAAGGCGTTACATTGGAAGAATATTTAGGCATATATTGAAAAAGCGTTTCCCTCTTTAATTGGAGGGAAACGCTTTTTTTACTGCTGCTTTTTTTAAAGAGCAGTCTTATAAGATTGGCGATAAAAGCCGGGCAATCGACTCTTTTGTTTTGATCAATTTGGTTCTGGACAGATAGATATCCATGGTCAGTTCCGTAGACAGTTCTATGTCCTGGTGGAATAATTCCGCAAGATCCGAGGAAACTTTTTCATCATAGATGAAGGCGTTGATTTCGAAATTCAATTTAAAGCTCCGGACGTCGATATTAGCCGTTCCAACGGTGGATGCTTTGCCATCGATTACAATCATTTTCGTATGGATAAATCCATTGTCATAAATATAGACCCGCGCGCCCGCCTTCAATAGCTGGCCGGCATAAGAGTAAGTCGCCCAGTAAACGAAAGGATGGTCAGGCTTATTGGGGATCATGACGCGCACATCGATGCCGGATAAGGCAGCAATTCGAATCGCGTCATAGAAACTGGCATCCGGGATGAAATAAGGCGTTTGAATATAAATCGATTCGGTTGCCATATTAATGAGCTTCAGGTAACCGTCTTTAATCTGTTCCCATTCCTCATCGGGGCCGCTTGAGACAATCTGCATCGTGGTCACGCCTTTTTCCGGAATGGCAGGAAAGAAGACTTCATTATATTCGATGTCGTGGCGGGCAGAAGCCTGGTTCCAATCCAAGATGAAGCGGGTTTGAAGCGGGTGGACAGCACTGCCTTCTACACGAAGGTGAGTGTCCCGCCAATAGCCGAATTTCCGGCTCAGGCCGATGTACTCATCCCCGACGTTAAACCCGCCGATATAGCCGACGCGGCCATCAATGACCACAATTTTGCGGTGATTTCGATAATTCAAGCGCGGATTGATAATCGGCAAGACGGAAGGGAAGAAAGTTTCCACTTCTCCACCTGCTTGGATGAATTCTTTGAAATGCCTTTTGCTGAGGCGGCGTGATCCCATGTCGTCATAGAGCAGCCGGACTTTGACGCCTTCTTTCGCCTTCGCAGTCAACGTCTTTAAAAGGCGGGTGCCGAGGCCATCTAAACGGAAGATATAGTACTGCATATGTATATGGTCTTTTGCCTGTTCCATATCGGCAATCAATGCATCGAATTTCTGGCGGCCATCATTAAAGATTTGGACAGCGTTGTCCTGGGTCAATACGGCCCCGTTATTCCGCAAGTGAAGATAAACCAATTCTTTGTATTCGTGCACATTATCATCGCGAAAATGGAAATCGTCCTCATCTAATGCATGCAATTGATGCTTGATCAAACTGTCGATTCCGACTTTTGTCCGGCCTTCCCATTTAAAGAGCGTTTTTTTTCGGAGTTGGCGGCCTAAAAGAAGGTAGACAAAGAATCCGAATATCGGAATGAAGAAAAGAACCAATAGCCACGCCCAAGTGGAAGAAGCATCGCGCCGTTCCAGAAAAACCAGCGCTGCAGCCAGGAAAATATTGAGTATGAGAGTAGCTGCGGTCAAAACACTAATAATGGAAATTGTCATTTTTCTCCCCCGTTTACAGTTGCTTCGCTCCTTTTAGTATAGCCTATTTGGCCGAAAGGAAGAAGGAAAGTGAAGCAGGACAAAAGCATCCCATTCTGCAGTTGCAAACTAAAAAGGCGCATTTGATGAATTCTCAAATGCGCCTTTTGTTCAATTTAGTTGTTCTTCCTGCTTTAACTGTTCTACGATGCCTTCCACTTCTGACCGGGACATTTTCTCTTTTCCGGATTTCAAAGCTTTAAGCGTGCTATGCGCCAAAGCGAGCGGTACTTTACAGAACATCAAAATCCGCTTGTTTTTAATTGCTTTGACGTATTCATTGGCTTGGGCCAAATTGTTATTGGCGTAATTGAACATGTCTTCACGAGTCCAGCCGTCTGGAACAAACGTAACTCCGCGCTCTAAATCTTCATCATAATTGCGCAGCATATTCACCGCTTGGAGGCCGCGGCCAAAAGCGATGGCCAGCTCTGGATCCGTTTCGGTATTGTCGTACCACTTCCATAAATCGGAAAGCATCGTTCCAACAAGGCCGGCCACGTAATACGTATAGTCATCCAGGTCTTCCTTCGTTTCAATGATCCACTTTTTCTCCACCCATTTGGCCATTCCGCCTGCCATGATGGAAGTGGATTCTTTCACTTTTTCCACGATTTCCGGAGGACAGACGCTGATCCAATCGGCTAAGCGCTTTGTAACCGGAGGCAGAAAGTTGTCGTATGGTTTGATCAAAGCTTCGTAAGCAAACCGGTCGAATGGGGCTTTCAACAATTCGCTGGTTGCGGACAAAAGATGGATCTTTACGTCATCGGCCAATTCCGGATGGTCTTCAATTTCATCAATTGCCCGCATGCATAGATAGGCAGAGGCAACGGTCTTTTTCAAATGAGATTCTAAAAAATTGATTGGGATGAAAAAAGTCCGGCTTGTTTCCTTTAACATGACCATGGACTCTTTTTGCAAATTCGCGACTTTACTCATCTCAATTTCCTCCTGTTCATAGGCAAATCTGGTTTTTTTCGTTTTGAAAGACGAAAATATCTTTGGAAATCACGAAACTGCCTTTCCTTTAAATATAAACGAATTGGCTAAAAAAACAAATGATTGCTTAGATAAGCATAAATTATGTATAAAAATAGCCTTCCAAGGCCGTAGAAGCGGCTCGAAGGCTATTCTGAGTGGAAGTGTTTCCAACCTTCCTGAATTCCGCCGGCATACCCTTTAGTGGCGCGGAAAATTAGGGGGTGTTCTTCGCTTTCCAAAAGTTCCGGGAGGGCATTGCCGACAATGACAGAAGGAAAGCCCAAGGTCAGCATCTCCAGATCATTTCCGGAATCTCCAGCTACTAAAAGTTTGGCATCACGGATATTGTACTTATCTAAAATGTATTGCAAGGCTTGTCCCTTGCCGCTTGGCAACGGCACGATATCAACGTCGCGTCCGCCGCTGAAAATCAATTTATAGGGAATTCCCGAGCTTTCCAGCTTCCTCTGAAATTCTTCAACAGGCTCTTTTTCTTCGACGTAATAAGAGCAGCGATTTTCCAGCAAAAGAGGCTGTTTTGTCAGTCCGGAAACGGTGGAAGCAATCTCGTCGATTTCATCAGGCTTCCAATTTTCCAGCATCCGGGCTTCCCAAACTTCGTCTTTTTCAAAATTCTCGCCGATATGAATCGTCGTACCGACATCTGTAACCAAAATATCAGGCACCGGCAAATTCTCGCTTTCAATCAAAGACAAGGCGGAATCATAATACCGGCCAGTAATATAGATGAGCGAGACATCGTAAACTTGTTCTTCATAGAATTTCAGCAATTGCTGAAGGCCTTCGGAGTCACCAACCAGTGTTCCGTCCAGGTCTGTTGCCAATATATGCTTTGCTTCGTGCATTGCTAATCACCTCATACATAGAATCGATGCGGGCGGAAATTGAATCCCAGTCAAAATCTTTTTTGGCAATTCTCACGGCTTGCCGGCTCAAGCGTTCAACCAGCAGCGAATTGACGGATAAGACTTCCATGGCAATTCCCAAGTCGATTTCATTTTTTGTTTCCACAAGCAATCCGGTAATGCCATCCTGCACGACATTTTTCAATCCGCCGACGTCTGACGCAATGACCGGGCTGCCGCAGGCTTGTGCTTCTGCAGCGACCATGCCGAACGATTCGTAATAGCTTGGAACAATCGTAGCTGTTGCAATGTTAAACAACATGGCCAGCTGTTCCTGGGATTGCGGACCAAGAAATTCCACATGGCTTTCAATGCCTTTTACAGCTTCGCGCAGCTTAGGGTCGAGCGGCAAACGTGTTGCAGGGTCAATCGCATCTTGTTCTCCGCCGGCAATCAAAAGGCGAGGCTTGAATTTGGCTTCGCTCTTGTTGACCAATAGCTGAAACGCATTCAGCAGGGTGAAGATTCCCTTAGTTTCTTCCAATCTTCCGGCGAAAACGAAGAGAGGAGCTTCAAAGCCGGATTTTCTTCTGAGATGTGAACGGATTCCATGCACGGTAAATGCCTGGTCCACCCCAATGGGGATCACTCTGATAGGAGAAGGCGATTCAATATGTTCCTGAATCAATTGTTTCTCATTATTGGTAGTGGCAATGACTTGGTCTGCCGTAATTAAAATGGATTTTTCCGCTTTGATGCGACGTGCATCTTTAATGCCCGTCGCTTTCGCTTTTGCCCATCCAAGAGAATGGGAAGTGTGGATAAGCGGAAGGCCGAACTCTTCTTTTAATTTCTTCCCGATTAAACCGGACAGCCAGTAGTGGGTGTGCACCAAATCATAGGAAGAAAGGTCAAGGGCACTTTTCATATCTTTATAGAAATCCGGAAGCATGGTGTACATTTCATCTTTAGAAACGAATCCTTTATGGCCGGCTTCAACACGGATGACGCGGCAGGCAGTTCCGAATTTCTCAATTCTTGGCGCTGAAGCGTCGCACCAATGCGTAACTACATCTATTTGCCAACCTCTTTTTTCAAGAGCAAGGGCTAATTGTTTAACATAATTATTTTGTCCGCCGGCTTGTTTGCCTCCGAGTGTTGCCAAAGGATCGCCGTGGTCTGAAACAAAAAGCGCTCTTTTAATCATTGTGCTCATCTCCATTCGATGTCATATCAGTTTCAAAAAATAAACGGAACTGGACTCTTCCAATACCCGTTTTCTGAAATGTTAAAACATATTTTCATTTTATTTGGCTGAACAGTTTTATTTTCTTTGGCCAGAGAAAACCTCTTAGAAGAGGAATCTTCCAAGAGGCTGGTAGTTTTAAGGATGCAGCGTATCGGCAAACTTCCCGTATTTTGGAACGGCGACATCGGGGAAGTTTTTGGCTAACTCCACGAGCCCTTTGGCCAAAGCGGAGCCTCTCATCGGCTTGCCATGGCCTGTAGCGGCAACAGAAGGGCGGAGGTCAGCAAGCTTTGCGACGGATTCCCAAGCAGCCCGCCAGTCCGGCGTCAAGTATACCGGCGGTCCATAAACGCCTTTCTTCTGGGTCAGAACCCGGTAAAGGGAATCTTGCTTTACAGTGACAAAAGCATCTCCCGCAATCAGGATGCGCCCATGTTCCCGGAAGAGGGAAACGTGGCCTTCTGTATGGCCGGGGGTATGAATCCAGCGCCAGCCAGGCATATCAGGTACTGTGCCGTCTTCCGGCAACTCATGGAGCCGGGTTGAAATATCAATAGCTTTCACAGGGAAGGCTTTTGACATCTTGGCGATCCATCCGCCTTCTGCCTCAAAGTCCGGTTCCGGGTAATCCGTAATTCCTTTCAAATAGGAAAATTCCAAGGGATGGGCATAAACGGGTACATCGTGGGTTTCCAAAATGTCTATCAACCCGCCGACGTGGTCGAAATGGCCATGCGTTAAAATGATGGACTTTAATTTATGGCCGGGACCGAAATGGTTTTCCGCTTCTTTTAAGATGCGCTCTCCAGAAGCGGGCATTCCTGCGTCAACGAGCACCCATTCATTGCTGATTGCAGGATTTCCGATGAAATACACATTCGCCACTTGAATGGTGTAGCAATAAATATCGGGTGCCACTTCAAAACCGGATCCGCTTCTGAATGAAGTCACCGGCAACACTTTTTCCGTGGAAGAACTTTTTTCCATAACAACGCCTCCTTGATTTCTGCTTAACGATTCTTTCTTATCTCTACCCCTATCCCCAAATTTTAAATCCATCTCCAGGCAGAGGCATTTGAGTATGGCTGCCAACTCCAGTAAAATGAAGATAAGAAATTTTAGAGGCTGGGTGTTCAAATGAAGTCAGTAATTATTATCGGCTCCGGAATTTTAGGGGCGTCAACCGCATATGAAGCTGCAAAACGAGGGGCAGAAGTAACATTAATCGATCGAGAAGATCCGGGACAAGCAACTGGTGCGGCAGCAGGAATTGTTTGCCCTTGGATTTCGCAGCGAAGAAATAAAGCATGGTACGGACTTGCGAAAAATGGAGCGGCTTACTACCCTGAACTGATCCAGGCGTTGGAAGCGCTTGGCCAGCAGGAAACAGGCTATAAGCAAGTGGGCATCGTCAGCATCCATGAGGACAGCAAATTGGACAAAATGGAGGAAAAGGCACGGGAACGCCGGGAAGAAGCGCCGGAAATGGGAGAAGTGGAGCGGCTTTCGCCGGAAGAGACGCAACAGCGCTTTCCTTTCGCAACCGGGTCGTATGGTTCCCTTTATGTCAGCGGCGCAGCAAGAGTCGAAGGGCATTCTGTCCGTAATGCATTGATCGGGGCAGCAGTAAAACTGGGAGCGGAAAAAGTCCATGGCCATGCAGAATTGGTTGTAGAAGGAACGAAAGTGGTCGGGGTAAAGGCGGACGGACGTGAATTTTATGCGGACAGCATCGTTTCAACGGGCGGTGCTTGGGCGGCCGAACTTTTCGAACCGCTCGGTCTTCACATGAAAGTGGTGCCGCAAAAAGCGCAAATTCTTCAGCTGCATGCTGAAGGGGCACCGACAGAAGATTGGCCGGTGGCAATGGTGCCTTATGGATTGTACATTGTGCCGTTTTCTGATGGGCGGATCGTTGCCGGTGCGACGCACGAAAACGATGCCGGGTTTGACACGAAGCTAACGGCTGGAGGCATCCATCACATACTCGATAAAACGCTGGATGCCGCTCCGGGATTGGCGGCAGCTGAATGGACAGGAGCCGCGACCGGTTTTCGCCCATCAATCCAAAGTGCCTTGCCGGTCATTGGGCCAGTGCCGGGCCATGCCAATCTGTTTGCAGCGAATGGCTTAGGGTCATCGGGCCTGACAGCAGGGCCTTTCTTAGGCCAACAATTAGCAAAGCTGGCAATAGGGGAACCTTTGGATATTGATTTGAGTCTCTATGGAATAGAAGAGATTTTCGAACGCGAATAGGGGAGGGAATGGCTGTGTACTGGTGCAAAATTGCCCGAAGCGAGGAAGAGTTCCATGCGATTGCCCAATTGAATTATGAAACCTTCGTTGAAGAAATTCCGCAGCATGAAAGAGATGGTTCAGGGATAAGGATAGACCCTTTCCATGCACAAAATACGTATTTAATTGTGTTGGCGGATTCAACGCTTGTGGGAATGATTGCCCTGCGCTCGGAACGCCCTTTTTCATTGGATCGGAAAATCGGTAAAGTAGAGCAGTATTTGCCGGATTCTCGTAACATTTGCGAAATCCGATTGATGGCTGTCCGGAAAGAGCACCGGAATGGCCGCGTGTTTTTCCTGATGGCCCGTGCCCTCTCGGATTATTGCTACGCCGAAGGATTTGATGCGGCCGTTATTTCGGGAACGACGCGGCAATTGAAATTATACGGCCAATTGGGCTTTCAGCCGATTGCCCCTCCTGTAGGAACGGGAGAGGCCGTATTTGTGCCGATGGCGACAACGCGCCGCCGGTACGCAGCCTCTGTCGCTTCGCGGCTCCAGACGGGACGGAAACTATTTTTGCCGGGACCTGTAAAACTAACGGCGCCGCTTGCGGCTCCGTTTGCCGAAGCGCCTGTTTCCCATCGTTCTGCCGCTTTTCAGGCCGTATTTGAAGAAGTGAAAGAAAAGTTGAAAGAGGTGGCCGGCTCCCATCCGTATTTTCTATTCGGCAGCGGGACGCTTGCGAATGAAGCCATGCTTGCGCAAATAAGCCGCCTCGGAAGCCGCGGACTCATTCTGGTGAACGGGGAGTTTGGCAAGCGGCTAAAAGAGCAGGCGGACAGATGGCAACTGAATTTTGACGCCCTGGAACAGGAATGGGGAGCAGAATTTTCAACGAATACGATCGAAGAACAGCTGCAGCGGCAAAATTATGGCTGGCTGTTAATGGCACATGGGGAAACGTCGACTGGAGTGCTCAATGATTTCGAAAGCTTAGCCGCGATTTGCGAACGCCTTCAAGTCAAACTGTGCGTCGACGCCGTCAGCAGTTTTGGTGCAGTGCCGGTATCTTTTAAAAAAGCATGGCTTGCGACAGCGGTCAGCGGAAAAGCGGTCGGAACGAGCAGTGGACTGGCCATCGTTTTTGCCGGGCACAATATTCTGCCGGATCTAAAGCTGCCGGCTTACCTCGATTTGGGCCATTATGGCGATAAAGTGCCGTATACTTTTTCATATGCTTTGCTGAAAAGTTTTTCGCTTGCGCTAGATGCGTACCCGGAGCGGTATGGGCAATTAGCCGAGCGTTTAGAGAAGGTAAAGCGGGATACAGCCGATTGGCCGCTGCTCGGAAAAGGGTTTCCGACTGCTATTACATTTAAAGCGGAGCATCCTTATGAACATTTTGCTCTAGATGCGCATTTATCGGGTTTGGAACTGCATGGGTCGAGTTCTTACCTTCAGGAAAAGAACTTGTTTCAAGTATCCTGCATCCAACCGGATTTTGATGCGGATTGGCAGCAGCTGATGAAATTCCACGAACGTTATATAAAGCAGGGAAACAAAATAAAAGCCTGACCGATTCTTTTTCGGCAGGCTTTTATTTGTGTCAGTTTCCAATTTGGCGGTAGACGTCCAAGATGAATTTTTTGTAGGGAAGTTCCGGCATCGGAAGGATATTTTCTTTAGCGATGCGGGCATGCTCGACTGCGAGTTCATGCTGGCCTTGCTGTTCATAGATCAAAGCCATATATGCATCTTTTTCGTAATTCATCGCCAGGTCATACGGATGGTGAAGGAATTCCCAAATCTTATGGCGCTTCAGCCAGCCGAGCGCTTCTTTACTGCGTCCTTGGCCATACAACGCTTTTCCTTTTTCCAGAAAGAATTGAGAAATTTCATCTTCTTTGTATTTTTCCAGGTTTCGGTCGACAACTGCCTCCGCTTTTTCGTATTCGTGGGTAAAAGAATTTAAATAATGGGCTTCGAGCAGATCCAAGGTAATGGTGATTTTTTCGTCGTCTGAGAACTCGGCAAACAGCCGAAGTTTATGGACGTAATAATCTTTCATCTGCTGGTCATTCTTCAAAATGGCATGAAAGCTCATGACGCGGTAAAGGTCATTCATCTTATAGAAAATTTGATGTTCTTTCGAATACTTCACAGCCTGATTTATAATGCGTACAGCATCTTCATCGTCCCCAATAGCGAAATACAGAATTGCTTCCACAAAATCAAAATCCAGTTTTTTTAACGAATCCAACACCACATCCCGCGCTTCAAACGATTTCCGCGATTCCTGGATCATGGCTAACGATTCATGGTAGCGATGTTCGTTGAATTTAAGGGTAGAGCGGAACATGTGGATATCCGCACTGTTGTTCATCAGATGAAGCCCTTCGTACATTTCTTCCGCTTTGGAAAGAGGGGCTTGCCAGCCTTCTTTCTTAGCGTAGTATAGGCTCCGGCTGTAAAGTTCCAGAAGCCGGGCAGATTCGTAGCGGTATGGCAGGGAAGCCACATAAGGTTCGATTTTTTCAGCTATATGAATAAATCCTTCAGTGAAATTTCCAGCCTCAATTCGATACATTTTCTCGACTTCCTGCAAAAGCTCACGCAATTCACTGGTCGGAATTTCTGCCAATAGCTCATTTTTATCTATATCTAATCGCTCGGCTATATAAGATAAGCTTTCCATGGAAGGATTGGCTTTGCTGTTTTCGATCAAACTCAGCATTCCTTTAGTCAGGCCGCTGCCGGCAAGTGCCTCTAAGGTCAACCCTTTTTCCTTGCGCAGTTTCCGGATGCGTTCACCTAAAGTTTCCAATTGATTCACCTCTTTTTAATATTAGTTTAATTATATTAAACTTTTTCTTGCGATGCTAGTTTTGGCGTGTTATATTTTGTTTAATTAAATTAAACTTTTTTTCAAAGGGGATGAAAAAATGTCAGAAGCAGCAAAAATCAAACGGGCGGGCTACCATCTTTACACTTTTACCATCAGTAAGTTAATTTCCACATTCGGCAGCAGTGTCTATGCTTTTGGGATCAGTTTGTATGTCTTGGCGCTCACTGGGTCGGCCGCGAATTTTGCGGTCAATTTGATCTGCAGTATTTTGCCGCGTTCTTTGCTCGGGCCGCTCGCAGGATATGCCGCAGACAATTATTCCAAGAAGAAATTGATCATCTTGTCTCAGCTTGGCGGAATAGCAGCGGTAAGCGGATTATTGATTTATAGCTTGGCATTTGGCCTTTCGCTGCCAGCCATTTATACCGCAACAGCGTTGGTATCGGTATTTTCAATGTTCAATGGCGTGACGTTCTCCGCTTCGATTGCGAACTTGATCGATCCGGACCGCATCCAAAAAGCGATGGGGTTCAACCAATCGGCTGTTTCCATTGCAGCCATCGGAGGGCCGGTCATTGGCGGAATGCTCTTTGGGTTTGTATCGATGAATGTCTTTCTCCTCATTGAAATCGCAGCTTACGCTGTTGCGCTGGTGCTCGAAGCTACGATGAATTTCAGGCTATTTACAAAAGCGGCTCCAAAAACAGAAAACGGCGAAAAGCAATCCATCATCCAGGGAATGAAGGAAGGCGTCGCATATATGCGCACCAACCGCGTCATTATGGTCATCGTCTCGACAGCCATCGGGCTGAACTTCTTCTTCTCTGCCATGATGATCGGCTTGCCGTTCATTGCGGTTCAGCAATTGAAAGTGGAAGCGACCCATTTCGGCATCATTGAATCAATGGTGGCGGTCGGCATGCTTCTAGCGTCCATTTACTTCTCGATCCGAAAAGAAGTCAAGTTTCCGCTGTTGTTTTCAAAAAGAGCCATTTTAGTAATGGCGGTGCTTTTGGCTGCCTTGGCCTTCCCGTTAGTCCTTCACATGTCCTATAAAGTGAGCGTCGCTTATTTCATTATATTGATGCTGTCGTTCGGCTTATCGAATGTCTGTGTGAATACGCCAATCGGAGTCATGATGCAAAAAGATGTGGATGAAGAATACCGCGGCCGCGTATTCGGCATACTGGAATCGATGGCGATGGCGATGATGCCGCTCGGTTATTTACTGTTCGGCTTATTGTATGATTTGGTGCCGGCCCAATATGTAGTGTGGGGAAGCAGCATTTGTTTGGTCATCTTAACGGCCTATATGATGAGAGCGAGCATACTGAAAGAAGCTTATCCGGAGCTTGGCGGCAATGTGCCGGCGAAACCGGTCCTTTAAAAGTAAAGCCGCACTTCCGGTTTGATTCCGGGAGTGCGGCTTTTTGGCTGGTTTTCATGTTTAGAGAAGAAAGGAACGGGAAAAGTCTAGAACATGAAATCAATCTGAAAGGGTGACGTTAGAATGGAAAAAGACAAACCAGAAAATTTACCCGCACAAGAGCAGGAACGGCAACCGGGATTTGAATCGGAAATGACGCCGGAACCGGACTTTACCGGAAACCTTGCTGGGAAAGCGCAGCGCCTTCCTGGAAAAACGGCATTGATAACAGGAGGCGACAGCGGCATCGGCCGGGCCATTGCCGTGGCTTTTGCAAAAGAAGGGGCGGACGTCGCCATTGCCTACCTGGATGAACATGAAGATGCGGAAGAAACCAAAAAGCACGTGGAGCAAGAAGGGAAGCGCTGCTTATTGATTTCGGGCGACATCGGAGATGAAGCTTTTTGTAAGGAAGCGGTGCAAAAAGTAATTTCCGAATTCGGAAAGTTGGATGTGTTGGTTAACAATGCCGGCGAGCAGCATCTTCAAAACTCGCTGAAAGATATCACGGCGGAACAATTGGAGCGGACTTTCCGGACCAACGTCTTCGGGATGTTCCATTTGACGAAAGCGGCACTCGACCATTTGAAGCCGGGAAGTTCAATCATCAATACGACGTCCATTACCGCTTATCAAGGAATGCCGACGTTGATCGACTACTCATCGACAAAAGGTGCGATTCTTTCATTTACGCGCGCCCTTTCAGGATCGCTCGCAGAGGAAGGAATCCGGGTAAACGCAGTAGCGCCAGGACCGATTTGGACGCCGCTGATTCCAGCCTCATTCCCGGCGGATCAAGTAGAAGAGTTCGGCAAAAACACGCCGCTCGGCCGTGCAGGGCAGCCGGATGAATTGGCGCCTGGCTATGTTTACTTGGCATCCGACGATTCTTCTTATGTCACAGGGCAAGTTATCCACATCAACGGCGGCACCCCTCTTTAAAATAAAGGACAAAAAAGCAAGCGCCTCATGAAGAGGTGCTTGCTTTTTCAGCGTGTCGAAAAACTGGTTGAATTGCAGCAGCTGCTCCTGCGCAAGCTCGTCGCAAAGCCATTGGCCTCGCGAGCTTCAGTTACTGGTTTTTTAAAGTTTTAGCCGAGCCGCGGTAAAGCACGATCAGCAAAATGCTGAGCAGCGCCAAAGATGCGGATAAGTAATACACGGAACCGGATTGGATCGTCAAGAGCCAGGTGAAAAAGAGCGGACCAATGATGCGCCCCATATTGTCCATGGAGTAAGTCATGCCGGCTGCCGTTCCGTATTTTCCGCCGGATTCTTTGGAGGTGAGCGAAACAAGGACGGTTCTGGCTAATGCGTTGCCGGCTGTGAACACGCTTAGTGCGACGCCTGCAAAGAGTAGGCTATCGGTGAATGGCAGCATCAATAAGCCGATCGCCGTCACAATTTGCGCCCCGATGATCCATTTGGTTTCAGTGCCATCTTTGACTCGGCGCACGACGCCGCCTTGAATCGCTGCATCCACAAATCCGCTCGCCATGAACAGATAGCCGAGCTGCAGCGGAGTGATTTCAATCTGGTCAATCTGGAACAATTGAAACGTCGATTCCAGTCCTGCCAATAAAAAGGTGACCGCAAATGAAAAGAGGAACAGATAGCGGATCCGGTATTGCCAAAGAAGACTGCCGCCTTTCGGCAAAAGTTTCCGCTTTACAGCTTCGCCTTGGCGAACCGGCTCTTTTAATACAAGGCTTGCATAGACCATCAACAGCAGCACCAAAACAGCGGAAGCGGTGAAAGGAAGCGACAAGGAAACGGCTCCGAGCACACCGCCGATTGCAGGCCCGAAGATAAAGCCGAGCCCGATCGACATGCCGAGCAGCCCCATGTATTTATTGCGTTCTTCGTCTGTTGTAATATCTGCCACATAGCCGGTGACGGCCGTATATAGGGCACCGGAAAACAATCCGCCGATGACCCGCGAGGCATAAAGCAACACGAGGTGATCAAGAAACAGCGAGAAAAGGAAAAAGCTCAGGCCAAAGCCGGCCAAGCCGGCTAAGATCAGTTTTTTTCGGCCAGTCTGGTCAGACAACCGCCCCCATAACGGTGCGGTGAAAAAAGAAGAGAGGGCATAAATGGTGATCAGGCCGCCGACATGGATATCGGAATAGCCTTGCTGTACGACGACTTCAGGCAGTACGGGAATAATGATGCCGAATCCCAAATAGACGAAAAATTGCACGGACATCAGTAAAAGAATGGTTTTCTTCATTGATAAAATTCCTGCTTTCTAAAATAAAGGCTTTGGTGCCATTTTACCTTTGTTTTCACCGGGCGACAAACGAATTTCCAAAGAGTTGAAAGTGGAACAACTAAGTTGTTCCGGAGATGGATAAATGCTGCAAATGAAAGAAACGGATTTCTTCACAATTTATTTACTTTGTCATCAAAATGATAAGTTTAAAAACTTGAAATGATGGTATTATAACAGAGACACAGAAAAGTCAAACATTATGTGATTTAAACGAAACTAGGCAACTTGGCTAACGTCTTAATAAATAACTAAAACATAAAGAGGTGATCTGGATGGCGAAAAAAGTAGAAGTTCGCAAAATCGTTTCAAATTTATCGAAACTGGGAATCCAAGCAAAAATCACAAAACCGCGTGTAGAACTCTTTAGAGCATTAGCATTGCCGCAAACCCAATCGCAAACATAAAAACTCCGGCGCAGGGCGTCGGAGTTTTTATGTGGAGAATAGGTTGGTATTTCGTTATTCGGCTTCTTTCTCGTTGCCGAACATATAAGTTTTGTGGTGGAATTTCATACTGAAAACAATGCCGAGAGCGAGCATATTCCCGATCAGCGAGCTCCCTCCGTAGCTAATGAACGGAAGCGGAATTCCTGTAATCGGCAAAATCTGGATGGTCATGCCGATGTTTTGGAATACGTGGAACGTAATCATGGCGATGATGCCGGCGCATACATAAGTGCTGAATGTATCTTTCAGTTCCAGCGTAATTTTGGTCAAATGATAAATCAGCATAAAGAACAAAATAATGACGGCACTGGCGCCGATAAAACCAAAGTCTTCCGAAATGACCGTGAAGATGAAATCGGTGTGGTTTTCGGGCACATATACTTCACGCCCCTGGAATCCTTTGCCGAAAACTTCGCCGGAACCGATGGCGTTCATGGCAGCAATCAAATTATAGCCGTCCGTATCTGCATACTCATACGGATCGAGCCACGTGTAAATCCGGGCAAGTGCATAAGGCTTGATGCCCAGAGCATTGGAAAGGAAGTCCTGCATGTAGACGGCCATCCATAAAAGAGTTCCTCCAATGACCGCTACTCCGCCAAAACTTGGCAAGATGATTTTCCAAGAGATGCCTGCGACGACGATTAAAGCGAGCGTAATCGCGATAAATACAAGCGCAGTCCCAAGATCGGGCTGGGTCATGATAAAGGCCAGCGGAATAAACAGCATGACGCCGATTTTTCCAAGAAGGACAAAATCCGTCTTCAAGGTTTTCAAGGGATTTTTTTCGTGATGTGCGGAAATCATTTTGGCCATGGCGAGTATATAGAAGGTTTTCATGAATTCAGCGGGCTGAAGGTTGACGACGGGTGTATGGAACCAGGCTTGCGCCCCGTTGACCGGTTCCGCAATTTGCCCTGGGCCGCTTGGAGAAATCATCAAGACAAACAACAGGAAAATCCCGAAGCCGTAAAGGTAGTAAGCCATTTTTTTATATTGATCTGAATCAAAATACATAAGCACAGAAATCATGCCGATTGAAACTACGTAAAAAACTGCTTGCCGCGGGACAAAGTTGGTCGGATATATTCCAGCGGTTTGCGCGGAAGATATCGCCATTAAACTGACGACGAAAAATAGGAATAATATGAAAGCTAACGGCCAATCAATGCGATCGGCGAAGCTTTTATTCGTTTGCATGAGCGTTCACCTGTACTTTTTTATTATTATAAGCCGGATTACATTATAACGTATTCCCTTCGAATATGCCTATACCAAAAGTAATGACGCAAATAGAGCTAGGATGTTTCATATTTCGGTGGAATGGTCGTATAATAGTTGAGGAGAATGGAGTGGGGAATATGGTGAAAAAACCGTTAAACGCGGATTATTATATACAGCACTTATATATTTATTTAAATGACGCGGATCAATTCGCTCTTTTCAGCGGACTCACCTTTGCTCATTTTATCGATGCGATGAAAATGCCGAAAAATCTTTTATTATTAAAGCATACTTATGACGATGCTTCGTTTAATATGCATACTTATATGGAGTTTGTCGCAGAGGAAGAATATGCGCAGCTTCGGAAAGCTTGGCTGAATAAGAAAAGCGAGTTTTGCTGGATCGACTTTAAAAGTGAGAGGCAGTTAAATTCATTGACGCCGCAAGAACAGGCGGAGCTTCTCTACATTGGCCACAAAAAAGAAACGGTGCGCCCGCCTTTTTATTCGACGCTGCAAAACGAATTTGTTTATCTGTCCAGCGAAGAAGAGCAGACGACGAAGATTTACTTCCGCCATTTGGAGAGGCTGAACGAATTGGTGGGGAATTATTTTACCCAAGTGATTCGCAGAGAAACGTCAGGGCAGAACTTCTGGCGCCGCAAAACGCGTGATTTGGTGCCGGAATTGCCGAGGGAAATTCTGGAGTCGCTGAAACGTGACTACCGTGAAGGCGCTTTGATTTCTTTGGCCGATCCTGAAAAAACGAAAAATACAATCGAATTGCACATTCGGTCCGTAGAGGAAATTTCGTTTCTGGATGAATTTTGGTCGGACATCAAACACTACACGAAGCAGGACGTCACCCGGAAGATTGTATTTGACCGCAAAACGAAGCAATGGAAATAACGCTCGGAAACGAGGGTTATTTTTTTTGAAGAAGCTTAAGGTATCGTGCCGCGGAAAGAGAAAGGAATGAGTGAAAAAATATGGCGTGGATCTATTTGATGATTGCCGGATTGACAGAAGTCGTCTGGGCAATTGGATTGAAGTTTGCGGATGGCTTTACCAACGTCGGGCCATCGATCGTTACTTTATTGTTTATCGTCGTCAGCTTTCTATTGTTTGCAAAAGCGATGGCTGCTATTCCAATTGGGACGGCTTATGCCGTTTTCACAGGAATTGGGGCAGCTGGCACGGCTGTACTCGGGATTTCGCTGTTTGGCGAAAACGCCAGCTTTGAAAAAATCGCTTTTTTAGGGCTGCTGATTTTCGGGATTATTGGATTGAAAGTCGTGGACGGGAAAGAAGCGGCAGGTGAAGGAGGCGATTCTGAATGGCGTGGCTGATTTTGGTGATCGCCGGATTGTTTGAAGTGGCGTTTGTCACAACGATGAAATTATCCGATGGCTTTAAAGTGAAAAAGTTTACGGCGCTGACTATTTTGAGTGGAGCGCTCAGCTTCTATCTACTGTCCCTGGCGCTGACGGAAATTGCAGTCGGCACCGGCTATGCGGTATGGACCGGAATTGGCGCAGCAGGCAGTGTAGTGGTCGGCATGCTGTTTTTTAAAGAAAGCCGGCAGCCGGCAAAATTATTTTTCTTGGCATGCATCATCGCAGGGGTAACTGGCTTGAAAATCTTTGGCGGTTAACAGAAAAAAATTTTCGTCTTCCGTTGTTCGTGATAAACTAGTCATTATGCAAAAAGAATTTAACAAATGCACAAGCCAAAATTTCAGGCTTACATACTAGCGGAGGTTTTTCAGAATGAAAAAACGAATCGGTTTATTATATGGAGGCAAGTCAGCGGAACACGAAGTCTCGCTATCCACTGCACAAGCCGTTACCCAAGCATTGAACTTCGAGAAATACGAAGTTTTCCCAATTTACATTACACATGAAGGCGAATGGAAAAAAGGCGCGATGCTTGAAAGGCCTGTCCAAAGCATTGAACAGCTTCAATTGAGTGAAGAGACTTCTTCTCCAAATGACATTTCCGGGTTTCTGCCAAGTGAACAAGAAGAAAGTCTGGAAGTTATTATCCCGCTTCTTCACGGGCCAAACGGCGAAGACGGTACGGTACAAGGGCTGCTGGAAGTTTTGAATCTGCCGTATGTGGGGAATGGAGTACTTGCTTCATCAGCGGGTATGGATAAAGTAGTCATGAAGCAATTATTTGAAATTGCTGGCTTGAAACAAACGCCTTATGTTTATTTTATTCGCAGAGATTGGGCAGCTGATTCGAATTATTGGGTAAACAAAGTCGAGAGCGAATTGCAATGGCCGGTATTTGTAAAACCGGCGAATCTCGGATCCAGCGTCGGCATCAGCCGGGCAGAGAACACGGAGGAATTGATGGCGGCTGTTGAAGAGGCCTTGAAGTTCGACCGCAAAATCGTCGTGGAGCAAGGCGTTGTGGCAAGAGAAATCGAAATCGGCGTTCTCGGAAACGATGTGCCTGAATGTTCGGTTGCCGGAGAAATCAAGCCGCTGAAAGCGTTCTATGATTACCAGGCGAAGTACAAAGACGGCAATACGGCAATGATCATCCCGGCGGAACTGGACGCGGAAGTGTACGAAGAATTGGTGATTGCTGCTAAGAAAGCTTTCAAAATTCTGGATTGTTCCGGGCTTGTCCGTGCGGATTTCTTTGTTACTGCTGAAAATGACCTATTGATCAATGAAGTCAACACGATGCCAGGATTTACGCCTTACAGCATGTTCCCGCTTTTGTGGGAAAATACAGGATTGCCTTATCCGGAGCTGATTGAACGCCTGATCGAACTTGCGGTCAAACGCCATGAGGAAAAGCAATTACTACAAGTTAAAATAGATTGAGTGGAGAAGCCGAATGAAAAAAAAGATTGAACAAATTGCGAAATGGCTTGGGACGAAGACGAGTTTTAAAGGCATCGAGGTGACAGGTGCCTCGATCAATACAAGAACGCTGAAGCCGGGTGATCTATTCATCCCATTCCGCGGCGAAAACGTCAACGGACATAAATATGTAGAACAGGCATTTGAAGCGGGAGCCGCTGCGGCCTTATGGCAGCGCGATGAACCCAACCCGCCTGAAAACCTTCCGCTATTGATGGTAGATGACTGTGAAGCTGCCTTGCAGGAAATGGCCAGAGCTTACCGCGATGAACTATCGGTCACTGTTATCGGCATCACCGGCTCAAACGGGAAAACGTCAACAAAAGATTTAGTGGCGAGTGTCTTGAAACCGTATTTCAAAGTCCAAAAAACCCAAGGCAATTACAACAATGAAATCGGTTTGCCGCTGACGATTCTGTCGTTGGATGAAGATACAAAGTTCGCTGTCCTGGAAATGGGCATGAGCGGATTTGGGCAGATTGAGTTCTTATCGGAACTTGCACGCCCGGATTATGCCATCATCACCAATATTGGCGAAGCGCATATGCAGGATCTCGGATCAAGAGAAGGCATTGCGCAGGCGAAATTTGAAATTACAGCCGGACTTGAAAGCCACGGCAAGCTTTTCTATGATGGCGATGAACCGTTATTGCTTCCGTTCGTGGAAAACTTTCCGCAGGCCGTGTCTTTCGGGTTTGACGACAATAACGAATTGACTGTAACGGATATCAAAGCGACTGAGAACGGCAGCAGTTTCCTGGTCAGCGGAATTATTGATGCGGCTTTCACCATTCCGGTACTGGGCGAGCATCAAGTGAAGAATACGTTGTCTGCGATCCTGGTAGCACTCGAAGCTGGTCTCTCAGAAGAAGACATCCGCAAATCCCTCAAAGATGCAGCGCTCACAGACATGCGCATGCAGATCATCAAAACGGAACAAGGCGCTACGTTTATCAACGATGCTTACAACGCCGCACCGTCATCGATGAATGCCGCTTTGAATTTCATCCGCGAAACGACGATGAAAGACGATAAATGGGTGGTCCTCGGCGACATGCTGGAGCTTGGAGAAAATGAACAAGCTTACCACGAAGCCTTAGCAAAAAATATTACGGAAGATATTGCCGGAGTTTGCTTATACGGACCGCGTATGAAATGGCTCTATGATAAAATGGCCCCTTCGTTTAAAGGGGAGCTTTTATGGAGCGAAGACGATTACGCACCTATCGTTTCACTGCTTAAAGAAAAAATCACGCCGGATTCCATCATCTTGGTCAAAGGATCACGCGGCATGGCCTTGGAACATATTATCGAGCCTTTTACCGGGCAATAAGAAACTCTGCTGGGCAGGGAGCTTTTCTCGCCCAGCAGAGTTTCTGTTTATCTTGAAATGAAAGCGGGGAGCAGTTTTGAAGACAGGCGTATTGTGCATCCACGGCTTTACAGGCGGCCCTTTTGAAGTGCAGCCCTTTGCCGATTATATAAAAAAGCATACAGACTGGACAGTGGAAGTGCCGACATTGCCGGGGCATGGCGAAAAACTCAACTTGAAGAAGATGACAGCGGAGCACTGGATGATGGAAGCGGAGCTCGCGATGCGGAAGTTGAAGAAAAAAGTCGACCGCGTCATCATTGTCGGTTTTTCAATGGGCGGCTTGATTGCCATGTATTTATCGCTGCGCTACAAAGTGGAGCGCCTTGTTTTATTGAGCGCCGCTGCCAAATACATTAGCGCCGCCCAAATGCTGAAAGAAGTCAAAGAAGCGGCAGCCGATGCCATCAATGGGCGTCTCGCACAAAATCCGCTGTTCCATCTCTATGAGTATAAATTGACGCATACCCCTGTCAGTTCCGCTGTTGAATTTCTGCGGGTGGTTAAAATGGTTGAACCTTATTATAAAACGATCAAAATTCCGGTGTGCATTGTCCAAGGCAAAAAAGATGGCATTGTTCCGGCTTCTGCTGCAGACTTTATTTACGAAAATATCGGCTCTCTTGATAAACGCATCATCCACTCTGATTCCGGTAAGCATTTGATCTGCTACAGCGATGATTGCGAAGACTGGTTTAGTGAAGTGCTGTTTTTCATGAAACAAGAAGAGTAAACTGATTATTGGAACCTTTGCGTATTGATTGCAAGGAAGAGTAAATCGTGCTATTCTATTGAAAGCAATGGATACATTTTTGAGACACTCTTCCCTGTGAAGAGTATTTTTTTGAGCAAAACGGTTTGTTCTACTTACAGGGCATGAAAAAACCCGCCGACAGACCGCTCGGCAACGCCCGAGCTTTTTCTGTTCACACATCCCCTCTGACTTAAAACTACAGAGTATGATTTTCGACGTGAAACTTCCTCATAAAGGCTCGACTTTGTCACGATTTCATCTAAAATGTACACCATTTGTAAATAAGATGAAGACAAAAGGAGATTGAAAAAATTTGGTAAAATTTTCAGAGTTAAATATTAGCGAAACATCTTTAAAATCCGTAAAACGTATGGGGTTTGAAGAAGCAACACCAATCCAAGAAGGCACGATCCGTCTGGGTATGGAAGGCAAGGACATTATCGGCCAAGCGCAAACAGGTACTGGTAAAACAACTGCATTCGGTATTCCGTTGATCGAAAAAATCGACACTAAAGACGGCAATGTCCAAGGGTTAGTAATTGCGCCAACTCGCGAATTAGCAATACAGGTTTCAGAAGAGCTATACAGACTGGGCCAAGATAAACATGTGCGCATTCTTTCAGTTTACGGAGGCCAAGAAATCGGCCGCCAAATCCGTGCACTTAAGAACCGCCCACAAATCATCGTCGGTACACCAGGGCGCTTACTGGACCACATCAACCGCCGTACGCTTAAATTGGATAATGTAAACACATTGGTCCTTGACGAAGCGGACGAAATGTTGAACATGGGCTTCATTGAAGACATCCAAACAATCATGGCAAGTGTTCCTGAAGAACGCCAAACCTTGTTGTTCTCTGCAACAATGCCGGATCCGATCCGCCGCATTGCAGAAAAATTCATGAAGACACCGGAAATCGTTAAAATCAAATCAAAAGAAATGACTGTTGAGAACATTGAGCAGTTCTTCGTTAAATCGGTAGAGCGCGAGAAATTCGACATCCTTTCACGTCTTTTGAACGTTCACCAGCCGGAACTTGCCATCATCTTCGGACGCACAAAACGCCGGGTTGATGAATTGGCGAAAGCGTTGAACATCCGCGGCTATGTAGCTGAAGGAATTCACGGCGACCTTAGCCAAGCAAAACGCATGTCTGTTTTGAAGCAATTCAAATCAAACAAAATCGATATCCTTGTAGCAACTGACGTAGCTGCTCGCGGACTTGATATCTCAGGCGTATCACACGTATACAACTTCGATATTCCACAAGACCCTGAAAGCTATGTTCACCGTATCGGCCGTACTGGCCGTGCAGGCAAAAAAGGTGTCGCAGTCACATTCGTAACTCCGCGTGAAATGGGCTACTTAGGCATCGTTGAACGCACAACGAAAAAGAAAATGCAGGCATTGATTCCACCAACTGCTGATGAGGCTGTTCTTGGCCAAAAACGCGTGGCGATGGAACAATTGCAAGAAATGACTGAGAAAAACAACTTGGGCGACTACCGTACATTTGCGGCAGAAATGCTTGAGAAGTTCGATGCAGTTGATTTGATTGCAGCTGCACTTAAAACAATGACGAAAGAGCCGGAAGACATTCCAGTTCAAATTTCTGAAGAGCGTCCACTGCCATCACGTGGAGGCGGCGGCTACAAAGGCAAAGGCGGACGCAGCGGCGGTGGCTATAAAGGCAACCGTTCATCTGGTTCAGGCCGTCCATCATCAAGCCGTTCATCTTCAGGTGCTGGCCGTCGACGTGAAGGCGGAAGCGGTTCAGGGCGTCCAGGACGCACACGTCGCCACGAATCTTAAGATTTTAAAATAGAAGGCGGATTCGGAAACAGGAAACTGTTGCCGCATCCGCCTTTTTTGCTTATTCATTTTAAGCTACAATAGAATGAAACATTTACCGCTTTGAATCGTATTAAGAGTTATTATATAGAAACGGGGAGAAGCAAATGGATACACAACCAAAAAACCAAATTTCTGTAAAAGGGCTTAAAGTCTGGCGCTTGTACGGAATGATTGAAACCTTGGTCATTGCTTTGCTTGCGATCGGAGCAGGTGTGCTTACATACTTTTTTGAATGGCCGTCTTGGCTTTATGCAATTTACATAGCGGTTCCTGTGCTTTTCGGCTTCCTCTTTATTTATCTGTTTCCGAAAATCCGTTGGCAGCGCTGGCGCTACGAAGTGCGGGAGCAGGAAATTGAATTGCAGCATGGCCTTTTTATCATCAAGCGTACGCTAGTTCCGATGGTGCGTGTGCAGCACGTCGATACGGAACAAGGACCGATTTTACGGAAATATAATCTAGCAGAGATCTCCATTTCGACAGCGGCGACCACTCATACCATTCCGGCTTTGATCACAGAGGAAGCGGATGATTTGAGAGCCCGCATCTCTGTGCTTGCAAGGGTGGCGGAAGATGATGTCTGAAACCTACTATAAACTGCATCCGATTTCAGCCCTGATCAATTTTTTAAAAAGCTTAAAAGAATTGCTGATTCCTTTTCTCGTCATTTTTGGCGTGAATTTATTTAGAGACGGCGGCATCAGCGGCATGTTTTCCAATGGCTGGCAAGGCTTGATCCCACTGATTGTGGGCGGGGTAGTCCTGGTGTTTACTTTGGTCGGCGGAATCATTAAATGGAGGCGGTTCGTCTATTGGTTTGAAGATGGCGAACTTCGCATTGAATATGGCTTGTTCGTCAAGAAAAAACGATACATTCCATTTGACCGCATCCAAAGCCTGAATTATACAGAAGGCATCTTCCACCGTCCTCTTGGGCTTGTCAAGGTGAAGGTTGAGACTGCGGGATCGGGCAAAACAGGGGAAGCGGAAGCGGAATTGACCGCCATTTCCCGGGAGGACGCGGACCGGATCGAAGAAAAGATGGAAGAAGCAAAACGCGGATTCTACAGAAGAGAAGCCCTTATAGCGGAAAGCGACGTTGAGGGCGAAGCGGCAGTTCCGGAACCTGAAGTGGCTGAGAAAAAGGTGCTCCGCACACATTACCGCATGACCATGAAAGAATTGCTGATTTTGGCGACAACTTCAGGGGGGATTGGGGTGGTCTTGTCGGCAGTAGCTGTGTTCTTTTCCCAGTTCTCAGAGTTAATCCCTTATGATGCGATTTATGAAGAAGTCATGATCTTCCTGCGTTTCGGCTATTTGATTGTGGCACTGGCCATTTTTATGGGACTGCTCGCTGCATGGGCCATTTCGGTCATTTTGACCATTTTGGCCAATTATCAATTCACGATCCAGACAGACGATGACCATATTTACTTGACTCGCGGATTATTGGAGAAAAAGAAAGTATCCGTGCCGTTTAAACGGATACAGGGCATCAAGATTTCCCAGAACCCTTTGCGGGAATGGTTCGGTTATGCCACGGTAACTGTAGAAAGTGCGGGAGGATCGATAGGGGACAAAGACGAAAAGATAAGGCTTTTTCCTTTAGCTAAAAAAGAAACGATCCTGCCGATTTTAAATGAGCTGTTCCCTGAAATGGAATGGCGGCCGGAAATGGTCAAAGCTCCAAAGCGAAGTGTCCATTTCTTCTATCGGCTAGATTTTATTTGGATGTTCCCGGTGATCGGATCATTGGGCTATTTCTTTTACCCATATGGGCTTCTGTCTCTTATCATTGTGCCATTAACCGTTGGCCTAGGAGTCTGGCAGCACCGGACGGCCGGCTATTCCTTGACGGAGCGGCAATTGACGATGGAATTTAGAGGTGTCAGCAAGCATACATTCTTCATGATGAAAAAGAGAATCCAAGCAGTGGAAATTTCGAGCAGTTATTTTCAGCGGCGGAAAGGCTTGGCTTCCGCTCAGGCGACGATCATGTCAGGGCTGCTCGGAGCTGCAGCCCGCGTCGAGCATATGGAACGGGAAGATGCGAGCCGCATCCTTGCCTGGTATGAACCTTCCAACCAAAAGGCCGAAGAACATGAAAAAAGTCAGCCGGAATTATCCGGCTGACCTTATTTTTTTGTTTTCCAGCTGACAATCCGTTTTGGATGGAAATAGCTCATGCCGATTATGAAACCGGTGATCATTCCGGCAATATGCGCAGTCGCATTCACGTTAGGCGTCAAAAACGTCATAATGATGCTGATCACAATAATTGGGAGTATAATTTGTCTCAGCTGCGGCAATGAGCGCCGGCCGTAGTAAAGCAGCGCGCCGTATGCGCCGAAAATCCCAAAGATGGCACCGCTTGCTCCTACGTGGAGATAATCCAACGGCTGAATGAAATAAGTAGCTACTGTGCCAAATAAGCCGGCCGATAAGTAAATTGTGATAAACCGGACTTTTCCAGTCAATCTCTCCAGTTCAGGCCCGAATAGGAAGAGCGAGAACATATTGAAAAGCAGGTGCATCAACCCGCCGTGCAAGAACATCGGCGTAAGGAATCGCCACCATTCACCGGCTTCGATCAGGAGATTGGAACCTACTCCATAATAATAGAGAAGATTGCCGATGCCAGGAATCCAAGTCAGAACATGGACGATGAGATTCAAGGCAATTAAAGTGGAAACTACAGGATAAAGACGCAAGTATTGCGAAAAACTTTCAGTACGTAAAAACATTTGGTCACCTCAATTTCATAAATCCATTATACCTTTTTCAGGTTTACTATTGAAAGGAGAACGTCTATGATAAATGGAATCGGCCTGGATATCGTGGAGCTTCACCGCATCCGCACGTTGGATGAACGGTCAAGCAAATTCCGCCGGCGCATTCTGACCCAGCGGGAAATGAGCGAATACGAACAATTGTCGGCAGTCCGGAAAACGGAATTTCTGGCAGGGCGTTTTGCTGCGAAAGAAGCCTTTGCAAAAGCGAACGGCACTGGGATCGGCAGCGCCTGTTCATTTCAGGAAATTGAAATCCGCAAAGATGAAAAAGGAAAGCCAAGCATTTATTTTCAGCAGCAAGAAATCGGGCTTGTATCCATAACCCATACAAAAGAATATGCAGCAGCACAAGTTCTTTTGCAATCCTAAAGTAAGTGGTGATGACAAATGGTAAACTACCGTCCAACAAAAGCAATCATCGATTTGGCGGCAATTGAAAAAAATCTCGAAGTGTTCAAGAAACAGGCAGGGAAAGCGGAAGTTATTGCCGTAGTAAAAGCAGATGCCTATGGCCATGGAGTTGTAGAAGTCTCCCGGCGTGCAATTGCTTCAGGCATCCGTTTTCTTGCAGTGGCTACGCCGGACGAAGCGTTGTTTCTGCGGCAGCAGGGCATCGACACTCGTTTGCTTGTTCTCGGAGCTACGCCCGAAGCTTTTTTTCCGGTGGCGCAGCAGGAAGAAATTACGCTAGCGGCCATCTCGCTTGCTTGGCTTGATATGGCGTCAAAAGCAGCCAATCCCGAACTCCCGCCTTTGAAAATTCATTTGAAAATCGACAGCGGCATGAGAAGAGTCGGCGTATTTCCGGAAGATGCAGAACAGGCCATCAATTTTATCCGCCAAAACCACTTCTCATTTGACGGCTTATTTACGCACTTTGCAACAGCCGATGAAGAAAGCGGAGAGCTGTTTCAACAGCAAGTAAAAGAAATGAGAGCAGTGATTGCATCGGTATCCGATCCTTCCGTGATGATCCATGTATCAAACAGCGCTGCGGCGATCATGCATCCGGACCTTGCTTATGACGGCGTCCGCATCGGGATTTCTTTATATGGCATCGCTCCTTCTGCCTATGTGGAAAACCAGATGGCCATCGGATTAACGCCCGCGATGAGTTTGGAGACTGAAATCGTCCATGTAAAAAAAGTGAAAGCCGGCGAAGCGTTAAGCTACGGTGCGACCTACCGTGCCAAAGAAGATGAGTGGATCGCTACCTTGCCGATCGGCTATGCGGACGGCATGCTGCGCGGGCTGCAAGGGCAGGAAGTTCTTGTTCGCGGCATGCGGATGCCAGTCGTGGGGCGGATATGCATGGATCAATGCATGGTCAAACTGACTGAAGAATTCCCTATCGGAGAAAAAGTGACGTTGATCGGCAAGCAAGGGAATGAGCAGATCCGCATGGAAGAATGGGCGGAAAAATTGGATACGATCCCATACGAAGTCCCATGCATTTTAACGAAAAGAGTGCCTCGGGTTTATTGTTAAATAATGTTAGCCCTTTTATCACCTTTTCAACAGAGCGGTTCGATGTTAAGATGGAGGGGTGAGAAATAGAGAGAACGGTATGTTGGAGGTGTCGGCTGTGTACGGGAAGTCAAAGACAAAAGAAGTGGTTGTGAAACTGCCGAAGCAAATGATCTCAGAATTGACTGCTCATTCAGATGAACAAATTCAAGAACGCGGTGACTATGTTTATGTTTCGACCCAAAGGGTAACCAAGAACATATACGATTCACATCATATTCGGGAAGCAATGATCAAAGGCTACGTGGAGATGTCACAAATCAATCTTTCAATCGCTTGTGAATGTTCTCATGCAGAATACGAAGCGGAGCACACGACCGTGCGACTCGTAAGCGGGGGTTGACAATTTGATTGTAAAACGTGGTGACGTTTTTTTTGCAGAACTATCGCCAGTTGTCGGGTCCGAACAAGGCGGGACCCGTCCGGTGCTAGTGATTCAAAACGATATAGGAAATCGCTTTAGTCCCACTGTCATCATCGCGGCGATTACGGCACAGATTCAAAAAGCGAAATTACCGACTCACGTTGAAATCAACGCTAAGAAATATGGCTTTGAGCGTGACTCTGTTATCTTGCTTGAACAATTGCGCACGATTGATAAGTCGCGGCTGACAGATAAGATTACACAGCTGGATGAAACCTTGATGGAAAAAGTGGATGAAGCTTTGGAAATCAGTGTGGGTCTTGTGAAGTTTTAAGCATACATACTCCAAAAAAAGCTCGAAGCTTCTATGCTCCGGGCTTTTTTTCATGTACTTTACCGCTTTTCCGCAAGCAACTGACAAAATAGATGTGAAAAAACATATTTTCCGATACAATAAAAGATAAGCTATTTTAAATACAAATAGAAAGACAACTGTTATATAGAGCAATAGGGAGGGTTTTTCAAAAAAATGAATAGACAAATGGCGGGATATATCCAGGATAATTTCAACGAGATTATCTCAAGTTGGCAGGAACTTATGAAAAATGAGAAGAACGAACGTTCTTTTCAAGTGATGCCGACGGATTTAATGAACCAGACCAGCAAAGAATTTGCTGATCTGATGGTTTCAAATTTGTTGGAAAGCCATCAAGCCTATGAAAATCGCTTGAATGATTTTGCGGAGAAAGTGGTCCGTCTCGGCTGGTCGATGACATTTGTAACAAAAGCGATCACTCATTTTTCAGAAGTGGTATTCGATGGCATGGAAAATGCGGGAATCATCAATGAAAACAATTTCCGGGCTTTCTCGAAAGAATTTACGAATTGGATCAATCCAATCCGGGACAGCACGATCGATACATATTCGAAAACGTGGGAGCGGACAGTCAGTCTGCAGAAAATTGCTTTGCAGGAGTTATCAGCCTCATTGATACCTGTTTTTGATAAAGTGTCTGTTATGCCTCTGGTCGGAACGATTGATACGGAGCGGGCAAAACTGATTATGGAGAATTTGCTTGAAGGTGTAGTCAAACATCGTGCGGAAGTTGTGCTGCTGGATATTACAGGAGTGCCGGTTGTCGATACGATGGTCGCACACCATATTATTCAAGCGGCTGATGCAGTCCGTCTTGTCGGAGCGAAGTGCATGCTAGTCGGAATCCGTCCGGAAATCGCACAGACAATCGTGACGCTTGGGATTAATCTAAATGAATTCACCACTACCAGTACTTTGCAGCGCGGAGTAGAGCAGGCGATGGCATGGACAAATCGTAAAATAGTGGAGGTTGATGAACAATGAATTTTCGAATTCCAATTTTAAAGCTTAGAGATACATTAATTGTTTCGATCCAATGGGAGCTTGATGATCAGACAGCCATTCAATTTCAGGAAGATTTATTGACGAAATTGCACGAAACTAGCGCTCGTGGAGTAGTCATCGATTTGACATCCATCGATTTTATCGATTCATTTATCGCAAAAGTCTTAGGGGACGTCATTAGCATGTCAAGCCTAATGGGAGCGCGAGTGGTTATTACCGGTATCCAACCAGCAGTTGCTATCACTTTAATCGAGTTAGGAATTCGACTAGAAGATGTTATGACAGCACTGGATCTAGAAAATGGTTTGGATAAACTTCAACTGGAATTGGAGGCTTAAGAATGAGCAACCAGTCTTCGGTGGAAATTTTAACGGAATGGGATATTGTCGCTGCAAGACAACTTGGGCGCAATGTGGCAAAAGAACTTGGCTTCGGAACTGTCGATCAAGCGCGGATCACGACAGCCATCAGCGAACTTGCCCGCAATATCTACTTGTATGCTGGACAAGGAAGAATTGAAATCCAGCAATTAACAGAGAACGGCCTGAAAGGGATTTTAATTATCGCCGCCGACCAAGGACCGGGGATTCCGGATATCAGAAAAGTGATGGAAGATGGTTTCTCAACGTCGGGAGGGCTTGGTGCCGGGCTGCCGGGTGTCAAACGTTTAATGGATGAGTTCAGAATCGAAACGATTCCAGGCGAAGGGACAGATATAAGAGCAACAAAATGGCTTCGATAGGAGGAGCGCATAATGGTTCAAAAGATTGAAAATCAATACAAAGAAATTTTAAACCAATATATGCAAAGACAGTCGGAGCAGAATCTCTACGTTGGCCAGAATTTTAGCCGTCAATTGATTTCTGAGAACATTTCGCCAGAAGAAGTAATCAGTGTGCACAAAGCGGCCATGCAGGAAATATACGGGGAATTGCCAGAGTTTGTATGGCATTCCTTTGATTTTCTGATTGAAATGATGATTAACTATGGATTAGCGCTTCAAGAAAGGCAAAGTCTTTTGCAGCGGCAAGAAGAACTGCGAGTGGAAATGGATTTAGCCGCCAATGTGCAGGAAACTTTGTTGAAAACACCGATGCCTGCTTTAGCGGGGCTTGATATCGGTCTGCTTTCAATTCCGGCACGCAAGATGAACGGCGATTACATATACTTCATCAGTGATTCGGAAGGCCATGCGGGAATTGCAGTTGCAGATGTTATTGGCAAAGGTTTGCCGGCTGCACTTTGTATGTCCATGGTGAAATTTGGGATGGATAGCTTGAATAATTCTCCGGCAGATCCAAAAGAAGTGCTCGGGGTCATCAACCGGGTAGTCGAAAAGAGCATTGACGATTCTATGTTCGTTTCCATGTTCTACGGGAAATACGATTCGAATGACTCGACGCTTACCTATGGTTCAGCTGGGCATGAGCCGGCTATCTTATACCGTGCAAAATCGAATAGCTTTGAAGAATTGTATGCCAAAGGGCTCTTGCTGGGTGTTTCCCCGGCAGCTTCATACGAACAGCATACCGTCCAATTGGAAAAAGATGATCTGGTGATCATGATGACTGATGGGGTAACGGAAGGCCGGACGGATGAAGGGTTTATCGAACGGGAAGTCATTTTCGAATTGATTGACCAGAAAAAAGATGAACCTGCCCAGAGGATTGTGCAATTTGTCTACGATGAACTCGAACGCATGCAAAATGCAGAATTAAGGGATGATTTCACGCTAGTCATCTATAAAAAAGTCTAATCAGGTTTACGTGAAGAGTCATTGGGGTAAATACACTTACGATGGCTTTTTTAAATGCCTGTGAATTAAAGAAAAACGGGGTGTCAAAAAAGATGAATATTCAAGTTAACTTAGAAGAAATAGATAATAACCTGACTGGCTTTATCCGCGGCGAAATCGATGCGCATACAGCGCCAGTATTACGGGAGAAATTAGAAGCATATCAAAACCAAGATGGATTGAAAGCAGTGTTGGATCTTTCCGACGTTGATTATATGGATAGTACGGGGCTTGGAGTTTTTGTAGCATTTTATAAATCTGTGAATGCTAAAGGCGGACACGTTAAGCTAAAAGGGCTCTCATCTCGGCTAAAACGGCTATTCGATATTACGGGGCTAGGCGAAATCATGGATATCGAATCCGCTGGAAAAGGTGGTAATTAATATGCGTCCTTTCGATTATGTTGAAATGAGAGTGCCGGCGAAATCTCAATATGTCGGCGTGGCACGACTGACCATCTCTGGTTTGGCAAGCCGCATCGGCTTTTCGTTTGACGATATTGAAGATTTGAAGATCGCTTCAAGCGAAGCAGTAACAAATGCTGTTCAACATGCTTATACTGAAGGTGAAGAAGGCGAAGTAGTCATTGGCTGCGCTTTGTACAGCGATAAAATCGAAATCATGGTGGCAGACCATGGACAAAGTTTCGATTTTGAAGAAACAAAGGCGAAAGTTGGCCCTTACCATGATCAAGAAGAAGGCGCGTTTCTCCGTGAAGGAGGTCTTGGCCTGTACTTGATCGAAACCTTAATGGATGAAGTAAAAGTCCATCATCAAGAAGGCGTTACGGTCTTCATGACAAAGTATGTTGGAGGAGAGCAGGTGGAAGAGGATGTCGAAACGATCTCATCCTAATCAGCCGACCAAAGAGCAGGTGCTTGAATGGATCGAGGCTTATCAGAAGACGGAAGATGAAGAAGCCCAAACAAATCTTGTTTTGAATTACAAACGTTTAGTCGAATCAATTGCACGTAAATATTCAAATGGAAAATCTTACCACGAAGACATTGCACAAGTGGGAATGCTGGGCCTTTTGGGAGCCATCCGGCGCTATGATCCTTCATTCGGCAGAAGCTTTGAAGCCTTTGCAGTACCGACAATCATCGGTGAAATCAAACGGTTCCTGCGCGACAAGACGTGGGCTATCCATGTGCCCCGCCGTATCAAGGAATTAGGGCCGCGCATCAAATCAACGGTAGAAGTGCTGACCCGGGAACTTCAGCGTTCCCCGCAAGTTTGGGAAATTGCAGAATACTTGGACGTAGATGAAGATGACGTGCTAGAAGCGATGGAGATGGGGAAAAGCTATCAGGCCTTATCCATGGACCATTCGCTCGAAGCCGATTCCGATGGCAGCACCGTCACGTTATTTGACGTGGTTGGACAAGAGGATGATGGCTATGAAAAAGTGGATCAGCGCATGCTTGTAGCAAATGCGATGAATGTGCTTTCAGAACGGGAAAAGCAGATCATCCAATACACCTACATAGAGCAGCTGAGCCAAAAAGAAGCTGGAGACAAGTTAGGAATTTCGCAAATGCACGTTTCCCGATTGCAGCGAAAAGCCATTAAGAAGCTGCAGGAAGCGATTTTAGCAGCTGGTGGAGTTTCCTAGTGGAGAAAATTCAGCATAGTTTCGTAGAGGCCTGTATCTTCAATGAAGCAAAAAAAGGGAATTATGAGTCCGGAGACAGCTATCATACTGTATTGACGGATGATTATTTCATTTGCTCCATAGCCGATGGATTGGGGAATGGCCCGGTGGCGCGTGAATCGTCACAAGTCATTCCGCAAATTTTAAAAGAATATCACCATGAAACGATTGATGAGCTTATGCAGCGATTCAATAAATTAATGGTGCAAAAACGCGGGGCAGCTGTCGCGATATTCAAAGTCGATTTTAAGAAAAAGACGTTGGAATATAGCTGTGTGGGAAATATCCGTTTTTACCTTTACCGAAAAGGTACAAATGAGATGATTTATCCGTTGCCGGTCATGGGATATCTATCCGGCCGCCCGCAAAAATTGCGTACCCAGCTCTACACTTATGTAGAAGATGATTTATTCTTGATTCATTCAGATGGAGTCGAGTTAAGAAACCCAAAAGCGATGATGCGCCAAGCCGGGATTCCGGAGCGCCTTTACTACGATATTTTGCGGTCAATCGAAACTGGAGATGACGCAACGTTTATAGCAGGAAGCCTACTCAAATGAGGAGGCTTCTTTTTTCTGTGTTAAAATAGAGAAGGGCATTAGCCGCAGATAAGCGGATGAAACCAGCAGAATGGACGGCTTTTTACGAAATGAAAGGAAGTGTCTGGAATGGAAATGCAGCAAATCCATGCAATGATTGCAAAAGAAACAGGGGTACGCCCGAATCAGGTAGCCCAAGTCATCGACTTAATCGAAGACGGCAATACCGTGCCGTTTATCGCACGGTACCGAAAAGAAGCGACAGGGTCACTCGACGAAGTACAGATTAAAGCGATCGATGACCGCTATACATATATCCAAAACCTGGAGCAGCGGAAAGTTGAAGTCATCCGTTCGATTACGGAGCAAGAGAAAATGACTGAGGAATTGGAGAAAGCGATCCAGCAAGCGACGGTTCTTCAGCGTGTAGAAGATTTATACCGCCCTTTCAAACAAAAGCGCCGTACAAAAGCGACAATTGCAAAAGAAAAAGGGCTGCAGCCGTTAGCGGATTGGCTCATGACTTTTTCCCGCGAAGATGTGATGAAGAAGGCGAAGGAATTTGTCAGCGAAGAAGCGGGAGTGGCGACAGCAGAAGAAGCAATCCAAGGCGCGCAAGACATTTTGGCGGAGTTATTTGCAGATGATGCGGATATCCGCGAAAAAGTCCGCTACATGACGAGAAAAGATGGGAAGATTTCGACCGCTGCTAAAAAGAACCATGAAGACGAGAAGCAAGTTTTTGAAATGTACTATGAATACGAAGAAGCCATTCAAAAAATTGTGCCGCATCGGATTTTGGCGATTAACCGCGGAGAAAAAGAAGAGGTGCTGCGAGTAGCAATCAACCCGCCTGTTGACCGGATCCTCACGTTGATGAAAAACAAATGGATCGAAACGTCTGGTCCTTCGACGGAAGTGGTAGGAGCTGCAATTGAAGACAGCTACAAACGGTTGATCCAGCCCTCTGTGGAACGGGAAATCCGCACCGAGTTGAATGAAAAGGGAGAAACGCAGGCCATTCATATTTTCGCTGAAAACTTGCGGAATTTATTGCTGCAGCCGCCGATGAAAAATAAAATGGTGCTTGGCGTCGATCCAGCCTACCGCACAGGCTGCAAACTGGCTGTCATTGATGAAACCGGTAAGCTTCTTGAAGTTGCCGTAATTTATCCGCATGCGCCAAAAAATGATCAAGCGGGAGCAAAAAAGACGATGCAGCGTTTAGTTTCAAAGTACCCAATTGAAATTATGGCCATCGGGAATGGTACGGCTTCACGCGAAACGGAGCAATTCGTAGCAGATTTCATCGCGGAAACTGGAGCGGACATTTCCTACGTGATCGTCAATGAAGCGGGAGCGAGCGTTTATTCGGCATCCGATATTGCCCGTGCAGAATTTCCGGACCTTCAAGTAGAAGAAAGAAGTGCGGCGTCCATTGCACGCCGCCTCCAAGATCCTTTGTCGGAACTGGTGAAGATCGATCCGAAAGCTGTGGGGGTCGGCCAATACCAGCATGACGTGTCGCAAAAGAAATTGGCAGATCAATTGACTTTTGTAGTGGAGACGGCAGTTAACCAAGTTGGAGTAAACGTCAACTCAGCTTCTTCGTCTTTATTGCAGTATGTCGCAGGGCTGAGCAAAACCGTGGCGGAAAATGTCATTAAAATGCGTGATGAAAACGGACGGTTCCAATCGCGTGCGCAATTGAAGAAGATTCCACGCTTGGGTGCGAAAACTTATGAACAGGCAATCGGCTTCCTGCGGATCCCTGAAGGGAAAAATCCGCTGGATGCGACGGGAATCCACCCGGAAAGCTATAGCATTGCCGAAAAACTTTTGGAACTGGTTGGCGAAGACAAGAAATCAGTCGGGAATCCAGGAATATCTGAGAAATTGGAAAAACTCCAATTACATGAGCTCAGTGAAAAATGGGGAGTCGGCGAAATCACGTTGAAAGATATTTTGGATGCGTTGAAGAAGCCAAACCGCGATCCGCGTGATGAATTCCCGCAGCCATTATTGAAAAATGATATTTTGAAAATGGAAGATCTGCTTCCGGGCATGGAAGTTCAAGGGACAGTTCGGAATGTTGTAGACTTCGGTGCTTTTGTTGATATCGGCGTGAAGCAAGACGGCCTGGTCCATATTTCGAAATTGAAAAAAGGATTCGTGAAGCATCCGCTCGATGTCGTTGCAGTCGGCGACATTGTGACCGCCTGGGTGGATAAAGTTGAAAAAGACAAGGGGCGCATTGCTTTGACGATGTTGCCGCCAGCGAAACAAACTGAACAAGGTTAAGAAATGCTCATGTACAAACAGCCGCTTCCTGTTAAAATGGAGGCGGCTGTTTTATTTGAATAAGCGAAATAGGGGAGTTACAATGACCAACAACGAATTGACAGAACTGATTAAAGAAATCTCGAACAGCGTCTTTCAAAAACCATTTCTCCATGAAGGAAGTTTTAATGCGCGATTAAGAACGACAGGCGGACGGTATTTGCTGAGATCCCACAACATCGAAATCAATCCGAAATCTTATGAAACATTCGGCTTCGCAGAATTGGAAGGAATCATCAAACACGAACTTTGCCATTATCATTTACATATAGAAGGAAAAGGATACAAGCATCGCGATGCAGATTTTAGAGAATTGCTGCAGCAAACCGGAGCGCCGCGTTTTTGTTCAACCATTCAACGCCCGAAAGCCGCTCGCTCAAGCAAGCGCTATGTATACGAGTGCATTTCATGCAATGCGAATTACGTTCGGAAAATTCGGATGAATGTCGAAAGATACCGCTGCGGCAGATGTTCTGGAAAGCTTTCTCTGAAATAATAAAAGAAATGAAAAAAAGTGTTGACGATTCTTGTAGACCTCTTTATAATAAGAAAAGTCGACAAGTACTTAAACAGTTCTTGCAACACTATTCCGAAGTAGCTCAGTGGTAGAGCACCGCACTGTTAATGCGATGGTCGTAGGTTCGAGTCCTACCTTCGGAGCCATTGAGGCCCCTTGGTCAAGCGGTTAAGACACCGCCCTTTCACGGCGGTAACACGGGTTCGAATCCCGTAGGGGTCACCATTCATTTTGAGATAGCTTACATAGAATGTTATTGTGAAATACATACTTAATGAGAAGTTTTGAAAGATGAATTTTAATGAAGAATGAAATATTATTGTCGCGGGGTAGAGCGACGAGCCGTACGAAGACGGCGAAGTAACACCGAAGCAGGCGCAGCCGATGCAGGTGTCATCTGAGATAAGCAACGAGTAAGAAAAATCTTCGTATATATTATTGTCGCGGGGTAGAGCAGTTCGGTAGCTCGTCGGGCTCATAACCCGGAGGTCGCAGGTTCAAATCCTGCCCCCGCAACCAAATGGTCCCGTGGTGTAGCGGTTAACATGCCTGCCTGTCACGCAGGAGATCGCCGGTTCGATCCCGGTCGGGACCGCCATTTTTATTGGGGTATAGCCAAGCGGTAAGGCAACGGGTTTTGATCCCGTCATGCCCTGGTTCGAATCCAGGTACCCCAGCCATTTTAATCAACCGAATCAATCCAAATGAGATTATTATCTACGGCGAATTAGTTAAGAAAAAAGTTATTGACTTCAAGTTGGTAATGTATTATAATAGAATTTGTCCCTAAAATAATTTTAGGCGGTCGTGGCGGAATGGCAGACGCGCTAGGTTGAGGGCCTAGTGGGAGAAATCCCGTGGAAGTTCGACTCTTCTCGGCCGCACCATATCGCATTGCGCCCGTAGCTCAATTGGATAGAGTACTTGACTACGAATCAAGCGGTTAGAGGTTCGAGTCCTCTCGGGCGCGCCATACTTTCTTGATTAAAAAAATACGATATGCGGGTGTAGTTTAGTGGTAAAACCTCAGCCTTCCAAGCTGATGATGAGGGTTCGATTCCCTTCACCCGCTCCATAATTTTAAAACATGAACCTTGAAAACTGAACAGCAAAACGTCAACAAAAGACGTCACGAGCGCTTCGGCGCGAGAACGGCTTTTGCGAGG
>NZ_JALHAG010000010.1 GCF_022819085.1 Planococcus ruber | reverse complement strand
GATGAGATTTCCCATTGCGCAAGCAAGTAAGATCCCTCAAAGACGATGAGGTAGATAGGTTCGAGGTGGAAGCGTGGCGACATGTGCAGCTGACGAATACTAATCGATCGAGGACTTAACCAACTTTGTTTACGGAAACCAACGGTTTCACCCGTTTCAATGTCGCCTATCCAGTTTTGAGTGAACAAGTCACTCTGAAAAAAGAGTCCAGTGATGATGGCAAAGAGGCCACACCCGTTCCCATCCCGAACACGGAAGTTAAGCTCTTTTGCGCCGATGGTAGTTGGGGGTCTCCCCCTGTGAGAGTAGGACGTCGCTGGGCACCTGAAAAGTCGTTACCGTAGCCGGTAACGGCTTTTTTTTGCGTTTTATAAAAAAACATAAAATAATTTTAACAATTCAAAAATCTAGGCTTAAAATCTGCAATTTCGGGGAAACTGAAGTGAGGTGAATATCATGAGAGCAGGTTTATATAAGGTAGAAACCATTGATAAACGCTCAGCTTTACTTATTTCGATTGATGGAGAGAAAGAACATTTTACTTTTCCGGTAGCTGATTTTACACATAACGTTTCTGAAGGTGATGTAGTAGAAATATGGCGAGAAGGTGTAAAATGGACGACTAAGTATCGGGAAGAAGAAACAAGATCAGCATCGAGCCACGCAAAAGACTTCGTAAAAAAAATACTTGAACAAGAATAAGGTTATTTAATGTCTCGGGAATTGCTCTCGAGACTTTTTTAATTATTTTTGCGGCCAATCATACTATTTGAAATGCATAAAATGGATAGTGTATAATTAAGTCAAATATAGTCAAAGTCAATTTTGGCATATTAGTATCGAAGAGGTGATGACGATGCGGAATATTTCTGATGTAATTGAAGGTTATTTAAAAGAAGTTATCGAATTAAGCGATAGAGAACATATTGAAATAAAGCGTAGTGAAGTTGCTCAAAAATTCCAATGTGTTCCTTCGCAAATTAATTATGTTATAAATACTCGTTTTACTGTAGATCGTGGGTATATTGTTGAAAGCAAAAGAGGCGGCGGCGGATATATTCGAATTAAGCGGATTCGTTTTCATCAAAAAGCAGATTTTATTGCTGAGATTATTGAACGATTAAAGCAAGGTGCTACCCAAAGTATGGCAGAAGATATTGTTTTTCGGTTGCTTGATGAAGAGATTATCTCTAAGCGAGAAGCCAACTTGATATTGAGTGCAGTTGACCGATCAACATTGCTTATGCCTTTGCCAGTCCGCGATGAAATTAGGGCAAGAATTTTAATAGCTATGTTATTTACTTTAAAGCATCAGCCGAACTTGTAAGGAGTGGTAATATGATTTGCGATCAATGCGGTGAGCGTCCCGCTTCTGTCATAGTTAAACAGAATATCAACGGGCAATTGACTGAACGGCAGCTATGCCATGTATGTGCAGCAGGAAATCATAATTTCAATATTGTTTTTGAGCAAGATCCTTTAGCCATAAACCAATTACTCACGAATTGGTTTCCAAACCAGCAAACTTCGCCCAGTCCAATAAAAAAAGAAGTCGCTGTTTGCCCATCCTGTGGATTTACATTTAACAAGTTTTTAAAGTTAGGCAAGTTTGGTTGTGCTGACTGCTATGAGGTATTCGAGTCCCAACTGGATGAGATCTTTAAAAGACTTCATAACGGAAATAGTGAGCATACTGGTAAAATACCCGCTTCTTACGGAAGCACCTTAAAAATTAAAAAAGAAATTGAAGAGTTGCGCAAGCAAATGAAATTTTCAATTGAGCAGGAGAATTTTGAAGAGGCTGCCAGATTAAGAGACCAAGTAAAGGCTCTGAATGTTCAGCTTGAGGGAGGTGCTTCTGATGGCAATTGAGCGTTTTCTTCAACCAAGAGCCAGCAGTTGGATGTCCAATGATGGTGAAAATGTCGATATTGCGATGAGTACTCGAATTCGCTTAGCACGAAATTTAAATAATTTTAAATTTCCATATGCGTATACAGAAGATGAAGCATTAAAAGTAGATAAAGAAATCTCTGCAGTATTGCTTGATAAGGGAAAAGAATTGAAACATTCCTTTACTCATATTAGTATTCAAGAAACCCCGCAATTGGAAAGAGAAGTTTTAGTGGAGAAACATTTGATAAGCCCTTATTTAGCAAAAGGTACCCATTCAGGTTCGGTATTGATATCGGAAAATGAGGAACTCAGTATTATGGTAAATGAAGAAGATCATTTGCGCATTCAAAGCCTGCAATCGGGTTTTCATTTACAAGATGCTTATCAACGGGCAAATGAGTTGGATTCTTTACTTGAAAAACATTTATCTTATGCTTTTCATGAACAGTATGGATATCTGACCAGTTGCCCAACGAATACAGGGACTGGGATGCGTGCTTCTGTTATGCTCCATCTGCCTGCTTTGACCATGTCACACCAAATTACTCGCATTATTCCAGCGATATCACGTTTAGGAATGGTGGTAAGAGGTATTTACGGAGAAGGCAGTGAAGCACTAGGAAATGTTTATCAAATCTCCAACCAAGTTACTTTAGGAAAGTCAGAATACGAGATTTTGCAAGATCTTGAAAACATGACGGACCAAATTATTCAGCAAGAGCGCCGTGCTAGGGAGGCTATTTTAAGCAACTCACCAGTGGTTCTGGAAGACCGTATCTACCGGTCGCTTGGTACACTGACCCATGCAAGAATGCTGACAACCGAAGAAGCAGCCACTTGCCTTTCGGATGTGCGTCTTGGAATTGATCTGAAAATGATTGAAGGCATGGATATGTCGATACTCAATGAATTGATGATCTTTATGCAGCCTGCATTTTTGCAGCGCTATTCTGATAAGCCGCTGCAACCGAAGGAAAGAGACTACGCCCGTGCAAAACTGTTTCGGGACCGTTTAAATAATGATGATGTTACTAACAACAGAGGAGAGGATTTTGCATGATGTTTAATCGATTTACACAACGCGCACAAAAAGTTCTTCAATTAGCCCAAGAAGAAGCGATTCGCATGAAACACGAGTCAATTGGTACTGAGCATATCCTATTAGGGTTAATTCGCGAAGGCGGCGGCATTGCTGCAAAAGCGCTGGAAGCGATTGAAGTAAATACGCAATTGATCGAAGAAGGGGTAAAAGAATTAGTTGGCGTTGGTGAGAAAGATGTTGGACCGATTGTTCACTATACCCCGAGAGCGAAAAAAGTCATTGAGCTTTCAGTGGATGAGTCCCGTAAACTCGGCCATTCTTACATTGGAACGGAGCATTTGCTGTTGGCATTGATCCGTGAAGGTGAAGGAGTAGCAGCGCGTGTTCTAGGAAATGCCGGCGTCAGCTTGAATAAGGCACGCCAGCAAGTCTTGCAGCTTTTAGGCAGCAATGAACAAGCATCTACAGGAAGCAGCCCAAATGCTTCTGCAAATACGCCAACACTAGATGGCTTAGCACGCGATTTGACTCAAGTCGCACGTGAAGGCAGCCTAGATCCGGTAATTGGGCGAAGCAAAGAAATTACGCGTGTGATTGAAGTATTGAGCCGTCGCACGAAAAACAACCCGGTCTTGATCGGGGAGCCTGGCGTCGGTAAAACAGCTATTGCTGAAGGATTGGCGCAACAGATCGTCAATAATGAAGTACCGGAAACTTTGCGCGACAAACGCGTAATGGTTTTGGATATGGGTACAGTTGTCGCAGGTACAAAATATCGTGGTGAATTTGAAGACCGTTTGAAAAAAGTGATGGATGAAATTCGCCAAGCGGGCAACGTAATTCTGTTCATTGATGAGCTCCATACATTAATTGGCGCTGGCGGTGCAGAAGGTGCGATCGATGCATCAAATATCTTGAAACCGTCTTTATCACGCGGTGAATTGCAATGTATCGGTGCTACGACTTTAGATGAGTACCGTAAATACATTGAAAAAGATGCAGCGCTAGAACGCCGTTTCCAACCAATTCAAGTAGATGAGCCAACTGTTGAAGAATCAATCCAGATCATTAAAGGGCTTCGCGACCGCTACGAAGCGCATCACCGAGTAAAAATTACGGATGCAGCCATTGAAGCAGCAGCTAAAATGTCTGACCGTTATATTTCAGACCGGTTCTTGCCGGACAAAGCGATTGACTTAATTGATGAAGCAGGCTCTAAAGTCCGTCTTCGTTCGTATACGACTCCGCCAGATTTGAAAGAGTTGGAAGCGAAGTTAGAAGCGGCCCGTTCTGAGAAAAATGAAGCAGTGCAAAGCCAGGAATTTGAAAAAGCGGCTTCGCTTCGTGATGCTGAACAGAAATTGAAAGATCAATTAGATAAAACGAAAAAAGAATGGAAAGAAAAGCAAGGCAAAGAAGAGTCTGAAGTGACAATGGAAGATATTGCAACCGTTGTTTCCATGTGGACGGGCATTCCAGTATCGAAATTGGCTCAGACAGAATCTGATAAATTGTTGAACTTGGAAGAAATTCTGCATAATCGTGTGATTGGCCAAGAAGAGGCGGTAACGTCGATATCTAAAGCGATCCGCCGTGCACGTGCAGGATTGAAAGATCCGAAACGTCCAATCGGTTCATTCATTTTCCTTGGGCCTACTGGCGTCGGTAAAACGGAGCTTGCGCGTGCGCTCGCTGAATCAATGTTCGGCGATGAAGACGCGATGATCCGCATCGATATGTCCGAATACATGGAAAGACATTCGACTTCACGCCTTGTCGGTTCGCCTCCAGGCTATGTCGGTTATGAAGAAGGAGGCCAATTGACGGAGAAAGTCCGCAGAAAACCTTATTCGGTCGTTCTTCTCGATGAAATTGAAAAAGCGCATCCGGATGTCTTCAATATTCTGTTGCAAGTGCTTGAAGATGGACGTTTGACGGATTCCAAAGGACGTCGAGTCGACTTCCGCAATACCGTCATCATCATGACGTCTAACGTCGGGGCAGAAGAATTGAAATACAATAAATACGTTGGTTTCAATTTAGAAGATGCGAAAACGGATTATAAAGACATGAAGGGCAAAATGTTGGCAGAATTGAAGAAAGCCTTCCGTCCTGAATTCTTGAACCGTATTGACGATATGATCGTCTTCCATTCTCTTGAGAAAGAGAACCTTCGTGAGATTGTTACTTTGATGTCTAAGCAATTAACAGAGCGTTTGAAAGAACAAAACATTGATTTGGAACTGACAGACGCTGCGCTTGAAAAAGTAGCCAAAGAGGGGTATGATCCTGAATACGGGGCACGACCTCTTCGCCGTGCACTTCAAAAATATGTAGAAGACCGTTTGTCTGAAGAACTGTTAAAAGGCACAGCTATTGCCGGTCAACGCATTGTATTTGATGTGGAGAACGACGAATTTGTTGTTCGCACTAAAGAAGCGGTTACGGAAGTAAAGTAAGATGAATTTTCCGCTCGCCGAAAAATCGGCGAGCGTTTTTATTTGGAAAAGGAGGTACCCATGGCTAAGAAAAAGACGAAGTTTGTATGCCAGTCGTGCGGTTATGAGTCAGCTAAATGGATGGGGAAATGTCCAGGCTGCGGAGAATGGAATCAGATGGTGGAAGAGGTGGAAGTGGCTGCACCTAAAGGGACGCGAGGAGCATTTCAGCATTCGGCTGCCGTTCCGCAAAAAGCGGTTTCCATTAACGCCATTGAAACAAAAGAAGAGCCGCGTGTCGAAACGGAACTTGAAGAGTTAAACCGTGTGCTCGGTGGCGGGATTGTTCCGGGGTCGCTTGTATTGATCGGTGGGGACCCGGGGATCGGGAAATCCACTTTGCTGCTTCAGGTATCTGCGATGCTTGCGAATAGCGGAAGCCGGGTTTTGTATATTTCCGGTGAAGAATCGATTCGCCAAACCAAGTTGCGGGCGCAGCGGTTGAATGCGGCCTCTTCGGAGCTTTATATCTATGCAGAAACCAATTTGGAATTAATTCATCATACGATAGAAGATGTAGCGCCGGATTTTGTGATTGTCGATTCTATCCAGACGGTGCATCATCCGGAAGTAACGTCAGCACCCGGAAGTGTGACGCAAGTTCGAGAAAGCACCGCTGAATTAATGCGGATTGCTAAGACGAAGAACATTGCGATTTTCCTGGTGGGGCACGTAACAAAAGAGGGGCAGATTGCAGGGCCGCGAATTTTGGAGCATATGGTGGATACCGTGTTGTATTTTGAAGGCGAACGCCATCATACGTACCGGATTTTGCGCAGTGTCAAAAACCGTTTTGGATCGACCAATGAAATTGCGATTTTCGAAATGCTGCAAAGCGGCTTGAAAGAAGTGCTGAACCCTTCCGAATTGTTTCTTCAAGAGCGTTCAAGCGGAGCAGCAGGCTCTACAGTCGTAGCTTCCATGGAAGGAACTCGCCCAATTTTAGTTGAAATCCAGGCATTGGTCACGCCTTCAAGCTTTAATTATCCGAAGCGGATGGCTACAGGGATCGATCAAAACAGGGTATCGCTTTTGATGGCCGTGCTTGAGAAGCGGATGGGCATGCTGCTGCAGGCGCAAGATGCGTATATCAAAGTGGCGGGCGGCGTGAAATTGGACGAACCGGCGATCGATTTGGCCGTACTTGCGAGCATCGTTTCCAGTTACCGTGACCTCGCGCCGAATGTTTATGATTGTATAATTGGTGAAGTAGGTTTAACAGGGGAGATCCGGCGGGTATCCCGTATTGAACAGCGGGTTCAGGAAGCGGCGAAATTAGGGTTCAAACGGGCCATTATTCCAGCTTCGAACCTTGGAGGATGGGATTATCCGGAAGGAATCCGAGTCGTTGGCGTTGAAAGTGTGAATGAGGCATTAAAAGAGATTTTCCCACAATAAAGGAGGCAAATTGCCTCCTTTTTCTTTAGCTGATTCCCTGAAAGGGTCAACAGAGCGTTTCGCCATTAAAATGTGTATAATTATTATAAAGGAGGTGGAGTCTATGCTAAAAAGAATTATTCAAGTGTTATTTTTGCTTGTTGGTGCTACTGTCGGGATTCTATTTTTACCATATGGTTTTGAACTTATTCCTATTCTCGATAATCCCTGGGTCAATAATGCCATTGCATCTGCTTTGATCGGTGCACTTATCTTTTTTGTTTTGTCTCTCTTGTTTGCGGATGCCATCGTCAGATTTATGAAATGGATGGAGGAAAGGCTTCTTCATGCCCCTACCCCGGATTTGCTGTTTGGGACGGTCGGCCTCATCATTGGATTGATTGTTGCTTTCTTGATCGGTTTTGCCTTGAGTACGATTGATATTCCGGTAGTTGCGACAGCTGCTCCAATTATTTTGTCGGTAGTATTGGGGTACTTAGGTTTCCAGGTTGGTTTCCAAAAGCGGGAAGAGATGATCGCGATGCTGACGCCTCAGCGTTTATCGGTATCGAAGAAGCCGGAAATCGAAGAAGCTGTTGAAAAGACTTCTTATAAATTGCTTGATACCAGTGTCATTATTGATGGACGGATCGCCGATATTTCGGCGACTGGCTTTATGGAAGGGACGTTTGTTGTACCTCAATTCGTCTTATCAGAGCTGCAGCATATTGCCGATTCTTCCGACACCTTGAAAAGAACGCGCGGGCGTCGTGGATTGGACATTTTGAAACGCCTTCAAAGTGAACGCGAAGGGGCTATTATGATTACGGAAGAAAGTTTTGATGAAGTCAGTGAAGTGGATTTGAAGCTGATGCGCGCAGCTAAAAAAATGGGCGGACAAGTGGTGACGAATGATTTTAATTTAAATAAAGTCTGTGAACTCCATAATGTTCCGGTCTTGAATATTAATGACTTGGCAAACGCGGTGAAACCGGTCGTAATCCCTGGAGAAGATATGCATGTCGTTGTGATCAAAGACGGCAAGGAGCAAAACCAAGGGGTTGCTTACTTGGACGATGGCACAATGATTGTGATTGAAGACGGCAAAGGATTTATCGGGCAGGCAATTGATGTGACGGTAACAAGTGTGCTTCAAACTTCAGCTGGCCGGATGATTTTTGCGAAACCGCGTGAAGGCCGCCAAATTACAATGAATGGATAAAGGATGGCGCAATATGAATTATACAGTCGTTCTTCCTGCTGCGGGCAGCGGGAAACGGATGAAGGCAAATAAGAATAAATTATTACTCGAACTTTTCAATAAACCGATTTTCCTTTATACCTTGGAAGTGTTCCAGCAGGATCCGAATTGCGAGAGCATTTGGCTCGCAGTCAAAAAGGACGAACGCGAACTGATTGAAACTTGCGTCAATCAATATGGCATTACGAAAGTCCATGGTTATGCAGAAGGCGGAATGGAGCGGCAAGACAGTGTCAGAGCATGTCTTGAAGCGATTCCGCCTTGTGGCGTTGTATTGGTCCACGATGCTGCACGGCCGTTCATTGATCCATCCGTTATTTCGGAATTGGTGGGGACTGCCCAGGCTTCTGGCGCGGCGATTGCGGCTGTACCGGTAAAAGACACGATCAAAAAAGCGCGAGACGGCATCATTACGGAAACGGTCAACCGCGAGCAATTGTGGATGATTCAAACGCCGCAAGCTTTTCGGTATGAGTTGATTTTGGCGGCTGCCCAGGCAGCGGCGAAAGACGGCTTTTTGGGAACGGATGAAGCGATGTTAGTAGAGCGCTTAGGGCATCCGGTGGAGATCGTGGAAAGTACCTATGAAAATGTAAAAATGACAACACCGGAAGATTTGATTTATGGCAAGGCCATTTTAGAGAACCGGAAACAGGAGGAAAAGAAATGATTCGAATTGGACAAGGATATGATGTACATCAATTAGCAGAAGGGCGCCCGTTCATTTTAGGCGGCATCGAAATCCCGCATGATAAAGGGCTGCTCGGCCATTCCGATGCAGATGTCTTGCTTCATACCATTACGGACGCAGCGCTTGGCGCGATTTGCGGAGGCGATATCGGCAAGCATTTCCCGGACACGGACCCGGAATTCAAAGATGCGGATTCTCGCAAATTGCTTACGCATATTTGGCAATACGTAAAAGAGCAAGGCTATGAGCTCGGCAACGTCGATTGCACCGTCATTGCACAAAAACCGAAACTGGCTCCTTATATCGAACAGATGCGCGAGTCGATTGCAGGTTTATTGGAAGCGGACATTTCACAGGTGAATGTGAAAGCCACAACTTCCGAACACCTGGGATTCACTGGACGCGAAGAAGGGATCGCTGCACTTGCAGTCATCTTATTGACAAAACGCCCGCTTCCGCTGGATGCTCCAGAGTGATAAAATAGAACATACTGTTATTCAATTAGGAGGAAAAAACATGACACAAGAAGTACGCGTACGTTATGCTCCGAGCCCGACTGGCCATTTACATATCGGCGGAGCCCGGACAGCGCTCTTTAATTATTTATACGCACGCCACAACAACGGGAAGTTCATCGTCCGCATCGAGGACACGGATATTGCCCGCAATATCGAAACAGGCGAATTATCGCAATTGGATAATTTAAAATGGCTTGGTTTGGAATACGATGAGTCCGTTGATATCGGCGGCGAATACGGCCCTTACCGCCAAATGGAACGTTTGGATATTTACAAAGGCTATGCCGATGAAATGCTCGAAAAAGGAACAGCTTATAAATGCTTCTGTACGCCTGAAAAATTGGAAGCTGAACGCGAAGAGCAAAAAGCGGCAGGAATTGCTGCGCCTCAATACAGCGGAACTTGCCGCAATTTAACAGCTGAAGAAGTGGCAGAAAAAGAAGCGGCCGGAATGCCTTATACATTGCGCATGAAAGTGCCGGCTGATGTCACGTATTCGTTTGAAGACTTGGTTCGCGGGCCGGTTTCATTCGAATCAAAAGATGTGGGTGACTGGGTGCTCGTGAAAACCAACGGCATTCCGACATACAACTTTGCTGTAGTCATCGACGATCATTTGATGAAGATCTCCCATGTATTCCGCGGGGAAGAGCATTTATCGAATACGCCGAAGCAAATGATGATTTTCGATGCGTTTGGCTGGGATTACCCATCGTTCGGCCATATGACGCTTATCATCAACGAAGATCGCAAAAAATTGTCGAAGCGCGATGAGTCGATTCTACAGTTCATCTCCCAATACAAAGACCTTGGCTATATTCCAGAAGCTTTGTTTAATTTCTTTGCTTTGCTTGGCTGGTCTCCAGAAGGGGAAGAAGAGATTTTCTCGAAAGAGGAATTGATCCGCATCTTTGATGTAAGCCGCCTTTCGAAATCGCCGTCGATGTTCGATAAGCAAAAGATGATGTGGATGAACAACCAGTACATTAAGCAAATGCCGCTTGAAGAAGTGGTGAAGCTCGCGCTTCCTCATTTGCAGAAAGCAGGCAAATTGCCTGAACAATTATCGGAAGAACAAACAGTTTGGGCTGAAAAGCTGATTGCTTTGTACCACGATCAAATGAGCTACGGTGCTGAGATTACAGAGATTTCGGATCTGTTCTTCACAGAAGAATTGTCATTCGGCGAAGAAGAGAAAGAAGTGCTGGCGGGTGAGCAAGTGCCGGAAGTGATGGCTTCCTTCATCGAGCAGCTGGAGAACCTGGAAACATTTGAGCCTGCGGAAATCAAAGCAGCGATCAAAGCGGTCCAAAAAGCGACAGGGCATAAAGGGAAGAATTTATTCATGCCGATCCGCGTTGTGACGACAGGCCAAATGCACGGACCGGAATTGCCGGACTCCATTGCGCTGTTAGGAAAAGAAAAAACCATTGCGCGCCTTGCTAAATTCGCACAGGCATAAGCGGGTGGCAGCTGCAAAGAGTGCAAGAAATTGACTTATGGCGGCAAGCGTGTAGAATGAACTTACTATTAGTAAATCGTTGACGAGAAGAAGTAAATGCAGCATGCTCCAAAGAGAGGATCATCACCGGCTGAAAATGATCCGGGCCGCTGCTGCGTTGAAATGCCTCTCCGAGTGCTGAGTCGAATCAAGTAGACCAGACGTACCGCCTGCGTTAAAGGCGTTCGAGAGAGAAAGGCAACCGCCTTTCTAATCAGAGTGGAACCGCGCAATTATGCGTCTCTGTCATTTTTATGGCAGAGGCGCTTTTTATTTTGCACAAGAAAGGAGAGAGTGAGCATGTGGAAATTTTTAAAAGAGGACATTGATGTGGTGTTTGAGCAGGACCCGGCTGCCCGAAGCTACTTGGAAGTCATCTTGACCTATTCCGGGCTGCATGCCATTTGGGCGCACCGCTTAGCGCATTTTTTCTTTAAGAAGAAATTGTTTTTCATTGCCCGCGCTATTTCGCAGATCAGCCGTTTTTTCACCGGCATCGAGATCCATCCAGGAGCGGTGATCGGCCGCCGATTTTTTATTGACCATGGCATGGGGGTCGTCATCGGTGAAACGTGTATCATCGGCGACAATGTCACCTTGTATCAAGGCGTCACACTTGGAGGAACGGGAAAAGAGCGCGGCAAACGCCATCCGACGCTAGAAGACAATGTGTTGGTTGCCACAGGCGCAAAAGTCCTTGGCTCCATAGTAGTTGGCGAAAATTCAAAAGTCGGCGCCGGCTCCGTTGTGCTGAAAAGCGTTCCGGCAAATGCGACAGTTGTCGGGATTCCGGGAAAAGTGGTGATCCAGGACGGCGTGAAAGTAAAGCCCGATCTGAATCATCAAGACATGCCGGATCCGATGATGGATAAATGCGAAAGCATGGAAATGAAAATAGCGGAACTGAAGCAGGAAATTGAACGATTAAAAAACGCATAAAAGAAAGAAGGGCAACGGAATGGCAATTCAAATTTTTAATTCGCTATCGCGTCAAAAAGAAGCATTTATTCCCTTAGAAGAGGGAAAAGTAAAAATGTATGTGTGCGGTCCGACTGTCTATAACTACATTCACATCGGCAATGCGCGTCCGGTTATTGTCTATGACACGGTTCGCCGTTACTTGGCTTACCGCGGCTATGACGTTACGTATGTCTCCAACTTTACGGATGTTGATGACAAACTGATTAAAGCTGCCAATGAACTCGGCGTGGAAGTTCCGGAAATCGCTGAACGTTTTATCCAAGCTTATTTTGAAGATACGAAAGCGCTGGGCTGCGACGAAGCGGATGTGCATCCGCGCGTCATGGACCATATGCCGCAAATCATTGATTTTATCGAAGCGCTTGTGGAAAAGGGCTATGCCTACGAATCGCAAGGCGATATTTACTACCGCACGCGCAAATTCGAAGGCTACGGAAAATTGTCGCATCAATCGGTCGATGAATTGAAGGTGGGCGCGCGGATTGAGACGGGCGATAAGAAAGAAGATGCCTTGGATTTCGCTTTATGGAAAGCGGCGAAACCGGGCGAAATTTCGTGGGAAAGTCCTTGGGGCAAAGGGCGTCCAGGCTGGCATATCGAATGCTCAGTTATGGCGCGCGAGCATCTCGGCGATACGATCGACATTCATGCAGGCGGACAGGATTTAACGTTCCCGCACCATGAAAATGAAATTGCCCAGTCTGAAGCTTACACGGGCAAGACGTTTGCCCGCTACTGGATGCATAACGGCTATATCAATATCGACAATGAAAAAATGTCGAAATCACTGAATAACTTTGTTTTGGTCAATGACATTTTAAAAGAATTGGATGCGCAGGTACTTCGCATGTTCATGCTGTCTGTCCATTATCGCCACCCGATCAATTATTCGCAGCAATTGGTGGAAGATGCCATTGCTGGACTTGAGCGGCTTCGGACGGCTTATGCAAACTTGAAGCATCGGTTGGAAACGTCGGCAGGCCTTGGGGACCATACGGATATTTGGCTGTCGAAAATGAATGCCATCAAAGAAGAGTTTGTGGAAACGATGGATGACGATTTCAATACAGCAAATGCGATTTCAAAACTCTTTGATTTATCGCGGTTGTCCAATACGTATTTATTGGAAAAACAAACTTCCACGGAAGTGCTGGAAGCATTCATCGCGTTATTCGGCGAATTGGCCGGCGTGTTGGGATTGCCGTTCAAACAGGAAGCAGAATTATTGGATGCCGAAGTGGAAGCGTTGCTTGCAGAACGCATCGAAGCCCGCAAGAACCGCGATTTTGCGCGAGCGGATGAAATCCGGGACTTGTTCAAAGAGAAAAACATCATTTTAGAAGATACGGCGCAAGGCACGCGTTGGAAAAGGGGGTAAGGGCGTGAACGTTTTACGGAATCAGGACGTTGACCAGCTGAACGCGCTGGCACTCGCTTATATGGGCGATGCCGTGTATGAGCAGGCGGTGCGCGAACATCTGCTGCGTTCTGGACGCGTTAAACCCAATATTCTGCATCGCCAAGCCACGACCTTTGTTTCGGCAAAAGCGCAGGCCGGTGTCTTAAAGAAAATGACAGATGAAGCGTTTTTAACCGAGGCGGAGCTGGCTGTCATGAGAAGAGGGCGCAATGCGAAATCAGGATCGGTGCCGAAAAACACCGATGTCCAAACCTATAATTTCAGCACCGCTTTTGAAGCAGTGCTTGGGTGGCTTTATTTAAAAGGCGAGCAAGACCGGACGGATGAAATCATCGCCTATGCGATTGACACAATAGAAGAGCTGAGAGGAGCGATCAAATGACTGAGGAACTAGCACCGGAAATTATCGGTGGCAAAAACCCCGTACTGGAAGCTTTGCGCGCAGACCGGGACGTCAATAAAATCTGGATTGCCGAAGGCGTCCAGAAAAAAGGGATCACGGAATTGCTGCAATTGGCAAAAGAAAAAGGAGTCCTGGTTCAATTCGTGCCGAAAAAGAAAGTGGACGGGTTGACGGATTCGAACCACCAGGGAATCGCGGCAGCCGTGGCTGCTTATAATTACGCAGAATTGGATGATTTATTCGAAGCAGCGGCAGCGCGCTCGGAAGATCCGTTCTTTTTAATTCTTGATGAATTGGAAGATCCGCATAACTTGGGATCGATCATGCGGACAGCGGATGCAATCGGCGTACACGGCATCGTGATTCCGAAACGCCGTGCTGTGGGCCTGACAGCTGTTGTTGCCAAGTCTTCCACGGGTGCTATTGAACACGTGCCGGTCGTGCGCGTCAACAATTTATCCCAAACGGTAGACGAATTGAAAAAACGCGGCGTATGGATTGCGGGGACGGATGCAAAAGAGTCGACGGATTACCGCAATATGGATGCAGGCTTGCCGCTTGCCGTCATTATTGGAAGTGAAGGAAAAGGCATGAGCCGGATCTTGCGCGATAAATGTGATTTCCTTTACCAGCTGCCAATGATTGGACACGTTACATCCCTTAATGCGTCAGTGGCTGCAAGTTTATTGATGTATGAAGTTTATCGAAAGCGCCATCCACTCGGGTGATTCCATGGATATTCTGCTGGTTGATGGCTATAACATCATTGGAGACTGGGTGGAACTAAGAGAATTAAAAAAAGATAAACTGGTAGATGCCAGAGACCGGTTAATTGAACGGATGGCTGAATATAAAAGTTACAAGGGTTGGCGCGTCATCATCATTTTTGATGCCCATCTGGTCCCGGGGATTGAAGCCAAGAATAGGCACCATGAAGTTGAGGTCATCTTTACGCGGGAAAGTGAGACGGCAGATGAACGGATTGAAAAATTGGCAACGAGCCTAAGCAGCCGCAGAGACCAAATTTATGTCGCCACTTCCGATCAAACGGAACAGCGGGTTATTTTTGGCAAAGGAGCTCTTCGCATTTCAGCCAGGGAATTGGAAATTGAGATGGAAGAAATTCAACGGAATATTTCGAAGAAAGTGAAAGAAATTCAAGAACAGCGGGCATTTTCCAAAATTCATCTATCTGAAGAAGTGGCAGAAATTTTCGAAAAATGGCGACGTGGACTGAAATGACTGGTTGACGCTCAATTTTTTCTTCCTGTATACTGATGTTATCGAGGTTCACGCAACCGGAGGGATAGCCGTGGTAAATCATGAGCAAGTTCAAACGCACCGATTCACAGAAATGACAGATGAAGAACTTGTCAGTTTGGTCCACAGCGGAAATACCGAAGCCTTGGACTTTTTGATTACGAAGTTTCGGCATTTTGTTCGCATGAAAGCCCGTTCCTATTTTTTAATAGGGGCTGATAAGGAAGACATCATCCAAGAAGGGATGATCGGCTTATACAAAGCGATCCGCGATTTCCGAAGTGATAAATTATCTTCTTTCCGGGCCTTTGCCGAATTGTGCATCATTCGCCAAATCATTACGGCGATCAAAACGGCAACAAGGCAAAAGCACATTCCGCTGAATTCCTATGTCTCCTTGGATAAGCCGATTTACGATGAAGAATCTGATCGGACGTTGATGGATGTTTTGACTGGAACTGGTGTCGATGACCCTGAAGAGTTGATGATTAATAACGAAGAATTTTTGTACATGGAAGAAAAAATGGGTGAAGTACTGAGTGATTTGGAACGCGAAGTTCTGGCTTTGTACTTGGATGGCCAATCGTATCAGGAAATTTCCGATAAATTGGAACGGCATGTCAAATCGATTGATAATGCGCTGCAGCGAGTCAAGCGGAAACTGGAGCGGCATCTTCAATTTGACGAGACCCAGATGTCCTAAGGCCTAGTTGACAGCTCCGTTTTAAGGTGATAACCTTGAAAAAGCTGCAAACTCGAATAGGGTGAGAAAAATGGCTAAAAAAATGGTTTTAAGCTGCTCGAAATGTGCTTCCCGTAATTATACGGTACCTTCGAAAGAAGGGCGCAGTACACGTTTGGAACTCAAAAAATTCTGTGCTCACTGCAATGGGCATACCGTGCATCAACAAACCTTATGAATTTTAATTGAATGCCGGACGATATAGAGTAATTTTGAAAGTCGGAGGTTTTTAAAACAATGGGCAACATTGGTGGTTTCTTTAAAAATGTCGTTTCGGAAATGAGAAAAGTAAGCTGGCCAAAGCGCAAAGAACTGACTCGCTATACAATCGTAGTTCTTTCTACAGTAATCTTTATGGCTCTTTTCTTCGCATTAGTCGATACTGGCATCTCGGAATTATTCCGTTGGTTCTTGGCACTTTGATTTTAGGTATTCAACAAGAATAACGCATAAAAAATAGCCCGTCATTCTTAGAGAACGGGTTTTTTCATTTGGCAAAAAAAGGAGGGATGGACGTCTAGTCCGCACGATTATGGAAAAAAATTGGTATGTGGTACACACGTATTCAGGTTATGAGAATAAAGTAAAAGCAAACTTGGAAAAACGCGTAGAAACAATGGGCATGCAAGATAAAATCTTCCGCGTCATCATTCCTGAAGAACAGGAAACAGATTTTAAAGACGGAAAAAAACGCACAGTGATGCGCAAAACTTTCCCGGGATACGTTTTAGTGGAATTGATCATGACAGATGAGTCTTGGTATGTTGTCCGAAATACACCGGGTGTCACTGGATTTATCGGTTCATCAGGCGGAGGCGCGAAACCGACGCCTTTATTGGATGAGGAAGTCGAGTTCATCTTGAAACAGATGGGCATGACAGCGCGCAAAGTGGACATTGACTTTGCCGTATCCGATGTCGTCGAAGTCATGGAAGGGCCATTCGCGAGTTTCCAAGGCAAAGTGGAAGAAATTGATGAAACAAAAGGCAAAGTAAAAGTTTCCATCGATATCTTCGGCAGGGAGACAAAAATGGAACTCGACTTCGAGCAGGTTCAAAAAATATAAAAGCCGCTTGCTATTATGGCGAAGAAGTGGTATTATTTCATAGGTCAGACTGTCATAGGACAATTTGTACAATTTAGCTAATTCTATCAACAAAGTTGACAGACAGATATTGAGTGGGAGGGGAAACCCTATTACCACATCACGGACTTAAGGAGGTGTGTTTCGTGGCTAAAAAAGTGATTAAAGTTGTAAAATTGCAGATCCCTGCAGCAAAAGCTAATCCAGCGCCGCCGGTTGGTCCAGCATTGGGTCAAGCAGGTGTTAACATCATGGGCTTCTGTAAAGAGTTCAACGCACGTACTGCTGAACAAGCAGGATTGATCATTCCGGTTGAGATTTCGGTATTTGAAGACCGTTCATTTACATTCATTACGAAAACTCCACCCGCTGCTGTTCTATTGAAAAAAGCAGCTGGTATCGAATCAGGTTCAGGCGAACCGAACCGCAATAAAGTAGCGACTGTGAAACGCGACCAAGTTCGCGAAATCGCAGAAACTAAAATGCCAGATCTAAATGCTGCTTCAGTTGAAGCTGCAATGTTGATGGTTGAAGGTACTGCTCGCAGCATGGGCATTACAATCGAAGACTAATACAGTAGTTGTTTTTGGATGGGTTGCGCGTGTTCACCAGAACCGCGCAGCCTTTAATCGTGGGAGGTTCAAGACCGCTAGACCACAACAAGGAGGACATTTCAAAATGGCTAAAACAGGCAAAAAGCTGCAAGAAGCAGCAAAATTAATCGATCGTTCAAAATTGTACGATGCTAAAGAAGCAATTGAACTTGCGAAAAAAGCAAGCACAGTCAACTTCGATGCAACAGTAGAAGTAGCTTTCCGTCTTGGAATTGATACGCGCAAGAACGACCAGCAAATCCGCGGAGCAGTAGTGCTTCCAAACGGAACTGGTAAAACGCAAAGCGTATTGGTTTTCGCTAAAGGCGAAAAACTTAAAGAAGCTGAAGCAGCAGGTGCAGATTTCGTAGGCGATGCTGAATATATCCAAAAAATCCAACAAGGATGGTTTGACTTCGACGTGATCGTTGCAACTCCTGATATGATGGGTGAAGTTGGTAAACTTGGACGCGTATTAGGACCAAAAGGCTTAATGCCAAACCCTAAAACAGGCACAGTTACATTTGATGTAACGAAAGCTGTTCAAGAAATCAAAGCTGGTAAAGTGGAATACCGTGCAGATAAATCAGGTATCATCCACGCACCAATTGGGAAAGTTTCTTTCGAAGACAGCCAATTGGCTGAAAACTTAGAAGCGATTTACGATGTAGTTGTGAAAGCGAAGCCGTCGGCTGCTAAAGGAACTTACATCAAATCACTTAACGTTACAACTACAATGGGACCTGCTGTAAAAGTAGATACAAACAGCGTAGCTAAGTAATTTAAGTGTTGACAGATCATTTTACACTTGCTACAATAGCGTAGTTGTAAAATGCATATTTGTACCGCAGACAGCAGGGGCGCGAGCCGCTTAATTTATCCCTGCCGAGGACATGATGAATTCAGTACCCATCTTTTTGATGCTGAACTTATGCCTCTGTGTCTGTAAAGACCAGAGGCTTTTCTTATGGACGAACGGTACGAATGAAAATCTATAGGAGGTGCCAAAATGAGAAAAGCAGTTGAAACGAAAAAAGTTGTTGTGCAAACGATCGCTGACAAATTCGAAGCCGCAGCTTCGGTTGTAGTTGTGGATTACCGCGGCTTGAACGTTGCCCAATTAACAGAACTTCGTAAACAGCTTCGTGAAGCAGGCGTTGAGTTCAAAGTTTACAAAAACTCAATGACTCGCCGTGCTACTGAAATGCACGGACTTGAAGCAATCAACGAACACTTTACAGGACCAAACGCCATTGCGTTTTCTAACGAAGACGTAGTAGCGCCAGCGAGAATCATCAACGATTTCGCTAAAAAGAACGAAGCGCTTGAAATCAAAGCGGGTATCATCGAAGGCACTGTATCATCTGCTGACGATATTAAAGCATTGGCAGAACTTCCATCACGCGAAGGTCTACTTTCTATGCTACTCAGCGTACTACAAGCCCCAGTCCGCAACTTTGCTGCGATTACAAAAGCAGTTGCAGACAGCAAAGAAGAACAAGGCGCTTAATAAGTTAGCCGGATAAGCACGACAAAAAAATCAACTTTCCATAGGAGGAAACTATAATGACACAAGAACAAATCTTAGACGCAATCAAAGAAATGACAGTTCTTCAACTTAACGACCTAGTAAAAGCAATCGAAGACGAGTTCGGCGTAACTGCTGCTGCTCCTGTTGCTGCAGCTGCTGCTGGCGGTGCTGCTGCTGAAGAGCAAACTGAATTTGATGTAGTCCTAGCTTCTGCTGGAGACCAAAAAATCAAAGTTATCAAAGTGGTACGCGAAGTTACTGGCCTAGGCTTGAAAGAAGCTAAAGCTCTAGTTGACGAAGCTCCTAAAGCTCTTAAAGAAGGCGTTTCTAAAGAAGAAGCTGAAGAAATCAAAGCTAAAGTTGAAGAAGTTGGCGCTTCAGTAGAAGTTAAATAATTTCATCAACTTATGAATAAGAAAGAAAGCTCGTCAGTTTATACCGACGGGCTTTTTCTTCTTTTTATTATTTAAATCGGCTGAAGATTTTGCGGTAAGTTGATTATGGTAAGGAGGGCTATTCATGTCCCAGCATTATTATTCTAAAAATCCCCAAACAACAAGTAATCCTCAAGAATGGACGAATACATTGCGAGGCGAGAAGTTCCATTTCCAGACAGACTCCGGCGTATTCAGCAAAGGCGATATTGACTTTGGTTCTCGTTTATTGATTGAAACCTATGAAGATTCATCAATTGATGGCCCTGTTTTAGATGTAGGGTGTGGATACGGGCCGATCGGAATGGCGATCGCTAAAGCGTTCCCTCAAAAAGAAGTCCACATGGTTGATGTAAACATGCGCGCAATTGAATTAGCGAAGAAAAATGCAGAAAAAAACGGCATACAGAATGTGAAGATTTATGAAAGTGATGGGCTGTCAGCGGTAGAAGAAAACGGATTTTCGGCGATTTTGACCAATCCGCCGATCCGCGCAGGCAAAGAAACGATTTTTCGTTTTTATGAAGGAGCTTACGATAAGCTGAAGCACGGCGGATCGCTGTGGGTTGTGATACAGAAAAAGCAAGGGGCGCCTTCGACTCAAGAGAAGTTGACGAAGCTTTTCGGAGACTGCCAAGTAATTGACAAGAAAAAAGGGTATTTTATTTTTGAGGCCAGAAAAGTTTGACTTGACAAAACCGCTATGGTATTATAACTAAATGCAAAATTTATTATTTTGAGGTCGTTTGCCCTTTTTAGGGCATGGCATAGCGACAGATTTGATCACGGTAAACCGAAAATGAGCTAATTTTTAGCCTCGTTTTCTTTTTGTCTTTTCGATATCATACACTATTTAGTGGAAATCGCAAAGACCTATAATCGTTTTATTGAGGGGTGAATAAGTTGGTAGGTCAACTAGTTCAGTACGGGCAACATCGTCAACGTAGAAGTTTTTCGAGAATTAAAGAAGTGCTTGAACTTCCTAACCTGATTGAAATCCAATCAGCGTCTTATGAGTGGTTCCTCGAAGAAGGACTGCGCGAAATGTTCCGAGATATCTCACCGATCGAAGATTTCACAGGGAATCTATCGCTTGAGTTTGTTGATTACAGTCTCGCGGAACCAAAGTATCCAGTCTCTGAATCGAAAGAACGCGACGTCACTTATGCGGCTCCTTTGCGCGTGAAAGTTCGCTTGCACAACAAAGAGACAGATGAAGTGAAAGAACAGGATGTCTTTATGGGTGATTTCCCATTAATGACTGAAACCGGAACTTTTGTCATCAATGGAGCAGAACGCGTTATTGTTTCCCAATTAGTGCGTTCACCAAGCGTTTATTTCCACGACAAAACCGATAAAAACGGTAAAAAAGGCTTTGGAGCTACGGTGATTCCGAACCGTGGAGCTTGGCTGGAATATGAAACAGATGCAAAAGACGTCGTTTACGTAAGAATCGACCGTACGCGTAAATTGCCGGTAACAGTTCTTTTAAGAGCGCTTGGCTTCGGATCTGACCAAGAAATCATTGATTTGCTTGGGGATAACGAATTTCTTCAAAACACGCTTGAAAAAGACAATACGGAAAGCACGGAAAAAGCGCTTCTTGAAATCTACGAACGTTTACGTCCGGGCGAGCCGCCGACAGTTGAAAGCGCAAAAAGCTTACTTTATTCGCGTTTCTTCGACCCAAAACGCTATGACTTAGCAAATGTGGGCCGATATAAAATGAACAAAAAGCTTCACATTAAAAACCGTCTCTTCAACCAAACCATCGCTGAAACGTTGGTGGATCCTGAAACAGGCGAAATTTTAGTGGAAGCTGGTACAGTCATTGACCGCCGAGTATTGGACCGTCTAATTCCTTATTTGGAAAGTGGCGTCAATTTCCATACGGTAAGCCAAACAGGCGGAGTTCTTGAAGGCGATGTTACATTGCAGTCAGTTAAGATCTACGCGCCAAATGACGAAAACCAAAAAGAAATCAATGTCATCAGCAATGCTTACATTGAAGACAAAATCAAACACGTAACGCCAGCTGATATTATTTCATCTATTAGTTACTTCTTTAACCTTCTTTACGGAGTTGGAAACACAGATGATATCGATCACCTGGGCAACCGCCGTTTGCGTTCGGTAGGGGAGCTTTTGCAAAACCAGTTCCGCATCGGTTTATCCCGTATGGAACGTGTAGTGCGCGAGCGTATGTCTATCAACGATACGCAGGCAATCGTGCCTCAGCAGTTGATCAATATCCGTCCGGTTATTGCATCAATTAAAGAGTTCTTCGGAAGTTCACAGCTTTCCCAGTTCATGGACCAAACAAATCCATTGGGTGAGTTGACGCACAAACGCCGTCTATCTGCACTTGGACCTGGTGGTTTGACACGTGAGCGCGCTGGATTTGAAGTGCGTGACGTTCACTATTCACACTATGGCCGCATGTGTCCGATTGAAACGCCTGAGGGACCAAACATCGGATTGATCAACACACTTTCGACATTTGCGAAAGTGAACAAATTCGGATTCATTGAAACACCTTACCGCCGGGTTGATCCGGAAACAGGAGTGGTTACGCCTCACATCGACTACTTGACTGCAGACGAAGAAGATAACTATGTAGTGGCTCAGGCCAACTCGGAGTTATCGGAAGACGGCTCTTTCGTAGAAGAAGAAGTAGTAGCACGTTTCCGCGGGGAAAACACTTTAATCAAACGCGACCGCATTGATTATATGGACGTTTCTCCGAAACAGGTCGTATCTGTAGCAACAGCTTGTATTCCGTTCCTTGAAAATGATGACTCCAACCGTGCATTAATGGGAGCGAATATGCAACGTCAAGCAGTTCCATTGTTAAATCCTGAAGCGCCGTTTGTCGGTACAGGAATGGAACATTTGGCAGCGCGTGATTCCGGTGCAGCTGTAATTGCGAAATACGAAGGTATCGTAGAATCTGTAGAAGCAAGAGAAATTAAAGTTCGCCGCATCGAAGAAATCGATGGCAAAGAAGTAAAAGGCGATTTGACTAGCTATAAATTGCAGAAATTCGTCCGTTCTAACCAAGGAACCAGCTATAATCAACGCCCGATTGTAAAAGTTGGCGACCGCGTATCAAAACGCGATATTTTAGCAGATGGCCCTTCAATGGAACGCGGAGAAATGGCTCTTGGCCGCAACGTCCTTGTCGCATTCATGACTTGGGACGGCTTCAACTATGAAGATGCGATCATTATGAGCGAACGTCTTGTAAAAGATGATGTATATACTTCTGTCCATATCGAAGAATACGAATCAGATTCGCGTGATACAAAGCTCGGACCTGAAGAAATCACACGCGACATTCCAAACGTCGGTGAAGATGCGCTTCGTAATTTGGATGACCGCGGAATTATCCGTGTAGGAGCAGAAGTGAAAGACGGAGATATCCTAGTCGGGAAAGTAACGCCTAAGGGTGTAACGGAACTGACAGCTGAAGAACGTCTATTGCATGCAATCTTTGGAGAAAAAGCACGTGAAGTCCGCGATACGTCATTGCGCGTGCCACACGGCGCTGGCGGTATTGTTCTTGATGTGAAAATCTTCAACCGTGAAGACGGCGATGAGCTGCCACCGGGTGTAAACCAATTAGTGCGTGCTTATATCGTCCAAAAACGGAAAATCCAAGTCGGTGATAAAATGGCCGGACGCCACGGAAACAAAGGTGTAATTTCACGCATTCTTCCAGAAGAAGATATGCCGTTTATGCCAGATGGAACTCCGGTCGACATCATGCTTAACCCGCTTGGTGTACCATCGCGTATGAATATCGGACAAGTACTTGAGCTGCACTTAGGTATGGCTTCTCGTTCACTTGGTATTCATATGGCTTCTTCTGTATTTGATGGTGCGAATGAAGCTGATGTATGGGAAACGATGGAAGAAGCAGGGATGTCACGTGACGGAAAAACCATCCTATATGATGGCCGTTCAGGTGAAGCATTCGATAACCGTGTATCGGTAGGAATCATGTATATGATCAAACTTGCCCACATGGTTGATGATAAATTGCACGCCCGTTCTACTGGACCTTACTCATTGGTTACACAACAGCCACTTGGCGGTAAAGCTCAATTCGGTGGACAGCGTTTCGGTGAGATGGAAGTTTGGGCACTTGAAGCATATGGGGCTGCTCATACTCTTCAAGAAATCTTAACAGTCAAATCGGATGATGTTGTTGGCCGAGTGAAAACTTATGAAGCGATTGTCAAAGGCGAAAGTGTTCCGGAACCAAGCGTTCCAGAATCATTTAAAGTTTTGATCAAAGAGCTTCAAAGTTTGGGTATGGACGTAAAAATGCTTACAATCGATGATGAAGAAATTGAATTGCGCGATTTGGACGAAGAAGAAGATCTTCAGCCTGCGGATTCATTAAATATCTTGCCAATTGCAGATAAAGAAGAAATTGCTGGAACAGTTGATTGATAAATTTTTGGAAGCAGACGGTCCAAGCCTACCGTCTGTCTTCTAATCACTTGGTCGTAAACGAGGAAGAGCCACACAGAAACTCGAGACAAAAGGGAGGTAGGCTCCTTGATAGATGTTAACAATTTTGAGTATATGAAAATCGGATTAGCTTCACCCGATAAAATCCGCTCATGGTCTTATGGAGAAGTCAAAAAGCCAGAAACAATTAACTACCGTACATTAAAACCAGAAAAAGACGGTTTGTTCTGTGAACGTATTTTCGGTCCTACAAAAGACTGGGAATGCCATTGCGGAAAATACAAACGCGTCCGTTATAAAGGCGTAGTCTGCGATCGCTGTGGCGTTGAAGTCACGCGTTCAAAAGTTCGCCGTGAACGCATGGGGCATATTGAACTTGCAGCCCCTGTATCACATATTTGGTATTTCAAAGGGATTCCGAGCCGCATGGGCCTAATTTTGGACATGTCTCCCCGCTCACTAGAAGAAGTGATTTACTTCGCTTCTTATGTAGTAATCGACCCTGCGGATACACCGCTTGAGAAGAAACAGCTTCTTTCAGAAAAAGAATATCGTGCATATCGCGATAAGTTTGGCAAAAAATTCCAAGCTGCTATGGGTGCGGAAGCGATTAAGCGACTTCTTCAAGAAATCGATCTTGAACGTGAAACGGATTCATTGAAAGAAGAATTGAAAACTGCCCAAGGACAACGCCGTACGCGTGCAATTAAGCGCCTTGAGGTTGTTGAATCTTTCCGTAACTCAGGAAACAATCCTGATTGGATGATTCTAGACGTTCTTCCAGTTATTCCACCTGAGCTTCGCCCGATGGTTCAATTAGACGGTGGACGTTTTGCGACTTCCGACTTAAACGACTTGTATCGCCGGGTAATCAACCGGAACAACCGTTTAAAACGTTTATTAGACCTTGGTGCTCCAAGCATCATCGTCCAAAACGAAAAACGCATGCTTCAGGAAGCTGTTGATGCGCTAATCGATAATGGCCGCCGTGGCCGTCCAGTAACTGGACCAGGTAACCGTCCATTAAAATCTCTTTCTCATATGCTAAAAGGGAAACAAGGACGTTTCCGTCAGAACCTTCTTGGTAAACGTGTTGACTATTCAGGCCGTTCGGTTATCGTTGTTGGACCAAACTTGAAAATGTATCAATGCGGATTGCCGAAAGGGATGGCGATTGAGCTGTTCAAGCCTTTCGTAATGAAAGAACTTGTTGAGCGCGGACTTGCCCATAACATTAAGAGTGCGAAACGCAAAATTGAACGTCTGCATTCAGAAGTCTGGGATGTATTAGAAGACGTAATCAAGGAGCATCCGGTTCTATTGAACCGAGCACCAACTCTTCACAGACTTGGTATCCAGGCATTTGAACCGACACTTGTTGAAGGTAAAGCGATCCGTCTGCATCCGCTAGTATGTACAGCATACAACGCCGATTTCGATGGTGACCAAATGGCTGTTCACGTACCTTTGTCATCCGAAGCACAAGCTGAAGCACGTCTTCTCATGCTTGCTGCTCAAAACATCTTGAACCCTAAAGATGGTAAACCGGTTGTAACGCCGTCTCAGGATATGGTATTAGGAAACTATTACTTAACTCTTGAGCGCGAAGGAGCTACTGGTGAAGGTGCTACATTCTCTGGTCCGGAAGAAGTGCTTGTCGCTTATCAAAATGGCCATGTTCACCTTCATACAAGAATTGCAATCCTTGCTGGATCGGTTAAAAACCCGACATTCACAGAAGAACAAAACAAAATGCTTTTATTGACTTCTGTTGGTAAAGTCATTTTCAATGAAATTCTGCCGGAGTCGTTCCCGTATATCAACGAACCGACTGATTATAACTTGCAGGTAGAAACACCTTCAAAATACTTTGTTCCAACTACTACAGATATCCGCAGTTATTTTGCGGAAGCTGAATTAGTTACTCCGTTCAAGAAGAAAATTCTTGGAGAAATCATTGCAGAAGTCTTCAAACGTTTCCATATTACGGAAACTTCTAGAATGCTCGACCGCATGAAGAGTCTTGGGTTCAAATATTCTACACAAGCAGGAATCACTGTTGGTGTTGCAGATATCGTCGTTCTTCCTGATAAAGGGGAAATTCTAGAAGAAGCACAAGCGAACGTTGATAAAGTAATGAAACAATTCCGCCGTGGATTGATTACTGAAGAAGAACGTTATTCACGTGTCATTTCTTACTGGAGCAATGCGAAAGATATCATCCAAGAAAAACTGATGGCATCTCTTAACAAATTGAATCCGATTTACATGATGAGTGATTCCGGAGCCCGTGGTAACGCGTCCAACTTTACACAGCTTGCTGGTATGCGCGGATTGATGGCCAACCCGGCTGGACGAATCATTGAACTTCCGATTAAATCTTCGTTCCGTGAAGGTTTAACGGTATTGGAATACTTCATCTCTACTCACGGTGCCCGTAAAGGTCTTGCTGATACAGCACTGAAAACAGCTGACTCAGGTTACTTGACACGCCGACTAGTTGACGTTGCTCAAGATGCAATTGTCCGCGAAAACGACTGTGGAACGGACCGCGGCTTGCTGGTTGGAGCATTGATGGAAGGCACAGAAGTGATCGAAGAGCTGGATGAGCGTATCTTAGGTCGCCACGCGAAGAAAACGATCCGCCACCCTGAAACACAAGAAGTGATTGTAGCGAAAGACGAACTGATCACTCAAGATTTGACTCGTTTGATTATGGAAGCGGGCATAAAAGAAGTGACAATCCGTTCTGCGTTCACATGCAATACAAAGCACGGCGTTTGTAAGAAATGCTACGGTACAAACTTGGCGACTGGCGATGAAGTTGAAGTGGGCGAAGCAGTAGGTATTATTGCCGCTCAATCAATCGGAGAGCCAGGAACTCAGCTGACAATGCGTACATTCCATACAGGCGGGGTTGCAGGAGACGATATTACACAAGGTCTTCCGCGTATCCAAGAAATTTTCGAATCAAGAAATCCAAAAGGACAAGCAGTCATTTCAGAAATCAACGGTACGATTACCGAAGTGGATGAAATTCGCGAAGGCCAAAAAGAAATCACGATTCAAGGCGATGTCGAAACACGTAAATATCTTGCTCCATATAATGCGCGTTTGAAAGTGCAAGAAGGCGATGTAATCCGCCGTGGAGAAGTATTGACAGACGGTTCGATTGATCCTAAGCAATTATTGCAAGTTAAAGACGTTCAATCTGTTCAAGTGTACCTATTGAAAGAAGTTCAAAAAGTTTACCGTATGCAAGGGGTAGAAATCGGTGATAAGCACGTAGAAGTTATGGTTCGCCAAATGTTCCGTAAAGTCCGCGTGATCGAAGCTGGCGATACCGACTTGTTGCCAGGTTCACTTTTGGATATTCACCAATTTACAGAAGCGAATGAAAAAGCGGTTCTAGAAGGCAACTTGCCAGCTACTAGCCGTCCAGTAATTCTTGGTATTACAAAAGCTTCCCTTGAAACAGAATCCTTCTTGTCAGCAGCATCATTCCAAGAAACGACTCGCGTCCTTACAGATGCAGCGATCAAAGGAAAACGCGATGAATTGCTAGGATTGAAGGAGAACGTCATTATCGGCAAGCTTGTTCCAGCTGGAACAGGAATGCAGCGTTACCGTCAAATCAAAATTGCGCAAAGTGAAAAACAAGCGCAAGAAGAAATTGTCGGAACAGAATCATAAAATTTGAATTCCGGAGAGTTTTTAAACTCTCCGGGGTTTTTTTAGAAATATTGTTGACACTATTAAAATAGAGTGGTAATATGTTGAGGGTTGATGGTTTAACCGTCTGAAACTTTGGAGGATATGCAAATGTCTAATGAAAAAGTAAAACAGGCAAGCAAAACGATCATCGGTACAAAGCAGACAGTAAAAGCATTAAAAAGCGGCATTGTCCAAGAGGTAATAGTGGCAAAAGACGCGGACGATCGAATGACCGAACAGATTATACAACTAGCTCAAGAAAAAGGTATTCCGATCGAATTTGCAGATTCACGATTAAAGCTTGGAAAAGCATATGGCATTCATGTTGGTGCAGCTGCTGTAGCGATTACTGGATAACAGTTTTTGTGTAGAAAACACAAAGACTTTGTTTTTACCCAAAAAATGAACCACCTGGATATGTGGTATTAGAACACCTTTTGAGAGGAGGAAAAAATCGATGCCTACAATTAACCAATTAGTTAACAAGCCTCGTAAACCAAAAAGCACAAAATCAGACTCACCAGCGTTGAACAAAGGGTATAACAGCTTCAAAAAGTCTCAGACTAACGTGAGCTCACCTCAAAAACGCGGCGTTTGTACTCGTGTTGGTACGATGACACCGAAAAAACCTAACTCCGCATTACGTAAATATGCGCGTGTACGGTTAACAAACCAAATTGAGGTCAATGCATACATCGGCGGCGAAGGCCACAACCTTCAAGAGCACAGTGTTGTACTTCTACGCGGAGGACGCGTAAAAGATTTACCGGGTGTACGTTACCATATCGTTCGTGGAGCACTTGATACTGCTGGAGTAAACGGCCGTATGCAAGGACGTTCTAAATACGGAACTAAACGCCCTAAAGTCAAAAAATAATAACTTGAAATAACGAAGAGAATTCGTTTGAAAGGAGGAACATACATGCCTCGTAAAGGTCCTGTAGCTAAACGTGACGTGTTGCCAGATCCAATTTATAATTCGAAATTGGTGACACGCTTAATTAATAAAATGATGGTTGACGGAAAAAGAGGTACTTCACAAAAGATCCTATACGGAGCGTTTGAACTAGTTAAAGAACGCAGCGGTAAAGATCCGATTGAAGTATACGAACAAGCATTGGCTAATGTTATGCCAGTTCTTGAAGTTCGCGCTCGCCGTGTTGGTGGAGCTAACTACCAAGTACCGGTTGAAGTTCGCCCTGAACGCCGTACAACTCTAGGTCTTCGCTACCTTGTAAACTATTCACGTCTTCGTGGAGAGAAAACAATGGAAGAGCGTTTGGCTAATGAAATTTTAGATGCTGCTAACAACACTGGTGCAGCTGTTAAGAAACGTGAAGATATTCATAAAATGGCGGAAGCGAACAAAGCGTTTGCTCACTATCGCTGGTAATTTCTTTCGAGATGTCTATGACATCTTAATCCGAAACGGAAGGAGAAAAACAACATGGCTAGAGAGTTCTCCTTAGACAAAACACGTAATATCGGAATCATGGCACACATTGATGCCGGTAAAACGACTACTACGGAGCGTATTTTGTACTACACAGGTAAAATCCACAAAATCGGAGAAACACATGAAGGTGCTTCTCAAATGGACTGGATGGAGCAAGAGCAAGAGCGTGGAATCACGATCACTTCTGCTGCAACAACTGCTGCATGGAAAAACCACCGTGTTAATATCATCGATACTCCTGGACACGTAGACTTCACTGTTGAAGTTGAACGTTCCCTTCGAGTACTTGATGGTGCGGTAACGGTTCTTGATGCGCAATCAGGTGTTGAACCTCAAACTGAAACAGTTTGGCGTCAAGCAACAACATATGGTGTACCACGTGTTGTGTTTGTCAACAAAATGGATAAAATCGGTGCTGACTTCCTATATTCTGTAGGAACATTGCATGACCGCCTACAAGCGAATGCACACCCGATCCAATTGCCAATCGGTGCTGAAGACGAATTCTCAGGGATCATTGACCTTGTAGAAATGAAAGCGCGCTTCTACGCAAACGACTTGGGAACTGATATCACTGAAGGAGATATTCCTGAATCTCATCGTGAACTTGCAGAGGAATGGCGCACTAAATTAGTGGAAGCTGTTGCTGAGCTTGACGAAGAATTGATGGAAAAATATCTTGGTGGGGAAGAACTCACAATTGATGAACTTAAAGCGGCTATCCGTAAAGGAACATTAGACGTTGAGTTTTATCCTGTGGTTTGCGGAACTGCTTTCAAAAACAAAGGCGTTCAATTAATGCTTGATGCAGTAATTGATTACCTACCATCGCCATTGGATGTACCTCCAATGACTGGTGTACTTCCGGATTCTGATGAAGAAGTATTGCGTAAACCTAGCGAAGACGAGCCATTCTCAGCGCTAGCGTTTAAAGTAATGACAGATCCATACGTAGGGAAATTAACATTCTTCCGCGTATACTCTGGTACTTTGAAATCAGGTTCTTATGTACAAAACTCTTCTAAAGGCAAGCGTGAGCGCGTTGGACGTATCCTTCAAATGCACGCAAACTCTCGTGAAGAGATCTCTGAAGTATATTGCGGAGATATCGCTGCTGCAATCGGCTTAAAAGATACTTCAACTGGAGATACTTTAAGTGATGAGAAACACCAAGTAATCCTTGAGCGCATGGTGTTCCCAGAGCCAGTTATCTCATTGTCAGTTGAGCCGAAATCAAAAGCGGACCAAGACAAAATGGGTCAAGCCCTTGCTAAATTGCAAGAAGAGGATCCTACATTCCGTGCGCATACAGATCAGGAAACTGGTCAAACGATCATCGCAGGTATGGGTGAACTTCACCTTGATATCCTAGTTGACCGTATGCGCCGCGAGTTCAACGTTGAAGCTAACGTAGGGGCGCCTCAGGTATCTTACCGCGAGACATTCCGCAGTTCAGCTCAAGTTGAAGGTAAATTCGTACGCCAATCTGGTGGTCGCGGACAATTCGGACACGTTTGGATCGAGTTCTCTCCAAACGAAGAAGGAGCAGGTTTTGAGTTTGAAAATGCTATCGTTGGTGGTGTTGTTCCACGTGAATACATCCCAGCTGTTGAAGCGGGTCTTCGTGACTCTCTAGACAACGGTGTTATCGCCGGATATCCATTGATCGACATCAAAGCTAAATTGTTTGATGGATCTTACCACGATGTTGACTCGAACGAAATGGCATTTAAAGTAGCTGCATCTATGGCTCTTAAAAACGCTATCTCTAAGGTTAACCCTGTAATCCTTGAACCTATCATGCGCGTTGAGGTTGTTATTCCTGAGGAGTACCTTGGAGATATCATGGGTGACATTACGTCACGCCGCGGCCGTGTAGAAGGTATGGACGCTCGCGGAAACGCACAAGTTGTCCGTGCTATGGTTCCTCTTGCAGAAATGTTTGGATATGCAACTTCATTGCGTTCTAATACGCAAGGCCGTGGTGTGTTCTCAATGCACTTCGATCACTATGAAGAAGTACCAAAATCAATTTCTGAAGAAATTATCAAAAAAAATAAAGGTCAATAATTGAATTTTGATCTTTAATAAAGTATAAATAGTTTGTATGCTCGGAATAATAGGGCCCTATTATTCCAGGCACTTCAAACGACCAATTAACTTATATTTCGAGGAGGATTTTTCTAATGGGAAAAGCTAAATTTGATCGCTCTAAAACACATGCGAATATTGGTACAATCGGTCACGTTGACCATGGTAAAACAACTTTAACTGCTGCAATCGCTACAGTTCTTGCTAAAGCATCAGGCGGGGAAGCTCGTTCTTACGACCAAATCGATAACGCACCTGAAGAAAAGGAACGCGGTATCACTATCAATACTTCACACGTTGAGTACGAAACTGCTACTCGTCACTACGCACACGTTGACTGCCCAGGACACGCTGACTATGTTAAAAACATGATCACTGGCGCTGCGCAAATGGACGGCGGGATCCTAGTAGTATCTGCTGCTGATGGCCCAATGCCACAAACTCGTGAGCACATCCTTTTGTCTAAACAAGTAGGTGTTCCATACCTAGTTGTATTCATGAACAAATGTGATATGGTTGACGACGAAGAATTGCTAGAATTAGTTGAAATGGAAGTTCGTGACCTTCTTTCTGAATACGATTTCCCTGGCGACGACATTCCTGTAATTAAAGGTTCTGCTCTTAAAGCTCTTGAAGGCGAAGCAGAATGGGAAGAAAAAATCATGGAATTGATGAATGCTGTTGATGAGTACATTCCAACTCCAGAACGCCAAACTGACAAACCATTCATGATGCCAGTTGAGGATGTATTCTCAATCACTGGTCGTGGTACGGTTGCAACTGGACGCGTTGAACGTGGACAAGTTAAAGTCGGCGATACTGTTGACATCATCGGTCTTACTGAAGAACCAAAACCTACTACTGTAACAGGTGTAGAAATGTTCCGTAAATTGTTAGACTATGCTGAAGCTGGAGACAACATCGGTGCACTTCTTCGCGGGATCTCTCGTGACGATGTACAACGTGGACAAGTATTGGCTAAACCAGGCACAATCACTCCACACACTGACTTCAAAGCTGAAGTTTATGTTCTTTCAAAAGAAGAGGGTGGACGTCACACTCCATTCTTCTCAAACTACCGTCCTCAGTTCTACTTCCGTACAACTGACGTAACTGGTGTTTGTAACCTTCCTGAAGGCGTAGAAATGGTTATGCCTGGAGATAACGTTGAAATGACTGTATCTCTAATCTCTCCAATCGCTATCGAAGAAGGAACTAAGTTCTCTATCCGTGAGGGTGGACGTACTGTAGGCGCTGGCGTTGTAGCTTCTATCCAGAAGTAATTCGCAAGTGTTTAACCCCTAGCTCATTTAATGAGCTAGGGGTTTTTTTGTGCAAGATAGTTTGTCAATTTAAGTGCAACACTTCATCCATGAGTGCTTCGTTTGCCGTTCTCCACTTCAGACATTTCCGTGGCCGGTTATTGATCAGCCGGAGTGCTTCGTTTAATTCGCTTTCACTGACGGTGGCGAAATCGGTTTTCTTTGGAAAGAATTCACGCAAAAGTCCATTGCCGTTTTCGTTACTTCCGCGTTGCCAAGAAGAATACGGATCCGCAAAGTACACGTGGATGTTCAGATCTTTTTCAAGTGAGCTGTAACAGCTGAATTCTTTGCCCCGGTCGGTGGTCGCCGTGAGAAAGCCTTCCTTCGGAAAGCGTTGGCACAACGTATGAACCGCTTTTTCCATAGAAACTGAGGTACGGTCCGGCATTTTGATGGCGGTGTACCAGCGGGTTTTCCGTTCGATGAACGTAGCGACACAGGCTTTGCTTTTTCCACGGCTGGAGACAACGGTATCCAGTTCCCAGTGACCGAAGGTCTCCCGTTTCCGGACCTCTTTCGGTCGTTTGGCAATCGGTGTCCCAATGGTAAAACGGCCGCGCGTTTCCTGCGGTTTCCGCCGTTTGCCTTTCTGCCGCAGCACAGTTAGCGGCACCTGAATCACTCCTTCATAGATCCAGCGGTAAATGGTTTTAAAGCAGAGCCTTCCTTCGAACAGCCGGTTGGCGATCTGTTCCGGGGACCAGGTCTCGTCAAGCTTCTGCTGGACGATGGCCACGGTTACTTCGGTCCCTTTAGACTTCGCGCCGCAACACTTTTTCTTGCCGGCATAGGCTTCCTGAGCCAATTCGGCTTGATAAGGGCCCTCACTTTCGTACCGTTTCATTTCACGCGAAACGGTAGAGGGACTACGTCCCAATTTACGGGCGATTTCACGGATCGAGTAATTCAAATCCGCGAGGGTTTCTATTTTGACACGTTCAGATATGGTAAGATGGACGTAGCTCATGACAGAACCTCCGTGTAGTGTTGGTGTGGTAACTTACATTTTACACGAATCTGTCATGGGCCCTTTTTTGTTTTTTTAGGGTGTTGCACTTAATATTACAATTCGTCAAATATGTTTGATTGGTCTTCAAGACATTTTCACTATTTAAAGTTAAAGGAAAAATAAATGTTGAAATCATTTTATTAAATTTGGAGATCAGGACTAGCATCAAAAATAAAATTTTTATAATTTAAGAGCAGCCATTTGGCTGCTCTTAAATTATTTTATTGCATATGTAATATATTGCGTGCAAAAAAATTTTACTTTTTTTGCTTTTCTTTAAACCATTGGTATCACTACAATGTAAACGGATACATAAAAGTATAATATTCGAAATAAACTAAAAAGTCGTACAAAGGCGATTGACAGCCTTTGGAATAGGCGATATGATAACAACAATTTACTAGCAGGAAGCAATTATTTGACGTTAAGGCAAACAAAACTTTTTCAGAAAGAAGTGGAAAGCATGGGACAACAAGTGATCTACATGAATGGTGAATTTGTGAAAAAGGAAGATGCGAAAGTTTCGGTTTATGATCATGGGTTCTTATATGGAGACGGAGTCTTCGAAGGAATTCGTTCTTACAACGGAAACGTATTCCGATTAGAAGAACATTTGGAGCGCCTTTACGATTCAGCGAAATCAATCATGCTTGAAATTCCACATACTTTTGAAGAAATGACAAGTCTCGTTGTTGAAACGCTCCAGCAAAATCAATTAAAAGATGCTTACATTCGATTGATTGTTTCAAGGGGAGTCGGGAACTTAGGAATTGATCCTCAGACTTGTTCCAAGCCAAGCGTCATTGTAATTGCAGAAGCTTTATCTTTGTTTCCAAAAGCATTATACGAAAAAGGCATTGAAATTGTTTCGGTGGCGACACGAAGAAACCGCTCAGATGTCTTAAGTCCAAAAGTAAAATCCTTAAATTACATGAACAATATTCTAGTGAAAATCGAAGCTAATCTTGCCGGCGTTTCTGAAGCGCTTATGCTCAACGACCAAGGGTACGTTGCAGAAGGATCGGCCGACAATATATTCATCGTTAGAAAGAACAAATTGCTTACGCCTCCGGGTTATGTCGGGGCACTTGAAGGGATTACTCGAAATGCCATTATGGAAGTGGCTGCTGAGAAAGGATATGACATTCAAGAAGGCGTCTTTACAAGACACGACGTATATGTGGCGGACGAAGTCTTCTTAACCGGAACTGCTGCAGAAGTGATCGCCGTAGTCAAAGTAGATGGCCGAGTGATTGGAGATGGAACTCCTGGTCCTGTAACGAATGACTTGCTTGGTTCATTCCGAGAACTCGTTCAGCAAGATGGCGTTAAAGTGTATTCCGAACAGCTAAACGTAGTGTGATAATTAGATAAAAAATTCGATGACGAGGTTAAAGTTAATGGGATTTGTAATCACAGAGAGCCGGTATGGGTGGAAGCCGGCATTACTGCCATTAGCGACATCCCCTCTGAGTGGAATGCTGAAAGGTTCATCCCGTTTAGGCATTCCCGGTAGCTGGTTTGAGTAAGCTATCGTTATCAAAGGATAAGTTCAACTTATCCATGAGGCTGCGGTTGCGCAGCGAAATAGGGTGGTACCATGAAGCTTTTTCATCCCTATACAAAGAACAAGTTTCTTTGTGTAGGATGAAAAAGCTTTTTTTATTCTACCGAAGACATAATCCAAAAGGAGGCGGAAAGATTGGGAGTAAATGTAGAAGTGGAAGAAAAAGCAGAACAGAAACTGAAAGGCAGTGGGGCTGATATCCTGATTCAATCTTTGAAAGAGCAAGGTGTGGACATCATCTTTGGTTACCCTGGAGGAGCGGTGCTGCCGATTTACGATGCTTTGCATCGAAACCCGATCCGGCATGTGCTTGCACGACATGAGCAAGGTGCCATCCATGCCGCTGAAGGATATGCTCGGGTGTCAGGAAAACCGGGAGTGGTGATTGCAACTTCAGGGCCGGGAGCCACGAACCTGGTAACCGGAATTGCAGATGCGATGTTGGATTCGCTGCCGTTGGTTGTATTTACCGGACAAGTTGCCAGCACCGTCATCGGGACAGATGCTTTCCAAGAAGCCGATATCATCGGCATTACACAACCGATTACAAAGCATAATTACCAAGTAAAAAATGTGGAAGATTTCCCGCGGATTATCAAAGAAGCTTTTTATATCGCTTCTACGGGGCGGCCAGGACCGGTAGTGGTAGATGTTCCAAAAGACATCTCAAATGCACTGTTTAAGGGCCATGAAGAACAATCAGAAGTAAATCTTCCGGGCTATCAGCCGACGACGCATCCAAATTACCTGCAAATCCAGAAAGCAGTCCAGCTTTTATCAAAAGCTGAAAAGCCTTTGATCTTGGCGGGTGCAGGGGTACTTGCAGCTCAAGCCACGGAAGAGCTAAAAGAATTTATTGAACGGCATCAAATTCCGATAACGAACACATTGCTCGGGCTTGGCACGGTAGAAGGAAATCATCCTTTATTTCTTGGGATGGCTGGAATGCACGGAACGTATACCGCGAATACCGCGATTTGCGAATGTGATGTGTTGTTGAATATTGGAGCCCGCTTTGATGATCGTCTGACAGGCCACCTAGCACATTTTGCTCCGAACGCCAAAGTGATTCATGTAGATATTGACCCGGCAGAAATCGGCAAAAACGTGCCGACGGCGATTCCGATTGTAGCGGATGCAAAAGAGGCGTTAAAAGCATTGCTGGAACAAAACTTCGAAACCTCAGAAAAAGCGGAATGGCTAAACAAGCTGACCGCAAACTCAGAAGAATATCCGCTTTGCTACAAAGTGGATGAAGAAAAAGGCATTCTTCCACAACAAGCGGTTGAATTGATCCAGCGGTTGACTAAAGGAGATGCGATCGTGACGACAGACGTCGGTCAGCATCAGATGTGGACGGCCCAATATTATAAATTCAATCATCCGCACAACTGGGTAACGTCTGGCGGCCTTGGGACGATGGGATTCGGTTTCCCGGCAGCCATCGGCGCCCAGCTTGCAAGACCGAATGACCAAGTCATTTCCATTGTCGGAGATGCGGGTTTCCAAATGACACTTCAGGAGTTATCGCTGCTGCAGGAATTGCGGCTTCCAGTGAAAATCATCATTTTGAACAATCAAAGCCTTGGAATGGTCCGGCAATGGCAAGAAACGTTCTACGAGGAACGGTATTCGCAGTCTCTGATCCATGTGCAGCCAAATTTCGTGAAGTTGGCTCAGGCATATGATGTGCCAGGGTATAAAGTCGAAACGCTAGAAGAAGCGGAAGCGGTTTTTGCAGAGGCGTTCGCTTCAAATGAACCGGCTTTAATTGATTGCCGAGTGGTTCAGATGGAATGCGTTTATCCAATGGTTGCACCAGGCAAAGGGCTGAATGAAATGATCGGGGTGAAAATCGAATGAAACGAGTCATCACAACAACGGTAATCAACCAAAGCGGCGTTTTAAATCGGGTGACAGGGCTTTTGATGAAAAGGCAGTTCAATATTGAAAGCATTTCAGTCGGACATACCGAGCAGCCCGGAATGTCAAAAATGACCTTTGTCGTGAATGTGGAAGATGAAGGCAAGCTGGAGCAGTTATTAAAGCAGCTTCAAAAGCAAATTGACGTGATCAAGGTAAATGATATCACCGACAAAGCGATGGTGATGAGAGAACTCGCGTTAATCAAAGTGGTCACGCCGCCGGCAGCAAGAAATGAAATCTACAGCATCGTTGAACCGTTCCGGGCAACGGTAGTGGATATGAGCAAAAACGTGACCACCTTCCAAGTGGCCGGCGATCCCGAGAAAATTGAAGCCTTTATTGATTTAATGCGGCCTTATGGCATCAAGGAGTTAACGAGAACCGGCGTATCTGCGTTTGTTCGTGAAACCCAGAAAACACATACAGCACAATTATCGATTTTGTAAAACGAAACCCACAAACCCGAGGAGGAAATGAAAATGGCAAAAATGTATTATAACCAAGACGTAAACGAGGAAGTACTAAAAGGGAAGACCATCGCAATCATCGGATATGGTTCACAGGGACATGCACATGCACAAAACTTAAAAGAATCTGGCTTTAATGTAGTCGTCGGAGTAAGACACGGAAAATCATTTAAACAAGCACAAGAAGATGGGATGAATGTCACGACAGTGTCAGAAGCGGCGCAAGCGGCAGATGTGATCATGATTTTAGTACCGGACGAAAAGCAAACGAAAATCTACAACGAAGAAATCAAACCGGCATTGACGGCTGGAAAGTCTTTAGTGTTCGCTCACGGTTTTAACGTCCACTTCAATCAAATCGTGGCCCCGGAAGATGTTGACGTATTCTTAGTAGCACCAAAAGGGCCGGGCCATCTTGTTCGCCGTACATATGAAGCGGGAGCTGGAGTGCCGGCACTGTTCGCCATCCATCAAGATGTGTCGGGACAAGCCCAGGAAGTAGCGCTTGCCTACGCAAAAGGAATTGGGGCTGCACGTGCAGGAGTACTGGAAACTTCTTTTAAAGAAGAAACAGAAACGGATCTATTCGGAGAACAAGCAGTGCTTTGCGGTGGGGTTACGTCATTAGTGAAAGCCGGGTTTGAAACTTTAGTGGAAGCAGGGTACCAGCCGGAAGTTGCTTACTTCGAATGTATGCATGAATTGAAATTGATCGTCGATTTGATGTATGAAGGCGGGCTTTCAGGCATGCGCTACTCGATCTCCGATACTGCTCAGTGGGGCGATTTCGTTTCAGGCCCCCGCGTCGTGGATGCGGCAACCAAAGAACGTATGAAAGATGTGTTGACGGATATCCAGACAGGCAAATTCGCTAAAGGCTGGCTGCTTGAGAATCAATTGAACCGCCCGGAATTTACAGCCATCGAAAAAGCGGAAGAAACACATCAAATCGAACAAGTCGGGCGCGTACTTCGTGCCATGATGCCTTTCGTCAACGAAGGCAAAAAGACAAAAACAAAAGAGGTGGTCGCCAGTGCGCAAAATTGACATCTTTGATACAACACTTCGGGACGGCGAACAGTCGGCTGGGATTAACTTAAACACTGCTGAGAAAATTGAGATTGCCCGCCAATTGGAACGATTTGGCGCAACGATCATTGAGTCCGGCTTTCCGGCAGCTTCCCCAGGCGATTTCGATGCGGTCCAACGCATTGCGAATACCGTTAAAAATTCAATCGTAACGGGCCTTGCCCGTTCGGTTGAAAAAGATATCTCCACAGCATGGGAAGCGCTAAAAGGCGGCGAACAGCCACATGTCCATATTTTCCTCGCGACATCGCCGATCCATATGGAACATAAATTAATGAAAACACCTGACCAAGTCGTCGAGATTGCGGTAGAGTCGGTCAAATACGCCCGCAAGTATTTCCCGCTTGTCCAGTGGTCAGCAGAAGATGCGTCTCGGTCGGACCCGGAATTTTTGGCTCATATTATTCGTAAAGTCATCGCGGCCGGAGCGACAACGATCAACCTTCCGGATACGGTCGGATATGCCACACCGGAAGAATACGGTGCGATGTTCCGCTACATCCAGGAAAACGTCGTCGGGATTGAAAACGTCAAGCTGTCGGCGCATTGCCATAATGACTTAGGAATGGCGACAGCGAATACATTAGCCGCCATTGAAAACGGTGCGACGCAAGTGGAAGGAACAATTAACGGCATCGGAGAGCGGGCCGGGAACGTTGCCTTAGAAGAAATTGCAGTGGCACTGCATATCCGCAATAAAATCTATCAAACGGAAACCGGCATTCAATTAAAAGAAATCAAACGGACCAGCCAATTGGTCAGCCAATTGACGGGAAGTTTGATCCAACCTAATAAAGCGGTCGTCGGCAAAAATGCCTTTGCCCATGAATCCGGCATCCACCAGGACGGGATGCTAAAAAATCCGTTAACGTATGAAATTATTACGCCAGAATTGATTGGCGATGCATCGACGGAATTGGTGCTTGGCAAACATTCCGGCAGACATGCTTTCAAAGACCGTGCGGTTAAAATGGGCTTTGAATTGACGGACGAAAAGCTGAACAAAGCTTTTGCGGAATTTAAGAAATTAGCAGATAGCAAAAAAGAAATTGTAGAAGACGATTTGTTTGTTTTATTGACGGATCAGCAAATCAATGAAAAAGAAGTGGCGGTTTACGAGTTGGAAAGTGTGCAAGTGCATTACGGTTCCGTCAACATCCCGACAGCGACGGTATCAGCCACTCATCCGAACGGTGAATTGGTGACGGAAGCAGCGACCGGCGCTGGATCAGTGGAAGCGATTTTCAATACGTTAGAGCGAGTCGTGGCAGGAGAAGCGCATATCTTGGATTACCGGGTCACATCAATCGGCAAAGGACGAGATGCACTTGGTGAAGCAGTTGTCAACATGACGTATAACGGTGAAGTCGTCACCGGGCGGGATGTAGCACAAGATGTCTTGGAAGCTACAGCAAAAGCTTACTTAAATGCAGTGAATCGCCAGTTGGTAAAAGAAGGGCAGAAAACAAAAGCAGCCGTGGTTTAAAACGGATCAATCGAAAGAGGAGGAATTTAAAATGAAAAAAACAATAGCGGTATTGCCAGGAGACGGAATCGGACCAGAAGTAACAGAAGCGGCGGTAAAAGTGCTGCAATCCATTGCAATGCGTTATGGGCATACTTTTCATTTAAAGCACGCGTCAATCGGGGGCAGTGCGGTAGATGCGCATGGCACGCCGCTTCCGGACGAAACCATCGCAGCATGTGAGGCAAGCGACGCGATCCTCCTTGGTGCTGTCGGAGGCCCGAAATGGGACAAGAATCCTGCGCATCAGCGTCCGGAAAAAGGATTGCTGAATATCCGAAAGCATTTTGATTTATTCGCAAATATCCGGCCGGTGAAGGCGGTGCCTGCATTGCTTGGATCGTCTCCATTAAAAGAAGAAGTGGCAAAAGAAGTGGACATGGTGATTGTCCGTGAATTGACAAGCGGTTTGTATTTTGGGGAACCGAAACGCCGGACAGAAAAAGCAGCGGTGGATACGCTTGTATATACCCGACAGGAAATCGAGCGGATTGTGGATCAGGCATTTGAAATCGCCCGCGGCCGAAGAGGAAAAGTGACATCGGTCGATAAAGCCAATGTATTGGAGACGAGCAAGCTTTGGCGAGAAGTTGTAGAAGAGCGTAAAGCATTCTATCCCGACGTGGAAGTAGAGCATATGCTGGTCGATTCGGCCGCGATGAAATTGATCACCGATCCTCGGGCATTTGATGTCATGGTGACAGAGAATATGTTCGGCGACATTTTGAGTGATGAAGCTTCGGTGATCACGGGATCACTTGGCATGCTGCCATCTGCAAGCGTCCGTTCAGACGGTTACGGCCTTTACGAACCGGTACACGGCTCAGCACCGGACATTGCCGGACAAAATAAAGCCAACCCATCTGCAGCTATTTTGTCGGCAGCGATGATGCTGCGCCATTCGTTCGGCATGCACACAGAAGCGGCGACAATCGAAGAAGCTGTCATGAGTGTCTTGGAAGACGGCTATTGCACAGGCGATTTGTCAGGGGCAGGAAAACGCGTCGTTTCAACCGAACGCTTTGTTGAAAAAGTGATCGAAGAGCTAGAGCGTGAATTGGTGTCAGAACATATCATGTATTCCTATGTCTAAGGTAGAGGAGCGGTAAAAATGGCAAAAACGATTATTGAAAAGATTTGGGAACAACATATTGTCTTTGAAGAAGCAGGGAAACCGGATCTTCTCTATATTGACCTTCATTTATTGCACGAAGTCACTTCTCCTCAGGCCTTTGAGGGGCTGCGGCTAAACGGGCGGAAAGTGCGCCGTCCGGATTTGTGCTTTGCGACGATGGACCATAACGTACCGACGCGGAACCGGGAGACGATCAAAGATCCCATTTCCCGCAAGCAAATCAAAACTTTGCAGGAAAACTGCGAAGAGTTCGGTGTACCGCTTGCCGGCATCAACCATCCGGACCAGGGCATCGTGCATGTAATCGGACCGGAGCTTGGACTGACGCAGCCCGGGAAAACGATTGTCTGCGGCGATAGCCACACGTCAACCCACGGTGCGTTTGGGGCTCTTGCGTTCGGCATCGGTACGAGTGAAGTAGAACACGTGCTTTCTACTCAAACGCTTTGGCAATCAAAACCGAAAACGATGCAGATCCGCATTGACGGAGAACTTGGATTTGGCGTTTCCGCAAAAGATGTGATTTTAGCAATCATTTCTAAATACGGGGTGGATTTGGGCACAGGTCATATCGTGGAATATACGGGAGAAGCGATCCGAAGCCTTTCAATGGAAGAACGCATGACCATTTGCAATATGTCAATTGAAGCAGGAGCGCGTGCAGGATTGATCAGCCCGGATGAAACAACGATTGAGTATTTGAGAGGGCGCAGACATGTGCCGCAAGGAGAGGCGTTTGACAGAGCGGCAGCCAAGTGGTTAGCGCTGGCGACAGATGAAGGTGCAGCGTACGATGCAACACGCACCATTCATGCAGATGAAATTTCTCCTTTCGTTACATGGGGAACGAACCCGTCAATGGGCTCTGGGATTGCGGAGCATGTCCCATATGCAACGGACTACGAAGATCCGGCAGACCGGGAGGCATTAAAACAGGCGCTGGCGTATATGCAGCTTGAAGAAGGGGCACCGCTCTCTTCGATTGAAATCCAGCACGTCTTTATTGGATCTTGCACCAATGCCCGGATTGGAGATTTGCGCGCAGCAAGTGAGATCATTGCCGGCAAAAAAGTCCATCCTTCCGTTACGGCGATTGTGGTGCCGGGTTCAGAATCGGTGAAACGGGCTGCCGAAGCAGAAGGGCTCGACCGGATTTTCCTAGAGGCTGGATTTGAATGGCGGGAAACAGGATGCAGCATGTGCTTGGCGATGAACGATGACGCCGTGCCTGCAGGAGAACGCTGCGCTTCTACATCCAACCGGAATTTCGAAGGGCGCCAAGGCGCGGGTTCGATGACGCATCTTGTCAGTCCGGTAATGGCCGCAGCTGCTGCGATCGAAGGCCATCTGACCGATGTCCGCAATTATATGAAGGAACCGGTACCGACAGCGTGAGAGACAAGGAGGCAATAACATGGAACCGATCAATAAAATCACAAGCGTCATGACGCCGCTTGACCGTAAAAACGTGGATACCGATCAAATCATTTCAAAAGAGTTTCTGAAGCGCATTGAACGCACCGGCTTTGGCAAGTATTTATTCTACCACTGGCGATTCCATCCGGATGGTTCGCCGATCCAAGAATTTGTGTTGAATGATCCGCGCTTCCAAGGCTCGGAAATTTTAGTGGCGCAAGAGAATTTTGGCTGCGGATCTTCACGCGAACATGCCCCGTGGGCCATTCTCGATTACGGGTTCCGCGTCGTCATTGCACCGAGCTATGCCGATATCTTCTATAATAACTGCGTAAAAAATGGAATTTTGCCGATTCGCTTAGAAGAACAGGAAGTCGATGAATTGATTCGGAAAGGCCAGCAGGAAGTTTTTCAATTAGACATCAATTTGGAAGAGCAGACCGTCACTGGACAAGACGGAAGCCGCTATGCATTTTCGATTGATCCATATTGGAAAGAAATGCTGCTAAAAGGATGGGATGAAATCGCCTTGACGATTCAATACGATTCATATATTTCCGCCTATGAGCAAAAACAGCAGCAAGCATAATCCACAAAAACCCTTCATGAATAAATGAAGGGTTTTTGTATGCCTGAAAAAGGGATTACTAAGAGTAAAGAGCGTCTAAGATTTTTCAGACTTTTGCTTCATTGAGAATGAGCAGCATTACGTGTTGACAAGGCAATAAAGGATTTGTTAATTTAAAGTGTATACTTTAACGCTTTAGCAAACTAAAGGAGAAAATATTATGAATGCAGTTATTGTTGCTGTCCTGGTTATGCTTGTATTGAGCTTGCTGCGGGTCAATGTAGTCTTTGCCCTATTGATCGGAGCGCTCGCAGGTGGAGTCAGCGGCGGTTTATCATTTATGGATACCGTGTCATCATTTACCGACGGATTAGGGGCAGGGGCAACCATTGCTCTCAGCTACGCCATGCTCGGCGGATTTGCAGTGGCTATTTCGAGAACGGGAATCCCGGAGCTTCTGGTGGGTAGTGTATTAAAGCTGGTCAATAAAGAAGGAGAAGCGACCCGGCAAAACCTGGCAAAGGCGCTGATCATTTTGGCTTTGCTCGTTATGGCAATCTTTTCCCAAAACGTCATCCCGATTCATATCGCGTTTATCCCATTATTGGTTCCGCCGATTTTGCACATTTTAAACGAACTGCGGATCGACCGCCGCTTGATCGCTTCCGTTTTGACATTCGGTTTGACCGCTCCGTATATTTTATTGCCTTATGGCTTTGGTTTATTGTTCCACGAAATCATCGCGAAGCAAATGGAGCTTGCCGGTTTGCCGATTGACATGGCCGATATTCCGAGAGCGATGGCGATTCCGGTAGGGGGCATGGTCATCGGTTTAGCCGTAACGGTATTCATTTCTTATCGCAAGCCGCGAGACTATCATGAACCGACAACAAGTATTATAGAAGAAACTCCAAACAAGGTCGCTTCGAAGAAAGATATCGTGGTGACAGTCCTTGCGCTTGCGGCGGCGCTATACGGGCAGATCGAAACGGATTCGATGCTCATCGGAGCGCTTGCCGGCATCGTAGTCCTTTATCTGTTCGGAGCGATGAAGTGGCGCGAAGCGGACGACGTACTGACAGCTGGAATGCGGATGATGGCCTTCATCGGCTTCGTCATGATTTCTGCCAACGGATTTGCTTCTGTCATCCAAGCAACAGGAGCGGTGGAGCCGCTCGTCGAAAGCGTCGCGGATTTATTTGCAGGCAATAAAGGAGTCGCTGCGCTCGTCATGCTGATCGTCGGGTTAGTCGTTACGATGGGCATCGGTTCATCATTTGCTACCATCCCGATCATCGCTGCTATCTTCGTGCCGCTTAGCATGGAGTTCGGATTCTCAACAATTGCCATCATCGCTTTAATCGGCACAGCGGGAGCGCTTGGAGACGCGGGATCACCGGCATCCGATTCAACGCTCGGGCCGACTGCCGGACTGAACGCGGACGGACAGCACAATCATATTTGGGATACATGCGTGCCAACCTTTATCCACTACAATATTCCGCTCGTAATGTTTGGCTGGATTGCCGTCATGTTACTCGCTTAAGATTAAAATGTTCGGACTATTAGCGTATGTGTTGAACTCTCCAAAAATCCTGTTATACTAATAAAAGCGAATTGAAAAGAATTTCGTGGAAACACTTGCGGAATTCTTTTTTCTTTTGTATAATGGTGAATGTTGGTCTTTGACTGCGATGAAGCGAGAGGTTACTGATACACCCGGCCGCTTTGCCATGGCGAGTGTGCAGAAAATTTTCGTGGAGAATGTCTATCAAAAATAGGCGAAAAGGGAGGGAAAATAATGGCAAAACAAAAAATTCGTATCCGTTTAAAAGCATATGATCACAGAATTCTAGATCAGTCTGCAGAGAAAATTGTGGAAACAGCTAAACGTTCAGGTGCAAGTGTATCGGGTCCAATCCCGTTGCCAACTGAAAAGTCGGTTTACACAATCTTGCGTTCAGTCCACATCTATAAAGATTCTCGTGAGCAATTCGAAATGCGCACACACAAACGTCTAATCGATATCGTTAACCCAACACCACAAACTGTGGATGCGTTGATGAAACTGGATTTACCGTCCGGCGTAGACATTGAAATTAAACTTTAATCGGTAAACGAAATAGAAAAACACAAATATTATCAGGAGGTGTGACAACATGACCAAAGGAATCTTAGGTAGAAAAATCGGTATGACGCAAGTTTTTGCTGAGAACGGTGATTTAATCCCTGTAACTGTAATTGAAGCTGCTCCAAACGTAGTGCTTCAAAAGAAAACAGTTGAGGTTGACGGCTACGAAGCAATCCAGTTAGGTTTTGAAGACAAGCGCGAAAAGCTTTCTAACAAACCTGCTAAAGGACACGTAGCTAAAGCGAACACTGCTCCTAAGCGCTTCATTCGCGAACTTCGCAATGTAAACTTAGCTGATTACGAGGTTGGTCAAGAAGTCAAAGTAGATGTATTCGCAGAAGGCGATGTAGTAGATGTCACAGGTACAACAAAAGGTAAAGGTTTCCAAGGTGTTATCAAACGCCACGGACAATCACGCGGGCCAATGGCTCACGGTTCACGTTACCACCGTCGTCCTGGATCAATGGGTCCGGTTGCTCCAAACCGTGTATTCAAACAGAAGAAATTACCTGGTCAAATGGGTGGAACAACAATTACAATCCAAAACTTGCAGATCGTGCGTGTTGATACGGATCGTAACTTGCTTCTAATCAAAGGTAATGTTCCTGGATCTCGCAAAGCACTTATCCGAGTAAAATCGGCTATTAAAGCGAAATAATATTTTTAACTGAAAGGAGGAAACAGGAATGCCTAAAGTAGCTTTATTAAATCAAACAGGTTCACAAGTGGGCGACATCGAATTGAATGATTTCGTATTCGGTATCGAACCAAATGAAGCCGTGTTATTTGACGCTGTAATCGCTCAACGCGCTTCACTTCGTCAAGGTAACCATAAAGTAAAAAATCGTTCTGAGGTAGCAGGCGGCGGTAAAAAACCATGGCGCCAAAAAGGAACTGGACGTGCGCGTCAAGGTTCTATCCGTTCACCACAATGGCGCGGAGGCGGTATCGTTTTCGGACCGACACCACGCAGCTACAGCTATAAATTGCCTAAGAAAGTCCGTCGCTTAGCTTTACGCTCTGCACTTTCATCAACAGTAGTTGGAGAAAAATTGATGGTACTTGAAGGGTTAACATTCGATGCACCAAAAACAAAAGCATTTACTCAATTGATCTCAGATCTTTCAATCGGTAAAAAAGCTTTGTTCGTAACTGCTGACCCGGATGAAAACGTAGCATTATCTGCTCGCAACATCCAAGGTATGACAGTGGTAGCAGCGACTGGCATCAACGTTTTAGACTTGCTTGGACATGACAAAGTTGTTATGACAAAAGCAGCAATCGAAAAAATTGAGGAGGTGCTTAGTTAATGGAAGCACGTGATATTTTAAAGCGTCCGGTCATTACTGAGCGTTCTTCTGAAGTAATGGCAGATAAGAAGTACACTTTTGAAGTGGACACTCGCGCTAACAAAACACAAGTTAAACATGCAGTTCAAGAAATCTTCGGAGTTCAAGTTGAGAAAGTCAACATCATGAACTACAAAGGGAAATTCAAACGCATGGGCAAACACGCAGGATACACTAACAAACGCCGCAAAGCGATCGTTAAATTGACTGCTGAATCTAAAGACATCGAATTATTCGAGATTTAATTCTCATAAGTTCTTTTAGGAACTAATAAAAGAAGGAGGGGACACAACGTGGGGATTAGAAAATATAAACCTACCACAAACGGTCGTCGTAACATGACAACTTCGGATTTCGCTGAAATCACTACGAACAAGCCAGAAAAATCGCTTTTGCAACCAACGAAGCGTAAAGGCGGCCGTAATAACCAAGGTAAAATCACTGTACGCCACCACGGTGGTGGACATAAACGTCAATACCGTGTCATCGATTTCAAACGTAACAAAGATGGCATTCCAGGACGCGTTGCTACAATCGAGTACGATCCAAACCGCTCTGCAAACATCGCATTGATTCATTATGCTGATGGTGAAAAACGTTACATTTTGGCTCCTAAAGGAATCGAAGTTGGAACGCAGATCATGTCAGGCGTAGAAGCTGATATCAAAGCAGGTAACGCTTTGCCACTATCAAACATCCCAATGGGTTCTACAATCCATAACATTGAATTGAAGCCAGGCGGAGGCGGACAATTAGTACGCTCTGCAGGAACTTCAGCTCAGGTGCTTGGTAAAGAAGGCAAATACGTAACTGTACGTTTGCAATCAGGTGAAGTTCGTATGATCCTTGCTACTTGCCGTGCAACAATCGGTTCAGTAGGGAACGAACAACACGAATTGATTAACATTGGTAAAGCAGGACGTAACCGCTGGAAAGGCAATCGCCCAACAGTTCGTGGTTCTGTAATGAACCCTAACGATCACCCACACGGTGGTGGTGAAGGCCGTTCGCCAATCGGACGCAAATCACCAATGTCTCCATGGGGCAAACCAACTCTTGGATACAAAACACGCAAGAAAACGAACAAGTCAGACAAGTTCATCGTGCGTCGTCGTAAAAAATAATTTGATTCCGCTACGGTTCGCCAAAAGAGCCGTGGTGCAATCACGAAGGGAGGATCCCAAATGGGTCGCAGCTTGAAAAAAGGACCTTTTGTTGATGATCATCTTATGAAAAAAGTTGAAGCACAAAAGGACTCTGAGAAAAAACAAGTGATTAAAACGTGGTCTCGCCGTTCTACAATTTTCCCGACATTTATCGGACAAACAATTGCAGTCTACGATGGTCGCAAACACATTCCCGTATACGTAACAGAAGATATGGTAGGCCATAAACTTGGTGAATTTGCTCCAACACGCAAATACGCAAGCCATGGTGCAGACGATAAGAAAACAAGACGTTAATTGAGAGGAGGATTTCCCTATGCAAGCAAAAGCTGTCGCTAGAACAGTACGTATTGCTCCTCGTAAAGTCCGTTTAGTAGTAGATTTAATCCGAGGCAAGCAAATTGGCGAAGCCGTTGCGATTTTACAGCACACTCCGAAAGCATCATCTATTGTTGTTGAGAAGTTACTAAAATCTGCAGCTGCTAACGCTGAACACAACTACGAAATGAACCTGGACAACTTGATCGTTAGCGAAGTATTCGTTGATGAAGGTCCAACATTGAAACGTTTCCGTCCACGTGCAATGGGACGCGCAAGCGCAATCAACAAACGTACAAGCCACATCACTTTAGTGGTATCTGAGAAGAAGGAGGGATAATTCGTGGGACAAAAAATACATCCAATCGGGATGCGTATCGGAATCATTCGTGACTGGGAGTCAAAATGGTACGCTGAAAAAGACTATGCGACACTTCTTCACGAAGATATTAAAATCCGTGAATACATCGAAACACGTTTGAAAGAAGCTTCAGTTTCTAAAGTTGAAATCGAACGCGCTGCAAACCGTGTAAACGTAACAATTCACACTGCGAAACCAGGTATGGTAATTGGTAAAGGTGGTTCTGAAGTAGAAGTACTTCGCAAACAACTGAACTCAATGACTGGCAAGCGTGTACACATCAACATCATTGAAATCAAAAGAGCTGACCTTGATGCGAGACTAGTTGCTGAAAGTGTAGCACGTCAATTGGAAAACCGCGTGTCTTTCCGCCGTGCACAAAAACAAGCAATCCAGCGCACTATGCGTTCTGGCGCTAAAGGGATCAAAACTCAAGTATCTGGACGTCTAGGCGGCGCTGACATTGCGCGTGCTGAACACTACAGTGAAGGTACTGTTCCGCTCCATACGCTTCGTGCTGATATCGACTATGCACATGCTGAAGCAGACACTACTTACGGCAAACTTGGCGTAAAAGTATGGATCTACCGCGGTGAAGTCCTTCCAACTAAGAAGAAATCTGAGGAAGGAGGCAAATAATATGTTAATGCCTAAACGCGTTAAATATCGTCGTGAGCACCGTGGCAAGATGCGCGGAGAAGCTAAAGGCGGCAAAGAAATCGCATTCGGTGAATTTGGTCTCCAAGCTTTAGAATCATCTTGGATCACAAACCGCCAAATTGAAGCAGCACGTATTTCCATGACTCGTTACATGAAACGTGGCGGTAAAGTCTGGATTAAAATCTTCCCACACAAGCCATATACGAAAAAGCCTCTTGAGGTTCGTATGGGATCCGGTAAAGGTTCACCTGAAGGCTGGGTAGCAGTAGTAAAAACAGGTAAAATTATGTTTGAACTTGCAGGAGTATCAGAAGAAGTGGCACGCGAAGCATTGCGCCTTGCATCTCACAAACTTCCGATCAAAACGAAGTTCGTAAAACGCGAAGAAATTGGTGGTGAATCGAATGAAAGCTAAAGAAATCCGTGACTTAACCACTGCTGAAATCGAACAAAAAGTGAAATCACTGAAAGAAGAGCTTTTCAACCTTCGCTTCCAATTGGCTACTGGTCAATTAGAAAATACTGCTCGCATCCGCGAAGTACGTAAAGCGATTGCCCGTATGAAAACTGTGATTCATGAAAGAGAAATCAGTGGAACTAACTGATAATTCGAGAGGAGGTTTGCAAGTATGACTGAGCGTAACCAACGCAAAGTATACACAGGCCGTGTTGTGTCTGACAAAATGGACAAAACCGTTACAGTAATGGTTGAAACTCAAAAGAAGCACGCACTTTATGGCAAACGTGTAAAATACTCTAAGAAATTCAAAGCTCATGACGAGCAAAACGAAGCTAAAATGGGCGACATCGTTCGCATCATGGAAACTCGTCCGCTATCAGCTACTAAACGTTTCCGCGTATTGGAAATTGTAGAAAAAGCGGTTATTATCTAATTTAAATAATTTCGGAACCTAAGAAATTCCGAAGGGAGGTAACCTAAGTGATCCAACAGGAAAGTCGTTTAAAAGTTGCAGACAACTCGGGTGCTCGTGAAGTACTAGCGATTAAAGTACTTGGTGGTTCTGGTCGCAAGACTGCAAACATCGGTGACGTAATCGTTTGTACCGTGAAAAAAGCAACACCAGGTGGCGTTGTTAAGAAAGGTGAAGTCGTTAAGGCTGTCATCGTTCGCACGAAAAGCGGAGCTCGCCGTAAAGACGGTACTTACATCAAATTTGATGAAAATGCATGTGTTATCATTCGTGACGACAAAGGTCCACGCGGAACACGTATTTTCGGACCTGTTGCACGCGAACTACGCGACAACAGTTTCATGAAGATCGTTTCACTTGCTCCTGAAGTTCTTTAATAAATCAATGTGCCATACCAAGGAGGTGCGACAGAATGCATGTTAAAAAAGGCGATACAGTTAAGGTAATCTCAGGTAAAGACAAAGGCAAAACAGGTGTTGTTTTAGCTGCTCTACCTAAGAAAGACCGCGTGCTTGTTGAAGGTATCAATATCATCAAGAAGCATACAAAACCGAACCAGGCAAACCCACAAGGTGGAATTGTCAGCCAAGAAGCAGCAATTCACGTTTCTAACGTTATGTTACTTGACCCTAAATCCGGCGAGCCGACTCGTGTAGGATACAAGGTTGAAGATGGTAAAAAAGTTCGTGTTGCAAAAAAATCCGGTGAAAAATTAGATAAATAAAATTCCTGAATGAAGGGAGGTACACACATGAACCGCCTAAAAGAAAAATATGTGAATGAAATCACTCCTGCTCTAGTGAGCAAGTTTGAATATAAATCAGTAATGCAAACACCGAAAGTTGATAAAATCGTTATCAACATGGGTGTAGGCGAAGCTGTTCAAAACACTAAGTCACTTGACTCAGCTGTTGAAGAATTACAAACGATCACTGGTCAAAAACCAGTTATTACTAAAGCTAAGAAATCTATCGCTGGCTTCCGTCTTCGTGAAGGTATGCCAATCGGATGTAAAGTTACACTACGCGGAGAGCGTATGTATGACTTCCTGGATAAATTGATTGCTATCTCACTTCCACGTGTTCGTGACTTCCGTGGGGTTTCGAAGAAATCTTTCGACGGCCGCGGCAACTACACACTTGGTGTGAAAGAACAGTTAATCTTCCCTGAAATCGATTATGATAAAGTTTCGAAAGTACGCGGTATGGACATCGTAATTGTAACAACTGCGAACTCTGATGAAGAAGCTCGTGAGTTATTAACACAATTCGGAATGCCGTTCCAAAAGTAAATATGAGGGAGGCGTAAACGTGGCTAAAAAATCTATGATCGCAAAACAAAAACGCACGCCAAAGTTTAAAGTACAAGAGTACACACGCTGTGAAAGATGCGGACGTCCGCATTCAGTATTACGCAAATTTAAACTTTGCCGTATTTGTTTCCGTGAACTTGCATATGTGGGACAAATTCCTGGCGTGAAAAAAGCCAGCTGGTAATCCCCTAATTTGGGAAGGAGGTAAATGTAATGACAATGACAGATCCTATTGCAGACATGCTGACACGCATCCGTAATGCGAACATGGTTCGTCACGAAAAATTAGAGCTTCCGGCTTCTAATGTGAAAAAAGAAATCGCTGAAGTTCTTAAGCGTGAAGGTTTCGTTCGTGACGTTGAGTACGTTGAGGATGACAAACAAGGCATGATCCGCATTTTCTTAAAATACGGTGCTAACAACGAACGCGTTATTACTGGTTTGAAACGTATTTCTAAACCAGGACTACGTGTATATGCTAAAACTGATGAGGTGCCACGCGTACTAAACGGTCTTGGTATCGCTTTAGTCTCTACATCACAAGGTTTGGTAACTGATAAAGAAGCCCGCGCGAAAAAAATCGGCGGAGAAATCATAGCATACGTTTGGTAATAAACGACAAACGAATGGAGGTGCAACAGAATGTCACGTGTAGGTAAAAAACCAATTGAGGTTCCTGCTAACGTTACGATCACGATTGCTGACAATAATGTCGTAACTGTAAAAGGGCCTAAAGGCGAGTTAACTCGTACTTTCAATCAAGATATCGCAATTACAGTAGAAGAAAATATGCTAACAGTAACACGTCCTTCAGATTCCAAAGAACACCGCACAATTCACGGTACAACTCGTGCTTTGCTAGCGAACATGGTTCAAGGAGTTTCAGAAGGATTCGAGCGCGCGCTTGAATTAATCGGTGTAGGTTATCGTGCACAATTACAAGGCCAAAAGCTAGTTCTTAACGTTGGATACTCTCACCCGGTAGAATTCACTCCGGAAGAAGGAGTCCAAGTTGAAGTTCCTGCTAACACGAAGGTCGTTGTAAAAGGAATCGACAAAGAACGCGTTGGAGCTCTTGCTTCAAACATCCGTCAAACACGTCCGCCAGAGCCGTATAAAGGCAAAGGTATCCGTTATGAAGGAGAAGTTGTTCGCCGCAAAGAAGGTAAAACAGGTAAATAATGCTGCTTAGGCAGGCTGAAAGGAGTGACCTCAGTGATTACGAAACTCGATAAAAACGCATCTCGTAAAAAGCGTCATGCACGCGTACGTTCTAAAATTACGGGTACAGCAGAACGCCCACGTTTAAACGTATTCCGTTCAAATAAATACATTTACGCTCAATTGATCGACGATACTAAAGGCGTTACACTTGTTAGTGCTTCATCTATGGAAAAAGATTTCACAGGCGAATCAACTGGCAACGTGGAAGCTGCTGCAAAAATCGGCGAAACAATCGCTAAACGTGCAACTGAACAAGGCTTGAACTCAATCGTTTTCGACCGCGGTGGTTATTTATATCACGGACGTATCAAAGCTCTTGCAGAAGCAGCACGTGAAAACGGTTTACAATTTTAAAAGAAGGAGGGACACATTTCATGCGTCGTATTGATCCAAACAAACTTGAACTTGAAGAGCGCGTAGTTACGATTAACCGCGTAGCGAAAGTTGTAAAAGGTGGACGTCGTTTCCGTTTCTCCGCATTAGTTGTTGTAGGCGACAAAAATGGTAAAGTCGGTTTTGGTACTGGTAAAGCACAAGAAGTTCCAGATGCAATCCGTAAAGCTATTGAAGATGCGAAGAAAAACTTAATCGAAGTACCAATGGTTAAAGGTACTACTCCACACTTAGTAACTGGTCGTTTTGGTGCAGGCCAAATTCTTATCAAACCAGCTTCACCTGGTACTGGAGTTATTGCAGGCGGACCTGTTCGTGCGGTACTTGAATTAGCTGGAGTACAAGACATCTTGTCTAAATCTCTAGGTTCAAGCACACCAATCAACATGGTACGTGCTACTATTAACGGTTTAACTCAACTGAAGAGCGCTGATGAAGTTGCAAAACTTCGCGGTAAAACTACAGAAGAGCTATTAGGATAAGGAGGGAAAATTACATGGCTACTAAACTAGAAATTACCCTCACAAAATCAGTAATCGGTTCAAAACCAGCACAACGTAAAGTTGTTCAAGCTTTGGGCTTGCGTAAAATGCATCAAACAGTTGAGCAGCAAGATAATGCCGCTATCCGTGGCATGATCACAAAAGTCGCTCACTTAGTAACTATCAAAGAAGTTTAATCCCTGATTTCTATAGAAGGAGGTGCCAAACCACATGAAACTTCATGAATTAAAACCAGCAGAAGGTTCACGCAGTTCTAGAAAGCGTATCGGACGCGGTATCGGTTCAGGTACTGGTAAAACAGCAGGTAAAGGTCATAAAGGACAAAACGCACGTTCAGGCGGCGGAGTTCGTCCTGGATTCGAGGGTGGACAAAACCCATTGTTCCGTCGTTTGCCTAAACGTGGATTTACCAACATTAACCGTAAAGACTACGCTATTGTGAACCTTGATGTATTGAACCGTTTCGACGAAGGCACAGAAGTTACACCTGCATTGTTAATCGAATCAGGTGTCGTGAGCAACGAACGTTCAGGTATCAAGATTCTTGGTAACGGAAGCTTAGAGAAAAAATTGACTGTTAAAGCTCACAAATTCTCTGGATCAGCTAAGGAAGCAATCGAAGCTGCTGGCGGACAAACTGAGGTGCTTTAATGTTTCAGACAATCTCCAATTTTATGCGCGTGACTGATATTCGAAATAAAATCATCTTTACATTACTGATGCTCATCATTTTCCGTATCGGAACTTTCATTCCGGTACCGAATGTTGATGCGGATGTACTGCAAGCTACCGATCAAGCTGGCTTGATTGGATTCTTAAATACTTTCGGTGGTGGCGCCCTTGCTAACTTCTCGATTTTAGCAATGGGAATCATGCCATACATTACAGCATCGATCATCGTGCAATTATTGCAGATGGATGTTGTACCGAAATTTGCTGAGTGGGCGAAACAAGGAGAAGTCGGAAGACGGAAACTTGCTCAATTCACTCGCTACTTCACAATTGTATTAGCCTTTATCCAAGCGATTGGAATGTCTTACGGGTTTAACCAAATTTATGGTGGCTCTTTGATTCAAGATGACTCGATTATGACGTATGTGGTGATCGCGATTGTCTTAACTGGCGGTACAGCATTTCTACTGTGGCTTGGTGAGCAGATTACGGCAAAAGGTGTGGGGAACGGTATTTCGATTATCATCTTCGCTGGGATTGTCGCTGCAATACCTGGAGCTATCAACCAATTATATGCACAGCAAATTGAAGGGGCTGGCGATCAGCTTCCAATCAATATCGCTATCATGGCGTTGCTTGCATTAGCAGTTGTTGCTGTTACTGTATTGGTCATTTATGTTCAGCAAGCGCTGCGCAAAATCCCGATCCAGTATGCAAAACGAGTTGCTGGCCGTGGCCAAACAACAAGTGCACAACAGACGCATTTGCCTTTGAAAGTAAACGCGGCCGGAGTTATCCCGGTAATCTTCGCAGTGGCGTTCCTTATTACGCCGCAAACCATCGCTTCTTTCTTTGGTGCCAACGCGTTTACGGATGCAATTCAGAATACATTTGATTATACGCGTCCGGTCGGCATGATCATTTATGTCGCTTTGATCGTAGCATTCACTTACTTCTATGCATTCATTCAGGTAAACCCTGAAAACGTGTCGGACAACTTGAAAAAGCAAGGTGCTTATATTCCAGGAATCCGTCCGGGTAAAAATACGCAAGATTATTTAACAAGTGTGTTGTACCGTTTAACATTTGTCGGCGCTATCTTCTTGGCACTGATTGCTGTAATGCCAATTTTATTTATCAACCTTGCGGGCTTGCCCCAATCGGCACAAATTGGCGGAACGAGTCTTCTGATTGTCGTAGGTGTAGCACTTGAGACAATGAAACAACTGGAATCTCAACTTGTTAAACGTCATTATAAAGGCTTTATGAAATAATCAATGGGCGCTTAGGAACGTGAAGACGTTCCTTGTCCAATTGTCTGAGGGGGCAAACGTATGAATATCGTATTAATGGGTCTGCCTGGTGCCGGCAAAGGCACTCAAGCAGACAAAATTGTTGAGAAGTACGACATCCCTCATATTTCTACAGGTGATATGTTTCGCGCTGCTATCAAAGGTGGAACGGAACTAGGCTTGGAAGCAAAATCGTTCATGGATAAAGGTGCATTAGTACCTGATGAAGTGACTATCGGTATTGTCCGTGAGCGTCTTAGCGCTGCGGATTGTGCAGAAGGCTTTCTATTAGACGGCTTTCCGCGTACAGTCCCACAAGCTGAAGCGCTGGAATCTCTTCTTGCTGATCTCGGCAAAAGAATCGAGCATGTCGTAAACATCCAAGTTGAACAAGACGAACTTGTCAAACGATTAACGGGTCGCCGTATCTGTAAAGTTTGTGGAACTGCTTACCATCTTGTTTTCAATCCTCCTCAAGTTGAGGGTGTGTGCGATAAAGATGGCGGCGAACTCTACCAACGTGCAGACGACAATCCAGAAACCGTCACAAACCGTTTAGAAGTAAATATCCAACAAACTCAGCCGCTTCTTGATTTCTATGAAAGCAAAGGCGTGTTGAAAAATATAAATGGACAGCAGGACATTCAAAAAGTATTTGCTGACATTGATGCTCTTCTAAAGGGCGACCGAGGCTAAATCTTCGGCGCCGGGCGCAGTTAGTTGCCTCCATGTGGCTTTAAGGAGCACCGGAGATATGAATTTTCGAGAGCTGCAAAAGCATAAAATGCCTGGTTATATGAAATCCGGTGCAGATTGCTCCAGACCAAGTCTGAACCGTGCAATCCCGCACTGGAAATAGTATAATGGGTTTCGTGGAAGCATCTGTGTAACGGGTTTGGAACTCATCCTAGGCAGTCCGGGCGGCCGAGGATTCATGAGGCAGACTGGCTTAACCGGATTACCCCCTATTCGCTGCTATGCGGAAAGCGGAACTCGGAGACTGTCTTTCAACTGTCACTCATGCATTCCTGGTGAATGAATACTATTATTCAATCAGCAAATACTGTTTGAAGATGAGAACCTGATTTGTATACAGAAGGGAGACTGGGTCGATGGCGAAAGACGATGTAATTGAAATCGAAGGAACAGTCGTTGAGACTTTGCCTAACGCGATGTTTAAAGTGGAACTGGAGAACGGCCATACGATTCTTGCGCATGTATCTGGCAAGATCCGCATGCACTTCATCCGCATTCTGCCAGGAGATAAAGTTACAGTGGAACTCTCTCCTTACGATTTAACACGCGGTCGTATCACATACCGTTTTAAATAATCTTTTGCACTCCGGACTACTAAGGAGGTTGGGTTAGATGAAAGTGAGACCATCTGTGAAACCGATCTGCGAAAAATGTAAAGTTATTCGCAGAAACGGTAAAGTAATGGTAATCTGTGAAAATCCGAAACATAAACAAAGACAAGGCTAATAAGAAGGAGGTGCATCATACACATGGCACGTATTGCTGGTGTTGATATTCCGCGCGACAAACGCGTTGTTATTTCATTAACATACATTTTCGGTGTTGGTAAAACTACTGCTCAGAAAGTACTTGCAGGAGCTGGTATCTCAGAAGATACTCGCGTTCGCGATCTTACTGAAGACGAGTTGAACAATATCCGTGAACAATTGGATCAATACAAAATTGAAGGTGACCTTCGCCGTGAAGTTTCAATGAACATCAAACGCTTGATGGAAATTGCTAGCTTCCGAGGTATCCGCCACCGTCGTGGACTTCCAGTTCGCGGACAAAATACGAAGAACAATGCGCGTACGCGTAAAGGTCCTCGTAAAACTGTAGCTAACAAGAAAAAATAATCAGTAAAGGAGGTTTCTTCTTAACATGGCACGTAAACAACAAACTCGTAAGCGTCGTGTGAAAAAGAATATCGAATCAGGTATTGCTCACATCCGCTCAACATTTAACAACACAATTGTTACGATTACCGATATGCAAGGGAACGCAGTATCATGGTCAAGCGCTGGTGCTCTAGGATTTAGAGGTTCACGTAAATCTACACCTTTCGCTGCTCAAATGGCTGCAGAAACCGCTGCTAAAACGTCAATCGAACATGGTCTTAAAACTTTAGAAGTTACTGTTAAAGGTCCTGGTTCAGGCCGTGAAGCTGCAATTCGTGCGCTTCAAGCTGCTGGACTAGAAGTTACTGCAATCAGAGACGTAACTCCAGTTCCTCATAACGGTTGCCGTCCGCCTAAACGCCGTCGCGTGTAATCGTTAATTCTGAATGGGATTTTTGAACATCACGACTTGCTGGATGGATCTAAATCGTAACGAAAGTCTGTGACTATCGAATTCTTGATGAAACGAAAAAACACCGACGTTTTGAAGGAGGGTAAAATGAATGCTCGAAATAGAAAAACCAAAGATTGAAACGGTTGAGATCAGCAATGATGCCAAATTCGGCAAGTTCGTTGTTGAACCTCTTGAGCGTGGATATGGAACCACTTTAGGAAACTCCTTACGTCGAATCTTACTTTCATCTTTACCAGGCGCTGCTGTGACTTCAATTCAAATTGATGGTGTGTTGCACGAATTCTCCACTGTTGAAGGTGTAGAAGAAGATGTTGCGTCAATCATTTTGAACATAAAGAAACTGGCTCTTAAAATTTACTCTGACGAAGAAAAAGTCATTGAAATTGATGTTAAAGGTGATGGAACGGTTACGGCTGCAGATATCACTCACGATAGTGACGTGGAAATTCTGAATCCGGATCTATATATTGCATCAATCGCTAAAGGTGGCCATCTCCGTATGCGCATGTATGCGAACAGAGGCCGCGGATATGCCCGTGCAGATCAGAACAAACGTGAAGATCTTCCGATCGGCGTTATCCCGATTGACTCTATTTACACTCCAGTTTCACGCGTTAATTTCCAAGTTGAAAATACACGAGTAGGTCAACTCGCTAATTTCGATAAATTATCTCTTGATGTTTGGACAGATGGAAGCATTGGTCCAAAAGAGGCAATTGCACTTGGGGCAAAAATTTTCACTGAGCACTTAAACATTTTCGTTGGTTTGACTGATGAGGCACAAACGGCTGAAATCATGGTTGAAAAAGAAGAAGACCAAAAAGAAAAAGTCTTGGAAATGACAATTGAAGAACTTGATCTTTCGGTTCGCTCTTACAATTGCTTAAAACGTGCGGGTATCAATACGGTACACGAACTGGCAAGCAAGTCGGAAGACGACATGATGAAAGTCCGCAACCTTGGACGCAAATCACTAGAAGAAGTTAAAGTGAAGTTGGAAGATTTAGGACTAGGCCTTCGCAAAGAAGACTGATTGCCTTGAATTCTAATCCGAACTATTCAACAAAGGAGGGAAACTTCAATGAGAAAGCTTCAACGTACAAGTTCTCAACGTAAAGCACTATTACGTGACCTTACAACAGACTTAATCGTACACGAACGCATTCAAACGACTGAAGCTCGTGCGAAAGAAGTGCGTTCAACTGTAGAAAAAATGATTACGCTTGGCAAACGTGGAGATATCCATGCACGCCGTAAAGCTGCAGCATATATTCGTCGTGAGCTAGTAACATCTACGGATGCAGAAGGTAACGAAAACACAATCTTTGCTTTGCAAAAATTGTTTGATGACGTTGCTCCACGCTACGCAGAACGCCAAGGCGGTTACACACGCATCATGAAAATGGGGCCTCGTCGCGGAGACGGCGCACCGATCGTTATTATTGAATTAGTTTAATTTGAATTACGGGGAGAGGGTTAACGCCCTCTTCTTTTAGCATAATGATTTATACGACATAAATGAAAAGCTGAGTGTTATGATGAGCGAGCCGAAAGGCGGCGTCTTGTCTAGCTCTACGCACCTCATTCAACCCTGGCTTAAGCAACCGGGGAGCCATAGAGACAGAAAAGCGCATTTCTCTGAATGAGGTGCGCGCTTTTTTTATTTAGGCCAATATTTACAGATGCTTATGAAACCGAGTAGAGTAGAGATGAGAACAGCCAGAGGAGGTTAGCTGAGATGGATTTGAACATTATGTCTTTTGAAAATGTGACATTTACATATATGCCAGAGGATGAAACCGTACGGCCGGCAGTTGAAGGGCTTTCCTTTTCCATTAAGCAAGGAGAGTGGATTGCCCTCGTCGGCCATAACGGCTCCGGGAAATCCACTATTGCAAAATTAATGAATGGTTTGCTGTTTCCGCAAAGCGGAACCGTCACTGCAATGGACCAGAAGATGTCTGAAGAAAGTTTATGGAAGATCCGTTCCCAGATGGGGATGGTCTTTCAAAATCCGGACAATCAATTTGTGGGAGCGACGGTGCAAGATGATGTAGCCTTCGCTTTGGAAAATAACGGAGTGCCGCATGCGGAAATGGTCCAGCGGGTGCATGAATCGCTGCGCCAAGTGAAGATGGAAGAATACTTGAACCACGAACCGCACCACCTTTCAGGCGGCCAGAAACAGCGTGTGGCGATAGCAGGGGCACTTGCTTTGCGTCCAAGGCTGCTGATTTTAGATGAAGCGACTTCAATGCTCGATCCGCAAGGGCGTATGGAAGTGATCGAAACGATCCGGGAATTGCGGGAAGCAACCGGATTGACCGTTATCTCAATTACTCATGATTTAGAGGAAGCGGCATTAGCTGACCGCATTCTTGTGATGAATGCCGGTCATAAACAAGTAGAAGGAACGCCGGAAGATGTATTTTTTGCGGGCAATAAATTAACGGAACTCGGACTGGATTTGCCGTTTGCGATGCGGATATCCAAGCTTTTAACAGAAGCCGGAGTCCAATTAAGCGGTGAACATATGTCAGAAGACAGGCTGGTGGAGGATTTATGGACATTTTACTCCAAGAAGTAGGCTATAGTTATGCTGAAAATACGCCTTTTGAAAAAAGGGCGCTGCATCACGTGAATATCCACATTCCATCGGGATCGTATACCGCCATTATCGGCCATACGGGATCCGGGAAATCGACCGTTCTTCAGCATCTGAATGCCCTGTTGAAGCCGACGGAAGGCTCGGTTGTCATTGGTGACCGCAAAGTAGAGGCAGGCGTGAAAGCGAAAAACCTACGGGATATCCGCCGGCAAGTAGGCATTGTCTTTCAATTTCCGGAACAGCAGTTGTTCGAAGAAACGGTCTTGAAAGATATCATGTTTGGGCCGATGAATTATGGTGTGCCGGAAGAAGAAGCAAAACGCCGAGCGGTTGAATTGGCAGCTCAATTGGGATTGCCGCCAGAAGCGCTTGAGAAGTCGCCATTCGATTTGTCCGGCGGGCAGATGCGCCGTGTGGCGATTGCAGGCGTCCTCGCAATGGAGCCGGAAGTGCTGGTGCTGGATGAACCGACGGCCGGGCTCGATCCGAAAGGGCGGCGGGAGATTATGGATTTATTCCACCAGCTGCATGTGCAAAAAGGGCTGACGACAGTATTGGTGACGCACAGCATGGAAGACGCTGCGCGCTTTGCGGATCAAATTGCGATTATGCATAACGGGAAATGCGTTGTGTCTGGAGAACCAAGGGACATTTTCGCCAATGAAGAACAATTGATGGATTACCGGCTGGAGCCGCCGCGTACCGTAAAATTGCAGCGGATGCTGGAAGCGAAGCTGGGAATCGAGTTGGACGGGATTTCGTTAACGGAAGAAGCTTTGGCGAAGAACATTGCGCTGGCTCTGGCGAAAGGACGTGAAACCGAATGATGGAAAAAATGATTTTCGGACGGTTTATTCCGGGAGACTCATTGGTCCACCGTTTGGACCCGCGGGCTAAACTCCTATTCGTCTTCCTGTTTATCGCAATCGTCTTTGTCGCCAATAACGCGTTGACGTATTTGCTTTTGCTGGTATTTACTTTGCTGGTGGTCTTTTTATCGAAGATTCGCTTGTATTTCCTGATTAATGGACTGAAACCGGTCTTTATTTTATTGATTTTTACGTTTCTTTTGCATATCTTCTTTACAAAAGAAGGGGACGTGCTGTTCCAATTCGGGTTTATTGAAGTGTATGAGGAAGGCTTAAGGCAGGGGATTTTCATTTCGATCCGTTTCCTGGTCCTGGTGTTCATTACGAGCATTCTGACTCTGACAACTTCGCCGATTTCGATTACGGATGGGATTGAAGTGCTGCTTGGGCCATTCAAGCGCGTTAAATTGCCTGTGCATGAATTGGCATTGATGATGTCGATTTCGCTGCGTTTCATCCCGACTTTAATGGATGAAACCGGCAAGATTTTAAAAGCACAGATGGCAAGAGGCTCGGATATTGGCTCGGGGCCGATCAAAGAGCGCATCAAAGCGGTTGTGCCGCTTCTGATCCCATTATTTGTCAGTGCGTTTAAACGCGCAGAAGACTTGGCGACAGCCATGGAAGTGCGGGGCTATCGCGGCGGTGAAGGGCGGACACGCTACCGGCAGCTGGACTGGCGGCTGATTGACAGCTTGAGTTTATTGCTGCTGGCAGGGTTTACGGCGGCGCTTTGGTATTTCCGCACGTAAGGAGAGAAAGCATGAAACGATTAAAAGCGAAAATCGCCTATGATGGTTCAGGATTTGCAGGGTACCAGGTACAGCCGGAATCCAGAACCGTTCAGGCAGAATTAATGAAAGTCCTAAAAAACATCCACAAGGGCGAGACGATTCAAGTGGTGGCGAGCGGGCGCACGGACTCAAAAGTGCATGCGACGGGGCAAGTGATCCATTTCGACACCCCTCTTTCGATCCCGATGAGCGGATGGCTGAAAGCGCTGAATGTTTTATTGCCAGAGGATATCCGGGTTTTTGAGATTGAAGAGGCGGATCCAGCGTTTCATGCACGCTACCATACGGCCGGGAAGACGTATCGCTACAAGTGGGACCGCAGTTCAATCATCAGCCCGTTTACCCGGAATTATATGGTCCATGTCAAGCAGAAGCCCGATGTTGAAGCCATGCGGAAAGCAGCAGAAGCGGTTCTCGGGACGCATGATTTCTCGAGTTTCTGCGCTGCGAATACGGCTGTCGTGGACAAAGTGCGGACGGTTCGCCGCCTGGAATTCGAAGAGCATGGGGAAGAATTGCATATGGTGATTGAAGGCACCGGCTTCCTTTATAATATGGTGCGGATCATCGCGGGCACGATGATGGAAATCGGAACAGGGCGCAGAGAGGCTTCCGAGATGGCTGGAATCATCGCCGGAGCGGATCGCAGCTTGGCCGGCAAAACCGCGTCAGCACACGGTTTATACTTGGAAAATGTGGAGTATGAAAGCTGAAGCAACTTTTCCTGGTGTTTTTATAAAAACCCTTGACTTTAAGGGCTATCCATTATATGATGATGTATGGTATTTTCATTACCCCCACGATATGCCCCGGAAGGTTATTTGTGTTTAGGGATAACGAAAAAACGGAACAACGGAACTATAGGAACATGTGATTTTAAAAAAGAGATGATATATTAGGAGGACAATATACATGCGTACAACATTCATGGCTAAAGGTCACGAAGTCGAGCGTAAATGGTTGGTTGTCGATGCAGAAGGGCAAACTCTTGGACGTTTAGCTTCTGAAGTCGCTTCAATCCTACGCGGTAAATACAAACCAACATTCACACCAAACGTTGACACAGGTGATCACGTGATCATCATCAACGCTGACAAAATCCACTTAACTGGTAAAAAGTTAACTGACAAAATCTACTATCGCCACACTCAATTCAGCGGCGGGTTGAAACAGCGTACTGCACTTGAAATGCGCACAAAATACCCAACAAAAATGCTTGAATTGGCTATCAAAGGGATGCTTCCTAAAAACTCTTTAGGACGTCAAATGTTCAGAAAACTACACGTTTACGCTGGACCAGAACATAACCACCAAGCACAACAGCCAGAAGCTTACACGCTTCGCGGATAATCATTAGTAAATAAGAGGAGGATACACCTTTGGCACAAGTTCAATATTTAGGTACAGGTCGCCGTAAAAACTCAACAGCTCGCGTACGTTTAGTACCAGGAGACGGCACAATTACAATCAACAACCGTGACGTATCGGATTACGTTCCATACGAAACACTTGAGCAAATCATCAAACAACCATTAGTAGCTACTGAAACTCTTGGAAGCTATGATGTACTTGTAAACGTAAAAGGCGGCGGCTTCACAGGTCAAGCTGGAGCAGTTCGCCACGGAATCGCACGCGCTCTACTTACTGTAGACCCTGCTTTCCGCCCAGCACTTAAATCTGCTGGATTGCTAACTCGTGACCCACGTATGAAAGAGCGTAAGAAACCAGGTTTGCGTTCAGCTCGTCGTGCACCACAGTTCTCAAAACGTTAATAGTTCAAAACCCCTTTTCTCTTTGGAGAAGAGGGGTTTTATTTTGCTTTGAAACTGGTAGAACGGCACTGCTTTCAGGAATGAAAATGAGCGTCACCGCTTTTCTGAGTGTCCAGCTGCGGTGCCCAGCTCTTCGGGTCATAAGCCGATCCGGCTGTGCAGCAAATAAACGCCGCTTCGCCGTATCGGCTTATGCCGGTCAGAGCTAAGCGGGCACCACCGCTTTTCTAAGTCGCATTAGATTTAATTTAAAAGGCGGTATGCTATACTTTAGGGTGAGCAAAAGTGATAGGGAGTGTATGAGATATGTTGACTGAAGTACAAGTTCGCGAATTACTCGGAGAGCTTCAAGATCCGTTTTTACATAGATCGCTGACGGAGACAAACGGCATTACGTCTGTGAAGATAAAAGAAGAGAAAAATCATGTGAGTGTGAAACTGGCGATTGCGAAAGCGAATACACCGGAACAAATGCAGCTTCAGATGAAAGTGGTCGAAGTGCTAAAAGGAGCGGGAGCAGGATCCGTCGGAATCCGTTTCGAGGAACTGCCTCCTGAAGCTTTAGCGCAATTCCGTGGAACTGCTAGCGAATCGGAAGCGCAAGATCTTTTGTCTCCGCTGAATAAAGTCGAATTCATTTCGATTGCCAGCGGGAAAGGCGGCGTCGGCAAATCAACCGTATCGGTCAACTTGGCTGTAGCGTTAGCACGCCTTGGCAAAAAAGTCGGTTTGATTGATGCGGACATTTACGGATTTAGTGTTCCGGACATGATGGGCATCGACAAATCTCCAGTTGTGCGCGGCGACACGATTATTCCGGTAGAACGTTTCGGAGTGAAAGTCATTTCAATGGGCTTCTTCGTTGAGGACAATATGCCGGTTGTATGGCGCGGCCCAATGCTTGGGAAAGTCTTGGACCAGTTCTTCCGTGATGTCGAATGGGGCGACTTGGACTATCTTCTATTGGACTTGCCGCCAGGTACGGGAGACGTAGCGCTGGACATCCATCAAATGCTGCCTGCGTCTAAAGAAATCGTCATCACCACTCCACACCCGACAGCAGCATTTGTTGCCGCACGTGCAGGAGCGATGGCCATTCAAACGGACCATGAAGTATTAGGTGTTATTGAAAACATGTCTTGGTTTGAAAGCAAAGAAACAGGCAAGAAAGAGTATTTATTCGGACAAGGCGGCGGGCCGAAACTTGCTGAGGAACTGCAAGCGCCATTGCTTGGCCAGATTCCGCTAGGCCAGCCGGATTGGAACGAAGAAGATTTCGCGCCTTCTGTTTACTTGGAAGACCATCCAACTGGGAAAATCTACGGTGAAATTGCTGAACAGATCCTTGCTCAGTTTGCTAAAAAACAGTAACGCGAAACCCGATTGCCGCTGCCGGCTTTCGGGTTTTTCTTCTATATATGTCAAATTGTCACGACTTTCAAGCTTTGTTCACATCTGAAGCGAGAGCTCAATGGATTTTTCCGCTGGGGGTTGGTACAATCTTAAGAGGATTTTAAACAATGGAGGCATTGATGTGACGATACGAAATTGGGTCAAATTTTTCTTTAAAGCGCTTTTAATCGGTGGAGGAGTAACAGGGGTACTTGGATTATTCATTCGCTGGGACGATATATTTTCGCATGCAGTAGCTGATGGCGCCTGGGGAGAAGTGTTCGCAGGCTTTGTTTGGATGATCATTATCGGTTTAACGATGAGCATCATCAGCCAACTTTGTTTCTTTGCTTACTTAACCGTACACCAAATCGGAATGAACATCTTCCGTACGCTCCGGCTATGGAACTGGGTTCAGCTATTGATCATCGCGGTAGTTATTCTCGATTTGATTGTATTCCGCTTTGCACCTAACGCCGAAACAGTCGGACAAGTTTGGCTCTACGGCGTATTGCTGGCGATTTTATTAATCACAGCTGTCGTAACAGCATACTTTAAAGCGAAATGGACAAATAAAGACACGTTCATCTCGGCTTTATTCTTCATGATCGTCATTACTACCGTAGAATGGCTGCCGGCGTTGATGGTCGAAGCAGGGAATATCGATAGTTGGGTAACGTTGCTCTTGTTCCCGTTCCTGGCAGTAAATGCGTATCAATTGCTGGTCTTGCCAAAATACAATGAGCAGTCAGACATCGACCGCCAACGGTTGGAAGAGCGGCGGGCAGCGCGTAAAGCAGCGGCTCAAGCAACAGCTAAAAAATAAAAAAAGCGTTTTGGACTTCTCTTTGTAGAAGAAGTTCAAAACGCTTTTTCTTATGACAACTAAACGGTGAAGTAAACGAAATTACGGGCAAATAAAATTTCAGAAAAGTATTACTTCCAAAGATATTGTTGCTTTAAACTTTAAAATCGTTAATTGAAGTGCCTGGAAATCGCGCTGTTATAAGGTTTTGTAAAAGGGAATTTGAGAATGAAGAAAATGAAAATAGAACTTCAATAAAAAGTTTTTCAAAAGTGTTGACAGGAATATAAACATGCTTTAATATAATAAAAGTCGCCAAGCAACAACGAACAACACAAACGAAACGGCGACAACATGAACCTTGAAAACTGAACAGCAAAACGTCAACAAAAGACGTCACGAGCGCTTCGGCGCGAGAACGGCTTTTG
>NZ_JALHAG010000001.1:145394-1527941 GCF_022819085.1 Planococcus ruber | reverse complement strand
TGGCTTATAATCCCGAGTGGCTGGCCGCTGGAGTCTGGACATAGAAAAGCGGAATCGGCCGGTTAGCCACGAAAGGCATAAGGCAAACCGGCGAAGCGGCGTTTTTCTGCCGCACAGCCGGGTTGGCTTATGATCCCGAGTGGCTGGCCGCTGGAGTCTGGACATAGAAAAGCGGAAGCAGCTCGCCATACAAATCCACTTAAATAATAAAAGCCAACTCGAGATTTTCGAGTCAGCTTTTGCTGGTTTCTGGACGCAAGGCAATGACTTCCTGCAGCGAAGAAGCAAACTTTACGGAGACGAGCGATTGGAGATGGTGCAGCTTTTTTGCATGGCTCGGCTTTACGCCACAAATAATGCTTTCTGTTCCCATGACGGAGATTGTCTGTAGAAGGGATTCTAAGCTGGTCAATCCTTGGCTTGTAATTTTCGTTATAGCCGTAAAATCCATAATGGTCGTTTCCGCATTCACTTGATATATATTTTCCAGCAGGCGGGCACTCACGGCTTCCACTTTTTCTCTGGATAATTCTCCAAATACCGGAATCAGCAGCCGCATGCTATCCAATTGGATGCATGGGGCTGACAATTCCTGGACTTGCTGCAGCAAATCAGCTGTCCGCTCTTTTTCCAGGAATAAATCATAATCGGTTTCATTCAGCCGGGAACGAAGCTGGGCGAGCTGCTGAACGATGCCTGCCAGTTCATCATCTTTCGGAACAAGGATGACGGATAAGCTAAATTGGCTGTCCCATTTAGCAAAAACATCGGCCAAAATCAGCTTGCTTGGCTGCGCAATTACATTCAGCTCAAACTTTTCAACTGCCATTCCAGAAGCCAGCATCTTCCTTGCCTTATTCGCACTTGCTTCATCGACAATTTCCAAGAATGACGAAACCTTGCCGAATAGGCGCAGCGCTTCTTCGGAACAATTGACTACTGAAAGCTTTTCATTTAACCGAAAAGCCGGGAGCGGCAAGTCATCATATTGAAATTCTGTATTCATCGTCCGGCTCCTCTCCCGTTTTGATCCAGTGTTCCAGTTGCTCAAGGTCTTTCACTAAAATGGCGCCTTCCACAATCAGGATGCGGCTGCTTTCAAAGGCAGCGGCCCGCCCTCCGACGATGATTGCAGGAGCATGCGCCAATTCTTTAAATTTATTTATATACGCTTTTAAAGTTGGCATGCGATAAACGAGCGCTGCCGATAAAGCGATGGCGTCCGGCTGCCACCGATTAGCAGCTTCCATTGCGTGGTCAAGCGGCATATTGGGCCCTAAATAATTGACGGACCAATCGTGTTCCCGAAAAAGGCTTGAGACCATTTTCAATCCGATGTAATGCTCTTCCCCTTCCGGTCCCAGCACCATAACTTTTCGTTTTGCAGCGTGTTCTTCTTCTCTGCGTTTATCTATGACCGAAACGACAAAATCACAAATAGCTGTCGCAAGGTGTTCGTCTGCCACTGAAATTGCATTGGTTTCCCATAACTCGCCAATATGGTACATGGCGGGCGTTAATAGCTGATCAAAAAGTTTTTTCCGATTATGGCTGTCGAGAAATTGCTGGACTTGCTTCAGCGCTTCCCGGTCATTGCCCTGCAAAAAAAGTTCTGCCAGTTCGGTTGGTTGAATCATCTGATCAACCTCCCTTCTTCAAATTGCTGCCTTTCAATAAATCATTTGCTTCTTGAAGGCATTGCTGCATAAATTCTTTTTCTTTCTGTTCAGCTTCTGCTTCAATGAAGCCTATAAGTCTCTCAAAGTTATCTATGATCAAATCGGCTCCGACATTCCGGCTCGTTAATACCTTTTCCAGCCATATCGTGTAATCCAAAAACACTTGTTTATCGTTTAAATCATACGCTGTTTCCAAATGGTCAAGATGATGCAGATTGTCTTTTTCCGTATGTTCAAATCCACGCTCACCGAAACGATCCCATAAAAATGGGTAGGCTTCATAGATTTGATTGGCTGTACTTTTGGCGATTTGCTTCTTTAACGCTTGATTCATTCTGCTACCACCTCATACTGATGCACTTTCGGTACAATTCCGGCCAGCGCTTTGTCGGGGTAATGCTTTTCGAGATCATGGATTTCCTTGAATTCGCTGCTTCTTACCCATTCCATATAAGCCTCTTTCGAATGCCATTCCAGATGGACAGTCAGTTCATTGCGCTTCTTTGTATTCTGGATCAGCCGGAAAGAATGGAATCCCGGCGCTTTATCGACCCGTCTCGAACGTTTTCGGTAAATATCAATGAGGTCCTGAGTCTTCTCTTCAGGCACCACAACAGTGGACGTCACAATATACATCAGATTACCCCTTTGAATTAAAGTGTTGATATCCATTATAGCCTTTCGTCTTTCGAATTAAAAGGAATCCCCTATTTGCGGTTAAAGCATTAGGATATTAACGTTTCCCCTTTTTATTAAAAGAATATTTTCATAATTTTCCTTGCAGTTTCTGTCAAGATGGTTTAAGCTTGAAGACATCGCAACATCCATAACTTCATATTATGTATTTCTTATCAAGAGAGACGGAGGGATTTGGCCCTTTGATGTCTCAGCAACCAGCCTGAAGAAGGCCACGGTGCTAATTCCAAAAGGCTTCGGCCTTAAAGATGAGAAGAACGCGTTCCTTATGAAACGGAGCTTTCTTCTTGCTGAAGAAAGCTCCATTTTTCGATTCACGAATAGGAGCTGTTCTTTACAACTAATAGGAGGTTTTTATGATGACCAACCACTTAGAGACTCGTTTTATCCATTCAACCGGCGTAGACAAAGAAACAGGGGCGGTCAATGTCCCTATTTATTTGTCTTCCACTTATCATCAGCCCAATATTGATGAGTTCGGACCATTCGACTACAGCCGATCCGGCAATCCGACGCGCCAAAAGTTAGAGGAAACCATTGCAAAACTTGAAAATGGCACCCGCGGGTTTGCCTTTTCTTCGGGCATGGCCGCCATCTCCTCTGCTTTCATGCTCCTATCTGCGGGAGACCACGTCCTTGTTTCGGAAGACGTTTACGGCGGAACTTACCGTTTCGTCACAGAAGTCCTGAACAAATTCAATATCGACTACACATTTGTCAATATGACCGATCTCAGTGAGATGGCTTCGGCTATCCGCGAAAACACAAAGGTCATCTATATCGAAACGCCTTCAAACCCGGTGATGAACATCACCGATATTGAAATTGCGGCTAAACTTGCCAAAGCAAACGATTGTTTAACTTTTGTTGATAATACATTCATGACGCCTCTTTATCAAAACCCGCTTGATCTTGGAGCAGACATCGTTTTGCATAGTGCTACAAAATTCCTTTCTGGCCACAGCGACATCATTGCCGGGCTTGCCGTGACAAAGGATGAAGAACTCGGCAGCCGGCTCGCTTTTATCCAGAACACATTCGGTTCGATTTTAGGGGCGCAAGATTCCTATTCACTCCTTCAAGGCATCAAAACACTTGGAGCCCGTATGAAACAGTCTTCCGCATCAGCCCGCATCATTGCTGATTATTTGCATAGCCACCCCGTTGTTGAAGAAGTCTATTATCCAGGATTCCGATTCCATCCAGGGAATCCGATTCATGAGCGACAAGCACGTGGGGCTGGCGCGGTTTTGTCTTTGCGGCTTGCCGATAAAGCGGCTGCTAAAGTTTTTGTCGATAGTTTGCAAATCCCGGTTTTCGCGGTATCGCTCGGAGCCGTTGAAACGATTCTGTCGTATCCAGCCACCATGTCTCATGCCGCTATGCCCCAAAAACAGCGTGAGCAGCGCGGCATTACCGACGGCTTGCTGCGATTGTCCGTTGGGTTGGAATATACGGATGACTTGCTTGAAGATCTCGAGCAAGCATTGAAAAAAGTCCATCAAACCAGTCCACAAGCCCTATTCTCTAAATAAATGCTGCCCAAATCAAAAAAGCCGTCCATCTTCTAAAAGGTGAACGGCTTTCTTCTATATTATATATGGTTACTCTTTTACGATAACCGCTGTGAAGTCATCAGCACTTTCAGCATCAAGGTTCGGACAAGTGGAATAGTTTGCTACCCCTGTTTCAATTGCCGCCTGGGCTACCGCTTTGGCAACTGCTTCAGCCACGCGCAGATCGAAGGGAGCCGGAATGACATAGTCCTCCCGGAGTTCATGCTCTCCAATCAAATCGGCTATAGCTTCCACTGCAGCGATTTTCATTGCATCATTGATTTCACTGGCTTGCACGTCCAGCGCTCCTCTGAATATGCCCGGAAAAGCTAATACATTGTTCACTTGGTTCGGAAAATCTGAACGCCCCGTGCCGATTACTTTGGCTCCTGCCCGTTTAGCTTCATGGGGCAAGATTTCCGGATTTGGATTGGCCATTGCAAAAATGATGGGATCTTCTGCCATCTCCCTTACCATTTCTTCGGTTAACGCGCCTTCTGCAGAAACTCCAATAAAGACGTCCGCACCGATAATGACTTCGTGGAGCAATCCTTCCTTGCGCTCATAGTTGGTCATCTCCGCTACCTCTTCTTTAAAAGGATTCATTCCATAAGCTCGGCCTTTGAAAATCGCACCTTTTGTATCGCACATCATCACATTCGTAAAACCGAATCTACTCAAAAGCTTGACCACAGCAATCCCCGCAGCGCCTGCTCCGTTCACAACGACTCTCGTGTCGGCAATTTCTTTGCCGACCAATTTTAGCGCATTGACCAGGCCAGCTAAAGTAACAATGGCGGTTCCATGCTGGTCGTCATGGAATACAGGAATATTCATCTCTTCCTTTAAACGCTGTTCCACGATAAAGCAAGCCGGAGCTGAGATATCCTCTAAATTCACGCCACCAAATCCGGGTTCCAATAACTTCACGGTCTGGATAATGGTTTCGGCATCTGTTGTTCCAAGGCAAATCGGAAAAGCATCCACTCCGGCAAACTCTTTAAAAAGCACGGCTTTTCCTTCCATGACAGGCAAGGCAGCTCCCGGCCCAATATTTCCAAGTCCGAGTACAGCAGTGCCATCTGTGACAACGGCGACTGTATTGCCTTTCATCGTGTAGTCGTAGACTTTGGCCGGATCCAGCGCAATTTCCTTGCACGGTTCAGCCACTCCTGGAGAATAAGCGAGGCTTAAATCGCGTCCATTTTCTACTGCCACTTTTGACCGGACTTCCAACTTCCCTTTATGCTGCAGATGCAATTGCAAAGAGTCATTTCTCAGATTCGACATCGCTTCATCTCCTTCAATACATAATGGTTCATTATAGAGGGATTTCGAAAAATTAAAAGAATTTTTCATAATATTCGGACTTTTGACTGAGGGGTTAAAGAAAGGAAGCGCTTTCTCTTATCGCTTCCTTCCTATTTTTTATTGTGCGGTATAGCCGCCATCCAAAATAATAGCTTGCCCTGTCATTCCTTTAGCAGAATCGCTTGCCAGATAGAGGGCTAAATCGGTAATTTCTTTAACATCAAGCAAACGCTTTTGCGGCACCAATGGATACAGCACTTCTTCCAACACTTGCTCAAGCTCAATCTTCCGTGTTTTTGCTAAATCTGCAAACTGATTCCGCACCAGTAAAGTATCCACATACCCTGGACAAATCGCATTTACGGTAATACCATCAGCAGCCGCTTCAAGTGCCGCCACTTTCGTTAATCCGATGACACCATGTTTGGCGGAATTATAAGCCGCTTTTCCTGCAAAGCCGATGACGCCGTTAATGGAAGCCATATTGAGAATGCGGCCAAATTTCTGTTCACGCATATAGGGCAAAGCATATTTGGTCGCAATAAAAGGAGCCGTTAACATAATTTTAACGAGCAGTTCAAACTTCTCCGTTGGAAAATCTTCCAACAGGGAAACGTGCTGCATTCCGGCATTGTTAACCAGAAAATCGAGGCGGCCAAACGCCTCAACCGTATAATCTATTGCATTTTTGATATCTTGTTCCTTCGTTACATCGCAAACAATGCCCCGCGATTCTCCAGGCATTTTTGCCGCAGCTTCATCTACTGCTTCTTGTGTCAAATCCGAAATAACCACTTTGGCGCCTGCTGCTGAAAAGGCATGTGCAATGTCAAATCCAATTCCCCTCGCGGCTCCTGTAATAAACAAGACTTTCCCTTCCATTTAGAACCCTCCTTTAAATAGCGGTCCAGCCGCCGTCCACTTTGATTGTTTCACCTGTAACGAAATTTGCAAGATCCGATGCTAAGTACAAAACAGCACCTGAGATATCTTTTGGCTGAGAGAGCCCGTCCAATAAGATACGGCGATTGACGTCTTCTTGAAAATGCAGATCTTCGAACATCTTGGAAGTCAGCTCGGTTTCAATAAACGTCGGCGCCACCCCATTGACATGAACACCGTGTTCCGCCCATTCCACAGCTAAAGCTTTCGTCAATTGAACCAAACCGCCTTTGCTTGAACAATAAGCTGCGCGCTTTACATAGCCGACAAAGGCCATTTGAGATGCGATATTAATGATTTTCCCGCTTTTTTGGGCAATCATATATTTGGCTGCGGCTTGACTGGCGAAAAAAACTGACTTTAAATTTAAATCGAGAACGGTATCCCAGTCTTCTTCTGTCACTTCCATCGCTGGCTTGGCAATATTGACTCCTGCATTATTAACTAAAATATCCACCGTACCAAACTGTTCAGCAGCTGCATCAATTAATTTACGGACGTTTTGAATTTCGCTTAAATCGCCTTGAACCGCGAAGCAGCTGCTGTTAAACTTCTTTAGCTCTGCTAAAGCTTCATTTAATGCCTCTTCACTGCGCCCTGAAATGACCACATTGGCCTTCAGTTCAGCAAAAGCCAAAGCAATTTCTTTGCCGATGCCTTTGCTTCCCCCTGTGACAACCACTGTTTTTCCTGCAAGTTCTGAAAAGTAATTCTTCACGGACGGATGCCTCCGTTTCTTTTAAGATCATTTTTCAAAAAATGGATCAGCGTCTGTTCACGCTCTTCATTGATTTTGTCTGAGGTTTCCGCTTCCCAATCATAGAATCCCTTGCCGCTCTTATCACCGAATTTATTTTCCTCCACAAGTCTTGTCAATGTTTCACCTGAATGTTGATCTGTTGCTAAATCTTCAAACAAATAATTTGAAATGGCAGAGAATACATCCAACCCGCCTAAATCTGCAGTCATTAACGGACCTGTAACAGGCAGTCGCCGGCCAATGCTGTATGTAACGGCTGCATCAATGTCTTCTTTGGTTGCGGCTCCTGAATCCAGCAGCGCTTGCGCTTCACGAAACAACGCATATTGAAGCCGATTGCCGATAAAGCCGGGCAATTCCTTTTGCAGCAAAATTGGCTTCTTGCGCATGGAATGGATCATGGCCATTGCCCGCTCTACAGTTGCATCAATCGTTTTTTCTCCTTTTACCACTTCGACTAAAGGGATAAGATGTCCAGGATTCCAAAAATGAGTTACAATGAATCGCTGAGGGACTTTCATATCCGCTGCCAGCAGGCTCGGCATGAACCCGGACGTATTGCTTGCGATGATGACATCTTCGTCCACCAATGCTTCTAACCGTGCATACATTTCTTTCTTCAACTCAAGAACTTCTGGAATCACTTCAATAATAATGGTACTTTCGGAAACAACTTCTTCCAAAGAGGACGAAAAATAAATCCGGCTGTTGATCCGATTTGCTTCTTCCTCATCAAAAAGTCCATTGGCAGCCATAACTTTCAATTTTCTGTTGAGCCCTTTAGCTGCAAGAGCCAAATCTTGCTCATCAATTCCGTAAACGTTTATATTTTGCCCAAACCATGCAGCTGATAAAGCAATGGAATGCCCCATTGTCCCACAGCCAAGAATCGAAATTTTTTCCATTCTTTACACCCCTTTTATATGTTATGAAACGAAGTATACCCAAAAAACTTTTGGTCGAAAAAAAGTTTTTTGGGTATCGCTTTTTTATAAACCTAGTGAAAATAGAATAACAGCCAATACGGTTCCGAGAATCGGAACAACTACAGTCAATGCCCCGAATGCCGGATACGCGTCTTTATGCGTTTCTCCAGCAATTGATCGTATAGTGGTTACCACGTATCCGCCTTGCGGCAAGGAATCCAGAGACCCCGAAGAAATCGCGACTGACCGATGCAATGCTTCCGGATCGACGCCAAGATCCAGATAATGAGGAGCCAGCAATGGCAAGGCAATGGCTTGCCCGCCTGATGAAGATCCTGTAAGTCCTGCGATAATGGCAACCGCCAACGCGCCGCCGATTAATGGGCTTCCTGGAATTCCAGTCATCACATCTACAGCTGCTTCAAAAGATGGCGTGGCTTTTACCACACCGCCAAAACCGACTACTGCAGCCGTATTGGCAATTGCAACAACAGCGCCCATTGCGCCGTCCCCGACCGCTTTTCCAAAATTATGGAAATACTTCCGGTTGATTAGGTACGTAGCTAAAATCCCGCCGGATAACGCAATGATTAACGCAGAAGTCCCTAAACTATTATGGAAGATAAATGAAATGATGAGGACAACCGCTAATGGAATCATGCTGAGCAATGGATTCGGCAAATCTTTTCTGGTTTCCTGCGTTTCATCCGTTGCACGTGCGACAAAACGTTCTCCATTTGCCAATGCTTTGTTGATCATTTTTTTCAGCCACCAATAACCGAAAATCATCATAAATATAGCAACGAAAATACTGACTTCCCATCCTGCATAGGGAGTTGTCTTTAAGAATTCAATTGGAATCCAGTTTTGAATTTCCGGAGATCCCGCTGAAGTCATTGTAAAAGTCGTAGAACCAAATCCAAGCGCCGCCGGAATAAAGCGTCTCGGCAAATCTGCTTGTCTGAACAAGCTCAGTGCCATCGGATAAACAGAAAACGCGACAACGAATAGGCTGACTCCTCCGTAAGTCAGCACGGCACAGGCAATGACAACCGCGAGCGCCGCCCGTTTCATGCCGATTTTTCCAACAATCCATTGGGAAACGCTATCAGCTGCACCGCTGTCCTCCATAACTTTTCCAAATATAGCACCAGCTAAGAACATTAAATACCATGAAGCGATAAATCCAGTAAACCCTGTCATATAGTTCGTTAAAAAGTTTGCCGCTCCCTCTTCCGCTAATTGCGGAAAAATGGGCAATCCGTTGAATATTGCTACTAACAGCGCCGTCAATGGGGCTGCAATAAGTAAATTCATCCCTCTCATTGTTAAATAAATCAGCAGAGCCAACCCGCCGAACATTCCAATCATGCCGATAATGCCCAACATACCTTTCCCCCTCTTCTTAAAATCCCAAGCCCTGCTCCCCCTAATGTAAATCACGAGCAAAACTTTTCTGCACCATGTGTCCACTTTATACAGAAATCAGCGGGAATTGATTTCCCGCTGACGGTTGTGAAAAATTATTTGTTGCCGTATCTTCTCACACGCAATAGTGCCTGTTCGGCATGCCCAGCGAAGTTTTCCAATTGGCATAGGCGTGCTGCATATTCACCAATATAGGCGCTCGCTTCCGGAGTGGTCACTTTTTGATACGTCACGGTTTTGATAAACTTTCCTACCCATAGTCCGCCTGTATAGCGGGCTGCGCCTTTAGTCGGCAGCGTATGGTTGGTTCCAATCACTTTGTCACCGTATGCGACATTTGTTTCTGGCCCTAGGAATAAGCAGCCATAATTCGTCATATTTTCTAAGAAATAATCGGGATCTTCCGTCAGGATTTCAACGTGTTCGAAAGCTAAACGATCCGCTTCTATACGCGCTTCTTCAATGGAATCAACCAATAAAATCTGTCCGTAATCCGACCAGGATACACGTGCAACGTCTGCTGTCGGCAAAGTTTCCAATTGGCGTTCAATTTCTTTTACGGTTTCTTCAGCCAACTCTCTGGAAGTGGTAATCAATGCCCCAGGAGAAGTCGGTCCATGTTCACCTTGTCCTAAAATATCTGTTGCGACCATTTCTGCATCCGCTGTATGGTCAGCAACTACCAGTGTTTCCGTAGGCCCAGCAAACAAATCAATTCCTACGCGTCCATAAAGCTGGCGTTTTGCTTCCGCAACAAATGCGTTGCCCGGACCAACAATCATGTCGACAGCTTCAATTGTTTCCGTGCCAATGGCCATGGCCCCCATCGCCTGGATGCCGCCAAGCAAGTAAATTTCATCAGCGCCTGCCAACGACATCGCTGCGATCGTCGCATGTGGAATTTCTCCGTTAATTGGCGGTGTGCAAGCGATAACCCGTTTGACCCCAGCAACTTTTGCTGTCATCACACTCATATGTGCCGAAGCTACCATTGGATAGCGCCCGCCAGGAATGTAGCAGCCTACACTGTTTACCGGAATATTTTTATGGCCTAAAATAACGCCTGGAATATGCTCGACCTCTACATCATTCAGAGAAGCCAATTGCGCTTCTGCAAATGCACGGATATTTTTTTGGGCAAACTTAATATCCTCTATCACCTCTGACGGAACTTTGGAAACGATTTCATTTATTTGCGCTTCACTTAACCGGAATGATTCCGGAGCCCATTTATCGAATTTCTCAGAAAGCTCTTTTACTGCTTTGTCTCCTCTAGCTTCTACATCCTTTAAGGCCTCGGCAACGATTTGAGAAACTTTCGAATCGCTGGCGCTTACTTCTTCCTGCGATTTACCTGCTTTTAACACTTCAACCATTTGAATCCCTCCATTTTTTGCATACGTATGCAAATTTCACTCTACCTAGAAGAATATTTCAATTATTTATAAAAGTCAACATTTTTCTAAGTTGTCAGTCGTTCAATTAAGGCTCCATCCACTTCTACTTTTCCTGATTTCCCTGTATATGCAGCAATTTCATCCATTAAGTATGAAGTTGTAAAATGAATCATTTTCTCTACAGGCTGCCGCCAAGTTGTCAGTTGATATGAAGGCCAATCAGCCATTTCAATATCATCAAATCCGATAACTTTCGTCTCTTCAGGAATTTTCACCCCTTGTTGTTTCAAAGCATCTACTGTTCCAAGTGCCATAATGTCATTGGCTACAAAAAAAGCTGCCGGTACATGTCCCGATCGGATTGCTTTAAGAGCTGTTTGGTAGCCTCCTTCATACGTATAATTAGAAGCATATTTTGTATAAGGAATCTGTCGGCTTTCAAGCACTTCAAAAAAACCTCTTTGCCGCTCACGGCTTGTCGAAGTATCTTCATTGCCGCTGATATATACCATGTCAGTTACCCCTTTTTCTAACAAGTACATTGCTACTTTACGTCCTGCATCCAAGTTGTTGCAGCTGACGGAATAGAAATCATCGGTCTGCAATTTACGGTTAAAAAAGACAAGCGGAATTTTATTTTCTTTAAATTCATTTGCTACATTTAATGACATTGTCGCATCGGTGATAATAACGCCTGCTACGTTGTAATTTAATAGTATTTCAATATCTTCTGCTTCCAATTCTTCATTGTTGGTATGAACGAATAATACACTAAACCCCAATGCCTTGAACGCTGCTGTAAACCGGGTCAATACCTGCGGGTAAAAAGGATTGTCCACGCCTTTCATTACCAGTCCGATAATCCGGGTCCGGTTGGTGATTAAGCTTCGGGCAAATTCATTGGGCCGGTAACCCAATTGTTTAGCAGCCGCCAATACTTTTAACCGTGTTTTTTCCGACACTTTTGCTCCCTCAAAATAGACGCGGGATACAGAAGATTGGGAAACTCCTGCTAGTTTGGCAACGTCTTTTGCAGTGACTGTATGATTCATGTCCATCAACCCTTTTCCGATATATTCGAATAATAGAATACACTATTTTCCATTCTTAAGCACTAATTGCTTCTAGTATTTCCGAATATAAAGCGGCTTATTGATAAATTGATCTTTCAGTTTACGGTTTCTGCATCTTTTTCTGCCCATTAGAAAAACCCAGCAGAAGCAATGGAGCTTCGTACTGGGCCATTTTCACAAATGAAAGGATTCATCATAAATCGGCTTCATATGCAAATCGAATTTGCCTTTCACTTCTTCAATATCATAGATGTTTCCGGGAATTTCACCTTTTTCAATTTTTTCGATATGGGTTTTTACCAGATCCGCAAAATATTTGCCGCAAGCGACATCATTTGGATATTGCGCTTTCACTCTTTCGACAAGTTCTTCACTCATAATTTCCTTAAATGCGTAGTACAAGGCTGCATTGATGAGCGTTAATGAATCTTTGCCTGCATAGGAAACGAAATAATAATTGCCATACCGGTCTTTCAACAAGTCTCTTTTCGCTACAACTTCCATTCCGTCCACTCTCCTTCAGTCCTTTGCCATTCCATACCCTTAGCCTTTCTTCCAAAAACGTATGCCTGCAGATTTGGCTTCCCAATCTGTCGGCTTTCCATCCAACCCAAAAACCAGCGGCGATGGCCACTGGTCTTTTTTTCATTTACACCGATATGAATCCGCCGAATAAAGAGATCAGCAATAAGCTGACCATGCCGACGGAAATCGCTGCGATAAACCCGATATAGAACGGCTTGATGCCCATGCCTTTGAAGACTTTCAAGTTCGTGCCTAGCCCGACGGCTGCCATTGCAAGCCCGAGCATGTATGTGGAGCCAAAAGAACTCCAGAAACTATAAAAGCCTTCCCACGCCGCCGGATCAAATAGGCCAAAAGCCAAACCGGAAGAAGCAACGGTAGAGTCGCCAATTGTCCGCAGCAACGACAGCAATAGAAACCCTAAAATAAATAATGGGAATAATTTATACCATTTCGGCAATTGAGCTGCCTGCCCATTTTCCCGATTGTTCCGGTAGAACAAGAATGAGACAAACGGGATGACCGCGATGATGAACACATTGCGGGTAAGTTTCGTGATCGTTGCGACATCGACTACTGTCGACGAATTGTACAATTGATCGTAGATTAACGCTGCCCCTGTAACTTGCGCTGTATCATGGATGGCCGTACCCAGGAATAACCCCGCTTTTATCGGCTCATCAGCGAAAAAAGCATTGGCCAGGTATGGATAAAACAGCATGCCGAGCAAACCGAAAATCGTAATATTGGCAACTGCATAGGATATTTCATTTTCCTTTGCTTTAATAACAGGTGCTGTCGCCATAATGGCGGTAACACCGCAAATGCCGGTGCCTGTCGCAATCAACGTCCCTAATCGCTTGGATTGATTCATTTTCGCGGTAAAAAATAAGGTTACAAAAAGTCCGACTGAAATACATGCCACGATGAGCGGCAATCCCCAAGCTCCTAATTTTAACGCTTCTGTCATGCTCAGGCGCAGTCCGAGCAAAATAATTCCCGCGCGCAATGCATATTTAAGGGCAAAACTGATGCCTTTAGCAAATGCATCCGGCAAACCGATTGTATTGCGGATCAGGATTCCAAGCACGATGGCTACAAAAATCCCTGATATTGGGCTAGCGCCGCCCTCCGGCAAAATTGCTGCAGCGCGCAATGCAGCGCCAATCCAATCTGCACCGATGATCCCCGCCATCATGACGATAAAACAAAGCAATAATCCTGGAATCAGGCGGAGAAAAGATGCTTTCTTAACATTTTTAACCATAATCCTTCTTCTCCTTACCTCTAACTAGTCTTTCCTATCGTAACATTTTCAAAGCATTAGAGGGAATGAACAGGCTTCTAAGGCACTCCACGAAAAAAGAACAGGGATTTCTCCCTGTTCCCAGTTTTACTATCACGCTATTTGGCCAATTTGTTAATGACTAATTGAAAATCATCTTTAAGGCTTCGTGGCATTTCTTCAACCACCCGGATATTAAATTTCGTATCCTGGCTGAATGCGGACTGTAAATTTTGGTGAATCGTTTCAGTCAATTCATTTGTATAGGACTCTCCAGCTTCGACAAACACTTCAATCGCTTCTTTTTTGTGTTGGAAAAAATGGATTTTCTTTATGCCGTCGGATAACTCATGGCCGGTTTCATCCAATTGCGGAATGTCTACTTTGGCGTTATCTGCTGTACGCAAACGGCTGGAATCAGGATCTTTGCGGCTTTTAATAACAGGTTGGGTAGATCCACAGGCACAAGGAGACTCCGCATCCTTCACTTCTGCATATTCCCCTGTTCTGCATCTTATAATCGGCGTCCCATAGCTCATAAAATTCGTCACAATCATTTCTCCATCTTCAGCCAGTTCAATAATGCCGGCTTTAGGATGGACGTGGAATTTCCCTGCCTCGCATTCGGACATGACCGGAAATTCATAAGACGGAAGAAACAAATTTCTCACCGGACAGCCAAAAGCTTTTTCGATTTCTGTTCTTTGAGCAGCATCCATTAGTCCCCCTTGCAAAAAGAGCGCTTGCGGCGGGGAAGCCAGCTTCTCCTGCGCTTCGTTCAAAAAGGCAGCCAGCTTGTATAGGATGGGAGCAGTCCCGATGATAAGTGCCGGCTTGAAATCGTTCAAGTTTCGAATGTACACTTCCGAATTGCCATTCGTGCAATAGTAGTTTGAATACAACCGTATCTTCTCTGGACGGTTATCCCTCCAATAGATTTTCTTTTCCTGAGCTTCCGGCACGATTTTTCTCGAAGTGAAAATCGCTTGTTTCAGTCCTTTAGAGTCAGCGCCGTCCTGCTGTTTAAAGAAATCCATAAAGGCATTGCGCTTTTGGATATCTCCCTTTGTAAGCAAAAACTTAAGCGGGATCCCTTCCCGGTCAATTTCATGGGCTATAGCCGCTGCTGAATCATCCGCTGCATGCATCATCTGAATATTTTGATGGATGGCTTCTCTTTCTACTACGGGAAGCTTCGGCAAGTCAGAAAGACCTTTGAGCGCTTCTACATCTATGCCTTCATAAAACTTCCGATAAAATGGGCTATGCTCGATTGAATGCTTCAGCAATTTGTGAATTTCCTTCCACTGGACTGCTTCTCCAAATTCATCCGCTCTTTTTGATGCAAGCTCCCGCAGCAACTCGGCATAGATTTCACCATACCGCTCTTTTTTCACCTTTTTGTTTTCGAAGCGCACATAAAGGTTTTGGAAGTATATCGGCAGATGCTTATAGAGCATCGATGAGAAATTTCGCAATGCTGCTTCCTCCTTAGTCCGAATGATAGCCCTCATAATAATTCCGGCTTTTTCCAACTTCGTGTTTATTTAAAATGACCCCTAATATAGTGGCTTTTGCGGCTAGCAATGCTTCCTTTGCTTTTACTATTTGCTGTTTATCGGATTTTCCGCTGCTCGCTACTAAAACTGTACCGTCGCATTTATTGGCTAAAATTTTCGAATCTGCAATGGTTAAAACCGGAGCCGAATCAAAAATGACTATATCGTAATACTTTTTCATTTCAGCCATCAATTGTTCCAAAGCGGCGGCTCCTAACAGTTCCGCCGGATTGGATGGAACATGGCCGCAAGGAAGCACTTCCAAGCCGACTATGCCCGTTCGCTTGACCGTATCCAAAAGTTCGCCTTTTTTCATCAGCAAACTCGAAAAGCCGTTGCGGCTTGAAATGTCGAAAAAATGATGCAGGGCCGGCCTCCGCATGTTGCCATCCACAAGCAGCACTTTTTTGCCTGATTCTGCGTAGACGATGGCTATATTTAAAGCGGTGGTCGTCTTCCCTTCCCCGTTAGTTGCTGAAGTGAAGAGAATGGTTCTTACATTCGAATCTGGCATTGTAAAATTCAAGTTTGTGCGGATGCTTCTATATTGTTCTGCAGCGAGCGAATTCGTTTTGGGTATGTCGAAGCGCTTTCTTTCGCCTGCATGCTTTGTTTTCTTTTGAATCCCCATCGGGTTCCAACTCCTCCGTGCTGCAAGATTTCCCCTCTCCTTTCGATAGGGCAGGTTTATCTTGGCGAACATTGTTTGCTGGGCTGTATGCCATTGAATTCAATTCGCGCTATGCGCAAATTTATAGCCGAATCCTCGGATGGTGCGGATATAGATTGGATTGGCCGGATCTTTTTCGACTTTCCTTCTCAGATTGCTGATATGGACCTTAACTGTTTGAAGTTCTCCGGCAGAATAATAGCCCCATATTTGGTTGTATAGCTGTTCGGCTGTCCACACACGATTGGGCTGCTTGGCCAGCAATAAAAGCAGCTGAAACTCTTTGTGATTCAAGTGAATAGGCTTTCCGGCTACATACACCTGCCGTGCATCTGCATGGATATGTAAATCACCAAACCGAAGCATCGCTAAATCGTCCGTTTCTTTCGTCCATCCGGTTCTTCTTAGTACAGCACGAATTCTTGCTTCAAGTTCATTGAAATCGAAAGGTTTTGTAATAAAGTCATCTCCGCCCGCATCCAGGCTTTGTATTTTGAAAGATAGCTCTTTCCGGTAACTGATGAAAAGGATGGGCAGCCTTGACCGGGAGCGGATTTTCGCACACACTTCCAAACTGTTGATGCCAGGCATTTCAGCATCCAACAAAATCAAATCCGGTTCTCTTATTTTGAGCAGTTCAATAACCTCAGAGCCTTCATTTACTTCGATGACTTTGTATCCTTTCGTCTTCAAAAAAGCATGGATCAACTCCCGCACCCATTTTTCCTCTTGAATTACCATGACTGTCGCGCTCATCATCCTATTTCCCCCTATCTGAAATCCGCCAGACCGGTAATGGATACCTTTAAATTTAATTAAATATTCAGAAATATTAGAATCACTTACATTCCATTATATGGACCGAGTGTAGGTGTATTCGTACAAAAATCATACCATTTTTATCATTAAAAAAGTATATTATTTTTTCTGAAAATTCAAATAAAACTATTGACCTAATATCGAATCCGGTTTACGCTATGAAAAAGAATGCATTTGGTCTAAACGTCCCCTCCTTCCTTTCTTAAAATTTCTTTAAAAGGAGAATGAAAATGGCTCAATATCCTACGAATCGCAAAAAGAAAACTTTTACTAAGTGGCTATTGATAGCTCTCGCTTTGCTCGTTGTTACAGGGTCTCTCGGGTTCATTGCGCTATTCCCGAAAGCTACGAGTACATTGGAGGAAATTCATGAACCGCTGACCCGGCAAGTATCGGCGAAACGCCCAGAAAAGGTTGCTCTGGAAGAAAAAGAACCCCTGTCCATTTTGCTGCTGGGAGTTGATGAGCGGGAAAACGATAAAGGAAGATCAGATACGATTGTGGTTCTGACAGTCAACCCCTCTACTCAGTCCATTAAGATGATCAGCGTTCCAAGAGATACCTACACTGAAATTGTTGGTTTTGGCAAGCACGATAAAGTAAATCATGCTTTTGCTTTCGGGGGAGCCGAAATGTCTTTGGAAACGATTGAGCATTTGCTCGATATTCCCATTGATTATGTCATGCAGGTCAATATGGAAGGGTTTAAGGATATTATTGATGTTCTGGGCGGCATTACCGTTACAAACGAATTTGCTTTCGATGGATTTAGCGAAGGGGAAATTTTGCTGAGCGGCGAAGATGCCTTGGAGTATGTGCGAATGAGAAAAGAAGATCCGGACGGCGACTTTGGAAGGCAGAACCGGCAAAAGCAAGTTTTGAAAAGCATATTAGCTAAAACGGCTTCTGCTAATGCTCTCTTTAATTATTCTAAAATCCTGGATGCTTTAGGCGACAATGTCAAAACCAATATGAGCTTCTCGGAAATGATGGATGTCCAAAGCAACTACCGTTCGGCCATCCAATCAATCGAATCGATCAGTTTTGACCGCGGCCGCGGCGAAATGATGGACGGCATCTGGTACTACCAGATGGATGAACAGGAATTAACTGGAGTTCAGCATCTTTTAAAAGAACATTTGGAGATAGAATAAAAAAACAAGGCTCTGCCCACAGCAGAAGCCTTGTTTTTTTCATTATAAAGTTATCCATCATGAACCCTGTGAACAGGCTATTTATTTCTTTGGCGCAAGCTCTACTGCTTGCCGCAAAGCTTCTACTAAACTCTTTTCATCCGCAATTCCTGTACCGGCAATATCAAACGCTGTGCCGTGATCCACGCTTGTGCGAATAATCGGCAAGCCGACTGTAATATTCACTCCTGCTTCCAACCCCAGTACTTTGACAGGAGCATGGCCTTGGTCATGATACATGGCAACCACGATATCGAAATCGCCTCGCACGGTGCGGAAAAACAACGTATCGGCTGGCAGCGGCCCTTGAACATCGATGCCTTGGGCTACCGCTTTTTCGATAGCCGGAATGACCTTTTCTTCCTCTTCGCCGTAGCCGAACAAACCATTTTCGCCCGCATGCGGGTTAATTCCGCAAACTGCAATTTTCGGGTTTTCGATTCCCGCTTTTGTCAGTGTTTCATGAGCCAATTGAATGACATGAAGCACCCGTTCCGGATTAATCATCTTAATCGCATCAATAATCCCTACATGAGTGGTTACATGAATCACCTTTAGATTTGGTGCGGATAGCATCATCGAATAGTCTTTTGTTCCTGTCAATTCCGCTAAAATCTCTGTATGCCCAGGATAGCGATGGCCGCCTTTTTGCAGCGCTTCTTTATTCAATGGAGCTGTACAGATTGCGTCGATTTCCTGGTCATTAGCTAAGCTGATCGCTTTTGCCAAATATTGAAAGGCGGCATCACCCGCTGCAGCCGATACTTCTCCAATCGGCAAATCGATCGGCAATAAATTCAAGTCCAGACAGTCAATCGCCCCTTTTTCAAATCCGGCTTCAGAAGGATGCGAGATGCGGTTGATGGTTTTCGTACTGCCTGTATACTGTTTGGCCCGCTCTAAAATAGCGGCGTCTCCGATGACAAATGAACGGCTTGTTTCAAATACCACATCGTGTTCGAAACTTTTCAAAATAATTTCCGGCCCTACTCCGGCCGCGTCCCCCATTGTAATGCCTATAACCGGTTTAGTTGTTTGCATCTGATCCTGCTCCCTTCAAATAATCCACTGTATTTGCCAACGATTCGGCAACTCCAAAGCCTCCCGCTTTTGTCACAACAATCATTTCGCTGCCGTTCCTGTTTGCCAGGCCAAGCGGCAGCCCCGCTTCTACTTCAAAGCGCAATTCCATATCGTAAATTCCTAACACATTGCAAATATCTTTGGCTGTGTCTCCACCTGTCATCACGAGCGCATTAAACGCTGACAACTCCATCGCTTCTTGGACAAGAAGGCCCAATCCGTTTGAAATTCCTTTAGCCGTTTGATGTGCCGAACGATTGTGGACCGTAGCCCATTCTTTTACTTTATCACGATTCTCTTGGTGAGCCCCCACATAAATCACTGCACTGTCCCAACCATCTTCCTGTTTTAATGATTGAAGCATGGCAACTGGCTCGAGCGGATTTTCAAGCAGCATGACGGGATCTATCTCGATCATTTTTGTGCGCGGCCGCTCTTTCAAGACTTCAATTTGCTCTTGAGTCCGAGCGGATAGGCTCCCGGATGCGACGAGAACTTTGTCGATCGGCATTTGAAGAACGCGCTTGAATTGCTTCTCGTCTCCTAACTCATTATAGAGATGATTAATCATCCCGGCTGATCCGGCCCATCCAAGATTCAGATTAAGGTTCTTTTCAATGTTTGCCAATAAGGCGAAATCTGCATCTTCCTTCACATCGCAGACAATCCATTGAACCCCTTTTTCCACTTGGCCAAGCACCCATTTTTCTGGATGATCGCCTTGCAGCATTTCTCTGTTCAACACAGCAATCGAAATGCCATCAAGAGCCAATAAATCGGGAATGTAGCTGTGCCGCACCGGCGTCTTCGGGTCCCGGCCGAATTCTGTATCGGCGACCGGTATGCCATTTACATATAGAGTGCCGTTTTCAACCGTTCTTCCCATGCTCGGAAAAGCAGGTGCAATAAAGATGACATCCATTTTTGCGGCTTCTTGCATCGCTTTAAGTTCAGCCGAAACAGAACCCCTTAAAGTCGAATCCACTTTTTTATAAAAGTGGCTGACCCCGCGCGCTTTCAACTGCCCGATTTCTTTTAAGACTGTTTCATAGGCTTCTTTTTCTTCCATAGCCCGGCTATTCGTGTCTACAATCCAGACATCAATTTCCTGATCCGCCTGGGTATTTTCATTTTTGCGCTTTGCCAGGATGACGCGGGATTTCAGGCCTTTCTGAGCAAGCCTAACTCCTGAATCATTAGCTCCTGTAAAATCATCCGCAATGATGCCAATCTGAGTTGCCATATTCCGCCACTCCTTTAAACTTCTTTTTTGAGCAAATTACCATTATCAAACAAATAGCCTTTTTTCTCAAGTCTCTTTACTAAAAACGCTACATAAAGCGGCAAGAGAATAGCAGTTGTCACAGTGGATGCCGCTACCTGTACCGTTGCAATATCAACAACCGAAGCAAACCCTGTGCTGGCTGCCGCAATAGCAGCAGGTGTAGCTACAGCATTTCCGGCTGTCGAACCTTCCGCAGCTCCGACAATCGGATTCCATTTTAACGCTTTAAATACTAAGTATCCCGCTGTACCCGTGATAAACACGGTCATCAATCCAAGTGCGATACCGCCAAGTCCGCCTTCAATAATGGCCTTAAAGTTAATGCCCATCCCTAGTGCGAATGCAAAGAATGGAATCAGCATCGAGCTTCCCTGGTCCAAGAACGAGCGCATATCTTCATCCAAATTCCCTAAGATCATCCCAATTAAAATCGGCAGTAAAACTGCGATAAATGAAATTGGCGAAAACAGTCCATCCACAAAGCCCATCGCACCAAAAATGGTTAACGCCACCATCGTCAAGAAAGGCCCGTCATTTAAAGCTAATAGCGAGTAGGCCGCCCGGTCTTCCTTGCTGCCGTATTGGCCGACTAGCGCCACAAACAGGCCGCCATTGCTGTTGGTCATTGCTGCAATGACTGCGATCGGGGCGATTCCCAGCCACAATCCATTATCTCCGGCTAACATATAGGCGATTAATCCAAAAATGGCGCCGACCACCCATTTCGTAGTCAGCAGCGTTGCTCCTTTTGCCAATGAAACGCCAAACGTTTTTACATTGATTTGTGCGCCTGTACATAGTAAGAAAAGTGCAATCAACGCATTCGCGCTATCTACAAAAAGTGCTTGTGTAAAACCGCCAATGCGCAATAAATCCGGCGCCAATGTGTTAATAATGGCTGCCAATAGCAATGGAACTACCATCATACCCCCTGGAATGCGTTCAAGTGTCGCTTTAATCTTCATTCTAACCCCTCTTTTCTTTAAATAAAAAATATGCGAATTTCTTCTTGAGTAATCGCTTTCATTTGTAACTATAAAAATAATTGTATAAAAAAGCAACATTATTTTTAAAATAATATAGTTATAAATAAAAATCGTTTAAAAATGCAACACTTATACCTATAAAAAAACGCAAACTCATTTATTGAGTTTGCGCCATAAAGTGGCTCGGTTAATGCCGAGGCGTTGAGCTGTTTTCGTCTGGTTAAAGTCTTCTTCCTCCAGAACTTGTTCAATGATTTGCTGTTCTATTTCCTGTAAACTCATGTTTTTGAAGGAAGCATCTAATTCTTTTGATTGGCTCGTTGAATGAAACGGCATGCTGGCAAGCGTCTTTTGTTCAATCACGTACTCTTTTTCGAAGAGAGCCAGTTTTTTTACGTACATTTTTAAGTCAATCAAATTTCCGGGCCATTCGATTTGTTTAATTTGCTCCATGGCATCTTCTCGGACTTTGATCGCTTGAGTGCCGAGGTTTTGATGGAACTCCAATAGAAATTGGCGAACCAATGGAGGGATATCTTCTTTTCGCTCGGCTAAAGAAGGCACTGTTATTCGAATCGCATCCGCCAATCCAATTTTCGATAAAAGTTCAGCAGAGATTTTCGTACCAGCCAAGATCACCTGAACATTTTTTTCACGCGCCCATTCCAGTGCGGAACGCATTGCGCGTACCGGTTCCTCTGCCTTATAGCTTTTCAAATGAATCAGCAGCGTAGAGGCTTCGGAAATGTCAAAGCGGCTTGGTAAATCTTCAAACTCATCCAAAGCGAGATGAATGATAAATCCACTTTTTTGATGGAAGTGATGGAGATAGCGCACGATTTCCTTTTTCCCAGTTCCCAGCTCTCCTTCAAGCAATAAGGGCTCTTTCCCCATTGCAGGCTTTTCAAGAAGCTTCTTTATGCCTTCCATCACGGGGCTTTCTGCTACGAGAGAAGGCAATAAGGAAACCGGTTCCATGCGGATCCCGGGAATCGCCATTTTGTAGTTTTCAGGATGTTTGATTGTGCAGATAAACACATTCCCTTCGCGGTCTTCCATCCGTTCTGCCCGTATTTCAACTACCACGCCATCATTACCGGCCATTTGGACAACCGTCTTTTCTTTCCCTCGAACTTGATGATGGATTTCCGTTAGTTGGGACGAAGAGAAAGGCGATCCGTCAAAAGAAACCCAATTCTCCAGGAGCGTCCGTCCATCTTCTGAAAAAATCAACATATCCTGTTTTTTTATTTCCAGGAGATTTCGCATCACCCGCAGCAATTGTTGGCTGTCTTTCTGCGACTCAAAAATTCTTTTCGCTTCTTGGAAAGACTCTACAATCGATTCTTTCCCCGACTGGAGCAGCAGCCCGTTCAACCCGAGCTTTCCAGCCGCTTCAACAGTGACCACATCGCCAAGGATGCTCTTATAGCCTGCATCTTTTAGTTTTAGTAAGACTGCCTCTACTTCAGTTGCTTCTTTAAGCGTCACAACTTCCATCTCGATGTCTAAAAGACTGACGATGGAAGCCGCTCCCAATGTAATATTCGAGAAGCCAACCAAAGCCTTTTTTTCGCCGGAATAGCCATTGGCAAGCATGATGGAGCGCAAAAGGTCATAGCCGGAGATATGGACATCAATCACTGGCACAGAGACAGCTTCCCGAATTAAGTTTGCTGTCCCGCCCCGGCTAATTAACAGGTCGATGCCTTGCTTTTCCATGGCCAGCGCATAATTGACGCCAGCCGCCAGATTTCCGACTTGTACGGCCACTTCAAAATCGTCCTGATCTTTCTTTAATTCATCGATTAGCGGAACCATCGCCTCATACGGCGAAATAAATCCTAATCTGATTTTCCTCATTGCGGCAGCCTCCATTTAAAACGCTCTTTTGACATTATATCAAGCTGTCCGAAAGCAGCAATTAAAACGAATAGAAAAAGCCATCCCGCTAAACAGGATGGCACAAGGTAAGGCACACATAACATAAAGTTAGTGTATCAAATCAATTTGAGGGATTCAAGCTTAATTGTGTTTATTTTAAAAAATTTTCTGTAAAATTATTCCTTGATAACTTAAAATTGGTGAGTAAAAAATCAAACAACGGTTAACGGTTTAACTGAAAATTATTCTTCCCGGCATTTTTGGCTTCGTATAACGCATGATCCGCTTTCTTCAATACATTAGAAGGATTGGAAGCATCCGCAGAAGCAATATGAATGCCGATACTGGTCGTAATTTTTAGTTCAACACCTAAAGCTTCCCATGATATTTCCATAGACCGGCGTATGATTGAAGCTTTTTGAATGGCCTCTGCGGAAGTGATCGGCCCTTTATAAAGAAGGACAAATTCATCGCCGCCGAGCCTGGCGGCCAAGTCATGTTCTCCGATGTTCTGCGATAGCCTATGCGCAAATTCCTGGATGACTTGATCTCCTATTTCATGCCCCCAACCATCATTAATCTCTTTGAAATCGTCGATGTCTAAAATCAGCACGGCAAACTCTTCGTCGTGTTCAATTTTGCGGTACATGGCTTCTTTCAGCATGCGGCGGTTGGGCAGCCCGGTTAAGGCATCATGGTAAGCGAAAAACTCAAGTTTGGACTCATACTCTTTTTGCTTTGAAATGTCGCGCAGCAGCAATACTTTATGGCTAAATTTCCCGTCTTCATCAAAAACGGGCGTTCCCAATAGTTCCGACCATACCCATCCGCGTGTCTTGTGCTTAATGCGCAATTGCATTTTCCATAACTCTCCGGTTAAAATCGATTCCGCCAGTTTTCGATCCAATTCTTCCGTTTCTTCCGGATGGACCAGGGATAATAGAGGTTCGGCTTCGATTTCTTCTCTTGTGGCACCATATACATTGAAACTGGAGGGAGAAATATACATAAACTGTCCGCTATTGTTTAATAAAATGATGACGTCATGGGCATTTTCAGCAATGATTTGAAACAGATTTTCGCTTTCAGCAAACTTTCCTGCCATTTTATCGAGCTCTGTCATATCTTTCAAGATGGCATAAATGCCGACACGATTCCCGCCGACTATAATTGGAACCAGTTTGAGCAAGCAGCTGATCTGGCTCCCGTTGTTTGCCAAAAAACGGATTCGGGTGTCTTCTAACGGCGTGGATAATGCCTGGTCCAGATAATCCCGAAACTTCTCGGGATCTTCTGCAATGACGTAATCCAAAAACCGCTTATCTTTCAGTTCATCGATGAGAAATTCGGTCATATTCGCAGCAGTTTGATTTCCTTCGAGGATTCGTCCCTTTAAATCCAATGTAAACACGGCATCCGTATTATTTTCATACAATGAGCTGTATCTGGAGCGGCTTTCTTCAATTTGCTTCCACATTTCAAGCGCATCCTGATCTGCTTTTCTTTCTTTCGTCACTTCTCTTATAAATGCCGAAACATGTGTGCATTCTTCTTGTCCATTCAATAATGGCGTCAAAACCATTTGGTACCAGCGCACTTCACCGGTACTCAATTGAAAAGCCTCTTCGATTTTCAATTTCTTTGCACTCTCGGCCGCTTGCCGGTAATGGCTTTCCATGCGCTTCCCTATTTCGGGAGAATGGACTTCACGCACACTGCGGCCAATTGCACTGGCGTCAAGGGCGGTTTGGTTTATCGCTTCCTGGTTCAAGAATTCATAAAAGAAATTTCCGGAACGGTCTACTTTTACGATAAAAACCATTTCTTGTGTACTATCCATCAACACCCGTTCGACTAAAAGTTCCTCAGTAACCCCCACAGCCATGTTCCTCCCCAATACGCATTCAATCGTAAAATGATGTTGCTAACGCAAATACTTCTCTTCAAAATCCGCTACTGTCAAGGGCTTATCAAAATAATAGCCTTGGAAATGAATGCAATCATGTTTCTTTAGAAAGTCCACTTCCTCAATCCTTTCTACGCCTTCTGCCAGCAATTCGCATTCGATGCTTTTGGCCAAATGAATTAACGAGGCAAGGACCGCTTCCGACTTTTTGTCTTCCCCGATTTTTTGAATAAAAAATTTATCCAACTTGATTTTATTGATCGGAAATTGCGTCAAATAGGCAATCATGGAAAAGCCTGTGCCAAAGTCGTCTATGGCGATGGAAATGCCCTTCGATTTGCATAGCTGCAAGTTTTCCAAAGTGCAGTCAGAATAGGTCAATTCCGCTTGTTCTGTAATTTCGATTTCAATAAACTCTGGCTGGATCTCATAGCGGTCGATCAACGCAAAGAAATCTTTGAAAAATTCCGGGTTGCCAAGCAAGGATGGCGTCATATTGATCGCTGTCTTTAAGTTCCATCCGTAACGTTTTTGCCATTCTTTCAATTGTGTAAAGACTTCATGTAATAGATGGGTTGTCAACGAAACAATCGTCGACGATTGTTCAGCGACTTGGATGAATTCCAAAGGCGAAAGCTCCCCTAACTCGGGATGATTCCACCTGGAGAGAATTTCAACTCCAATGACCTTGCCGGTTGCTCCATCAATTTGTGGCTGCAGAGTAAAGTAATACCCATTCTCTTTTAAGTCTTCCTGCAATCCTTTTTCAATTTTGATTTTTCTTTCGCGTTCTGAATTCATGGCTTTCCTGAAAAAGCAGTAACTTGTTTCTTTTGTTTTCTTAGCCTCGAACATCGCGGTTTCTGCAAAAGAAAGCACTTCTCCTAAGTTTTGGGCGTCATAGGGATAGCAGGCAATTCCGATGCTTGCGGCAATATTGACAGATTGCTGGTTTTCCAGCTGAAATGGATGCATGAAGATTTCTTTCAGGTTCTCTGCGAAATTTTCGAGCCGTTCTTTCCCTTGCGGTTGGCGGATCACAACGAATTCATCTCCGTCCAGCCGGCCAATTTTACTATAGGGACCTGCCAGTTCTTTTAGTTTGGCCGCGACCGATTCAAGCACTTTGTCGCCAGAATTGAAATTGTGCATGGCATTGACCACTTTTAAATTGTCTAAGTTAATAAAGAATAACGTGAATTTCGTTTTGCTTCGCACCAATGAGTTCGCGAGTTCCGACATGGCTCTGCGATTGGGTAAACCCGTTAGAAAATCAGTGTAGGCATATTCCCAGAGCTTTTCTTCCGTTACTTTCCGTTCATTGATATTTTGGAAATACAGCGCCATGCCGCCGCTCGACAGCGGATACGCATTCAAACGGAACCAAGTTGAGAGCGGTTCATAATATTCCTCGAAATGGACGCTGGCCCCTTTCAAGATCACTTTGTCAAATTCCTGATGAAACTTGGAGCCTACCGCATCCGGGAATAGATCCCACCAGTTCATGCCGACATTTTCTTCCCGCGGGCTTTTCAATACTTCCTCTCCATACGCATTCAAATAATGGATTTTGTAATTTTCATCCAATAGCGCAAATCCTTCATCCATATTTTCAAGTACACTCTCAGCGGTGATGGCTTGGATGGTGTGAAGGTTGACCAGCTTCAATGAAATAACCGTCCCATTTAAATTTTCGTTCAAGGTTTTCATGGGACGCGCTTTTATAGAGAACCATTGCAGGGAATTGTCTTTTAAGATGACAGGGATGATGTCCAGATATTCCTTCAGGTCTTTGCCAATCACTTTCTTCAGCGTTCTTAATTCATCGCCTTTTCCAAAGTCTTTGATGAAATTAAAAAAATTCACGCTGTTTTTCCAATACTTTTCAGGAAGGCCATGCTCTTTCCCGAACTCTGTCCATCCTTCGATGTTTCGGATAATCTTGCCGGTTTCATCCAGAATGAGAACGAGCTCGCCGTTGTTTTCAGTCATTTCCTTTATCGCATTTTTATCGCTCTCCATCTTTTAACACCGCCTTCATACATCATGAAAAATCAGATATGTACTTTAGTAATAGTCATTATATACTAAATCCATTTATTTTATTGGATTATTTTTCCTATATTAAATAAAATTTCTTATACGTTTCTACTTATCTATTCCCCCAAAAACTTTTAGCTAATCAATAACTTCCGTATTTGTCTCGAAATTTTCAATCTTCTTTTCTGTTTTCATTTTACTTCCTTCTATATAATGAAAACAAAAGGAGTGAAGGCGATGTGCTTAATCAATTTCAGTTTCCAGGATCACCCCCGCTACAAACTGGTGATTGCCGCGAACCGCGACGAATTTTACAAAAGGCCGACTGAAAAGGCGCATTATTGGAACGATGCACCGGATCTCTTAGCCGGCCGTGATCTGTTGCAGATGGGCACCTGGCTCGGTGTCACGAAGACCGGAAGAATTGCAGCACTCACGAATTTCCGAGACCCTTCCATGCCGGAAACCGGAAAATTATCACGTGGTGCGATTGTGCGGAATTTTTTAAGCACCAACGCTTCCCCTGAAGTTTTTTTAGGTTCTTTAATTGCTGAAGATTATACAGGCTTCAATTTGATTGCCGGCACAGCGGATGAACTTTTCTATTACAACAATATTGATAAAAGACTTTCTTCTATCGATCAGGGCGTCCATGGACTCAGCAATCATTTTTTGAATACGCCGTGGCCGAAAGTCGTCAAAGGCAAAAAGCATTTGGAGCGTTACCTTTCCGCCAATCTGGAGCTCGACCTGGACCAGCTTTTTGAACTGCTCGCAGATGCAGAACAGGCGGACGAAACAGCATTGCCCCATACTGGCGTTGGCTTGGAATTTGAAAAAATACTCTCCCCGATGTTCATTAAAACCGCTGACTACGGAACCCGTTCTTCCACCATCGTAGCTGTCAATATGGATAATCACCTGACGTTCGCAGAACGCGTTTATCAGAATGGGCATTTAAAAGGGGAACAAGTTTTCAATTTTAAAATCAGCCATTCCTAATAAAAGCCAAAGCCGATTTCTCATCAGCTTTGGCTTTTTCTTTATCCTAACGAACCGGTCAGGCTATCCAGCAGCCGTTCATATTCCGGAAGTTCTTTTTGCCATTCCTGATCTCGGTCGATCTCTTCACCATCCAATCGCGCTTGAATAACATCCAGGCACACATGCCAACCCGTAAGTTCTTTAGCCGTGTGAGGCGTAATTTGGCGAATCGTTTCGATTAACAGAAGCTGGGTGTCGCCATTTAGAGACCGCACTTCAAAATGGACTTGGTCTTTCCACCATTCAAAACCCAGGATGCTTCCTTCCTCATACTCCAGAATCGCCAATTCCTCATAAGACCCGCCTTCGAAATCGAATCGCATCGTTCCGCCTTCCTTTAAGTCCTCTACCGATAACTCGGAGAACCATTGCTTAAGCTTTTGATTGTCGGTCAGCATTTGCCAAACTGATTGGGGTGTATGCGCCAAAGTGCGTGAAAATGTTGCTGTATAGCCTTGCTTATCTTGAATAATTTCTGCCCTCATCAATTCCTGCCTCCTCGAAATATTGCTTTTCCTCTCCTTTACCCTTGTAGAAAGTATTTTCTCCAAAAGCCCTAATTTTTTTTGTATCCGATAGACCATAGGAAAGTTGGGTATACAGCTTTTAAGGAGTTGAACAATATGAGGCTGGGTTATGCTTGTATGAATACTGAATTGAAAACCGTTTTCCGCACTTTGCGTGTTGCAACAGCAGAAACTGAAGGAACAGCAAAAATTAAAGAGTTAACGCTGAAAAATATGCAAACGACTTTCGAAATCCTGCAATGGAATCTGGAACATGATATTTTTTTCTATCGTGCTTCAAGTTCGATGATTCCTCTTTCCACCCATCCCATCAATGATTGGATTTGGTGGGAAGATCCGGACTTCCTTTCGATCGCCGCTCAAATACGGGAACTGGCAGAAACGCATAGAATGCGCATTTCCATGCATCCCGGCCAATACACGGTCTTGAATTCCCCGAAACCGGAAGTGGTAAAGAAATCCGTCGAAGATTTGGTGTATCACGACCGGCTCATTGCATTGTTAGGCGGCAATGACTTGATTGTCCACACTGGCGGTGCCTACGGAGATAAAGAACGGGCCAAAATCAGGTTTGCAGAAAACTATGCTTTATTGCCAGCCAGTATTAAAAAACGGCTCCGTTTAGAAAATGACGATAAAACCTTTACGGTGCGCGACGTTCTAGATGTCAACAAATTATGCGGAGTGCCGATTTGCTTTGACATCCATCACCATAATTGCAATAACGATGGAAGCCCTGTCGACTACGCCGAAATTCTGGCCACTTGGGAAGGCTATGGCATTCCCAAAATCCACATCAGCACCGGAAAAGAAGGATTTACAGACTTGCGGCATCATAATATTGTTACCCAAGAAGATTTTGATGAACTGCTGCTGCTTTTAAAAGGGACGGATGCGGACATCATGTTTGAAGCCAAGCTGAAAGAACAAGCCGTCCTTCCTTTTGTGAAACAGCTAACGGATAAGAAACCATAAAAAATTCCGGAGAATTTCTTCTCCGGAATTTTTTTGGTCGACTCAAACTTTAAATTTGCCAATTGCCTGACATGGGCCGCTAAAGCGTTGCTATTGCCTAGATAATGCGATTTGGTCCGGGCCTATATTTTCTTTAAGCTTTTTTAATACACGCTCCCTTCTTTTTTTCATGCCAGCCAGCGAAACTCCTTCACTGGCGGCGAGCCCTGTTAAACTGGTTCCTTTAACGAAAAGTTCTTCCAGCAATCTTTTTTCGCCGTTCTTTAAATAGCGGGCATCTATCCATTCCGGCAATTCATCTTCCTCCATGCAGAAAACCAAGTCATCAAATTCATGGTTTTGCTGCACGAGATTCCGTTCAATATATTTCGCCTCTTTCTTCAAATGGTCTAGCATCGCTCCATGAATGGTCCGATAAGCAAATGCGGTAAAATTCCCTTTCGATTCATCATAGCGGATGCTCGCTTGCCAAAGCGCAATTTTCCCCACTTGGCGAAAGCTTTCGTAGTCTCGGTAGATGTGGAGCTTCCGCATGAGGGCGTTGATCATGGGTGCATACTGAGCGTCTAATTCTTCGTATTCTTTCAAGTTCCCATCCTTCTGGATATCCTTTGTATTCCCGGGTATCACCAGAATAGCGGTTGAATTTTCCAGCAGCAAAAACCGGTTTTGGGCATTCAAGCCATCACGCAGCTGATTTAAACGATTCAATTTCCCTATACGGTTGAGTAAACCTTTCGTTTATCACACCGTTCCGGATATTCAGGACCATTTTTTATGCGATTTCATCGCGCAAAATTAAAAAAGATAGCTCAATTTCCCATTTGGTTAAATCCGGTTCCGTTTCAGGATCTGTTAAATATTGTTCGAAGCGCCCATTCCAAATTTCAATATTCCCTTCAAAGCGTTTATCGAAAGACAAGCCTTCCTTTTCCGCCCATTTTTCTACTTCATGCACGGAATCCGCAAGCGTATCCGGATGCCCTCTATGGATAGCGCAAACATAAGACCCTTCAGGAATCGAACTGGCAATGACCCGTTCATCGCCGGCAACCATGCTTTCCAGTGGCACTCCAACTTCCAGATCGAATTCACTTTTGCCATCTCCAAGGCACCAATATCGATAGAACGGTGCGCCTGCCGGCAGTGCGTTTTTGTTCTCCAGCCACTGAAAGAGTTCAGGCACTAAAGCGGTGGTTTTATTCCACTCCTCTAAGGCCGCTTGAATGGGGATTGCTGCGTACGGCTGTTCCACTCTATATTCCACAGTCGGTCCAGACAATAAATACGAAGCCATTTAAAACCTTCCCTTCTTCGAATTACTTTTGATGGAATGCTGCCAAGTATTTGCTGTTTCTTTCTATTTACCCTAATTTTTCGCGGAAAACGCACTGTCCGTTCAGCGCTTTTTCAAGACACAAAATAGACACACGATATAAGTCCCTATAAATTGACTCAATTTTTTTCAAGCTTTATCCTAAAGTATGACCGAAGGGTTACTTAAAATGACCAATTGGTTTTAAGGAGGGGTGTTATGGACAAACGGCAGGAATTGATGAATCATGCTGTACATTTCTTTTCCATCAAAGGATTTCATCAAACATCTGTCCAGGAAATAGCGAAGGCAGCGGGAATATCAAAAGGCGCTTTTTACAAGCACTTTGATTCGAAAGAAGGCATCTTCGTTGAAATCCTCAAACAATACCACGAGGATTTGACGAGAGATTTAAATAGCGCCGACTTCGAATCCGGCTTGACTAACCGGGAATTTTTCAAGAAAAAATTATTGCTTGAAATTGAGCGGACAGTGATGAACAAGGAATTCTTTTTAATGGTCTTCAAGGATTTCCCGGCATACGACAATGAACTTATGCAAAATTTGCTGCAAGAACTTCGGATGGCGCAGTTAGTCTTACATAAATATAGTTTGCTCGAAGTCTATGGGGACCGAGCCAAACCTTTCATCTACGATTTGGTGACCGTCTATGAAGGGATTAAAAAGGAGTATTATTTTTATTTGATTTTTGAGAACCGGCCGATCAACAAGGAGCTTCTGGCTGAATTTATCGTTGCCAGCCTTGATGCCATCGTTAACCACTCGGAAAAGATCCAACACGTTCTGACCGGCTTTACCTCCACCATTTCTCCACTTGAAGAAGCTTACAACCAATTGGAAGAACAGATCAAACAAACTTCTTCCCAACGGGAAAAGCACTTATCCGCTTTTCTGATGTTGAAGGAAGAAATGGCCAAACAAGATGCCAAGGCATTTTTGGTCGAGGCCTTACTGGACTATTTAAAACAAGAAGAATCATTAGCAACCGAACTTTCAACTTTAGAAAAGTTCATTTGAAGGAGTGTATCGATTGAAGAAAATCATTGATTTTTCACTGAACAACAAGTTTGCTATTTGGATTTTGACGATCATGGTTGTTGTCGCCGGCCTTTATGCTGGATTGACCATGAAACAAGAATCCATTCCAAGCATCACGCTTCCTGCGGTGACTGTTGTCACGACGTATCCAGGTGCTGCACCGGATGAAATCATGGAAGAAGTCACGATTCCGATGGAGCAGCGGATTCAAAATATGAATGGCGTCGAACTGGTGACATCGACTTCATTGGCAAATGCCTCTACGATCCAAGTCCAGTACGCTTTTGAAGTGGACATGGACGAAGCGACACGCCAATTGGAAGATGCTTTGTCCCAGATTTCCATTCCGGAAGCTGCAAACGATCCGGAAGTATCCCGCGTCAGTTTAGATGCTTTCCCGGTCCTTGCGCTAAGCGTAAGTAAGCCCGGCAGCTCTTTGGAAGAATTGACGGCAGATGTGGAAGAACATGTCCTCCCGGCTGTCGAAGGCATCGACGGATTGTCTGAGGCTCAAGTTTCTGGACAGCGTGTCCAGAAAGTGACCATGACTTTCGATGAAGCGGCTTTAGCCCAGTATGGATTGACAGAAGAAACGATTCAGCAATTGATCCAAGGATCTAACTTGACTTTCCCATTAGGATTGACGAATTTTGATGGCGAATTGAAAAACTTGGTCATTGATGGAAATGTAACAACCGTTGATGATTTGAAGAACCTTCAAATCCCAGCGATTCCACAGGCAGCGCAAGCCCCATCAGGCGATGCAGCAGCCGGCGCACCAGAAGATCCAAGCGCTGCGGCACCCGAGGCACCATCTGCAGCACCGGCAGCGCCTTCTGCTGAAGTGCCGGCCGCAGCCGCAATTCCGACTGTCGTATTAAGCGAGTTAGCCGAAATTGAAGTTGTCAGTGAAGCAGAGTCCATCTCACGGACGAACGGCGAAGAATCAATCGGCCTTTCCATTGTGAAATCTCCGGATGCCAATACCGTAGAGGTTGTAAACGGCGTCAAAGATGTCATCACGGATTTGGAAAAAGATTTCGATTTAACTGTGGCAACAACATTTGACCAAGGAGAGCCGATCGAACAATCAGTTGAAACTATGCTGAGCAAAGCCTTATACGGCATCCTATTTGCCGTTGTCATCATCCTGCTCTTCTTGCGCAGCTTTAAAACGACTTTGATCTCGATCATTTCGATTCCGCTTTCTTTATTGATGGCGATTTTCTTATTAAACCAACTCGATATTACCTTAAATATCATGACGCTTGGCGCTTTGACCGTAGCAATTGGGCGCGTCATCGATGACTCGATTGTCGTCATTGAAAATATTTACCGCCGTATGGCATTGCCAGGCGAAAAACTGCGCGGCAAAGAATTGATTCGCGAAGCAACACGTGAAATGTTCCTTCCAATCTTTTCTTCTACTGTCGTAACGATTGCCGTATTCTTGCCGCTGGCGCTTGTCAACGGACAGATTGGTGAATTGTTCTTGCCATTCGCGCTTGCAGTGGTCTTCGCACTTGCAGCATCCCTGCTCGTTGCAGTCACAATCGTTCCGATGATGGCCCATTTGATGTACGGCAAACAATTGAAAAATTTGGATGCCACTAAATCAGTGACAAAAGAACACAAGCCTGGAAAAATGGCTGCTGGCTACAAACGCATTTTGGAATGGTCTTTGAACCATAAGATCATTACATTCGGCGGAGCTGCTGTCCTTCTTGCAGCGAGTCTTTTCTTAGTGCCGGTCATCGGGGTAAGTTTCTTGCCTGAACAAGAACAGAAACTTGTAATGGCTACTTACAGCCCGGAACCTGGACAGACGCGTGAAGACGTGGAAGAAATTGCGCTTGAAGCAGAAAGCGCAATTGCAGATCGCGACGGCGTCACTTCGTACCAATACTCGCTTGGCGGCGGCAATCCGTTGACAGCGATGGGCGGCGGCGGAGACAATTCCGCGTTGTTCTATATTGAATACGATTCTGATTTTGAAGAATTCAGCGAAGAAAGCACAAACTTGATTGATTCGCTGAACGAAAATACAGAAGCCGGCGAATGGAGCAGCCTTGACTTTGCGGCCATGGGCGCCACAGGACTTGAATTATTCGTCTACGGCGACAATCTTGAAGACATCCAAACCGCTATTGATCAAATCCAGCCGATCATGGAAAATCATAAGGAATTGGAAAACACGGAATCAAGCTTGACTGAAGCTTATGACCAGTTTACTTTAGTCGCGAATCAACAAGCGCTGAGTGAAAAAGGCCTGACGGCTGCTCAAATCGGCATGGCATTAAGCAATGTCGGCGAAGCGCCAATCTTGACGACTGTTAAAAATGATGACAAAGACATTAATGTTTATATTGAAACTGAAGAAACCACTTATGCAGGAATTGATGATGTAACAAACGTCCAAATCCCGACAGCCCTTGGCACAACCGTTGCTGTTGGCGATGTGATGGAAGTGGAAGAAGGCAAATCGCCTGATACTATTAACCGCAGAGACGGCCAAATATACGCGTCATTGACTGCAGATGTACTTGGAAACAACGCAGCGGCCATCACGACGGAAATTGATGAAAAAGTGGCGGATCTTGACTTGCCTTCTGGCATTTCAATCGACCACGGCGGCGTGACCGAACAAATCAATGAATCGTTCAGCCAGCTCGGCTTAGCGATGCTAGCTGCGATCGCCATTGTCTACTTCGTACTCGTCGTCACATTCGGCGGCGCTTTGGCTCCATTCGCGATCCTATTCTCGCTGCCATTCACGGTTATCGGTGTGCTGGTTGCGCTTTGGATTACCGGTGAGTCATTGAGTGTCAATGCCTTAATCGGTGTCTTGATGCTGATCGGTATCGTAGTCACAAATGCCATTGTATTGATTGACCGGGTTATCCATATGGAAAAAGCCGGACTTACGACTCGCGAAGCCCTGCTTGAAGGCGGCGTAACGCGTCTCCGTCCGATTTTGATGACGGCCCTTGCAACCATTGGCGCATTGATTCCGCTTGCTATCGGCGCTGAAGGCGACGGCGGCGGGTTGATCTCTAAAGGACTTGGCATCACCGTAATCGGCGGACTTGTCAGCTCCACTCTATTGACGTTGGTCATTGTGCCGATTGTTTATGAAGTGACAGCGAAATTCCGTAAAAAACAGCACGATTAACTAGAAGCAGCCCCTTTCAAATTGGAAGGGGCTGCTTTTTTTCCTTAAAAGGGGACGAATGAAGGCGAACGCACCTCATTGCGAAAGTTTCGCACCTCAGACCAGTTTTTTCGCACCTCGTATCCCTAATTTCGCACCTCAACACGAAAACTTCTCACCTTCAACAAAAACCCGCTTTTATTTTATGCGAATAAATTCAGGTACTTGAATTAGGTCTTTTTATGCGTATTTTTATAAAACGAATAAAAAAATATTATTAAAAATTCAGAAAAATGATATAATAGAATTATAAAAAGAATACGAATTGAAAGACTCGAAGTTATAAAAATGTATTCATTCCATGCTTATACATACGCACTCAACTAAATGCGTAACGATTAAAGGGGTGGATATGATGTATAGCAAACTTCTTAAAATTGCCGCAGCCTTCTTATTAATTCTTTTTGCCGCCCTCTCCTTCTCGCCGCCTGCTGCAGCTGCCAGTTCAAAATTCATCTCAAAAGCGACTATTTCAAGCAAAGTTGTCGCACTCACATTCGATGACGGATCCGACGGCACCAATATCCAGAAAATCCTGAATACCTTATCGGCGAATAAAATCAAAGCGACTTTCTTTCTGACGGGGTCCGGTGCCAACAACCATCCGCAGGCCATTAAAAACATTGCATCCAGCGGCCATCAACTGGCCAACCATTCTTATTCCCATCCTGACTTTACAAAACTGAGCGCTTCTCAAATAAAAACGGAATTGGATAAAACAGAAGCCGCTGTGAAAAAAATTACCGGCAAATCAACGAAGCCTTTATTCCGTGCACCATTCGGCGCTTCAAATTCAGCCGTTTTGGCGGCAGTCGGAAATGCCGGATACACCCACACCATCCAGTGGAACATTGATACCTTGGACTGGAAAGGTGTATCTTCCACAGCCATCACCAACAAAGTCGTCAACAATATCGTCCCTGGCTCTATCGTCTTGATGCATACAGGTGCCGGGGCATCCGGAACTCCTGGCGCCCTTCAAGGCATGATCACCAAATTAAAAGCAAAAGGCTATTCTTTTGTGACGGTCTCGCAATTGCTCAAATTGCCTTCCGCTCCTCCGCCTGCCGGCACTAAATACACGGTCAAGTCAGGAGACACACTTTACAGCATCGCTAAACGCTATAACGTCACGGTCAACGCTTTGGCTTCAGCCAATAAAATTTCAAGTCCGTATATCATCCGTGTCGGCCAAGTATTGATCATTCCAGCTAAGGCCGCCCCTCCTGCTGCATCAGTGAAATATACGGTCAAAGCAGGAGATACGCTTTACAGCATTGCCAAAAAACACAATTCCACTGTCGCAAAAATTGCCGCAGCCAATAAAATTCCAAGCCCTTACATCATAAAAATTGGCCAAGTGTTGACCATCCCCAAATAAATGTTGAAAGCAGCCATTTGCACCGGCTGCTTTTTTATTGGAAAATTTCCCATCTTTCTTTAAAATTACCTCTTTCAGCCTAAGTAAAATACAATAATTCCAAGATAATTTGCGCTATAATGAAAGCTGAATTTAATTTTGCTTGAGAAAAGAGGAATGCTGGTGCGAAAAATTCTATTTTCCATCCTCGGACTTATCATTGTAATTGCTTTGCCTTTCGTTTTCTGGTTTTTGCAGGAGAAAGAAAATTTGCAAGTTGCCATCATCGATAAAACGGTGCCATCCGAAACGTATCGAGAACACCATGGTTTGACATGGCTCTTAAATCATATGGGTTATTTAAAAAACGACGATTCAGCCTATGAAGCCAGTAAAGATTATTACGGCTTTAAGCCTGACGAACAAAATGAATCTTATAAGTTGAGTGAGGTTCCGGAAGATTTCGGCGAAACCGATATGATTTATTTAGCCGATACATACGGAGTCTATGAAGAAGACCTAGCTTGGCAGACAGCGGGACAAGAAGCGAAAGAGGCTCCTTCTTTGGTTTATGGCGGACTTGAAATGGCTGAGTGGCAAAGCATCCAGAATCAAGTTGATAATGGAGGCAGCGACTTGGTAGTGGAATTCAATACGCTTGCGTCCCCCACCTCCATTGAAGTCCGGGATGCAGCAGCTGATTATTTGGGGATTCAGCCGACTGGCTGGAGCGGACGGAAATTCAATGAACTGGATAAACAGCAAGATGAAGTTCCTCCCTGGGTCATCTCCCGTTTTGAAGAAACTGGAGACCGCTGGAATTTTGCCGGCAGCGGCTTTGTGTTGGCCAATGACCTATCAGGTGAGATCCTGGTTCTGTCTGAACAGGAAGGGCTGATTGGCCCTGATGGGATTCAATTGGATTTTACAGAAGCGGGACAGGAATTCTTTTCAATGGAAGACTCTCCCGAATTTACTTATTGGTTTGATATTAATGAAGCAGAGGAAAGCAGCATTTTAGCGAATTATGATTGGGATCTTTCGGAAAAAGGGAAGTCCCTGCTCGCTGAAAATGGCATACCTGCCTCTTTCCCGGCCATCGTCCACCAGCAAAAAAGTGCGGCTGACACGTTTTATTTCGCTGGAGATTTTGTCGACATTGCAGAAGTCCCGAGCTTTTATCAATTTGCCGGATTTGCGAAAGTGCGGTCATGGCTATCATTTGAAAGCCTTTCAGGAGAATCCGGTTTCTTTTGGAAAACGTATGCTCCAATGATGAAAAAGATTCTCCAAAACAGTGCTGCTTCTAAAACGGCGGCGGCTGCTCCGGAATTAGCCAAAGACGAAGGAATCGCTTTCCCAGCCAGAGTCAATGGGCAGGATTTCCAAGTCTTTGAAAACGGCGAGTGGAAAGATTTCACCGTCAAAGGAGTCAATATGGGAATGGCAAAACCGGGCACTTTCCCCGGTGAAGCAGCCATTTCACGAGAAGAATATGACCGCTGGTTCGAGCAGATCGGGGAAATGAATGCCAATGCCATCCGGGTCTATACTTTACACCCGCCCGCTTTTTATCAAGCATTGAAAGCTTATAACGAGCAGGCTGACCAGCCTCTTTACGTCTATCATGGCGTCTGGATTGACGAAGAACCGCTTGTGGAGAAACTTGATGCTTTCGATCCTGAAATTACCGAAAGGTTCCAAACAGACATCAAGACGTTGGTAGATGTTGTCCACGGCAGTGCAGAAGTCGAACCGCGTCCCGGACATGCGGCTGGAACGTACGATGCGGACATTTCCCCTTACGTCATCGGCTGGATTGCGGGCATCGAATGGGATCCGTCCATGGTGGACCAAATGGTGAACACGTATCCCGATCTTGGCGACTTCAAAGGAAAGCATGTCTACACAGAAGGCGCCAACGCCATGGAAAATTGGATTGCGCAGCAGTTGGATATGCTCGCTTCATACGAAATGGATCAATACCAAAGTATGCGCCCGCTAAGCTTTACCAATTGGGTGACTACGGATAATTTAGAGCAGCCTTCAGAGCCAAGTGAAAAAGAAGATATTGCAGAAATCGATCCCAATCACATTAAATTGGCAGGACAAACTGAAAATGTCGGGATGTTTGCTTCTTATCATATCTACCCTTACTATCCTGACTTCTTGAATTTAGAGGAAAAATATACGGAGTTTATCGATCATCGCGGCGAGAAAAACAACTACGCCGGCTATTTGAAAGACTTAAACGACTCGCATGAAATGCCAATATTAGTAGCCGAATTCGGTGTGCCCGCTTCCCGCGGAAAAACGCATGAAAATCCATCCGGCTGGAACCAAGGTTTCATTTCCGAGAAACAGCAAGGTGAAATCGCCCAGCATCTCTATGAAGATATCTTGCATGAAGGCATGCTTGGCGGGCTAGTATTTACCTGGCAGGATGAGTGGTTTAAACGGACATGGAATACGATGGACTACGACAACCCGGATCAGCGTCCATTCTGGTCAAATGCCCAAACAAACGAGCAGCAATTCGGCATCTTGAGTTTTGACCGGCATAAAGTGAAAGTAAACGGCGTGGATGACTGGGAAGCGGGTGAAACACTTTACGAGAAAAATGAAGGAGCGATGCAGTCGATCGAAATGGACCACGACGAACGCTACCTTTACATCAAAACCATTTTTGATGAAAGCCGCAGGGATTGGTGGAACCAGCAGCAATTCCACTTATATTTCAATATTCGGGACGGCCAAGGAATTCCGGTAGACATTGGAACGGACGCCACATTCAAAGCCGACTTCCATTTGCAGATCAACGGCAAAGATTCTGCCCGTCTATTGGTTGCCGGAGATTACGATTCGTTCTACTACGATTATGCAGAGAGGCTCAAAATGATACCGGAATCGAAAGAGGACATCTCAACGGTCTTCCATCCGATCCGCCTCGCCTTGAGCAAAGAAATCACGCGCCCGGATACCGGAGAAGTCCTTCCGTTCTCTTCTTACGAAACCGGCGTGCTGCAATTCGGAATCGCAGATCCGGAAAGTGAGGACTACGACTCCTTGAACGATTATTTCTATTCGGAAGACACGGGTGTGCTTGAAATCCGCATTCCATGGATGCTGCTCAACGCTAAAGATCCAAGCCAAAAAGAATTTGCCGGCGATTTCTGGAAAGACGGCCTTGAATCGTCCATGTCAGCTGACCGCATTGCCGTCGCTGCCACTTTAACTGATCAGGACAAAATCGTTGATGCATTCGCTGGCGAAGAACCTGCGGCGTACACGTGGGAGCCATGGGAACTTCCTGAAACAACAGAACGCTTGAAACAATCCTATTACATCCTCCAAGAATTCTTTGGAAAAGTGGAATAAAAAAAGGAAGCCCTCAAATGAACTGACCCAAAATTGTTAGACACAACTAACAATGGAGGTGCAGTTCACAAATGGGCTTCCTTTTTAGGTTGGCGTATCGTCTGAGAAAACGCCTTTTCGTTCCATGTCTCCCCACGCATGCTTTTTGCGGAGCGAATAAATTAAACCCTGCACACGCCAGAAATTGGCCAGGATCCGGTACCAGAATATTTCGGTTAACGCATAGACATAGAGGATGAAAATGCTTTTGACGTCCGGGTATTTATGGTACGTCCATTCCTCCAACAGCACCGCAAGGGCGGATAAAAGAGAGCCGTACAAAATCATGACGAGCAGCATCACCAAAGCGATGTCGGTATCCACGAACGAAAACAGCAATCCGCTGATAATGATGCCGTAGCCGATGACTTCAAAAACCGCGCTTAACAGCTCGATGAACAAATAATAGGGCATGGAAAACATCCCAATGCCTTTATATTTCGGATTAAACAGCATCTTCCGGTGAATCCAGATGGTTTCAGCCAATCCGCGCTGCCAGCGGATTCGCTGTGCCCGCAAGGAAGCGATGGTGCTCGGCGCTTCTGTCCAGCAAACTGGATCTTGGATGTATTCGATGCGCTGATTGGACTTTTCCTCTTTGATCGACCGGTGGATCCGAACGATCAATTCCATATCTTCTCCCACCGTATTGGTGTTATAGCCGCCGACTTTGATGACCCGGCTTTTCTCAAAAACCCCGAAAGCTCCGGAAATGATCAACAAAATATTCGCTCGGCTAAAACCGAGGCGCCCAATCAAAAAGGCGCGGAAATATTCAACGATCTGCATGACTTCAAGCGGCCGTTTCGGCAATTTGATTTCCGTGACTTCCCCTTTGACGATTTTGCAGCCATTGGCGATCCGGACCGTCCCGCCCGTAGCCGTGACCCTTCCGCTTGAATCAATGATCGGCTTCATTGTTTTTAATAGTGCATCTTTTTCAAGAATGGAATCGCCGTCGATTGCAGCGAAATAAGGATATTGGGAAAAATTCACACCGGCATTCAAGGCATCCGCTTTTCCGCCATTTTCCTTTTCGATCAAATAGAGGTGAGGATGCAATTCGGATTGATAAGCGGCCGTCAGCTTGCCCGTTTTAAAATAGCTTCTTGCGGCCAGCTCGATCCGTTTCATCTGAAAGACATCCATCAGTTTTTCGCTCGTTTTATCGGTTGAGCCGTCATTGACGACAATAATCTCATATTGCGGGTAATTCAAAGACAAGAGCGAACGGACGGTACTGGCCACTCCCGCCTCTTCGTTGTAAGCAGGGACTAACACAGAAATCGGATAGGTATCTTTGTTGATCATTATCTCTTCAATTTGCTCTGTCCGATTCAATTTTTTCTCCCGGTTGATTTTCGGTCCGGCTACCAGGAAAAGCACAAGATAGATACCTCCGGCCGCCAGCATATAAACAATGATGCCTAAAGATATGATTTCAATCGCGTTCATCGATTTCCGCCCCCTTTCTTCGTCAGCATATGCCTTGCGACATCGCGGGCATAGGCATCTTCACTGGTTGAAGCAATTTCATGCAGCAGCGCATTGCCATCTTCAAATTCCTGAAGATTGTCTGCCGCTGCAAAACGAACCCACCAAACCGGATCCGTGAATAATTGGATAAGCTGTTCTTTAAAATCGGTCAATTTACAAGCTCCCGCTAACTTAGCTGCATACATGCGCTCTTCCCAGAAAAGGGAGATGAAGAAAGCGGACAATTTTTGGGGGTCTGAAAGTCTGCCGTAATGCGTCAAACTTTTCATTGCTTTGATCCGCACTTCTTTCCGTTCGTCGGTCATCAATTTTTCGACAAACGGGAAAAAACGTTCACTTTTCCGTTCGCCATTCAGCATAATAAATGCGTACAGCAGGTTTTCAGGCGCATCATCTTTCATAAACATCCGCGCCATGATTCTTTGATGCAGTTCCTCATCCATTCTCATTAATAATTCTTTGGCAAAGCCGACCGATAAATTCGACTCTTCGAACAGTACATCCACGACTTTCGGCTCTTGCAGGATGGCAGCCGCCCGGAGACATTGCCAGTACTCATCATCTTGTTTAGCCAAGCTCTTAAAATGGCTAAATACTTCTTCTTTTAATGAGGCAATGCGAAAATCTTCGATGAAATAAAGGGCATTGATCCGTTCTGCCCATCCCCCATTTTTCAGGATGGATTGATAGCGCGGAGCCAAGTGGCGTTCTGCCAGATCCGTGATGCGGTTTCGTTCTTTTTGATCTTTATAAGTCTCTTGAAAATCAATGAGCATTTCTTCAATCGCAGCTTGCCTGATCGATTTATTTGAAGGAAGTTGGGGTTCCATCCACTTTTGTTCGGGAGCTTCGATAAACTGGCGGTAAATCGGCATGACCTGCCCTTTGACCCACGCTATTTTCCGTTGCCGTTTAAGCGCCTTCTGTTTGCCAACAATTAATACGGCCAATAACACCAATTGCACCGCCAGCAATCCCACCACTACCCAGAGGAATGTCTGTACCATTCTCATACGCCCCTTCCATTTAACCCTGCTTCTATTTTTTTCATACCCTATTTTTTCTAAAATAAGTTAATTTCATATAATAAATTGTAAATATCCAACAATTGCAAACTTAATTCTACAATAAAAACCAAGGAAAAAACTACATGAGAAAAGCACCTTATTGGTTATAATAAGGTGCTTAAAATTAGTATTCCAGGCTTTTTATCCATTTATCGTAACCGACGCCCTTTAAATGGATGCCGTCAATCGTCAGATCCTTTTCCAACTGCCCATTTTTCCCTTCAAATTCCGGCTGCAAATCAACATAGCCAACTCCATACTCCTTAGATAGGGATACGAGGATTTGATTGAAGTCATCGACTTTCTCATTAGACAATTCGTTATTGAAATCCTGATTGTTGATCGGCAAAATCGACTGCAGGACGAGCTGAGTCTCCGACAAATCGAATGCCTCGATGATGCGGCGCATATTCTTTTCGTAAGCTGTCGGACTTGAACCCGCTCCTATGTCGTTAATGCCAATCATTATGTATACTTCTTTCGGATGCCGATCCACGATTTCATCGATGCGGTTCAAGACCCCTTTTGATGTATCTTCTGCGATTCCTCTGTTCACTACATTCTCATCCGGGAAGTATTCCGGAAATTCTCCATGGTCGGTGATGCTATCGCCGAGAAAGACCTTATCCGGCGCCTCCGTATCCAGTGACTCAAAGATCGCTTTCTTTTGCACATAGTAATCCGGGAATTCCTGATCCGAAGTCAGCGAAGCCCATTGTTCTTTCACAAAAGCGATGCCTCCTTGTTTTGCAAGAAAAAACCCGGCCATGACGATAAAGGCAAGATTTAACGCCACGGATATTCCTAAAAACATTTTGATTTTTTTCATGTTGTCCACTTCCTGTTTCTCTAGTTGCTTTTCGTTGCACAATAGAAAGTATTTCCTTCTTAGCCCGGCGTTAAACCCGCCTAAACCGCTTTTGGTTTGGAAAAGAAGCGGCGATAAATTTTCAGGAAGATAATTGCCAGCACAATCAAGAAGACAATCGCTAATATCGGAATGATGAAAATCAGGATGGGTACAGCCGTGGCCGTCGCGTCTTCGATCCCTGCAACGGCCGGGCTCATCAAGACGGTTTCACTTGCCCCTTTGACGGATGCTACTGCAGCATGGGAAGTAGTGGCAATGCCTCCGCCTCCAATAATGGCGATGCTCCATTCCAAAAATGGACTCATGTCCCCGATAAATGAAGCCGTCAGCAAAATCCCTGCCAGTGCAGCGAGCGGCGTCTCCAATACTTTCATAAACGAACCGACAGCCGGGATATAGTTGACCGTAATTTCCAGAACCGTCGCTACACCAAATGCGATCAATGCCGGAGTACTGCCAACCCAGCTAAAGCCTTCAGCCAGCGACAGCCAATCCGCCCGCACAAATAAGCCGGTGATCAGTAAAGGCGTGAATACACGGAAACCAGTAGTGGCGCTTAAAGCCAGTCCAATGCAAATTGCGAGTATCATTTCCATCCTAGCCCTCCGTTCTTTAAAACGCTTTGCTTTACTATGACCTGATTAGCGCTGCTTCAAACACTCCCTGGATATCATCCGATAGCACGCTAATAAAACGATAAGTTGATGACATGGATGAAAAAAAAGATTATTATAGCTATTACACTAGTAAATGAATGGAAGTTTTCAATCCACTCGCCGTATTTAGCCCAAAACCCTGCCTTATGTTTTAACAATCTGGTTTCAGACAGTGTACCATCGGATGATTGAAATTGACCGAGGAGGACATTTGAATGCATTATGCAGTGACTTCAACCTTGTCTGCAGAATTAACGGGGCGCACAGAAGCATTATTAAAAAGAACGCGCTTGTTAAGTGCGCACGGCAAGTTTCCGGCTGCCATTATATCCACAGACTATAATCCGGATTTAAACTCGGTTTACAAGCTTTACTATGAAAAAGCGTTGATTCCAAAACAGGTGCAATTATTGAATATCTACGATTTCCTTTCCAAAAGAACTTATGATGTACGGGAAATTGAACATCCGCTAGAAGAAAAAGGGTTGGTATGGTCAGCAGTAGAAAATGGCAAGGCATACCGCTATTTTGATAATGGCAAATATGTTTTGTACAAAAATTACGAGACCCCCGATAAGCGCTTGAAATTTATCGATATGCTGGACCCTTATCAGCATAAGAGAAAGGTCCGGAAAGAATACAACTGTGCAGGGCTCTGCCATAAAGAAATCCATTATCGGCAAGGCACTGTATATGTATTGGAAGAAATTTACTTAGATGAACTTGGGAAGGCTTATTTGAATAAAATGTATGACGGAACATCCGAACAAAAATTGAAAAGCATTTACGTTTTCCAGGACGGAAAAGCACTTGAATTTCAGTCAGAAACCGAATGGATCCGCTTTTGTTTGGGACAAATGATAGAGGCGCATTCCACCGTGGTTTGCGATGAACGCTTGTTGGATCGCCCGGTTCTCGAAATGGAGGTCCCTAAGGTCAAAAAGATTTTATTCCTCCAACATTTAGAGCTAAATAGCGTAGAGCATTCCTTTTGCCGATATACGCGGGATCACCTCGACCAAATTGATGAACTCGTGGTTTTAACAAACGAACAGAAAGAAGTTTTAAGAGAAGCTTTACCGCATATAGGCAAAGTCACAGTCATCCTCCACTCCCCGGAAGAAGCGGACGAAAGTATGGGGGCCCCCTACTCGGATGCACTATTTCTTCAAGCGTGGCGCTCGTTGTTAAAAGCGCCAAAACCTGCCAGCCCGTTCAACAAGTTTTTTAGACGGGCATAAGGAAATAGCCGATTGGATAAAGACTATGAAAGCGGCTTTATCCAATCGGCTATTTTTCACTATTTTGCCCACTCAATCTCCAGTATATTCAACGAATGGACATGTAAACAAATGCGGACTTCATCGCCATTTTGATAAATTACCGCTTTCTCAATGGAAAGCTTATCTGAAATTTTATCCGGTTCTTTGAAAATGGCTGAGAAATTTCCGTGTTTGGTCCGGTAAGGTTTTACATCAAAATAGCCGGTTTTTGCCGTCCCGAACAAGCCGAAGGAATCTTCGAAATACCGGGCATCCGCCATTAACCGCGTCTGGATTTTATAGCCTTCGAATGCGCTGATTAAAGAGAAATCAAAATAATGCGGTTCTTCGATTTCCCTGACAAATGACAAATCAAGTACAGCATGAAAATAGCCATGTTTTTCTTTTCCTTCCGGCACAGTCAGCAAAGGCATCCCCACGCTATTCTCTGAAAGCCCGGACTTCGCAGGGATCCGGTAGACTTCATCTATGTCGCGCCTGCTCATCAGCAGCGTCAAAAAAGGCGCTTCCGGGAAAAAACGGCTATGGTATTGATGCCCTTCAATGATAAAGTTGACCAATTATACCAGTTATCTGAAAATTTAATCAATTTAAAAACCACCGCCCTTTTTTCGGACAGTGGTTTTAATGAACTTATTTCAATAAATCTGGGTAAGCGGTTTCGGCTACAAGTTTCACGGCTTCTCCGATTCTTGGCCCCGGACGTGAGGTGATATCTGAATCCAACAAGAAGACTTGCTCATTTTGGACAGCCGCAATTTCCGACCAGCTATCGCGGGCTTTGATTTCATCTACAGCGTTCTCCACATAGGATACCGTTGTAAAAATCAGTTCTGGGTTCCGGTTCACCACTTCTTCTTCAGAAAGTTGCGGCCAGCCTTCCAAATCTGCAAATACATTTTCCACTTGAGCGTGATTCAAAATTTCCTGTTGGAAGGTCTTATCGCCAGTTGTATAGATTTCAGGCAATGGACTGATTTCAATATAAGCTTTTTTCTTTTGTTCAACTTCAGCAAGCTTGTCTTGGACATCTTTGATTTCTCCTTGAATGGAAGCGATTAGTTCTTCGCCTTTTTCTTCAACTCCCATTACTTGAGCGATTTGTTCAATGTCACCATATACATCTTCAAACGAAGCGGCAGATTCGATGACGAAGACAGGAATATCCGCTTCTTCCAACACCTCGAGTCCGGTCGGGCCGCCAGTCGAATAAGCAAGGACGATATCCGGATCCAATTGGATGATACGCTCTGCATTGAATTTCACGGAATCGGAAACCCGCTCGACTTCCATAGCTTCTGCCGGATAGTTGTCAAAATCCGTAGCGCCGATCAATTTATCCCCTTCTTCTAACGCATAAAGGATTTCCGTATTGCTCGGAATTAAAGAAACGACTGTTTCCGGGACTTCTTCAAATTTTATTTCATTGCCTAGATCGTCTGTCACTGCATAAGATTCAGCCGCTTCGGTTTCTGTGCTGGTTTGGTCTGTTGGATTGTCGGCGCCTGTACTTTCCTCACTTTGGCAGGCACCAAGAAATACAGCGAGTGCAAGTGTTCCGCTCAATAGATAAGATTTCTTCATTTAACTTTTTCCTCTTTTCTCTTTTTCGGTCTTGTCGGATAGGATTTGCTGATGAACGGTATTTCTTCCATGCCGTGTTTGCGGTTGGCATAAACCGCCATCGCAAATAATACATTGGCAAGCAATTGCGCATAATCAAATAAAATCTCGGGCACTTCGCGCTCTAAGCTGACTTTATGCAAGGCCCGCACGGATTTTTTCGCCTCGCTGCGGCATACATGCAAACAGCAGGCAGCGGGCGTCCCTTGCGGCAAGACAAAATTTCCGATGCTGTCTTCCACTTCCGCCACGTAAGCATCGTATAACCCGCTTAAGATTTCGAGATCTTCCGCAGCAATAGCGATTTTCCCCCGCACTGAACCGTTCAGATGATAAGCCATGGGCTGCAGATAGCGGAGGTCCCGCTGCAGTTCCGGGATGTCTCCAGCCAAGGAAATGGCTTCCCCAATTCGGGTTGTCAATGAATCGGTCCGGATTTCAAAATCCACTGTGGATGCGGACTCCCGCATAAACGGATAGCAGATATAGCGCATATCTTTTTTCATTCCAATCACCTCTTCTCTTTATGGGCTTCGTGGTAATCTGCCGCATCGCACTTCAGATAAACAGCAAAAAGCCGCCCTCATAAAAAGGGCGGCACAATACCAATTAAACGGCTCGTCAATAAAGCCGCAAGAGGAAAAGTTGCCGTATGATTCCCTTATCTTCCGAAGAGTAAAAATACGTTCAAAAAAAGGCAGGTCTCCTGGCTTGTGCATCGATTTACTCTAAGAACCTTCCCGTCCAGATTATCTTAGACAGTGGCATTTTCTTATTTCATACGCACTTACAGTTGCGGAAACAGCTCCGGATTCACACCGGATTCCCTGTTATGCTGACGAATCAGTACCTTTTTTCTGCATGATTATTCACTTGTTTCCAGTGTAGCATATTTTATTCGGCAAAGATGCACATTTTCCGTTTAGAAAGCGCTTCCAGATATTTGAATAATACGACTTTTACTTCTGCTATCGCTTATTAATCGTTTATTGGGTAAACTAATAATCAGATAAGTCGAAAATATGAAATAGGACTGAATTTTCAAAGCCGACCAATGAGGGGGATTATTAGATGAAAGAAAAGATTCATGAGCTTCTGAAAAAAGAAAATTATGCATTTGATAATGAAAATTGGAAGTCGATCGAAAATGTGCCTTTTCTTTTGAATGATGAGACTACCAAATTGCTGAATAAAATCAAACTGAACATGGGGATGGCAAAGGGCATTTACATTTTCTGCGATTCCAATCAAAATATCCTCTACATCGGAAAAGGGGCACCGATCTATAACCGCATCCGCCGCCATTTTGCAAAATTGAAAAAGGCAACTCATGCCCCCCACGGATTCTTTCAAGCGATTCAATCACCTATCACGATTCATTGGGTGGAAATCGAACAGCCTGAAAAAAGAGAAATTGTTGAACATATGCTTGCCTACACATTAGAACCGGTGTACAAGAAATGGTATGTAGGATAATAAGGAAGCCTGTAAATGACATTTTGGGTCTTTTAAAGGCTTCCTTCTATATTAAATTGCCTTCATTTTTTCATTCAGCTTGGCAAAAAGCGCCTCTACTTTCTCTTTCGGCACCGTTTCGTACAAATCCCCCATGCTGACTTCATAGGAACTGCCGCCGTTTTCCAGCTCTTTGACGTAGCTGGTCAGCCCGATTCCGGTTTCCTGATGGAGATCAGCCAACAGCGCTTCCATCGTTTCTTTCGGGTGGCTGAAATGGACATGGAACATATTCGATACAGGTTCGACGGGCAAAGTGCTGATGCCTTCACAGCCATTGAACAAGCGGGCCAGTTCTTTCGCCTGCTCATAGTAAGCTGCCATTTTGCCAGAGCGTTTGTCAAAATAATAAACTGCAGAAAGGATATACGGATACAGCGAGATCAAATCTCCGCCGTGGCGCCGTTTCCATACTTTCGACTGGTCCGTAAATTCCTTGTCCCCTGCCAGGATCGCTCCTGCTATGCCGCCGATTCCTTTATATAGCGAGAGGTAGACACTATCAAAAAAAGCGCAGACTTCACTTGCAGTCTTATCGTAATACGGAAGCACTTCCAACAGCCGCGCTCCGTCCAGATGCAGTTTGATCCCTTGTGTGCGGCAATGGGCAGAAATCTGTTCCAATGTTTCGTAGCTTGGCAATTGCCCGCCGATTTCACGCTGCGGCAACTCGAGCAGCACACATGCTACTTCCTCTTCCATTTGAAGGACATCTCCAAGCTCAATTACGCGATTTTTTTCAGCAAGCAGCACTGATTCGATTCCATGCAGTTCTTGCAGTCCTTTTTCTTCGTGGATTTCCAGATGGCTCAACGGATGGTAAGCCACTTTCCGAATGCCTGCTGCGTCGCACCAAATACGCAAAGCAATCTGCTGGGCCATCGTTCCGCTTGGGAAAAACACCGCACTTTCTTTCCCCAATAAATCCGCCATTTTCTCCTGGAATTTTTCGATAACAGCTCCTTGGCCGTACATGTCGCTTTCCACATCGCCGTCTATCTTCTCAAATGCCTCTTTTAATACGTGGACTTCCCGTTTGCCATGCCCTGCCAATACCTGCTCAGCGTCAAAATAGCTTTGCTTTAACCGTTCATTGAATTTCATTTTCTAGCTCCCCATCTATCAGAATACTTGCGCTTTTCTCCACTATATCACTTTTAAAGACACGGACAAATCGTTAAAAACCTGGAAAAGCGGATACAATTTAAGAAAAAGCGAGCAAGCATTAAAAAAAGCCGCTCTGATCTGGATGGATCAGAGCGGCTTGCTTATGAAATTAGGAATTTGCTGCAGCTTTAAAAGACGCACTTGAACGGCTGCCGCCCACTTCAACCGGGTGCACAGCTTCATATAGAAGGCCTTCCAGTTCATTGCTGTAGGCAGTTGCCTGTTCTTCTGTCCAGCCAAGCACTTTGCCCATATACGCATTTACAGATGCTTTATTGGCATGTACCCAATTGATGTCGAAGAACAGCGCGCCTGTACGGCGGATAAAGAAATCTACCGGTTTGTAAGCCGCTTCGTATTCCAAAGCGTAGCGCAGCATTGCGAACGCGATTGGATCGATTCCTTCTCTAGCCGCTTCAGCGTCTCCGGTAAACAAGAAATTAAAGACTTGGTCCACATTGGATCCGTAGCGCTGAACCAGTTTGCGTGCTGCTTCCGGAGAAAGGCCGCGGCTTACGCCTAAACGCACACGGTCTTCAGAGAACTTCACAAATCCTTTTGAACCGCCTACTTCGCCGCCTGAAATCGGCAAGTGTTTGGTCGATACTTTTTTGAATTTCAAGCCATGTTCTTTTTCCAATTGCTCCGCTACCATATCAACGATGCTTTCGCCCATTTTACGGTATCCTGTCAATTTACCGCCGGCAATCGACAGCAAGCCGGAATTGGAAACAAAGATTTCATCTTTCCGTGAAATTTCAGAAGGGTCTTTACCTTCTTCATGAATCAACGGACGAAGTCCAGCCCAGCTGGATTCGATGTCTTCAATGCGAATGCCGACTTCCGGGAACATGAAGTCAATCGCTTTTAAGACGTAATCGCGGTCTTCTGTTGTCATTGTCGGATGCGCAATATCTTGTTTGTAAACGGTATCCGTTGTACCCACATACACTTTTCCTTCGCGCGGAATCGCAAATGCCATCCGGCCATCCGGCATATCAAAATAGATCGCCTGTTTTAACGGGAAGCGGCGGCCATCAAATACTAAGTGGATCCCTTTTGTTAATTGCAAAGTCTTTCCTTGTTTTGAATGGTCTTTGTCGCGCAGCGTGTCCACCCACGGTCCAGCTGCATTGACAATTTTTTTCGCATAAAGTTCATGGATTTTGCCATCGATTTGGTCTTCTACACGGATGCCGACCACTTTGCCGTTATGGTAGATGAAGCTCGAAACTTTTGCATAGTTCATCGCCAAAGCGCCTTTTTCAACAGCTTTTTTCATGACTTCCATTGTTAAGCGCGCATCGTCTGTTTTGTATTCGACGTAATAGCCGCCGCCTTTAATGTCTTTCTTTTTAAGCAATGGTTCGCGGCGCAACGTTTCTTCTTTTGACAGCATTTTACGGCGTTCGTCTTTCTTGACGCCTGCCAAAAAGTCATAGACGCGCAAGCCTACGTTCGTGCTTAGCGGCCCAAACGTTCCGCCTTTGTAAAACGGCAATAGCATCCATTCAGGAGTCGTCACATGTGGTCCGTTTTCATAAACGATCTCGCGTTCTTTCCCGACTTCAGCCACCATTTTCACTTCGAATTGCTTCAAATAACGAAGACCGCCGTGAACTAGTTTAGTAGAACGGCTGCTTGTGCCTGCAGCAAAATCCTGCATCTCAACGACTGCCACTTTCATGCCTCTCATCGTGGCATCAAGCGCTGTTCCGGCCCCTGTAATCCCGCCTCCGATAACAATCAAATCAAGAGGCGTGCTTTTCATTTTGCTATACGTTTCCGTCCGGTTAAAACTAGAAAATTTCATATTATACCGCTCCTTTAGTTTTTTACATTTTTTGGAAATGAAACAAAAGAGACCAAGCTACAGTCGCGGAATTTCTTCAGCTGAACTGGCTTGGTCTCTCGATATCTCCGGCCAAATATTAACTTTTACTTAAGAATTAACAATTGTTTTTGATTCAGGTTTTTTAAATGTACGAGTTGCAGCTACTGCATTTTTCCAACCTTCGTAAAGTTCTTCACTTTGCTCAGCTGGCATTAAGCTCGTAAACGTTTCTTCCACTTTCCACTGTTTCGCGATTTCTTCTTTGTCTTTCCAGAAGCCGACCGCTAAGCCTGCAAGATATGCAGCACCAAGTGAAGTTGTTTCTTGAATGACCGGACGTTCTACCGGTACATCAAGTATATCACTTTGGAATTGCATCAGCAAATCATTTGCAACGGCTCCGCCGTCGACGCGCAAAGTTTTCAGTTCAATTCCAGCATCTTCGATCATGACATCCACAACATCTTTTGTCTGGTAAGCCAATGATTCAAGCGTCGCACGGATGAAGTGGGCTTTTGTCGTACCGCGAGTTAAACCGAAGATCGCACCGCGTGCATCCGTATCCCAGTAAGGAGTTCCAAGGCCAACAAATGCCGGAACCATGTATACGCCGTCTGTTGATTCGACAGAAGCCGCATACGCTTCACTTTCAGGCGCATTGTCCAGGATTTTCAAGCCATCGCGAAGCCATTGGATAGCTGATCCAGCGACAAAAATACTGCCTTCAAGAGCGTATTCGACTTTGCCGTCTACTCCCCACGCAAGCGTTGTCAACAAGCCATGGTCTGAAACCACACCTTTTTCACCAGTGTTCATCAACATGAAGCATCCTGTGCCATAGGTGTTTTTCGCCATGCCTTTTTCAAAGCAGGCTTGGCCGAATAATGCAGCTTGCTGGTCACCCGCGATGCCGGCAATCGGCACTTCGTGGCCGAAGAAATGATAGTCAACCGTGTTTGCATAAACTTCAGATGATTGGCGTACTTCAGGGAGCATGCTCTTTGGAACTGTCAGAATTTCCAACAGCTCATCATCCCATTCCAAATCGTAGATATTGTACATCAATGTACGGGATGCGTTGCTGTAATCCGTGATATGCGCTTTGCCGCCGGATAATTTATAAACCAGCCATGAATCGATGGTTCCAAACATCAAGTCCCCGTTTTCCGCTTTTTCGCGGGCGCCTTCTACATTGTCCAAAATCCATTTTACTTTTGTTCCAGAGAAATAAGCGTCGATCAGCAAGCCCGTTTTCTTGCGGAACGTGTCTTCCAGGCCTCTTTCTTTCAAGTCTTTGCAGATGCTGTCCGTTTGGCGTGACTGCCAGACGATTGCACGGTATACCGGTCTGCCGGTTGTGCGGTCCCACACGACCGCTGTTTCCCGTTGATTCGTGATTCCGATCCCTGCAATCTGATCCGGTGTGATGTCTGCTTTTCTTAGCACTTCTGCGATACAGGCAAGGACCGACGTCCAAATTTCATTGGCATCGTGCTCAACCCAGCCTGGCTGCGGGAAAAACTGTTCGAATTCCTGCTGAGCTGAATTGACGATTTCCCCTGCATGGTTGAACAACACCGCACGTGAGCTTGTTGTTCCTTGGTCAATGGATAAAATATAATCTTTTGTCAAAACGATCTCCTCCTTTGGGATTTAAGAAATGATTTTTTCTTCTAATTTATCAGCTGCTGTTGAGCCTTTTCTCAATTCTACACTTGCTGCTCCGAATAAAACCAGCAAGAAGACTGCACTTAGTACCCAGAATAGCAAATTGAATTCGCCGACAAACATCGCTTTATAGAATACTGCCCCGTAGATACCGCCGAAAATCGGTCCGACGATCGGCACCCAAGCGTAGCTCCAATCGGAACCGCCTTTGCCTGGAATCGGCAATAAAGCATGGGCAATTCGTGGCCCCAAATCACGGGCAGGGTTGATGGCATATCCTGTAGGGCCCCCTAAGCTTAATCCAATCGCAAGGATCAATGCCCCAACGATCAGCGGGTTTAACCCTTCTGTAAATTCGTTTGCTCCGATGAACAATAAGCCCATTACCAAAACAAATGTTCCGATGATTTCTGAAACCAAGTTCGAAAACGGCTTACGCACAGCCGGAATTGTCGCAAATACGCCAAGCTTCGTTTCTTTGTCTTTTGTACGCTCCCAGTGCGGCAAGTAATTGAAAAAGACGATAGCTGCTCCAATGATCGCACCGATTATCTGCGCCAAAATATAGACAGGAACTTTCGACCATGGGAAGTCGCCGACTGCCGCAAAGCCAAGTGTAACAGCTGGATTCAAGTGGGCTCCCGAGAAATTGCCGACAGCATATACCCCCATCGTTACTGCTAAGCCCCACGCGATTGTGACAACGATCCATCCGCCGTTTTCTGCCTTGGAATCCTTTAAGGCGATGCCAGCTACAACTCCGGCACCAAAAATAATCAAAATCATGGTACCAATTACTTCAGCTAAAAATTCCGTCATTTTTCAACACTCCTTTATCATTTTGTTTAAGAACCGAAAAGATAAAAAAGACCTGCACTGAAATGAGCAAACTTCTACTTCAGAAGTACTCATATCAGTGCAGGTCTCCATTTCTCCAACACAGCTCTTAACTTGTTAATCCTAAATTAGCACTTACTGAAAGCGCTGTCAACATGATTTTTTCAAAAAGTTTCTGGATTTGACATATTTCAATCCAGAAACTTTTTTCTTGCAGGCAGCGCATTTATTTATCCCATAATTCCGGTTGGGAAGTTGAAATTGCTACAGCTCCGCCCTTATAAGCCAGGCTAATATCTTCTGCAGTCCGGATCAAACCGCCGGCAATTACAGGAATTCCCGTTTTTTCTTTTACTTCTTTGATAACCTTAGGAATGATTCCAGGGAGAAGTTCAATGTAATCCGGCTTCACTTGATTGATCAGATTGATATTGTTTTCAAGCGCTTGGCTATCCAGCAAAAAAAGCCGCTGGATGGTCATCAGTTTATTCTTTTTCGCCAGCGTAATGACATTGCTCCGTGTGGAAACGATGCCATCCGGTTTAATTTCCCTAACCAGATATTCGATGCCGTACATATCCGCTTTCAGGCCTTGGATCAAATCGACATGAAGGATCACTTTTTTATCCGCTTTTTTCGCCGCTTGCACAAGCGTTTTCAGCTGCGATAAACGCACTTCCAAATAAATAATGTATTCATGGTCGCTTTTCAATAAGCGCTCAAATTCTTTCATATTGCGCAATGCCGGCAAAACGCCTTTTAAGTCAGCCACGAGTCAATTCCTCCTTTCAACGAAAATTGCTTGGGAGATCCATTCATTCCATTATCCACTGCTTTGCAGCGCCTATCAACCGTTTTTAAAATCCTTTTCTGTCCATTTGCCGCAGCATGGAAAATCCCTGCATCGCCAAACTGCGATACAGGGATTGGAACGGTTCTTAGTAAGCATCTTTCGAGCCAAACAGCACCAATACGGTTTTCAGAATTAATTTGATATCGATAAATGTATTGCGTTCGCAAATGTATTTCAGATCTAAATAGACCCATTCTTCAAATCCAATATTGCTGCGGCCATTCACTTGCCAGTAGCAAGTCAGGCCAGGTATCACACTGAGCCGTTTCATTTCATACGGCGTGTATTTCTCGACCTCATCCGGCAAAGGCGGACGGGGGCCAACCAGGCTCATTTCGCCTCTCAATACGTTCAAAAGCTGCGGCAGTTCGTCGATGCTGGTCTTTCGGATAAAGCTGCCGACCTTGGTCACCCGCGGGTCGTGCTTGATCTTAAAAACCGGTCCTGAAACTTCGTTTTGGCGCAGCAGCGCTTTTTTTAGTTCTTCTGCATTGCAGACCATGGAACGGAATTTATACATATAGAAGGTTTCTCCGTCTTTCCCTACTCTTTTTTGCTTGAAGAAAACCGGTCCCGTCGAATCCTCAGCCTTTATAAAAATAGCGACCAGCAGGAATAGCGGGCTTAAACAAATGATGCCAACCAGGGCACCCATCAGATCGATCAGCCGCTTCGTAGCTAAATACGCGTAATTTTCATTGGTAGTGACCTCTTCAAAGGTCAATTGCGGCATCTCATTCATCACCGGTTCTTTTGTTTTTTCAGGAGTGGAAATTGACAATAAAATCACCACTTTCGCCTAGAAGTTAAATTTCACTATTCACAGAGAGGCAGTTTCAATAATTTCAATAACAGAAGGCCTTCCAATCGAATGGTACTCGATTCTCGCTTCTTTCATCGCATCGAGCGAATAACAGTTTCTTCCATCGATGACCAGCGGCTGTTCCATTTGTCTAAATACAGAGAGATCCAGACGCTTAATTTCATCCCACTCCGTAAGAATCAAAGCGGCATCGCATCCCGCTATAGCTTCTTCCACTGAATAAGCATACCGGACAAGCGGATCTAAAATGCCTTTCGCATTGTCGATAGCGATCGGATCATAGGCAATGACGTCTGCACCTAAGCTCAGCAATTCATTTGTCACTTGGATAGAAGCTGCTTCTCTCATATCATCCGTATTCGGCTTGAATGCCAGCCCAAGAATGGCGATTTTTTTGCCTTGCAGGCTGGAGAAGCACTGCTTCAACTTATTCACTAAGACCCGCTGCTGTTTTTTGTTGACGCTGACAACGCCTTTCAGCAATTTAAAATCGTATTCAAAGTCTCCGGCGATCTGGATAAGCGCTTTTGTATCTTTTGGAAAACACGATCCGCCGTAGCCGATCCCGGCTTTCAGGAATTGGCCGCCGATGCGTTGGTCCATCCCCATGCCAGCCGCTACATTTTCAATATTTGCTCCAACCAGCTCACAAATATTCGAAATTTCATTGATGAAGCTGATTTTGGTAGCTAAAAATGCATTGGAAGCATATTTAATCATCTCTGCACTTTTAATATCCGTTTTGTAAATCGGAATTCCGAACGGCTTATTGATGGTTTCCATCACTTTGAAAGCATGTCCTGTTTCAGCACCGATGATAATGCGGTCGCCATGGAAAGAATCGTAAATAGCAGAACCTTCCTTTAAGAATTCAGGATTTGAAACGATGTCCACCCGCACCGGATGGAGCAGGTTCTGTTTGATGATTTGCAGCAGTTTATGGTTAGTGCCCACCGGAACCGTGCTTTTTGTAACGATCGTGACAGGTCTCGCAATATGCCTAGCGATGTCAATAGCCGCCTGTTCAACATAATCCAGATTCGCCGCCCCGCTCGGCTCTTCCGGTGTCCCGACGGCAATATAAATCACTTCCGCATCCTTAAAGGCTTCGACATGGCTAGTGGTGAATTTCAAGCCGTTCTCCAATATGTTTTTATTCATTAACTCACTGAGGCCAGGCTCATAGATCGGTGAAATGCCTCTCTTCATTTTCTCTATTTTCTTCTCGTTTATGTCTACGCAAGTGACTTGATGGCCGATTTCCGATAGGCTGACACCCGTCACTAGCCCGACATATCCCGTACCGACTACCGAAATTTTCATCCTCATTCCTCCCAGGCTAGATTAATGATGCAGCAGATTTTTGGCTAAGCAGTTCTTTCATGATTTCTGCAAGAGGTTCTGAAAATTCTTCATTGTCCAAGGCAAATTCAATGGTAGTCCGGATAAAGCCGAGCATCTCCCCAACATCATAGCGCTTGCCTTCAAAGTTATAAGCAAAAACATTCTGGATTTCATTCAATTTTTGGATGGCGTCCGTCAATTGGATTTCTCCGCCAGCTCCCAATTTCTGTTGGTCCAGGAAGCTGAATATCTCCGGCGTCAGAATATAGCGTCCCATGATCGCCAAGTTCGATGGAGCGGTTCCTTGTTTCGGCTTTTCTACGTAATTGCTGACCTGGTAGCTCCGTCCGTCTACCGCTACGGGATTGATAATGCCATAGCGATGGGTTTCAGTATCCGGCACTTCCTGGACGCCGATAACAGAAGATTGCAGGCTATCGTATTGATCCATCAACTGCTTTAAACAAGGCTTGTCCGCCTTCACCACATCGTCTCCAAGAAGCACGGCAAACGGTTCGTTGCCGATGAACTTGCGTGCACACCAGACGGCATGTCCCAGACCTTTCGGCTCTTTTTGCCGAATGTAATGGATTTCCACTTTTGAACTGGCACGGACTTTCTCCAACAAATCGTATTTGCCTTTCTTGAAAAGATTATCTTCCAGTTCGAAATTCTTATCAAAATGATCTTCAATGGCCCGCTTTCCTTTTCCTGTAACGATAATGATGTCTTCAATCCCGGAAGCGATGGCTTCTTCTACAATGTATTGGATCGTCGGTTTATCAATGATCGGGAGCATTTCTTTCGGCATGGCTTTCGTAGCCGGCAAGAAGCGTGTTCCAAGGCCTGCTGCCGGAATAATGGCTTTTGTAACTTTTTTCGTCATTGGATTCCCTCCTGAACTTAGCAATTAATTATATTTCGGCTATTCATCTAGCCATTTTAAGAATGCTTAAATGCTTTTCTCCTCCATATTGAAATGATTCTATGCTTCACTTAGTGGTTAAGCATAAGTTTTTATTAATTCTTCTGGAAAAATCCATTATTATTTTGATGGGATAACCCCACAAATTAACTAATACTTTTTACCTAAATAAACAATTTTATTCAAAATCACTCTCCTTTCGTGGTTATATATAATTAGTAATATTCTTAATAATCAATTTATTTAACTATTTTAACATCCATAGTCCTAAATAGAAAGCTTTTTCAGTGAATATATTACATTTTTCTAAATTTTCTAGTAAATTAGAATATTGTTGTGTGGGAAAATAAAAATAGCTTGAGTGTTCGCCCGTTGCCGGACCTGCACTCAAGCTATTTTTAATCAATGTTTCGCTGCGCTTCTTTTTCTTTCGGGATTTCTCTGTTCATCAGTTCTTCCCGGTGCTTTTCAGTTATTTTTTCTGCCCGAGAACTTGTTTTTGCAAAAGAAAATGCAAATCCTGCCACTACCGCTATTCCTGCCGTTAACGCCATCCACATAATTGACTCCTCTTTTATCTGCATATGTATTTTTCTGTCCATTCAGCTTCCTGCACAAGTTCATTGCCGATCTACTGATTTAATATCTTTAGTTTACCATCTTATTGGGAGTTTTTTGTAGATCACGTAAAATTTTTTCTTAAAAAATGCTGACTGCACACAGTTTTCAACGACTGCATATAAAAAAGCGATTGGAAGTTCCAATCGCCTTAGACTAAATATTCAGAAATTAAAGTATAGAGAGATGTACAGTTGAACTTCATTTTAACCCGATTGCAGCGTTTGATGTATGCGAAACAATCATTTCCATTTCTCCGCTGATGAAATAATCTTTAATGGTAGCCGGCACAATAAAATTGTCGCCTTTTTTTAGCGCCATTCTACAGTCTTCGCTGCCAAATTCGCCTGCCCCCTCGATGACACTGACCATCAGAAACCCCGCGGCTAAACTTGCTTCCATTTTGCCTTTCAAGAGCCAATGGTAAACCGTAAAATACGTTTCTTCCACTAACCGGGTAGATGTCAGATTCCCTTTCTCTTCACGCAGTTTCTCGCATAGAAAATCCTGATGGGGATACATTGTGCATGTCAAAGCATGCTCTAGGTGCAGCTCCCGTTTTGCACCATTCCGATCCGTACGGTCATAATCATAGACGCGATAAGTAATATCGGAACTTTGCTGGGTTTCCAAAATGACAATTCCTTTACCAATCGCATGTAAAGTTCCGCTCGGCACGTAAATAAAATCGCCTTTTTGAACCTTCATGGTCTGGAGAAGATTTTGCCATTCGCCGTTTTTCACCATTTCCTGAAATTCCATTTGGCTGCGCGCTTTATGGCCAATAATAATTTCCGCATCTTCGTCGCAATCCAATATATACCAGCATTCAGTTTTCCCGCACGGTTTCCCCACAACTTTCTGGGCATACTGGTCATCCGGATGGACTTGGACAGACAAATTATCATTGGCATCCAAAATTTTGACCAATAGCGGAAATTCATCATCGGAAGCGTTGCGGCCAAATAAATTGGGGTGCTCTCGCCAAACCTCCGATAATTTCTTCCCTTTCAACGCGCCATTCCTTACCACAGAAGGGCCATTTTCATGCGCAGAAATCACCCAAGCTTCGCCTGTCAAATGAGTAGGGATTTGATAATCGAATAACGTTTGCAGCCGGCTGCCTCCCCATATCCGTTCCTGAAAAACAGGATCTAGAAAAACCGGTTCCTTATACATGGACGCACCTCCCCTAAAGATCAGAACTGCCTTTTTATTGCTGGATTGCCGATACTCTTCCTTTGCAGACCGCTTCGATTTCCTCCCACTCATTCAATGCGCGGAATATATCTTCCTCAATCAGTTCACTGCCCGTCTGGACTTCAATGATCTCCATTTCAGTCGTCGCACGGAGTGTATGCTTTGCGGCCAAAGGAATATGGATGACGTCGCCCGTGCGCACATGGCTGAGCTGGTCATTGATCACAAAAACCCCTTCGCCTTTTACAATCGTCCATACTTCACTGCGCTTATAGTGAACTTGGTAGCTGAAATTTTTGCCTGCATGGACGCTTAAGCGCTTAATCAGCACTTCATTGCCTTCCGGATATTTCGTATACTCCAAGACCCGATACCATCCCCACCGGCGTTCTTCATACATCGGGCGGCCGCCGAAGCCGTCGACATATTCCTTCACTTTTGTGCTGGCATCTTTATCCGTCACAAGAATTCCGTCCGGGCTCGCTGCCACGACGACATTATCTAGCCCGAGCAGCGTAATCGGCACATCTAGTTCATTGACGATATGCGAATTAGTCACATTTTTGCCAATGACGCCTTTCCCCGTAATCGAGCCGCCCATTTCTTCCGTCAGCGTATTCCAGGTTCCAAGGTCTTTCCAGTACCCTTCATACGGCAGGGAAATGATCTGCTTCGCCTTTTCCACCACTTCATAGTCAAAACTGTTTTTCGGCAAAAGATGATAATTTTCAAGAAGCCCTTCATAGTCCGTCGGAAGGCCCCGTTCAATCAGCTGGTCGATAATATAATCGAGGCGGAACGCAAACACCCCACAATTCCATAAAGCATTTTCAGCAATCAGGCTTTCCGCTTCCGCTTCACTAGGCTTTTCTTTGAAATAATCAACTGTTAAATAATCCTCGCCATTTGACGCTTTCGGAATGATGTATCCGTATTTCGCAGAAGGATAGGTCGGCTTAACTCCCATCAATGCCAAATCGGCGCCCGATTTTTTCAGCGATTCCTCCAAATCGTGGACACGATTAAAAAAACCGTTATCCACATACGGATCCACAGGAAGCATGCCGACTACTTCGTCCAGCCTGCATCCTTTAACCGAAAACAAGTAAACGGCAGCGAGTGCGATTGCCGGGAAGGTGTCTCTTCTTTCCGGTTCTGTCACGATATGGACAGACGGCCCTAATTGAGTTTTAATCATATCCACCTGGGAATAGCTCGTCGCGATAATTGAATGATCCGCCAAGTTCGTTTCCCGAAGCTGCTGCCATACCCGCTGGACCATCGATACCTTATTGCCTTGCCGGTCATTCAGAACCTTCAGGAACTGCTTTGACCGCGCATCATTTGACAGCGGCCAAAGCCGTTTGCCTGAACCCCCTGACAATAAAACAAGTCTCATATAGAATCCTCCCATCGCCTTCGAATAAGTTTTGTTCACTTTAATCCAACCGCATGATTATTCGCGGCTCTTAATTAGGTATAAATAACTAAAATAAAAATAACCCAAGCTTCTTTTTACCCTCATAAGAAATTGATATAACCCCATTGTACTCACAAATATCTGATAATTCAATATAAATATTCAAATTAGTTTGAAATATCAGATATTATAAAATTATTTATTGGAAAATATCATTCATTTTCATAAGTAAATAGGATTACTTATAGCGTTTATTGGATTTCAAAAGGTTAGTGGTATATAGGTATTTAGATTTTTTAACGAAAATAAAAACCGCCTCTTCCATAGCGGGACTAGACGGTTTTTTCCTTATAATGATTTCAAGACTTCCCGGTATTTGCCGATTGAATTTTCCCTCGTGAGATTCTCTTCTAAATACAGGCGGCCATTTAATCCCATTCTTTGCAGCTCGTCCTGGTTCATCCGGTAAAGCTTCTTGATGGAATCGACAATTCCCGCATAATTCTGCGGTTCCACCACTACTCCCGACCCGCTTTCCGAGATCAGCCGCTCCACTTCGCTTCCTTGCTCCAAAACACCCAAAATAGGTTTTCCAGCTGCCATCACGCCATAAATTTTGCTCGGAACCGACACGCCTTTGATGCCTTTTTGATTTACCACTAAATGGACGTCGGCTGCATTCAAGGAATAGCGGATAAACTCTTTTGGCTGATAAGGGAGAAACATCACATTCTCTAACTGATTCACTTTTGCAAATTCCTGCATCCGTTCCTTCACTGCACCTTCGCCGATAAACAAGAAAACAATGCCTGTTTCTTCCTTAAATTCTTTGATGATTTCTACGATATTTTCCAGATCGTAATACAGGCCCAAATTCCCCGAATACATCACGATGAATTTATCCTGCAATCGGTGCTTCGCCAAAAAGTCAGCCACCATCGGCTGTTGTTTATCGAGCGGCAGGATTTCTTTCTCGTTGGTCCAATTGCTGATGACGGAATGGTCAGGAACGCTTTTATTTGAAAAGCGCTGCCTAAGCGTTTCCGCCATGTCCCGCCCGACGACCAGCACATGGTCAGCGTAGCTGCAATTCCACTTGTCGACCATTTTTGCTGCTTTAAAGATCAGTTGGTTGTTTGTATAAGAAACAGCTTGTGCCTGCTCAGGATTAAAATCATGGATACTGTAGACATGCTGAGCCCGCTTAAGGAATTTTCCGATTGAACCAATCAGTCCGCCTAAAATAGGAGGCTGAGAAATCGTAAAGATGATATCTACGCCCTTTTCTTTTAATAGCGCGATATTTGCGAGCGCAAAATACGAAAGAATATAGCGGATCCGGCTGAGCTTCGAATTTTTATCAACTTCCGGCAGCTTAATCCGGACGATTTTAATCTGTTCCAGGTAATCTTCCTCGAAAGTCTCTTTTACTTCTTTCTTTTCTCCAGCATACCCAGGCTGGGCAGCGATAACCGTAATCGAAAAATCTTCCTGGAGGTCTTTCGTGAGTTCAGTCAATAATTGGCTCGTAGCTGCTAAATCCGGATAAAAGTAATTGATGACAAAAACAATTTTCTTTTTAGGTTCCATAAGTCGCCTTCCTATCCTAAAGAATTAACAGAGATTGGTGCTTCCTGATTATCAAATTCATTGAAAATAGCGATGAGCGAATCGGTATACTTGTCTTCTGTGTAATATTCTTCATAGATTTTCCGGCTGATTTTGCCAAGCAGCTTCCGCTCATCTTCATTTACAGCGAGCCGTCTGATCGCTTGTTTGATATCCGCTACTGCAGGTTCCACCAAAATGCCGCAGTCTTCGATCAACTCAGCAATGATCCCACGGTCAGACGAAATAATCGGCAGTCCCGCTGCCATCCCCTCGATAATGGACATCGGTTGGCCCTCCACCTTGTATTTCGTAGGCAGCGCCATCATATCGGCCTCGAGGAAAAACCGCTTTTTCTCTTCGCCGCGCTTTGTCCCATGGTAGATGATCCGATCAGCCATCCCGTTTTTATCAATGAACCGCTTTACTTCCTGGAATTCATTTTCACTTTGAATGGCCCCTACGAGATTCAGTTCAAGATCCAATCCTTCTTTTATCAAGCCGACAACAGCGTGGATCAATTCGACATATCCTTTTTCAGCCATCAAATTACTCAAGTACAAGATGGATAATCGCTCTTTCTTCCGATTAAAATTAATTTCATTTTTTCGGATGAAGTGTTCAGGTATTCCATTTGACACGACTTCTACCCGCTTTACGAGATTTTTAAAATTAGGCGCCAACTTCCCGCCCAAAACGATGCCGACATCCACTTTCTTTAAAGTATTTTCAATAAATTTCCGGAGTCTCCCTGAGGTAGCATCGATGGTTCCGCCGAGATTATTGCCATGCAAATGGGCAACTACTCGATTTCTATTGGAAACTTTGGCAAAGCGGATGAACAGGCAATCTCGGATCAGCCCCATTTTCGTTTGGGAAATCGAAATGTACAGGATGGCATTTTTATTGAAAACACTGAGAAAAGCGGTATATGCAAGCTTAATCGAATCAAAAAACAGCTTATCCATCGCCAGGCCGCCTGGATTTTCAAAATCTTTCCGGCTCAAATTCATTTTTTTCACATCAAAGATTTCATGAAGCTTCTCTGCTTCATACAACGATTGAAGAGCGATGCTTTCCCCTAAAATCGGCGGCGGCAAAGGCCCGACAAAGATCAGCGTCTTCTTTTTCACATTCCCCATTTGATTCACCTCTCCATTCAACGGATCGCTATTTGAATTTCAGCACAGGCTTTCCGGCCAACTCTTTTTCCAAGGCGTTTATCACCAAATAGATCAAGATAAAGACTGGCACGATGACCAGCATGGGTTTTATATAGTAGATATAGCCGTACCAGAAAACACGTGCGATTGTCGTGACAATCAAGTAATAGCCAAGAGAAAATCCAAAATCTCCAAATACCTTCCGCAGCAGCAACGCCGGAACAAAAACCACAAGATACGTCAGAAACGGAGCTAAAATCACGCCTATCACTTGATAATTCAAGAAATACTCTCCGTAAATAAACAATCCGTAATTGGTATGGATCGACTCAGCCACAAGATGCGCTGCCCCCGGTCCCGCTTCCGATCCCAGGAAAGAAGGCATCAATTGCGGAATATACCCGAGAAGCGTTGATGACGTTCCATGGTCGTAGGTCACTTCAATTGCAGCAGCAGTGGAGTAGACCAAATCCTGGACTGTTGGATAATTCACCAACACCGCAAAGGAATCCAAAATGGCTGCTGCATCAAACACCAATCCGTTATGCCGCACAATCCCTAAATAAGAAAAGACCAAAAGCCCGATGGCAATGATGCTGAATTTCTTAAAATTAAAATTGGCCTTAAAAATCTTCCCTTTTTTCGTGTTCGTAATGATGACGTATAAAATCAGGATCAAGCCCAGAATATCCACCCGTGCATAATGGGAAAGCAGCCAAAAAGGCACAAACAGCAAAGCAGCTTTTCGCAGCATACTTCCCTTAACCCCAATCAGGACAAAAAAGTAAGAAATGGCAACCACTGAATTCCAGGCATTCCCCGGCAGCAAGCTCGGCGAGAATTCGTGGTAGGCGCGCCCCGGAAGATCCGGCAGATAAATGATGGCGGAAGCAATCGCAACAGCGCTGAAGAACCAGGTGGACAACAAGCTATTCGTCTCTCTAAAAAAGAACTTTAAAATGATCGCATCATACTTCTTAAACGATTTATTGTCGAGCACCAGCAGCAGCGACCAAATAAAGTAAAAAAACAATGCAGCAAAAGCTAAAAGGTAGAAATGCTTTTCAATCAGCTGCGTCCGGTCGTTGAATAGCGGCTGCACATTGCCGGAAGGCGCAAATCCGAGAATGCTCAATATCGGCAAAAACAATAGAAGCAGCGAAAAAGAAGCGAAACCGACTTTAAAGATCGCCACATCCATCACAAATTTAACGGCAAAAATTCCTAATATAATAAAATGAAGCACATCCTTCGCCTGAAACTGCTGGCCGATTTGCGCAAAATAATACAGCATGGCGATTCCAGCCAGGATATTCACAGCCACTTGAAAGACCCGTTCATTTTTATTGTCTGATTCACTGTAGTTGTTCACCATATGATCATCCCTTTATCCTTATAATGCTCTTCGGTATTCGATTAACGTTTACGTAGAAAGAATTTCAGAGAATTTATAGTTCTTTTTCGATTGCTTATACATGATTTCCAAGACTTTCAACGGCAGGAAAGTGGAAAGATAATAGATGCACGCTTTTACCGAGCTGTTCTTTTCAAATGCCGCTTCGATCAGCACTTTTCTGGCCAATTTAACCGCTTCTTTATCGCAGCTTGTAATGGCCACTTTCAATAAGGTTTTAAAAATATTGATGGAGAACTTTTCAAAAACTCCGTTTCCCAATTCTTTCGCTAACTCTTTATAGGCTTTGAAAATATACAGCTGGCCATTGAGCACCGCCTCGTTGTTCGTCGAAATGCGCTCTCCCGAATGTTGGAAGAACAAGACCATCGAATCCTTTACAAAATCAAAATTTGTAATCTGCGACAAACGAAGATACAAATCCCAATCTTGGCAGCTGGGCAAAGAGGATTCAAACCCGTTAATTTCATGGAGCAATTCTGTTTTGACCAGAACCGAAGAAGTCGTATCAATGCAATTGGATTCCATAAGCATCGGCAAAATGTTGCCCCGGTAGCGGGGAACAATTTCCTTCAGTGTCTGGCTGTCATTGACCAATTTGACTCCGGTGTAGACGGCGCCGACTTCCGGATTGCTGCGAAATATCGCTAATTGCTTTTGCAATTTATCAGGAAGCCACTGATCATCGGAATCCAAAAAACCGACGTAATTTCCTTTAGCCAGCTTAATGCCTGTATTCCGGGCTTCGGAACCCCCTCTATTGATTTGGTGCCGAATGTACTTGATGCGCGGATCCTGCATTTCTTTCACTACCGCTTCTGTATCATCGGTTGAACAATCATCCACAATGATGATTTCCAAATTTTGATGCCGCTGGTGCTGGAGGCTATAGACGGCTTTCTTCAATAATTCAGAACGATTATAGGTAGGGATTACGACACTTACTTTTTCACTTGTTTTTCCCAATCGAGTCCACTCCTTAGCGTCTGTCTCCTCTTATAAATTGAACATACAATTTTTGGGTTTTTTATTGCACATTTAACTCTGATGCAGGATTAAGACAGAATTTGACTCGACAGCAGCCGTACAGTTCTTGTCTGTAATCTGATTTCTTAGTTGTCTGAAAATAGAGAATACTTTATATGGTGAAAAAGATGCAGAGCCCTCTTCCAGCAGCTCCGCATTTTACCTTAAAACTCTTTTGTGCTATATGCTTCTTGCTTTTCCTTGCCCAATAAACGCAAATCGTTTTTAACCATAATCTCAACCAATTCCTCAAACGGCGTTGCCGTAGGATTCCAGTTCAACAGGCGTTTCGCTTTTGACGGATCGCCGAGTAATTGTTCCACTTCGGCTAAGCGGAAGTAATCCGGATTCACTTCAACAACCACTTCTCCGGTACGTTTATTGATTCCTTTCTCTTCGACCCCTTCGCCTTGCCATTCGATTTCGATGCCCGCATGCAGAAAAGCGAGAGTCGCAAATTCACGCACCGTATGCATTTCTCCTGTCGCAATCACGAAATCTTCCGGCGTGTCGTGCTGCAAAATCAGCCACATGCACTCGACGTAATCTTTTGCATATCCCCAGTCCCGGCGGGCATCCAAATTCCCAAGCGACAGCTTTTGCTGTTTACCGCTGGCAATCCGGGCAGCGGCCATGGTAATTTTGCGGGTTACAAACGTTTCTCCCCGGCGTTCTGATTCATGGTTAAACAGAATGCCGTTCACCGCAAACATCCCATACGATTCCCTGTAATTTTTGGTAATCCAAAAACCGTATAATTTGGCCACTCCATATGGCGAGCGCGGATAAAATGGCGTCGTTTCTTTTTGCGGCACCTCCTGGACTTTTCCAAATAATTCGGAAGTAGAGGCTTGGTAAATCCGCGTTTTCTGCTGCAAGCCAAGGATCCGTACAGCTTCCAAAATTCGGAGCGTGCCGATGCCATCTACATCTGCTGTATATTCCGGCGTCTCAAACGACACTTTTACATGGGACATCGCAGCCAAATTGTAAATTTCATCCGGCTTAATTTCGCTGATCAACCGAATCACATTGGAAGTATCGGTCATGTCACCATAATGGATAAAGAAGTTTTCACTTGTTTTCAATTCTTCGATATAAAGGTGCTCAATTCTTTCTGTATTGAAACTCGAGCTTCGCCGAATAATCCCATGAACCTCGTAGCCTTTCTCTAAAAGAAAATCTGCTAAAAACGATCCGTCCTGGCCAGTGATCCCTGTTATCAATGCTTTTCTCATCGAATCCCCCATTATTTAACCGTAATAGTTTCATTGCTGATATTTTCCAAAAACCATTCATAAGCCAATTTCAGCCCATCGTCCAATGACGTCTGGGCTTTCCAGCCAAGATTGTGGAGCTTGCTCACATCTACGAGTTTTCGCGGCGTCCCATCCGGTTTCGATGTATTAAATCTGATTTCGCCTTCGTAGCCCGTAATGTTCTTGATTTTTTCAGCTAATTCCTTAATGGAAATATCCTTGCCGACACCGATATTCACCAGTTCGCTTTTGCTGTAAGTGTTCATTAAATACACAGCTGCATTCGCCAGATCGTCCGAGTAAAGAAATTCTCTCCTCGGCGTTCCGGTCCCCCAAACTTCAACGGTCGGCGAAGAATTTACTTTCGCTTCATGGAACTTGCGAATCAAAGCAGGCAGCACATGGGAGCTGTTTAAATCAAAATTGTCATTAGGGCCAAATAAATTGGTCGGCATGATGGAAATAAATTCAGTTCCGTACTGCTTATTGTAATACTCGCACATTTTGATTCCGGCTATTTTCGCAATCGCATAGGGCTCATTTGTCGGCTCCAGTTCTCCAGTCAATAACGAATCTTCCCTCATCGGCTGCGGCGTGTATTTTGGATAAATGCATGTGCTTCCTAAAAACAGAAGCTTTTTTACTCCATTCTTATGGGAGGCATCAATTACATTCGTTTGAATCATCAAATTGTCTCGAATGAAATCAGCAGGATAATCGTTATTGGCTACAATCCCCCCTACTTTTGCAGCAGCTAAAAATACATATTCCGGCTTTTCTAAGTTGAAGAATGCGTCAACTTGGCTGCGGTCTGTCAAATCTAATTCGCAATGATTGCGAAAGACAAGATTATGATAGCCATTCTTTTTTAAATCTCTGACAATAGCGGATCCTACTAGGCCCCGATGCCCTGCTACATATATCTTTGATGACACATCCATTTAAACCCCATCCTTTTCTATGGTCTCTGAAGAGAAGGCTTCCTTACTTGCATGCTGGCAAAGAGCCGACGCTGCCGTAATGCTGTTCTTGAAAAATAAGGCTTTTTAGACCCTCTAAAATTATTCCTGCATTTTTGTACATATTTACCAATACTAAATGCTTATCGTATGCCTTATTTTTATCATTTTAGCATACTTTAGACTTAATAAAACAGATTATTTAGATTATTTTATAAATTTGAGTATTTTTCTTTAAGCCAGCCTTTTCTCTGCCTTCTGGATAAAGAAACTTTTGACTTCCAGCAATAATTTTTTCTGGAACATCATCATTAAAAACCCATAGATGAGCAGGCCTGCACAAAAACTGATCAGAATGATGGCAATGTCATTTGTTTTTGCCAAGATGCCGATCAATCCCTGGAGCAACAAAATCATTACAACTGAATGAAAAATTGGAACAAAGATAGATTTCATCAATTCATTGAAGCTGTTTCCAATGATCAACCGGATTCTGCTGAAATAATTGATGAAGAATAAAACAAACCGCAAGAGGCCCATAGCCAATGCCACCATTGCCAGTTCACCAGTTAAACTTGAGAAATAGACAACGACCGGAACTATAAACAGCAGCCCCAACTGCCAGTAAAAGCTCCAGCGCACTTTCCCAACAGCAGTGAACAAGCTTCCGCTTGGATTTCCCAAGGCCCGGAACAAGGCATAGAAGCAAAGAATTTGAACAATCATTATTGCCTCTGTCCATTCTTTTCCTAGAAGAAGCGGCACAAGAAAAGGTGCTAACACAATAAGACCGGAAAAAAATGGTGCATTTAACGTCATAATCAGTTGAATGATAAAGAGGTAAGCTTTTTGCAGCCGCTTTTGATCCTGTTGAATTTTAGCGAAAACCGGAAATGAAACCCGGGTAATCATCGGGTTCAATTTCTGGATCGGCTGCATGATCAAGTTCATGGCCATGCTGTAAATCCCGAGAATTTGCGGCCCCATTAAAATTCCAATGATAATTTGGTCGATTTTCGTATTGAAGTAATTGGCCGTTGTCGTTCCGAGGCGATACAATCCGAAAACAATCAATTCTGTGATGCTTTTCCAAGAAAACACCAGTGCCGGCCGTGTTTCCGGATTTCTAAAACCGGCAACTGCCCAAGGCACCGTCCGCACAAGCGAACTGGCGATGTGGCCAAAAACAAGCGACCAAGCTCCCGCTGCCATAAAAGCTGCCAAGAAGATGGTCAGAGAAACCCCGATGAAAGAAGCGGCGATTTCATTCTTCGTAATTTGGCTGAACTCCAGATTTTTGCTGGCAATCGTTTGGAACTGCAACCCAAAAGGGATAATGACAAAGCTGATGCCCACTACTTGAATCATCCCTTTTAGTTCTGCATGGTCAAATAAGCTGGCGAGAAGCGGTGCCGCAAAAAAGAGAAGAATAAAGATTCCGATCCCCGTAAAAATTGAAACCCAGTAAAGGCTCGATAATTGAATTTTGCTGATTTTCTCCTTCTGAATGATGGCATCTGTCAATCCCATATCCATATACATTTGGGCAAATTGGATAACGATCTGCACGAGCGCCAAAATGCCATAGACGGCAGGGCCGAGAATGCGTCCCAGAACCACTAACTGGACAATCTGCAGAAGGCTCGTGATTAGCATGGAGAGTGATGTGAGTTTCATGCTGGCGGCCACTTTCTTTTTTAAGGACGACATCGCTTCAACTCACTCCCATCTCAATAAAGGATTTTTTTCCACAGATCTTTTCGGCTTTTCAGATCGATGCCATACGGGATGTCCGCCATGAAATTATCGGGATATCCGATAAAATCAAAAGATTCATCAATTGTTTTCGGCTTGTGATCGTATTTATACAAGAACTCAAAATCGATGATCCGCGGCCCTTCTTTGGTCATTAAAATATTTCCGGGATGGAAATCGATCAACGCAAAACCTTTTTCATAGAAAAAACGGCTAATGCCCAATATTTCTTCTTTGTATTTTTTCAGCATCCATTTCTTCACCCGTTTGTTCTCGGCAATTTTCAAGGTATCCAGCAACGGAACAATCAAGTAGTTATCGCCGCTGTCGAGGAGTTTCGGGATAAACTCGCATTCTTTGCTAAGTTCTCCGTACACATAGACTTCACGTTTCAGAAAACGTTCTTTTCCTGCCTGATAGGTTTTTTTGACTGCTTTTTTGCCTCGGTATTCAATCACTTCTACCTTTGCCCGCCGCCGGTTGCCGGACAAATCTTTATAGACTTTCTCTTTCGTGACATAGGCTTTATCCCATTCCCTGATAGTATCTCGGACATAGGACATGATTTCTGGAACAACCATATTGATGTAATCCAGCGCTTCAATTTCATCGTCCGAACTATGGATCGGATTTGTCTTTTCCTCGGGCTCAAGATTTGAATTGATTTCTCTCCGGACTTCTTCTTTAAAGAGATAATGTTCGTTCGACACATGCGGATATTTCTTTTTAAATTTTTCTTTTAGAGGATTTGGATGATAATCATACATGACTAGCAAAACAGCAGGCTCTCCTCCATTTACCGGCCAAGGCCCCTGCCCCCAATTTCCTCCGCGCAGCCGTTGGGATGCCTGCCTTTTTTGTTCGCGATTCAATTCGATGGCTTTCACCAGATTCAATCCGCTTTTTTCCAGCCAATTGATGATAAATCCTGTCAGCCCTCTTTTATAAGCCCAATCCCTTATGACGAATACCATCACTTCTCCTGATTTTTCAAAGTCATCGGAGGAACGGGCAATGGTTTCTTTCAGCCAAGACGCATTCTCATCCGGCAGCTTTCGAATCGTATCGGTCGCCGGTGCCCAGCCTTCTGCTGCCAATAAGTGATGGAAGTACATGAGATTAAGCTCTTTTAGTTCCATTTCATTTTTCTTAGCCAATGCTTGTAAAATATTCAAATATTCATGATCCGCTAATTCCTGTCGGGCGAAGCTTCCGTCTCGAACCGGAATTCCGGACTTTATCCCTTTATGGTAAACCGCGTGATAAAGAAGGCTTAAAAAGTAATGGCGTTTATCCGGAACAAAGAACCGATTTTCCCAAAGGGTCCTGGCAGACAGGATTTTTTCAGCCAAATTCGGCGGATAATAGGCCATATTTTTGAAGCTGCTCCCAGGCAAGCCGCTCACGCTATAAAGGTCAAAAGGCAGAATGCCTACTTTTTCATTTAATGCTTGTTGGACTTTATGGATGTCTTCGTCGGCTACCAGGAGATCGACATCTTCCTGAATGTCCGAGAATGGAATTTTATCAAACCATCGAAGGACGACGTATCTTAACCGTTGCTCATTAAAGCGCTTGAAAAGCGAGTCAATGGGTGTCTCTGGAGATAGATAATGGCGTGCTTTCTTTTCTTTTTTATATTGGCGTTTAAATAAGATGCCTCTACTGAATTTCCCGTTTTCTTCAGCGAACACCTTAAAGCTCATTTCCCATCTTCGCTTCCGGGCATATTTATATGCCCACACGGCCAAAAAACTGAAATTATTCACTAAGTTGCTTGGTTTAAAGACAATCAATTCTGCTGAAGAATTGAACGCTTTTTTAATATCATCGAATCCTGCTTTCCCCAAAATCAGGACATCTGCGTTGTTTTTATAAATGACATCATTGCCGTTTACCGGATAAGCATACCCGCCGAAAGAATGGGAAATATCTGAAACGACTGCTAAATAATTATCATAACCCGCTGCAGCGAGCTCCATTTTCAATCGGTCGTCTTCTGCGTTGTAATGCAGGATTTTCACTTTTTTCTTATCGCTGTTAAGTTCTCTCAAATAATCGCTGACGCGCATACTATTCTCCATTACTGCACCTCCCCGCTTTTCATAAACTGCTGTATAAATCAAAACAGAAGAGCCCCATCCAATTGTCTTCTAAAGGATGATGCCCTTTGAAACGATATGGCTTTCTTTTTCCTTATTTGCTGATGGGCTCCAAATCCGGTTTCGGCTGGCGCTGCCGTTTTAGGATATGTTCCCACCAATCCCGGTTCTCCAAATACCATTGAACGGTTTGCTGTATGCCGCTGTCGAAACGATACATCGGCTTCCAGCCCAGCTTTTCTAATTTGGAAGGATCGATGGCATAGCGCCGATCGTGGCCAAGGCGGTCGGGTACGTATTGGATTAATTCTTCGGTTTTTCCTAACGCGTTGAGAATCGTCCGCACCACGTCTAAATTGGATTGTTCATTATGGCCGCCGATATTATAGACTTCTCCAAGTTCCCCTTTATGCAGAACCAGATCAATTGCGGAACAATGATCCGCCACATGCAGCCAATCCCGAATATTTTTGCCATCTCCGTAAACCGGCACCGGCTGGTCTTTCAAAACATGGGAAATGGCCAAGGGAATCAATTTTTCCGGAAAATGATAAGGGCCGTAGTTATTGGAACAGCGTGTAATATTGACCGGCAAGCCGAAGGTTTCAAAATACGAACGGACCAGTAAATCCGAAGATGCTTTGCTTGCACTATACGGGCTATTCGGCTGGAGCGGCGTCTCTTCTGTAAAAAACGTAGAAGGGTCAAAATCCAACTCTCCGTAAACTTCGTCAGTAGAAATATGGACAAACTTTTGGACCCCAATGCGTTTTGCCGCTTCCAAAAGAATTTGCGTGCCAAGTATATTGGTCGTGATAAACACTTCCGGCTCCCGGATTGACCGGTCAACATGGCTTTCCGCAGCAAAATGGACCACATAATCAAACTGTTCCTTTTCAAAAAGCTTATGGATTTCCAGACTTTTCGTAATGTCTGTATGAACGAACGTATAATTGCGCCTCTTTTCAATTTCCCGGTGTTTCGTTAAATCTCCGGCATAAGTTAAAGCATCCAGATTAAAAATATGGTATTCTGGATACTTTTCAACCATATATTGAACGAAATTACCGCCGATAAACCCGGCTCCACCCGTAACCAACACTTTTTTCATCAGCAAGACCTCTATTCTCAATTGTTTAATTGAAAGGATTTTTCTGCTGCAATATCAAGCAGATATTTTCCGTAATCGGTTTTGATCAATGGCTCTGCCAACTCCATTAATTGCGCGCGGGAAATATAGCCCCGGCGGTAGGCAATCTCTTCGATGCAAGATACGTATAATCCCTGTCTTTTTTGGATGGCTTCGACAAAATTGGCCGCCTGCAGCAAGGCTTCATGGGTTCCGGTATCCAACCAGGCGAGCCCGCGTCCCATAAGGTTGACGGTCAATTCACCTCTTTGCAGATAGACATCGATAATCGAAGTGATTTCCAGCTCTCCCCGCTCGGAAGGCTCTATGCTTTTGGCGATTTCAATCACCTGATTATCAAAAAAATACAAACCTGGAACTGCAAAAGAGGATTTTGGTTCTTTCGGCTTTTCTTCAATTGAAAGGACTCGGTTGTCATCTCCAACTTCCACTACGCCGTACGCTCGCGGATCAGCAACATGGCAGCCAAAAATAATGCAGCCCTGCTCCAGTTCAGATGACTCGATTAAGCGGCTCCCAAAATCCGAGCCGTAAAAGATGTTATCCCCGAGAACCAGGGCCACTGGCGAGTCCCCGATAAAACTTTCCCCAATGGTAAAAGCTTCTGCTAATCCTTTTGGCTCTTCCTGAATGGCATATTCCAATTTGATGCCAAGTTTTTGCCCATTGCCCAGAAGGCTTAAAAATCCGGCAACGTCCCGTGGAGTTGAAATGATCAAAATTTCTTTAATGCCCGCAAGCATCAATACCGAAAGCGGATAGTAAATCATCGGCTTATCATAAACCGGCAGCATCTGTTTCGAAATGGATTTTGTCAATGGATAAAGGCGCGTCCCGGATCCTCCGGCTAAAATGATCCCTTTCATAACCAATCCCTCTTTTCTTAGATTCGAGTCAAAGCCTTTGAGCTTTGCTGAAGCTCTTTGATCAACTGGCAAATTTGATTGACGGCTTCAAGCGGCAATTTGCCGTAATACGGCATAGATAAAACTTCCTTCACTGCTTTTTGGGCCTTCGGCAAATTTTCCGGTTTGGCAGATTCAAGCTGCCGATACCATTCAAAATCACTGCATAGCGGATAAAAGTATTTGCGGGTATAGACATTGTATTTCTCCAATTCCCGGTGCAGCCAGTCCCTCGAAAAGCCGAATTCCTGTTCATCCACTTCGATGACAAAATACTGATAGCTGCTCTCTTCCCCTTCGAGAACCGTAATCGGACGGATGCCTGGAATTTCCGCCAAGTTGTGCTCGTAAAGCTTCATCAATTGATGCCTTTTCGAGCGTTCTTCTTCTACAAGTTTGAGGACTTCGATGCCGATTCCCGCCTGGACTTCGTTCATTTTGGCGTTCAGTCCTGAAAGCACCACTTCTTCGGGATTTAAGATTCCAAAGTTTTTCAAAAGATTGAGCTTCTTCAGCACGTCTTCACTTTTGACTGATAGAGCGCCGCCTTCGATCGTATTGAATAATTTGGTCGCATGGAAACTGAACATTGTCATGTCTCCAAAGTCGCTGATTGGCCGGCCATTTAGTTTTGCACCAAACACATGCGCTCCGTCGTAGATAACTTTCAGCTTATATTTTTCGGCAATCTTTCCAATCTGTTCTACATCGCACGGATTTCCGAAAACGTGAACCGCTAGAATAGCGCTGGTCCTTTCTGTAATTAATGATTCAATTTTTGACGCATCGATATTCAAAGTAATCGGGTCAATATCGCAAAAAACAGGTGTCAGGCCGTTCCAATCCAACGCTTGAACGGTAGCCGGAAAAGTAAAAGGCGTCGTAATAACTTCCCCTGTGAGGCCAAGCGCCTTTAAGCCAAGCAATAGCGCCAATGTCCCGTTGTTGAACAACGAAAGATGCGGGGCTTGCAAATAGGCTTCCAACTGTTCGGTCAATTCTTTGTGCTGTTTCCCGTTATTCGTTATTTGGCCGCTTTCCCAAATTTCACTGATTTTATTCGCTGCATCTTCTGCATTCGGAAGCAATGGACTGGTAATATAGATCGGTTTTTCAAACGGATTTGCCATATTCTTCATCCCCCACGATCACACTTTTTTTATATCGCTTGATTTGGCAAAGCTGATTTTCTTTAGCATCGGCTTTAGCAGATCGAAAATAATCGTTAATTCCTGGATTCTTAAAAGCTTGCTGATTGCGATGTATAAGGCAATGCCCAAACTGATTTGGAACAGCAGTTTCCATAAATCGCTTTCAAATAGGTATTCGCCGGCCATGTAAACAGCGAAGCCCATTGCAAGGGAAACGAGATACATCGGCAGCAAGTCTTTTATCTGCTCTTTTATGGAATAGGAAATTTCACGGGCAGAAAAGTAAGTATTGAAATACAGAGCCACATACGAATCGAGGACGATGACCCCGACAAGCCCCATAATGCCAAGTTTGAACCAAATCGCTAAAAAGATGAGAAGCGACAAGACCACCATTTTGGCTATTTCCAAGTACAGAAACAAATCCGAGCGACCGCGTACTTGAAGGATATTTAAATTCAAGGCGTGGATGGGATAAAGCATTCCAGCAATGCACAGCAGCTGAAAATAGATCACCATCCCTGCCCATTGCTCTCCCAGCACCAAATGGATGAGCGGCCCGGCTATGGCAGCAATTCCTGCCATGATCGGGAAAATAATAAAACCGGATAATTTTATAATTTTACGGAATGCTTGCTTGATCCGATTCTCATCCTCTTGCAGGCTGCTGAGGACCGGATACGTCACTCGCTGCAAGGTGGCTGTCAAAGTCTGGGCAGCGACATCACTGAATTTGGAAGCGTTCGTGTAAAATCCAAGGCTTCTGGCGGAATATTGTTTCCCGATGATCAAGAAGAAAATATTGTTGTAAATCGTATCGATTAATCCTGAAACCAATAATTTCCACCCGAATCCGAATAATCGCTTAAATGACTTCCAGCTAAATGCAAGGGAAGGCAGCCATTTTCTTGACAGAGACAAAAAAAGCGATTGCACTGCATTCATCGTCAATTGCCGGATGACCAAGCTCCAAACGCCCAGTCCGGCAAAAGCCGCTCCTACCGCCAGGACTCCCGATGCGACACTCGCAGTTAAATTCACTTTTGCCTGGACTTTGAAATTCACTTCTTTCGTGAACATCGCCCTTGGGATGATGGCAAAAGAATTGATGATGACCCCAATCGAAAGCACCCGGATCAGCATAGTCAACTCAGGCTGGCTATAAAAAGAGCTGATGGCTGGCGCTGCCAAATACAGGACGGCATAGATAAACAGCGAAACGGCGATATTGAAGTAGAAGACCGTGGAATAATCCGTTTGCGTCACTTTCTGCTCCCGGATCAGTGCCTGGGTAAATCCGCTGTCGGTGATGGAATTGGAGATGGCCACAAAAATCAAAATCATGCCAATCAGCCCAAAGTCTTCCGGCAGCAGCATCCGGGCCAATACAATTTGGATGATAAACTGTCCCCCTTGGTTCCCCACCAAGTCGCCAAAGCTCCAAAGCAAACCGCTTATTGTCTTTTTCTTTAAGGAATTTTGCTTTTCCATAAGCTGGCTCCAATCAAAATAAAGTGGTGTCCCTCTTATTTACGTAATCAGCTTCCATTTCACAGCCTTTAACACACGGGCAATCCGCGGAAATGAATGCTTCACTTTCAAGGCAGTTATTCTTTTCAACCCTAATTCCTTGTAAAGCTCGCTGTATTCCGGTTTTTTCACTTCTTCTTTTTCACCCATTTCAATCAACAGGCAAAGATGGTTTTTCCTCTTTGTCCGGTTGATTACCTTATCGTATTGAAAATGGGTGTAGGCATTGATTTCGTCCAGCATCGATGCAATATCATAAACATGCTGTGTTTTTTTGCTCAACGTGCCGAGCTCCCTGTCTGTCCAAGAACCATTTACACCGATGCGGTAGGCGGACATGATTTCGTCTATATAATAGACACTGCCTTTAAGGGCCGCGTAAATCACTAGAGGGTAGTCGCCCACTACGGCATTCAAGTAGAACTGCGGCATTTCCCCTACCTTTTCACGGGCAATCATGATTGAATTGGTCGCAACAAAGTCGCCTCCGCCTTCAATCAATTCTTCTACGGTAAAAATTCTGCTTTCCGTGCTCGGCCGCACCTTCGCTACTGCCTTTTTCCGGCTCGATGATACTTTGTAGGCCGCGTGCACACACATGCTGCACTCCGGGTGGGCTTCCATATAATCCACTTGCTTCTGGAGCTTGAACGGATCCGTCCAGTAATCGTCGCCTTCACAAGTGGCTGAATATTTTCCTTTGGCCCGGCTCGTATTGATCAGTTCAACATTGACACCTTTTGAATATTGATTCTCTGTTTGGTAGATCGGCTTTATAATGTCTGGATATTTCCTCTCATACTCTTTAATGATTTCTGCCGTTCGATCAGTTGAAGCGTCATCATGAACAAGGATTTCAAACGGAAAATCCGTTTTTTGCATGAGAAAACTTTCAAGTGCATCTGCTATATATTTTTCATGGTTATAGGCTTCACAGGTAATGCTCACCATTATCTCTTTTTCCATCCTTATATGGCTCCTCTTCAATTAAATTCTTTCTAGTAAGAGATCGCTTCTATCAGGCCATTTTCTTTCTGGCAATTTGATAAATGCTTTTATCATTCTTCCTTTCATCTAAAATCCACTGCAGCTATTAAGAGCCATTAGTAACGGCTTTGTTAAAATAATCCTTTTTGTTCGGAATAATACTAATACTTTCTACTTAAGTGATTCTATTTAATTTTCATTCTATCATAGAATGCACCATAAGTAACAGATTATTTAGATTATTTTATTTATTTAGAAAACTAAAACCCTTTTCTTCCTGTATGTCTAATTTGTTTATCCTACGGAGGAATCTCTTACTTCCTCTTTATTTTTCTGAATAATCTGTTTTATTATTCACTTTTCCTTTCCCTCTTGCTATAATAAATTTTAAGATTCCCTGATTCAGGAATTTTTAGGAGGTTTTTAGTGTCATTCGATTCGCTTTCTTTGAAAACAATAAAGATAAAATAAATGGATTGAGGTGTATGCATTCGTGGATATATACTATAAGAAAAATTACGGGCTCTTGTATGAACAGATTGAAAACGGCACATGTGAAGTATTTGATTTTAAGAGTTCCACTGGTTCAGTCAGGCATCTGTTCATCAAGAAAGAAATTCCCCTTCTGCTAAACGGCAGCCAATACTTTGATATTTCTTCCCCGTACGGCTACGGAGGACCGCTGATCACATCATGCCAAGAAGGAAAAAGAAATTTACTTGCCAAAGAGTTTGAGGCAGCATTTTCCTCCTACTGCGAAGAGCAGCAAATCGTCAGCGAGTTCGTACGGTTCCATCCTCTATTCTCCAATGCCCGGGATTTTTCAGCCTGCTATGAACTTGCTTTCAAAAGTTTCACTACCGGCACGGCATTAGCCCCTTATCAAGACCCGATCCAACATGAATTTTCAAAATCCACCAGAAAAACAATACGCAAAGCGCTGAAAGCCGGCGTCACCTATCGAATTACAAAAAATCCCGATAGCCTGGCTCCATTCCGAACTATGTACGTGGAAACCATGAAAAGAATCGGTGCCCACGACATCTATTTTTTTGATGATAAGTATTTTGCCAAATGCCTGGAATATTTCGGCGATCAAATCATCCTGGCCGAAGCCATGTACGAAGGAAAAGTGATCGGCATGGAACTTCATTTCCATTTCAATAAGTGGATCCACACCCACCTCTCGGCCACGATAGAAGAATTCCATCATCTCGCTCCCGTATACGTCCTGACCTATGCCATTGCAGAATGGGGCAAATCGAACGACGCCGAATTGATCCATTCTGGAGGCGGCAAAACGAGCGATCCGGATGATAGCCTCTACCTCTTTAAGAAAAAGTTCGGGCAGAATACGCAATTTGAATACTATACCGGCACGAGGATCTGGAACGAAAAAATCTATAGCCGCCTATGTGATGAAAATGGTTCGATGGAAAGTGATTTTTTTCCCGCATACCGCAGCCCTGCCGGAACCATTTCCACTGTTTAATCAATTTAATAAAGCTAAAAAGCTGCCAGCCCTACAAAGGGACGGCAGCTTTTCACTTTTATCGTTCGACGGCGATTGAATCATTCAGCTCTTTCTTTAATAGACCCGCCATGTATTCCATATCTTCCAAACTGTAGCGTTGGTCGCATGGAAGCGGCAGGATATTGGCTGTGTAGCGGTTCTCGACAGACGTTTCCTCCGTATCCGCCAAAACATTCGGCCATAGCGTCGGAATGTAAATTTTTTGCCCAGCTAAAAGCTTTCTAATTTCAGGTCCGTTTTCGCAATAGAACGGGTAGGCAAATGCACCGTCTGGAGAAGAGATATTTAAAGGATTCCATTCCTGAAATTCATTTGCCAAATAACTGAAATTGCGGCTGCGCGCTTCTCTCGCTTTTTCATAATCGACAGCGCCCATGATATTCTGCGTCAGTTTCGACATATGCTTCAACGGCTCCAGATCAAATAATTCGTTGACTTCATGGTATTCCTTATAATAATCCGAAGCTTTCCCTTCAAATCGCCCTAACATGTATGGATACCGGTCTTTAGAAGCGTCCATAGCCAGTTCTTCATCCAAAACCGCATCCGTCGAAAGGTAAGCGCCATCCGGCACACCAAAAAACTTTCGGCAGGAGTAAATGGTATCGATTCCCGGGAGCGGCGGCTGAAAAAAAGCATGGGTATTGTCGACAATAAGAGGGCCGTACAGCGACTCAAATTTTTTGATTGTGTCATTTGAATGCTGGCCATAATGATTGACAATGTATAGGTAAGCCCCGTTTTCCAGCTGATGATCGATTTTCGGCATAAAATCCTGGTCGATGTGGTAATAGCTGAAATCGTATTGGTGATTTTGCAACGTATCCCGTATGCACTCGCATAAATAATAAGGAATGTATATTTTTTTGATTTTTCTCGCTTTCATGACATATAACAAAGCATTCCGCGCACTGTTCAAAGCCAATAAATCCGGATAAAATTCATGCTGCACTAAATTCTCAAGCTCAAAATATCCCCCGATTTCCTTCACACCAACACCCCTTCATCTCTTTGCCTACTTTTCATTAAAGTCAATCCACATAAAAATTTTGCTTTTCATATTTCGCAAACATGTCTGAATCTGAGATGATTAAATTTCCTTTGTTTACGGTATTGCCTGTAATGACATGCCCTTCTCCGATATCGACGAAAATCCCGAAATGCGAGTCGCCTCGCGGGTTGGTCGCAAAATTATTGGTGATGACAATGTCATGGCTTGGCGTCAAAAGGTTTTCGCCGCCGTCTCCCGGGCGGATTGCGATATTGTATTCGTTGTCAAAAACGTTATTGGAAGTGATGATATTCCATTCAGCGCCATTTTTGATATCAATGCCATAATAAAACCCGTTGACGGTATTGTTTTCAATGCGGCTGTTTTTTTCGCTTTCGACTGTAATCCCTTGTTCAATTGTGTGGTCCGGCCGGTCTTCCGTGACTACGCAATTGACTACGGTATTGTTTTCGCCGACCCCATACAAGGAAAGATGGCCATCGCTTGAATTCCTTACCGTGCAGGAATCAATGATGTTATTGTTGGATGAGAAATTAATAATGCCGGAGCCGTAGTTGTATTCCGAAGTGACGTTTCGGATTAAATTATTGTCCGCATCATGCAAATGGATTCCTTGCGAGTGGTTTTTCGTGTACGTATTTTCAATCGTACTGTTTTGTGTTTCATGCAAGAGCACCGCGATATTCGAAGTCAATTCGGCATCATGCGGAAATTTATCCCCGATGAGCGCGCCCCCCTTCAAATGGACATCCGCCGTATCATGGATCCAAAAGATCCCGTATCGCCCGTCCGTTTCCGATTGGATTGTCACTTCATCCATTTCAATTGTGAGAGGCTGGGTGATTTCAAGTGCAAAGTGGCTTTCCCCGTATCCCGTGACAGCCTTTAAAGCTGGATTCCGGCTCACTTTATAGGTGCCAGCAGGCAATTTCAGCGTCCCTCCCGGCGGCACAGCATCAATGGCTGCTTGCAGCGCCGCAGTATCATCCGCTATACCATCTCCTACTAAACCGTTCTTATCCGCCACCGCCTTTTCATCCTCCGGTTCCTCCGTACCTTCCGAATTATTCAAGTTCATATAAAGCAAATAACTAACTCCCATAATTCCCAAAAAAACGACCATCCACCTCAACCATTTTGCATTCTCCAATTGGATCCTCCTTCGGCTTTGAATAAATGATGTTCTTTAGAACAGTTGCCATTTTGTTTTAGGAGAATTCCCACGCCCCTCTTAGTAAATATCATATATTTAATATTATCAGAGAAATGCATAATTTAAAATATATTATTTGAATTTTCTAATATTTAAAGGCAATAGAAAAGCCGTTTGCCAAAGGAGGTGGATTTCCTTCCAGCTGCGGCTTCCTACGGCTTTTAATATTGATAATAATAAGTTTCTTTCGTTGGAGTAAAATTATTAAGGACGATTCCCAGAAGTTTGCTGCTTGTCATTTCAATCATTTCCTTCGCTTTCAGCGCGCCGCGTTTTTCAGTGGTGCCCGAATTGATGATTAAAACCGTGCCTTCACAATGGTCCGCAATCAATTTCCCATCCGCTACGGATAAAATCGGGGGCGAATCAAAGATGACCAAATCGTAGGATTTCCCTAAATGCTGAATCAGCTGAGCCATCGTTTCTGAAGCCAGCAGCTCAGCCGGATTAGGAGGAATCGGTCCGCATGTCAGTAAATGCAAGCCGCTGATCGGCCCTTTTTTAATCGCTGCCTCCACCGGCAAGCGGCGAGTCAATACGCTTGAGAGTCCGACGGTATTGCGGATTTCAAACGTATGATGCATCGTGGGTTTTCGCATGTCGCCGTCGATCAAGAGAACTTTCTTGCCTTCCTGTGCAAAAACGACGGCCAAGTTGGCGGCAGCGGTGGACTTGCCTTCTCCCGGAGCTGCGGAAGTAATCGCAAGCGACCGGATTTCTTTGTCCGGCGTTGAAAAATGAATATTCGTCCGGACATTCCGGAATTGTTCTGAAACGAAGCTTTTCGGCATCGTATACGCTACAAGCTTTCTGCCAGTCCGATCTACTTTCTTTTTCGATTTGCTCATGCTCTAAACGCCTCCTTTTCCTTAAGAGATATTTGTTCAATCTTTCGGACTTTATGGCTGTCATTCATCGGAGATACGACGCCAAGTATCGGCAGTCCGAGCAATTCCTCCACATCTTCCTCGCTTTTCACCGTAGTGTCTAAAAAGGCCAATAAGAAAGCGATGCCGAGGCCGAGGACAAGCCCGCCTGCAGCGGCTGCTGCAATATTCATCACCAGATTAGGCTCAACCGGTTCCGGATTTTCACTCAGTGTAGCAGTTGAAAGAATATTGACATTGTCTACATTCATCAATTCTTCGATTTCCGCCTGGAAAACCGTCGCAATCATATTTGCGATTCTGACGCCTTCGGCCGCATTCGCATCTCTTACTGAGATATCGATGACTTGAGACTCGGATGCGGAATTCACGGTTATTTTATTTGTCAATTCTTCCGCTGTCACCGTTAAGCCCAAGCGTTCGATGACCTGGTCCAATATAAAAGGCGTTTTAATGATGACGCTGTACGTATTGATCAACTGAAGATTTGTTTGGATGTCTGTATTGGTAATAGGCATCGTTTCGCTTTGCTCGGAATTGATGAGAATCTGGGTCGAAGTCTGATAGATGGGCGTCACAAGATAAATGGTCGCTGCCCCTGCCAATACTGCAGCTAAAATGACCAGGCTGATAATCATCAAAATCCTCTTTTTAATAATTCCATATACCGTGCGCAAGTTTATTTCTTCAATCATACCGCTGTCCCCTTTGCTCCTAAATTTCTTTTTTAGTTTATATAGGCCAATAGAATCCCTAAATCTTCATTTTCAAAATTAAATCTAATAATTCAGATTATTTAAGAGGTTAGCATTCTCCTCATATAAAGGATCTTTGGCGAGATGGATCATCAACGAAAGCTTCTCATCCCAGTCCTGCTGCTTCGCTGTTTTTTGCCTTTCTTGAATCAAACTATCCGAATTTCTCAGCTTAATGCTTTTGAGGCATTCAGAAATAAACTCCAAATCGCTCTTTGCATAGGAATAGACGCCCGCCTGCTGATACTTTTCAGTAGTGGGCACCCCAATGCCGACTACCGGAATTCCAGCCGCTAAGTATTCGAACATCTTTAACGGACTGACAGCTTGATTGTATTCGATTTTCTTGTAAGGAAGCAGGCCGACATCCATGGCTTTTATATATTCCGGAACTTTGGTGTATTTCACGCCGCCCAGGCTATGGACATTTCTCAAAGACAACAGCTTATCGAGCGATTCATTTTTTTCTTTCGCTGCGGGCCCGACAAGTACAAGCTGGACTGACGGCGCTGTAATCGCCAATTCGTAGAGAAGCTCAAAGTCGAGTTTGCTTTTGATGCCGCCTATGAATCCGAATCTCGGCGAAGGAATTTCCGCCAATTCAGCAGTGGCGGCATTGGCAAAGTCATTGTATTCCACTCCATTTTCAATAATGGCAGCCGGTTCGCCTGTGATGCGCTCGATTTTATCCCCCAAAAATTGCGAACTCGCAAAGCGGACAGCACTGCTCTTCGCCACTCTTCTCTCGGACAGCTGGATCATTTTTTTTAAGACAGCCGGTTTCACTCGTTTCAGGCCCCTCGGCTGTACCCACGTGCTCCCCCAGGAATCACTGCAATCGTAAACAATGCGATTCCATTTTGCGGCAGCCGCCAAATCGCTGAAACCCGGATAAGTGAACCAGAGAATCCGTTTCTCTGCCCTGCTGACTTCCTTAACAATTTTTTTGAAAGTAGAAAGCGCCATTCCGCTTTGTAGAGTGATGATATTTTTATAGTCATTGATTTTCAGCTCTACCAGTTTTTCTGACTGGTCCACTCTTCTCCAGCGCTTTTCTTTCCTGAAAAGTTCTCCTTTATTGCCTGTCTCTATCGGCGAGATCCAGAAGACTTTCCCCGTATCCGGATCCCCCAGCAATTTTTCGACGAGCCGGTGCCTTCTATACTTTAATGCGTCATCTCCAATGCCAGACGGCGCTACCACAAAATGATCAATTTGCATCTCCATCACTCCACTTCCCAATGCTTAGGTGAATTGCAAAAGACTGCTTCTACAAATGATTTGGTTCATTATAAAGAAAATATGGCTGAATGGACATAGGTTTTATTGCTAATAAAATCATTATAATACGAATTTAACTGAAATAACTAATAATTCTGAAAATATTTGAAATAAATTCATCTTTTTATAGTTAGAAGGACTAAAATCGTTTCATACGAAAGGAGCAAGAAGGGGGTGTAAGAAAAAACAGCCTGCCCTTTTATAAGGGTAGACTGCCAGATCCATTGAAAAGTTTCTTTCGGCTCGATTAAATTTGGCGATTATAGCTTTTGCTGTGCCAAGCCCAAGCGCTCTGGATCATTTCTTCTAAATTGTATTTCGGGGTCCAACCAAGGATGTCCTGAATTTTTTTGGAAGATGCGACCAATACGGCAGGATCGCCGGGGCGGCGCTCAGTCCATTCAACTGCTGCTTTTTTGCCGGAAATCTGCTCGCAAAGACCGATCACTTCTTTTACGGAATAGCCGGAACCATTGCCCAAATTGAAAATCTCATTCTCCACTTTCCCCTTGACCAATCCTTCGTAGGCTAAAATATGCGCATTTGCTAAATCAGTGACATGGATATAGTCCCGGATGCAGGTGCCGTCCGGCGTCTCATAATCGGTGCCGAAAACCGAAATCTTTTCGCGTTCTCCAAGCAGATGCTGCAAGATAATCGGGATTAAATGGCTTTCAGGATCGTGGCTTTCTCCAATTTCTCCAGAAGCATGCGCGCCTGCTGCATTAAAATACCGCAAAATGACGTACTTGAAATCATGCGCTTTCGCCGTATCTGCAAGAATCCGTTCAACCATCAATTTCGAACGGCCATATGGATTGATTGGACGGACCGGATTTTCTTCTGTAATGATTGCGCTGTCCGGAATTCCATACGTCGCTGCCGTAGAAGAAAAGATGAATTTATCCAAGCCGTATTCCACCATTTTTTTCAAGAGCGTAATCGTAGACCCGACATTGTTTTCATAATATTTTAAGGGCTGCGCGACAGATTCGCCTACCAGGCTATTGGCTGCGAAATGGAAAACCGCTTCGATGCTATGCTCTTGGAAGACTCGGTCCAACGTTTCCTCATCGCCTAAATCTCCATGAATGAAGGTCGCTTTTTCATCCAGCAGGACAGGAAACCCTGTAGTCAGATTATCGAGTACGACGACCTCATAATTGCCGATTAATTCTTTTACCGTATGGCTGCCGATATAGCCGGCGCCTCCACAAATCAGAATAGACATCAAATTCCCCTTTATTTTTCAGACGTTTAGTTTTTACAAAATATGTGAAAAGCATAGCATATTTTGGGGCGGAATGGGCAATTCCTCTCGAATAAGGGGCAGCGTGAACCCACTGCCCCTCCCAACCATTCAGATTTAAAAAGCTTTATCCAACTCCCGCCCTAAAAAGGAGGCCGCAGGATGCATCGATTCTTTATAGCCAAAGGGATTTTTCGCCTGCCAGTTCCAGGAATCGCGGCACATTTGCATTAAATCTCTTTCCGCTTTCCAATCTAAGACCGATTGGGCTTTTGAAGGATCTGCCCAATAGCAGGCAGCATCTCCGCTCCGTCGGGGAGCAATTTGATAAGGCACATCAATGCCCGTTGCTAAAGAGAAGGTGCGGATCAAATCTAATACGGAATAGCCTTTTCCGGTCCCTAAATTGAAGATTTCAAGCCCTTCATGCGTCTCTAAATAATCCAGCGCTTTCACATGCCCTTTCACCAGATCGGTAACGTGGATATAGTCACGGACTCCGGTGCCGTCATGGGTATCGTAATCGTCGCCGAATACTTGCACCACTTTCCGCCTTCCTACAGCCACTTGCGTAATGAACGGCATCAGATTGTTCGGCTTGCCTTTCGGCTCCTCTCCGAGCAGCCCGCTTTCATGCGCTCCAATCGGATTAAAATAACGAAGCACCGCGATGCGCCATTCAGGATCCGAGACGAGTAAATCTTTCAGGACTTCTTCCGTCATCGATTTGCTGCGCCCATACGGATTTGAAGCAGCGAGCGGCGATTCTTCGATGAGCGGCGTATCATCTGATACATCGTAAACCATCGCCGAGGAGCTGAAAATCAGTTTTTTAACCCCGTGCCTCTTCATGATTTCACATAAGTACAACGTACCCGCTAAATTATTTCGGTAATAAGCGAGCGGATCCGCCTCGGATTCCGCCGCCGATTTCAGCCCCGCAAAATGCATGACTGCCGAAATGGGATGCAAAGTGAAGATTTCGTTCAATTTCTTATAATCCAACAGATTGACTTGATAGAAAGGAAAGTCTTTGCCTGTGATACTTTTAATGCGCCGGATGGCTTCGCTCTGGCTGTTGATCAACGTATCCGCCACAACAATTCCATGACCCGCTTCCAGCAATTCAACTGCCGCATGGCTGCCAATGAATCCCGCTCCGCCTGTTATAAATATCATAGTGGTCCTCCTCCTGCTCCAAGGATTTCTAATGACTTCCTATACTAAATGGCTTAGGTTAAATTAAAGTTAAATAGCCGAAATTATCTAATAATTTTAAATTCTTTAGGTTATTGGACGGTTTCTGCTGTAAATAATAGAAAAAATATTTAATGTAAAAAATCGTCCCTTAACAGGAACGATTTTTTTCAAGAGGAATTCAATTTATGGAACGGGAATCCCGCTTCGGGAAAAACCATCTTCGGAAGAGCCAAAACAGCAGGAGGCCAGCAGCTGCTCCTGCACTGTCGATTCCGACGTCCCGCATTTCACCGCTTCTGCCCGGGATAAACAACTGATGAAATTCATCGGTTAGGGCATATCCCGCTGCTATGCAAAACGCAAATGCATAACTGCGGAATCCAGCTGCACCGCTTTTTCGAAGCGCATTCAGCGCTAAAATGCCCAGCAGGAGATAAGCTGCAAAATGGGCGCTTTTGCGGACTATTGTATGCAGCTTTTCTACAGAATACCCGAGCGCCGGCGAAATCTGTTCAGCTGCAGCAATGATTTTTTCCGTAATGGCGGAACTTAGTTCACCTGATTCGCTCCCAGGTTGATGGGACAAGAAAAAAATGACGGCCATCCAGATCAGGACAGCCGCCCAAGCTGCTTTTGGTATGTTTTTCATCAATCGATTAGCCTCTTTTTCCAACAGTTTTGGCTCCATTATACCATTTCAACGGTTCTCTTTCCCATCAACTCATTGTCTTTTCAGTTTTTGCGGCAAGCCGGTAAGCAGGCAAGATGTCTCCGCTCATTTCTGTCCCCGCCTTTTCACATAAAAGCCCATATACTTCGGGATTCCAGATGCGGTGGCCAGTAAAATAATCCAGCTCTGCACTTTTGCTGAATTTCTTTTTAAATTGATAGAGTTTGTCGTCTTTTTCCCCAGTTCTCCCTCCGCCATGATGGATCCGTTCGTAGCCATGTTCTTCTCCCCATAAGGCAAGGGCGTATTGCAGCACATAGGCTGGCGCTAGCCGGTGGTATTCTTTCAGCGTCCCGGTGAGATGGGCATGGATCGCGTCGCCGCAAGCAAAGCTGATACTCATGCCGATTGTCTTCCCTTCATACATCACTTCCACTGTGACCAGATATTCACCCAGCAGTTTCATGCAGTTTTCAAAGTATTCATCGTCAAAATAGTAAATGGAGTCTGCATCATTCCGGTTCATCGTCGAATAGTAAATCTTTTTAAAATCATGAAGATCGTCCGGGTTTTGAACAACCTGGAATTCCACCCCCGCTCTCAGCGACTGCCGAATGTCTCGTCTGCAGGAAGAGGAATATTCATGCAGAATCAAATCATCCCATCCTTTCAACCAGGTCTGGATGGTTTTTCTTTTGAAACGGATCTCGTAGCATTCTTTGAAATCCGCTGCATTATTGAAAAGCGGATGAAATCGGACAAATTCACACACCACATTGTTTTCATTACAGTACCGCTGAAAAGCCGCTTCGTATGCTTTTGCGAGCCCGTCTCTATCGCCATTTTTGCAGTCGAGAATGATCGGGCCACCGTACCCGTAGGGAGTCGTCAAGTCATAATACGGACCGCCTTCAACTTCAAGCGGAATTTCTCTTTTGATAAATAGATTTTTAACGGTTCCTTCTGGCCCCTCGTAGCAAAACTCTTCCGCTGCGCCGCCCTCGATTTTTTCATAGAGCCGCGCATAATCTTTTTTAAAATAGATATCGTTCATTTTTCAAAACCTCTTTTCTTCTCTCTCTTTATATAAGCGCTCGTCCCAACCGTTACCCACGATATGCGGGAAATAGCCCGGATGTTTAATTCCTTCCTGCGCTTTTTTTGCTTCCGATAATTGATCATAGGCTTCCGGCATACGGATTTTCTTCCCCATAAGCAATTCTAATGGAGGAGCTTTTGTAAAGTTCCGTTTAAAACGGTAAAGGTTTTCATCCGATCCGGCCCCTCCAAGGTGGAGTTCCTTTTTGCCGTTTTCGACTCCCCAGTGGCATGCTTCTGAAATGACCAGGCTGTTCCCTGCTAGCGGATAGGCGGAAGGGTCATTTGCCGCCAGATGGTAATGCATATAGTCCCCGTGGTGAAGAATGAACGAAGAGGAAATGTAGCTGCCTTCATGAGTCGCGTTTATGAAAAATTGCTTGCCTTTGAACACCTCGAACGATGCATGCAAAGATTCCAAACTGAAAAGAAAATAGTCCTCAATGTTATTTTTTTCGGGCCGTCATATCATAGAGCCGGTGAAATTCAGTTCGATGGACACATTGTTCTTAACCGCTTTTCGCACTTGCCTTCTGCTCGAAGAAGAGAATTGCTCCATAAAATAATCTTCCCCTGTCAAATCGATATAGAGCGTATGCCCGTTGTCGCGAAACTCATAGTAATCTTCAAAATCAAGCCGATTCCGCAGCCACGGATTAAAGCGGATGTATTCACTGACAATCCGCTGCTCTTCGCAATATCGCTGGAATTGCTCCTGAAACTCTGCAGCCAGCTGCTGCCGCTGCCCTTCTTCACATTTCAAAATGATTGGTCCGCTAAATCCGTACGGCGTAATAATATCGGAATAACGTGCCCCGTCTACCTGGACCGGCGTTGGCCTGACAATGAATTGATAATAGACATGCCCTTTTTCATTTTTCATCTCAAATACACGCCATTCTCCGCCCGCCTCTTTCGTCTCAAAAAACTTCCCCCATTCAGGCAAAAAATAAATGTCCGGCACTTGCACATTCATTCCTCCCTTATTTCCTAGAACTAATTCAGGATAATTAAGCTATATCTAATCAAATATTTTCTAAAATATTTGAAAAGAGTATATCATAAGGACCTATAACAAATACAGATAATTCTGAATTCAATATTGATAAATTAAGAGAAATCAATTTAAATAGAACTGTGCAGCTTAACCTGATCCATTATTTTGAGAAACGAGGGTGATTGGATTGCCAGACATCTATTTTGAAGAAGCATACGGAAAACTTTATGAAGAAATCGAGGGCGGAGTCTGCGAAACTTTTGAGTTCACCCATTCGCTTGGCAGCGTCAAACACCTCTTTATTAAACGTAAAATTGAAATCGAACTGGACGGTGCTGCCTATTATGATCTCACTACCCCATACGGATACGGCGGACCGCTCATGTTCTGTGAAAATATAGCCGATCGTCCCGTATTGGCAAAAGAATTTCAGAAGGCTTTTCAGCAATACTGCCAAGACTGCAATATCGTCAGTGAATTTGTCCGTTTCCACCCCGTCTTTTCCAATGAACAAGATTTTGGAGAAATGTATGAAGTGGTTTGGAGAAGAAAAACGGTCGGCACCAACCTCGCTGATTTTGAAAATCCGGTTCTAAGTGAATTTTCAAAATCAGCGAAAGAGAACATCAAACGGGCCCTGAAGGCTGGAATTGAGACCCGCGTGACCCGGCATCCCAAAAGTTTAAAACTGTTTAAAGAGTTCTACTACAAAACGCTGCAAAAAAATCAGGCTGAAGAGGTCTACTTTTTTACGGATGAGTATTTCGAGAAATGCCTGGCTCTTCTCGGCCCTTCCATTTTACTCGTTGAAGCCCTCTATAAAGGAGAAGTGATTGGAATGATCATGAATTTCGTCCACGGAGATTATGTGCATATCCACCTGTCCGGCACGCTTCAGGAAACGATTCACTTGTCGCCCGTCTACATCATGATGCAAACACTCACCATCTGGGCAAAGGAACAGAACAGGAAGCTCATCCATTCTGGCGGCGGGAGAACAGCAAGCCCGGACGACAAGCTGTTCCAATTTAAAAAACGCTTCGGAAAACATACGGAGTTTGACTATTATTTCGGCTACAAAATTTGGAACCCAACTGTTTACGAACGGCTGACGGCCGCAGTTGGAGCGGTTCCACCCAATCCATGTTTTCCGGCTTATCGGGCTCCGGCAACGAAAGAAGTCGGATAAAAAAAGGCGCAGATGGGGAGAGTTCCACATCTGCGCCTTTTTAATAGGGCTGGCATTTAAACAAGCTTTTCTTTATTGACCTCTTCCATTTTCCTGTCGTATTCTTTCTGGATCACGCCTGAGAGGAAATGGCTAAAAACAATCGGGACCGCCATCATGAACACGGCTGCAAGAAATAAATTCAGGCCAAGATGTGCATGAAGAATGCCGAAGATCACAAAACTGAATGGCGCGACTCCAAAAACAGTGGCAAGCGACAAAAACAATTTCATCGACTCGAATTTTCTACGTTCCCGCTGCGCCGAACGCGAATATGTATCTTCCGGGTTCTGCACTTCGCTTACGGATAAGTTTTTCGCGTATTTCTTTTCAATCATTGGCAAGAATGCATCTCTGTTCATCAATACTCCCCCTTTGTCGGTTTTACTCCAGTGACAAGCTCTTTTTGTAAGATGAGGCTGAGGCTAAAGAAACTAAAAAAATATTTCCTAGTTCTATGATATCATATTGTTTGAAAATTAGAACTACTTTATTCAGTGTATTTCTTTCTGTTCCATAAAAAATGTTACTTATCTGAATTTTCAGTATTATTATTCCGTGATTTTGTATATACTAATAGTTAATATGCTTTTTCAATTGTAAAGGAGCGAATACATGACTTTAAAAGATATTTATTTTGAAAAGCCTTACGCCCGTTTATACGAAGCCATTGAAAAAGGATTTTGCGAAGTATTCGAATTTAAGCACCCATTAGGTTCAATTAGGCATCTATTCATTCGGTGCGAATTGGAAACAAAACTAGAAGGGCACACCTATTACGAACTTAAAACGCCTTACGGCTATGGCGGACCGATGATTTCGGATTGCCTCGAGCGCGACAAGCCGGTGCTCGTTAAAGAATTCCAAGCCGCTTTTCAAAAATACTGCGTAGAGCAGCGAATTGTGCGCGAAATTGTGCGCTTCCACCCTGTTTTTTCAAACGCCGAAGATTTCAGAGGCTGCTACGATGTTTCTTTTAAGCGGAAAACGACCGGCACCAACCTGGAGTTATCGGAAGACCCGGTCCAAAGCGAATTTTCGAAATCGTGCCGAAGGAATATCAAAAAAGCTTTAAAAAGCGGTGTCAGTTTTAAATTGACTCTTCAGCCAGACAGCCTCGGAAATTTTATGGAACTTTACTACGAAACCATGAAACGCAATCAAGCCGAAGATATTTATTATTTTGATAAAGCTTATTTCGACAAATGTCTAGCTAATTTGCGTGAACATATTCTCTTGACCGAAGTAATTTATGAAGGAAAAACAATTGGGATGGGGATCAATTTTCTCTACGGCAAACTTATCAGCACGCACTTGTCGGGAACATTCGAGGAATACCATCATCTTTCTCCTGCTTCGATTCTGCAATACGCATTAACAATATGGGGGAAAGAAAACAATTTCACTTTGATCCACGACGGCGGCGGAAGAACAAGCGACCCAGAAGATTCGCTGTTTCTTTTCAAAAAGCAGTTTGGAAAAAATACCGAATTCTCCTACTACACCGGATATAAAATTTGGAATGAAAAAATTCACCGGGAATTGAACAAATTCGCTCAACTCACCCAGACTAACTAATAAAGACGATTCCAAAAGGCAACATGAGCCATTTGGAATCGTCTTTTCTTCTTTTATGTATACGTATTCATTTTATGTCCAAACACATCGGTAGCGCCCTCGCTCATCCACTTGGATATCATATAAGCGAATCAATTCGCACATGCAATAAAATACGTTTAAATTTTCCATCGAGAAATCTTTTATTTTCTCATCATCTATGTAGGTGACGAGGTTATCGTCTTTTCGGTATATGTATCTTTTTTCTGTGTATAAAGATTCGTTATAGATCGACGCCCCTTCTTCCAGAGAGGTCTGGAACTCTGACCATTTATAAATCGACCCTTCAATATGGTCAAACTCCCAGGAAAAAATCAGGACGAGGTCATATTCTTCCAGAAAATACACTGTCTCCTCCCGAGTTTTTAACATTTCCTCTACGGTTTCCCCTACAATTTTCTTGAATTTGCTTGTATCGAATTCCTCTACTACCGGTTCTCTTTTGAATATAAACATTAATTCCTCTCCTGTGTAAAAATATTTTCTTTTAGAAAAGCATTGCAATTTATCAATACAGGCTTTGGCTGTTGAAGTCTCCTAAATCATTGGCAAAAATTGACTTGAAGTAATATACAATAAAATAACCCTTTAGACTTTTTATTTTTTCTTTATATTAGGTATTATATACCTTCAATTTATTTTTTAGAATAGACTTAAATGCTCATAATTATTATTTCTGAAAAATTCTTACTATTCTCTTGCGATAATCGTTTATTATATGATAAGACAAATTATTGTCATCTTAAAACGAACCTTTAATCAGGGTTTGAGAACCTTATGATTCATATAGACTATTATTTTTAGCTTCTTCCTGTATCCATGGGGTGTAAAATCGATAAGAAGGTATATAGGTTTACTCGCAATTCGAGATTTATGAGTTGAAGTGTTTTTCTTGGCTTTGGAATTTTTGATACCAATAAAAAACCATCCCCCAAATACATTTGGGAGATGGTTATCACACAATTATTTTTATTTTGCTGCCTGTTCTTCAACGGGCTGTTTTTTTGAAAGATCTTCAAACTCACGGGAGATCCGCTCCAAGGCTTCCTGGATCAACGGGCGCGGAGACGGGATGCAGATTCGCTGGTACATTTCCCCTTCCTCTCCGAACATATTGCCGTCTTCAAGCAGGACATTGGCTTTATTGAAAATCCGGTCATGGATTTCCTTCGCGCTAATGTTATAGCCGCTAAAATCGAGCCACATGACATACGTGCCTTCCGGAATGACCACTTTCACTTCCGGCATGTGCTGAGCCATATAGTCTTTGACCATCTGCATCGTGCAATCGATATAGTCTTTTAGCTGCTCAAGCCAATCTTCGCCGTCGTTGTAAACGGAGATCAACGCAGACACTGCAAACGGCGACGGCAATTGCATGCCCATTTCCGTTGCAAACGTCGCACGCAAATCTTCATTCGAAATGATGACGTTTGTGCAGTGCAAGCCAGCGACGTTAAAAGTTTTGTTGATGGCCGTGAACGTAATGAGCTTATCCGTAAATTCCGTAGCTTTCGCCATCGGGACGAATACTTGGTCTTTGCGGATCAAGTCGCCATGGATTTCATCAGCCACAATCACCACATCATGGCGATGGCAAATTTCCGCCATGCGCGCCAGTTCTTCCTTCGTAAAGACGCGGCCGGTCGGGTTATGCGGGTGGCAAAGGACGAACATGGTCGTTTTTTCGTCTTTTGCTTTTTCTTCAAAATCCTCAAAGTCGATTCCGTACTGGCCATCTTCGCCTTTGACCATCGCATTGTTGACAACTTTCCGTCCGTTCCCTTCAATCGCGGAAGTGAACGGCGGGTAAACCGGACGCTGGATGATGATGCCATCGCCTTCACTTGTCAAAGCCTTCACCGCTACGTTCAAGGCATGAACTGTGCCAGGGCTGTAGACGATTTCCTCTTTGGCAATCTTCCAGCCATGGCGCGTTTCGAACCAGCGCTGGATCGCTGTATAATATTCTTCTGGAAAAACAGAGTAGCCGAAAATGCGGTGATCCACTGTTTTGTGGAGCGCATCGACAAGCGGCTGCGGCACCGGCAAATCCATATCCGCTGTAAATAACGGAATGGTGTCTTCATCATAGCGCTCGGTCAAACCAAACTCTTTGATCATGTCGCCGCCGTCCCATTTCATCGAATAAGTGCCTCTTCTATTTACAAATTCATCGAAATTATATTTCATTCCACTACTTCCTTTCTGTTCTACATCTAGTTTGGCATATGGACGCGCAACTCGTCTAATCATACACATTGCCACTTAAGCTATTCTTGAAGCATAAGGTGAAATCCTGCTGAGATAAGTCCGCCTCATATTATTTGTTTGAAAATTAACAAAAGAAAATGCTGTATCCGTCTTTAAGAAGGATACAGCATTTGGGTATAGCTTAGAAATTAAACGTTTCAGGATCTGCACCGCTACGGCTGTTGATATTTAAGCCGTTGATTTCTTGCATATCTTCTTCTTCCAATGAAAAATCGAAGATATCTGCATTTTCAATGATTCGATGTTCTTTAATTGATTTGGGAATGGTTAAGACATTATTTTGGATGTCCCAGCGTAAAATAATTTGCGCGGGGCTTTTTTGATGCTTTTCAGCAAGCCGTTGAATAACCGGGTCCCCTAGCAATTCGCCTTTTTTCAATGGAGACCACGCTTCTAACTGAATGCCTTCACGTTCACAGAATTCTCGTAGCTCCACTTGCGTCAGATGTGGATGGTATTCAACTTGGTTGATCACTGGCTTAACTTCGCCTTCTCTCAGAATATCTTCTAAATGATGAATATTAAAGTTGCTGACGCCAATCGCTTTCACTTTCCCCTCATGATACAGCTTTTCTAGAGCTTTCCATGTTTCAACATATTTGCCTCTAACTGGCCAATGAACCAGATAAAGGTCCAAATATTCCAATCCTAGTTTCTCTAAGCTGATATCAAAAGCTTTTAAGGTGTTTTCATAACCATGGTCGCTATTCCAAACTTTTGTGGTAATGAATAAATCTTCTCGAGGAACGCCAGATTCTTTAATTCCTTTTCCTACTCCTGCTTCGTTATCATAAAACGAGGCTGTATCGATGCTTCGATAGCCATTTTGAATAGCCGCTTTAACTGCCTCTGTTACAACATTTCCGTCTTCCACCTTAAAAACTCCAAGCCCCATAATCGGCATCTTAACTCCGTTATTAAGTGTTACGGTATCTTGTAAACTTTTATACATTTCGTAGCCTCCAATTTTATCAGTTCATTTTTGTTTTGCCATGTCTTTTAATTCTTTGACTAGATTTGGCGGATTTTGCCCTGTAACTCCTGCTACTAAATTATGCGCTGCCGTCATAGCCATTTTGAATCGTGTCGCTTCTGTAGCGGAACCCATGTGCGGCATAGTCACCACATTATCCATTTTTAGCAAAGGATTGTCTTTATCCACAGGCTCTGTTTCATATACATCAAGGCCAGCTCCTTTGATTGAACCGGTCTGCAACGCTTCGATCAATTCTGCTTCTTTCACAATTTTTCCGCGGGAGCAATTGAAAAAGAAAGATGTTGGCTTCATCAAATCAAATTCTCTTTTGCCAATTAGCCCTTCTGTTTCTGGACTAAGAGGAAGCATGACTAAAACAAAATCCGCTTTTTGAAGTAGGACGTCTAACTCTGTATAGACTGCTCCATACTTTTCTTCTGCTTCCGGACGCCTAGAGCGATTATTGTAAAGTACCTGCATATCAAATCCTAAGGCTGCCCGTTTAGCGATCTTTTCACCAATATTGCCCATCCCAATAATCCCTAAAGTGGCATGGTGAACATCTTGCCCTAAGAAATCTTCGTCGTCTAAACGGGACCAGCTTCCGTCTTTTACGTATTGATTCAACCGCCCTAACTTTCTAGCCGTCATCAAGATTAGTCCCAATGCCAAATCGGCAACACTGTCATCCAGAACATGAGGAGTATTGGTGCCTAGCACATTTCGTTTTTTCATCAGTTCATAATCGAAGTTTTCATAACCGGCTGCGACATTGCTGAAAATCTTCAATTTTGGTGCATGATCCAAGAATTCTTCTGAGACTTTCCATTTCGAAATCATTAATCCGTCGACATCAGCAATCTCTTCATATAGAACGTCTTGGGGAATCGCTTCTTTTTTATCCCAAATTTTATACTCGCAGTACTGGGCAATATATTCTTCTACTTCAAGCGGAATCGGTTTAGCAATATATACTTTAGGCTTCATCTTTTCCCCTCCCATTTACCACTCGGCAATGCTGCCATCTTGATGACGCCAAACTGGATTTTTCCAGTTATGGCCGATTTCACTTTGCTGTCTCACGTAATCTTCATTTATCTCGATTCCAAGACCAGCACCCTGTGGAATTTTCACATAACCCTCTGTATATTCAAATACAGAAGGGTCTTTAATATAGTCCAGGAGATCATTCCCTTGATTGTAATGGATGCCCAGACTTTGTTCTTGAATAAAAGCGTTGTGCGCGGTCGCATCTACTTGCAAACAAGCAGCTAAAGCAATAGGGCCAAGTGGACAGTGCGGGGCGAGGGCCACATCAAATGCTTCTGCCATCGTAGCGATTTTTTTGCATTCAGTGATGCCTCCAGCATGAGACAGATCTGGCTGGATAATATCCACATAGCCTTCTGTAAGAATCTGCTTAAAATCCCAGCGAGAGAACATTCGCTCACCCGTCGCAATCGGAATTGTCGTATGTTTCGCAATTTCTCTCAACGCTTCATTATTTTCTGCTAGTACCGGTTCTTCGATGAACATCGGCCGGAATTGCTCAAGTTCTTTGGCTAAAATTTTTGCCATCGGTTTATGTACACGCCCATGAAAATCGATGCCGATGCCAACATAAGAGCCAACTGATTCTCTGACCGCCGCAACTCTCGCAAGCGTTTGATCAATTTTCTCATAAGAGTCAATGTATTGGAGCTCTTCGGTGCCGTTCATTTTAATCGCTGTAAATCCAGCATCCACAACTTTTTGTGCAGCTAACCCAACATCAGCTGGACGATCGCCGCCAATCCATGAATACACTTTAATCGAATCGCGGCAAGCCCCGCCGAGCAATTGGTAGACAGGGGCATCAAAATACTTCCCTTTAATGTCCCATAGCGCTTGATCAATACCGGCAATTGCACTCATCAGAATTGGACCTCCCCGGTAAAAACCTGAACGGTATAACATATTCCAATGATCTTCAATTCGTAAAGGATCTTTTCCAATCAAGTACTCCATCAATTCATGGACGCAAGCTTTGACCGTAGATGCTCGACCTTCAATTACCGGCTCTCCCCATCCGATAATTCCTTCATCTGTTTCAATTTTTAAAAACAGCCACCTCGGTGGAACTTGAAACAATTCATAGCTGATGATTTTCATTTATGATTCTCCTTCCGTCGTCGGTTTTTTCACTTTTCTAGTCAACAGCGGAGAAAATAATGTTATAACCGCCAAGATGAGCAAGACCACTGTAATAGGTCTAGTGATAAAGATGTCAAAGCTTCCTTGAGACATTACTAAAGCCCTTCTGAAATTACTCTCCATTAATGGCCCCAGTATAATCCCTAAAATTATTGGAGAGGCAGGGAAGCCGTAGCGCATTAAGAAGTATCCCGCAATTCCTGAAATCAACATGACGAGAACATCAAAATAATTATTTCCAAGAGAATACGCTCCAACTACACAAAGCACTAAAATAATCGGTGTTAATACAGTGGTTGGCACCAGTAATATTTTTGTGAAAAGCCGGATTCCAAATAACCCGACAATCAGAATCATTAAATTTGCAACCAACATCCCGACAAATAATGTATAGACGATCGGACCGTTATTTTCGAACAACATCGGACCCGGCTGAATTCCTTGTACCATTAAAGCACCTAATAGAACTGCGGTAACGGCATCACCTGGAATGCCCAAAGTCAGCAAAGGAATCATTGCGCCGCCAGTCACACCATTATTTGCTGCTTCTGGAGCTGCCACACCTTTCATTTCCCCTTTGCCGAAGCCGTCTTTATTTTTCGAAAAACGTTTTGCTTCGTTATAGGCAACAAAAGCGGCAATGTCTCCGCCCGCTCCTGGAATCATTCCGATAAATGTTCCGATAGCCCCTGAACGAAGGATTGTACCAATTAAAATTTTAAATTCAATCCATTTCAACTTTACTTTCTCAACTACAATTGTAAGTTTTCGTGTCGAGAAAATACTCCCCATCGCCCTGAAAGCTTCCGAAGCAGCGAACAGCCCAATCATTACTGGTATCAAATTAATACCGCTTGAGAGATTGACATTGTCAAAAGTAAAACGTGGGAAGCCACCAATTGGATCGATACCGATAGTGGCAATTAATAATCCGATAAAACCTGCAATCAGGCCTTTGACCATAGACTTACCAGCAATGCTTGAAATAATGGAAATTCCGAAGACTGCCAATGCAAATGTTTCCGGAGCACTGAATTTCAAAGCGAACGTAGCCAGCTGCGGTGCGATAAAAATTAAAACAATGACACTTAATATACCGCCAATAGCCGAAGAAACTGTTGATACGGTTAATGCTTTATGCGCTAAACCTTTCTTTGACATCGCATAGCCATCTATTGCAGTAGCAGCAGAAGATGGAGTTCCTGGCGTGTTGATCAGAATGGCTGTGATGGACCCGCCGTATACGGCTCCGAAATAGACTCCAATCAATAAGAGAATTCCGGTAACCGGCTCCATTCCAAAAGTGACTGGCAAAATCAGCGCCACTCCCATCGTAGCTGTCAGCCCTGGAAGTGATCCAATTGTGATACCAGCAATAATGCCCATTAAAAGGATGAGCAGTACATTTAATTGAAATACACCTGTTAAACCTTCTAATAATAAGTCCAAACTATTCACCCCTAATTAAGAAAATAACGTACCCATCGGTATCGATACTTTCAGCAGAATCTGGAAGAAAACGAAAATGAAGAGACTGGTTCCAACCGGTATCGTAATAAGCAGGATTTTGTTCTTAACTTTAGAGAACAGCAATAATCCTAACACCAGCAAAAAAGTCGAGATATAAAATCCGATATATGGAATGACAACAACATACAAAATAACAAACAACATGGCTCCGATTGAATATTTCATTGTATTCTCTTGTTCATCCGATTCTTCCTTGTTACGAAATGTCTGAATCAGAAGAATGGAACCTAAAATAATCAACATAACGGAATATACACGCGGCATAAATTCTGCGCCGATTAATTGGTTTTCCAATTTTGGAAAATTGAAAGTTAACGAATAGAAAAAGCCAGCAATAATGATGATGATCAGTCCACTAATGTAATTGGGTTTCTTCACGCATTTCACTCCTTAAAGAAGGGGCTTGACAAATGTCAAGCCCCTTTCATGACAATCGTCTGGGTAATGTTCTTTAAATTTTTCAGCGGATTTTAGTTAAGCCCTAATTCACCGATGATTTCACCGAAATCCTGTTCATTCTGCTTCATGTAAGCTTCAAATTCTTCAGAACTTTTCAATTCAATTCCTAAGCCGTTCGTTTTCATGAATTCTGCAAAATCTTCATCTTCTGCAGCTTTCATGAAACCTTCTTCAAGCTTCGCTACCACATCATCCGGCGTATCTTTTGGAACAGTCAATCCTCTCCAAGTACCTGTTGGATTGATTTCAACTCCCGCTTCAGCGAATGTCGGAACATCCGGGATAATATCGGATCTTGTGTCTGCCATTACCGCAAGAGTTTTCACATTTCCAGCTTCAAGCTGTGTTTTAACTTCTGCCGGGCTGACAGTAACTGCATCAATATGGCCGCCTACTAGAGCCGTTACTGCTGGAGCTGCACCTTCGTGAGGCACGTGGTTGACTTTAATTCCTGCCGCTTTTTCAAGGCTCGCTGCAGCAATATGCCAAATCGATCCTGTTCCTGAGTTGCCGACACTCACTTCGCCCGGATGATCTTTCGCATAAGCGATAAATTCTTCAAGCGTATCGTATGGAGCATCTGCTGCTACAGTTAAAGCTGCTGGATCGAAGTTAATCATTCCAATCGGCTTAAACTGGTCATAAGTCAGCGGCGATAAACCTAGGTGTTTAAACATCGTCAACTCAACGAAAACCATCGTCACTTTATAGCCATCAGCTTTTGCATTGGCACCTTCAGACATGCCGACTGAACCGCTTCCGCCTGTCTTATTTAATACACCGATGGATTGTCCAAACACGTCTTCCGCTTCATTTGCCAGCGCACGAGCAGTGGCATCCGTCCCGCCTCCAGCAGCTGCTGGAACAATAATTTCAATAGATTTCTCTGGGAAATTAGAAGCGTCGTCTGAACTCGCTCCCGAACTTGCTCCGCATCCCCCAATAGTTAATGCCAACACGGATAATGTCACTGCACTCAAAAATTTCTTCATCATAGAACCCCCTGTTTTGTTTTAGTAATCGCTTACATTCAGTTCATTGCCTGTCAGATAAACTGATGCGACTTCTTGTGCTCCGAAGACCATAGAAGCAGCCACCTGCTGATCATTTGCTTCGATAATGCGCCAACCATTTCCTAAATACTTTAATAAATGCACAAACATTTTTCGCAAAGGATCTGACCCCCCGACGATAACCCAATCCACTTCATTGTGTTCAGTTGTCTGCATCAGGGCTTTAATATCGTCGTGAATGACAGCTCCGACAAAATAATTAGCACGCTGATTCTCATTTAAAGTTGAAAACATCTGTAATAGCCGAATATGATAGAAACTTCTTGTAAATCCATATTTTTTTGATGCTTCGTATCCTTTTTCTAACATTTCTATATCAATTTCCTCCACAAGGCTAGTTGTAAGAGACTTTGATAAAATTGTCTCTTTCTGGATAGCGTGAAGAATTTCTCCTCCTAGAGTCGAAAGGCACGACTGCAGATTTTTTTGGTTATCGACTGCGACGTATTTTGTGTGGGAACCCGGCAAAACCATAATCCCATTCCCTTGGACCTCAATCTGTTTTAATAAGCCGATTGTTTCAACTTCTTCTCCCCTCATCACATCATAGTCATTGATAAATGCCAGAGAGTCTGAAATATCCTCAGTATTATTCTTCATTCCCGGTACGAAAATACAAGGAATCGAGAGGAATTCCTCAAGTTTGATAACTACGGATTTTCGGGCAAAATCATCGAAGCTGGCCGGACTGGTAATGTGAGGAACCTCATGGACGCCTAAATCAGAAGTAATCATTCCCGAAGCAACCATGTACCGAATATCTTTCGACGCCAGCGAATTTCTTTCCAGAATTTTTTCAATAGCATCTTTCAAGCCACTCTTTAACTGTTCATTATGGCCATCTATTGCCGTGTTTCTTACGCCGATATTTATTTTTAGTTGATCTAAGATTTCACTGCTGCCTCTATCTACGAGACGAAGCCGTGAATTCGTTGTCCCTGAATCTATTAATATCGTTTTCATCAAATCCACCACTTTTTATAATTTCTTAGACAATTCAAATCGATTGGCTAACTCGACAAATTCTCTAGCACGTTTCTCAATTTCATCAAAATCTCCTTGTTTAACTAACTTATTATCAACGAGAGCGCTGCCGATACCTAAAGCGGAACTGCCAGCTTCCAAAAACTCTTCTGCATTTTCAAGAGAAATTCCACCAACAGCCATAATATCAAGATGTGATAAAGGCCCTTTGAGATCGGTGATATATTTAGATCCAACTGATCTAGCAGGAAAGATTTTAATCATGCGAGCACCATATTCATAGGCTGTTAATGCTTCTGTTGGTGTTAAAACTCCGGGCACGATAAAAGTGTTATATCGATTGGCCATTGCAATTGAACTTTCTTTCAAAGTTGGAGCTAGTAAAAAAGTGGCTCCGGCCAGTATGGCCTGACGGGCACTTTCAGGATCCAAAACTGTTCCGGCTCCAATGGCCAAGTCAGGATACTTTCCTTGAAGTGAAGTGATTCCTTCTAGCGCTCCGGGTGTGTTCAATGTTATTTCAACAATCCGTATGCCTCCTCGATACAAACTTTGGACTGTTTGTTCCAATTCATTAATTGAATCTGTCCGGATAATGGCTACAATTTTATGCTTGTTGACTTGGCTGATCACATTTATCATTTCCTGCCCCCTTTGTTCCTTAATAAGGAACTTCGTTTCACAAATAATTTTTATTTTTGGCGTTCCTTACTAAGGAACGCCGTTTTGTTTAGTAGATTCTTTTTCAGTATATTTAATAAAGAAAGCGCTGTCAATGAATATTTTGAATTTTCTTTATGCCCCTAATAATTTTGAAAGTTCATTAGAAACGCGCAGTACTTCTCTAGCCATCATCTCTAATTTTTCTTCTGTTACCCTCATGATCGGACCAGCCACACTAATTCCGGCAATCACTTCTCCATGATGGTTAAATATTGGTGCTGCAGCGCATTTAATGCCCGCCTCATGTTCTTCGTCATCAATCGAGTAGCCTCTTTTGCGAATCAGTTGAATATTTTCTAACATTTTTTCTTTGGTCGTTAAAGTCTTTTCCGTAAATTGGCGAAGGCCGGCTTCATTGATAACTTCTTCGATTTTCTCATCAGGCAGAAAAGCAAAAATGGATTTGCCGATCCCCGTACAATGAATCGGGGCTCTCTTGCCAATATTTGAAAACATGCGTATTGTCGCGTTGCTTTCCAACTTATCAATATAAACGATTTCGTATTTGTCCATAATTGCCAAATGGGCAGTTTCTCCTGTGATTTCAGTCAATTGATGCAAATACGGAGAAGCAAGTTTTCGAATATCCAAATTATCCGTGACCACTTGCCCGACCTCAATAAACTTCAAGCCAAGCATATACTTTTCCGTCTGATGATCTTGTTGGACAAACCCTTTGTTGTATAAAGACATTAACAAACGGTGTGCTGTACTCTTAGAAACGTCCAGGCGATGTGATAATTCAGTTACCCCGAGCCCTTGTGGAATTTGCTGCAAAATCTCAATAATTTGTAAAGCCCGGTCAACAGACTGAACGGTAATTGCATCTTTTTTCATATATTTTCCTCCTGCAATATAACAATCATCTAATAAAGATTCTTCCTAAATTCTATAGGATAGCCTCCTAAATTCATACAATAAACTCTATCCGTTTGTTTCGGTAAGTAACCTCTTTAAAAATTGTTTAGCTTGCAGCTCGGTAGAATGGGCATTTTCATTCTCGTTTGTCCGTACTTCTATAGAAATCCGAAATGGCTTTGCAGCAAAAAGCCCCTGCATTTTTACTTTTTCGAGAATGCTTACAGCTCGTTCATAAGTTAAAAAACCAGGTGCCCCTAAAGGAATATGATGATCTCCATAAAGTGGATCTACCGGATTTAAAACAGCATTCGATAGATGCAACTGGTTAATAAGCGGACCAGCCAACTCAATTGCTGTTTCAATTTCTTCTTCATTTAATGCGGCGTGGGCCGTATCAAATGCGTAGCCAATATTGGGATGATTTTTTTTAACAGTTGATAAAATATTATAAGTGTCTTCTGTAGGGCCAAGAAACATTTTTTTATGGGCATGCCGGTCCAAAGGTTCTACAAGCACTTCTAAGCCATAAGATTTCGCTTCTGCACAAATTGATGAAAGGCTTTTTATCAAGTTTTCTCCTGCCTTTTTTCGCAGTTCCTCTCCTGGATCCGGTCCAGTTACCAATGCGATATTTGAGGCTCCCGCTTCATTAGCCCATTCAATATTTTTTATGATTTCTTCCACCGCATACTGTCTTTCTTTTTCATCAACAGCAGATAAGTTCAATCCTTGCTCCGTAATAATAGCCGTCATCCATTGCGTAACAATTAATTGTGAAGCAGAAGTGACTTCACGAATTTGCTTTCTTTTTTCTTTATCATGAATGCTTGCAATTTCAATTCCTCGATAGAAACCTTCTTCTGCAATCTCCTCGATTTTTGAAACGAAAAAACTTTCATCTCCAGTAAATGGGCGATAAATTTCTGGCATAAGAATGGTTGGCAAAAAATTCATCGACTTTTCCATATTATTTCTCTCCTCGGCTTATCGGTTTTAGATTCGACTTTACGTATTTGCTAATATCGACTACTGCCTGTTTCGGGTTTGCAGTAGATTCTTCAGTTTCTTCTTCAACCATGATCCAGCCGTCATATTCCGAATCCGTTAGCAGTTGGACAATGGCCGGAAAATCAATGTCCCCAGTCCCCATCTTTTTCCATTGAAAATCTTTAGCAGCATCTTTGAAATGGACATGCTTGATGAAAGGCAAATACTTTTTAAAAATTTCCAATGCATCCATCCCGCCGAATACAATATGTCCGGCATCAGGCGTATAGCCAATATAATTAGTATCCAGCCCTTCAAATAGAATTTCATAATCTTCCTTTAAACGGAATACAGAGCCTGCTGGTGAATTTGGGTGAAACGAACAAAGCACTCCTTGTTCATGCGCTCTCTTAGCTAACTGATTTGCACAACGAATGATGTTTTGCTGCCGCGCCACTAAGTTTTCCCTCAAGTTTCCTGTTCTTGGCGCCACATTTAATAAGGCATTAGGAAAATGCTTTATGTATTCGATATAATAATCGGCCAATTCTTTTTCATCATCTGTTTCTTGCGGTTCCAACCAACTAAACGGAATCGTTAAAGCAGCCAATTGAAGGCCACGCTGATCTAGTTCTTTTTTTAATGCACTTGGATTCTCTTTAAATCTCCCCAGTAAAGAGACTTGAATGTCCACTCCCTGAAATCCCGCATATTCAACTACATCTGCTATTTCAGGGAAATAATCCGATTCTTTATCGTAGTCCAATTCCCAAGTTGATCCATGACAACCATATTTAATAGCCATTATTTCGCCTCCTAAATTTTCAGCTTCGTTCCACTATAAGGAACGATGTTTCATTAATTGAATCTTTCATCAATTGTAGGCAAAAAAGAAAGCGTTGTCAATTTCATTTAATTATTATTTTTCTCTTAATGCTTTCATAAAAATAAAAAAACCAGACACAAAGTGCCTGGAAAAGAACGACAGATTAACTTGTAGTAGGGGCAAATCGATAGGCCGGAAAGGATTCGGCCGTTTCTTCCACGTGCAGCATACGGCATAAGCGGCGGTAAATTTCCGGATTCCAAATTTTGCGGCTGACATAATAGCGGAAATCCGTATTCCTGCCGAACTGTTTTTTCAACAAGTAGAGAGGATCATCCAAACCTTTGCCTTTTCCACCGCCTTCGTGGATCAGTTCCGTTCCCTGCTCTTTTGCCCATAATGCCAGTGCATACCGCATAACAAAGGCAGGAGAAAGATGGCGGTAGTCAAAATCCATTCCGGACAAATGCGTATGAATCAGCTTGCCATAGACAAAATTCAAACTCATTCCAATCACTTGGCCATCGTAGAGAACTTCAACAAGCAAAATGTGTTCGCCCAAGTCCCGGAGCAGCTGGTCAAAATACGCCTCGTCAAAATAATAGACGGCGTCCGCTTCTTTCCGATCCATCGTCCGTTCATAAATCGCTTTAAAACCTGTCAAGCTCGAAGGGTTTTGAGTGATGCGGTATTCTACACCGGCAGCTAAAGCCTTCTGAATGCTTTTCTGTTTGGATTTCGAGAACTCGGCTTGGATCGGGTTTTCAAAATCCCGTAAATTGGTGCCGGTCGTATAGCGCTGCAGGGTCAACTCATAACAATTGCAAAAATCCTCGGCATTCATTAAAATCGGATGGAAACGGACGAACTCACAAATGATGTTCTGGTCCAGGCAATGCTCCTGGAAGGCACGTTGAAAAGCCTCCACAAGACGTGCTTTTCCCGCTTCTTTTACTCGGATGATCAGCGGCCCGCCATACCCGTAGGGAGTTACCAAATCATAGTAACCTTCACCCTCCAACCGAAATGGAATTTCCTTTTTGATATACAGATGCCGAACTTCCCCTTCTTCTCCTATATAATGAAAGACTTCACATTTGCCATTTTCAATTTTCTCGTATAACTGGCCGTAAGCTGTTTCAAAATAGATATCACTCAACTGGAAAACCTCTTTTCGTAAACTGGAGCGTCCTTTGGAAAGCATTTTTAAATTTTTGCCGTGTATTTCATTACTAAATGCAGTGCGGTTGTATCAGAATTAAATTATTCTAATAATTCAGATTATAGTTATTTATTTTAGCTGTTAATATTCAAAGCGTCTAGTGGTTTCTCGTAAAAAATGTAAATTTGATGGAAATAAAATTAAAAAAGTTCCTCCTATAAAAAAAACCTGAAATCCTGGCTTAACAGGATTTCAGACCATCAAATTTTCTTCCATTGTTACAAACTTTTAATTTCTTTCGTCAACTCATTGAATCGGCCATCCAATAAAGCATACTCCTTATCGTTCGGCGTCATGAAACTCAATTTCCCAAGCACCGCTTGGCGTTCCGTTTCTAGTTTCAGCCGCAATTCATCGATGGCTTCCTGCTCCGGCGCCATTTGCTCCAATTGTTTATGGATTCCCCCGTCTTTGATGACCAGTTTGGCAGACGTTGTTTCTTCGATAAAGGTTTTATCGTGCGATACCACTAACATCGTTCCTGGATATTCCGCTAGCGTCGCTTCCAATTGCTCACGCGACTGCAAATCCAGATGGTTGGTCGGTTCATCCAAAATCAAGACGTCTTTTTCTTCCAATATATAAACCATCAATTTGCATTTGATGCGCTCACCCATGCTCATCAATCCGATCGGCTCCGTCCACTGCGCTGCGGTAAACCCAAGATGCTTCATTAAGTTTTGAACTTTGCCTCGCGCTGCGAATGTCTCTTTATAGAACAATTCCTCCGGTGTCTTCTCTAGCGGCAGGTCGAATACTTCTTGAGTCAGATAGCCGATATCTGCTGAAGGAGAAAGCCAAATCTCGCCTTCCGTTTCCTCTTCTCCCATGATTATTTTCAGTAAAGTCGTTTTGCCGCTGCCGTTGGGCCCTTCGATGGAAACCTTTTCACCGTGTTGAACGGTGAAGCTAGCGCCTTCGAATAGCGTGCGATGTCCAAATGCCTTCGATAAGTTCTTTGCTTCCAAAAAGCGCTTGCCAACTTTTTCATTGGCCTTCATGGAAAACGCGACTTCGTATTCCGCTTCCGGCGGCGCTGCTTGATGCTTCTCCAATTCTTTTTCAAGGCGTTTCTGCTTCGACTTCACTTGTTTGTCCATGCGCTTCGCTTTCTTCCGGTAATATTCTTTTGCCCCTTCCTGCTTCGTGGATTCCGCATGCGCTTTATGGGACCAGGATTTAAGTTCTTCCATATGGCCTTCGATCCGCTCCACCATCTTCTGCTGCTTTTCGTAATCGCGCTGCTGCGATAACCGCTTTTGCTTTCTTTCTTCTACATAGCTCGTGTAATTCCCAATATGCTCAATCAGTTTTTCGTGTTCAATCGACCAAATTTTTGTCGCGATCGCATCCAGGAATGTCCGGTTATGCGAAACTAAAATGATTGTTCCTGGGTAGTGTTTGAGTTGCTCCAGCAATAATTCGATACCTGACTGGTCAAGATGGTTGGTCGGTTCATCTAGCAATAGCAAATTGGCCCCTTTGGCGATCCCTGCAGAAAGCCGGGCCTTCAATTTCTCGCCACCGCTCAAAGAAGAATAATCGTGTACCGGTACCTGCCATTTCTTCAATAAAACCTTTTCCACTGAATCAATTTGATCCACTTCATGCGATTCCGCTTCCTGTTCGACATATGCGATTTCCAGGCGATCCGCTATGCGGTGAATCTGCCCTTTGCTTGGTGCCAATTTGCCGGCTATCAATTCAAGCAAAGTCGATTTTCCAGCGCCGTTCTTGCCGATGATCCCGATAATCTCCTTTTGTCGGACACTTGAATTCACCTCTTCAAAAATCACCGTATCTTCTATTTCATAACCGACTTGCTGCAATTTCATTAATTCTTTCATCTAACCATTCCCTTCTGAATAAGGGAGAATTAAAAAATCCTCCCAAAAATTTCTTGGAAGGATTAGCCGGTATTTGCCTAACTTAAATAAGCCATTTCGATAAATGAATAGCTCGACAGTTTTATAAGTGGGCAGACTAATCCTATTTCACGTGATTTGAAATATCCATTTCAAATGAAGAAAATAAGATTAGTTACGCATCGTCCACTCATCAGCCTTTCTATCGCTTAGTTGAAGTGATTATAGCATAAATACAAAAGAAAATAAAAGAAAATTGAAAAATTAGAACATTTGTTCTTTTATTTTTCACCAAATGGTAGTATACTTTTTTCAAGAGCTGCACAATAATCCAAACGAAAGGTGAGGATTTTAGTGGATGCAAATCGGACGAGGGAAACAAACGCATGGGCCATTGAAGCGAAAGGGCTCGTGAAAGTATTTGGGAAGCACCGGGCCGTCGATGGTGTGGATTTAACGATTCAGGAAGGGACTGTCTATGGATTTTTAGGGCCAAACGGCGCAGGCAAAACGACAACGATCCGCATGCTTGCGACATTGTCAAAGCCTGATGCCGGAACTGCACGGATCTTCGGATACGACCTCGCCACTGAAGGAGACCGCATCCGAAGCCGCATCTCATTGACGGGACAATACGCCTCTTTGGATGAAGATTTGACTGGCCTCGAGAATTTGGTGATGATGGCCGGCTTGATGGGCTATGGCCGAAGGGAAGCCAAAACGCGCGCCAAAAAATTGCTCGCTGCTTTTGGCTTGGAAGATGCGGCGAAACGTCAAGTGAAGAATTATTCTGGAGGTATGAGAAGACGCATCGATATTGCCGCAAGCTTAGTGGTTACGCCGGATCTGCTATTTTTGGACGAGCCGACTGCCGGACTGGATCCCCGGAGCCGCAACCAAGTTTGGGATATCATCCGTACATTAGTGGCTACAGGAACCACCGTCCTTTTGACCACACAATATTTAGAGGAAGCTGACCAGCTGGCAGACCGCATCGCTGTGATCAACCAAGGGAAAATCATCGCTGAAGGCACAAGCAGCGAATTGAAAGCTTCGGTCGGCACAGGAACGCTCACGGTCCAACTCGTAAACGCCGAAGACCGTGGCCGGACCATTGAATTGCTGAAGCGCAAGCTTGGGGTCGGCATCCATACCGGCGCAGATCCGACGATGCTGACTGCCCAAGTAAACGACCCTTCCATAGTTGCAGAAGCATTGGGGGATATCGCTCAAGAGAGGATTGCGATCAGCGACTTTTCCCTCGGACGCCCGAGCCTTGACGAAGTTTTCTTGACGCTTACCGGACACGCCGCTGAAACAGAAAACGTTTAGCAAGGAGGAAAACTCATGATTGACTCTACGGAACTTCGCAGACAAGTTACAGTAGATGAACGGTTGCAAGACGCAATTTCTTCCACTAGCCGACCAAAACGTCCGAGCGCCGCTTCGTCAACGATGGTTTTTGCCACTCGCGCCTTGCTGCGCATCCGCCATGTCCCGGAGCAAATGTTTGATGTGACGCTTTTCCCGATCATCTTTTTATTGATGTTCACGTACCTGTTCGGCGGTGCGATTGCCGGATCGACTGCCGATTATCTCCAGTTCCTGCTGCCTGGGATTTTGGTCATGACCGTTGCACAGATTACGATGTATACGGGGATCGATTTGAATAATGATATCCGCAAAGGCATTTTCGACCGTTTCCGGACCTTGCCAATCTGGCTGCCGTCCGCATTGATCGGCGCTCTTTTGGTCGACGTCATCCGCTATTCCATGGCTTCTTTCATCATGATTGGACTGGGACTCGCGCTTGGCTTCCGTCCGGAAGGCGGACTTTCTGGTGTACTGATGGCCATTGGGATGATCTTAATCTTTTCATTCAGCCTTTCTTGGATTTGGACAACCTTAGGATTAATCGTCCGTTCGGAGAAATCTTTAATGATGCTCAGTTTCTTGGTCATGATGCCACTGACTTTCGTCAGCAATGTTTTTGTGGATCCGAGCACTTTGCCTTCATGGCTTCAAGGATTTGTGGAAATCAATCCGATTTCCATTTTAGCCACTGCGGTCCGCGGATTCATGCACGGCACGGCAACATTCGAACAAGTGATGTGGGTGTTGATTGTCTCGTTGCTATTTGTTGCAATTTTTGCACCACTGACCATGTATCTCTATCGGAATAAGAAATGAGCTCTTTAATGAATTGAATGGCAAACGAAAGAGATTGACGGCTTGATCGCCATCAATCTCTTTTTCATTGGACTTCCAGCACTTCTCTTGCTTGCTGCAATGCCCAGACGATTCGGTTCTGCCCGCGCTTTAAATGGTTCTTTAACACGTTGAATTCGTGGGAGCCTTCTGTTAATCCATCAAAATTCAACGCTGGGGCAATATCTGGCAGCGGCGGAACATTTAAAGCTGAATCATGCCAGAACTTTCCTTTTGTCGTGTAATTGATCGGTATGAGAATACGCGAAAGCTTTTCAAGCGCCGCATTGGCTTTTCTCACTTGTGGGTTTGTTACTTCCACCGTTTCCAGTTGCTGTAGTTTTTGATAGAAAGACTGTAAGGCATTGCGCAATTCTTTCACTTCTTTTAAAGCCGGCGCAAAATCAAAATGGCTTTTCGCCGCTTCTCGGTAGTTAAAGATGGTTTGTTCAAACTCATCCGTCGTATGCACAAAATTGAACGGGTGAATCGGTGCATTTGCAGCTCGAAGCACACCGGTCAAATAGATTTTAATGTCTTTTAGTAGGATGTCCATATCAGCTACATGCATCCAGTCTTCTTCCGTATGCCATTCAATATTGCCGCCGCATCCGCCTACGGGATAAAATCCCTTTTCTTTTAACAAGGATTCCGGAATGGTCGACGAAAGCATGAAGAAAGAAGTGATTCCAATGTTGTTGAACGAGTAATCTCCCGCTCTTAATGGCCTTCCGCCTTTTGATGGCAAGTTTACCGCATCTTTCACCACGTCGGTGCAAAATGCATCCACTTCACTCATCCACATCATGTGATCATAGGAAGTCGCCCACCTACAGCCGGGGGAATCACAATTTACAGAAGCGATGCAATTTTTTTCGAGATCCAATCCGAATTCGTCAGCAAACCACGTTGATCCCCCGTAGCGACCTGTCGAATGCCCTGTCCATATAGCGACTCTGACACTTCGTTTTAGTTTGCTTTTATTCGTATGTAAAATCCGCACCATTTCGAGCAATGCCGCATTTCCGGTGGCATTATCGCCAATTCCTTCATGCCAAGAATCCAAATGTCCATGCAAAAGCACGTACTTTTCCGGTTCCTCCGTGCCTTCTATGAAAATATCGATAATCGGGCACGAGAACCATCCTTTTTCCAGATTCGTTTTGAATGTTACGTGTACAGCTCCCTGTTCACAAAGCACACTCAATTCTTGCCCGTCCGATTTATTGATCGCCATCACGGGAATGCCCGGCTCATCGTGGATGTTGGTTAAGTCAGGCGCTCCCCAAATGGTTGTGCATATCCCTTCGTGAATATTATTTCCCGGGCTAATAAACAGCATGGCAGCAGCACCTTTGTCGGTAAATTCCTGAACTTTCCCTGGCATCGGAAATCCTTCCGTCAAAATCACTTTGCCAGCCAAATCTCCCATATCTTGTGGATTATCTGCCCCAAAAATATCATTGATTCCTTTGGCGTAGCCTGTAGGAATGTAGACAACTTCTCCAGTAATCGCTTCGTCTCCTGTTATGACTGAAAAAGATGGAGATTTGATGCGGTATTCTTTTTCTATCGGAGCCGTTACGTGCAAAGAGGACTTTTTGGGCACACTTAAATAAAGATCAGGTGTGTGGATCTGATGCGGAACATCCCAGTCCTTTAAAAATCCAGCCAAGTAATCGGCAGCGATTCTTTCATCTTCACTGCCGGATTCCCGAACCAATGTGCTGAATCTTTCCAGAATCGTGAGAGGCAATTCGGAAGTGATTTCAGCCAGCAAGGCTTTTTCGACAGATACATCTACTTTTTGATTCATTTGCTCAACCTCCTTTTATTCGTATTGATCGTTTTTCACGATGGCTTGATAATAATCTTTCCAAAATGTTTTCGTTGGTCCAACTCTTCTTCTGCCGCTGCAATCTCTTCCAGCGAATAAACAGCGTGGACTTGCGGATGCAGTTTTCCTTGCCAGATGGAATCGGTCACTTGCAAGAAATCTTCCCAGTTCCCCATCGGTGCCCCAAGAATTTGGCGATGCCATTGATAAATTTCACGGATGCTGATTTCCGGAAAATCTCCGGCTGTTGCACCGGACAACACCATTCTTCCGTTGAAATCCAAACAATTAAGGCTTTTACGGAATGTCGGCTTCCCTACTGAATCCAGCACGAGGTCGACGCCTCTTCCATCGGTCCATTCCAGGACTTCCGTTTGCCAATCTCCATGCGAATCAAAGACCGCTTTCGCACCGATCTTTAAACATCTTTGCCGTTTCTCCTCGCTTCCCGCTATCGCAATAACCGTTGCGCCTGCAGCCACCGCAATATCCAATTGAGCAGAACCAAGGCCGCCTGATGCCCCGACAATGAGTACGACATCAGAAGTTTTCACTTTCCCGACAGTTACTACGCCTCGCCAAGCTGTTGTATAAACAGCTGGAATAGCAGCAGCGGTTTCATCCGAAATTTGATCAGGAATCGCAATAATGTTTTTCTCGGGAACCACAACAAATTCTGCAAGGCCGCCCCATCGATGTTCTCCGATAATTTGGTAATCCCTGCACATGCTCGGTTCACCTGCACGGCAAGCTCTGCAATTTCCACAGCCGTATGCCGGATTGACCAATACACGGTCTCCTATTGAAAAGCGGTGAACATGCGCATCCTGTCCCGAACCGTAAGCAGCCACTCTTCCCGCAATATCCACTCCTGAAATATGGGGCAATGTCAGTTTCGGAACACCTGGTCCTTTTAAGCCTTCGCGTGCAAATACATCCAGATGATTCAGCCCGACAGCTTTCACTTGAATAAGCACTTCTCCTGCTTTTGGCCGGGGAGTCGATAGTTCTTCTAATTGAAGAACTTCTGGGCCGCCATGTTCCCGAATTACGACTGCCCGCATCTTTTCAGGGACATTCCTTTTTAAAGAATTTACTGAGCTCTCTTTTTCTGCCATTCGGATTCCGCCTTTCCAGCTTATTGGCATCAACTGAAATCATTGGGTGCTTTATTTATTCACAGGAGCCGACACTTTGTTCAGGAATTTCCTTACCAATGCCAAATAATCTTCGTTTTCCTCTTGCTGCGGCGAATGTCCGCTGTTTTCAAAAATGACCAGTTGGGCATTCGGTACTTTCTCTGCAATCAACTCTGAACATTCGACTGGCGTAATCCAGTCGTGCCTGCCCACCGTTACCAGCACTGGAACTGAAATCTTATGGAGGTCATCGTCCAAGTCGAAATCCGGCTTGTTGTAGCGGAATGCATAATTATGGGTTTCGTAGCGGTAGTAAATCGAATCGATGCGGCTTTTGACGGCTTCTTCATCGTATTTCACCGTATAGAGCGGTTGAATGGCTGCGAACATTTCTTTCAATTCTTCATTCGATTCCGTTTTGCCGTCGAACAAACGGCGTATCCCATCTTCTTTAATCCCTGGAAGATTGCTTTGAAGAGCCCGGTCTACAGACAGGTGATCGAATTTATTATTCGATCCCGTATCTCTCAGCAGGACATGCGTGACATTTTCGGGATAGCGGAGGACATATTCAAGCGTCAAGAACCCGCCGTAAGAACCGCCAAGGATTTTAATCGGTCCATCAACTAAGCGCTTCCGCATTTCTTCAATGTCGGCAGTCCATTGTTCATGTGTAAAAGGCGGCTTTCCTTCTGAACGGCCAGATCCGCGCATATCCATGAAGACCAGCCGGTATTGGTCTCCCAGCGGCGAAAAAGCTTTAATATCTCCTCGGCAATCCCCGAGACCCGGAGCTCCGTGGATGAAAAAGATCGTTTCCCCTTCCGGGTTCCCATGAATTTCGTAATAGAGTTCATTGTCGTTAATGGTAATAAACAAATTCCATCTCTCCGTTTCATTTTTTATTTTTTAACAAATTTCGGGTCCAATGCATCTCGGAGTCCATCGCCTAAGAAATTATAAGCAAGAACCACGATAGTGATCGCTACACCCGGCAACACGCCCAATACAGGGGCAGTCCAGATGTATTGCTGAGAATTTTGGAGCATATTGCCCCATGTTGCAGTCGGCGCTTGAATTCCCAATCCCAGATAACTGATGGCACTTTCCGTCAAAATCGCTGCAGCAATCGTTAAAGTTCCGGAAACGATAATGGACGGAACAATTTGTGGAATGATGTATTTTGTTAAGATCCGGAATGGCGTAGCACCTGAAGCATTGGCAGCTTCGACAAATTCGTATTCTTTCCATTTCAGCGTTTCCCCGTAGACCACTCGGGCAATTTCCATCCAACCCGCTAAAGCGATCACCAGGATTACCATAGCCGGGCTTGTGCCAAGAACCGTTAAGGCGACTAAAATGAAGAAAAACGTCGGGATCGCCATCATCGCTTCGGTGATTCGCATTAAAATGGATTCAACCACTTTCCCAAAAAATCCAGCGCAAGCACCGACTACTGTTCCAATCAGCAATGAAAATAACATCGCTGCTAAACCAACGATCAATGTCACTCGGCCGCCATGGAGCATGCGGGCGAAAACGTCCCGGCTTAAATCATCTGTCCCAAAAGGATGCTGCAAGGACCAGCTTGCCAACGAACCTGCATCCTGCAAAGTGTCTGGATCCGTGGTCCAAAACAGCGGCCCTAAAAATACGACAGCGTGTATAACGACTAAAAACCAGAACGAACCGTAGGCGACTTTATTATTGCGAAGCGCCTTCAAGACACTCGTTTTGCCTTGACTCGGCTTAACATCCAAATCTTCAGTCAGAATTGGTTTCGTAGATACTTCCATTTCCCCTCACCTCCTGCTTATACGTTTTTAACTCTCGGATCTACTCGGGAATACAAAAGATCCACGAGCAAATTACAAACAACTACGACAATCGTGATGACTACTGTCACTCCCATAACCAACGGATAATCACGGCCTCGGGCAGCTTCAATAATCAATGTACCGATTCCCGTCCATCCGAATATCGCTTCGGTAATGACGGCTCCGCTCAATAGCCGCGGAATCAGCATTCCGATGATGGTGATTATCGGGATCAATGCGTTCCGGAGTGCATGGACATAAAGCACAATCGATTCTTTCGCACCTTTTGCCCGGGCAGTCCGGATGTAGTTTTGCGAAATGACTTCAAGCATTGAAGATCGGGTAAAGCGGACAATATTCGGCAATACCGTCGTAGTCAAGATGAGCACAGGTAAAATCAGATGCGATACGTAGCCCCATAAACTAAATTCCTCTCCCCTTGAACCGACGCCAGAAGATGGCAGCCAGCCAAGATTGATGGAAAAGAGCAAGATCAACATTAAACCAAGCCAGAATGCCGGCACCGACAATCCGACGACACTAAAGAAATTTATCACGTGGTCTTGCGCTTTCCCGCGTTTAATGGCGGATAAAACGCCTAAGAAAATCCCGAGGATGACGGAAATCAAAATGGTGAAAATAGTCAATTCAATCGTATAAGGCAGCCTCTCTAATATCCGCTGCGTAACCGGTTCACCCGAATTAAAAGAAGTCCCTAAATCGCCTTGAAATGCATTGCCGATCCATTCGATATAGCGGACCATGACAGGTTCATCCAATCCCAGTTTCTCGACCATTGCTTGCCGCTCTTCGGCAGTCGCGTCCATCCGCATCGTACTGGATGGGCCGCCTGGAGCAAGGTTAATCAAGAAAAAGGTTATGATGGTGACAATCAATAGCAAGATAATGCTCTGTCCGAGACGATTCATTAAAAAACGCAGCATTTCATCTCCTCCTTCCGCTTTATTGAGGAATGGAAGTGTACCCGTGAGCACACTTCCATCAAGTTCCTGTCTATTCTTCGATATACCATTTGTGGATATGGTGCAAGGCATCGCCAAATGCCAGATTTGGTACACCTTTCAAGTTGGTTGCACGCACTTGCGCTTCTTGTGGGTACCAAAGGAAGATATACGGCAGCTCTTCTGCCATCAATTTCTGGGCATCCACGTAAATTTCTTTCCGTTCTTCTACATCACTCGTTTGAGCTCCGGCATCCAGCAATTTATCCAGTTCGGGATTTTGATATGCAGGAATATTGTTTCCGGCTACGCTGCGCGAATGCATATAAGCGGATAAATCAGGATCAGCTGGGTATCTCCACCAGTTCAAGCTCATTTCATAATCACGGTTTACAACGACTTCCTGAATCATTGAATTCCATTCCATTGCATTCAAGTTCACGTCAAAGCCAGTCTTCACTAAATACTGCTGCACCATTTGAGAAATGGCTTCCAAATCTCCTTGAAGACCGATTTCGAAATCAATCGTAAATGGTTCTCCGTCTTTATCTACGACACCGTCGCCATCGGTATCTTCCCAGCCCGCTTCAGCCAATAACTCTTTCGCACGTTCCGGGTCGTAATCGTAGCGGGTTACATCGTCTGTATAATAATCTTTGAGCGCTGGGGCAATCCCTGCGTCTGCAATCGTGCCGTATCCTTTTAAGACGGTATCAATGATGTTTTGGCGATCGATTGAGTGAAGAATCGCCTGTCTCACTCGTACATCCTGATACTTTTCAACTTCCTGGTTTGCAATGATCCAGAAGAAACGTGGTGTTTCGCGAGCTTCAACCGTTACATTTTCAGCACCTTCGATACGATCGATGGCCGAAAGATCGTCTAAAGCGAAGATAGAAAGTTCGCCGCTCAACAGTTGGGCTACGTGCGTATTGGCATCTGCCAATACTTTGTATTCGACTTCATCCAATAATGCGATATCTCCGTAGAAATCTTCATTTCGCTCAAGCACTACATTTTGCCCTGAAGTATAGCTTTTTAATTTAAATGCGCCGGTCCCTACCGGATTCTCTTTGTTGAAAGAAGTCAGATCCCATGGATCTTGCCCAGCAAAGATATGCTCCGGGATAATTTCTGTGTTAAAGCTCAAGTATGCCGGCAATGCAGCTACTGGACTTTCCATGATGAACTTAACTGTATAATCATCAACAACTTGAACTTCTTTCAATTGGCCGAAATAAGAAGTATTGTTCGCGCCGAGTTCTTCATTCAAAACAATTTCATTGAATGTGAACGCCACGTCATCGGCTGTAAACTGCTCGCCGTCATGCCACAAAACATCGTCTCTTAAATGGAAAGTCCATTCCAACTCATCTTCTGATGTTTCCCATTCCTCCGCTAAATCCGGAATCGGCTCCAAATTTTCGCCGGTTTGCGTCAAGCCGGAGAACAACACCCGGTTAACGACATTCGACTCAGCATACGCATTCGGATGCCACGGGTTAAACGTTGGATCGGCGACAATCGGAATTGAAACTTTTCCGCCTTTTTTCGGTTCCCCTTCTGCTGCCGGTTCTCCGTCGCCTTTAGCGCCTTGCGTAGAATCATCAGCCCCGTATGAACAAGCAGCTAAAAGCAGAATTCCCATCAATAATGTGAACAAACCCAGCCATTTCCTATTCTTCATCTTCAATTTCCCCCTTTTAGTTTATTTTGCCCAAGTCGCTTCAAGAACCCTAAAGATGTTGCCGCCCGCCACTTTTCTAATGTCTTCGCGGCTATAGCCTTTCTTAACTAACCAACGGATAATGTTCGGGAAGCATTCTGCAGGGTTTTCCAGTCCTTCCACATATTCCACTCTTTCCATATTGGCCATTTGTGCACTTTTAATGGAAAGCTTTCCAGATAATAATTCATGTGTGCCTACGTGGTCGCCGAATAAGGTATCCGGTCCGAAAGCGACATGATCGATGCCGACAAGATTAGCGGTGTATTCAAAATGCTCCATGAACGATTCGATATTATGTCTTGGATGATTCTTCGTAATAGTAGAATGCGGAGCCGCCTCAATCGCAATGACGCCGCCTTTTTTCGCACATTCGATAATGACATCATCCGGCTTCATCCGTTTTGTATCCCATAAGCCGCGTGCTCCGGCGTGGTTGATTGTCACCGGCTTTTCACTTGTTTCAATCGTATCCAGCGAAGTTTTATCGCCGGCATGCGAAACGTCAATCGTAATGCCCAGTTTGTTCATCCGTTGAACTGCTTGCTTTCCGAATACTGTCAATCCTCCGTCGCTCGGCTCTCTCAAACCGGCGCCAAGTGCATTCGCTTCCGAATAGACGATTCCCATTGTCCGGATGCCGAATCCGTATAAAATATCCAAGCGATCAAGTTCATTTTCAATCATCGTAGAAGATTCCAGCGCGCCGACAAAAGCGATTTTGCGTTCTTTTTTCGCCCGGTACAGATCTTCAATCCGCTCTGCTTTGATGATCATATCCTGATGGGCAATATCGCTGAAGCGGATGCCGATATCATGGATGACATCGGACCATTTCCAGCCTGCTTGCGAAGTGACCATTGCCGTTCCATCCATAAAGTTTTCAAAAATAACATCGAGTCCGGACTGGCTCAACGCTTCATAAGCTGTCCAATCGCGGCCTTGTCGGCGGAACTCGTAGAATTCCTGTAAATTCTCCGGCATGATAAATGTATGTTCATGCATCGACACCATGTAATCTTCTTCCATAATCGTACGGACTTGTTCTTCTTCGTCTTCCGATACCGGATAAACAAATTGAGGCACCCGATCATTTTCTTTCGACAGTTTATATTCTTTGTAGTCTGTGCCAGCTTCTAAGTATTGGAAAGATTTATAGCCATCGTAGATTTTCTTATTTAATTGGTTTTGGATTTTATTTGTCATATTTACACTCCTTCAAATTGGGTTTTCAGTTTCTGATAGGATTCGCTACACTATTGAGTGACAGGTTGACGGCTTTGTTCTAAGGATGTGATTGCTTCTTTGAGAGTTTGGCCTTTTTCTAGGGGGTAGTGGCATGCAGCAAAATGGTTATCTCGAACTTCCGCGAGTTCCGGCCTTTCATTGGCACAGCGCTCTGTGGCTAGAGGACATCTGGTTCTGAAATGGCAGCCGCTTGGCGGGTTCGCCGGAGAAGGAACTTCTCCTTTTAAGACAATACGTTCTTTTTTCAATCGAGGATCTGCTTCAGGTACGGTGGACAGCAGGGCTGCGGTATAGGGATGCGCCGGATAATCGAATATATTATCCGTTTCGGAAAGTTCGACAATCCTTCCTAAATACATGACACCTACACGATCTGAGATGTGGCGGACGACATTCAATCCATGGGCGATGAACAGCATCGTCAAGCCCAATTCTTCTTTTAGTTTCATTAACAGGTTGATAACTTGCGATTGAACCGAAACGTCCAATGCGGAAACCGGCTCATCCGCTACTACAAATTCCGGATTTAATGCCAACGCACGGGCAATGCCGACGCGTTGCCGCTGGCCGCCAGAGAATTCATGGGGATAGCTGTGGTAGCGGCTTGGATCTAATCCGACCAGTTCAATCATTTCTTTTACTTTCTTTTCTTTTTCTGCGCCTTTCGCAACGCCATGAATGTCGAACATCTCGCCAATAATTTCACCTACTGTAAATCGGGGATTCAGCGAACTGAATGGATCTTGATAAATGATCTGCATCTGCCTCCGCAGTTTTCGCATTTCGTGGCTGCGGTAGGCCAAAATGTCGTTTTCTTTAAAGAAAACTCTTCCTTCTGTCGGCTCTTGCAGCCTTAAGATATTTCGGCCCAGTGTGGATTTTCCGCAACCGGATTCTCCAACGAGCCCCAATGTCTCGCCTCTGTAAATTTCAAAGGAGACGCCATCGACTGCTTTGACAACTTTCTTATTGCCTTTAAAATAACCACCTCCTTTAATGGGGAAATATTTCTTCAGATTTTCGATCTTCAATAGCGGTTCGCTCGGTTCAATAGGAGAGTTCTTTAACTCCTGATTCATCCATTCCACCTCCTTTTATTTCGTTCTTCAAGGATTCATCTTGCAGCAGCCGGTCGACGTGCCAGCAAGCCACTTGGCGGTCGCCTCTAGCTTCAAGCGGCGGCATCTCCGTATAGCATTTTTCGGTGGCATACGGGCATCGCGGCGAAAAACGGCAGCCTTTAGGCACTTCATTCAACCTCGGAATTGAGCCTTTAATGGAGTTGAGCGGCACTCCCCGCTCCCCATCCATTCGCGGAACCGAATCCAGCAGCCCTTTCGAATACGGGTGCAGAGGCTGATCAAACAGGTCTTGCGTTTTTGAAATTTCCATGATTTTTCCGGCGTACATGATGATGATGCGGTCAGCCATTTCAGCGGCGACGCCAATATCATGGGTGATGAGCATGATGGACATATTGCGGTCTCTTCTTAATGACCGAAGCAACTCCAGTATCTGCGCTTCAATTGTCACATCCAGCGCCGTTGTCGGTTCATCTGCAATGAGCAGTTCCGGCTCGGAAGCCAGGGCAATCGCGATCATGACCCGCTGCCGCATACCGCCTGAAAGTTCATGGGGATATTGCTTTAAACGCGCTTGCGGATCTGAAATGCCGACCATTCTCACCAGCTCTTCCGCTCTTCGGTAAGCCTCTTTTTTGCCGACTTTATGATGGAACAGAATGGCTTCGGTAATTTGCTTTCCTATCGTGAATACCGGGTTTAGCGCGGTCAATGGTTCCTGAAAGATCATGGAAATTTTGGATCCGCGTATTTTCCGCATTTCTTCATTGCTTTTCTTGGCAAGGTCTTCACCGTTGAACTTAATGGTGCCTTCTTTGATCGTGCCGTTTTCGAATTCGACCAACCGCATGATGCTCATCGATGTTACGCTTTTCCCGCTTCCGGATTCGCCGACAATGCAAACCGTTTCTCCTCTGTTCAAATCAAAGGAAACCCCGTCGACCGCATGGACGAATCCTTCTTTTCCTTGATAAGCCGTAACTAAGTTATCGATTTCCAGAATTTTATCCATCAACTTCACCTCTTTTTCATATGAACTTTTTGGTTAAATAATTTCTCCGGGAAGGAAAATTGACTTTGCTCAAAATGGAATTCAGCTTTTCTACATTTTCGAGTAAAGCCGGCAGCTTCTCTTCTCCTTCTTGTTGAGAAAAGCGATATTTGGGACCGGCGATGCTTAACGATCCTAGAATCTGATGCTTGCTGTCGAACAGCGGAACCGAACAAGCAGCGACGTCATCGAAGGTCTCTCCTTCACTGAAACACCATCCTTCCCGTTTGATGGTTTCCAGCCTCGCCATCAATTTTTCTTTTGAAGGGATATGTTTGGATTGGCTTTCAATTCCTTCATCTATAATCTTGTTTTGAAGCTCTTCCGGCAAATGCGCCAAAATAATTTTATGGGAAGCTCCGATATAGAGCGCGCTCCTTTTTCCAACAGATTCTGCGAATCGCACCTTCTGTTCACTTTCAACTATCTTCACGAAAACGCCTTCCTCTTCATCCAGTACAGTCAGCACTACACTTTCGCCAGTTTTCACTGCTATTTCTTTCATAATGGGCTGGATCATCGTAGATATATTCAAATGCTCTTCGACGACATTATTCAGTTCGATGAATTTGATTCCCAACTCATATTTTTTGGTTTCCGGGTTGCAATACAGATAGCCTTTATCTTCAAACGTCGTTAAGATGCGATGAACGATTGTATGATTCATATCCAAATTCCGTGCTAATTCTCGCAGCCCCCACGTAGGGGTTTCCACTGTAAAAACATCTAGAATGCTAAGTGCTTTATCGACTGTCTTAGAACTCATTTTTTCCCCTGCCTTCCGTGGTTCTATAATCGAACCACTGATTCGAATAATAACTCTTTTTAATAAATTACCATTATTCACGAAATAATCAATAGGTTTTGACAAATTAGTTAGACTATTTTGAGTTTTTATTTAAATAGTATAAAAACTCATTCATATTTATAAAAATTAGCAAAATTATTCAAATGAAAAGCGCTGGCTTATTTCTATGTATAATTGGGTACAGTGTTTTATAACTAAAACTTTTTAAAGGAGAGTGGAAAATGAATCATGTGATTGCGTTCTTCATTAAATTCGTGATGATTACTGCTGTTTTACTGATCGTATTGACGTGGATCTTCGATGTATCCTTTGTCGACACCTTGATTATCAGTTTGGGACTGACCGCGATTGCCTACTTGATGGGCGATTTGCTGATTTTCCTAAATGCCGGCAAAGCGGATGACCAGTCGACGCGCAATACGATTGCGACCGTCTGCGATTTTGTTCTAGCCTTTCTCGTAATCTGGTATGTTGGCCAATTGATCAGCGGCACCATGGCCGAAATGGTGACACCTGCTCTCGTATCCGCACTGGTGCTTGCTGCCGGAGAATGGTTCTTCCATATTTACATGGACCGCGGCGTGATGCCTTGGTACAACAATTACAAAGCTGCAAAATAAAAAATGCACCTGTTTTTTGCCTGTGAGTGGCAGAAACGGGTGCGTTTTTCTTTAATTATTTTTTAGTAAATACAACTTTATTCAAACCGCCGATATATATGCGATCATTATTCTTTAAAGTAGTGGTTACACTGGAAACCTCGTAATAATCCGGCTTGTTCGCTAAAATTTCGTTAACCAGCAAATAGTCTCCGCGATACATAATTAGATTGCCGGAGCCTTTCGGTGTAGTGATATGATAATTCCCAGCTGCAATATCTTTGCCGACTGTCCAGTAACCGGCATGTAAAATATTTGTTTTCACATTGAAAACTTGCGTGAAAGTGACATTATTTAATCCCATTATTTTGATGCTGTCACCGGATTTGATATCCGTTGTGACGGCAGTAACCCCGAAGCCATCGTCTTCACTTGAAAGAATCTCATTGATGAAACGGTCATAATCATTTTCAGCGATGATTAAATTTCCGGAACCTGAAGTTGTTGTGATTTTATAACGTCCTGGCGTTAAATCTTTTCCTGCCTTCCAATTACCGGCACTTAAAGTTTTGACATTCGGTACAGTAATCGTTGTAATCGCTGTTTTTCCATTTGAAGTTGTGACCGTAATCTTGGCAGTTCCGCTTCCTACTGCCGTAACTTTGCCCTTGCTGTCCACTTTTGCGACTTTTGCATTGGAAGTCCGCCAGTTAACATTTTTATTCGTTGTTGAACTCGGGCTAACCGTGGCCGTTAAATTTAGCGTTTTCCCTTTCGCTAATGTTGCGGACGTCTTGCTTACTTTTACTGATGTTGCTAAAACCGGCGCTTTTACTGTGACTTTAGCAGTTGCCACTTTTGCTCCTTTAACAGTTGCCGTCATGTTGACGGTGCCAGTGGCTTTTGCAGCTACCTTTCCATTTTTATCAACTGTCGCAATCTTATAGTTTGACGTCTTCCAAGTCACACCTTTGTCGGTACTGTCGATTGGCGAAACGGTTGCTTTGATTGAAGCCGTTTGCCCTTTAACAATAGTCAAGCTGGTCTTGTCCAGTTTCACTATTTTATCCGAGACTTTCACTTCAATCTTTTTCTCGACTTTCGGATTTCCTTTTGCCGATGCTGTGACAGTGGCTGTGCCATTTTTAAGCGCTTTTACAGCTCCTTTTGCATCCACTGAAGCTACTTTCGGATTTGAACTTTTCCACAAAACCGTTTTATCCATTGAATCTGCAGGTGCTACAACCGCTGATAATATCACGGTCTGCTTGCTTGTAATCTGCAAGGAAGATTTGTTCACTTCGATCTTCTGAGGTAAAATCGCTTCTCCTTCCGCCTTCGCAAATTGCACAAACGGAATCGATACCATAAATAAAAGCAACACTAAAATTTTCACCCATTGCCCTTTGAACATTAGCTCTCCCTCTTTTTAAATAGATTTTTTCTCATATCTCTTTTTTTGAAATTAACGCTTTTTGATTATACTATATCCCCCGAATTCCACTTGATTATTTTTGCCTATTTATTGTTACTTTCTTACATTAATGAACACAGTACTACTTGTTATTTATTAAAATTTCAAATCACCATCTACTATTTAATGGTTTTCTTAATAAAAAGATTTTCTGCTATTAATACTTCGTGAGTCAAAGTAAATGCGTTTTAAAAGATTATTCATTACACTAAAAGGGTAACGAATAAAGCGCTTGAATTTATTTTGAAATGGGGTAATGGACAATGGAATACGTAACATTAAACAACGGTTTGAAAATGCCGCAGCTTGGCTTCGGCGTGTGGCAGGTTCCGGATGATGAAGCTACTGCCGCAGTAGCAAATGCATTGAAAGCGGGCTACCGCTCAATCGATACAGCAATGATTTACCAGAACGAAAAAGGCGTCGGCAAAGCGATCAAAGACGCTGGCCTTCCGCGCGAAGAATTGTTCATCACGACGAAAGTCTGGAACAGCGACCAAGGCTATGAAAACACGTTGCGTGCTTTCGACGAAAGCTTGGAACGTTTAGGGTTGGATTACGTGGACTTGTACTTGATCCACTGGCCGACTCCGCAATTCGACGAGTATGTGGATACATACAAAGCGTTGGAGAAACTGTACAACGACGGCCGCGTTAAAGCGATCGGCGTCTGCAACTTTGAAATCGAGCATTTGGAGCGCTTGCTTTCGGAATGCGACGTAAAGCCTGTACTGAACCAAGTGGAATGCCATCCGTACTTGGCTCAAACCGAATTGAAAGCGTTCTGTGCAAAACACGACATCTTTGTTGAAGCGTGGAGTCCGCTGGATCAAGGCGGCGAAGTGCTGCAAGACGAAACCGTCCAAAAAATCGCCGAAGCGCACCAGAAATCACCGGCACAAGTTGTGCTGCGCTGGCACCTACAGAACCAAACAATCGTGATTCCAAAATCCGTGACACCTTCCCGCATTGAAGAAAACTTCCAAGTCTTCGATTTCGAGTTGTCATCCGATGAAATGGAACAGATACATGCATTGAATAAGAACCGCCGCAAAGGCTCTCATCCGAATGAAATGAACGTACGTTAAACAATAAACAGCCGCTGGAAGGAATGCGATTCCTCCAGCGGCTGTTTTGTTTTATTCGAATACCGGCGCTTTGCGCTTTTTCGTCGCTTGTTCATACGAATAGGCAAGTTCGATCAATCTTGGTTCGCTGTATGCTTTTGCTGAAAAGGTTGCGCCTACCGGCAAACCGGTGCTCGTGTAGCCAGCCGGCACCGTAATCGACGGGTAGCCTGCTTTTGCCGGCAGTGCCGCTCCACGGTTGTTTTCAAATAATAAAGCGTCCAAATTGTGTTCCGCCATTACCGCATCGATTCCTTCGCTGCGGGAAATCCGGATATCCGTTTCACGGTGGAAGACATATGTCGGATCTTTCGGATCGTCACTCAACGCTTGTGCTTTCTCCAATTCCACTTGGCCGTACTTCATCCGCTCTTCCGGCTTTTCCTTATTGAACGCAATGACGTCTTCCAAAGATTTAACGGGCACGTCGCTTGAAACTTTGCCCAAGTAAGCATTAACGCCGCGCTTGAATTCGTACCAAAGCACCTCGGATCTCGCATCGACCTGCGGAATTTCGACATCGATTATTTCTGCGCCAAGTTCCGCGAGTTCAATCATGACGCGTTCCATCAAGTCGCGCTCTTCTTTTCCGATTTCGCTAAGCAATGCGCGGTCCACACCAATACGTGCACCATTCAGGCCGTCCACTTTTAAATGCGGTGTGTAATCTGATAGTGCATGGGTTTCATTTCGGGAGGTCGCTGGATCTTCTTCGTCAACGCCAGTTAAAACGCCAAGCGTAATTGCCGCATCTGCGACTGTGCGCGCCATCGGTCCAGCGGTATCCTGGCTTTCTGCAATGGGGATGATGCCTGTGCGGCTGATCAAGCCGACAGTCGGTTTGATGCCGACAAGTGAATTGGCACTGGACGGACTTAAAATCGAACCCGAAGTTTCCGTCCCGATGCCGACCACCGCGAAATTCGAAGCGATGGCTGCACCCGTCCCTGAACTCGAACCGCCGACACTCCCCGCTTCAAACACACCGACACCATAAGGATTCAACACTTGGCCGCCGAGGTTGCTGAAGCCGCTCGGCACATTTTCCGTCATGAAATACGCCCATTCGCTCATGTTGACTTTGCCTAAGATGATCGCTCCGGCATTCCGGAGCTGCGCCGCAACAAACGCATCTTTTCGCGCAAAATTTTCTTTGAGCGCAACGGTTCCAGCCGTCGTCGGCATCGCATCCACGGTATCGATATTGTCTTTCAATAGGACCGGAATGCCGTAAAGCGGCCCTTGCCCATCCTGTCCGCGCATTTCATCCAATTCCGCTGCGATTTTAAGCGCGTCCGGATTGATCGATAAAACCGAATTGATTTTCGGACCGTTCTTGTCGAATTGCTCAATGCGGTCCAAGTATGCTTGCACCAGTTCCACCGAAGACAGTTCGCCGTTTTTGAACACTTGCTGGATGTCGCTGATGGTGATTTCCTCTATTTCATAAGCTGTTTTTTCCATGATGCCATCCCCTTTGCCAAATAAAATCATCAATCTTCTTCTATTATATAAATATCTCATTGGATTAAACCAATTATTCGAATGAATTGGAAGATTTTTTGTTTTGGTGAAAGGAACCAAATGCTGGAGAGAACTGACACAATTCAAGAAGAATCCGGCATAACTCATGTAGAAGCCGACACAATTCAAGAAGAACTCGTCACAATTCATGTAGAGTCTGACACAATTCAAGAAGAGCTCCCCCAAACAACAAAAAGACGGACTGCATGTATGCAATCCGCTTCTCATTTATTTTTTCAAAATTCCAATCACCCGACCATTAATATGCACATCTTCGCTCCGCATCATAATAGGTTCGTACGCAGGGTTCTCAGACATTAAGAGAATATTGCTGCCCATCGGCATGTATTTTTTCATGGTTGCTTCCTGGTCAATGACAGCGATGACAATATCACCGCTTGAAGCTGTCGTTTGCTGATGGACGATGACTTGGTCGCCCTTTTCAATGCCTGCCCCGGTCATGCTGTCGCCTGTGACTGTGAGTGCAAATGTTTCGTTCGGCGAAACCACCCAATCACGCGGCAAATAGATTTCGGCCTCGAAGGATTCGGCTGCGAGAATCGGAATCCCAGCAGCGACATTGCCGAGCAAAGGGACTCTCACTTTCTCATGTACTTGCATAATGACTTCCTGTCCCGATTCTTTCACTTCGATTTGATCTGCTTCGTCATGGTCCACGGCGTATTCGTATTGACGGTTATTCTTCAGGTTTAAATACTGTTGTTTATTTTTCGTTTCCGGCAAGAACTGCGCGCGGCATTTTGGCAAGTCTTGAACTTCTTCGCCATTTCGATCGATGATTTTAAGTTCAAGCCCATCTGTTGCGATGCCGTAAAACGCTCTTCCATCAGCTTCAAGATAAGACTTCAACTGTTTTAACGCTTCGTCGATTCCACTCCCGAAACGCTTAACTTCTGCAATGATATACGGACTGGCTTGCCCTCCCGAATAAACCAATACAGCTATATCGCAATAGCCTTTTTTCGAGAATTGTTGGACTGGAAATTCCAGTTCCAATAATTCCAACGGGTAGCCGTAAGTCTCCTTTAATTCCCGGATCAGCCATTGCCTGATGACTTCTTCCTTGGAGTGGAGATCCACTAACTGATTCGTTAATTGATATTCTGCCATGCTGATTGATTGAAACGGCCGAAGAGCAGCATCTTTTTTCATCCGCAGATGCTTTCGGTCGATCTCCTTGATAAATTTTGAAGGCTTTTTAACCGAGGACATATACAATAATTCATTTGCACGCGTCATGCCGACATACATCAGCTTTCTTTCATCCGAATCCACCGTTTTTTGATCCTCTTCATCTGCATATACTTCCATCGGAATCAATCCACTATTCAAATCAATTAAGAAAATGACTTTGAACTCAAGCCCTTTTATCGAATGCATCGTGACAAGTTTGACGTTATCGCTCTCGAAATCCGGCTCGCTGCGTTGAAGGACTGTATTAGGAATCCCCGCCTGCTCCAAACCGATTGCAACATTTTCGATATAACGGTTCCCTTTCGCCACAATGCAAATTTCCGATAACGCATAATCATTCTTCAAGATATTGATTTCATTTATCAAAAACTGCAGTTGTTGGTCCGAGGTAAGGAAAAAACGGTAAATTGGCGGGTGGCCATGCCGATCAATCAAAGCCGGCTTGACGAAATCGACATTCGATCGGATATGTTCATCTGCTTCGATTAAATGAAAAGCAGCGGTCGAAATTTCTGTTGTCGTCCGGTAGTTCTTACTTAACGTCCGCGATTTCCCGCTCATATCATAACCGATGGTCGTATAAGGCCTACCTTTCCCAAGCCATGATTGTGTATAAATACTCTGCGTGTTATCCGCCACAAACATTAGCGAAGAATATTCTTTTTCCTTATACAGCTCCTTCAGAAATTCCAGCTGGACACGCGTCAAGTCTTGGCTTTCATCAATGAGGATATGCGTGTATTTGCCTGTTTGTCTGCGCCGAATTTCTTCTAATGCCAATAGATTCATCTGTTTGTAGCTGATTAAATTGTCTTTTTCTAATAGATTTTTATATAGCGTGCACACTTCAAATATAGCTTCTCGAAGCTTCGAATTCTTTAACAGCTTTTGCGGAGTGCTTCCATCGCCAGAAGCTCGTCCAATCCGGTCAGCTGATTGATACGTCTCCAGTTCCCTTATGGCACAAGCTTGCATCCATTCCTCTTCTTCTAAAAGAAACTTACTATTTTTGGGCGACAATAGTTTTATCTCTGGATATGATTTCTTTGCCAGGTGAATCGCCTGGACCATCATCTTATGCATTTGATCGGGTGGTGCAATTTCTATTTTCTTGTGCAGCCGATTTTGATAGCGCATAAATTCTTTGTACATTAAACTATCAATTGTGGAAATGTCCACTTCTGCGTCCGAAGTGAAAAGTTGCAGTCCAGACTCATCATCAGAATCAGCCATACGGGCATATTGATGGCGTATGTAATTGAGCAGCGTTTTATTGTAAGTGACCATCAAAATCTTATCGTCAGATTCGTGGCAATAATGTTCTTTTAAAAAATTGATACGGCGGATTGCAACCGTGGTTTTTCCAGACCCTGCTACCCCTTTTACAAGCATCGGCCCAGATGGTTCCAGTTCCACAATCCTGCGTTGTTCTACATTCAGCTTCAATCTTCGCACCCCCTTTTCATTTACAAGTTCTCCCTATATTTTATGAATATTGTCATAAAATAGCAAGTTCTTGGATAATTCCAAATGCCGGCAAAAGAAGAAACTATCGAACCGTTAAATTGGCGATCAAGCAGGTTCCTTATCTATCGCTTCGTCATCTAAACCCCTTATTTGACCTGGCGTGGTTCAATAGTAAGAAGAAACTGATATAGTGTCAGTAAAAATGAAATTAGTGCCGATTAGAATAGAATGAATGTCGAAAGAAATGGGAATAGTGCAAGAAGGAAACGATAAACTTTGCCACAAAAAACGGACCACCCAATCGGAAGTCCGCTACGTTCTTTCTATTTAACTGAAAGCTGGAATCTCATCAAAGAACGCAAAAAACCATTCTCGATTTAAAACCGAGAATGGTTTTTTTTAATTAAATAATCTACCGCGGCGAACGGTGCGGATCCAGAAACCACCATGGATCGTCTTGGAATCGTTCGCTACGACAAATGCCTGCGGCTCCAATTCCTTAATGGTCTGATAGAGCTTCAGCTCCCGTTTTTTCGGAGTCAAGATTTGAAGCGAGCGGCGCGGCCCCTCATGTCCGTTGGTTTCCCAATCTGTGACACCGTAGCCTTCTTCACGCAATTGCTTGGCAAGGTGATCCGAGTTATCCGGCGAAACGACAGTTGCCGTCACATAGCCTAAGGTCAATTTATCTTCGATAATGGAGCCGACCACGATTCCGGCACCGAAACCGACCGCATAGGAAATCAAGTTTTGGATTTGCGAAATGTTCTCCAATACCAAGCCTAGACCGAGAATGTTAATAATGACCTCAACGATAGACAAGGCAGCCGCCAAATAACGGTAGCCTTTCATCATCAAAATCATGCGGACCGTCGACAACGTGACATAGACAATGCTGATCATGAAAATAACAATGACTAATACAATCGGATTTAAGCCCAAATAGAAACCCTTCTTTCGAATAGTTTATATTTTCCATTCTTATTTTTTAGTTATGTTTCTTTTCCCGCTTGCCTGCGCGTTAAACGTGAAATGGCAAAAAGCAGGGAAACCAATATAATCGTAAAATATCTTCTAAAATTAAAAACCGCCTTCCCAGTTAGGAAGGCGGCTCCAGTCGCTTAGACGGTGACGTTGCGTTTTGGATGCGGTTTTGTCACATCAACTGCATAGACTTTGATCTTATTGACCATCAAATCACGGATTCCGTATATCGGACGATTGTTTTTTTCAATCGCTTCGATGTAGGCATTCATATGCTCTTGGACCAAAACCCCAACCGGTTTGTCCTTGTAAGCATCGTTCATCTGAACTTGGAATGATTTTTCAAAATAAAGATTGGACACTTCAAGTGCTTTCAAGGTGTCCCCCTCCATATGCGCGCCGACGACTTCGTAGTAATTTCCGTATTCGTCGCGCACTAAATCAGAAGCAACAATATGCTGCATGCTCATCGATTCCAGCTCCTTTAATCTATAAGTATCGGAAGAATTAGCGGCTTACCAAACCCGTCTAAATCTATCTATCCTTTATTTACGTTCCCATCCTTCCTTGCCATTAAACGTTTTCTTGGTAATCCACGAATAAAAGCTCCCGGATTTCTCCAAGAGCTTTTCTGTTTACAGCACCTTGCTCAAAAACGACTTCGTCCGTGCATGCTGCGGCCGAGCAAACAATTCAGACGGCACATTTTCTTCGACGATGTAGCCGCCATCCATGAACAAGACGCGGTCGCCCACTTCCCGGGCAAAGCCCATTTCGTGCGTGACGACGATCATGGTCATGCCTTCGATCGCGAGCTGCTTCATCACTTCCAGCACTTCCCCGACCATTTCCGGATCGAGTGCGGAAGTCGGTTCATCAAACAGCATGATCCGCGGCTCAAGCGCGAGGGCGCGTGCAATCGCGACGCGCTGCTTTTGGCCGCCGGACAGGGAATCCGGGTAGGCATTGGCTTTTTCAACAAGCCCGACTTTCTTCAATAAAACCAAGGCCTTCTCTTTCGCGACCTTCGGGCTTTCCTTTTTCACCTTGATTGGCGACATCGTGATATTCTCTAAAACCGTGCGATGCGGAAACAAGTTGAATTGCTGGAACACCATGCCGACATCGGTCCGGATTTTATTGATATTCGTCTTTTTATCCGTGATGTCAACGCCTTCGATGTAGACGTGTCCGTCCGTGATGCTCTCAAGCAAATTGATGCAGCGGAGGAAAGTTGACTTCCCGGAACCGGAAGGGCCGATGACAACGACCACTTCTTTCGGCTGAATATCCACAGAAATGTCTTTTAGGACTTCGTTATCTCCGAATGTTTTCTTTAAATTGACGACTTTGATCATTCTGTAGCCAACCTCTTTTCTAAACGGCCCAACAGATAGCTCATCGACAGCGTCAAGATGAGGTAGATGAGCGCTGCCGTCAAGTAAGGCTCCCAAATCTTATAATATTGCCCCTGAAACGCACGTCCCCAGTACATCAGTTCCGGTACGGTGATGACGGCGAGGAGCGAAGAATCTTTCAATAAGACGATGAATTCATTGCCAAGCGGCGGGACCATCCGCTTGAACGCCTGCGGCAAAATGACGTAGCGCATCGCCTGGACATGCGTTTGCCCAAGCGACCGCGCCGCTTCCATTTGCCCCCGGTCGATCGACTGGATGCCCGCACGGAAAATCTCAGCGATATAGGCGGCCGCGTTCAGCGTCAACGCCACAATTCCGGCGACAATGGCATTGGTCTGTCCGAGAACGAGCGGGATCAACCCGAAGTGAATCAATAAGATTTGGACGAATAAGGGCGTCCCCCTAAAAAAGGTGATGTAGAGGATAAATGGCAGCGCCAGCAATTTGTTGCGCATGATTTTCCCCATGCCGATTAAAAGCCCTAAAATGGTTCCAAGCAAGATGCCGACAAGTGAAACGCCAATCGTGTATAGTGCGCCTTTCAGGAAAAAAGGCATGTAATCGATGATCAAATCCATCCGAAAATCCATAAATCGCCCTCTCTTTCTTTATTCCGCGCCTGCAAATCTTCCTGACAAAAATTGCGCAACACCGGCAATCGGAGCTACGCAATTGGAGCGGTTCTATTCTTGCTGCGCTTTTAAGGCTTCAAGATCCGGTTCGTTGCCGAACCATTCCTGATAGATTTCCGTATAGGTGCCATTATCGATAATGGCTTTGATCGCTTCGTCGAAATCCGCTTTCAGCTCGCTGCCTTTCGGGAACAGAATGCCGTAGAATTCCTCTGCAAAATCGTCGTCCGGAACAACTTTCAGCTTCTGCTCAGGGTTCATTTGCGTATAATATTCAACAATCGTATTGTCGGCAATTACAGCATCCGCTCCTCCAGCTAAAAGTTCCTGGATCGCCAAGTTATTGTCCGCGAATTTCAAGACGTCGGTGCTGTTTTCACCGGCAATCGTCTCAGCCGCTTCCTGGCCAGTCGAACCGTTCAACACCGCGATTTTCTTGCCTTTCAAGTCTTCGCCGCTTTCTACATCACTGTCTTCCGGCACCATGATCATGTTCGTAGACAAGTAGTAAGGAACAGAGAAATCGTATGTTTCTTTCCGTTCGTCATTAATCGTGATGGACGATACGGCAAGGTCGGCCGTTTTCCCTTCAATCTCCACAAAAATCGGTTCCCAGCCGATGACTTCAATATCCGCTTCATAGCCGGCTTCTTCCACCACCGCTTCTGCGAAGTCTATCCCAAAGCCCGTAATTTCACCATTGTCCAAGTATTCCATTGGAGCATACGCGCCGTCTGTGACGAGGCGCAGCTTTTCTTTCTCGCCGCCGGAATCCCCTGAGCTGCCATTTGCCGTGTCGTCTTCCCCGCATCCCGCCAGTGCGAGCGACAGTGCGCCCATCAATACGAAACTGATCATCGACCTTTTCTTCATTTGTTGTTTCCCCCTTTATCTCTATACATTTCTCCCACCCATTAAAACCATTACTTAATCCCTTGCAAAACCGTCTAGATAAATGACGAAATTACTATATTAAATGAAAATTTTTAATTATTAAAATATTATCAATCGAACGAGATTCCGTCAAGCACATCTTTTGATAGCGGTTTTTGCACTAAAAAAAGCATGAACCTCCATCGGTTCATGCTTCTCAATTATTATTGTGGAGAGCCTATCGCTTTGTTTCATTCTTCACAAAAGTCTTTTCCCCGGTCCGGTGGTCTTCAATGATCTTGTCTTCTGTCGGCACGTCTTCCGACCCTTCATCCGGTGCATTCTGGAAATTTTTATCCGTCAACGCATCCGGATCTTTATCGCCCCGAACCATTTGCTTCGCCTTCTTCGCAAATTTGTCGATGCCTGATTCTCCGTGTTCAGCCATATTGGATTCCTCCTCGCACGTTTTTATTTATTTACCCGGGCTGGCAAGTTGAAAACGCATCCCGCAGGCTTTCCATTTGAATAAATAAATGAAAGGGATAGAATGAAAGACGGAGTACATATTTTTTATGAATTCCGACAAATCAGAGGAGGGATGATCCATGGGAAGATTGGAGAATAAAGTAGCAGTGATTACCGGGGGGGCTGGCGGCATCGGCAAAGTGACAGCCAAGCGCTTTTTAGACGAAGGGGCTTCTGTTGTATTGGTCGATCTTTTTGAAGACGCTTTAGCGGACGCGAAAAGTGAATTAGGCGAAAATGTCTTAACGGTCCAAGCCGATGTTTCGAAAGAAGAAGACGTGAAAAACTATGTCGCAAAAGCGCTCGAATCGTTCAATAAAATCGATATCTTCTTTAACAATGCCGGCATCGAAGGAAAAGTCGCACCGATTACCGAACAGAAAGTAGAAGATTTTGACCAAGTCATTTCAGTAAACGTTCGCGGCGTATTTCTCGGTTTGAAACACATCCTGCCGATCATGACGGCACAAAAATCCGGCAGCATCATCAATACATCCTCGGTCGCGGGACTTGGCGGCTCGCCAAACGTTTCGCCGTACATCACATCGAAGCATGCCGTGGTCGGACTGACGAAAGCGGCCGCTGTCGAAAGCGCACCGCACGGCATCCGGGTCAATTCGATCCACCCTTCTCCAGTCAACACCCGGATGATGCGGTCGCTTGAAACCGGACTTGGCGCAGACGAAGCGACGATGGCGAAAAGCATTCCGCTTGGCCGCTACGGCGAGTCCAGCGATATTGCAAGCCTGGTTGTCTTCCTGGCATCAGACGAAAGCACATTTATCACCGGCTCGCAGTACCGCATTGACGGCGGGATGGCTGCGCTGTAAAAACGAATGAACGAAACAAACTGTTCAAGCAGCCAGCGAATCCATGATGCTGGCTGCTTTTTTCATTTGAATTGTTCAAAAAGGCAAATCCCCAAGCCGCTTGTTCTTCGCTTCCCGCTTCTGCTCGGTCAGGAATTCGCTGAAATGTTCCCACGTCGAATATTTTGGATCAGCCGCTTCATGCGATGTGAACATTTCGGCCAGAAATTTGCCGAAAGCATCAGGCCTCGCTTCGTGGTCCCAGACCTTTTGGAAGTTCTTGCTGTAGGTGACGCGGTTGAAGTTGCCGAAAATCTGTGTGAGTGCGCTGACCAATGAACGGATTTTTGACAGCGACGGCTTCTCCATGAAACGGTTATCGCTGTAGACAAGCCCGTCCCGGTCCATGAGCCGTACACTGAACGACAAATCGTAATCTTCCAACACAAGCACCAAATTATTCTTTCCGAACATCTCCTCACCTCCTGTATATTCACCATACAAAAGAGTCCAGCTCCGCGCAACTGCCGAAGCTGGACTCTTTTGCATCTATAAACCCTTACCGCACATTCACGAGCTCCAATTCCACTCGGCCTTGTGCGTTGATCGACTTGACGGTCGCATAGCCTTCGACCATATAGTATCTCAGGCCATTTTGCGTCATCACTTCTGTTGCGTTCGTGAAAGTTTTGTACTTGGTGACAACGGTTTTATTCACTCCGGTAATGGTGTTTTTAATGATTTCATCGCCGAGTCCAGTATCAAAAGTTTTGCCGACGCGAACCGGATAAGCGAGGGCAACGTCGTATTCGGAATACGGATAGCCGAATGCAAAGATGTTGTAGTTTTCGAGCTCCAGGTATTCGTAGGAACCACCGTCGATCTGTGCTGTCCACATAAACCCGTAAACGAGGCCGTCGCGGTTCGGCACATTCTGAAAACGATGGACCGCGGTCGTGCCGTCAGACATTTGGTACGTATAGGTTTTCGTTTTGTCTTTCATATAGGAATCGGGAATCGCCGCATCGTTTTTAAATTTCGGTTCAAGTGCCCGTGCGAGAAACGCAGAAAATTGGCCTCGCGTGACCGCTTGGCGCGGACGGAAGGTATTGTCCGGATAGCCGATCGTAATGTTGGCGGCCAGGATCTTGCGGATCGCTTCGGAATAGGCCGCATTCGGCCCGACGTCTTTGAAAGAAGAATTGAACGTGAACGTCAGATCAAAGACCTGCTCGACGATCATGGCCATGTCTCCGCGGATAATGGGCGCGTTCGGACGGAACGTTCCGTCCCCGTAGCCTTTCAAATAGCCCGCTTTTGCCGCTTCTGCAATATAGCCGCTCGCATAATGGGCGCTCGGCACATCGTTGAACGGTGTCGCCTGCTTCGCACCGCTAAAGCCTTTCAAGCGGCCGATCATGACTGCCGCCTGCGCCCGCGTCACTTCCGTATCCGGTTTCATGGTGCCGTCCAAATAACCGCTGACGACGCCTTTTTCCATTAAATACGTCATTTCGTCATAGAATGCATGCGATTTCGGCAAGTCGGGAGCCGCTGCCGCTGCAGGCAAAGCCAGGAATAAAGAAAGCAAAACGATGACGAGAGACAAGAGCTTTTTCATAGCGCCACTCCTTTACTGGATCGATTGGTTGTTAGTTCCATTCTACAAGCGAAAGTTAGTAAAATCTATAATATTTATTAAAAATTCAGAAAACATCCATCACAGAATTTTTTCTTAGTATTTTTAAGAAATGGAATGAAAGTAAACTATCAAAAGAACTTGTGCAATCGCTAACCTAAACCGGAAAAACCCATGACTCTGACTGCTTAACTTTAGGGCAGAGTCATGGGTTTCTCTTTGATTATTGAAGCAATATTCTTATTCCCAATCCAGTTTAGGATTTCGTGTCACACAATCAATATGGACGTTTGTTTTGATCACTCCGCCAAACGTGTGGTTGGAGCCGAATGCGACATGAATCGTATTATAGGCTTTTTCATCTTCGAGGATATTTCCAATGACACGGGCGGCATGATTCGTTCCGATGCCAAGTTCACAAAGAAGACGGCCATCGCCATCTCCCAGCAGTTCCAGCAACTTTCCTCCTTGTTCACCGGTCGCTTTTATCAGACGCCCTTTGTCAATGGTCAGTATGATAGGTTCCTGCACCAAGCCTATTCCAGCTATAGAGCCATTGATTTCAATTTCCCCCTCCGACTTCCCTTCTACTGGTGCAATATATGCCTCCCCAGAAGGAAGGTTGCCGGAAGCGCCTTTTTCTTTAAAAACGCCGGTACTCGGCACCCCATCGCGGCCGTCCATTTCAATTTTCAGCCTCAGTCCGTTGCCCGTCTGGATAGATAAAGATCTAGCTTTTGTTAATTTTTCCGTCATCTCTATCGTCTCTTTTTCCACCTTGCTGTAATCGGCACTCATCGCCCCGTTTAAAAACATATCTTCCGTTATGCCTGGCATCGTGATGACGCTGATGCCTTTTGCATTTGCTGTTTTTCTGGCGACTGTATGCGTTAAGGAATGTTTGGTCAGACAAAATACCGCATCAAAATTCAACATGAGATTTGCCGTTTCCTCTGGAGGTTCTTCACCCGATTTCATTCGATCTTCCATAATATGAATTTCGATTTTCCATTCATCTTTTTTCAACGCCTCGGCAAATTTAATGCCTAGAGACATCGTACTTTGGTCAGCCAGCACCAATATCGAGCTTTTCTTGTCCAATGAAAAATTACCGTTCATCAACTTTTTAACTGTCGCATTAAAATCCGTCATGTTCGTTTGCCCCTTTTTGAAAGATATAGTCCACCCAGCACAAAAAACAATGCGATAAGCGTTCCTCCGCCAAGTGGTTCATGTAATAGGAATACGCCTAAAATCAGCGTAGTGAAAGGCATCAAATAAGTAATCAGCAGAGCGAAAACCGCCCCGCCATTTTTGACTAAATAATAAAAAAGAATATTGCCGAGACCTGAATTGAAAACCCCTAATAGTAAAAAGAGCATTAAATTTGTCGAATTGAACAGGCCTTTATAGCTTGATGGGTCTATTGAAAGCATAAAAAAACTAGTGAAAACGGTTCCAACCGCCATCGCAACAAAAGAAATGGTGACAACAGAGTATCCCTTTAAATATTTCCCTGCCAAAACGGCTGATAGCGCATACATATTAACCGAAAATAATAAGAGCATTGCACTGCTCATTTGAAAATCGATTGCTTCTTCGGAACCGATAAGAAAAGCAATGGCAATGCCGGCGAAGCCAATCAATACACTTAAAACTTCTTGCCTGCTCACCTTTACTTTAAAAATCAGGCTGCTCAGCAAAATCCCAAAAATCGGTCCAGTAGCATTCAACACAGAACTCACGGTGGTATCAAGTCCACCCATACTGATACTCATGAAAGTCCATGGAACACCTGCACTGATAAGGGAAATAAAAATCAGCAGGGGAACTCTTTTAAATTCATCTTTTCTTTTTTGCCATATGAAAAAAGGAAGCAAAGCAAGACCGCCAAATAGACATCTAAAAAAGACAATTGATACCGGATGGAAATCGGGCAGCAGCATCTTCGTCAAATAGAAAGTGGAACCCCACAACAAACTCAAACTCAGCAAAGCGATTATTGGCATCTAACTCCTCCTACCAAAAAAGATCCGGCACGCCGGATCTACTAACTTAAATATTCTGCAGCGATGCGAGCCACTAAAGTCCTCGGCAATAGGACAGACAAGCCGCTTCCTTTTACCGCTTCTTCTTTATGAAATTCGTTGTAGCCCATGCAATCCATGACAATGACGGAAACGCCCTGTTCTTTCAGTTTTTGAGCTGCTCCACGTATGTCGCTTTCCTCATAGGGCGAAGCCACTTCAGTTTTCAGTTCTATATTAGGTTGATGCCATTTTTCCAGCAAGCTTCCCCGTTGTTCTTCCAACGGGATAATCAGTCCAAGCGTACCATTGTCCATCAAAGACTGTACGGTCGCATTTAAAATTTTATCCGGATAAATAATCGGCTTAGCAGCTGTAAGGCTCGGGAAATCGCCCGTACACAGCATGATTGTGACCTCTGTTTGCTCTTCTAATCGACTCAGTTCATCTTGCAGCAAAGGCAACAGTTTCGATTTCCCAATTTTAATCGATGCGCCGTTTCTTAATTTAGAGATATAGATCGTGTCTACAGTTCCCGGGGAAACCAAATGCATTTCATCGTCCTTTAAAATGTCCAATCCTCCTGCTTCGATGATGCCAACTCCCTCACCTAAAATACGCTGAATAGAAGGCGTTACATCAGTACGCGGTGACTGTCCAATCGTCAAAACACCAACTTTTGAGCGTGTCATGATTCAGCTTCTCCGTATGTTTGGAGATGGCGCATAGAACCGTATAAGCTTTCAAGATGATTAAATTCATTCCTATCATAGAAATCAATCTGGCCTTGGGTAAATTCTTTTGCCGTTTCAATTGCAAAACGGACTGCCTGAGCAATATCCACTTCATGCGTTGCCCCTGTCCCTGACCCTGGAACCGCTGATTTTGCCGTTATGGCAAGGCCGACCACTGGGGCCTGGGTTGCGACAGCTGGCTGAAGGATGCTATTAATATGATAGACATCATTACCGTATGGCGTTATATCCTGCATCGTCACTGCAAAAGTTACAGGCAGTTCGCCGGTTGTCATTTCCATGATGCGCAGCAATTCATTATTGAACTTCAGGATATAGCCCGATTTTACAGTCGGGGATAAGGCAATGCCCCGGTGATTGATGACTTTATTGCCTTTTGTCGTATCTATGGAAAGCACAGCTTCCATTTCAGGCAATACTTCGTACTTGTTCATGCTTAAGATATCTACGGGAGATCCCATGAAATCGACAGGTTCATGCGGCTGAGTCGGCGCATCCGGACAAATATGCGTTGTAATATAGACATCTCCCGGTAACCGGTCGCCTCTTACAGACATTTTCGCCAATTTCAAAGCAGTGGTTACAGCGGCGACTGCACCATCGCCGTCTGATACAAAACCGATTCGTGCCGGCCTTGCACCTAGCCCGCCTAATCTCCCGACCACTCCAAAAGTAGGAGCATTTCCTCCATCCGCTTTACCTTCCGTTCCTTTAATAAGAATTTTCACAAAGTCTGTGTTCCCTTTTTCTCCTGTGACTGTCTGGTATGTTGCTTCGGCAAATTCGAAGTCTTTGAATAATTCCACTACATTTTTTCCGCTTGCTTTTGAGTCGTCCAATAGTTCCAAGACGGCCATTGTGTCTTTTAAAGCCATGAGCTCCACTCCCTTAGATGATTTTCTTTTCGACGATCGGTTCGATTGCTTTCAATAATTTTAAGTTGAACATTGTAGAGCTTAACTTTAAATTTTCCTTAGGCACTGAGATTACAGCGATATTCATATTATCTTCAATTTCTGCACTGACGATCGGCATTCCCGTATCCGCATTAAACGTCATGATCAAATCCGGGAAAGTCCCTCTGCGTTCACCATTCATTTCAACGGTCATATATTCATTCCAGAAGGTCAGTTCTAAATCGTCAATTTGGACAAAACCGACATCAAAGCCGTTAATTGCTTTCAGTTCAAATTTACTTACTTTGCCCGAATGGATGATGCGTCCTTTCAAATAGGAAGCTGCCGTTTCAATTCGCTCCGGCCCTTCAGGAGCTCCCAAGAATGCGGCTCCTAATTCAATAGCTTGTGTAATCCCGCCAATGGCGGCATTTTCTTTAATGTAAGCAACATCAACCGGATTGCGACATACGCCAACCATCCCCCCCGCTTGAACGGATAGCGAGCGGATAGCACTCGATGATAAATCAAGGGAAGCTGTAACGACCCCTTCCACTTTTTTCGCTCCGGCACCACCTGAAAAGGTTTGGATCGATTCATAACCTTCCAGTTCCGATAAGTTCAACGATCCCATCGAACCTGTTGGATGAGCGCGCCCATTGCATGGCGCATCCAGAAAAGGCAATCCAGTCATGGCAGCTTGCAGCCATCCGTTAATCGTTGTTGCCGCACCATTTTCGTTTGTCATCAAGGCTTTTAATGGTTTAGGGAATTCCTTTTGCATACGGAGCACCGTATCCACCATTTGCTCAGCACTCACAAACTGCTCTTTAGCGGAAGGTGCACCGACAAGAGAAACGCACGCGATGAAATCATCATCATTCAGCTCTTCTACTGATACTAAGCGTGGAGAGCCCGATTCAAAAATCAGTTCCGCTTTTTCAAGGCCGTCTTTGATCCAGCCTCCACCTCCACCGCCAAGGATACATCCTCCGTACACCGCGTTTACTGCATCTTCAATCGTTAAAATTTTGGTTAACATTTCTTCTCCCCCTTATCTTGCTTTCCAAATCGACGTAAAGAAGCTGTAAATAGCATCTCCGGCGATAAATCCTGCTGCTGTTGTATACATGGCATTTTCCGCTTCCGGCCCTTTGACTTTCAAAATCGTAATGCGGATAAGAATTCCGATTATTACTGCCCAACCGGCAATCGGATTGACAATTAATAGACCCGTTGATAACATGATTCCCAATTGCCTTTTCGGTCCACCAATTAATTGAATGATGGCACCTGGAATAGCCCATAGGAGCAATAGCATGCCGACATCACCCGTCAACCCCACTTCAATAGTTGTCGCATATACACGGTCGACCGGCGGCACAAGATCCTGCTCGAAAAATGATTGGGCAAAGATGCTGACCATTGCCACTGCGACGGCAAAACCGATCAGGGAACTTTTCAATTGCTGGCGGCGGCCATGCAGCTCGGCGGCGATGTCAGCGCCTTTACGGATGATGACACCGGATTTGAAGTCATAGCCTAAATCAGCAAATGCTGGACCTGTTGCTGCTGTAAATCCTGTCAACAATGCTAAAGCCACTGGCGGGAAGCCTAACATCATTCCGATCAGCAAAGCGATCAAAGTCACGGCAAAGGCAGGGAACCAGCCCGAATGCATTGCTGCAATTCCGACGATGATTTCACTGACAAGCGCTGCAAATGCTGCGAATAGGACAAACAAAAGCGTTTGCCATAACGGCATATCCGCTACGATGCCGCCCAGGACCGCCACCAAAGCGGCACCTCCAAGATAAAGCACAAAACCGATGCCGAAACCTCTTTTGGCATCTGCTTCAGAACGTGTATAGATATGGTCTCCTTCGACATGCTGTTTCACTTTTTCTTTGTTTGATCGCACCAACGTCATGACGAACTGCAAAAGGGCAACAATCCCAGCGCCAATCATCATGCCATGGGGAATATATAATTCGTTCAAATCGATTCCAAATAATTGCACAGAATAGCCTCTCAGCAATAAACCGATGCCGAACATCGTCAACGCCCAAATGTTTCCAATAAAAGCTACTCCGAAAGCGGACATCGCAATCCCAAAATGAGAACCAATCATTCCCCCTAGAATCCCGAGACCCAAGTACTTTGCTTTTGTTCCACCTTCATCTCCGGCTTTCAAAGCTTCGGCTGTCGCGATTCCAGGCGGCCAAGGCTCATTTGAACCGAATAATTTCGAATCGAAAACTTTATAAAGAATGAATACATCAATGAATAAGGCAATTCCTGCACCGATTAGCATCGGAACCATTAGTTCCGGCATTCCCATGACATAAGGCAGTCCAATCGGTATCAGTAAACTATTTGCCGCACCGAACGTCGCTGCTGAAATGGTCGTCTGAACCAAGTTCTGGTTTTCCAGTGAACGATATTTATAAAACATCTGCATTGGAATTCGAGCAATCATCATCGCGATTAATGCACCAATGATTGAAGTATTCGGCGTAATTCCAAGCGAAGTAATCAACTGCATCCCGATGATGGCCCCGAAAGCGGCAATCACAACTGAAAATAAGATAAATGGTAAATCAAAGGTTTTTTTCATTTAGAATCCTCCTTGCCTATCAATTGATAGGCGATAGCCTGCGCTTCAACTAAATCGATAACCGGGATTTTGATATGCAGAGTCAAATAATCCTTTAAGCGAATGGTCGAAAATCCCGTACAAGCGAATAAAATAACATCTGCACCTTCATCTATTAAACTTTCTACAACACGCAATAACTCTTCTTTCGCTCCGTCATTAAATAAATCAGTGGTTTTCCGCAATTCTGATGAAAATCGATGCTTGAAAAACCGCTGGCCAAGCTCTTCTTTCATCCTGCTCGGCGGTTCATCTGTGATGCCGACGATCCCCACTTTACTGCCGACCATTGCAGCTGCATGGGCACCGCTGACCCCCGCTCCAAGTATCGGCAAATCGACTTGCGCTCTTGTTTCCTCCAACGCCGGGTCGGCAGCACAGCTTATGGTAATGGCATCCAATTTATACTTTCTGCTCATTTCCTTCGCAAGCTCGACTATTTTCGGTATCGCTTCCCGTTCAGAAGCATCGTCAAAAATGCCATTCGGCTGACTTCCGATACAGTGGGTCACCGTCTTGGCGAAGGATTTTTCTTCGATTTTTTTCCCATGTTCTTGTAAGACCTCTTCATTATCTGTTGTAAGTACACGTATAATCCCTAACATGATTTCATCCCCCTTTTGAAAAATTATAAATAGTGACACTACTTATTTATATGCAAAAGATAGGAAAAGTATTCAATTGCCCATTGCTCACTTTTTCACCAAATCAAAAAGGCGGAGTCATCCGCCTTTAATTTAACTCTTTCAATTTGATACAAAACTGTAAAATAAACCGATGTTCTGCATTATCTAAATCCATCATCAACAGTTCCTGAATTTTTTGGAGGCGATATGTCATCGTCCGCCTATGGATAAATAGTTTTTCCGCCGTGCGTGATACGTTTCCGTTTTCCTCTAAATATGTCTTCAAGGAAATAAACAATTCATTATCGGCCTGGCTGATTTCTCCAAGAACCGATTCAATATAATTCCTCACTTGAGGTTCCTCATTCAATTGAAAAAGTATTTCATACACGCCTAGTTTGTCTTGCGAATAAACGGGTTCTTCCGGCTGGATTTTCAATCCAATTTCCATGGTTTTAACAGCTGAACGGAGATTGCCGTTAAATTTCTTTGAATGGTTAAACGGCTGGCTGATAGCAAGCCGAAATCCGTTATCTGGAAATGCTTCATTGCTCTTCACTGCTATTTCAACCCATTGCTGGATGATTTTTTGGTAGTGTTCTTCTTTACAGACGATTAATGCATAATACTGCTGATATTTTTCAAAAATGAGAGTCGAGGCATTCTCCGCTTTTCTGCTGCAGAATTGAAGCCAGTGCCGGCACAGGCAGGAATAATCCAGCAGCGACATCACCGGGTAATTGCTGGCATCCATTGTCCGGCCCCTAAAGCAAAGCACCAACGCCCGTTCATCTGGCTGGATGCTGTTTTCTCCATTCGTAAACTTCTCTAAAGCTTCTAAATCCTGCATCCGATCTTTTTGGAAATTCAACTGTTCTTTCAGTATCAGTTCTGCCATGCTTACGCCCACTTGAGCAATGTGATGGGAAGTTATTGCCTCAAAGGCATTCTGTCCTTTGTGCAATAAATGAAGGGTTCCAAAGACATTGTTTTTCGAAACCAGCGGAATTATATAACGGCTTCGCTGCCCCTCCATTTTGAATTCAATAATTTTATTTGTCTGAAATTCAATTCGCCATTGTTCCAGTACTTTAGGGTACTGTTCATAGCGAGGTTCAGAAAACAATAACACTGAATTACGCCATTTATCTGGCTGGAATCCATTAGATATATATAATAACTTTCCTTCCATGTCTTCGATATATACGGGTGAGTCTGTCAGCTTCTCTAAAAAGTTAAGTGCTTTCTTTACCGTTGGAAAATCAGTATCATCAAACTCACTGAACGGGTTGACCGACTGGTCAATTTTCGTTTTCTTTTCTTCGTACAGCCGCTCATATAGTGGCGTTAATACATTGATATAAGATACATTTTTAGGCAAAGCAATAATCGGAAACGAAGATTCATCAGCTAGCCGGATCATTTCTTCCGGCAATTCATTCACGAATCTCCCTATTTTGATGACAATTCCCGCTGCTTTCTTGTCAATTAATGTTCGAAGCACCTCTACCTGCTTGTCCGGATTTTCACTGATGGAGTAAAAAGCAGTCATCACCAGAATCCCTTCATTAATCCAAGAAACCACTTCCGGCACTTCCATCACTTCAATCGACCTTATTTCTCTGGCCCCTCCAGCTTTCCCAGCAATCAAAACCCCTTTCGCCAGCTCCCCAATCCGTAAGGCTTCTTCCATGATCATCGGAACCCCTCCTCTATATTTATATAATTTTATCAGAATATAAAAAGTAGTATATATAGTTAATCGATTTAATACTCATCCCTTTCTAGATTCAGACTAGGTGTTTATTTTGTTCAAATAAGGCCAACCTTTCAATCCATCTAAAAAATCCATTTCCAGAGAGGCCTCTTCTCCGGAAATGGACTTTAAGATTTCTTATTTGCTTGTAAACCACTCAACAAAGATTCCCCTAAAATACCACTCCTTAAAAGCGGCATTCCATATCAAAGATCCGGCCCCGGCAATTACTGCCGCCGCAATCACCTGATGCTTCCCAGACGTTGCATACAAACTCTTCTTGCGGACCCGATGTTGCCGGAGCTGAAGTTTTTTCATTCATGCTAATCCCTCCTGAAATTTGTATGGTCGTCTAATACCCGATTAGGAGGAGGTTATGCACTTAATCCGGCATTCATTTATTTGCCCAAAGTTTATTTCTTCGACCGCGATTTCTTATAATCCATTTTCGTCGAAAAAGACAACGTCAGTCCCGCTTTCTCTTCGTAGTTCACGCCATTCGTTGCCTTGAATAAATGATACGGCGTGTCCATCGCCAGCTCATCCAGCAGCCCCAATTCCCGCCGGACGTCCATTTTGAAACGGAGCTCGTACGCTTTTCGCAGCTTATTTTCAAACGTCTCCAGGCTGATGTCGACGACAATCGTGCTGCCGTTACTCAACGTGACAAGGGTTTGCTTGTTCTTCAACCCTTCCGTTGCATAAACGTGCCGCAGCGAAAACCAGATACAGTCTTTCCGGAACGGCGATTTGCACGGAAACAGAATAATTTCGTGATCGTAGTCGATAATGATCGGGTGCATGGTGATTTTGCCCAACACATCATTCGATCCTTCCATCGCGCCGCGCAGACTCGTTCCACGGTAAAGCAAATTGTAGTCGATCAATTGATACGGAGGTTTGGCCACTTCCACATATTTGTCTGTTCTGCAGACGAGCGAACGCAGCTCCCCGTTCGTATAATTCGGCAAAATCATCATCGTCTCCCGCGTGATCGCGAAGTCTCTATTCATTCTCATTTCTTCATTTTCCCCCTTTTGAATTAAATGCTTTTTCAATCCAATAAAAAAGGAGTATACTAACACGTAGTTGGTATACTCCAGCTAACAGCCTCCGGGTGATGGTCCGACCAGACTTTCACACCCGGAGGTTTCTTTCGGTTTTCCTCTTCTCTTTCACTTCCCACCCCTTTCTGGAAATACAAGGAAGCAGCGGAATCGAAACCTCATAGCTTCCTATCATTTCCTATTTCTGAAATAATTATATAGGCAATTCGAGATATTGCGCAACTATTTTTAATTTTTATACAACTTTATTTTTCAGTATTTTTCATGCCAAAAATTACTTTAGGTTTTATACAGAAATTGTACGGTTTTGAGCCTTCTATTTTCACAAATACCGCTCTTTTGAATAAATTCAGCCAAGTTTTATGTTGTAAAATCTCCACTTCTTTTTAAGAAATCCTTCTATATAATAAAGCGATCCGGCACCTCTTTTTAAAAGAAGTGCCGGATTGTTTTGTTATACAGCAATAGTCATAAATGTTTTATAGGCTAAATACAAAAAGGCAAAAGATGCTAAAACACCTGCGAAATAATCCGAAAGCTTTAATTTCACTAAAATGTACCTTAAAATGATTGCTCCAATTAAAGGCAAACCAATAACAATTAACAGATTCATCAGCAAGCCATCCATGAACGGCTGCATCGGACTAAAATCCAATTCCATAATATCCCTCCTACTCTTCATAAGAACTATCGGCAAGAACGGCTTTTTGTTTACCGATTTATCGCAGAATAGGTGCTTTCACTCTATTTCATGTTGAAATCCCCCTTGCTTCATTCGCTTTAACTTCAATCGACACTAACTTGTTTTCTTTCGACACTATTTCCTTTTCTACTTGCACTATTCCAATTTGTACATGAACTATTTCATTTTCTTCTGACACTAATCGAAGTTCTTCTTGCATTAGTCTAACGCTCCCCATCATCCGATCCATTCTACATAAATAAACGCTGCAGAATCTGGTACTCACTTTGAACTCCTGCCTAATTCGCCGAATTCACCCCATTGCCATTCGAAATCACCCTTGGGGCTTGCGAAATCACCCTTTAGACACCCGAAATCACCCCTCCGCTCCACGAAATCACCCCTCCTCCTGCAAATCACAACCAAACATCGCCAAATTCCACCGCCCTTCGCCCTTTTCGCTTTTCGCAAAGCGGAAAGCCGGTTTTGGGCAATTAGGTTTTGTGGAGAGCTGCTCTCTGACTCGCTTGGGTTACCCGTAAACCCCAGCCCACAACAAAAAGCCGTCCCTAAAACCCAAATGGGTTCCAGAAACGGCTCTCCTATCTACTCACGTATCCAAAAAGTTCTTTCCAACCAATTCCCCAGCATGGAAAATAAATTCCGCTGCCAGCTTCACGCCATTTTCCAAATCACCCAGATCCGCAATCTCCACCGGCGAATGCGTATAGCGCGATGGAATCGAAATGACGCCCGACGAAACGCCGGTGCCCGTCATGTGAATCGCCCCGGCATCGGTCCCGATGCCCATGAAGATCTCCTTCTGAACAGGAATCTCTTTTTCCTCAGCTACCCGCTCCAATAACCCCGTTACCAGCGGATGCGCAATCAACGACTTGTCCGCAATCTTGATGCAGGGGCCGGCACCGAGCGTCCGCGTGCCGGTCATCAGCACATCGTACGTATCGCTCGTCGGCGTCGTATCAACCGCCAGCGCAAAGTCCGGCTGGAACCCCGGCGACAAGACGGATGCGCCGCGGAGCCCGACTTCTTCCTGCACCGTGAAGACGCAGTAGACGTCGCCATGTGCGCGGCCCGCACTCTCTTTCAACACCGAAATGAGCTCGATCAGCGTCGCACAGCCCGCTCGGTCATCCAACGCTTTCCCGACCACGCGGCTGCGCCCGATGCGCTTCAATTCGGCGCCGTAGCTGATTGGCTGCCCGACTGCCACACCCATCTCCGCCACTTCTTCGGGATTCGCCGCACCAATATCGATATACAGCTCCCGGTGGTTCGCCACGCGTTTCGGGTCGTCCCATTTCATGTAATGGGTCGAAAGCGTCCCGATGACGCCGTCCACATAGCCATCCGTCCCTTTGACCTTCACCGATTGCGCATGCAGGATGCGCGGGTCGAATCCGCCAAGCAATTCAAAACGGATCGTGCCGTTCGGCTCAACCTTTTTGACAATAAACCCGATTTCATCAGCATGCGCGGCAAGCAAGACAGACGGCATGCTCGCATCCGTCGCATTGAGTTTCGCAATGACATTGCCTAACGCGTCGACTTCCACTGAATCCACCTGATCTTTGACTTTATTCCAAATGTAGCGCTGGACGTCCTGCTCAAAGCCGCTCGGCCCAACGAGTTCGCATAATTCCTTCAACAATTGATACACAAAACCACTCCAAGCTCTTAGTTGTTCGTCAAGTACACATCGGTCAGCAAATCATTGCTCATCGGATGCGGCACGTAGCCTTCCACGTAATCCGCCTGCGCAAGCGGCGGCGTCGTATAGGCAAGCATCAGCCACGGCGCGTCTTTTTGGAAGAGCTGCTGCGCTTGTTTGTACAGCTCTGTCCGCTTGTCCTGGTCGATCGTTTCACGCGCTTCTGTGATCAACGCGGTAAACTCTTCGCTGTCGTAGAACGCAATGTTCTGCGCCGGTTTCTTGATATTCGTGTTGCTCAAGTTCGGGTACAGGAAGTTGTCCGGATCCGCCATAACGCCGGTCCAGCCGTAAAGCGCCATGTCGTGCTTCCCGGCACTCGTATCATCCAAATACGTCGCCCATTCCATCGACACGATTTCCGCTTCGATGCCCACTTCCGCTAAATCCGCTTGAATCGCTTCCGCAATCTTCATCGGCTCCGGCAAATACGGGCGCGGGTTGCTCATCGTATACAGCTTCGTCTTAAAGCCATTTTCAAGACCGGCTTCCTTCAATAAATTCTTCGCTTCTTCTACATTGTAGTCGTATTTCTCAAGCGTATCGTCATAGCTCCAAAGTGACGGAGGCAGCGGGCTTGTCGCCGTATCCGCGAGTCCGCTATAGAACGCTTCAACGATTTCTTCTTTGTCCACCGCCATATTGATCGCCTGTCTCACCAACGGATCGTCAAACGGCTCTTTCTCCATATTGAACGCCATGTAGCCGATGTTGAAACTTGGACGCTTCAACAACTCAAAGCCGTCTGCCTCTTCCACGACCGTCGTATCCCCTGCGTTCATGCCGTCCAAGACATCGATTTCACCTGTCTGCAAGGCATTCAAGCGCGCCGAGTTTTCCGGAATGACGCGATAGATGACTTTATCCAAATGCGGTTTGCCTTCCATCCAGTAATCTTCGTTTTTCGCTAGCGTAATCGTATCGTTGCGGTTCCAGCTTTCAAACTTGAACGGGCCTGTTCCAACCGGATTTTCATTCAAGGTATCACCGTATTCCTCAATCGCTGCCGGGCTCGCAATCCCGAACATCGAAATCGCCAGGTAGCTTAAGAAAGGAGCGGTTTTCCGCTTCAATTTAATCTCCAGCTCATAATCGCCATTCGCTTTCACATATTCGATCAAATGATTCTCATCGCCTTTAAACCCACCGTACAAGAACGGATAGTAAGCAAAATCCCCTTGGTGGTACGGGTTTTCCGGATCCATCCAGCGTTCAAAGTTGAACACCACCGCATCCGCATTAAAATCCGTGCCGTCATGGAACTTCACGCCTTCACGCAATTGGAACGTCCACGTCAAGCCGTCTTCGCTCGACTCATATTCTGTCGCAAGCTTCGGCTGCAGCTCCAAATTCTGATCATATTCAAGCAAAGTCTCAAACACATTGTGCGTAACCCGGATCGATTCGCCGTCCGTCACATTGATCGGATCCAATCCCACCGAATCCGCACCACGGCCATACACTAGCGTGCCGCCATTCTTATCTCCTTCAGCGGGCTCTCCTCCGCTGTCCGATTCGCCCGCTCCGTCATTTCCGGAACAAGCCGCCAATAATAAAACCAGGATCAATCCGATTAACCATGAACTATGTAGCCTTTTCTTCATTCTCTGTCCCCTCTTTCTCTTCGCTGTGAATGTTTATAATAATACAATAATTCCGAATAAATAACCATATGTTTTCTTAAAATAATTCGAAAAACGAATTATTTTTTCGAAATCTGTTTGATTATTTCCTTTTTTCGTTACATTTTCCAGTTTAATAACAATAAAAGCGAATGATTTTATAACAAAAGCTATTATTGTTCACTTTTATGCAAACTATAGCATACAGCCTTATTGCATATTCCTCTACACATAGAACGAACAACTGCCGACAGCAAAAAATCCACAGATGAGAACCGCAAGTTCTCGTCTGTGGATTTCCATTCGTTTTGTATCTATTCACTTCGACAAGGAAAAAACTTCCTTTAAAATAAAAAAGCGCTCCCATTAGGAGCTGCATCTTTTCATTATTCTTCCGTTAATTCAACTGCTAGCCCATTCTCCTCAGCCGATCCAGCGCCTTCTCGCAACGCTTTAGCGAATTCTTCTTGGCTTTTGAAAAAGATCACATCGTTGATGCGCGTTTCCATGACCTTGGTTTGAGTTGTAGCGTTCATGTGATTACCTCCGTGATTGAATATTCTTGAGTTAATATGCTTCGAGTTAATGAGCATACTTGCTCCTAAGTTATATATTCCCTATATATTAGTAATTAAACATAGCCATCTCTGGCTACCGATGTCAGCTTGTCATTATTTTTCACATTTTATATGAAAATCTGGCTGAACAGTATTTTATCCTATCTCGCTTTTAAATAGAGGAATCTTTATTTCATTCCTTCGGCAAGCTATTGGCCAAAATTATTATTAAAAAGCGAAGCTGCCGGAGTAGTCCACTAGCAGCCCCGCTTTTTCAATTAATAACTGCCTGTAGAAACTTCTCCTTTCACGATAGAAACCCCATTACTCGTCCCTATTCTGGAAACGCCCAGATCAATATATTTTTTTGCGTCTTCTAATGTCCGAATTCCACCGGAAGCCTTTACTTTTACCTTTTCTCCAACTGTATTTTTCATGATTTCAACTGCTTTTTCACTCGCGCCGCCGCTGCCGAATCCGGTTGAGGTTTTTACATAATCTATTCCGACTTCCTTAGCAATGTTTGAAACTTGGGCTATTTCAGTGTCTGTCAGATAGCATACTTCAAAAATAGCTTTTATGATTAAATCTGAGTGTGTGCTTTTAAGGGCCGTGATGCGTTTCATTTCTTCTTTTACTTTGTCAAATTCCCCGTTTTTCACATCGCTAATATTGATTACATAGTCCAGCTCTTCCGCGCCCTCTTCAAGTGCTCGCTCAGCTTCGAATACTTTTACTTCTATTGGATTGGCCCCCAAAGGAAAACCGATAACTGTACATACTTTAACATCGGTATCCTTAAGAAGCGCTGAACAATAGGGAACATAATCCGGATTTACACAGACCGTTGCGAAGTGATTTACTTCGGCTTCTTGGCATAATTCTTTTACTTGTTCTTTTGTAGCATCCGCTTTTAACAAAGTATGATCAATATACGATGAGATATCCACTTATGAACCTCCTTATTTAATGGGTGCAAATGTATTTGAATCATCTACGTAATCCGCAGCATTTGTTTCGTCAATCAAACCAGTTTCTGCGTTCATTACTTTTTCCACTTCTTCTCCGTTCCCTACTTTGACAGCTGTTTGAACCGCTAGTACCCCTAGCGAGATTGGATCATTGATGACTGTCGCTTTATAAGACCCTTCTTCAATTTTCTTGACAGCTTCCACCAGTCCATCAATGCCAATAACCTGAACTTCTCCAAGTTTTCCTGATTGTTCTAATACTTGCATAGCCCCAAGTGCCATATCATCATTATGGGCATAGACCATTTTCACATCTGGATGTGCCTGCAAAAGATCCTGCATGGAAGAGACCGCTTTCGCACGAATATAATCGCTGTATGGCCCTTCAATAATCTCCACCCCGGAAGCTTTCTCGACAATTTCATGGAATCCGTCGTGGCGCGCTTGCATGACAGTACCGCCAGCATCACCTTGCAACTCAATTATTTTCCCGGAAGCTGAATCTCCCCCAAGCAATTCGATCGCTTTTTCTCCAGCCAGACGGCCCATTTCTTCGTTATCGCGTCCGATGTAAGATGCGACTTCTTCTTTAGTCGCACGGTCAACTGTAATAACCGGAATTCCTGCTGATTCAGCTGCACGAAGAGCCGGAGCTACCGCTGAAGGGTTAACCGGATTAATCAGTAATACATCTACCCCTTGTGTGATAAGAGATTGAATATCCGCATTTTGTTTTTCGATATCATTTTGTGCATCCACCACTTTCAATTCTACTCCAGCTGTTTCCGCTTCCTTTTTTGCTCCATCAACAAGTGATGTATAAAAAGGCGATTCCAGAGTTACCTGTGAAAAGCCGATGACCAAATCCTTCACTTCTTCGTCTCCATCTTTCTCTGCCCCTGCTGCATTCTCTTCTGATCCACAGGCTGCCAAGATCAATGCCAGTACCACTGCGAATACCATTGCCGTCCAATTCTTCTTCATTGCTGTTTCCCCCTTATTTTTTATTGGAAATATATTGGTTCATAATTAAAGCCAAAACGATAATCACCCCCATAAACACTGATTGATAATAAGAAGATAAGCCTAATAGGTTGAATATGTTGACGATCATACTCATTATCAGCACCCCAATGAATGTTCCGCCGATGCTGCCTTTCCCACCGAACAAGCTAGTACCGCCTAATACGACCGCAGCAATTACATCCAATTCAAGTCCTGTTCCAGCTGTCGGCTGCCCTACTGTCAGCCAGGCGCTCATTAAAATTCCAGCTACAGCGGCCAAGGTTCCCGAAATAATGAAACACCAGGTGACATATTTTTCAACGGGAATTCCAGATAGCCTTGCAGATTCCGCATTGCCTCCCACCGCATAGATTTTTCTGCCGAAGGTGGTGTATTTTAATACGATAACAGCAACGATGGTGAGGACGATCCATATGATGGCTGTCAGAGGTATTTTCCCAAATACGTTTCCGCCTAAAGCCGTGAAGCTTGGTGGAAGGTCATAGATCGGATTTCCGTCCGTAGTCAAAAATGCAAGTCCTCTCGCACTGACCATCATGGCGAGGGTCGCAATAAAAGCGGGTACTTTAAACTTCGTTGAGATAAAACCGTTTACAAATCCGAGAGCAGCTCCAACCACGAGCGTAATTGCAATTGCCGCTGCCGGATTCATTCCCGAGCTGATCATTAATGTCGCCAGCATCCCAGTCAAGGCCAAAACAGCACCCACCGATAAATCAATTCCTGCAACTAAAATTACAAATGTCATTCCAATACTGATAATCCCTACAAAAGAAGATTGCTGCAGAAGGTTCAGTATGTTTTGGACCGAAAGGAATTGATCAGATAATAAACTCCCGATAATAATAAATCCTAAAAAGATAAAGAAAAGATTGTATTTTTTCAAAATAACCTTGAACGAAGGAAACCGCGCTTCCCTTTCTTCGTTTCTTTCTATATTGACAGTCATAGTAACCTCCTTCTGTATCAGCCTGATACCGCTATATTCATAATTTCACTTTTATAATTGGCAGGTGTTGAAAACTCTTTTATCAATCTTCCGTTAAACATGATCAATACTCGGTCACAGACAGCTAAAAGCTCTTCAATTTCTGAGGTCGCCATTAAAATACTTTTTCCATCTTCAGAAAGTTCTTTCATAATCGTATAGATTTCGTCTTTCGCCCCAATATCAATCCCTTGGGTAGGTTCATCAAATAACAGCAGGCGGGATTGATGGATAAGCCATTTTGAAATAATGACTTTCTGCTGATTTCCCCCGCTCAAATTTCTCATAGGCACCTCTTTGCTGCTTGTTTTGATATTCAGCTTCTCTATCATTTCCTGCATAACGGCTTTCATTTGTTTCCGTTTAACAAAACTGCGGTTGGAATAAGCCCGAAGAGATGGGAGAAAAGCATTTTCCGAAATCGACAAATCAAGAATCGCACCTTCTGTTTTCCGGTTTTCCGGGACCAGCCCCATCCCGTGATCTACAGCTTTTTGAGGAGAAGATATATTTTTTTTCGAGCCATCTATATAAATCTCTCCTGAATCGATCGGGTCCGCGCCGAAGATTGCTCTTAAAAGTTCAGTTCTTCCTGACCCAACAAGCCCATATAAACCGACAATCTCACCTTTTTTCACAGAAAAAGATACATCATGGATTTTTTTATTGCTAAAGTTTTTCACATCCAAAAATTCTTCTCTATGAGTCGTGTGATGCACTTTTTCCTTTTTCTCAATTTTTCTTCCCGTAATATGCTGAATCAGCTCCGGTTGGGAAATGTTTTCTAGGCGATCTGTAATGACCCATTCGCCGTTCCTCAATACTGTGACTCTGTCTCCCACTGCATACAGTTCTTCTAATTTATGTGAAATATAGACGATGGTGTATCCCTTGCCCTTCAAGAGCCTTATCACTTCGTACAATTTTTCCACTTCATCTCCCGATAAAGCAGTAGAAGGCTCATCCATTACAATAATTTTGCAGTCTGACGCAATCGCTTTTGCTATTTCCGTCATTTGCTTCAACCCCATACTTGCTGAAGAAGTTTGAAGAGACGGTGCAATCGATAGACCTAAAAGTGAAAAAATCTTTTTTGCTTCTTCATTCAGTTGCTTCCACTTGATGAATCCACCGTTAGGATTCAGATAATTTCCCAGATAAATATTTTCTGCCAAGGTCAATTCTTCTACTAGAGACAGTTCTTGATAGATGGTAGAAATTCCAAGTTCTTTGCTATCCGAAGGTGTTTTAATGGCGACGGATTTTCCTTCCAAGAGAATTTCTCCTTCATCTTTCGTATAAACCCCTGCCAATATTTTCATTAACGTAGATTTCCCTGCGCCGTTTGCACCGATTAAACAATGTACTTCTCCTTTTTCAAGTGAAAAATCAACTTTTTGCAACGCTTTTACTCCTGGAAAAGATTTAGACACTTGCTTCATCTCGAGTATGTTGCTCACGTTGTCCGGCCTCCCCATCCTTTAACTTTTTCATAATCGGAAATAACGCTTCATTTAAATTTAAATAAATGTCAAATAGCTCGCTGTATTTTTGAGTTTTGTCCAAATCCGGATAATATGTCTTTTTCATCTTCACCATAGCTGATGAAGCAGCCGTCAAACTTGAATAATTGCCCAATCCGTATGCGGCAATAATTGCGGCTCCTTTGGAACCTGTTTCAATATCTTCTGGAATTGAAATCGGCAAGCCTGTGACATCGCTAATAATTTGCATCCAGCATTTGTTATGTGTACCTCCGCCTCCCGCTATGATCCGATCAACCGTAATACCGGATTGGTTCATCGTTTGGATGACATTTTTTGTTCCAAATGCGATGGACTCCAGAATCGCTCGATAAATATGGTATTTACTATGAGATAAAGTCAACCCGATAAATGCGCCAGTCGCATGGGGCGTCTTGTAAGGCGTTCGATTTCCTTTCCAACTATCCAGCATCATCAAGCCTTCACTGCCAGCGTTGATCGACAAGACTTCTTGTTCAAGCTCTTTATAAACTTCTTCTTTATCAAACCGACCGCTGTAAAATTCTTGTAAAAACCAAGAAATAATGGAACCGCAAGACAATTGGCCCCCTTCCAACAACCAATGCCCTTTCACTAATGGAGAATCATATGGCCCCCAAAGAGAATCATTTAAAATGGGTTTATCATGATGCATCATATGGACAAAACTTGTACCGGTAATCATGCTTAACCGACCTGCTTCCAGAGCTCCTGAACCAATCATTCCAATATGCGCGTCAATTCCTCCCTGATATACCGGAATGCCAGCTTCCACTCCCAATTGTGCTGCAGCAGCTTTTGTCACTATTCCAACTTGATCGCCGACATTCAAGATGTTTGATGGCCAATGGCCTGTGATTCCACGCAGATCCACAGCGTCAAAGAACGGCTCTGAAAACCCGCCAAGATGTTCCACATAATTCCATTTGCATGTAGCATTGCACTTAGAAGCTACAAGCTGATCCGTTAGTTGATAATTAATCCAGTCAATTTGTTCAACAATCCTTTTATCCGTTAAGTCATAGTGCTTTTTTAGCCATAACGACTTGGTCGTCATCCATTCTATAGAGGTTTTGCCTCCAGAAAAACGCAATTGATTTATGACGTGCTTTTGCTGATTCGAGTTAATTTCCTCTTCTTCTTGAATAGCCCTTTGATCCATCCAGCACTGCGCTGGTGCAATGGGTTTTAAATTCTTATCTGTTAAAACAACGGTGGATGAAGTGGCACATAAAGAGACCGCCTTTATCAAACTTAAGTCGATTGCCTGAGCCATCTTGTCCATCGCTGTTTTTAAGGCTTTCCACCAATCATTCGCATCTTGTTCCGAATAGCCGTTTTTTCGATGCTGCGTTGGATAGGAAGCGCTTGCAGAAAAAATATGTTCTCCTGCAATTGAATAGACACCGATCTTTAAAGACTGGGTTCCAAAATCCATTCCAAGCACAAGATCTTTTTTCATAGGACATCTCCCGGATAAAGCAAGATCTTGCTGAATACGATTTCTTTATTTTTTATCTTTTCGAATACTGCTGGTGTTTCTTCTATAGAATAGCGATGAGAAATAATTTCTTCGGTGTTAATTTTTCCATTTGCCATGCTGTCAATTACATACGTCCATTCCTTTCCTGGGAAAGGATCTGAGAAGGAGTTCCAAGAACCGTTTATCTCGATTTCATACCGCAGGAGCCGATCGACTGTTTTAGCAGAAAGTGTTAAAGGCTGATTGGAAATTCCCAAGAAAACCACTCTTCCCATTTTTCCGGTAATCCGGACCGCTTGATCTTGTGCAATGGCGGAACCGGAAGTATCAATGACAAAGTCGATATGGGTATCTGCCAACACCTCGATTACATCTTCAGTTCTTGAGTTCACTGTTCGATCGGCTCCCAGTTTGTTAGCAATTTCAAGCTTCTCATCGAAAATATCAATAGCTATCACTTCTTTTGCACCCATTTCACGTGCAAACTGGACGGCGAACATGCCGATTGCTCCAAGACCAATGACAACCGCCGTTTCCCCTTTTTGCAATTTCCCGCGCCATAAACCGTGGACAGCATTTGCTGCCGGATCGACCATCGCACCGGCGTCATACGAAATACTATCATCTAATTTCAAGATGTTCGCTTTTCCTACTTTGATGTAGTTAGCCATCGCACCGTCTGTACGTGAACCGTAATAGTTATAGTCATCGCATAATCCGTACTTTCCTTGCTTGCAATATACACATTTCATACAAGGTTCAAGAGGCGCTATCGTGACTCGATCACCAACTGACCATTCAGCAGCCTCTGAACCGCATTCCACAATCTGCCCTGAAAATTCATGCCCTAACGTCAGCCCTTGTGAGTAGGCGCCTTTTGTCAACGCGCGCGGAATATCAGATCCGCAAATTCCGATTACTTTAACTTCGATCAATACTTCCGTCGGAGAAATAGTTGGAACGTTCACTTCCTCCACTTGTAAGTTTCCTGGTTCATATAATTTCACTGCTTTCATCATTTTCACTACCTCCGGTTTGATTAAATAATTTTTTTGGCTAATTCTTCATCTATAAAAATCGTATTGGCATAGCCGCCTTTTAAAGCGCCTTTGACACTTTCCGCTTTCTCTATTCCTGAAGCAATAGCGATAGAAAAATCTTTCTTTCGTAGTTCCTCCAATTTAAGTCCAATCGTCCGTCTATTTAACTCTTCATCCACAATTTGGCCATCCACTGAAAAATAACGGGAACAAATATCCCCAACCGCTTTTTTGGCAATCAATTCATCATAAGCTCCTTCTTTGAAATAGCCGCCTTTGTAGAGAACCGAATTATGAGAGACATTCCCTATGCCGTAGACAGCAATATTACTCCGCCTTCCTAAATCCAGTGCATATTCAATGCTCGAATCCGTCATGATGGCATCCGCTATTAGGGACGAATCGACAATTGATGGAACCGGCAAAAGATACTGATCAGAAGAGAAGGTTTTTGAAAATTTTTCTAGCAAAGCAACAGACCCCGTAGAAAAAGTGCTTTTGGCTGCTCCGCCATTTAACTGAACAATTTTCATATTCGGCAAAACTTTAGGCTTTAAATATGGAACAACTCCATTTAAAGTTGTTCCCCACGAGACACCCAGAATTGATTTGTTGTCACAAATCTCATATAAATAATTAGCCGCGGCTTTTCCTACATCATTTTGGATCAAATGGGAATTGTGTATATAGACAGGGATCACAAAAACATTTTCCAAATTGTATTTCCTCTTAATTTCATCTTCTAATTCTATTACTGAGTCCAGAGGATAATTGATTTTCACATCCACAATGCCGGCTTTAAAAGCTGCATCTATGATTCGGCTCACCGTCGGCCTTGAATAACGGAGCTTCTCCGCGATTTCCTTTTGGGTTAAATTCATTTCATAATACATCCTTGCAACAATAATCATTTCCTGATTCGTATACATTTGTTTTCATCCCCTAGGTGAAATTATGTTCATCCATATGAATTTATTTCATGACTTGATTATACAGACTATTCTTTCTTTAGAAAGCGCTTTCTCAAAACTTGAACAAAATTTCATTTTTTGCTTTTTGACTAGTTTTTTATGTAAGCGACTTCTCAGGGAATAAGAATTCTTCAATCCATTTGTCGGTCATCTCTTCCTCTAACGGTCCCTTCAGGCCCTTTTTCTCTGCACGGTCGATGATTTCGGTCACTTTCTGGCGGGAATTCCCCGTGCTCGAAGCAATGCTTCTTAAACTAAACCCCTCCTCCTTCAACCTCAAAATCCTGGCGTATTGAAGCATAAAAAAATACCTCCTATAAAAAATGTCACACCAATAGGTGTGCTCATCAATTATATAAAGGTATCGTATCGAGTGGTGCATATCATGTCATTCAATGGTACATTCTGTGGCATTCCGTGGTAAAAAAGATGGCAAGGGTGGCTCAATTTAGTGGCTGTAATCATTATCAAAGAAACTCCTCCCAGAAATTCAATTCTGGAAAGAGTATCTCACGAAAAATCTTCTATTAGAATGTGTTCGCTATTAGACGCTTACTTATATCCGTCAATTCCTGGACAAACAATACCATCAACTTTTGGACATTATGAAATAGCATTAACACCTGGGAGGCGATTTTCCTTTTTACTCGCTTTTTCATTCCCAGGGAGCGACACAATTCACCACAATTCCAGTTTCTGCATAAATATTAAAAATCCATACTCTTTAACCTTCAGTTCTCAAGCATGGATTTTCTTTTGTATACATTTGTAGTGAATTGTCGGAATCGTTTCTTTCCCTGGGAAGCGATTTTCTCAATATTGAAATCCATGCTCTTAAACTTTTGGTTTCTAGGCATAGATTTCATTTTATACTATTGTAGTGAATTGTCTATTTTCTGGAGACGAGATCTTATTAAGAATTTTCTTGATTCACATCTTCATCAAATAATACCCATATTAAAAGTATAAGTGGCATAGCAACCAAAGAATGGAAGACTGCTGACGGAATCATACTCAATATAATCAACACTACCAAAGAAAACAAGAATATCTTATTTTTATTATTAGAAACTGTTTTTAAAGGCAATAGCAATAGTAACAAGAAATTGACTATCCCTAGAAGTCCATAAGATCTCATTAATAGAAGCCATTCATTATCTGCAGCATAAGAGAAACTCGCTCTTCTTAAAGGGCCAACCCCTATTATGAAATTATCTTTTATTATTTGTAAATTTTCATCCCAGTTATTTATACGTGCTACCCAACTTGTGTCGTTCTCTAATTCTCCGACTCTCGTAAATCTCCAAAAAAACTTCTCATATAGCACTTCATTCTTCATAACCATATAAATTATTACAGGAAAAATAGAAGTCATAATTATATTGAAGATGAGGTTTTTTTTATTATATTTTCTGGTGCTAATTAACAACAAAAAAACGAAAACAAAACTAGCAATACTTAGTGAAACCAATGAAGTTCTGGAAAGTGTGATTACTATTCCAGCTAAATTGATTAGGAAAAAAATTATAGAAACTTTTTGCTTATTAATCGAAAAATTATACAATGAAATTAAAGCAATTATTGAAAAAATTAATCCTAATTCATTAGGGTTACCAACCATTCCAAGCGGTCTCGGATGCTCGTAATCATTAATTAAATTTTGGAATTTATTCGGATTTATATACTCTAAATATAACTGATTTAGCCCAAATAAGTTTAGATACTGTTGAAGAGCTACTAAAAATAAAATCACCGATAACTTTTCTATATATTTGAGCATTTCTAACTTAGCAATTGATTTAGAGAGAGAGGTTTTAATGTAAGTCAACATCATAATATAAATTATTAAATACTTAAATATTCTAATAAATTGATTAAAATCACCAAATGAACTATTATACCCGTTCAAAGAACCTGCCATTATTGAAATAGCAATAATAGGCAAAAAGATAACTATTAAAGCGCTTCTTTTGTTCCAGTAAATAGAAATTTTATTTTTATATGCAAATTCTAAAAGAATTAAGACAACAAAAAATAAAGATATTACTTCTTCAATTCTTATCGCTGGAACTCCGGATATAATTTTAAATGAAGGAGTTAATATAAGAGAAAATAACACTAAATATATTAATATCTTCAAAAAGTGGTTAATTTTAATACTTTCCTGTTTGTCGTATAAGGTCATTTAATTGCCCTCTTCATATTTACTTCTTAATTAATAGCATTGAATTAATTATACTATTGCTTTTTTAAATTCTAAAAAATAGTCTTCTGAAACTTTCTTATCTGTATAATTAAGTATCGTATTATGACTTTTAAGTAAAATCTCTTCTATCACAGTCGATTTCAATTGCACGATTTTACTTATTTTCTCAGTTAACTCATCTATATCGTTTGGTTTGCATAAAAATCCATTAAATGAATCTATAATTACTCCATCAATTCCATTATCAATGGCCCCCAAAACGACACATCCACTTGCCATTGCTTCTAAATAAACCAGTCCAAAAGTTTCTGGTTCACTGACCATTATAAAAACATCATTTTTTCTAAGTAAATACAAAACTTCTTGTCTTGATTTATTTCCCTGAAAAATCACTTTATCATCGATTTCTAATTTCCTAGCTAGATCTTTTAAGTACTCCATTTCCGGGCCATCGCCAATAATATTATAGATCCATGAAAATTTCTTACTAAGCTTAGCAAAAGCTCTAAGATTAACATCAATGTTCTTTAACGGTATTAGAGATGCCACAGTAATAAATTTCAGCGGTTCATGAGACTTCCATTTTCGCGACTTTTGCACACTCATGTCTAAATCCACTATATTGCTCTCTTCTATACCCGAAGGTGCAACTATGCACTTGGATGATAGATGAGGATAAATATTTCTAATTTCTTTCATTATACTATGAGACCTACAGACCAATATTTTTGAATAATTAAAAATGGAAAGGTATTTTTCTTTATCTTTTTTCACCAGCATTACATCTGATTTATGCAATCCTAAAATTAGGGGAATACTCTTTTTTTTAGTGAAATTGGCGATAAGAAGAGCATTAAATATTCTATGGACTACTACACAGTCAATATTTTCAAATTCATTACTTACGTAATTAACTAAATTCCTTGTAAAGAATATATTTTTTTTAGGAATCTTTAAAATCGGAAATGTAACTATTTCCATACCATCTTTGATTATTGCCTTCTTTCTTTTGACCTTATTTTTCAGAACTGTCTTCACTTCTGTAGGGAGGAAAAAAGTTTTTATTACACTTATTTTTATTTCGTCATTATTTAGCCAAAATTTATATAGGTTGTGGAGCGCTAAAGTTTCTTTAGTTTTTTTTTCTATAGTATATGGATACAAGTTGCTAATCATCAATATTTTCATTCTAACATCCTTTCTATAATGATCTTCAGTTATCATTACTTCTTAGTACCCAAAACACCATGGCAATTAATAATAAATATGAAAATGATAATGTAAAAGTGATAATCCATGAAAAATAAACAATGTTACCGTTTAATCCCCCTATTACTACCCCCCCTAAAAGCAGAGCCAGCCTAAAAAGTTCCCAATAAAAATGCAATTTTTGCTTCTGTAAAATGGTAAAAGTAGATATTAGGGGTGATGAAACAAATTGAAAATATAAGTATACAGACAAAATACTTGATATCGTACCTGACAATATCCATTCTTCACCAAATAACAAATAAAAAATTTGTTCACTTAAAAAAAATAAGATTAAGCTTGGAACTATAGCAGCTATACTAAGAATAACAAAAATCTTTCTTGTGAAACCTAACAGCTTTATAGGATTTTTTCTGTATATAGCGGCCCCTTCTTGGAAGTAAATTTGCCTTAGTGCAGTGCCAAGAACTGCACTCGGAATTCTAATTAATTTTTGTCCCATAGCGTAGAACCCGACAATATTGCTACTAAAAAATATGCCTAGAAATAAGATAATTATATTGTTAGAAACCCCAGACAGAATTGTTGCTGGTCCTAATTTTAATGGATAATCTTTATATTCTTTAGTTGTATTTATGATAACTTTAAGTGAAATATACTTTTTATATAGAGTGGCACTAAAATAATACGATTGATTTTTTATTAACTTGAAAACTTTATATATTTGTCCTATCAATTGTCCAATTATTAACCCCGAAGATAAATAAAATAATAACCCAAGAATTGTTTGACTTATTGCTGTTATGAAAGATTGAGAAACTGTAGTATTAGAAGTAAGTTTATAATTTTTGAATCTTGTATTACTACTAGTAAAAACTTGAATCAATCCAACCATTAAAATACCAAGTGGAACTAATAGCAAAAAAAATAAATCTACATTTAATCTCTTCATAAAAAAGTCGCTAAAAGTTATTATTATAACCAATGTTATGAGAAAAGTAAGAAAAACAAAAAAAGTTGATGTAATAACTAATTTAAAAATTTCTTTTCTTTTCTTTGCTACCGTGATTGCAGCATCATATTTGAAAGTTGCTACCATCGAACAAAGAGAGACTACTGTAACCATTAATGCTAGTTTCCCGAAATCATCAGGAGAGTAAATACGTGCCAATATTATAGATGCAATTATCGAAACTATTTGGGCAAGTCCAGTTCCAGTAAATACTCTTAAAAAGTTTTTGATTATCTTATTATCCTTCATCCCTTTAAACTCTATTAACTTTTTCAATATTTTTCTCCTACATTTTTTAATTAAATAGCATGAGGTTATGATAATATTGATCATTAGCATGATTATACTCACTATTATCTGTTCGATTTTTTACCCTCTGCTTTTAAAAGGAATTCGGGCACAGCACAGGTGACACAATTATCTGTATCTTATGTAAAGTTGCGATAATCCCTTTGCCGAACCGATTAAAGAAAGACATTGAATTACCGCACACTGCTGGAAGAATTACGATTCACTTATATAGAACAGTTGGTTCAGTTTATGCTTACAACTCAAATTTAAATAGATTTTATAAAATAAGTTTTTTCCTAGCTTTGAATGTAGGACACCTATTCAAATTACCTAATTTCGTAAAATTAACTTTTCCCCTTCATAAACCTTTTATTTTTCAGAATATATATAATCTAGATTTTTCACTACTGAACTCCATTGATATTTTTCTTGAATCTTCTCTATGTTAGCAGTCTTATTTTCTAATGAATCTTTATTTAATACTAGGTACTTTATTAATTCTTCTATTTCCTCAATGTTCTCTCCGTCAACTGCAAACCCGATATCATTTTTCTTTAACTCTTCTTCTAGTATTGTTCCTTTCGAGACAATTAGGGGTGTTTTAGATGCTATAGCTTCAAAAAACTTCACTGGATAAGCTATTCGATTTTGCAACGAATGTGTGGGATATACAGCGTATAAAACATCACACTCACTAAACAACTGTCCTGATTGGTGATGTTTGAATACTCCTGTAATCTTCACATTCTTATATTTTTTAGATAGCTCGTTTAATCGGCTATATGCTACACCTTCTCCATGTATGGCTACTTCGACATTAGGGATTCCTTTTGATGCCAATATTAAGTTCTTCAATTCATTGAATTGGCGAACCGCACCAATATAAGATATCTTCAATGTAGAAGTTGATTCTTTTAAAAAACTTGTGTAATTTTCAACTTCAGGATAATTAGGCAAGTAAACAAGTTTTTCTTGATTTTTTTTCTTCATATTCTTAGTTTGTTCAGGGTTTACATAGATAATATGATCAAACCTTGTTTGTATAAGATTAACCACAATACGCACTATTTTTCTGATTTTCTGCTTTGATCCTTGCACTTCATAATACTCATGCATATCAAAAACCAATTCAGGACGACCTTTTTTTACTATATTCCCCACTATAGCGCCATCTAAATCATGGCAGTGAATGTAATTTATATCTTTATTCTTAAGATAATGTTTCACTTCTTTTATAAACTTCAAAAAACCGAAGATTTGTTTAAGCCCACTTCCATATTTAGCATTTGGATAGAACCTAGTAATTTTAATACCATCCTCAAATACATTTTCATCATGAGGATAATGACTTTCTCGATCCCAGCACAATATTTCTACTTCAAATCCATTTTCAACTAAGTATTTCGCTTCTTTGTATACTCGAACATCTGGATCGTATCTATTTGTTAGAATCATGACAATCTTATTCATTATATTCTCCCATCAATCCTCAAATACTACTTTTAATTACTTTGCAAATTTGTTCTATGTCTTTCAGTTCCAAATATGGATGCATAGGTAGAGATAAAACTGTTTCGCATAAATTATTGGTAACTTCATAATCAAATTCTTCTCCATTAATTCTAGAAAATGCCCCCTGCAAATGCATAGGCTTAACATAGTAAACCATGCTAGGAATCCCACTCTCTTTCAGCTTTTGTTGCATTGTATTTCGTTGCTCTAAATTTTTTAGTTTAATAGTATATTGAGCAAAACTCGAATGATACCCTTCTGGAATTACTGGTATTTCAACAAATTCTTTCAAATGTTGATTATATAAACTTGCTACTCTATTCACATCTTCTACTTCGTGATTAATAAAAGCTTTTAATTTTACTAGTAAGATTGCAGCTTGCAAAGTATCTAACCTCGAATTAACTCCAATTCTTACATTATCATACTTATTTTCACCCTTACCATGAACTTTTAAGGATTTTAACAAACTTGCAAGTTTATCATCGTCTGTAAAGATTGCTCCTCCATCCCCATAACAACCTAGCGGTTTCGCTGGAAAAAAAGAAGTAGTAGCTGCATCTCCAAAGCTTCCTGCTTTTTTACCATCGATACTCCCACCAAAACCTTGCGCAGCATCTTCTAAAACATACAAGTCATACTTTTTAGCAATTTTGCTAATTTCAAAATGATTTGCAGGAAGACCAAACAAGTCAACTGGAATAATAACTTTTGGTGTTAAAGTTCCTTCTTCAATTACTTTTAATATTGCCATTTCTAATTTTTCAGGATCTAAATTATATGTATCTCGATTTACATCGACAAATACCGGTGTTGCACCTTTGAATGCTACAACTTCACCTGTCGAGAAAAAGGTGAAGTCTGGAACGAATACAGCATCGCCTTCTTTAATATCCCAAGCCATCATTAACAAGGTCATTGCTTCTGTTCCATTCGCACAAGTAATACAGTGTTTCACCCCTACATATTCACTCAACTGATCCTCCAATTCGTTTACTTCTTTACCGCCAATAAACGTTCCTTTACTAAGGACATTTTGAATTGCAGAATCTATTTCACCTTTATATTTCTGATACTGACTTTTTAAATCTCTAAACTCCATTTGATAACCTCCCCGAAACTGATAAAATTCATTCCCCTGCTTCTTCAAGTCCATCTATAGTTTCTACATATTTTCTATTGCACTGCATACATTTTAAATCTTTATTTAATACATTTCCACATTCGCAGACCCATCCAATTTGTTTTGCTGGAATCCCAGCTACAAGAGCATAGTTGGGTACCGACTTTGTAACTACTGCTCCTGAAGCTACCATCGCCCACTTTCCAATAGTGTTTCCACACACTATTGTTGCATTTGCACCGATTGAAGCTCCACACTTAACTTTTGTATTTTTATATCCTTCTTTTCCCTTTGGATATTTACTTCGAGGAGTTAAATCATTTGTGAAAACCATTGAGGGTCCACAAAATACATAGTCCTCTAGTTCGACACCTTCGTAAACAGAAACGTTATTTTGAATCTTAACACCTTTACCGATAGTTACATTGTTTCCTATATTAACATTTTGGCCTAAAGAACAGTTTTCCCCAATTTCTGATCCACTGTGAATATGACTGAAATGCCAAATCTTCGTTCCATTTCCAATTCTTACATTTTCATCCACATAACTGCTTTCATGAACAAAGTGAGACATAGTATCATTCCAATCTTATATTGAATTATAATTATAATTTAAAATAATTTTCTTCTGTCAAATTATCATAGGAGTTTCTTGTATCCAAAACAGATTTTCCGGAAGACAATATCATTTCATAATCAAAGTCTGTATGATTAGTTGCAATTAGAATCAAATCTGCTTCATTTAATTTTTCCGCGGTCATAGGGATAGTCTCAACTTCTTTACCATGCAGCATGAATTTCGGAATATAAGGATCTACGGCTTCCCATGAAGAACCTGAGCTTGTCAATCTATCCAAAATAGGTAACACCGGTGATTCACGATAATCGTCGATATTCTTTTTATAGGCAATCCCCAGAACTAATATCTTCGCACCATTCAATGCTTTCTCTTGTTTATTCAAAATCTCTGCACAACGCTGAACAACAAAATCAGGCATACTATCATTGATCTCTCCAGCTGTTTCGATTAGTTTTGTATGATAATTATATTCGCGAGCCTTCCAAGTCAAATACCAAGGATCTATTGGAATGCAATGCCCACCTAACCCAGGTCCAGGATAGAAGGGCATAAAACCATAAGGTTTAGTAGCAGCTGCATCAATTACTTCCCAAACATCAATCCCCATCTTATGACACAATATGGCCATTTCATTTGCTAACGCTACATTAATATTTCTGAAAGTGTTTTCTAACAATTTCTCCATTTCTGCTACTGCTGGACTCGAGACTTCATGAACATCGCCATCTAAAACTGCTCTGTACATGGTTGCAGCAACTTTTGTACAGTTTTCTGTAATACCACCAACTACTTTAGGAGTATTCTTAGTATTAAAATCTTTATTACCTGGATCTACTCTTTCAGGTGAATACGCCAAGAAAAAGTCTTCTCCACAAACTAAACCTGACTCTTCTAATATAGGTTTAATTAATTCTTCTGTTGTCCCTGGGTAAGTGGTGCTCTCTAATACGATTAATGTACCTTTTGTAAAATTAGCAGCAATTGCTCTCGCAGAACTCTCAACATAAGCCATATTTGGCTGCTTATAAATATCTAAAGGAGTTGGAACACAAATTGCTACCGCATCCACATCTTTTATAAAAGAGTAGTCGGATGTTGCTTTCAATTTCCCATTTGTAACTAATGACTCTAAATCTGCCGGCAAAACATCGCCAATGTAATTAATACCATCATTAACATTTTTCACCTTCTCTTCTTGTACATCAAAACCAATTACAGTGAAGCCCGCCTTAGCTTTTTCCACAGCAAGTGGTAAACCTACATAGCCTAGCCCCACAACTCCTATTGTTGCAGATTTAGAATTCAATTTATTTATTAATAATTCTTTTAAATCTATTAATTTATTCATTTCAAAACTCCCTTTTCCATTATAATTTTATTAACTTTTTTTTTGCAGCAGATTCATAAAATGCTAAAACTAATTTCAGAGCTCTTTTACCATCTTCCCCAGTTACTGCAGGGTGTTCATTGTTTTTTATTGCTGAAATTAGCTCTTCAATAATGCGTTGATGCCCTGGTGTGCCCCAAGGGTCTTGTTCAACATGTCCTATCATTTCTTGAATACTAGAGGCATTTAAGCCTTCAATTTCCAGCTTTTCAAAATGTAAAGCATTCGGTCCTCCAATTTTCAATGTACCTTTTTCTCCAAATATAGTAATTGATTCTTCGAAGTTTTTAGGATAAACAGTTGTTGAAGCTTGGACATTCGCTAAAGCTCCACTTTCAAATCGAATAACCCCTGTAGATACATCTTCAGCTTCTATATCTCGTAAACGTGTTGCTTCTAAACTGAAAACTTCTTTTGGATTGCCCATAAACCATAAAAGTAAATCTAGATTATGAATAGCCTGGTTCATTAACACTCCACCATCATGTTCCTTAGTACCACGCCACGGGGCTTGATCATAATATTCTTGTCCTCTATTCCAATTTACAAGACAGTTAGCATGACTTATCTTTCCTAATAAACTTTGATCAAGTATTTTTTTTGTTTCTTGCACTACCGTTCTAAATCTATTAGGATGTACGATTGTTAGTTTTACATTATTAATATCTGCCGCATTTATTATTCGATCTGTTTCTTCGATTGTCATTGCAATCGGTTTTTCCATTACAATATGTTTTTTTGCAGCAGCTACTTCCTCAGCGATTACAGCATGTAGCCCACTAGGAGTACAAATACAGACTACATCAATTGAAGGGTCTTTTAGCATCTCCTTTGAATCGATATAGGGTTTTGCTCCATATTCATCTTCATAGAAATTCATCGTCTCTGGAACTCTGTCACAAACGGCTATCAAAGTTGCATTTGGAATATTATTAATAGCCTGTGCATGCTTCTTTGCAATAAATCCGCAACCAATTATAGCAAAATTCAACTTCATCAACTCAATTCCTATTTTCTATTACGTCGATTAAATCTAATGTTAATTTTTGGAAATTATAATCCTTGGCAGCTTGAAGTGCATTTGAAGAATACATCTCATATTTTTCAGGAGACATCTTCTGGAATTCTAATATACCTTCAGCAAGTTGATTTACTTCAGCATTATCTAACACCATTCCAGCATTATATTTTTTTATCAAATCGTAGCCAAACTCACAGTCCGAAATGGTAGGTTTACCGCTAGCAAAATACTCGAACATTTTATTTAAACTAGCTCCATATCTTTTTATATCATTTTGTTGAAAATGAATTATATTTAAATCAGATTTGCTTAAGATATATGGAATTTTCTTTTTGTTAACTATACCTTTGAATTTAACACTCGATAATTGCTTATCCGAACAGTATTTTTCAAGTTTTTCTCTGTCTGGTCCATTGCCAAATATTAAAAAAATTATATTTTCAATTCCTTTTTCTTTAAACATTTCAGCAACTTTAATTATTTTCCCAACATTATTTACTTTTCGAATAGAACCTGTATAGACTACTTTAAAAGCTTCTTGATTTTCTAAGTCAGAGTCATTTAGAATGTAATTGCCCATATTATAGTTAAAAGCTTCTAAATCTACACCATTGTTAATGTGATGAACTTTCTTAAGATTAATTTTCCCGCCATTTTCCTTGTGCCAACCTCTACCGATAATATAGTCTTTTCCACCCTCAATTGTAAAAATTATTTCGTCTGCCTTTTGATAAATCCATCTTTCTCCCAAATACAAAAAATGTGTTAATGGATTAGTTTTTTTTAGTGATCCATAAGCTACCAAACTTTCTGGCCATAAATCTCTTACTTCACAAATGCACTTTACTCCAAATTTTTTCGCAATTTTTATCCCAGCCACTAAGGTTAATGGATGAACACTTGAAGCTAAAATAATATCAGGTTTACCATGTTTTCGAGAATATTTTTTTGCCACACTAAATATATTCTTGTAGAAAGAAACCATATTCTTGATTCTATCTAAACCGTTATTTTTATAGGAGTTTGTTTTAACAAAAACAAATGGGATTCCATTAGAATGTTGTGTAGTGTATTTTCCTTTAGTTATTTCTATGAAATCTGTACTGTTATGTCTTGTATCGGCACAAAAAATAACTGGATTATATCCATTTTTCGTTAAATTTTCTGCAAACCAGTAATGCCTTCCTGCTTCATTGAAGAAACTGTTGGTAGCATAATGATTCATTATCCAAATATTTTTTTTAGCCATTAATTTATACTCCTAACTCATTAACTACTTTTTTAATATCTTGACTTCATTAAACTTCATCATATAAACCTCATCTTCGTAATTGCCAATAGTATTAGAGTTCTTATATCCCTTAACATTATTAATAATCATTTTAGGAACATTAACTCCACACTCATAAGCATGAGGAAACCCTCCACCAAATCTTGGATTTACTTCAGAAATATAATATTCATCATTTACTTTAAAAATATCAATATCAATTATTCCTTTGAAACCAGCTTTAAGTACAAAGGATCTTATTAGTTCAAAAAGTTTTTCATCCTTATACGATACTGATTTATCTGTTTCTCCTGCTCTCATCTTAAGTTTCTCTTTTATAAATATAGATACGGGTTCTTCTGAAAGCATATCGATGTAAACATCTGCACCAAGTTCTGATCCATTCATATATTCTTGTATCATCAAGTTATCAAACTGGCTATATAATGTCTTTATCTCTTGCTTTGTTGTTACTTTGTTAATATTAAGACTTGCGCTCCCTTTTACAGGTTTAACAAATACAGGAAAGGAGATTTCTCCTTTCTCTAAACAATCATAAAACTGCTCTTCATCTATATAGCTTTGAACAGTTGAAAAGCCATTTTGGATCATAAATTCAAACATCTTATATTTATCAAAAGACATCTCAACTATATTAAGATTTGAAACAATTGGAAGAGTTCCGATATCTAAAAATGCTTGCTTATTTTCGGCGAGCAAACTCAATTCTGGATCAATCAAAGATAATACTGCTTTTATCTTATTGTCTCTACAAATTTTTAATATATGTTCTAAATATCCATCCTCGTTCATTCTTGGAACAATAAAATATTTATCAGCTTCATACAGCGCTGGTGCTAAAATGCTACAGTCTGTAGCCATAACCATTCCTTTGCCAGCTAATTCACTTTTAAAATATTGCACTATTTTGTTTCTCGTTCCACAACTTAATATTAAAACATTCAAATCATCAGTCATTCATTAATTCCTCCAAACCATCAAAAAAAAGCGGAGTCCCGCCAGTATGTATAAATAATATCTTTTTATTTTTTATCTCATTGTTAATAATAAATTCTTTCATCCCCCAGAATGCCTTACCAGTATAAGTAGGATCCATTGGTACTCCATCTAGAATTAAAACCTCTTTTATAGTTTTTAGAATGTCCTTGTTATAAGCCCCATATCCATTAAGAATATAATCATCTACAAAATCAATTTTTTCATTCTCAATTGGATTTTCATCAATACTTTTTAAATATGAGTTCGCGCTATCTAGTACTACTCGACTGCCATAAGGCATTTTTCTAGCAATACTGATTCCTATAATTTTTCTTTCACATGCATTCAACAAATTTCCGCAAATCAATCCAGCTTGTGTAGTACCCGTCCCCGATGGATGAAAAATGTAATCAAAAAATTCACCTTTCGAAGCCTCGTAATTCAAAATCTCTTTAAAAGCATCAACATAGGACTGTGTACCAATATTCCCGTGACCACCACCTGGAATAAAATATGGCCGGAGACCATTCTCTTTAAGTGCTGATAATTGTAACTCTATCGTTTGGCTTACCTCATCTATGGGACACTCTATTACTACTGCATTTAATACCCCAATTATTTTACTGTTCGTTGTTGTCACATTAGTTTCACTGGGAGAAATTATATAACATGGCATATTTTTAGCAACGGCAATATTCGCTATGATTCTACAATGATTTGAACTGCTGCTGCCATAAGTTACAATACATCCAGCATTCTTATTTTCTATATCATTAAAGAACAGAATTGCTTTCCGCGCTTTATTTCCACCAAAAGATACAGGCAGAAGGTCGTCTCTTTTAATATAAAATTTATTTTCATTTAATTGTAAGCTCAGGCTATGGATTGGTGTATTGTGGTTTGTATCTGTATACAATTCAGTTCACGTCCATTATTTAGTAGTAAATTCTTCAATATTTAACCCGTAGACAAATCTATCGATTTTTTCTCCATTGTGGATTAAATCATTCTTAAGCAAGCCTTCTTTCTGAAATCCTATCTTCTCGAATAATTTTTGGGCTGAATTGTTTTCTATTTCTGTATATAAATATATTTTTTGCAAACCTAACTCTTTATAACTTTTTTCTATTAGAAGTTCAGTTGCTTTGCTGGCAATACCTTTTCCTTTAAATTCTTCGCCACCTAAGCAAATATAGTATTCTCCCTTCTTATTGTTATAATCTATATTCAATAAACCGATTAAACCTGCAGGTTGTCCGTGGTAGGTAATTGTATAATCGACTCTATCGTTTCTTTCTTTAAGTGTTTTGAACCAAGCTAGAGTTTTACCTTCTTCTAATGGTAAATCATAATGTAAGTATTTATTATTTCGATCGTCATTAATCCATTGAACTTTATAAGGCACATCTTCTTCTTGAAATTTTCTTAAAGAAATAGTCATACTACACCTCCGTTAGTTTAGGATGATTTTTTTTCATTACTATGCGTATAGATACTTTCACTTTTGAATATTTTTAAAAACGTATTAAACAAAATTTTGATATCTATCCATATATTAAACTTCTCTACATATTCGACATCTACAGGAATTCTTTCATCCCACGGAACAGAATTTCTAACTGTGACTTGAGTTAACCCGGTAATACCTGGTCTCATATTAAATCTTTTTCTTTGAAAATCATTGTACTCTTCAAAACAATATGGATGATGAGGAACTGGAGGTCTCGGTCCTACTAAACTCATTTCACCAATAACTACATTCCACAGTTGAGGAAGTTCATCTAAACTAGTAGCTCGTAATATTTTGCCTATTTTAGTAATGCGGTTATCAGTCTCTGTTTTGACAAATAAACCAGTCCCTAATTTTTCTGCATTCAAAACCATTGTTCTGAACTTCAAGATTTTAAAGACTTGACCATTACGACCCAATCTCTCCTGTTTAAAAAATACAGGTCCTTTGGAAGTCACTTTAATAGCAATAGCAATTAGAATTAAAACTGGTGATATGATAATTACTCCTATTAAACTACCTATGAAATCTATTGTTCTTTTTATAAATAGGTTTAAATTTCTCACAGTTTATTTCCACAACCCTCTAATAATCTTAATAACTCTCTCTAGCTGCTCATCCGTAATCTTCGTATCACTAGGTAAACAAACCCCGTTCTCGAATAATTCTTCAGAAACTTTCGTTCCTACAAAATCATACTTCTCAAAATAAGGCTGCATATGCATCGGCTTCCAAACTGGACGCGATTCAATATTTTCTTTTTCAAGAGCATCCATTACATCATTCGGTCGGATGCTGCCAGTTAAAGTCATTGCACTTAACCAATAGTTCGCTTTGTCCCATTTGTTATCTGGCATAAACTCTACACCTTCAAGATCACTCAAGTGGTTCTTATAAAAATTATAAATGTAGTTTTTCTTTGCAACTCGGTTATCTAACACTTTTAACTGTCCTCTGCCTATTCCAGCAACCACATTGCTCATCCGGTAATTAAAGCCCAATTCACTATGCTGATAGTGTCTTGCCTGGTCTCTCGACTGCGTTGCCCAGAATCTTGCTTTAGCGATTCGTTCTTCATCATTAGAAATTAACATTCCGCCACCCGAAGTGGTGATGATTTTATTTCCGTTGAAAGAAAAGATTCCGTAATTTCCAAAAGTTCCGGTATGCTGGCCTTTATAGTAAGTACCTAAAGATTCAGCTGCATCTTCTATCAAAGCAACATTATATTTTTTGCAAAGTGCTGTAATTTTATCCATATCAGCAGATAAGCCATATAGATGGACTAAGAGCACCGCTTTTACTTCCGGATATTTCTCAAAAGCTTCTTCTAATGCTTTGGGTGACATATTCCACGTTTCGTAGTCGCTATCGATAAAAACGGGAATTGCATTTTGATAAATGATCGGGTTGGCCGTTGCGGAAAACGTAAGAGTTGAACAGAATACAATGTCCTCTTCTCCGACGCCAGCTGCTTTTAATGCCAGATGAATCGCTGCTGTTCCGGAAGAAAGAGCTGCTGCTGCATTGGAACCGACTTTAGCAGCCAATTCATTTTCAAATTCGTTTACATTGGTTCCTAGAGGCGCGATCCAGTTGGTATCAAAAGCTTCTTTTACATAATGCTGTTCATAGCCTTCGTCACTCATATGTGGTGATGAGAGGAAAATTCGTTCTGCCATTGTCTGATGCTTCCTTCCTGATGTGCCACAACATTCGATTGCGCATTTAATGATTTATTTTGCAGCTTTTAATAAGTTGCTTTCGCTTATACCTACATTCTTACGATTTGCTAAAGCAATTAATGTATCTTTCAAAACATCCATCTCCATATCCAATAACTTATCCAACAAAATTGTCAGCTCACCCTCACTAACTGGGTTCGCCTTGCCAATATGGATTTTCGGAAATACTTGCTCGTTTTGAATTTCGTCTTTATTTAGTAATTCTTCATATAACTTCTCGCCTGGACGAATCCCCGCAAATTTAATGCCGATATCTTCTTTTTCATATCCAGACAAGCGGATTAAATTTTCGGCAAGGTCGACGATTCTCACAGGCTCTCCCATATCAAGAACGAAGACTTCCCCGCCTTCGGCTAAGGTACCTGCCTGAATTACCAAACGAGATGCTTCAGGAATTGTCATGAAATAGCGGGTCATTCGTTCATCTGTAACGGTAATTGGGCCGCCTGCTGCAATTTGCTTCTTAAATAATGGAATTACCGATCCGCGTGAACCGAGTACATTTCCAAAACGCACGGCTGCAAATTTCGTCTTACTGCGTTTTGCCAAGTTCTGAACGATCATTTCTGCAAAGCGCTTCGTCGCTCCCATTACATTCGGAGGATTAACTGCTTTATCCGTTGACACCATGACGAAGTTTTTCACTCCTGCAAAATGCGCGGCATCCGCTACGTTTTTCGTACCGAAGATGTTATTCTTCACAGCTTCCATCGGATTTCCTTCCATTAATGGAACATGCTTATGCGCTGCTGCGTGGTAGACGACATCCGGCTCGTAGTCCATCATGATCTGGATCATGCGTTCACGGTCCTGGACGTCTGCAATGATCGGAATGATTTCGGTATCGCAGTCGATCGAATTGCGCAGTTCCATGTCGATCAGGTAAATCGAGTTTTCGCCGTGGCCGAGAAGCAAGAGCTTCTCCGGTGTAAAGCGTGAGATCTGGCGGCAGATTTCAGAACCGATCGAACCGCCTGCACCTGTGACGAGGACGGTCTTCCCTGTCAGCTGCCCCTGGATTTTATTCATATCCAATTTCACTTCGTCGCGTCCCAGCAAGTCTTCGATTTTGACGTCTTGCATGTCGGTAACGGAGAGCTTTCCAGTCATCAAGTCTTCGATGAGCGGAATGATTTGGGTTTTGATGCCGGTGTCGACGCACTGGGAAATGATTTCTGCGGTTTCTGGTTTTGGGAGTGAAGGAATCGCGAAGACGATTTGTTCGATTTTGTTGTCTTTGGCAATATCGGCTATGGCATCGGTGCCGCCGACGACCCGCACGCCGTAAATTTCCAATCCTTGCTTTTTGATGTCATCGTCTACGAAGGCAATCGGCATCAAGCCTTTTTCCGGGTTGTTGATGAGCTGGCGGGCAACTAACGTGCCGGCTCTTCCCGCTCCGACGATCATCGTGCGTTTTTGGTCGTTTTGACGGTGGCCGAGGAACATATCCCGGAGCAGACGCCAGGAAAGCCTGGATCCTCCGATTAATAAGAGGTGCAGCATCCACGTAATGGCCAGCGCCCGAAGCAGCACATCTCCCCGCACAAAGTATTGGACCAGACCGACCGCGATGACGGAGAAAGTCACCGCCTTAAAGATCGACGTCAGTTCGCCGATCGATGCGTATTCCCAAATTTTCCGGTAGAGCCCGTAATACATCGCAAATGCGTGGTGCGCGGCAAAGATCGTCGTAGCGCTCGCCAGCAAGAAGACGCTGTCAAAGGGGTTGGTCCATGGATGAAGCAAGAAATAACCGATAAAGATGGAGAAGAAAACAATTAAGGAATCCAGCAATACCAACAGGGATACTCGGTTTTTCAAAGACACGCTATTCACTCCTTTCCATTTTAAGTACTTTAGATCTAGGCAATTAGACTATACATCTATTTTAGCATACTAGTATTTGGAAAAGAATACATTTCAAACACAAATTCTTACTTTTTCTGTTATTAATTTCTAAGATAACTTACAATTCCTACAAATTCATGAATACGTAATCCTTAGTTCCCGAAAAAGAATACGTTTCGTTTTTATTTCAACAGCTTATGTATGAATAGTCCTGAGGAATGGGTCTAGGGGTCTAAAACCGGAAAATCCGTTTATAGGCCTTTTTCCGAGCTCGTTTAGGCATAGAAAAAAGCAAAAAGGGAAGCCCTTTTTACTTTTCAGCTCCGTAGTATTGGTAATAGTAATTGTCTTTCGGCAAAATGAAGTTATTTAAAACGGCGCCGATCAGGCGGCTATTGGATGAAGCAATCGCTTCTTTCGCTTTTAGGGCCATTTCTTTTTCCGTTGTGCCGGAGTTGACGACGAGGATTGTACCTTCGCATTTGCTGGCAAGGATCTGGCCATCGGTTACGGAAAGAACCGGAGGCGCATCGAAAATGATGATGTCATACGTTTCTTTTAATTGTTCAATCAACGCGTCCATTGATTTGGATGCCAAAAGCTCCGCCGGGTTTGGCGGAATCGGTCCGCACGTCAATAAGTCGAGGCGTTCGATATCGGTTTCCCGGATCGCCGCTTCCGCTTCGATTTGGCGGGTTAAGACAGATGACAAGCCTTGCGTGTTCCCCATATGGAACGTGTAATGCGTCGTCGGTTTCCGCATATCGGCATCGACCAATAAGACGCGCTTCCCTTCTTGTGCGAACACCACAGCAAGGTTCGCCGAAGCGGTCGATTTCCCTTCAGACGGCGCTGCTGATGTCACAAGCAGCGACCGGATATCGGCATCCGGCGACGAGAAATTGATGTTCGTCCGGAGTGTCCGGAATTGTTCCGCAACGTATGAGCGGGGATTTGTAAACGAGATTACTTTACGCGCAGTTTCCTGCATTGCATTCTTTCTCTTCTTTGCCATCTGTTTACGCTCCCCTTCTCTTCGATGATGTTTTAGCAGCTTCCTGCAGATCGGTTTTTTCTTCAATTGGTGAAATCATGCCAAGCACCGGGATCCCGAGTACGTCCTCAATGTCCTGATCGCTTTTGATCGTCGTATCCAAGTATTCAAGCAAGAAAGCGAGCCCGACGCCAAGCATCAAACCGATGACGGCGGCAATGGCCATATTGAGCATCGGATTCGGTTTAATCGGTGTTGGATCCTCTTTCATGACCGCTGGAGACAAGATCGATACGTTGTCGACGTTCATCAATTCCAGAATTTCAGTTTGGAAAACGTCCGCAGTCGTGTTTGCAATGTCTACGGCAATTGCCGGATCGGCATCTTCAACCGATACGTTTACGACTTGTGAGTTTTCGGCGTTGCTGACGGTGATTTTACTGTTCAGCTGTTCAGCCGACAAGCCAAGGTCCAGCTGCTGGGCCACTTGATCGAGAATGGCCGGGCTTTTGATAATGACGGAGTATGTATTGATCAATTGCAGGTCGGTTTGGATGTTCTGATTGGTCAGCTGCGATGCTTCCGTCTGTTCCTGGTTGACGAGAATCTGCGTTGACGTCTGGTAAATCGGCGTCAGCAATGTGTAGCTGACAACACCTGCGATGATGACTGCGATGACCGTCAAAGCGATGATCAAGACGAGCCTTTTCTTTAACGTGGTGAAAAGTTCCTGTAACGAGATGGTTTCTTCCATGTGCCGTTTGACTCCTTTTAAGGTAAATGTGGTAGGTTCTTACTTTAAATGACAGGACAGCCCCTCTTTTGATGCGGGAATCAGCTGGCGGTTAAAGTCCGATTGGTCTAAGCGGTGGTAAATAATTTCCTGTTCACCGGTTCACTTTATCTCAGTATAACATGAAGTTATAAGGGTATTGCGGTTTATTTTGGAAAATTTTCGTAGGTATTGTTTCCTTTATTGGGAAGGATGCAGGTATTTTCACATGCCCAGATGGATAAATTATGTCGAAAACCGTGCGTGGAGAAGAGATTTTTGAGTTTTTTAGCAGGACGATTAGAAACGAATTGGAAAAGAGATTCTTAATAAAAATAGTTGGAGCAGACTGACTTTATTCTTACCTATTTTGTATTGCCTAAGGGTTATAGCCTAGCCATTGGGGTTTGGCAGCCATGAGCTAAAAGAAGCAACGTCTGGTTTTATTGTATGGATTTAGGAATTCACATGACTTCTCTTAGATTTCCTCCTATAATGAGAGTTACTAAGAAAAAGGGGCTTTTTGGCAATGACTTCTAAGATTTTAATCATCGTTCCCGCTTATAACGAGGAACAGGCCATTGTTGGAACAGTCCAGCAACTGGAACAATTTGATGAGTATGATTATGTGGTGATTAACGACGGCTCAACGGACCGGACGAAAGAAATTCTGGAAGCACATAACTTTTCGCACGTGACGCTTCCTTTGAACTTGGGCATCGGCGGTGCAGTCCAGACCGGCTTCCGGTACGCGGAACGATTTGGCTATGATTATGCCATTCAGCTGGATGCAGATGGCCAGCACGATCCGGAAGATCTTCATCATTTGGTGGCGGAGATGAAAAAGCGGGATGTGGATATGCTGATCGGTTCGCGGTTTTTGGAGAAGTCGAATTACAAAGGCAGTTGGACGCGCCGGGTCGGCATTCTTTATTTCAATTATTTGTTGCGCCTGATTGCAAGGGTGAACATCACGGATCCGACTTCCGGCTACCGGATTGTGAACCGCCGCGTGATCGAGTGGTTTGCGAAGGACTATCCGGTGGATTACCCGGAGGTGGAAGTGATTGTGAAGCTTGCCCGCAAAGGCTTTAAAGTGGAAGAGACGAAAGTCGAGATGAATGCGAGGCAAGGCGGCGCATCTTCGATCACGCCCGGCAAGTCGGTCTATTATATGGCGAAAGTAACCTTCTTTTCGCTGATCCGTTCTTATATATAGGAAGGAGTTTTGTGAATGAATACGGTTTATCTCATTGTGATCGCTTCTTCTCTCTTCTTTCTGTTTGTCGTGATCGGGATGACGGCGAAGAACAAGCTGACGGACCAGTACGCGTTTATGTGGCTGACGTTTTCGATTATTGGCGTCGTGCTCGCGTTCGCGTTGCCTTATTTAAATGATTTTGCCCGCGCGATCGGCATCAGCTATTTGCCGTCGCTGATTTTTTTGCTGGCGTTTTTGGTGGTGTTGAGTTTACTCATCTACCATACGCATTTATTGTCGAAGCAGGAGCATCGCATCAAGACGCTCGTGCAGGACGTTGCGTTTTTGCAGCGTGAAATACAGGAAGTACGGAAAGAGGATTCTCGTTCATGAATATTGTGTCGCTGTTGTTGGTATTGTGCAATACGTTGATATTGGTTGCTGGCCAGTTTTTATGGAAAGTCGGCATGGAGAAAAATACGGATGCGTTCAGTTCGATTTTCTCGGTGGTTAAATTGTTTTTCACGCCGTATATTTTTTCGGGCCTGACGATGTATGGGCTTGCGACGGTGTTGTGGCTGTTCATTTTGACGCGGGTGCCGCTGAGTGTGGCGTATCCGCTGCAGTCGAGTGCGTATGTGATTGCGGTGGTTGGCGCGTTTTTCATTTTCGGTGAGGCGATTACGCTTTGGAAGATTGCAGGTGTGTGCTTTATCATGCTTGGGGTTTCGATTATCGGGATTAGTGAGATGCGTTGATGGTGAGTTTGGAGCCTCCTTTTTAGGGGGCTTTTTGTTTTGATGAAATTTTTGTAGTGTTCTAAACCCGCTCGACCCGCTTAGGGGGAACTCCCGTAAGAAGCCCGGAAAGGCACCGGTCTTCTTACTTCGTATCCCCCATGGCGCTCCCTCACTTTTGGGTGTGGTGGTAGTTTTGTTGAAATCACCTCAAAACCTGCTGAAATTACCCCAAAGTCAACTGAATTTACCCTTTTAGGTGTCGAAATCAACTTTTCTCCTGTTGAAATCACCCTGCACTTGTTTTTGTCGCTTTTCGCGAAGCGGAAAGCCGGTTTTGAGTAATGAGGTTTTTGTTTTTTGTATGAGTTCTCCCCTCCTCTATTCAGAACGGCATAACTGCCAGTGAAAAGTAGTCCATCTTGCTCTTTTTTTCGGGAAGTGTTTTGAGGTCTGTTTCATTTGCGGGTGTTTGGTTTAGAATGGGAGATAGGTTTTGTTTTCTTGGAGAATTTAGTAGAATGGATGGATTGTTTCATTCTTACAGATCAGAGGGGTTTCGTTGTGATATTTAATTCGTTTGAGTTTATCTTTTTGTTCCTTCCGATTGTTTTTGTGGTTTATTACCTGCTTGGCCGGCTGCATATTCCGTTTGCGAAAAGCTGGTTGCTCGTTGCATCGCTGTTCTTCTATGGCTATTGGAATCCGGCGTATTTGCCGCTGATTTTGGTATCGATGGTGATCAACTATACTGTCGGGGCGTTTCTTGGGAAGAACCGGGCGAAGCCGCTACGCAAAGGGATTCTGACATTAGGAATTGTCTTTAATGTCGGCTTGCTTGGCTATTATAAGTACTACGATTTCTTTGTGGAGAACATCAATATTGTGTTCGGTTCGGAGATTGTGCTGAAAGAGCTGCTGTTGCCGCTCGCAATCAGTTTTTATACGTTCCAGCAAATTGCGTATCTGGTGGATTCGTACCGCCTCGAGACAAAGGAATACAATTTCCTCAATTATGGGTTATTCGTTTCCTTTTTCCCGCAGCTGATCGCAGGTCCGATTGTACACCACGGCCAAGTGATGTCGCAGTTTACGGATAAGAAAAATTACCGGATCCAGTATGAGAACCTTTCGAAGGGGCTCTTGGTGTTTGCGATTGGGCTGTTCAAGAAAGTCGGGATTGCGGATGTGTTTGCCGGTTGGGCGAACACCGGCTATAGCGATGTTGCGTCGCTGACATTCCTTGACAGCTGGTTTACGACGCTTTCCTATACGCTGCAATTGTATTTCGATTTCAGCGGCTATTCGGATATGGCGATCGGACTCGCCCTCTTGTTCAATATCCGCTTGCCGATCAATTTCAATTCTCCGTATAAGGCGCGCGACATCCAGGACTTCTGGCGGCGCTGGCATATTACGTTGTCGCATTTCTTAACTGCTTATATTTACATACCGCTCGGCGGCAACCGCAAAGGGCCGCGGCGGACGTATTTGAATATCTTCATCATCTTTTTGGTGAGCGGCATCTGGCACGGCGCCGGCTGGACGTTCCTCATCTGGGGCGTTCTGCACGGCGTGGCAAGTGTCATCTGCCGCTACTGGAAGCTTGCGGGCTATAAGATGAACAGCATCGCCGCCTGGGTAACGACGTTTTTATTCGTCCACTTGGCTTGGGTATTCTTCCGTGCGTTGACTTTGGAAGACGCAATGACGGTGCTCGGTGCCATGTTCGGCTTCAACGGCTTCTACTTACCTGCCGGCATTTACAAACTGTTCCCGGACATCAATCCGGACTGGGTCGTGCTTCTGCCGTTTGATACGCCAACGATTCATATGTATTTCTTACTATTGATTGGTTTATTGCTCAGCTGGTTTGCGAAAAACTCGATCGAAATCAAAAATGAGATGAAACGGAATGTGCCGATGGCAATTTTTGTCGCGCTGCTGCTCTTCTACAGCACGATGCAATTGCAGCAAGTGAGCGAATTCCTGTACTTCAACTTCTAGGAGGAGATCCCGTGGACGATAAGAATTTTACAATGACGGTCATGACGATCTTCGCTTCGCTGACCGCAATTGTGGTGGCGGTGAATTTTTGGATCGATCCGCTTTGGCATTATGCCCATACGCACCTGTTCAACGATGTGCAGGTCGTGACCGATGAGCGCGAGCAGAAGACGGCGAATCAAAAATACCAGCCTAAGACAGCCGATACGCTGTTGATTGGCTCAAGCCGCAGCACGTATATCCATACGACCGCGTTTGAAGACTGGGATGTCTATAATTATTCGGTGGCGAACCTGTCGATGCGGGAATACCGGACGATGATCGAATATGCGTTTGAGAAGAATCCGGATTACGAACGCATTGTGCTCGGCGTCGATTTCTTCAAGTCGAGCACGCAGGAAGCGGAAGCGCCGAAGGATATTACGAACCACGTGGCGCGGACCGAGAAATCGTTTTACCGGACGAAGAATTTATTGTCATTGGATGTTTTTGAAACGTCGCTGAAGAATTTGCGTTTGTCTGCGGCCAATGAGATTTCTGAAGACCGCTTGTATAATCGCGAAGGCAATGCATTTGCGCGGCGGTTAAGTCCTGAAGAGACAGCTGCGGATACGGCGACTAAAATCGAGATGTTCGAGAAAAGCTTCTACGGTTCGCATTATGTGTACTACCCTCGCTATAAAGAGATCATGGGGATTGTGAAGGATACGGAGCCGGAAATTGAGAAGACCGTGTATACGACGCCGATTTCAACCGAGCTGTTCAAGTCGCTTGTGGCGACGGATCTGTATGATGACTACGAGGTTTGGCTGCGCGATTTGGTTGACGTGTACGGCGGCGTATGGAATTTCATGTATCCGAACTCGGTGACGAATGAAATTACGAATTATTACGATGGGCATCACTTTTATCCGGAGATCGGCAACCTGATCGCAAAGCGTGTGGAGCAAGGTGCGGACGCTGCGGTGCCGGAGGATTTCGGGGTTTTTGTGACGGCAGAGAATATTGAGGAACATTTGGAAGATGTGAGAGCTTTGGTTGATGGGTTGGAGATTGAGTGATGGTTTTAATAGGCGTTCGTCCCGCTTAGGGGGTGACTTTCGCAAGAAGCCAAGCAAAGAGCGCTTGTCTTCTTGCTGCGTCACCCCCATGGCGCTCCCTCACTTGGGTTGTGGTTGTAGGTAGGGTGAGAAAATCGAGAGTGATTTTTCGAGGCTGCTTGTACCTTTTGGTGCGGGTGGCTTTTTTTTTGATGGCGGCGAAATCACCCTGTCAGGTGTCGAAATCACCCTTCTCTCATTTGAAATCACCCCTCCGCTCCACGAAATCACCCTTCTCGCCTTCGAAATCACCCCACACATCAAGGTTTTGCCTTTTCTCGCTTTTTGCGGAGCAAAAACGACGGTTTTGGGCAATTGAGTTTTAAGGGTTTGGGCGAGTTGCTCGCTAACGGACTTGAGTTTCCTCACACTGCCCTTACCCAAAATAAAAACGCCTCCGCATTACGCGAAGACGTTCCACCATTTTGGTTTTGGGATGTCCTGGGGTTCCAAGACGATCAAGTTGCGGTTGAGCAGGATGCGTTCGTTGTTTTCGAGCATCAAGTCGACCATTTCGTGGCGATTCTTTTTTTCCAGGTAGTCGAGTCCTTCATTGAATAGGAATGGACGTTTGTCCAAGCTATGTACATCGGAGCCGTAGACGTGGATCAAGTTCGCATCGAGCAAGGTTAAAGCGGTTTTCTGGATGGCTTTGCCGAAACTTCCGGCGATGGAGCCGGCGGTTACTTGAGCGACAGCTCCGTGGAGGAGGAGTTTTCGCAGGCGCTCCGGCTTTTCGATAATGCCTTGGTTGCGTTCCGCGTGCGCGATGACCGGCACGTAATTGGCTAAAATCAGCTGTTGGATGATCGGCACGGTGTATGCCGGGATGCCAGATGACGGCAGTTCCAGCAAGACGTATTGCGAATCAGCAAGCGGCAATGCTTCGCCGTCTTTTAGGCGCTGCGGCAATTGTTCCGACAGGCGATTTTCAAGGCCGCTGTAAACTTTGATCGGCAGCTGCTGTTCTTCGATGTAGGCATTCGCTGCGGCCAATTGGGTTCGGACGGCCCCGATATCGGTCTTGAAATTGGGGTGGTGACCATGCGGTGTGGCGATGATGCCGGTGATTTGCTCTTCGACTGCTTTTTCAAGAAGCCGTTTTGTCTGTTCCATCGTTTCAGCGCCGTCATCGAGCCCTGCCAAAATGTGTGAATGCGTGTCAATCATAGGTGTTCTCCTCCGTTGCTTGAAAAATGTTGAGTGGAAGCCTTTCGCAGGTTTTATTAGTTGAGGGGCTTTCGTCTTTCATTTAAAAAACAGGCACTCCGGTTAAGAAGTGCCTATTCGTATGATTAGTTGATAAATTTAATTGAGTTAAGGAAATTATACAGGATTCTTGACGTTTCTGCACGTGTTGTTTCATTTTGTGAACGGAACGTGTTGTCTTTGAAACCAGACAGATAAGATGCTTGAAGCACGCGCTCAACATGCGGACGCGCTGCAGGCGAAATGTAACGGTAATCGGCGAAGCTTGATACTTTCTTCGTCGTATCTAATTTTACATCTTCAGACCCGATATAGTCCATTGCTTTGCTGATCATGATAGCCGCTTCGTTGCGTGTGATTTCGTTGTACGGTCCGAACTTGCCGTTGCCGTAGCCTGAAACGATTCCCGCTTCAACCACTGCTGCGATTTCTCCGTTGCGGTTAACCGCTTGCGTTGGAGATACGTCCGTGAAGTCTGCTGAGTTCACGTCTTCAGCCACTAAACCAAGTCCACGAGCAAGCACGGCTGCGAATTCGCCGCGCGTGATTGAAGTTGATGGCGAGAAGCTGTCCGCTGATTTACCGGAAACGATCATTTTCGAAGCCAATTTCTCGATATATTCCTCAGCCCAGTAGCCGCGGTTATCGATGTCTTTGAATGTTTTCGAGTTTTGGATCACTGTGTAAGCTGAGTTTGCCGAGAAGTACAATTTCGCTGTTTTTCCATCAATGTATGTTGGAACTGCTGTAAATGAACCGTCCTGGTTTACCCGTACGCCGACTGAAGTCGCTGCGTTAAGTGCCGTCGGAGTTTCGATTGAACGCAATACTGGGTAACCCAAGTATGTAATGTCAATAGATTTGCCGTCTTTCGCTACTGCTTTGATGCTGAATTCAATCGCAAAGCCGATTGATTTTTCTTTCGTCAATTGGTTAGCGATTTTCGTCAATTCCACTGTGATGCTCAGTTCAGAAGAAGCGACGCCAAGTTCTTTCGCAAGTGCTGCTCCGTCGATTACCGATACCGGCAATTCGTATGAAGCTTCAGATGAAGCAATGACGATTACTGCGTCAGCGTTTTTAATTTCAAGTGCTGAAGCCACTGCCAACGGAATCGATACCGCTTCGCCAGGTTTCACATCCACTGCCAATTCTTTCACAGAAGCTGCTTCTTGAATCGCTTTGATGACATCTTCCGGGTTGTTTTTCAATGTATCCGGAGTTACTTCAACTGCGCCTCCAGGAGTTGTTGTTGGTGGTTCGGTTGGCTCAGTAGGAGTTGTTCCGCCCCCGCCTCCGCCGCCGTTTCCTGGTGGTGTTACTACTGGTGGAGCATTTAAATCTGCCACTGCTTTTTCAATGTTTGAAACGATAGTTGCTAATTGTCCCGCAGAAGGTTTTACTACAATATTTTTAATAGAAGCAGGAGCAGCATTATTTTGGAAGAATGTTAATGCTCTGCTATATAGTGGATCCAAGTCTGTAATTGTAGAGTTTAATGCTCCTTCGTATAAGCTTGTACGAACTAGTTCTGCATAAGCGAATACTTCTTGTACTTGAAGATCATCCTTTAAGTATGAGCGAGCACTGTTTTTAAAATTCGTAATTCTCGTTAATGCCGCCGCTTCAACATCCTCAAGTTCAGTTGAAGATAAAGGTGAAATTAACGTGTTTAAGTTTTGAACCAGCCGGTCTTTGCTTGTGTAGTTCGCATCGATGAAAATTCCAGTTTGTTTCGCTACTTCTTTTTGTGCAATTTCGAGAATTGCTTTTTGGTCTTTATTCAAAGCTTCATAGTCAGCTGCAATCTTAGCTGCAATCTGTGCATCTGTTGGCACTTCTGTTGCAGCATCTGCTGTACCAGCCGGGATTCCTACTGCAATGACTGATGATAAAGCCATAGTTCCAGCTAGGAACATTTTCGTGTTTTTGTTTTTGCTCAACCTTGCTCACCTCTTGTTTCAAATTTGTGGTATTGTCTAATTGTAGCTTAATAAAATTGGTACTACAATATTAATTTCTGTAAAAAGTTAGTAATTCGGTAGATATTTGTATATAATTAGCAATTATTGCGGCTATTTTGATTAGAATATTTATTGAGGTATGGGAGGATTTAACGATGAAAAAGCATTGGAAAAAGATAGTTTTGGTCCTGGGGATCATCTTTCTAAGCGTTGCCGGTTATTTGGTGTATTTATTCCAGTTTAAGGAATACGACGTAGCGGACGAACAGGTGGATGAAATTACCAAAGAAAATTACGAAGTGGAATTGCCAGACGGCTCTAAGATTATTGTTGATGGCGATGGAAATGTAATAGAAGAAGGCGCTGGCGAATCCGCAGCGGATGGTTCGAAAGACTCTTCATCCGACAGCGCTGCTGGAACTGACGGCAACTCATCTGACGGTTCGAATAACGGTTCAAACTCAAGCAGCTCTACTGGAGGATCTTCTTCCGACGGCTCAACTGGCACTGCTTCAGGTACAGCCGGCTCGTCAACCTCGAATGGCGGAAACACTTCTGGCAGTTCGGATAAAGCAAGCAATTCTGGATCTAATTCCGGTTCAACTGCTGGCAATACCGGATCAAATGGCTCCGGTTCTTCTAACGCAGGCAAAGGTTCAACTGGTGGTTCTGGAAACTCCGGATCCGGCAATGGTGGATCTGGCAAAGTCACGGTTGCCCAAATCAAGCAGAAATACGAGCCAAGTTTAGCTGATATCGAAAATCAGGCGAATTCACGCATCAACGGATTGGTGAGCCGTGCGAAGAGCGAGTATGACGCGAAAAAAGCAAACGGCGAATCGATCAGCTACGGTTACTTCTATAATAAGTACATGTCTGCAGCTTCTGAACTCGAAGGCCGTACAGACACAGTCTTCTACGCAGTGCTCGGTTCGATGAAAAAAGAGTTAAAAGCGAACGGTCTCGCAGAATCGCATGCTGATTCCCTTGTTTCAGAATATGAAGCACGCAAAGAACAGCGCAAGAGCGATTTGATCAGCAAGGCTACTGGACTATAAGGACAGCAAAAATGCCGCCCACTTTCAAAAAGTGGATGGCATTTTTTATTTGTCCGGGCAAACGTTTTGGTCGGCGTACAGCGCATGTTTGACTTCTTTTAAACCATAGTAGTTCCGGAAGTAGATAAAGACGCGGCGTGGAATTCCGAGTTCTTTTGCTCCTACGGACGGCCCGTAGTTTTTTGTAATGTAGTATTCGTAAATGATGTCTTTCATGGGCTGGCCAAATTGTTCTTCCAGTTGAGTTTGATACATTTCGAACTCTTCCATAAGCACTTTTACCTACTCTCTATATTATTTTAGTTGAAACCAATAATTATCGGGGCTATAAGTTACAACCATTATAGCTCAATCGGTAATTTTTGCCTATAGAGATTCAGAAGTTTTTTGAGAAAAAATGGGTTTATTTGAAATTTACTGGTTAACGACATCCGAGATGTAATAAAAGCCGGAGTCGTCCATGACGACGGTATAGGTTTTATTGCGCTCTTCTTTTGTCGCTTCTCCTGAAGCATTCAGGAAATCAAACGCTTCGTACGTATGGACGAGTGCGTGATCTTCGTTTATTTCCACGCCGGTGATTTCCAGGTCGGTGAATGTGTATTCCATGCCCTGGCCTGTGATTTCCGTGATGTAATCGCGGATGCCGATGTAGGCCGGACTGTCATATAACAACATGTCTTCGACGTAGAAGAAATCTTGGCTGTTGAGCGCGATTTCGTAGTAATAGCGGAAATCGCCGATGAATTCACTCAGGAACACTTCATCAAAGACCAGATTGCCTTCGTGTTCGTAGTCGTATTCATAGTCTTCACCTTCGTAGTTTTCGAAGTCGTCGTATGCCGGGAACAATGCGGTGACTTGGGACTCCGTCATTGGACTGTGGACCCAGCTGTTGACGAGGTCGACCATCGAATGCATTGGAATCGAGAAGCCGATTTCGCTGCCGTCCATGAAGAGCAGTGAGTTAATGCCGATCACTTTGCCGGTTTTCGCATCAATCAGTGGGCCGCCGCTTGAGCCCGGTGCGATTTGGGCATCGATTTGGTAAATGTCTTCATAGAGGAAATCCTGTTCGAAATCGCGGTCGATCCCCGTTAAGTAGCCGATCGAAGCCGTGTTTTCGAAGCCGGACGGGCTGCCGAGCGCGATGACTTCCGTGCCGACATCGGTCGGATTCATTTCGATTTCAAGCGGCGCAATCCCTTCGTACGCATCGACTTGGATGAGCGCGACGTCGTATTTATCTGAAATGCCGATTACTTTGCCGGGCTGTTCCTGGCCGTTGATGTTCCGGACCATGACGTCTGTGAAGCCCGCCACGACGTGGGCATTGGTTACGACCATGCCGCTATCGGTGAATGAAAAACCGGATCCATAGCCATTTTCTGTTTTAATGGTATAGACTTTTTGCTGCGTTTCTTTAATGATAGCCGTCTTTTCACGCGTCTTCGGTTCTGATGGCTCCTGCTGCTCCGCAGGCGGCTGGATCGTTTCGACTTTCGTCACTTCACCAGCAGCCGGTTCTGCTGGCTCCTCTTCTTTTGGCTCTTCCGGTTCCGGCGCTTCTTCTTCGTTGACGTCAGCCGTTTCTTCAGCCGGCTGCTCGGTGCGCTGGCGTTCATCGTCGTCATCGCCGAACAATTGTGCCGCGCCGATACCTCCTGCCAGCAAAACTGCCGCAGCGATGCCGATATACAAGCCCTTTTTCTTTTTCGGCCGTTTCGAGCGCATCTCTTCCAGCGGTTCGCCGCAATTCTTGCAGAAACGTGCGCCTTCTTTATTTTTCTGTCCGCAATTCGAACAATACATAGTCGTTCCTCCTATTGGTTTTGCAAATGTTTTTTTGCTAATTATGCCATTCCCCTTTGATTATCGCCATTATACATGGTAAATAGTGCCATGAACAGATTACATAAGGTGTGTTTTGGGGCGTTCTTTACAATACCATGTTTTAAATAGACGATATTGAGCGAAGATGGTTCTTTTTGTGTGTGGAGTGAAATTTACTTGCTGGTTGCTGAACTCTACCACTGCATATGCGAAGTCTACCTACTCACCTTCGAAATCTACCACTCGAGCATTGAACTCTACCCGCCCCATCAAAATAAAGCATTCGCTGGCGAATGCTTCCGCTATTGCGTTTCGCTGCAAGCGAAACGCTGGCCATTCATTTTTTGGTATTGATCTCGAGTGCGAAATCTACCACTTGCCAGTCGAAATCAACTTTCCTTCTCTGTTTTTTATTAATAGATAGAAGTCATTTTGCAATGCGCGAATATATTTTGACTACACTAACTTTTTATATCTCTTAGCTTTGGAGATTGGTATACTTCAGGAGAAAAGGAGGAATGCTATGTTTATAAAAGAACGGACACCACCGATTGAATTAAAATGGCTGCCTCGCTTGCTGCGGCGTCTCCCTCGCCATCATAGCAGTTGGCCAAACGTCGAGAAAGCGCATTATATGATGAAAGCAGGATATGGCGGTGAAATTGAAATTGATCGACGGCTGAGGCACTTGCGCTGGAAAGATTGCCTTTTCATTGGTGACTTGCAGTTGAGTTATGCTTATTGCCAGATTGATACGATTGTCCTCACCCCTTATTTTGCGCTCATTTTGGAAGTCAAAAATTATTCTGGTATCTTGATTTTTGATGAAGAAAGCATGCATCTTCGACAAATCACTCGCCAAGGCCAGGCAGTCGGCTATCATTCGCCCGTGACGCAAGCTTGGAATGCGCGCGAAGAATTGCTGGTTTTATTTGGAGAAATGGGGGTTAAGCTCCCAGTCGATGCAGCCATTGTCCTTCCTTATTCAACGACTTTGGTTGAAAATATGCCAAAAGTATTTCCTGTGATTTATGGCCATTCTTTAAACCGTTTTATCTCCTCCATCCCCCAAAACGGAAAACCGCTTCCAAACGAAGAAATTGTTCGTATTGGCCAACTTCTTCTGGAAAAACACTCACCCTTTCCAAAGAAAAATTATTCTCAGACCTTTAAATACGCACCTGCTGAATTAAAGAAAGGTATTCTTTGCCACCAATGCGGATCAATAAGCAGCCGGATCAGTACGCGAACACATTATTGTTCAAGCTGCAATTTAAAGATTAGCGGCGGCCTGTCTTATACGCTTGATGAATGGTTTGCTTTCGCTTCTCCTAAAATCACCAACAGTCAGTGCCGAGAATTTTTGATGCTGCGTGATAAAAATGCCGCGCATCATGTTTTGACACATGCGGGATTGACTCGAAAGCGGGAGAATGGACAATTTTACTATTATAAATAAGCTACTAAGCTGACCTTTTAGAAGGTTGGCTTTTTTCTTTGATGTTGAAATCAACTAGTCGGGGTGTGAAATCTACTTACTTGCTGCTGAAATCTACCTCTGCGCATGCGAAGTCTACTTACTCACCCTCGAAATCTACCACTCGCCTATTGAAATCTACTCTCCAACCCCAATAAGGCATTCGCCAGCGAATGCCTCCTTCCTCGCGGTTCGCTGCAAGCGAAACGCTGGCCATTCAGCTTTTGAAATTGATCTTGAGTGTGAAATCTACTTGTTTGCTGCTGAAATCTACCTCTGCGCATGCGAAATCTACTTACTCACCCTTGAAATCTACCACTGGCCACTTGAAATCTACCCGCCTCCAAAAACCCCCAACCAAAAAAGCCCCCCACCAAAGGTGAAGGGCTCTCCCATTAAAATCGCTTATTTAATTTCAATGCTGTACTTCGCAAATCCGTCTGCTGCTGCGCCTAGGTATTTGATGCCGCTGTCTGCTGGCACCAATTTTTGGGCTTTGCCGGACGTTTCGAAGACGATGTTCGGGTTGCCTGCGACTGGCGCGAATGTCCAGTTGCTGTCAGCCGATGGATCGATGGTGCCGACTTCGACCATGTAGTCCATGATGACTTGGCGGTTTTCGTACGCGTAGTCTGTTTTCTCACTCGCGTTCACGACGCCTGGGAAGTTGCCGCTTGCGCGGTAGTTGTTTGTGACGACAAGGAATTCTTGCGTGTCCGTTACTGCTTTGCCGTCATATTTCAAGTTCTTGATGCGGCTTGCTTTGTCGTTGACCAATTTGCCGTCTGCGTCGTATTTCGCCGGCTGCGTAACGTCAATTTCGTACGTAACGCCGTCGATGACGTCAAAGTTGTAGGTACGGTAATCCGGGTTGATCAATTGCTGCTCCCCTGTTGCTGTTGGGTTGATTTGCTTGAATTGGCCTGCTGACATTTCCAGCCATTCCGTCAAATCAGCACCTGTCATTTTCAACGTGAAGATCGTATTGTCGTAGACGTAAAGGTCCGCTACGTTTTTAATGGCGATTTCGCCTGTGTTGATTTCAGTGTAGTAATCCGCTCCGTTGCGTCCGCCTGCTTTGAACGGTGCTGCAGCTGAAAGGATCGGCAGGTCAGCGTTTGCTGTGCCGGCTACTTTTTGCTCGACATACCATTTCTGTGCATTGTTGACGATTTGGACGGATGGATCATCTTTCACTAGAGAGAAATAGCTGTTGATCGGAGCTGTCGTTTTGCCGACCGGGCTGCGAACATATTCGATTGTGCCTTCGTGCGTTTCTTTAACCGCTTCAATGACTTCTTCTGCCACTTTATCGTTGGTTGAATCGATTGCGCGAAGTGCCGCTTTTTCAGATACGACTTCCCACTCTTCCCCTTTAGGCGAAAGTTTCAAGTCGATGACGCCCAAGTGGCTGCCGAATTTTCCTGGCATCACAACTGGCGTGCCGTTGATTGTTCCTTGATCCTGGTTGACGTTTTTCAAATCGCCGTAAGATCCTGGGAAGACATCGTGGTTATGTCCAGTGATGATTGCATCGATGCCATCAATTTCAGAAAGTTGGTACGTGATGTCTTCTTCGCCGACTTCATGCGTTTCATCACCCATTCCGGAGTGGGAAAGAACCACGACGATATCAGCGCCCGCTTTTTCAACTTCCGGAAGGAATTTCTCAACAGATTCCACTGCATCTTCAGCGATGACTTTGCCTTCAAGGTTGGCGCGGTCCCACTTCATGATGTGCGGAGCGACGACGCCGATGACGCCGACTTTGATCGTATGTTTGTCGCCGTTTCCATCCACCACTTCATGGTCGATGATTTCATACGGCTTGAATTTGTTTTCTTTCGTTTGTGCATCGTAGACGTTTGCGTTCAATACTGGGAATGGCGCATCGTCAAGTGCTTCGTCCAAATAATCAAGGCCGAAGTTGAATTCGTGGTTGCCGAGCGTTGATGCATCGAAATCCAATGATTCAAGCGCTGCATAAGCCGGGTGAAGCTCGCCGTCTTCCAAGCGGTCAACCGTTACTTTATAGCCGCCGAACGGTGTTCCTTGGATCAAATCGCCGTTGTCGAACAATAGGCTGTTCGGGTTCTGCGCACGCGCTTCTTTGATCAAGACGCCGGTTTTCGCTAAGCCAAGGCTGTTCGACACTTTATCCTGATAATAATCGTAGTTGACGAAATTGGTATGAAGGTCGGACGTTCCAAGAATGCGAAGCGATACGTCTTTAGGGTTTACTGGCTGGTATTCTTTCAATAAACGCTTGATGATGGCTGCCATTTCTTTCGGAGCGATTCCTTTTGCCGGTTTGACTGTTCCGTCGCTATAGCCTTTAAGGAGGCCGATGCCGACAGCTTCAGACAAATCGCCGACTAAGCTCTTGCTCAAATAGCGGTTATCTTTGAATGGTTTCAATAATGAACTTGGGTATTCTTTTTCCGATTCGATTGCACGGGCTGCGATCGAGAAGCCTTGCTCACGTGATAGTTTTTCATTTGGAGCGAACGTTGTCTTTGTCTTGCCGCTGGTGATGCCCAAATTGAAAGCCGCTTCCACGTAAGGCGCAAGTTTCGGATCCACATCCTTGAATGTGATGGTCGATCCATCTCCGAGTTTCACATCAAGAGCCGTCACCAATTGCTTGATGTACTCTCCGCGCGTCACTTCTTTTGCTGCAGCTTGCGTCTGAGCCGGAACCGTTGTTGCCATTGCGCTCGTTGCAAGAACCAACGCCGCTAGTGTCATCGCCGCTTTTTTCCCAATTGCCATTTTCCCATCTCCCTTTTAGTGAATAGTCTAGCTTTTTTATTATATGCCTAATAATAAAACAATTGAATACGTTTACATAAAATTTATAAAGAATTTGCCGTTAATTTTCTTTTAAATGAGAAATTTCGAGACTTTTTTGATTTTCAAGCGTCTAGTAGGAAGAAGGGCATGTCAGCTTGAAATATTTGCATAAAAAGACCTACTTACTTATTCTGGAATGTTTGTTACAGTATTATTACATAAATGTTACGAAATGACTTTATTCCATGAAACGGTTTTATTCTCAGTAATTAGGAAAAAACAGGAATAGACTGATTGCTGGCCTGTCTCTTGAAGTAACAATTCTATTTGAGGGGTGTCGTTTTGAAAAAGTTTCCATTAATCACAGGTGCCGCATTAGCAATCAGCTTACTGGCATCACCCGCATTCGCAGCAGCCGATTTGCCAAAGAGCCACGGATTTTACGACGAAATGACGTATTTGATTAATAAAGGCGTCGTTTCCGGATTTGAAGACGGCACGGTGAAACCGGATAAAACCGTCAGCCGTGCAGAAGCTGCCATCATGATCGGCAAGCTGAAAGGCTTCAACGGAACACAAAGTGCAACAAAGTTCAAAGATGTATCAAAAGGCCAAAAAGCGAGCGGCTACATCGCGGCAGCTGAAAAAGCCGGCTACATCACAGGCTACCCGGACGGCACATTCAAACCGAATGCACCGATCACCCGCGGCGATATGGCCATCATCCTTTCACGCGTCTTCCCGATGGCGATGGAAGGCATCGAAGAATTCAAGGACGTGTCACCGAACATGCGCGCTTATGGCGCAATCGGCCAAGTGGTCAGCGCTAATGTTGCAGCGGGCTATAAAGACCTGACGTTCAAACCGAATAACGCGACGACTCGTGCGCAATTCTCTGCTTTCTTAGCCCGCGGGCTGGAGCCGAAATTCAAAAATGATACGCATATGGCGCATTCGTATTTGAAAGATAAGACGAAAACGTATACGTACCGTGAAATCACGGGCGAAGTGTCGACTGAAAAATACGTAGACAGCGCAGACTATTTGGATGAGCCGCTTGGCTATTTCTGGCTCGTTGACTACAAAGACGACAGCGAAGATTACCTATACGGGGAGTACGAAAGCAGCAAAATGTACATCAACGGTTTCCCGGAAGACGGCTTTACACGCAGCCTCGTCTACCCTGTCACGAAAGGCCAAACCTTCGACAGCTGGGACGATGAATTGCCGCCGTTCAAAATTACCGGCGTCAATGTAAAAGTCGCGACTCCGTATAAGACCTTTACAAACGCAGTTGAAATTTCCGTGCTGCACCCCGAATGGGACGGCAAAAGCTACAAATACTACATGGCGGAAGGCTATGGGTTGATTAAAACCGTGCATTACGACGGCGACACGCTTTATGAATTAGTGGATGTAAAATAAACATCAAATAAAAAAGTTGAAGGGAACGATTCTTTGAAGAAATATCCGATGATCTCAGCAGCAGCACTCGCACTTACCCTACTTGTCTCACCTGCCCAGGCAGCAACCGATTTGCCGAAAAGCCACGGCTTTTATGACGAAATGACCTATTTGGTGAATAAAGGCGTCATTTCCGGCTACGAAGACGGCACCATCAAACCGGACAAGGTCGTGACGCGCGCAGAAGCCGCGATCATGATCGGGAAATTGAAAAACTTCAAAGGGACGCAAACTTCAACCAATTTCAAAGATGTTTCGAAGTCCCAAAAAGCAAGCGGCTTCATCGCGGAAGCGGCAAAAGCCGGCTTCATCAGCGGCTATCCGGATGGCACATTCAAGCCGTATGCGCCGATTACGCGCGGCGATATGTCGATCATTTTGGACCGCACATTCAATATCTTTAATGGCGTTGGGGCGCCATTCAGCGATGTATCCCCAAATATGAAATCGTATAATGCGATTGCTACCATGGTGAGCGGCAATATCACTGCTGGTTATTCGGATAATACATTCCGTCCGAACCAAGCGATTACGCGTGGCCAGCTTGCTGCTTTCATGTCTCGCGTCCTTGAGCCGAAATTCAAGAACGATACGCATATGACAAACTCATACTTGAGAGACAAAACTAAAATATACAGCTACTCAACCAAGCAAGGCACGGCTACTTTGAAATTTGAAGAAGTTCCTGTAATTGAGGGCAATGACTTTGGCTTTATGTGGGTGACAAGAACCGATTGGAATTCCGCTACTACACTGTTAGTGGAAAACGAAACAAAAGATGCGCTGATTTATGGCTTGCCATACTCTGAAGCTGAAACAGAGATTGTTTACCCGATCCAAGTCGGCAAAACTTTTGAAAATGGTTTAGGCGAGCGCTATATTTCGACCATCACTGGTGTTAATAAAACCGTCAACACACCGTATAAGAAATTCACCAATGCTGTCGAAATTACTATTGAAAGCGGTGAAAAGTATTACATGGTTGAAGGGTACGGATCAGTCAAAGCATTGGATGCTAAAGGCGAAACAGTAAGTGAACTTTCAAGCGTGAAATAAGGAGTTTGATTGAGGGCCTTCTCTACAGAGAGAAGGCCCTTTTTTATTTTGGTGAGTTCATCGCAAACAAAAAGGCACCCGAATGGATGCCTTTTTCTCTTCTATTTCAATAACTGCATTTTGCCAAGCGCGCGGTGCAGGATGACGGCGGTTTCGGCACGCGTCGTGCGGGCTTTCGGATCGAATTTATTGCCCGTCCGGCCTGTAATGATGCCGAGCGCATACGCTTTTGAAACGGCGTCTTTCGCATAGCCGCCGATTCGGTTCGCGTCCGAAAATTGGTGCGGCTTCCCTAAGTTTTTCAGCAACGATGGATTTTGGAACTCGACGGCGCGAATCGCTATGACGGCCATTTCTTCCCGCGTGATCGGGGCATCCGGGGCGTAGCTGCCGTCTTTTTTCCCGGCCACAATTCCGGCTCTGGCAGCGGCTTCGATGCCCGGATATGCCCACGCCTTGCTCGCCCCCACATCTTTGAACGTTCCTTCATAGTCCCGGAGCGGCAATTCGAGTGCCCGGGCAAGCAGCACAGCAAACTCGGCCCGGGTCAAATCGCTTTCCGGCTCGAACGTCGCCGCTGTTTTCCCGGCAATGATGCCGCGGCTCGCCAACGCTTCGATTTGCGTGCGGGCCCAGTGGTTTTGGGTGTCATTGAATCCGTTAGGGCTTGCGGCGCCTTTTCCGGAAATCACTTGTTTGCCGACATTCCCGGCTGCGTCCTCCACCCGGACGTTGACGGTATCTTTTTCTCCTGCCGTGACAGCGAATGCGAACGAACCATCCGTTGAAAGCTTGATCGGCATGGCTGCGTCTTCTTTGCCTCCAGATGTCACGGTGTAGGTGGCCTTCAGTTTTTCATTGAGGTCAAACGCCGTTCCGTATTTTGTCAGTTCTTTGTAGTAGTCGATGTATTTATCGGTGATTTTGCCGCTTGCTTTCCCTCCGCTTACAGTGCCCGAAATTTTCGGTGCGGTCGATTTGACGACGACCGGGCCAAACGACGCACTGACGACAGGCGGATTTCCGGAAACGGTCTGGCCCATGTAGTCAATTGTATACAAGCCGTCCGGAATCGGCTTTTCCTCCGGACCGCTTCCTGGAATGTACGTGCCGTCGATGTCCATTCGGTAGGAGCCCGCTGAAAGCGTGGACGCTGCATACAGATAACCGATATAGCCGTCTCCTTCAACTCCAGCTGCCGGATCCATGATGTTCCAGAGCTGGATGAAGTTCGTTTTGACGTCTTCCGTCAACACGAAACTCAATTCCGCTTTGTCGTTGATGCCGTCTTTATTAAATGAAAGATCGGTTTCCGTTATTTTGAAATTCTTCACCTCGGTTGGTGCGCCGCCGAAATCTGCAGCGAACGGCAAGGAAATTTCCTTGGAATTTCCGGATTCCGGTTTGAGGCGGATATAGCCCAGGGCTTCATCGCCTACTTGGAAATTGGCATTTTGGGATGCCGTCAGCGTAACTTTGATCAGCTCTTCGCCGCTTAACGTAAAGGACGGCTTGTCGACAGTGACCTTGGCGTCTGCAAAGGTCTTCAGCGTATCCACTGAAACGGTGTACTTCCCGCCTCCTCCGTCCATATCCTTCACTCGGATTTCTTTAGTGATGGAAATCGGTCCGGTTTCCGGATTCAGCGAACCGAATGTGATGGTGCCTTTGACATTCGGCACGCGTCTGCCGGTTTCATCTAAAATCGCTTCGTCTTCCGCATAAGCCAAAATATCGGGATGGAGCGCTTCGTAAGGATCGACCCGTCCGGCGCCTTGGGCAAACACGTCATATTTTTTCGTATCCAGGATTTTCGCGGTATTGGATAGCGCCACTTTCACGTCGAACGGCGACCAGTCGGGGTGCTTCTGCAAAAGCAGCGCGGCAATCCCGGCAATATGCGGTGCGGCCATGGACGTTCCGGTTTCATTGCCATATGCCAGATCGTAGCTTGCTTTCGGGTTGTCGGCTCTATACATCGGCAACGTCGACATGATATTGGTGCCGGGTGCCACAACATCCGGTTTGATGTCGTAGTTCGGCGTACTCGGGCCACGTGAGCTGGTGTCGTTGATGTCATCGCCTTTTAAGACGGTTTCGGTGAAATCACTGAACGAGACCGTTCCGGCATTTTGCGCAATCATGATTTTTATCGCTTCCCCGTCCCCTTTTGATAAATCGAAAGTCGGCAAAGCATCAAGCCCTTCGCCGAGAGATGCGCCAGACGGCTCGGAAAGGCTGCTGTTGTTATAGATGAGAACCGCTACGGCCCCGGCATTTTTAGCGTTTTTGACTTTTTCGACAAACGGAATGTCGCCTCTCGAAATGAGCGCCACTTTCCCTTTCACATTCAGCCCATTGAAGTTATTCGCTTTGCCGAATCCGGGAATGGAGACGATTCCGTAGCTTCCTGCCAATTGCTTGGCCGGATCCGCATTAAATGCGTTAAGCATCAGTTTGTTCACTTTCGAATAATTGAAGAGACCTGCTTTAATTTGCACTTTTCCGCTGTAGACGGATTCAGGAGTCGTCGTGTTCCCCACCGCAATTCCGAGGCGCGTAGTAGACGGCGTCCCGATCGTCCCGCGGTCCGGACCGAAATTGCCGGTGGCGGAAACGGCGACCGTGCCGGCTAGCATCGCATTATTGATGGCAAATGAACCGGCATCCGTTTCGGAATTGGTGCCGCCGCCAAGCGATAAGTTGATGACGTCGATGTCCTGTTTGACCGCTTCCTCGATGGCGGCGACGATGCTGGAATTCAAGCCGCTGCCATAAGCTCCCAGCACACGGTAGGCGTAAAGGTCGACTTTCGGGGCAACGCCTTTCACTTTGTATTTATTGGCTCCATTTGCAGCAATGATCCCGGCGACATGCGTGCCGTGCGACGTATAGAACGGATCGCCGCTTTCATCGAATTCCGGCAAGTTGCCGGGACGTTCCGACGGGCGCGTTTCAGAAGCATCGTTGTCTGCTCGCGGCCGCGTGTAAATGGATGAATGCTTAACGAAATTTTTGCCGCCTTTGTAAATTCCTTTAAATTCAGGATGGTCGGCATCAATTCCCGTATCGATGACGGCGACGCTAATACCTTTGCCGTCGATGCCTTCTGCCCAAAGTTTCTCGATGCCGAGAAACGGAGCGCTGACATTCATCGCCGGCTTGACTTCAGCATTGCCGGCTCCGGATGAAGCAGCCCGTACCGTGACATCCGGTTCCACTAACGTCACGCCGTCAATCTCCATTAATTTGTCCAAATCATCGGCCTTGACTGTTGCCGAAAAACCGTTCAACACGGTTTTGTAGCTGAATCCTACTTCATATGAAATTTGTTCGCTGGCCATTTCTTCTTTGGCCGATCTTTGCTGGCTCGCCACTTTCACTTCCGCTGAACTTTCCAGCGAAGCAGTGAAGGCTTGTCCGGCTGACTCTAAAATTCCTTTTTGCAAAGCTACCGGCTTTTCCGATAGATGGATGATGACCGGCACTTTTTGGCTGCCGGAAAGATCCTGCAAATCTTTATGTAACTTTGCCGTACGGTGGGACAATTGAAGCTGTTCGATAATCGCCGCTTGGGCTTGGAGATCTCCTGCAGTGTGGGCTGATTTTTTATACGGATTGGTTTCCGCAGTTTCCGCAGCCTCCGCAGTTTCAAAGGGTATGAGCAATGAAAGAACCAGGGCAAGGGACAGGAAGCTTCTGAAGAATTTCACGTGCAAAACCTTCTTCATGGGACATAACTCCTTCCGTTCTATCATTATTATCTGAATAATTAGATAATTTTATAATATCACATGATTCGAAAACCCCAAGGTTTATTTTAAATAATTTACAAATTATTCTTATTAGGTACTTTAGTCCTTTTAAAGGAACAAAAAAACCCAAGCTTGTGGCTTGAGTTTGATTGGCTTCTTTATTCGTCTTGATAAGTGAATCCTTTTTCGGTTAATGCTTCTCTTAGTTTCGGCAGCGAAGACGGCCCGATGCCGTGGAGCTGCCGCACTTCTTTTTCCGTGAACTTTGATAGTTCTTCAGCTGAGGTAATGCCATGTGCTTCTAATGCCCGCCTCGCCGGCGCTGAAAACCGGGAAAGAAATGGATCAACTGGGTTTGCCATTGAAATTCATCCTTTCGGTTAATGTTTGCCCCTAGTATAAATAAATCGGCGCGTATTGAAAAGGCGGCGAAGATCGCTGCTGAGTTGCTTATTATTGTGTTTTTTTCTTAAGGCCATGCGAAATTACCCCAATCGTTTCCGAAATCACCCCATTCCTGTTCGAATTCACCCCAAGACCCCTCGAAATTACCCCGATCCGCTGCGAATTCACCCTTCTCCCATTCCTCGTCTTTTGAACTTTCGCTTTTCGCTGCAAGCGGAAAGCCGGCAACTAGGTTTTGATCTTTTGAATGAGTTTCTACCTTTTAAGGATGAATTCTATAAGGAAACTAAAAGCAACATCTGCCCCACTCAGGTACCCTGCAAACATTAAAAAGCCCGAAGCAGCTTCTGCTGCTCCGGGCTTCCCTTCTTACTTCACAGTTAACTTAATGGTAGCTTCATTGCCGCCGTACGAAACGGTGATCGTTGTCGAGCCTTTTTTCTTGGCTGTGATTTGGCCATTGCTCTTCACTTCGGCAATTTTGCTGTCTTTCACTTTGAATTTCGCTTTTTTCGTGACATCTTCTTTGACTGGCTTGGCTTTGCCTTTTACCGTCGTTTGCGTCACTTTGATTTTTTCTTTCTTGCCTTCTTTTAATGACAGGTTTGCTTTATCCACTTCCAGCGTTACGACCGGCTTCGGATCTGCGACTGTCACATTGACGACAACTTTCTCTTTGCCATGCGAAACAGTGATCGTTGTTTTGCCTGCTTTTTTCGCAGTGATTTCACCGTTTTTCACACTGACAATGGATGAATCTGCTACTTTATAAGAAGCTTGTTTCGTCACGTCTTTTGTTTTCTTTTTGCCGTTTGGCAGCGTTGTTTCTTCTGTCACCGATAATTTTTCTTTATCGCCGACATTCAATTCAACATTGTCTTTGTTCACGCTTAAGTTCGAGCCATCTTGCGCCGCTGCTTGTTTCGTGATTGTGAAATCCAGCTCTGTGCGGTGGCCCGTCAAATCTTCAACGACCAATTTGTAGTCGTTGACGCCTTCTTCAAGCACTGGCACCGTTGTTTTGATGTTTTGGTCAAAACTCTTGCCGCTGTATGAAGCCATTTCGTGCGCAAAAATTTCGCTGTCATACAAGTAAACGCGGATTTGGTCGAAGTTGTCTTTAACGTTGAATGTAATTTCCACTTCATCCGTATCCAGGCCAACTGTTTTCGGCGCATCCACTAACGTAATGGTTGCCGCTTTCGTATCCACCAGGATCTGGCGGCGGATTTCCATTTCGTTATCGAATTCATCTACCGCTTTCACTGTTACATACTGCGAACCGTCTTCAAACGTCAAGGTATGCGTGAAGTTCGTGCCGTCGAATTCTTTTGCCGGCGCGCCGTTCACTGTCAATGACTTGATGGTTGAATCGTCTTCCACGCGTCCTTTTACGACTACTTCATTTTTATCATGCGTCGAAAGGACTCCAGGGGAATCAATGAAAATCACAGGTTCTTTATCTTCAGAACCGGTAACCGGCAATTCCACTTCGGTTTTATTGCCAGCGACGTCATAGAAGACGGCTGTCAATTTGTCGTCTTTTTTCAACTCTGCCGTTACGGTAAAGTCTGTTATAGCCGGTGCCAATGATTCATCAGCCGGAGTTGCCGCATCTTCCGTCAATTCCTTGCCGTTCAAGTAGACTTCCCAGCGGTCAGGCGCTGTGTTGTCTGTAAAGCTGTTGACGACAACTTTTTTCGTTTTTGGATCAAATGATGCTTTCGCTGTCGGCGCTTTCGTATCCACGATGACCGGGAATTCGATCGACTGCCATTCAGCGTTCGGATAATCAATTACGGCGCGAAGCTGCAATTTGTAGCTGCCGTCCGCTACCACTTTGCCCATCGCTTTTCCATCCCATTTAAAATCAGGCGAGAATACGTAAGGTTCCGTGCTGTCGTAGCTCTTAACCATTTCTTCTTCCGTACGGATCGTCCGCAATTTCTTGCCGTTTGCATCAAGCACATTCAGCTCGAAGTTCTTCGCATTTCGCATAAGCGAGAATACCGGAATGACGCCATCTTGCACGCCATCGCCGTTTGGAGAGAAGGCAAATTTCGTTTGATCGAATCCTTCGAGATGCGTGCCGCCGTTCAGGATGAATCCTTGGTCATCTGCAAGCATTGTCTGCCCGTAGTACGTCATCGGATCCCAAGCGAAATCATCGAAAATGCTGGCATCGTCCCATTCGCCGTTAAAGCCGAAATACGGAACGACTAATTCGGTGTTGCCTGTCACTTCTTCGTTTTCATCAGTTAGGATGACAAAACCATCTACAAAATAGCCATTTGTGAAGATTTCATCCAGTTCTGCGTCAATTGCTGAAACGTCCACTGTTACCGGGATGTCGACGGTTTGATTTGCTGGAACCGTCACGGTTTTTGGAGCTGCGATCGAGACTTCATCTGATACATTGACTGAACCGGTTTCGTTCGGCGCAGTTACTAAGACGCCGCCGCCGTCTGTTGCCGCATCCACTTGCACATTGACATCCACTGCGAATTCCGCAGCTTCATCCGAATAGTTCTGGGCTTTCAATGTGAATGCATACTGGTTGTTCTTGATTTCTTTTAATGCCACTTTTCCTTCGTTTGTCGCTTTGTTGACAACTGTTACGTCCGTTGAAAGCGCATCGTGCAATTGCATCAATCCTGCACCTTGGCGGCGAGGCGATACGAATTGGCCTTCAGCGAATTCTACCGGGTTTGCTGTATTCATCATGATGTTCTTCGCGAATTGTACACGGTCTTTTCCTTGTAAGCCAAGCTCTTCAATGCGCTGGAACACTAATGCCGTTCCGCCAGCTACGTGCGGTGCCGCCATTGAAGTACCGCTCATCAAACCGTATTCATCGTCGTTCAGCGTCGAGAAGATGTTGCCGCCTGGCGCTGTGATTTCCGGTTTGAAGTCAAGGTTCGGCGTTGGCCCCCATGAAGTGAAATCACTCATTTCGCCCGCTGCCGGGTTTTGCGTTTCCAAATACTGTCCGTCAAATGTAACCGTTACTGTCTGTCCGGAAGCAAGCGCATTTTTCATCGCTAAGCCTGCGTCTTGGACCGTTGACATAAATGGAATCGTGATCGATGGATCGGAGGCCATATTGATCGTGCCTGATGTGTTGTTGTAAATGATGACGCCTGCTGCACCTGCTGCCTGTGCCGCTTGGCCTTTTTCAACAAAGCTGATTTCACCGCGTGAAATCAACGCGAATTTGCCGGTGAAGTCTTTGCCTTCAAAATCAGCCGGCAATCCAAGGCCTGCATCTACCAGCTCATATGAGTCTTCCGGCAAATCGCGCGGATCTTTGTCGTTGGCAAGCAAGTACAATGCGCGCCCTGCTTCAGCGCCGCCGAATTGGTAGCCGAAGCTAAGTGCCGTAATGACGTCGTTTTCAAATGAAGCGACACCGAAAGAATCATAAGAAACACTCGGTGAACCGGTTAAGCCGTAATCCTGGTTTTCTGCGTATGGATAGAAGTAACCCGATCCGAACATGTCCGAGTTCCCTGCAGAAATCGAAACGAGAATGCCGTTATTTGTTGCACGTTCTACTGCTTGCTGCTCAGGATCTGATGAATCCACGAAGCCGCCAGTTGAACCGAGCGACATGTTGATGACATCCGCCCCTAATTTGATGGAATCGTCAATTGCTTTAATGTAAATATCGCCATAAGTTGATGGGTAAAGCGGATCGTTGCCGAAGACTTTTAATGCCAGAAGCTGCGCTTCTGGTGCAACGCCTTGGATCCCGCCGTTTTCTTCATTGCCGTTCGCGCCGACTGTTCCGGCAACGTGCATGCCGTGCATCGAAGCTTCAGGCCCTAAGTCAAGAATCGTATCGTTGCCATCCATATAGTTGTAGCCGAATGGCACTTTTGCTGTGTAGTATTTTCCTGCTTCCAGCGATTTGTCTGCAAGCAATGCGTCGACTTCCGCTTTGGTGATTTCACCCGTTGCGTTGTCCGTCAACACCATATCTTTATGCGATGGGTCGATGCCGGTATCGATGACGCCGACCACCATGCCTTCGCCTTTGTAGCCGTAATCATTCCAGACTTGCTGCGCCTGGACCAATGCTTTCGAATACTTCATTTCCGGTTTGATCGCCGGACGCTCGTATTCGGTTGCTTCATAAACCGCTTTTACGCCAGTTTGAGCTGCAATTTTTTCGACTTGTCCAGCCGGAACTTTTGCGGAGAAGCCGTTAAATACCGTGGTAAAGTTTTCGAGATATGTAATGCCGGGTGCTGCTGTTTTGATTTTGGATTTGACCGTATTTTGGTCCGTGACCACCGCCGACTCTAAGCTGTCTTTTGTGGAATCCGGCAAGCTCTTGTAAAGAACCCCTTTGCGTGTCGCATTTTCAATCGCCGGCTCTTTTTGGAGCTCGACAATAACGCGCACCTCTTTTTTCGGATCTTTCGGATTCGCCAGTTTGTCCGGCAGTTTAACAGCCGGCTTCTGGTTGACCTGTTTCGAGACCCCTGCAGCCGAAGTGTTCGGTGCAGCAGATGCTCCCGTGAAACCGAAGGCCACTGAGCTGAACGTCAACAAAACCACAAGCGCTGTGATGATGAGATTGCGTAAATTACTCAATTGTTTTCCCCCTTATGATAGTGTGGTTGCTAAAGAAAAATTAGCGGCATATCAAATTTACCATATTATTAAAATATTCTAACTAGTCTGATGTGATTATTTCTTCTTTTTTCCAGCTCTTTTTATGTAGGTATATGTAAGCTTCAAGACTATCTCAGCAAGGCTTTATGGACTATTTGAAAATCTATTACCGGGACTTATGGCGTTTTTTCCTAAATGAAACCCCATCTCTGAGTAAGAGACGGGGTTTCAAACACATAGCTTATGGCACAATATTCTTTATTACCGGGATTTTCTGCAGCACGAGAATGATCCCGAGGGAAATCAGGAATATCAGCATCCAGGAAACCGGGATGCCAAAAGCCGGATGGATCATCGTTTCGTTGATGCCGAAGAATTTATTCAAGTACAGCTGGATCAGCGGATGGATCACGTAGATGCCGAGCGTCGCCATGCTGATGCGGGTGATGATGGGATTTGGGTTCAGGCGGTTACTGAGCTTTTGGAAAAGGACGAACAGGAACAGCGAAATGAAAAACGCGTTCGGCCGGTAATGCTCGTAGTAGAATTCATCCAGTTCACCTGCCTGATGGGTCAAGGCGGCCGTTCCCCAAATAGTCGCAATATAGCCGACCACCGCTGCTGCACCGAGCCAAAGCAGATGCTTTTTCGCCAGCGGATACATGACGAGATAAGCGCCGAGCATGAAATAGCCGATGTACGGCGAGAACAGTCCGGCCGGCACCGCGAGTTCAAAATCCAGGTATTTTGGGAAGAACGGAAGGATGGCTGAAAATAGGAGCCAAAATCCGAGAAGCCATTGGAACGCGGCCTTCGACATGTAATGGACGAGAATGCGGAGAAACGGCGCCATCAAATACAAGCCGAGAATGGTATACATGAACCAAAGATGATAATAGACGTCGTCGGTCAGGAACAATTTGGCCATTTCCCAGGCCGTGTAGCTTTCGCCCAGTTCCATCACATTATAGACCATATAAAAACCGCTCCAGACTACAAGCGGGATCAATAATTTGCTCAAACGCTTTTTCAAAAAGTCGCCGACCGGCTCATCCGGATGCCGTGTCAGCAGCAGCGCGCCGCTCAGCATGAAGAAAATCGGCACACACCAGCGCAAGCCCGAATCGATGACGTTCGCAAATTGCCACGCCCATTCATCGGTCGCCGCACTGTTGATGATTTTTGATACCACATGAACGCCGACCACCGCGACGATCGAAAACACACGAAGCCAATCCATATAATCGTATCGTTCGTTCATAGCCCCGCCCCTTTGTAAAACTCTCTTTTCTCTACACATCCCCTTCCCGCCGATTGTTGAAACTCCCTTTTGACTGAAACGAAACGGACACATGCACTTCTATTTTTCCCATTGCAATTTGATATAATAGGTCTCGTTATAAAAAATGCACTTGATAGAAACGGAGTTATCTTCTTGAAACAGTTAAACGAAATCAATATGATCCGGGCCTTTGCCTGCCTCAGCGTCGTCTATAACCACGTGCTGACGAATTACGCAAAGTTTGCCGAAACGGATTTTACCGAAACCCCTGTATTTTTGGCCATCCGCTATTTATTCCTGTTTGCTACCCCGGTTTTCATCCTGATTTCCATCACCTTGCTGTCGCGGAATTATCCGGATAAGCTGCCGAAGGATTTTCTATGGAAACGGGTCCAATACATTTTCCTGCCGTACGTGTTGATTGGTCTGCTGTCGGCGTATATCACTGCCCAGCAAAGCGGCGGCGCCTTCTGGCCGACCGCTTGGAACATCATCGGTGCAGGCGACTGGCACGGTTTCTTCATTCTCGTCATTTTCCAGTTCTACCTCTTGTACTATGTGCTGAACCGGCTGCTGCGGAAGATCAATCCTTTTGCTGCCCTCGCTTTCGCCTTCGCGCTTTCATTTGCCCACCTATATGCGCTGGAGCATCTGGAAAGCTACCGCCTGTTCATTTTTGAGGAATATCCGCTCTGGTACCGGACGTTCATCTTGGCCTGGCTATTCTATTTTGTTGCCGGCTTTTACATCGGCGTCTACTACGACCGGATCTTTGCGTTTCTGGCGAATAAAATCTGGCTGCCTTTGCTCGCTTCTGCGGCAAGTTTCAGCTGGATTTACTTTCACGCATCGGAAACCGATTATACCTTGGTATCAAGCGACCGCTACGATATGTTTTTCTACACGCTGTCGGTTTATTTTCTTATGACCGTCCTGTTCCGGAAATTAGAGAAGCCGCGGCCGCTGCTTGAAATCATCAGCAGCTTCTCGTTTTTCATTTACTTGTCGCACATGCTGTTCATCCTGGCACTCGGCCGCATTGTCAAAGTTTTCGAAGACAGTTTCCTTCTATATACTGGCTCTTTGCTGCTATTTACGCTCGGCATCTGCATCGGCGTCGGCGCTTTGCTGTATGTCAATCGCGCGACCCAGTGGATCACCGGACGCAACCGCTTGATGGACCGGCTGCTCGCACGAATGGAATAAGTGATGTGAGAACCGATTCGATTGGGAATCGGTTCTTTTTTTTGGCTGGAAAGCTTCTATAAAAGAAAGGACCAATTCTAAATGCGAATCGGCCCTTCTTCCTTTATTGCGCCAGACGGTAAATGAATACCGCCAACTGGCCTCTTGTAATATTCCGGGAAACGCCAAATTGCGTCGGCGTCAATCCGTCGGTCACGCGATTCGCCACTAGCGCATTGACGGACTCTGCATAGCGCGTTGAAACGTCTGTGAAAGCGGATCTTTGATTGCCAGACTCCAATTTGTATGCCCGCTGCAAAATGATGGCCACTTCGCCGCGCGAAAGCGGATCGGAGGAGCCGAAACGCGTTGCGGTCTTTCCGCCGATGATGCCTGCCTGTTTTAAAGCGTTGACGGAGCCTGCAGCACGTTCCGGCACGTCGCCGAAACCGGATGGCTTGGCCGCCGCCGTATCCAACTCCAATTCTTTTGCGAGCCAAATGGCCGCATCGGCACGGATGATCTGGTCGGCGACGCCAAATTCAGCGGCGGATTTTCCTTGCGTAATTCCTCGCTGCACCAAATAATCGACTGCTGGTGCATAGAACGAAGGAACGTCATCGAAATGGATCCTATTCGGCGCTGCTTGAGGATTCGGGCTGTTGACAACGACCGTCGCCGTTTGGCCGGCGAATTCGAGCATAATAGTTGCGATGCCGTATCCTCGAACGGTGATCTTTCCGTTTGTCACCGTTGCCGCTTCTTCATTGTTCGAATGCCAACTGGCTTCGTTCGTTACCGCCGTTTTTTGGCCGTTTTTAAACAGAGCTGTAGCGGAAACCGTAAAAACGTCGCCGGGTTTGCCCACAAAGTTCGTTTGGTCCGTTTCCAGTTTCACCACGGGATTCGCTTCAGGCTGCGGAACCGTGATGGTCGCCGTTGCCGATTTTCCGCTAAATGTCGCTGTGATGGTCGTGCTGCCATATGCGTTTAATTGAACTTTGCCGTTTGCGACCGTCGCAATTGTCCGATCAGCGGATGACCAAATTGCATCTGGCGTTACATTTTGCACGCTGCCGTCTTGGTATGTCGCTGCCGCGGATAAACTGAGTAGATCGCCAGGCGCTCCAGACAACGTTTTTGCATTCAACGCAAGGCTGGTCACGGCATTTATTTGCTGAGGGCGCGTCACTGGTTCAAACGATGAAGCCTGGATAATCCCGTAGCCATAATACGGATCCCTTCCTGCCGGCCCTACGTCTCGCGTATGGCCAATCAAAATTTGGCGCGCTTCCTGATTTGTCGAATTCGGGTAGGCTTGCTTGATCAATGCGAGTACACCGGCGACATAAGGCGTCGCCATCGATGTGCCGCTTAAGTAAGCATATTGGTTTCCAGTGTAAGTGCTCAGGATCCGCTCGCCCGGTGCCGTTACTTCCAACGTGCTGCCGGTAGAAGAAAAATCAGCCCGCTTCGAATAGCGGTCAACCGCACCTACTGCAATAACGGATGGATACCGGGCAGGGAAATCGACCGTGTCGCCCGCTCCTGTAGAATTCCCGTCGTTTCCGGCCGCTGCCACGATCAGCAATCCGCTGGCATAAGCCCTGTCCACTGCCGATTTAAAAGCTGTCGAGCCCGTTTGAGAACCCGCGCTCAAATTGATAATGTCCATGCCCTTCGCGACCGACCAATCAATGCCTTCGATCATATCGGATACATATGCCTGGCCTTTCGCATCAAAAGCTTTGACTGCATACAGCTCCGCATCATAGGCAACCCCTCTGACCCCGTAGACATTATTTAATCCCCCGATGATGCCCGCTACATGGGTGCCATGCCCTTGATCATCTGCGTAAGAGTTTGTGTAGCTGACTGTTGATGTACCACCGGCAATTTTTAAATCTTCATGCGGTGAAATTCCGGAGTCTATGATGGAAATTTTTACACCCTTCCCTGTAAAACCAGAATTCCATGCTTCCGGGATATTGCTCGAAGCGATTCCCCAATCTTCCATCTGCCCCTGAAGCTCCACAATCGCATCTTCTTCTATATAAAGGACCCCCGGATCTTGCTGTAATTCTGCAATAGCTGCAGGAGTCAGCTCTGCCGCAGCCATATCGACAGCCGCGTATTCTTCCGTCGCTGCTCCGCCTACTTCCTCGATAACCTCTTTCATATCTGCTTGTTCTTCAAAAACGACAATCACTTTCTGCGCTTCTTCCGCCTGTGCCAGAACGGGAACTTCTCCTACTCCTGCCAACATTAGCGCCAGCGCAATAAAACTTCTTCCTATGCTCTTCAACGATGAATCTTCCTTTTCCCATGAATAAAAACTCTCATTTATATCCATATTTTTACTTTATTTTTAACATCTTTCCATTAACAGTATATAATTTTTTCTTATTTTTTGTCTATTTTAATCTAATTTTATTAAATTATTATTTCGAAGTAGTAAAAATACTTAGAAAACTATTATACTTCCATAAAAAGTAAAAGTTTAATGAGCTATAGGTAAAATTTTCTCTCTTCTTAAATATTTCAATTTTCAGTCATTTTAATTACACTATTTATTCGTGGTTTCCAGATCTCCCATTCACGGTGTGCTAGTACACTTTTTCTTGGAAGTTATAATGATTGAAATATTACCTGTCAAATCTCCTTATTTTTACATTTATACAGATCAAAACGAGCGCAAAAATGAAATATTTAGCGCATATAACCACTATTTCTGATTTTTAAACATTTAGAAGCGGTTTTTTATTTCTTGAAAAACCTTGATATAACTGGGTTTATTAAACATATTTTTCTTTGTAACGAAACTGTAATATAACTGCAATCTAACTGACGTTGTTTTTAAATGCAGGAATCTATATAGTTAAAAACAGATTCCAACGAAAACAAAAACTTATATTTAGATAATATAAAATGTTAGGGGAAAAATAATGAAGAAATTTGTCTTTTCAGTATTAGCAGCAAGTACACTACTCCTTAGCCAAACAGCCGCGGATGCACAAGCAGCCTTCAATACAAACGACGAGGTTCTTTCAACTTATGAATCCACTACTTCCGTAGATGCTTCAGTAGAAGTCGAGCAAGTTGCAGCAAGCAAAGCAACTGCGAAATCCGGAACTTTCAAAACGAAATACAACACGAACGTACGCCAGGATGCTGGCACAAAATACAAAGTTGTCACTCTAGCGAAAGCTGGCACAAAAGTTACAGCGACTCACCAAAAGAAAGTCGGCAAAGAAACTTGGTACAAAGTAAAAGCGAACGGCAAAGCCGGTTGGGTTTTGAGCTCACTTCTTACTTCAACATCTTCTTCAGTCGCTAAAGTATCAAACACAGCTTCAGCTTCAACAATCGTCTCTAAAGCATTGGCACTGAAAGGCACGCCTTACAAATTCGGCGGCACAACCACTGCAGGATTCGATTGCAGCGGATTCACGCAATACGTATTCAAGCAAGCAGGCAAGAGCATTTCACGTACAACAACAACTCAGTTCGCTGAGTCAACTACCGTATCAACTCCACAAGCTGGAGACTTGGTCTTCTTCGCTAACACATACCGCGCTGGGATCTCTCACGTCGGGATCTACATCGGCAACAACCAGTTCGTTCACGCTGGCGGATCTAAAGCAGAAGTTGTTAGCTTAAACAACTCTTACTGGGGACCAAAATTCCATAGCTTCAAACGCATCAACTAATCAAATAGGAAAGAGCCAGGCAGTAATTGCTTGGCTCTTTTTTTTGCGTTGTTTTATATAGAAGGAATTTTTGTGGCGCGGGGTGATTTCGTGTGGTGATGGGGTAATTTCAAAGTGTCACGGGGTAATTTCGCATGTGCCGAGGGTAATTTCGAGGCTGATTAGGGTAATTTCGCACACAATCCAAAGATTAAGTGCATGAATGGATGCGTTCCGCCTGCTGCGAACCGCGTTGGCGAAGGTGTTAATTGGAGTGAGTTGATTTCGACCGGTCAGTGGTAGACTTCGCGGACGAGTTGGTAGACTTCGAAGGCTGAGTGGTAGATTTCGCACCCGCAAAAGTTAATTTCACAGCCATACAAAAAGAGAGCCAGCGAATAGCCAGCTCTCTTCCCCTTATTTCATTTCAATGTTCTTGATCTGGTAATCCCCATATCCATCGATCACCACAGTATAAATCGCTGTGTGCTCGATCGTAGCGGTCTCGCCTGTTTCTTCATCGTGGTAGGTCAACGTAGCTCTCACTTCGACAAGCGCTTCTTCCTCGCCGATTACGACACTGTCAATCGAAGGAACAACGGCATCGAATGTGCGCGTCTCGCTGCGGTTCGTTTCGACGAAGTTCTTGCCTTCTGTTGCTCCTTGGCTGTCCGGCAGCAAGTACGACTCGTAATACGCCAATTCCGGATCGTTCAACGAGTACGGCAGCAATTCATAATAAGCGGTGATAAAGTCGCGCAGGATGGTTTCTTCAAAGAAGGCATCTTTGACATCCGGCAGGACAATTTCCTCTTCTTCGTACGTAATCGGATCCGCTGCCCATGCGTTCAGCTGGTCCACAACCGCATACATTGGAATCGCGTAGCCGATTTCCGGATTGTCTTCCAGAATGATCGAGTTGATGCCGAGCACTTTCTCGCTGTCCAAATCGATCAGCGGCCCGCCGCTCGACCCTTTCTTCAATACGGCCGTCATTTCATACATATCCGTGTACTCGTAGCCATCTGAGAAACTTGCACCGGTTGCAGTGATTTCCCCTTCTGTGACGGTATTGCTGACGTCTCCCGGGCTGCCGATCGCCACCACTTCAGTGCCTGGCTCTGCAGGCGATGTCGCGATGCCCATCGGCTGTTTGCCCGCCAACTCTTCCACCCGCACCAAGGCGATGTCTTCCGTTTCAGAAATTCCGGCAATCTGGCCGCTGAATTCCTGGCCGTCGCTGTTCTTCAAGACAATATACGAGGCATCTTTCACGACGTGTGCGCTTGTCACGATATCGCCCTGCGTATTAAACAGGAATCCGGATCCCTGCTCCAAATCCGTGTAGATCGTATAGACATGCGCTTTGGCATTTGCGATCATCAACGAACTGTCTTTTTTCGGCGGGATAATGACGGTTTCCGTCTTCACCGGCTCTTCCGGCTTCTTCACCACCGCGTTTTCGACCGTGCCCTGCACGACTTCTTCCGGCGCTTCCAGTTCTTCAATTTCACTTACGTCAAATCCCGTATACACCATGCCCGCGAAATCTTCTTTCATCGGAGGTGCGGCATTCGATTTCGAATCCGGCGTAAAGGCTAAAAAGTAAACCCCGAGCCCGATCGCTGCCAATAAAACCAAAGACAATATACTAAGCAGCAATCGTTTATTGCGCGATTGGCTCTGCTGTTTGCGTTTTCCTGTTCGGTTATTCATCGATTCCCTCAACTCGCTTCTGCTTTTCTCTTCCTATAATAGACGGTCCAAAAGCCATTTGGTTTCAATTCCTTCCTATTATAGCAAGTCGATTGTGCGGTTGCCAGAATCGAGGGGGTTATTTAAAGCAAAAAGCTGCAGCCATGGTTGGCTGCAGCTCTCGCATTAATCTAATAAATCCAATTTATCAAGTCCGCGGTAAAGGATGACAATCGTTTCAGCACGTGTGATGTCTGCTTTTGGATCAAACTTGTTGTGCACACGTCCAGAAATAATGCCAAGTCCGTAAGCTTTCGCTACTGCCTCTACTGCGTGTTTGCCGACGTTTTTCGCATCTGCAAACTTGTGGGAAGCATCAATGCCTTCTAAAAGCGAAGCATCTTGATACTCGATTGCGCGGATCATCATCGCGGCAATTTCTTCACGCGTGATTTCAGCATCCGGATCGTAGGTGCCGTCCGTTTTACCGAAGACGATGCCTGCTCGCGCAGCCGCTTCGATTCCCTGGTAAGCCCATGCTTTAGATGTTCTCACATCTTTAAATGTACCTTCGTATTCTTTCAACGGCAATTCCAAAGCACGCGCTAATAGGACGGCGAATTCAGAACGTGAAAGTTTGCTTTCAGGTTCGAACGCTTCTGTGGATTTTCCGAAGACAATCCCTTTTGAAGCCAGCGCTTCAATTTGTTTTTTCGCCCAATGCGTTTGGATATCATCAAAAGTTACAGGTTCTAGAACTTCCGGTTTTTCCGGCTCTGTTGGTTTTTCTGGTTCAACTGGCGGATTTGGATATGAAGGATTCTCAGGTATTATTACCGGCTTTTTCAAATCCATTTGTACCAGAACAGGATCGTGGTCAGAAGCACGTCCGTGCTCTTCCATAAACATTGAATTGATGTGAATCATATCGATTTCTGTTCTATCTTTCAGGTTCTTCGTTACTAATACATGATCAAGAACCTGGGAGTTTCCTTGGTAATAGTAAGAGTAACGGTCTTCTACTGGTACATCTTCGACTTTATTCGCCAAAACATCGCCTTTTAGTGCAGCTAGAGCTGGTGTGAATTCAAAATCATTCATATCTCCTGCTACAACCACATTCAAATTAGGGTTTTGAGCCAAACCTTCTTTGATGAAACCATTAATCGCTTTTGCCAATTCAATGCGTTCAGGTACAGACCCTAAAGTAGGAGGCTGATTCTTGCCGAATAGCGGCTGATCTCCGCCTTTTGAATTTAAGTGAGCACCGATAACGACTACTTGCTCCCCTTGGAATTCAAATTGCGCTGCCAGTGGTTTTCGTGTACCCGGCATTGGAATCGGTTGGACACGACCTGGGTTCAACGCAAGTTCACCATTTACCCAAGAATTCGTTTCTGTTGCTGACCCTTTCGTTCCTTCGGATAAAGTAACGCGTTCAGGGTTATACAAGTAGCCAACGCGGATATTCCCGCCTGGCTCCCCACCGTCTTTATTGTACTCTGGAGCAATATCCGTCCATTCGTATGTTGGACCTTTTGCTTTTTCAATTTCACTAATCAACCGTTCATAAGTTGCAGTTGCATCGCTGTTTCCTGAAGTGATCGGACCGTCATTGTCTTGGACTTCCACCATCACGATGATGTCCGGAGAGTTCAAATCTTCGACGAATGATTCAGCAATGCGCGCTGCTTTCTCATTTGACGTATGGCTTGGATCTGCAGAAAAGTTCTCTACATTATAAGAAGCTACTGTCAATTTATCCTCTTGCTTTTGGATCCACGTTTGCTCTGGTGCAGTGCCTCCATCCACGAGTTTTGGAAGGTCGCTTTCTACTGCCCAGATCTTATAGTTCCCGAAGCCAAAGCCTAGGACCCCTACTGGAGTTCCATCAAACGAATCGCCGGCTTTTGCAAGGAATTTTTCATTGTCAATATCGAAAGCGATGCGCTCTGGGTTGTAATCGTCTTCTGCAATCAAGATGCCGCCTTGTTTATGGAAAGCATTATTGGTCGCATTTTTAGAAACGACAATTACTTCCCCGTAGCTTTGAGGGCCAACAATTTGTGCGTCAGCAACGCCGACACGCATCAGTTCAAGCGATTCCCAGAAATCGATGCCATCAACATCTGGATTGAATTGAGTCAACCCATCGGAATCGATTGTCTTAGTCGGCGGGAATACATCTTTGCCGATAATAATTGGTGCTGGAAGCTCTGCAGTACCATCTTTTACGACATCAGTTGCACGAATGCGCGTGATTGGAAGATCGTTGTCTTTAGCATCTGCGTACCCTTCCTGGAAATGTTCTTCCACTGTACCGCCTACAGTAACCACATCGCCGACTTTCAATCCGTGCGATTGTTTGTTGACCATGATCGCTTCTGAAGTTGTAATATCATTATCCGGATTTGTGTCTTGGATCACAAAGTTTGCCGTGTTGTATAGATGCGTCACCACACCTGTTACCCCAGCAACTGGGTTGTTTTGATATTCCGAATAATGGCCTTTGCCTTGAATATCACGGATTTTCAGATCTTTTGTTTTAAGGACCGTGTAGTTAAATGTAAAAACTTCCGAAGTGTTGTCTCCGACAGCAATTGCTTTGATCACGGTGTCTTTTGTCAATTCGATCGGTGCTGTGTATTTTGTGCTCGCTGTTGTCGGGTTAGAACCATCTATTGTGTAGTAGATAGCTGCATTTTCCCAACCCGATTGAAGTGTAATTTCTGTCCCTTCAGAAACAATTCCAGGGAAAATATCAACATAAACAGCGGGTTTATTGACTAAGTCAAAGCTTTCGCTGCCTAATGTCTTCACTTGATAAGAAGCATTGAATTTAGATGCGATTCCCGTTACATGAATCAAATCGCCTTCTTTATATTGCTTGATAAACTGGTCATAAAGCAACCCGTTGCGGTTATCGTTGCGGATCGTGATCGACTCGCCATTTTCTGCAAGCGCTGTGAATTCAAACGTACCATAGTTGAATGATTTCAAATCGGTAATGGTTACATTTTTTAGTTCAATCAATTCGCCTTGCGTGTCTTCACCGATACCAGCTGGCGTCAGCGTTTGCAAAGCAGGAAGCTGATTGTTTGAAGAAAGTTTTTTCACATCACTTGGCTGCAATTGCAGTTCGCCGGAATACAAGGAAACTTTCCCCGTCAGCTTAACGTTATCTCCTGGGGTTAAGCCGTAATCCGTGCTTGTGTAAACGTAAATTCCACCGGTTTCATCTTGGACATAAAAGGCTTTGCCGCCCCAGAAACCAGTACCCGTAGTTACAGTCCCTTCCACTTCGATCAATTTATCTGCTGTTGCACGTGCTTCAGCAATTGAATCGACTTTTTCTGCAGATGGTGCTGGAGGAGGAGTTTCACCATCAGAAAGAATGGTAAAAGCAGTTGGAGATTTTAATCCAGGAACTCCAAAGTATGCTTGAAGAGATCCTGTAATTACAACTTCTGCTTTAAAATTTGATGGATTATCAACTAAATTTAATTCTGTTCTAGCTGCTGATTTACTTGGTAATTCCACAGGCAGAATTTTCGTCGGATCGGTTTCATCAGGCGAATCTGCAATTCCTAAGTTACTCGGAACTGTAAATGGCGCTACCTGATTAAATTTCGGACCAGTTGCAGTTGTCCCCACAATATATCCTTTCACAGTCTGAGTTCCTGTATTATTTGCAATTGCTTCTGCAACCGTAATCGGTTCAGCCGCTTTTGCAGTGGCCATATAAGGCAAAGCTGCTGACAGAACCAAAATAAGGCTCAAAAACAATTTAATCCATGCATTTTTTGACAAACTTTTTCACTCCTTGGATTTTTTTGGCGTTACAAACCAATTATACAGGGAGAATGTAAGCGCTTCGTAAATTTTCTGTAATCATTCAAACTATTTACCCTTCAAGATTATTAAATTGTTAATATATTCTATATTTTAATCATTTTTAATCATTTATTGTACATATATTCGATGATTTCATTTTCTTCTAATTTCTTATATGTCTTATTTAATTATATTTTAAATTGAATAATGGATGGCTACTAAGAGGTCTTTCATCTTTCAACCATTAAAAAGCCCCGCAAAAAACTCTCTGCAGGACTCTCTCCATCTCAGCTCGCATCCCAAATCGACGCTGCCCATTCCGGGTGGTCGACAAATGGATTGCGGTTGCCTTGAATGTCTTGAATTTTTTCGTTGCGCTGGCGTTCCCAATCGCTGACTGGATCCTGCTCATGCCATTCAAGTAAAACAGACAATTTCCCATGGTACGGCGCTGATCCGTTGTTCAATAGTTCGTTCAGCTCCAAATCCACTGCGTCGCCCGGTTCGTAGCGAACGGCCATGTAAAATAGCATGCGCGCTACATCGCCTTTCACTCTATCCGGTGGCTCAAACGAATTCGCTGTTCGCAGACAGCCGTCACAGCCGCTCACTTTACTGCCGCCGTAGTCAAAGTCAAGATTCCCGCGAGCCCCGTTCACTTGTACATCTGTCGGACGCAAATGATGGATATCCGTTCCTGCGCCGCGCGATGTTCCAAAATCTCCGTGCGACTTCGCCCACGTGTGTTCCCTGTTCCAGTCGCCGACATTGCCGCCGTTCAATGATTTCGAACGTGATTCACCGGTATAAAGAAGGATGACATTATTCGGATTGTTCGGATCTTCATCCGTCACTTTTAACGCATCCCATACTGCCGAATAGCTCAGCTGGTCGTGATCGTCGATGATTGCATGCAACTCATCTTTCAATGCATCGCCGCTCAAACCTGTAGCTGTTTCGTAGTAGCTTCCCGTTGCTGGAACTTCTTCTGTCACCGTTACTGAGAACGATTGCGTGATGCTCTTCTGGCCATCGGTCGCCGTCACACCGATAATATGGGAACCAGCCGGCAGATCCACTGTCAAGATAGTTCCTGCTACACTGCCTTTAGTGGAAGTAAAGGCGAGATTTTCCCCTTCCGGATCCGCGAAGTATTCCGTTAAATCATATTGCAAACTTTTCCCACTCTTCACTTGTTCATTGGCAAATGCTTTCAGCATGACCGGCGCTTTGTTCTCGGCCGGCAAATGAGGCGAATTCATCGGCTGACCGGCTGCGTCGTAAAATTCGATCGCTTCGTAATCTGCTCCGTTGGTAAACTCGATGTCCTTGACGTTTTCTGCCCCTCTAACTTGAGAAACTTTCGGGCCATCAACCACCACTTTAGCCACTTCGATTCCTTTAAAATCAAAAATGGATTCTGCCCTAGCCGGACTCAATACCACTTTCACATTTTGAAAGCCAATTCCGTGAAATTCAGCGTATTTTCCTTTCAAATAGACCGCATCAGAAATCGCTGTCTTACCCTCGAGCGTCAACGATACGCTCGGCTGGCCAATATTCAATTTCTTCTTGTTTAAGTTTTTATAATGAAGGAACTTTTGAGGTTCGATCGGTTCTATCCCTGGTGCCGGTTCAGGATCTGGCGTTGGTTCCGGTTCTGGCTCAGGTTCTGGAGCCGGTGTTTCACCGAAGCCCGTCATGGTATGCGCTCCAAGGTGCTCGAACGTATCTGCCGGATAAGCGATCCATTCGTCCGCAGGATTGAATGCATCGTCCACAATGCGATCGCCCGCTTGAATCTCGGTTTTGCGGACCAGCGTGACATCTTTCGCATTTTCAATGCGCGTGCCCACTTGGCCAAAAGAATCGATTGGTGTGCCGTCTTTCCTCAGCACTAAAGCATCATCGCCATTAAAATTGATAACATTATTATTTTGTAATTGCCCTTTGCTCTTGATGCCTTCAGCTGCCTGGCCATTGTAGATGACCACCGTCTCTCCACTAGCCACCGTTCCGGATAAATCCATCTCGCTTTGCACCGTCGTGCTGCCATTTGCATACAAAGCTAACGAGTAACTGCTTAAATCGATAGCATTTCCTGTGCCATTATAAATTTCAATCGCTTTGTTCATGCTGCTGCCTTCAACGTACTCCGAGATAAAAAGATCGCTTGCCGTTGTCGCTGCTTGAACCGGTGATTGTGCTGTTGGCATCCACAATCCTGCCGCCAACCCGATCGACAATAAGACTTTCACAGGCTTGCTCCATTTTCTTTTGGCCATTTGTGCTGTTCCTCCTCTGTTCTTCATATTCCTATTTCCCCCACATCCCACCAAAAAAATATTGTAAATTATTTACTTATAATAAAGTAAATTTACAATTTTAACTATTCTCTACTTACGACTTTAACTAACTACAATTCTTACGTCAACGCTATTTAGAAACTATTACATGAACTTAATAAAAGCAAAAGCCTATAATGAGAAACGGCAGCTCTACTCTGCACAAATTTATTTCATTTTTTCTGTCCCCAATACTCTCGTAAAAAACAAAAGCTCCACTGCCTAATTTTCGGCAATGGAGCTTTTCCAACTTTTATTTATTCTAATTAGGGTACAAGGAACAGGGATTTAATCGACCATTTCTTCTAAAAAGAACTCCCCTTTATGCGTTCCGCCAATGAGGACCTCTTGGCCGAGAACAGAAGAAACGATTTTGAAATGAGATGAATCAATAACTACCGCTGTTGCTGGCACCTTGGCTTTTGAAAGCTGACTATTGATTGTAGTGACCATATTAGAGATAGCAGCGAATTTTGTGGTCAAATTAATTGTAGCTGTTTTTTCGCCAACACTGACGGTAAACGAACGATTTTTAGAAGCATCCAAATCTTTTCCGGCACTGTAGTTCTGTTCAAAAAAATAATTCCAGTCCGGCCCTTCCAATCGAATCGTCGACGCGCTGCCGGACAAATATGAGTTGATTGAAAATGTGTCATTAAAACCGTAAGAATTCACTGTACGATTCATAAGCCCATTTACGCCTAATTTCGCATAGAAATAATCTTGAATCGCGCTATCCACTACGCCGCCCATTGACTGGCCTCGCGTAAAGTCCGTTGAAAGCTTCCAATATATGTTGACAGGTATTCGGTGCTCTCCAGCCACAATCACAAAACTCTTTGGATTCCCTGTAAAGTCACCCACAGTGACAGGCTTGCTGCTCAACGACGCACTAGTTGCTTGGGACGTTGAGTAGTCGAAGTTCGAAATGGATTTGCTGTTAACGAATAACGGCAATTCTTCAACCGCCACTTCAACTGAAAACGCTTGGCCGGCAAAGTCGATATCTGTTTGATCGTCCCATTTCGCTGCAAATGTATAAGACCCAGCTGCCTGATGATTATAGCCATCCACATCTGTCCATTCGGCTACTGTCAGTTCTCTTGTTTTGCCGCTCGCAAGCACTACTTGTATTTTTTGCGGCAATAAGCTTTCATATGCAGCGGGTGCCGTATTCGTGCTTCCTGCTTTGATTGTGTCAATGGCAGTAAAACCAGTGATGCTGTATTTAAGAGAATCCAGTGCATTTGCAACGGCTTCTGCTTTACTGTTCACTTCTGCGTTGGTCGTTTCCGCAAGGCGAAGTGCAGCTTTCAGCACATTTACGCTGCTGGCAGAATAGTGAGCTTCCTCGATATCAGCTGCTCTGTTTTTGGCCATATCCAATTTTGCTTGATCCGCAAAAACAAGTTGGTCAATGGCTTGCCGAATCATCGCTGTTTTCGCTTTTACTTCATTGTTGCTCTGGAGCTGCTGAATGGTTAAAGCCGAAGCCAACTGCTGATAGCTCTCTTCCGTATAGTCAGCTTCAACATACAGTTTCGCATCCAGCATCGCTGCTTCTAAAGCCGCTTGGCCAGCAAATACAAGGCCTGTTATCGCTGTGTTGATCGCATCAGCCTTTGCTTTTGTTTGGGCTTCTGTAGTCGGCTTCGGCAGCTCCAATGCCTCTTCTAAATTACTGTAAGTAGAGCTCGTAAAGTCCGCACCCAAGTAGTTAGATGCAGTTGCTATTGCTGTATCCAATGCGGCTTGGCTTGCAAATACCAATTGGGAAATGGCTGAATCGATGGCATTCTTCTGTTGTTTTACTGCCGCATTGCTCGTTGGAACAGGCAAATTCAAAGCGGCCGTCAATTCTCCATAGCTCATTGACGTATAATCGCCTGTTTTGTAGGTTTGGGCTCTTTCAATCGCAGCGTCTAAACTGTCTTGGTCCGCAAATACCAATTTTGAAATGGCACTGGCAATTTGATCGGCTTTCGCTTTCACTTCTTCATTGCTAGAAGGCTTCGAGATCGCCAAAGCATCGCTTACCTTTTTATAACTTCCATCTGTATAATCAGCTGCAGTCAACGACGCTGCTTTTAATTCAAGTCGGTTTAACTTGTCCTGGTCTGCAAATATTAATTGAGCAATCGCACTGGCAATTTGGTTAGCCTTTGCTTTTACTTCTTCGTTGCTGGAAGGCTTTGAGATTGCTAAAGCATCGCTTACCTTTTCATAACTTTCGACTGTATAGTCTGCTTCAATCAATGACGCTGCTTTTAATTCAATTTGGTTTAACTTATCCTGGTCCGCAAATATCAATTGCGCAATGGCACTGGCAATTTGATTCGCCTTCGCTTTTACTTCTTGATTGCTAGTAGGAGCAGGAATCATCAAAGCACCGCTTACCTTTTCATAGCTGTCAGCGGTATAATCTGCTTCAACCAAAGCCCCTGCTTCCAGTGCAATTTCATTTAATTTGCCTTGATCTGCAAATACCAGTTCAGAAATAGCCTGGTGAATCACCGCTATTTTGTTTAATACTTCTTGATTGCTTTGCGGCTTTTTCAAAACGATAGCCAGTTCCAATTCATTAAAACTAGCTGCCGTGAAATCAACCGCTACGTAAGTTTCTGCCTTTCTTAACGCTGCATCTAAATCCTGCTGATTCTTGAAAATCAGTCCTGCCATCGCTGTTTGGATCGCTTCCGCTTTTTCCTTGGCCAATTGGTTGCTTGTCGGCAACGGTAGATTAAGAGCTTCTTCGACCTCAGCAAAACTTGCTAACGTATAGTCTTTTTTTGCTAATGCTGTTGCAGAATTGATTGCCTCGTCCAATGTTTTCTGGCTTTCAAACACAAGCGCTGAAAGAGCTAAAGAAACCGCTTCTACTTTCGCTATCGCTTCCTGGTTGCTGTGTGGCTGCGCCAAACCGGCCGCTTCTTTTACGCGCTGATAGCTCGCTGCCGCGTAATCTGCTTCTTTTAACGCGTCCGCTTTTGCCACAGCGAGGTCCAGATCAGCCTGCGCTGCAAATACCAGTTGGGCAACTGCCTCATTGACCTTCGCTGCTTTTTCAATTGCCTCGCCAAAAGTTGCTGGCACGGCTATTTCTTTTGCTGCTGTCAACTTTTCAAAGCTTTTCACGGTATAATCTTCAGCTGCAATTAAACGGGTAAACCGGATGATTCGGTCACTGATATAACTTGCCGCATTCTTTTCTATTCCCTGGATCAACATCTGATTAGATTCGGACACTTTTTCTTCTTCCAATAATTCCAGTTCTGTCTCCCAGTCTTTAAAGACTTCTTTTATCGGTGATTCCAGTTTATCCAATGGCAAGTCTAAATCGACCAATTGATAAAACGGAAGGCTTGCTGCCTCAATAAAGCTTTTATGGAAGGCATCGACAGGTGCTTTGCTTACATAATACTGGACTTGCCCCGGCTTAATAAGTGAACTTGAATGGGCAGGCGCGTTCCCGCTGACACTGCCTTTTCCTTCCACTGCCCAAATCGTTGGCGTTCCAGTAGTTTCCTGTGTATTGATGATTGATCCGGACACTTTCAATTCTGAGTTGAAGAGTGTTGCATCCGACCCTTTCGATACTTCAATCCCACCGAACTCATTTCCTTCTACTGTCGTTGTACCTGTCAATTCAACAGTTGAGCCGTTGACTAACAAAGCTGCATCAGCGCCGGTTCCTGTAAAATTATGCAATAGCACATCCTTCGCTCCATAAACTTGAAGGGCATAAGTTCCTTCCCACCCGTTAACGTCTGCCATTTTTACATTTAAATCAAAGACTTTCGCTTGATCTGCCAAAATGACAATTCCGCTTCTTTCACCGGTTTGTGCCGTGTTTAAACGATTGGTGAACTGGAGCTTAAACCCTCGTCCATTCAGGTTCACTGTACGATTGATTTTAATCTGCTCGGTTAACCCCTCAATATTTTGAGTTAAGTTGATGGTTTTGATTCGCTCTGCAGCTAATGCCGCTTCCAGCTCTTCGAGATTTTTCACGTAAGCTGTCGTAATGATGCCTGGACTGCCTGGATTCTCAGTATTCATTTCTACCAACTTACCAAAAGAATCTTTAACGATAATGCCTTGAAGCGCTTCCAGTATATCGATTTTCCCTTTAAAGTTATCGATTGTAGCCCCGTTTGCTTTAAAGATCATTTTCTTCACTGAAGATTGTTCACCGACATTGACTCTTGCAGCTTGATTTACGGTTACCAAATTGATTGAACCGATTAATGCCACTTTCCCTGTTGTGTCTAGCGCCAATTCGTCTAATACGATGCCATTTTCTACATTAGCAAAACTTGCGCCATCGATGTCTCTAATTACGACTGAATGCAAGATTCCTCTGTTGTAAAACGTACTTGCTTTGACATTAACAATCGTGGTTAGCCCAGTAATTTCAACGTTTTCTCCGACAGTGAAATCAGCATTGGGTACGTTGACAGTTAAATTCCCGGCTAACTTGCCGCTTTTTATAGACGACGTTAAAAAGAAATCCGAGTTTGCATTATTTTCATAGCTTATATTTCCGGTCAATACCTGCCCATTTAAATCTAATTTTACATTTCGTTTAATGATAAGGTCTTTAGATAAAACGATACTTTCTGCCAATAAAATATGTTGGATGTCTGTATTTTTTAAAGCGGCTTGCAATTCCAGTTCGTTTTTCACTATGGCAGAAGACGGTGCTGCATTTTCCAATTTCGATAGTTTATGAAGGAAAATAGCAAATTCACCGCGTGTGATGGCTTGAGTAGTGCCAAATGAAGTTTTCGTTTTTCCAGAAGTGATTTCAGTTGCTACTAGTGCAGCAACTGAGTCTGCGTACCGTGAAGATACATCAGTGAAAGTCATTTTAGTTTTTTCACCCTTCAGGTTAAACGCTTTTGCCAGCATGATGGCCGCTTCGCCGCGCGTAATTTCTTGATCCGAAGCAAAAGTAGTAGCGGTTTTGCCATTAACAATGCCAGCTGCTTTCAATGCATCCACATAGTTTTTTGCACGTTTCGGCACATCTGTAAATCCAGAATCAGCAGGTGCATTTACATCTAGCTTCAGTGCTTTTGCGACCATTACTGCTACATCTGCACGCTTAATTGGTTGGGCTGTCCCAAAACTAGTAGCAGTAATTCCTTGAGCAATCTGGTTTTCAGTTAAATAGTTGATTGCTTCATCGTAGCGGTTTGATACATCTGAATAAGGTGCTGCATAAGCAGGTACAACAGCTGTTGCGACTAGTGAAGCCGTAATTGCTGCAGCTGCAAATTTGCGGTGTGAATTTGATAAATAGGCCATTATGATGGTTCCCCCGTATTCTCTCTAAATGTTTAACAGCCGCCCATACAGATGTATTTACCAAAATAAACCACAAAATTACAAGTTAAAGGTTACAAAGTCATAAATACACTTATATAATTGGTGCTATATTCTCATGTTAGCAATATTATTGTAAATTTCAATACATTTTATAATTTTTTTATTATATTTCCAATAATTGTGTTATATTTGTAAATGTTTGTCAGTAATTTTTCCTATCTTTTACAATTTGAAAAAGCCTCTCAGCTTAGAAGCTGAGAGGCTTTTATCTGAATTCATATTTTATCGTTCGCAAGCGATATTGTCTTTATCGCGGTCGCTTTTCTTGTTAGCATCATATAAAGCTTGAGAAACGAACGGTTTATACTTCGATTTTCCGCCTTTATTTGTCGCTTTTGAAGAACGGGCAATACCGCCTGCATAGACCTTGTTGATCTCTTTGCAGTTCGCATACGTCTTCACTTTCGCCCCTGCTGCATCTGCCGGCATTGGTGCTGCACTGAAAGTAAAGCTAAGTGCCACCATCGCAGACAAAACTGCAAAACTAAGTTTTTTCATTGTAATTTCCCCTCTCCCTTTGTGCTGGTTTTCCAATAACAATTTCCAAGTGGTTTATGCCATCCAAATATTGTTAACTTAAATATTGTAGCAGGTATTTATTCTTACGACTATAAATCTATATATATTTTTCTTCATAACAAAAGTTTTATTAAGTTAACAAGATAATTCAGCCTTAAGACTTTATTTAGGATCTATCGTTCAGACCTCCCTTTCCTCCTTTTTCTTGCTTTTGCTCCATTCAATTATGACTCTTTTTACTTCTTCCAAACATGCAAAAGCCAAATCTTGAAACCGTTAAGGTTTCTGAATGTGGCTCATTTTTGGAGTACTAGTCCAATTTCAGAACAATTATTTGCATCTGACCGTCCATAACTGCAAATAAAAACTTCGCCATAAGGCGAAGCTTAGTCTCTTATAATGTTTTAAATTCCTCTTTCATCATTCGGTACAGTGGCTTTATATGTGCCATATCCATCTGTTTCAATAGTGAAAACCATATTACTTGGAGCGCCATTCGGAATACCGATTCGGTTTGTTTCGATTATATAACCAAAACCATTTTCAGACTCCGAAAGTTTCGGAATTTCTAGTCTTGATTCCTCACTTGAACCATTAGAAGCTTCGGACCCTAAGAAATAATAATAGATCCCAGTAATTGAATCTGACCATTCAAATTTTTCTCCCACTACAATATAATCATATGCACTCTCTCCGCGTTCAAAAGCAAGTTGTGTTACTTTTTCGCTATTCTTGTCTTATACCTTCTCTATCTTTCGGTTTTATAACAAGCCTACACCGCACGAGCGACTTTCATCGCATACGGCGTGCAATCTGCAATATTCTTTTACTAACTTATTCCCTAAAGTTATAATACTTTAACTGATATAAAAAGTATATATTTATTTTCGTATTAATTTATGTAAAGAACAGGAAAAAATTATATCAATTAATTACTCTTTTTAGCCGATGCGAACAGTATCTTTTTCATAAGAAAACCCCACCAATTGGCGGGGTTTTCGATGTTGTTGAAATTAGTAAGTCGTTCTCACAGTATTGGATTCAATTTCTTTGCCTTCATCTGTACCGACCAATTTGAAATCATAAGAGGTTCCAGACGTTAACCCTCCTACACGTACAGCAGTGCTGGTTTCGGTCAATGTAGTAGTTCCAGTGTAATTCTCTCCCGGACCATCAAAAACGGAGGTAATTGTTGAATCCAGCCATGTTTCCCCACCATCAGAGGATTGTTGTACTTTCAAAGTATCAGCACCTGTAACTGCACTAAACCGAAAAGTTAATTCTCCTTCTCCTTTGTAACCGCCTACTCTGAAATCATTCACTGCTACTATAGTTTCGTTTGGTTCGCTATTCTTGTCTTATACCTTCTCTATCTTTCGGTTTTATAACAAGCCTACACCGCACAAGCGACTTTCATCGCATACGGCGTGCCATCTATGACAATTCCCTTAAAAATTTTCCCTACAAATATAATACTCTATAATCCTATTCAAGTATATAACTTTTTCGCGGGACTATTTATCTACTCTAAAGATAGTTAAAAACTTAATCTTTTATTCCTTTTAGCCCTAAATACGTTTGGATAAATTCTTTTAAAAAAAGTTATAAAGGTTACATATATATTAGGCAAATCAATTTGTACTTGTTCAATCTTTGTCAAATTTATGTTTTTTAAATCTATAAAATTCACATTTATATAGTGCTTCTTTTTATTTTCTGTTATTTCACATTTTAAGTAGAAAGAAATTGAAGTCTTTACTATTTTTTCATCAGAGTTATTTGAACAATTCATTTTTCAGTATAAAAGTATTTTGAAGATACCAAAAAAAGTCCACCACATTGAGTGATGGACCTTAAAAATTAATATTTGAAACAAATTATAGGGAAATAAGTTTCAGAAAGCATCACAGACTGGGTTTCTTCGCTCCTATCGGTTTTCTCCTCTTCTACCATTACTGATAAAATACAATCGGCCGATCATCAACACTACTATAAACCCGCTGCCATTCTGCAAGGTTCACTGGTGCTAACACACCTCTTCTAGCAGAACTTCAAACGTTCCATTTAATTGATCCCTCTTTTTAATTGCCTTAGGCTTCCACTATCCAGGAATAAGAACGTAAAGATTAACAGTTCGAATTAGCCAAACGCTGCTTATTATTTCAAATAAACAGATCAGTTATGAGCTCCTAGCTTACCTTCGCATAAATGATTACCTCACCCTGCCTACATGGATTCGTTATCCTAGCCATAGCCATTTTTTAAAGAGCCCCGCCTCGTTTATGAGTACGACTTCACCTGACTTCGCCCTTTTGGAATGTTAGTTCCGCACCGGACGCAGGAGGATTAGGCTGCTGATTTTGAACTGTTTTCAGCAATCGGAACTTCCCCGATTAATTCAATTAAACAGTTAGAAAATCAGCCCCTAATTAAAGGGACTGATTTTCCACTCATTTCATTTCGGTTGAAATTTATAGAGTAACGTTTCGTTTAGTTTTGTTGAGAAGCTGGGATTACAGCTGATCCTGAAACTGAAACTGTTCCAGCTGCTGCTGCATTTCTTGAAATTGAATCATCAGTGATTGCTACTAATGGGTTAGTATCAGCGTTTTGTGGAACGATCGATACTGTAGCAGCTTGAATTGCATTGATTGGAGCTGCAGTAGTTAAGATAACGTTATCGCCATCAACTGTTGCGCCTGTTACTGCAATTGCAGTTCCGTTAACTAGTACTGAGAAATCATCAGTTACGTTGTTAGCTGTATTAAGAGTTACACCTTCACTGAAAGTCAATTCAATACGGTTAGTAGTTGCATCACCTTGTGCTTGTACAGCGTAGCGAGCAGATACTAATCTTGGTGCAACGTTATCACGCAAAGTGATGTTTTGTGTGTAGTTAGCTTTAGGAGTCGCTGCAGCATTTGCTACGATAGTTTCTCCTTGAGCAGTCTTAACGTTTTGTGAAATTTCAAATTTGTAAGCTGCATCGTCAACTACTGTGAAAGTAGATGGTAAACGAAGTTCAACTACGTTTTTGCTTCCAGCAAATACTGCTACTGTTCCAGCAGGTAGTGGAGCATTATCTAAAGTGTAGTTAGAAACTGTCAATGCTGAATCAGTTACTTCTTCACCGTAGTTTACGCTAATTACATTATTAGAAGGTACAGATACTGAACCTGCAGCCAATGTTTGGTATCTAGCTGGAGCTTCGCTTACTGCTGTAGCAGTTAAAGCTGCATTATAGTTAGCTTCTGCATCTCTAAGTGCATTTGCCGGGAATGCAATGCTGTACGTTCCAGCTTGTGCTGCACCAGCAATCGTCAATTCAACTGCAGATGTAGTTGCTGTTGGCCCTTGAACAACTCGGACACCGCTTGCTACTACTTCAACGCCTGCAGGAGTTGTTACTCTAACTGTAGGTGCTCCGTTCAAAGCAACTAGTTCATTGAATGGAACAGTGATCACAGTAGATGAAACTTCGTTAGCTGTAACTGTTTCAACAGTGTTTAGTGAGTTGTTCAACAACGCTGGTGCAGTTGTGTCTCTAGTTAAAGTTACATTTCCTGTGAACGGGTTACCAACTAAAGTAACGGCATCGCGGTAGTTAGAAACTGTTACAGAAAGATTTACTGATGATTGGTTAGCTGAGTAAAGTGGGTTTAAAGGTGTATTTCCTTCAAAACCAGTTTCAGTATCAACAGTTACATAATACTGAGTGTTGCCAGTGCCTGGTACTACTGTTACATCTGTAGTGTATTCTGTTGAACCTTTAAGCACTTTAAGAGTTGGAGCTGTTACTGCTTCGCTGAAAGTAACTTTGAAAGTATCAGAATCAACAGCAGTAATTGATTGAGTTGTTGGAGCTGTTACGTCATCAGATACATTGTAAGTAGTGCTCAAAGTGCCTGCTTCATTTCCAGCAACATCTTCAAGACCAACTAATGTAAGTGAATGTGTACCTTTATTTAATAGAGCTAATCCGTTAGCAGGAACAGCATAAGTGTATGATCCTGCATCGTTAGAAACTGCAGTAGCACCAGCAAGGCTTACTTGAGTTCCATCTACGCGCAATACTGTTTGATTAGCAACAAAGTTTACTTGCTCATCAAAAGTTAGAAGTAAATTAGTTCCAGCTACACTTACATTTGCAAGTTTAGGTGCAACTGTGTCTCCTTCAAATAGGAATGATTCTTCGTAGTCTTTGATGATTTGGTAGTCAGTAGTAATTACGTTGTTTACAGTAACATCGTAAGTTGTTTTATCCACTAATGCACCTGGTGCAAAGCGAACGATTACTGATTTACCGCCTTCTTGCAATTCAATATCAGTAGGAACGATATTAGCTTGTTGTGATGGCGCTGCTGCATCAAACTCATAGTTAGCGATTGTTTCAGCTGAAGTTTCTAAAACTTCTTTGTTGAAAGTTACTAAAACTTCAGTAGCGTTAAGTGCTTTTACATTAGCTGCTACAGGAGCTTCTTCACCAACAATGTATTCTTCCAAAGCGTAAAGGAAGCGAGCGAAGTCTCCACGTTTGATGTTGTTAGCAGTACCGAATTGAGTAGCTGAAATACCGTTAGTTACATCGTTAGCAACTAGAGCAGCTACTGCAGAAAGGTAACGATCGTTTACATCAGTGAATTTAACGTTTGCATTGTTTCCTTTTAATTTGAAAGCGTTAGTAAGCATGATTGCTGCTTCACCGCGAGTGATTGAATCGTTGAAACCGAAGTTTGTAGCTGATTTACCGTTAACAACGCCAGCTGCTTTCAAAGAGTTGATAGCTAGAACGCCACGAGTTGGTACGTCAGAGAATCCTGAAGTAGGTGCATCTTTATCGTTAATACCAGCTGCATTAGCGATCATGATAGCTGCGTCTCCACGTTTGATTTGAGCGCTAACTCCGAATTGAGTTTCGTTCAAACCTTTAGCAATGTTGTTGTTTACTACGAAATCAACAGCTGCTTGGTATTGCTGAGCAACGTCAGTGAATGCTGCAGGTTTTACTTCTGCTGCGAAAGCTGCAGGTACTACTGCTGTTGCTACTAATGTAGCTGTCGCTGCAGTTGCAACGAATTTTTTGTAAGACTTTGGTTGGTAAGCCATGTGTGTAATTCCTCCCTGTTTTAGGTGTTAATGTGGTAAATGATGAGTATTGGTTAACCCAATTTAATTATACTGATAAAAGCTCTTCCCTGCCACTATATCCTAAATTAATATGACTAAAGTCTAAAAGTTAGTATTGCGAATAAGTAGGCAGTTAGCAAGAGATTATCAGAAAATTAAACTCTAACTTAGTTTAACAAAGATATTAAAGATTTCAACTGATAAATTAAAAATGTATCCTAAAAATTACACTTTATTGTAAAAAAGAGTCTATAGTATTACAAAAAATACAGAATCTCGAAGCTTTTCGTGTGATTTAGGGGTTTTTCGCCTATCAATCTGGAAAATCTCCTCTCTCACTAATGTTTAATTATACACAAAAACTAAATTCATATTCATAAATTGTTGTTAATATTTTATTGTTCCAATTCCATGGTTAAGGGTCAGAATGCTTACATCAGATTATTATGAAAATTATTTATCATTCAGATAAAATATTGATTTATTATTCGTTTTTAAATAAATACCATAGTTCGAAACGTTTAGTTCTTTCATAATTTCAGGATTTCTTAATTTTTTCCATTCGTGACTAAAGAGGTGTTGTGAAAAACTAGAGATATTTTCCTTTTCTTCGTGAAATGGCTGAGAACTTCTCTTCTATCCTTTATAATAGGAAGGGCTATTCATTTAGGAGGATATAATGATTACAAAGATTACAAAACTCAATTTCTGGCTTTGGATTCCACTCGTCATCGGATTCTTTCTCCGGTTAGCGATTCTTGTTTACTATGGACCCGGCCTTTCTTTAAACAGCGACGATTACTTCTACATCGACAGCGCGAAGTTTTTACTGGAAGAAGGCAAACTGGTCTACGTTGACCATTCGGAGCCGACTGTGCACATCATGCCCGGCCTTCCGTTCTTGGTTGCTAGCGTGTTTTTCTTTTTCGGCACAGGAACTGTCGGTCTCGCCGCAGCTAAAGTTGCCATGATCTTGATCGGCTGCCTGAGCATCTTTGGCATTTACAAAATCGGAGAACGTTTGTTCAGCCCACTAGCCGGTTCTGTTGCGGCGTTGATCCTCGCGCTTTATGTACCGATTGCAGTGACGGATAATTTGATCGCTACAGAATCGCCGGTTACTGCCGCTTTCATCTTCTTCGTTTATTTCTCGCTGCGTCTCGCGAACACGCATTCGATGAAAGATTTTTACTGGGTCATCGGCTTGTATTTGTTCATGCTGATGTTCCGCCCGACAATTGCGCTGTTCCCGGTTATTTTGCTCGTGTATTTAGTATTGAAGAAATATCCTGTCAAGATTGCGCTGAAACAGTTTGGCATTGCCGCTGTTTTGCTGCTGCTTGTGATGGGGCCGTGGTGGGCGCGCAATTACATCGCCTATGACGCATTTATCCCGCTCTCTGGCGGCGCAGGCAATCCAACTTTGCTCGGTACCTATCAAGGACACGGCTATAAATACGGGCCGCCTTTCGACGTTGTCGTGCAGCAGCTAGTCGATGAGCATCCGGAAGCCAGCCGCTACGAACAGAATATTTACCAGATGGAAGTGGCAAAAGAGCGGATCCAAATGATGCGTGAGCATAATCCTGACTGGTTCTGGGAAACGTATACGACAGCCAAGCTGCGCATCCAGTGGGAAGAGCCTTTCTATTGGCTGCAAGTGTTGAGCATTGAAAAAGAGACGATGCGCTCCGCCTATCTCGCGTTGTTCTGGACCGGACTCGCCTCTCTTCTGCTGATGTTCGCTGTCAAAGCGCGGATCTGGAAAGAATGGCTGTTCATTGTCCTGTTCATCTTGTACTTCACGGTGATGAATAACCTATACCTGGCTTACCCAAGATATAACCAGCCGCTCCTGCCGTATTTCTTCCTGGCAATCGGCGGCATGGCCCATGTATTGGTGAACTTTGTTAATCGAAAGAAAATAAAAGAAGCTGAGTTGGAGAATCGTTTATAGCGATTCTCCGTCAGCTTCTTTTTTTGTATGAGATAATATTCCGCAAAACAGCTCCGCTAAAAAGATATGCTCCTGCATCGCTACGCTAGCTTCGTCGCAAAGACTTGGCCTTGCAAGCCACGGCCAATGTCTTTCCTGCGGGCTTGCGCCGAAGCGTCTTATTAGTATTACTTCTTTAGTTCAACTTATATAGACAAAAAATCCGCATCAGAAATTCTGATGCGGATTTTTATTAGCTCTTCGATTTAATTAAATTCTCTTTCACGACCAGCATCGCAAGGATGGCTGCCAAGTAAATCGATACGGCCGGTGCTGTCAGCACGTGGCCCGCTGTATAGGCAATGCCGATGCCAAGCAGGAAGCCGACGCCGTAAAGCACGTAGAAGTACGTGAAATGCGTTTTCAGGTTGCGGATAAAGTGGAGCAAGTATTTGCCGGCGAAGTAAACAAACGGCGCCATCAAGTAGATGAATCCGATAAATCCGAACGAATAAAACCAATCATGGAAATCCATTTCGATCATTTTCGGTGTTTTGCCTGGAAGCTGCGGCTCATAGTTTCCGGCAAAGCCCATACCGAATAGTTGCTGTGAAATCGGTGAACTGTAGAAATCGTCTTTCATAACTTCTTTATACTTTTCACGCGAACTGAAAATCAAATTTTGTACTTGATCGTTTGTAATTACCGGTTCTTCTTGTTCTTCAAACCCTTCGTCACCTTCGACAAGCTCTCCTTCTCCTGGTCGCTCTACAGCTTCACCGAAGTTAAGGCCAAATGATTCTAAGTGCGCAAACATATTGCCAAATACTGGTGTGAATGGTGTTACTACCACTAAAACCACTGTCAAGACTGCTGAAATCAATAAGTTTGATTTTACATTGGCTGTCTTTTTCTTCATAAAGAACAGCATGATCAAACTGCCGATTAAGACGGATAAGAGCACAATGAGGATGCCGCCATAGCCGACTTTCGTGCCAAGCGCTAACATGCCAAGCGACAGCAGGACGAACGGGATCCAAGCCCATGGCTTCTTCCAGGAATTGGTCTTTTCTGCTCCGTAAAGCGCCATGATCGGCAATACGATGGCCATGATGGCTCCGATTTCATTGCCCGCATAGAACCAGCCGGTGAAGCCGACTTTCGTATGCGAGTAGTTTGAAAGGCTTGTTCCGGTGATTTGCGCTACGACGAACACAATTCCGATAACCATGCCCGAAAGCCAGAAAAACTTCGTCGTTTTGCCGGAAATGTCGTAATCGCGAGCTTTCAACTCACGGTAAACGATCATTAATCCAAGCAAGACAATATGGAAATAAATTACTTTATTGAAAAATTTAAGCTCTTGGAACAAATAATACGGATCTTTGACTTGCAGGTTGACCAGGACATTGGCTGCGAGCAATACCGCTAATCCAACCAAATAAATCGTAAAGATCCGGCTGATCTTGCTTTTCTTTGAAGCCCATAGAAGGACAAGGAGCAAAGCGACCATATAAGCGGCGCGGATTAGCACTCCCACTGTTATGCTGGTGTCCACAACGAAAATGGACGCGGTCGTCAGAACATCAATGACTGGCTGCAGGGCGATAAAAGCCACTAGGAGCATAAGAATTTTTTTATAATTCATGGTTGGGAATCCTCTTTCATTTTTTTAACCGAAGCTCGTGAAAAATCGCTGAAAGTTTCGATTGAATCGTTTTTTGTTCGTACTGTTGAGCGGTTTGATAAGCGGCTTGGCCGACTTGCTGCTTTTGTTCAGGCGTAAGCGCGTTATAGGCGGCTAAGCCCCTTGCCAAATCCTGCGGGTTGCCGGGTTCGAAAAGCCAGCCGTTTTCGTTTTCTTTCGTGTAATCCAAAATTCCGCCGATGCGGCTCGCGAGAATCGGGGTGCCGCAAGCCATCGCTTCCAGGCCGACAAGCCCTAAGCTCTCCCCTTTTCGGGTGGTCGGGAAAATGAAAAGGTCGATGATATTGTAAATCGCAGCAAGATCTGCATGCTTCATCAATGGGAAATGCACCACTGATTCTTCCAATCCAAGGCGTTTGCGGAGTTCGAAAAATGCGGCGTCGTCTTTGCCGGAGCCGACCATGATCAAGCGGGTCTTGGCTCTTTCTTCCGGATGTTCGTTCAAAAAAGCGGCGAACCCGTTCAATAGGTGGTCCCAGCCTTTTCCGACGTCCATGCGGCCGACATAGCCGAAATAGCGGAAATTCGGATCGAGTTTATACATCGCCATCAATTCGGCGTTATTTTCTTTGTTCGGGTAGAACACAGCCGCGTTGACGCCGCCGGAAGGGAAAATCCGGATCGGTGTGCGGACCTGGTATTTTTCTTTGACGAGTTTTTCGTAGTAATGGGAAGGTGTAATGATCATTGTGGATTGGCCCAGCAGTTTTTTGACGTTCGGCTGGAATTTCTCCTGCGAAGCCACTTCCGGCACCACGTCACTGCCGTGGACATTGGTGACAATGCGTACGGATGGCTTGAGTTTTTTTAAAACCAATAAAGGCAATGCGTTATGGGCAGCGTAATGCACATAGATCGCATCATACTTGCCGCTCATCCCTTTCCGGACCACGTTCGCGTAATGCTGTGCATAGCCGAGCGCTTTTTGCGCCTTGCCGGTCTTTTTCGTCAGCACCGCTCTGTCGATGCTGAATCCCTCGTCTTTCAAAATGGCTTCCGTATTTTGGACGAAAACGCCATAGCTAGGAAATGCCTCAGAAGGATACATATTCGATACCAATAAAATCTTCAAACTGTCCCTTCCCTTCCTGTTCGTGAATGTGTTTTTATGAGTGCAAATTATAGGTAGTAAGAGATATTCCGCAAAACAGCTCCGCTTTCCAGCGGGCTTGCGCCGAACTAACTTTGGCTAAACGCCAAAGTGGATTTCGGCACTTCGCTATCCCGCGGGAGTCTCCGCTGTTTTGCTCCATATCTAAATGAATATTTCTTTTGATTTATAACTTACTTAGCGCCGCCGCGCCTATGGGCTAGACGAAGCAATAAGACAAGTGGTTTTCTTGGCTTATTGCGGGAGTCATGCCCTAAGCGGCGAAGCGACTATAGAAACGACTCTTCTATTAATTACAATCCCTCAAGCTTCGTTTTCATGAACTTGATCAAGTCTTCGCGCAGGTCTGGACGCTGCAAGGCGAATTCTAGGGTGGTTTCGACAAAGCCGAGTTTTTCCCCGACGTCGTAGCGATTGCCTTCGAAGGCGTAGCCGTAGACGTTTTGGATCGTATTCAACTGCTCGATCGCGTCAGTCAATTGGATTTCTCCGCCTGCACCGACTTTCATCTGGTCGAGGTATTTAAAGATTTCCGGCGTGAAAACGTAGCGTCCGATGATCGCCATATTAGACGGAGCTGTGCCGGCTCTTGGTTTTTCAACAAACCCTTTCGCGCGGTAAAGCTTGCCCATCCGTTCCGCTGGATTGATGATGCCGTAGCGGTATGTCTCGTTCTCCGGCACTTCCATCATTCCGATGACGGAGGATTGCTGTTCGTCGAACTGGTTGATCAATTGCTTCAATCCTGGCGTTTCCGCTTGGATGATGTCGTCGCCGAGCAGAACCGCAAACGGCTCGTCGCCGATGAATTTACGCGCTGTCCATACGGCGTGCCCTAGGCCAAGCGGCGATTTCTGGCGGATGTAATGGATATCCACTTTGCTGGAAAGCTGGACCGCGTTCAACAGCTCGAATTTCTCCGACTCCGCTAAACGCGTTTCAAGCAAGTGGGCAGAATCGAAATGGTCTTCGATGGCACGCTTGTCTTTTCCGGTCACGATGATAATGTCTTCGATGCCGGATTCAATCGCTTCTTCTACGATATACTGGATCGTCGGTTTGTCGACGATCGGCAGCATCTCTTTTGGCATGGCTTTCGTGGCAGGAAGGAAACGCGTACCAAGTCCTGCAGCGGGGATGATCGCTTTTCTGACTTTTTTCATTCGGCTTCCTCCTCTTAGTTTTTCGAATCGCCTAGCAAGTAGACGTCAAATCCTGCAGCTTCCCATTTTTCGCGGTTGATGCAGTTTTTCGTGTCGATGATGATTTTATTCGCCACATTCGTCAATGTTGTCGGATCGATGTCGCGGAATGCCTGGTGATCCGTCAATACGACCAACGCCGATGCGTCCTGGATCGCTTCATCGAAGCTTTGTGTCTGTTCCGGCAAGTTGTTGACTTTGATATGCGGATCGTGCGCCGTCAGTTTCATGCCGCGTTCGCGGAATTGCGATACGACTTCCACAGACGGACTTTCACGCATGTCGTCGATGTTGCCTTTGAATGCAAGGCCAAGAACCGCGATTTTCGGGTCTTTAATGCCTTTTGCGTTCAAGATATCCGCTGTCAGCTGCGCTGTGTAAGACGGCATGCCGTCGTTTGTTTTGCGTGCCAAGTGGATGAGTTTCGATTTTTCCGGATCCAATTCAACTAGGAACCATGGATCCACCGCGATACAGTGTCCGCCGACGCCAGGTCCTGGCGTGTGGATGTTCACGCGCGGATGGTAGTTCGCAAGCTTGATCGCTTCCCAAATATTGACATTGATTCCTTGGGCAATCATAGCGAGTTCGTTGGCAAATGCGATGTTGACGTCACGGTATGTATTTTCCATTACTTTGACGAGTTCCGCTGTTGTTGCGTCTGTTTCGTGCATCTTCCCTTCGACAAACGATGCATACAATTCAGAAGTCAGGCGTGCCGATTCTTCGTTGATGCCGCCGATGATGCGGTCGTTGGTAACGAGTTCCTGGAACACACGGCCCGGGATAACGCGTTCCGGCGAGTGGGAAACGAATAGTTCGGTTCCAATTTCAAGACCGGATTGAACAAGTTCCGGCATCATGACATCTTCCACCGTTCTTGGTGGCACAGTCGATTCCAAAATGACTAAATTGCCTTTTTTCAAGAAAGGCACAACCGAAGCCGTCGCTTTGCGAACGTATTCAAGTTCAGCCGTTTTATCTGCTTTGATCGGTGACGGAACCGCAATGATGAAGACGTCTGCTTCTTCCGGTTTCATGGAAGCTGTCAGCATGCCTCCGTCGATGGCCATGTTGAGGCGTTCCTGCAATCCGTTTTCTTCTATATGAAGCTCTTTATTTTGAATCATGGTTACCGCTTTTTCATTGACGTCTACGCCATGGACTTTGTGTCCGTGGTTCGCAAACATAACGGCTGTCGGCAAGCCGATGTAGCCAAGTCCGACAACACAGATGGATTTCTTCATTTTGACATTATCTCCTTTTATCGTGATCGCAATACTTTAAATAAGAAAACCGGCAAGTTGAGCTGGCGTTTGAAGCGGGAAGGGCTGGCGAGAAGCCTGTAAAGCCATTCGATCCCGAGTTTCCGGAATGGTGCCGGTGCGCGTTTGACGGTTCCTGAGAACACATCAAAACTGCCGCCAACCCCCTGGAATACTTGGACGTTTGGCAAGCTCTTCAAGTTTCTTCTGATCCAAAGTTCTTGTTTCGGGCTGCCGAGCGCAACGAAAAGGATTTTCGCCCCGCTTTGGTGGATGCGTGAAACAAGCGCCGCTTCGTCTTTTTCATAGCCGTTCGTGTAGCCGGCTACGCGGATATTCGGGTGCTGCGCTTGGATGTTCGCGATCGCTTTTGTAACCACTTCTTCCTTGGCGCCATAAAAATACACAGAATGGCCATCACTTTCTGCAAACTTCAGCAATCTCGCCATCATATCGACGCCGGTGACGCGCGATGTGATGCCGCCGCCTTTTATTTTTGCAGCGAGCAAAATGCCGACGCCATCCGCGATCTGGTACGTGGAAGCGTTGATCAATTCCTTCACTTTTGGATCGCGCTGGGCGCTCATCACTTTTTCCGGGTTTACCGCAATGATGGTCGACTGTTTGCCAGCCCCAATGCGGACCCTCAAATCATTTATTATACCTTCATATGACAGAGGCGAAACGTCCACCCCTAAATATTTTTCCTTCATTAGTCAAACCCTCGATTCAGTCGCTTTCAATTTTATTAGTATAGCAGATTTTTAGAGGAGTTGCACAGGCTGTTTGACAAGTGGTAGAATTTAGCGAGGACAAGGCTTGCGAGCTTTAGTTTGAGGAGGAAAATATGTGAAAATTGTACTATCTGGCTTCTATGGATTGGGCAATACGGGTGACGAAGCGATCCTGAAAGCCATTATTGATAACTTGCGTGCAGAGTTGAATAACCCAGACATTACCGTCTTTTCATTGTCACCGGAAAAAACGGCTAAAGAATACAATGTGAAATCAGTTTACCGCGCATGGCGCCGTGAAAATAAAGAAAAAGTCAAAGCGCTGCGGAGCGCCGACCTGCTGATTTCCGGCGGCGGCGGCTTGCTGCAGGATACATACCCGACGAAATTCCTGTTCGGCCCCCTTCCGTATTATTTGCTGATTGTGATGCTCGCAAAACTATGCGGAACAAAAGTGATGTTCTTTTCTCAGGGCATCGGCCCGGTCACGTCGACTTGGGGCAAGATTTTGATGAAAGTGTTTGCGAACCGCGCCGATTTCATTACCGTGCGCGACCAGTATTCGAAGGATTATTTGAAAAAGCTTGGCGTGACGCGTCCGGAAACGGTCGTGACGGCGGATATCGTGTTCGCGTTCAAAGCGGACGAAGAAGACCGTGCCTATAACTCACTGCCTTTAACAGGCAATGAAAAAATCGTCGCTGTGACCGTGCGCCCATGGTTCGACAATCCTGATTACATCGAAAAAACGGCTCGCCTGCTTGACCAGTTGATCGAGCTTCGCGGCGTGACGCCGGTATTCGTTCCAATGGAAGGAAAATACGACGTCCCCGCTTCAAACGATGTGCTATCGAAAATGAAGCATGCGGATAAAGCGATGCTGCTCGGCTCCGACTTTACGCCGAATGAGTTCTTGAACTTCATTCGCCATGCCGAACTGACGGTCGGCCTTCGCCTGCACGCGCTGATTTTCTCAGCCCTTTCAAATGTGCCGCATCTCGGCTTCAGCTACGATAAAAAAGTGGAAAGTTTCCTGAAGCGTTCGGGCATGTGGGACTATTCGTTCCGCCTGGGCGAAATCGATGAAACTAAACTGCTCGAGAATGCGTTATATCTATTAGACAACAAAGAAGCTGCGCAAGCGATCATCGAACCTAATGTCGCGACGCTTCATGCAGAAGCCATGCGCAATGTGGAATTATTGGAAGAGAACTTTGTGAAATAAAGGATCTGGAGAAAGGAAAGAATCATGAAAATTTTATTGGCAACATCTTACGACTACCCCCACCTCGGCGGTTTGTCGACCCATATGACCACGTTGAAGACGGGTCTTGAAAACTTGGGGCATACGGTTGAGACGCTTTCGTTCTCGGACGTAGCCAAATGGCGCCGCGATTTGATTGCCCGCGGGCCTTCGTTCGTTCTGAACAAAATGTCTTTAGGCGCCGGATACGTTTGGACCTTAAATCGCCGCCAAGGTTTCTTGGAAGCGATGCTGAAACAGGAGAAATACAAATCCTTCGACATCGTCAACGGCCAGGACGTCTTCGCGACGCGCGCGTCGTTGAACGCGGGGCTTCCGACGGTCACAACGGCCCACGGCTATTTGACGTATGAAGGGATTTCAAAAGGTTCGGTCGCTGAAGACAGCAAGCACAAACAGACTTTGCTGAATGTTGAGTTCAGCATGTACAAGAAAACGCGTGCCGTCATTACGGTCGATACGCGCATCAAAGAATACATCAAGCGTGAATCCGGCGTAGATGCGACGATGATCAAAAACTTCATCGATGTGGAAGACTTCAAACCGGAAGTCGAACGCCGCGCTGAATTCCGTACGAAATACAATTTGCCGCAGGATGATTTGATTTTCTTCATCCCGCGCCGATTGACGAAGAAAAACGGCGTCATCTATCCGATTCTTTCTTTCCCGCCTGTGCTCGAAAAATACCCGAATGCACGATTGGTATTTGCCGGAACGGGTGAAATGATGGATGACATGAAAGCGAAAGCGCGTGAACTCGGCATCGAAGAACGCGTGACAATGCTTGGCGCTGTTGACCATAAAGACATGATCCAATATTATGCTTTGAGCGATATCGCCCTTGTGCCGTCGATCTATTCGGCTGGCGTTGAGGAAGCGACGTCGATTTCCGCTTTGGAAGCGATGGGTTCCGGCATTCCGTTGATTGCTTGTGCCGTTGGCGGCTTGAAAGAAATCGTCGACCACGAAAAAGACGGCCTGCTTGTCGAAGAACGCAATGTGGAAGACCTGTCGAATGCCATGATCCGCTTGTTGGATGAGCCGGCGTACGGGCAGGAGCTTGCGAAAGCGGCCCGCGAAAAAATCGTCGCGGAATACTCGCATTTCGCAGCGGCTGAGAAATACGAAGCCATCTACAAAAAAGCGCTGAAGAAATAAGAACTTGAGCTTAAATACAACCGGCGGCTGACTCGAGACTTTCGAAGTCAGCCGCTTTGCTTGTCTGTGCCACGTGCGCACACACTTTCAGAAAGAAGGGAAATTGATGTCCAGTCTTAAAAAAGCGGCCATATGGACCACCGGGCTTGCACTCCTATTAAAATTATCGGGCTTCCTTCGCGAATCGATCGTCGCAAAGGAATTCGGGGCTTCCGATGCTACCGATGCCTACTTCCTGGCGTTTTCATTTATCACACTGGTCGTAGCGATGATCGCCACCGGCTTTAACAACGTCTTTTTGCCGATGTACATCAAGCGCCGGAAATCCGGTGAAGATAAAGACGACACGAACGCCAATGCCTTATTGAACTGGACGATGATCCTGTTCGTCGGCATTTCGGTCGCCGGCTGGTTCTCTGCCCAGTGGCTTGTGCCGCTCATCTACCCGAAGATGTCGGAAGGCGCTGAACCGATTGCCGTTGAAATGACGGAAGTGTTCTTCATCTTCATGGTCTTTATCGCCCTAGCCGGCTTATTGGAATCCTACCTGCAGTCGCGCCGCATTTTCGTGCCGACCTTGATTTCGAAATTGCTGGCGACGTTGATGTCCGCTGTGTTTGCTTTATTATTTTCAGACATTTGGGGAATTTATTCGCTGGCATACGGGTTCGTTTTCGGGACGGTCGTCGGGGCATTGATCCAAATCTATTATTTGATCCGCTCTGATTATTCCTGGAAACCGACGCTGCGCCTGGAATCCGACTTCAAGAAAGCCTTTATCATCCTGATCGTCCCTTCCCTCCTGAACTCGGTGGTCGGGCAGATCAACCTTTTTGTCAATAAAGCCTTTGCATCCGGCACCGGCCTTGAAGGTGCGGTGACGTATTTGAACAACTCGCAATTGATCGTCAGCATTCCGAATGCAATTTATGCCGCAACGCTCGCGGCCATCATCTTTACGTTGATGTCGGAACAAATTGACGATCTTCCGAAATTCAAAGATACCGTCTTCCGCGGCATGGAAATTTCGTTCATCACGCTCGTGCCGATTGCGGTCGGGCTTGCGGTTGTCGGAGACGCTGTCGTGTCGTTCATCTACGAACGCGGACTCTTTACCGCTGAAGACACAGCGAACACGCACCTTGCCCTCCTGTTCTATTTGCCGATCATCATTTTTCAAGGGATGCAATTGATTCTGTCGAAATCGATGTACGCACGCGGAAAAACGGCTGTCGTTTTCCGCATTTCCGTGACGACGATCGCTGTCAACTTGCTGCTGAACTGGCTGCTCGTTGACCGCTACGGCTACACGGCGCTCGCTTTCGCCGCTTCTGCCGTATCCATCTACTACTTCACCGTTTCGATGATCGTGGTGTATAAAGATTTAGGCTGGGACCAGCTGCGCCGCTTCGGCACAACCGCTTGGCGCATCCTGGTTCCGGCGCTTGTCATGGGTGCTGTTGTATGGGGCGCGAAACAGCTGCTTGGCGCCGAAGACTGGTATTCATTGATTCAATTGGCGGTGCTTGTACCGATTGGAATCATTGTCTACGCAGGGATGCTGCGCATCGTCCATCCGCATGGCTTCAAGCGTTTCCTCGGGCTTGCAAGACGCGGAAAGAAATAAAATAGGTTGATTTGATTGAATGAAAGATCCGCTGCGGCGGGTCTTTTTTTGTTTGGGTGGGCGTCAGGGGTGATTTCGAGAGTGTTTGGGTAATTTCGGACGCTCGAAGGGTGATTTCAGACTCGAATGGGGTAATTTCGCAAGCTATCCGGGTAATTTCAGGTGATTGGTGGTGATTGCGCAGCTATTTTAGGCATTTGGCTTCATCTAGAATAAGGTGGATTGATTTCAGATGCTTAATGGTTGATTTCAGCCAAAACAGTATAAAAAAAGGGGCAGCCGCAGCTGCCCCTTTTCTCAATTTCAGTTGATGACATCGACCAGGTCCGAACGGATCCAGCCAAAGCCGTTGTTGGTATCGTGTTCCGGGTTCAAGTCGGAAATGACTTTGTACCAGTTGTAGCCGTCTGTGTGTTTTTTCGTTTCGACGATGACCACCGGGTAGCCAAAGGCATTTTCAACTCCCAGGTACGTGCGTTTGTATTGATACAGCAAAGCGCCTTCTGGAGCATTGCGTACATTTACTGACGCGGTATTCGTGATGCCGAGCTTGTATTTGTTGATGTCTTTTTGGCCCAGTTCCAAGTCAGCGCGGTACATATGCCCCGCCACTTTCGATCCCCATGTCGGGTCAGAAGCGTAGCTGACGTTGAAGCCTGTGGTTTTATTGCCCGGCGCTGCTCCGTTTGCATAAGAGCCGTTCGGGTTGACGTAGTTGCGGTTCATGTATTCGCGCGCGAACGCATCGATGCTGCCTTCCGGCTGCTTGTACGTCGTGCCTTCATGCGGCGAACCGTCGTAAACGCGGATGCCGAACAGGTTGTTCTTCGTCTGTGCATTCGCGCTCATGCCATACGCACTTTCGTGCATTGCTGCCGACAGCATGAACAAGGCATTGATGTTGTATTTCTCCTGCATTTCAAGGAAATATTTCCCTTTGCCGATCAGTTTTGATTTCGTGATCGCGTCTTTGTACGTTCCTGACGAACTGTTCAAAGCAGTCAAACGACTCATGATGTATTTATCGAGTTCCGCTGCTGAGTAATTCGTTTTCGTGCGGACCGATTGGTATTGGAAGTACGGGTAGTGCACCACTTTCGACGATCCTGCTGTAAAGTGGACGCCGTCGTGGCTGTAGTATTTCACGCCTTGCTGCATCGATGAAGGTGCTGGTCCGATGGAATAGCTCGAGCCTTGTTTATTCACATAATTGTATTGGAAATGGCTAAGCGTCCCCCACTGGCTGACGATGTAGTAGTCGCGGTCTTTGATCAATTCATAAGGCACAAAATCCACTTCGCTGTGCTTCGCATAGCCGATCGTTCCGCCGACCTGCACTTTGACGAAATCAGCGTTTGAATCGATGTAGCGGATTTCACGGCCGTGTTCGATATACGTCGCTTGTTTCTTGAAATCGGTATCGTAGTAGATCGTTGTGACTTGCTTGACGCCGTTTAATACCCGGTCGCCGAACGCAAGCCCGCTCTTCACGCGGATGATTTCATCGCCGCGCAGAATCGCTTTTGCGGATGCCACGTTCTTGAACGATTCCGCTGCGCTTAGATAATCTTTATGTCCGTATTCCTGTTTAACTAACTTCCCGTTTTCAACGTACCCTAAATAATAAAGGCTGTTGTCTGTTGGAGGCGTTGGTGCAGGAGTTGGATCCGTTGGTGCCGGCTGCTCAGGCGCCGGCGTCGGAGCTGCTTCATAAGCCGTTAAGAAACGGTAAATAAAGGCTGCTGCCTGCTCACGTGTCGCATTGTTTTTCGGTTTAAAAGAATAAGTCACAGGTGAAGTTTTGTAATCCGGATAGCCGAAGACAATATCGTAGTTGGCAATATTGTAGATGGCGCTTAAGGTCACGGATGACATTTCATTTTCATCGGTAAAACTCATGCGTTTCGGATTTAACGTCATCTTGCTGTATTCCAGCATGTTCTTCACGGTGATTGCCACTTGATCACGCGTAATCAGCGCTTGCGGCTGGAATGTGTCTTTCGTGATCCCTTGCATGATGCCGGCGGCGTACACTTTGCCGACTTCAGCGCCAAGGCTTGAATCGCTTCGAACGTCTTTGAATGTATGCGTCCCTGCCGGCAGTTTCATGGCCCGGCTAATAAAAGCGGCAAACTGCTCACGCGTCACGTTTTCAGTTGGACGGTACGTGCCGTCTTTGTAGCCTGAAAGGATGCCGCGGTTGATCATTTCATTCATTTCTTTTTCCAGGGCGCTGCCCGGGACTATGTCACTGGCCTGGCTTGGTGATGATGCGAACCCTAAAACTCCCATAATCAACAAGATAGACGCAACGAATTTACTAATGTTCTTCATGAAGTCCTCCTTATTTCTGCCTGATTTCAGTGTAATGCATTTTTGTCCTTTAAAAAAGGTTTTTTATGGCATGTTCTGAAAGAACGAGCCCTTTGCCTTATCAAAAATACAGTAAAAAAAGTTTCTTCTATAGAACTAGTTCTTTTGTTTCGAAAAAATGAGAAGAACGTTTTACAGTTGCCATGAGTTGCTCTCTAATTGTGTCGAGTTTTCCTCAAAGTGGCGTGAGTTGCTCGCAAATATTGGCGAGTTTCCCTCAAGACGGTTTGAGTTGCAGCTAAAAAAAACTGCCGCCCAACCATTTTCATGGCTAAGCGGCAGTTCTTGTCTTTTATTATTTTGCGTTCATTGCGCTGTAAAGGGCTGCAGCGAATTCTGCACGGTCTGCATTCGATTCACCATAGTAATTCGATGTTTGGAAGACCGTTGTTTGATCGATTGCTTTCAATGTCACGATTGGCTTGTGCGCCCAGAAAGAAGTTGCCACATCCAAATATTTCACTGAAGCTGTTTGTGCTTGAATTTCTGCTGATGTCGACATCTGGAAGGCTCTTTCCAGGATGACTGCCAATTGCGTTTTCGATAACGGTGCGTACATTCCGAAAGATCCGTTTGTAAATCCTTGGAGAATTCCTGCTTCGTTCATCGCTGCAATATCTTTAGCAAACGAATGGTTCGCTGCGACGTCGCTGAATTGGACTTTGTTTTTCGCTGTCAGGCCGAGCACGCGGTTGATCATCGTTGCTGCTTGTCCGCGCGTCACTTCTTCTGATGGGCGGAAATCTTGTTGGTGGTAGCCGCTGATGACGCCCGATGTGTTCAATGTTTTGATGGCTTCATAAGCCGGGTGAGACGTTTTCACATCCACGAAGTTGCCGTCTGTTACTGGCGGCAGCGGTTTCGGCTCCGCTTTTACCGGAGCTGCGCTTTGTACGCTGCTCAAGCGTTTCGCGCCTGCATATTTCGGTCCCCAGTACGGGTTCGTGTTAATATTTGAAACATTGACTCCGCCGCTTTCAGCAGAGACCACATTGCCGTCACCTAAGTATATTCCTGTATGCGAAATGCCTTTTTTATATGTATTTGCGAAAAATACAAGATCACCTTTTTGCAGGTTGCTTTTTGATACGGACGTTCCTACGTTGTATTGTTCTGCGGATGTTCTCGGCAATGAAATGCCGAAATGGTTAAAGACGTATCGGATATAGCCTGAACAATCGAACCCTGATGGCGTTGTTCCGCCAAATTTATAAGGGGTGCCTTTAAATTTCAAAGCGTATGCTGCTATATCGTCTGGTGTTGCTCCACTGGCATCTGCTTTAGTTGTCATAAACGGACTAGCTGTTATCAATAGGACAGCAATCATCATCAGTATAATACGTTTTTTCAAATCGTCACCTCTAAGTATTTTTGGCGATTCAAAGCGCTGATCAGGCGCTGAATCTTTCTTTTTTCTTAACCTGTTTTAGATTCTAACAGACATACTGCCAATATTAGGTTACGATTCTATTACAGTTGTGTAACATTGCCTAGAATCAGGTTTAGAAACTTGGTAAAGCGGGCAAAATAATGAGTTGGCGCCTGATTATTGAGTCCTGAAAAGAAATAAAATCACTCTATTTCGAGCTAATCTTACTGAATTGAAATTTAAAAAACCGCAAAACGGCCCTTCCGTTTTGCGGTTTTTATAGTTAAATATTTACTTTTATTATTTAAATAGTAATGGATTTTCCGTTCTTGCCAAGAATACGCTGAACGAATAGCGGTTCATATTCAGGCTTGGTCCAAAAGTCGTTTCGTTTACGCCTAAAGTAATGCCTTGCTGCGTCATTGCTTGGATTGCTTCGTAGCTTGCCATGTTCTCGTGGACGTCCGTGAACGGCATTTTTGCGGCTGGATCAAAATCGAATTGGTACGTTTTTTGGATCAACAATGCCATTTCAGCACGCGTTACCGACTGGTAGGGACGGAACGTGCCATCCGGGAAACCGGACAAAATCCCTTTATCATAAGCTGATTGAATATAGCCGGAAGCTGCATTATTCGCGCTCACGTCTTTAAAGACGGTATTGCGTGCTTTTCCGTCAAGCCCTTGAGCTCTGCCGATCAATATCAGCGCTTCTGCGCGGGTGATTTCTTTTCGCGGTTTGAAGGTTCCGTCTGTGTAGCCGCTAATTCTATCGTTGCTGTAGAGGTAGCTGATATGCGGCGCAAACCAGGACGACATCGTTACATCTTTAAAGGCCGGCTCTGTCAGCGTGATGGACAGATTCTCCGACTTTTTCACGCCTTTTGCATCCGTGTAGCTGAACGCAAAGGAATAATTTCCTTTTGTTTTGTACGTTTCCCATTTGTTCGTACCTGTACTTTTCAATTCCGCATCCCCTTCTTTTAGAGAAGGCGAAGCTGCAAGCTCAGGATTTTTTAAGGTAAAGGAAATGCCGCCTTTTTTAATGGCCGCTTGGATAAACGGGACGGCTTTGATTTCTTTTTCGTATTGAATCGCCCCAAAGCCAAATACATTGTCGCGGCCAGGCGTTCCTAAATCTTTTGCGGTTGCTTGCGCCATTTCACGCAATTTCACGTTCGAAAGGCCCGGATACTGCTCTTTGTAAATGGCAAAAACACCTGCGACATGGGGAGCAGCCATCGAAGTGCCCGTTAAGTTTCGGTAGCCGTCAATTTTATTGTCCCATTCGTCGAGCTCTTTTGGATACGTGCTGAAAATCTCTGTTCCAGGAGCTGCAAATTCCATTGAAGGCCCGATCGACGAGTTTTGCTCTCTTGAAAAGTCATTGTTAACGGCGCCTACTGCGATGACCGACGAATACTTGGCCGGGTACGTCATCGTGTCCATCTGTCCGGAACCGCCTTCGTTTCCGGCTGCGGAAACAATAATCATGCCTTGCTTATAAGCTTCCTGCAGCATCAACTCTAGCGGCCGGTCATTGACCGAAATGGAAATGCTCAAATTCAAAATATCGATTTTATTTTGAATCGCCCATTCCACGCCTTTCGTAATTTGCGCTGTCGATCCGGCTCCACGGTTGTTCATTGCTTTGATCGCGTACAATTGCACATTCGGTGCGATACCGATGATGCCGGAATCATTTTTTTGTGCTGCAATAATGCCCGCTACGTGAGTGCCGTGCCCGAAATTATCATCGTACGGAACTTTGCTCGCACAAACAGCTGCCGTACAGACGCCGCCCGCCACTTTCAGGTCGGGATGCTCCGTATCGATTCCTGTATCCAGGACCGCCACTTTCACGCCTTTTCCGGTATAAGGGGAAGTTTGCTTCGGCGTGCTTTTAATCATTGAAAAAGAAGGAGAGACAAGGTCTGCTGCAGTTTCGTACTGCCGGTTCGGGTAGATCTCAGCGCTAGAAAATCGCTTTTGCAAAGCCGCTTTTTCCGATTCGCTTAGCTCTAATTCAACGAGCGGAATTTCCTCGAACTCTTCGGCAGGTGTCCCGAACTGTTCTTTAATGGCCTCCAATTCTGTTTCATTCGCATGAATCAAATATGTATCGGTTTCTTCCGCAAAAATGTGGGAAGGCAGGAATAGAAATGCAACTAGTAAAGCAAGTAAGCCGACGCGTTTCATGGTGACGATCCCTCTTTTCTCAGTATATTTCTCATGATACCCTAAGCGGGATTTTAAAAAACCGGACAAAAGATCGAAAAACGTATTTTTTTAACATTAATATTATTAATTTAAAATAAAAAACTAGCTTTTGCTATTTTCGTGGGTATTTGAGACAGCTGGATAGTTCGATTAGAACTAGAGAAATGGCAAGGTGAATAGAGGGAAATAAAAATTCCGCCTGGCAGCTGCCTGGCGGAATTGAAGGATTAATGAAGTTTTTTGGCTGGAGATCCGCTTACTGTGCTGTAGTAAGGAAGGATATCGGTACGCCCTTCATAGTTATAGAAGTAATCAAGTGTTCCAAGGAATAAGGCTCTCCCCATTTTCTTGCGTTCTGCTTCTGAGCCGATGTATTTAATATCCGTTGAGTTGTCGATGAAGCCCATTTCCACTAGTGCAGCCGGAACGGTATTTTCACGAAGAACCGCATAGTTGCCAGCGCTGTTGTTCGGGTTAACGCCGCGGTTTCTTAGTGTTGGCCAAGCTTCCATCATGCGGTTCTGCAAATAGATCGCTAAAGCGCGAGACTGTTTCACGTTTGGATTAGTTGCAGCCGTTTTTGCGTAATAATACGTTTCCTGGCCGTTCGCTGTTCCGTTAAATGCGTTTGTATGCAGGCTGACGAAAATATCTCCGTTATTTTTCGAAGCGAATTTTGCACGGTCTCTCAATTCCATAAATGTATCGCTTGTACGTGTCATTTTCACATTGATCGGTGTTTTATCAAAATACGATTTTGTATGAAGTCCAATATTCAATACGACGTTCTTTTCCATATAGCCATTGCCGATGCCGCCGGAATCCTGCTTGCCGTGGCCTGGGTCAAGAATGACCGTCAAATCGCTGCCGCCGATCGGTGCCGGGCTTGGAAGTACAGATCCCGGTTTGGTTGTAGAAAGATAGCTTGTCGCCACGTAGCCGACTACGCCATTTACACGGATGTTTGACCAGCCGTTAGATGAAGTGCCAACGCCTACAGCCGTTCCGCTCTTCAATTTACTGATGACTTTGCCGGAGTTGCTTGGTGCTGAACGCATGTTCAACGTATCTGAACCGGTGTTAACGTACATCGTTGTGCTAAATGAAACCTCGCCTGGCTTCACGCGGAAGCTTTCGTTCAAGCTGCGTGCCAAGAATACGGCAAAGTCAGCACGGATGATCGTTGCTTCCGTTCCGAATGTGCCATCCGGGAATCCTTGCGCAATTCCTTTATTCATCAAGTTTGTTGCAGCTCCCGAAAGGCTAGTTCCACCAAAACCGAAAGCTTTGTTAATCAAGACAGCCATTTCTCCGCGTTTTAATACCGTATTCGGTTTGAATGTGCCATCAGGATAACCTGAAATAACGCCTTTTTTCACCATTTCTTTGATGTAGCCCGATGCAAAGTTGCCGGCGCCGACATCACTGAATTCCGTGTTTTGTTTCGTTCCGTTCAATCCGAGTGAACGGCCAAGCATCGCTGCCGCTTCTGCTCGGGTAACTTGTCTGCTTGGTACGAAATGAGTGTTCGAAACACCATTGACAAACCCTTTTTCCACCAAGAAGGTGATCTCCGCTTTTGCACGATGCGTGTCTCCGATGTCTTTAAAATTTGTACTGGCATTCGCTGGGCTTTGTGGGACGATTATTGAGGCAATTAATGCAAAACATAGCATCATAATCCATTTTTTCAAATCTCATTTCCTCCTAGGGTTTAGTTCTCTTCACATACCTTAACCCAATTTATTGAAAATTTCTATGTATCATTTGGTCTAATTCGCCATTTAGACCTGTCTTTTAGCTAGTTCGTGTAGGTAAAAAGAAGTAAAGCCCAACCTCGTATTGAGGTCGGGCTTTTGATTTTATTAATTTCTTCATATCTCCTCAATTAAACTTTTACAAATAATTGAAGGGAATTAATTTGCTGCAGCTGCTGGATTTACATCCACAATGCGGCCTTCTGTTTTTGGTGTAACCGTGCCGATTCTTTCCAATTCTTCTCTTAAGTTCTCCCAATCTGAAAGGCCTAGATCGGTTACGCGCCCTTCTTCATATGCTTTTGCAAAACCATCGAAGCCGTCGCCGCCTTTCGCAGTGAAAGCATTTGTTGCAACTGTATAAGTTGTAGCATCTGCAATAGCTGTCAATGTACCGTCCGCATTTTTCAATGAGATCGAAACGATGCGTTCGCCTGCTGGTTTCGAAGAATCGAATTTCACTTCTGCTCCAGATACGTGCAGGAATCCGCCGTTTTCTTTCGGATATTGGCCAACACTTGTTTCAAATGCATCTTTCAATTCTGCACCCGTCACTTTCATTGTAGCCAATGTGTTGCCGAATGGAAGAACTGTGATGATTTCACCAACTGTGATCGGGCCAGCATCAATGCCTGCACGGATTCCGCCGCCGTTCTGGAATGCCATGACGACATCTTTGTTGTATGTTTTCGCTTTCGTTAACATACCGTCTGTAATGATGTTTCCAAGAGCTGTTTCGTTTTTGCGAACGCTTGGTGCTGCTGGGTTTTCACCCGTACGCGGCGTTTCAAGAGCTGCTGTTGCCGTCGCTTTTGTTTCAGTTTCAGAAACTTTCTTCACGCCTTCTTTATATGGCGTCAATACTTTTAATGCCGCTTCGTCTTCAGCCAATTTGCCGACTTCGATCAATTCTCCGTCATGGCTCACGACAACGCCTTCGTCATCGAACTTAACATCCAATGTCCCTAAGTTTTCGCCGTATTGGCCAGTTTGAACAATTACAGTCGGTTCATCTTTAGCGCCTGCAACTACCGGTTCAGCCAATTTCGTATGGCTGTGTCCGCCGACGATGACATCAATCCCTTGGACCGCTTTTGCCAATTCCAAATCGTTGTCTATGGTCGGGTTGTCGTCATAGCCAATATGCGTTAAAGCGATGACTTTGTTGACGCCCATTTTTTCAAATTCGTTGACCATGTCCTGCGCTTCTTTGATGTAGTCTTCATCAAACGAAACCAGTTCCGGGCTTGCGATGTCTTCTGTTTCTTTCGTTGTCAAACCGAAAATCCCCACTTTTTCGCCATTTACTTCTTTGACGATGCCCGTGTAGATATTCGCTTTTTCAGGTGCAGAAGAAATTTTTGTTTGGAATAAACCATCGAATAATGGATCTTTCGAGAAGTCCACGTTTGCTGAAACGAACGGGAAGTTCGCTGCTTTCACGAATTCCTGCAATGCTTTATGGCCTTCAGGAGATGAACCTAAGTCGAATTCATGGTTCCCGAATGTCATGGCATCGAAGTTCATCAAGTTCATTAATTCAGCATCCGCTTTTCCTTTGTATTCATTGAAGTAAAGCGTTCCAGAGAACACGTCCCCCGCATGAAGCAATAGGGAGTTCGGGTTTTCTGCGCGGAATTCTTTCGTAGCCGTTACTAATTTTGCTGCATCATCCAAATGGGCATGCGTATCGTTCAGGTGCATCAATGATAGTGAGAATGTATCATCTTCCAAAAGGAATTTCGCTGTACGGTGAAGGAAAAGAGCAGCTTCACCGCGTGTTACAGGAGCGCCTGCTCCGAATTGAGTAGCCGTCTTGCCGACTGCCAGTTTATTTTTCACTAAAGCGTCTACATATTTCGCAAAACGCTCGTTAACATCTGTAAATTGCGTTTTCTTCAAATCATCGTTGATGTCCAACCCTGCTGCAGTTGCCAGGATTTTTGCTGTTTCGTTGCGTGTCAATGGATCGCTGGCGCCAAAGCGTTTCGCCGATTTCCCGTCGATGAATCCTTTTTCCGCCAATGCATCCACTGCCCATTTCGCGCTAGCTGGAACGTCCGTAAACCCAGAATCTGCATACTTGCCGCTTGAAGTGTAGCCGAGTGCGCTGGCAATCATGACTGCCGCATCTTGGCGCTTCACACTGTGATGTGTACCATACGTCGTTGCTGTTTCACCTTTTACGATTCCGAGATCAAACAAAAATTGAACGGCTTCTGTATAACGATCCGGCACATCAGTAAATTTCATCTCTGCTGCTGATGCTGGTGAAACTGCTGTTGCCACTGCCGCGATCGCTACTGCTGAAGCGACAAACTTTTTGTTTTTCAAGACATTTGTCATGTGTTCTTTTCCTCCTTAGGGAATGGGTTTTCTCATGCATCTCTACTTTACCAAATTTGTGACTTACGTTCTATAGAATTTGCGTAATTTTTACAATCTTACAACAGAGAATGTTGTTCTTTTCTCCTAGCTTTTATTTTCCGGAATAAAAACAGGCAGCTTAATGCGAGGAGGGCGCCTACTGTGTCAAGAAGAACATCGGCGGCCATCGGGCTTCTGCCTCCGGTCACCGCTTGATGCAGCTCATCCAAAACGGCGATGAAAGCTGTTATCGGCAAAGCGAGCCACGCCAATTTTTTCGGCAGGAAGCTGGCAATGGCTAATGCAATCAGGCCGAAGATCGCCACATGCGCCCCTTTTCGGATAAAGAATTCGATAAATAAATAATAGCCCCTTTCTTCAATGGAAATTACGCTTCCCCAATACGTAAGTTCGAGAGTACTGAGTGTGGAATAAAACGGCATGGACGGAAAATATTTTTCAAGCGCCGGTATTAATGATTGCTGCTCATAGGTTTGGCTTGAAGAGATAAATAACACGATAAATAAGGCAAGAACGATTATTATTTTTTTCATATGCAAATTGTATCATTTGCCGCACCGTTTTTTACATTTTTTCCCGCAAAAAAACACATCTGCAATCGCAGATGTGCTCCTATTTAAATTCTCAATTAATCCCGGTGATGTTCTCCCCAGCATTCGGTGTTCTTCAAGCCGGGAATATTTTTCGCAAAGAATTCCGGATTCTTGCCGGCTTTCCGTTGATCGGTATAGTCGTGAAGCACTTTGAACGCCGTCTTCCCGAGAATCGCAATGACCGTCAAGTTAAGCACAGCCATGAGGCCCATGAACAGATCGGCCATATTCCAAACCAATTCGACTTTCGCCAATGCACCGAACATCACCATGGCCAAAACGCCGACACGGTATGCGGTCAGCCAATTTTTATGTGCATTGATGAATTCGATATTGGTCTCGCCGTAATAATAGTTCCCAATGATCGAACTGAAGGCAAAGAATAGAATCGCTCCAGCTAAGAAGTAAGGCGCCCAATCGCCAACATGCACGTTAAGTGAGGCTTGGGTCAACAGGATGCCTTCCTGTTCTCCTGTTTTATAGACGCCCGCCAAAATGATGATAAAGGCAGTCGCTGAACAAATCACAATCGTATCGAAAAATACGCCGAGGCTTTGCACAAGCCCTTGCTTCGCGGGATGCGAAACGTTGGCAGATGCTGCCGCGTTCGGAACGGATCCCATCCCGGCTTCGTTGGAGAACAAGCCGCGGCGTACGCCTTGCATGATGGCGATGCCGATTGCCCCGCCTGCCGCTTCTTCAAGCCCAAATGCACTTTTCACAATCAATGAAAAGACCGCTGGGATTTCAGTGACGTTCATAATGATGACGTATAGCGCAACCAAAATATAAAGAATCGCCATGACTGGAACCAATACTTGGGTGACGCTCGCAATTCGCTTCACTCCACCGAAAATGACCAAAGCAGCCAGGATAACCAAAGCGATGCCGACCGTCCAATTCGGAATGTTGAAAACATCCCCAAATGATTCGGCAATCGTATTGGACTGGACCGAATTAAAGATGAATCCAAATGCCAAAGTTAAAAGAATAGCAAAAATAATGCCAAGTTTACGGTTGCCGAGCGCCATTTGCATATAGTAGGCTGGGCCGCCGCGGAATTGGTCGCCGTCTTTAATTTTGTAGACTTGCGCTAACGTACTTTCTACAAAAGCGGTCGCCATCCCGATCAAAGCGACGATCCACATCCAGAAAACAGCTCCCGGCCCACCGATGGCAATCGCTAATGCGACGCCCGTGATATTCCCGGTCCCGACGCGGGAAGCCGTGGAAATCGTAAAGGCCTGGAATGCGGAGACTCCACTGTCGCCGTCTTTTTTCTCTGTGATAACACGGAACATTTCTCCGAACAGGCGAATCTGCACAAATTTTGTGCGGATGGTGAAGTAAACGCCAAGCCCGAGCAAAAGCGCAATCAGTATGTACGTCCATAATAAATCATTGCCTTCATTGACAATCCAGTTTAAGCCATCAATCAATGCATCCATATTTAATCTCCTCTTGTTCATTTTGTAAATATCTATCTATACCCTAATATACCAGTGAGAAACAGATTGCTTATGTATTTGTAAAAGTGAAAAAATCCTCTGGTAAGAGAGGATTTCTCACTTTAGTTGATTGCGAAGAGGTGAACCCAATACGGAATGCCGTCTTCGTCTTCCACATAGCCCACGCCAATCGACGTATAGCTTGGAAGCAGGATATTGTCTTTATGGCCTTTCGATTCCATCCAGGCGTCCATCGTTTCACGGGAAGAAGCGTAGCCGAGCGCAATATTCTCCCCTACCTGGTTGGTCGGATAGCCGAAATGCACCGCCATTTCCGAAGGTTTGCCGTAAAGCGGGGATACGTGGGCGAAATAGCTATTGTCGACCATGTCTTCCGCTTTCAATTGGGCGATTTTCGATAACGCCGGATCTTCCTTAACCATCTTCAATCCTTTTTTCGCCCGTTCTTTATTGACCATGGCGATTGTGTCGAAAGCAACTGAATTGATGCCGGAATACAATTTCAAGTTCGCATCATACGTAATGGACTTGTCTTTTACACGCTGGTCGAATTTCAATGCCCGTTCCGTAAACGCCGCCAGTTGTGCTCGCGTTACCGAAGCTCCTGGCTGGAATGTGGTGCGCGTTACGCCGTAAGAAATGCCGACTTCGGCGATGGTGATGATGTAATCATGCCCCCAATAATTTTTCGGTACGTCCTGGTAAGATTCCAAATGGTTGGAATCCACTTGGATGCCAAAGCCTTTGATAAGAATTTTCGCCATTTGCGCCCGTGTCAATGGCGCTTCCGGGTTAAACGAACCGGCATCCGAAAAGACGCCTTTTTCCGTTAAGGCATTAATCTGTTTGTACGCATAATGGGAAGTGGGCACATCTTTAAATTTCGCTTTAAAGCTGGTCTTTCCATCAATTTTCAACGCTTTGGCCAATACAATAGCCGCCTGCGCCCGTGTGATTTCCTGGCTCGGTTTGAAATTCCCGTTCGAATAGCCGGTTATTATTCCGGAATCCGCTAAGGTATGTACGGAATGATAAGCCCAATGCTTTTTCGATAAATCGGTGAAATGATGTGCACTCACCGTCATTGGCAATAGAAACAGGAAGAGGATAATGGCAGCTGACAGATATTTTTTCATTCGAGCACCGCCCTTTCTTTGATGTTATTGCCCAGGAAATAGCTTATTTTGGCTTCATACACTTTCTATACCCATTTTCACATGCTTTTTACACCAAAATATTAAAAAAGTCCTTTATTTTAACAAAAATAAATTATGTTCTTCTAATTGTTTCAGCAAGTACGCGCGCACCGATGTCCAGTGCTTCATGGTTGAATGCCATATCCGGATGATGCAGCCCCGGGCTCAAGTCCGCGCCGATTCCAAGCATGGCCGCTTTCAATTCCGGCTTTTTAATCGTATAGAAATGGAAATCATCCGCTCCAGTCGTTTCAATCGGCGGGGCTGTGCGTTCATCTCCGATCACTGAACGGATCGCACTGTCTGCCAGTTGTCTAGCGTCTTCTGACACTTCTGCTGCCGGCGTATAATCGGTCCACTCCCATTCCAAGTCTACGTTATGAAGCGATTTAATCGAATCAAATCCGCTGTCGATCCGGCTGCGGAGTTCGTCCATCAATTCGTTCGACTGAGAACGGACATCGAGTGCGAATGTGGCATTTCCCGGAATGATATTGAGGCTGTTTCCACCTGCTTGAACATTTGTCAGTTTCACCGAATACGATTCGAACGGCGAAAAGTAAATCGTTTTGATGAATTGATGGATCGCTGCAATCACATCGATGGCATTTTGGCCTTGGTGCGGCCGCGCCCCGTGGGCATCGCTTCCGCTGATCTTCCCTTTCAGGAAAATGCCCGATCCGTGATGGATGGCCGGCGCAACTTGGCCGAACGGCAATTCTTCGATCGGCCGCAGATGGACGCCGTACAGATGCGAAACGCCATCTAGGGCGCCTCGCTCAATCATCGCAAGCGATCCGTTTCCTTGCTCTTCTGCCGGCTGGAAGATAAAACGCACACGTTTCGTCAAGGTTTCTTCTTTCAAATACAGAAGCGCACCGAGCACCATGGCCATATTCGCATCATGGCCGCACGAATGGTTGGCCTGCACTTTCCCTTTCACTTCCTGCCAAAGTGCGTCGATGTCTGCCCGTACAGCAATGACGTCCGGTCCATGGCCGATTTCTGCAATCAACCCGGTGACATCGTCGAATATTTTGTACTCGATTTGGAGCTCTTCCATGATTGCCGCCAATTTTTTCGTGGTCTCGAATTCTTTCCAGCTCACTTCGGGATGTGTGTGGAAGTGGTGGAAGTATTCCAGAATTTTCGCTTCATGACCCATGGGTCAAGCACCTCCTTCAACTATGCACGAAGCGATCGTGAGCTTTTCCAATTGCGCTTCGTCTATATCGATGCCAAGCCCGGCCTTTTCCGATAAATGGACGTTCGGCAATTGATAGTTTAAGTTGCCGATCTCTTCTTGGAAAAGAAGCGGGCCGGTCAGCTCGGAGCTTTGGATGTTGCGGCGCGCCATTACTGCGTGATAGCCGGCTGCGGATCCTACGGAAGATTCGACCATCGAGCCGATTTGCGTAATGATGCCGGCGCTTTCTGCCGCTTTCGCCATCTGGATCGCCGGGAAGATGCCGCCGGACTTCATTAATTTGATGTTGATGTAATCGGCTGCATCTAGCCGGATGATTTCAAGTACATCTTCCATCGTCTGGACGCTTTCATCCGCCATGATTGGCGTCGAGGTTTTCCGGCGGACTTCCGCTAACCCGCGGATTTCGCCCATCCGGATCGGCTGTTCGATCCAAGTGAGCTGCGCTGCGTCGAGCTGGTTGATCACTTGGACCGCATGCCCGACCGTTTTCCATCCTTGATTGACATCGATGCGGATGGGCATCACTTTTCCGACCGCTTCGCGAACGGCATAGATGCGCTCGATGTCTTTGGCTGAATCTGCACCGCCCACTTTCAATTTCAGGCTGCTGAAGCCTTGGCCGACGGCGAGCTTCGCTTTTTCCGCCATGACAGCCGGCTCTTCGATGCTCAAGACTTTGGGATACTGAAGCTGTTCATGCGCCCGTCCGCCGATCAGATTGTAGACCGGCTGGTTCGCCGCTTTCCCCATCAAGTCGTAGCAAGCGATATCAATCGCCGCTTTCGCCGCCTGGTTGCGGACAATCGAGCCGTTCATGAGGTGATGGATGTGTTCAATATCAAATGGATTCTGCCCGATAATCTGCGGAATCAAAACGGTGCGCAAAATTTCGTACGCCCCCGCCACTTGTTCGCCGGTCACATGCTCGTCCGGCACCGCTTCCCCGTAGCCGACGAGGCCTGTATCCGTTTCCAGTTTGATGATGATCGCCGGCATGTTCGGGTACGTGGCGTAGGAAATGATGAACGGTTCTTTTAATGGAAATTCAACTGCGTGGATATGTGCTTTGGTAATTTTCAACGCTTCTGCCCCCTTGATTTATGTATAAGGTAAATTGTACACAGGATAATTGCTCCAAACAATGAGGATTCTGTAGGGTTTCGGGTGGTGGGAGGCGGCTGGAAATATTTTCTTCATGAAGTAGGAGGGTTTGTTCTTACATTATCTCAGTTTGTTCTTACACTATACCGCGTTCTTCTGACACTATTTTATTTTCTTCTTACATACCCATGTTTTAACCCTTAGATGCCTAAGCCAGTTGCTTCGCAACCGGCCCTTGGTTCGCTTGCAGCGAACGAAAAATAAAAACCTCCACAAAATACGCAGAGGTTTTATTGCCATTTAAGATTTTCTTTTGGTTGATAGGTGCGAAAACATCGACTGCCGCTTTCTTCTAGATCCACATTTTTTAGTATACGCCTGGCGGTATCCGAATCCCTTAATCCGAGGAAATTCATGCATTCTTTTGCAGTGATGGTCGATTTATAAATCATAAACCATTCATCTAGTGCCTTGAGATGCGCGTTTCCGCTAAAAAAATTACAGGTTTTGCAATGCCATCTGCGGTTAATCTTATTCATCTTTTTCACTCGACACTGTTCGCAAAACACACCGCTTTCTATCTCGTGGAAAGCTATATTGAATTTGGGGGCTAGCGGAAAAGGTTGATAGGGTTGGTGCATGGAGAGGAGGAGTTGTCCGATGGCATTCATTTGCTCGAGGGTAATAAGGGGCTCCGTACTTTGGAATCGATGCAGCTGGACCATCACTTCGTCGGCTTTCCACACATTTACACCGGGCGGTACACCCTCCATTGTCTGGGACGGATAAGCGAGGACGATGGCCGTTTCAATTTTCAATGGATAACTGAAGCGCTTCAGCACCTTCTCCATTTTGATCTTGGCTGTTTCCGCTTGCACCACCGGACTTTTATACGTTTTTTCTTGGCCATTTGCCAAGGTTTGGTGCAAACCGCTCGGATTCGTGGTGAGACGCAGCTTCCCGGACATGTTTTTCACTTCTAAAATCATCAAGAAACTTTGTGTAATCAATAAGGTATCGATCTGAATTTTCTCGGGCAAACTTAAATCGTGGATGAATAGATGCGGATAGGGCGGATCGAAGAACTCCAGCATTTCGTCTAATCGTTCTTCTCCGCCTATTCCCGCTTGAGCTCCTTTAAGAACGTCAGAGATTGTATTTCTCATCGGATGTTGAAGTGACATCCGCCTCAATAGAGCTTCGTATCCTTCAATTTTGATCGGCTTTTCCCTGTGTTTAATGATCATATTTCACACCTCCTTCTGTAAGTGTAGCAGGTAGGGTTAATACATTCCATAAATATCCAAATTCCATTTTTGATTACGATATACGGGGCAAAAATGAGATTTGAATGGTTTCTATTTGGTGATTTTTTATTTCTACTTTAATTGTGTCGCTTTGTACTTTAATTGTGTCGGGTTCTACACGAACTATGTCCATTTCTACTTGAACTAATCCGCTGCCTACCGGAATTGTGTCAGTTTCTCTCACAAAACCTAATCGCCTAAGCCGCCCGCTCCGCAGGCGGCCCTTGGTTCGCTTGCAGCAAACGAAAAACCAATTTGTGAGAAGATACTGTTTTTCTATGGACACGAATGGCTTATCTATCGACACTGGTTCACCTTCTACCGACACTAGTTCCTCTCTTACTGACACTAGTTCCTTTCTTATCGACACTATTTACCTTTCTATCGACACTAGCCACTTTGCTATCGACACTAGCCACTTTGCTACCGACACTAACTCCCTCCCCACACACAAAAAAAGAACCCCCACCCTAAGTGGAGGCTCCCGCTTTTATTCAATGCCTGCTTTTAATAGGAATCGACAAGATCATCTCTTCCAGCAGCACCGGCATTTCTTCGAATGTGTTTTTGATGTGCAGGCGTTCGGTGCGCTTGTGGGCGTCTTTGCCGAAGGGGCCGACGTTTAGCACGGGTACTTTGAGTTCTTTCATGGCTTGGAACGGGATGCTGTAGGTGTCGCCGTAGACGGGTGTGTTCCGTTCGTAGGTGATCCAGCCGTCGCCTTGGTCGCCGTAGTTGACGTAGCTCAAATCCGAGATGCCGTTGAAGTAATGGACTTGCTGCATCTCTAGCCCGAATTTATTCATCGCGTTGGTTGTGACTTGTTCGACGCATTGCTTGACGAGTTCATCTTCCGAAGAATTGACGGCCGGGTAGTACGGCGGCGCATAGAGCAGCACAATAGCCGGCGTCAGTTCCTGGCAATTGATCAGCAGAATGTCGACGATGTGCATCGATTTTTCGCGGACGTCCCATTCCGGGTGCATCAGCGTATCGTATAGGGCTTCGTTGACGTAGTCGATGCCGAATTTGCCGATGGCGTAATCCATCAATTCCTGGTAGCGCATGACGCGGATTTCGCCGACCGGCTCGATGCTTTCGCGCTCGCACATCGCCAGGTAATCGCGTGTACAATGGGCGGCGGCGTCTTTTGCCACTTGCTCGAAAATCTCGAACACTTCTTCAGCGTTGCGCTCCATCATGAAGACGTTATACATCGCGCTCGTGCGGTATGGCGTCTGTGCAGAGTATTCTTGTTTGATGTCACGCTGCGTCAAAGTTACCGGCAGCGGCGTTGTTTCCCCGTAGACGGTTTCTTTGAAGCTTGGATTCCATTCCATCCGGTGCGTCAAATACGTCGAAATATAGCTTGACGTGATGCCGGACAGCGGCTCGCCGACGTGCGTTTCTTTGCCGTAGAACAGGGCGGACGGCATGATTTTGCCGATGGATCCCGTGTACAGGTAATGGGCAGTGTCGCCCGGCTTCATCGCAAAAACCGGTTCGCCGTTTAGGAATAAAATATATTCGAGCCCATGCTCACGCTCCAAATCCAGCAGCTTTGAAACGCCGTAGCGCATGCCGGCTGAATTTACTTCTTCATCCGGCACCGTCATCAGCACGAGATTGATCGGCCAGTTTTCATGGGCCGCTTTTTCAATCGTCGCCATGTGGAGCGCAAGCCCCGCTTTCATGTCCATTGTCCCGCGCCCGAATAGGTAGTCGCCGGAATCAAGGTCGGCCTGGGCTTCCGGATCGAGTTCATCACGGACCAGCTTCAATGCTTCCCCGAGTTCAAGCGGACGGCAAGCGAGCGGCTCCAAATCTCCATATTCGTCTGTATGGACCGTATCGAAATGGCTGATGAGCACAATCGTGTCGGCCGCTTCCGGATGTTTGTAAAGCGCCGTCACGTACTGGCGCCCCCAGTTGACTTCACCGAGAAACAGATGGTCCGGATTCTCCTGGAAATAGGGAATCGTCTCTAGTTTTTCTTTTAGCCGGCCGGCGAATTCCACTTCGCCTTCAGTCAGCGTCATGCTTTTCCAGCTCACCAGTTCACATAACAGCTCCTGCAATTTATCCGGCGTCCCCCACATTAATGCCATCTCTATCTCCCCTTTCTAGTAATCCAAGGTCTTCAGCCAAGCCGCCATCCGCTCCATCGCCTGTTTGAGCGTCGGCATGGAGTACGCATAGGAAATCCGCAGGAAGCCTTCGCCGTATTCGGTAAACGCGGTGCCCGGCACTGCAGCAACCCCCGCTTCTTTCAATAAACGCGTGGCAAACTCAAATGAACTCATGCCGTATTTGGCGATGGAAGGGAAAATGTAAAAGGCGCCGTTCGGCTTCACTACGTCAAGCCCCATTTCGGTCAATTTTCCATAGACAAATTCCAAACGCTCCATATAGGCCCTGTTCATTTCCGCCGGCACATGCCGGTTATTTTTCAGCGCTTCGATCGCTGCGTATTGCGTCGGCACCGAAGCACAGACCGTATTGTACATATGCACTTTCAAGATGTGCTTCACGTATTTCTCAGGTCCGAGCAGAAAGCCCATCCGCCATCCGGTCATGGAATGCGATTTCGACAGGCCGTGGATCAGGAACGTCCGGTCTTTAATGTCTTCAAAGCACGCAAATGACGTATGCGAGCCGATAAATGTGTTTTCGCTGTAAATTTCATCCGTCAGCACAAAAATTTCATGCTTCTTTAATTCTTCCACAATCGGCTCCATCTGCTCTTTCGACAACGTCACACCTGTCGGATTGGATGGGAAATTAAATAAGATGGCTTTTGTTTTCGGCGTAATCAAGGCTCCAATCGATTCAGCCGTCGGCACGAGTCCGGTCTTCGACGTATCCAGCAGGACCGTTTTGCCGCCGTTCAAGGAAACAAGCGGTTCATAGCCGGCAAAGCAAGGCGCCGGAATAATGACTTCGTCGCCTTCGCAAAGAATGGTGCGGAACGTCGCATCAAGTGCTTCGCTGGCGCCGTTTGTCGCAATGATTTCCGTCTGTGGGTTATATGTAAGGTTATACGTATCGCTAAAAAAAGACGCAATTTCCTGCCGCAGTTCAAGCAGCCCAGCGTTATGGGAATAGCTTGTCATATCAGCTGCAATCGCCGCTCTCCCCGCTTCTTTGACTTTTTCCGGCGTTGGAAAGTCGGGTTGGCCGATCGTTAAATTGATTGCGTTGGGGTAGTCGACCAATTGATTGAAAAATTGGCGGATTCCCGAAATCTTCAGCGCTTCGGCGCGTGGATTCAATTGTAAGGACATGTTCATACTCTCCGTTTCACGTTTTGGCTTTCCTCTATTATATTGCAATAAATGAGAAAATAAAGGGCGGCGGGCTGAGAAGCTTCGCACCATTTTCTTCCATTCCGAAAATCACTTGAGCTTTTATACAACTTCACCATGCCCTACTACAAAAAATCCCACCCGCCGTCAAATGACAGCAGGTGGGATCTCCTCTTTTATTCCATCCGTTTTCTTCTCTTTCGGAGCAGATCTTCCGCAGCGCCTGAACCAAATAGCACGCCGATGACAATCAGCACCAGGCCGTAAATATGGCCGCTGGTAATCTTTTCACCGAGGATGACGGCCGCTCCAACGAGAGAAAACAGTGTGTTCAAATTCATGAAGATGGCGGCTTTTGTCGGTCCCGCTTGTCCAATCGAGTAGTTGTAAAGCATATGCCCCATTGCCGTTCCAATGATGGCGGAGAAAGCGAAGCCCAGCCAGAAAATCGCGGGCACTTCTTTGAAGGCTTGAATTTCTCCAGGTTCCTGGATCAAGGAAATCATGAGCAGTACGATTGAACCGAGCACAAACATATAGCCCGTCAACACACGCGGATCCATGGTAGCTGCCGCTTTCGCGATGACGATATAGCTGAAGACTTGCACCAAAATCGATAGGAAGACAAAAATGTCGCCGATGTTCATGCCGGAAGCGGCTTCGTTTCCGACAAGCACCGTTGCCGATACTCCGGCAAGGCCGATGAAAACGCCGAGCCATTGAAGTTTCGACGGATAGCTTCGCATGATCAGCGACACCAGCACGGCTGTCAGCATCGGTCCAGTCCCGAGGATCAATCCGGCATTCGAACCGCTCGTAATGGATAGCCCGCTCGACAAAAAGTAATGATGGCCGACAACATTCAGCAAAGCGCCAAGCCCGATGTATTTCCATTCATTCCTCTTCGGCCATCTCAACAGCCGCATGGCAGCGAGGATGCCCATAACAGCCATTCCGGCAAGCATGATCCGGAAAGCCGTGAGCGTAATCGGATCGACAAATTCGATCATGTATTTGACGACGGGCAGATTAATGCCCCACATGAGCATGACGAGCGTTAAGAGCAGATAGATTTTCCATGGTTTCAAATCTGAAGACCTTCCTTCGCCCGGCCGATTATTTCGCTGCCCTCACATTATAGTCGTATGCTCCTCGCCCAATCAGCAAACTGAACACGATAAAAGCGACGAGTGAAAGCAGGACCGGCAGCGTGACCGTATGGACTCCGAACAAATTGCCATTCGCTTCATTGTACAAGTGAAGGAAAACGTAGCTTCCGATTCCCGTCACCATCGAGGCAATCGCTCCGTATTTATTGCCCCATTTCCAGTACAGCCCAAGAACCACCGGCCAGATGAATGCCGCTTCCAAACCGCCGAATGCAAATAAATTCAGGAAGATCAGAAGGTCTGGCGGATCCAATGCGAACAGGAAGACAATGATGCCAAGCGCCGCTGTGACGCCAAATGACAGGCGTTTGATCGCTTTCAAATCGGCATCGGGTTTGATGTAATTCAAATAGACGTCTTTGACAATCGATGAGCTGACCAAAATCAGCAAGGAATCGACTGTCGACATGATAGCTGCCATCGGAGCCGCCAGGACAATTCCGGCTGCCCACGGCGGAAGCGTTTCAAGCGCAATCATCGGAATGACTTTGTCGCCGATATCGATGCCCGGTAAAATCGGGCGCGCGAACACACCGATCAAATGCATGTTCAGCATAATGAATCCGGTAACGATCGTTCCAATAATCAAGGCCCGGTGCATCGAACGCGAACTTTTGTAGGACATCGCGCGTACCGTAATTTGCGGCAAACCGACCACGCCGACACCGACCAGAATCCAGAAAGACGAAACGTAAGCTGCGCTCAAATTGCCGTCTGCCCCGTAAGGCGTCACCAAGTTCGGATTTTCATTGATCAAGTCCGCCATGATATTCGAAATGCCGCCGCCTGCGATAATGACCGCAATCAGCAAGATCAAAGTTCCGATAAACATAACCGCTCCCTGCACCGCATCAGTTACCGCTACTGCGCGGAATCCGCCGATGGTAACGTAAACCAGGACGCTGACCGCGAAAATGAATAAAGCCGTATTATACGGAAGGCCCGTCAGCGATTCGACCAGGCGCGCTCCGCCGATCCACTGTGCGGCCATCGCAGAAAACAGGAAAATGATGATGCTGAGCGCCGATAAGATCACGACCCATGTGCTGTTGTAGCGCGCTTTTAGAAAGTCGATCATCGTGACCGCTTCGTAGCGGCGCGCCATGATCGCAAACTTCTTGCCTAGGATCATCAAGACAAAATAACCGGTGACCACTTGCGTCATCGCGAGCAATACCCAGCCGAAGCCCATCGTGTAAGCCGTTCCGGGCCCACCAAGGAAGCTTGAGGCGCTGCCGTAAGTCGCGACCATCGTCATTGCGAGTACGAAACCGCCTAGTTCCCGGCTTCCGAGGAAATAATCATTGATGAAATTTGAACTTGCAGAAAGTTTGGTGCTCGACCAATAGCCGATTGCAAAAATGATTAATAGGAAAATAAACATCGGAATGATAACTGCATAATTCATCGATCATCGCCCTCCTCATCAAAAGGTACTTCTACAAAGAAAAATTTTACGATGACAATCACTAAAACGACGATCACCAAAAAACCTACTACGCAGCTCCAGAAAAACCAATCCGGCAAACCGAATACATAGCTGTACTCTTCAACCGGCCGGCTTCCCATTCCATAAGCGAATGCGAACCACCAGACAAAATTGAATAATGCCAATCCCAATCCAATCAACGCTTCCCGGTTCGCAATTTTAAAACGCCAATCCGTTTCTTTCATTTATTCCACTCCGTTCTATAGTCTTAATTCCCCTTTAGTCTTTTGACGCAATTTTTTCATTTTAAAAGTTGTATTTAGTTTCTTTTCCTTTCATCAAAACCTTATTAAAATGACCTTTTTCTTATCTTACCACTAACGATATACGTAAAATATCCTAAAAATCTATTGACTGAATATTCTTTATCACCTATATTAAAAACATCTTACCTTTGGAGGTTGAAGCATGAAGCAACAATTACTGTCCGGTGTATTGGCTATCGCTCTATTCTCCACCGTCTCTCTTCCCTTGGCGGAAGCCGCAACGTATAAGGTACAACCTGGAGATACCCTTTACCGAATCGCCCAAAAATACAAAGTCAGCGTCGCGGATTTAAAATCCTGGAATAAGCTCAGCAGCGACTCACTCTACGCCAACCAATCCCTTAATGTCGGGAACGCAGTGATCGCCGCGCCAAAAAAAGTGAAAAACCCGGTGAAAGCAAAAGTGACGGCTAAACCAACCACTCCGGCGCCGAGTGCCGGCACCACCACTTACACGGTCAAAAAAGGCGATTCGCTTTACAGCATCGCGAAAAAATACGGGGTCACGGCAGACCAGATCATCGCTTGGAACAAGCTCGGGTCCACGAACCTTCTGGTCAACCAAACCTTGAAAATCGGCAGTGCCCAACAGCCTTCTAAAGTCGTTCCGGTATCCGCTGAAAAGCCCGCTCCGATTCCTACTCCTGCACCGATTGCAGCGCCTGTCGGCAATCAAGCTAGCTCCATTTATGCAGCTGCATTGAAAATCGCCTATTCATTAGAGCGTACACCTTATGTATTCGGCGGCGCAACCCCTGCCGGATTTGATTGCAGCGGATTTATCTATTATGTTTACTCGCAGGCAGGATTAAAAGTATCCCGCACAGACACCGTCGGCTTTTATAATCTTTCTTCTGAAATCGCCAATCCGGCGATCGGCGACTTGGTCTTTTTCCAAGATACATATAAGCCAGGCATCTCGCATATGGGCATATACGCCGGCAATAACTCCTTTATCCATGCCGGCAGCAAAGGAATCGAAGTGTCCAATTTGGCTACCCCTTATTGGAATCAGCATTTCGTCGGATTTAAACGCTTAAAAGCTTTGAAATAAGCCAATCGAATCATTCGTTCAGTTCTTTATTATGTATTCTTTCTGCCGAGCAGGCAATCTTTTCTTTTAGCTATTAGATGCAAAAACCCCTTGGCCTTATGTGCGGCCAAGGGGTTTTTCCTGCTTATCGTGCAAGCAAGTATTCGATATAGTTGCGCCAGTTCGTGTTTTTCGCAAACTCGAAATCCGGCTGTTCGCTTGGAAATGGCATAAAGACTGCCGGCGGAGAAGTGAAGTTTTCGAGCTTGCCGTCTGTGACAACGACTGTTCCTGGAACCACGCCTTCAGACAACACCGCTTTGCCATTCAAATCAAAATTGACCATAACAGGAACGGCGGCAGCATAGCCTTTTTCAGTTAAGGCATTGACTGAGCCATTCATGTCTGCCCGATCGAAGATCCACGATTCCGGCAAGGCAACAGCATCCGCTGCCTCGTTGGTGATGATTGAAGCGTTGGCTTTGCTGCCAAACGGCATGCTTGCTTCAATCGGCTCGTCGGTCATGATATGCACGGCATAAAATGCCAACGGATTCTTCTGCTCTTTCGGATCCAGTGTCCGGTAAGCTTCCAGCCATCTTGTTTCTTCAGCAGGAACCTGTGATTTTTTCAATACCGTCCCAGGCATTGCTTTCCCCATGCCTTCCGCATGCACAAATACCCGGTCCTGTTCGGAAACATCTTGCCACTCATCTTCTAATACGTAGGTGACAAATGATCTTTCATTGGAATAAATTTCAATGCTAAGCGGTTCCGAGTTTCGCTGAATGGAAGACACGACGCCTTCCACCGGACTGATCAACGCCGGATTTGAAACACTTTGCGCCAATTGCGCTTCCACAACGGCCAGTTTCGAATCGATGGCTGCCAGCTGCTGCTCGGCTTGGGCAATGCCCGCTGCATACGAGCCGTCTTGCGGCACTTCTACATCGACCCCGACAGACAAGTCAACGTTCAGTTCAACCGTGTCGCCTTCTCCGTTTGTGACAGTCGAGTTATCCGAAGCGTCTCTCGACTCTGAACGGCTTTGCTGGCTGGAGCGGGCCGATTCAAGCGAAGATTTCGTGCTTTGGACTTCGCCTCTTTCCTGCAGCAATGCATCTCGTTCAGATTCCCAAATGGCGCGCTGGTCTTCTGATTCGGCTTCGTTCAACATCGCCAGTTCTGAACCCGCTTCAATCACGTCTCCTTCAGAAACAAGCCATTGCTCAATCGCTTCTGAGTCTTGAACGTAAATTTGCGTCGCACCAAGCGGCTCGATCAAGGCCTCTTTTGCTAACTTTTCGGTGTACGTATTCGCATATGCCCGTTCGTATTCACTGACGTATACGTCTTTTGCCAATATGCTTTTGTCGCCAAACATCAATAAGGCATTCGTGGCCAAAAATGCGGTGACGGCGACGGAAAGGCCGATGAAAAAGAATCTATTCAACGGAAGCGCCTCCTCTCGTGAAATCGGCAATGATTTCATCAAGCGGGATCAAGCTGAACGAGGCGACCGTCAAAGCCACAACCACGTGAATGAGAATCAATGCAAATAAAACCTTTTTCGGAGAGTATTCTGTAAAACTCCGGACATAACGGTATTGCACAGCAACGATGAGTGCGGTGAACAGCGTCAGTTGATTGAAGAAGAAAGTTAAAAACGGTACATCCAGGAATGATGCCGCCATTGGCCCAAACGATAGTATGGAAACGGGCAGCGTATAGCCGACAACTGCAAAAATCACGAACGTAATGGCTTTCTCAATAATTAAGAGGGCGAGGACGTACGTCTGCATGACCAGAGCTGACCGCCAAGGCATCTTCGTGATGCGGGCGAATAAATAAGCCACCCCGTAGGAATGGAATGCCAGGTAAAGCCCGGCCCAAATCAACGTTCCGGCAAGCGAAGTCCAACGTGCGAGCGTATACGTATCCCATTCGCCAGCGGCAAGGTACGGCGTCAACGAAGACGTATTCATCCCCCAAATTTCGCACAGCGCAAAAACCAGCAAGCCTAGAGCGAGAATCCAGGCAAGCCGCTGATTAAATCGTCTCATCTCCGATTCGTGCAAATTATGTATAAGTTCTCCCTGTCTGGTAAAATAATGCCAGAATTTAAAATCAAATATCATGCGTTGTGATTCCTTTCGGTGCAAATGATGGTTCTGCATACTTTACTTTACCAAAAAACGCTAATCTTTGAAACGCAAAACCTGCCACATTTTTCAATATGCGGCGCTTTGAGCCAAAAGGCATAGAATAAGCACCGCCAAATCCAAAAAACGCCAGAAAGCTCTGCCTAAAATAAAAACCTTCCGAGGAAGCGGAAGGTTTAAATCTTAAACAATTTTATATTTCTTATGTGAAATTACGGTCATATTGGATGCCGCACCAATTTCTTTTGCATCTTCCGGCGAAATCTCGACAATTACCGAATTATCCATGATTTTAAAAATGGTTCCATTGACTTCCACGCCATTGCGAGTGAAGGAGATCCATTCGCCAATTTTGCGAGCTGCTACAAATTCAGAAACTTCTTTTTCATGTGGTTGAAATGCCATCGTTATCCTCGCCTCTCTTTATAGAAACAATATCTATTCATTATAGCATAAATCGACGAGGATTTCACCTCTTAAGGCGCTTTACATTTCGGGGGCTGACGGACCGTTTCCGCTTTTCTTTATTGTCCAGACTCCAACGGCCAGCCCCTCGGGATATTAAGCCACCCAGCTCTGGAAATCAGGATTTCCGACGCTGTGCGCCTTAAGCCTGTCGGGGCTGACGGGCCGTTTCCGCTTTTCTTTATTGTCCAGACTCCTACGGCCAGATTCTTGGGACATAAACCGTTCTGGCTGTGCGGCACAGATCGCCGCTTCGCCAGCCCGTCTTATGTCCGGCGAATCTACACGGCCGTTTCCGCTTTTCTTTATTCGACGCCCGGCAGGATGGTCAATGTTTTTTCATCCGCATCGAGCCTTGCCTTCACGCCAAGCGGTACGGAAAAATGCGGTTCGCAGTGGCCGATCTTGAAGCCTTTGACAACCGGGACTTTCATTTCTTTGAAATAATCCTCTAAAACTTGATCCAAAGTCAGCGATCTTTCCGGCTTTTTCGGTTCCGCGTTTTTAAAATCTCCGATAACCACTCCAGCCACGCCATCAAATTTGCGGGCCATGCGCAAATGGTTCAGCATTTCATCGACTTGATACGGCTCTTCGTCAATATCTTCGATCAATAAAATTTTGCCGGCCGTGTCCAGATCAAATTTCGTGCCGATCGCTGAACGGATCAAAGACAGATTGCCCCCAACCAGTTCCCCTTCCGCCACACCGCTTGTCAACGCAGTCAAAGGCGAGATTTCTTCCGAATAAAACAATTCAAACGGCGCAAACAGCTGGCCGAACATCCGGGCGCTGCGTTCGTGGAAGGTATCTTTCCCAACATCAGAAGCAAGCATCGGCCCGTGGAAAGTGACAAGGTCTGCGTATTGGCCAATGGCCGTATGCAAAAACGTAATATCGGAATAGCCCCAAAACACTTTCGGGTTTTCTTTGAGCATTTGAAAATCGATCTTTTCCGTATAGCGGGCTGCCCCATAGCCGCCGCCGGCACAAATAATTCCTGCGATTTCCGGGTCTTCAAACATGGCATGGAGATCTGCTAATCGTTCGTCATCGCTCCCTGCTAAATGGCCGTGTTTCGCTTCGACTGATTTCCCCATTTTCACTTTTAAGCCCAGCCCTTCTATAAAAGGCAATGCTTTCTGCAAGTTTTCAAGATTCGGCGGGCTTGACGGCGAAATGATCCCGACCGTATCTCCTTTTTTTAAACGTTTTGGCATTGTGCGCAAATCCATCCACTCCTTCTTATCATTTATATTCCTGGTCGTTTTCAGCAGAATTTTGCTTGGTCTGCAAGTTCTGTCATGACGAGCATTGCGCGGTAAGCTTCCAGTATATCTTTTGCCTGGAACCGGACAACCGTGGTGCCTTCTTCAATTTCACAGCCTGGCATCATTGCGGCCAGCTCCGCTTCTCCGTAATTGGTGAATTCAATCCGCAGGAGCGGCGATTCCGGCGGCGCGAGCGGCTCCACATTCCCACGGTTTTGAATTGCTTCTTTCGTCTTTTCTTTTAGGAGTTGCTGCGCTTTTTTCGGATGAAGGGTCTTCACCGCTGAACGCGTTATACTTTCTTTCACTGCTGCTGTGACAACATTCGGGATAAGTGCTTCCGCTTCCCGGCAAGCACAGTCATCGCCGGCGACGAATAAAACCGGTACTCCGAAATGACCCGCTACGTAGGCGTTAAAACCCAGCTCTCCAATTTCGGTTTCATTGATCCACATGGAGCGGACCGCAAAAACCATGGCATGCGACATGACGCCTTTTTGTCCCGCCCGTGCGTGGTAGCCGGCCAACAGCAGACCGTCGAAACTGGAATCCAGCCCTTCTACCATCGATAGCCTCTTGACGCCGCCCGTGATCAGTTCCGCCTCTTCATGCAAATCTTCTGCAATGAGATTGTTCATTTTCGAATGGCTGTCGTTGATGACAAACCGGGCAGCCCCTTGTTCATATGCCCCGTGGATAATTGCATTGGCATCTTGGGTCATCAAACGGCGGCCGCGTTCATAATTCGGTTCTTTAGACATCACATATGTATAATCCGGAAGCGCTGTAACGCCTTCCATATCCATCGACAAATAGAATTTCATACCGGCTGATTTCCTTTCCTCTCAACTTCTTATTTACAAATGTAGCAATAGCAGGCGATGAATACAATTGCTATCTATTCCTTGAAGCAAGGAAAATCGATTCTTTTCATATAAAACGGACGAATTACAAATTATTTAGAATTTTTAGTTATTTAGATTCATGACGGATTCTATAAGATCTCTTATGATAACAATAAGCTATAAATAACAGGGAAATCGCAAAAGGGTTTCCGCTATAGCACACTAGATCTTCTGACAGCAAAGGAGCGATTGCAGATGAATTTTGAAAAAGTATTGGAACTGGAATTAGGAGATCTAGCACTTGGATTAGTCGGTTCGACCATATTTATGTTCATGCTGACGATTTTCACAGCTTTATGAGAGGTGACTTATGAAGAACCCTAAAGAATAAAAGCCCTTTTCCGCATATCCGGAAATAGGGCTTTTATTCGTTTTTGCGCACTTAAAAACGCCTGCTCCTCTTTAATGGCCGGGGCAGGCGTTTATCCATAATCCATATCCACTTTACAAACCTCCATTTTGTTGTTCTTCGAGCAAATGATGGAACATTTCTTCATTGCGCTCTGATAATGCATAGTCGATCATGCGGTTGAAGTTTTCTTTTTCAAGAAAATGAATCGCTTCTTCAGCTTCTTGCTTCGCTTGGTCATTCACTTCCAGCAAGCCCGCTCTTTCTTCCTGCAAAATCGCCTGAAGGTGCGTGTGGATATCTGAAACCAGCAGCAGTTGATAAAGCGGCAAACGGATGAAACGGTTTCCTTTCTGGAACACAAACACTTCCGAAAGGTTTTCCACTTGGAAGGTGTTTAAATTGACGACGATTTCTTTTCCTTCTACCGGGATAAAGTGAAACAGCTCATCATCTTTCATGATTGAGAAATATTGATAAGCAAAGACGAATTTAATCAAATGATCTTCTTTCTTTGTATAAAAAGGCTTCATCAATTTAACGTGCAACATGACACTCCCCCCTTTATAAGAAATTAGAATTTTCTTACTACATTAATCATACCATGAATTTGCGGTTTCGGATATAAAAAAGCACGGGATAGCCAGTCTATGCCAATTATTTTTCTGCTTTCAAAACAGCAGGCAACACCAAAAAATGCAATTGATCCGGGTGGACATGAAGAAACAGAGAATCAATTAGGCAATAAATAAAATCTTCAAATGCCTGCTCAGTCAACTGGCCCCTGTAAAAGACAATACGATTGTTTTTAAAATCGAGCCGCACGGCTTTCAATGGACTATTGCCTGAAACTCGTTTTCCAATGAATACGAAACTTTCCTTCATCGGCAATGCGAGCCAGGAAATTTTTCGGTATTCGTCATTGGCAATCAATAGAAATAATTCAAATCTTTCCACATCTTCTTGCTTTAACATATACCCAAAATCCGGTATCTCCAAAACATATGAATTGATCAATCTTACTCCTCCTTGGCTGGCTTCATTGTTTAGAAATTGTTTGTTTAGTCCGCAAAAATTGCTTTGCCTGAAACTCTCTTAAAGCAATTGGTTTGTTCTAATTCAATGGGAAGGCGATGCCGTTTTCTCTCTTCTCACTTCCCCTACACGCCTATATGACAGCATTCGTGATGATTTCATCAAGAAAATAACAAAGAGAATTCCGTGATTAAAATCTAAATACCTAAACAAAGACAGCAATTAACTTTCCTTCATCGTTTACGGAGAAGCTGTAAAGCCGTATAATAGAAGGAAAGTTTTATTTTGGGGCGATGTAAATGGCAACAGTTCAACACTTGGCAAAACGTTTTGATGATACGATCCACAATTATATGGCTGCTATCGACGACTCACTCAATCCATCTCGTGAAATGGATGAGGAAATGGTTCGAAAAGCAGTCTTTTTAGTGCGCCATGATGGCGTCCAGATTCTGTCGTTCAATGAAGAACGGCTCCTGCTCGAAGCCATCGTAAAAGACGCTCATACAGTTAAAGTTGTTTTGAATTTCGAAAAAATGACAGCGGTTTGCGCCTGTCCGCAGGAAGAGAACTGCCGCCACAAGCTTGCGGTCGTTTTTTCCCTCTACCAAAAAATCGGCTCGTTATCGGAATGGGTGGCCGCTTGGCGCGCCCGCCCAGCAGAACAGCTTAATTTGCTGACGGATAAACGGTCTCCGGTGCAATGGGTCCACATTATCCGCAATGCATGGCGGGAACCGGTTCCGGATTACACGAAACGCAATTATTTCTACTTTGAACAGTTATATGACGGCCGATTGAAAAACGCGTTGTCATTTGTTCCGCTTGAACGTGAATGGAAAGTATTTTACCGCACCTATGCCCATTTGGTTTCTTTGATGGAAGTATGGGAAACGTATATCGCCGGCACCCAGGAAGTGCACCATTCGTTCTTTAAAACGTGGTTCGATGATGAATTGCATGCGCTCCGTGATCTGTTGGAACAATTACGCGTTCAGCACCGCACATTTGAAGCGGATGCTTTTCTGGAACATTTGAGAAACTTGGTGCATAGTTTTGTTACGGTGAAAGACGGATCCTTTTCGCAGCGCTTTACGGTTTACCAGTTGTTCTGGACATCTCTATTTACGACAGCGAAGCTCCGGAAAGATGAGCTCGCTTCGTTTGCCCGTCCAGAACCGCGAATCGAAGCCTTTTTCGCCATTCTGCTTGGCGATAACGTCAAAGCAAAAAAACTGACACCGGATGAAACACCGGATTGGGTGCAGCTTGCCATCCTCGCAGAAAGCGAAACACATGAGCAAGCGTTGACCGCCATTTTGATGTCGATCAAACCGAACGTGAGAACCTTCCTATTTGAAGGCCTTTATACACAATACCGCCACCAATATGTGCGGGTATTGAGCAGGCTGTTTTCATTGATCCATTTAAGCGAAGCCGATTGGGAAGATTTGTTTAAACAGTTCGGCCATTACGGCCTCCCGGCTTATTCCACTTATTTAATCGAGAAAAAACAGTTCAAGCAATGGGCGGAACTTCACCACCTCCACAATTCCCCGCTTTATTTCGCGGAGGAATGCGGCTTGAAAGAAGTGCAGGAAGCTGCTCCGGATTTCGTCCTCCCTCTGTTCCACCGCTATGCGATGGATTATTTGGAAGAACGCAACCGCCCCAGCTATAAACAGGCGGTCCGGATGTGGAAGAAAATGAAAGCCGCTTGCAAGAAAAGCGGTCAACTGGAGTTCTGGAATGCGTATATCAATGAGATTCGTACGCAAAACAAACGCCTGCGGGCACTCCAGGAAGAGATCGAGAAAGGACATCTTGTATGAATCAGTTCCAAACCGAAGGAAACCGCACCTATTATTTAAAAATCCGGCGCTCGGAAGAATTCCGGGTGCAGGCGATAAATGAAACCGGCAACCGGATTCCGCCGGAAGTCTGGAAACCGTACCTATACTTCCTCGACAAAGAAAGCTTTTTCGGCTTGACTGCCCGGATCGACGGACTTGATCTGCTATTGACGCCTGCTGAATTTGTTCGTTTATTTCAGCGGGAAGCGCATCACTATGTGTCCTTTTCCGGCCAGACTCCAGAAGACGAAACGTGGCTGAATCTTGCGGGAAAAGTGGCCGATTCCTTAAACGATCCAAAGCTATGGGATCATATCTCGGTCGACGGAGAAGACATTTTGATCGATTCGGCATACGGAGATCCGGAAATCCAGGATTTTCTGAGCGATACCATCAAACATCAATTGCGCCAAAAAGGATTGTCCACGGCTCAGCTGCCATTCATCCAGCATTTTGTCCAGCAGGCCGGATGGGACGGTTTGCCTGCAAGCGACGACTACGTCATGGCAGTCCAACTCGGCGAACCGCAGGACGATGCTTTCTGGTCCTTTAAAGTGGTTCTTCGCTCCAAACGCGGAAGCGTCTACTGGACCCCTTCCAAACGGCGGATGGATGAACCTTTCGATAAAGTGCTGCCTGAAAAATGGCGGAACCATCAGCAGGAGATCAAAGAAAAACAGATGCTGATCCTGAGCCTCTGCCCTTCTGTAGAAAACTATGACGAAGACCGCCTTTACCACGCGGAATGGACAGATGCAGAAGTGCTGGAGTTCTTGCGCAATGATGCGGAGATTCTCCAATCATTCGGCATCGAAGTTTCCATTCCCTCTTGGCTAAAAGCGGTCCAAGAATCCAAAATCCGGGTGAAGGCCAATATCCATTCGCCGGTCAAAAAAGCTTCCGTAGTCGGCTTGGATCAAATTGTCCGTTTTGACTGGCAGTTTTCATTGAACGGCCACGAGCTCAGCATGCAGGATTTCCAACAGCTCGTAGCTGAGAACAAAGAATTCATCCGCATCGGCAATGAATGGGTACGGGTAGATTCCAATTTGCTCATGCAGCTTCGGAAAATGATCGAAGAAGCGGATGACGCCGATTGGACAATTAAGGACATGCTGTTCCAGAATGTCCCGGAAATTATGCTTGAGGAAGGTGCAGATGAAGAAGACCCGCTCATTGAGTTCCATCTGAATCGATCGTTGCGGACCTTGCTCGATAAATTGCTGGATAAGCGCGATTTGCCGGAAACACCGATTCCTGAAAATCTCCATACAGAACTTCGCCCTTATCAAAAGACTGGCTTCGATTATTTAGTGTTCATGCGCGAAGAAGGCTTTGGCCTTTGCCTAGCAGATGATATGGGACTTGGAAAAACGGTGCAATTGATCACTTACCTTCTGCATGTTCATGCGAAGAAGTCGGAGCAGCCTTCATTGATCATTTGCCCGACTTCCGTGCTCGGCAACTGGCAAAAAGAGCTGGAACGCTTTGGCCCGGACTTGAAAGTCGTCACTCATTACGGCAGCACCCGGCCAAAAGGCGAAGATTTCCAGGCGTTCCTGCAGAATGAGAAACCGGATGTCGTGTTGTCTACGTACGGCATCGCGTCTTCCGATGCAGAAGAAATCCAAGGCGTCCACTGGACGAGCATCACATTGGATGAAGCGCAGAATATCAAGAATATGTATACGAAGCAATCCCGCACCATCCGCAAATTTAAAGGCGACCATCATATCGCTTTAACCGGGACCCCGATTGAAAACCGGCTATCTGAGCTTTGGTCGATTTTCGATTTTATCAATAAAGGCTATTTGTATCGCATCAAGCAGTTCCAGGAGAATTTCATGATTCCGATTGAACGCGACGATTCCGAAGAAACGAAAGAAAAGCTGCGGCAGCGCATTCAGCCATTCTTGCTGCGCCGTACGAAAAAAGATCCGGACTTGCAATTGAATTTGCCTGAGAAGCAAGAGCAGCTGGAATATTGTCCACTAACGCCGGAACAAGCAGCTTTATATGAAGGTTTAGTGCAGGACACGGTGCAGAAAATGGAGACGCTCACCGGATTTGAGAAAAAAGGCCTTGTTTTAAAGATGCTCAGCAAACTAAAACAATTATGCAATCATCCGTCATTGTATTTGAAAGAACCTTATACTTCCGCCGCAGAAATATTGCCGCGGTCTCAAAAACTTGAACGCATTGTGACTCTGGCGGGAGAAATTGCCGAGCGCGGAGAACAATGCCTGATTTTCACTCAATATATCGGCATGGGGCATTTATTGCAGCAAGCCATCAATGAATTATATGGCCATGAAGTTCCCTTCTTGACTGGAAGCATGCCAAAAAATCAGCGCGATTCTCTCGTAGCTGCTTTCCAGAACGGCAAATTTCCGATTTTCATCCTCTCGTTAAAAGCTGGGGGAACCGGTTTAAACCTGACAGCAGCTACTCATGTGCTGCATGCAGACAGATGGTGGAATCCGGCAGTCGAAAACCAGGCAACAGACCGGGCTTACCGAATCGGCCAAACCCAATTCGTGCATGTCCATAAATTCGTGACCATTGGCACAATTGAAGAAAAAATTGATGCGCTGCTGACTCAAAAGCAGACAATGTCCGAACAATTTATCCAGTCCAGCCAGTGGATGACGGAGCTGTCAGACAGTGAATTGAAGGAACTGTTTACGTATAATCTATAATGATCCGGCTGAGCCCCCACCCAACCGGATCTCCTTCTGGTCAGCGAAAACGTCATCCTTGCTGGACGGAACGGATGCTTTCTTTCAGTTCACCCAGTTCCCGCTCCGCCTCTGCCAAACGGCGATGAAGCAAGGCGGTCAGTTTGATTAATTGCTCCATATGCACTTCCAATTGCAATTGAACGTTTTTTGGCATAACTAAGTGCCTCCTTATCCTAATTAAGTGCTTATAACAGTGGCCGTTCCTGGCGGCTGGAAATCAAAGTCTGCTTCAGACCCAGGTTCCAGCGGTTTAGGAGCGGCTTCTTCTTTTGGCCGTTTTTTATCCAGAAAACGGATTTGATCCCCCAGCACTTCTGTGACATAAACGCGGGAACCGTCTTCTTTATCGTAATGGCGGGATTGCAATCTCCCTGTCACTGCTACCAAAGAGCCTTTGGTGCAGTATTTCGAAACGTTGTGGGCAGGCTTGCCCCAGGTGGAGCAGAGAACAAAATCCGTTTCCACTTCTCCTCGCTGATTTTTGTAATTCCGGGACACAGCGACGATGAAAGAAGTATGTACGCGCCCTTCGCTCATCACACGCATTGTCGGGTCTTTTGTTAAGCGGCCAACGATTCCGACTTGATTCATTTTTTCACCTCCTTTTGGCTTATTAACACTATACTAAGGAAAGTGAATATTGCGCAAAAGGCGAAATTCCATTTTTGGTTCGAAAACGACGATGAAATCTGATTTTTCATCCAATGCAAAAATTGTTTTTTTCCGAAACCCTAATGGCTAAGCGGTTTCTGAAGTCTTTTCTGGTTTGCGGAAAAATGGAATTTGGCATAATAACAGGAAAAATAAAACGGTTTTCCAGCCGAGAAGCGGCATGTTTTCGGCTATGCTATACTGAAAAAAAGCGATGTTTGGAGGAATTGGCGTGAAAACATTTAAAATGCTGTCACTTGGAGTCGTCAAAGAAGACGAGGTGACGGATTATCCTTTAATTGATGGAATCATTATCAACCAAGAAAATAGCCACCGTTCATGGGTGCTTGAAATGCTGATGGAATTAGACTACAAAGAAAGCTTCGATCGAATGATGGAAACTGGGGATATCTATGATGTGAAAGTCGTCATCTCTTACCCTGGAAACGAACCGGCCACCTTTGAAGTAGCCATCTATGACGTCAAAGTCATGGGCAACCAAGTTTCCGTGCTCATGAAAGGAACCTTAAAACGAGCGCGCCGGAAATATGCGGAAACGCTATTGTCCGAACTGCTTGAAGACGGACTCGAAGGCGAGGAGCTGCTCGAGCGCTTCGAGTCGGACATGCGCACACGTCCAGGCTTGCGAAAAGACGAATCCAAAGCATAAGAAAAGGCTGGCCAAGATGGAATTCCATCTCGGCCAGCCTTTTATATAATTAGTTCTTCATGGCTTTTAATTTCGTTTCCACAAAAGCTGCTTCTGCTCTGCATGAATAATCGAAATGCGTGTCCATCGATTCCTGCATGATTTCAATACGGGCGATCTGGTCTTCTGAAGGCGGCTCGTTCAAAATCTTATCGATGATCTGATTCATTTTATTCGCCACTTCTTCATGGAACTCCGGGCTTAACTTGACTTCGAGCGGAACCTTCTCATACCAAGCGGCTCTGTTTTCGATATAGTCTTTCCAAACTTTGACGAAGTCTTCTAAATTAAAACGTTCTTCATCCCACTCGATATCCGCCATGTAGGCTTCAAATATTTTTGAGATGGAGCGTGTGATGCTGCTTTTAACGCCTGTCGGCAATGTTTTGTACATGGTAAACCTCCTACACTCCGCAAGAAAGAATAGCACTTGCTTCCCGCTATTCCCCTCCTATGTATTTCCCTGAATCATTTTACAGGAATGAACTTTCAAATACAAATCCGAGTTTATTTTTCAACTACCGGCCCTAACGCGAATAAAATATCGCATTCACAAGCGATTTCGCCGTCGACTGTGGCAATGGCATGCCCTTTGCCCATCGATCCGCGCAATTTCGTCAATTCCACTTCCAACCGCAATTGGTCGCCCGGAACGACTTGGCGCTTAAAGCGGCAATTATCGATGCCGGTGAAGAATGCCAAGCGGCCTTTGTTGGCTTCCAGCTGCAATACCGCTGCCGCTCCAACTTGCGCTAAAGCTTCGACGATCAGTACACCCGGCATAACCGGATAACCAGGGAAATGGCCATTGAAAAATTGCTCATTGGCTGAGACGTTCTTTAACCCTACCGCTTTTTTGCCCGCTTCGATTTCCAAAATCCGGTCCACCATCAAAAAAGGATAGCGATGCGGTAAAATTGCCTGAATTTGTTCGGTCGTTAACATACTCCCACTCCTTCAACCATAAATTATGTATTTGCTTGAAACTCATACAAGCGGAAAAATTATTTCTTTCCGCTCATGATGTCTATGATATGCTGCCATGTTTCCCATTTCAGGGCATCCTTCGGTTCGCCGTCCCCAATGACGCCATAACCGACCATAGCCCCCAGAATTGCCGCCAGCACGATCAATGCCAGGACAAGAACAATTCGAAGCCAGATTGGAAATAAACGAATTTGGACCCACCAAGTCTGTTTATCATCCTTTTCCGGAGCCTTTTCGGCTTTTGCTTGTTTTCGAAGGGAGACCTTCTTTTTTGTTTCAGCCATTCACTCAGTCAACCTTTCTATTGATGCATGCCTATCTAAGGCAGTCAATCTTCAAGAATTCTATACGGCAGTGGCTACACCCTGTATCGCTTTTTAAGAGATCCGGATTCCCACTTCGGTAATATGCATTAATTATCATTATACTAAAGATTTTTACCATCGCCATAAGGCATTCTGCTTAAAAGTCGACTGATGCCTTTATACGGTTTTAACGGCGCGAAAGCTTCTGGATGTTGTCCAAAATGATGCCCGTTCCAAGCGCCACACAATCCATTGGCATTTCGGACAGAGAAACCGGGACTCTCAATTCTTCTGCAAGCAATTGGTCAATGCCATGGAGCAGGGCTCCGCCGCCTGTTAAAATCACCCCGCGGTCGATAATATCCGCTGAAAGTTCCGGCGGTGTTTTTTCGAGCACGCTTTTCGCAGAAGCGACAATCATGGCGACCGATTCTTTCAAGGCTTCTTCTATTTCAGCAGACTGAATTTTGATGATCCGCGGCAATCCGGTCATCATGTCACGGCCGCGAATTTCCATTTCTTCGCTGCGGCTGCCGCCATACACAGAACCGATTTCAATTTTGATGTTTTCTGCTGTTCGGTCGCCGATCAATAATTTATATTGGCGTTTCACATACTGAAGAATGTCGTGATCAAAAACATCGCCTGCCACTTTAATCGATTCACTCGTTACGATATCGCCCATGGATAAAACAGCGATATCCGTCGTCCCGCCTCCGATATCAACGACCATATTGCCGCTTGGCTGATAAATGTCCATTCCGGCTCCGATTGCTGCCACTTTCGGCTCTTCTTCCAAGAACACTTTCTTGCCGCCCGATTTCTCGGCTGCTTCCCGGATCGCTTTTTGCTCCACGCTCGTAATATTGGTCGGGCAGCAAATCAAGATGCGCGGCTTGCTCATAAAGCCTTTCACTTTCAAACGGTTCAAGAAGTACTTTAGCATCATTTCAGTCACGTCAAAATCTGCGATGACGCCATCTTTAAGCGGCCGGACTGCCACAATATTTTCAGGTGTGCGCCCGATCATTTTGCGGGCTTCTTCCCCCACTGCCAATACACGATTTGTTTTTCGGTCAAGCGCAACAACCGATGGCTCATTTAATACGATGCCTTTTCCTTTTACGTGAATTAAAACATTTGCCGTCCCTAAATCAATACCGATATCTTTTGAAAACATTATTACGCTTCCCCTTCCAGCTTTCTGTACCTACTCTGTTATCTAAAAAGACTCTCCTAAATGAACATTTTAGCATAGTGTGATTAGAAAAGAAAAAGAATTTTCAAGGAATAAAGACCCGATTCGAATCAGAAAATATTTCATCAACCATAAAATTTTGTGATAATGATTTGCGCGCTTTCAAAACCGGGCACAATAAAACCCGTGAGGCGAATTGGCCTCACGGGTTATTGAAAGAAAAATAAATGATGGTAGAATTAGACCGTTTGTTCCTCTTTGACTTCCGTTTCAACTAAAGATACGCGTTCAATATCTGCTCCCAAAGCGGCAAGCTTCGAATGGAAATTCACGTAGCCACGATCTAAATGCTGCAATTGGTTAACGCGCGTAATGCCCTCAGCAGCCAAACCTGCTAGGATCAATGCGGCTGCAGCACGAAGGTCTGTTGCTGCAACTTCGGCTCCTTGCAATTGTGAAGGGCCTTCCATGATGACTGAGCGTCCTTCAATTTTAACCGACGCGTTCATGCGGCGGAATTCTTCTACGTGCATGAAGCGGTTTTCAAAAACAGTTTCTGTTAAAATCCCATTACCAGTAGCCGTCAACATTAAAGCCATCATTTGAGACTGCATGTCTGTCGGGAATCCCGGATGCGGCATTGTCTTGATATCAATTGAACGAAGCGGACGGGTTGAACGGATGCGCAATCCTTCTTCTTCCTCTTTAATCTCGACACCCATCTCGCCCATTTTAGAAATCAATGCAGCCATATGTTCAGGCACTGCATTTTCGATGATGACATCGCCTTCCGTGATCGCTGCTGCTACCATGAATGTTCCAGCTTCAACACGGTCTGGAATAATGTGATGAACTGCTCCGTGCAATTCTTCTACTCCTTCGATGCGCATTGTGTCTGTACCGGCACCGACTACGCGGCCGCCCATTTCGTTGATATAGTTTGCTAAATCTACAATTTCCGGTTCTTTTGCCGCGTTCTCGATGATTGTCACGCCATCAGCTAAAGCAGCTGCCGACATGATGTTTTCAGTTGCGCCGACACTCGGGAAATCCAAATAGATTTTTGCTCCGCGAAGTCTTCCGTTCACATTCGCTTCAACAAAACCGTTTCCAAATGTAATTTGGGCACCCATTGCTTCAAAACCTTTTAAGTGCTGATCGATTGGACGAGAGCCGATTGCACAGCCGCCTGGCAAAGCAACTCTAGCGAATCCATTACGCGCTAAGAGTGGCCCCATCACCAAAATTGAAGCACGCATCTTTCTCACATATTCAAATTGTGCTTCACTGGATAATGTTTCTGATGAATCAATCACCATTTCATTCTTTTCAGGGAAGTATTCAATCGACGCATTTAAACTTTTAAGCACTGCTTGAATAGTGTATACGTCTGCTAGATTAGGTACTTCCTTAATGATGCTTTTTCCGGATGATGCGAGTAGTGCTCCTGCCAGAACTGGCAAAACTGCATTTTTAGCCCCTTCTACTCGAACTTTCCCTTTTAATTTTTGGCCGCCTTTAACGATAATCTGATCCACTGATATGCCCTCCATATGTTAAATATTCATCTATATGTACCCTTTAAAGTCCAATGTCATAGTTTGCAAACAAAACCTTTTCCATAATACCCGTTTTTTATTAATTATACAAGTAACTTAACGCTCATTTTAGTAGTTATATTATCCAGTTAGTATAACATTCGTATAATAATGAGTCCTTATGTCCGTCCCATAAAATTATATATTACAATTTGATTACAAACTCTAATTTCCCTTATTTTTACGAGCTAAACATGAATTTCGTTATTCCCCGGGAAATAATTTTTAAGGTTTGCTGTTTTGCCATATGCGCGAAAATCGCTCTCATGGCAAACTAGCAAACCTAGAATAGATAAGGCAATTGTCTTGACCATGAAGAGATGTTCAAAAAGAAAGTAGACACCGCTGTCCCAATGGCAATACTGAGGAAAATATACAGGATCTGCGCTTGCAGCACATGCTGTTTGCGGATCCATTTCTCAAACATCACTGCACGCAATGCGTAAAACGCGACACCCGTAAAAAAGATATGGCTGACAATTGAAATGAGGGCTTGCTGCCCAATGGCGGTTTCCATCTAACTGATCCCTCCTATTTAAAAAGCGGGCAAAAGTCAATTTCCCTTCTGCCCGCTCATAACATTCTACTCTTTTCATTTAATGTCTGAACTCCAACGGCCAATTCCTCAGCCGTTTTCGCTTTTCCTATTAAATGTTACCCTCATAAACGTTGATACGATTCTTCGCACGTCTTAATGCTAATTCTGCACGTTGAAAGTCGACTTCACCTTTGTTCGCCTGAAGCATCGCTTCTGCACGTCTTGCAGACTCTTGTGCACGCGCCAGATCAATATCTGTCGCAAGTTCTGCAGACTGAGCAAGAATCGTCACTTTATCCGGACGAACTTCCAAGAATCCGCCGCTTACAGCTGCTAATTCAGTCGAGTTCTCTTTCTTCAATCGGACTGCACCGATTCCAAGAGGAGCTACTGTAGGAATATGGCCAGGCAAGATACCCATCTCACCTGTCGCTGTAACTGCTATTACCATAGAAACTTCTGAATCGTATACCGGGCCGTCGGGAGTGACAATATTGACTGTAATGGTCTTCATTTTTTCCCCTCCTGGTCCCTTGTTTTAGACTTCTACGCCCATGCTTTTAGCTTTTTCAATAACATCTTCAATACGTCCTACTAGACGGAAAGCATCTTCCGGCAAGTGATCGTATTTACCAGCAAGAATTTCTTTGAATCCTTTGATCGTTTCTTGAACAGGAACGTAAGAACCTTTTTGGCCTGTGAACTGTTCAGCAACGTGGAAGTTCTGAGAAAGGAAGTTTTGGATGCGGCGTGCACGGTTAACCGTCAGTTTATCCTCATCACTTAACTCATCCATACCAAGGATGGCAATGATATCTTGAAGTTCGCGGTAGCGCTGAAGCGTTTCTTGAACTTGGCGGGAAATTGAATAGTGTTCTTCACCAACGATTTCAGGCGACAATGCGCGTGAAGTCGAAGCCAAAGGATCCACCGCTGGGTAGATACCCATTTCAGAAAGTTTACGCTCAAGGTTCGTTGTCGCATCCAAGTGAGCGAAAGTTGTAGCCGGAGCCGGATCCGTATAGTCATCGGCTGGTACGTAAATCGCTTGGATAGATGTTACAGAACCTGTGCTTGTAGTCGTAATACGCTCTTGCAATTGACCCATTTCCGTAGCAAGTGTCGGCTGGTAACCAACGGCTGAAGGCATACGTCCTAGTAGGGCAGATACTTCAGATCCTGCTTGAGTGAAACGGAAAATATTGTCGATGAACAAAAGAACGTCTGCGCCTTGCTCATCACGGAAATATTCTGCCATTGTCAAACCAGTCAAGGCAACACGCATACGCGCACCAGGCGGCTCGTTCATTTGGCCGAAGACCATTGATGTTTTCTTGATAACGCCAGAATCGCTCATCTCGTGGAATAAGTCATTTCCTTCACGTGTACGTTCACCAACACCAGCGAATACAGATAAACCACCGTGCTCTTGCGCGATGTTGTTGATCAATTCCTGGATAAGAACGGTTTTACCTACACCGGCACCACCGAAGAGACCGATTTTACCACCTTTGATGTAAGGAGCAAGCAAGTCTACTACTTTGATACCTGTTTCAAGAATTTCAACTTCTGTGGATAAGTGTTCGAAAGTCGGTGCTGAACGGTGAATCGGGTCACGGCGTTCAGTTGTTGGAATTTCTTCCCCTAAATCGATGACTTCTCCTAATACGTTAAATACGCGGCCTAAAGTTACTTCTCCAACTGGAACAGTGATAGCACTGCCTAGATCGGTTACTACTGAACCACGTTGCAATCCATCGGTGGAATCCATCGCAATTGTGCGTACTGAATCATCACCAAGGTGAAGCGCCACTTCAAGCGTCAATTTCACTTGTTGTTGGCCTGGACGATCAATATATACAGTTAGGGCGTTGTAGATCGCTGGAAGTTGGCCATTCGCAAACTTAACGTCTACAACCGGACCCATAACTTGAAGAACGTGTCCTGTGTTCATGCTGTTCCCTCCTGTCTTACTTTTTTTCGTATGGTTAAAGGCTTCGGCACCCGGCTTTTCGTGGTTTAAAACCAATCCGATCGGCTAGGCGCACCAGCTTTTCTGTTCTATTCTAACGCGGCTGCTCCGCCGACGATCTCAGTGATTTCCTGAGTGATCGCTGCCTGGCGGGCACGGTTATATGATAGAGTCAATCCATCGATCAACTCACTTGCATTATCGGTTGCGCTCTTCATAGCGGTCATGGACGCAGCGTGTTCACTTGCCTTACCGTCAAGAACTGCACCAAAAATCAAGCTTTCTGCATATTGGGGAAGAAGAACTTCCAAAATCGCTTCGGCTGATGGGTCAAACTCGTAAGAAGCAGTTGAACCAGTCGTTTCGATATCCGTTAATGGCAAAACTTTCTTTTCGGTAACTTCTTGCTGAATAGCAGAGACAAAGTGATTGTAGTACATATAAACTTCATCATACGTACCATCTGAGAACATACCAACAGCTTTGCGCGTTATTTCTTTAATATCAGCGAAACTCGGGTGATCTGGAAGTGCGATTGCACTATCTAGAATCGTCATTCCCTGCTTAGCAAAGAAATCCCGTCCTTTACGGCCAATACTTAAGATAACGAACTCGTCATTTGAGGTATGGCGCTGACGGATTTTGCTCATCACTGTACGAAGAATATTACTATTGTATCCGCCTACTAATCCACGATCCGAAGTGATGACAAGATAAGCAGTTTTTTGTACGGGGCGTGTCGTCATCATTGCATGGCTCGTATCATTTGATCCGGCCGCGATTGAAGCGACAACCTCCTGAATTTTTTCCATATAAGGAACGAACGCTTTCGCATTCAATTCAGCACGGTTCAACTTTGATGCAGAAACCATCTGCATCGCTCTTGTGATCTGGCTTGTTTTCTTGGTTGACGTAATGCGGTTTTTTATATCGCGTAAAGATGCCACTGGTATTTCACCACCTTATTATTTTTTCTTCTAGTCCGAACGAAAGTTTGTTTAAGGCACTTCCATTCAGCAGCAACTTATGAAGCTGCTGAATGTGAAGCTTCTCTTATTCTGATTTTGCGAATGTGCGTTTGAATTCGTTGATTGCTGCGCCAAATGCTTCGTCAGAAGGCAAACCTTGCGTAGTGCGGATAGTTTCTAAAACTTCTGTGTGGTTAGAATCCAGCCAGCTTGTCAATTCAGCTTCGAAACGTTGGATATCTTGAACCGGAATATCATCAAGGAATCCGCGAGTCAAGGCATAGAAGATGACAACTTGTTTTTCAACTTTGATTGGATTGTTCAAATCTTGTTTCAATACTTCAACTGTACGTTTCCCACGCTCAAGTTTTGCTGCAGTAGCTGCATCAAGATCTGAACCGAATTGAGAGAACGACTCTAGCTCACGGTATGCAGCCAAGTCAAGGCGCAATGTACCTGCAACTTTTTTCATCGCTTTGATCTGAGCTGAACCACCAACACGTGATACAGAAAGACCTGCGTTGATCGCTGGACGTACACCCGAGAAGAATAGATCCGATTGAAGGAAGATTTGTCCATCCGTAATCGAAATTACGTTTGTTGGAATGTAAGCAGAAATATCGCCCGCTTGCGTTTCAACGAATGGAAGAGCTGTAATCGAACCAGCACCCAATGTTTCATTCAATTTTGCAGCGCGTTCCAATAGACGGGAGTGCAAGTAGAAAACATCCCCTGGATATGCTTCGCGGCCTGGAGGACGGCGTAGCAATAGCGACAATTCGCGGTAAGCCGAAGCCTGTTTAGTCAAATCATCATATACGATCAAAACGTGTTTGCCATCGAACATGAACTCTTCCGCCATTGAAATACCGGCATAAGGAGCCAAGTACAATAATGGAGCTGGTTGAGATGCAGATGCCGTCACGACGATTGTGTAATCCAAAGCACCGTTTTTACGCAAAGTTTCTACTACGTTACGTACAGTAGATTCTTTTTGTCCGATTGCTACATAGATACAAATCATGTCTTGGTCAGCCTGGTTCAAAATCGTATCGATCGCTACAGAAGTTTTACCTGTCTGGCGGTCACCGATGATCAATTCGCGCTGTCCACGGCCGATTGGCACTAGAGCATCGATCGCTTTGATCCCTGTTTGAAGTGGTTCATGAACCGATTTACGGGCCATAACCCCTTGTGCAGGGCTTTCGATCGGGCGAGTTTTTGTTGTGTTGATCGGTCCAAGACCATCAACTGGTTGGCCAAGCGGATTTACGACACGTCCGATTAGTTCTTGTCCTACCGGTACTTCCATAATGCGGCCAGTCCGACGTACTTCATCGCCTTCTTTGATGTCTGTGTAAGGCCCAAGGATGATGATACCAACGTTGTTGGCTTCCAAGTTTTGTGCCATACCCAGGACACCAGTAGAGAACTCAACAAGTTCTCCAGCCATGATGTTGTCGAGGCCATGAGCGCGTGCGATACCATCACCAATCGTGATTACTGTACCGACGTCGTCAACTTTCATCTCAGATTGATAATTTTCAATCTGCTGTTTGATCAAGACACTGATTTCTTCAGCTTTGATGCTCATGTATTTCACCCTCTCATAATTTCCTGAATTAACCGATCAACTGACGTTGCAAGCGGCCCAATTTCGAGCTGATGCTGCTGTCATAAATGCGGTTTCCGATTTGAAGACGCAATCCACCGATTAGGGATGGATCAATGATGTTTTCGATGCGCAAAGATTGCTTACCGATTTTTTTAGCGAAAGTCGCAGAAATCGATGCACGCTCTTCTTCCGTCAACGGACGGATCGAATAAACTTTGGCATCTTCGATTCCCTGTGCTTCGTTCGATAAGTTAATGAACTCATCAGCTAATCCGCTGACTTCGTTCAAGCGGCGGCGTTCTGCCATCAATTGAAGTGTGTTCATAACGTAAACGTTCACGCCATTGAATACTTCACTGATTAGATTTGTTCTTTTTTCAGCTGATAGTTTAGGAGAAACGATCAAGTTGTAAAGTTCCGGAGTCAAGTTAAAGACTTTCTTCACTTCACGCAAATCCATTTCTACTTTATCAACCACTTCATGTTTTTGAGCGATTTGGAATAAAGCTAATGCGTAGCGTTCTGAGACTTGGCTCATTGCACTTCGCCTGCCTTCGCAATCGTTTCGTTAATCAACTGGCGGTTGTCTTCTTCAGAGATTTCTTTTTCCAACACTCTAGATGCTGCAAGCAATGACAATGCCACAACTTCTTCGCGTACTGCAGAAATCGCTTTTTCACGTTCGTTCGCAATTTCTTGGACAGCTGCATCTTTCATGCGGCCAGCTTCAGCACGCGCAGTCGAGATAATGTCCTGACGCGAAACTTCGCCTTGTTTTTTAGCATTCTCAACGATTTCTTGTGCTTGCGTACGCGCTTCTTTTAACAAAGTGCGCTGTTCTTCAAGCATTTTTTGTGATTCCTGGCGGCTGTTTTCAGCCGTTACGATTTCACTAGCGATCAATTCTTCACGCTGCTGCATGATTCCCATCAAAGGACCCCATGCGAACTTTTTCAATAACAGCATCAAAATAATGAAAACTGCTAGTGTAGCGATGATATCTCCGACGTTCAAAAACTCCCCGGATGCACCGAGTACGAGGTGATCAAAAAACACGATTGTTTCACTCCCTTCAAGAGCCTAAAATTCAGTTTCTTCTATTATAAGATCTTTAATATAAGATGTTTATTCAAATTTGAAATGGGCCATACAAACATAAATGGCGAAAAACCTGCCGAAGCATTCCCGCCATTTAGCATAATGTATGAAAAGCTACTACTATTGGTTCATAACGATGAACGCGATAACTACAGCAATGATTGGCAATGCCTCAACCAATGCAACCCCGATGAACATAGTTGTTTGAAGAACGCCACGAGCTTCTGGCTGGCGAGCGATCCCTTCAACTGTTTTTGATACGATAAGACCGTTACCAATACCTGCGCCTAGTGCTGCTAAACCTACTGCGATTGCTGCTGCTAATAAACCTAATGAACCTGTCATTGTAATTTGTCCTCCTCAGGATAGTTGTTTTTTTCTGCTCAATTTGAACAGTTTATACTCAATGGTCGTCGGCAACTTTATGCGATAAATAAACCATCGTCAACATAACGAAAATAAATGCTTGGATTGCACCGATAAAGATCGAGAATCCTTGCCAAGCCATCATCGGAATGATAGCCGTTGTAAAGCCGACAACGCCAGCTCCGCCGAGTCCCGCTAATAAGCTAAGCAAGATTTCACCTGCATAGATATTACCGTAAAGACGCAGACCAAGTGTCAGCGTATTTGCGAACTCCTCAATGATTTTCAACGGGAACAAGAATGGCATCGGTTTTAAATAACCTGCACCGTATTCTCCCAACCCTTTGAGCTTGATGCCATAATAATGGCTCAAAATGATGACCATGGCGGCCAAAGTCATTGTCACTGTTGGATCAGCTGTCGGGGATTTCCACCACAGTTCGCCATAGACAATGATCGAGAACGGAAGACCTAACATATTCGAAACGAAAATGAACATGATCAGCGTAATTCCGAGTACGTGGAATCGCCCGCCGTCTTTCCAGTCCATGTTGCTCTTGATCAGCCCTTTTACGAAATCCATTACCCATTCCATGAAATTTTGCATGCCGGTTGGCTTAAGCTTTAAATTCCGAGTAGAAATGAAGGCAATTAGAAATACGATAACAGCGGCTACGATGAGCATCATAACGTTCGATAAGTTAAACCAGATCCCGAACACTTCAAGCATAGGAGCTTCATGACCCACGATAGTTTCACCTCTCTTTCCACTTTCTTAATGGTGTTTCACATGATAAACAATCCGTTCTGCCAACAGCAGAACATAAGGGATCATCAACCCGATTACTGTACTGACCAAGTGAATATGCTCAGCGAACAATAATGCCATCGCTACAGCAGCTACACCTGATGCAAACCGTAATGCCGTTCCAAGCGAACGAACCTTCGAGCCTTCTGCCACCGCCCGGTCGAATTTTTCCATCCGGCGAACCAGAATCCACATATTATAAATGCCGAACAAAGTTCCGATCAACAGACCGGCGAATACCTCTTGATAAGGGGTAAACCCCCAACCAATAACGAAGGCCGCCAGGATGAAATAAATCATTCTTTTTAGTCTTGTATATATCTCCCTAAGTCCATCCATTTTTCATTTGTCTCCTGATTCGAATTTTCGGACGGTCTGCAGCATTGCCCACACACCGGCAAACATGCCCGTGAGCAAGCAGATGATTAAGAAAAGCGGGGCGGTTCCGAATTGTTCATCGAGCCACATACCTGTGAACGTACCGATGAGCACGGACCCGACAAGTTGTGAGAGGATAGCACTGTAAAGTGCCATCGCTTGTAAGGGACTTTTTGTTGGGCGCATGATAAACCCCTCGAGTTTCGTTTGATTTGACATTTTACCCCTATAAAAGAGCAGTCGCATCAGGCTTTCGGAACAACATCTATATGTAAGAAAACCTTCTCATGCATACCCTTTGTAAGCATACAATAGGGGTAAAATCATGTCAATTCCTAGAAGTGAAAAACTTCACAAGCAAATACCCTCCGACATATTCTTGACAAATTCGTGTCCGACATGTCCTCTCAACCATTTCGCCGCTTATTTCTCAGAAAAATAAGTGTGCAGCGCTTCAACGATCCGGCGTGAAGCCTCTCCGTCCCCGTAAGGGTTTGAAGCATGCGACATTTCTTTATAGGCGCTTTCATCTGTCAACAATTCTTTTGCCATTGAATAGATCGTTTCTTCTTCTGTTCCGGCAAGTTTCAATGTGCCAGCATCGATTCCTTCCGGGCGTTCTGTCGTATCGCGAAGAACGAGTACCGGCTTGCCTAGCGACGGAGCTTCTTCCTGGACGCCGCCTGAATCTGTCAGTATAAAGAATGAACGTGCCGCAAAGTTATGGAAATCCAAGACTTCCAGCGGTTCGATCAAATGGATGCGCGAATCGCGTCCGAGAATTTCATCTGCCACTTCACGAACTGCCGGATTCATATGCACCGGGTACACGACTTGGATGTCATCGTGTTCTTGAATCAACCGTTTGATGGCACGGAACATATTGCGCATCGGCTCGCCTAAGTTTTCACGGCGGTGGGCTGTCAACAAGATCATCCGGTCTTCGCCGATCTTTTCAAGGATCGGATGGCTATACGTTTCACGCACAGTCGTTTTCAACGCATCGATTGCTGTATTGCCGGTAATGTAGATGGTTTCTTCTTTTTTGTTTTCATTGCGCAAATTCTGTGCAGATTTTTCAGTCGGCGAAAAGTGGATATCGGCCATTACGCCCGTCAGTTGGCGGTTCATCTCTTCCGGATACGGCGAGTATTTATTGTGCGTACGCAAGCCTGCTTCTACATGGCCGATGGCAATCTGATTGTAGAACGCTGCCAAGCTCGCCACGAAAGTTGTTGTTGTATCGCCGTGCACCAACACGATGTCCGGCTGCGCTTTTTTCATCACTTCGTCTAAGCCAAGCAAAGCACGCGTCGTGACGTCGCTCAATGATTGGCGGTCTTTCATAATATTCAAATCGTAATCCGGCGTAATCTGAAATGTCTCAAGCACTTGATCGAGCATCTGTCTATGCTGAGCTGTTACCGTCACAATCGGCTCGATTGTTTCCGGATGCTTTTGAAGCTCGAGCACTAGAGGCGCCATTTTGATTGCTTCCGGGCGCGTGCCAAAGATCGTCATTACTTTCCACTTTTTCGTCAAACTAATCAACCTCGTTTTCATATTATTTGAGTTAGGAAATGATTGCCTCTGCTTACAGCAATCGCTTCCGCTTTTCTTATTTCGTGCCGAACAATCTGTCGCCGGCATCTCCAAGTCCTGGAACGATGTAACCGTGGTCATTCAATTTCTCATCAAGTGCCGCAATGTAAATATCCACATCCGGATGCGCTTTTTGCAAAGCTTCTACACCTTCTGGAGCTGCGATGATGCACATGAAGCGGATTTTGACAGCTCCACGTTTTTTAAGTGAGTTTACTGCTTCAATGGCAGATCCTCCTGTAGCAAGCATCGGGTCTACAACAATTAACTCGCGCTCTTGGACATCTGACGGCATTTTAAAGTAGTATTCAACCGGCTGCAAAGTTTCCGGGTCACGGTAAAGGCCGATATGCCCGACTTTTGCCGCTGGAATCAATTTCAAAATTCCATCGACCATGCCGATTCCTGCACGGAGAATTGGGACGACGCCTAATTTCTTCCCTGCCAGTATTTTCGAAGTCGTCATTTGGACGGGCGTTTCAACTTCAATATCCTCCAACGGTAAATCTCTCGTAATCTCAAAAGCCATCAATGTAGCAATTTCGTCTACCAATTCGCGGAATTCTTTTGTTCCTGTGGATTTATCACGGATATAAGTCACTTTATGCTGGATCAACGGATGATCAAATACATGTACTTTTCCCACGGCACATCTCTCCTCTTTAAAATTTATCTTAACTAGTATAACAGAAAATTTAGGCCGCTTGGGCTTGTAGTTCGCATTGCAATTTTTCAGTTAATTGTCATCCGCCGCTCAAAAATCGGCAAAATAAAAAACCGAAGCGAAAAACTCCGGTTTGTTTATAAAAGGTTGGCTTCTTCGAGCGACATCGGACGGTAATAGAAATAGCCCTGCCCTACCCGGCAGCCGAGCGAAACTAATATGCTTCGCTGCTGCTCTGTTTCGATGCCTTCTGCGACAGCAGTCATGTTCAAGTTTTCCGCCAGTTGAATGATCGTTCTGACGATCGCAAGCGTTCCGTGTTCATGCATATTGGAAATGAATGAACGATCGATTTTAATTTCACTGACCGGCAGCTTCTGCAAATAACTGAGCGATGAATAGCCCGTTCCGAAATCATCCACAGAGCTTGTGAAGCCGTAGCGGTTTAATTTCTTAAACACCTGATGGGCGGTTTCGATATCCACGAAGCCGATCCGCTCGGTGATTTCAAGTTGGATCCATTTGTGTTCAATGCCGTATTCAGCCATTCGGTCAACTAAATGTGGAATGAACGAATGGTGGAAGAAATGATCAGCTGAGATATTGACAGCGACCTGGCGCAATTCAAGCCCCAGTTCTTTGCGCTTTTTCAGCCAGGTAAGCACCCGTTTAAAAACAACTTGTTCCAATAGACGGATTTTGCCGTTCTTTTCCGCTGCCGGAATGAAGACATCCGGTGCAATACTGCCAAGCTCCGGAGAATTCCAACGGGCCAAAGCTTCAAAGCTGATGATTTTTCCTGATTTCAAATCCACTTTCGGCTGAAGGTGGACATCGATTTCCTCGCGGCGCAGCGCAGCCGATAATTCATTGGCGATCCGCAAGTCCCTCATCATGAAATCATCGTGTTCATTTTCAAAATAACAGATGGATTCCCCCGCCCGCAATTTTGCTTTTGACAGCGCGCTGTCTGCATAGCGGATCAGTTCTTTCTCATCTTGCTGTTTCGGCGTAATCAGTGCGACGCCCATTTTTAACGTTAAAAACAATTCCATATCTTGCACATTGGTCGGTTCGATCACACATTGCGATAACTTTTCTAAATACGCAGGCACATCGCCTAACGGATTCAAGTTGACTAACGCGATGGTCGAATCGGAAAAGCGTGCGATGACATGATTTGCAGACATGCCAGCTCTTAAGAAACGTTTGCCGATTTCCCGGATGAGTGCATCTCCTGCAGTATGGCCGTACTGGTCGACTACTTTAATATATTCATCTGCTGAAACGAAAGCGACAAAGCCCTCTTTCTTTTCATCCAGCAATTCTTTTAACTCATTGATGAAATAATTCCGGTTCGGCAAAGCGGTTTCTTTATCGGTATACGCTAAACGCAAGATTTCTTCTTGCTGCTGCGAATACCTTACCGTCAAAGACACAATGGAGCCAATCTGCTCCACGAAGGCAATGTCCTCTTCAGTCGGCAATGTCTTGTCTGTGAAATAGATGCCGAATGTCCCGATTGCTTTGTCATTTGCGTCATCGATCGGCACCGACCAGCTGGAAGTAAGGTGAAGCTCCTCCACCAGATATTGATGGCCATTCCACAGCGGACTCGCCTTCATGTCTTCCACTATGACTGTTTGATTGGTGTGGAAAGCGGCTCCGCACGTACCCGTCACCGGAGAAGACTGAATTTGCTCGACTTTATCATGAAATTCACTTGGCATCGATTTTCCGGCCCCTACTTGAAAGTAGCCGGCATCATTGACAAAAAGCACCGTGCATTTCGTATCGTCTTTGAAAAAAGATTCCACTGTATCGCATGCTTTTTGAAGCAAAAAGCTCAACAGATAGCCTTTTCCCATATCGTTATGGATTTGCTGCTGCAAATTGATCAATGCTTCTGCGCGCTTGCGGTCGGTAATATCCCGCTGCAGCATGATCGTGAACGTAAAGTCCGTTTCATGCATGATAATTGGCTGGATCGTGATTTCGTTCCAGAAAGGCAGCCCGTCTTTGCGATAATTAACGATTTCAAAAATGCCCGCTTTTTTCGATTCCATGCAGTTTCTGATTTTCTGTCCGACCCGTTTATCCGTTTTCGAGCCATGCATAAACTTGCCATTCTGCCCCAAAACTTCCTCTTCCTCGTAGCCGCTCATCTCTAAAAAGGATTGGTTGGCATAAATGATCGGATGGTTTTCCAACTCTGTATTCAGCACAATAAAACCTGTCTGGAATTCCATTCCCAAACGCCGCAGCCAATTAATGATCACTTTTTTCTCTTCATGTATTTCGTGAGTCGGCATACGCGGTTCACCCAGCTTCCCTTAGTTAATGTATTCTATGTATGGCAGGTTTCTGAAGAAAATAGGAATAAGTAACATTTTTAACGAAATTCCCCGTTTTCCTCCCAAAATAGAGAGAGTGTTTTTCAAAAAAGAGGAAAAAATACAGCTGCCTAACTTACTCCTTGGCAGCTGTATTCCCTTATTTGTATAATGGAAAACTAGCTGTGAGCTTTGCAGTGCGTTCAGCAGCTTCTTTTTTCGCATTTTCATCCTCAGGATTTTTCAGCAAGGATGCAATAATCGATGCAATTTCTTTCATTTCCGGTTCTTTAAAGCCGCGTGAAGTGACAGCCGGCGTTCCTAAACGGATGCCTGACGTGACAAACGGGCTTTCCGGATCATATGGAATCGTATTTTTATTTGTCGTGATTCCGACTTCATCCAATACGTGCTCCGCCACTTTTCCGGTTAGACCGAGTGAACGAAGGTCAATCAGCATCAAGTGGTTGTCTGTTCCGCCAGAGACGATATCTACGCCTTCAGCTTTCAATCCTTCAGCCAGTGCATTGGCATTTTTTACCACTTGTTCGATATAAGTTTTAAATTCAGGCTGCTGCGCTTCGCCAAATGCAACCGCTTTTGCAGCAATGACGTGCATTAACGGCCCGCCTTGAATTCCCGGGAAAATCGTTTTATCGATTTTCTTAGCAAATTCCTCTTTGCAAAGAATCAACCCGCCGCGAGGCCCGCGCAAAGTTTTATGTGTGGTCGATGTGACGAAATGGGCATGCGGAACCGGGTTTGGATGGGCACCGACTGCAACAAGTCCCGCAATATGCGCCATATCCACCATTAAATACGCGCCAACTTCATCCGCGATTTCACGGAATTTAGCAAAGTCCAGTTGGCGTGAATAAGCACTTGTTCCAGCAACAATCATTTTCGGTTTGTGCTCAAGAGCGGCCTGTCGAACCGTTTCATAATCGATCAGTTGATTGTCTTCTGTTACCCCGTACTCGACGAAATTGTACTGCATTCCACTGAAATTCACTTTACTGCCATGCGTTAAATGTCCGCCATGGTTCAAGTTCATCCCTAAAATCGTGTCGCCTTTTTCTAGAACCGCGGTATAAACGGCCATATTGGCTTGTGATCCGGAATGCGGCTGTACGTTGGCATGGTCCGCGCCGAAGATTTCTTTCAGGCGATCACGAGCAATGTTTTCTACGATATCCACATATTCGCAGCCGCCGTAATAGCGTTTGTTTGGATAACCTTCAGCATACTTATTCGTAAGTACTGAGCCTTGGGCGTCCATCACTGCTTGTGATACAAAGTTTTCAGATGCGATAAGTTCGATGTTCGATTCCTGACGTTCTTTTTCCGCTTGCATTGCTTCATAAACTGCCTGGTCCTGCGTCTTAATCAATTCCATCTGTTATTCCCTCCTGTAGTTGAACAAGCTCACGATCGTACCTAGCGCGTTCCCCGCCAATCAATTTCGGCCGAGTGGTTGCAGCTGAGACAATCGCTTCTCCTACTAGTTTAACAGAAGTTCGCACAGGAACGGCTACTCTTTTTAAATGCATGCCAATCATTGTCTGTCCGATGTCGATTCCGGCATGCGCCTGCACTTCTTCCACAACAACCGGATCTTTTAAATTTGAATAAGCGAATGCGCTCATCGAACCCCCCGCTTTTGGCACCGGCACGACTGACACAGGCTCCCAGCCGTATTTTTCAGCTGCTTCCCGCTCGAGTGTCAACGCCCGATTGATATGCTCGCATCCTTGGAAAGCCAAAAAGATCCGGTGGCGGTCTGCAAAATTCTGCAAGGGTTCAAACAAACTTTCGGCTATATCCAGGCCGCCAGCTGTCCCGATCCGTTTGCCTACAACTTCTGAAGTTGAGCAGCCGACGACAAATACTTGGCCATTTTTAAATTGAATTTCCTGCTCCAATTCACTTAAAGCTTCTTCAAGCTGTAATTGCCATAAGGGTTGCATGCCAGCCACTCCTTCAGTTTTTTATTTTTCCAAATCCGAGATTTTTTGAACGCGTTTTTGGTGGCGTCCGCCTTCGAATTCTTCAGTCAGCCACGTCTCTGCAATTTCACGCGCGAGTCCGGGGCCGATAACGCGTTCGCCCATTGCCAGAACGTTTGAATCATTATGCCCTCTTGTCGCTTTTGCACTGAATACATCATGCACAAGCGCGCAACGGATGCCTTTTACTTTGTTAGCGGCAATGGACATGCCAATTCCTGTCCCGCAAATAAGGATGCCGCGGTCAAATTCTCCGCTGGCGACTCTTTCCGCAACCGGTGTTGCATAATCCGGATAGTCGACCGAGTCATCTGTATGCGGCCCAAAATCTTGATATTCCATGCCAAGTTCGTTTAATAAGTTGACGATTTCTTTACGAAGATTATTTCCGCCGTGATCTGATGAGATTGCAATTTTCATTAAAAACCCTCTTTTCTTTTCGGATAAAGCGAAACGCCAAACTGCATTCCACTTACTTTTGCTTCGCTGGGAGATTTTCGTTCACACGAGTTCCCTCAACGATGGTTCACTTTATTTTAACATCATTATATGAAAAAACATACAAACCCGCATAGGCTTGTATGTTATCGCTCCATTTCTCTATTCAATTTCCCAGCCACTTGGTTGATCAGGCCGTGCAGTTCATTGAACGTAGACTGATAAGTGGATAAAGAGCCGCCGTACGGATCGCTGACGTCTGCTGCAGAACCGTTTGCAAATTCTTTTAATGTGTAGATTTTTGTCGCGTATTCAGGAAAATTCTGCAGCAGGAATGTCCGATGCGATTCGGTCATCGTCAAGATCAATGTTGCCCATTCCATATCTTCAGGCATCAGCTGTTTAGAGGTGTGGGCAAAGTCGATTCCTTGATCGCCTAAAACCGTTTGGGCATGGGACGACATCGGCGATTCTCCAGCAAAGATGCCGGCGGAACGAACTTCCACACCCGGCAGTTGCTTCGCTGTTAAAATGGCTTCCGCCATCGGGCTTCTGCATGTATTCCCGGTACAAACAAAGAAAATATTCATGTTATTTCCCCTCTTTTCGCATCATTAACTGAACCATTTATGGTCAGCTGCTTTTTCTAACCGATTCATCATCGCTTCACTTCGATTGGCATCTGCAGAAATTGCCGCCAAAATTAAATCCGCATCCGTTTGATCGCATTTGCGCAAGCTAGCATAAAGCGTTTCCTCTGAAAGCGGGAAACAATAATCCGCACTCGGGTGTTTCTCCGAACTTAGAATGGCCACTTTTTTGCCGTCATTTTGCACATGCGCTATCGCCTTCTCTATTAGCCCGTCTGTCTTTTCAATCAAATAGACCGGTGCTTCAGGCGCATAATGGATATATTTCATTCCCGGTGATTTGGGGATATTCCCTTGAATTTCTGAAGACAGCCGGACGGTGCCGATCACCGCTTCTAAATCTTTTTTTGTGATCTTGCCGGGACGAAGGATCACCGGCGGTTCACTGGTCATATCCAATACGGTCGATTCAATCCCTATCATCGTCGCACCGCCATCCAAAATCAATGGAATAGTCCCTTCCATATCGTGATAGACATGCTCCGCTAACGTCGGGCTCGGCTTGCCGCTTGTATTGGCACTTGGTGCCGCAATCGGCAATTTCACACGCTTCAGCAAATTCAAGGCTACCGGGTGGTTCGGCACTCGAATTCCAACTGTGGATAGGCTGGCTGTGACGTTTTCAGCAAAAACGCCTGGTTTCGTTTGCAGAATCAACGTCAGTGCTCCAGGCCAGAAGGTTTCCATGCATTGAATCGCTTTCGGGCCAACATTTTGCACGTAATTCAACGCACTTTCTTTTGAATCCACATGAACGATTAATGGATTGTCTGCCGGGCGCCCTTTCGCAGCAAAGATTTTTGCCACTGCCTCTGCATTTGTAGCATCCGCTCCAAGCCCATAAACAGTTTCCGTCGGAAAAGCAACAACTTCACCAGTTTGCAGCATTTCCACAGCCTGTGAATAAGTTTCTTCTTTATTCACATTCCTATCCACAAGTATGGTTTCCGTTTCCATATAAACATCTCCTATTATCACTAGTTTTTGATGAAGTTATGCACAATTCGTGGATAACTTCATCTATTCTGTTTAAAATATGTTGGCAACTTATTCGTTTATGCAAAAAACCATCCGGTCCTTTTTGTTGATATCTTTTTTTACATATACATTCGCTTCCGGAAAAGCAGCTTTTAGGAAGGCTCTCACGGCTTCTCCCTGTGCATAACCGATTTCAAAGCCGATAATGCTGGGTTTATCCACAATTTCCGGAAGTCCTGCAGCCATTTTTTCATACAATGCCAAGCCTTCATTTTCTGCAAATAAAGCAGTATGAGGTTCGAAATCACGTACACTGTCCGATAAATCAGGGGCTTCTTCGTAGCCGATATACGGAGGATTGGATAATACAATATCCCATTTCCGCTCTTTGACCGGTTCCAGCAAATCTCCTGATTCAAACGCGACATCTGCATTCAAACGCTTGGCATTGTCTTTCGCAACCGCTAAAGCTTCTTCTGAAATATCCGTTGCTGTCACTTTCGCAGCCGGCAACTCGCATTTCATGGTGATCGCAATCACACCGCTACCTGTGCCTATATCCGCGATTGAAGGATTGCCTTCCGGGAAATAGCGAGCGGCTATTTTTAAAGTTTCTTCAATCAGCTCTTCTGTTTCCGGCCTCGGAATTAGCACTTGCGCATTGACTCGGAAAGAGCGTCCATAAAACTCTTCGGTGCCCGTTATATGCTGAACCGGCGTACCGGATGCATGCAATTCAATTTTATCCCAAAACTCGCGGAATTTCTCTTCTTCCAACTCTTCGCGCATTGAAGCAAGCAGCCCTGCATGGGAGAGTCCCAGCTCATGCTGGAGGATAATCCGCGCAGCCGCTTCTTCACGGCCATTGCTCTTTAAAAAAGAAGAAGCCCCTTGGAGGGCCTCGAAAATGTATTTTCTATTAGTCATTGTTTAAGCTTTCCATTCTGGCTGATTGCTCTTCAATGATCAAAGCATCAATGACTTCATCCATCTTGCCTTGAAGAATCTGATCCAGTTTTTGGATCGTCAAGCCGATCCGGTGATCTGTAACGCGGTTTTGCGGGAAGTTATACGTACGGATCCGCTCAGAACGATCGCCTGTTCCGACTGCTGATTTCCGGACCGCATCATATTCCGCTTGCGCTTCTTGTTGGAATTTATCGTATACACGGGCACGAAGCACTTTCATCGCACTCGCTTTGTTCTTGATCTGGGATTTTTCATCCTGGCACGTTACCACTGTATTGGTCGGAATATGGGTCAAACGGACAGCCGACATTGTCGTGTTGACCGACTGGCCCCCTGCACCAGATGATGCATATGTGTCGACACGGATGTCGTTGTCATGGATTTCAACTTCCACTTCTTCCACTTCCGGCAGGCAAGCGACTGTTGCTGTCGAAGTATGGATCCGGCCGCCTGATTCCGTTTCCGGAACCCGCTGCACCCGGTGGGCACCATTTTCATATTTCAATTTTGAATAAGCGCCTTTTCCGGTAACCATGAAGACCAATTCCTTGAATCCGCCGAGCCCTGTCGGATTGGAATCCATGATGCTCACTTTCCAGCCATTTGATTCAGCAAATCGGCTGTACATGCGGTAAAGGTCCCCCGCAAACAGCGCCGCTTCGTCTCCGCCGGCAGCTCCCCGGATTTCCATGATCACGTTTTTGTCGTCATTCGGGTCTTTCGGAATCAATAATACATGTAAACGGTCTTCAATCGCTTTCGCTTGCGCTTCCAATTCGTTCACTTCTTCTTTGACCATTTCACGCATCTCGGCATCAAGCTTCTCATCGAACATCGCTTTTGCATCATTCAACTGGGAAGTGATTTCTTTGTATTCGCGGTATGCTTCCACTGTTTCCTGCAAATCCGACTGCTCTTTTGAGTAATCGCGCAATTTGTTTGTATCGCTGACAATCGCCGGGTCGCTTAATAACTCATTTAAGCGGTCGTACCTGTCTTCTACTGCTTGTAATCTATCGAACATTGCTGCTTCACCTCTAATTCACATATTTATACTTAAACTATATAAGTTGGATGAAAGAAGTAGCATTAATACACCGCTTCGGCGCTATGGACACGGCTTAGCGCATGTCCCCGGCAAGCGCAGCTGTTTTGCGGAATATCGGTTTGTACAAATCATTAGTTCAACTTATATAACGATTTAATTAATATAACGGGCAAAAAAATAGTTTCACCTTGTTTAGGAAGCTTCCAACATAAGCTATTTCGCCACTGTCACGCCAGCAGGCACTTCATGGTGATGGCGGCAGCGGGGCTCATAGGCTTCTGAAGCGCCGACTAATATGGTCGGGTCGTCAGAACCAGCGGGCTTGCCGTCAATCAGGCGCTGCGTCCGGCTTGCTGGAGATCCGCAAACGGTGCAAACGGCTTGAAGTTTTGTCACTTGTTCGGCGATCGACAATAGAATCGGCATCGGCCCGAATGGACGTCCTCTGAAATCCTGGTCTAAACCGGCAACAATTACACGAAATCCGTGGTCTGCTAATTTCTGGACATTCTCAATGATCTGTTCATCGAAGAATTGAGCTTCATCAATAGCGATTACGTCGAAATCATCGGAGATATAGTCCCAGATTTCCTTTGAATGCTGAATCGGCAAGGCAATCACTGTTGCGCCATTATGGGAAACAACCGCTTCTTTGCTGTAGCGGTCATCGATTTTCGGTTTAAAAACTGCAATCTTTTGTTTGGCAAATTGTGCGCGGCGCACACGGCGGATCAACTCTTCTGATTTCCCCGAAAACATGCTTCCGCAAATCAGTTCAACCCAACCGGATTGTTTCATAACGTACATAAATAAGCCCCTTTCAAACAACTTTATCATTATTCATCATACCCAAAATCGGGCTGAATTACTGCTTTTTTCTCGATTATGTAAAAGATTTAACGCTCAAAATGTGTCTTTAAACGAAAAAATACCTGCTTCGCGTTTTCGCGCAAAGCAGGTATATTCTTTACTATTACTGGTTGATTTCTTCTTTGATGCCGTATTTTTTGTTGAAACGGTCTACGCGGCCATCTGCTGCTGCGAATTTCTGACGTCCAGTGTAGAATGGATGACATTCAGAGCAAAGCTCGACGTTGATGTTTTCTTTTACAGAACCTGTTGTGAAAGAGTTCCCGCAAGAGCAAGTTACTGTAGCTTGTTTGTAGTCTGGATGAATACCTGTTTTCATTATTGTTTCTCCTCCCGCCCTGAACCATCTGGAACAGAGTTTAATAATCTATTTTGACTATTGCCTTACATGGCTCTTTAGGCCATATATGCAATAGCACTGTTTTAATTCACTCTCATAATCATAACAAATCTTTCGCTCATTTGCAACTAATTAGATCATCTTTTTAGTGCTTCGATGAGCTTTCAATTCGCTGTTAAGCTGTTCAAAAAATTCTTCATTGGATTTTGTTTGGCCGAGCTTTTTCAAGAAACGCTCCCCGAAATCCGGTGAATCCGAGAAAGTTTTGCGGATCGTCCAAAGCTTATCGAGCTGATCGGCTCCGATGAGCAATTCTTCTTTCCGCGTTCCTGAACGGCGGATATCGAGCGCCGGGAAAATGCGGCGTTCCGCTAAACTGCGGTCCAAATGCAATTCCATGTTGCCCGTTCCTTTAAATTCTTCGTAGATGACTTCATCCATCCGTGAACCGGTATCGACTAATGCTGTCGCAAGAATGGTCAAACTGCCGCCTTCTTCAATATTGCGCGCGGCTCCGAAGAATCGTTTCGGCCGGTGGAAAGCGGCTGGATCAATCCCTCCTGATAGTGTACGCCCACTTGGAGGAATGACCAAATTATATGCTCGCGCAAGGCGTGTGATGGAATCCATTAATATGATAACATCCCGCTTGTGTTCGACCAAGCGCATTGCTCGCTCTAATACAAGCTCAGCCACTTTCACATGATTTTCCGGAACTTCATCGAATGTGGAAGAAACCACGTCGGCATTGACGGACCGTTCAATATCGGTCACTTCTTCCGGACGCTCATCAATCAACAGCACAATCAATTCCGCTTCCGGATGGTTGGTCGTAATGGAATTAGCGATTTCTTTCAATAGCATCGTTTTGCCGGCTTTCGGCGGAGCGACAATCAATCCGCGCTGCCCAAATCCGACTGGGGCAACCAAATCCATGATCCGTGTTGATAAATGTTTTGGCGACGTTTCCAGACGGATATGGCGGTCCGGGTAAAGCGGCGTCAATCCCGGGAAATGGACACGTTCTTTTGCCACTTCCGGATCTTCGCCGTTCACGGCTTCGACTTGCAGCAATCCGAAATAGCGTTCATTTTCTTTTGGCGGACGGACTTTCCCCGAAACTTTATCGCCATTTCTCAAATCGAAGCGGCGGATTTGCGACGCGGAAATATAGATGTCCTGAGAACTTGGCGAGTAATTGATCGGGCGCAAGAAACCAAAGCCTTCGGACTGGATGATTTCTAGCACGCCTTCCATGAAGAAAAATCCTTCTTGTTCCGCACGGGTTTTCAAGATAGCAAAAATCAATTCTTTTTTCGTCAATTTGCTGTAATTCGTCAATTTATATTCTTTTGCTAAATTATAAAGTTCTTTTAGCGTCATATTTTCCAATGCGGAAATTGTTATCGTTGTCATGTGTCAGACACCACTCTTAGTCATTTTTTAGGGTTAATTTGTTGAGGATCAGTCGTTGCAATGATTGGAAGATCTTTAAAGAAGGAGTCCGGCATAGAGCCGGACCCATTGAGAAGCAGGATCATTAATCGTGCATGACAAGATTCGGTTTTTTCTTCAAGCTGTGACGGCCTTCGATAAAGCGGACAGTTCCTGATTTCGCACGCATAACTAAAGTGTGGCTTTCTGCAAAACCGCCTTTTAGTTGAACGCCGCGAAGCAACTCGCCGTCCGTTACACCTGTTGCCGCAAATATCGCATCGTCGCCTTTTACTAAGTCGTCCATTTTCAGGACTTTCGTAACGTCGATTCCCATATCGATGCAGCGCTGTGCTTCTTCTTCGTTTTGCGGCAATAGTTTGCCCTGCAATTCGCCGCCGAGGCATTTCAAGCCGACTGCAGCGATCACGCCTTCCGGTGCGCCGCCAATTCCAAACAGAATATCGACGCCTGTCTGGTCAAAAGCCGTATTGATGGCACCAGCCACGTCGCCGTCGTCGATCAGTTTGATCCGGGCTCCGGCTTCGCGGATTTCATGAATGATTTGATCATGCCGCGGACGGTTCATCACAGTCGCCACCAAGTCTTCTATGTCTTTGTTTTTCGCTTTTGCCACTGCCCGGAGATTCTCGATGACGGGTGCGTTAATATCAATTTTGCCAACCGATTCAGGGCCCACTGCAATTTTTTCCATGTACATATCCGGTGCATTCAATAAATTTCCGCGGTCGGCAATCGCCAATACTGCAAGAGCGTTCCAGCCCCCGGCTGCGACAATATTCGTTCCTTCCAAAGGATCGACTGCCACGTCCACTTCCGGACCTTGCCCCGTTCCGAGTTCTTCACCGATATAAAGCATCGGAGCTTCATCCATTTCGCCTTCGCCAATGACGACGACTCCGCGCATCGGAATCGTATCAAATACATTTCTCATTGCAGTAGTCGCTGCATCGTCAGCTTCGTTTTTCAGTCCACGGCCCATCCACTTTGAGGATGCAATAGCTGCCGCTTCTGTAATGCGCACCAATTCCATCGATAAACTTCGTTCCATCATTCATTTCCTCCAGTTCAGCTATTTGTTCATTTTTTGCAGCCTGTTTACATCAGCCAAAAAGAAGTCAATTCGCGCTGCGTCCGAAATCAGATTTTGCGCTGCTGACCGGATCGATCGTTTCTCGGCGGATATCAGCACCCAGCCCCTGCAATTTTTGGACAATCGCAGAATAGCCGCGTTCGATATGGTAAATTTCACGGATTTCAGTTTCACCGTCAGCCAGCAAACCCGCGATGATCAATGCCGCACCGGCACGCAAATCAGATGCTACAACAGTAGCGGAAGTCAATGGCGTCGGCCCGGTAATAATTGCAGCCCGGCCTTCCACACGACCACTTGCATTCATGCGGCGAAGTTCATCGATATGTTTGAAACGAGCCGAATAAATTGTATCGGTAATCATCGAAGAGCCGGTTGCCTGCGTCATCAATACAGAGAACGGCTGCTGCAGATCGGTTGCGAATCCAGGGTACACAAGCGTTTTCACATCAATCGCCTGCAATTTTTCAGCTTTTGGAATGTAAATGGATTCTTCGCCTTCTTGCACGTCCACGCCCATTTCACGCAGTTTCGCGGTTAAAGCTTCCATATGGAAGGGAATGACGTTATCGATCGTGATGCCATCTCCAACTGCCGCCGCCATGATCATGAATGTACCGGCTTCAATACGGTCTGGAATGATCGTATGGTTCGTGCCATGCAATTCTTCAACGCCGTCAATCCGGATTACATTGGTCCCTGCCCCTTTGATTTTCGCTCCCATATTCGTCAGTAAAGTAGCAACATCAATGATTTCGGGTTCTTTAGCCGCATTTTCAATAACGGTCTGCCCTTTTGCAAGCACTGCCGCCAGCATGATATTGATCGTCGCGCCAACACTCACGACATCCAGATAGATTTTCGCTCCGCGAAGCTCATCTGCACGCAAATAAATCGCACCGTGTTCGTTTGTAACTTTCGCTCCAAGCGCTTCAAATCCTTTGATGTGCTGATCGATTGGACGAGGCCCTAAAAAGCAGCCGCCCGGCAAACCGATGGCTGCGTGCTTAAATCGTCCAAGCATAGCGCCCATCATATAATAGGAAGCACGGAGTTTTTTAACGTTTCCATTTGGCAGAGGGATATCAACCATATTGGTCGGATCGATGTTCATGGTTCCGTCTTCGAAAGAAACTTCTCCACCGATCTCTTCAAGAATATTTTTCAGTGTCCAGACGTCAGAAATTTCCGGTAAACCTTCGATTTGCACAGGTGAATTCGCTAAAATTGATGCAGGAATCAAAGCCACTGCACTGTTTTTTGCGCCATTCACTTTAATCGTGCCCGACAAGCGTTTACCGCCTTTTACTTTATATACATCCATCAGATCTAATTTCTCCTTTGCCTTACTTCGAGAATCAGCAGATTTAAACAATTGGCCTGCTGATTCTTGAAATTTGATTGCCGTGCCGTTTTACTTTGCCTCTTCTTCAACTGAGCGTTTTTCCCAATCTGCCAAGAATGCTTCGATGCCTTTGTCAGTCAATGGGTGCTTGAACATTTGCTGCATGACTTTGATCGGCATCGTTCCGATATGGGCACCGTTTAGAGCTGCGTCCGTTACGTGCTGCGGATGGCGGATTGAAGCGGCAATGATTTCGGCTTTGATGTCATGGATAGCAAAAATATCTGCAATTGTCGCAATCAAATCCATGCCGTTATGTCCGATATCATCTAAGCGCCCAAGGAAAGGAGAAACATATGAAGCACCGGCACGAGCTGCAAGAAGAGCTTGGTTCGCACTGAAAATCAACGTAACGTTTACTTTAATGCCTTCTGCTGCAAGTGTTGAACATGCTTTCAAACCATCTGGAGTCATTGGCAATTTCACCGTGATGTTTGGCGCAAGTGCAGCCAGTTCACGGCCTTCTTTGATCATGCCCTCTGCATCAAGTGCGATAACTTCGCCGCTGATTGAACCGTCGACCAAAGCTGCAATTTCTTTTAAGCGGTCATGGAAAGAAACGTTTTTCTCTTTCGCCACTAGGGACGGGTTTGTCGTTACGCCTGAAAGGATGCCCCATGAATGCGCTTCTTTGATTTCTTCGAAGTTTGCTGTATCAATAAAAAATTTCATTGTTGTTTTCCTCCTGTAATTTGGAAAAAGGAAGAAGAGACCACTCGGACGCTTCTCCCTTTCCCAGTTTTAGTTTATGGTTTTGCCGGTCAATCGATTACGCTTTGTTCGAACTTCCGAATTCACGCATTTTGCCGATGACTGTCGCTTTGATTGCATCGCGTGCCGGCGTCAAGTATTTGCGCGGATCATACATTTCCGCGTCTTTAGCCAATGCTTCGCGGACCGCTTTCGCAGACGCAATCTGGTTTTCTGTATTGACGTTGATTTTCGCTGTTCCAAGTGATACAGAACGTTGAATGTCTTTTGTCGGAATGCCTGTGCCGCCGTGCAAGACAAGCGGAACATCACATAGTTGAGAGATTTCTTCCATTTCTTTAAAACCTAAATTCGGTTCGCCTTTATAAGGTCCGTGGACAGATCCTAGAGCTGGCGCTAAACAATCGATGCCTGTCTGGTCAACGAGCTGCTTGCATTCCTGCGGATCTGCGTAGATCACGCCGTCAGCGATGACATCGTCTTCCTGGCCGCCTACAGTTCCAAGCTCCGCTTCAACAGAAACGTTGTGCTGATGCGCGTACTCTACCACTTGTTTTGTGATTTCGACGTTTTCTTCGAATGGGTGATGCGAAGCATCAATCATGACAGATGTAAATCCAGCATCAATCGCTTCTTTGCATTTTTCAAAGCTAGAACCGTGATCTAGGTGAATCGCCACTGGCACTGTAATTTTGTAATCATGCATTAAGCCTTTCACCATATGTACTACAGTGGTGAAACCGCCCATATAACGCGCTGCCCCTTCAGATACGCCTAAAATTACCGGCGAGTTTTCTTCTTGTGCAGCTTGTAAAATTGCTTGGGTAAACTCGAGGTTATTCAAATTGAATTGACCGATTGCATAACCTTCCTGTTTCCCTTTGATCATCATATCTTTCATTGAAACTAATGCCATTCACAATTCCTCCTAAGCTCTACTCTTATCCAAATATCCTTTATACTATACCAAAAACGCTGTGCTTTCGCCACTTCTGCGTGTATCAGTCTGCCAACAATTGCTTTACAGCTTCGCGTATCTCGAATACATCGAACGGTTTTGTAAAATAACAGGATGCTCCGTTGGTGATTGATTCTTCGATCAGGTCCAGTTCGCCGTAAGCGGTCATCATGATGACTTGGACGTCCGGCTGGATCTGCTTTAAATTCTTTAAGATTTCAATGCCGTCCATTCCTGGAATTTTCATATCGAGCAAGACGATATCCAATTGCTTTTCGCCTGCCGTTTGAAGGGCTTGGTTGCCATTTGCAGCCGTCAAGGTATCGTACCCCTCTTTTTTAAATACTTCATTCAATAAAAGACGGATTCCCATCTGGTCATCTACAATCAATATCGTTTTCAACCGTATTGCTCCCTTCTCTTCCAGCTTTCTCCACTCTAATTTCATTCTACTGAATCGCCGCTTTTATTTCCACCAATACTTTCCAGTTCTTTTTTAGCCATTTTGGATTTGGACAGCCGGAAAGCTTAATCTTTTCTTTTGTTTGGCTATAATGAAAAGAGAGGTGAAGGAAATGAAAATGTTGGCTACTCAAACCGCCGGGCTGCTTCAGCGCCTGGCAAAGCAGGAAGAAGCTGTTGAAGACACGGCAAGAGTGTTGGCGCAAGCTGCAGTCGGCGAAGGGAACATCTTTCTCGCAGCTTTCGGTGAAATGAAAGCCGTTGTCGAGACGGCGCTAAACGGCGTTGAACCGCTTGCAAGCGCCGTCGATTGGAAGCCTGACAGCATTCTGACGAGCGCAGACCGTGTATGGATTCTGGCCCCGAATGATGAAGGCGATGAACTGGCTGGACGCTTGAACGATGCAGGTATTCCGTTTGCCATGGTGACGGGCGTTGCAAGAGAGCTAGAAGCCGATGCGTTCATTTCACTCGGCATTTCCAAGGGCCTTATTCCTACAGACGACGGCGGGCGCACGTTGGTTCCTTATGCAATGGGTGCCTTGTTTATTTACCACGCTGTCAAACTGATCATCGACGAAATGCTCGCCGAATAAAAAATCCTCCCCGGGAAATTTCCCGGGGAGGATTTTTTGGTTTAGTTATTTAAAGAAGCTCTAACAAACTCTCTGAAGAGCGGCTGCGGACGGTTCGGACGCGAGATGAACTCCGGATGGAATTGGCAAGCGACAAACCAAGGATGGTCTGCAACTTCAATAATTTCCACGAGGCGGCCATCCGGGCTCGTGCCGGAGAATTTAAAGCCGGCTGCTTCGAATTGCTCACGGTATTCGTTATTGAATTCGTAGCGGTGGCGATGGCGTTCGTAAACAATTTCTTCGCCGTATGCTTCATGCGCTTTTGAACCCACTTCCAATTTCGCCGGGTACAGGCCAAGGCGAAGCGTTCCGCCTAAATCTTCAATGTCTTTTTGTTCCGGAAGAAGATCGATGACCGGATATGAAGTTTTCGGATCCAGCTCAGATGAATGGGCATCGTCAAAGTTCATGATGCTGCGTGCAAATTCGACTGAAGCCAATTGCATGCCAAGGCAGATTCCGAAGAACGGCACATTGTTTTCGCGTGCGTATTTGGTCGCAACGATTTTCCCTTCGACTCCGCGGTCTCCAAATCCGCCCGGAACCAGGATGCCGTCGCAGTTTCCGAGTTTCTCTTCTACGTTTTCAGCGTTGATGTGCTCTGCATTGATCCAATCCACTTCGATATCTGCATCAAATGCAAAGCCGGCGTGTTTCAACGCTTCCACTACGGAAATGTAGGCATCTTGAAGTTCCACGTATTTCCCGACAAGGCCGATGCGCACTTTCTTCGATAAGGATTTCACTTTTTCGACCAGTTCAATCCATTCGCCCATATCCGCTTCCGGCGCTTCGATGCCGAAATGGTCCAGGACGATCTGGTCCATGTTTTGTTCTTTCAAGCGAAGCGGCATTTCGTAGATCACGTCAACGTCGCGGGATTCGATCACTTCTTCCGCTTTAATGTCGCAGAACAAAGCGATTTTGTCTTTCATGTCCTGAGGCACTTCATGTTCGGTGCGGACCACGATCAAGTTTGGCTGAATCCCTAAGCTGCGCAATTCTTTTACGCTGTGCTGCGTCGGCTTCGTTTTCATTTCCTTTGCAGCGCCCAGGTACGGGATCAACGTACAATGGATGTACATGACTTCTTCGCGGCCAAGGTCTGAACGCATTTGGCGAATGGCTTCAAGGAACGGAAGCGATTCGATATCCCCGACAGTTCCACCGATTTCAGTGATGACCACATCCGCTTTCGCTGTTTTCGCAGCGCGCAGCAAGCGATCTTTGATTTCGTTTGTGATATGCGGAATCACTTGAACGGTTCCGCCCAAGTAATCGCCGCGGCGTTCTTTTTGGATAACAGTTGAGTATACTTTCCCTGTCGTTACGTTAGAGTATTTATTTAAATTGATGTCGATGAAACGCTCGTAATGCCCCAAATCCAAATCCGTTTCCGCGCCGTCGTCTGTTACGAACACTTCCCCGTGCTGGTACGGGCTCATCGTCCCGGGATCAATGTTGATGTATGGATCAAATTTTTGGATCGTGACGTTCAACCCTCTATTTTTCAATAAACGCCCAAGCGACGCGGCTGTAATCCCTTTTCCCAATGACGATACAACGCCGCCAGTCACAAATATATACTTTGTCATGCCTGCTTCCTCCTCTAATTTTTAAAAAATAAAAAGCGCCCCGCCTGCAAGTGCAGAGGGAGCGCGTAAACTGTATAAATCATGTCTCCTATTTTAAGGAGCCCAGTAAAATCTTATCCAGTCTCACCGCATAAGTCAAGGTAAAAAAATGTTCTGATTACTTCAGATCATCTTCCTCATCTTCATCTTCTTCATCAATGATGTTGCCGTCCAAATCTTCTACAAGGACGCCGTCATTGTCATCGTCTTCATCTTCCACGTCGAAATCAAGGACTTCCACTTCCGGAACTTTCAATAGTTCATCCGCGTCATCGTCGTCTTCCTCGTCATCGTCGTCATCGCTTTCATCGAAGTCGTCGAATTCCAATTCATCTTCAAGCTCCAGATCCAAATCATCAAAGCCGTCGTCGTCTGCGACTTTCGCTTTTTTCTTGCGTGCCTTAACTGTCGGCGCCGACTCTTCTTCGATCTGCTCAACCGGGTACCACTCGCGAAGGCCCCAACGGTTTTCGCCCAAGATCAGGAAGCGGCCGTCAATATTCATGTCTGTGTAGAACTGAGCCAGACGTTTTTTCATATCCTCTTTAGATAAACCGAGCAATTGTTCAATTTCTGCAACAATCTCCGGATAAGTTTTTGTTTCGTGTGTTTCTTCTAAAAGTGCATAGGCTAAGTCGACAAACGACTCTTCCACTAATTCTTCTTTTGATAATTCACGGATTTTCAATCTGTGCACGTCCCTTCTTCTATCTTAACTTAATTCATTATATACAAAGTAGTTGCGCTCCGCTACCGTGTTTTCTTTTTTCTGCTACCCAGCTGCCTCCAGCCGAAATAAAACAAGTATAACGACAAGATCAAAAATGGAATGGATCCGAGCGCCTTGTTGTAGAGAAAGAAGGTAAGGACGAGGCAGAGGAGGATGATGAGATAATGCGCATATTTCGACATGGATGATCATCCTTTTTGTTTTCTACGGTGAACTTTCTTCTATTATACAGAAAATTGCTATCCTTATCGACTCACAGTCCTTCCGGGCAGTGAATAAATTCGCTTGCTTCCGGCTGGAAAACCGCAAAATTCGGCTGAACGCGCGCAAATCCTTTTGAGCGCGCGCATTTTTCATTGAACGATCGCAAATCCGTTTGAACGCGCGCATTTTCTTTTGAACGCGCGCAACTTTATTTAATCGCCCGTAACCTATCTATTTTCAATAAAAAAGAAGAAAAAGTGGTTCGCGGAGCATCCGCGAACCACTTTCATCCTTATTCAAACCGTCTTATGCCTTTCGGAGCTGAACGGCCGATCCCGCTTTTCTTTGTCCAGCTTCATCAGCCAACTCCTCGGGTCATAAGCCAGCCCACTGCGGCGGCAACAGCCTCCTCGCGGTCCGTCTTATGTCTTTCAGAGCTGAACAGGCACTTTCACTTTTCCTATCACATATTCCGTCTATACTGTCCGCCGACTTCGTATAGCGCTGTCGTGATTTGGCCAAGGCTTGCGACTTTTACGGTTTCCATCAATTCTTCGAAGATGTTGCCTCCGGATTTCGCTACGTGCTTCAAGCGATTCAGCGCTTCTTCGGAAGCATTGCGTTCCTGGAAAGCGCGCAAGTTGGCAATTTGTGTTTCTTTTTCTTCGGTCGTCGCCCGGGCAATTTCCATCGCATTGATATCGTCATCGCTTTGCGGATTCGGATTCAAGTAGGTGTTGACACCGATGATCGGCAACTCGCCTGTATGTTTCTTCATTTCGTAATGCATGGATTCTTCCTGGATCTTGCCGCGCTGGTATTGCGTTTCCATTGCGCCAAGAACGCCGCCGCGGTCGTTGATGCGGTCGAATTCCTGCAATACCGCTTCTTCAACCAGCTGCGTCATTTCTTCGATGATGAACGCACCTTGCAGCGGATTTTCATTTTTCGACAAGCCATGTTCTTTTGTGATGATCATTTGGATTGCCATGGCGCGGCGCACCGATTCTTCTGTCGGTGTCGTAATCGCTTCATCGTAAGCATTGGTATGCAGTGAGTTGCAGTTATCCTGCAGCGCCATCAATGCCTGCAGCGTCGTGCGGATATCGTTGAAGTCGATTTCCTGCGCGTGAAGGCTGCGTCCTGAAGTCTGCACATGGTATTTCAGCTTTTGGCTGCGTTCGTTTGCGCCGTATTTGTCGCGCATCACGACTGCCCAAATGCGGCGTGCGACGCGTCCGATCACTGTATATTCCGGGTCCAGCCCGTTCGAGAAGAAGAACGACAAGTTCGGAGCAAAATCATCGATGTTCATGCCGCGGCTCAAGTAATATTCCACGTACGTGAAGCCGTTTGACAACGTGAACGCCAGCTGTGAAATCGGGTTCGCTCCCGCTTCCGCAATGTGGTAGCCGGAAATCGATACCGAATAGTAGTTGCGCACTTTATGGTCGATGAAATACTGCTGGATGTCGCCCATCATGCGAAGCGCGAATTCCGTCGAGAAGATGCACGTATTCTGGCCTTGGTCTTCTTTTAGGATATCCGCTTGAACCGTTCCGCGGACCACTTGAAGCGTCGATTCACGGACTTCCGTGAACTCTTCCAGCGTCAATGGACGGCCGAATTTCTCTTCGTTTATTTTCACTTGCTGATCAATTGCCGTGTTCATGAACATTGCCAAAATGATCGGCGCCGGCCCGTTGATCGTCATCGAGACCGAAGTGGACGGTGCACACAAATCAAAGCCTGCATATAATTTCTTCATGTCATCCAATGTACAGATCGACACGCCCGACTCGCCGACTTTTCCGTAGATGTCCGGACGGTGGTCTGGATCTTCGCCGTAAAGCGTTACGGAATCAAAAGCCGTCGATAAGCGTTTCGCATCATCGTCTTTCGACAAATAGTGGAAGCGTTTATTTGTCCGTTCAGGCGTTCCTTCACCCGCAAACTGGCGTTTCGGATCTTCGCCTTCCCGTTTGAACGGGAATACTCCAGCTGTGTAAGGGAATGAACCTGGAACATTTTCCAAATAAACCCATTTTAAAATCTCGCCGTAGTCTTCGAATTTCGGCAAGACGACTTTCGGGATCTTCAATCCGGATAAGCTCTCCGTACGCAAAATCGTGCGGATTTCCTTGTCGCGGACTGTAGTGACGAACTCGTCGCCGGCATATGCTTCTTTCAGCTGTTTCCAGTTTTCCAGAATGCGCTTGGATTCCGCCGTCAACTCATCGCGTACGCCGTATGCGAGTGATTGAAGCGATTCGACCAGTGCATCATCCGGCGCTTTTTCTTTGACCGCTTCGATGGCGCCTTCCAATTGGAACAAACGGCGGGCAAATGCTGCCTGTGCCTGCGTTTTCGCATGGTAGTTGCGGACCGTATCCGTAATTTCGCGCAAATAATAGCGGCGGTCATTCGGAATGATCAAGTTCTCTTTTTGCGTTTTGACGAATTGGTCGTAATCCGTTGTCCAATCTGTGCCGCATTTTTCGTTGACAGTGTGCACGAGCGCCGCAAAAAGCGAGTTTGTGCCTTTGTCGTTGAACTGGCTTGCGATCGTGCCGAATACCGGCATTTCGTCCAATTCCTTATCCCACAACAGATGGCTGCGCTGGAACTGCTTTTGCACTTGGCGAAGCGCATCTTCTGAACCTTTGCGCTCGAATTTATTGATGACAATCAAATCTGCGTAATCGATCATATCGATTTTCTCAAGCTGCGTCGGCGCCCCGAATTCGCTTGTCATGACGTACATAGAAACATCGGAGAAATTAGCGATTTCCGCATCCCCTTGGCCGATTCCGCTTGTTTCCACCACGATCAAATCGAAATCTGCCGCTTTGACGACATCGAGGACATCGCCTAATGCGCTGGAGATTTCAGTTCTTGAACCGCGGGTCGCCAAACTTCTCATGAAGACGCGTTTATTGAAGATCGCATTCATGCGAATCCGGTCGCCAAGCAAAGCACCGCCCGTTTTTTGTTTCGTCGGATCGATTGAGAGAATCGCGATTTTCTTATCCGGAAGTTCAGACAGGAAACGGCGGATCAGTTCATCCGTTAAAGAAGATTTTCCGGCGCCGCCTGTTCCGGTGATGCCGAGGACTGGCGTATTCTTCGTTTGAGCACGTACTGCCTGAAGCAATTTATCGGTATCCAGCTCACGTGTGTGTGCTTCTTCGGCTGCCGTGATCAAGTTCGCCAAAGCGACGGGTTCGTCAGCTGAAATCACATCAAAAGCAGGCGTCTCTTTAATCGTCGAGAAATCGCATTCTTTGACGATTTCCAGAATCATGCCTTCAAGGCCCAATTTGCGGCCGTCTTCAGGCGAGAAGATGCCGGCAATGCCGTACTCTTCCAATTCTTTGATTTCGCGCGGAAGGATAACGCCGCCTCCACCACCGTAAATGCGGATGTGGCCAGCGCCTTTTTCCTGCAGCAAATCGTACATGTATTTAAAGTATTCCATATGGCCGCCCTGATAAGAGGAAATGCAGATTCCTTGAACGTCTTCCTGGATGGCTGCATTGACCACTTCTTCGACCGAACGGTTATGGCCTAAGTGGATCACTTCAGCCCCACTTGCCTGCAAAATGCGGCGCATGATGTTGATCGATGCGTCGTGTCCGTCAAAAAGGCTGGATGCCGTGACGAAGCGAACATGATTTTGCGGCTTGTATTTCGTTTCTTCTTGAATTGTCGCCATAATCTATTAAACCCCCCGTAGCGTAGTTTTTTCCCCTGCCATCCCTTGCAGCAGAAATTTCGTTTGAAGCTCGATGAATTCCTGAATCGTATAATCCCTAAGTGCCCAGCGGCGGAATGCCCACATCTGGCCCTGGACGAATAAATGATTGGCCGCCAGTTTAATTTCTTTCGGCGCCATGGCGATTTCTCCGCTGTCCGCACACTCTGTAAGCAGCCGTTCAAATAGAGACACCATTTCCATTTCTTTATCCAGCACGTAGCGAAGCGCATCTTTTGGCAGCGATTTCGATTCCTGGTACATGACCACGTATTCGTCCTGCATATCATCGATTAAGCTGTAATAATGTTCGATTGCCGTAATCAGTACATCCAGCGAACCTTTATCAACGTCGAGCGCATCGAGCCGTGCATGCACTTCGTCGTAGATCGAGTCGCACACCAGATACAGGACATCTTCTTTCGTGCGGATGTATTCATAGAGTGTGCCGATGCTGAAACCTGATGCTTTGGCAATTTCTCTCGTCGTCGTCCGGTGAAAGCCTTTTTCTTTAAAAAGCGTGACAGCGCCGCGGATCATCTGTGCACGGCGCTTTTCAATCAGGCTTTCGTCTTTTACGGAGGACTGAATTTCACGCTTTTTGTTCATAGAGCAGCCCTCCGGTTATTTAGTGACCATACGGGAAATGACCAAACGCTGGATTTCCTGTGTGCCTTCGTAGATTTGAGTGATTTTCGCATCACGCATAAAACGTTCTACCGGATAGTCTTTTGTATAGCCGTAGCCGCCAAATACTTGAACCGCTTCTACCGTTACTTTCATCGCTGTGTCTCCAGCCATCAATTTCGCCATTGCCGATTCTTTGCTGTATGAAAGTTTGTTCGACTCAAGCCACGCTGCTTGGTACGTCAACAAACGTGAAGCTTCGATTGACGTCGCCATATCCGCTAATTTAAATGATACGCCTTGGTTCGCAGCAATCGGTTTGCCGAATTGCTCGCGCTCTTTCGCGTAGTCGATAGCAGCGTCCATTGCACCTTGTGCGATTCCTACTGCTTGGGCAGCAATGCCGTTGCGTCCGCCGTCAAGCGTCTGCATCGCAATTTTAAAGCCTTGGCCGAGTTCACCCAGCACGTTTTCTTTCGGTACGCGGCAGTTGTCAAAAATGATTTCCGTTGTCGGGCTTGAACGGATCCCGAGTTTCTTCTCTTTTTTGCCGACTGAGAATCCTTCAAAGTCTTTTTCGACGATGAACGCTGTCGTGCCTTTATGCTTCGATTCTGGGTCTGTCACTGCGAAAACGATGTAGATGTCCGCAATGCCGCCGTTTGTAATGAAGATTTTTGAACCGTTCAAGATGTAATGGTCGCCGTCTTCTTTCGCGGAAGTTTTCATGCCGCCTGCATCCGATCCTGAAGCTGGCTCCGTCAAACCGTAGGCACCGATTTTCGTACCTTCTGCCATCGGGCGAAGGTATTTCTGCTTCTGTTCTTCTGTTCCGAATGTGTATACCGGCCAGCCGGCAAGCGACGTATGCGCTGATAGCGTTACGCCAGTTGAAGCGCAGACGCGGGACAATTCTTCCACCGCGATGCAGTAAGCCAAATAATCCGATCCGATTCCGCCATACTCTTCCGGCCACGGAATCCCCGTCAATCCAAGCTCTGCCATTTTGTCAAAAATTTCGCGGTCAAAACGCTCTTCTTCGTCGCGTTCTTCAGCTGTCGGCGCCACTTCGTTGTTTGCGAAATCGCGTACCATTTTGCGGATCATTTCATGTTCTTCGCTCAATTGAAAATTCATTTTCATTTCCCCCAATTATTTTAATAGTTGCTTGCTGATGACAATGCGTTGAATTTCACTCGTGCCTTCATAGATTTCCGTTACTTTCGCGTCGCGGAATAAGCGCTCGACCGGATAATCTTCCGTATAGCCATAGCCGCCAAAAACTTGGATGGCTTCGATGGAAACGTCCATTGCTGCTTTTGATGCGAATAATTTCGCCATTGAAGCTTGCTTATTGCAGTCTTTGCCTTGTGCATAAAGATCAGCCGCCTGGTAGACCAGCAATTTTGCCGCTTCCACTTGTGTTGCCATATCCGCTAATTTAAAGCCGACGCCTTGCTGCTGTGAAATCGGTTTGCCAAACTGCACGCGCTCTTTCGCATAAGCTACTGCATGTTCATAAGCCGCTTCTGCGATGCCGAGTGCCTGTGCCGCAATCCCGATGCGTCCGACGTTCAAATTCGCCATGGCGATGCTAAAGCCTTTATTCTCTGTGCCCAGTAGATTTTCAATCGGCACTTTCATATTATCGAATGTCAGCTGCACTGTCCGTGAACCGTGAAGCCCCATTTTCTTCTCATCTTTGCCGATTACCAAGCCCGGAAAATCCTTTTCCACAATAAATGCAGAAATTCCACGCGATCCTGCTTCCGGTTTTGTCGACGCGAAAACGATGTATGTATCCGCTTCTCCGCCGTTTGTGATAAATACTTTTGAGCCGTTTAAGACGTAATGATCGCCGTTCAACACTGCTTTTGTCTTTAAGCTGCCTGCATCAGAGCCGGCAGCCGGTTCTGTTAGGCAAAATGCCCCCAAATATTCGCCTGAAGCCAATTTCGGAACATAGCGCTGGATCTGCTCTTCTGTACCGAAGTTCAAAATCGGATTCGTGCCGACTGACGTATGAACGGACAAAATTACACCGACAACTGCACTGACTTTTGACAATTCATGAATGGCGCTGATATAAGAAGTGAAGTCCATATCGGAACCGCCGTATTTCTCAGGTGCGGTGATGCCCATCAAGCCAAGTCCGCCCATTTTCTTGATGATTTCGCGGGGAAATTCCCCTTCTTCCATCCGGTCGATAAATGGTGCTATTTCTTCTTTTGCAAAATCACGCACCATATTGCGCATCATCAATTGTTCTTCTGTAAATCGCAAATCCATTGCTATTCCCCCTAAATTAGCTGTATTCATAAAATCCGCGGCCCGTTTTCTTGCCTAACCAGCCGGCTTTCACGTACTGGCGAAGCAATGGGCTCGGACGGTATTTGCTGTCGCCGAATCCGTCATGCAGCACTTCCATGATGTAAAGGCAAGTATCGAGGCCAATAAAATCAGCAAGCTGCAGCGGCCCCATCGGGTGATTCATGCCAAGTTTCATGATGTCGTCGATCGCTTCTTTTGTCGCTACGCCTTCCTGCAGCGTGAAAATCGCTTCGTTGATCATCGGCATCAAAATGCGGTTGGCGACGAATCCTGGAAAGTCGTTGCATTCAACCGGTGTCTTGGAAAGTTTGAGCGTCATTTCTTCCACTGCCTGATACACTTCATCCGAAGTCGCAAGTCCGCGAATGATTTCGACCAATTTCATGACCGGTACCGGATTCATGAAATGCATGCCGATCACTTGCTCCGGACGGTTTGTAACCGCCGCAATTTCTGTGATTGGAAGCGATGATGTGTTTGATGCCAAAATCGCATGCTTTGGCGCCACTTCATCCAGCGTTTTGAAAATGCTGTGTTTGATTTCCATATTTTCTACCGCAGCTTCGATGACGATATCTGCATCATGTGCATCTTTCAAATCAAGAGAAGCGGTAATGCGGCCAAGGACCGCTGTTTTCTCGTCTTCTGTCATGCGTCCTTTTTCGACGTTGCGGGATAAGTTTTTTGTAATCGTCCCGATTCCGCGGTCATAGGCTTCTTGTTTCATGTCATTCAATTTCACGTTGAATCCTGCTTGTGCGCAAACTTGCGCGATGCCTGAACCCATTTGGCCGGCACCAATTACCATTACGTTTTGAATCGCCATTGTCAGTTTGCCTCCTGTTTCGGTACTTCGATCATGATTGCATCGCCTTGGCCGCCGCCGGAACAAATGGCTGCAATGCCAATTCCGCCGCCGCGGCGCTTCAATTCATAGGCAAGCGTTAAGATGATGCGTGATCCGCTTGCTCCGATTGGATGCCCAAGCGCAACCGACCCGCCGTTTACATTCACTTTTTCAGCGTCCAGCCCAGCAATTTTCGAACTTGCCAAAGCGACGGCTGCAAATGCTTCATTGATTTCGAATAAATCGATGTCGTCCAGGGATTTCCCGGTTTTCTTCAGTAATTCATTGATGACAATTCCCGGTGTTTCGGGGAAACGGTGCGGCTCAATCGCCACTTCCGTATGCGCCAAAATATGCGCTAGCGGATTCTTGCCTTCTTTCTGTGCGCATTCTTCGCTCATTAAGACGAATGCCGCTGCCCCATCATTGATCCCTGGTGCATTCCCAGCCGTAATTGTGCCGTCTTTTCCAAATGCCGGCTTCAATTTCGCAAGTGCTTCGATTGTTGAGTTCGCACGCGGCGCTTCATCTACATCAACTGTGATTGGATCCCCTTTGCGCTGTGGAATTTCAATCGGTACGATTTCTTCAGCAAAAAGGTCTTTCGCTTTGATCGCTCGTTCATGCGAACGCACGGACCATTCGTCTTGCGCTTCACGCGTCAAGCCGAACTCTTCTGCTGTAGAGTTGCCGTATGTTCCCATGTGCACGCGATCCGGATGGAAAGAGCAAGACAATCCGTCGTGAACCATCCCGTCAATCACTTGAGCATCGCCCATGCGAAGCCCCCATCGGCCTTTCGGCAAGTAATACGGCGCATTGGACATTGATTCCATGCCGCCCGCAACAATCACTTCTTCGTCGCCCAAACGGATGATTTGATCTGCAAGCGTCACACTGCGCATGCCCGATGCACAGACTTTGTTGATTGTTTCCGATTTAACGCTGTACGGAATACCTGCTTTTTTCGCTGCCTGGCGAGAAGGAATCTGCCCCTGCCCTGCTTGGAGCACGTTGCCCATGATGACTTCCTGCACTTGCTCCGGTTCAATGCCTGCGCGCTTCATCGCTTCTTTGATCGCCGCTGCCCCAAGCTCGCTTGCTGTCAGCGTACTCAAATTTCCGCCGAATTTCCCGAATGCTGTCCGTGCCCCTTCGATAATCACTGTTTTTGCCATTTTCTTTTTCCTCCCCTTTGTGTAGGTGTAAACGGTTTCATAGCGGCCTAAAAAAATTCTTGATGTGAATAAAATCAAGTTGTATATGGAGTGATTGTGGTTCTACATGATGTTTATGGATCTTTGCATGAATTTCTGCTTCGGCGCAAATTTTATACTTAGCATCGCTTCATACTATTGCCTCTGTTTCTGCATCGCTTCGCTGCTTCGAAACATGGAAGTGCGTTGCACCGCTGCGCTAGCTTCGACAAACCATTTGCTCCTGCATCGCTTCGCTGCTTCGTCGCAAATTCATACTTGGTGTCGCTTAATACTATTGCGCCTGTATCGCTGCGCTAGCTTCGAGGCAAACATCTGATGCCGCGTTCCCTGCGGCATCAGATGTTGACTGAACGCTCGCTCGGATTTTGGTTCAAAAGAAAAGGGAGTGGTTAGACTCCCTTTCTTTTCTGTTGCTTATGGTTCTATCTTATAGAGTTTTTGTTGTTTTGGCAATAATTATTGAACGATTGCCGGTTCTAATTCCGGTGTCTGGCTGCCGATGACTGCCATTTCCAGAAGTTCTGCTACGTCGTAAGTGCTGACAGTTTCTTCTACTTCTTTTGCTTTCGTTCCATCCGACAACATCGTTAAGCAGTACGGGCATCCAGATGAGATGACGGTTGGGTTTACTTCCAACGCTTGTTCCGTACGCGCTACGTTGACGCGGTGTCCCGCGTCTTCTTCCATCCACATCAATCCGCCGCCGGCTCCACAGCACATGCCGTCCTGGCGGTTCCGGACCATTTCGACCAATTCGACGCCTTCGATTGATTTCAAGATCTCGCGCGGTGCGTCGTAAACGTCGTTGTATCGACCGAGGTAGCAGGAATCATGGAAGGTAATTTTTTCATTTACCGGGAATTGCGGTTTCAGTCGGCCTTCTTGCACGAGCTCAAACAGCATTTCCGTGTGGTGGTAAACTTCCGCTTTAAAGCCGAAATCCGGGTATTCGTTTTTGAAGATATTGTATGCGTGCGGATCGATCGTCACGATTTTCTTGATCTCCGCTTTTTCGAATTCTTTGATGTTCGCTGTTGCAAGTTCCTGGAATAGGAATTCATTTCCTAAGCGTCTTGGCGTATCGCCGGAGTTCTTTTCTTTATTGCCAAGAATCGCGAATTTCACGCCGGCTTCGTTCATCAAACGCGCAAACGATAATGCGATTTTCTGAGAGCGGCTGTCGAATGATCCCATGGAACCTACCCAGAATAGGAATTCGAATTCTTCGCCTGCTTTGTTCATTTCTTTTACAGTCGGGATTGAGATATCTGGACGTGCATCTCTCCAGTTTTCTTTTTCTTTGCGGTTAAGGCCCCAAGGATTCCCTTGCTTCTCGATATTTGTCATCGCGCGCTGAGCGTCCTTGTCCATCTTCCCTTCCGTCATTACAAGGTAACGGCGAAGGTCGATAATTTTATCCACGTGCTCGTTCATAACCGGACATTGGTCTTCACAGTTGCGGCAAGTCGTACATGCCCAGATTTCTTCTTCTGTGATGACATCTCCGATCAAGCTCGGGCTGTAAAGTTCGTCGATAGAGACCCCTTCAGCACCTGCAGCCATTGCCAGCTGGTTCCCTTTTGTGCCGTTGAACGCCATTGCCGGCACCCACGGTTTTTGGCGCGTCATAACTGCACCTGTATTCGTCAAATTGTCGCGAAGTTTTGTAATCAGGTCCATCGGAGACAGCATTTTCCCTGTTCCGGTTGCCGGACACATATTCGTGCAGCGCCCGCATTCAACGCAAGCGTAGAAGTCGATCATTTGCGACTGGCTGAAGTCGGTGATTTTGCCGACGCCGAATGAAGGCATCGCTTCTTCATCTTCTTCATCTTCCATCTCTTCAAAATTGATTGGCTTCAAACGGCCGACATGGTCCACACGGTGGAACCAAGTATTGACTGGTCCAAAGATTAAATGCGCGTGCTTCGATTGCGGCACGTAAACCAGGAATGTTAATAGGAACAAGAGATGCGCCCACCACATTACGTAGAAAATTGCTGCTGCCGCTGTTTCAGGAAGTCCTGAGAAGAGCGTTGCGAAGACAGATGCCACAGGCTCTGTCCAAGCTGTTTCGTGTCCGAGCCAAATCATGCTTGCGCCGTTTCCGACAAGGACAGATACCATCAATCCGCCGATGAAAATCAGCACCAAGCCGGATTTCCAGCCGCGCTTCAAGCGCACCAACTTTTCGATGTATCTTCTATAGAACGCCCAAACAACCGCAACCAGAATCGTCAATGTGACGATTTCCTGGAAGAACGTGAACGCCGGATAAAGCGGCCCTAATGGCAAATGCGCTCCAGGCACTAACCCTTTGATAATAAAATCGATGGCGCTTGCCTGCACCAATAAGAAACCGTAGAAGAACATAACGTGAATCGTTCCGCTCTTCTTATCTTTCATCAATTTCTTTTGGCCAAAAACGTTGACCATGACTTTGCGGAAACGTTCTTTAAAGTTTTCTTCAAATTCGACTTTCTTGCCGAGTTTGATGAAATCGTAGCGCGTTTTCAGCAAATAAATAAATAGATAAACTGCATACCCCAAGATGGCTATGAAGAAGACCCAGTTTGCAATGAGCAATGGCTCCATGATGTTATCCCCCTTTTTTATGTGTAAATTCCAAAAATTCCTTACGCGAAGTGTACTTGAACCCTTTTTAAATGTCGATGCTAATTTCTAGTTTAGAATATGAATGAGCATTCAGTCAACTGTTATTTGAAAGGGGTTTCATCTTTTTATTATACACAGGCTCCAGTTGAATAAAAGCTTTTTCTGGAATCGCTCTCATCGGCTTGATATCAAGGGATCCAGGATTGTGTCAGATATTTAAATTTCGAAATTGCTGCACGTGAACCTTGGGGCCGAATTATTGCCCATAGAAAAAAGGCAGCGTCTTAAACGCTCCCTTTTTCCCGTTCTACAATCAATGGTTCAAAAAATTTACCGAAAAACAGAGCGGTTTCCTTTGTCCGCTCTGTTTCTACACCGAGCAGTACGCAGCAGGCCGGACCAGCGGATACATCCAATTGAACATCTGCAAAAACGGCTGCAGTTGCACCGAATAACTGCCGGGCTTCTGCTTCAATGCCTTTAGAGCCAATTGGCCAAATCCTTTTGACGAGTCCGCTTTGGATGGCTGCGCGGATTTTCTTCAAATCCGCAACCGCTTCTTTTTGTGCAAGTACAGCTTCACCGACGAGCGGCTTCCCGTAGACATACCATTGCAGTCCTTCCGAAACGAAGTGACGCTGCTGTCGGCCAAGCATCGTCACCGCAATGCCGGATTGCAGCGTCGCCATATTCGTCTCGGAACTTCCACCGATTTGCGGCACGTCCATATCTGCTTCTCGGAAAATTTCTTCGATGCCAGCCTTATAGGAAGCCCATTGCGCATCCCCGCTGAAATTGTGGACGAGTACAGCTTCCGGTTCACTTCCGGCCGCCCATTGTTCAAGCAAGGCAACACGGGCTGCAAATTTTGCAGTTAGCTGGTCCGGTGCATTGACTTCATCCAACTCCTTGCCGCCGATTCCCGCTGAGTTATCAGATGTAATCACCCAGCCATCCAGTTCGATCCCGTTTCGCATCAGCTCACCTTCTCGCCAACTCGGAACATGAAGGGCATAACGACTGCGGCAACGCCGGCGTTAATCGCTGCCGCAAGCAAGAGCCCTGGAACAGAAGCATAGAAAAATGCGGGAGACAATAAAAAATAGAACGGGATGGTGGCAATGATTCCATTCCCTATAACAAACGCCGGCCATCTCAATTTATTCCACCCATGTTCACTCATCTTCGCAAACAGCCAAACAACCGCAAACATTTCAAACGTGATCAGAAAATGAAATGGACCGAGCGGAAAACCGCCGAGCATCGCAGATAGTAAATGGCCGGCCGCAGCCACTGTCCCAGCAAGCGGGGCTGACAAAAATAAGGCGGCAATTAACGCCGGCATGGAATCGAATGCGATCGAAGCGATGCCGACTGGAATTTTCAATAAGCCGCCGATTGCAGCTAAACTGATAAATAGAGCAGTGAGGGCAAGCGTCTTTGTCTTCATATTAATCCCGCTTTTTCGCACGGCCGCCGTTTTTGAAGACTTTCGCACTTCTGACGTATTCGTTATCCGGCACTCCTGCACGCGAATTCACCACACGGGCTGCTGCAAACAAGTAATCGGACAAGCGGTTCAAATAGCGCTGCACGACCGATGGAAATTCTTCCCCTGATTTCATCAAAGTCACTGTTTGCCGTTCTGCCCGGCGTGTGATTGTCCGTGCGATATGCAAAGTGGCTGCAGCTGGCGATCCGCCCGGCAAGATGAAACGCTCGAGAAGCGGCGGCTCTTCCATCAAGTCATCAATGCGCGATTCCAGCACTTCCACCGGCTGTTCGGTCATTTTGTAATTCGGCTCTTTCCGGACATCTGCAAGATCCCCGCCGCAATCAAACAATTCGTTTTGGATGGCTTCCAGATCCGCCAACAAATCGGCGTACTTTTCTGCATCCAACTCTGTCATCGCTTTGCCGATAAACGAATTGACTTCATCAATCGTTCCGTAAGCTTCAACGCGCGGTGCATCTTTATCCGCCCGCGCCCCGATTAAACCCGTCTGCCCTTTGTCGCCTGTTTTTGTGTAGATTTTCATCTTCCATCCCCGCCTTTTAAGTTTTGTGGTATGCCGTACCAAATCCGTGTAATTTCAGTCGCTTCGGAGAATAAAAATTGATAGATCCTGCCGAGCACATCGCGCAGTTCGCGTTCGAGCGGATCGATCGGTACGATTCCCCGGTTCATGTCGGTTAATACCCAAATCAACTTATTATCTTTGTACTTAGCCAGCATCTCTTGGAGCTCTTCACGAATGTGAAATTCGGAGATCCCACTGGCCAATTGGGATTTGATGCGGTGTTCGATTCCAGCGACTACTATTGCCGCGGAAACCGCCGGACTTTTTGGAAGTTTACTCTCAAACCAATCCACTTCCTGGCCCGCTAACCGTTTTTTTACGTATTCACGTTTGCCATTAAAGGCACCGCCGAAAACGATATGCATAAATCTCCCTCCTCCACGGCTTTCCGGGTTTTCCAAACCAATGTAATTCGATGCCCGTGCGATGCGGTTTGCTGCTGAATTGATTCGCCAGTCGCTCTGGCCAATAAATACCGGATTGGACCACCGTGAGTCAAAATGGTAAATTCATCTCCATCCGGCAATGCTTTTACAGCCCTTTCAATACGCGTCGCCAGCTGATGAAGGCTTTCTCCATTCGGCGGCGCGAAATGGAACGGATCATCAACCCAGTTTCGGTACAAACCGTTGCTCTCGAGTTCTGCATACGTTTTCTGCTCCCACTCCCCGAAATGACATTCGCGCCAATCTGGTGACGCATGATAAACCGCATTGGGAAAAAGACAGGCTGCCGTTTGCCGGCATCTTTTCAGATCACTTCCCCAAACGGCTATCTGCGACGCATCCGGTTCTGCCTTAAACGGCAGCACCGCTTCATCCGTCCAGCCGATATATTGTTTCGCCTGGTTCCCGGCAGTCGGTGCGTGGCGGATCAAATGAAGAATAAAAGAATTGCCCATAATAGCCATTCCACCCCTTCCAAATATGCACCAAACAAATCTCCAGTCACGCCTTCGAAATGGCGCTTGCACCAATTCCGGTAAAGCCCTATTGAAACAGCAAAGGCGATGAATTGCGCAAAAGCCAGCTGCCAGCCGCACACGATAACCAGCACGACTAGTACAATTGCTATATAAATGAAGGAAACGGCGATCAAACTTTTTTTATTCGCTTTATTCTGAAAAAAGAAGGCGAGCCCATCCTTTTTGGCACTTCCAAGCGTACTGAATAGCAGCAAGAGGCCCGTTCGCGACAAAAAGGGAATGAATAAAACTGCTGTTAGCGAAACGTGATAAATAACTTCTGAAATAATAAGGATTTTTCCGATTACCGCAAATAGCAGCACCATCGTTCCGAAGGCACCGATTCGGGGATCGGCCATAATTTCAAGCCGTTTTTCCCGATGCTGATAAGAGAAATAGGCATCTCCTGCATCCGCCAGCCCGTCCAGATGCAAACCGCCTGTTAAAGCAGCAAAAAGAACCGTGATGAAGAATGCGGCAATTAATGAGCTGAGTTCTGTGAAATCCCTGAATACAAGCGCCATAACTGCCGCTGCACCGCCAAAGAACAGCCCGAGAAGGGGCAAAGCCATATACATTGCGGTGATGTCTTTTTTCTCCATCGGCAATTCCTTTTTCACTGGAATGGCTGAGAAAAATTGAAATGCTAATGCGATTCCATTCGCTAAATGCCGCATCCTGCCGTCACTTCCTTTTCTGGGCCATGCCGTTTTCCATTTCATACGCTTCGCCTGCCTGTGAAGCGATCCAGCAATGGATGCGCCCAAGCCAACGCTGATACATTTCATCCCGGATGAAATCATCCAGCACTTCATTCGACACGATGACCAGCAGTTTTGTCCGGCTCTGCAGATTTTGGATCGTGTTCTGCAAAGCTGCCCATTTCGTTTCCATGCACCCCGGCTGGTCCGCACACGGAGCCCCCTTTTCCCAACCTTCATATAATTCATTGGCGAGCCAAGTCGTTGCACAGTCCCATAAGACCGCGTCGCCTCTCTCTATATACGGAAGCGCTTTTTCCAAGTGCAGCGGCTGTTCGATGGTGACCCAGCCCTGGCCGTCCCTGTCCTCCTGATGGCGGTTGATGCGCTTCACCATTTCGGTGTCATGGGCTTGCCCGCTCGCTAAATAAACTTTTCGACTTCCAGCCGATTCTCGAATTCTCCGTTCAGCCCACGCACTTTTCCCGCTGCGGACACCTCCGCTCACAAAGATCAATTGTCCATTAGCCATCTGCCGATCGCCTCCTGCAATTGATCCATTTGCGCAGGTGTCTTCATGCCGATGCGAAACCATTCGCCATCCATTCCCCGGAACGATTTGGTATGCCGAAGAACAAAGCCTTGCTCAAGAAAATCGATGAAAAACCGGCAGGAATCTTTTTCTTCCGGCAGTTTGAAAGATAAGAAATTTACTGCGGATGCACTCACCTTGCATTGAACGCCTTTTAAAAAGGCTGCCATGCGCTCCCGTTCTTCATTCGCCGAAGCAATTACTCGCTCCCTGTAAATCTGTTCTTTAAAACATTCGGCTCCGATTTGAGCGGAAATGGCGTTGACATTCCAATGTGCCGCTCCTTGTTTTAGCGCCTGCATGATTTCCAGGGTGCCAATTGCATAACCGAGCCGGAGTCCGGCAATCGCGTACATTTTTGTCATCGATCGGACGATTATGGTTTGAGGGTAAGACGATTGGCGCGGAATAAATGAAAAAGCCTCCCCCGCAAAATCGATGAAGGCTTCATCAATCACCAATTCACAGCCTTCCTTTTTGCACGCCTCCGCAATAAACTCCATCTGCGGCTGTTCGATCAGCAGGCCGGTCGGATTATGCGGATTGCAAATATAAACAGCGGCACAGCCTTTTAAGGAAGATGACAATAATTCACTATCAAGCTGCCAGCCGTTTTTCTCCGTCAATTGGACGGTTACGATTTGGGCTTCTTCCGCTTCCAGGGTTTTGCGGTATTCGGAAAAAGCCGGTTCAATGAGCACCACTTTCTTTTTTTGATACCGGCGGGCAAGCCATGTAAAAATTTCAGCTGCCCCATTCGCTGTCACTACTCGCTCCATTGGAACATCGTGGAAACGGGCAGCGGCACTCCGAAAAGGCTCCCCTTCCGGATCCGGATAGCGTTCGATCAATTCCAACAGCGAATGCCACGAATTCCGGATGAATTCCGGCGGTCCAAACGGATGGACATTTTCACTGAAATCCAAAATCCGTTCCGGATAGTCGATATTCAATTGCTGATAAAGCAGGTGCGGATTCGCTCCATGGTCAGGCAATTTCAAAAATCATCGCTCCTCCTGCAAATAAAATATAAAACCAAAAGACGGCTAGATGCATATGCGCTATGGTTTCTTGAATGTGATGGGCTTCCAATTTAAAAATTGGCGTCCCCATTCGCGCACGGACGGATTGAACCCCTTTGTAAGTATTGACGCCGCCTAGTTCAATGCCAAGCTGGATGGCAGTCGCAGCTTCCAGCCAGCCACTATTCGGACTTGGATGTTTCGGAGCATCGCGCAGCCATTCAGCAAAACGCTGACGTAAGGTAAGCCCTCTTTTATTTCGTGTAGACAGAAGAATAATCGCTCCCGTAATCCGGCTCGGGATAAAATTCAGCACATCGTCCAATTTGGCAGAAGCATAGCCGAATCGGCTAAACTGCTCGTTTTGATAACCGACCATCGAGTCGCACGTATTGACCGCTTTATACATCCACAGCCCGGGTGCACCCAGCAAGAACGTCCAAAACAAAGGAGCCGTGACGCCATCGCTTGTATTTTCGGAAACGGTTTCGACTACGCCTCTTGTGATTTCGCTTTCGTTCAAGTGCTCGGTATCCCGACCGACAATCCAGGATAGCTTTTCGCGTGCTTTTGAAAAGTCCTTCCGCAAAAGCGGCTGATGCACTTCTTCTGCTGCGTCCTTCAAGCTTTTTTGTGCGAGTCCTACCGCGATCAATACAGCTTCAACAAAGAAGCCCACTATTCCGTGCACTTCATAAGCTAAGCTGACGATCAGATAAGCAATCGCAAAAGCACCGCCAGCCATTAAAGCGACTAGCAAGAAACCATTGCGAAACGCATGTGGCGCACGGTTCAACTTTCGAGTCAGCTTCATAATGAGCGATCCGATCCAGCGAACCGGATGCGGCCAATTCGGCGGATCGCCGATGGTCCGGTCGATTATGAGGCCAACCGCAATCGCCGCGATATGCGCCATCATTGCGCTTTCGCCTGCCGATAGGATTCAAGTGCTTCTACAGTGCATTCAAAAACACCCGTACCAATCAATTTGCCCAGTTCTGTAATGGGTCCGGCATACGGCAAATATCCGCCTTGCTGCGTAGCGGATACGAGGCAGCTGTCTGTCGAAGTTCCAGTAGCAATCGTGCCTGTCAACGGATCTTTTACTCCTTCTTGATGAAGCGCTTTTGTTTTGGCTTCCGTCGCCGTAATCATCGCTTGGATAAACGCCTCGTCCGACAAATGGCCATTGACCATGATCCATGTATTGATCGTACCGACGCCAACTTCCCGTTCAACCGCTTTTGAGACATCGACGGCATTTCCTACCCCTGCGGTCACGGCAATGACGACGGACCCGAAATCTCCTTCATACTCTTTTACCACCGCATGTTCGGTTCGCACAGCCGTCATCATGCCGACGGTTTCTGTCGGCTTGAAGCCTTTATTTTCAATAAACCCGGTCATTTCCTGAACGCTGTCGTCGATATTGTAATTCATGTCCACATGGCGGTTGATAAAAGTACGGAACCAGCCTGAACCCGCATTGATGACCGCGGAAGAAACAGTTTTCAAAGGCATTTCACTTTGGTAGAGGACCATTTCAGGCGAAACCAGAAAATCCTCGGCTGCTATTTTCGCAGCGGCAGCTTTCCGCTCCACTCCGGGCAGCAAGGTAATCTGCGGTTTTGGGAGCTCGGGATGGGGATGGTTGCTGACGCGTGTATGGTAAACCGTTTCGATATCCTGCGCTCTTACAACTTCGTGCGGCTCGCCCATGCGGACAATCTGCCCTTGATCCAATAGCAAGAGCTGGTCGCAATACATGGAGGCGATATTGATGTCATGGAAAATCGAAACGACCGTCAGATTTTTTTCGATTGCCTGTTTTTTAATCGTGTCTAATAATTCCTTTTGGTGGTTGATATCCAAATGATTGGTTGGTTCGTCTAATAATAGAACGCGGGCGTTTTGGGCTAAAGCTTGCGCCACGAAAACCCGCTGCTGTTCTCCGCCTGACAGCTGATCAATTTGTGTCTTTTCATATTGGCTGATGTTCATCAAACGCATCGCTTCCTGCACTTCACTTTCATCTTCCTTTGACCAGGAAGAAAACCAGCCGCTTTGATGCGGGTAGCGGCCAAGCTCAATCGTTTCGCGGACCGTATGGGCAAACGCATGGGCGTGAAGCTGCGGCAGCACTGCCATTTCTCTCGCCAGTTCTTTCGCTTGAAATGCCCCTATTTCTTTGCCACCGATTTCGACCGTGCCGGAAGATGCCGGCAATACGCCGCTGATCAATTTCATCAAGGTCGATTTGCCGCTGCCGTTCGGACCTAAAATGCCGAGCATGGTTCCTTTCGCTACGGCAAAAGAAACGTTCTGGACAATATTCCGGTCCCCATACCCGCCGCTTAAGCCTCCTATTTTCAACATATTAAGCCACTCCTTTGCGTTGGCGGAAAAAGATAAAAGCAAAAACGGGCGCGCCGATAAAGGCGGTGATCACGCCAATCGGAAGTTCCGTCGGCGAAATGATCGTACGTGAAACTAAGTCACAGACGATCAGCAATGCGGCTCCGTTGATAAAGGATAGCGGCAGCACATGCCGATGGTCCGATCCCCACAGCAAGCGAACCATATGCGGAACCACGAGCCCGACAAATCCAATCGTTCCGGAAACGGCAACGGCTGCACCAGTCAGAACCGAACCGCTGACCAAAATCATCATTTTGCTCCTTTTGATATTGACGCCAAGATGCTGTGCCCGTTCTTCACCAAAAAGCATGGCGTTCAACTCTCTGCGGTTCAGCCACAATAGAAACGAGCCGATGAGGAGGAATGGCAACGCCATTTGCACGTAAGGCCAGCCGCGCATGGAAACGGAACCAAGAAGCCAACCGATAATCTGGCGCAGCTCTTCCCCTGTCAAAGCAATCATCAGAGAAATGACCGAGCCGAGAAAAGAGCTGAAAATGATTCCAGTCAAAATCACCGTTTCCATCTTCATCGACCGGTCCACTAATTTGGCAAATGCCATGACAGCCAACATCGTGGCCAGCGCGCCCGCCATACTGATGACCGGTAAGGTGAAAATTCCTAAAAAAGGGATGGTAATGCCGAAAAAGAGCGTCGTCACGGCACCTACTGAGGCACCGGAAGACACTCCTAACGTGTAAGGATCGGCCAATGGATTTTTCAGCAGCCCTTGAAAAGCTGCCCCGGCAATAGCAAGCGCCGCTCCGACAAGGCCTGCCAAAACCACACGCGGCATCCGAATATTCCAAAGGATATTAGCTGCTGTTTCATCCGAAGATGGATTCCATAGCACCCGCGGCGAAATCGTTACCGTGCCGACCGTTACACCCAACACTACAGCTCCCGCCAATAAAATGAGGGATATCGTGTAGGCGATCAGGTTTTTATTCACCGTAGACCTCTGGATATACTGCTCGTGCAAGCTCCAGCAATCCTTCTGTCACTCGTGGGCCTTGGCGTGTCAATTTGTCCGAGTCGAGGTTATAAACCGCTTCGTCTTGTACTGCTGTGATTTCAGCAAAACCATTGCGTCCCATGATGAGCTCGACCGCATTTGGTACGTATGCGCCTTCAGTAGTAACAATTACGTCCGGATTGCTGCTGACGATCGCTTCCGGATCCATGCTGACCCATCCTTCCTGATCGCCGGCGATGTTTTCAGCATTAATCGTTGACAGCATTTCGTCTATGAACGTGCCCGTTCCGGTCGTATAGATTTCCGGCGTACTTCCCACTTCGACAAATACTTTTTTCGGTTCTTTTACTTCTGCAGACATTTCTTCGATTTCGTCCAATTGCGCTTCCATCTCTGAAATTTGCGCATCCGCTTCTTCCATGGTGCCTGTCGCTTGCCCGATGATGGTCATCGTTTCAAAAACTTCATCAAAAGTGGTAGCTTCTTCAACTACAAATACATCTAGGCCAGCATCTCGAAGCTGCTGCAATCCAGCGTCTCCGATTCCTAAATTCGATTCATGCGCTAATACGATATCGGGCTGCAGGCTAATGATTTTTTCCACATTGAATTCCTGTCCGCCAATTTTCTCAACGCTTGCTGCTTCTTCCGGATAATTATCAAAATCGGAAACCCCGACCATCTTTTCACTCAATCCCAGTTCATAAGCGATTTCCGTATTAGAAGGCACCATCGAGACAATCGCATCCGGCTCTTCTTCAATCACCACTTCTTCGCCGACAGCATCCGTTAAAGTTACCGGGAATTCGACTTCCGCCACCTCTTTTGGCGGTTCTGCCGGTGTTTCTACGTCCTGTTCTTCTACCGGTGCTGCCTCTTCACCACAGCCTGCCAGCAGCAAAGCCGCCATACCCGCACTCATTCCAAACTTCCAAACTTTTTTCATTGCTGTATCCCCTTTTCTCTTGATGTTCTGTTTTAATGCATTAAAAATAAAAAAATCCTTCCGCATAGATAGGACTGCGGAAGGACGAAAGGACGGCATAAAGAAAACTATGCATCCAGCCGGTCCTCGCAGGCTAATGGGGCGTTTCATAAAGGCAGGTCTCCTGGCTCGTGCTCAACGCTTTCTGCGCCTTCCCGGAGTCTTGCTCCAGTGGCTTCAACAGATTGCTCACACTTACAGTGGCGGGACCGCGCCGGATTCGAACCGGCTTCCCTTTTAACTTATGCGGTTACACATAAGCACCTTTATGATTTCAACTATTCAATTGATTCATTTTCATTATACACATTCATTTGAAAAACAGAAAGTTTACATTTTATCCGGTGCTGAAACGCCGATTACTTTCAATGCATTCGCAATCGTCGTCCGAACCGCTGTAATCAAAGCCAGACGGGCACGCGTCAAATCTTCATTTGTCGCATCCAATACTTTATTGGCATTGTAGAAGCTATGGAAGTTCGAAGCAAGTTCTTGGATGTACGTCGTAATGCGGTGCGGTGCACGCAGCTTCGCAGCATCGGCAACCACTTTCGGGAAATCACCGATTTTCTTCAAGACATCCACTTCTTTTTCTGAAGATAATAAGTCCAAATGGTCCGTTGAGGCAGTAAAGCCTTGCTCTTCTGCCTGGCGCACAATCGAACAGATGCGGGCATGCGCATACTGCGAGTAGTAAACCGGATTTTCATTGGACTGGGAAACGGCCAAGTCCAAATCGAAGTCCATATGCGAATCGCCTGAGCGCATCGCGAAGAAATAGCGGACTGCGTCTAAGCCGACAAGCTCGACCAATTCACGCATCGTCACAGCTTTGCCGGTACGCTTGCTCATTTTCATCTTCTCGCCGTCTTTGTATAGCTGCACCATTTGTACGATGTTCACTTCCAACGTGTCGCGGTCGTAGCCAAGCGCCTCGATTGCCGCTTTCATACGCGGAATGTAGCCATGGTGGTCAGCTCCCCAAATATTGATCAATTTATCAAACCCGCGCTGCAATTTATCTTCGTGGTAAGCGATATCCGGCGTCAAGTACGTATAAGATCCGTCGTTCTTGATCAATACGCGGTCTTTGTCGTCGCCGAATGCTGTGGAGCGGAACCATGTAGCGCCGTCTTCTTCATAGACATGCCCATTTTCACGGAGTTTTGCCAACGCCTTATCGATTTTTCCGTTTTCATATAGAGAAGACTCAGGATACCAGACATCAAATTCCACGCGGAAATCCGCAAGGTCCTGCTGAAGCTTCGCCAGCTCCACTTTCAAACCGTGTTTGCGGAATGCTTCAAAACGTTCTTCGTGCGTCATCGCAACAAATTTATCGCCGTGTTCTTTTACCAGGTCTTCTGCGATATCTTTAATGTCTTGGCCGCGGTAGCCGTCTTCCGGCATGCTGTCGCCTTGGCCAAGCGCTTCAAAATAACGGGCTTCGATCGAAAGCGCCAAATTGTTGATCTGGTTTCCGGCATCGTTGATGTAGTATTCGCGTGAAACGTCATAGCCTGCAAGGTCAAGCACATTGCAAAGCGAGTCGCCGACAGAGGATCCGCGGGCATGTCCTAGGTGCAAGTCGCCGGTTGGATTCGCTGAAACGAACTCGACCTGGATGCGTTCGCCTGCGCCTGAATTGGTGCGGCCGTACTCTTCCTTCTGCTCCAATACGGTTTTGACGACATCCAGCAAATAATCTTTTTTGATGGTGATATTGATAAAGCCCGGGCCTGCAATTTCCACTTTTTCAATATTCGCCGATTCTTTATCCATGTTTTCCACAATCGCTTCCGCAATCGCACGCGGCGCTTTTTTCGCGATGCGTGTCAATTGCATCGCAACATTCGTGGCATAATCGCCATTCGCTTTGTCTTTTGGCGACTCCAAATGGATATCCATTGGTTCGGTTGTTAACTCGGCTTTTTGGACCGCTTCGCTAATAGCCGTTTTGATGGCTTGTTGCACTTTTTCTACTGCATTCATGATTTACCCTCCATAAATTGTATTTCCATTTCGTATTCCCCGACATGGGACGAGCCCATCGCCAGATCGTATCGAACTTTGAAACGCGTATCGGTTGCCGACAATTCGTGCGCTTTGGTCGTCAGCATGAAAGACCCCTGTTCATTCGTTAAATTTCCCGTTTGCTCTTTATGTAATAAAAACGGCAGCCGCATCTGCAAGCCTCCGCTTCTCATAATTACTGCTTCATCTTCGCTGATCTTCACGGTCGTCCGGATGCTGAGCTCTTCAAGCTGCTCCTCATACTGCAAATAAAGCCGGTTGTTTTTAACCGTCTTTGTGCCTTCCGACCACATTTCCAACACTTGCTCTTCAACATCCGGTTGGCGGATTTTCGTTGTCAGTTTGATTTGTACGGATTTTTTCAAAACGCTTCCGCCTTCCTGTCGATTGATAACCTTTATATTATAGCCTGTATTGCACCCGTTTTTCAATTAAGTTTGGGAGAGTCGCCGCCTCTGCAATAAAAAAAGCGCACAGCCAGGCTGTGCGCCACTCGAATCCACTTTACCGCGTATACGTTTTGACGAAAGAAGGCCGCGGAAAAATATTCGGACGTTTGTCGATGCCATCTGACGTGCCGCGTTTCGCATGCGCGTGGCTATATGCCTGCGACTGCTGCCAGTTTGTAAACGATTCTTCGTCTTTCCATAACGTCAAAATGATGTATGTGTCGGAGTTTAATGGGCGCAGCACCCGGATCGCCGCGAAGCCCGGCTCTTCTTCCACTTTGCCGGCACGGTTTTGAAAACGTTCTTCAAACAATTCGCGCCCTTCTTCAGATACCGGGATGTTGTTGAAGACTGCATAAAATCCGTCATTGATATCGCCGACTGCGTTCAAGATCTGAAATGCTTCAAATCCTTGCGGCGCTGTGCCCGCCTCTGCTTCAAACAACACCGTCGACTCTTCGCCGTCCACCAAATAAATCAGCCGGGAATTCGGCGAGGATGCAAGGATCGATATTCCCTGATCGCGCGGTCCGGTCCATTTGTATAATTCCATCGTCAGCACCTCTTTCACTATTTTCTCTTTCATCTTACCGTTTCTTTTTGAAAGATTCTATTTTGATGGTCTTATAAGCGGGTTCGAGCGTTCTATAATCACTTTTCTGGATTCTATGATCATTTAGCCCAAGTCTGCGTTCCACCGCTCCAAAATTTGCCGAAATAAAAACGGCCTGGAAATTTCCAGGCCGTTTCCGCTTTTCTTATTGTCCAGCTGCAAGAGCCAGCTTCTCGGCCATAAGCTGGCCCACTGCGGCGACAACAGCCTCCTCTTGGTCCATCTTATGACTGCCGAAGCTAACCGGCTCTTTCCGCTTTTCTTATTGTCCAGACTCCGGCAGCTAGCCGCTCGAGGTCGCTTCAGCCTTATCCGCAATGGCAAAAACCGCCATTACTGCTAAGGCTTCCAGCGCTTGTCGCGGCTGACGAGCTGCCTACGCTTTTCTTATTGTCCAGCTCCAACGGCCAGCCGCTCGAGGTCTTAAGTCGTCTCGCCTGTGCGGCAAAAAGCGCCGCTTCGGCAATCCGCCTTAAGCTTTTCGCGGCTACACGGCCGTTTCCGCTTTTCGTTATTTCACCCAACCCAAAATCATTTCGCGCAGCAGTTTGCTCGCGGTGTTGGCTGTCTGGTCGGAGTGGTCGTAAACCGGAGACACTTCCACCAAATCGAAGCCGACGACATTGACGCCGGAAGCGGCGATGGCGTGGATCGATGCGAGCAGTTCGCGGGAAGTGATGCCGCCTGCATCAACGGTTCCGGTTCCCGGTGCATGCGCCGGATCCAGGACGTCGATATCAATCGTTACATAAACTGGACGGCCAGAAAGTGTCGGCAAGACTTCTTTCAATGGTTCCAACACTTCGAACATGGAAATGTGCATGCCGTTTTCTTTTGCCCAAACGAATTCTTCTTTCATTCCTGAACGGATGCCGAACGAATACACGTTTTTCGGTCCGATATGATCTGCGATTTTGCGGATCGGCGTCGAATGCGAGTATTCTTCGCCTTCATAGTTTTCACGGAGGTCGGTGTGCGCATCAAAATGAATAATCGCTAAATCATCGTATTTGCTCGCCACTGCCTTCATCACCGGAAGCGATACTAGATGTTCGCCGCCCATGCCGATTGGGATTTTATTGTCAGCCAAAAGCGTATGGATATACGTTTCGATTTCAAGCAGCGATTTTTCCGGGTTGCCGAATGGCAATGGGATATCGCCGGCATCGAAAAATTTCACGTCATCCAGTTCACGGTCCAGGTAAGGGCTATACTCTTCCAGGCCGATCGACACTTCACGGATTTTGTTCGGGCCAAACCGGGAACCGGGACGGTAGCTGACGGTCCAGTCCATCGGCATTCCGTAAAGGACCGCTTTCGATTCTTCATAATTCGGATGGCTTTTGATAAATACTTTTCCAGAATACGTCTCGTCGAAGCGCATCTTATTCGCCTGCCATATCTTTCACGAATTTCGGCAAGACGAATGCCGCGTTATGCAATTCTTTCGTGTAATACTTAGTTTCGATGTCATGGAAGCGTTCAGCTGGAACAGCTGTCGGATCGTATTTCTTCGAACCGATTGTAAACGCCCAAAGGCCTGATGGGTACGTCGGGATGTTCGCCAAGTACAATTTCGTGATCGGGAAGATTTCCTTCACGTCTTTTTGGACTTGTGTGATCAACTCCGCTTTGAACCATGGGTTGTCCGATTGCGCAACGAAAATGCCGTCCTCTTTCAAAGCGCGCGAGATGCCCGCGTAAAAGCCTTTCGTGAATAAATTCACAGCTGGGCCAACCGGTTCTGTCGAATCGACCATGATCACGTCGTATTTATTTTCAGATTCCGCAATGTGCATGAAGCCGTCGCCGACGATTACGTCCACGCGTGAATCCTCAAGGCCTGACGCAATCGATGGCAGGAATTTCTTCGAGTACTCGATCACTTTGCCGTCGATATCGACAAGCGTCGCTTTTTTCACTGAAGGGTGTTTCAGCACTTCACGGATCACGCCGCCGTCTCCGCCGCCTACAACCAACACATTTTCAGGATTTGGATGCGTGAACAACGGAACGTGCGCCACCATTTCATGGTAGACGAATTCGTCTTTTTCAGATGTCATGACCATGCCGTCAAGAAAAAGCATGTTGCCCCATTCTGCTGTCTCAGCCATCTCCAAATATTGAAAATCCGTTTGCTCCGTGTGAAGCGTTTTATTGATTTTCATTGTAATCCCGAAATTCTCGGTCTGTTTTTCTGTATACCAGAATCCTGCCATTTATAATCAAACTCCTTTAACTTTCAGATTAAAATCTACTTAAAAAAGTATAAATCTTTTCAACGAAAGTGCAATCATTATTTGCACACTCTTCTTTACCCGTAATCCATCCAATTATTCCCAAAATAAAAAGGTTTTCTGCGCAGGAAACCTTTCCCTGTACAGAAAACCTTTTTATGCCTGACAGCGCGAAGAAAGAGACATGAGGCATTGGGCTTGGGTTTTCTCGCAATGGCTCACGTCACTTGTCCGCGATCAGGTGTCCTAGCTTTCTATTTAAAAGCTGTAGTTATAGTGTACTGCCTTTTTTAAACAACTTCAACTGCCTGTTGGAAGCAATTGCAAATGTCACAAATCGTACAAATTTTTTTGCCTTTTATGCGTTTAAATCTTGTTTCAGCTGATCAACGCTGCGGTCCCACATTTCAGGATTGTGGTTTCTTAAATACTCAGCCAGCACTTTTTTCGAACTGTCGTCCATCTGGTCGACAATAATTTTCCGCTTCATGGACTTGTCCATCAAGTTTACGTGGTCTGCGAGAATTTTATAGCCGCGCCGCTTTTCCCGGTTCACAACCATTTCGCAAGCCGTCACACCTGCGTAATACGGCCCTTCCGGATTAAAGTCAATCGTGATCCACACAAGCCAGTACGGTTTTCCGCCTTCCGAATCCTCCCGGTTGACTGTAAATTTGATCCCCCGTTCGACTTGGCTGCGGGCGTGCATGGCGCCGATGTCGATAAATGCCTCCTGCTCTTCGATGTCGATAAACAGCGGCGAGACGTTTTCGAGCGACAATGAACCGATGCCATAGCCTTTATGGCCATCCGTCGGGTCGTTCTTTATGATGGTGAAGCCTACTTTTTGTTTTGGTTTTTCTTCGTTTGCCATGTGTACATTCCCTCCGTTCTGATATGATAAGAATATCCCTAAAAAAGGAGCTGTGTCCATTATGCCATACGTAACTGTGAAAATGCTCGAAGGCCGCACGGAAGACCAAAAGCGTGCCCTTGTCGAAAAAGTGACCGAAGCCGTCTCTGAAACAACTGGCGCTCCTGTCGAAAACGTCGTCGTCTTCATCGAAGATATGAAGAAAACTGACTACGGCGTCAAAGGAAAACTGTTTTCGGATATCTAATTCCAATTTTCTAAAGAAAAAACTCCCTCAAGGGAGTTTTTTTAATGCACTCAATTCTTCAATAAAGGCAAATGCCTCTTCAATCTCTTCCTCTGTAAAGTTCAGCTTCCCTTTGACGACGTGAAGCTTCTCGATTTGTTCGCTGCGTTCCAGCTGGTCAAAATACAGAAGCGTGGCGGTCAATTCCAAAAAGCGCGCGCTTTTTTCATTGAGCTTCTCGGCATAAGCGGGGTCTTCCAGCACCGATTCTTTCAAAGTGCTCCGGAAATCGCCGCCTTCCTTTGTCACGCTGTATTTATATTGGACATAAGATCCTTTGTCTTCCATTTCCTCCGACAAAAATCCCATATCGCAAAGTTCTTCGACCCGGGCCGTCAGCTCTTCCGAATACGGTCCATAAATGTGGAATTCATATTTTTCCTGAAAAGGAACCCCCATTTTCTTTAAGATGTAGATCATCTTCTGCATCTTCTTGCGTCCGGTAATTCCTTCTGCTGCGGCAATAAAATCCACAATTTTTGCATGTTCCTGGAGCAACTAAATTCCCCCTTCTCTTAACATTTCCAGTATTTGCTGTTTGACAGCTTTTTTCTTGCCATCGATCAATAATTCAGCTGGAAAATACAATTTATAGTCTGTGCGCCGCTTCCCGGAGATCGCATCGACAATCTGGGACAAGCGGGACAGTTCTTTAATTTCACCGGAGGGCATCAACAATTGAATCGGAAGGCGTTCTTCCTCTTCTCCCGGACGGTAAAAGTCATATGGCAAATCGGACGTAGAGTCATCAATCAAATAATAATCCGGGTCGATTCCGGCTTTTCGGAACAGCTGCGCGAGTTCCCCGAGCTTCCGGTAGTCTTTGCCGGGATCAAAGTCGATGTATTGGAACAGGCGCCGATTCACAAAACGGTCGCTCAAATCCGCCAAAATCGGATCGCGTTCCGTCATCCACAATTGGAAGTACGTCATCAAGACGCCTTCATCCAGCGCCAAATAATCCTTCAGCGTAAACGTGCGGTCGAAAAATGAAAGGAAATGCGTGGGTGGCTGAGCAAATTTATAGCCGCCCTCGCTCAATTCTTTCGCCCGCTGGAGGATTTTCCGCAAAATGACTTCAGCGCTGCGGGCAACCGGATGGAAATACACTTGCCAGTACATCTGGTAGCGGCTCATGATGTAATCTTCGATGGCATGCATGCCGCTTGACTTGATCACCACTTGGTCATCTACCGGACGCATGACGCGGAGAATCCTTTCCATATCAAAATGGCCGTAGGAAACTCCCGTGTAATACGCATCCCGCTGCAAGTAATCCATGCGATCCGCATCGATCTGGCTCGAAATCAGCGAGACGACTTGTTTATTGCCGTAGGTTTTGGCAATGACTTCCGCAACTTTCGCAGGAAAATCCGCTCCCACTTTTGTCAGGACACGGTTGACTTCGGTATCGCCAAGCAAAATTTCGCGGGTGAATTCTTCGTGGTCGACTTGAAATACTTTTTCAAATGAATGCGAGAATGGCCCGTGCCCAAGATCATGAAGAAGCGCAGCACATAAAACGACAAGCCGTTCATTTTCATCCCATTCCGGGCGGCCATGGAAAATGTCGTCGGAAATCCTCCGGACGATTTCGTAGACGCCGAGGGAATGGCTGAAGCGGCTATGTTCTGCGCCGTGGAAGACTAAATATGAGGTGCCGAGCTGCTTGATGCGCCGCAGACGCTGGAATTCGCGTGTGCTCACTAAGTCCCAAATCACTTGGTCCCGCACGTGTATGTATCGGTGAACCGGATCTTTAAACACTTTTTCTTCAGCTAATTTTTGCGATGCGTAATCCACAAGCCCACCTCCAAATTTTCCTGCGTAACAGGTATTCTACACCAGCAAAAGGACCTCATTCAAGAGGCCCCGGAAGCATTTTCGCGTTGCGTTCAACGACGCGATTCAAATAAAATCCGTAAAGTTCAGTCTCATCAGGCATTAGCGGACGCGGCGCCGGCGAACCCAGCAATTCATATAAATTTATGACAACTTCCTGAACGGTTATTTCCTTATTCAACAATTCGCTCAGCGAAGCCATCACTTCCGGTTTGATTGCCGGGTAATCGAATTTGGTGTCTTCGCCTTGCAGCCCTTTTTCATAAAAGCCGCGAATCAGTTCCGCGCGTGCTGCACCAGAACCTTCCACGCAAAGATAGACTTGAACAGCGATCCCTTTGCGTATGCGGCGCTGGGAAATGCCCGCGAACTTTTTGCCGCCGATGCTGAGGTCGTAGGAACCTGGACAATACGAACCGACAATCTCGTAAGCTTCAATTGGCGCTTCCGGAAACAGTGCCTGCACCAGTTCGAGCATCATATCATAGCCCGCCGATATATCGATGGCGTGCTCTTTCTCCGAAACGACCAGTGAAATATTCAAAACGCCGGCATCAAGAACCACGGCCAATCCGCCGGAATTCCGTACAATCGGGTGGTAGCCGTTTGCTTCCAAGTATTCCATACCCGCTCCGACATGCGGCAAACGGTGATCTTGGATGCCGAGCACGACCGTATCGTCATGGACCCACGTCCGGACGGTCGGCTCGCTTCTGCCGCTGCCGACCAGTTCGCACAATGTATCATCCGCCGCAAATGATTCCAGCGCCGAACGTTTTTTGGCGCTCAAGGATTGGTCCCAGAAACGCCAATTGGTTTGCTGTGAAAATAAGCTCATATTCATTCTCCTCAAAAGCATTTTGCTTAACTCTAGTCTACCCGACTCTTCGCCCGCTGAAAAGCTGCGGCAGCAATGACGAATTGGTGACAGCCTCCTGTTTTGGAGGAACTTAAATGGCTGTTGTGATAAACTGGATGGGAGAGATTCAGATCAAAGGAGTGTTTAGAGAATGAATGAAGCTGCAATTACATTAGACGGCTGGTACGTCCTCCACGATTTCCGTTCGATGGACTGGGTGTCCTGGAAAATGCTGACGGACGAAGAGCGCCAATTCGCGATCGACGAGTTCCAGGCATTTATGGACAAAATCAACCAAGCCGATGAAAATAAAACAGGTGCCCACGCTTTGTATTCAATCGTTGGCCAAAAAGCGGACTTGATGCTGATGCTGCTTCGCGAAACGATGGACGAGCTGCGCGAGCTTGAGACCGAATACAATAAGCTGACATTGATCGCTTATACTGTCCCTACTTATTCGTATGTATCGGTTGTTGAACTTTCCAACTACCTGGCTGGAAAATCAGACGAAGATCCATACCAAAACCCTCACGTGCGTGCGCGCTTGTATCCTGAACTTCAACGTTCACAGTACATCTGCTTCTATCCGATGGATAAACGCCGCGAAGGCGACGACAACTGGTACATGCTGCCAATGGACACGCGCAAAGAATTGATGCTGTCCCACGGCAAAATCGGCCGCAGCTATGCCGGCAAAGTCAAACAGATCATTTCCGGATCAGTCGGCTTTGACGATTACGAATGGGGCGTTACGCTGTTTGCGGACGACGTTCTCCAGTTCAAGAAATTGATCTACGAAATGCGCTTTGATGAAGTGAGTGCACGATATGCAGAATTCGGTTCTTTCTATGTGGGAACGCGTTTAGATGCAGAGCGCACAGCTAAATTTTTGGAAGTGTAAAATGAAAAACCGCCCTCGGGCGGTTTTTTTTATTGTTTGAGCTGCGAACGCACCTCGAAACCATATTTTCGCACCCCAATGCTGCATTTCCGCACCTCAAATCGATATTTTCGCACCTCAGAACGATTTTTCCGCACCTTATGGACCAATTCCTTTCCTTCATCCTCAAAATGCATGCGACAAGATCAACGCATCTCGATTTTTCAGAATTCCGACACAGCTCTACTCTCCCAGCTCGCCAACACTGCGCTATACTAAAAGAAAAATGGGGTGTTCAGATGTTCGCCATGCGTCGAACCCAGTTTGCAAAATGGGCTTTACTTTTGCTTGCACTCGTCCTCACCAGCAATTTTCTGCTCTACCATTCTTCTTTCTCCAGCATCATCATTCCGGAAGAAAGCGTGTGGGTCGTCAGCGGCTCGCTGCTTGATTTAGCTCTGGTTGCGCCGCTCCTGTTGCTTGCTGCTTTCCGGTTGACCGCCAAACAGTTCATCGGACTGATTGCTTCGGGCATCATACTGGCCCGCTTGCTCATTCCTTCTTCTTATATTGAACCATTCTCCGGACTGGTCTACGCAGCGATCGGACTGGAAGTCCTGGTCATAGCGGCAGAGGCTGCGCTGATTTTCTTTTTATGCTATCATTTCCCCAAAATCTTGCGGTCCATTAAAAATCAAGAAGAGAGTCCGCTTTTCACTCTTTTTCCAGCGACATTCGCTGTCGTGAAACCCAATCCGCTTGTTTCCGTTGTTCTCTCGGAAGCGTTAGTGGTGTACTATGCCTTCTTCTCCTGGAAGAAACGGGCACCTGACACGCCTTATACCGTTTCACTTCACAAAAACACGAGCGCCATCGCCTTTTACATCATGCTGATTCACGCAATCATAATTGAAACGATTGGCCTCCACTGGTTCCTGCACGAAAAATCGCTGATGCTCTCAATGATTCTGCTCATCCTAAACATCTATTCCGTGCTTTATTTTCTGGCTGAAATTCAGGTCATCCGCTTAAATCCGTTGACGGTCAAAGACGGTTCTGTCCAATTGTCCCTCGGGTTGAGCAAACGGATGACGTTCCACTTAGATTCCATCGAGTCCATCCGGTGGGGCGAACCTGCTAAAAAAGACGCCTTGGAATTTATCGCTAACGACATCGAAACCGGCGAACCTCAACTCGTCATCAACTTCAAGGCGCCTCAAAAAGCGACACTATTCTATGGCCGTACGAAAGAGGTTTCGCAAATCGCCTTGAAAGTGGATAACCCGGAAAAATTGAAAAACTTACTGGAACAATAAAGGAGTTGTCCCCAAAAAAATTGGGACAACTCCTTTTTCACACAATTTATAATGCTTTTGCAGCTGCCACAACCACTAGGATCCACGCAGCAATAAAAGCTACTCCGCCAATTGGCGTGATGGCGCCCAGCACGCTGATGCCAGTCAAGCTCAAGACATATAGGCTGCCAGAGAAAATGATGATGCCTGCCAGCATCAAATAGCCTGCCCAGCTTAATGAACCCAAGTTGCCGATCAGCGACGAACTCATTAAGATGGCAATGGCTATTAAGCCAATGGAATGAAACATTTGATATTGGACGGCAGTTTGCCATGTGTCCAAGTATTTATCCGCAATGCGCCCTTCCAGCAAATGGGCTCCAAATGCCCCGAAAGCAACAGACAGCATGGCATTGACTGCTCCTGCAATTAAGAAAAACTTCATGTTGGGTCCTCTACTTTCTAGTTAAAATTCAAACAATGAATCGCCGTTTGCATCTTCTTCTTTGAGTTTATTGACCGACGAGACGGTTTGCACTTGCGGAGACGCGAGCGGCATCGCTTTCGGCCTGCTGGATTCAGCCAGCGGTTCATCGTTCAGCAGCAGGTCGCATAAAGCCCGAATGGCCGCAACCGATTCACGGACTTTTGCCGGCTCCGCATTTTTCGCCTGTGCAGCATGCTTTTCGATCTCCGTTACGATCCGGACAGCTTCAATCGCCATTTGAACTCCCCCTCTCCACTTCTAATCATCCTATTTTATCACGCGCGGAGAGAAGCCGTCAGGCCAAACAGAAATCTATCGGCTTTTCTCCGCGTGCCTGTAACAGTTCGTTCACTTTTGAATACGGTTTGCTGCCGAAGAATCCACGGCTCGCACTTAATGGACTCGGATGCACCGATTCAATCACGTCATGCCGCTCCAAATCAATCAGCTGTTTTTTCTTTTGGGCCGGCTTTCCCCACAGCACAAAAATAACAGGCTCTTCGCGTGCTGTTAATTTACGGATGACTTCGTCGGTGAAAATTTCCCAGCCACGATTGCGGTGCGAATTGGCTTCGCCTCCCCGGACCGTAAGCACTGTGTTCAGCATCATCACCCCTTGGTCCGCCCATTTTGTCAGCGTTCCATCTTTCGGCTTGTCGCAGCCGATGTCCTCTTTCAGTTCCTTGAACATATTGCGCAGGCTCGGCGGATGAGGGACGCCTGGCTGAACGGAAAAGCTGAGGCCATGCGCCTGGTTGGGCCCGTGATAAGGGTCCTGGCCCAAAATCACGACTTTTACATCCCGATACGCAGTATGCTCAAACGCATTCCAAATGTCTTCTTTCGGCGGATATACCGTTTCGTTTTCATATTCTCTTTTCAGGAATTCCCGCAATTCCAGGTAATAAGGCTTGTCAAATTCCGCACCTACAATTTCTTGCCAGTCGTTTTGAAAAATTTTCTTTGGCATACCAGCCACTCCTTATTCTTCAAATTCTACCGTAACGTCATAGTCCACTAAATTAAACATGCTGCGGACCGATTGGGCAGCATTTTCTTCTGCCAGCTCCAATACGCCTTGCCCTTTCGTTTCTTCCAGAATCAATTGCTTCGCTTCATCGGCTAATTCAAAAGCTTCGGAAATATCAGAGCCGCCGCTGAACAAACCCTCGTAAGTGTAGATTTCCGCCTGGTCCATAAACAATTCCGGACCTCCAAGAAAATCGGCTTTCGGCAAAGTCAATGTCGCCGTTTTCGCATCTTCATCGAGTTCGATGTCATTTTCCGTTAGTTCGGAGAAATCCACTCCTGCACGGACCGATCCTGGAATCACAACTAAAATCTGGCGTTTGGTCCCCGGCAGATCAAGCCCGATATCTTGGCCAAATACTTTATTGTCTTCCCGCTCGATAATCACTTTCGAAAAAGCTTCGGCAGTTGCTAACTCATTGAGATCCTGGATCTGCTCCAAAAATGCCCCTTTGCTTTCCGTAGCCGTGCTGCCTTGGATCATCCACCAAGTGCCAAGCGGCAACGCAATCAATAATAGCAGGAGGATAGCGGTCAGCACCAAAAACGAATTGCGCCAAACACCCATCATCACTCGGATGCTTTTCCAGAATCCGGATTCTTTTGTATCTTCTTTCCCTTTTACTTCTTTTAATAAGCGTTCAATTTCCGTCAGTTTCGGATCTTTTGCCAAGTGCTCTCCCTCTTTCTTTTTATTCATTTCGTCTCCGCTCCATGATAGGATTAAAGAAAGGAGCGATGAGTATGGCGGACTTGCGTGAAAAAATAAAAACAATCTCCTCCACTAAAGGAGACCATGCCCCGGAAAGCGCCAAGCGCATCGGGTTATGGGTCATCGCCGCAATGGCGGCAGCTGTTTCCATTCTAACATTTATCATAGCAATTGGTCTTTTCAGAAACGGCAACTGGATCTTAGCTGCCATCGCCAGCCTATTTTTTCTATTATCAGCTGCGACCGCGTATGTACTGGCGTTTCCCCATAAGCTGAATACTATGTAAATGTTTCGCCATTTGTTAAAATAAAGTGATAAACGAATCCATTTAAAAGGAGTTTTGATGATGTCATTGAAAAAGACTTTAACGATCGCTGGATCGGATACTTCCGGTGGAGCCGGCATACAAGCAGACTTGAAAACTTTCCAGGAACATGGCACATACGGTATGAACGCGTTGACCGTCATTGTCACAATGGACCCAAATAATGGCTGGAGCCACGGCATCCATCCGATTCCGGTTGAAACGCTGCATGCTCAATTGCAGACCGCTTTTTCTACAGGGGTGGATGCATTGAAAACCGGCATGCTGCCGACAGTCGACATTATCGAAATGGCCGGCAAAGCCATTAAAGACTCTGGCTTGAAAGACGTTGTCATCGATCCGGTCATGGCATGCAAAGGCGAAGACGAAGTGCTCTTCCCTGAAAATGTCGATGCCATGATCCAGCATTTGCTTCCGAATGCGAAAGTGGTGACGCCAAACTTGGTTGAAGCTGGCCAATTGTCCGGTATGGGCACGCTTCGCACAGTCGAAGACCTTCAAGCAGCAGCTGAAAAAATTCATGCACATGGTGCACAGTTCGTCGTCATCAAAGGCGGCAAGCAACTGCAGCATGAAAAAGCGGCCGATCTTCTATACGATGGCAAAAAGCATTATTTGCTGACAGCCGAAAAAACTGAGACGACTTACAACCACGGTGCGGGCTGTACATTCGCCGCTTCGATTACTGCTAATTTGGCGAATGGGCAATCGGTGAAAGATGCCGTATTAAATGCGAAGATCTTCGTTTCTTCAGCCATTGAGCATGGCTGGAAACTGAATGAATATGTGGGGCCGGTTATGCACGGCGCTGCCAACAAATTCCCGAAACCTGAAGTTGTCGTGACTGAACTTTAATCATAAATGAAGCCGAAAGAGGAGAGCACCGCTTTTCTCTTTCGGCTTTTATTTTTTTCTGCACTTTATAATTCTTTTGCCATCATCACTTGCTTCGTCGTCACTTGAAAGCCTGTTTCTGACAAAACTTGATGGGTGAATTTGTTCATTTCCACCGGAATATTCACTGCTACGCGATTGATTTCTCCGGAGAAGTTTTCAAAAACTTCGGAGATCAAACGGGCAGTCACGGACTTTGGATCTGCAGCCGACGGATCCGCTGCACATTGATAAAGCGTTGTCGCGATATGCTGGCCATTATCATCCTTAGCTTTCCGGAAATAGGCATAGCCCACCGCTTTGCCATCCACATCATAAGCAATCAGCGCCTCTCCGTCTTTGACGCTTTGCCATTGCGTTTGCCACGTAAAATCATGGCGATAGAAATCCAGGCTACCGGCATTTTCCGGACGGGCCGGTTTAATGATGATTGCTTGTGCGGATTCTCGTTCTTGCGGGTGCTTTGCCACTTTCCCTTTCAGTTGCATAAAGTCCACTTCATCCACTACTTCATATCCCATCTTCCGGTAAAGTTCGATTGCCGCTTTATTTTCATTGACAGCTTCAAGCGTCGCTAACTCAACTCCTGCACCCTTCAGCTGCTCAATCGTCTTTTCCATCATGCGTTTTCCAACGCCTTGCCCGCGAACGGATTTTGCCACACCTGTACCGCCGTTCCATGATACTTTTCTTCCGGCATTTTCGCGAAGCCCGTTTCGGACGATGCCTACCGGCTTGCCGCCATCAAATGCGGCGATGGACAATTCTTCATCCAAGTCTTCCATTGCCCCTCTTTTTTCAAATGCTTCTGCCGTTGTATCCATATTAAAGTAATAGCCTTCAAATCCCTTATTCCAGGCTTCGACTTTTTCATCCATTGAACACTCAGACATCTTCTTCATTTCGAGCATTTGCTGTCCCTCCTCATTTGGTGAGCTTTCCCCCGTTAATTTTTTCGACAGACCCAGTTAAATTTCCTTTTTTCAACACGGCATGCTATCTTGCATAACAAACTAGTTGACGACTCCTCTTTTAAATGCTATCTTGTATTACAAAGTAGCACCTCCGCAATCCACTATCTTGCTTTGCGAGCTACCAGAGAGGAGCACGTATATGTCATCCAGCCAGATGCTAAAAGGAATACTTGACGGGTGTCTGCTCGGCATTATCCATAAAGGCGAAACTTACGGATATGAAATGATCGAAAAATTGGAGATCTACGGTTTTCGGATGGTCAGCGAAGGCAGTATTTATCCGGTGCTGATGCGCCTGCAAAAAGATGGGTTTGTCCGGTCGGTCATGAAAGAATCGCCGAGCGGCCCGAAAAGGAAATACTACACCCTCACCCCGTTAGGCGAAGAAGAATATGAACAGTTCAAAGAACGTTGGGAAAGCTTATCCCATTCTGTCAACCGACTTGTAAAGGAGGAAAACTAATGGCGTTATCAAGGGAAAGCGAAGAGTTCATTGCGAATTTGCGGATGTATTTGATGACTTCCGGAAAGAACGACCACGAAATCAATGAGATTGCGGAAGAATTGCGGGGCCATTTGGAAGATGCCGAAAGCCGTGGAAAAACAGTAGACAGCGTCACTGGCGGATCTCCCAAAACTTACTTGGAGACCATCCGCAACGAAATGAAAACCGATTATTTCGGTTTAACGAGATTGGCCCCTATGTTCATACTGCTGCTTATCGCTTATTTCATCACCGGTTCAGCTATTCGCGGCGATTTAAGTTTTTCCTTGCTGAAGCTCGTTGCTTACCCGGCTATTGCGCTTTTGAGCATCGGTGCTTATATTTATTACTTCCGGAAAATGAGTGCGGCTAACTATTCGACGAAAAAAGAGCTATCGATTTTTATCGCTATTCAAATCATCACCACCCTTTCATTAGCGGCGGTTCTTTTCATAGACATCTTTTTCTTTGAGCCTTTCTATATACCTTCTCGCGAAACGATGTGGGTCATTGCAGCGCTTGGAGCTCTAGTTTTCATCGCAGGTGCCATCTGGACAAAAACGTGGATTACTATTATCCTTCCGCTGTTTCTATTCGGTCCGGATTTCATTCTGCAGTTCTTTCAATACAATGAAACGACAGAGCTGATCATTAGCGCAAGCGGCCTCTACCTTGGCATGGCCGTTGTAGTCCTTATTCTTTATTGGCAGAATAAAAAACAAAACCCTCACAAATCGTGAGGGTTTTTTAAACGGATCATTTTCTCCCGCAATTGTTCTTTATTCCATTCCACGATGTTTTCTGATGGCGAAGCGATACCTTTGCGCTTTTTCACCTGAGGGTTTTTCGAACGCAAATATCCTTCCATCATGAAAGAGACGGACAATATTGCCAGGGCAATAAAAAAGACCGGATATAAAGGCAGCCACGGCGCCCCTTGGAGATAACGGAAAGTTGAACCGAACAGTCCTGCCCATTCATATGAAATGGACATGGGCGGATCGCCGAACAACGGATCGTAGCTGACTTTTGTCCCGCCGAGGAATAAATTCAGCAAACTGAGGTGAGCCATCACGATAAAAGTCTCCATCACCTGTTGGCCGTACAGAACCGCCAGTTTTTCACGCATTTGCGGATACAGGTGCTTTCGGATAATCCGGAAACGCCCTGCTCCCAATACACGGGAAGCGAGAACGTATTCTTTGCGGTATAGAAGCGCCGCTTCGTTCCCTACTAATACAGCCACGACCGGCATCGTCAATAATGACATTAAGACAACTTGGATCGCGATGCGCTCCCACACTCCATTTGCAAATCCTTCCGGCGGCATCCAAAGAACGGGATACAGTACATAAGCCGCAAATAAAGTCAAAGGGATGTAGTGAAGCGAATCGGCAAGTCCGCCAATCCATGCACGATGCTTTTGCAGGTAAGTCCCAAGCAAATAGCCGAACGGCACGGCAATTAGCATTCGAATTGCAGCGACTGCGAGTGCAGCGATAATGGTGTATTTTCCGCCAAGCATGATTTTGCCAAAGAGGTCATAGCCATACTGGTCGGTTCCAAGCGGAAATTCCCATTTCGGCGAAATCGGCGGCCCTTCCACGGCCCGTCCATTTTCTTCGATAAAAAAGATTTGCTTTGGCACATTGCCAAAAATCCATTCAAAGGCAAAGCTTCCGAAAAGGAGCAAAGCCATTAGGCTGAAGCCAATGGCAAAATAAGGCTGCTTCCACATTTACGCCACTTCCTTTCCACGGAAATGGCGGAGGAAAAACCACTCGCCTACGCTGTAGAGAAGAAACATCGGCAAGAAAAAGCTGAAAATCGCCACGAGGAACACTTCAGGCGACATATTGTCGCGCATGAACAGCATAATACCCGGCATATTGAACATCAATTCTAAGACAAACAGATTCGACAACATAAACCAAATCGTTTTCTTGGATTGGAAAAATACCGAAATGATCGCATTCCGGAACATATGGATCCATACGATGAAAACTTTCGAAAAACCGAGCGACCGTGCAAGTTCAACATACATTTGCCGTTCTTCTTCCTGGAAAGTCAGCATGCACAGCCGGTAAAGCTGGATCATCGGCAATATCGCCAAACAGAGAACCGGAAGCCAATAGATCCGGTCGCCGCCTACTACCGCAATCTTAGAGATTAAGACATCCGTTTTTAAATAGATGAAAATGATGCCGAGCTGAGCTGCCATGATGATGAGCAGATCCGGAAGCGACTCCAGAAAGTACAAAAAGAGCTTTACCCGCTCTCGGGCCTTTTCCGATAACAGCATTGTCAACACAGTAAATGCGAGAGCAAAAGCTGCCGCTGCCGCAAATGCTAAAAACAAAATTTGCAAAGAATAAAGTATGTATTCGGCAATCGTTGGAAATAAGAACATTTCCCGTCCCGTCCGCAGATTCATCACAGAAAACTCCTGCAGCGGCCAAATTTCTTTCAGTACGCCTTGAAGCGACGAAAGATACTCGCTCAATCTCAGTTCGCCTTCCATCAATCCCCCGATAAGTACGGGGAAACCGCTGATTAAAACGATCCCAAGCAGCGAAAACACAAATCTCCATATAATTCCCAATTTAGCCATCCCTTTTGTTCGAAAATTCTTTCATTCATTATGATAGCATTATTTCGGTTTCCGTAAAGCATCCTAATCGCATTCTTGCCCCTAATTCCCTATACTAAAAGAATACGGAATGTCTGAGGAGTGAAAGAAATGGAATTAGTTGAAGTAAAAAAATTGCAAGTCCACTTGGATGCCTTCGCTAATAGAGATGTCTATTTGCATCTGGAAACGACGAATGGCTCTTATGCGACTCATTTTAATGAAGGGTTTTTCAATGCCGGAGCTTTTATCCGCAATGTCGTCATTAACTACGAACTTGGCAAAGTGGTCGGCGACAGCCCGCACCGAGTCGGATTGAAGCTGCCGCATGGCTGGGTTTACGCCCAAGGCATTACGCACTATGAATTAGACGAGCACGGCCGATTATTGCTGGCTGGCCACGACGGATCAGGAAAATTGGCGGTAGCGCTTGAAATCAGCGAAACACCGTTCAGCTATTAAGGAGGCAGACGAAATGACAATTCCACAAGAACGCCACGTATTGGTGGTTTTCCCTCACCCGGATGATGAAGCCTTCGGCGTTTCCGGGACCATCTCGACCCATATTAAACGCGGCACCCCGGTTACTTATGCTTGCCTGACGCTTGGCGAAATGGGCCGCAATTTAGGCAATCCGCCTTTCGCTACCCGCGAATCGCTGCCGGAAATCCGCAAAAAAGAACTGCAGGCTTCGGCTGACGCGATGGGGTTGACCGATTTACGGATGATGGGGCTTCGGGACAAGACCGTTGAATTTGAAGACGACGAAAAAATGGTCGGCATGATGACCGACTTGATCAACGAACTGAATCCTTCATTGATCATCACGTTCTATCCGAACCTTTCTGTGCATCCGGACCATGAAGCGACGGCACGTGCGGTTGTGCGTGCCGTACGGCGGATGGAAGACCGTCCGAAACTCCATTGTGTCGCTTTTGCCAATAACACATTGGAAGTTCTCGGCGCTCCGGACGTCCTGCATGATGTATCAGCTGTCCGCGACCAAAAGATGGGCGCGATGAAAGCCCATATTTCGCAGACGGTATGGATGCTTGAAGAAATGGAAAACAAATTGGCGCAAGGCGATCAGGAAACTGAAAACTGGCTCACGAAAGAACGTTTCTATAATTACCGCTGGGACCAGGATTTCGAAGAAACGTTTTAACAAAAATACCCTTATTTTCTTTTTGAAAATAAGGGTATTTTTCTGTGCTGTTTTCAGATAATATAAACATTGATTATACAGCGGTTTCATTGGGGATATTGTTGTATAATTAGTATTAATGTTGTGTTTTCATGCACAGAGAAAAGGGGATTTATTTGTGAAAAAGTTTTCGGCTTCAACTTGGATTTTGTTCCTGCTTCCTTCCTTGTTGGGAATTTTGCTCTTCTTAGTGCCAATTCCAACAAAAGATGGAGACGAAACGGTCTGGATGGTCACCATTGCCGTGTTGGCAAACCTGATGGCTGGTGCCATTGAATCCGTTGTCCCTTGGATTATGATGGGGATTTTGATCATTGCAGCTGTTGGTTCAATAACAGCGATTGCAAAAAAAGTGAATGAGCATCACTCGGTATCATTTTTCGAAAAATTATTCAATGTAAATTTATTTTGGACAATTGTCCGCATTCTTGGTGCAGTTTTTGCTGTCATGGTCTTGTTCCAAATCGGACCTGAAGCTGTCTGGAGTGAAAATACCGGCGGAATGCTCTTATCCGGTGACGGACTTCTGTCTTTCTTATTTACGATTTTCCTCTTTGCCGGTTTGTTCTTGCCGCTCCTGATGAATTTTGGCCTTCTGGAATTCTTTGGAACCATGATGGTGAAAATTATGCGGCCTCTTTTCCGCCTTCCTGGCCGCTCTTCTATTGATGCATTGGCATCTTGGGTTGGAGATGGAACGATCGGGGTCTTACTGACAAATAATCAGTATATCCAAAACAAATATACGCAGCGTGAAGCAGCAATTATCGGAACGACTTTTTCCGTTGTTTCCATCACGTTCGCTATCGTTGTCATCCAGCAGGTCGGATTAGGCCAATATTTCTTGCCATATTACGGTACAGTTATTTTGGCAGGCATTGTTCTTGCGCTCATCATGCCGCGCATCTATCCGCTTGCCCAAAAGTCGACCAATTTCATGAATGGCGATCCGCAGGAATCTCAATCAGAAGAAGTTCCTGAAGGATACAGCGTTGCTTCTCACGGCGTTGAAAATGCCTTAACGAAAGCATCTGAAAACAAATCCATCAAAGAATTTTTCAAAGATGGGTTTAAAAACGTCTTGGATATGTGGATTGGCGTAGCACCGGTCGTTATGGCATTCGGTACTGTAGCGTTGATCTTAGCAGAGTATACACCTGTCTTCTCTGTACTCGGAACACCTTTCGTCCCTTACTTGAACTTGCTCGGCATTCCTGAAGCGGCTGAAGCGGCTCAACTGATGGTCGTCGGTTTTGCAGACATGTTCCTGCCTTCCCTTCTGGCTGAAGGCATTGAATCGGATATGACCCGTTTTGTCGTTGCGACGATGTCCGTGACTCAATTGATCTACATGTCTGAAGTCGGCGGTTTGCTCCTTGGATCGAAAATCCCGGTCAATATCTTCGACTTGGTCGTCATTTTCTTGCTTCGCACGATCATCGCATTGCCGATCGTTGCAGGAATTGCCCATCTATTGTTTTAGAATAAAGAAAATGCCCTTCGCAGCTGCGAAGGGCATTTTCTTTATTCGATTAAGCGTGCATGAATTTTTTTTTCAACTTTTCCAGCATGTCTGCCGTCATGGCATCCAGATCGTACTGGGCTTTAAAGCCCCACTCTTTTTGCGCAGCTGAGGCATCAATGCTGTCCGGCCAGCTGTCTGCAATCGCTTGGCGAACCGGGTCGACACGATAAGTCATGTTGAAATCCGGAATGTGCTTTTGGATCGAAGCGGCAATCTGCTCCGGCTCAAAACTCATGGCCGTCACATTGAAAGCATTGCGGTGCTCTAATCTCGAAGCGTCTGCTTCCATCAAATCGACGATTGCTTGAAGCGCATCCGGCATATACATCATGTCCATATACGTTCCTTTTGCAATAAACGATTCGTAGCTCTTCTGCTCGACTGCCTTATAATAGATGTCCACGGCATAGTCGGTCGTGCCGCCGCCTGGAGGAGCTACATAAGAAATCAATCCCGGGAAACGGACGCCGCGTGTATCAAGCCCGAACTTCTGGAAATAATAATCGCATAGAAGCTCTCCTGAAACTTTATTGACCCCGTACATCGTGGTCGGACGCTGCAATGTATCTTGCGGCGTATTTTTTTTCGGCGTTGATGGACCGAATGCACCGATGGAGCTTGGCGTGAAGAATTGCATATCCAATTCGCGCGCCGCTTCCAGCGCATTCACCAGGCCGCCCATATTCAAGTTCCAGGCAAGCAGCGGCTTTTCTTCAGCCGTCGCTGACAGCAAAGCCGCCATGTGCATGATGGTATCCGCCTCAAAGTCTTTTGCCAAATCGTGCATCTTTTGTCCGTCTGTGACATCCAATACGTTAAAAGGGCCGCTCTCATCATTCGTTGCGCGGATATCTGTCGCCAAAACATTGTCTGCTCCGTAAATTGTGCGCAGTTTTGTGGTCAACTCTGAACCAATCTGCCCAAGGGCTCCCGTGATCATTATTCGTTTCATTTTATGTGCTCCTCTCAAATAAAACATTTGTCCTCTGTATAAATACATTAAATTCAATATAAACATTGATTAATTAAGCTTTTCTATCTAGCCATTATAATTTGTTCTCTTTAAAAATACAATGAATTTCACTGGATTTGTGCCGAAATAGGCTAAACAGTTCACTTGTATCTCTTGATTGGCCGATGCTATAATGAGAAAGTTGTTCCAGCCTATTTAAGGCCTGAGCAGAACTTATTAATCGCTTTTTTTTAAGTTTTAAACCAAGTATTCCACTGTGTTTTATTGCGTTAGTTTCCCTCTTCTGGAAGAGGGGTATATTATGCGAAACAGACGGGAATGCCTTTTGTGTGGAATTTGGAAAGGCCGTTAATAAACAGATAAGAATGGAGGCATTTATTTCATGAAAAAATTTAGTTTTGCACTACTATTATTGATTGCCGCACTTGTATTGGCAGCTTGCGGCGGGGGCTCTCCAGAAGAAGACCCGACGACAGACGATGCAGCAGGCTCTGGCGGTTCGAGCAGCTCAGAAGGCGATTTGCTGGCTGAAGTCCAAGAAGAAGGCAAATTGATCGTTGGGACGGAAGGCACATACCCTCCTTTCACGTTCCATGACGACTCCGGCGAATTGACCGGATTTGATGTTGAAATTGCACGCGAAGTCGGAAAGCGCTTAGGCGTTGAAGTCGAATTCCTGGAAACTCAATGGGATGCAATTTTTGCAGGACTTGATGCAAGCCGCTTCGATATGGTAGCGAACCAAGTCGGCATTAACGAAGAGCGCCTGGCAAGCTACGATTTCTCAGATCCTTACATCACTTCTACTGCTGTATTGGTTGTTGCGAAAGGCAATGGCGAAATCAAAAGCTTTGAGGATTTGGAAGGAAAACTTTCCGCTCAATCTTTGACAAGCAACTACGCAGAAACTGCACGTTCTTACGGAGCAGAAATTGAAGGCGTTGAAGGATTCAACCAAGCGATCGAACTATTGAATTCGGGCCGCGTCGAAGCGACGGTAAACGATAATTTGACTGTACTTGATTTCCTGAAACAACGTCCGGATGCGAACATCGAAATTGTCGATGAAGCAGACGATGCAGCGAAAAGTGCCTTATTGTTCCGCAAAGACAGCGGTGCAATTGTAGAAGAAGCAAATAAAGCCCTTGCCGAAATGATTGAAGACGGCACGTATGATGAAATTTCCGAAAGATGGTTCGGCGAAAATGTACTTGAATAGTATTTTTTCTGATCCTGTCCGTATGGAGCGGCTAGTCGACATCTCCCAGACGTCCTGGCTGCCCCTTTTGGAAGGGCTGATCCAGTTTACTGTCCCTTTGTCGATTATTTCTTTTATCATCGGTCTGATATTAGCAGTTTTGACAGCGTTGGCACGTATTTCTACGATCAAAATTCTGCAAGTGATTGCCCGGATCTACGTATCCATCATCCGCGGCACTCCTTTGCTCGTTCAATTATTCATCTTATTCTATGGCCTCCCGTCGCTCGGGGTAACGATTGATCCGTTCCCGGCTGCGGTCATCGGCTTTTCCTTGAATGTCGGCGCATACGCATCCGAAGTCATCCGCGCATCCATCCTTTCGATTCCGAAAGGCCAATGGGAAGCTGCCGATACAATCGGCATGACGTATGTCCAGTCGCTTCGCCGCATTATTTTGCCGCAAGCGGCCCGCGTTTCGGTTCCGCCGCTATCCAATACGTTCATTAGTCTCGTGAAAGATACTTCGCTGGCATCACTCATTCTCGTAACGGAAATGTTCCGCATTGCCCAGCAAATCGCTGCGACCAACTATGAATTCCTATTACTATACGGCCAAGCCGCCCTGATCTATTGGGTCGTCTGTTTCCTTCTATCTGTCGGACAAGGCCGTCTGGAAAACCGGTTTGACCGCTACGTTTCACGATGATGAATGGTTATGGAGCGAATAATAAAGCACTGGTTGCAGTGAGGAGCGAACTATGATTAGGATAAAGAATTTGCATAAGAAGTTCGGCGACTTGGAAGTCTTAAAAGGCATCGACTTGGAAGTGAAAAAAGGCCAGGCCGTTGTGGTCATCGGACCTTCCGGATCCGGTAAAACGACTTTCCTGCGCTGTTTGAATATTTTAGAAACCCCTTCTGCCGGCGTTATTTCCATCGATGAACAATCGGTCGATTTTGCAAAGCCGGTTCCGAAGAAAAAAGTGAACGCTTTCCGGAAACAATCTGCGATGGTGTTCCAGCACTATAATCTATTCCCTCATATGACGGCGCTTGAAAACGTCATGGAAGGCCCTGTAACGGTACAAGGGCAGGACAAAGCCGCTGCCCGCAAAAAAGCGGAGCAATTGCTTGCGAAAGTCGGCCTCGGGGATAAAGTGAACGAATACCCGTTTCAGTTATCCGGCGGACAGCAGCAGCGTGTCGGCATCGCCCGCGCGCTTGCACTTGAACCAAAAGTGATGCTGTTTGATGAACCGACTTCAGCGCTGGATCCTGAACTTGTGGGCGAAGTGCTGCAAGTTATGAAAGATTTAGCGTCAGAAGGCATGACGATGGTCGTGGTCACCCACGAAATGCGCTTTGCCAAAGGCGTGGCTGATGAAGTCCTCTTCATGGACGGCGGGCACATCATTGAACGCGGCAAACCTGAGGATATTTTCGGACATCCAAAAGAAGCCCGTACCCAGCAATTCCTGAACTTGATTCAAAAAACAGATGTTATTTAAACCCGCAGCCGTTATTGGCAGCGGGTTTCTTTTTGTATTATTATTCTATTTTCTTGTTTTTTATTCTATCTAACGGTTTTATTGTATACTGAAACTATCAGCTTTGAAGGAGAGTCGAAAGAATGAAACCATTGATAGAGGAAAAGATTGAGTCACTTTATGCAGAAATGGTGGAAACACGCCGCTATCTGCACATGCATCCAGAGCTTTCCCACCAGGAAGTCCATACGCCGGAATTTATCGCACAGCAATTAGAAAATATAGGGATTGAAGTTCGCCGGAACGTTGGCGGCCGCGGTGTAGTCGGTACCATCCATGGACGCCTGCCCGGCAAAACGATCGCTTTTCGTGCTGATTTCGATGCGTTGCCGATCACTGACCAAAAAGAAGTCGCTTATAAATCGACTGTGCCTGGCGTGATGCACGCCTGCGGCCATGACGGCCATACAGCAGCTTTGCTCGCTTTTGCGAAAGCGATGGTTTCAATCAAAGACCAATTGCCTGGCACAATTGTGCTGATCCATCAATTCGGTGAAGAAGTGGCGCCGGGCGGAGCGCAATCAATGATTGCAGACGGCTGCCTGGACGGCGTCGATGCGATTTACGGCGCCCATCTTCAAAGCAAGATGGAAAGCGGCAACGTTTTCGTGCGCGATGGCTTTTTGCAGGCTTCTGAAGATACCTTAAAAATCGTTGTTCGCGGCTATGGAACCCACGGTGCAGAACCGCATACCGGTGTAGACCCGATTCTTGCAGCCAGCCACATTATGATTGCTCTGCAATCGATCGTCAGCCGGAATGCCGATCCGCTGAAAGAATTGGTGGTGTCGATCGGAAAATTCCATGCAGGCGATGCCGATAACGCCATTCCAAGCGAAGCGGTGCTTGAAGGGACAATTCGTGTATTCGATCCCGAACTGCGGAAGTTGGCAACCGAGCGGGTCCAAGCGATTGCTGAAAATGTGGCGCGGGCAATGGGTGCCGAAGCGGAAGTGACGATTGAAGCCGGCTATATTTCCTTATGGAATCATCCGGAGGCGGTTGAAGTGGTACGCCGAGCTGCTACCCAAGCCATTGGCGAAGAACGGGTGGTCGAAACGGAACCCATCATGCCAGTGGAAGATTTCGCTTATTTCACGCAAGAACGTCCAGGTGCTTACTTTTTCGTCGGAGCGAAAATGGCCGATGAACGTTTAAGCTACCCGCATCATCATGAAAAATTCGATTTCGATGAGCGTGCGATGCTTGTTGCGGCAAAAATGTTTGCGGCCCTTTATTTTGAGGAGCAAAATATGAGGACGGAAAGTATTTCTTGATTCAAAGGGAGTAAATGGCTTGCTTGGGAAAGTATTTCGCTTGGCACGGAAAGTATTTGAGCCTTCAAGGAAAGTAAATCCTTAATCTGGAAAATAAAACACGCCCAGCTGCTATTGGCTGAGCGTGTTTTTGTGTGTTATTGGATAACGCCAAGTTCTTTTCCGACGCGCGCGTATACTTCGATCGCTTCGTCGAGCATTTCTTTTGTATGGGCCGCTGTCGGCATGTTGCGGACGCGTCCTGTGCCTTTAGGAACCGTTGGGAAGACGATAGATTTCGCATAGACGCCTTCTTCAAACAAGCGCTTCGAGAACTGTTGTGTAAGCTTCTCGTCGCCGATGATGCAAGGTGTGATCGGCGTTTCCGAATCTCCGATATTGAAGCCAAGCTCTTTCAAGCCTTTTTTCAAGTAATCGCCGTTGTCCCATAGTTTGTCGTGCAGTTCGGTCGAATCGATGATCATCTGCAAGGCCGAAATGATCGCCGCTACGTCCCCCGGTGTTACCGCGGTCGAGAACAAGAACGGGCGTGAACGGACTCTCAGCCAGTCGATCAGGTTTTTCTTGCCGGCTACATAGCCGCCGACTACGCCGACTGCTTTAGACAAGGTGCCCATTTGCATGTCGATCTCTTTTTCAAGGCCGAAATGCTTCACGGTCCCTTTCCCTTTGCCGGTAACGCCCGAACCGTGCGCATCGTCAACGTATGTAATCAAATCAAATTCTTTTGCGATTTCCACAATCTCTGGAAGCTTCGCGATATCGCCGTCCATGGAGAATACGCCGTCTGTAATGACCATGACTTTATTGTACAAACCGGATTCTGTCGCTTCTTTCGCTTTCGCGCGAAGGTCTTCCATATCCGAATGTTTGAAGGCGATGATTTTCGCTTTTGACAAGCGGCAGCCGTCAATGATGGACGCGTGGTTCAGCTGATCGGAAAGAATGGCATCATTCTTGTCCATCACTGCAGAAATCGCTGCCATGTTGCAGTTGAATCCGGATTGGTAGGAAATGGCCGCTTCTGTTCCCTTGAACTCCGCAAGCTTTTCTTCCAATTTCACATGGATGTCCAACGTTCCGTTGATTGTACGGACTGCACCAGCACCGACGCCGTATTTATCGATCGCGTCTTTTGCCACTTGCTTCAAATCTTCGTTTGTCGCAAGCCCCAAGTAGTTGTTTGAAGATAAGTTAATCAAATCTTTGCCGCGGACTTTGATGATTGCCCCGTTCGGCCCTTCCACTGGATCGATTTCATTATATAAGCCCTGCTCTTTTAATTCGCCAAGGTTTTGATCTAAAAATGCATCTAGTTTTTTTGACAATGTCCTCTTCCTTTCGCAAACGTTTTCACTTTCCATCTTACCATAACGGCAATCTTCTCCAAACTGAAAAGAAAACCGGCCAAAAGAAAAAGCGGACCGAGGTCCGCTTCCCGCTTATTTATTGCCATTGCCTTTTCCGTTGTTATTGCCCTTGCCTTTGTTCTTGTTGTCTTTTTTATCTTTTCCTTTTTGGTCTTTATACAGGACTTCGTAGCTGAATTCCTGCGCTTCTTTTTGGCCTTCTGCTGCTGCATAAGACGTAATCATTTTCACATTGCCTTCACGAAGCACTTGCTTCAGATCCAATGCCTGCTGGTTTGTCACGTTGTAAGGATTCACGTGGAATACGCGCTCTTTGCCGTTTTTCTTCGTTTGGATGAACGTCGTTGTGAAATTCACGTAGTCGCCTTTCAACTGTCCCAGCGACTGGAATGCGTCTGTTGAAGAACCGTCATTCGAGAAATTGCCAAGTTTCACATCTTTGATGTACCAGCCCGGGTTGTTTGAGCCCCAGTCTGTCAAATTGCGGAATGAAACCAATACGTCTTTGCCGGCATAAGCGGACAAGTCAAATGTTTCTGTCGCCCAATCGCCGTTCGTTCCTGTGAATCCTGGAACATTTTCTTTAATAGTCGGGTAGCCTTCTTCCACAACATCGCTGCGTGTATTTTGGTTTTCAAGCGATTTCCATGTTTCGCCGTTATCTGTTGAAACTTGGACCATGCCGAAGTCCCATTGTTCTTCAATATCGTAGTAGTGGTCAAATGTTAATGTCGGATTTGCCGTCGGAACCGTTGCACCAAAAATCAATGCCTGGTCTGCCTCGTCTCCGTTATTCGGATGCAGCACTTGTTTGCCGGACCCTTTAGGATCCGCAACTGTGCTCCATTGCAGCGGCAGGAAGTCGACGCCGTCAAATTTCAAGCCGCGTACATCTTTGCCGAAGTTAAATTCTTTAAAGTCGCCGCCCCATGCCGGAACGCCTTCTTTTTCATACGTTTTTGCGCTTTCAAAGTCGATTGTTTTGCCGCGCACTTTTCCATCCGTGCCAACTGGCAGGTTGCGGAGGTCAATGCTGTCGATGTTGTAGTCACTGTCGACTGCTGAGCTATCAAGCGTCAATGCCGTCATGAAATCCTGGTAGACTTCCAGGAAAGTTTTATTCGTGCCGTAGTCTTTCAGCACTTGGTCTACACTGGACATGCCCTGTTTTTCGCCGTTGACTGCCAATTCACGGATGAATTCCTGGCCAAATTTGTCATACATATAAAGGGTGAATAAATACACTTGTCCGTAATCCGCAATGGTTTCCGGACCGGTTTCAGCTGTACCGTGTTCGTCCCAGCTCACGAGTGAGTTTTCCGGGTGGTCCAAGTAGAAGTTGATCGATCCTGCATCGTGGCCATAACCGCCAAGATACTCAGAGAAAGTAGACATCCCTTCGTTTAACCACGTTTCCTCTGATGGGTCGTTGTCCGCATGGATCAAATGCTGCAATTCGTGGATTGTCGTTCCGAAGAACGTCGTCTCAAGACGCGTTTCCCATGAGTTCGTATCGATGGTAATGATGTTGCGGTCTGTATAGTTTTCAAGCGTCTGCCAGAAGAAGCCGGCTACAAAGAATGGGTACGACGGGTTGTTCCAGCCTTCATCCTTTACGTTGTCGACAAGCATGATGACTTTGTCCGATCCTTCGTAATAATCATCCGGCAATCCGACCATTCCTGGAACCGTCGCATTTGAACCGTCGAGCTGATCCGGCATTCCGAAGAATCCAGTCGCTTTCGGATAAATATTGCTGTCGAATTCATCTTTCAATTTATCAACTTGCGCCTGCGTTACCACATCAGCGGGTTTCGGGTTGTCCGGACCGTAAGCCAGGTCATTGGCTACCCAGATTTCCACATTTTCGCCGACACTGCGCAAAGTAAAGTCTTTAAACGACAAGTTGCGGTCAAGGAATTTCTTCGTTCCTCCATCATATGTAAATGGCCCATCAGCTGTTGCTTTAGCGCCGGCAGCTGCTACTTCACCCGCCTGTGCTTTGATTTTTTTGTCCGCTTGCTTCATGAATGCTTCGTCTTGCGCCATCTCATTCAACGTCTGGTCGATGTCGACACGGTCTCCGTAGCGCTCGCTGTTCCATTCCGCTTTTGTCGTTGATGTTGTTGCCGCTTCTGTTGGTGCAGCTGCTGCCGGCACCATTAGCGACAATGCCAGAGCACTTGCTGAAAGAATGGAAACCCATTTGCTTTTAACCATGTTCTTTTTACCCCTCTCGAATTGTCAGAATTTTATAGCTGAATAAAATAATAGCATGCAGACTATTCAGACGAATGAGGTAAATGGTTTATTTCGGATTTCGGAATTTTAGATATTTTTTTCTATGTTTTTTTCGTCATTTTTAAAAATTCTTCCGTTTCGGGATTTTCCTAGTTCTTTAGAAATAAAAAAAACCGCCATACGGCGGTTTTTTATCATCATTTAGTTCAATGCATTTTCAAGATCTTCGATCAAGTCTTCCACGTCTTCAATTCCTACTGAAATCCGCACAAGACCTTCTAGAATGCCAAGCTCTCCGCGGCGTTCAACTGGAATCGAAGCATGCGTCATTTGCGCAGGAACCGAAATCAAACTTTCAACGGCGCCTAAACTTTCAGCAAGTGTAAAGTAACGCAATTTCGCCAATAATTCATCAGCTTTTTCTTTGCTTCCGACATCAAATGAAATCATGGCACCAAAACCGGTTGCCTGTTTTTTCATCAATTCATGTCCGGTGTGATTCGGCAATCCCGGGTAGATGACAGCGTTGACCGCTTCGTGCTGGTCCAGGAATTCAGCGATTTTTTGAGCGTTCGATACCGCTTCTTCCATGCGGATTCCCAACGTCTTCAACCCACGCATCAACAGCCAAGAATCTTGCGGCCCAAGGATGGCGCCGACGGAATTTTGGACGAAATGCAAGTCAGTCGCTAATTGCTCCGAGTTGACGACGACAAGTCCCGCCACGACGTCACTGTGTCCGCCGATGTATTTTGTCGCACTATGCAAGACAATATCTGCGCCCAATTTCAATGGGTTCTGCAAATAAGGCGTCATGAATGTATTGTCGACAATTGTTAAGAGGTTCTTCGATTTTGCATAAGCCGAAACCGCTTCGATATCCGTTACTTTCAATAAAGGGTTCGTCGGTGTTTCGATGAAAATCGCTTTCGTATTTTCTTTAACAGCAGCTTCAATCGCTTCTAAATCGCCTGTATCTACGAAAGTAAATTCAAGGCCGAAGCGGTTCAAGACTTTATTGACGACGCGGTATGTTCCGCCGTATACATCATCCGTCAAGATGATGTGGTCGCCAGCTGAAAAGAGCATCATCACAGAAGAAATCGCTGCCATCCCGGAGCCGAATGCAAACCCGGCATGTCCGTATTCCACGTCTGCAATCAATTCTTCGAGTGCATGGCGCGTCGGATTTCCTGTACGGGAATATTCATAGCCTTTGAATTTCCCAACAGCTTCCTGTTTGTATGTGCTTACTTGGTAAATCGGTGTAGAAACGGCACCTGTTGCTTCATCTCCAAAAATGCCGCCATGGATTAATCTTGTTTTCGGTTTCATGAATGATCCTCCTCAAATGTTCTTCCGTAAATATTCTGGCTCATATAACGTTCGCTTGAATCCGCAAAAATCGTGACAATGTGGCTTCCCGGTTTTGCTGTCTCCGCTTCTCTCATCGCAGCAACAAAGGCTGCACCTGAAGAGCTTCCGACCAATAAACCTTCTTTTCTCGCCAATTCGCCGACAGCGGCAAATGCTTCTTTATCCAGGATGGTGTGGATAGACTCGAAATGGGACGCGTCCATATAGGCAGGCAAAAACTCCATGCCGATGCCTTCCGTTAAATGGGGGCCGGATTCCCCGCCATTGATGATGGAGCCTTCCGGTTCCACAATTACCGTCTTGATGGTTTCCCGTTTTAACTTTAAAAATCGTGAGGTCCCGGCAAAGGTCCCGCCGGATCCAGCACCTGCGACAAATACGTCGATTTTGCCGTCCAGCGCTTCCCACAATTCAGGGCCGAGTGTCCGGACATACGTTTCCGGATTTGCCGGGTTCGAAAATTGGGAGGGAGAGAACGCATCCAGCTCTTTCGCTAATTCATTTGCTTTTGCAATTGCGCCTTTCATCCCGAGTTCCGTTGGCGTATTGATCACTTCAGCTCCAAGTGCACGCATCAACGCCTGCTTTTCTTGGCTGAATTTCTCAGGTACAACGAATTTCACTTGATAGCCTTTGCCGATCGCAGCAATTGCTAAGCCGATGCCTGTATTGCCGGCTGTCGGTTCGATCATTGTTCCGCCGGGCTTCAAAACGCCCCGCTGCTCTGCGTCTTCTATCAATGAAACGCCCAGGCGGTCTTTTACGCTGCCGCCCGGGTTAAAGAATTCGAGTTTGGCAAAAATCCGGCAGCCATTCGGAATGTCGATATTCGTCAATTCCAGTACCGGGGTGTTTCCGATCAATTGCTGGATGCTCGTTGCAACGTTCATGCCCATTCCCCTTAAACAGTTTCTTCGGCGAACACTTGGCGCCATTCGTCTTTTTTAGCCAGCATTTCACGCGCTAATTCTTTCGCACCTTCCAAGCTATGGCTAGCAGCCCATCCGCATTGGACTTCGTTGCACGCAGGCACTTCGTCAGCTGCAATCACGTCCGTCAACGTGTTTTCCAAAATGCGCAGAATGTCTTCGTAATCATCGTGGTTGATGACTGACAGGTAAAAGCCGGTCTGGCAGCCCATTGGCCCGATGTCGATGATTTGGTCTGAGTGGTTGCGGCTATGTTCTGCCATCATGTGCTCAAGCGAATGGAGGCCTGGCATATCCATGTGCTCTTTGTTCGGCTGTTTGAAACGGATATCGTATTTTTTGATGGTATCGCCATTTGCCCCTGTTTTTTCGCCAGCTAAGCGTACATAAGGCGCTACTACTTTTGTATGGTCTAAGTTAAAGCTTTCAACGTTCATTTTTTTCAAGTGAATCGTCTCCTTTTCTTTTTTGTCCAGTCTCCAACGGCCAACTCCTCGGGTCATAAGCCATCCCACCTATGCGGCAGAATACGCCGCTTCGGTGGTCCGTCTTATGCCTTTCGGAGCTTAACGGCCGTTTCCGCTTTTCTTTTTGTCCAGTCTCCAACGGCCAACTCCTCGGGTCATAAGCCATCCCACCTATGCGGCAGAATACGCCGCTTCGGTGGTCCGTCTTATGCCTTTCGGAGCTTAACGGCCGTTTCCGCTTTTCTTTGTCGCATCAATCAACCAGACGTAATTATTGAGCTGCGTAAATTCAACTTCAAATCCTGCTGCTTCGATCAATTCTTTCATCACCGGCAACGTCGTGTAATATTCGCGATTTAAATCTTCTACTAGATTAGCATACCCACGCGACTCTTCAAATTCAATCATTTGCTGTTTTGCTTCCTCCGATTTAAAAACGGTGTCTGCAAATACTACTTTTCCGCCTGCCGGAAGCTTTTCAGCATAAAGCTTAAATGCCTCCGCTTTCTCCGCATCGGTCAAGTGGTGGAATGCATACGTACTCGTGAAGCTTTTCACTTCGACCGGCTGTTCAAACTCTAAAAAATCGCCGTCGATGATTTTCAGTGATGGGAATTTCGCTGCTGTCGCTTCGCGCATTGCCTGGTTCGGCTCAATGCCCACCACTTCAAGTCCGCGATCCACCATCTTTTGCGTCAAATTGCCCGTGCCGACCCCAAACTCGATAACCGGGCCGATTGCCTGGTCTGCGACTGCTTGCAGAATCTCATTATATTTAACGAAGACATCTTCGTATTCTTTGTCTTTTCCATTTACAGAATCATCATACGTGTGAACCCATTCATCAAAAATTTCTACGAACTCTCGTCCCATTTTTAATTCTCCTTTAGTCGGTTTTTCTATAAAACCAATAGACTTACTAGGTTTTATTTATACCATAAAAAGAGCCCGGATTCAACTCTCTGAACCGGGCGCTAGATCTTCAAAACGGGCGGAACATCGCTTTTTCTCCCAATGATTTTCGTAAGCATTTTTTCGAATAAAGGCAAGGCGGCTTGAACGATTTTGCCGGTTAACAGGGCCACAGCAATTGTCCCGATTCCCACCGGACCGCCGAGCAGCCAGCCCGCCACTGCGGCAAATACTTCGATGATGGTCTTTGCCCAGCTGATGCTGATGCCCGTTTTTTCGTTGATGACGAGCATGAGCCCATCACGCGGCCCCGCACCGATTTTTGGCGCTACATAAATTCCGACGCCGTAGCCGGAGATGATGATTCCGGCAATCAAGATCAGCACTTGGCCAGTCCACGTCGCAATATCCGGAATCAGGAAATTGAAAATATCGATAAAAACGCCCACCAGCAGCATGTTTAAGAACGCGCCGATTTGCGGCAGCTTTTTCGTGAAAAGCATCGTGAACAAAATAATAGCTAGCCCCATGATGACGACCCAGCTGCCAATCGTCAAACCGAAGTTCAGGTGCAGCCCTACGTGCAGCACGTCCCATGGGCTGATGCCCAGTTTGTCCGCTTTTAGGACCAGCGTAAAACCGAAAGACATGATGATCAAGCCGACAATGAAAAACAGCCAGCGGTAAAAAAGCGAACGCCTCATTTTTATCCTTCTTTCTGTTATGTATTATGAAAAATCCATCCACTCAAGTGAATGGACGGATTTTTCAATCAGCCGTAGTGGTAATTGCGGCGAATTTGGCGTTTGTCGCTTTCGCCAGCTCAGTCGGCTGAAGCTTTAGCTGCATGCCGATTTTTCCAGCCGATACGATCATTTTATCCCGATGTTCGGCAGATGCTGAAATAAAAGTGGGAAACAATTTTTTCATGCCGAGCGGCGAGCAGCCTCCGCGGATGTAGCCGGTCAAGCTTTGGAGATCTTTGACCGCAATCATTTCAATCCTTTTCTCGCCTGCCGCTTTGGCCGCCGCTTTTAAATCCAGCTCCTCGTCCACGGGAATGATGAATACGTAATGCTGTTTGGAGCTGCCGACGGTCACCAAGGTTTTATGGACCAATTCTGCATCCTGGCCAATCTTGGCAGCAACGGAGACGCCGTCGTTTAACCCATCGCCGGGTTCATATTGAAGAATGTCATAGGAAATGTTTTCTTTATCCAATATTCGGGCTGCATTGGTTTTTGCAATTTTCTTCGCCACTCGCACCATCTCTGCCTTTCCCTGTCCATTTTCAACAGCATATCATCAAATTCAACCGATTTCTAATCGTTTTGGTTCAATAATTTTTTCAAGGCTTCGGCCATCGCTGTGTTGGCCGGCGGCTCTTCCTGCTGTTTCAGGAATTTGTTGACGTCTTTTTTATTTGCTTTCGATTGGTTATTGTTGCGCCGTTTCTCGAATGCCGACAACTTTTCGCGGTGGCCGCATTTGCAGACGAAAATTTTGCCGTCGCCTTCGCCTTGCATTTCCAGCTTTTTGTGGCAGTTCGGGCAGCGCGCATTTGTCAACACTGCCACTTGTTTCTTATAGCCGCATTCGCGGTCCTGGCAGACGTTCATCTTACCGCGTTTGCCATTGACTTCAAGAAGCGGTTTGCCGCAGTCCGGGCACATTTTGCCGGTGACGTTGTCGTGTTTGAATTTTTTGTCGCTTTTCTTGATATCCGATACGGATTTCTGCGCAAACGCGATCATCTCTTTCATGAACTGCTCTTTTTTCAATTGCCCTTTGGCAATTTTATTGAGCCGCTGTTCCCAATCGGCCGTCAGTTTCGGAGATTTGAGATCTTCCGGCACCAGCTCCAGCAATTGCCGCCCTTTTGACGTAATCGTCAAATCCTTGCCTTTTTTCTCGATCAAGAACGTGTTGAACAATTTGTCGATGATGTCGGCACGCGTCGCCACCGTTCCAAGCCCGCCTGTTTCGCCAAGCGTCTGGATCAATTCCTTCGATTCGCCCGCCATGAACTGCGCCGGATTTTCCATGGCGCCAAGAAGCGTTCCTTCATTAAAGAACGCAGGCGGCTTCGTTTTGCCGTCAGTTAACGCGATGCCTTTAATGGTTAGCTTCTGTCCTTTCTCAAATGGCGGCAATGTCGAATCGCTGTCGTCTTCGTCGTCTTTGTAGATGCGTTTCCATCCTTCATTGCGGATCGTGTTGCCTTTTGTCTGGAACGTTTCGCCGCCCGCATTGATTTTCACCGTCGTCTGGTCGTATTCATAAGCCGGATAGAAAACAGCCAGGAAACGCTTGACGATCATGTCATATAATTTATGTTCTTTATCCGAAAGGTTATGGAGCTGCGGCGTTTCCTCCGTCGGGATGATCGCGTGGTGATCGGAAACTTTCGCATCGTCGATGACGCCTTTTTGTGCAGCTACCGGCGTTTTTAGAATCGTCGTGGCAAGCGCCCGGTACGGCCCGACCTGCACCGCTTTGATGCGGTCTTTCAACGTATTCTTCATATCGGACGTCAAATGCTTCGAATCCGTCCGCGGATACGTGACGATTTTGAAGCGCTCGTACAATCCCTGCAGCGTATTCAGCGTTTCTTTCGCTGACCAGCTGTAGCGTTTGTAGGCTTCTTTCTGAAGTTCCGTCAAGTCGAATAAAGGCGGTGCCGGCTGTTTCTTCGGCGTCACTTTCACGTCGGTAACCGTTCCTTCATGCGTGTTTTGCAGTTTATGGAACAGCTTGTCGATTTTTTCTTTATCGAATGACTGGGTCGAGTTGCCGTCTGTCCAAGTGAAAGCGGCATTGTCCGTAATCGCCTGCATGCCATAATACGGCTTCGGCTGGAAATTGCGGATCTGCTTTTCACGTTCGGCAATCATTGCAAGCGTCGGTGTCTGTACACGGCCTGTCGACAATTGCGCATTGTATTTCACGGTCAACGCGCGCGTCGCATTGATGCCGACGACCCAGTCCGCTTCCGAACGGGCAACTGCTGCCTGATACAGATTTTCGTAAGCTTTGCCGTCTTTTAAATTATTGAAGCCGTCTTTGATGGCTTTATCTGTTACGGACGAAATCCACAAGCGCTTGATCGGCTTGCGTGTTTTCGTTTTCTCCAAGATCCAGCGCGCGACAAGCTCCCCTTCACGTCCGGCATCCGTTGCGATGATGACTTCCTTGACATCACCTCTCGACAGCTGCGCTTTGACGGCGTTGTATTGTTTCATCGATTGCTTGATCGGCACGAGCTTAAACGGATTCGGAATGATCGGCAGGTTCTCCATCTTCCATTCCTTAAAGTCGTTGTCGTATTGCTCCGGCTGCGCCTGCGTGACCAAATGGCCAAGCGCCCACGTCACAATGTATTGCTTGCCTTCCAAATACCCGTTGCCTTTTTGCGAACATCCAAGAACGCGTGCAATATCGCGCGCCACGGATGGCTTTTCTGCTAGTACTACTGATTTCATTGATTGTCACCCTCATTTCTATATGCATTGATTATAACATCTTCCGGATTTGCTGGCTTTTCGTGGGGGTTGGGTGTGGTGCAGAAAGTATTTCAAGCTTCAAGGAAAGTATTTATCGGATATGAGATAGTATCTGAACCCAGAAGGATAGTATTTCAAACAGCAAGGAAAGTAAATAAATAAATTCTTTAACCAGCTTGCTCTCCAACAGTTGGTGGTATATATTCAGATTAATAACATAAAGGAGATGATCGATTGATTTTAAAGAACCGCAAAGAACCTCCTGATATTTTCCAGCTGCAAAGTTTAGTGAAAAGAATCCCGGTCACCCACAGCCAATTCCCCCATTGGACTGAACAGCTCCGGCGCATCACTGCCGGATTCCACGGCGAGCAGCGAGTAGATTCCCTCTGGCACGAAATCGAATTGCCTTCCCCCTATTTTTTCATCCATGATTTATTTATCCAACAACCAAATTCTTCCTTCCAAATGGACACTGTGCTGGTCACAAGCCGGTTCATTCTGATTCTAGAGATCAAAAGCATTTCCGGATTGCTCAATTTCGATCCACAAACACGTCAATTTTCCCGAACCAATAAAGACGGCAGCATCGACGGCATGCGAAATCCTGATGATCAGCTGCGGCGCCATGAAAAATGGATGAAGCGGTTTTTAGCTGATCGGCAATTCGAGCTTCCTGTGCTCGGTGCAATCGTCTTCACTTACCCGTCTTCGGTTATCCAATCGAAAGCCGGCAAGCGGATTATGATCCAATCTTCCGGATTGCCTTATTTAATGGAGCAATTACTTTCCAATCACCCATATGAACTTCTTTCCGATTCTGCAACTTTTACACTCTCACAAAATTTGCTTAATTTGCATTCTGCTAAAGAATTGGTGTTGCCTACTTTGCCAGACGCCGTCTTAACCGGTGTGCTCTGTCCACATTGCGTAGCTCAGCGATTAGCTTATGTCCGGAAAAGCTGGAGATGCAATGTCTGTTCTTATAAAAACGCTAAAAGCCATTTGGTTGCGTTAGCAGAATACCGGCATTTAGTCTCTCGCACCATCACCAATAGAGAATTTCGCCACTTTATGCATCTCCCTTCCATAACTACCGCTTCAAAACTGTTGAAATCTTCAAAGATGCGTTCTACAGGCAGCTATAAAGACCGCGTTTATTTTATTCCCGAACAAATTGGCCTTTTGGAAAGTATTTCTCCCGGGACAGATAGTATTCGGAAGACATGAGATAGTATTCACCTTCGCAAGGAAAGTATTTCGGCGGTCAAGGAAAGTAAATCCAATTTATGGAATAAATTATTGAATACCGTAAAAAAAACCTCCCACGGGAGGTTTTTCTGCTGATTACGGATTGTCGATCGTTTCTTTTGAAAGGTTCTTGCTCATTTCTGCATATTCCACGAAAACCCGTGCCAGTTCACGCAAGCGGTCGTGGACGTCTTCATTGATGATGGTGTTGGTTTCATCAAAATGGCTCGTGTGCGTGTAGACGTAGTTGGGTGTCACGAGGCAGCGGAAATAATCGAGAATCGGCTTCAGCTGATTTTCAATGACTAGGTGATGCTGATAAGTTCCGCCGTTCGCTACGATGGAAACCGGCTTGTAGCGCATCGTCCGCGGATGCAGCATGTCGAATGTGTTTTTCAAGACACCCGGAATCGACCCTTGGAAAATCGGCGTCGCAATAATGTAGCCGTCCGCATTTTCGAAACGGTGAACGATTTCCTGCATGTCTTTATTGTATTCGCCAAGCGGCCGGCCATCGACAAATTGATGCTCATATTCAGCCAGGTTCAATATTACCAATTCCATTTCCGGATTGAAATCTTGAATATACGTTTTCACCTGTTCCAAAATAGCGCCTGTTTTTCTCCCGATAATCGTACCGTCCACTAATAAAATCTTCATTCGAAAAGTCCTCCTTGAATGCCTATCTGTCGAGCAGCTTTGTTCCTTTTATCATAGCAAAGACGGCTTCGATATACGCATCGATAAATCTTGCGGACATTGAATTTCATTCTTTAGACTGAGTTTCGCTTTTCAATCGGTTCGTTTCCAATTTTTCTTGAATGCGATTTTCCTGATGGGACGGCGGTGAAAAGCTGACAATCGTATCGCCGATTTTCGGCTCCATTTTGCTTTCATTTGTAAAAAACTCAATTTTCCCTTGCACGCGCTTAACAAAGAGAGGAATCGTCCCTTCCACCGACTTTTCCTTGAAGTCCGCATACGTGTACTGCTCCGTCAATTGCGTTTTGCGCATCGCGTAGCCTTCGTCAATTTTCGCTTCTAGCGCATGGAAGTTCCATTCCGAACCGAACAAGGTGCGGCCGCTGAGCGATGAATGAAAATCATCCGGATTGCCGATGTGGATTGCCGTCTGATACAAATTCACGCGTCCCAATTCCGGCACGAAGTTATTCACTACCAGCGAGTTATAGGAATCGGTATCCGTTGCGACGATCATGGTTTCATAAGGCGTCAAATCGAGTTCATATTCCGTGTGTTCGGATAAGATTTCACCGGCAAAATTCGGAATGCCCAATTGGCGGGCAAGCTGCAGGCTGCCCCATGCCGGGTCCATGATCAAGACATTTTTATCGAACGCCTGAAGAATTTCTCCGAGCCTCGTATTGAAGCGGCTGCTGCCGATGATCAAAATGCCCGGTTCTTCAGAGGAAGCAAGGCCCAGTTTCTTGCCAAGCCAGCTGATGCTGAACCCATGCGCCACTACAGTTGAAAATACCAAGGCAAAAGTCAGCGCCGTCAAAAGTTCTGCGTCTTCAAATCCCGCTTCAAGCAAGGTGCTGGCAAAATAGCCGGATACCGTCAAAGCGACGATTCCGCGCGGCGCAATCCAGCCGATTAAGGTTTTTTCCTGAGTCGTCAAATCGGTTCCGATAGTGGATAGCCAAATGGATAAAGGCCGGACTACAAACAGCATGGCCAAAACAAATGCGATGATCTGCCAATTCAAAATCTTGATGAGCACTTCCAAACTCAAAGAAGCCGTCAACATGACAAAAATGCTTGAAATCAATAAAACCGAGATATTTTCTTTAAAATGGCGCATCTCATTTATTGACGAAATGTTCATGTTCGCCATCATGATCCCCATCGCAGTAACAGCAAGCAGCCCGGTTTCATGCATCACCATGTCTGACACAGCAAATACTAAGAGCACAACGGCGAAGACCATCGGCGATTTCAAGAATTCAGGCACTTGCCCCTTCTCGAACATCCGCCCCATGCCCCAGCCGGCAAGCACACCGAGCACCACCGCAAAAAGGGCGGCCAAGAAGAACAAGCCGAATGCCGCAGCCGATTCTTCGCCCATGGCAAACAATACAAATTGGAACGCGAACAAGGCAAGCAACGCCCCGAAAGGATCGACTACAATCCCTTCCCACTTCAAGATCGCGGCAGGGCGCGCTTTTAGCTTCGCCTGGCGCAGCAGCGGCAAAATCACGGTAGGCCCCGTGACGATAAACAAGCCGCCGATGACGAAAGAAACGGCGATGGACAAGCCGGCTAAGTAATGGGCTGCGAGCGATCCCGCAATCCAGGCGATAAATGCTCCCAAGGTCACAATCCGCAGCACCGGTTTGCTGAACGTTTTTATTTCTTTGAAGTTTAAATTCAAGCTCCCCTCGAATAAAATAATGGCGACAGCCAATGAAATAATCGGATTGAATAAGTCACCGAAACTTTCCGATGGCGATATGATGCCGAAAAACGGCCCTACGATTAAGCCGGCAATGGACATCATCACAATCGCTGGAAGCTGCAATCGCCATGCAATCCATTGTGACAATACGCCAAGGAAAAGAATCAGCATGAGATCGAACAATAAAGAATCGATAATAAGTACCTCCATGTCCACAGTTTTAGGATGATTTTTTCTCAAACTTATTTGACCATTATAGTAGGTCCCCCTTGCGTTGAAAAGCGAGAACCGAGCCGTCAGGGATTTAATAATATGGAATTTATGCTATAATGGAAAAAAATCTAAGGGTGAATCGTATGAACAAACAAGAAATCGAGTTTGAGATTGCTGATTTGAAAAGCGATTATGTCCGCCACCAAGGGGATATTGAGAAATTAGAGACCACTGGCCACGCACGGATGGTGGAACAGGCAGAAGAACGATTGGAAAAAATGGAACAGCGACTTGCGGAATTAAACAAAAAACTCGCGGAACTCTAGCCCGCGAATTTTTTTTTGGCGTTTCGCCCCGATTTTCTGCACTTTTAAAGGCCGTTTCCGCTTTTCGATTGTCCAGCTCCTGCGGCCAGGTTCTCGGGTCATAAGCCACTTCGGCTGTGCGGCTGGAAACACGCCGCTTCGCCAAATCGTCTTATGCCTTTCGAACCTAAACGGCCGCTTCCGCTTTTCGATGGCGCCTATACTTTTCTTAACTAATGGAGGAATACAATAAATGAGTTTATTAACAGTAGAGAATTTAAGCCACACATTCGGTGACCGCACGCTTTTCAATGACGTGTCGTTCCGGTTGGTAGAAGGCGAACATGTCGGCCTTGTCGGCGCAAACGGCGTCGGGAAATCCACATTGATGAACATTTTAACCGGGAAGATCATGTATGATTCCGGCCGCGTTGAATGGCAGCCGAAAACGCATTACGGCTATTTGGACCAGCACACGCAGTTGACGCCAGGGCGCACCATCCGTGAAACGTTGCAGGATGCGTTCCTGCCGCTTTATAAAAAAGAAGAAGAACTCAATAATATCGCCATGCAAATGGGCGATGCCGATCCGGATCGCCTGGAAGAATTATTGGAAGAAATGGCTGAAGTCCAGGATGCATTGGATGCTGGCGATTTCTACACGCTTGATGTAAAAATCGAGGAGATTGCGCGCGGACTCGGCCTCGATGCAATCGGGCTTGAACGGCCGGTTGAAGCTCTGTCAGGCGGCCAGCGAACAAAACTATTGCTTGCAAAACTGTTGCTTGAAAAGCCGAAGGTTCTTTTGCTCGATGAGCCGACCAACTATTTGGATGAAGAGCATATCCAGTGGCTCGTCAACTATTTGAAAAATTACCCGCATGCATTTCTGTTGATTTCGCATGATACGGAGTTCATGAGCAGTGTCACAGGCGTCATTTTCCATTTGGAATTCTCGCGCCTGTCCCGCTATACCGCATCTTACGAAAAATTCGTCGAGCTTGCCGAACTCGCGAAAAAGCAGCATTTGGATGCTTACGAACGCCAAGCCGAAATGATCAAGAAAACCGAAACATTTATCGCGAAAAACAAAGCGCGGGCGTCTACGACCGGCCGGGCGAAATCCCGCCAAAAGCAATTGGACCGCATGGACCGCATTGAAAAGCCGGAAATTGCAGCAAAACCGCAATTCTCGTTCAAAGAAACCCGCAGCCCGAGCCGCTACGTGGTCGAAGCGGAAGCTCTCACGATCGGCTACGATAAGCCGCTTCTTCCGCCTCTTACGTTCATGATCGAACGCGGAGAAAAAATCGCCCTTGTCGGCATGAACGGCGTCGGGAAATCGACGCTATTGAAAACCATGCTCGGCAAGATCAAACCGCTTGACGGCAATGTGCTGCGCGGCGAATATTTGACGCCTAGCTATTTCGAGCAGGAAGTCAAAGCGCCTACCCATACACCGCTTGATGAAATTTGGGCGGCTTACCCAAGTTTGGATCAAGGCCAAGTGCGTGGAGCTCTTGCGCGCACGGGATTGAAAAACGAGCACATTTCCCGCTCCATGACGCAATTAAGTGGCGGCGAGCAAGCTAAAGTCCGTTTGTGCAAGTTGATGATGGAAGAAAGCAACTGGCTGATTTTCGATGAACCGACAAATCACTTGGACATCGATGCGAAAGCGGAATTGAAACGTGCGATGCAAGCGTATAAAGGCACGATCGTTCTCGTCAGCCACGAACCTGAATTCTACGAAGGGCTCGCCACGAAAGTCTGGAACGTCGAAGAATGGGTCAATGCCGGAAAGCAGTCGACTTTGTAATAAAGGTGCTCGCATCTTAAAAATCAGTTCTCATAAAAATTAAAAAGGCTTTTCGCATCTATTTGCGAAAAGCCTTTTTTTAATAGGTCGTCAGTTTGAACAGCTTCTGGAATCCGTAGATGCCGCGCTGCAGGAATGAAAACGTGTCTTGATACTCTTCGGTATCCAAGGTGTAAAGTGCATCTTCATTTTCCCAAAGACGATCAAAGTAATTGTTCATATTGTCCGTCAGCTCACTGTTATTCGGTGCAATGATGCGGATGTTGTTTTCCAGATTGTAATTGTCCAAGGCCCGCTCTGTATAATTGGCGGCACCGCCGGAAATGATCGTTTCATCTTTCGTTTCAATCATGATGGTTTTGGTATGGAACTGGCCAATTACGGTATTGTACCAGCGGACCTGGATTTGATCGTCCGATTCTTCAAGCATTTCATTGACCACAGGACGGTTTGGCAGCCCGGTTTTTTCATTTCCAAAAGCGTTCTGGTTTGGATCCAAAATCAGTTGGACTTCCACTCCCCGGTTCGCTGCTTCTGTCAGCGCTTCTACAATATCGCTTTCCGCTACATAAAACATCGCTAAGCGAATGCGGTCGCCTTTTTTCGCTTTATCAAAATCTTGAAGCAGCGCTTCTAAAATCTTCCCTTCCGTTACATACTGAACTTGGTATTCTCCTTGCTGCTCTTTCACGTCCGCCCGGGGAAGTTCAGGGCCACCTGACATTTTCGATGCGGCTTCTTCCGATTCCAAAATGTCATTCACAATAGGTCCGCTGACCTTAAATGCCATATTTCCATGGAAGCCGCTGGCATTATGGGGATTGGCCGAACTGATCAACGCTTCCTGCTCCGTCACAATCGCCTTCCGGTGATTGGCTTTGATGTTCATCATTTTCAAGTAGGAAGCCAATTTCAGATCCGGCGCATCGCTCGACATGCCATTCGGCAGCCAGCCTTTTCCATCCGTTTCAAACCATTGGAAAAATGCGCGGTAGAATCCCGAATACAATGGCGTCGAGTCACGCAGCTTGTCGAGATCGGTGACGATCACCTCTACACCGGCATCTTCCAATGCATCGAGCAGCTCGCTGTCATAGGATCCATAGCCTTGATTGAGCGGGTCCGTAATAAAATAAATCGGCATGTCGGGAAAGGCTTCTTTTTTCTTTAGAAGCTGCTCGGTCAACTGATCGGCGACTTCCGGGAATTTCACTTTTTGATCGTTATAATTATCAAATAGGAAAAAGTCCAAAACGATGAATTCTTCTGCACGGTCGATTATTCTGTTGATTTCGTCAAAAATCCTCAATTCGTGCTCCATTCCGCTTCCTTCTTTATCTTGAGCATACGAAAGATCATAAAACATCTCCACTTGTTCCACTTCATGCAATTCGCTTGTGTAGGAAACGCCTGGAGGAAGTGGTTTATAGGTATGCCAAACAATGATAGCTATGTATATCAGCGCGAGAACGCCTGCAGTGGCGTAGACAATTCTTCTGCGCTTGCTCCAATTTCTTGCTCTTTTCTTCAATCGATTCATCTCCTCTGCCTTTATTATAGCAATAACAACAGAAAAGGAATTTATTAATTAACTGTAAAAAAAAGCCAATCGAAAAGTCGATTGGCTTCAAAATTCTTTTGTTTACTCGTATTTAAGCTGTTTGGACATATTCCCGTGTGCGTGCATCTTCCAAAAGCATATCTTTTAAGCGTTGTTTGCCTCGGAACAAACGCGATTTTACCGTTCCGATCGACACTTTCATCGCTTCTGCAATTTCAATCAATGACAACTGATGCACATAGAAATAGACAATTGTCGTCCGGTAAATGGCGTCAAGCTCTGAAATCTTGCTGCGGATCATGACCGATACATCCTGCTGCTCCAATAGTTCAGGTGCTCCTGCTTCATCTGTCGGAATTAAATCCAATAGCGAGACATCAAGCCCTTCCGGCTGCTGCTGGATGTGTTTGCTGCGGCGGACGTTTTTGCGGTAGCGATCACGGAAAGTGTTCATGCAAATCGTTGTCAGCCAAGCTTTTACATGATCGACTTCCTGAATGGATGATTCATAGCGCACGACCTTCAACCAAACCTCTTGCATTAAATCTTCTGCCTCCGCTTTGTTGCGCGTCAGTTTCAAACACAAATGATAAATGTAGCGGTTGTACTCTATATATAAACTTTCCATGATGATTGCCTCCATCCGATTTTTTCGCTTAGCAGCCCGGTGAAGGCCGCTCCCGTTTCTTGTTACCCTTATTGTGCCTGAAACGAAGCTTTCACTCTATCGCCTTCACTTTCATTTCACTTACAAAAGTGTAATATTTCCAAATAAAAACCAGAAGGTGTTATCAAATACACGAACATCCCTCAGAAAACAGCAAAAAGCATTGCCGAAGCAATGCTTTTGTTCTTTCATCTTTTATTCATTTCTTTGCCGGCCTTCCGACCTTTCGAATATCCGCCAAAATCAAAGCGCCCACCAGCAGCAGGCCAATGTAGCCGATCGCCGGATAGAGCCAGTTGACCAATTGGGTGAACCCGACAAAGCTTAGCCCAAAAGCAATTATGCCTGCCACAATCACAAAAATTCTAAATTTATTTGTGCCAATTGGGGTAAACCGGGCTGAGAACGAAAGCAACAAACTAACTGCCGTGTTATAAATCATACAAAAAATAACGATGGCCATGACAATGCCGAGTATCGGTGAAATATTATCCGCGATTCTCAGCATCGGCAATTCAGCTGTCCCCACGATGTCAACTTTTGAAAAAATGGCAAAATAGCTGAGTAAAATCAACGCGCCAAAAATAATTCCGCCAATCAAACCTCCGCGTGCTGCAACCTTTTCATTCTTTTCGGCGCCTCCAAGAACCAGTGCCATCGCAGTCGTTAACGCGATAGCTAACGAAACATAATTAATAGCTGAGATAAACCAATTAGGGCCAGCTGATAATTGCTCGTTAGCAATTGGATCCAACTCAGCAAAGCTTGTATCCAATGTGAACAAGCTGTAGATGGCTATTCCGACCACCATAACAATCAAAAGAGGCGTAATGCTTCCGATAATCGTAATCACTTTTTTAACATTGAGCATAATCGTTAATATGACGAGCGAGATCATCGTAATTCTGCCGACTACTGGCGAAAGTCCGAATTGCTGAGAAAAAATTGAACCGGCACCGGCTATCATTACGACTAAAATGCCGAATAATGTAATGATTAACGTATAATCGATAATTCGCCCAATTACTTTCCCGCCAATCCGGAAGACTGCTTCTTCATGAGATTTTGTTTGCAGCCTGCTGCCAAGCCCTGTCAGTATTTTCCCTAAATAGCCGAACAGGAGGGTGGATAATATGACACCTGCCAACCCCCAATAGCCGAAGCTTGTGAAATACTGCAAAATTTCCTGGCCGGAAGCAAAACCCGCACCTACTATAATGCCAATAAATGCACTCGCAATCTTTAAACTTCTCTTCATAAATTGCTCCTTTCCAAATGCCTTATTTAATTGTTTTTTCTATGTAAAATTCCCTAGATATTCTTTTTTACCTTTTTAAGCACTCATATAAACTGGCTATTTTTAACATAATTAATGCACAAGAAGAGGCATTCCTTTTATTCAGCATAAAAAAAGCTCCGTCCGGAGACAGAGCTTTTAAGCAAATGCTTCTTCTTCATTTTGTTTTGTAATCGTCAACCGCATTATCCGGTTGCGGTCCATTTCGTTGATCCTTACATGAAGGTTTTCATAAGAGAATTCTTCGCCTTCATCCGGTACATGTCCAAGCTGCTGCATGACAAATCCCGCAATTGTATCATGGTCATCCGGAACATCCACTTCAAACATTTCGTTTACATCTTCAATTTCTAAACGGCCATGGCAAACCAGCTGCGTATCGGTCATTTCAAAAATAAGCTCGTCGTCTTCAATATCGGTCTCATCTTCGATGTCCTGGCCGATCATTTCTTCAATGATATCTTCATGCGTTACAATGCCTAAAGTCCCGCCGTACTCATCCAAGATGACCGCCATGTGCTTTTTCTTCGACATCATCATCTTAAACACTTTTTCGACGCTCACCGATTGGACAACGAATAAGGGATTGTCATCCATCAACTCTTGCAATGTCAGATTGGGATCCATCGACCATTCGATCAATTTCTTCGAATAGAACAAACCGACAACATTATCCATACTTTCTTCATAGACCGGATAACGGGTATATGATGATTCCAAGATTAAATCTCGGACTTCTTCATACGTCGAATCGATTGAAATCCCGACCGTATCGGTGCGGTGAGTAGACATGACATCCGAAACATCTTTATTTGGGAAATCAAGGATGCCTTTAATCCGTTCCGATTCGTCTTCTTCAAAGGTCCCTTCTGTAGAGGCAATGTCCACCATTGAACGCAATTCTTCTTTTGTTAATGTCGCTTCTTTAACAGTGCCTTTTGAGATGACACGGATAAAAATATTTGTGAACTGGGAAATCAGCCAAGTCAATGGTCTTAAAATGGCTACTAATATTGAAATGACCGGAGCCACAATATAAGCCATTTTATCCGCGAACGTGGCTGCAATTGTTTTCGGCAACACTTCTCCAAAAAGGATCAGCACCACGGTCAAAACAGCAGTCGCTACCCCTACTTCCCATCCGCGAGTGATCGCAATAGTTGTAACTAAAGTTGGCAGCATAATATTCGCGATATTATTACCGATTAAAATAGTAGTAATCATCCGGTCCGGCTTCGCTATCAATTTTTGCAGTCTTTGCGATTTTATATCGCCCTGCTCAGCGCGAAGATGGACCTTCATCCTATTTACAGCTGTTAAAGCCGTTTCGCTTCCCGATAAGAAAAACGACATCATTAAAAAGAATCCTAATGCAATAAACAAATTTGGTTCCTCCAGTGTATTAAACACAGATTTTACGAGTTCTTTCCGTATCCATAATTATACCATAGCGATTTTCCAAATGTCGAAAACCATATCTCGTATGTTATAATTTCCCCATAATAAAAATAGAAGAATTGAGGGATATTATGAATGCACAAGCAATCGACCAATATTTTAAAGACCATCGCGAAGCACATTTAGAAGAATTGAAGGCATTTTTGCGCATCCCTTCCATTTCTTCGCTGTCTGAGCATAAAGACGATATCCGAAAAGGCGCTGAATGGCTAAAAGAGGCAATGCTGAAAGCAGGACTTGAAAATGCAGAAGTTTTTGAAACTGAAGGGCATCCGGTTGTTTATGCTGACTGGCTCCATGCAGAAGGCAAACCGACCGTGCTAGTTTATGGCCATTACGATGTCCAGCCTGTCGACCCGCTTAATCTGTGGGAATCTGCTCCATTCGATCCGCAAGTCCGTGACAACAAACTTTTTGCTCGCGGTGCGAGCGATGATAAAGGACAGACTTTTATGCATGTAAAAGCTGTCGAAGCGTTGCTACAATTGAACGGCGAACTTCCGGTCAACATTAAATTCATTGTTGAAGGCGAAGAGGAAGTCGGCAGCCCGAACTTGCCGCAATACGTCGAGCAAAACAAAGAACAGCTGAAAGCCGATGTCATCGTCATTTCAGATACCGGCATGCAAGGCCCTGGACGCCCTGCGGTATGCTACGGCCTACGCGGCCTCGCCGGCATTCAAATTGATGTGAAAGGGCCAAAAGGAGATTTGCATTCCGGCTTATACGGCGGCGCCGTTCAAAATCCACTGCATGCTGTAGTAGAAATTTTGGAATCGTTCCGCGATAAAGAAGGTGTGATTCAAGTGGAAGGATTCTATGAAGATGTGCTTCCCGTATCCGACGAAGAACGCGCTGAATTTGCGTCGCTTGAATTCGATTTGGAAAATGAGAAAAAAGAGCTTGGCATCTCAGAAGATTTCGGCGAAAAAGGCTATTCTTTCGTTGAACGCACTTGGATCCGTCCAACGTTGGAAATCAACGGCATCACTGGCGGGTTTTCTGGAGAAGGCATCAAGACCGTCCTGCCGGCAGAAGCCAGTGCAAAAATTACTTGCCGCTTAGTTCCTAACCAAGACCCGGATGACATCGTCGCTAAATTGCGCGCACATATCGAAGCCCACAAACCAGCGGGCGTCACCGTTGAAATCACTGATTTCGACAAAGGGAAGCCTTTCTTGACGCCATACGATCATCCAGCGATCCAAGCGGCCGGCCGCTCGTATGAAAAAGTCTACAATGTGCCGACTGCCTTTACACGAATGGGCGGTTCCGTACCGATTGTGGCAGTTTTCGATGAAGTTCTCGGCCTCCCTGTTGTATTGATGGGCTTTGGCCTCTCTTCAGAAAACTTCCATGCACCAAACGAGCATTTCCATCTGGAGAATTTCGATAAAGGCCTTCGCGTCATCAGCGATTACCTTTTCGAAGCTGCAAATTTATAAGATGCTTGGCCCCTGCTTTATTTCCCTAAAGCAGGGGCTTTTTTTTGCCTTCATATTAAGTAGAATCCATTACTTCCTTCCTTCTAGAGCACAAGCTGTATAAAATAGAAGAAAAGACGGCATTCGGGAGGAAACTCATGATTTTGTATTGGATGGCAGCGTACCTTATCGGAAATTTTTTGACAGCTTGGTGGGTCGGCAAATGGAAAGGCGTCGATCTTCGGCAGCAGCGCAGCGGGAATTTGGGCGCGCGGAATGCAGGTGCCGTCATAGGAAAAACGGCTTTTTTTCTGACATTTCTCGGCGACGCGTTAAAGTCCGCTGCGGTCATCTGGCTTGGCCGTTATCTGGAATACGATGAATGGGCCGTTGCAGTCGGCGGTCTATTGGTCATTTGCGGACACTTATTTCCCTTCTGGCTGAAAGGAAAAGGCGGAAAAGGAATTGCTTCCTTTATTGGAGCCACGCTCTATTTGACGCCCGAACTTTTCGCGGTTATGTTTATCGTTTTTTTCATCTTTTTACCGTTTGTGAAAAGCGCTACGTTAACCATGCTATTTGCTATGGCCGCCTATCTCATCGGGATTTTTCTCAGCGGTGAAATACCTTCCTGCTGGCCAATGGCCGCAGCAATTGTGCTCATTTTGGCGAAGCACCAAAAAGATATCACCGAATCATTCAGCCTGCGTTTTCCAAACGCTTAAAAGTTATTCTGTAAAGAGTTATTTTCTTTCATTCGTTTAACCATTTACCTTCTCTCCCTGTTTTCTCTATCAGGAAAATATTATTCGTGCTATAGTTTAATTATTCAAAATTCTTAAATGATAGGATGATTAAACCTATGAAAAAACCAATTGCGTGGATTCTGGATACGACAGGCTATGTAACCGACGAATTCCAATCCCATCCGGATGTGTATGTCGTCCCGTTGAATATCCACTTTGATGCTGAAGAATACATTGATGACGGAGTCGACCTTTCTAATACCCAACTGTATGAAAAAATCAAGAGCGCCAAAGAATTCCCTAAAACTTCACAGCCGTCTGCCGGGAAATTTGCAGAGCTTTATGAAAAATTAAAGGATCAGTATGAATGCGCAATCGCTGTTCATGCATCTGCTAAAATGAGCGGCACGATCGCCTCTTCAACTGCTGGAGCTGAAATGACCGGATTTAAGGTTTATGCAGTGGATTCCCTTGCGCTCTCCTACGGACTGAGCGGATTGATTGAACGCGGAATGCTTCTTGCACAGCAAGGAAAAACGGCTGAAGAAATTGCGCATCGCCTGGAGCAGGAAACCCATGATTTCCGCAATTACATTTTAATCGGCAACCTTTCCCAGCTTTATAAAGGGGGGCGGATGAGCGGCGCCCAATATTATTTGGGCAGCCTGCTTAAAGTAAAGCCGATCGTCCAGATTACTGCTGAAGGCGAACTGCAGCCGATTGATAAAGTGCGGTCGCATAAAAAAGCCATCCAATATTTAATCGACCATGCAAACCAGGACCATCAGGAATACGGGATTGAGCGTTTCCAAATCATGCATGCCAATGTACACGGAGAAGCTGAAAGCTTAAAGCAGGAAGTGCTGAAAATCGCGCCGCAAGCCGAAATATTGATTGGAGACTTAAGTTCTTCTTTAGCGGTCCATGCCGGTGAAGGCACGATTGCTTTAATGTGGAGAAAACCTGCTATTTAATTGTTGTTCCACCTGTACACAGGCCATTTCCCTATTTGAAAATTTGCTTTTTTAGGCTAGTCATATCGGCTATTTGACAACTCGTCTGATACAATAGGAAGTAGAATGATGAGTGAGGTGGATTTAATGCAACATGTTGAACGGGAACTTACGGAAAATGTAATGCTTTGTGACGCAAAAGGCCAATTAAATCCCGGAGCGATTGGATATGCGCGCCAGCCGCTTGTCATCAGCAACTTGCGCGGCAATTTTATGCGAAAGAAAAAATGGAATTATTGGTGTGTTTTCGGAGAAGAGATCATGTTTTCGGCAACCATCAGCCACTTGGACTACGCAACTGTCTGCTTTGTCTATTTTTTGAATTACGAAACCCAGCGCTTCTTCGAAAAAACGGTGGTGGTGCCGTTTACCCGCCAACTTAGATTGCCGAATGAAGTGCTGGATACGAGCCATTTCCGCCATGAGGAGATGGATATTAACTTTGAATACAAAGAAAGCCAGACCCGTCTCAACGTCCATGTCAAAGACTTTGACGGAGAGCCGCTTCAAGCATCGCTTGCCATCCGGCATCCTGAATCATATGAATCGTTGAACGTCGTCATTCCGTGGAATCGCCAGACCTTTCAATTCACTGGCAAACACCATTCTCTCCCGACTTCGGGCGAAGTAAAGATCGGCAGCCAGCGTTTTGAATTTGAACCGGATGAAAGCTTCGCTGTCCTCGATTACGGCCGCGGTGTTTGGCCGCGTGAATCTTCGTGGAATTGGGGAATGGCTTCCCAACGTTCGCTCGGAAAATCAATCGCCTTGAATTTTGGCGGCAAATGGACAGACGGAACCGGTATGACGGAAAATGCCTTTTTCGTCAATGGCAAAATGACCAAAATCCACGAGGATGTCATTTTTCATTACAATAAAGAGAACTACAAGGAACCTTGGCTGATCCATACCAAATTCTCGGACGATGTCAAACTTACTTTTACGCCATTTTTCGAACGGGTTTCAAAAACGGATGTCCGGGTGGTTAAATCCGAAGTCCATCAGCTTTTCGGCTATTACAATGGCTACGTCCGCTATCCTGACGGCAAAAAAGTCAAAATCCTTCAAATGCTTGGAGCCGTTGAAGAACATTACGCGAAATGGTGAAATTCTGTACTTGAAAAAGCTCTAATTCTTTCTTTATAAATCAAAAGAGGCGCCCATGGGCGCCTCTTTATTTGATTTCAGTGAGCATGCGTTCCGGATAATCCGTGAAAATTCCATGGACGCCTATTTTCCGGAGCTCTGCTGCATACTCCAGGCTGTTTACTGTATAGACATAGACAATCGCGCCTTTACGCAAAGCGTCAGTAGCCATTCTCCGAAATGCGGAAGGCAAAGACAGATGGATGCGTGTGGTGCCGATGACGCGCGCATAATCGTATACATCCACGAAAATCTGAGAGGTTAAAATAGCTGTTTCTACATCGGTATCCCGGCATACTTTTTGGATGTCTTCGTGATTGAACGAAGAGATGACAATGCGGTCGCCCATTCCATATTTCTCAGCACTGTCGATCACTTTGCCGACCAAGGAATCATACGGGAAGATATCCGACTTAATCTCAATATTAAGGCGATGCTGCGTATGTTCAAAAACTTCCAGTGCTTCATCAAGAGTCGGAATCCGTTCGCCTTCCCATTTCTCTGAAAACCAAGATCCGCAATCATATTTCTTCAGTTCCGACAAGGTCATGTCTTTTACATAGCCTTTTCCATTTGTCGTGCGATTGATTTTTTCATCGTGGATAACGACGACCTCGCCGTCTTTCGTCAAGTGTACATCAAGTTCCACTCCATCAATCGGCAATTCGGCCGCTGCTTTAAAAGCAGCCAATGTATTTTCGGGATGCGTCCCTGAACAGCCTCTATGTGCATAAATCTTCATCTTCTCTCTCCCCTTGCTTAATCACTTAAATATCTGAACGCAATTCCCAAAGTTCCGGGAAAAAGTATTGGTCCAGCACTTTTTTCAAATAATGGACGCCCGAAGATCCACCTGTCCCCTGTTTAAAGCCGATAATGCGTTCTACCGTTTTCATATGGCGGAACCGCCATTGTTGAAGGGAATCTTCAATATCCACAAGTTTTTCTGCCAGCTGATAGAGCTCCCAATGTGTGTCTACGTCCCGGTAAACCGTCTTCCATGCTGCTTTAACGCTTTCGTTAGGTTCGTAGACCATGGTGATATCCCGGTTCAAAACCGCTTCATCGATTTTAATACCGCTTCTCGCTAACTTTTGGATGGCAGCATCGTATAATCCGGGCTTTTGAAAAGCCTCATTCAACGTCTCAGAAAGAGCTGCATCTTTTTCATAGATTTTCAGTACGTGTTTTGTTTTATACCCCAACGCAAATTCAATTAACCGATATTGATAAGATTGAAATCCGCTGGCATTGCCTAAATCGCCTCGGAATTCCATATATTCAGCAGGCGTCATCGTAGCCAATACATCCCAAGCCTGGATAATCTGAGTTTGGATTTTGGAAACACGGGCCATTTGCTTGAACGCAGGCTGCAGATCATCTTCATCGATATTTCGGATGGCCGCCTGCAACTCATGCAAAATGAGTTTCATCCATAATTCAGATACTTGATGAATGATGATGAAGAGCGATTCATCGTGATGCCCGCTTACTCCGTCTTGTGCATCCAATAATTTATCCAAATGCAAATACTCACCATAGGTCATGCTTTCCTTAAAATCTGTGCGAATGTTCTTTTCAGCTGCAGCTGCTATATTTTGGCCATTTGTATACTTATCCATTCTAAAACTCCGTTCTGGCTCTTCTTCCACTAAGCTCGGCATTGATCTTAACTATTCTAAAATAACGATTAAAAAGCTGGAAATCGGGAATACTTACTACTAACGAATGATAATCGAAAGGATGACTTCTATGATTTCAACCAAAAAACCTTTATTGACAGCCCTCATGCTTTCTTCTGCTATGGTTTTGGCAGCATGCGGCGATTCAGATGAAGTAACTGAACCCGTAGCGCCTGAGCAGGAGACGCAGGAATCTGAAAATACAAGCGATGCGAGCCCAAGCGGCGGCGTTGAAGAAGAGAATATCGGCGGCGGAACATTCGGCTTCACTGAATTCAGCGTTGACGCCGATTATCCTGAACTCGATGATGCCATTGATATCAGTTATGAAGAAGATCGGGATAAAGTCGAAGCCGAATACGCCAACCGTTTCTCTGAACAGAATTTATCCGGGAATGATGCAATGGATGAACTTGAACCTGCCTTCCAGCAACTTGAAATTACAAAGGACTCCACGGATGAAGAAGCAATCCAGCAAGTCGTAGAAGCATTCGGCTTGGAAGACGGCTATACTTCAATGGAAGTTGAAGTCCGTTTTGAAGATGGTACTGAAAAAGAATTCAAAGCCCAAAATTAACGAATATGCCCAGCCGCTTCCAACCCGCCTGCATTAGCAGGCGGGTTTTGAAATGCCTGAAATTTATTCTTCTCTCTTACGCTTTTTGTTTTGTCCAATAGGCAATGGTCTGGACAGGTTCAAATTGTGCTTTTTGATAAACGTGCAAGGCATCATTGGCCGTCTCAACGTCCAGCATAATCTGCTCCATCCCTTGGACATGGGCCATGTAGCGGCTCCATAACAGAAAGGCTTTGCCGTACCCTTTTCTTTGCTGGGACGGATCTACAGCAAAAGCTGTCAGCCATAAAACGCCTTCTTCCTGGACAAGCGTAGCTGTAGCAACCAATTCTCCGTCTTTTTTCATCACCCAGATTTCTCTGCCTTCTTCGGCTTGATTAAAAGCGATGACCGGCAAAATCCCTTCATCGAAAGCTGATACGAGCAGCGGTTCCAATTCTTCTATTGGGCCTTCAAATGGCAGAATGGCAAACCCCTCCGGCAAAGCCATTTCTTTTAAAGCATCCGCAGCCATCTGAATTTCTTTGAAATCAGGCTCATACCCCAAACTCTGCAGAAATTTCTCTGCGTCCGGATTTTCAATAAAAGCTGCATGCTGAGCATATGCCTGCCGCTGCGCATGCCCATGATGGATACCGTCAGCAAGTGCAGAACCGATCGACATCCGCCGGTATTCAGGATGCACGAGCACAGACCATTCATAATGATGGAGATTGACTATATCCACAGAAGTCGCAAAACCGATAAGCCGCCCATCCTCTGTATAAGCTAAAACAGCAAAACCTCGAACATTTGGCTGACTCCAGGAAGCTTCTTGGAGAACTCCCCTGTAATCCTCTTCAAATTCTCTCAGCAATTGCCTCATGTCTTGGATTGTATAGGAATCCAATGGAAATGATTCAATTGATAGCGAAATATTCATTTCCCACCATCCTTTCTTTAGTTACCCGCTTTTTTTACAAAATTTAACACAACATATTATGATGACATTCTTTAGCTTATGGTATCACATGATCACAGAATTTAACGAACTTTTACCGTTGTGTAACAACGGTTTAAATCGCCGCCTCTTCGGCTATACTATTCTGGTTAGCAAAATTCCGGAGGTAGTCAAAATGGCTAAAGCACGTTTAACTTGGGTAGATGCAGCGAAAGGCTTTTTAATGATCCTCGTTGTGGTCGGACACTATTCCGGTCCGACAATGACCGATTTTCCATTCATTAAATACATCTATTGGTTTCATATGCCTGCATTTTTTATTCTAAGTGGGTTATTTTTTAAACCTATCACCGAAAACCATAAATTAAAACCTGCCATCCATAAAAGATTGATGCAATTGATGGTTCCTTACTTGTTCTTTTTGCTTCTTCTCACATCTATTAAATATGGAATGGCTATTGGAGAAGGCACCTTTACCGCGGCTTTTTTAAAGCAAGACCTGATTGAACTGATTGTCGGGGGCCGTTTCCTGCGCGGAGAGCACGGCGTCTTCTGGTTTATCACCGTGATGTTCGCTACTCACTTGCTGTTTCTCTGGATCACGCGGCTGAAGCGCCGGTTCCAATTCCTGATTCTCGCAGCGTGCTACGCCGCTGCTGAAATTGAAGGCGCCTTTGCGATGAGCCTAGCAAACGAACCTGATATCGCCTCTATGCAAATTCCGATGATTTGGAACCTGGATGTTGTCTTGATGGCGGTCGTTTACTTTGCCATCGGCTATTATTTCAAGAAATTCTGGATGAATATCCCTCTGTACGCATTAGCTGCAGCAGCCGCAATTGCTTTTGCTGCATTCCGTGCAGATGAAATGGGCTGGATTGATTACCATTTGAGCATGAAATTTCTCCGCTATGACCATGCTGTACTGGACTTAGTCATTCCTTTGGCCTTTACTGTTGTCGTCGTCGGCTTCTTTCAAAAAGTCACGCCGATTATCCGTATGCCTTGGTTTGAAAAAATTGAGGCCCATTCGATTTCGATTATGTATTTGCACATTTTCATCGGCTTTATGGTGGAAGATTTCTTGCCGTACAATGTCTTTACTTATTCTTTCTTTGGATTGATGGTTCCAATCGCCTTGTCCATTCTGATCCCTAAAACCATTCCGCTTGGAGAAATCCTGATCGGCCGGTTCAAACCGCGATCCGCTGTCCAAAGCCATTAAAAAAAGCGATTCCATGTCCTATGGAATCGCTTTTTCGTTCTATAATTTTGCATCTGCGAGCATGTTTGCATAAATTCCGCCTTGTTCAAGAAGCTGCTGCTGAGTACCTGACTCCACCAGCTGCCCCATTTCCATGACGAACACGACATCGGCTTTTCGGACCGTATTCAAACGGTGGGCAATGACAAAGCTCGTTCTGCCGACCATCAAGCGTTCAAGCGCTTCCTGGATTTTCAATTCAGTGACAGTATCGATGCTGCTGGTCGCTTCGTCCAAAAGAAGAATTACCGGGTCCGCGATCAATGCCCGGGCAATCGATAGCAATTGCTTTTGCCCTTGGCTGATCATCGAGCCGTCGCCTTTGAGAATCGTTTCATAGCCATCTGGAAGTTTTTCGATAAACTCATGGGCATTGGCTTTTTCGGCCGCTTCCCTCACTTCTTCTTCTGTCGCGTCCAGCCGGCCGTATCGAATATTGTCATACACACTGGCTTCGAATAAAAAAGGATCCTGAAGGACAAAAGCGATTTGCTTACGCAACGTTTCTCTCGGCATTGATCCGATTGGAGTGCCGTCCAAACGGATCTCGCCTTCGTTGGCATCATAGAATCTGGCCAATAATTGCATGATGGTCGTTTTGCCGGCACCTGTAGCGCCGACTAAAGCAGCCGTCTGGCCAATTCCGACATGAAAGCTGACATCGCGGATCGTCCAATCCTCTTCGGCGCCTTCGTATTTAAAGGAGACCTTATCGAACTCCACATAGCCTTGCAATTCTTTCTCCGCATTCACTGCTTGGTCGTCTTTCTCTTCCGTTTCTTCCATGATGGCAAAAACGCGTTCTGCCCCGGCAATTGCCGATAATACCGTGTTGAACTGGTTGGCCAGGTCATTTAGTGGACGTGTAAATTGCCGTGCATACTCTGTAAAGATCACAATTACTCCAATCGACACGCTGCCGTTGAGGGCCAATATCCCGCCAACGCCAGCAACGATGGCAAAACTTCCGTTGTTCAGAAAGTTCATCACCTTTGGAATAAAACCGGAGTAGGTCCAGGCCCAAAAGCCGGTTTGGCGCAGCCGCTCGCTTTTTTCCAAAAATTCTTCCATCACTCGAGGTTCCTGAGAAAAAGCTTTGACGATTTTCTGCCCTGAAATGGTCTCTTCGATCATGCCGTTCAATTCACCGATGGCGTGCTGCTGCTCTTTATAAAGGCGTCCGGTGCGTTTCGTAATCCATTGCATTGAAACATACATCAACGGAATAATGATGAGCGTCAATACCGTAAGCAACGGACTGAGCCAGAGCATGACCACCGCTGTTCCCGTCAAAGTCAGCAAACTTGAAAACACTTGGATAAACGAACTGTTTAATGTAGAAGAGACATTTTCGATGTCATTCGTCATCCGGCTCATCAATTCGCCGTGCTGCCGCTTATCGAAAAAGGATACCGGCAAACGCTGAAGATGTTCGAATAATCCGGTCCGCATCCGGTAAATGACTTGCTGGGCTATGCCAACCATCCAGTAATTCTGCAAATACAAGGACACGGAATGGCCGATATACACCACAACCAGCCAGGCAATGATGATGCCCATCCTGTCAAAAGATTCCGGCACAATATATTGGTCAATGATATGGCCGATCAGAAACGGCCCTAAAAGAGCCAGTGCCGAACTGACAAAAACCAAAGACAATACAGCAATCAATAAGAGGCGGTGTTCGTCTACAAGTTTCCAGATCCGCAAAAGCGTTGATTTCCAATTATTTGCCCGTTCCGTCTTTTTAGCGTCTTTCTTTTTCAGATCTTCTTTTCGGATGACCGGTTCATATCCAAAAGGGCGCCGGATCGCATCAAACATATTCATCCACCTCTTCTTCCTGTTGTGACAAGGCTATCTGTCTGTATAAAGCGGATGCTTCCAACAGTTCGTTATGGGTTCCGTAAGCGGAAACCTCGCCTTCTTCCAGCAGCAGAATCCGGTCCGCTTTCATGGCTGTCCGGATTTTTTGGGTAACGACAAGCATTGTCGCGCGTTCCCGGTCGAGTTCTTCCCATAAAGCCGCTTCCGTTTTCACATCCAAAGCGCTTGTGCTGTCGTCTAAAATCAGAATGGACGGCTCTCGGACTAGCGCACGGGCAATCGATAGCCGCTGCTTTTGGCCGCCGGATAAATTGACGCCTTTCTGTCCGACTCTTGTACCGTAAGCTTTCGGGAAATGTTCGACCGTATCATGAATTTGCGCTTTCATGGCCGCATCCTCGAGTTCATCCTGCACCGCTTTGTCTTTCCCCCAAGAAAGGTTATCTGAAATCGTACCCGTAAACAGGAGCGACTGCTGCGGCACAATGCCGATGCTTTTGCGCAGCGCCGGCAATGACCATTCTTGGACGTCTATGCCATGTATCCGCACGCTGCCTTCAGTTGCGTCGTAAAAACGCGGAATAAGCTGCAGCAGCGAGGATTTCCCTGAACCGGTAGCACCCATAATCGCCAGTTTCTCGTTCGGTTTTATTTCAAACGAAATGTCTTTCAAAACTTGAGCGGAAGTTCCCGGATAAGAGAAGGAAACATTTTCAAAAACGACTGATCCGTTTTCGACAGCCGCCTGTTTCCCTTGTCCATCCTTCTCCAAGACATTTTCAGCCAATAGAATCTCTTCAATCCGTTCAGATGAAGCCTTTGAACGGGCAAAAGCCATGATGATGAACGAGAACATGGAGAAGGCCCCGGTCATTCGCATTGCATAGTTGACAATCGCCACCAGCTCGCCTATTTGGGCGCCGTTTGCCTGAATGTGAGAAGCGCCGAACCATAAAACAGCGAGCAGCGAGAGGTTCATGCCAAATAGCAAAATCGGCAAAATCGTTTCCATGATCCGGAATGCTTTGACGGTATCTATTTTTAAAGAATCGGCCACTTCGGAAAAGCGATTCGCTTCATACTTGCCGCGAAGATAGGCTTTGATCAACCGGACAGCCTGCAGATTCTCCTGGATCATCCGGTTCAGGCGATCCAGCCGCTGTTGGACAAAGCTGAAGTAGCGGACGCCTTTTAGTACCATGAAATATAAAAAAGCCAACAAGAAAGGAAACACCAGAACTAGATAAATCGCGAGCTTCGCATTGACCACCAGCGCCATAATCATGCTGCCGACAACAAGAAGCGGTGCACGCAGCATGATGCGCAATCCCATAAACAAAATCTGCTGGACGAGCGTCACATCACTGGTCAATCGGGTAATAAGCCCTGAAGCCGGAAACTTATTGAACGTCGCCAGTGAAAAGGATTGGATCTTGCCGTAAACGGCCTTGCGAAGATCAAACGAAAAACTTTGGGAGACGTGCGCAGCATAGTAAGAATTCACAATGCCCGACACCAGAGCAATAAATGAAAGGGCCATCAGGACAATTCCGTATTGGACAATCCGGTCCTGATCCCCTTCCAAAATGCCATCATCAATGATTTTGGCGATGACGAGCGGCTGCATCAACTCAACCGTTAGTTCAAGCAACATAAGAAATAACGCAAAAATTATGGGGATTTTATAGGGTTTAGCGTATGCAAATACAGTCTTCATCGGTGTAGCCCCCTAAACATTTCGAAACACGAATCTTTTGTTGACTATTATGCCACAGTTTTCTGACAACAGGTAGCAAAAGTCATTAGAAAGTAAAAAAGGGGATGCATTTTTTGCATCCCCTCTTTTCCAAGTTTATGTATGTTTTTAAACTTCTTTTGTTTTCTTCTCACCGGCGAGTGACAGCCATGTAACGAAAACAAGCATGATGAGCGCTCCTGCAAGTTGGAGCGGCGCCAGCAGCTGATTGAACCAAAAGACTGAAATCACCATAGCGGTCAGCGGTTCGAAGGAAGAAAGAATGCTCGTTTCGACAGCTGTGATATAGCGCATGCTGCTTAAAAACAGGACAAAAGCAATCGTGCCGATGACGATGATTGTACAGATTGCGAGAACCAGCCCGCCTTGCGACAGCTTCGGCCATTCGTCCGAAAGGAAAATCGGATTCGCCAAGCCGAGAAAAACCCCCCCAAACAGCATCGACCAGCCAACTACGAGCAGCACGCCCCATTCCTGCATCAGCCTTGCGGGATATAAAGTGTAAAAAGCAAACGTCAGCCCAACGAGAATTCCCCAGAACAGCGCTTCGCCGCTAATAATCAATTGCGTCGGCTGGCCATTCGTCAACAGCAAAAACAGTCCGGCCAATGTTCCGATCATCCCGACCACTTGATAACCCGGCGGCCATTTTCGCTGGCGCAGCGAAATGAATAAGATGATGTAAATCGGCGCTAGAAATTGCAGCAAGGTCGCAACTACCGCATCGCTCGCTTCGATGGCTGCAACAAAACTAAATTGCACACCAAGCATGCCGAATAAGGCAAAGATGATCAACGGCAAGATCCAGATCTTCCCCCTGAAGATGGCTGTTACCCTAACTTTTTTCAGCTTCAGGAAAAGCAATAGGAGCAATCCTGCAACGGTTAGGCGAATGGTCAGTAAGAACGAAACTGAAATGCCGAACTCTGCCATTGTCCACTCCATTAAAGGGCCTGTCGCGCCCCATAGCATCGCTCCTGATAGAATCATAGCGATCCCTTTCAAACGTTCCATCCTCTCACTCCTTTCCATATGAAAAACCAATCCCGGGAGATTGGTTCCAGTTTTTATTGACTAACCATCACTGCCGCTGCACTGCTTTTTTCAATAAGATATATTTAACATTAAACCGATATAAGAAGCAATGATAAATCCGCTTCCGCATAAAATCGACAGCCAGGGCGAAAGCGTGCGTTTATAGCCAATAACCATCATAGCGAGGAGCAATAGCCCAAGCACGATCAGCAATATGCCATTGACCGATAAATCCCAGCTTCCATCGATTGGAATATAAATTGGGCCTTTCAGCATTTCCAAAAATGGAGCCGGCCCTTCCGATCTGAACGTATTGTTGATGTTATGCGGCGGCGCTTGCTTGCTCATAAAGGCTGTAAACAGGAATACGAAGAGAAGTAAGCCGCTTTCCACACGGAGCCAGGCCCGTTCGTATAATTTCCGCTTATTCAAAAAGCCATTGATCGCTGCTGCGGCAAGCAACGGAACGATGCTCAAATGCTTCAGCAGCAGGAGCTGGCCATAAGGCAATGCCCACGAGCGGGCATATTGCGACGGCTCGACGAAAAACAGCATGATCGCAATGCCGCTAGCAAACAAGACGGCGACACAAGCGATTGCAAACGGCGTAAACCAGGAAAGAAAATTCCGCCATTCCGTTTTGCTTTCCGCAAACCAGGAAACGTGCAGCAAAATCCCTGTCCAAACAGACATAGCAAGAAAATGGATGGTATGGCTCGCAAACCCGCCCCATAGATTCACTGTCGAAACATGGCTGAAATAGCCGACCGCTAATAGGAGAATACCTAAAAAATACACGGTGATGTGTTTTGAAACGTTGAACCAAATAGCTGCCGCTAAAAGGACACAGAATAGGCCTGTCACGATCCATCCATGGCCTGTCCGGTAATCCGTAAGCACCGAAAAGAAAACAGCCGGCCAACTTTGGCCGTCCGCAAGAAAATTCGTCAACTCAATGACCGGCGCCAAAGAAAACACAGCAATAGCCCCTACGCTCAACAGTTCAAGAACTTTCGATTCACGGAGAACCGGCTTTTTCGCAGCCGGTACAAATGTTAAAACAATCGAGCCTGCCAAATACGAAAATGCAATGTATACGAAAACATCAGACAATGCCGTAAAAGCGATCATCGTTTATTCTTCATGAGCTTCATCATTCCCGCTGCGACTAAAATAATTGCCGCAACAATCAATACAGTAACCCAACTGTTGCTGCTTTCATCTTCGCTTTGTGCGGTTTCGGCCGCTTCCGCCATTTCTTTTTCAGCCGTCTCTTCTTCCACGGCCGTCTCTTCTTCCACGGCCGGCTCTTCGTCAGCCGCTTCTTCCGAAACTTCTTCTTCAGGCGCTTCAGCATCGACTCCGAAAAGAATCTGCCCTTCAATCGGATGGCCGTCCTCCCCGATAATTTTCCAGTCAATAATATACTGGCCATTCGGCAATTCGCCTGTTACTTCACCCGTCATCAGATTATCGGAAACAGATATTTCACTTAACTCAACGGATGCTTCCGGACCCTTTAACGTCATGGAACTGCCTTCTTCGATTACGGTTCCAAATTCCAGTTCAATTTTTTCCGGCTGCACCGACAACACTTCTCCCTCAGCAGGATTCGAGGCAGTCAATGTGGTGTGGCCCAATGCCGTAAATGGCAAAATAAAAATGAATAAGATAGACATAATGGCAATTTTTTTCATGCATACTTCACTTCTTTCAATTTTTTCATTTTTTCTTCCCCCATTCTCTCATGATTGCTACAATAAATATAGTTAATGTATAGTAAAATAATTGATACAAAAATTGGGAAAAGGATGACGATAGTCCTTTTCTTCTCTATAATGAAGTTAGACTTACGAGAAGGAGCGTCATGGCATGAGCGAATTGCAACAAATACTTTCCGACAACCTGGTTTTTAACCATATCCCTTTTCCCATCATCATCATGGATAAAGACGGACTTGTGGTATGGTGCAACCGTCATGCGGAACGTGTATTTCAATTAGAACCTGAAACGATAAAAGGGACATTATATCCTTACATGAATCCCGAAAAAGCAGCTCTTTACAAGCAAACATGGGACAACATCATACATAGCAAAGAGCCGATCCGTTTTGAAGAGGTGGAAGTCGGCCTTGGGGATGGAACACGTACGTATACGACTATTGTGACCAAAGCATTCGCCTCGGGCAATGAGCGGTTTGTGATGTCTGTTTTCGAAGTGGACGAATCCACAGAAGAGATATCGGCCAGCCGCGAATTAAACAGCCTGCGCGATGGTTTGGACGCTTCATTCATGCTGCTGTATTTTGATGAAGAATTCTTGATTACCTATGCCAATCCATTATTTTTGAAACTAAGCAAATGGACGCCAAAACGCATTCTCGGCAAGCCAATTTGGCAAATGTTCGGCGAAGAAAGTGAAGATGTCAGCTTTGTTGAAAACTTAGTCAGCACATTAAGAAGCGGCAAAGTATGGAACGGCCAGGCGAAGAAGCTGAAAAAAGACGGCGAAGAATATTGGGTGGAGCTGACAGCGATTCCGATGGATTTAAAAGGAGATGATACGTATTACATCTTCCTGGAAAAAGACATCACGGAAGCTAAAAAAGCCCAGCACCATCTAGAAGAAATTGCCTTTATCGACCCAATTACCGGGCTTGAAAACCGCCACCGCCTTGAACAGGTCGTCAACGACCATATTAAGGAAGGCAAGCATTTTTCATTCGTTTTCTTTGATATTGACCGCTTTTATACACTGCGCGACGTTTCCGATACAGATACTGAAAACGAATTGTTAAGCGAATTCACGAAACGCCTGCGCATGTATTTTTCTGATTCGATCATTACACGGGCCGGACTGCATGAATTTGCATTGATCACGCCGCTCAGCAATTGGTTTATCGAAGGATTCCTGCATTATCTGCAGCAGCATCCGATCTATATCCAAGGGACGGCGATTCCATTGACGGTGAGCGGTGCCATCACGCGCTATCCGGAAGATCAGCAATCCTTCGTCCACTTGATCAAAGCTTCACATGTCACCATCAAAAAAGTAAAAGAACGCGGCGGCAGTGCGATTTCAGCTTTGACTTCAGATGACCATGAACGGCTGAACCGCAAATCCATGATTGAAAAACGCCTGATCCATGCATTGGATCGCCATAATCTGCATTTAATGTATCAGCCGCAAGTCAATTTGAGCACCGGCATCGTCGAGCGCGTCGAAGCTTTGGTGCGCTGGGAAGATTCGGAAGTCGGCATCGTCACTCCGGAAGAACTGATTCCGATTGCTGAGGAAAATGGCATGATCCACGAAATCGGCATGTTCGTCCTTGAAACAGTTTGCGCACAGATAAAAGACTGGAATTCCCGCGGCATCCACATGAACGTCAGCATCAACTCATCGATCCGTGAATTCCGTGATAAAGATATGGCGAAGTCCCTCTTGGAACAAATCCAGTTGAATAGCTGCGACCCAAGCGCTTTGACCATCGAAATCACCGAAAAATTTGCATTGGAAGCAGAAGCAGAACGCTCCATCATCAAACAGATGAAGCAATTAAACCAGGCAGGCATTTCGTTTGCGCTTGATGATTTTGGAACAGGCTATGCATCATTCCGTTATATGCTGATGCTGCCGATTTCAAGCTTGAAAATCGATCGGGCCATTATCCAATCCATCACGAAACAAGAAAAAATGCAGAAAATGATCAAAGGCATGATTCAATTCGGCAAGAGTTTGGACTTCCAGGTCGTAGCCGAAGGCGTCGAAACCAATGAACAGCTGGAACTTTTGCGTGCGATGAACTGCGACATGATCCAAGGCTTCATCACCGGGCATCCAATGGAAGCGAAAGAATTGGAGAAATGGTTGAATTAGTATAGAAAAGCGGAGGTGGCCGGTTAGCCTCGAAAGTCATAAGACGAACCGGCGAAGCGGCGTTCTTTGCCGCACAGCCGGGACGGCTTATGATCCGAGAGGCTGGCCACCGCAGCTGGACAATAAGAAAAGCGGAGCCGCCTTGAAAGCCGCGGCCTTTCCGCTTCAACACCTAAAAACTAAAAAATCGGCATGTCCCAAACTTCAGTTTTGGGTCATGCCGATTTTTCTTTGGATGCGTTTTGCCTGCCGCTTGAAAAAGAGCTGCATCAATACTTCTGCAAACACCAGCCCCATGGCGACTGCACCGGAAATCATCAAGGCTTCCGAAGCATACGTGATGGCCTCCAAATAATTATTCTCCACAATATTGCGCATAGCGTTATAGGCTTTGCTTCCCGGAACCAACGGAATGATGCCCGCCACACTAAAGATAATCATTGGCATCTTGAACTTTTTAGCCAATAAATGGGCCACCAGCGCCACGCCGAATGCCCCAGCGAAAGAAGCCTGGGTGGGATCATCCAAAACCAATACGTAACTCCGGTAAATCAGCCAGCCGGTCATTCCGACCAATCCACAGCTGAACAATGTTCTGCGAGGAGTATTGAAAATGACGCCAAATGAGCCGGCGGCCAAAAAACTAAGAAATGCTTCTAATGGCCAATTCATCCAATCCCCCCTTTAAAATGACAGTACCAATGCAATCCCTGCGCCAATCGCAAAAGCCGTTAAAAAAGCTTCCGCTCCTTTTGACAGGCCAGAAACGAAATGGCCGGCCATCAAATCGCGTACGGCATTTGTGATCAATAGCCCGGGCACCAACGGCATGATCGAACCGATAATGATAGTGTCGAGATCGGTTCCATAACCTGAATGCACAGCAAGCAGTGCAAGAATTCCGATGGCCAATGCACCGATAAATTCCGCAAAGAACTTGACGCGCGTTTGGATCAAAATCGTTTCAACAATGATGAAACCTGTTCCGCCAAATACGAAAGCAAACGGCAAATCGCTCCAGCTGCCGCCAAGCAAAATTAGGAAACAGCCGCTTGCCATTGCAGCCGCCAAAATTTGCAGCCCTATATGAAACTTATAATTTGTCTGATCGATGATTTGCAATTCCTCGTAGGCTTTTTGCAAAGTGTATTCTCCGGCTACCAAACGGCGCGATACCGCATTGACCAATGCCACGCGCTCTAAATCGGTTTGCCGGTCGTTAATGCGAACAAAACGGGTAGCCATTTCCTCCGTCGGCGAAAACATAATGCCTGTCGGCGTAACAAAACAATGCGAATGCGTCATTTTTTGCGAAACCGCCATCCGGATCATCGTGTCTTCCACCCGATAGGTTTCGGCACCATTTTCCATCAAAATCTTCCCAGCCAATAAAAAACAATCCAGGGCAAGCTCGCGCCTTGTCTCTCCAATTTCAGCCACATGCTTTCCCTCCTTACTTTTCACCATTCATCATAACGCATCCATGCAAAAATATAAACGCCTCTTGATGCAGAGGCGTTTATACTTTGTATTCCCATTATTCACATTTAAGGTTTCAAAATAACTTTTGTACAGTCGTCTGTATGGTCGTTGAAAATCTGATAAGCTTCGCTGGCTTTCTCAAGCGGCATAATATGGGAAATGATTTCTCGAGGATCAAATTCCCCTTTCTCGATTTTCTCATAAAGCATTGGCATCAAGTGGACAACAGGTGCTTGCCCCATTTTCATCGTAACATTTCGTTCGAAAATATTGCCAAGCGGGAACATATTGTAATTTAAGCCGTAAACACCAGTCAATTGAATCGTACCGAATTTGCTTACTGCATCTTTTGCAATATCAATGGCGCTTAATGTACCGCCTTGCAGTTTTAATTTCTGCTGCACAGCTTCTGCCGCTGATTTCTTGCCGTCCATGCCGACGCAGTCAATAACGACATGCGCGCCGCCGCTAGTGATTTCGTGGATATAGGCTCCCATATTATCATGCTGGGAGAAATCGAAAACTTCAACGTTGTTCATTTCTTTCGCCTTTTGCATGCGGTATGGAATTTCATCCACTGCAATCACGCGTTTTGCGCCTTTCATCCATGCAAATTTCTGAGTCATTAAACCAATTGGCCCGCAGCCTAATACTACGACTGTATCTCCTGGCTTCACACCAGAATGCTCAACACTCCACCAAGCAGTCGGAAGAACGTCCGACAGGAATAGGACCGACTCATCTTCTAATTCTGATGATTCCGGAATGACGAATGGCAGGAAGTTTCCATAAGGAACGCGCAAGTACTCAGCTTGTCCGCCTTGATAGTTCCCGTAACGTTCAGTAAAGCCGAAATAGCCGCCTGTATCAAAATGCGGATTTCCGTTTGAATTATCGCACTGGCTTTCCATATCGTGGGTACAATAATGGCATTGTCCGCAACTTACGTTAAATGGCAAAACAATACGGTCGCCTTTTTTCACTTTCGTGACTTCCGGCCCGACTTCTTCGACAATCCCCATCGGTTCATGCCCTATCACATAGTCTTTTCTTGCCGGCAATGCCCCTTGATACATGTGCAAATCCGAACCGCAAATTGCTGTAGAAGTGATTTTCACGATAATATCGTCTTTCTTCAGTAATTCGGGATCCTTCACATTCTTGACTCTCATGTCTTTGACGCCTTGAAACGTTACTGCCTTCATCCATATCCCTCCATTATTCAGAATACTTCACTTGTTCCCTGTTTCAAGTAAATAAAAACGTCAAAAAAGTACGGAGAAGGATTTTCTTCCCCGCACTGATTATTTATAGCTTAAAGTTTGGATCAAGTTGAAATCCGCCAAGCCATAACTGCTTATCTCACTATTAGCGACGGTGTACAAACGGTCCTCAATATAGAGAATGCGTTGAACGCTCTTCTCCCAGTCTTCATATTGCATAGAGGCTTCTTTCATAAAATCCGCCGCTTTTTCAATTCCATCAGGCGTTATTTCAAAGAGCATCGCACCCGAGCCCTGGAATAGGATCGAGTCATTTTCGCCTTCTGCATATTCAGCAACCGGGAATCCGTAAAGATTGGATTCTTTATGGGTAAAGAGGGCCTTATGATCGTATTGCAGCGGGGAATACGTTCCCGGACCGCCAATGATTTCCGCATCTTTTTCCAGCGGATTGCTGAAATCGCTGACATCAAACAGAGAAATCTTCATGCCGCCGGTCACCACCCGCGGCTCTTCTCCTTTGACCGGCTCGAGTTTGGTGTCATAGCCAAATCCGATCAAATGGTTTTCATCCAAAGGGTGAAGATAGTTTGAAAAGCCAGGGATTTTTAATTCCCCTAACACTTTAGGCGATGATGGAGCTGAGACGTCGATGACGAATAAAGGATCGGTTTCTTTAAATGTGAACATGTATGCTTTATCGCCCATGAACCGGGCTGAATAGATTCGCTCTCCCTGTGCCAAATCTTCTACAGACCCTATTTGCTTCATGCCGCCATCCAAAACAAACAGATGGTTTTTGGAAGGCGCTGCTTCGTCCCAAGTAAACCCTTCCGTCGTAACCACCCGGAAATAGCCGTTGTATTCATCCATTGAAAATTGGTTCAGCAGCGTTCCTGCGACTTCATTGGAGGCGACAAACTTTACGCCATCTCCTTCCAAATGGAATTTAAAGATTTCCGTATTGGCAGATTGCGGCTGCCAGACAGACATGTCCAAGTCATTGTCTTCTTCCGCTTCGTCAATTGGCATATACACGGAAGCTGTAATGTACAGATTTTCAGCATTCATATACATCTGTTCACTTCCGCCCAGGTAGCCGTCAGTTGAAATGGAATTTTCAGTCGGGTTCGTTAAATCGATCGCCGTGATGACACTGTAGCGGCCTTCCATGGTTCCTGGGAGAATCGATAAATTATCATACGGCATCGGCTGCAAATCTTCGTTTTTTTGTGAATCGTAATGATGGGGCCGCAATTCAGGATCTTTTTGGCTTTCCATCATCCAGTAATCAGGATATACATTCGTAACGAAATACAGCATCTTTTCCGTCAGCCGCGCACCGTTTAAATCCCCTTCCGTCCCGAATTCACGGATCAGCTGTGGAGAGGCGGGATTTTGAATATCGTATAAATAAACCGAAGTCAGGCCGACATGCCGCTGATAATCATTGATTTTGCCTTCGGTCGGCAAAACGGAATATTGGCTTCCCAGAACGACCAGCGTGTTTCCAGACAAAAACAATTGCTGCGGATACATATCTTGCTTAAACAGAAGCTTGGCGGCTACATTCATTTCTGCCGGATTTCTGACATCCGATATCACCACTGAAGAATCACTGATGGAATAAATGAAAGAACCGTCTGTTTTCACAAGATCTGCTTCATCTACCCCTTCCACTTGGTTATTCGTAGAAGAAAAATCTCCGCCTTCACCGCCGGCAGCATCCGCCGAGCTCGATTCTTCGGAAGCCATGGAGTCAGCAGAACCGCTGACCGCCATACTCCCATCACTTTGCTGCTGCAAGTCTAGCAACCGGGCAAAATAAGCTTTCAACTCATCTGCATTTGAAAGTGTCTCCAATTCCTCTTGGACAACAAAAGAAACTTCTGAGAGGGCCAGGCTCTTTAATAAGCTTCCTTTAACCGCAGCTTTTTTAATATGGAGCTTGTATTCACCCGGGGCCAGCAAAGGAATTTCAACTGTCTTGCCGTTTTTAAGGAGCATCATTTCCGCATCGACCGGTTCTCCGCTCGCATTGATTAAATACAAATCACCTTTTTCAATCGCATCCGGCTTCAGCGGCGAAGAAAAATTCGCCTTCCATCCTTGGTCAGCTAAGGCAATGGAAGAAGCACTGACTGTGACTTTATCCATCATAAACGCCACAGTCAGTCCAATCATCGCAAGTGCCGCTGCTGCGATCAGCAACAAACTCCTTTTCTTCATCTTAATCCCGCCCTTTCATCCGCCTTTATCCATTAGACAGAAGTGTGGAAAAAAAGTTACAGAATTTATTATGTAATTTTCAGGGCCTTCCGGAAGGTCTCCAGGAAAACTTCTGGAGATGCTGCTGATTTGCCGCCGCCTTGCACAAATCCCGCGTTTCCGCCGCCTTTTCCATCCGTCAATGCCAATAATTCAGGCAGCATCGCTTTCATATTCCCTTCCGCATGCTCTCCTTTCGCGCCGACAAAACGGACATCTTCACCTTCCATTGAAATGAACAAGAGATAGGCGCCCGGATTCTGCGCAATGACCAGGCGAGCCAACTGCTGAACTTCTTTGATGGGACGTCCATGAAAAATTTGTTCAATAACTGTTCCGGCTTCAGAAGCCAAGCTTTCCGCTTCTTTTTCCAGAAGCTGCTGGTGCAGCTCTTTCATTTTTTTCTCGTTTGCCGCTTTTTCTTTTAACAAGTCTGAGGCAGCATTTCCTAATTCCTTGACCGGCGCATTTAATAGCTTCACCAATTCATCGGAGGTTTCCGCCAGTAGCTGAAAATAACTCATGGCGCGGTCTCCGCATAAAAAGTAAACCCTCGTTCCGCCTTTCGCTTTTTCATCGGCAATCAGTTTGATAAGGCCGATCTCAGCCGTATTTTTTGGATGGGTTCCCCCGCACGCATTCAAATCCACTCCCTCGATGGAGACTAAACGGATATCGCCTTCCACTGCGGGAGGTTTCCGAAGGTTCATTTCTTTCGCCTGCTCTTTTGCCACCCACTCCGTTTCGATTGGCAAGTGCCGCCGAATCACATCATTCGCTTTCTTTTCAACCGCTTTAATAGTCGCCTCATCAATAGAAGGTGTATTCAAATCAATCGACACCCGCTCTTCTCCCAGATGAAAACTTGTCGTTTTCATTTGGTGGAAATCGTCAAAAACCGCACTCAGCACATGTTGTCCCGCATGCTGCTGCATATGGTCATACCTTCTTTTCCAATCAATTTCAGCTTCGTACTGGCCATATGGAATGAGGGCTTCTGTATAATGAAGAATTTCCCCGTCTACAGTTTGGACGTCGGTTACTTGGATTTCTCCAATTTTGCCGATGTCGCCAGGCTGGCCGCCGCCTTCCGGATAAAAGCACGTCTGATCTAAAATGGCATAGAAACCGATGCCGTTTTGGCCATTTCCAATTACTTGGACAGTTGCCTTTTTTATTTCCGGATCCTGATAATACAATTTTTCAGTCATGTGAATACCTTCTTTCCTTTGAGTTAAAAGCCAATGCTTGAGTTTATGATTTGTTGCTTAGTGGAAAACATTCTGTAAGAAACGAAATTCAACTATTGCAGCAAGCCATTTAGGAGGAAATGAAATGCCGAGATTTGAACGTTCGGTTTTATTGTATAACGGAGCAGCAGGAGCGTCCATGAACCAGGAGATTTTGCCATTGGTCATCAGCCCGCTGGCGAAAGCATCAAAGCAGCTCACCTTGGTTCAAACAGAGACGAAAGAAGAATTTGAAGAAGCCTGCATAAGCTATGCGGATTCCGCTGATGTGCTGTTTGTGGCAGGCGGCGACGGCACTGTGCATTCCGCTGTCCAAGCCCTCTGCAACTTAGAAGATGCACCCATTTTAGGAATTTTGCCGGGAGGCACGTGCAATGATTTTGCACGGACTTTGGAAATTCCGATTTCACTCGATGAAGCTGCACAAGCGTTGGCAGATGGAGAAGTCAAGAACGTGGATATCGCTTTGGCCAACAACCATTCTTTCTTGAATTTCGCCGGCATCGGCTTGATCACGGATGCTTCATCGAATATTGATCCGAATTTAAAAGAACGCTACGGGAAGCTCAGCTATTTCATGAGTGCCCTGCAAATGATCCGACAAGCGGAAAGTTTTGCCGTTTCTTTGGAAATTGACGGCGTTCCCTATAATGAAAATGCTGTTCTTGTCTTAGTCATGAACGGCAAATCGATCGGCACCCATATGTTTCCTTTAGCCGAGATTGATCCAACCGATGGACTGCTTGATGTCTTTGTTATTCAGACCTCTTCTATCGCGGCCATACGTGAATGGTTCTCGCTTTCCCAACCGGATACGGTGACAGATGAACTGGAACATATCACCCATTTCAAAGGAAAGAACATCGTCCTTAAAACGGAAGCGGAAATGGATGTGGATACGGACGGAGAGATTTACCTGAAGACGCCTTTAGAAATTAAAATGCAGCCTCAAAATATAAAAATGCTTGTCCCGAAACCGCAGGAACAAGCATTTTAAAGAAGAATGCCGGCCCGCAAAGAGGCCGGTTTTTTTAGTCTTCGAATGGCCAAGCCGGCAGCATCCGGTTCAGTTTTCGGTCTTCGCGTTTTCCAAGCACATAATCCGCTTGCATCAAAGTATGGATTTCGCGCGTTCCTTCGTAAATGACTGGAGCTTTGGAATTCCGCAAGAAACGGGCCACCGGATATTCGTCCGAATAGCCATATGCGCCGTGGATCTGCACAGCGTCATCCGCTGCCTGGTTGGCGAAATCGCAAGCCTGCCATTTAGCGAGTGAAGTTTCCCGCGTATTCCGGATTCCTTTGTTTTTCATTTCACCTGCTCGATAGACGAGCAATCGGCTCATCTGAAAACCGGCTTCCATTTTGGCAATCATTTGCTGGACCAATTGATGTTCGCCAATCGGTTTGCCGAATGTCGAACGCATCTGGCAATACTTGACGCTTTCTTCAATGCAGGCCATCAATAAGCCGCAAGCACCTGCAGCGACGGTAAAGCGTCCGTTGTCCAATGAAGCCATGGCAATTTTAAAGCCTTCCCCTTCTTCACCCAGACGGTTACTGGCGGGAATGCGCACGTCTTCAAAGAATAGTTCCCCTGTATTTCCGGAGCGGATCCCGTATTTCCCTTTAATCGCTTTGGAAGAAAATCCTTCCCTCGTACGCTCAACAATGAAGGCGCTGATCCCTTTATGCTTCAATGATTTATCGGTATAGGCAAAAACAATAAAATGGTCAGCCACATCGCATAAAGAGATCCACGTTTTTTGGCCATTCAAAACGTATTCATCGCCTTCGCGTTTAGCCGTCGTCGAAAGCGCTGCAACGTCCGATCCGGCGCCCGGCTCCGTTAAACCGAATGCCCCGATTTTCTCGCCTTTTGCCTGAGGAACCAAAAATTGTTCTTTTTGTTCTTCAGTTCCCCACTGCAAAAGAGACATGGAATTCAAACCTGTATGAACCGAAACTGCTGTACGAAAAGCAGTATCCCCCCGTTCAAGTTCTTCACAAACGATCGCCAAGGAATTATAATCCATGCCGCTTCCGCCATATTTTTCCGGAATGCATACGCCCATCAGCCCCAGATCCGCAAGCCGCTTCCAGATTGCAGGATCAAAGGCACCTCCTGCATCCCATTCAGCAATATGGGGCAAAATTTCATCATCGACAAACTTTCTAACGGTTTGCCTCAAAAGCATTTGTTCAGATGAAAAATCGAAATCCACAACAGCCCTCTCCTTTCATGCCTCAGCTTTGATAAGCTGAGCGATGAACCGTTTCTTTGATTTCCACTCCACGCTTTGCCATTTCTTGAATATATTCAGCTCCCGGAACGATCAATTCCGGCGGATAAGAACCTCTTCTGTCAATAATCCCTTCGCCGATCATCTGGGCAACGGCGGAAATCGTATAGGCAGTAGCCCGCGCCATTGCTGTGACGCCCGTTTCCTGGTCTCTCACCGTAATCATCGTATATTCATACGTTAACGCTTCATCATTTTTCAATCCTGAAACGAGCACCCGCAGGAGCACAGCATCCTGTTTATCGCCGAGCTCTGTGATTGGCGCCAACACTTCCCTTAGTACATCTCTCAGCTTGATTTCATTGCCGTTAATCGACACCGTTCTGTCTCGATCTGTAAATCCTAAATCGACCAGCAGCTGGAACTTTTCGGCATGCCCTTTATAGCGAAGCGTCTTGTACTCCAATGTGTCCACGTCTTCAAAAGTTTCCGTCAATGTCGAAGTTCCGCCGGAAGTATGGAAGGCTTCGAGCTCCCCAAAACCTTCAAATTCAATGTGCTCAATTTCCGACAAGGAATCCACTTCCAGCAGTTCGCCTCGGCGAATCACGTGGGAAGGATCGGTATAATGGTCGAATACGCCATCGAGTGAAAAAACATGGTTATATTCCAGCGGCGGTTCGGGATTTACCGGAATTCCGCCGACATACAATTTAATGTCTTGGACCCGATCAAGTTTGCTCGCTCCGTATCCCGTCAGGATATTGATCATGCCCGGAGCTACCCCTAAATCCGGAATCAGCGTCACGCCTTTCTTCTCCGCTTCTTCGTGCATACCCAATACGGCGTCTGTTGCCCCTCCGATATGCCCGCCTAAATCAACGGAGTGCACGCCGCATTCAATCGCCAATCGTGCAACTTTTTCGTTAAATGTATAAAATAGCGCATTGATGACTACATCCGCTTTCGAAATGACTGCTTTCAAAGCCTCATCATCATTGGCATCTAAATAAACGGCTTCAATCTTTGCGCTGCCTAAATGTTCAACGAACAAATCAGCCTGCGCCACATTTAAATCTGCTAAAAACACTTTTTCCACTTTTTCATTGGCAATCAAATCCCCTGCTGCCTGTTTCCCCATTAATCCTGCACCCAATACTGCGACTTTCATCGTCATTCCCCTTTCCGGATTCAGATATCATTATCAATTTGTGCACGCTGCAATTTTCCACTGTAGTCGACATAGATGCTCTTCCATTCCGTAAACACGTCCAGGGCTGCAACTCCGGAATCCCGATGGCCGTTGCCTGTTCCTTTCGTGCCCCCGAACGGCAAGTGGATTTCAGCCCCGGTTGTCCCAGCGTTAATGTAGACAATGCCCGTATCCAGGTCGCGCTGTGCTTTAAAGACCCGATTGACATCTGCCGTATAAATCGAACTGGACAGCCCATAAATAACGCCATTATTCACTTCAATCGCTTCATCAAATCCACCGACTTCGATGATCGAAACGACGGGTCCGAAAATTTCTTCCTGAGCGATGCGCATTTCAGGCGTGACATCTGTAAACAATGTCGGTGCGTAATAGTTCCCTTTATCATAAGCGCCGCCTTTAAGGATTTCACCGCCAACAAGCAGCGTTGCGCCCTCCTGTTGCCCAATTTCTACATAGGAATGGATTTTCTCCAACGCTTTTTGATTGATTACCGGTCCCACTTTTACGGATTCATCTGTTCCATCACCAATCGTCAACGTTTTCATTTTTTCCAAGAGGCGATTTTGCAGTTCTTCTTTTGCGTCTTTGTGGACAATGACCCTGCTGCAGGCTGTGCATCGCTGTCCGGCTGTTCCGAAAGCACTCCAAAGTATCCCTTCAACCGCCAGATCGAGGTCGGCATCTTCCATGACAATCACTGCATTTTTTCCGCCCATTTCAAGAGAGACTTTCTTAAGATGGCGGCCGCCCATTTCCGCTACTTGCCGACCTGTATCCGTAGAACCCGTAAATGAAATAACCCGGATGTCCGGATGTTCAATCATGGCCGTTCCAACTTCAGATCCAGCGCCAAAGACGATATTAGCAACGCCTTCCGGAAGGCCGACTTCTTCAAAAATTTTCCCCATTTCATACGCCATCATCGGCGTTTCTGTAGCGGGTTTCCACAAGAACGTATTTCCTCCAACAATCGCCGGAAAAGATTTCCATGTAGCAATGGCGACTGGGAAATTCCACGGAGTGATGAGGCCTACAACACCTATTGGCGCACGCACGCTCATCGCGAATTTATCGGCGAGCTCTGATGGCGTGGTTTCGCCAAACAGCCGTCGTCCTTCACCTGCCATATAATAAGCCATATCAATTCCTTCTTGCACTTCTCCGCGCCCTTCTTCAATTACTTTGCCCATCTCTTTCGTGAGCACTTGCGCCAAATGTTCTTTTCTTTCTTTCATTAAACGGCCAATTTCGTATAAATAATCTGCTCGTTTAGGAGCAGGAACCTTAGCCCATTTTTTTTGCGCCAGCTTTGCCGCTCTGGCCGCTTCATCTACATCTGCTTTTGACGACATCTGAACTTGCGCAAGCCCCTCGCCAGTTGCCGGATTTAATACCGGCGTGAATTTTGCATTTTGTGGATCTTGCCATTTTCCATTGATAAAGTTAACCAATTTCATGTTCCTATCCCCTCCGCTGCAAATATATGTAACCGCTTTCATACCCATTATTTCATAAGCTCCAAAAGAATCCTACCCCTTATGAACAAAATTCAAAATTTTCTTTTATTTAATTTTTATGTGAATAGCCCTGCTTTTTAGAAAAGCAGAAGCTTTTTAATGTGAACATATAGCCATTTCTGTGAAATTGTTTGAAATCTATTGACACTAACGGTGCGTCATAGTCTAATCTAAAAGAAGAGGTGATCATATGTACAAAGTACAGGAAGTGGCAAAAATTGCGGGTGTCAGTGTGCGCACACTTCACCATTACGACAGCATCGGATTGTTGAAACCATCTAATATTGGTTCAAACCGTTATCGATACTATAACGATGAAGATTTGCGTTTGCTCCAGCATATTCTATTTTTCAAAGAAATTGGTTTCTCGCTGAAAAAGATCCAGGAAATCGTTGCTGAAGGATTTGACTCTACTTACGCATTGACCACACATATTGACTTGTTGAGAAAAAAGAAAGACCGGCTTGAAAGCCTGATCAGCAGCGCGGAGCAAACGCTGCTTGAAAATGCAGGAGCCGCCCCTATGACGAATGCAGATCGCTTTGCAGCATTTGCCATCAAAAAAACTGACGATGACATTAAAAAATACAAAATGGCAGTTCCGGAACTTGAAGCGAAGGTTGATGCCGATTCTCCTGCCGCAACCAGCGAAGAAATTATGGAGGTCAGTGCAGAAGAACTTACGCCGTTTGTGAATTCGCCAGCAGAACTGGAAGAGTTCGTTGAAGAAGTAAATTCTGTCGAAGAGCCACAGCTGGAAAAAGAAGAAGAAGATTTGGAAGAAATCAACCGGGAAGGAAACCGCATCTACCAATCAGTTGCAAGTTTGATGCATCTCCCTCCGGAAGCGGCGGAAGTTCAAAAAGAAATGCATGCCTATTTTACGTTGCTAAACCGCTTCTACGATTGCACGCCGAAAATGTTCCGCGGCCTCGCCGACCTGTATGCGGCTGATAGCCGATTTGCCAATAACATTGACCAGCACGGCGCAGGGCTGGCAAACTATTTGAAAGAAGCGATGTACGTGTACGCTTCCATTTTGCAAGATGCGTGAGTTGATCGGACCATGCAGCAGCTGCGGCAAAGATATCTATTGCCGGGACGGCTTTCTTGATGGGGTATACGTAGACGGTGAACTGATTTGCTTTGACTGTGCAGAAAAGCAGGAACAATGAAACAGAGAAAAACGCTGCCGATTTGGCAGCGTTTTTCTTATGTCCAGACTCTCGAAGTCTTAAACCGTTTCTTTTAATGCGTCTAAGCGCTCCTGCACTTCAGCACCGGTTAATCCGTGCTCAAATGCATAGCGGTTGCGTGGATGTTCGCGGCATTCGTCTGAACATGAACGCATATATTTGTGTTCGTTTTCTTCAGAAGCCAAAATTTTCTTGTTGCATTCCGGGTTGGCGCAGTTTACATAGCGTTCGCATGGTTCGCCAGTAAAGTGGTCTTTCCCTACGACAACATGCTCCACTTGGTTGATCGGCACAGCAATGCGCTCATCGAAGACGTACATTTGCCCATCCCAAAGCTGTCCTTTCACTTCCGGATCTTTTCCGTATGTCGCGATGCCGCCGTGCAATTGGGCCACATCTTCAAAGCCTTCTCTTTTTAGCCAGCCAGAGAATTTTTCACAGCGGATTCCGCCGGTGCAGTAAGTCAAAATTTTCTTGCCTTCGAACATTTCTTTATTTTCACGGACCCATTCCGGCAAATCACGGAAGTTTTCAACATCCGGACGTACAGCGCCGCGGAAATGGCCTAGGTCATATTCGTAGTCGTTGCGTGCATCCAGCACGATTGTATCCTGGTCCTGCATGCGTTTATAGAACTCCGCAGGCTCTAAATAAGTTCCCGTCAATTCATGCGGATTGATGTCTTCTTCCAGTCCTAAGTGAACGATTTCTTTTTTAGGGCGTACATGCATTTTTTTGAATGCATGGCCATCTGCTGCGTCTATTTTGAAAACGATATCCGAAAAGCGTGAATCGCTCTTCACCATTTCCATGTATGCTTCTGTTTGTTCGATTGTACCGGAACATGTTCCGTTGATTCCTTCCTTGGAAACAAGGATGCGCCCTTTTAACCCCAGCTCTTTGCACGCTGCCAAATGTTCAGCTGCGAACGTTTCCGGATCTTCAATCGGCGTGTATAGATAATAAAGTAAAACATTGTGTGTATGATTTTGCATGAATCATACCCCCTATTCTTCAATTTGTCTTTTTAACCGTTTAAGGCTTAAAAACCTAGATTATTTTACATCATACGCCAGTAAATTTCAACTTTTGCAAGATTTCGCGAATGGTCCTCCAACAAAAAAACAGCTGCCTCTCAGCAGCTGCTCTTCTTCTAACAAACTCTATTTTTTACAGAACGCCCTTCCAAACAAGAATGGATGGCTTCAGCATTCAAAGCCATCATCGAGAGACGCGTCTGGATCGCTGCACTTCCAATATGCGGCAGGACGGTGACATTCGGCAGGCTCAATAACGGATGATCCAACGGCACGGGTTCCTGTTCGAACACGTCCAGGCCCGCTCCCCAGATTTTTTCAGACTTCAGCGCTTCATACAACGCTTGCTCGTCCACGATGCCGCCGCGGGCTACGTTGATCAGGCACGCCGTATTTTTCATGAGGGAAAGCTCGCGCTCCCCAATCATCCCTCTTGTCTCTTCTGTTAACGGCGTCAAAATGACGACAAAATCCGATTGTTGAAGAAGTTCATCGAGTCCTGCATATTTCACGTCTTCTAAGCTTCTACGTGTTCGATTGTGGTATAGGATATTCATGCCGAAGCCTTGGCCGCGTCTGGCAACTGCCTCTCCAATTCGCCCCATTCCAATGATCCCGAGCGTTGCGCCGCCAACTTGCTGCCCGGCCATTCCCATTGGCGACCACGATTTCCAATCGCCTGAACGGACAGATTTTTCCGCCTCAATAATGCGTCGCGCTGTCGCCAGCAGCAAGGCAAAAGTCAAGTCAGCTGTTGCTTCCGTTAAAACTTCCGGTGTATTCGTCACCATGACACCATGTTTCCGGGCTGCATCCAAATCGATATTATTATAGCCGACTGCTAGATTAGCAACGATTTTCAATTTTGGTGCAGCTTCAAAAACTTCATTATCAATCTGGTTGGACAACATGGCCCATAATGCATGCGCCTCTTTTACTTGCTTGACGATCTCTTCTTTAGGGGCAGAAGTTTGATCGTCATGCCACATACGGACCTCATAACTTTGCTGTAATTCTGCCACTGCCTCGTCCGGCAGCTTTTGCGTTATATAAATGATCGGTTTCATATAATACCTCCATTTTCTATTGTCAAACAATTATAGCAACTAAAAAAACTGCCGGCAAACGCCAACAGTTTTCCCAGTATCTTCAATCCATTTCCCGTGTTCTTATTTTTTTGAAATAATACCATATGACCGCAATCACGAAAAGCGCAATCAACGCATAGACCACGTTTGAATAAATATCCAATTGCTTCAAAATCGCTTCCCGGTTATCGCCGACCGCTTCTCCGACGTATACGAGCACCGTGTTCCAAAGCAGCGTTCCGAGCGTCGTAAAGGTAAGGAACAGCCATAGCTTCATATTAGACATCCCGGCCGGAATGGAAATCAGGCTTCGAACCAATGGAATTAAGCGGCCAAAAAAGATGGTCCAAATTCCAAACTTATCAAACCAGCGATCCGCGCGGTGGATGTCCGATTTTTTCACCCGCAGCCAACTGCCGTATTTTTCAACGATTCTTTCCAGGCGCTTTACGTCTACCAGCAGTCCTACTCCGTATAAAACGACGGCTCCCACCACTGAACCTGCTGTAGAAGCGAGGATAACGCCCAACATCGTCATATCGGTCGTAGTCGTCATAAAGCCGCCTACTGTCAATATAACCTCAGAAGGAATAGGAGGAAAAACGTTTTCCAGCATGATCAGCAGGAATATCCCGATATATCCATAATCCGACATGATATCTGTAATCCATTGTTCCATTATTTCCCCCCTCTTATTTTGTTTCTTTAAAGTTCATCTTAATGGACCATAGCTCCGACCGGCTGCCGGTACGGATCGGCGGGCCCCAAAATCCAAAACCGGAGGAGACCAAGAAATGGGTGCTACCTATTTTCCGGTAGCCATAATCCAGTTCAAAGACTTTTCGGGTAATCAAGTGGTTCGGCCACATCTGTCCTTTATGAGTATGCCCGGAAATATGAAAATCTACACCCAGCGGTATCGGGGTTTTCAAATCGGAAGGCGTATGGTCCATGACAATCCATGGCAAATCCTGATCCGGTTTTAGCAATCCCAATGCATGGCGCTTTCCGTTCGTCCGATCTTCCCGTCCGGTGATGTAGAAACGGCCTCCCACCAAAATGGTTTCATCCCGGAGAATTTTCACCCCTGAACTTTCCATCAAACGTTCCAGCAGCGGAATTTTCTTTCCATAGTATTCATGGTTTCCAAGAACGCCATAGACACCGAATCTGGATTTCAGTTTTTCCATTTCTTCTTTCATGCCGTAGCGGGCGTACCAAATCGGATCATCATCGACCAGATCACCGGCCAAAAGCACTAAGTCCGGATTTAAGCGGTTGGCTCGATCTACAAATCGTTTTAGATGCCGCTTTCCGGATAAGACGCCTAAATGGAAATCCGATCCAATGACAATCTGCAGCGGCTCCTGTTTCGGCCCTTCCACTTCGATTTCCAATTCCCGGAGAACCGGGCTGTATGCGAGATAAGAGCCCACGGAGAATATACCAGCAAATAAAATCGCTACGGCTGTACCTAAAACGAAAACTTCATCTTTCAGATCGATCACTAACCCGATGATATTGGCCAAAGGGATGAGCAGAATCGCGTATTGCAAAAATGCAAACCAGTAGGAGCCGATGATGGTAAATGCCAGCCATCTATGCCCGAGCCTGCCGATGAAAAAGCTGAAGGCGATAAGCAGCCAAAGGAAAGAAAACAGCCCGATATTCATCCAAGGGGCGATTGTTTCTACCCATAGGTATACATTCCAGCCCAAGTAAACCACTAACAGCAAATAGATGCCGAGTGCTCCTATAATAGAACTTACTATTTTCATATGAAGTTCCTCTTCTCTTTTTATATAGAAGCTATTATAGCACCTTCCCCTTCATTCAGCCTTGCTGAGAGGCAGCTAAGCCTCAGGTCTTAGTGAAAGATGCAGTCAAGGACCGTGTTGCGGAATTTACCGCCTTGGTATGATTAAGGTACAAATTGAGAGGAGGAGTTAAATTGAATAAGTTTTGGATGATTACCCTCGGCGCTATCGCCGGCATTATCGTACTTTCCAATCTTGGCGCCATTGCGGGATTGGCCATCTCCGGATTGATTCTTTACATGGGCGTACATTATTACTTGAAAAGCACAACAACAGCAGCAAAAATTTGGTGGGGCTTTGTCGGAGCCGTCGGCGTCTTATCTGCCATCTCAAATATACCGGCTTTGATCGGCGTTGCCGCAGCATTTGGCCTATGGATGATTTACCGCAAATGGAACGAGCAGCCGGTAACGGTTGCTAAAACGGATGACCCGTTTACGAACTTTGAAAAACAATGGAATAAGCTTTCAAAATAAGGAGGAATAGAAATGACATCAATTTGGGAACGCTTTAAATTCGCAGTAGCAACTGACTTGGATGCATTGGTATCCAAAAAAGAAGAAAAAAATCCGCTTGCAGTGCTGAACCGCTACATCTTAGAAGCAGAAAAACAAACAACGGACACCGGAAAATGGGTTGAACGGCAAGCGCAATTAAATGTTAAACTGGAAAAAGAATTAGATGAAGCGACGGCCATGCTCCAGAAGCGCCAATCTCAGCTTGAATTGGCTCAGGCATCGGGAGAAAGTGACTTATCCGTTTTTGCTGAAATGGAAGTGGCGGCTTATTCAAACCGGGTGTCGGAATTGAAGCGCAGCATTTCAGAGAACTTGGAAGAGTTGACCGGTCTTGAACAGCGCTACGAAGAAATGAAACACAAAGTAAAAGACATGAAAGTCAAACAGCTCCAATTGATGGGGAAAGAAAATGCGACACGCGCCCACCATCAAATGGATAAAGTGCTGAATCCGGAACTCGCTGCAGAACGCCTGGGATCCTATGATGATATGGCTTCCTACATTAAAAACCTGGGAGCCAAAGTAGAAGAGGACCATGAACGTTCAGCAATGGAGCGCCGCTTGGAATTATTAGAAAAAAAGAGCGCACAACAAAAGGAAATTGGTTAAACTAAAATGAGAAGAAGATCCACTTCTTCTCATTTTTCTGCTACAAAGAAGGAGGCAAAAACTGCGATGCGCAATTTAACTACTAACAAACAGGCGTTTTTCATCTTAAGCGCTTTACTTCTCATATTCGTGGAAGCTGCATTTTTCCAAAATGGCAGCGTGTTTTTGGTTCTTCTTGGTATCGGACTGCTCTACTACGGAATGAAAAAGAGCACAAAATCCAGAAAATCGTATATCTGGACCGGCTTTATCTTAATCGGCATTTCCGTTCTGTCCATGTGGAGTTTACGCCTTCTCGTTTTCGGCGTAGCCATCTACCTGTTGATCAAGCTTTGGAAAGGCGAAGAATGGGAGCAAACCGTTCCAATTCAAGGAATGGTGGACAAAGGGCTGATCCAAAACAAGTTCTTTTCGGCGCAAAGCACCCCGATCGAATCTTACGAGTGGAAAGACATCCACGTCCAAGGATTTGTCGGTGATTTGCTGATTGATGCCACGCAGACCGTGTTGCCGAAAAAGACTTCTGTCATCTCGGTGCGCCAAGGATTCGGCAAAGTGAAAGTCATTCTTCCTTATGAAGTTCCCGTCCGTATTTTTTACACAACCTTGCTCGGGGAAGCCCGCTTTTTCACAGGAAGCAAGCAGCGCATTTGGAACGGGACTGTACACGCTGAAGACGGCTTTTCAGAAGACGGCAGCCGCACCGAAATGATTGTCACCATCACTACTTGGATGGGAGATGTCGAGGTGATTCGCCGATGAAAAAGCTCGTGCCGCGCAGTTTATTTTTCACCGCTTTATTTGCAGCGATCATTTTCAGTATTTTAATCGTCTTGCTGGGCCTCCCTTCTGTACGAACTTGGTCGGTGCTTTGGGAAGATTTCGTGGCCGGCCTGCCTTTTGGCATTTGGCTATTTGTCCTGATTTTGGCTTTATCCGGAGGCATTGCCTGGTGGACAGAATCGTTGTCTCGTTCGAAAGTCCAGGAAGTTGAGGATATTTTCCAAGCACTGCTAAGAAATGAAGACCAGACTGTGATTGAAGCCGCCCATATGAAAACGCTCCCGGCAAATCTATCCACCTCCATTTTAAAACTGCAAAAATTGCTGGAATCACAGCGAAGAAGCTTGACCCGGATTTCAAATAAACGGGCTGAAACCCAAGACAGACTCATTCAGGAACGGCTTGTAATGGAGCGGCAGCGTCTTGCTAGAGAATTGCATGATTCAGTGTCTCAGCAATTATTCGCCGCATCCATGCTGCTGTCATCGATGACGGAACAAGACCAGGCTTCTCCGGGCTTATTGCAGACCGAGAAAATGGTACAGCAAGCCCAGCTTGAAATGCGGGCCTTGCTTCTCCATCTGCGGCCGGCTGCCCTGCACGACAAGAGCTTGCGGCAAGGTTTATATGAGCTCGTCTCCGAACTCAAAGAGAAAGTCTCTTTTAAAATCGAACACAAACTTGAAGAAGTGCCTTTGCAAAAAGGGGCTGAAGACCATTTATTCCGCATCGCCCAAGAAACTTTATCCAATACACTGCGCCATTCCAAAGCGACCGAAGTCCATATTCTATTTATTGAACGAGATGATTTTGCTATTTTACGTATACAGGATAACGGGATCGGTTTTGAAAGCGAGCAGTCGAAGTCTACTTCTTACGGATTAAAGCATATCGAAGAGCGGGCGATTGAAATCGGCGCTACCAGCAAAATTGTTTCCGTGCCTTCTGAAGGAACCATTGTCGAAGTGAAAGTCCCTATCGAAAGGAAGATTTCCAATGATTCGAATCTTATTAGTTGATGACCATGAAATGGTGCGCATCGGCGTCTCTGCCTATCTCCAATCCCAATCGGACATGGAAGTCGCAGGAGAAGCCGCTAACGGCGAAGAAGCCGTCAAAATGGCTTTGGAACTCCGGCCCGATGTCATCTTAATGGATATGGTCATGCCGGTCATGAATGGCGCCGAAGCGACGGAAGCCATCATCCGTGAATGGCCGGAAGCGAAAATTATGATTGTGACCAGTTTCTTAGATGACGACAAAGTTTATCCGGCATTGAAAGCCGGGGCTGTCAGCTATATCTTAAAAACCTCAAAAGCTTCACGCATTGCCGATTCCATCCGTGAAACCATGAATGGCACGCCGGTATTGGAACCGGAAGTCATGAGCAAGATGATGAAGCAAATGCGCCACGACCGTGTACTTCATGATGAATTGACGGACCGGGAGATGGAAATCCTTCTGCTTCTTGCAAATGGCTATACCAATCAGGAAATAGCCGATCAACTCTTTATCGCTCTGAAGACCGTCAAAACCCATGTCAGCAACCTGCTCGCAAAATTGGAAGTCCATGACCGCACCCAAGCGGTCATCTACGCTTTCCAGCATAAACTGGTTTCACCGCCCAAATAAAAAACGCCGCCTGGATCCCAGGCGGCGTTTTTCTATAGGCTATTGATGGTTACAATGACTTTAAACAAATCTCCGTCCACTTCGATTTTCATTTCTCCCCCGTGGAGGTCTACAATGGACTGGGCAATCGCTAAGCCTAGCCCCGAGCCTTCAGTCTGCCGCGAAGTGTCGCCGCGTTTAAAGCGCTCAAACAATTCATCTGTATTCTCTCCCAATTCATAGCGCGTAACATTTTTAATCGTAAATTCCGCTTGGCCATCCCGGTCCTGCAAGTTGATATAGACACGGGTTCCAGGCATCGCATATTTGATGGCGTTTAAGATTAAATTATCGAGCACTCGCCACCACTTTTGGCCGTCTGCTTGCACGTAAAGCGGACTCTCCGGAGAAGCGACGCGGAAATCCAGTCCAGACGCTTCAATATCTTCTGCATGTTCTGCCAGAGCTTGAAGGAGCAGTTGGTTCAGGTCCAGCCTTGTTCGGTTAAGTTCCATATTGCCGCTCGCCATTTTCGAAACTTCGAATAAATCTTCGATCAGCGTTTTTAACCGCTGTGATTTGCGGTCCAGGATATTGGCATAGGAAAGCCGCTCCTCTTCCGATAAATTCGGTGTTTTCATCAAATCTGTATAGGTAATGATGGACGTCAGCGGCGTACGCAAATCATGGCTGACATTCGTAATCAATTCGGTTTTCAGCCTTTCGCTTTTCGCCTGTTCAGACATTGACAGCCTTACGCCTTCCTTCAGGCGGGTGAGCTGCCGGGCATGGTCGGCTAAAGGCGAATGGCCTTTAATCGGGATGTCTTGGTTTAAACGGCCTTCGGCCATTTCTTTTGTATTCCGCATCAAAATGTTCAAATAGCCAAAGCGGCTCATGGTGATCAATAAAACTGGAATCCCGATAAAGAGCGTAGCGGGAATCCAGACAATCAGAATTCCCCAACTCATAAACATGGCGGCTGTCCCCATCCCCCATAGGAAAATGATAAACAGCAAAATCAGCATTTGAACACCGATTGATTTTTTCAAAAAGGCCTGGCTCGCCGTTTTTAAGCTCTTGAAAATTGAACTGTTCTTGATATCCTGTTCCAAGTGCTGCCAGCCTTTATAAAAATTAAGCATCCAGATAATTTGAATAATAGCTAAAGCGATAAAGACGACAGCCAGGATAAACTGCCAGGCCAAACCGCTGCCGTATCGGAGCATATTATCAGACCAGGAATACTGCAGCATATTGATAAATTTTCTGCTGCCATAAGGCAAGGCCAAAAGCAACGTCAGAACCAATAGGAAAAGGCGTGCTTCCAACGGCAAGCTGCTCCATTTTTCATTCAACGGGCTGTCTACAAACCACTTTCTGTTGAAAGGCAGTTTGGTCAAAAGCAGCACAACTCCTACAACAGCCAGGCCAGCCATTACATACAACATGTACTTTGTGAACGTAAAATGATCAAACAGACTGCCATTAAAAGATTCGCTTAACAGCTTCCGGTCAATTTGCAGCGTTCCTTCAAAATTCGCATCCGATAAAGGAAGTGGAAATTCCATGCTTTGGACTTCGCTTCCGTAAAAATACTCGGAATCCATGGTCAGTGGATTGCCAGGCGTATATTCTTTCTTAAAATAAGGATTGCTTTTCAACTCCCCTTTTTTAAAGGTTTCGCCTGTCTCTAAATTTGTCAGGCTATAAACGAAATAGTCATAGTCTTCCTTGAAAGAAAGTTTTTGCCGGTTCAATTCCTGGGTGGTTTTCTCCACTTCATTTTTCCGTTCGGCAATTATTTTTTCTTTAACTACATTATCATCTGCAAAGTTACTGCGAATCGCTTCTATTTTGTTGTCCCGTTCTTCCGTCAGTATCTTCTCTACACTGGCATTCCCGTTTGCCTTTGCCTCGTCGATATCCGCTGCGTATTGATTTTGGATGCTTTGGACTTGTTCGCTTAAGGTTCCATAGCGCATCCGATATTCTTCAATCTGCTCTTGTGTAACAGCTCCCACATCTTCCGCGTTTACCGGATCCAGCTCCAGCGCAATCAAACTGTTTTCAAAATAGGAAAGGTCGTTGTCAAAATCTATCGTGTCCAGATAGGATTTGCCGAAATAACCTTTTCCCGACTCTAATACACTGAAAGAACTGACTAAAATGATTGCCAGAAGGATCAGCCATATCCATTTTTTCAATTCAGGCATCCCCTTTCGATAATGCACGGAGAGATGCCATCAAATCCACAGCAGGAAAATTCACTAACAACTCAAAAATAAAAGATAAACAATAAGCCAAGCTGAACAATGCGATGACAACTGCGACGATCGACCAAAAATCATTTTTCAATTTTGTAGCCAACGCCCCACACCACCTTTAAATACCTCGGATTCTTTGGATCGGTTTCAATCTTCTCCCGGATTTTCCGGATATGCACCGCCACAATATTTTCTGCATTATAAGCCGGTTCATTCCAGACCCGTTCATATATATCGTTGATGGAAAAAACACGCCCCGCGTTGGCCATCAATAATTCGGTTATTTTAAATTCTATCGGCGTCAATTTGATCGAATCTCCGTGCAATGTCACTTCTTTCGATTCCGAATCCAGCACCAGGCCTTCAATTTCAATCCGCTGCGCCTTGTCTTGGTAGGTACCAAGAGTAACGTAACGTCTGAGTTGGGACTTTACCCGGGCGACCAGTTCCATCGGATGGAACGGCTTCGTTACGTAATCATCCGCCCCTACAGACAAGCCATGGATTTTATCCGAGTCTTCCGCTTTAGCGCTAAGCATAATAATCGGGATATTGCGCTGTTCCCGGATTTTAAAAGTGGCTGAAATGCCATCCAGTTTCGGCATCATGATATCCAATATGATGACATGCACTTCATGGGTTTCTAAAAGCTCAATGGCCTCCAAGCCATTAGCTGCTTTAAGCACTTGATATCCTTCATTTTTCAAATAGATTTCAATGCCGTCGCGAATGTCCTGGTCGTCGTCTGTGACCAATACTGTAAAAGGAGCCATCAGTTTCACCTCTTCCGTTTATAGATTTTATTATAAAAGGCAATTCTTAAGCACAACGAAGGAAAAATATGAAGAAATTCTTAAGAAAAGCGGAAGCGCCCGTTCAGCTCCGACAAGCTTAAGAGGAGCTGGAAATTGCAGCTGCCGCTTTCCGCTTCCCGAAAGTTAAGATAAGAATTCCGCCTAATAGCAGGGCCACTCCTATCCAAGCTGTGCTGGATAGCACTTCCTGCACGATGAAAACACCGAGAATGGCCGCTGTCAGCGGTTCGGCCAGCGACAGGGTAACGGCCGACGAAGAAGGGATTTTTTTCAACCCTGTTGAAAATAAGATGTAAGAAAGGCTTGTCGCACCGATTCCCAGATATGCAATGACGCCAATATTTACAGGATCTGCGATGTAAGATAAATCCAACACAAATAAAAATGGAAGCAAGAAACACGCACTTATCGAGAAAATAACGGCGACGGCAGGAACGGCTTCCATTTGGCTTAAAGCATTTTTACTAACCATTGCATAACCGGCAAAAGCGGCGCCTGCCCCTAAAGCCAATAAAACACCTGTAAGCCGAATGGCAGAAGAGTCCCCGTTTGTAAACAGCAATATACAGCCCACAATGGCAGCAGCTGTTGCCCAAGCCCACACGCGATCCGGCCTGCGTTTCAACACGATCCATTCGATCATTCCTGAGAACACCGGTGCACTTCCAATTGCGACTACTGTACCGACAGCTACTCCAGTTAATTGAACTGCCGAAAAAAAGAGGGGCTGAAACAGTGCCATAGCTGCCGCTGAAAGAAAAACTGCCGGCCAAGGAACCGCACGAAAAACAATTTTCTTAGCTGCAAGGGCTACTAACAACAGGGCAAACCCACCGATTCCAAGCCTCAAAGCACCGATTGCCAACGGATGCGCCGCCCCTACGATAAAACTTTGAGCCGTTCCGGTAGTCCCCCACAGCATAGCAGCCAGCAACACGTATATATAGGACCGAAAATACATCTAAAACCCTCCTGATTGCTTGCTCTTATAAGCTAGCTTACACGAATTATAAGATTTGAGATACCACCTTCCTTCTATTATAATTAAAAGAAAAAGAGGAGATGATCATATGTATATGACAGTCCCGGAAACTGCCGCGTTTTTATCGATGCCTGAAGAACAAGTCAACCGCTATGTATTAGAAGGCCGTATTCGTGCAGTCCATGACGGTGAACAGTACTTGATCAACACCTCCCAATTCGAAACGCATTTCCAACAGTTGGAATTAGCCAAGGCCGAACTGGCCGAATGGCGGGCAACGCCTATTCCGGATGATGTGGATATTAAAGACGAGGACTAAGATTCGCCTATGAGAAAAGCATCTCACCGCTGGAGCGGCGAGATGCTTTTTAGTTGGATTTCTTTAGCAAGTTGACGTGGTCAGTGGTACCGTCCTCCCCAAGAATAAACTGCAATTCGTAATCTCCAAGATAGTAGATAACATTGGTTTCTCCTGTGGCAGAAATGGTTCTTTCTTCTGCCGGCTCGCCAATTTCTTTCAGCAGATCTTCTTTCGTAATGCCGCCTAAATTCGTTTGTCTTTCCACATTCGTGCCATAATACCGTGCTTCTTTCATCACATCATTTTCGTCATATGCGATTTGATAAGAAGCTTGCCCCATCGAACCGTGGTAGAAATCGAATTCTCCTGCCTGCTCCTCAGGTTCCGAGATTTCGGCATACACTTCTTCACGCGTGCTTTCCCCTACCGTAAAACCGCTCGCAAAGCGATAAACCGTTCCTTTTTCTGCATCTTCTACAATGCCTTTCAATGTATCGATTGCCATTTGTTTTTGTTCATCTGAGATTTCTTCTGTTGATTCAGTTTCTCCATCAGCAGCTTCTGCGTCTTCTGTTTCGTTTGTTTCACCTGCAACTGCATCTTCTGAAGTTTCCTGCTCTGCTTCTTCAGCAGTTTCTGTATCGTCTGGCATCTCTTCTGCGATTGTCTCTTCTGTCGTGACGTCTGCCTGATCCTCCGGTTCATCCGAACAAGCCGCTAAACCGAACGCCAATAAAGCAACTGCACCCATCGAAAAAATTTTCGTACGCAAAGCGTCCACATCCTTTTATTAGAATAACTTTCATACTTAACTAGACGTTTCAGCTCGGAAAATGTCTCACTTTTACTCAAATTAATAAAAAAACAGGCTGCGGGATCCACAACCTGTTTCTTGAGCTACTTCTTCATTTAAAGTGGATACCGGACAAATTGTTTCTGGCTGTCGATCGACTTCTTGTTTTTTTCAACCATCCGTTCGAAATTCAATGCAGTCATCGTTTCATAATCTGCATGTTCCGCCATGTCCAGATTGCGTAAATTCTTTTGCAGCATGTCTTTATTTTCCGCGATGCCCTTAACGAATTTCTGTTCTTCTTTCATCAATCGGTCCCATCCGTCCTGCTTCTCCAAATAAGCGGCAAAAGAACGGATTTCTTCATTCTTTTGGACTAAAGTATGAAGAGTAGTGTATTGGTACATACTCATCTGATTCGCCGTTTGCTGCGTTCTGAGCACGTCTTCTTCAGTGATTCTTCCAATTTTCAGCGCTTCATCATAATAATTTTTATAGCCTCTTGTATCTTCATTGAATTTTTGTTGAAGCTCCCAAAGAACAGCGAACGCTTTTCGCCCTTCAAGCACTTTGGCATCAGTTGTAGAAACGGGAATATTTAAAGGATTGGTATAATATTCCGTTGGGATATTCAGCCGTTCTCCTCCGGCATTCAATATGCTTGAGCTCAAGTCCGCAAATAAAGAAAGATTGGACTGCGCTTCCATCGCTTCTTCCCTTACCTCGTCGCCGGTGCTGACATAAGCCGTCCCGACGACTTCATTATTTTTCGTGAACCCGCCCATATAATAAGGTTTGCCGTTCACTTCCCAATAAACCGGGTTTACGAATGCGCCTTCCGTCCACTTTTTATGTTTTTTCACTTTTTTCATTAAAAGTTTAGTCGTTTGATCATCCATGGTCGCCTTCATCTCCTTTGGTTGTCACTTTCTAGATGATAACATTAACCGAACAGTGCGTTCCAACCTTTAGAGATTGCTCCGCCCACTTTCGAAGCCGTATTTTTGATGCCGTCCCAGTTCTTCGCTACGTAGCCAGTGAGTTTCGATGCGCCCCAAATGGCTGCGCCTGCTACAACGAGGCCAGCGCCAATCGCCTGGCCGCCCGGAATCGCTGCAGCTACTCCGCCAGCGCTCATCAATGTAGAGCCGAAGCTTGCTGTTGCATCTGTCACAGCTGCTGTACGTTCTGCACCTGTTGAATTGCTGTCTTGAAATACGCTAATGGCTTGAGCTGTGTTATTGTAGGTATCAACTGCTCCAAAAACGGTGCCCACTGCTGCCGTTGCCACGTTGAGCTTCCCCAGTGCGCCCATAGCCGATGATCCGGCCTGCGCTGCACCGCTCATCATGGAACCGGCAGCCGTTGTATTTGTAGCAATGTTCGTGCCGGATGTAAGCGTCGAAATCGCGCCTCTTGCATCTTGATAAACGTCGACTCCATCCGAAACATCCGAGGCAAAGTCGAGAATCGGACTATCAATTCCAAGCTTCAACCCATTTAACAGTGATGAACGCAGGAAGGAGCTCGTGCTGCCTCCCATCGTATCGGCAGCATCTGCATTAAAAGATTCCGAAGCTAACCTTACTTGCCCCAAAATGACATCGTTGCCGATGTAGCTTGTAACTTCCCAAGGTGTAGGTGAGTTCGAATCAGAACTGCCGGTGCCGCCATCCGTCCCATTCCCGGAAGATCCGTCACCGTTCGTTCCATTGCCAGTGGTGCCGTTGCCATTTGAGCCGTTGCCGGACGTTCCGTCACCGTTCGTCCCGCTGCCATTTGATCCGTCGCCGTTCGTTCCGTTGCCATTCGTCCCGGCACCGCTTGAACCATTGCCGGATGTTCCGTCACCGTTCGTTCCGTTGCCCGAAGTTCCATCTCCATTCGTGCCATTGCCGCCGGTGACATCTCCGTTCGTCCCATCGCCGGAAGTCCCGTCACCCGATGTTCCGTCACCATTGGTTCCATCACCTGAAGTCCCATCTCCATTCGTGCCGGTGCCGTTGGTTCCATCTCCGTTTGTGCCGTCGCCTTGCCAGCTTTCGCCATTGGTTCCGTCTCCGGACCACGTATCGCCGGACCAGGTGTCTCCTGACCACGTATTGCCTTCCCACGGCGTCCCTTCCCAAGTATCGCCGGACCAGGTGTCCCCTGACCACGTATTTCCCGTCCACGGCGAAACCGCAAATGCAACAGAACCGAAAAATGATTGGGCGACAATAAGCAGAATTGCGGTTAATGCAAATATGCGTTTGATCGTCGATTCCATTTCTTCCCCTCCTTTATTCATTCATTAATCTTGCATCGCCATATCTTGGTGATCAATTGAGAACAAACTTAGCTCTTCTTTCCACTTCAATACAAAAGATGCCAGAATTAGATAAAACAAAGGCAAAAATAAGGTATTCAAGAAGATATGGCAAATCGCGATAGCCAGGAAAGAGTTCGTGATATCCAGCACTAAGGCTTGGACAATTGCCGAAATAATAAATTCGCCGACCCCAAAACAGAAAATCAATAAAATAACTTTCCAATGCTGCCGTTTGAAAATCCGGCCGCTTTCCCGTATGGATGACCAAACCGATTGATTATCGATAATCGCAATAACCGGAGCCATCACAAAAATTGCCAATAAAATGACGCCGGGCAGAACAAACAATGCAAAACCAATTGTTACCAGCAAACCGGCGACTACCGAAAAGACAAAATAGTGAAAGCCCTTTAAAGCAAATTGAAAAAATGCCTGCCTTAACGGCCGGTCGTGCCCAATCTCTTCAAAATGCCAAAAGTATACGAATGGTACAAGCGTAAAAAAGAACAAAATAAACACAATGAAAGCCGAATAAATATCTCCAAAGCCAAACAGTGCACCATTCGTAGGGGTAATTGCCAAAATGTAGTTTGATGCAAAGAACTGCAGCAAAATGATCGGAAGCTGGATAAACAGGACCAACAACAGCAACCGCTCATATTTCTGTCCAAAAAAACTGAACGCCGAACGAATCGGATGTTCCATCGTAAAACCTCCTGTCGTTTATGATTGTTGAAGCTGCGCCAAATGATTTTTTCTCATGAACGGAAGTGCAAGCCCCACTGCGAGTGCGGTGAACGGGAAGCTCCCGTCACTGAACAGCCATTCTCCTACTGTGACCGGTACAAATATGGCATAAAAGAAAATCATCAATACAAGATAAATTCTTCTCCACTTTTTTTCTTTTTTCATTTTTCCACTCCTATTCCAACGAATACGTTCTGCCTTCCCACCCAGCTAATTTCTGGACGAACAGGATCTCAGGGCCTTTAGAAGACTTGGTTAAATTTTTAACGGCTCCGGCAAAAAAACCGTTATAGCCGATGGCACTGGCTTCTTTCGAAGATTTGACGACCACTTGGCCATTATCGAACACGGTCATTTGCGCCCCTGCCAATTCCCCGCCATTTGCCAAGATGGTATTTCGGGCACTTTCTTTCATCGAATTGATCCACCGGTATTCCATCTCATCATTCAACATTTTCTTGAGCAATCCACCGCCTAATCCTTTGTCCATTTCACTGGACAATACCCGGTCAATCGCTTCATTTTGAATTTCGTTCAATGAATACTCCGCCATTTCACCTGACAGGTTGTTCACTTCTTTTTCAATCAGTTCGGCTATAGTGTCTTCTTCCTCTTCTGGTGCAGCCTCTTCAGGCGGTTCTGTTTCCCCGCCTTCTTCTTCAGCCTCTTCTGCCAGCATTTCCTTTAGCTTTGTCTCATAATCTGAAATGAAATCGGGAAGATCCTCATACAAACTAGCCGTTGCCGCTAAAGCCGCTTGCTGGGAAGTGGAGATGGCCTGCTCTTTTACAATCAAAGCGCCTGCTAAATTGAGAATGAGCACAAACAAGATGATCATGACGCTTAATAGGCCAATGACAAACAATGCGATATTCCCTTGCTCATTGTTTAAATAAGATTTGAACTTTTTCATTTGATCACCTTGCCTGACGTATCGGCAGTGTATGAAAAAGTGGGTTTTCCTCCTCCAAACATGCTGGCAGGAAGAAAGACAAAATCAATGTTGACGCTTACCGAGGCGGTAAAATTATTCGACCCGGAAATCGGCGCGCCAGCAAAGCTGATATAGCTGCCGCCCGCGTCTACGATATTTTGCGCAGCTTGCGATGCTTCACCTGCATCCGCTGTGACCGAATAAACTTTCGCGGCTTCGCTCACCGCGGATTCTGCAATCATCAGCCCGTGAAATCCGGCGATAAACTGCCAGGCAATCATCATTACTGAAAATACGAGAGGGACCATGCCCAAAAACTCGATAGTTGCCGATCCTTCTTCATTGGTTAATGTTCTTTTCATGGTTTCCACCTCACCTGATAGACTCCCGCTTTTCCGGCTTATCCTGCAGGGGGCGCATGTATAAGCCGGAAAAAGGGGAGTCCCCTTTTTGCTGTCATTCTGCCTCGTCTGGATATTTGTCACTGATCTGCTTCCGCATTTCTGACAGGCCTTTCTCTTTCACTTCGTTCAATTCTGAAACGAGCGGCCCTTTTGCTGCGTTGGCTACATCACTGATTTCATACACTTTTTTCTCGAGAACGCTTTTTTGGTCCCAGTTGATATAACCGGCTTCACGCAAATAACGCAGCCCTCTATTTAATGCCAGCTCCTGCTTCAAAGCGGAAGCGCTCCAATTATTTTCAAATTGCTGGATGGCCAGCCAGCTGTCATTGCTCGCTTTCAAGACATCCAATTCGGAGTTTTGCTTCCAGCTCTTCCAGTTTTTCAATACTTCCTCAGATTGCTTAAACTGTGCAGTCAATTGCTTGCCGTCTGTCACATTTGAGAAGATCCCTTCTGCTGCTTTAGCGACGTCTTTCAATTGCTGCTGGGCTTCGGCGTCTGCATTAAAACCAATGACGTTGATAATTGGCGCTACGTCGCTGTCCGCTAGAGATTTCGCTACCGCTACCGGGTCTCCCCCGCAAGTTTCAATGCCGTCGCTGACCATATAAATTAAGTTTGTATTCGTTTGGCTGTCCAACCCTTCAAAACTTGCCTGAGCCGATTCCAATGCTCCGGCAACCGGCGTCCATCCTGCTGGTTCAAATGTATTCAAAGCCTGCTCGAATTTTGCTTTATCATAGGTCCCGCGCTCGTAAACTTCATCGATTGCTGCACATGAGGCCGCCTTATCTTCTTCTGAACCTGTACCTTCATGGCCGTAGATCCGCAAGGATACATTCGCCTCTTCCGGAACTTGTGCCATGAAATTGCGGATGGATTCTTTCGCGAGCTCCATACGGGTTTTGCCGCCTACATAGTTGGCCATAGACCCACTGGCATCCAAAATGACTTCCACGTTGTAGTTTTCTTTAAAAGCAAAACGTTCATCTGCTTCCGGTGTTCCGGAAAGTGCAAACTCCAATTGATCCAGTACATCCTGAGGATTCTGGAAATCATAGGCAACGATGGAATAAAGATAATTGAAATATAAATCCATTTCTTCCCCAGTTGCATTTTCTTTTAGAGGCGGCACTTCTCCGAATGCTTCGAAGAAGGCGGGCTCAATTTCTTCTTCATCACCGCTTGATAGATCCAGATGTCCAATTTTGCCGACCGGCTGGCTGATCAAGTCTTGATCGGTCTCCGGCAAGGCAATTAAATCCCCTTCCGAAATCACTTCTTCCAGCCCCGGCTCTTCTTCAACTTTTTCTTCGGGTTCAGCTGCAGTCTCCTTATCGGTTTCTGCATTGGTTTGTTCGCCGGCGTCTGCTGCCTTCGGTTCTTCAGGTTCGTCTTGCTGGCAGGCTGCCAATACCAGCACAAGCAACGATGCTGCTAAAATCTTGCCTAATTTCATCGTATGCTCCTTTCATGATGCGTATTCATTGCAATATCCGGCTTCAGGCGATAGCCCTTATACCAAGAAAAGCAGGGGGAGATTACTCCCCGCCGCCGATTTTTCCGATGAATCCATTAAATTTCTCTACAAGCGTCGTTCCAAAGTCGCCGCCTGAGAATGCTTGGGAAACTACACCTACTACGATGACAATAACTGCTGCAATCCCGATCCATTCCAACGTTTGAGATCCTCTTTCGTTATCTACTGCCGTTTTCATTGATGTCACCATTTGCAAGCTAAGGTCGTTTAATTTTTCTTTCATGTTAAATTCCTCCTAAAGTTTTATAGTATGTTGAAAATGCTGTTTTCTCCGTAAATCATATTCAGCAGCATCAGGCCTGCAATCATCATGATTGAAACCGGCGCCACTACAAATGTTGTTACCAAAGTGACTTTCGGCGATGCTTTGGCTGCCAGTTCTTTGACGCGCTCCTGTCTTAGCTGGCGCATATCTTCCGCCTGGATCTTAAAAGTCGTTGCGATAGGCACCCCTAGTTTCATGCCTTGGAGAAGAGATTTGATCAATTGCTGAAACTCTTCATTGTCATTGCGTTCCAGCAAGTTCCGATAAGCCGTTTCACGTTGCACCCCTAGGTCAATTTCCTGATTGAAGCGCATAAATTCCTCTCGGAGCGGACCGTCGAAAAAGCGTATCACCTCCCTTAATGCCTGGTCTAGGCTAACCCCAGCCTGAATACTCGTACTGATGGTATCCAGAAAATCGGGCAAATCCATTCTCAGTTTTTCCTGGCGTTTTTTCGCTTGCGACCTCACTAAGTAAATCGGGATAAAGTAGCCGATCAGCGGCAAGAAAACCAGGCCGTATTTAGAGAAGGGCAAGCCGATGATAAATGCGAGCATCGCTGCAAAAAATCCGATAATGAACAATAAAATCTTCAATCCTTGAAAGCGGGCAACCGTCAATTCATAAGGGTTGCCGGATTTTTTCAGCCAGTCGGCCACTTCAATGCTTTCACTAAAGAAATTGATGCGCTGTCCCAGTTCCGAAAATTCATCTGCATAGCCGCTTAACCGGCTGAACAGATTGGCTTTTTGTTTCTGTTTTTTCTTTTTCTTATCGAAACCATCAATCTGCGTCGTTTCGGAAACGTGCACGAGCACGCCCCTTTTTTCACTTACATAGACGGACCAGTTGCGGATTCCTAAAATCACCATGAACCAGAAGACAATAATCGTAAAAATAATGAGCGCATCCAAACCCTTCACCTACACTTTTATATTTGTAATTTGACGAATCAGGAAAAATGACAAGATGATTCCCAAGCCGAATGCAATCATCATAATGATGCCAATTGGCGTAGTCAGCGGATCCGTAAATCCATCAATGATGTTGTTCATGAACAAAAGAATGAATATGGGCATCGCCGGAACGATCAGCGAAATATAGCGCTGCTCAGAAGTCATCGTTTGGATGGTCTGATGCAGCAATTTCCGGTCTTCCAAGGTATGCGACATCGTTTCAAGCGTTGCCGCCAAATTGCCCCCTGTCCGCTTCTGAATCAGCAAGGTCGCGATAAATAATTGAAAGTCCCGCGAACTGTTCCTTTTCTGGACGGCCCTTAGCGCGGTTTCAAACGGCACTCCCAGTTTCAATTCATTCGAGAGCCGCTTGAACTCATCTTTCGCCGGTTCATTGACTTCCCTTGCCACCAAGTCAATTCCTTGGGTGATGGTCATTCCCGATCTGGCGCCATTCGCCAGAAGCCGGCAGACTTCACTGAGCTGTTCATTCAGGCGTTCTTCGTACTTGTTTTTTCGGATATAGAACAATAGAAAATGGCTGCTTACTAAAATACCGATGGTCAATATAATGCTTGGCAATGCCGCCATGCTGAAAATCATATTGAAAACCACGTAGAGCATGAGAACGCCCAGCACATGAATGCCGATGTATTCAGAAGCCAGCAGCGAAACGTTGGCGCTTTTGAGTTTCTTCGTCAGCTTCTCAGACATCGGAGATTCATCAAATCGGTCTCCCCAAAGGCTGATGGCACTTTTTCTTTTTTCTTCGGGATACCAGGTTTTGAGCTTTTTCTTCCACTCCTGTTTTCCTCTGCGGTAGTCAAGGAACAAATAAACGCCAAAGAGCAGCGCCAAAACTGCTGCACTATATAAAATGGCAATGCTTATGTCCATTGAGCCACCTCCTCCTTGACATGGAACATGGATTCATCCAAATCGATGCCGAATACCTTCAGGTGGTCCAGACATTTCGGAATATAGCCGGTCGGAGTAAAATGGCCGATGACTTCGCCATTTTTGCCGGTGCCGGTCCGCTTGAAAATGAACACATCCCGGATTTTAACGCCTTTGTCTTCATCTACATATACTTCTGAAATATTGACGATTTTGCGTTGCCCATCCCCGAGACGGTCAGCCTGGATGATATAATCCAGTGCTCCGACGATATACTCCCGGACGATTTCACTTGGCAAATCCATTCCTGCCATGATGACCATACCTTCGACCCGGCTAATGGCATCAACCGGCGAGTTGGAGTGGACGGTCGTCAGCGACCCTTCATGCCCGGTGTTCATTGCCTGCAGCATATCGAAAGCTTCCGCTCCCCGGACCTCCCCGACAATGATTCGGTCCGGACGCATGCGCAGCGAGTTCCGCACCAATTGGCGGATGCTGACTTCCCCTTGCCCTTCTACGTTTGGCGGACGCGCTTCCATACCGACAACGCTTCCCCTATTCAGCCTCAACTCTGCCGAATCCTCAATGGTAATGACCCGTTCATGGAGCGGAATCGATTTCGCTACAGCATTCAGCAGCGTCGTCTTCCCGCTCCCGGTTCCGCCGGAGATTAAGATATTAAGCTTTGCTTCTACAAGAGCCCGGATGAATTTGGACATGTTTTCATCCAAGGAAGAAAGCCGCAGCAAATCTTCCATTTCAAAGGGCTCTTTCCGAAATTTCCGGATCGACAGCAATGTACCGTTTAAACTGATGGGCGGAATGACGGCGTTCACCCGGCTGCCATCGGGCAAGCGGGCATCAACCATCGGCGAACTTTCATCAATTCGCCGGCCAAGCGGAGCGATTACCCGGTCGACAATGTGCCGGACATGCTCTTCGTTTTTAAAGGTGATATGGGAAGATTCCAGCCGGCCGTTTCGCTCCACGTGGATTTCTTTCGGTCCATTCACTAAAATTTCCGTAATCGTCGGATCTTTCAATAATTGCTCTAATGGGCCAAAACCCACTGTTTCATCTATTAAACGCGTCAAAAGCATTTCGCGGTCGGTTTTCGAGATGACCACTTTTTCTTCGAGCATAAACTGGCTGATCAGCCGTTCAATCGACAAGCGGCGCTCAGATTCTTCAGCGGCTATCAGCGGCTCTAAATTGGTTTCTGCCAGCAGGCGCGCTTTGTAATGCTCCAGCAATTCTTCCAAATATGGGCTCATTACTTGGGCGCTTTGTACCGCTACAGTCTCGCTGGCCGCCGCTGCTGATTCGGTTCTTTTCCGTTGAAAGAGCGACATCGCTTTCCCTCCTTCCTTTTAAAGTGGATTATTTCAGCATGGATACGACCCATTTCCGCATATCTTTTGCAGCGGGAGTAAGTTTTTTCTCTTTGGGCAATTTCCGGAGTGTCTCACCTTTGTTGATCGCGGTCTGTATTCCTTTTATATCGCGTCTGATTTCAGCTGCCACAGGGTATTCGATAAAACGTTCAATATCTTTCTTGCTTAATTCGTTTTCCCGTCCGACTTCATTCAGCACCAATTCCAGCCGGTCTGCAGTTGGAATCCCAAGCTTTTGGAACAATTCTTCCGTATGTTTGAAAACACGGATGGAAGGCGTATCCATTAACGTTGTGTAATAGATGCGGTCTGCTTCGACTAAGGCCGTATACGTACGTTCATCCATATTCACCGGCAAATCGACGATGATGAAATCATAGGCCCGGCGGCATACACGCAAAAGACGTGTAACAAAATCTTCTGTAATGTACTCAGCAAGTTCTGCATCGCAGGGACTGATGAGCAGCTCCATTTTCGATAGAGGCTCTTTTTCCGTTACGTTGCGTAAATGCTGTTCGGTCATTTCTTTGATGACCGGCTCCAAATCCAGAATATTTCTTGTGGTTTCTACACCCAAGTACGACTCCCCGCCTCCAAATTGCAGGTTGAGGTCGATATAGAGCACTTGAGCGGTAGACTCGAATTTTAAGGTTTGGGCGAAAGCAGTGCTCAATAAAGTTTTTCCGCTTCCTCCCTTGCCGCTATAGAAAGCGAATACTTGTCCGCTCCCGCGCTTGAAACTCAATTGCTTTTCTTTTTCTGGAGACTTTTCAAGCCGCGCAAGCATAATCGCCAATTGGTTTTCCAAGCCATTCAAATCTTCAGGAATGACGAAATAATCAATTGCCCCCGCTCTTACCAGATCGCGGAATAACTGAAAATCGTGGCTTTCGTGCACAAAGACCACCGGCGTCCCGTTAAGTTCTTGCTGGAGATAGGCATGGGTTTCCAAGTCCTTCCCAGGTTCGTGCAATAAAAGAACGAGCGCCGGATCCACGTTTTTCAGCTCCGAACGCAAATGGGTAGGATCAAGCCACATATAGTCAAACTCACCTTCAAACTGCCGAGTGAGCAATGTAAATAATTCATTTTTCTGTCCGACAATCAATAGTTTCGATTCTTTCATATCCAAATCCCTCAGCTCTCCGGAGACGTTTCGGCTGCGTCATCCTGTTCTTTCTTGTCTGCTTCTTTTTTCTCTTCTGCTTTAGGTTTTTCTTCTTTCGGTTTTTCTCCAGCTTTTTCTGCCGGTTCTTTGGCAGCTTCCGTTTCAGCAGCTGTGTCCGTTTCCGGCAGGTCTTCTTTGCCAGCACCGACATTCGCTTTGATAATGCGGACACTATCTGCATAATTCTGCATATGTATTAACTTAGGTGCCTGTTCGAGTGAAACTTCCAGCTGCACGCCAGCAAACTTCTTATTGTCATTGGCTACACGCGCCACTTTTACGTCTTTCATGAAAATCTGTGTTTTGTTTTCATTGTCAAAACGGACAGAGACGATAATGTCAACCCGGTCCAAGGCTTCCAGCTCTTCGTCGAAAAACACACGATCCGAAGCCATTAAAGTGATGAGGCGATTATTCTCTTCCATTACTGCGGAAGCTTGCTTCAACATATTTTTCGTTATGAAGTCCCCTGCTGATAAAGGGATAACGGATACCTTATTTTGGAGGTCATCCGTGCTTGTAATATGCTGGTCGGTTAAAAACTTTTTTGGTATCTCTTCGACAGTTACGTCTTTCGGTGTGATGATGCTTCGAGAAGCGATATCCCCTTTGGCCGCATAGACTTTGACCATCGTCCCCAAATCGTTATTCAATTCCTTCACTTTCGATAATGTCAGGAAACCGGCCGTTCCTGCTAGAATGGCAGCTAGCACGAAAAAGATAATTGCTTTTCTTTTGGATTCAATCATTTTGGCACTCCCTTGGCATTAGGCATCTATTTCTCTACTTCTCGGCATTAGCAGGAAACTTTTTGCTCTTTGCTAAAATTTTCTTCGTTTAATAAAATTGGCAATATTATCCTTCACTTTTTATCTATATTTTAATTTCCTCTATATGCTTATCATTAAATTTATAAAGCTGTCAAAATCGTTTTTGTAAAAATGTACTTTTTACAGACAAAAAGTCTCATAGGTATTTTTTCCCTTCCGTGTCACAATGCCAACTATTCATTATCCTTTCATTTTATTTTGGGACCATCCTCCTTATAATGCTGCTCTATCCTTTTACCTTGCTTCTATACCTTTCATTCCCTTCTTTTAATCGGGACTTTTTAATCATTTTTTCAATTTTTTCATTATTAAAAAACCTCGAATTCAAGAGTTATTCAATAGAGATAAATACTCAAGACTTTGAGCTTAGTTATTCGCAATTGCCAATCTTGATATCAAGGTTTTTTCTTTTAATTTCCAATTATTTTTTCATTTTAATTATTGAATGTTTTTGTTCCTCTGCAATAAATCACCAAAAATAATAAAAAAATATAAAAAAGACAGAGAAGCTGGAAAAGCTTCTCTGTCTTTCGTCTGTCAAAATTAATCAGGTTGATAATTTAGACATGATTGCATATTCAAGTTTTTTTCTGATAAAGCCGCTCCATTTTTCAAATTCCACCAGAAATCCATCATGTCCAAACTTTGTTTCGATGATTTCCCAAGCGGCCCGAGGCTGAGATTCCAGCCATGGAACCATCAATTCACTCGGATAAAGAAAATCGTGCGTAAACGATAGCGCAAAAATTTCCACATCCAGAATTCCATCGCCTATATCATGGGTGTTCATCGCTTTTAAGAGCGTCAAATAACTATTGGCATCAAAGCGGTTCGCCAGTTTCTGCCCTTGATACCCCAAGTAGGATTCTACGTCATAGACGTGCCCAAAAGGTTTTCGGCCAAAGCGCTGATTGAACATTTCGCTGCTGCGGTATGTCACCATTCCGGCCATTCTCGCCACTTCAAAGCCTTTTATATCAGATGACTGTCTATAATAGCCGTTCTTAAAATGCGGATCGTTTTCAATCGCTTGAATGCCGATGTAATTGAAGGCGATGCCGTAGGCACTATAATAGGGGGTTACCGCAAGCGGAAAAATAATGTCCACAAATTCCGGATGGGATCTTCCCCATTCCAAGGTTTTCATGCCGCCAAGCGAGCCTCCAATAACTGCAGCCAAATGTGAAATCCCGAGTTCTTTCAACGCTTGATATTCCGCTTGGACCATGTCTTTTATCGTAATCGCCGGGAAAGCGGAACGATAAGCCTTCCCTGTTTTGGGATTGGTGGACAAGGGGCCGGTAGAGCCGTTGCAGCCCCCTAGCACATTGAACGTGATGACTTGGAAAACATTGGTGTCCACGGCATTTCCTGATCCGATCAATCCGGACCACCAGCCTGGAAGATCTGCGGTCCCTACTGCATGCTGATCTCCCGTCAACGCATGGCAAACGAGAACAACAGGACCGCCTTCGTTGCCGGTTCGTTCAAAGGCAAGCTCTGCATTTTCCAAGACTTCTCCAGATTCAAGAACCAAATTGCCGATGGATACACTGGTCATCCGTTTCCCCTCCTAGACGTTTTCAAGCACTGCCGATTTAATGGCCTGCTCCAGATCAGCGATTAAATCTTCCGGATCTTCAAGCCCGACCGACAAGCGGATCAATTCTTCTGTGACCCCTGCCCCCTCCAATTCTTCTTTGTTCAATTGCTGGTGGGTAGTAGATGCCGGATGGATTATCAGCGATTTCGCATCGCCGACGTTTGCTACATGCGACCACAATCCGACGCCATCAATCACTTTGCGACCGGCTTCACGGCCGCCTTTGACTCCGAAACTCACGATTGAACCATAGCCGTCTTTCAAATATTTTTTCGCCAGCTGATGGGATGGATGATTTTCAAAGCCGATGTAATTAACCCATTCGACTTGTGGATGCTGCTGAAGATATTCTGCGACTACCCGTGCATTGCTATTATGGCGTGGAATTCGCAAATGCAGGGTTTCAAGTCCCTGCAAGAAAGCGTGGGCGCTTTCCGGGCTTAGTGAAGGACCGAAATCGCGCAGCAATTGGACACGCAGCTTCGTCGCAAATGAAGCGCCTTCTGCATCAATGCCGTAGCGGATGCCATGGTAGCTTTCATCCGGCTCCGTGTAATTCGGGAATTTCGGATTGTTCCAGTTGAACTTTCCGCCGTCTACCACAACCCCGCCAATGGTCGTTCCATGGCCGCCAATCCATTTCGTCGCGGAATGGATGACGACATCTGCACCAAAAGCGATCGGATTGCTGCCGTACGGAGAAGCGAACGTATTGTCGATCAATAAAGGAATTTGGTTTTTGTGGGCGATTTCCGCCACTTTTTCCACATCAAATACATTCAAGCTTGGGTTTCCGATAATTTCACCGAAGATCGCTTTGGTTTTATCCGTGATGGCTGCACGGAAGTTTTCCGGATCTGTTCCATCCGCAAATTTCACTTTGATGCCGTAGCGCGGAAGTGTGTTGGAGAATAAGCTTACCGTACCGCCGTATAGATTGCTGTCAGCCAAAATTTCATCGCCCGCCTCAGCGACGTTTAAAATAGAAAATGCAATGGCCGCCATCCCGGAAGACAAGGCAACAGCTGCTGTCCCCCCTTCCAGCAAAGCGACGCGCTGTTCAAAAACGTCTACCGTCGGATTCATAATGCGCGAATAGATATTTCCGGTTTCTTTTAAACCGAAGAGATTTTGGGCATGCTCTGAACTTTTGAATACATAAGAAGTGGTTTTGTGGATGGCTACGCCTCTCGCGCCTGTCGTTGGATCGGGTTCCTGTCCGCCGTGCAATAAAAGCGTTTCGGGTTTGAAATTTGTCATTTTTATTCCTCCTAGTTTTTATTGATGAAAACCGAAGACGAGGAGGGAATAGAAAAAAGCCCTCTTCGTTAAGAAGAGGGCCGTCATATACGGAAATACCTCCTCTCATCTGCCAGACCGTTGCCGATCTGTAGGATTTAGCACCTTTCCAAGCAATTGCTTGGTGGTTGCCGGGCATCATAGGGCCTATTCCCTCCGCCTCTCTTGATAAGAGTATTCAGATTTAGTTTTTCATCTTGTTTAGCAGTATAAAAACATCGTCTACATTTGTCAAGCGGATAATTCAAAAAATTTTGAAACCTCCACTTCTCTTTAAACGTTTAATACTTTATAGAGGAGATGATGAGATGATTCTTTGGTTTACCTGCACTCTTATAATTGGTTATTTAATTGGTTCACTCCACGGATCCTCCATCGCACAGCTGATTTCAGGGATCAATGTCAAAAAAGAAGGCGTAAAAAACTCCGGCGCTTCCAACGCGGCAATTGTTCTCGGTTGGAAATTCGGCGCACTTGTCGCTTTGATCGACATTTCCAAAGGAATCGCCGCTGTCTTGGGGTTAAGGATTCTATTAAATCAGTTCAATTTATCTGGCGAATTGGCCTGGACATTGCTGTTTGTTATGAGCGCGGCTGTCGTCATCGGCCACAACTTCCCGTTCTATATGAACTTTGACGGCGGAAAAGGCACTGCGTCCATTATTGGCGTCATGCTTGCACTGGATTGGAAACTGGGGCTTGCCGGCGGATTGCTGCTGGTCGCTTGCGCTTTAGCAACAGATTATTTGGTCGTTGGCGTTCTCGTCCTGTATGGCATGCTGTTCGCCATCGCCTATTTTCCAGCAGACGGCATTTGGCCGCTTCTCACAGCCTTCGGACTTTTTGCCATGGCTTTCTGGAAACACATCGAAAACATTAAACGAATCAAAAACGGAACAGAAAGCAAAGTTTCTTCTGTCTTCCGCAAGAAAGCCGGGCCGGTTTAATGGCCGGCTTTTTAAATTTTAAATTATTTTTAAAAAGTTTCTTGACTTTTCTGCGTTGACGCACTAAAGTGAGAATTACAAATCGAATAGATACATCACTTTCTTATCCAGAGAAACCGAGGGACAGGCCCTATGACGTTTCGGCAGCGGATTCGCTTTTAGCGAAAACTGTGCTAATTCCTGCAAATGCATATATGTGCATTTGGAAGATGAGAATTGAGATGGTTTCAGTACGGAGCCCTCTTTTTTCTTATGGACAGGAAAAAAGAGGGCTCTTTTTGTTTTATTCTTTGCAGATTTGTATGATTTCGATTTACACAGCAACAGCATGAGGAGGCTATTTGAATGATTCAATTTGAGGGGGTTACAAAAACCTACCATTCCGGGAAACAGGAAATCCACGCATTGAACGGCATCGATTTAACTGTTGAAACCGGCGAAATATACGGCGTGATCGGCTTTAGCGGCGCGGGCAAGAGTTCGCTTATCCGCACAGTCAATTTACTGGAACGCCCCACAAACGGACGGGTGCTCATCCACGGCAAAGACATTTCCACCCTTACCAGCAAAGAAATCCGCGATACCCGAAAAGACATCGGGATGATTTTCCAGCATTTCAATCTATTGAATTCAAAAACGGTATTCCATAATGTCGCGATGCCGCTGATTTTGGCAAAAACGCCGAAAAACCAAATTAAAGAACAAGTGAAAAGCCTGCTTGAATTTGTCGGCTTGGCGGATCAGGCGGAAAAATATCCGGATCAGCTATCCGGCGGACAGAAGCAACGAATCGGGATTGCTCGGGCATTAGCGACCAACCCTTCCGTCCTGCTTTGCGATGAAGCTACATCCGCCCTTGATCCCCAGACGACCCAGGCGATTTTAGACTTGCTGCGGCGCATCAACCGCGAATACAATATCACGATATTATTAATCACTCATGAAATGGGAGTTATCCGGGAAATTTGCGATAAAGTCGCGGTCCTCGAAGCTGGAAAAGTCATCGAGCAAGGTTCTGTATACGAAGTTTTCACCAATCCGCAGCAGCCGACCACTCAGCGATTTGTCCGCTCGGTCATGAACGATGAGCTGCCGGAATCGCTGTTGACGAAAATCCAAGATCCAGCGCAGAACCATTCCATCTACCGCGTCCAATTTACAGGCTCGTCAGTCGGACAGCCGCTCATGTCTCAAGTATCGCGCGAATTCAATCTTGATCTCAATGTCCTATTCGGAAATATCACGGAACTGCAAGGCGAACCATATGGCAACTTAATTGTTGAGTTTTCGGGAAGTTTAAGCGAGATCCAACGTGCGCTGACTGCGATCCGCAGCGATTCGGTCAAAGTCGAGGAGGTAAAAAATTATGCTAGTTAACAACGAACAGATAATAGAAGCCTTATGGGAAACGGTTTATATGACCGGCGCTTCGTTCTTATTCTCAATCATTATCGGTTTCCCGCTTGGCATCTTGCTTGTCGTAACTAGAAAAGGGCATTTGCTGGCAAACGAACCGGTTTCAAAAGTGTTGAACGTCATCATCAACATTTTCCGGTCAGTGCCTTTCATCATTTTGATGGTCGCGATTATTCCGCTCACCCGGTTGATTGTCGGTACATCCATCGGCACTGCCGCTGCCATCGTGCCGCTAGTGTTTTATGCAGGGCCGTACATTGCCCGCCTGATTGAAAACTCACTTCTCGAAGTCGACAAAGGGGTCATCGAAGCAGCACAGGCGATGGGTGCAACGCCGGGCCAAATTATTTTCCGTTTCCTCATCCCGGAAGCTTTAAGTTCATTGGTCCTCGCTTTAACGATTGCGATTGTCGGATTGATCGGTGCATCTGCAATGGCGGGGGCTATCGGAGGCGGCGGCCTTGGAGACTTGGCCATTACTTACGGCTACCAGCGCTTCGACACAGTCGTCATGCTGATTACCGTTGCTATACTCGTTATTCTTGTTCAAGGCGTTCAGTCTGCCGGCAACTTGCTATCTAAAAAAGTACGAAGAAGTTAACTATATTAAGTTGAAGAAAAGAATCCCTTATAAAAGTCGCTTGGCGCTAAGAGATTTCTTGATATGGAGCAAAACAGCGGAGACTCCTGCGGCTTAGCGATTCGACCGATACACCGCAGGAAGCGAAGTGGACGAGGAGGATTGGGCGGGAGCCCGCTGGAAAGCGCAGCTATTTTGCGGAATATCAGTTAGTGGATTCTTTAGCTCTACTTATATACAAATAATTTATTGGAGGAATACATCATGAAAAAAATTACATTGACGGTTTTATTCGCATTATTGGCATTGGTCCTTGCGGCTTGCGGCGATGATGCTTCAGGTGAAGAAGGAAACAGAAAAATAACGCTCGGCATTAGCGGATCCGATACATCCATTTGGGATTTCGTTGCAGAAAAAGCGGAAAAAGAAGGCATTGACCTTGAAATCATCACATTCTCTGACTACGTGGCACCGAACTTGGCGCTTGCTGAAGGCGAACTGGACTTGAACGCCTTCCAGACCATTTCTTATTTCGACGAGTTTGTAGCTGAACATGATATCGACATCGTACCGATCGGGTCAACCGTAATTGCACCGATGGGCCTCTACTCTGACAAATACGAATCAATCGATGAACTGCCAAACGGATCACAAATCGCCGTACCGAACGAAGCAACGAACATGGGACGCGCTTTGCTTCTTCTTCAAGAAGCAGGCTTGATCAAATTATCGGACGATGCAGGACTTACAGGCACAGCTGATGACATTATTGAGAACCCGAAAAACATTGAAATTATGCCGATGGTTTCAGGGCATACGCCGCGTGCAATGCCGGATGTTGCCGGATCAATCATCAATAACGGCGTCGCAGTTGATGCTGGCTTGAATCCAACAGAAGATCCAATTGCTGCAGAAAGCGATACAGCAACTCCTTACATCAACCTGATTGCAGCAAGTGCTGAAAATGCCGAAGACGAAGACTTCTTGAAAATTGTAGAACTTTACCAGCAAGACGATACAGCTGATTTCATCGTAGAACATACAAAAGGCGCTTCCATCCCGACATTTATCCCAGTAGAAGAATTGGTTGATTATCAGTAAGAAAAGCGGAAACGGCCGTTTAGCCTCGACAAGCTTAAGACGAATTGCCGAAGCGGCGCTTTTTGCCGCACAGGCGAGACGGCTTAAGACCTCGAGAGGCTGGCCGTTGGAGTCTGGACAGTAAGAAAAGCGGAAAGAGCCGGTTAGCTTCGGCAGTCATAAGATGGACCACGAGGAGGCTGTTGCCGCCGCAGTGGGCCAGCTTATGGCCGAGAAGCTGGCTCTTGCAGCTGGACAATAAGAAAAGCGGAAACGGCCATCCATACACCAAAACCTAAGGAGGAATTTCAATGACAGCAATCAAAGAAGCAGCTCAAACCATTTCCCAATCCATCGAATCAAACCGTGGGGTCTATATCGAAACCAGCCAAGCGATCCATGCGAAACCCGAAATCGGAAACGAAGAGTTCTTCGCCAGCGCCACTTTGGTGAAGCTGCTCGAAGAAGCAGGATTCACTGTAGAAACTGGCGTCGCCGGGCATGAAACAGCATTCTTTGCGAGCAAAGACAGTACGCTTCCCGGCCCAACCATCGCTTACTTGGCAGAATACGACGCTCTCCCTGGAATTGGCCATGCTTGCGGACACAATATTATTGGCACAACGAGCGTCGCTGCTGCGATTGCGTTAGCTGAAACCCTCCCGGCAACCGGCGGCCGCGTTGTCGTGCTTGGCACACCAGCAGAAGAAGGCGGCCCGAACGGAAGTGCGAAAGGAAGTTTTGTAAAGCATGGTTTCCTTGAAGGCATTGATGCTGCGCTCATGATCCACCCATCCGGAAAAACAGCCGTCACTGGCCCTTCCCTCGCAGTGGATCCGCTAGAATTCCATTTTTACGGAAAACCGGCCCATGCAGCGGGCGCTCCAGAAGAAGGCATTAATGCCCTTGACGCTGTGCTCCAGCTTTTCAACAGCATCAATGCCCTTCGCCAGCAATTGCCTTCAGATGCACGCGTCCATGGCATCATCACCCATGGCGGCGATGCTCCAAATATTATTCCAGAATATGCAGCGGCCCGCTTTTACATTCGCGGCGATTCATGGAAAAAGACTTCTGACACGGCCGCAAAAATCCGGGCGATTGCAGAAGGCGCTGCACTGGCTACAGGCACAACCGTTAAAATTGTGCGCTTCCAAAATGAAGTGCAGGACCTTGTGTTGACTCCCGCTTTAGATCAGGTAGTCCAAAGCGAACTGGAAGCAGTCGGCGAAGAGGTGGCTACTTCCCGCGCGAAAGGCCTTGGATCAACCGATGCCGGCAATATCAGCTATGCCGTGCCGACTGCGCATCCTTATATCAAAATTGGACCGGATGACTTGGTTGGCCATACTGCAGAGTTCCGGGAAGCAGCTAAATCAGATGCAGGCAATGAAGCGTTGATTAAAGGCGCCAAAGCGTTAGCGAATACAGGCTACCGTTTATTGACCGAACCGGCTTTGCTGGCTGAAGTAAAGGAAGCCCATGCAAAAGCCTTGCAGGATAAACAGCTATAACCCAAAAAGCCGGAACTTCCTTAATCGGAAGTTCCGGCTTTTTGTTTGTTTAGCCTCTTCTTTTCTCGTATTTCCAAAATTTATTATTTTCGTGCTAAAATCATAACAGAACATATTTTAGGAGGAATACGATGTTTGAAACTTTAATCGAACGGCTTGTTCGCTATGCCAAGATCGATACCCAATCAGATCCCGAAAGTACAGCTACCCCTTCCACTTCAGGACAATGGGATTTGCTGAATGTACTTGAAAAAGAAATGAAAGGCATCGGCCTCGAAGAAGTCGAAACAGATGAATATGGCTATTTGTTTGGTACGCTTCCGGCAAATACAGAAAAAGAAATGCCTGTTATCGGTTTTCTGGCGCATGTGGATACCGCTCCTGATTTTACAGGAAAAAACGTAAACCCGCAGCGTATTGATCATTACGACGGAAAAGATATTTCGTTAAACGACTCTGTCATCATGTCCACTGCTGATTTCCCGGACCTCAAAAATTATGCGGGCCATACATTGCTGACTACTGACGGAACCACGCTTCTTGGAGCTGACAATAAAGCCGGCGTAGCGGAAATCATGACGGCCATGGAATACTTGGTGCAGCATCCGGAAATCGAACATGGAAAAATCCGTGTGGCTTTCACGCCGGACGAAGAAATCGGACGCGGTCCGCATAAATTTGATGTGGCACGTTTTGGCGCTGACTATGCTTACACGATGGACGGCGGCCCGCTCGGTGAATTGCAATATGAAAGCTTTAATGCCGCTGCCGGCAAATTGACGGTGCAAGGGAAAAGCGTACACCCGGGATCGGCTAAAGACAAAATGGTGAATGCACAAACCATCGCCATCCGTTTCCAAGAGCACATGCCAAAAAATGAAGTGCCGGAAGCAACCGAAGGCTATGAAGGGTTTATTCACTTGAACAACTTCAACGGCAATGTGGAAAAAGCTGTTCTTTCCTATATTATTAGAGATTTTGATAAAGAAAAATTCGAAGCCAAAAAACAGCTGATGCAAGAAACCGCTGAGAAATTGCAGCAGGAATACGGTGCTGAGGCAGTCACTTTGGAACTCGAAGACCAATACTACAATATGCGTGAAAAAATCGAACCCGTAATGGAGATTGTCGATTTAGCAGAGAACGCGATGAAAACGATTGGCATTGAACCAAATATTGTTCCTGTCAGAGGCGGAACGGACGGCTCCCAGCTTTCCTATATGGGCTTGCCGACGCCGAATATTTTCACTGGCGGAGAAAATTATCATGGCCAGTACGAATTCATTTCCGTGGATAATATGGAAAAAGCCACTCGCGTCATTCTTGAAATCGCGAAAATCCCACAATAAAAATAAGCGCCCGCGGGCGCTTATTTTTTTATAGAATCGCTCTTCCATTCTGGGCAAGTGCATAATGGATGCCGTGCTGCAAAGTTTGGAAGCAGTTAAATTTAGATAGATCGATGCCAGATTCTGTAATAACCATGCTCATCTGAGGGGAAATGCCCACAAGAATGGTTTTGGTTCCGATCAAACCTGCCGTTGATCCCAATTTTTCAATGAGACTGGCAGCCTCCTGCGTAAAGCGGTCATTCAGCCCCGTTAGATCCAGCACTAAATAATTCGCTTTATGTTTCGGCAGATTTTGCAATGTTTTCACCAGCAGCTCTTCTGCCCTTGCTTGGTCATATGTTCCGAGAAGCGGCACCACAACGATGTCTTCCAGAACCGGGATAATCGGAGATGAAATTTCTTTGATCAAACTGTTTAGTTCAGCTGTCTTTTCTTGTACCAATCTCTCCAGCTGATCGATCTGTTCGGCCTCTTTTAGCCGGGCAAAGCGGTGAATATTCTCTTCTATGTTTTGCTCCGACGGGAAATACTCGATAATCGTTTCCTCATATCCATCAATTTGATGATGGACGATGCTGTACCAAATGCTTGTATTGAAAAGTTTGCTGAAAATCCCGGCGTAATGGGCAGCCAAATATCTTCCGCCTTCTTTTTTCCCTTGCGCTACATTAATTTTGTGCTCCCAGCTATTCTTCAAATGCACACGAAGCGTTTGTTTGGCTTCGTCCATATCCCGTATTTTCGCAAGTCCCCATCCAGCAGATGCATATGTATTCGTAATCAGATTGGCTGCTTCAGCAACCGACACATTCTCCATTTCCGAGAAATAATCCCCTACCAGCAATCCTTGCCGAAATCCCGTCGATTCCATGACAACGCTTGCCGCATCTTCTCCGGAAATCTCTTCAATCGAATCAAAAAAGATTTTCATGGCAGAAGCTGTCCAGAAAAGCACCGAATCCTGTCCTTCAAATATGAATCTTCCTTCTTCCAGGTCCCATTCAAAACTCAGTCCACCTACATTTATTGAAGGTTTTGTTTCCATGATACAACTCCTCTCGTTCACTCCCTCTATTTTACCATAATGTTTGACAAGCTATTAGAAATAGCCCGAATAGGCATGAATTTAGAGCATTTTGATGCCAGAGGCGATACCGAAATGTTTTAAAACTCTCTATAAAAGGAATAAACCAGTAACAGACAAAGAAAGAGGTGCTTTCCATGAGTGACAAAAAACTTTTCGAAGGAAAAGAGCGCGAAACAAAAGACGGCGCTCCTATGGATAATCCTGAACAATTCAAGACGGACAAAAAAACGATGCATGAAATGTTCAAAGAAGAACAAACAGTGGACTCCCTCCCTCTTGAAGATTTGAAGCAGGAAAAAGCGGAAGAAGGCAAGCCGCGCGCTACAAAAGAAGATTCATCCAGCGAAGAAAAGTTCCCGGATTAATAATCAAAATACATCTACTTTTCTGAAGAACCGCAAGGCTAATGCCTTGCGGTTCTTTTATGTTATGATTCTCTTTGGAACAGGAGTGGATACATTTGAAAAACTGGATATACCCAGTAATGGTCGTTGTTGCGGCCAGCTGTTATGGAGTACTTTCTACGATTATAAAAGTCGCCATGAGCCATGGCTTTACAACAGCCGAAGCTGTTACAAGCCAATATTTTACCGGTTTTGTGCTAGCGGCTATTTTATTTGCCGTAACGCAAAGAAGCCTTCCGCGCCTACGCGGTTGGAAGATTCTTGTCTTATCCGGGTCGTTCACTGCAGCGACTGGAATGGTTTATAGCCATTCGCTTAATTACTTGCCAGCCTCGCTGGCAGTCGTGCTCTTATTCCAATTCACTTGGATCGGCATGTTCATGGATTGTATCGCAAACCGAAGATGGTTGAAGCGTATAGAAGTGATTTCGCTTCTCATATTGTTCGGGGGAACGATTCTTGCTGCCGGAGTTATTGACGCTGATTTAAGCGGCATCCCTTGGCAAGGATGGGCATGGGGAATTGGAGCTGCATTCTGCTTCTCAGCGTTCATGTTTGTCAATGGCAAGCAAATCGAAGGCATGGATACAACAACCCGCCTATTTTATGTGTCACTGGCAGCGGCTCTTGTCATCGCAGTCTTCCAGACGCCTGAAATCATGTGGAACGGAACTTTCTTCGGAGAAGGGTTATGGATATACGGCCTCCTTCTAGGATTCTTTGGAATCATCATGCCGATTTATTTTTTCTCAATTGCCGTCCCTCACGTAGGGTCGGGGCTAGCTTCCATTTTAAGTGCGATGGAACTGCCAGTCGCCGTTATTGCTTCGGTCATCATCTTAAGTGAATCTTTGACAGTGCTCCAGATTGTCGGCATCTTCGTCGTCCTTACTGGAATGGTGCTGCCAAGCATGTTCAACCGAACCCCAAAACCAGTCGAACGTGTTGAAGAACCTGCTTAACTAAGCAGGTTTTTTCTTTGCCCAATTTCTTCACGTTTATTTCCCGAGAAAACAGGAATACTAGAAGTAAGTTTAAATTCAAAGGAGTGGAAAATATGGATCAGCAAGAACTGAAGCAGCAGGCTTTAAAGATTTTAGAGGATAGTTATGTGGGGGTTTTGGCAACGGTGAAAGACGATAAACCGCATTCCCGCTATATGACATTCTTTAATGATGAATTCACGTTATATACAGCGACAAGCGATCAAACGCAAAAAGTCGATGAGCTTGAGAACAATCCGCATGCCCATATTCTCCTTGGCTATGAAGGCGAAGGCGTCGGCGATGCATTTCTTGAAATAGAAGGCACGATGGGCATCCATGACGATAAAAGCATCATTGACAAAGTATGGAACGAGCACTTAAGAGGCTGGTTCAGCGGTCCGGACGATCCTCATTTGGTGATTCTTGCGATTAAACCTTCGCGTGTACGCATTATCAATAAAAAAGGCGAAGAGCCGCAAACACTTGAATTGTAGACAAAAAACGGCTCCGATTTTTCGGGCCGTTTTTTTATGTGTGGAGGATTTCACGCAAGCCTTCCCGGTTAAAAAGAAGATCCTCCAGTGTGTATTCATCCAAAATCGCTAAATAAGCATGGAGCGCTTTTCCTAATACGCCGCGCAATCCACAAACCGGCGTTATGGGACAGCGGTTATGTTCGCGGTCAAAACACTCGACCAGATGAAAATCATCTTCCATCCGGCGCACAACCGTCCCCACATTGATATTTTGCGGAAGGTCGGCTAAGCGGATGCCTCCCCCACGGCCGCGGACCGTTTGGATAAATCCGGCTTTCCCGAGTTCAAATGTCACTTTCATTAGATGATTTTTGGATATATGGTAAGCGTCCGAAATTTCTTGGATGGTCGTCAATTTGCCTTCCGGTTTGGAACCCAAATAAATCAACACGCGCAATGAATAATCGGTATACATGGTTAGTTTCATCAATCTCACCTTCCCTGCCTCCTCATTATAGCCATTAAGGAGAGCCCGATAAAGCAATTGAGATTGCAGCGAACTTCACAAAGGAAAAAGGAGATGGTTTTCATGTTGTCAAATGAAACACGATCCATCATCAAGTCCACTGTTCCTGTATTGGAAGACCACGGCGTCACGATTACGTCAGCGTTTTATAAAAATCTCTTTGAAGCCCATCCCGAATTGCTGAATATCTTTAACCACGCAAACCAAGCGCAAGGAAGACAGCAGACAGCACTTGCCAAAGCCGTGTATGCGGCAGCCGTCCACATAGATGACTTGGCAGAAATTATGCCCGCCATTATCCAGATTGCCCATAAGCATGTAAGTTTAGGCGTAAAGCCGGAACATTACCCGATTGTCGGTGAACATCTTTTAAAAGCGATGAAAGAGGTGCTTGGCGATGCCGCAACGGATGACATCATCGATGCATGGGCTGAAGCTTACAGCGTGATTGCCGATGCCTTTATCGATGTGGAAAAAAATATGTACCGGAAAACGGCTGCGCAGGAAAACGGCTGGATGTATTTTAAAGACTTTGTAGTCGTCCGAAAAGAAAAGGAAAGCCAAGTCATCACTTCCTTCTATTTAAAACCGGTAGACCAATCGAATGTTCCTGCTTATATACCGGGGCAATACATTTCGCTGCGGCTGTCGATTCCAGGAGAGCCCTATACCATGATCCGCCAATACAGCCTGTCTCAAGCTTCTAAGCCGGACGAATTCCGGATTTCCGTAAAACGTGAAGCAGACAATGACCCTAATGGCGTCGTGTCGATTTACCTTCACGAAAAAATTCAGGAAGGCGACCGCGTGGAAATCAGTGCCCCTGCTGGCGTATTCGTGCTCGATTCGTCCAAAACAACGCCCGTTGCGTTTATCAGCGGCGGTGTCGGCATTACGCCAATGATGAGCATGTTTGAAACCGTGGCCACTTCGACTCCTGAGCGGCCGACCACGTTTTTGCATGGTGCCAGAAATCGCTTGCAGCACGCCTTTGACGAGGACATCCGCTCTTATACGGACCGGATGGAATATGCGTATTATAAAACCATTTACGACGAAGAAGATGGCTTTATCACACGCAGAACTTTAGAAGAATACGTAGATCCTTCAGGCGATGCTTATGTTTGCGGACCTCCTCCCTTTATGGTTAGCATCATTCGGGAGCTTCGCAATATCGGAATGGATGACAGCCGCATCCATTTTGAGTTTTTTGGTCCGGCCATCGATCTGCCTGATTCCAACTAAAGGATTTGCTTCATTTCAAAAAAGAGTTCGTGGGTTACTCCATGAACTCTTTTTTTATGTGAATTTTTTGTGAAGCAAAATGTGTCCAATTTTTAAAGATGTATTTTAAATATATCTTTAAAAGCATAAGAGGTTTATAGTCGAATTATAGAAAACAAAAGGAGCGAATGAAGATGCTATCTCAAGAAACAAAATCCATCATCAAATCTACGGTACCGGTACTTGAAGAACATGGCACAGCAATCACAACGGTCTTTTACAAGAATTTATTCGACGCACATCCTGAATTATTGAACATTTTCAATCATGCCAATCAGGCGAAAGGACGCCAACAGGCTGCACTTGCTAATACCGTTTATGCAGCTGCTGTCCATATCGACAATTTGGAAGCTATTTTGCCGGCGGTTGTTCAAATCGCGAACAAGCACGTCAGTCTGGGCATCAAACCTGAGCATTATCCGATTGTCGGAGAATACCTTTTAAAAGCGATTAAAGAAGTTCTTGGAGATGCGGCGACGGATGAAATCATCCAGGCATGGGCCGACGCTTATGGCATGATTGCCGACGCCTTTATCGGGGTGGAGCAAGGCCTGTATGAAAAAGCGGAAAATCAAGCGAACGGCTGGAAATTCTTCAAAGAGTTCGTGGTCGCCGACAAAGTAAAAGAAAGTGAAAACATCGTTTCCTTTTATTTAAAGCCGGCGGATGGCTCCCATGTGCCTGCGTATCAAGCTGGCCAGTATATTTCCGTACGCCTCGCTATTCCGGGAGTAGACTATTTGTTCAACAGACAGTACAGTTTATCCCAAGCGGCAAATCCTGATCAATTCCGCATTTCTGTGAAGCGTGAAGCGGACAATGATCCAAACGGGCGCGTATCGGTTTACCTTCACGAAGAATTAGCTGTCGGTGATGCCATTGAAGTCAGTGCCCCTGCTGGCGAATTTGTGCTGGATAGTGAAAAAGATTCTCCCGTTGCTTTCATCAGCGGCGGTGTCGGCATTACGCCGATGATGAGCATGTTCGAAACTGTCGCGGCGTTAACGCCTGAACGTCCAACCGTTTTCCTCCATGCCGCACGAAATGAGTCTTTGCATGCCTTTGACCGCGATATTCAAAATCATCTCGCAACAATGGCGAACGCTGCCTACAAGACGCTGTATTCGGACCTTCCGGATGGCTACATCACCCGTGCGGTTCTGGAAGAGTTTGTGGATATTACAGGCGATGTCTATGTATGCGGACCCGTGCCTTTTATGGAAGCGATCATCCATGAACTGCGTGCCATGGGCATGAAAGAACAGCAAATTCATTTTGAATTCTTTGGTCCGGCCGTAGCATTGCGAACGGTATAAAATTTCAAGGAAAACTGAAGGATCGGCCAACGCTATTCCATAGCTTTTGGCCGATCCTTCTTTTTTCTCACTTTACGGAACCTTCTTTTAAAAATTCCAAACGGTTGCCGAACGGATCGAAAACAAAAAATCGTTCGACGCCAGGGATGCTGGCATCATTTTTTACGTCAATGCCTTCGCTATCCAATTGGCCCTTCAACGCTTCATAGCCATTTACAAAAAAAGCAGGGTGTGCTTTTTTCGCTGGAGAAAAGGGCTCTTCCACTCCTACATGCAGCTGAAAAGCCCCAAATTCAAACCATACGCCTCCCCGCGACTTCAATGGCTCCGGTTTTTCCACTTCCTTCATGCCCAATAAATCTCCGTAAAATTTTCGCGCCTGTTCTTCGTTCCCTTTCGGCGCAGCCACTTGCACGTGGTCGATTTTGCTGATCGAAAATGCCATTTTTTCGCCTCCCCTTCTGCCCTAGTTTAATAAACGAATGGGAAAAAGAACATTCAATTGTATGGATGAATTACGATAAGTTTTAGTTATCCCTTTGCAAATTCTTTCTTTTCCCTTAGCATGATGAGTAGTTAAAGGAGTGAAAATCCATGGAAGCATCTCCAGAGCTTAAACTCATCCTCGCCCATTATTCAGTAGCCGCCGGACGCACACCTGAAGCACCGCTGTCCCATGACATGAAAACAGCGGTGCTTCAATTAAAGGAATGGTGCGGAAGCGTGAATGACGGCGCTGCGGTTTCGTATTTCTTCCGGCAGTATGCCTTATTCATCACGGCTCAATTTGATTTGATCGTTAATCATGGCTGTTATTTTAAAGGTTCGTTCAGTGATTTGCGTTTTAATCAGGTCCGCAATTATGGCTTTCCTTTGCTTGAGACTCATGCTGCCCCTGAACATCTTGCAATGATTTCAGATACCGGACGTTTTGCTGCTATGCACGAAGTGCTTTATGAGCAAGCTGACCGGGCCATTCAGGAATTCCGCCGCTATGTAAAAATTTCGCCCATTATTCTTTGGGAAAACATTTTAGGGTCGCTCCTGTGGTTCTATGCCAATTTTGAAAAACGCCAACCGCGAAGAGCAGCTGAAGATCTGGAGTGGCTGCTGGAGACAGAACATTGGAAGCCGATCAAAACATCTTATCTCGCTAAACTTTTAGGCAACTCCTCTTTGGAGGCAGCCGTCACCCGCCCTTTGCGAAAAACCTGCTGTTTATACAAAGAACTCGATGCTTTTGAAACTTGCACCTTTTGCCCGCAGCCTCACCTTCATAAGAATGCATAAAAATCCCCGGCTCCACGCCGGGGATTTTTGATTATTTTTCGAACACTTCATGCAGGATTTGCCCTGGTGAACTGTTGATCAAGTTTTTATAAACACAACTGTTCGGTTTTTTCATCAAAACCTTAGCAAACGATTTCGCATGTTCTGTTTCTCCCACAACATGGATTTCATCCCAATGGCGTTCTTTTTTCAAATTCTCAATTTTGCTGCTCATATCTTTATAAAAACGTTCTAAGTTTTCGCGCAACCGATGGTCCAAATCGTCCGCATGGCTTCCGCTGTTTCCGCCTAAATGCGCTCCACCGCCGCCCATGCTATTGCCACCGCCGCTTCTCGCTGCGGAATGGACGCCTTTTTGCTCCGTCCACACTTCTAAACCTGAATCAAATTCATAGAAAATCTCTTCGTTGATAATCCCCATTGAAGTATCCAGTACGCGGATCCCTTTAAAGCTAGGCAGCACCACGCCTGCATACGGATAGGCTTTATACATATAGCGCAATTCATCCAGTGCCGGCTTCGCTTCCCAGTGGAAACTTGTTTTCACCGGCACTTGAACATAGTGCACGGACCATAAATCATCATGTGTAGATGCAAAAATAACGACACCCTTTTGGAGGTCGTCTTTATGGTCAAGTATTTCCCGCTCCACTTTTTTTCTCAGCTCTTTGTAGCGCTTCATTTCTTTTTCATCTTGTGAGGCTTCTAAATATTCATCCAATCGTTTCAAACCATTTTTGAGGTGAATTTTCCAAGCGCCATTTTGTGCGTTCAAATCCGCCGGGTTCGTATTCAAGTAGACGCTTAATACGCAACGGTCATCACAATTAAATGCCTTTAGTTTCTGGATTTCATCATATAATGTCATTCATCCATCATCCTCCTTAAAATACATCCTCTATAATTCCTTACCCTAAGTCTTCTACATTAAACGAAAGACTTCCTTCTTTTTTTATTATTCTGACGTTTAAAAGAGGTCTACCGAGGTAAACAGATAGTGCAATCAAAAAAAGGGAGTGTGGACCGAATGGAAAATATCGATAAAAAAGTAGACGATAAATTAAAATCTTTTGATGATGAGAAAAAAGAAGATATCTTAGCGAACTTTGAACATTTCAAGCAATACTTAAGCAGTAAAGTTGAAATGGGTGAAAAATTAGGATTGAGCGAAGAGCGTTTGGCCCAGATCACTGAAAAAGTCGCCAATTACTTAGCGAAAAACGAAGATCCGAAAAACCGCGAAGAATATCTCCTCCAGGAATTATGGAAAGTTGGAGAAAAAGAAGAGCAGCATATGCTTGCCCACATGCTCTTGCGTTTAGTGAAAAAAGAGTAGCATTATTGATCAGTCTATAGAAAAAGCGTCCCTATACAAGGGACGCTTTTTTGTCGAATAATTGGAACATCAGTAAATAGACAAGGCCGCTAGCTACTGCCAATAAAGCGAGAATGGCAAACGTCCAGCTGAAACCGAACCAGGCTGTCATGGGAATTGACACCGGCGCAATCATTCGCCCGATGGTATAGCGCATACTTGCAGCTGCAAAATACTGGCCCCGCATATCTTCTGGAGCCAGTTTCGAGATGAAGCTCTGCTGGATGCCCACGACCATCAGTTCAGCAAACGTAAAGATGGCCATAGCGATGACGAAGATCCAAAATAGTGAAGTCAATGGGAAGAGAAGCATGGCAGCTGCATAGAAGCAGGCTGATAAGAAAAATACCCATTTTTCGCGGAACTTTGTCATCCACCTTGTGACTATCACCGTCATCAACGCAACTAAAAGGCCATTTTCCGATAACAGGAAACCGAATGAAGTCTCGCCTGTCACGGTCCATTCCTTGCTTCCGAAAGAAGCAATCGTCTGGACATCAATCGATTCTTTCAAGTAGATCGGAAACAGCAGATCCAGCTGCATGAATGTCTGGGCCCCCAGGATGCCGGCAATAACGAACAGGAGGAAGACCCGGTCTTTAAAAATCAATCCGTATTCTTTGAGTTGGCCGAGAACCGCTTTTGACAGACCCGCAGATTCCCCTTCTGCCCATTTGTCCTGCATCTTTTGAGACAACGTTTCGTTTGTGTAAAGGCGCAGCACCAATCCAAGAATCATCGAGATTACCGCCACCGTCAATAAGAGTTCGAAGCGGAATGAGAAAAATAGTACAGCACCGATCAGCGGCCCTACGACTACGGCAATATTCAAGGTGGTGTAGAAAATGGCAAACACATCGCTCCTGTATTTTTCCGGTACGACATCCGCTACCATTGCCTGGCTCGCAGGCCAATAGAGCGAGCTGCACATTCCAGCAATAGTGAAAGCCACAAACCCTAAAGCCGCTGAATCAAACCAAGGCGAATTGGCAAAAGCGAATAGCAGGAATGCAGCTCCCTGCGCAATGGAAGCGATGACAAGCATTCGCCGCCGGCCAAATCGGTCAGCGCAATATCCGCCAATTAAATTGGCTGCTACAGAAAAAACCTGGGAGACGATAAGCAATAAACCTGCTGTCCCTTTGCCAAATTCTTCTGCAAAATAGATCGCTAAAAATGGAAATACCATCCAATAACTTGTGTTCATAAAAAATTCGCCGACAAGGCGCACTTTTAAACTTCGATCCCAATCTCTAATTTTCATTTTCCTGTCCCCGCGTTCCTAAGTTGAATGTAAAACGTGCTGTCAGTCAATCACTTCCAACAATTTGTAGCTCAAACAAATATCAATCATCAAGTCTTTCCGTTCTTTAGCGAATTGGATCGATAGCCGTTCATGATCCCGTTCAACGATTTTTCCCGTACCAAAAACACGATGCCGAACTTTTGCCCCTTCAACCAGCTCGTCATCTGCTTTAACAGCATTGGGATTATCCGGAACGTCCACTTTAATCGGGGTTCGAGCAGCCGGTTTCCGCTCCTTCACTGCTTTACTTGTTGTTTTTTCAGGAACGATTATTTCACGCACTTCATTCATAAAGCGAGATTCGTTATCATAGCTGATCAATTCCAAATGTTTTTTGGCACGCGTCATTCCTACATAAAACAACCTTCTTGCCTCTTCCAGCGTCGCTGGATTTTCTGCATCTTCTTCAGCGGGAATCACGCCTTCCACCAAATCCACCATATAGACCCGATCGAATTCAAGCCCTTTGGAACTGTGGAAAGTCGACAATGTCAGCATATCGTCTGTCTTTTCCGCTTTCGCATTTTGTGTAATCTGCTCAAGCTCTTTCAGCCTTACCGCAAATTCCGTCATGGACGCTAAAGGTTCTGCAATTTGCTCAAGCTTCATGAGGATCTGCTCCAAGTACTGCAGACGCATCCCGAATTTTTCTGCCCGGCTCGAAAGCATCTGGTCATAGCCGAGATCTGCCCGGATCGTGCGGATAACTTTTAGCGGACGCATGCTATTCAAGGCTTCAAACCATTTCTTTTGCTCGTTGAGAATTTTGATTTGGTAGTCCTTTAGCGTGACGCTCCGGTTAATCTCATCGAATGCGTTATGCTGCGTCGGCTTCATCCGGCTTAAATACTTCAATTGGCTGCCTGACCAATACGCATTGGTTTTCGAAGCAATTTTGGCATAGATGTCCACCCGTTCCGGTTTTAAGCTAAAACGCATGAAATTCAGCATGTCTTCGACAATCCAATGGGAGAAAAAGCGGTTGTCTGCGTCCTTCATATAAAAAGGAATGCCATGGCGCTCCAATTCGCTCATCAACAAAGTGGAAGATGAATTATTGCGATACAGAATGGCCACTTCACCAAAATCGGTTAATTGCTTTAATTCTTTAAAGAGATACTTGAGCTGCGCTTCTTCTGATGAAAGCCGCTTTAGCACAATGGGCTCCCCGGCCGGCTGTTTGGTGAACATATTCTTATCATGGCGCTGCTTATTGGCTTTGATGAAGACATTTGCCGTATCGACGATATTCTTGGTTGAGCGGTAATTGCGCTCCATTTTCATCACATACGCATCCGGATACACGCTCTTAAATTTCAGCAGATACGTCGGTTCCGCTGCCCGCCACGTATAAATCGATTGATCATCATCGGCCACTACGCAAAGATTGTGATGGCGAGCCACCAGTTTTTCTACAATCGCATGTTGGATAAGGGATGTATCCTGGCTTTCATCGGTCATGACGTATTCCCATTTATTCTGGTATTTCGACAGCAATGCCTCGTCTTTTTCTAAAGCTTCATTAGCCAAAGACAGCATGTCATCAAAATCCACTAACCGCTGGTCATAATTTTCTTTAAAAGCTTCGTAAGTTTTTAAGATTTCGTTAGCGCCGTCAAATGGCGCTTTCAGCTGGGACCATTTTTCACGGGGAATCATTTTGTTTTTGACAAAACTGATAAACGAAGTCAATTCCTCTAATTGATCATCTGTAATGGGCTCGCCTACTTCCGTCTGATACATTTCCCGGAGAAGGCGTTTCTTGTGGAGGCCATTGGATTCGCTTCCTTCAATCATGATATAGCGGGAGTCCGCAAAATATTCACGGGTGATCTGAAAAGCTAAACTGTGGATCGTTGAGAAATCGACAGGCGAAAGCTTCGGAAAAAAGCGTTTATAGCGTTCGTTCATATCGAACGCCGAGGCTTTACTGAACGTAATCGCTTTGATCTTTTGCGGGCGCACGCCTTTTTCCTCAATCAAATAGCCGATTCTCATAATCATTGTTGTAGTTTTCCCCGAACCTGGACACGCTAAAAGAAGCAATGGGCCGTCTGTCCGTTCCACAGCTTTCTTCTGGATTTTATTCAGTTCCACTCCAAGCTCTTTCTGTTTCCGTTCAAAAAAATGGCTCATATGCTGCTCCTTCGCTGTTTCATTCCTTCTATTTTAACACACAAAAGGACTCAAATTAATGAGTCCTTCTTTGGTAATTCCTTAAAATTCAAATGAAGTTTTTCTCATCCGGTTTACTGATCGGCTCTGCATTCCGTTTATCCTTTCGGGTTTTCGGATTTTCATAATGCCGTTCATCGAGCCCTTCTTTTTGTTCATCTAATTGCTCACCGATTTCCCTCGGATCTTCTGAGTGAAGTTTTTCGTTCTGCCGTTCCGCTTTTTTGCTTTCCGGCGCTTCAAAGTGGTCTCCATGCTTTTCTTTATCAGCAAACATTTGCATGTCTCCTTCCAAGAATAGTTTTGAAGTGTTACTTTGTTTCAAGAATTTCTGCCACTCGCCCGACTTGGCCATCTTCAAGCCGAACTTTAATGCCGTGCGGATGGGTAGCTGAATTGGTTAAGATATCTTTTACAATGCCTTTGGTCAATTTACCGGATCGCTGGTCTTGTTTCAGCACAATATTCACTGCAATCCCTGGTTTTACATCGATTCTTTTTTTGCCGTCCATTGTCTTCACTCCTGACTTTCTTCTATCATACCGCTCTTTGGCGAAATAAAAAAGGCGGGGATGGTTCCCCGCCTTTCTGCATCTGCTTACTCCAACGAAATTTTATAAGCGGTCTTTTCGGCTGTTTCCTAAATCATCGGCATCAAGGTCTTCATCAATATCCGCTTCTTCCCGGCGAACCGTTTCGCTCACTGTTTCCGTGTCTTGCACTTTGCGTTTACCAACGACAATTTCTTCATTCACGACATCCGTTTTCGATACGTTGACGCGTTCTTCTGTTACCGGAATGTGAATATTGTCGCCTTCCTGATAGGCATCTCCAGTCAAGCCGCCTTCTGTGCTTTCTTCATTCACCGGACGGCGTTCTACATAAACTTCCTCGCGTTCAACCGGTACTTCAATGGTCTGCTCATCTTCCACCACGTGCTTTCCTACATTTACTTCTCCAGTCTGCACACGGTCTTTGTTCACATGCAAGCGCTCCTCATGAAGGCGAAGCCGCTCTTCTTCTTCGTGCGAATGGTCTCGGTTCAAATCACTGTCTGTCAAGCCGCTTGTCGTACGATCTGTATCGGTAAATCCGCCGGTCGTGCGGTCTGAATCAGTCAAGCCGCCCGTTGTCCGGTTTGTATCATCGAAACGATCTTCACGATCCAGTTCATTAGTGGCTGAAAAATCATTTGCATCCCGGCTTGGCCGCGGCGTGTCGTCGACATTGCTGCCGCCGCCTAATCCAAAGCCGGTTCCAGTATCTCGTCCGACACCGGCTGTTTCATCATCAAGTCTTGACACCGCTGAAGTATCATCTGAATCCACCATATTCCGTTCTCTATGGAAATCAATATCATTGGCCTCATTCGTATCTACAGTCAAACCGTCCCGTGCTACGATTCCCGAATCCGAATGCCCAACGGCTCTTGTGTTTTCGACAGTCGGGTCTCCATATACTGCACCGCCTGCCAATGTACTTTTGCCTTCGTCACGGCCCGTATAATTTTCTGAAGTCCGGGAGTAATTGTCGCCGATTTCTTTATCAACAAACAATAAAATTCTGCCATTCTGCACTTCGTTGTAATAGCGGTCAGCTTCGTCGCCATCTACACCTAACCCATTAAAAGCCTCACGGACAGGTTCATTGCCGGACAAGAATCCCATAAATTTGTCTTTCCAGCTGCCTTCAGTGGATTTGTAATCAACATCTGTCCGGCCGCGCACCATAGAAATCTGTTCTTTGTCGCGTGCCATGACATACATATGGTCTTCACTCGTGCCTTGCGCTTTCAGTTCTTCGATTTTTCTTAACACTTCTGTTTCGTTGTCGAAAGTTCCCATAAATTTATTGTTGGCCATTTTCGATTCCTCCAATTTCAGTATGTGTAACTTGAAAAATCTTGCTTACAAAAGATTTACCCGTGCCTCTCCATCTCAAACATTTGAAAAACTGAATGAGCCATTTCACCCAAACTTCTGTTATCTGCAAAGCCTCACTCTTTAGAAAAAATTCAAAAACTTGTTCCTTATTAAATCTTTAAAATTCTTTAAATCTTTTTCCATTTTTCTGTAACTTTTTGTATTCTGAAACGTCTGTATGATTAAAGCATGATGGCAGGGGGGATTGTATGCGCTCTTTAGGGTTGGCGATATTATTTTTAAGTTGTTTTTTCATGCTGGCCGGCTGTTCGGCAGAACCTGTAGCTTCCAAAAGCATTGCTCCGCCGAAACTGGATTACTCCACTTTACATATCGTACAGCATCCTGCTGAACAAGCCATCTTGATTGAAGGCACCTATTTTGAAGTGGCTCCCACCAGCCAGTTCACCCAAACATCAGGAGCGCCGCTCGAGCAGCGCCAGTTAAAAACAGGCGATTTGGTTGCCTTGACTGCCCACCGGGAAGCGACAGATACCTTCCCTGGAAAAGGCACATTAATTTCCCTTGTCCGCTATGATGATGAACGCAGCCAAAGCATCAGCCAAGCGATTGCCCATGTGATTGAAAATCAGGACACGGGCGTGGACATCATCGCACCGTCGATCAAAGCAGTCAGCAGCCACTCCGTCACTTTTCAATTTTATGATTGGGGAAAAACCCGGAAATTTGAGGGCATCGTGAACATCGGCAGCTTAGCCTTCCAGATAAAAGAACTGCCTTACGCTTCACAAAATGAAAACCCGTGAGCTTTTGCAGCTCACGGGTTTTTTCCAGTGTATTGAAAAAGATGGAAATGGAAAAGTTTTGTTTAAAAATTCGATACTCCGCAAAATGGCATTGCAATGAACTGGCTCAGGAGCAAGCGGTTTAGAACGATGCTTTTATAAGAATATCGTCTCCAATCCTTTGCTCCAAATCTTTGGAGAGGGCTCCAGCACCGGCGCGGTTCCGGACAGGATGGAGCAATAAGACGAGTGGTTTTCTCGGCTTATTGTGGGAATCCTGTCCATAGCGCCGCAGTGCGGATTCCAGAAGCAGACGCTCGCACCTAACTAGTTCCTTGAGAAGTTGCAAAAAAACCGTGAGCTTTTGCAGCTCACGGGTTTTTTTAGAAAATGCTCAAGTCCCATTCTTTAGAAATCTGGCGCAGCATCATGGTGCCAGCTGCACTGTTCCCTTGGACGTCGATTGCTGGCCCATAAACTCCGATGCCCGCTCCGGCCCGGAACTCGTACGTCTGGGAGTGGAGCTTAGGCGGAACGGCCGCCAAAATCCCACCGGATACCCCGCTTTTTGCGGGAATGCCAACATGGGCCGCAAAATTCCCGGAAGAGTTGTACATGCCGCACGTCACCATCAACACTTTTGCGACTTGGGCGATTTCATCTGAAAAATGATTTACTTTCGTGATTGGATTAAAGCCGTCATAGGCGATAATCAATCCGATCAATGCCAAATCTTGTGTGCTTATTTTAATGGAACATTGGCGGATATAAATATCGAGCGCTTCTTCGACTTCGATTTCAAGGAAGTTCGCTTCTTTCAAATAATAAGCAAGCGCCCGGTTGCGGTGAGAAGATTTCCATTCGGAATCATAGACTTCCCGGTCCATTTCGAGTGGATGCCCAACCAACCCTTCCAGGAATTCCAGCAAGTATTCGTATTTCTTTTGGCTGGTTTGCCCTGGAAGCAATGCCGATACAGTAATAGCGCCTGCATTGATGAACGGGTTGAACGGTTTATTCGGCCGGTGGATTTCAAAAGGGATGATGGAATTGAAGGCTTCACCGGTCGGTTCGACATCTACTCTTTCAAGCACAAAATCCAAACCGTAATGGCAGCACACCGCAATAAACGATAGCGCTTTTGAAATGCTTTGCAGCGTGAATTCCTGATCCGTGTCCCCGGCACAATAATAATGGCCGTCTTCATCCACCATGCAAATTCCTAAACGGCTCGGATCCACTTTTCCAAGCGCCGGAATGTATTGTGCGGTGGTTCCTAAAATGGCATGTCCTTTGTTTTCTTCGATCCACGCTTCCAGTTGCTCTTGAATATGCGGGTTTCTTTGCATGTCATGCCTCCTTGCCTTCTAAAAATCCCCTGGTTTCCACAAGGGGGTTCTGTTTATAATTGGCCGTACCAGACTTTCGCGGCTTCCACTTCCGGCATTGTCAATTGATGGCCGTAATTTTCCCAGTGCAGATGCACTTGTGCCCCTGCATTCTTAAGCAAACTTTCCAAATCAGTCGATTCCTCCGATGGACAGATGGGGTCATTAGTCCCTGCTGAGATAAATACGGGAACCCCTGCCAAATCCGGCAGTTCCGTCTCGCGGTTTGGAACCATCGGATGATGGAGAATGGCGCCTTTTAACGCATCCGAATAAGTGAACAGCAAATTTGCAGCGATGTTTGCCCCATTCGAATAGCCGATGGCGATGACATTGCTGCGGTCGAAACCATGGTCTTTTGCTGCTTTTCCGATAAATTCATTGAGTTCTTCCGTTCTGGCTTTCAAATCTTCCATGTCAAAAACGCCTTCAGCCAAACGCTTGAAAAACCGCGGCATGCCATTTTCGGAAACATTGCCCCGTACACTCAGCACAGAAGCTTCCGGATCGATATGTTTGGCGAGCGGCAATAGGTCGTTTTCATTGCCTCCCGTGCCGTGCAATAGTAAAAACGTCGGTTTCTCTTTGTTGGATCCTTGATGGAATATGTGCTTCATCTAAATCATCCTCCTATTTCAGACACCTTACTCGTCTGTTTCCCTAATTGATTTAACTTAAACTTATCTTGAATTCGAGATAATTATATCACAGCAAAGAAAAAATCCCAATGAGAAGTGCTCACTGCAAAAAAACACCCGCAAAATTTGCGGGTGTTAAAAAATTATTTCGCTGTTTCAAGCATCTCTTCTAAGTTTTCTTTCGTGAAAAGATAGTTTTCATTGCAGAAATGGCATTGCGCTTCTGCCTGGCCATCGGTATCGATCATGTCTTGAATTTCATCCGTTCCCAAGCTGATGATCGCGTTATGGATACGGTCACGCGAGCACTGGCATTGGAAATTCACCGGCATGTCGTCCAAAATCTTCACGTTGTCTTTGCCTAATACGGCAAAAAGAATTTCTTCAGGGGTCATCCCTTGGCGCACCATGTTGGAAATCGTCGGAATTTCACTGAGGCGGCTTTCGATTTCCGTAATGATCGTTTCGTTCGTTCCCGGCATCAATTGAATGATAAAGCCGCCGGATGCCTGGATCGTGTTGTCCGGATTGACGATGACGCCAACGCCGACAGATGAAGGCACTTGTTCAGAAGTAACGATGTAATGCGTAAAGTCTTCGCCCAGCTCACCTGAAACGATCGGCACTTGACCGACGAATGGCTGCAGTAAGCCGACATCTTTGGAAACGGACAGCGTTCCTTCTGTTCCGACTGCTCTTCTCACGTCCAGCTTCCCTTGTGCATTCAAATCGAAATGCGTCTGCGGGTTGGAAACGTAGCCTCTGACTTCACCTTTTGCATTCGCATCGACTAAAATAGTGCCGAGCGGTCCGCCTCCATTGATTTTGATCGTCAATTTCTCTTCGCCTTTCATCATGGCGCCGAGCATGACGCTCGCTGTCATGGAACGGCCCAGTGCCGCAGAAGCTGTCGGCCATGTGTAATGGCGGCGCTGCGCTTCACTGACCGTTTCCGTCGTGCGTGCAGAATAAGCACGCACTTGCCCATCGTATGCTAAAGCTTTCACTAAATAATCATTCATCTATTTTCACTTACTTTCTTTATAAATTTAAATGGTTTTTGCTGCTTTTTCATTGCGGACTTTTTCCGGCGTTACATCGTTTCCGAGTGGATCGAGCACGGTCAATCCGGTTACCGTGTTCTCGACTTGCCCCCGGATTTCGCGCAAATAATCTTCCCGCAATACTTGCTGCTCGACTTTCTCAGCATTTGTCAGCCCGATTTCACGAGCTTTCTTTGACAGTTCATTGATCCGTTTCAATTGAGGAATCATCTGATCCACTCCTTTCCTCGTTGCTAGGCGACCATTTTTCTTTGCACCCATTGCTGCAAAGCTTCCGTTTTCAGCAGGAACCGCTGCTCATTCATTTTTTCAGCCAATGATGAAATGGTTTCCCGTTTCATGACCGATTTCCAAGCCACTTCCGCTTCTTCCATTAAATCCGTCAAGAGGCAGCAGCTTTCTTCCTTTTCCAGTTCCAGCAGATCGCCTAAAATGCCGCTGGACGAATAAAGCGACTGCCTTCCTTCTATCGCAAGGTAGATATCATAGACTGTGATATCTTCCGCCCGTTTGTTTAATTTGAATCCGCCTTTTACGCCTGGCACCGATGCAATGACTCCTGCACTGACCAATTTGCGAAGCAGTTTTTGGAAATACGTAGGCGATGCTTTCAGCTGCTGGCTGATTGCTTCTCCCGGAAGCACAGCTTTATCCGGCAGCATGTTCAACAGTAAAACGGCATAAACCGACTGCTCAACGCCTGTTTTCATATGCACATTCATCACCTCCGCTTTTTAAACGCGGACATTCCTTATCCTCGTTATCACATAATAATTTATTTTGAAATGAAAGTAAATCAATTGAACTTGGGGCCACTCCCGACACTTTCAATCCCAACCGTAAAAAAACACCTGCTAAAAAAAGCAGGTGTTTTCCATAATTAAATAAAACTGGCGAGTGCGCCCTATGACAATGCGAGAAGAACTACGAAAGCCGGATGGATTCCCCAGGCTTTAAGCACTCCACCTCTCGCACAAAATAATTTCTAGCTTTGTTTCATGAAATTGGTACACGTAATGCCCGGCGCAACTTCAAATAGGTCTTGTTCCACAAAACCGAAAGAACGGTAAAGATTTTTGGCTGGCTCATTGGCTGTTCCAGTGCTGACGATAAATTTATATCCCTTGTATCGCTTCATAAGATCAGCAAGCAGCGCTTTCGCGATTCCTCGTCTGAAGAAATCCGGATGAACGACCAAGCGGTAAATATCAATCAGATCTTCTTCTTCAATATAGGAGATAAAGCCTTTTAATTCCTCTTCTTTAAATCCGGTAAAGCTTTCGTTGCTTTGCTGGATGTCCTCAATCGATTCTGTTAATTGCGGAATTCCATGAAATCCCATCAACTCGGCTTCAATAAGATAGGCCGGCTGTTGAATGCGTTGGATATCCTTCGCCGTTTCTTCATCCCGATGGTCTAATTGGCCAATCATACTTCCACCCCCAAGACTCATTTTACCATTTATGCGGAGTTTCCAGCGCTCTTTTTTGCAATATTAGGAAGAATAAACTCATCGGCTGACGAAGTGCAAGCCTTTTAACTGGGCACTAAGCTTCACCTTTTGACCGATGGAAACTGTTTCCGCTTGTCTGCTGGAAATTGAGCATTCCAACAGCGTGTTTTCCGTTTGGACGGTGCAAAGATAAAAACCGTGATTGAAGCGCAATTGCTTTACGATCCCTTCAAATATGATTTCCTCAGCTGTCGATTGCTTCTCCAAATCGGTGGAAAGCTGCAGTTTTTCAGGGTGGATGATCAAATGCGTCATGGAAGACTTTCTTGAATCCGCTAGCTCAACTTGCTGGCTTCTGTTTTCCATCCCAAACTTTCCGGCGCTTCCTTTTAAAATATTTTTAAGGCCTAGAAAAGAAGCCACTTGAATGCTGGCCGGCTTTTCGTATAATTCCTTTGCACCGGCCACTTGCAGCAAGTTTCCGTCGCTCATCACACCGATTCGGTCGGAAAGATGGAAAGCTTCCTCGCGGTCATGAGTGACGAACACGACCGTTGTCCCAAACTCTTGGTGGATGCGGCTCAGCAAAATCCGCATTTCTTCCCGCAGGCTCGGATCCAGTGCACTGAATGGTTCATCCATCAATAACACGCGCGGATCCGACACAAGCGCCCGTGCAAGCGCCGCCCGCTGCTGCTGTCCGCCGCTCAGTTCATCCGGAAAGCGTTGCCCATAGCCTTTTAAACCGACATGCCCGAGCATTTCACGTGCCCGTTCAATCCGTTCGGCTCTTTTCACCTTCTTCATTTTCAGGCCAAAGGCAATATTGTCTTCAATATTCATGTGCGGAAACAAGAGCGGCTGTTGAAAGACCATGGCAAAGTTCCGTGATTCGGGAGGGACATTGGTTATCTCCGTTTCGCCTATCCAAATTTCTCCCTGGTCCGCCTGCTCCAATCCTGCCAGCAATTTCAATAGCGTGGTCTTCCCGCAGCCGGACGGCCCCAAAAGCGAAAAAAATTCGCCTTCTTTTATCGTCAAATGAACCGGTTTAAGTGAAAAAACCGGGTTCTCATCCTTTTTTCTGTCTTCGAACTTTTTTTCGAGCTGAATAATCCGCAGCTGATTCATTCCCTCACTCCTTTACTGGCAGCGGCCTGCTTTTTCTTATAATATCTTTTCAATGCCAAGTCCAGAATGAGCAAGGCAGCAACGGCCATCCCTGCAAAAACTAAGGAATAGGCCGAAGCGATTGCCGGATCTCCGCCGCTGATAAATGGAAACAGCAGAATCGGCAAAGTCATCACTTGTCCGCTGCCAATAATGAAGGTGATCAAATACTGGCTTAAGGAAATCAAAATGCTCAAGCTGGCTCCTGCTGCGATGCCTGGCAGCAAATGCGGAAGCACCACATGATAGAAACGTGAAAGGGGGCCTGCCCCCAACATTCGCGCTTGGTCTTCCCAATCGATCGATAAAGTATTGTAGCTGGTCATCGCAGCCCGGACGACGTAAGGAAGCGTCGGCGAAAGATGGGCGAGAACCACGCCGAAAATCGTTTCCGTCAAACCAAAACGCAGAAAGGTTAAATGGATGCCCAAAACGGCTACAAAAGCAGGGATAACAATAGGCGCAAAAATAATTGCTTCAAAAAGCCATCTCCCTTTTAAGGGATAGCGCACAAGCGCGTTAGCAGCCGGGACCGCCAAAATAATGTTGATTGCCGTGACGATAAAAGCGATCAGCAAGCTGGTGCCAATGGCTTGCCACGTACCCGAGTTGTCGAAGAGCACATACTTCCAGGCACTTAGGCTGAAAATTTCCGGCAAAACGTTCGGCCATTTCCAATTATAGGAAAAACTTGATAAAACCAATGGAACAAAAGGGAGAACGATGAACATCAACAGGAAAATGAACAGGAAGGTATTTGCTAGGAGGCGCTGTCTCTTCATCATTCCCACCCCTTCAATACATTCCAGCGCTTGCTGAAATAATAGGCGATGAGCCCCAACAACACCGTTAACAGCGCTAAAATGAGATTAACAGCCAGAGCTTCAGGCCGGTCAGCCAACGTTCCGCTTGAATAGAGCTGATAGGAATAGACCGGCAGCATGCTGGGGTAAGTGACGCCTAACAGATACGGCACCTCAAAGGCAGAAAACGTAAAGACGAAGACGATAAAAGCCGCAACCGTCCAAGCGGGCAAGATGGCAGGAACCACAATTTCACGGATGAAATCCCAATTCCCTGCCCCGTATACCCGCGAAACATCCCGCCACTTCCTGTGAATTCTCTCAAGCACCGGATAAACCATCAAAGCGACAAACGGCGCTTCTTTCCATGTATATGCCAGGATGATCCCCCATCCGAACGAGTCATTGACAAGCACCGGAAAATCCGGAATTTGCTCAATGACTCCCACCTTCGCTAAGATTTTCGATAAAAATCCGCTCTGCATGAACAAAAGGACAATTACATATCCTCCCACAAGATGCGGGATCGTCAATGGCAATTGAAACAAACGATTCCATAAGTTCAACGCTCCCGATCTCGACTTTTCGTGCATCATGAACACAACGACAGCCACAATCGCTCCTAAAAAAGCAGATAGTACGGAAGAAATAGCGGCAATTCGAATGGTAACAATTAAGGAATCCCAAAACGCATCCGAGTGAAAGAGGCTGGAATAAGCCTTCAACGAAAACCCGGTTTCGCCAATAGCCGGAAAATAGCCGAGGCTTTTCAAAAAACCGTCAAAAAGCCCTCCGAAAAACAGGAGGACTATGGTGGCGGCGGCAGGAAAGAGCAAAAGATACGGTTTAATCTTTCGCAACATTTTCCATCCACCCTTTTTCGATCACTTCGATATAATCGGAGGATAATTCAGGCAAGCGATTTCCTTCCAGCTCTTCAAGCGGCAAAGTCGCCGGGCCAAAATCCACTTCGTTCATGGCCTTCTGCTGTTCAGCAGACAGCTTCTCGAAATCCAATGCAGACAAATCCCCCCAATTCTCAGGAGACAATTTCGCAGTCTGGGCTTCCGGAGACAGCATTTCATTGATCGCCACTAAAGCTCCTGCTTTATCAGAAGAATTGAATGGAATCGATAGAAAATGGGTGTTTGCCAAAGTCCCGCCTTTCAATAGGAAGGTCTTGGTCGATTCCGGGAATCGGCCTTTCATGACTTCACTTGCTGCAAGCGCCGGATCGTAGCTCATGGTCATTGAGACTTCCCCGTTTGCATACAATTGGTCCAGTTTCGCCAGGCTTTCAGGGTAGGTTTCGCCTTTCCGCCATAAATAAGGTTCAATTTCATTCAAATATTGCCACATGGGCGCTAAACGCTGTTCCAAATCTTCGATATCCGCTGCCGGCTGCTGGTATTGTTCATATCCGCCGGTCGTTTCATAAAGCACGTGGCGAATAAATGCGCTGCCTGTAAAATCCGGCAATGCAGGGTACGTAAACTGGCCTGGATTCTCTTTGACCCATTCCGCCAGTTCTTCCATGGACTTTGGCGGTTCAGCAACTTTCTTCTCATCATGGACAAAGACAAATTGGGCTTTGCCCCACGGTGCTTCAAGCCCCTCAACTGGTTCTCCAAAGTCCTCCGCCACTTCTAACGCATCCGGATTTATGTATTCATTGAAGTTCGGCAGTTTCCCGGCAAAATCTCCCCACAGCAATTCATTGTCTTTGGCGGCCTTGAAATTTTCTCCGTTAATCCAAATGATATCGATGCTGCCCTTTTTCTTTCCGGCCGATTTTTCGTCCACCAATTGATTGATAAAATCTTGGGCATCATTGACCGGGACGCGCTGCAAATCCACATCATATTCTTCTTGGAGGCGGGGGGCTACCCAATCATCCAAATAACGGTTAATGTTTTCGTTTCCGCCCCACATATACATATTCACTTCTTGCCCTTCGGCTTCTGCAGCAATCGTTTTCCAATCACTATCCAACAAATCATCTGTATTTTCTGCAGCCGGATCACTTGCTCCATTCGCACATGCCCCTAGCGCCAATGCCAATAACCCGGTTGCTGCCAATGCCCACTTCTTCATTTTTCCACTTCCCAAACTTTGATAATTACATTCTGTCCACCGTGTCTTCGGTGCGCCTCCACCGATTCCGAAGGAGGGCCAACACACTTGTCAAAACAATAAATACTGCTATAGCTCCTGCCATAATCCCCGGATTTCCGCTGATGAAACTGCTCCCCACAAAGTTTAAGGCAAACGTGCCGGGGATGATTCCGATAATCGTCGCAATGGAAAAAGGGACAAAACGGACTTTTGCGATAGCGGCTGAATAGCTTACTAAGTCAAAACTGAATCCTGGAAATAGGCGCAATGCCAAAACATAAAAAAAGCCGTTTCGCTCCATCTGCGTTTGGATTTTCTTCCTATTTTCCGGCCATTCTTTTTTGCCCAGCCTGACGCCTATTTTCTTGGCCAAAACGAAAGAAAGCATGGCACCGAGCGAAGCCCCAATGATGGTATAAAAAGTTCCCATCCATGGACCGAAGGCCAACCCTCCGGCGATGGACAGGATAGAAGCAGGAAAAAGCACCAGCGGCCTAACTGTATAAGCTGCTATATAAATAAGCGGTGCAGCTACTCCAAAAGAAAGGATCCAGCTGCGGACTGCCTGTGCATCCAGTTGAAAGACGGAGCGGCTGATCCAGTAAACCGCTCCAACCCCTAAAATGGCGGCCAGCCACAGGAAAACTTTTGAAAACTTCCTGTTTCTCATAAGTCTCTATTATGGCTGGAAATGCTGAAATAGCGGTTTCTCATTTCATTATAGCGTTTGCGGTTAACGCCGGCATCTGAATAGCCTACACGGGAAGCTGAACGGAACTCGATCTGCTGAGCTGCATCGTTGAAGTAAAATTCGATATCGTCCTTAAATTTCATTGTTTTTGATCTTGCTACGGCATAGATGTAATTTTCATCTTCCTGCAAGATCGTTACACCTTCATACCCTTTCAGCATGCTGATCAAATTCTTTTTCGCCTGGCTCTTGCTGCCATGGTACGGCAAAGCCGCTACATATTTTTCAAGGTCAAGCGCTTGGGATGAAACGGCGTTTGGAGTAGAAGGAACTTCCTTCAATCGCCCATCTTCAACTCCCAGCTTCGGCTTCACATTGTTTTTCACTGCCATCGTCGCCACAGCAGATCCTGCCGCTATAGCTGCAGTCGCCAACACGCCTTTCGTTGTTACCGGGTTTTCTCCATCTTTCGCTTTATTGAACGCTTTCACAACCGGTTGGTTCAATAAATTATCGACATAGACTTTCTTGCCGATCTTCACCAGCACTTCGCTGTATGTCGGGTACGGATGAATCACGCCGGATAACTTTCCTAAGTTGATGTGGAGCGTTTTAATCGTTTGAATTTGGCTGATGATTTCGCCTGCCCGGTCCCCCAGCACACTGGCACCCAAGATAAAGCCTTTTTTATCCAGGATGATTTTCACTTTTCCGATGCTGTCTTTCTTCGTGTTTGCCCGGTCCAGATGCGCATAATCATGCTCATAGACCCGGATGGAATCGCCATATTTTTCACGGGCTTCTTCTTCTGACAAACCTGAGCGGCCTAGCTCTGGATCCGTATATGTACACCAAGTCACATGTTCGTAATCCATTTTTTTATTGATCGGCAAAATCGCATTTTGCGTAGCCGTGATGCCTTGGGTATTTGCCATATGGGAAAGCTGGTATGGGCCGACCACATCGCCGATGGCATAGATGCCCTTCGCCGTCGTTTCCAAATGATCGTCGACTTGGATGCTTTTTGAATCGTATTTTACTCCAGCTTTATCAAGTCCGTATCCTTCTACATTCGCTTTTCGGCCAAGTGCTACGAGAAGGCCTTCTCCAGCAATTTTTAATTCTTCACCGTCTTTTTCAACATATAATGTGATATTTTTGCCCTTCTGTTCCGCTTTCACAGCTGTAGCTGATGTATGGATCGTTACGCCTTCATCAATCAACCGCTGCTGCACCATCTGTACCAGTTCTTCTTCATCTTTTGGCAAGATCCGCTCCGATTTTTCCACCAGCGTGACTTTCACGCCTAAACGGTTCAAGGCCTGGCTCAATTCGACGCCAATTGCGCCTCCGCCAAGGATTGTCATCGTTTCCGGGAAAGAATCGAGTGTGAAAATCGTTTCGTTGGTTAAATAAGAGACTTGGTCCAATCCTTCAATCGGCGGGACCATTGGCGATGAGCCTGTAGACAAGATGAATTTCTTCGCTTCTACGCGCTCGCCGTTCACTTCTACAGCATGGGAATCCAAAAATTTCGCATAGCCATTGATGAAATCGATGCCGGATTCCTGTAGGACTTCCGGTGATTCCCCTTCGTATACTTTCTGTATGATGTCTTTAATGTCTCTTAGCACTTCCGAAGTATCCACTTGGAGATCCGGGGTGTATTTTCTCGCGTGGTGAACTTCTTCTGCAATGTTGATCAAGGATTTGCTTGGGATACAGCCAGACCATGTACATTCTCCCCCTGGCAGATTTTTATCAATCAACACTACTTTTTTTGAAAATCCTGCTGCTGTAAAAGAGGCGGTCAACCCTGCCGCTCCTGCTCCGATGACTGCAATATCATATTTCTTTACCATTTGTGATCATTTCCTTTCTCTATTGTCCTTTTTATTTGGCCGCACAGCCTTTCTATCTCTGCTCCTTTTCCGTTGCCGAAAGCTAGATTAGAGGATTGAAAAGAAAAGCTATACTATACTGAAACTATCTTAAAAATGAAAAGGTGAAATTCATGCTCGATACTCATGCCCGAAAACATGTTCAACCGATTGTCGAGAAGACTGCCGATGCCTTAATAAAATGGGGCTTTACAGCTAACGGCGTCACAAAAATCGCGTTTGCCATTGGGATCTTATCCGGTCCCCTCATTTACTGGGACCAGCCTTTCCTTGCCGTGATGGCTCTTTGGGTGTCTGGCTACCTGGATGTGGTCGACGGCACAATGGCCCGAAAAACGAAGCCTTCGCCTTGGGGGACGCTGCTTGATATCAGTTTTGACCGCCTAGTGGAAATCGGAGTGATTTTGGGGCTGGCTTTTCGTTTCCCCGATTCGATGTGGGCATTGCTGCTCCTCTGCGCGTCCATTGTTATCGCCATGACCATTTTTTTGACAGTCGGCGCCTTGTCCGATAAAAAAGGGATGAAATCCTTCTATTATCAGGCCGGTTTGGCTGAACGGACTGAAGGCTTTATTCTCTTTACCCTAATGATTGTTTTTTCAACATATTTAACAGCTATTACATTGATTTTTTTCGCGATCCAGATTTTCACGATTTCCCAACGCCTCGCAGAAGCTAGGCGAATCTTGAAATAGAAAGAAGGGGAGGAAATGAAAACCCTCGTGCTGGTTGGCGGCGGCCATGCCCATTTATATGGCTTGCGGCAGCTGATTCTTGAAGGGCTGGAGGATGTGCACGTATTATTGATCTCTACGTCCCGCTTCCAATACTATTCAGGAATGTTTTCAGGATTTGCTGAAGGGTTTTACGACTTGGAAGAGACCCGGATCGATCTCCAAAAAATGTGCCAAAAAGCAGGCGCAATCTTTATTGAGGACCGGATTGTCCAAATCGATGCAGACAATAAAGAAATGGTCGGAACCAAAGGCAAGGTTTATACATATGATGCGGCCTCGTTTGATATCGGTTCAGAAACGGCCGTGCCGAATGAATGGAAAGATCTTGTTTCCACCGTTAAACCTAACTTCCGCTTTTCGGAAACCATCGCTTCATTTCGTAAAGCTGCTTATCCAACAGTCGTCGGAGTCGGTGCTTCCGGCGTCGAGCTGGCACTGGCTATATTAGCGTGGCGAAAACAGCATCACCTATTGGAAAATGTCGCTGTAGTCGGTTCTTCTCCTTTACTGGCCGCCCAGGGTGAGCATATTTCAAAGAAAATCGAAGCGATCGCCCAACGCAAAGGGCTGCAGATTCTGTCCAATCAAACCGTCATTCAAATAGATAAGCAAAGTTTTATCACGAGCAGCGGCAGCGTATATCCCCAGTCCGAAATCCTTTGGCTCACCGGGCCGGCAAGTCCCGCATTGTTCCGTCATTCCAAATTGCCGATAGATTCTTCCGGCTTTTTATTGCTCAACGAATTTTTGCAGAGTGATGCCTTCCCTTCCATTTTTGGCGCAGGCGACTGCGCAAGCATAAAATCCTATCCTTCTCTTGCCAAAAACGGCGTTTATGCTGTCCGGCAAGGCCCAGTGCTATGGGAGAACCTGCAACGTTTCCTCTTCCATCAGCCGCTGAAGCCCTTTGTCCCTCAAAAGCGTTTCCTTTCCATCCTGTCGACCGGCAATCAGGAAGCTCTGCTTTTATACGGCAAGCGATCTATCCACGGAAAGTGGCCATGGCTTTTAAAGCAGCACATCGACCGCAAGTTTATGAAGACGTATCAAAAGCTTTACGAATAAATCGTAGGATGGAAAATAAATAAATCAGAGGCAGCCTTTCAACGGCGGCCTCTTTTTTCGTCCACTTATTGATTAAAAATATCAAGCCTTTTAAAAAATTTTCTGTCATTTCTCCCTACTACCTTGCAATGAATAGTACTACATGATATATTGTTCTATATTCACTACTGCACAATGAACAATAGCATAGAAAGGAGTGAATGAAAGTGAATGTCCAATTTAAAAAAGGGGTCTTAAATCTGTGCGTTTTGGTGTTGCTGGAAAAGCAAGACCGCTACGGGTATGAGTTGGTTCAAAAGATTTCAGACCGCATCTCCATATCAGAAGGCGCTGTCTATCCTTTATTGCGAAGATTGACGAAAGAAGGTTATTTCACCACTTATTTGCAGGAATCTTCCGAAGGCCCGCCAAGGAAATACTACACATTAACGGAAGCCGGCCGAACATATCTTGCCGAACAACTGATTGAATGGAAAAGTTTTACCGATGGCGTCAACCAATTGATCGAGGAGGGAATTTCCAATGACTGAACACCAATTTCTTTTAGAACTAGAAGCGGCTTTGCACCAATTGCCAACAGAAGAACGACAGGACATTTCTCAAGATATCCGCGAATACTTTTTAAATGGACGCCGTGACGGAAAACAAGACGAAGAAATCGCAGCGGAACTTGGGGAGCCGGCAGCTATTGCCCAAGAATTGCTCGCTTCATTTGACTTCAGCCAAGTTGAAGCAAAACCGAAAGCCGTCAACCTTTCAAAAGACGAATTTGATAAAGTGGATATTCAAATTGACAACGGTACATTGGACATCGGATTATCACAAGACGGGAAAATGCATGTGGACGTAGAGGACAAAGGCTATAATCAGCAGTTGTTTGTGGATGTCTTGGACCGGACATTGGTCATCACTTTAAAAGAGGAAGCAAAGAAATGGGGGATTTTCAGTTTTACGATCAATACGAAATCGCCTCGTGTACGTGTCCAGCTGCCTTCTAAGATCTATGATTCCCTGAAAATAGTGACAGATAACGGGAGAATCGATGGAGCCGATTTGGAAAGCAGCGTTTTAACGGCAAAATCAGATAACGGCGGCATCTGTTTTGAAGATCTCAAAACGGCTGAATTGCGCATTCGTTCGGATAATGGCGCTTTGAAATTGAAATCGAGCCGGACAGAAAAAGCTGAGATGAAATCGGAGAATGGCAAGATTGAACTGGAAAACATTGCAGCGGCGCAAATCAGGCTTCAATCCGATAATGGCAGCATCTTGATGGATCGCGTGGAAGGGAAAATTTCTGCAGAAAGCGATAATGGCCGAATCAGGTTGTTCACTTCCAACCTTGAACGCGATATCACCCTGAAAACAGACAACGGCAGCATTACGGTTGAAACAGCAGAAGAACCAACGAATGCTTCTATCCACGCCCACAAGGATTACGGAAAGGCAAAAATTTTCGGCGTAAAAAGCAATCATACGGTATACGGCTCCGGCCAACATTCCATCGTTTTAAAGACGGATAATGGCAGCATTGAAGTAAAAAAATCATAAGCTTTTGCTTCAGCCGCTGAATTCTCAGCGGCTTTCTTCCGGTCATGAATGGAGAAAACGCTGGATTTCTCCCAGCTTCTGCTCTGTATCGTGATAGCCTAGTTCATAAAGCTCTGTAAGCTTCTCGACGTCCCGCTCCATCCCGGTCATTTTTATGAACCTTGAAGGTTGGATAATAATTGCTTTCCCTTCCGCTTCCAGCTGTTCGATAAATTCCATTGTTTCGTTGTAGCGGAGATACCAATTTTCCATACTTTTGATGATGCCAGGAAACTGGCGGTAAAAAGCCGGCATTAAACGAGCGAAAGAATTTCTTTTTTTCCGGTAGCCCCTTTCTTTGGTCAATACGATAATCGGTTTTGTCACCCCGTCCTCAAGCGCTTTTCGGATGGGAATCGGATCTGCTACCCCGCCGTCCATTAAAAGGCGGCCTTCGAATTCTACCGGCTTCGCCATAAAAGGCAAAGAGCTGGACGCCCGAACAATGGATAAAACATCTGCCGGATAATCCCGCTTTTCAAAATAGACCGCTTCACCTGTCATGCAGTCGGTGGTTCCGACTACAAATTCTTCCGTCGCTTTTTGAAATTCTGCATAATCAAACGGCACAAGCCGGTTTGGGATTTCATCAAAGATCAAATTCATGCCAAACAGCTCTCTTTTCAGCAACAAATTCTTCACGGAAATATAATCAGGGTGCTGCACGTAGCCGATGGTGACTTCACGGTTTCTCCCCATTTGGCGGGAAACATAAGATGAGGCATTGCACGCTCCTGCAGATACGCCGATGATATAATCTACAAAAACTGCCTCCTCTAAAAACCGCTCTAAAACACCGCCTGTATAAACCCCTCTCATGCCGCCGCCTTCTAAAATCAAACCGCTTTTCATGGCACACCGCCCTTTCCTATGCAAAAAAAGCCGGCAAATTTTCTGCCAGCCTGCTTTCACCCTATTTTCTCAATTAATTCCGGCCCATTGTTTTTGGGTGAATTCACCGCTTCAGATACTTCATAAGCTTCCATTTCTTCCGGATTAAAAGGTTTCAATAATTCTCCAAGTATCTCCGGGTCTTGCACTTTAGGATCCAGCCATATTTTTTCAGCTTCCTTCGTTAATACGACTGGCATACGGTCATGGATAGCCGCCATTAAATCATTCGGTTTGGTCGTTAAAATTGAACAAGTATTTACGGTTTTTCCATCCGGCGACTTCCAAGATTCCCATAAAGCCGCAAAAGCAAAAGGCTCTTCTGATTTAAGCTTGATGCGCATCGGCGTTTTTCCGGAACCGTTCCGCTGCCATTCGAAAAAAGAATCGGCTACTACAAGACAGCGTTTTTTCTTGAACGCATTGCGGAAACTCGGTTTTTCGGCTGCGGTTTCCGCTCGTGCGTTGATCATTTTATATCCTACTTTTTCATCTTTAGCCCAAGGCGGGATCAATCCCCATCTGAGCAAACCCAATCGGTTTTTCGAGCCGTCGTTAACGACCGCCAACACTTGGTGGCTTGGCGCAATATTGTAGCTTGGCTGGTAATCCTCTTCACGTATAGCGGCTTCTTCAATATCGAAACGCTGCAATATGGCACTGTAGTCTGCATATAACGAATATCTTCCGCACATATTGAATCCCTTCTTTCAATGAAGTCGGTTCCTTATTATCCAATATAACAGAATTGTTTGTTTTTTGTTATTTCCATCTTATTTACCTGCCTATACATTTATCGCATCTCCTGTAAAAAAGCGATACTGGTTCTTACCAAAATTTTTGGATTCGTATAGCGCGAGATCCGCCTTTTTATATAAAGTTTCTGCGTCATCATTTTCTTGGCCGAAGGCGATGCCAATACTGACGGTTACATCAATTGCATCGGTTCCAGGCTCCTGCAGCATCAGCGTCCGCATTTCGCGGATTAACAGCGAAGCTGTACGTTCAATCGTTTCCTGGTGTGCCTCCGGAAAAATAACCGCGAATTCATCTCCACCAAGCCTTGCTGCCACAATTTCTCTCCCGGCATGATGCTGGATAATTGCAGCGGTCCGCATTAAAAACCCGTCGCCTCCGTCATGCCCAAGAAAGTCATTGACCAGTTTAAAATTGTCTAAATCCATCATCATCAACACGGGTTTGCTGTCTTTCTTCTGCAATAGCGCTTTCAGGCAATCATCAAATGCAGCCCGGTTTTTTAAGCCTGTGAGGCTGTCATGGAAAGCTAAATAAATCGGACGCGCTAACCAATGTGCGATTAAATAAGAAAGAATGATGGCCATTGCCAAAATGAGCAGCAGCGACCAAATGAAGTTTTGTTTATATTCCATCGATACCGCTTTCAGCTCCTGGTCATTGCGCACCATCTCGATAATTCGCTGGACCGGCATCCCTTGGCTGTTTAAAGCCGTGTATGGAATATAGCGGTAGAAGACGTCGCCGCCTTCCCACTCTCCCTCCATCTCCAATGTTTTTCCATTGGCGAGGACATTTTCAAAAACCGCTTTTTTCGACTCGGCAATGACGGGATTTTCATCGTCTTCCATCGTTCTTGCTCCATCCACCAAGGAGCCGTCCGTTTCATAAATGTGTATGGCATTCAAGGAATCATGGGTGTAAATCAGTTCCTCGGCTGCCACCAAAAAATTGAATGTGTGGTAAATGGTTTTATCGCTTATAGAATAGGCGAGGACAAATAGATATTCATGGTCCGGTGAAGGCACATAGCCGTATTTCTTAATTTCTCCATCTTTTTGCTGCAGCTTCATCGGTTCCTCTATAAAAGCCAAACCGTTTCGCCGTTCATCGAGATTAGAAAAAAGGCGTTCCGTTTCCTTTTCGGCTATGGAAACATCCGTACTTTGGACTATCTTATCGCGGGAATCAATGACATAAATATCCATATTGAACTTTTGTTTTAAGACAATCAAATCCCAGCTCTTTACATCCGGATTCTCTGAATAGCGTTTAAGCAATTCTTCACTGTTCCATTTCATGCGGTCTGTAATCTCCGTATCAAATAATTCGTAAGCGCCGTCTACGGATTTTAAGGAATTGAATACTGTTTCCTCTACTAATTGCAGTTTTTCCGAATATTCTCTTTCCGCTAGCTTTTCCATTTGGCGAAAGTTGAGGAAAGCTACAGAAAAAGAAACTATTATCGAAAATACGAGAATGATTAAAGTTAAGCGTATTTTGAAATTCCGGATCAATTTTGCAGCCTCCTCTAACTAATTCAAAACTACCAAGACTATTATACTATTTAATTTACAAATTAGAACGGTTTTTATTTTGAGTTTTCCACTTTATTCTGTTGTCTTTTCACTTTCTTCTATCATTTCTTCCAGAACGATAAAATATGCCATTTTCAGAAAAAATTCAAATCTTTTGGCAATCCTTTAGCCCATTAGATGCGAAAGCCTGACGAAACGGCAATCTTTGCCCATTTCCGAACGAAAGAGTGGTATAATGGAGATATCATTAGTTTAATAGGAGGAATTACATGGCTACTGCACGAGAAATGAGTCTGGTCAATAAAGATTTTCTGGTAGAAGAACTTGGGCTGAAACAGCAAGGGAATTCAACTATCTTTACGAACGAAGATTGTTTTGTATTGTCTCCATCGGTTCAGCGTTACGAAAAGGGATTTGATATCAGTGAATTCAACTTGGCTAAGTTTGATCCTGAGCGTCAGCAAGGCTTTTTAATCGTACGGTATATGGATACCTTTTTAATGGCAAAACTTGAAAGTTTCCGAACAAAAATGATGCCGCCAGAGTTGCAGATCCAAAAGAAAAACACGAAGCCGCATTGGAAATTCACTGTTGCTGAGAATCCTGCTTACCATCTGGTAAATACACAAAACAAAGAACTTCGCTACCGGCTGCAAGAGCCTTCGAAAAAGCAAATCATTTCATTCTTTAAAAAAATATAACGGTGTCCCGCAATGAATGATTATTGCGGGATTTTTTGCGGGCAGATACACAAGAATGCCAGCTTTCCAATTTATTTCCATAAAAAAAGCAAAGCACCCATTTGGCCTGCTTTGCTTTTTCGATTATTCTTCTTCCGGCTCACTGATGGGATTCTGTTCATCGCCAACCCCCTCATTGCTGTGAGCCCCTCTTTTTTCCATTTCTTTTCCATCTTCTGCAGATTCTTGCTCAATGCTTTCATATTCTTCGCGTTCTCTTCGGTTCCCTTCTTCTCTTGGATGCCGCTCATCAGAAAAATTATCTTTGCCCATAACTTCTCCTCCTCTATCCATTTTCAAGGAGTATTCCCACTTCGCCTTTTATAAAACAATGATTTTTTTAAAAATAAGATAAGAATATGTCGTATCCAAAGTAAACGACCAACACTGAGAGTGCTGCGAAAACAAGATATTCAACTGTGCCGCCTGTAGTTGTCGTGACCGGAAAGCGGACGGTCATTTTCAGCGGAAAAAAAAGCTTGATCCCATTCTTCGTTGCCATGTCCAATACGTAATGGCTTGCCATGCCAACAAGCAGCCCCGCAGTGACCGCTTCGTCCACTCCAAAAGCATTCAATAAGACGGCCATCAGCACTAGAAACAACAGGCTGTGCGTAAAAGTGCGATGCCCGAATAATTTATTGACCACTTTTGAAAGAACTGGAAACGTTCTTCCGATTTTACTGCCTCCGTGGCAAATATCCGGCAAAATTGCCCCTGCCACTCCGGATATGAGCAGTACGACAGGATCATAATTTGTGATTTGGGCAAAAGCAAGACTTGCTGCAATGCCCCCCGTGATGTGTGTTTTTCCTGTCATACTTGATTATTCCCCTTTTTTTAGAATGTCTATTTCATTATACGCAAAATGGGGTATGGTGTTGGTATAGAAAATAATAAAGGAGTAGAGGGAATGGGAATTCATAAGTTTTTTACTTCATTAAACGATTTGGAGCGGATTATCCGCGCTCCTGGAAGATTTAAATTTGAAGAGCACAATGTGGCGGCTCATTCCTGGAAAGTCAGCCAATATGCGTTGTTTTTCGCTACAATCGAAGAACGCGATGGCCAAACCATCGATTGGAAATCCTTGTATGAAAAAACCATCAATCACGATTTTGCAGAAGTCTTTATCGGGGACATCAAAACGCCGGTCAAACACTCTTCGCCCGAACTCAAAGAAATGATTGCTAAAGTGGAGGAAGGCATGATGGAGAAATTCATCCTGCGCGAAATCCCGGAAGAATTCCAAGACGTATTTTTTGATCGGATGAAGGAAGGCAAAGACGCGACCATTGAAGGCCGCCTGCTGGAAATGGCAGACAAGCTGGACCAATTTTACGAATCGTTCGCAGAATTGAAAAGAGGCAACGCCGACAAGGAATTTGTCGCCATGTACCGCATCGCGCTAAAAAAATTGCTGGCCATTCCGTTAAAAGCAAGCGTCACTTATTTCCGTGAAGTGATGCTCGATGATGTAATAAGTGAAGAAACCGTCATTGACATTAAAGAGATCACGCGGCAAGTGCTAGAGGATTAAAAGGAGCTCCTTATATATTTCCGGGTCAAATTATGTTAAATTGTTCATAATACCAAAAAATCTCGGAGGTGAATCCCTTAGTTAAGGGAATTTATTGGACCCCATACTTTTAGTGAATTTAGCTTTACTCGTTTTATTAATCGCGTTAACCGCCTTTTTTGTCGGCGCAGAATTTGCCGTCGTTAAAGTCCGGATGTCCCGCATCGAACAATTGATTGAAGAAGGCAATAGGAAAGCCGTCCTTGTAAAAAAAGTCGTCGGCAACCTGGATTATTATCTTTCCGCTTGCCAGCTTGGGATTACGGTGACGGCACTCGGACTCGGGTGGCTCGGAGAACCGACCATTGAACGCCTTTTGCACCCGCTTTTTGAAACGCTCGGTGTGCCTAATTCTGTTTCCATTGTCATTTCTTTTGTGTTGGCTTTCTCTCTTGTGACTTTCTTGCATGTCGTCATTGGAGAAATGGCGCCAAAATCACTGGCTCTTCAATTTGCAGAACGTATGACGTTGTTTTTGAGCCCGCCTCTTTATTGGTTCGGCAAGATTATGGCACCATTCATTTTCTTGTTGAATGGCTCTGCCCGTGTATTCTTGCGCATTTTCGGTGTTCAGCCGGCGAAAGAAGAACAAGCCCACTCAGAAGAAGAATTGAAGATCATCATGGCCCAAAGTTTCCAAAGCGGCGAAATCAACCAAACCGAATTGTCTTTTATGCAGAACATTTTTGCATTCGACGAACGCAGCGCAAAAGATGTCATGGTTCCCCGTACTCAAATCGTAGCGTTTCCGCAAGATTTGAGCTGCGAAGAATTGCTCGGGGAACTGCGCGAACATCGATATACGCGCTATCCGATTGCCAATCATGGCGATAAAGATGATTTGATCGGTTTTATCAACGCCAAGGAAATCTTGACGCATTTCGCAGTGGCCGGCGACGTTCAAATGGAAGAGTTTATCCACGATCTTCCTTATTTCCATGAAACGACGCCGCTTCAGACCGCCCTGATGAAAATGCAGAAAGACCGCACTCATATCGCATTAGTCATTGATGAATACGGTGGGACGTCCGGCATTATCACGATGGAAGACATTCTCGAGGAAATAGTCGGGGAGATTCGCGATGAATTTGACGATGAAGAAGAAGCTGAAATTATTAAAGAAAGCAATGACCGCTATATTTTAAATGGACGCGTACTCTTGAAAGACCTTCACGAACGCTTTAATTTGGAATTTGACGACAGCGAAGACATCGACACCATTGCCGGTTGGATCCAGCATCAACTCATTGAAGCTGAAACCGGAGATGTCATTGAAAAAGCCGGCCATCGCTGGTCTATCCTGGAAATGGATAATCACCACATCTCAAAAGTGGCTGTAGACATTCTAAGAGATTAACCGATTTCGCAGAAAATCCCCTGACCATTCAGGGGATTTTTTGTGTTTTAAGAAAGACAGTGTTTCCCTCTTCCCTGTTCTTATTTGACCTTTCCTTACCTTTTCTATAATATAAGAACAAACGTTCTATCTTTTTTTACAAGGAGGGGTCAACGATGAAGATTAACAAACAATTGACGCTAAATGGCCAAATTAAAGACCGGGGAGGGATCAAGTGGACAGCCATGATGCTGCCGGAGCATGTGCAGATGCTGCGGGATTGGCAAAAAGAGGATCCTTTCAATAAAAAGCCCGATTTGGACGCTTTTGACCTCGAAGCCATCTACGAAGAAATTCACCTTGCAGTGGTTCGGCAATGTGCCATTGAGATCCGCCTTTGGCGCAGCCAGTCCCAAGTTTTTACCGGTACCATTGCCGCCGTCGACTTGAATGCCAAATTCCTCTTCTTGGACATAGGGCTGCAAAGCGAGAGGATTTCCTTTGCAGAAATTATTGGCGCAAAAACAATCGAATAGCCTATAACCTAAGAAGCGGCATGGTAGGCCTACCATGCCGCTTCTTTCCTCATTTAGGGTTAAACCCTCCTAAGATAGGGCATATAATGAATAACTAATTTCAACTACAGGAGGTTAAAGCTATGAGCAAAGCTGTATCAATTGCCAAAGAGCTGGCAGGCGAATTCAAGAAAGACCATGCGACGACGCTTGCTGCTGCACAGGCCTATTATTATTTACTCGCAATTGTACCTTTATTGATCCTTTTACTCGCAATTCTTCCTTACCTTCAGCTAGACCCCAACCGGGTAATGGATTTCATCGGCACTATTCTTCCCGGAGAAGTCGCGAACACCTTCGAAGATACTATTGTCAGTGTTGTGACCACTCCTTCCGGCGGATTGTTGACATTTGGTATTCTCGGTACGCTTTGGTCGGCTTCCAATGCGATGACCGCTTTTATCGAAGCAACTAACCAAGCCTATGATGTAGAAGAAAGCCGTTCTTTCATCAAACTCAAAGGGACAGCGATTATCTTGACGCTGTTCATGCTGGTGGCAGTCATTATCGCTTTAGTGCTGCCGATTTTTGGGGGAGCTATTATTGACTCAATCAGCTCTTTCCTGAATTTGCCGTCCCAAACGGAAATCATTTTCCAAGTTCTTCGCTGGGTGATTTCCATTGCCGTCATGAGCATCGTTTTAGCGTTCCTTTATAAATTTGCGCCGAACAAGCATTTCCCTTTTAAAGAAGTAATCATTGGGGCAGTCATTGCTACGGTTTTATGGCAAGTTGTCTCCCTCGGCTTTTCGTTCTACGTTGCTAATTTCGGCAGCTATTCCGCAACTTATGGAAGCCTTGGCGGCTTGATCGTCTTAATGCTTTGGTTCTTCCTGACCGGACTGATCTTAGTCATCGGAGCCGAAATCAATGCCATATTGCATAGACGAAAAAATGTAAAAAATGCGCCTGCGCAAGTCTATGAAGAATAGCAAAAACACCGGACTCGCATGGGTCCGGTGTTTTCTTTATTTTTTCTCGGCTAAAACCATCCATTCATCGATGGCGAAGCTTTCAATTTCCTGATGCTGCTGCCGTATTTGAAAATAATTCAATTCTTCTTCGGTAGCTGATAAGAGGTGGCGGCGAACTTGTTCGATTTGCTCCTCCGTCTCTGCTGTCCGCCTCACCCAGGAAGGAAATTGGAATGTTTTTTTACGGTCCGCGGACTGGATTTCCTCTAATCCGTGTTCTTGCAAGAGCTGCCGCCATTCTGTTTTGGACAAACATCTTCCATGGCTATCATCCCGGAGCTTCTCGGTCATGTTCATGAATTCCGCGAGCTCTTCTTTTTCCGGAGCCGTATTATCGATCAGCACAAACCTTCCGCCGGCTTTCAGCACCCGGGCAGTTTCAGCAATAAACTTTTCGGGATGCGGAAAATGGTGCGGCGCTATCCGGCAAACTGCCGCATCAAATGTGCCATTTAAAAATGGCAGGCTTTCTGCATCCGCCACTACGTAAAATATATTTTGATATTCTGCCCGCAGATGCTTTGCCGTATTTTCAAGCATGGCTTCTGTCAAATCAGTCGAAATGACTTGAGATGTATGAGGAGCCAGAGTTTTTGATACGTGGCCGCCTCCTGTGGCAATGTCCAGAACCGTCCAGGTTTCTTTCGGCTTCAGCCAATCCACCAGCAAGGCCAAATCATCACCTTTTGCATGGATATCGCTCGTCACGTATTTATCCGCATTCTTCCCGAATATTTCCTTCACCTTTTCTTTTGCTGTATTTTCCATTATACTTCCCTCATCTTCTAGCTGCCGGACGGTGCTCCAAAAAGTTTCGGTAAGCAAAGCCTTCCACTTCGCTCTCACTGAAGTGCTTTTGCAGCTCATTGATCAAATTCTGGAATTCCGAAGCATTATTTAAATTTTTCATATAGGCGTCTATGCCATCGAAATCCGACCCGATGCCGATATGTTTAACGCCGCCTAAACTGCTGAAATGATCGATGTGTTTTACCAAATCGGCGATTCCCACATCTTTCCCGCCTTCTTTAATGAAAGGAAGGCAAAAGACGACGTCGATCATGCCATTCTTGGCAAACATCGCTTTCGCTTGGTCGTCGTTCAAATTTCGGGGATGATCGCATAAAGCGCGTGCATTGGAATGGCTGGCAATCGGATAATCGGCAAGTTCCATGACGTCCCAGAAGCCTTTGACAGATAAATGGGAGACATCCGTGAAAATTCGGTGTTCATTGTTCAAACGAACCACTTCTTTGCCGAGAAGCGTCAAACCGCCGCCTCTTGGTTCACCGGCTCCGTCTGCACATAAATTTGCATTGTTCCAGGTGAGCCCAATCGAAAGTACACCTAAACGGTACAATTGGCGCAATTTCATCAAATCATTGCCAAACGCATCGGCCCCTTCCAGCGTTAGAACTGCACCAATCTCTCCTTCCTTCAGCGAGTCGATGTCTTCCCATTTTTTAATGTGCTTCATGGAAGGATTTTTCCCGAGAATTTCTGTATAAAACAGGTCTACTTGTTCCAAGGCATGCTGCCATTTTTCATTGTCAGGCAGGTCCGGATATAAAAAGATCGCGAAGAACTGAACGCAGACGCCGCCTGCCTGCAAACGCTGAAAATTCGTATCAAGTTGATCAGAGTTCGTGAAATTCAACGGTTCTTTGCCGTAGAAAGTGCCGCGTTTGGCTAACTGAAGTTTTAGTAAAGCATCACAATGCGTATCAATAACTTTCATCTACTCATTCCCTTCTTCCATGCACGCTTCAACGAACCCTTTAAAAATCTTCATAGAAGCTTCATCCGATGCAATCGCCATATTTTCCGGATGCCACTGGACACCGAGGACAAAACGGTGTTCCGTGCTTTCAATCGCTTCAATTACACCATCGCTTGCCTTGCCGCTGATCAAAAACGAATCCGGAACCCGGCGGTTCGCTTGGTGATGGCGGCTGTTCACTGTCAGTTTCACGCTCCCGGTCAACCGGTTCAGCAAAGAACCCTCCGGTACGTGAACGAAATGGGAGCCGTGGAATTTCGGCGCTTGCTGTTTATGCTGCAGCAAGTCCCCTTCGATTTGATCGGTGATGTCTTGATACATATCTCCGCCAACCGCAATATTGAGGATCTGTGCGCCTCGGCAAACCCCTAAAATCGGTTTTCCCAGTTCCATCACTTTCTTCATCAGCTGCAGTTCAAAAGCATCGCGGGACGGGATAATCACACCTAAATTCGGATGCGGCTCTTCCCCAAATAAGGTAGGATCGATGTCATATCCGCCTGCTGCAAACAAACCGTCGATATGTTCGGCAATCTGCTCAATTTCCTCTTCTCTCCGCAAATGCGGGAGCATGATTGGCAGCCCCCCTGCCTGCATAATGGCTTCGGTATCAGCCTGCTCGATTGAATAATGGTCGTGCCCTAATTCTTTTGATGCGGTAATTCCAATAATCGGTCTCATTCTATATCCCCCATTACTTTATCTGAATATAATAAACATACAGAATAAATCGCTAAATTACTAGCTGATTCATTGAAGTTCTTTTTTTTTCACGCTAAAAAACCATGGAGCATTAAAGGCTCTCCATGGCTTCCCTTAAATTTGCATAAGGTTTTTAACGAACTTCTGCTTTCTCCAAGGAAAACTTTTTTCCATGATGATGGGCAGGCAGCCGGTCCCCTTTGCCGAACAGGCGATCACGCAATGTGCTCCCTTCGTATTCAGCCCGTACTAAGCCCCGTTCACGCAAAATCGGCACCACCAATTCGATAAAATCTTCGAATGTTCCCGGTGTTATGGCGTAGGCAATATTAAAGCCGTCCACTTCGGCTTCTTCCACCCATTGCTCCAAAGTATCAGCGACCTGTTCAGGTGAACCCACCGTATATGCACTCATGCCGCCGATTCCCACAAATTCCTTGATGTCGTCGACTGTCCATTTCTTTTCCGCATCAATTCTTGTGAAGTTTTCCAACGCTGATTGGATGGAGTCATTCTCAATGTATTCCAAGGGCTGGTCAGGGGCATAGCTCGACAAGTCAATTCCCGTCCATCCGCCGAATAAAGCAAGCGCCCCTTCATGGCTGATATGTTTTTTGTACTCTTCGTATTTTGCCCATGCCGCTTCTTCCGTTTTTCCGACAATCGGCGTCAGCATCGTTAAGATCTTCACTTCTTCACGGGACCGGCCTGCACGTTCGATCTGCTCATGCAATTTATCCACTGACCGCTTTGCGGCTTGGATGGTCGGCGCCCCGATAAAGACGCATTCTGCATTCTGTCCCGCAAATTCCACTCCTTTTTTGGATGCCCCCGCCTGATACAGGACTGGCGTCCGCTGTGGCGACGGTTCCGTTAAATGGGCGCCGGGCACTTTATAATATTTCCCTTCATGATTGATGTCATGGACTTTTTCCGGATCGGCGTAGATGCCATTCACTTTGTCCAAAACAATGGCGTCTTCTTCCCAGCTGCCTTCCCAAAGCTTGTAGCAGACTTCCAAGTATTCTGCCGCGATATCGTAGCGTTCATCGTGTTTCACTTGATCCTCCAACCCGATATTGAGCGCTGCGCTTTTTAAATAGGAAGTGACGATGTTCCAGCCGACGCGGCCATTCGACAAATGGTCCAATGTCGACATCCGGCGCGCAAATGTGTAAGGATGTTCGTGAGTCGTCGAAGCGGTAACGCCGAAGCCTAAATGTTTTGTTACGGCAGACATCAACGGCACGACTAACGCAGGGTCGTTTACCGGAGACTGTGCACCTTGCCGCACTGCCGCATCTCGTGAGCCTTTATAAACATCGTAGGTTCCGAGTACATCTGCCAGAAAAATGGCGTCAAAACCGCCGCGTTCCAAAAGCTTTGCCAATTCAATCCAATATTCGCTCGTCTTATACGTATGAGAGCGATCTTCTGGATGTGTCCATAATCCTGGGGATTGATGGCCGGCACAATTCATGTCAAAAGCGTTCAAGTAAATCCGTTTTTTCGCCAATAGCTTCTCCTCCTCAAAAATCCTTTTCGTTTTAAGCGCTCGTGACAGGCTGTCTTTCAATAATCTCCAAGAAATAATCCAGCTGTTTTTTCAAACGCTGCTCCACTTGGGCTTCAATGATCGGCTCATGCGGATTCGTTTTATCAATTTGGCTGTCGACTAAGTAGATTCCTTTCAAATTTTGTCCCTTCAAGTTCGCAAGCAGCGGTTTTAATGTATATTCAAGTGCTAAAAGGTGAGCGGAACTGCCTCCCGTCATCAACGGCAAGACCGGAGTCGCTTGCAGAACATCCTGCGGCAAGAGATCAATCAATGCTTTTAGCACACCTGAATAGGCTGCTTTATAGACGGGTGATCCTACAATAATGCCCCGTGACTGGTGGATTAACGCGCTGATTTCAGCGATAGCCGGACTATCGAAACGCCCTTCGAACAAATCGTCTTTCGGAACGTCTCTCACTGAAATATGGGTGACCGAAATTCCTTTCCTCTCCAATAACCCTCCTAAATGCTTTAATACTGTTTCAGATCTGGAGTCCTTTGAAGGACTGCCTGATAAAATTACAACTTCACTCATCTGATTCTTCCTCTCTGATTAGAAATTTTATTCAAAAATAAAAAATGGCCTCCTTTTCTCGATATCAAGAAAAGAAGGCCATTAAATCTAATAGGTCCTGTCCTTATCTCTCAAGAAAAAATCTTCTTGCTGGAGTTAGCACCTTTCTGACAATGTCAGAGGTTGCTGAAGCGTCAACGGGCCAGTCCCTCGGCTTCTCTGGATAAGTTTATTCGATTAATGCCTATCATAATACTAGGGATTAGGGGTGTCAAGCTTTAAATTTATTATTCTGACTCTTCGCTTTCAGATACAGCCAAATGCCCGCTGCTCCCAAGGCAGCAGCCAGATAGCCGTAAATGGGAATTGGACTGGCTGACATAAAAGATGTAAACGCCTCATAATTCCCGTTAAAATAATGCCCAATGCGGAGCATAGCAAAACACCACGGGTAAATGCCGATAAAAGTCAGCACCGCATATTTTCCAAGCGGAATTTTGCTTATGCCAGCCAAATAGGAAATGTAGTTGCCGATGCCGAATGGCCGCGAAATCGCAATGCTCCATATGCCGTAGCGGCGAAACAAATCGGATGCTTTTTTTAACCCTTTATGGAATTTTCTCTGAAAGATGTTTTGGAATTTATTGCCCAGGAAATAGGGAATCAAACTCGCCAGGCTGTACGAAGCTGCCAGTCCTGCCGACAACCAAGCGGTTGCCGGCAAGTCGTGATTCAATAATCCGCCATAAGCTATCACCAGCGCCACTCCAGGAAACGGCAAAGAAGATCCTTCCAAAAACATGACGCTGAATAATCCTTTCATCCCCAAACTTTCGAGAAAAGCCAGTATTCCTTCAATCATACCGCCCACTCTCCAGTCCTTTAATTGCCCACTAAAATCTTTTCGAGCTCCATGTAAATTTCATCCGAGTTCTTCAGGCTCAAAGAATTTTTATAAGCTTTAATGCGCTTCTGGAAACGCCCAATGGCTTCCTCATCCGCCAAAGTTTCGTCTAGAAAATCCATCAGCCTGCGTCCTTCAGGCACTGCAAACACCAGTTTTTCCTCCAGCAAGTAAGCCAGATTGATTTCCTCCTGGCCCGGAAGAGCCGCCGGAATAAAAATCGGCAACTCTTTCCGCAGCGCTTCGCTGACGGTGACGCCTCCCGGTTTTGTCACAAGAGCATCCGCTTTGCTGTACAGCTCATTCATCATTTCCTTTGAAGAAATGTAGGGGATCGCATGGATCGCCGGATGGTTTAAAGCGATGATTTTCTGCTGGAGTTTTTTATTGGTTCCGCATAGAACTTGAAAATTCCATTTTTCCTCGTTAACCTCTTCATCCAGCTGGTTCAAGACTTCGCTCAGTCCCGTGCTTCCTCCGGAAACTAAAACGGTTAGCCGTTTAGTGGAATGCCGCTCTTCCTGACGGCTGAACTTTTCACTTACCGGTATGCCTGTCACAAAAATACGGTTTTCCGGAATTCCATAGCGCTGGCATAACGCTCCTTTTATCGCTTCGTTTGGAGCAAAATGATATTCGATGCATTCCCTTCCCCATACATCATTCACAAAAAAATCCGTGTACACATTCAGGCAAGGGACTTTGCATTTTCCTTGTTTCTTCAACTTATTGATGAAAAGCGACGGAAACCCATGTGTGCAAATGATTAAATCGGGTTTTTCCCTTTCTAAAATCTCGCTGACTTTTTTCATGAAAAGCCATTCATACGTTTTATGGCTCTTTTCTTTTGACGATTTATAGGCAAATTGCCGATAAATCCATGCATACGAATTGGGTGCTCTCCGTATCCAATTTAAGTAGGCCTTAACAGTTACCGATTCCACTTTTGCATTCCATTCGCTCAATAAATCCACCTTTTTGCATTCGACTTCCCCAGTATGGTCTCGGATGAATTCACTCATTGCTTCCGCCACTTGATGATGGCCGGAAGGCATACTGTTCAATAGCGGAAATATCAGTACTTTTTTCATGTTATAGAGCCTCCATCAACATAGTATTTTCCATTTTGCATGGCTGTTCAGAAACCAATGGCGGATAAGACGATAAGGGGCCACTATAAGCAAGCTGCAGAAAATCCGCACAGAAAATATCTCGCGGCATCATTAATCGGGAAGGCTTTTGCGAAATTTCGATTCTGCCTTGACGCAGCACTTCTGCTACAAATTGGGAGCAGAAAAACGAATTCTCGCCTCCGAACCCGCGTTTCACCACCACTCCAAACAATCCTGCCACATTGTATTTGTAGCGGTCGCGCTCCTGTTCCATGGCAAACACGAAGTTCTTCATCGCTTTGAGCCCCTTAGCATCAACCGGGCATTTGAAAATTGCACAATGTGCACGCTGAAATAGATGGTTGTGCATGTCCTCTTTTACAAAGCCGCCGTTAAAAGCATTGTCTGCATTTTTTCTGCCAAAGCTGTACACCTCTGTCAAATCAGAACTGAACGCTAACGATACATGACTGTAAGGATGGCGTGTATACGCTTTGATCATTTTCGATAAAGGAGTTTTGGTATCCGTGAAAATAATATAGACATCCATTGCTTCATCTCCTCTTAAGCTGCCTGTCCCAGCAACGTCTAATAAGTTATTCTCAGTTTAGCCTCAGCAGAAAATAACAGCATCGGGCGCTGGACTTTTTCCTTGCAGGACTTGAGGCGTAGATAGATGTAAGCAATTCTGATTCATCCAAAGAAAAAAAGAGATGCATATCTGCATCTCTCTTCAGCCTTCCCATTGCACTTTGGTGGAATAAATCAATTTTTCTCCTATAAAAATCAAACATTGTGCTTCCAGGCACTTGATGCCGATGGAAACTTTAATATCTTCTGTTTCTCCGTCTTCATTTTTCAGCTTGCCGAACAATCTTGAACTCAGCGCAAAACCGATTTGCTCATCCTGCAGAACGCCATCTACATAAAGCTTTTGGCTCCTTAAATTTTTCTCTACCCGGATATTGTGCAATTTGTATCGGATTTTCCAGATATCGTTCATCTCTTCGCCTCCTGCTTCTGCTTTTAAAGACAGTATATCATCAAAACTTCAGATAACTTAAAACAGCCTCCTTTCGCCGCAAAACGAAAGGAGACAGTCATTTTTTACGCTTCTGCTTCTTGTTTCCTGATCTCTCTCTTGCCTTCAGTTTCTGCTACATAAACGGCACATGCCGCATCGCCTGAAATATTGATCGCAGTTCGGGTCATATCCAATAGACGGTCAATCCCGATTACCAAACCGATTCCTGCTACCGGAAGGCCTACACTGCTCAATACCATCGCAAGCATGATAAGGCCCACTCCAGGAACCCCTGCTGTACCGATACTTGCGAGTACCGCAGTCAAGACAACTGTCGCCAGTTCCATAGCCGTCAAATCGATGCCGTAAGCTTGCGCGATGAACATCGTTGCTACGCCTTGCATGATCGCTGTCCCATCCATATTGATGGTTGCGCCAAGCGGCTGCACAAACGAACTGACTGACTTCGGAACACCCAAATCTTTTTGAGCTACCTCCATCGAAACCGGCAGGGTAGCCGTACTGCTTGACGTACTGAATGCGACAGTCATGGCAGGCGCAAACTTTTTGAAAAACCAAATCGGGTTTTTCTTAGCTAAAAAGGCGATCGTTCCGCCATAAGTAACGGCTGCATGAAGTGCTAATGCTGCCAATATGACCAGCATGTAAGCTCCCATCGCTTTCATCGCTGAAAATCCTTGCGAACCGACAGCTGTTGCAATCAATGCAAATGTACCGTACGGAGCGAACTTCATCACGATTCCGACCAAATACATCATCACTTCGTTGCCCTGCTCCATCAATTTAAGCAAACCAGACGTTTTTTCTTTTAACGCCGTTAAAGCCAAACCAACAAATACAGCAAAAACAATAATTTGCAACATGTTGCCTTCCGTCAACGCAGCTAACGGATTGGATGGGATAATATTCAATAAAGTATCGACTACTGATGGCGCTTCTTCAGATTCAAAAGACGCCCCTTCTAAATCAAAATCGCCAGCAAGCCCTGGTTGAATTACTGATGCCAGCGAAAGGCCAATTACGATAGCGATTGTCGTTGTCACCAGAAAGTAAGTAATCGTTTTCAAACCGATCCGTCCCAATTTTGCCGGATCCCCAAGACCCGCTGTCCCAAGGACAATGGAAAAGAAAACTAACGGAACAACGAGCATATTGATCAAACTTAAGAAGATTTGTCCAACAGGGACAAATACATATGTATTTAAAGTCTCAAATGAGCCAGGCGCAAACAAATTGATGAGTAAACCGACAATTGCCCCTAAGACCAATCCAGTTAAAACTTTTACAGTTAAGCTTTTTTTCTTCATCTATCATCTTCCTTTTTTTAGAGTAGAGTTCAGTTTACCCGAAAACCAAAAAATTTTACAGTAAAATATCATTACGCCTTAATAAAATTTTCGCATATTTATGTAATATTTATTGAAAGTATCTTTTCTGACTTTTTTAATTTGTTTACTATACCCTTGCTATTCCTCATTTAATCCAAAAAAAAATTCTTTATTTTCTTAAATTTTAAACCTGCATGAATATGTAAATTTATTTGTATATGAATTATATAAATATACTTTTTAATGCCCTCCTATTCTGTTATTCAATAAAAGACCGCTCTTCGCATTTAAATATGGAGAGCGGCCTACGCTATTGTTCTTTTCTTTTCAAATGCATTTTAAGATTGATTCCATATTCTTCGGCCCATCGATAAACCGTGCTTGGAGAAACACCCAATTTCTCTGCTGCTTCAGCTGCATTGCTGCTGGATTTTAAACTCAGGAGCAGCGTTTGTTTTCTTGTTTGGTTGACTGCTCCTGAATAGAATTCCGGTACTTCAAATGTTTGCTTGCCTTTTTTTAGATAACCGGGCAAATAGTCGATTGTCAGCAGGTCAGACTCGCAAAAAACCTCCATCTGCTCTAATACGTTTTTCAATTCCCGAAGGTTTCCAGGCCATTCATAAGTATAAAATTCGCTTAGCACTTCAGCAGATAGCTTTTTATAAGGCAAAAAATAATTGGCCAATATAGGGATGTCAGATTTTCTATTGCGCAGCGGAGGAATGTCCAAGGATATGATATTCAAGCGGTAAAACAAATCCAAACGAAACTCCTTGTTTTCCACCAGCTCTTTTAAATTTTTATTTGTCGCTGCGATGATTCGGACATTTATTGATTTCGGCTGATTGGAGCCAAGCGGCGTCACTTCTTTTTCTTCCAGAACTCTCAGCAAATGCGTTTGCACTTCCAGCGGCATATCTCCGATTTCGTCTAGAAACACGGTGCCGCCGTGAGCCGCCTCAAATTTCCCTTTTTTGCCTCCTTTTACGGCATTCGTAAAGGCTCCATCCGTATAGCCGAACAGTTCACTCGCAATCAATTCTCTAGGTATCGCCGCACAATTTACGGCCAAGAAAGCCTCTTGCCGCCTTGAACTGTCATTATGGATGGCTTGTGCAAATAATTCTTTCCCGGTCCCGCTTTCTCCTGTGAGCAGAATGGTTTTATCTGTTCTTGCCGCTTTTTCGGCAAAGCGGATGGTTTTTTTGAACTCGGGATCTTCACCGATCAGTGAAGAGAATTGATGCTTTGCTGTGAAATTGTTTATATCTTTTTTAAATTTTTTCTGAAGGATGATGATATTTCCGATTGTTTCCTTCCCCACTTGAATTTTTCGCGAAGTGAGCAACAATAGGAATTCTCCGTCTTGCTGCAGATTCAACTGTTCCTTTAAAATGACCTCTTGGCCGGTGATCATTTCCTGCAGATTTTTGGATAGAGGTTTGAGTTTCGCAATATCATTCAATTTGTATTTCGTGTTCGGTTCTGATGAAATTCCTAATAAATGAGCAGCAATTTTATTCAGCCGGATCACTTCTCCGATTCTGTTCACGATTAAAATACCATCTGAGATCGAATCGATGGCCGCGTTGAAGTAATTATCGACCATATATTGTTCATGTTTAAGCTCTTTTTGTTCAATTAGCTTTAAAACAGAGCCTGCAGCAGTCTTCACCAATGCCAACGAATGGGGATGGGCGGTTTTTAAATAGCCTACCACGGTCAATACCCCTAAGACATTTCCGGTCAGTGGATCCAAAATTGGAGCGCTGGAACAGTGGGACGTATGCCAGGCAACGCAAAAATGCTCAGCGCCGATTACTTGAATGGGAGAACCGGTAACCAATGCTGTCCCTATGGCATTGGTTCCGGAATGCTTCTCATTCATATTGGCCCCGATTTTAAAGTTGGCACTTGCTGCATTTAATGCAATATCGCTGTCTCCGAACAATTCCAAAATGACGCCGTCCGGATCCGAAAAGGCAATAATGCTGTCAGTGCCTTTTACAATTTCATAAAGATCATCCATGAATGGACGGATAAGATGGAGCGTATCCTCATAACGGTTTTTTCTTTTTCGCAGTTCTTGAGGGGAGCAGATGACCGGAGCTTTTGCAGAATCCGGATCTATACCGTAGCCTTTCGATCTTCTCCAAGATTCTGCAATAATTGGGCGGGCTTCTCCTGTCTCCAGTTCTTTTTTTATATATTGATTCCAAATATTTTTCAGCACTTTAGTTTTATCAATACGTTTTAAAGGCGGATAATTGGTCTGATAGGAATAACTGCTCTTCACTTCAACCACTTCCTTTGACAGTGTTATGCACAGAATAAAATTCACTTTTCTGAATTTTTAAACCGTACCTATAGCTTACACTGCACTCCACCCACCGTCTACCGGCAAAATAACGCCTGTTATATAGCTGGCTTCATCGGAAGCTAAAAACAATGCTGCTTGGGCAATTTCTTCCGGCTCTCCTACTCGGCCAAGCGGACCCGTTTCGTAATTTTTGGCGATTTCGGGGATGTCCAAGACTTCTCCAATCATCGGCGTGTTGATGGCTCCTGGGCAAATGCAATTTACACGAATGTTGTGCTTGCCGTAATCTGCTGCCATGACGCGCGTCAAAGCGACAACTCCGCCTTTTGAAGCAGTATAGGCATCTGCCCCCGTTACACCGATAATTCCATTTAACGAAGAGTTGTTGATGATGCTGCCCCTGCCTTGTTCAATCATAATCGGAATTACGTATTTTGACATCAAGAAAACCCCGTTTAAATTGATTCCTAAAATGCTGTTCCAATCCTGCAAAGGCGTTTCTAAGACAGAAGCCATGGCAAAGCGGGATCTTGAAGAAAAGCCGATGCCTGCGTTGTTAAACAAAATATCGATTTTCCCATAATGATTTTTGACTTCTTCCACCATTGACTGGACATTTTCTTCGCTGGAAATATCCGTTTGGATAAATAGAGCGTCATGCCCCGCACTTTTTAACTCTTCTTCCACTTGCTTGCCGGCTTCTGTATTCCATTCCGCGATCACTACTGCTGCCCCCTGCTCTGCAAAGGCGCGCGCTGAAGCTTTTCCTTGTCCGCTTCCGGCTCCAGTTATAATCGCTACTTTACCGCTCAATCTCATGCTTTTCCTCCTCATTAAATCAAATCTGCTGCAGTCAATGTTTCCAGTGCTTCTTTCACTTCGTTGGTGAACCGTGCTCCCGCCACTCCATCGATGAAACGGTGATCGTAGCAGATGGAAAGCACCATCATTGGAGCTGCTTTAATATCGTCCTGTTCATTGACGATCGGCGTCTTTTTGATGGCACCGACAAAGACAATCGTGGATTGCGGACTATTGACGATCGGCGTTCCGCTTTCAATTCCAAGGCTGCCTAAATTTGAAATGGTGATGGTTCCGCCTGCATAATCGTCCATCGAAAGATTTTTGCCTTCTGCTTTTTCTGCCAATTGTTTTATTTCCGCTGAAATTTCTTGGACTGTTTTTTGTTCAGTATTTTTCACTACCGGAACCACCAAGCCATGCGCACTATTAATCGCAATGGACACATTGACTTCGTCGTAAACGGTAATTTCTTTTTCTTTCTCGAGCTTGCTGTTCACAAACGGATACGCTTTAACCGCATTTGCCACCGTTTTGACGATAAGGTCATTTATAGAGATTCCTTCAATTTCGTTCTTCACTTTCAATGCCTGCTCCATATTGACAGACACCATTTGCGTAAACTGGGGAATGCTTTGCCAGCTGGTCAACATATTATCGGCCATGACTTTCTTTATATTGTTCAACGGGATTGTTTCTCTTACTTTAATTGTCGGACCAGAATTCGAAGCAGCATTTTGAACGTCAAGTTCCGTTACAATTCCGTCTTTTCCAGTCCCTGTGATATGTTCTAAAGAGACGCCCAGTTCTTTCGCCAATTTCCGTGCCCTTGGTGAAATGCCGCCTCTTTTAGCCGTCTGAGTTTTTTGTTCCGTTTCTTCCTCAGGTTTTTTTTCATTTTCTGTAGAGGCTGTGGCCGCTTCGGCTTTCGCTTCCTTGCTATAGACACTCAAATCCACTTCTTCATCCGCTCCTGCAATGACAGCGATTACCGTATTGACCGGCACTTCTACATCCGGAGGGACAATGATTTTTTTCAAGACTCCGGCTTCCTGCGCTTCAATTTCCAACGTAGATTTTTCCGTCTCCAGTTCAAAAAGGTATTCCCCTTTTGCCACTTCTTCCCCTTCTTTGATAAGCCATTCTGTAACTGTGCCGTTTTGCATCGTCACACCCAGCCTCGGCATTTTCACTTCATACATAAGGTCCCACTCCTATCATCATTTTGATGAACCTTTGATTTGGTTGGAAAGGCCAGAGACCTGGCCCCCCGGATCAGTACTCCATCAATTCATTGACCTGTTGAATGATCTGCTCTTTATTCGGCACATAAAACTGTTCCAGGTAAATACTTTGAGCAATCGGAACATCCGGGCTTCCGATACGCTTGATCGGTGCTGCCAAGTCGAATAACGCACCTTCCTGAATTTGCGCTGCAATTTCAGCCCCGGAACCGCCAGTTTTCGGTTCCTCATGTACAATCAAAGCCCGGCCGGTTTTCCGCACCGAAGCTAAAATTGTTTCCATATCAAGCGGAGCCAATGTCCGCGGATCGATGACTTCCACTTCGACTCCTTGGGCTTCGAGTTCTTCAGCCGCCTGCAAGGCGGTATGTACTTGCAGCGCTGTCGCAATAATCGTAACGTCCGATCCTTCCCGTTTCACATCGGCTTTTCCAAAAGGAATCAAATATTCTTCTTCCGGAACTTCGCCTTTCAGATCGTAAAGCATTTTATGTTCAAAGAAGAGCACTGCGTTGTTGTCCCGGATGGCCGTTTTGAGCAGCCCTTTTGCATCGTATGGTGTTGATGGAATCACGATTTGCAAGCCCGGCCCATGCATGAACAACGCTTGCGGGCTCTGGGAGTGCTCTGGTCCGGCGCCGCCCGCTATCCCAATCGGAAGCCGAAGCGTTACAGGCATCTCCATTTGGCCGCCGTGCATAAAACGCCATTTCCCCATTTTGTTGAATACTTCATCAAAAGCGATGCCGACAAAATCCCCGAATTGCAGTTCCGGAATTGGCCGGACATTGCCCGTGATGGCCATGCCGACTGCGGCTGCAACAATCGTCGGTTCGGCAATCGGTGTATCGAATACGCGGTCAGCCCCGAACTTTTCCTGCAGCCCTTTGGTAACGGCGTTGATGCCGCCAAATTTGCCGACGTCTTCCCCAAACAGGACGGTCGTCGCGTCTCTTTCCATTTCTTCATTTAATGCTTCAATTAAAGCATTTCGCATCGTCAGTTTTCTCATCCATTTCTCCCCCTTATGCGTATAATCCTTCGTAGATCCGTCCTGCCTCCGGCATCGGCGCTGCTAACGCTTTATCAATGGCTTCTGCAATTTCCTGGTCGATTTCCTTATTCAAATTCTGCAATTCCTCTTCCTTTGCAATTTCTTCCGACATTAATTTAGCCGCAAAGTTTGTAATCGGATCTTTCGTGTCTTTCCAAGTCTGCAGCACTTCAACATCTACGTAATCATAAGGGTCGCCTTCAAAATGGCCGCGATGGCGGAAAGTCTGGGCTTCGATAAAGGTTGGCCCTTCTCCGCGTTTTGCACGCTCCACTGCTTCTTTCACTACTTCATGCATAAGCAATACATCGTTGCCATCCACTACGCAGTTCGGAATCCCATAGCCGTCTGCCCAGTCGGCAATATGCTCTTTGATGGAATGCGTTTCGGAAACGTGGCATGAAATTGCATATTCATTGTTCTCGCAAATGTAGATCACCGGCAATTTGTAGAGGCCGGCCCAGTTCAATGAACCGTGGAGCATTTCCCGGGAAGCTGCTCCATCACCGAAATAGACGACAGTAACCTGATCTGTCTTCTTTAATTTCGAAGCAAAAGCGGACCCCACACTAAGCCCCAGTTGCGAGCCAATGGTGCCGGCTTGGCCAAGAACGCCTCTGGCAGGATCAGCGCTATGGACAATTCCAGCACCTAACCCTTTTGTCGTCCCTTCTACAGTTCCGAGGAAATCTCCATAAATTTTCGAAAGCGGTACGCCTTTTGCGATTTTTTGGTTGCACCCCCGGTGATTGTAGTAAATATAATCCTCATCTCTTAGGTTCTGCCGAATCGATCCGGCAGACAGCCCTTCCGAACCGATCCCGGAGTGGTAAAATCCTGAAACTTTCCCGTCCTGCATCAATTTGATTAAGTTTTCGTCAAACTTACGGATTTTTGCCATCGTTTTATAAAAATCGAGCAAGACTTCCTTAGGGTAATCTTTTACATTAATTTCTTTTGTATAAGTTTCAGCCATTATCCTTCACTCCTTTTTGAATTCAATAAAAGCTTTTCATATTCGGAAACTGATTTGTTTCTTTTTCTATTCCGATATCTGTGGCCTCTCCGTGGCCTGGGTAAACGGCCACTTCGTCCGGAAGCGTAAACAACTTCTCACGAATGGAAGTTTTCAATTGCCCACGATTGCCAAAAGGCAGATCTGTCGGGCCAATCAATCCTGCGAGCAATGCATCGCCTGAAAATAAATATTCATCATTCAATAAATAGCTGACGCTTCCTGGGGAGTGGCCCGGTGTATGAATCACTTTCACGGAAAGCTCGCCGCATTTCACCAGCTCATTCCCGTTCAATAAAATATCCGGCCACTCGCACTTAATTTGTTTCTCATTTCCAAAAGATAAATTCAGTTTTGGATCGATCAAATAATCCGCTTCAGCTTGATGGATTACGACAGAGGCGTCCGTTGCCCGCCTCACTTCATCCACACCGGCAATATGGTCGTAATGCCCGTGCGTCAATAGGATATAATCCACTTTTCGGTTTCGGATATAGGCAAGCAGCGATTGCGGATTTTCTCCAGGGTCTATGACAATGCAAAACGTTTCTTCATCCGTGACAGCGTAGCTATTGCTCCGCAATTTGCCGAATGTAAATCTCTGAATAGTGAGCGGCTTCATGAAAGCCTCCTTTTACCGGCCAAATAGAAAAGTAAGCGTTTACAAAAATGGCGGCCATCTTTCTGAATTCTTTTTGCGAGAACTAAGCGGCTCTCCCCCCTTTTGCTTCGACTCCCTCGGTAAATGACTACCTTGCTATACATTATGCAATTTTCGTGCCAACTATTATGCAGTGTTCCAACTCAAGTGGATTGCACACCCCTCCTCACTCCAGAGGCTCAATATTTATTACGAGAAAGAAATTCCCATGAGAATTTCTTATTTCTAAGAATGCAAAATTTCTCTAGCTGTTCTTCTTTTTACAGAATCACAGATTCCCAATTCTGTTCGGTACTTAGCGATTGTCCGCCTGGAAATTTGAAGGCCTTCTCTTACCAGCAATTCTTTAATTTTTTCATCGGAAAAAGGATGCTGGCGATTTTCCATTTCAATGATCGCTTTTATCCTTTGTTTCACTTTCAAAATCGATTCTGTTTCATCACTGCCGTTTAATGCCATCCCCTGCTGAAAGAAGAATTTAAAAGAAAAAAGGCCTTTTGGTGTTTGCATGCATGTATTGCGCGTAATTCTGCTCACAGTCGATTCATGGACTTTAATTTTTTGGGCAATATCCTTTAAACGAAGCGGTTTTAAACTATTGGCTGGCGATATAAAAAATTCCTTTTGATACTCGATGATTGCTTCCGCCACAGTCGACAATGTTATTTTTCTCTTTTCTAAACTTTTGATTAAAAATTCTGCCTCACTTCGCTTTTCACGGATGTACGATTTGATCGAATCTGTTTCTTCTTTTGACAGTTCTTGAATGTATGCGGAGTCGATCTGTATTTGGGGCAACAAATGATCGTTTATATGTAAAATGTGTTGATTCCCAATAAATTCCACCTTGACATCAGGCGCTTGGAATGCCGTCGTTTCATCTGCCAGGCCATCTACAGGCGATTTTTTCAAACTCAGCAAGAGCTGAGAAATCTCTTCAATTTCTTCAGAGTTAACCCCATATTTATCCATAATCAAACGATAGTTTTGAGCTGCCCATTCCATTAAGTTATTTTTCACAATTTCTTTAGTGTATGCCACAACTCTTGTTTGCTTCTTTGCGTTGAGCTGAAAAAGAATATAGTCCATCAGGTCCTGGCAGCCAATTCCGCCAGGCTCCAAGTTTTTTAGTTTCTCTATCATTTCTTCCACTTCCCATTTGCCGGCCCCCAAGATTTCCGCTGCCTCCGCGGCATCCATAGCCAAGAATCCAGTCGGTTCCAGACTTGCCATGAGGAAATGGAGAATACGCCGCTGCGGCGCTGTCAGATTAAGCAAGAGGGTTTGTTCCATTAGATCATTCTTCAATTTGTTTTCTTTTGCTTCGATAAACTCAAAAGGACTTATATAGTCCTTTTTTGAATAAGCAGGCGCTTGGTCATCTTTAAATTTGAGGAAAGGATTTTCATAAATCCGCTCGTTCACATATTCTTTTAATTCGTCTGAAGAAAGCTGTAATAAGTTAATCGCTTGAGACAACGCTGGCGTCATATGTACTTTTGATACTTGGACTTGCTCCAAACTGATTCCTGTTTGCATACAGACCACTCCTCGAAAGTTTAGGCATTAAATCAGAAAACTGCCCTGCCTATCAAAGGCAAGGCAGTCAAATGACCATATATTCAGGGCAGCAGCACCACTTTTCCGATGCTTTTCCTGCTTTCAATACGAGCATGTGCTTGGGCAGCTTCAGCTAATGGATAACGTTTTGATATGGCGATATCCAATTTTCCTTGAAGCAATAGCTCCACAATGGCCGAAGCGCCTTCCTGCAAAAATTCAGGGCGCTGCTTCCGATAAGTTCCGGTGCTGTAGCCAATCACCGAACGGCAACTCGAATGGAGATCGGTAGTTTTAATACGTCCTGCTGCAGAACCGTCATTAGCGTGCCCGAAACTGATGATCCTTCCAAATGGCGCCAAGCAATCCATGCTCTTTTCAAAATGGCTTCCCGCTATCGTATCTAGGATCACATCCGCTCCTTTGCCATCCGTCAAGCTATTCACTTGCTCAGCAAAATCTTCAGTCGAATAGTTGATGACATGATCAGCGCCGAAACTTTTGGCAGCCGCAATTTTTTCATCACTTCCAACGGTTCCGATAATTTGGGCAGCACCATAAACTTTAGCCAGTTGAATGGCAACCGAACCGATGCCGCCAGCTGCCGAATGAATAAGAATCGTCTCTCCCGGAACTAAGCTCGCCATTTTTTTTATAACATTATAAGCGGTGACTCCTATAGTCAGTGAAGCTGCAGCTGTTTCCATCTCCAATTCATCCGGCACATGGAATGTTAACGCTTCATCCGCTGCTGCATATTCTGCATAGCTTCCCGCTTTTGGAAATGCCATGACGCGCTGCCCCAATTGAAAACGGCTTACCTCTTCCCCTATTTCAATGATTTCACCTGAACAGTCCAGCCCCGGAATAAACGCGGAGCCGGCTTCGATGCCATGATATTGGCCTTGCCGCGCCTTGATATCAGCGAAATTCACACTGATGGCCTGAACACGGATCAATACTTGATTTGGAGCAATAGCCGGCTTGTCTATTTCTTTAAGCTTTAACACTTCAGGTGGACCCGGCTCATTTACTAGAATTGCTTTCATAGGATAACGCCGCCTTTACAAATTAAAATATCAGCATACATGCTCCGATGACTAAGCCGCCATAGATCAAGGCAATCATCGTGTAGCCCATAATATCGCGGATTTTAAGTCCAGCAATCGCGAGGAGCGGGATTGCCCAGAACGGTTGGATCATATTTGTCCAACTATCGCCCCACGCTACTGCCATGACCACTTTCGCAGGAGCGACACCCATTTCAAGCGCTGCCGGAATGACAATTGGTGCCTGTACAGCCCATTGCCCGCCTCCGGAAGGAATGAAAACGTTTAGGATTCCCGCAGAAAGGAAAGTCCAAAGCGGCAGCGTATTGGCATTGGAAATATCGATAAAAAAGTTAGATAAAAGGACAGCCAAGCCCGAAGCTCCGAGCATCCCCATGATTCCGGCATAGAACGGATATTGCAGGACAAATTGCCCTACACTGTTCACAGATTTCAGTAAGCCTTCCGCCAGTTCCCGTACGTTTGCAAATAACAGAAGTGCAGCGGTTAAGAAGATTAAATTGACCGTGTTCAAATCCAGTGAGAACCCATTTGTAATGAAATGGTTGACCAAATAGCTCAACCCTAAAAAGCCTCCAATGAGAGGAATGAGGCGAGTTTTTTCAATTTTATCATTTGGATAATTCGTTTCTTCTTTTTTCTCTTCAATTTCGATTTTATCTTCCAAGCGGGACTGTTCGACAATAAAGCGGTCTTTCGGATTTTTCGGATGGATAAAGCGCATGACAAAAGGCAGAGTGAAAAACAGAATAAGGACGATTGCGATATTTACACCCGACATCAACGTCTCCGAAATGGGTACGACCCCGATATCCCCTTCGAAAATGTGTCCTGCTGTTGCAACGAATAGGGCTGGAGAGGACGACAAACCGCCTTCCCAGATTAAGAATCCAGAATAGCCTGCAGCAACCAAAACACGGTAATCCACATCAAGTACTTTTTTGGCCACCAGCTTCGCCATAATTCCTGCGACAACCAAACCGAAAGCCCAGCTGATCATAGAGGCAGCCAGCGCAGTGAACGTCACCATCAGAATAGCAGAATTCGGCGTTTTACATTTAGCCGCGATTTTTTCAAGCGTATCGGACACTGTCTTCGTCAAGGCTAAGGCATAGCTCAAGACAAATGTGGTGATGATTTGAGCAGTGAATGTCAGAAGACCCCACATGCCGTCTCCCCAATACCTCATCATATCGAGCGGGCTTGAATCAGTGAAAATGACACCTGCAACAAAAGCGATAGCGGTTAGGATAATGGCAAAGACAAAGGCATCCGGCAGCCATCTTTCTGCAATTCGCGCAAAAAATCCAGCGACTCTTGCCAGTGGGTTGTTCTTCTGGGCGTTTAAGACTTTCTCTCTTTCTAATTCTTCAGCATTCTTCACTTCCACCATTCCCATTCCTCCTCATATCCATTTTTTCATTTGATGTTTTTGAATTTTCCCGACGGATGTACGCGGAAATTCTTCTGTAATGTGGACCTCTTGCGGAACTTTAAACTTTGCCATCCGCTCCTTGCACCACTCGACCAATTCATCGCCGTTTACAGAAGCCCCTTCCTTCAAAATGACAAACGCATGAATCGCTTCTTCATAAACCGGATCCGGAACCGATACGACCGCGCTCTCAAAAACCGCTTCATGCTCATTTAAAACAGCTTCCACTTCACCCGCTGCAATGTTCTCTCCCGCCCGTTTCATCATGTCTTTTTTCCGGTCTACAAAATAGAACCGGCCGGTTGCAGGATCCTTCCTTGCCATGTCTCCGGTATAGAGCCAGTTTTCCTGGATGGTCTCTTCTGTTGCTTGTGGATTCTTAAAATATTCTTTCATGATGGTCATCCCGGGCTGTCCATAAACCGTAATTTCGCCTTCTTCTCCAATCTCCACTTCCTTTCTTTGTTCATCTCGCAAAATGACTCGGTAACCGCAAACTTCTTCACCTATGGTCAAATGATCCAAAGTATCATTCAGCGGGCGCATTAAAGGGATCGCTACTGTTTCTGTCATGCCATATAACTGCCGAAGCGGCACTTGATACCTTTCTGTAAATAAAGTGTATTGTTCATCTGTTAAAGCTTGGGCATAAATGATCAAACGCATCTTATTTTCTGCGTCTTGCGGATCGTATTCTTTCTTCAAAATCATTTTTATGGGCGCTGAAAATAGTGAACCGATCGTGGCATTCATCCGCTTTGCCTGTTTCATGTAATTCGTGGCACTGAAAGTTTCTGTAATTGCAATGCTAGCGCCGGCATAAAGTGCTGGCATTGCCATATAATATTGTCCATTCCCGTGAAACATCGGCAACACGATTAATGGCCGGTCTGTTTTTTGATAGCCTAAATGCTCAGACATTTTTTGACCAGTATGGAGGTAATTATAATGAGTCAAAACGACCCCTTTCGGCTTGGAAGTGGTTCCGGATGTGTATAGAATGGCCGCTTCGTCTTCTGGTAGAATCATAGGAAGATTCTGAAGCGTGGTTGATTTTCTGATTTCTTCTTCCAGCCAAATTCCTTCTTGGCCGCTGCCAAGCCTTGAAAAGAGCAGCGGAAGGTCGAATGCGGTGAACTTCGCTTCATAAGCCTTTTCCGTGATGATCAGTTTGCTTTCAGAGTGAGAGGTTAGATAATCCATTTCTTCTCTTGTCGAAAGGATATTTGTCGGCACCATCACGGCACCGATGGACAGAATCGCAAACCACGACAGCATAAATGCGCTCCCATTCGGAAGATGAAGCAGCACTTTATCTCCTTTTTGGATGCCGTATCCAGATAGAACGCTCGCCAGTCTCTGCACGTTCTCCTGAAATTCACGATAAGTCATCGTTTCTATCTCACCGTGCCTATCTTCTACTAACACAAATTCTTTATCCGGGTTTTCTGCAGATTTCTCTGCCAGCAATGCCGGGACAGATTGATAATTCATTGAGGCCACCTCACAATTTTAATTAGCGGTCCATCCTCCATCGATATATAGAGTCTGGCCGGTCACGTAGCTGGAAGCATCCGAAGCAAAAAAGACCGTAGGGCCAATCATTTCTTCCACTTCGCCCATCCGTTTCATCATGGTGCGGTCGACAATTTTCCCAAGGCGTTCGGGATCTTCCAGAAAATGCGCCGTCATCGGCGTTTTGATATACGCAGGAGCAAGCCCATTGACCGTAACATTGTATTCGGCTAATTCCGCCGCCCACACTTTCGTCAATTGGTCGATGCCGCCTTTGCTTGCAGCGTAACTCGTTTGCAAGGAATTTCCTACTTTTCCGAGAATCGATGAGATGTTGATGATTCGACCATTCTTTTGCTCCATCATTCGTTTGGCAGCTTGCTGCCCCACGAGAAAAATTCCTTTCAGATTGGTATCAAGCACACGGTCCCAATCTTCTTCCTCTACCTCGACCAATAATTTGCGGATGTTCATCCCCGCATTATTGACCAAGATATCCAATTGGCCGAATTCTGCATCAATGTGTTTAAATAACGTCACTACATCTTCTTTGGAAGTAACATCGGATATTTTCCAGCTGACTTTGCCGCCTTCGGCATCGAGCGCTCTTGCCGCTTCGATCAAAGCTTCTTCGTGGCGCCCCGTTATCATCACTTCGGCCCCGTAATGCGCAAGCCCCGCTGCTATCGCTAAACCGATGCCTTTGCTGCCGCCTGTCACAAGGGCTTTTTTGCCTGCCAGATCAAAACTGGGATAAGCAGTAATTTGCATGTACATACCTCCTAACCGATAAATGAACGAATGTTCCGAAAATTAAAGCTCTACATATTTATTGAATCTCAAAGGATCCTCTTAGTTTCACTTCGCCAACCGAATCACTGATTATAATTTCCCCTTTATTTCCATCTGCAGCTCCGCTGATGAAGAGCTCACTGCCCGGATGGGTGACTGCTTGAAACCGGACTTTGAACCGGCTTAATTTTCTATCAGGAAACCATTCGGCTATGGCTTCGCCCGCCCACCCCATCAAAAACATGCCGTGGGCGATAATGTCTTTCAGCCCTTTTTCATGAGCAACGCCTGGAACCGTATGTATTTCATTGAAATCACCCGAAGCTCCTGAATACTTGACTAAGTCAATCGGCTTGAGCGGCTGTTTCCGGATTACTGGCAATTCATTCATTCGCTTGCAGCCGCCCTTTCGATTAAAGTGGAACGATTGACCAATACAATATCTTCTCGCTGATTCTTATAGATCGTTTCAAGCTTGAAAAAAGTCATGGATTTTTTCTCGATGCGTTCTTTTACAATAGCTTGGGCACAAATAACATCTCCGGCATATAGAGTCTGGACATACTCATATTCCTGTTCTCCGTGAAGCACATGATTCGGATCCAGGCCAATTTGCTGAAACAATTGATAGAAATCCCGTTCATTCCAAAAATCGATCACGGTCGCAAAAGTCGGCGGCGCCGGTATTGCCCGGTGCCCCTTTTCTATTGCCATGCCGGCATCGAAATAAATCGGATTTGTGCTGCCGATCGCTTTGGCAAACTCCCGGATCTTCCCTTCTTCTATGAGAAAAGGGGAGTAATCGAAGATAATTTCATGATTAGAAATTTCGGTCATGGTCCACCCGCCTTTGTCTCGTTTTACAGCAATCGATTGCTGCGTGTTTCATTGGCCATTTCAATTAGATTGCGAACCGCAATATTCAACACGCCAAAACGATGGTCATCGATTTCACCAATTTTCCAACGGTAGTGGATTTGCTGCAGGATAACAGCAAGTTTATAAAAACCGAACGTTACGTAATAGTTGATGTTCGATACATCTCTCCCGCTTGTTTTGGCATAAGCTTCCACAAATTCGCGTCTGCTGTAGAATCCTTTTTGGTTCGTGACGATGTTGATACCCATATCCGGGTCATCCGGCTGTCCCCAATAAGCCACCGTTGATCCTAAATCGCTCATGGGGTCGCCAATTGTCGAAAGCTCCCAATCCAGAATGCCAACCGCTTTTCCGGGATCATGCGCATCCAGTACCATATTGTTCAATTTAAAATCATTGTGGACAATTGTTGTTTCCCGGGTAACCGGCAAGTTTTCCGCCAGCCACTTCTCGAGTCCGTCCAACTCCGTAATGGCTTCGGTTTTAGAATGGTCATAGCGCTTGATCCACCCTTTCACCTGCCGTTCAAGAAACCCTTCAGGCTTCCCCATTCCGGCAAGCCCTGCTTCTTGATAATCAATCGCTTGAAGCTGCGCAAGCGTTTGTATGACAGTCTCCGAAATCTTCGGCCCAGCCTGTTCGGATCCTCCGTAATTTTCAGGAAGCACGTCATCGATCACTACCCCTTGTTTTTTCTCCATGACATAGAAATGCTTGTCCATGATGGCCGAATCTTCGCAGTACACATAAGGCTTCGGCGCTAATGGAAACACCGGGTTCACTTTTTCAAGTATTCGGTATTCCCGCTGCATATCGTGTGCTTTCGGCGGCACTTCTCCAAACGGAGGCCGCCGCAAGACGCCTTCCCAATCGGCAATGTTCAATAAATACGTTAAATTGGAATAGCCTTCTGAGAATTGCCGCACATTCAGTTTCCCATCCGGCAAATTGGGAATCGATTTACGCAAATGCTGTTCAACAACCTCCCAATTGATGGAGTCCTGCGATTTTCCGATTGCTTGCTTTGCGTCGCTCATAGCCATCTCTCCTTTAAAAGCTCAGTCGTATTTGAAAAATCCTTCTCCGGATTTCCGTCCCAGTTTGCCAGCCCGTACGTATTGCTTCAATAAAGGCGCTGGCCGATATTTGGAATCGTTGGTTTCGTTGTAAAGTGTTTCCGCTACAAAAAGCATCGTATCCAACCCGATCAAATCGGTTAAGGCAAGCGGCCCGATCGGATGGCTTGCGCCAAGCATCATGCCTTTATCAATATCTTCAGCTGACGCGATGCCTTCCGATAATACAAAGATTGCTTCATTGATCATTGGCGTCAAAATCCGGTTAACCGCAAACAGCGGCGCCTCCTTGACCGAGATCGCTGTTTTATTAAATTGTTGGGCCACTTTGTGCGCCACTTCAACCGTCTCATCGCTTGTCTGTTCTCCACGGATGATTTCAACCAATTGCATGACGGGAACCGGGTTGAAAAAATGCATGCCGATGACTTGGCCGCTTCGTTCTACAGCTGCTGCCATTTCTGTAATGCTTAACCCGGAAGTATTCGAAGCGAAAATCGTAGAGGGTTTGCAAATTTGGTCAAGCTCTGCAAATAACTTTTTCTTAGGTTCAATCTGTTCAATAATGGCTTCAATGACCATATCTACTTCCTTCAACTCTTCGATGCTGCTCGTCGGCCGGATTCTTTCTCTGATCGCATCCGCTTCTGCCTGTTCAATTTTTCCTTTTTCCACATTTCGGGACAAGGTCTTTTCAATTCGCTTAATTCCTCTATCAAGCCCTTCTGGGTTCACATCGTATAAAATTACTTGATAATTTCCTTCTGCCGCCACTTGGGCAATTCCATTGCCCATAATTCCGGCCCCAATCACTGCAATTTTTTCCATAGGCGATCACTCCTCGACTTTATTTCCCTTGAAATACAGGCTTTCGTTTTTCTTTGAACGCTTTAACTCCTTCTTGCATATCTGCGGTTCCCACAAGCTTTGAAAACAAATAGCTTTCCAGCTCCTGCGCTTCAGCGAGCGGCAATTCAATTCCTTCATTTATGGCGCGCTTCGCATTGGCCACTGCCACTGGCCCTTTCGCCGCTACCTTCTCCGCTAATTCTTTCGCCGCTTCAAAAGCGCCGCCTTTGGGCACAACCCGTTCTGCCAGTCCCACTTCGTAAGCTTCCTGCCCTGACAGCAGGACACCGGACAGCACAAGCTCTTTTGCTTTTCCGATTCCGACTAAACGGGACAGGCGCTGTGTTCCGGCATATCCCGGCAAGATGCCAAGCCCTGTTTCAGGAAGCCCGAGTTTGGCATCTTCTTCGACCACCCGGATGTCGCAGGCAATGGCGAGTTCCAGTCCCGCTCCTAAAGCCAGGCCTTGGATCGCACAGATGACTGGAACATTTGAAGCTGCTAATTTATCGAAAACCCGTTTGCCTTTATCGACCAGTTGAATTCCCGTTTCTTCTGTCAAAGAAGGAAATTGGCCGATATCTGCACCTGCTGCAAAGGCTTTCTCCCCTGCAGCGCGCAAGATAACGGCGCGGATATCCGGCAATTTCGCTATTTCCTCTATGGCTGCATCCAATTCCGAGATGATTTGATCGGTCAGTACATTTACGGGTGGGTTCGCTAATGTCACTATAGCTAAATGCCCTTCCGTTTCTACTTGAATCAATTCTTTATCCTCCATTTCTGCTCGACTCCTTTTTATCCATTGCCGGAATTTATTTTGACGGTGGCATTTCGGATTGCGCCGTTTTCAACTAGCGGAATGACCGTTAACTTTTCATGATTGCGAATGATCAGTTCCATCGATTCTGCAAAATCGAATCTTCTAAGCAATTCTGCCGTTTCGCTTTCATACAACTCAGCAAAACCAGTTGCCAGCGACGCTTCGTAGGCAGACTTGGCCAATTTAGCAGCATCCGAAAGCTGATAGTCGCCGCTATCCTTCAAGTGGTGCACAATTTGTCCTGCTCCGATAAAATCCTCCATTGAAAAACGGTCATCATTTCCTGAACAAATCAACACGATGGAGGATTCGTCTTGTTGAATGTGAAGCTGTTCAGCAATCACATGGCCATTCACTAAAGAGGAGATGAAAAGCGTTTTTGCCTTAGCCGCTTTTTCAATCGCCCTCGTGCCATTTGTTGAGCAAATGATCGCTGCCTCCTGGCTGCTGCATGGCTCGATCAAACAAGGATCGGGATATCGAAATCCTTCAATCGATTCGCCTTTTGTTTCCCCAAGCAGGATATAATCACCTTTTTGTTCATCTGCCAGTATTAAAGCATCTGCACTGTCTTTCACTGCATATATCGGTCCGTAGTTATGCTCCAGCAAAAAAGTAATTGTCGAAGTTGCCAAAAAAACATCAATGACAACGGCTGAACAACCGATCAGCTTTTCTTCTTTGACCGCTTCTTTCTGTGTAATTACATGGATTCTTCTCATGCACTCCAAATCCTTCATGGTTATTTTCAAAGCAGCATTTTAAGCAGATAGTCCGCATAAATCTCTTCAATTTCGTCTTTACTGAATTCGCCTTTATCGGAATACCATACTTGAATCCAGTTCGTGGCTCCAAGTATGATCATCCGCGCCATTTTTTGCTGCCTTAAATGAAACTCGCCTCTTTCAGCCCCTTGAGCAATGATTTTATCGAATAATCCCGCATAGACATCTCTTTTATTCACGATGTCTTCAATATGGTCTTCCGAGAAGATTTGTTCCGGCTTTACGATCAGATTAAAGATTTCTTTTTCCTGGATCGCGATGTCCAAATGGGCTTTTATCGCTTTTTTCATCTTTTCCACCGAAGAAATGTTTTCCTGATAAATGTCTTCTATCAATTCCATTGCACCGGTAAGGATCAAATCATGGCAATGAAAAAGCAATTCTTCTTTGTTTTTGAAATAATAATAAAGCGAACCTTTCGTCATCAGCAGTTCAGCAGCGATGTCTTCCATCGTTGTTTTATGGAAGCCCTGCCGTGAGATAACGGAACTGGCTGAACGAAGAATGTCTTCTTTTTTCTTAGCTGCTTTTCGCTCCCGTAGACTCATTGCATTCCCTCATTTATTCAATAGATTTAATCTGAGTGCAGATTTCACAATAATTCTTCCGGTTTCTCTTCGACTTCCCGCATTGTCAAGGAAGGTTCTTTTATCAAAATGTTGCGGATCAAAATAAATACATTTTCAATGACAATCAGGGCAAATGCAATTGGAATCAGGAAAAACAGCGGATATAAAGGATACAGTGTGCCTGCAGCCGGGAAAGCCGTCTTTCTTTCGAGTCCGTTCATTGCATATTCCCAGCTAAACTGGACAATGAGGACCAATACAAATAGCTCCAATAAAATCATTAAAAAGATCAGGACCTTCTTCGCCTTTTGCCCGATTTTATCAAGCACCAAATCCATCTTCGGCAAGACACCAGAAGCATACACATATGCAAGTCCCGGGAAAACCACAAGCGGCATCATGTAATTCTGGATAATTTCAAATCCGCCGCGTATTGAACTAGAGAAAAGGGAACGGACCGCTACATCATAGACGATCAGGAACATCATCACTAAAACACTGATGCCGCTGACCCAAATTCCTGCCAATTTTATATAGTCGAAAACTTTATAGGCTTTCCATACACCATTCATGAAGCTTACCCCCTTTCATTAATTCACATCGAATTCGGAAGCCATGTAGCAAGTCCCGGAAACGCAATCATCAAGCCACAGACCACAATCATTGCCACAATGGCAAATACCATGGCGATTTTGAAAATCGAACCCGAATTGATTCCGCTGACGCCAGCTACGGCATAAACACTAAGGCCGACCGGAGGGGTGATCAAGCCGATGGTACAAATGACGGCGATAAAGACGCCGAACCAAAGGACATCTACTTGAAGTTCCTGGATGATCGGCAAGATGACCGGAATAGACATCAGGATAACTGCAGCTCCCTCGATAAACATAAACATAATGAAAAGAACGACCGAAATGGCGATCAGCACAAGCACTGGCGTATCCATAATCGGTTCGATAAATTCGATCAGCTTTCTTGGCAATAACGAAAGAGAGACAAATCGCCCAAAAATCTGTGCGCCGATCATGATAATCATGACCATTCCTGTCAACTTGACGGTTTCAACCACAGACACTTTAAAGAAATTAAAATTGACTTTCCCTAGTACCAATGCAGCCAGCAAACCGACAAACGCTCCGACGGCCCCTGCTTCAGTAGGGGTGAAAAGCCCGGAGTAAATCCCGCCGAAGATCACCAATACGATGACAATGGCAATAACACTTGCGGCGATCAAGCGAAACGCTGACAGCTTTTCAGGCGTCCCTGCGGTTTCTTTGATCTCTGGTTCATTTGCAGAAGCGGTTTTTTTCTTCTCCATTCGGAAATATACCAACATCACCAAAATAAATACGATCATTGTCAGAATGCCTGGGATAAACGCTCCGACAAACAAGCTGCCGACTGGAGTTTCCGTTGCCACTCCATATAAAATCAAGATAATGCTCGGTGGAATGATTCCGGATAAAGAGCCGCCAGAGGAAGCGATAGCTCCAGCGAGCGGAGCGCTATATCCATGTTTTCTGAGTTCCGGAATCGCCACTTGCCCGAGCGAAGCAGCGGTTGCCGTACCTGAACCCGATACCGCTCCAAGCATCCCTCCGATAATCAAGGTCAATACGCCAAGAAGGCTGTTTTTTCCTTTTGATACTTTATGGACCATATAAAAAATATCCTGGACGAGTCCCGACTGCAGGATAAATTGAGCCATTAAAACAAACAGAGGAATCGTCGTCAGTGTATAACTGGCCACCCGATTAAACGGTTCGTTGCCGAGCAAACCTGGCAGAATGCCAAAGCCTTCCAATAGGATTAAACCGATAATTCCACTGGCAAGGAGCACGGAGTGAATGTACAACCCCGCAATCAACAAGATGATCATCATTGCGATAATAATTCCAATAACCACTAAATTATCCATAAAGGGCCTCCCTGCAAAAGTCTGAAAAGAAAAGGGACGGCGATCTTTTCTGCGCTATCCCTTTTGATGGTGCTGCTATTCTAAATTCATAATGGCTTCCGGCACTTCTCCGCCTTCTTCCACCACTAAATCTCTCCATTTAATGACAAGTTCATTGCCTGGAAGGCCGTTGTCTTCCAAAAGCTTCGCGTAATCTGTCCATGTATCTTCAATTCCTGTATTAAAGTGGTCTTGAACTTCTTGGTCCAATTCGCTAAAGTCGACGAATTTTCCGCCATTTGCTTCATTTTCCGGAATAATCGCTTCTGCGCGGTCCATCCATTCTTGAGCTCCTGGTTCGAAAATTTCTTCGTTTGCTTGTGTCATTGCTTCTTGCACATTTTCGGGCATTTCTTCCCATTTATCTTGAGACATTCCGATAAATGCATTGAAATGGCCGAAATTGATGCCGGTTACTGTGTAGGTAAACAGATCTTGGAAACCATATCCGGTCCAGTCGGCAATACTATAGAAAGCACCTTCAAATGTACCGCGGCTTAGCGCATCATAAATTTCAACTGCCGGCATCGTCACACTATTGATCCCTGTTTTTGCAGCATACATTTCATGGATCCGTGAAGGCGTACGAAGTGAAGTGCCTTTTACATCGCCAACCGAATTAAACTCATGGCCAGTAGTCGAAATGGAATACTCCTGGGTAGTGGATACAGGGAAAACTTTAAAGTTTCCAAACTGCATTTCTGTATACGTTTTGCCATCCGCTAATTCTTCATCACTTTCCAAAAGCTTTTTCCAAGCATTTGAAGCGATTAAGGTATCCGAATGGTTCAACGGGAGCATCGTTACTTCAGCCATCGGGAATTGGTCCGGCTGATAGATCGGCAATACAAGGGCTACGTCAACGGTGCCGCTTTCCAAAGCTTCCGCTTCATCCGGCACTGCTACCAATTCTCCACCCGTAAAGGTTTCAAATTCAACTTGTCCGTCCGTCAATTCTTCAACTCGCTCCATCCATGGAACCATAGATTTTTCCCACCAAGCATGCTGGGCACTTAAACCGGTTGCAGCCCGCAACGTAATTTTTTCGCCTTCTGCTGAAGTGCTGCCGGAATCGTCACTGCTGCACCCACTCAGTAGAACTGCCAATCCTAGACTTGCCACCAGCAACTGCGATTTGAACTTTTTCATTATTTTCCCTCCATCCGTTTGTTTATCTGCCTTTCTGTATTGCCGTTTTTCAAGGGTTTTAGTTCCCTGTAAACTGCGGCTCTCGCTTTCCGAAGAAAGCGGAGACGCCTTCTTTATGGTCAGCTGTTTGCAGCAGCATCGCCTGAATGATATTTTCCTGCGTAAAAGCCGTTTCGGCGTGAAGCTCCCCGACATGGTTGACTAAATACTTCACGTATTTATTGCTGATAGCTGGGCCTTTAACGATGAATTCCGCAAATCGTTCCGCTTCCTCCAGCACTGGCCCTTCAGAAATTCGATTGATGATGCCGTTGTCATAGGCTTCTTTGGCTGACACGACTTTTGCAGACGAGATCCATTCCTTCGCAATCGGTTTGGAAACCCGTTCGGATAAAGACTTGATCAGCCCTAGATCCGGGATCAATCCGATATTGGCAAAACTTAAAGCGAATTTGGCCTGTTCATCCGCAACGATGAAATCTGCAGCCAATGCAATGCTGAATCCGGCACCGGCAGCATATCCATGAACCGCCGCAATGATGTACTTATCCGCGCCCATCAGTTTCTTGGATACCCCCGAGATAAATTCCATCCATTCTGCCACTTCCGCAGCACCGGCCAATTCCTTCATCGAGGCAATATCGCCGCCTGCTGAAAACGCCTTTCCTTCTCCCGAAAGGATGATTGCTTTGACTTCTTTATCCTTATTCAACGAATCCAGCCCTTGAAGCAGTTCTTCAGCCAATTCTTTTGATAAAGCATTCAGTTTATCCGGACGGTTCAATTTCAAATGCCCGATTCCATTTTCGATTTGAATCTCCACTAAGTTCCCCATCGGCTTCCCCCTTTGTTTTATGGAATCACTACCAATTTCCCGTAGGTCTTGCGGTCTCCCAATAAATCCAAGGCAGCTGGCACTTTTTCAAAAGGCAGCTCTTCGTAAATCAGCGGCTTGATGGCTCCCTGCTCAAACAGATCCATCAATTCCAGATGCGCTTTCATGACTTCTTCAGGCATCAGGTTCCGGAACAATCCAAAATGGACCCCTACAATAGAATAGTTTTTGATCAAAGCATGGTTTGTCGGAGCATCGGCAATTCGGCCGCCTGCAAAGCCAATTACCAAAAGCCTGCCTTCGAAAGCGATGCATTTTCTCGAACGGTCGAATGTATCGCCGCCCACCGGATCGAAAATCACGTTTGCCCCTTTGCCATTTGTCGCTTCTTTCACGATTGAAACAAAATCTTCCGTCCGGTAGTTGATGACCTGATCGGCTCCAAGCTGTTTGCAGATTTCCGTTTTTTCATCGCTTCCTGCTGTTGCAATGACGGTCGCGCCTGCCGCTTTTCCAAGCTGGATGGCAGCGGAGCCGACGCCGCCGGAACCCGCATGGACAAGCAGGACTTCCCCCGGCTGAAGGCGGGCTGTCCGGTGTAGAGCGAAATAAGCGGTTTGATACGTAATGAACAGGGCGGCTGCTTCGGAGAATGAAAGCGAATCCGGTATCGGGAAGATGCCCTCTTCCTTTACACATGTCCATTCCGCGAGGCCGCCGTTCGGAAGAAGAGGAGTTGCCAGAACGCGTTGTCCCACTTTGAACGCCGCTCCTTCCCCGACCGCCTCAATCACTCCTCCGATTTCTGCTCCCGGAGTAAACGGCAGGGGCGGCTTTTCCTGGTATTTTCCTTGGCATTGCAGAATATCAAAGAAATTCAAAGCGGCTGCCTCGACTTTTACCAGCACTTCACCTGGCCCTGGTTCAGGCTTCCTGTTTTCAACCAGTTCCAGTGCTTCTTGTGGATCTGCCAACTTTGTCACAGACCATGTCTTCATCCACTAACCTCCTCGTTGTCGCACTTTCTTTTCTTATTTGCTTTTCACTTCTTCTTTTAATTGTTCGCGTAGTTCAAGCCGGCCGATATCGCGCAAGTGGACTTGGTCCGGTCCGTCTACTAGGCGCAGCGTCCGTGCATTTGCATAATGGGCAGCAAGCGGGAAGTCTTCTGTTAAGCCGCCTCCGCCAAATACTTGGATCGCCCGGTCGATGACATTCAATGACACACGCGGGGCTGCAATTTTAATCATGGCAATTTCTTTTCGGGCTGCTTTCGCGCCTTCTTCGTCAATTTTATGGGCCGCATGCAAAGTCAACAGGCGTGCCTGTTCGATTTCGATTCGGCTCTCCGCAATAATTTCACGAATGACATCTTTTTCAGCTAACGTAGAGCCGAAAGCTACTCGGCTATCTGCACGTTTGCATAATAATTCAAGTGCGCGTTCTGCTGCTCCGATGGCGCGCATGCAATGGTGGATTCTGCCTGGCCCAAGACGGCCTTGGGCAATTTCAAACCCGCGCCCTTCGCCGAGCAGCATATTCGATGCCGGTACCCGGACGTTATTGTAATGGACTTCCGCATGTCCTTGCGGGGCATCGTCGTAGCCGAAAACCGTCAGCGGACGTTTGATTTCGACTCCCGGAAGATCGAAGGGAACCAAAATCATCGATTGCTGCTGGTGTTTTGGCGCATCCGGATTTGTTTTCCCCATCACAATCGCCACTTTGCAGCGCGGATCCATGGCGCCTGTCGTCCACCATTTCTTGGCATTGATAACATATTCATCTCCATCCCGTACGATGCTGCTTTGGATGTTCGTTGCATCCGAAGAAGCCACGTCAGGCTCCGTCATGGAGAAGCAGGAACGGATTTCACCGCGCAGGAGCGGCTCAAGCCACTGTTTCTTCTGCTCTTCGGTTCCATATTTCACGAAAACTTCCATGTTTCCCGTATCGGGTGCGTTGCAGTTGAAAATTTCGGGAGCGATTAATGAGCGGCCCATGATTTCGCAAAGATGTGCGTAATCATAATTGGATAGCCCCGCTCCATATTCTGGATGGTCCAGGAATAAATTCCACAATCCCTGTTCTTTCGCTTTTTCTTTCAATTCTTCGATAATCGGCGGGATCGTCCAGCGGTCTTCCGCTTCCTCAATGTATTTTTCAACCGTTTTTTCGTTTGGATAAACGTATTCGTCCATAAACTTTATTAGCTTTACTCTTAATTCCTGTGCTTTAGGCGACAGCTCTTTAAGCATTCTTTTCTCCTCCTACGTGTTTTAAAGTGTTTTTCAAAATTTTTCCCGATGCATTTCTTGGCAGGCTTTCAATAATCTCAAATTCTTCCGGTACTTTAAACTTGGCCAACGATTTTCGGCAATGCTCTTTTAACATCGAGAAATCGTCCGGATCCAGCGACGACCCTACAACAAAAGCTTTTACTTTTTCTCCAAAAACCGGATCCGGTATGCCGATTACCGCTGCTTCCACCACATCCGGATGGCTCTTCAACACATCTTCCACTTCGATGGAGAATATTTTTTCCCCCGCCCGGTTGATCATGTCTTTTTTTCGGTCCCGGATGTAAATATAGCCTTCATCATCCATTATTCCGAGATCTCCTGAATGCCAGTAGCCATCAGTGAAACTGGAAAGGTTGGCTTCCGGATTGTCCCAATATTCTTTGACGACCATCGGGCCTTTGATGTAAAGTTCGCCTGACTCCCCCGGCTCACATTCATTGCCTTCGCTATCCATTATTTTAATATCGGCTACGGCAACTGGCCGGCCGACCGATGTCACTTTCGATTCCGGATAGGATACCGGCATTAAGGTAGCGGGAGAAGTGGTTTCCGTCGACCCATAAGCGTTGTGCAATTGAGCATTCGGAAAGGCTTGCTTCAGCATATTAAAAGTTTGCTGATAAATCGGAGACCCGCCAAAAGCCACTTTCTTCACAAAATCAAACGAATGATTTTGGAACTTTTCACTTGTGGACATCATGATAAAGATGGTCGGGACATTAAACAGAAAGTTGATTTGATCCTTAAGGATTCTCTCGATATAGGCTTCGTTTTGATAGCGCTTCATGCTGTAGACCGTTCCGCCGACATAAAGAACGTGCAGCAATTGCCCAATCAGTCCCGTCACATGGAACATCGGCACCGCAATCAGCGTTTTCATTGTATCGTCAGTTTGGAACACGTATTTATAATTCATCACGCTGTGGATGACGTTGATATGGGAAAGCACTGCACCTTTTGGTCTTCCTGTCGTTCCGGAAGTGTACAAGATAAACGCCCCGTCCTCTTCTGAAATAGCAGCTTCCGTCAATTCGGCATTTTGTTCAAGCAAGGAACTGAACGTATTTTCCCCTTCTATTTCGAATAATCGGCTGCCAGCTTCCAGGCTGCCGCTTGCTTCTGCCGCTTGCCGAACTTTTTTGGTGAACTCCTGTTCCACGATTATCACTTTCGGTTTGGAATGTCCGAGAATGTACTCAATCTCCTCCATCGCTAATTTCACATTGATCGGAACCATAATCGCCCCTATTTTCGAACAGGCGAAGACCATAATCGGGAATTCATGGCGATTGCCGATCACAGCTGCCACACGATCGCCTTTTTCAATTCCTGCTTGCTGAAGGTTCGCTGCTGCGATAGATGAAAGGTCATCCAATTCTTTGTATGTAAGCTCATGCTCCTCTGTTGCAACCGCAACTTTTTCTCCAAATTGCTGCACACCGTCCGAAAGAATTTCTGTTATCGCTTTCGGGCGATTTTTGAAAACCTTAATATGTTCACGTCCAAAAAGATTCATTTCAGAAATCTCCATACATTGCCTCCTCTGTCTTCACCCAAAATGTAACCCCTTACATTTTTTCATAAAAAATAAACAAAAAATTTAGAATATAACTTCAAAATTAGTATAAGGGTTCTTTTTTTGAATTACAAGTCAATTTTCAAACGATTTAAAATATTTATTCAACTCCTATTATTATTAAAACGATGAACCAAAATAAAAACCCTTTCTGCCGAGGCGGAAAAGGTTTTCAGGAACTTATTTTAATTCGACGTTATGGTAGACTTGCTGAACATCTTCTAAGTCTTCAATTGCATCAATCATTTTTTCAAACTGAGCTTGTGCTTCTTCCGGAAGCTCCAATTCGTTTTGTGCAAGCATCGTTAATTCCGCTACGGTGAATTCTGTAACGCCGACACTTTTGAATGCTTCTTGCACCACGTGGAATTGATCCGGCTCTGCGTAGACAATTACCGAGTCTTCCTCTGCGACGATGTCGCGCACATCCACATCCGCTTCCATCAGCAGTTCAAGCACTTCCTCTTCCGTCTTGCCTTCAATGCCGAAGACTGCTGTGTGGTCGAACATATAAGCAACAGAGCCGCTGACGCCCATATTGCCGCCGTTCTTCCCGAAGGCTGCACGCACATCTGATGCGGTGCGGTTGACATTGTTGGTCAACGTATCGACAATTACCATCGAACCATTCGGCCCAAATCCTTCGTAGCGAAGTTCATCATAGCTTTCTTCTGAACCGCCTTTAGCTTTTTCAATGGCCCGGTCGATGATGGCTCTTGGCACACTGTAAGTTTTCGCGCGCTCCAGCACCACTTTCAGCGCTTGGTTCGATTCAGGATCCGGTTCCCCTTGCTTCGCCGCTACGTAAATTTCACGGCCGAATTTTGCATATATCCGGCTAGTATTAGCATCTTTTGATGCTTTTTTTTCTTTGATGTTATTCCACTTGCGTCCCATTCTGGTTTCCCACTTTCTTTCAACTTTGAATGTGAAGAACGTTCACTCCTTCTATTATATAATAAAAACCCGGATTTTTTCGAGTTATAGAAATTGAAAAGAAAAATTTGAGAGCTGAACAACAAAAAAACGGACTCCCTTTAATGAGAGTCCCGCTTTGTCTTTCCCTTTTTATCCGTCCGGAAATATTCGGAGAGTTGAATCGCCCGAACTTTCCCTGTGTGAAGTTCGTGGTAAATGCCGCGGCTGTCTGTGAACGAAATGTATTGATCCCGTTCGCTTCGGACCAGCCGCTCCGCTTCTTCCTGTGACTCCAGATGAATGAACCTTCGGATATAATGGTTTTCGTCAAAAAAGTACGTAACTTTGAACTCCTTCATGAAAATCCACTCCTTACGTTGAATACGGCGCTTGCTGATAGAAATAATTCGGCTTCACTTTATCGTTCTTATACGGCTTATGGAAAATATGCGTAGTGGCTGGAGACATCGGCGGAATGAGCCAAGCCCAGTTGCCGGTGACGTCCCTTCCTGCACCAGCCTCTTTTTTTTCAAAGCTTTGAAATTGTTTAGCAGCCGTATGATGATCCACGATGGTGGCGCCGGCTTCGCTGAAAGACTCCAAGACGGCAACGTTCAGTTCGACAAGCGCCCGGTCTTTCCAGAGCGTCCGGTTCGAGCTTGTATCCGCACCGATCGCTTCTGCTACTGCCGGCAATAAATCATAGCGGTCTTCATCAGCCAAATTCCGCGCCCCGATTTCGGTGCCCATATACCAGCCGTTGAACGGCGCCATCGTATAATGGATGCCGCCGATTTCGAGCTTCATATCAGAAATGATTGGAACGGCATACCATTTGGCAGCTATTTCCTTAAACCTTTCAAAAGTTGGGTGCGTGATTTCCACTTCCATCACGGATTCTTTCGGCAACTCGAAAAAGCGAGGCTCTTGCCCTTTTACTTGAATCACGATTGGGAGAAGATCAAAATGGGTCCCTTCACCTTTCCAGCCCAATTTTTCACATTGCCGGGTGAATTCGATCGAACTGGAGTCTCCAACCACTTTTCCATCTTTTTCATAGCCGGCATAGCGGATCAATTGATGATTCCAAATGCGCATCTCATCTTCTCCGTCGTGTGCAGCCGGGAAGACCGTAATCGTTGGACGGATTTTTCCTTTATTCGTAGCAAAATCAATGTGTTGAATCAGTGCATCAAATGCACCTTCCGCTGTTTTTTGAAAACGTTCATCAAAAACCGTCAATGAATTCCAAAATAGCCGGCCGATGCAGCGGTTGTTGTTGCGCCACGCCATTTTCGCACCGTGCTCCAATTCTTCGAACGTATGGCGGTAAGTGCCAGTCGCATCAATTTCCTTGGCTACCCCCTCTATTCTATCTGCCAGCTCTTGCTCATTTTTCCCTAACTCGGTATAGCAAATTGCCAAAAAATTAGCTGCTTCTTCCAGCAAAGCATGCCTTGTCTCAACTGCCTTCACGAACATCACTCCTTGGATTCATCATACCATCTCGGCTCTCATTCTCTAAATGATAGCTCTTTGTTTTTAGATAAGGATGCAGTAGACTTGAAGGAGTTTGAAAATATAAATTAAGGAGATTCCATCCATGGTAAAAGCGATTTTCTTTGATTTGGACGACACGTTATTGTGGGATAAAAAAAGTGTGGCGACCGCTTTCGAAAAAACTTGTGAGCTCGCAGCTGAAATCAGCGGGAAAGACTGCAGCCGCCTTGAAGAAGCGGTAAGAAGCGAAGCAAGCAAGCTTTACGCGAGCTACTCTACTTATCCTTATACACAAATGATCGGCATCAACCCTTTCGAAGGATTGTGGGGGACATTTGACGATGAAGGCAGCGATTTCCAGCAAATGAAAGCTATAATGCCGGATTACCAGCGAAACGCCTGGACTCGCGGATTAAAAGAGATCGGCATTGAGGACCCTGCACTCGGCGAAAAGCTGGCCGCTTATTTTCCGGAAGCAAGAAGGCAAAGCCCGACTCTTTATGAAGAATCTTTGGAAATTCTCGAACAATTAAAAGGGCGTTATCAATTATTGCTGCTGACGAATGGCTCTCCTTCGCTGCAACAGACGAAACTGGAGATTACACCGGAAATTGCCCCTTATTTTGACCATATTGTCATTTCTGGCGCCTTCGGACGCGGCAAACCGGATCCTGCGATTTTCCAGCATGCCTTATCCCAATTCGGCCTGCAGCCGGAAGACGCATTGATGGTCGGAGATAATCTCATGACCGATATCATCGGTGCGGAAAAAGCCGGCATCCGTTCCGTCTGGATCAACCGGGAAGCGAAAGCTCCCCACGATACCATCATTCCTACATACGAAATCAAACACCTCCAGGAATTGCTGCCGATTCTGGAAGCAATCAAAAAAGCAGAAGGGCTCTGAAGAGCCTTTCTGCTTTTTGTTTAAAGATTGATCGCTGTTACTTCTTCGATTTCTGCTAAGTTTTTCAATTGCTCGAGGCTCGATTGCTGGGCTGCTTTATCGATGGACAGCATCATGATCGCAGCTCCCCCTTCATTTGAACGCCCCACCTGCATCGTCGCAATGTTGACATCTTCTGTTCCAAGCAAGGTCCCGACGCGTCCGATTACCCCAGGGCGGTCATTATGGCGAATGAACAATAAATGCCCTTTCGGCACCACATCGACGATAAAATCATCAACCTTGACGATACGTGCGCCTTGGCCATTCAACAAAGTTCCAGCTGCTTTTCGCGTGCCTTTTGCCGTCTTTACTTCCACTGTAATCAGGTTCGTAAACCCTCTCGAAGTGGTAGACTTGCTTTCGTTCACCATTATCCCTTTTTGATTGGCCAAATACATCGCATTGACATCATTCACATGCGTACCGAGATGGCGCTTCAATAGGCCTTTTAATGTATTGCGCGTCAGCGGCCCCACTTCCATATTCGCCAGCTCTCCTGAATATTGGAGATTGACTTCTTCTGCGGTGCCGTCGGCCAAATCCGTCAAAAAGATGCCAAGCCGTTCCGACAATTCGAAATAAGGTTCAATTTTCGCCATGATTTCTTTTGGGACAGAAGGCAAGTTCACGGAATTTCGTACGGTCCCTGAAGTCAAGAAACTGATGACGTCTTTGCTGACATCCACTGCCACGCTTTCCTGCGCTTCAATTGTGCTAGCACCAAGATGCGGCGTCGCCACCACTTCCGGCAAGTCGAGCAAACGAAAATCCACCATTGGCTCCTGTTCAAACACATCAAGCGCTGCACCCGCTACTTTTTTCGATTTGATGGCATTGTATAAGGCATTTTCGTCAATAATTCCGCCTCTCGCACAATTGACGATCTGAACGCCGTCTTTCATGATGCTAAATGCCGCTTCATTGATCAAATGCCGTGTTTCTTTCAATAAAGGCGTGTGTACGGTGATAAAGTCTGCAGCTTTCAACACTTCTTCCACGGTGCCAAAATCAATGCCCAGCTTCTCCGCTTTTTCAGCGGTCAGAAATGGATCGTAGGCAATGACATTCATCCGCTGCCCTTTTGCCCGTGCCGCTACTTCCGCGCCGATTCGGCCCAGTCCGACCACGCCAAGCGTTTTGTTTTTAAGCTCGACCCCTACATATGATTTGCGGTCCCAGGTTTTATTGCGCAGCGCATGGAAGGCTTGAGGGATTTTCCGGGCCATCGACATGAGCATCGCCATCGTATGTTCGGCGGCGGAATTGGTATTGCCGTCTGGCGCGTTTACGACGATGATGCCGCGTTCGGTAGCCGCTTCGAGATCGATATTGTCCACGCCTACCCCTGCCCGGCCAATAATTTTCAGGTTCTCGGCTTTTTCGATAATTGCACGCGTCACTTGCGTTTGGCTTCTGACTAGCAGCGCATCGAATTCGCCGATTCGTTCCTCTAATTGTTCAGGAGTCCATTTCGTTTCCATCACAATATTAAATCCCTCTGTCTGTCGCAAAGGATAGATGCCATCTTCACTTAGCGGATCGCTGATTAAAATTTGAAAAGCCATTTTTATCTCTTCCCTTCATTCAAATAGATTTCCTGCGCCGCCCGGACGCCTTTGCCGAGTTCAATCGCTCCTCCGGCTTTGGCGATGCCAATTTCCATAGCGGCAATCGCTTGAAGCACATCAGCAGGCGAACAGTATCCCATATGTCCGATGCGGAAAACCGTTTTCGCCATATGCTGCTGCCCTCCGGCAATGTCCATTCCGAATTCCTGTTTCATGATTTTCCGGAAAACTGGTGCTTCGAAGTCCGCCGGCTGGACGGAAGTCACAGTCGGCGATGCATCTTCATCGCTTGTCAGAAGCGGAACTCCTAATGCGCTAAAAGCCGAACGCGTCATCTCCATCATCAACCGGTGCCGGGCATATACTTCCTCCAGACCTTCTTCCTCCATCAACCGGAGCACTTGCTGGAGACCGAAAAGAAGTGAAATTGCGGGAGTAAAAGGCGTCGTGTCTTTGATGATATTGTCGCGATGTTTTTTCATATCCAGGTAAAAACGAGGCCGCGGGTTGGCTCCGATTTTTTTCCATGCCCGTTCACTCGCCGCGATGAATGCTAAGCCCGCCGGCAGCATAAAGGCTTTTTGGGACCCTGTTACGACGACATCCAATCCCCATTCGTCCATTTTCGTTTCCACCCCGCCGATGCAGGAAACGCCATCGACAATGAGGAGGGCCTCTGAAACTTCTTTAATGGCCGAAGCCAGTTCCGCTATCGGATTTAATACGCCCGTTGACGTTTCGCAATAAGTAGAAAAAACGGCTTTCACTTCAGGATGTTCCTGCAAAAATTCCTTGATCGCCGAAGGCTCCAAAGCTTCTCCCCAAGTCACTTCGATTATATGGGTTTCGATGTTATACGCTTCACAGATCTTTGCAAAACGCTCTCCGAATGATCCCGTTACTATCACCGCTGCCGTTTCTCCGGGAGCGACTACATTGACGACTGCCGTCTCTAAAGCAGAAGTTCCGCTTCCAGTCAAAATCATGACTTCTTGTTCCGTTCCAAAAACGCGCTTTAACTTCGGCCGAATATCGCTAATCATATCGGAAGTGCTCTCGCCTCTATGGCCGATCATCGGTTGGCTCATCGCCCGGTTGACACTTGGCGGTATGGGCGTTGGCCCCGGAATACGCAAAATTTGTTGGTCAGTCAGCATAGTGAAATTTCCCCTTTCGATTTAAGGCAATTAACTCATATCCAATTGAACACTAAAAAAGGCTCTCCTCCCCTTACATATAAATGCAAGGGGCGAAGAGCCTTTCGGTTCGCGGTACCACCCTAATTCACTGCCTTTTTTAAAGGCAGCCTCATTGGTTCGAATGCGTAACGGGCACAGGCCGGATGGACCTACTCAAGTTCAATCCATCTATTCAGGAGTGCTGCCATAAGCCGGAACCGCTGATTTCCACCACCCATCAGCTCTCTTCAGATTCCTCTGCCTACACCTTATCTCCATCAACATAGTTAAGTGATATTTGAATTGAGTCCATCATAATCAAATAAAAACAAGTTGTCAATATAGATAAAATATTCAGATAATATGTAACCGTTTTCAATTTGCAGAAATCTTATTCCCTTGGTGTTTCACATATTTAAAAAATTTTTGGGAGTTAATGAAAATAGAAAAGCCTGGGAGGCAAATGAAATTTGCTTCCCAGGCTTTTTTTGTAAATGCTATTTTCTGTTTTAAGCTAAACCGAAGTCGCTGACCAATGCAGCAAGTCCGCCTTGGTAGCCGCTGCCGATTGCGTTGAACTTCCACTCGCCGGCGTGGCGGTATAATTCACCAACGACAAGGGCTGTTTCAATGGAGAAATCTTCCCCTAAATCGTAGCGCAGAATTTCTTCGTTTGTGCTTTCGTTCAAGATGCGGATGAAGGCATTGGATACTTGTCCGAAGTTTTGGCCGCGGCTGTCCGCTTCGTGGATCGTTACCGTAAAGACCACTTTATGGATATCTGCCGGGACATTCGGCAAATCGACGATCACTTGCTCATCGTCCCCTTCCCCTTCACCAGTCAAGTTATCGCCAGTGTGGGTAACCGAACCATTTCCTCCCACAAGGTTGTTATAGAAGATAAAATCTTCCGGCCCGCGGGATTTTCCGTTTTCCCCGACAAGGAAAACCGACGCATCCAAGTCAAAATCTCCGCCGCCGCTATATTTGTTCGTGTCCCATCCTAAACCGACGAGAACCTTTGTTAATCCTGGATTTGTTTTTGTTAAGTCAATCTTCTGCCCTTTTGATAAGTTGATCGATGACATAATAATTTCCTCCTCCGACTGATTAATTAAGCTTTACGTTGGGTATCTTCGTATTTCTTTTGAAGCTCTTCTATGCGAAGGCGCCCTTCTTCACGCATTTTGCGGTTTTCCGCTTCGATTTCGCGCGTATCATTCATCCCTTGCATAATCGTTTCCCACGTCTGTTCAATTGTCTCAATTTTGATGCTCGGTTGTCCAGACATACGCGCAATATCGACGCTCTGTCTTGAGATGTCGTTTGCATTGTTCAAAAGCATTTCGTTTGTCCGGCGATCCAGCTCATTCATGCCTTCTGCGACCAAGCTTTGGCGCTTCGCGGCAATGGCATTAATCAAACCGGTTTTAAAGATCGGAATGGTCGTAACAAAAGCCGAATTGATTTTTCCGATCAATTTCGTATTGCCGCGCTGCAGCATACGGATTTGCGGAGCGGATTGGTACGATACTTGCTTTGCCATCTCCAAATCGTAGACCCGCTGCTCCAATAATTCAATCGCATTTTGCAGGGAATTCAGCTCCATCAAGGCCATTTGGTTTCCGCTTTCCGCTTTTGCACGGACTTCCGGCTCCTGGGCTTTCAATTCCTGGACTTTCAAATCGCCTGCTGCGATATACTTTTCCAGTTCCATGAAATAATTGAAGTTCTGATCGTACAATTCTTCCAAGGTAGTTGTCGATTTTTTCATTTCCGATTCGTACTTGGTGATTTCCACATACACTTTATCAATTTCAGTTCCCATCGTCTGGTACTTGCTGAACAATTGCTCGATCATTTTGTTGCCTTTGTTGAAGATTTTATTCAAGAAGCCTTTCTTTTCAACAAAATCCTTTTTGTCGAACTTGTCCATAATTTTCCCAAGCTGCTTCAGCAGTTCACTGGATTCTTCCATGCTGTTTGCCTGGACAGAATTCAGGACTTTTCCGGTGAAAGCTGAAATTTCATTGGCCGGCTCACGCCCGAACTCCAATAACTCGATCTGGTTTTTCGGGTTGATCGTAGAGGCCAATTTGATGACTTCCGGGTCTTGCTTCAATTTCACTTTCAACTCATTTTCGTTTTGCATAAGAGATTCCTGCTGTTCAATTTGCTGCGGCAACGTATTCATCTTCTTCACTCCTTTTAGGTCATAGCCATTTTCTGAATATCTTTTTCACGACAGATGGTTCTCGGTAGGGCTCATTAAAACTTCTTTCATCCAGCCAATGCGTGTCGATTGCTTCCGTGTCAATCCAGCGTTCGATGTCTTGATGGCCTTGCGGGTTGATCATGATGACATCGAGGCCGAATGTATGGACAAGTGCGATTGCATTGGCATCTGCCCGGCTTAATTCAGCGTCTTTTTCTTCATTATAGAACAAAAGAGTCGGCACAAACTGAGGATAATCAAATAACTGGATTAACTGGATCACCGAATCCGGAAGTGACATCGATTGTGAAAATAAATAAAGCTGAAGGTCTTCAAACGATTCTCCCGTTTGCGGAGTCAGCATCGGCTTTTCTACATGTCTGGCAATCGCTTCGCAGATAGCCGTTTGCACCCCATCAGGCAATCGGCTGTATTTCCACCAATTGGCGTTTTTCATTTTTTCCGGATCTAGCCTTCCGGTCTTATCCAGTGCTGCTCGGTAATGAAACAACTGATTACCTTTCCGTTCTTCAATAAACGGGAAACTGCGGATCAATAATGTATCTTCTCTTTCCGTTAAGTTATGGATATTGTCCCAAAACCGCTTTCGGTCTTTTTCGATCCCCATAACCTTGGCGAATACCACGGGAATGACAACGCTTCCCCGCTCGACGCCAAAAGAAGGCCGGACCATCGCACGTTCTTTGGCGAGCATGAACGCTTCGTCAATTGTCGTTTTTAGGCGAATCGAACGTGTCGAGTACGATTTAAACTGGAAAGGCTTGTATAAGCCTGAATCATCATGATGCAGCAAACGGTCCACTTCCTGCGTAGCGCGAAAAGCGACGGTTCCGACACGTTCCGGTTTTTCATCCGGAAATTGCACTACATGATCACTCGTTACCTGGAAGCTATGGCTGAGAAGATCTTGCCCTCCTACTGCATCGGCGAGCCAATGTTTGCCTTCAGGATCATACGCAATGATGTGGAATCCGAACGCTGCAGAAAATTTCAGGAACCATTTTTCGCTTTCAGACATATCGGCATACCATAAAAAAGCGGGCAAGCCTTTTTCCAGATTTAGCTTTTCAAGTTCCGGCTCAATGTGATTGAATGTCCATTTCACTAAATCCGTTGCTACTCTGCGGAAAGAAGAATGGGTTGTGGCAGCTGCCGAGTGGTTCTGGAACTCTTTGAGGGTATCAATCAGCACGAGCCGCAGCCTGCGGTTCAAGCCGGGATCTTTCAGCTTCGGCATAAGGCCTTTGCCGTCAAGAAATGCGACAATCCGGCTCGGCGACAGGCCGTTTTCTTTTTTGTTCATATCAAACAAATCCTGCAGGCTGCGCAGCCGTTCGGAGGAAATTTGTTTGTTCAGTTTCCCGGATAGCCGGATCAGACGTCCTTCTGCGGCTTCCATGGTGTCATAAATGCCCGCAAAATAATCGTCTTCGTCTAAGGACATGCCGACGAATTCACCGATAAGCTGAGGATAGGTCAAGCTATCTTCTTCAATTTTCGTTTCTGGATGATTGATGATGGGCTTATTCAGCCACTCCCCAATCTTTTCCGGATCCCACGTTCTCACGCGTACCGGATGCAGTTGAACCATGGGATTCCCTCCTCATTATTTATGCTGCAAAATTTCTTGCTGAACACGGAAAAGTATTTCTTCTCCCGCTTCGATTCCTCGTTTTTCAGTCGTTTCGATGTGCGCTGAAACGGGGATCCTGCTTCTTACTGCTTCACCGTGGGCAGCCAACAGGCCAAGGTCTGCGCTTTCAAGCAAATCGAGATCCAAGAGCGAATCGCCAGCTGCTACCACATAGTCAGCGCCAATGCGTTCTTTAACATACTCCATCGCCCCTGCTTTTGTGATGCTTTCGGGCATGAAATAAAGCTTTCTGCCCTGAAGCGACATCGACCAGCCGATTTCCCGAAAAGTCTTTGTATAAAATGCTAATTTTTCGGATGGAAATTTTTCACGGTCAATAATCAAGTAGACAAACCACCCGTCTGCTTCTCTTACACGCAAAACCCACTCTTCCGAGAAATGCTGAACAATTTTGGGCATAAGCTCTTCTACAATGGTTTTCTTGCTGACGCATTGCTTGCGGATATGGTCTGACCATTCTTTGATCGGTTCGCCGTCTTCTAAAATGACGGCACCATTTGAAATCACAGCGAATTTCGGTGCAGCATCGCCTTTATAGATGCCGGTAACGCGTTCATACTGGCTCTGAGTCCGCGTTGTAACAGGCAGAAAGCAAAGCTCTTCAGCCAACTCGTGAAGCATTCGCTGACCAGTTGCTGTCATGAAGGACTGCGGGTTTCCTTCATAGCGCTCGACTTCCCGCAAATCGGATTCAACCGCCTGTTTTCCCATGGACCGTTTCGAATAGATTAATGTCTGGTCTAAATCACTGGCAAATAGGAATGTCATATTTCTTTTCCTGACTTGATCAATCCAATGGAACGATAAAACAATTCAGGAACTACTTCAACCGGCACATTTTTCTCTTTCGCTAAAATCAGCAGATGCTGGACGTCTGGATGCTCCAAATCATTCACCAGCACTTTCCAAGGGCTTCTGCGCAGCAAAACGCGCGTCGTCTCGCCTACACCCGGCTTGATTAAATGGTAATCCGTTTCGCTGTACATCTTCGCTCCTATTTCTTCGACTTCCTTCATGCCTTGCCATGTTCTTTCGGCAGTGACCGGAGTAGATGAAACTTCTTTTTCAACTGCCTCTGCAGTTTCGAGGAAACACGCGGTGACTTCGTCTACGAAATTATTGGATAAGTCTTCTGCCAATAATTCTTCGTAGAATTTGGCCCCGTGAAAATCATCTTCGCCAATATAGCGTTCATTTAGGATCGTCCGGCTCACAAGACCGGAAACCGTTGAGTTTAAACAAGCGCTTGGAATCAGGAAATCTTCCCGCGTGCCAAAAAGCACAGCACAAGCACCTGGATCTGCCAAAACGGCCATATCATCCTGCAAATTCCAACCTTTTCGGCTATTCAGGCTATCAACGGATTTCGTCAATTCTTTTTGGATGGCGCCTTTTCCAGTCCAGCCGTCTATAAATTGAATGCGGCTGCCTGGATGCGCCGCCTGAATAGTTTCAATCGCTTTTTCATCAATTCCTTTATCCCGAAGAATCGAGACGCTGTAATGCGGCCAGTTCAATCCAAGAATCTGTTCCGCATACCGGCGAATCAAAATGCCGACCGGGCTTCCGGCCCGCGCCAACGATACCAGCACGACATCCTCTGTCTGCGCATTAAGCAAAATGCGGCGAGAAACGACTCCCACCAGATGGCTTAGGCGCTCCTTCGTTGTCTCAACAGTTGCATGGTAGAGTTCTGTATATTCCTGAGATGGCTGATATTCCATAGGCAGGCGCTCCGCATAATGCGCTCCGGAGCGGACGGCATTTTCGCGTTCTTCGAGCGTGCTTTCCTCAAAATCAGCTGTGACATCTTTCAATAAAAATGTGATATCTTCTTTCGGATAACTGGTTCTAACTAATCCCGTAGCAATCATTGAGTGGAATTCCTCCTTTTGGCTGCCGTCAATGAAATCCATTCGACCGGCGCTTTCTTCTCCAAATAACTGATTAACGGACCCCAGTCTGCCAGCTCTGAAACAGATTCAGCCAGCAGATAGATCCGGTCAATATCCAAACCATTCAGGTTATAGATAAACTGATCCACTCCATCTGCATCCGGCAGTCGGAAACCGGCTTTCTCACGAATCGGATATCCTTCCTGATCCGCAGCGAAAATCGGGCTTCTCGTGGTTGTTTGGACAATCGAGTCATCGCTAAGCGCAAGCCCGAAACGGAGCGCCAAATACATATTTTCGCCGATTCCTACTACTAACGGCCGCTTTGGCTTCTGCTCAAGCTTCGCTGCTGTTTCTAATGCCCAGCTGTCGATTGCCTGCTGCTCTTTGCTCGATAGCCCGAATCTTCCAGTCAATCGTATGTATTGCTGTCCCGTAGAAGATTCATAAGGGAGCTGTTCTGCCTCGGCGAGCTCCTGCGGCTGTTTTGGAGAACTGCCCTCCAATTGTTCGATTGGGGATTCATCCGGAGACGACCCATGGTTCAATTCAAAGTGCCCGGCCATCAAGGACAATACCGCTATATCGATTTTCAGGTCCTGAGCCAACTGGCTGAATTTCTTCTGCTGGTCTTCATTGCGCCAATCCAATATGGAAAGGGACGTATATTTTTTGCCCGGAAACTGTTCATCCAAGGCGGTGATTAAATTAATCAGCGTATTGCCGGTTGAAATTTCATCATCGACCAAAACAATCGCTTCCGCTTCTTCCAACAGCCCTTCCGGTGCATATACCTTATGGGAAGTGGCATGCGAATGCTCTTCTTCAAAGACAAAGGAAGGCTCTAAACCGCTAATTTGTTCACGGGTCGTATGGATATAAACTGCATTTTCAAAATGCTGAAAAACAGAATGGCCAAGTCCTGTAGCCGTTTCTGCCATCCCGATAAATACCGTTTTCTCCGGCAATGCTGCCGTATGCCGAAGCGATTCTTTCGTCACTGACGGGTTTGGCACCCCGCTCTTCAACATTTGGACCAGCTGGGCAGACTGCGGAATAGGAGGCAGCCCCTCTTTTTGCATCAATAAAGAAGCCAATAAGCTGCCGGCCCCAAGCGCAATCGAAGGTGACACAGCAAGATGCTTGGCGATAAGTTTGCTGACAAAGAGAAATTGGCGTTTTTTATTGACCCGAAGGCCCATTGAAAAAAGCGCTTCTGCCGGAAGGCCCTGATAAGCCTCACGGACCGTCACAGTTAAATCCAAATTCTCCCATAATTTATAGTTGAGTTGATAGTTGGTTTGATCGAATATGGTTGAGGACATCGATTGGTTTAAAGTTTTCATTCAGCACCCCATAGACTTCCGCCTGGGCGGCAATTTTTCTTGCCCAGCTTAAATGCGGTTTTACTTCGTTCATTTTATTGCGCGTCGGACTTTGCAGGATCCCGTTGAATTTTCCGCTTTCTGCGAGAATCAGGGATGCATCGTCGTACGTTTCCTTTGTCACCATATACCCTGCATTTACCGTCATGATTTGGGACGGATGGATACAGGTTTTTCCTTTAAAGCCGTTTAAAACGTCCAGCTGCACTTCTTCCCATAAGGTTTTTTCAGCTTCTGATGCAACAAATGGAAATTGGACGGTTGAAAAGTGTTCATACACCGGGCCAGACACGATAAACCCGTCCTCTGCCCGCCCAAACTGATTGATGATGTCTACTAAACAATCGCGAACGACATGGACATCATATATGGTGCGCTCAACTGGACGCCGCAACCCGTAAAGGCTGGAAAAGTCAGTAGCTCCAACACGTACAGTCAAAATACGATCCGCTTCTTCTTTTAAAATCCCGTAAATTTCCTTTAAAGTATGTTGTCTCGTTTCCGCATAGAGGACTTCTTTTGTTTCAAGCAGCGGCAAAGCATATAAATTGCGTCCTGCTGCTTCGCTTGCCCGATCGAGCGCTTGGAAAAAAGCCCGCAGATTTTCAGCGTCGCATTTTGGAAAAACGATTCCTGTCAAAACGCTAAGCGCTTTTCCAGCAGAAGCGATCAGGCCGTCCAACTGTGCTGCGCTGCGGATCCGCAAAAAAAGTGCCGGCCCCTCAGTAAGCTGGCAGGAGTTTGCTGCATCCAAACGTTTCAGCTGCTCGGCAACATTCTTTTCAGCATCTACTAATTCCGCATCAGCTACCGCATCTTCCAAACAAATGATTAAAGTAGCCAATCCGGCGAATGCTCCCCGGCGATAATTTCCTCCCAGTATTTTCGAAGCGATATCCTGTCTGGAACCAGGGGTATAAAGAGCTGCGCCTAATGCCAGCCCCAATGTTTCCCTTGCCGTATCTCGGGAGAATTCTGCCGGGGAATATTTAAAAAACGCTTTTAAATCCGATTTACTCAATACGTCGAAATGTTTCATCTTCCGTCCTCCCGGCACAATTAAACAAATAAATTTAAGCGAGTCTAAAAAAGCAAGGAGACGACAGGCCCCTTGCTTTCTATTTGTGCAAAATTAGCTGTCTAAACCAAAGTCCTTAACAAGTGATGCCAGTCCACCTTGATAACCGCTGCCAATCGCATTAAATTTCCATTCTCCTCCGTGGCGGTATAGCTCTCCTACGACAATCGCCGTTTCGATGGAGAAGTCTTCCCCTAAATCATAGCGGATCAATTCTTCATTAGATCCTGCATTCACAATGCGCACATATGAATTGCTGACTTGCCCGAAGTTTTGGCCGCGTGCTTCTGCGTCATGGATCGTAATGGCAAATGTTACTTTCTCAATGGAAGAAGGGATAGAAGAAAGGTCGATATTTACTGCTTCATCGTCCCCTTCGCCTTCACCAGTTTTGTTGTCTCCCGTGTGTTCGACTGCACCGCCGGCACCGATTGTATTGTTATAGAAGACAAAGTCAGCTTCTGAGGCCGCTTTGCCGCTCGCATCCAATAAGAAGACCGATGAATCCAAGTCGAAATCCTGTCCGCCGTCGTATTTATTTGTGTCCCAGCCAAGGCCGACGACCACTTTTGACAACCCCGGATTGGATTTTGTTAAATCTACTTTTTGTCCTTTTGATAAGTTAATAGCCATTTAATTGTCCACTCCTTAAGCGTATTTGTTTGCGATTGAACCGATATCTGCATCCATTGTGCCTTCACCGACAGCAGAGAATTTCCACTCGCTGCCTTGGCGGTACAATTCTCCAGGAATCAGCGACATTTTACCGGCGTAGTTTTCAGTTAAATTATAATGAACAAGTTCTTCTTTTGATTGATTGTCCACTAAACGGATGAAGGCATTTTGAATCATGCCGAAATCTTGCTTTTTCTGTCTTGCATTGTAAATATTTACAACGAAAACGAGACGGTGGATCGAAGGCGAAATTCGTTTAAGGTCGACGTTGATTGTTTCGTCATCCCCTTCTCCTTCGCCGGTCAAGTTATCGCCTGAGTGAACGACGCTGCCGTCTTTGCTTTTTTTGTTGCCGAAATAAATCAAGTTTTCTTTGCCTTTCAACTTGCCGTTTTCATCCAGCATGATAACAGAGGCATCACAATCGATGTCGGCTCCGCCACCGCCGCCTCCAAGCAATCCGCTTAGGAAACCGCCGCTTTTTTTCGTTTCAACTGGGTCCCACCCAAGGCCGACCATGATGCTTGAAAGACTTGAACGCCCTTTTGTCAAATCAATTTTCTGACCTTTTACAAGATTAATAGCCATTTCCAGCACTCTCCATTCATCTTTATGTACTTACAGTTAATAGTATTTGTAAATCCGGAAAATTTCAATTATTAAGGGTCCTTTGTCAGCCGTACAAAACGCTTTCCGCCTTACAATGGACAACTCTTTCCGCCAGCTGTATGAAAATGGGCAAATGCCTTTATAATAGCTGATAAAATACATACGTTTGGGAATGAAATAAGTTTCATTTTGAAAATTATTCTGTAGTGCTTTTACGGAAAGAAAAATGCAAGCATATTTTCAAAGGCGTTAGGGTAAACAAAGTCATAGAGAAATATGATACATAAGGAAAGGGGAATGCGATATGAAACTGGTCTCCATCGTAGTTCCGGCATTTAACGAAGAAGCCAATATTGCACGGATGTTCAGCCGGTTGACCGAAGAACTCGAACCGCTGCCTTACCGCTATGAAATTATGTTCATCAATGACGGCAGCCGCGACAATACTCTTCAAGAAATTTTAAAACTGGCAGAAAAACATCCGAGTGTAAAATACATTTCACTGACAAGAAATTTCGGAAAGGAATCCGCAATTCTTGCCGGCTTGAGCCGCATCAAAGGAGACGCGGCTATTTTGATGGACAGCGACTTGCAGCATCCGCCCCAAATGATCGGCGAAATGATCGCAGGTTTTGAAGATGGGTTTCATCAAGTCGTCGCCAAACGCTCACGCAGCGGCGAATCGAAAATGCGGAGCTGGCTCTCGTCTGCTTATTACAAACTCGTCAATTCCATCACCGATGTTGATTTTGTCGACGGCGAAGGCGATTTCCGCCTGCTGAGCCGAAAAGCCATCAACTCCATTTTAAAACTCAGCGAAAGCAACCGGTTTTCAAAAGGCCTCTTTTCCTGGATCGGCTTGAGCAAGAAAATTATTTGCTATGACAACGTGGTGAGAAATGAAGGAACCTCCAAGTGGTCGTTCGGCAGTCTGGTGAATTACGGCATCGACGGCATTATTTCTTTCAATTTGAAGCCGCTCCGCGTCTGTTTTTACACTGGATTTCTTGTCCTTTTCCTTTCGATCATCTACATCATCTGGACTTTTTACCAAATCATGCAAAACGGCAACAGCGCGCCTGGATATTTCACCACGATTACCGCGATTCTTTTTTTAGGCGGCATTCAATTGCTCAGCCTCGGGGTCATCGGCGAATATATTGGACGCATCTATAATGAAACAAAACAGCGCCCGAATTTCTTGATCGATGTCAGCAATGTGGATGAATACGATGAACTTCGCTAAGCTGAATACCGAATTCACTCGCTTTGTCGTTGTCGGTGTTATCAATACGCTCACGTATTACAGCATTTACCTCATCCTGCATAACTTGTTTTCCTTGCCTTATTTGGCTGCTCACGTGATCGGATTTTTTATCAGTCTAAACATTTCATTTTTCTTGAATTGCTATGTGACTTATAAAATCAAACCTACCTTGAAAAAATATTTGTATTTTCCGCTTACCCAAGTGGTGAATATGTCTGTATCCACTTTTTTAATATTTATTTTTGTAGAATGGCTGCGTATAAACAGCAACATCGCTCCGTTTGCCGCAGTCCTATTCACTGTGCCCATCACCTTTGTCATTTCCGGCAAAATTTTAAAAGGCACAGCCGCACCAAAATTCGCAAAAAGACGGTGAATCTATGCGCAATCGCTTCTTCCATCTGTATTTATTGCTCGGCAGCTTTTTTTTAGCCATTCTCGCCCATGCGGTCTTTTTATATCAATGGACACGCAGCCATTTCATGGTCGGCATCGATGACGGCAGTTCGCAGATGCTTCCTTTTAAAAAGTTGTTGTATGACCAATATACGTCAGGGGAATTCTTCTATTCTTTTGATTTTGGGCTTGGAGCCGGAACATTTAGTGAACTTTCCTATTATTTCTCGACATCCATTGTCTTTCTGGTGAGCGTCCTCTTTATTTTTCTGCTTGAAACAATCGGCATTGTCCAAACTACGGATATTCTGTTCTGGGCGAATGCCGCTGTCTTCATCAGCATCATCCGGCTCACGTTTATTTTGTTCATCACGACGAGGCTGTTTATGTATATGAAAATTTCCTGGCTGCCCGCCTTGCTTGGCGCCTCTGTCTACGGCATCTCAGGAATGTATTTCCGCCATACGGTCTACTGGGAATTTTTTGCCGATGCCTTTCTTTGGCTGCCTCTATTAATTTTGGGAATCGAGAAGATTTTCCGGGAACAGAAACCCGGCTGGTTTTTGCTGGCGGTTTCAATTTCCATGATCGATAATTTTTACTTTTCGTATATCAATTTCCTGTTGGCGGCGATTTATATCGCGGTCAGATTATTCATCCCGCTCACATCCGGCGAAACAAAACGCTTAAAGGCTTTATGGACATTCCTGTGGGCAGGCCTGCTCGGATTCGGCATCAGTGCCGTTTCTTTCATCCCTGCCGTCTATGCATTTTTGAATAACCACCGCCCGGCTTTTGAACAGGAAATCGACTGGATGGACTTTACCGACAATATTCTATTTACGAGCCGCTATATTGTGCTTCCTGCTATTTTTGTTTTGCTGCTATTCATGGGCCGCCTTTATCGAAACCGGACCTTCCGTTTGTTTGCAATTCTTGGAGCCATCGGAGTCGTTCTGCATTTCAGCCCCTTGGCGGCCAGTATATTCAATGGATTTTCAGCCCCTCAATTCCGGTGGGAATATTTTCTTTCCCTAATGGCTGGCGGTGCAATTGCTGGCGGACTGCGTGAATTGCCGAATGTAACCGTCAGGCAATTCCTGATCGCTTCACTGATTACGGTATTTTTGTTCATTTATACAGGTTCTACAGACGAAATGCTCAAATGGCAATCATCGGCTTCAATCCTTGTGCTTATAAGTCTTTTCATGAGTCTGCTTTTCAGTTTCTCCATCATCAAATGGAAAACGGTCCGGATTCGAAATGCCTTTATTGCTTTTCTGCTGATTTTCCTCATTGGCTTTACCAATCTTTATCAAGTCGAAAAATTGCTTGAAACAGGGAAAATCGGACAAGTGAACGAAGGATTATTGACGGGATCCGAATATGACGACCCGGAAATCAGGGAGCTTCTGGCTCAAATCGATAAATCAGAGGCAAGCGGAAATTACCGCATTGAATGGATGGAAGGCGTCCGAAACAATACCCCTATTGTCCAGGACTTCCGTGGATTGAGCGCTTATTCCAGCATTCTCAATAAGAATCTGCTGTACTTCTATTTATACGATTTGGAAATTGATATGGGCCGGGAAAGTGTCAGCCGCTATGCAACACTCGGGAAACGCACGAATCTCCACAGCATGCTTCAAGGAAAATACATCATATTGCCAAAAGACGACAACAACATCCCTTATGGATTTACTGACGCTTTTTCTTCTGGCCAGTACACGGTTTATGAAAATTCATTTGTGCTGCCTTTCGCCCGTACGGCTTCTGTCGTCTATCAGGAGCAGCAGCTTGAAGAGTCTCCTGTATTAGCGCGTGAGCACGCCATGTTGACGGGTGTCGTACTCGACGGTTCCGGCGGACAAGGTGAACTGCCGAAAGCTGAAGAGAAAACGGATGAGTTTGAAATCGCAGAAGCCGATGCCCATTATGAAAATGGCATTCTGGAAATTACAGGTGATGAAGGCGGATTGGATTTCATCAGGCCGAATTCCGACTTCCAAGATGGCGATCTGTACATCTCGTTTCATCTCGAAAATTTTGCGGCTTCGACCGGATTTTCGTTGAAACTTAACGATTATTCCACTACGCGGAAAGCAAACGACTCAATCTATCGAACCTTTGTCGATGATTTGACCCTCCGTACGGAAGCATCTGAAAAAATTTCCCTGCGGCTTCCAAAAGGCCGTTATGCGCTAACCAATATTGAAATTTACGAAGAACCGTATGAGGTACTGAAAACGCAAACTACGAAAGAATCCGGACTAAGCCAGTTGAACATCGACGGAAGTTCGGTTGAAATGGTTTATGACAATAAAGAAAAAGCCCCTTATCTAACGGCCGCAATCCCATATGAAAGAGGCTGGAGCGCTGAAGTCAACGGCAAAGAGGTCCCTGTACGGAAAGCTAATTATGCTTTTGTGGCGGTGCCTCTGGAAGAAGGCAAAAACAGCGTGTCATTTAGTTATCGCCCGCCATTCTTCAAGGTTTCGTTGGCTCTATCCGTACTTTCCCTGGCCGTCAGCCTATTTCTGCTTTTCGGCCGCAAAAGGCACCCCTAATGATCTAACAAAGCGATAAAATTACTCCTACAAAAGGCGCGCTTTCGACGAAAAGAGTTTATTTTCGAACGAAAATGTGTAATGAGAGAATAAACCAATTTCGAATAAGGGGTGTTCAGATGAAGCGTTGGTTCTTGCTTGTGCTTGCAATGGCATTTCTTCTTTTTCTTGCTGCCTGCGGAAACGATAACTCAGAAACGGAACCGGCCACCGAAACAGATGGCGCTACGGAAGTTGAAGATGAGAATGTAAATGAAGGCGAAGAAACTCCACCGAACGGTGAAGAAGCTGAAGACAATTCGGACGAAGGTTCCAGCGAAGATTTAATGTTTGTGACAGTCGACTTGATGAACTCGGACGGCGATTCGATCGGCACAGCAGAAATAGCTGATGAAGAAAACGGCGTTACGGTCGTGCTCGATTTGACAGACCTGGAAACCGGCACCCATAAAGTGCAATTTCTGAATGCCGGAAAATGCGAAGTCCCCGACTTCGAGACAGCGGGTGAAGTATACGGAGAAGAATTGCCATCCGTGGATGTTGGCGATGACGGCACAGTACAAGAAGAATTGACAGCGGAAGGATTCACCTTGAAAACCGAGGAAGAAAACTCCTTGCTGCAAGAAGGCGGCACTTCACTGGTCCTTGAATCAGAAGAATCCAGTGAGCGCGTCGCATGCGGCGTAGTCACCGGAGAAAACTAAAAGAGCGGCTTTGCCGCTCTTTTTTGATGCACTGATTTCCCCGCTCTTGTTTGAATTTCAGCGTTTATCCGCATCTATTTAGGGAATGAATAAATTAGACAATATTTCAAGGAGGACTTTTACATGGCAGAAGATAAATTTGAAAAAATCGATGAACAAGTAGACCCTCAAGAACAAGGAAGACAGCCTGGCTTTGAAAAAGACATGTCTCCTGAACCCATTTATGATGACAAAGACTATAAAGGCGCCGGCAAACTGGAAGGAAAAGTAGCATTGATTACCGGAGGCGACAGCGGAATTGGGCGAGCGGTCGCTATTGCCTTTGCAAAAGAAGGCGCCAATGTGGCGATTGCTTATCTGGATGAACACGAAGATGCGGAAAAAACAGTAAAAGAAATCGAATCTTATGGCGTAAAAGCTTTTAAATCAGCGACTGACGTATCGGACGTCGAAAACTGCAATCAATTAGTTGTCGATGTCATTTCGGAATTTGGCCAGTTGAATGTTTTAGTCAATAATGCCGGCAAGCAATTTCCGCAAGATGATTTCTTGAACATCTCCCCTGATCAATTGATGGAGACGTTTACAACAAATATTTTCAGTATGTTCTATTTAAGCCAAGCAGCGATCCCCCATATGCAGAAAGGGGATTCGATCATCAATACATCTTCGGTGACAGCCTATCGCGGTTCATCCGAACTGATCGATTATTCAGCGACTAAAGGCGCCATTACGACTTTCACCCGCTCATTGTCGCAAAGCTTAAGCGATAAAGGAATCCGGGTAAATTCTGTAGCACCCGGCCCAATTTGGACACCATTGATTCCCGCTTCTTTCGATGCTGGAAAAGTAGGTGAGCACGGAGGCGATACGCCGATGGAACGCAGAGGGCAACCGTCCGAAGTAGCTCCGGCATACGTCTACTTCGCTTCAAAAGATTCCACTTACGTTACAGGGCAAGCAATCCATGTCAACGGCGGAGATTTTATTTCTTCTTAACTTTCACTTAAACCCGGACTTCACGAAAGACCGGGTTTTTGTTTGGATAAAAATTCCATTTATTGAGATGAGGAGGCGACAGAATTGAGATCCATTGAAGCAATCCTGATGAAATTCGCAATGGTCTTCGCCGTGTTGTTTGTGATACTCGGCATTGTCTATGGAATTGAATTGATGGATATTTTCTTGATAAGCCTCGTGGTCACGATTGTTGGCTTTATTGGAGATTTGGTAATTTATCCAAAAACTTCGAACAAGGTGGCAACAGCAGGTGATTGGGTGCTTGCATTCTTGCTAGTCTGGCTGCTCGGGATGGTCTGGATTGAAATTTTGGAATCTTCGCTGATTATGCCAGCTATCTTTTCTGCCATTATTATTGCTATAGGCGAATGGTTCTTCCATATCTATCTGACCAAACGGTTATGGGAGCATAAAGAAACTTCCCATACGACTACCCATGATGAACCAAGACAATCTTAATTAGAAAAAAGCTGCTGAAACATATCGTTCGGCAGCTTTTTTGGGGGAGGCGTAAAGAACACACCTGCCTCCCCCAAAAAAGAACAGGCCCTTTTGATAAGGGCCTGTTCTTTTTGCTATTATTTCATGTCTTCGGCCGGAAGCGTATTATGCGCTTCTGGAGGAGCCGGTTTCAAGATAGGGCGTCCACTTAATGGCGCCGGTTTTTCTACAGTAATTGGATGGCCGTCTGGTGCCGGCCCACTTGCCCATGGCAATTGTGAAGCTGTACTTGTTTCTGGATTTGTATAAAGAATATGTGAGAATTCAGTTGCTTCCCATTCAGGTGGAATGGTAGACGGAACGATTGGCCCTTCTTTGGCTTCCAAATCTTTAATGGCTGCTAACCATTGGTTTTGGTGCATTGTATCGCGGGCGATTAGGAATGAAAACAGATCTTTTACACCGCGGTCATCGGTCATGCTATAAAGTCTCGCAACTTGCAGACGTCCTTGAGACTCTGCATTGACGTTGGCACGGAAATCTGCCAATAAGTTGCCGCTCGCTACGATATAGCCGGCATTCCACGGAACCCCGTTGCTGTCTTTAGGAGACGCTCCTAAACCGTGAACGATTGCATGCTGCGGGTTCATCCCACCCATGATTGCACCAATGATTGGGTCTTTTGCAGCTTTTTCCTGTTCGTACACGGGCGCACCTTCGAGTAGACGGGCTACCATTGTAGCCAGCAATTCGATGTGCCCTAACTCTTGCGTACCAGTATCCATTAAGAGGTCACGGTATTTTTCATTGCCTCTCGTGCTCCACCCTTGGAATAAGTATTGCATCGCTACGGACATTTCTCCGAATTGCCCGCCAATCAATTCTTGAACTTTTTTAGCAAATACCGGATCTGGAGAGTCCGGTTTTGAATGGTATTGAAGTTCGCCTGTGTGAAAGAACATGAATAAAAACCTCCTGTATAGTTTGGTTTAGTTGAAGTTGATGTAGATGGAGTTTCTGCGGTTTTCACCGTTTCTCTGGGGAAACATCAGTTGGATGTCCGCCATCATAATCCGAATCGTTGCCTCCGGCATTAACTGAATCATTGCTTGCTTTTCCACTGCTGTTTTGGTCTGTAGGATTTTGTTCTGGCTGCCCTCTTTCAGTGATGGAGTTTTTCTCTTCTTCCTCTGCAGCATATCTGTTGTTTCCGGATTCTCTTTTTTCATGTTCCATGTCTTTCATTTTCTTTTCATGTTCTCGCTGATCCTTCTCCATCTTTTTTCCTCCTCTCCTGAATTGAATGCACATTACGTGAATACCCTCCACTTCTTTATTAAAACCATATCCTGTCTATTGTTAAATTTTCATTTGAAAAGTTGTACCCTTACTTATGATTTATGCAAACAAAAAGCCGTTTGGAGATGTTGAAATCTCCAAACGGCTTTTTCTGCTATGATTTAATTCACTTTTAATTCGACATCAATATTTCCTCTTGTGGCTTTTGAATAAGGGCATACTTGGTGAGCGGCTTCCACCAATTCCTGCGCTTTCTCCTGGTCCACTCCCTCAACGGTTACGTTTAGGGTTACGGCAATTTTATAGCCGCCGTCCGATTCATCTTTTAAAAAGTGGACGTCTGCTTTAACCGACGTGCTTGAAACGTCTGCTCTTTGTTTCCGGATAACCAGATTTAAAGCACCGTCGAAGCAAGCGGAATACCCGGCTGCAAAAAGCTGCTCAGGGTTGGTCCCTTCTCCGCCCGGACCGCCTAATTCTTTGGGTGAAACAAGCTGCATATCGATGATATTGTCTTCAGATACCACTCTTCCTGATCTTCCTCCGACTGCTGTGACCGATGTAGTGAATAATGCTGACATTTTCTCATCCTCTTTCCTGTTTATATTTTTCCAAATAATTAGATAACAAATCAAACGTACTGGTTTTTTTGTCGGGAGTCAACGATTTTGATTTTTGATCCCTCACCGAAGAAATCTGGCAAGCGCCGAAACTCCGCCGAACGTTTCAGCTTCCTGCGAAAGGGTAAATGACAACTAGATTAGATTCTCTGAGGAGGAAAACAGAATGGCAAAAGTATTAGCAGTCCTGTCGAATGGACATGTCAATGAAGAACATAACTATGTTACCGGCTGGTGGGCCGAAGAATTATTCGCACCTGTATTAGAACTGGAAAAAGAAGGCCATATTGTCGGACTGGCTTCTCCCAAAGGCGGGAAACCGGTGGTCGATCCGCTGAGCCTCAGCAAAGAATACGACCCTGACGGCAGATATAAAGAACTTTACGAACGCGGAATAGCGGATAAAACGACGCCAATTGTAGATGTGAAAGCAAGCGATTATGATGCGATTTTCATTGTCGGCGGCCACGGAGCCATGTTTGACCTTGCACACGATGAAGACTTGCAGGCCGTCATCAACATCATTTACGAGACAGGCGGCATCGTGTCGGCTGTGTGCCATGGCCCCGCGCCGCTTGTCTATACGAAGCTGAAAAACGGTAAAGGAATTTTGGACGGATTGAAAGTAACAGGCTATCCGAACAAAATGGAGCCAAAAGAAGTGGACGGGCTGCTGCCGTTCAGCCTTGAAGACGAAATGAGAAAAATCGCTGATTATTCGGATGGCTCCGATGAAAAAGAGTATGTGGTTTGGGGAAGCGAACAGATTCTCACAGGGCGCGACCCTCAGTCCTCTCCTTTATTCGGACGGGAGCTTGCCAAGAAATTGACAAGCCTCGAAGAAAAGGAAGAAGAGAAGTTCTTTGATTAAAGACCTTCCATTCAGGGTATGGGATGTACAAGGAGACCGACAGAAGGAGGCAGTAAAATGAGCGAAAAAGATCCGAAAGAAGAAAAGTACATGAAAGAAAATAAAGATACGATGCAGCGCCCTCCGGTACAGAAAGAAGGGCTGCAGGAACCCCGAACGACTGGATACCGTCCAGTGCAACTCGGCATCGTGATTTTCACCATCATTGTTATCGCGATCATCATTTGGGGAATCAGTTCCAATATGTGGGGTCTTTTCAGCAATTAATCACATATATTTCTTGAAAAGATCAAGAACTCAAAAAGGCTGCCGAAGGATTTCGGCAGCCTTTTTCCATTTATAGACTTTCAGTCAATTCAATTGTGAACTCCTGGATCTTCCCATCTCTATAGACTTTCATTTTCAGCGTATCGCCTACTTCACTTTCGTTGTATAAATGCTGGCGAAGCTCCATGACTGAATTGACAGCTTCTCCATCCATTTCCACAATGACATCATACGCTTTTATTCCCGCTTTTGCTGCACCAGAGCCATCCGCTACAGACTGAACGACAACGCCGCCTTCGACATCAGCCGGCAAATTCAATTCACTTTCGCGGTATTGCTGCGGAATGTCGTTTAAGTCCAGGATGCCGACCCCAATTGAAGGCCGCTCCACTTCGCCTTTCGACTCCAAATCTTCGATGATTGGAATAGCCGAATTGATCGGAATGGCTAAGCCGATTCCTTCCACTGCATCTTGGGCGATTTTCATCGAATTGATTCCGATGACTTGTCCCTGGCTATTGATCAAAGCACCGCCGCTGTTGCCTGGGTTGATCGCAGCATCTGTCTGAAGTACTTCAGACTGCCAATCTTCTTTGCCGTCTTGGTTAATATCGATCGGAATCAAGCGCTCAGTTCCGGAAACCACTCCCGTAGTAACCGAACCGGAAAACTGGAGGCCCAGTGGATTGCCGATTGCGATCACCGGCTCGCCCGCTTTCAGCACAGAGGAATCTCCGAACTCCGCCACGGTCTCGATTTTGTCTCCCGCTACTTTTAACACCGCTAAATCTGTCCAGGCATCGGTGCCTAATACTTCCGCTTCCAATTCCGTTTCATCCGCCAAGGTCACTACTACTTGTTCAGCCCCCTCGACCACGTGGTTGTTCGTGACGATATAAGCGGATTCACCGTCTTTTTTATAGATTACCCCGGAACCTACGCCTGCTTCCTGTGCTTCGCTTTCAGCTGCAGGCATGAACGGATTTAATTGCGCTTTTTGAAGATTGGAAACCCCGACTACGGCTCCAGAAGTCTGCTCCACCGTTTCCGTCACATCGGTCGTAACAATATGAGAAACGTTTTGGACATTGTTGGACGCTTCTGTAGTTGATGTGCCGTTAACCGCTGATTCGGTAGCCTGCTCGTTGTCTGTAAAGCCCGGAAGTACAACTCCGACGAGCAGCGCCCCGGCAATCAAACCGGTAAAGCTTGAAGCGAAATAGCCGCTGCGTTTTTTCTTCGGTTCACTTGAATTATAGTATCCCATTGATGATTCCTCCCTAGTTTAATGTATTTTCAATTTCATAGGATTCCTGTTTTTCTGCTATCCACGTCGTATACGCTGCATTCAGCTTTTGATCGAAAAGCAGTTCTTTGATTTGGTCTTTGCTGTCTTCGAGCGTCGCTTCAGCGGCTTCTTTCTTGTCAGTCACTTGAATGATGTGGAAACCAAAATCCGTTTCTACCGGATCGCTGATGTCATCGACTTTCATCGCAAATGCCGCCTCTTCAAATTCGGCTGCCATTTCGCCGGTCCCGAAAAATCCAAGTTCTCCGCCGTTTTGGGCGGTTGCCGTATCTGTTGAATATTCTTTCGCCAATTCAGCAAAATCTCCGCCAGCCGCAAGTTTTTCTTTTACTTCATCCGCTTCCTCTTTGGTTGCTGTGAGAATATGGCTTGCCTCTACTTGAGCCGGCTGTGCCAAACTTTCTTTGTTTTCTTCAAAATAGCTTTCTATTTCTCCATCTGTCACTTCAATATCCGGGCCAAGCAATTTTTCGACTTTCACATAGCTTTCCATTTCAGCCGTTAAATCTTCCATCGTCATGCCGCTCGATTCCACTGCTGCCGCTAAAGCATCTTTTCCGCCATAGGATTTTTCATAGACAGCCATTTCCTTGTCCAGCTCTTCCTCCGTCACGTTGATGTCCGCTTTTTCAGCTTCTTGATCCAAAATTTCATCTGTGATCATGGCATTCAATGTGTCGGGCCCTGAAGTTTTTACCAATTCTTCATAAAGTGCATCCTTTTCAATCGCTTTGCCATTCACTGTCGCGACTGCTTCGCCATCTCCCTTGACGAAGCCGGCAATTAAAAATATCGCTGATGCGGCGATGACGCCAATGGCAATGTATACTGCTTGTTTCATATCCAGCCCTCTTTCTTTTCTTGTTAACAATACTTTACCAAGCAATTATGAATAAACTATGACCGAAGTTTTAAAAGAGATGGAAAGTTAAAAGCCTGCAAAGAAAAGGGATGCTTTTCTTTGCAGGCTCTCATATTTAGGTGGTTTCATGACTTTTGTCGGGAAGCTGGATGCTGAACTTCGTTCCTTTGCCTTTTTCGCTTTCTACTTGAATTTCTCCATTGTGCAAAGTGACAAGCTGTTTAACAATGGAAAGGCCCAAGCCGAATTGGCCGCTGCCTCTCGAAAGATCTGATTTATAAAAACGCCGCCAAATCAAATCGATTTCTGCCACATCAATGCCAACTCCGGTGTCTTCCACTTCCATGATCATGAATTCCGGTGTACTGTATGCCCGTAAAACAATTTGTCCATTTTCAGTGAACTGGATGCTGTTTCTGACGATATTCGTCAATATCTGAATCAGCCGGTCCATATCGCCGTAAATGACTTGGCCAGGTTCGGTTTCCACGATAATCCGATTGTGTTTCTCGGCGGCTTGCAGCTCAAGCTGTTCCTGAATAATTTCCAGCAGCTCTTCCGCTTCAATCTCCTCTTTTTCCAGCTCCACTTGATTGGAACGGATTTTTTCATAGTCCAGGTTTTCATTGACCAGTCGCATCAGGCGTTTCGTCTCATCGCTGACAAGCCGGATGCCTTTTTCCCGTTGGTCTTCTTCGATCATATTATTGCGCAGCCCCTCAATCACACCGGCAATTGTCGTTAACGGTGTCCGCATTTCATGCGAAACGTCTGCCATAAACTGGCGGCGCCGATTCTCAAGCCGTTCAATTTCTTCGCTGGACTGCCGGAGCTTTTGGGCCATTTGATTGAAGTCTTCCGCTAAATCACCGAATTCATCAAAATTGGATTCAGGCAAGTTCACGTCGTAATGCCCTTCGCTGATCATCGCCGTCGCTTTTTGCATTCGCTGAAGCCGGCTGACATGCATTTTGGACAACAATAAACTCAAGAGGAGCGCAATCGCCAAAGCGATCAGGATGGTGGTCAACAAGGATTTATTGAGTTCTGAAATCATTTCACTTGTGCCGCTGATCGGTGAAGCGAGAAGCACCCCTCCAACCAATCCGCCGTTATCCACATAAGGCAACGCAACAAACGTGACGGTGCTTTCAAAACGGTCGACGTCCCGTTTGACGACAAGCGTTTCGCCTTGTTCAATCACCCCCCATTCCTGCTGCGTCAGTTCGACTGTTGGAAAAGCCCCGGAAACCGGATAAAGAATCCGGCTCTGCTGGTCAAAGACGATGAAGTCAATATTTTGGGACCGGAGAATCGGAACAAAGGACTGAATTCCTGTTCCAGGCCGTGACTGCTCAAGCGCCTGGAGAATCTGCTGTCCGTAGCTTTCCAATTCTTCCGCTTTATCCTGGTAGGCAAAGTCTTCAACATACCGGACAAATAACAGGCTTAAAATCAAAAATGCGATGAGCAGGATGCTCAGGTGGCTCGCAATCAACTGATAAAAGTACTTAATCCGCAAGTTCTTCAAATTTATAGCCAACTCCCCAGACCGTATGGAAAAGCCCTTCTCCACCCGCTATTTTTTTCCGGAGCCTTTTAATATGCACATCCACCGTCCGCTCATCGCCGTAGAACTGATATCCCCAGACCTGTTCAAGCAATTGCTCCCTGCTGAACACTTGTTTTGGATGCTGCAGGAAAAAGACCAATAAGTCGAATTCCTTCGGCGTCAGGCTTTGGACCGCTTCTCCATCTTTCAGCACCGCTCTCGTTTCCTGATTGACCTGGAAATGCCGGGTCTTGATCACATTCGCCTGGACTTGTCCATTCTTCAGCGACCGCCTTGTCACTGCCTTGATGCGAGCCATCAAGGTCAAGGGGCTGAAAGGTTTTGTCACGTAATCATCTGCGCCCATTTCAAACCCGATGACTTGATCCGATTCGCTGTCTTTTGCCGTCAGCATAATAATCGGCACCGCATCTCCCTGCTCCCGGATTTTACGGCATAGGGCAATGCCGTCCAGTCCTGGAAGCATCCAGTCGAGGATGAGCAAATCATAGTCGTGTTCTGAATACATCCGATATCCTTCTAATCCGTCTGAAGCAAAGCTGCCTTCAATTCCTTCTTTTGAAAAAAACAATTCCAGCATCGAACTGACGCTTGGGTTGTCTTCCACCACCAAAATTTTCATATCTTACCTCCACTGCCTGTTTTTATAAAAGTAAATCACATTCAAAAAAGGCGCAAGCTAAACGGAAGGCCCATAAATGAAAAACCGCTTCAAATAAGAAGCGGTTTGGACCTTCAAGCATTTTTTTCGCGTTTTTTGTATTTCTGGAACAGATCGCCGATCATATCGTAGTCAATGGCAATATTATTTTCATAGGCATACTTCACGCCGTAGCCGAGCGCCAGCGTCATCGCGGATGCGACGGTTCCGCCAATTACAGAACCTGCACCCGGAATGAATTTCAAGGCCTGGCGGTAGATGGTATGCCCGATCGTCTGGGTCGCGGTGATGACGATCATGTCTTTTGCCGCTTTTTTCGTCAACGGCTTATCGTAGAGCTTTGATAGCTTGATGATCATTCCGACCTGCAAGGAAGTTAACGGGATGACATCCGACCCCGGAATGGGAGAAGCCCCGATGACGCCTGCCGAAACGCCTGAACCGATGATCCAGCGGTTTGCTGCAGCTGATTTTTCTTTCATGCTTTTAGCGAAGAGCAGGTCTTTTCCCTTCTTTTCGAGCAAAAAAAGAATTTCCTTCTTTAGGGTTTCCAAGTTTTCTCCGGTTTTCGAAGAAATCGGAATGACTTTGTATTTATTGTTTGTGTGGTTTTTAACAAATTGAACGATGGACGGGATGTTTTCTGCTGCATCGATTTTGTTCAACACGATGAGAATGTCTTTGTTGTGCTTTTCGATGCCCATGAATTTTTCTTTCTCGCTGTCCGAGAAAACCGTGCCTGCCGCATTCAAAAAGAACAGCACGACATCGGATTTTTGGACGAATTCAAGTGTTTTCTTCGGATTTTCGTCGTTCGGGTCATTAAGTCCAGGGGTATCCATGAACTTGATGTTTTCCAAGCCGCGAATGTTGTAGGGATCGACGCTGACCGTTTCGCCTGGCATCGGATTGGTGCTGGCGATGTCTTCGCCGATTATTTTATTGACCGTAGAAGATTTTCCGGCGTTGACTTCACCAATCAAGGAAATGAGCAATTCTTGGTCTAACAAGTCATTCACTTTTTTCATTTCATTTTCAAACATTTGGTCCATCATGCGGTTTACTTCTTCTTCAAATTCTCTGACCACTCTCCAGTCCCCCTTTTCCAATATTTACTCCATATTATAAACAATTCCCTCTTTGGCGCCTACTCATTCACTTTTCAATATACGGTTTCAATAAAGTATCGCTGTATTTTAAAATTTCCAAAGCATTTTTCTTATGTTTTTTCGTTGCGCTGTTTTTAGCGCGTGTATCCATTGTCTTCATATCGTACATGGTGTCGGGAAGTTTGGCTCCGGCCGCTTTATACAATTGCTCGGATTGAATAAATGAACCTCCCGGCATATAATAGCGCATGCCTAAAAGGTTTTTCTTATATTCAAAAAGATTATGGCCGATCAACGGGGTATCCGTGTCCACTCCCAGCAGCGCTAGAATCGTCGGCATAATATCTACTTGGCCGCCCAAGCGCGTCATTTGATGCCCTTCTTCAAATAAATTGCCGCCAGACATGATTAATGGAATGGTAAAACGGTCTTTCATCGTATAGGAGTGCCCGATAAATTCTTCGAGCAAGACTTCATCTTCTTCTGTTACCGGAGAGCCGTGCAGCCCGGAATGGTCTCCAAAGACCACAATCAGTGATTCGTCGTAAAGCCCGGCTTTCTTCAACTCATCGATAAAACGGCCGATCTGTTCATCTGCATAGCGGATAGATTGCAAATAATTCCCCGTATACGTATCGGCATAGGAATCAGGCAATTCGAGATGCTGCATCTCTTCAGGCAAAATAAACGGCGTATGGCTCGTCAATGTGACGATGTTCGAATAGAACCGTTCATGCTTCTTTAATTGCTCGGGCAATTTTTCTAATACAAAATCGAACAGCACTTCGTCTGAAGGTCCGTACCCCACTTCTTCCATATCCGGAATTTCCTCAATTGAATAGACTTCTTCATAGCCAAGGACCGGATAAAGAACATTCCGATTCCAGAAGCCGAGATCATCGGCATGATACGTAGCGGAACCGTAGCCCTCATTTTTTAATATTCTGGACAGTGACACGGCTTCCTTTCCATTTAAACTATTAACCGTCGGAACCATGCCTTCCGGATGCAGTCCGGTATTCGCGATCCACTCCGAATCAGACGTCGTGCCTGCGCCGATTTGCTGAAAAACATTCGAAAAATAGGCGCTTTCCTCTATCAGATCGTTGAGGTTCGGCGTGATTTCCTGCCCGTCCAACGTCCGTCCGATCGTAAAAGTCTGCAAAGATTCCACTTGAATCATGAACAGATGCCGCCCTTCCGCTAACCCGAACGTTTCGTGAGAGCTGACCGGGACGTATTTATTCCCTTTCAGCTCTTCCAGTTCTTTCGGTGTCAACTCTGTGGAAGAAGCATGGGCCGTCTCATTCGCCCGTTGATACATCTGAACGAGCTGGGACTGGATATAGCCGTTTTCTTTTGCAAAAAAGGAGACATCGATAATGGGCTGTTTGAATGCATAGGCTGTGCTCACCAGGCAGATAGCAGCCATTCCGATTGAAAAGTATTTCAAACGCACATCTTTTTGCGGGGCCTCCCGCCGTTTCGCTAAAATGAAAACAATCACGAGATCCAGGAAGAATAAGAAATCGTAAGGGTTTGTCAGTAAAGCGATCGTATGTCCGACAGAAGCTGATTGGGTGGTCTGCTGCAGATCATAATAGGATGGAATCGTAGAATAATAGCGAATGTAGAGCGTTATCGCGAAAAAGATGGCAGAGACGATAAAATTATAAATGCCAATAGTCAGCCAAACCCGTTTCTTAACAAGCATGAGCAGAATCGCCAATATTAATGCCCACATTGGAAACTCCACAAAAAGGATGTGAACGATGGAACGTGTATCAAAAATTAACACACGGAACGCAATGACTTTTATCAGCAGCAATGCAAATATCAGCAGATAGGAAAATTTGCGCGGCTTTTCCATTTTAGTCACCTCCTTTACTGAACGAATGCATGCCTTAATTGTTTCCCTCTAATTTTTCATGCCCATATTCGCTTGACGCTGCCTTCTTCCATATCAATTTCATAGACATCGGGATTGGACAGCTCTTTCCATTCCTTGAATCCGTAGCGCGTATCCATTTTCTTAAGCAACAAACCCAGTAAATTCCCGTGAGAAACAAGGATGCTGCGATCCGGTGCAGCAGCCACCACTTCCATCCCTCTTGCCATGGCTTCCTTTCCAGACTCGCCGCCCATCAGCTTCAAATCCAAGTTGCCGAATGATTCTTCCAAACGCTCCATCCAATCCGGCAAATCCTCCGGACTCAGTACACGCTCCGAAAGGCGGCTGTCAATTTCGATTTGCAGCCCCAGTTTGCTCGCTGCCGGTTCAATGGACTGGATTGCCCGGGTGAAGGGACTTGAAATAATATGCGCTATCTCCATTTCTTCAAAAAATTGCGCCAGCTGTTGGGCCTGCTCTGCGCCTCTAGCCGTCAGCCCGGCTTCCGGTGCTTGTCCTGTTGCTTGGCAATGTCGGACCAAAAAAATCTTTTTCCTCATTCCCCATCCTCCTAATTCCCTTTTTTGATGTCGTCTTTATCCTCATTATAAGTCTTTATAAAGAATCCGTCCGTTTCGGACCATTCCGCATACAGCACATCCTTCACAGTAGAATAGCCTAATTTTTGAAGCTCATCATAGAGCCATTGGCTTGATTTTCCGACATACTTCAGAATCTCTTCATTCACTTTTCTTTCATCAACGAATAAAAAATTCAAGGCTTCCTCTTCTACTTTTATATCAAGCATCGCAGGCGTTACCTCGCTGAATTTCGGATATTTCCTCAAACTGACCGTCCCACCCGGTTCCAGATACAAATCCTGCACTTCGCGAAGGGAAAAGACGCCTTGTTGGCGAAGCATGATGCGCAGCTGCTCCATCTCCAAATGGTTCTTATTCAATTCACGAACATTGAATTCACCGTCCCGAATCAGGATGGACGATTCGCCTTTCAGCAAAATCCGGATGTTATCGAATTTCTGCGATAACTTCTCAATGAGGTATAGCATAATTCCCCAAACCGCCACCGCAAACCAGACATGCAGGCCTGAGACTTTGTCATCATAAATGCTTTCTTCCAAAATCCCCCCTAATACAATCGAATAGATAAAATCAAAAGGAGTCAATTGAGACATTTCCTTCTTACCCAACAGCCGGGTGACCACCAATAAAGCGATCAATCCAAACACTAATTTGATGCCGATATCGAAATAAGTCATTCCCCTGACCTCCATTCAATAATCTCCTACAATCCCCATTCCCCTTATTTCATTTCCTAAGCCCATAAAGAATGAAAGCAGGATTCGGGACAAAAAAACTCCGGAGCATACGCTCCGGAGCCCAGTATTACAGCTTTTTCATCAAATTCGCCATTTCAATTGCACCTGCAGCCGATTCCCAGCCCTTGTTGCCCGCTTTCGTGCCCGCCCGTTCAATCGCCTGTTCGATCGAATCGGTTGTCAGAACGCCGAAAATCACTGGAATTCCCGATTGGTCGCTGACGCGGGATACACCTTTTGCCACTTCGCTGCAGACATAGTCAAAATGCGGTGTGGAACCGCGGATAACTGTCCCGAGCGTAATGATCGCATCGTACTTTCCGCTTTGCGCCATTTTCTTCGCCGCCAACGGAATTTCGAAAGCTCCCGGCACCCAAGCAATCGCTACATCTTCATCGTTCACGCCATGGCGCTTTAGCGCATCTTCTGCGCCGCTCAACAATTTGCTCGTAATAAATTCATTGAAGCGCCCCACCACTATTCCGATCCGCAATCCCTCGCCATTTAAATATCCTTCATAATGTATCGTCATTTAGTCTGCTCCTTTGGAACATCAGCGATCGCTGATGTAAATTATTTTTATCGCACTTCGCAATTCTTCATTCAAATGGCCAGTTCGTGTTCCTTGCGGTACGCAACCAGCGATTCAATCGTCAAAATTCCCAATCCGAGGCGCTCTGCCACCCCCAGCAGATCATCGACACGCGCCATCGTGCCATCCGTTTTTAATATTTCACATATGACTCCAGCCGGAACCGAACCGGCGAGCTTCGCCAAATCCACAGCTGCTTCCGTATGTCCGTTGCGGACAAGCACACCGCCGCTTTTGGCAATCAGCGGGAATACATGGCCCGGCCGGTTAAAATCGTTTGCTTCTGCCAATGGATCCGCCAAACTTTTGATCGTATGGGAGCGTTCAAAGGCGCTGATTCCGGTCGTCGTTTCTTTATGGTCAATGCTGACCGTAAATGCGGTCCCAAAATCATCCGTGTTTTCATCCGTCATCAGTGGCATGTTTAATCGGGCCGCAATTGATTCGTCAATCGGCGCGCAAATCAAGCCTCGTCCTTCCGCAGCCATCAAATTGATGATTTCAGGCGTCGCAAATTCAGCCAAGGCAATAAAGTCTCCTTCATTTTCACGGTTTTCATCGTCGATCACGATTACAGCTTTTCCTGCTTTCAAGTCACGCACGGCTTCTTCAACTTTATAGAACAAGACTTCCACCTCCATTAGAATCCATTTTCTGCTAACCAATCGCGTGTTATTTCAGGTTTAGTTTGTTGAATCCGTTCGGTATATTTTGCGAGCATATCGCATTCGATATTGACTTGTGCGCCTATCCCTTTTCGGCCAAGCACTGAATCGGCTTGGGTCGTCGGGATGAGGGAAACGGCAATCGAGCGAGCGCCCAGTCTAAAAATAGTCAAAGAAGTTCCGTCAATTGCAACTGAACCTTTATGCACCATGTACTTCATCAAGGCAGGGGCAACTTCAATTTCTTTTGTCCAAGCGTTCTCCTCTTTTCTAACCGCTCGGATTTTGCCGACGCCGTCAATATGGCCGCTGACGAAATGGCCTCCGAATCGGCCATTGGCGGGCATCGCCCGTTCCAAATTAACGGGTGAACCGTTTGACAGCTCTTTGAGCGCCGACGATTTAAACGTCTCTGGAATGACATCGGCAGTGAATGACTGCTTTGCGAAACTTGAAACCGTCAGGCACACGCCATTGACCGCTATGCTGTCGCCCCGCTTCATGTCTTCTAAAATCAGCGAACAGGCAATCGTCAGTTCCAACGCTTGTGTTTTGGGCTGAACGGAAGAGATCGTTCCGACTTCTTCTACAATCCCGGTAAACAAATACATCACGCTCCTTTTTAAGCTGCTGCAGCTTTTGATGTCCGGCTCTAAACCGGCCACATTTTGTGCATACCAAAAAAACGTCCGGATTTCCGATATGCTGGGTTCTTCGGTGTCAGGGACACCCTTTCGGTATTGCTAAACTGGATTCTTTCCACCAAGGGGCTGTCGGGTGGCAAGGAAAGGAAAAACAAAAGAGGATAAAAAATGCACTTTTTTGATGGGCACCGCTAAAAGGGTACGCCAAATAAGCTTCATTTCTTGGCTGCGAAATGAAAAAAGAAGCTATTTAGAAAAAAGAGCATAACAAAATAAGCCTTCAAATTCTTCTCCCATCCAGACTTTCACTGTCGGTGCCGGATTTTCACCAGCTCCACCGCTCTTTACTGCCAGCAAATGTGCCTGTCCGGAACCGGCGAATGCCGGAACCGGACGATGCAAAAGTCCAGGCGGGGATGCCTGAAACTTTCATTTGCTTAAAGATCGGGTCACGGACTTACAGTTTCCTGCTCACCGCCGGTAAGGAATTTCACCTTGCCCCGAAGAATTTGATTCGATTATTTGTCATTATAAGGGTAACATACTTAAGAGAAGATTCCGATGATATCGAATGGATTTTAAAAAAAGGGGTGAAAAGGATGGCACACGAAATGACTGTAAAAGGATTGGACGTAGACCCTGAAACCCGCTGCCGGCATTACCATTCTGAAGTGGACCGCATTGCGATTAAATTTTACTGCTGCGGAATTTACTATCCGTGCTTTGAATGCCATCAAGCCGTCGGGTGCGGCCGGCATCAAGTATGGCCGTCCGGACTTTTCCATGAGAAAGCAGTTCTCTGCGGGAGCTGCGGCCATCAATTGAGCATTGCGGAGTATTTGGAGTGCCGTTCTGAATGTCCGTCGTGCCATTCCGCTTTCAATCCGGGCTGCAGTTTGCACAAGCATCTGTATTTTGCTGCATAAAAAAGGGCTGTCCGCTGAGTCGTTTTTCTCAGCAGACGGCCCTTCCATTTATTTTCAAGCACTTTCAGTAGCGCGTTCGACTCTAAGGCACATGACGATTTGTTCTCCTTTTGAGCGCATCAGGCGCCGGCCGGTATCTTCAAATCCGGCTTTCTCGTACACATGCTGCGCCGCAAGATTCCGTGCATTCACCCCTAGCACAATTTCATCAAATTGCGGATATTCTTTTCTGATGAATTCCGGAAGGGCATAAATGGAACCTGTCGCGATTCCGCGGCCCTGAAACTTGGGATTCACTGAATACCCGCGAAGCAATAACGCCCGAGGATTGTTGGAGTATTTTTTCCGGTCATCGGATTCATCCAGCTCGAAAAATCCAGCCACTTCATCACGCGCTTTAATGATAATCAAATGCTTTAACGGATTTTTCGCATCCCGCTCGATGATGTCTTGGGGGAGGCCGGTAAATTCAAGCTGATCGGATGGCAAATCGTAAGTGACAGCCACTTTTGATGAGTAAGGATGAAGCGATACTTCTTTCTTTTTAATCATAATCAACGCCTCCTTGCTGCTCATGGAATTCCATTTTCACTCCGATTATAGCACGCTTTTATTTTATTGAGTTTTCAGGAATGTAAAGTTTGAAAATCCGGCAAATTTGAAGAAAGCACTAGGCTTTTTCCAACGTGACCACAATGATTTCCGGCAAGTTGAAAAATCTCACCGGAAAACCGCTATTGCCTAAGCCGCGGCTCAATACGAGACGCGTTGGGCCCTCTTCAAAAAGGCCTTCGGTCATAGTTGGAAACCATCCTTGGCTCGGCGCAAAAAGGCCTCCAAGACCTGGAAAGCGGATCTGCCCGCCATGCGCATGGCCTGCAAATACTAAGTCGATTTCTTCGTCTGCGTAGACGCTGAACATTTCCGGACGGTGGGCCAATAGCAGAGTAAAACGTTCATCGATTCCCGCTTCTGCCAATGCATGATAGGTGAAATCCTGCTCGGTTTGCTGCACATCCATCAACGGGTCATTGATTCCGGCAATCTGGACCGATTCGCCTTCTATTTCCCAGTCCATCGATTTGTTCATCAAGACGTGGACGCCTCTTTGTTCCAGCGCTTCCGTAATTTCGTCAATTTTGTTCACAGCCACTTCATGGTTTCCGAGAACATAATAGACTTCGCTCATTTCCACCAATGCATCGACCAGCGTTAAACTGCTCTCCAAATCATAGCGATTGCTGTCGATCAAATCGCCCGTCAGGAAAATGGCATCGGGCTCTGCAGCCTCCACTTTTTCGATTAACGAAGACTGTCCTTCTCCAAATTTCGCATCATGCAAATCGGAAATCTGAACAATTTTTTTGCCGTCAAAAGCTTCCGGCAGCTTCTCCGATTCAATCGTGAATTCCGTTGTTTGAATCCAATGATTATTAACCCAAATAAAGCCCCATAAAAGGAGCAGCACAACTAATAAAGCACCTAATTTTTTCATACTCTAACCTCTATTCACAATTGGCCGAATGGCCGGGTTCCGTTTCGCATCAATCATTTCCCTTTTTCATTCGGGCGCCACGATCTCGAACTTCATCCGGTCCGGCGCTTCTATAAATACTGCATAGTAGTCCGGTCCGCCAGCAAACGGATGCCGGTCTTCATACAAAATGCGGAAGCCCCTTTCCCTGGCTTTTTCCGTTAATGCATCTACATGGCCCCGCGAATCCGCATGAAACGCCAAATGGTTTAAACCGGTCGCTTTCCGGTGATAACCTTTCGGCAAAAACGCTTCTTCTGTTTGGACAAATACCACATATGTCCTGCCCATTTTATAGCTGACCCCTTCCGGCCATTGCTGATACAGCTCGTATCCCAAGTCCGGCAAAAACGCTTCATAAAATTCCCGCGCTTCCGTTAAATTGGACACATTGATTTCTACATGATGAAGCATCGTTCTTCGCCCCTTTTTTCCATAGTAACAGATAGTCATGGCGGATTTCGAATTTGAAAAGACCGGCTGCCGGCTCCTCTTATTGGGAATCTTAACGAACATGAAAAAACCGCAGCATGCTGCTGCGGCCCGAACTGTCAAACTTTGGCAGTCGAAGCTTTCCTTTTAGCCATCCAGATTCCGAAAAAGAGCAATGCTAGGATGAAGGCAATAGCTAGGGCAAGCGTCCACCAGTAATCGCTCATGTCCGGCTTTCCATACAGCCATTGCGCTGCGTAGGCCGGAATTTTCATCGGCGAAAATGTCCAGTAAGCCCCCAGCAGGCTGTCTGCGATTTGCATGAAGAAAACGAGAGCCAATGAAACAGCAGCAGCCATTCCCGCATTCGGCATCGCAGCACTTGCTGCAAGTACAATTGTTATCACCAACAAAATCCAGACACTATACGTTCCCGCAAACTGCAGAAAAGAAATGATCTCCACTTGCTCAAACAGGAGAAAAATATAGTAATAGGCAGCCAGCAGCCCCAGCCAAACGCTCATTACGCCAGTGATGCCCGCCATCAGCCATTTGCTCAGGAAATAATCCCGGAAGGACAGCGGTCTCACATAAAGCAAGGTGGCCGTCCCGCTCTTTCTTTCGCCTGCTATCGAACCCATATAGGCTAGGATCAAAATTGCCATGCCGATCAGCTGATACTGGCCAAGGACCGCCTGCAAAATTTCTTCAGGCTGTGGCACCGGCAATTCAATGACTGCTCCTTCCGGCAAGTTGCCTAGGGAATCCAATAGCTGAGGCAAAAAGTAATTCGTGACGGGTTCAAGAATCCCAAAAAGGATGAAAACGATCGGTATCCAGAAAATCTTATAATTGCGGAGGTTTTCTCGCCATTCTTTACGGAATAAAACACCAAATTGATTCATTTGCCGCCCGCCACCTTTATAAAGATTTCTTCCAATGTGGCTGTCTTCTGCTCTACACCGATTACGCCTTCAGAAGTGTCAGCGAGCTTGGCCAGTACTTTTTTCATAGCTGTATCGCCTTCTTCTTCAATAGCCAGTTCCACGGCCGATCCATCCAGATCTGCCGGCCAAGATACCTGCCCGGCAAATGCGGCAGCTTGCCTGGCTGTTTGAAAACGGATCCGAATGCGCGGTTCCGCGTATCGCTCCTTCACTTCTCCCAGAGATCCATGCTCAACCAGCTTTCCGTGCTGCATAAAAAGCAATTGATCGGTCATTTGTTCCGCATCGTTCAAAATATGTGTCGAGTAGAGAACCGTCGTATGCGGCTGCAAAGATTTCAATAAATCCATGATTTCTCTTCGGCCGGTGGGATCAAGAGCGGAGACCGGCTCATCCAGCAATAAGAGCTTCGGTTCATGCACAATCGCCTGGGCTAATCCAAGCCGCTGTTTCATCCCTCCGGAAAAAGTACCGGTCTTTTTGTTTTGAACCGACCCCAAACCGACAAATTCCAATGTTTTCTTCGATTGGGACAAAGCATTTTTTGAATGCACGCCACTCAGTTTCGCTGCCATTTCCATAAATTCCAGTGCCGTCATCCACGGAAAGAAATGAGGATGCTGGGGCAAGAACCCCACACCCGATTCCCGATGCCAGTTGATTGAGCCGCTTGTTGCCCGGAGCAGTCCGGCTAACATGGACAACGTGGTGGTTTTCCCTGCGCCGTTCGGGCCGATCAATGCCGTCGCTGTCCCTTCTTCCAAAGCAAAAGAGAGATCTTTGACAGCCACTTGCTCGCCGTATCTTTTCGTCAAATTCCGGACTTCTAAAATCGTCAATAGTTCCGCCTCCCGATCACTAAGTACAAAATAGGGCCGATGATGTTCACAACAACGATAAGAACGGCCCACATCCATTTTGGTCCGTTTGGATTCGGATTCTTAATCAAATCTACCAGTGCAAAAATCATTAAACCAAGTTGAATGAACAATATCGGCAAAAGCAAGAGTACAATCGTTGATTGATCCATAATTTCTCCCTCCTTCTTCTATGGCTAAGCTTTATTTATTTGACCAAAAAAGCAATGAGCAAAATAGCCGCTAGCGGCAAGAACACCATCACCCAGCTTTTTGGGTTTCCTAAGTTGACCGTCCAGCCGATGCCGAACCGCTTTTCCACCATGATTGACGGATCTTCCTTATTGACGTAAAAGATGCCCGCTTTCCAATGCCGATCGTTGTCTGCATCGATAATGCCGGATTCGCTTTGGCCAGCTGCAGGACTTGAAGCGAACTGGGCGATTTTGACCGTATAAAGAGCCGTACCGGCCAAAACCAGGATCGCGAATCCGATCGTCATCGCCATGACCCAAAGCGCTCCGCCAAGTTCCGGATAGATCAAGGAAAGCTGCAGGCTCCCAAGCAACAGCGTCACAGATATCGACGTGACGAATAGGAGCCAGCTTCCGTACTTCCGCGAAGCCAACTCCCTTTTGCGGGATTGGGCTTTTTGCGTCGCGCTGATTTTTGAGCCGCTTGTTTTTCTCGCTTGGTTCATAAAATAAAAGAGCACTTGCATAATGAGCAGAATCACCGGCATCGAAATGCTGGAGAAAATGGTTTTCTCGGAAAAACGGTCCGCTTGGCCATCCGCCCCCCAATGGACCGGTATCTTGTCCGGCAATTGACTGTAGAGAGTTAACGTCAAAGCGATCAATCCGACAGTGATCAGCATGGGCAGCAGGAAAGCGATGCCTGAGACCATTTCAAGGTCATTGCGGAACTGGAGATCCACGATAACTTTTTCCTTTTTTCCAAGCACCCATCCTTGCTGCTGCTTTTCTTTTTTCACCGTTAAATGGTTTTTAAAATAAAGAGCCATACTGAATGCGACGATCCCTAATTGCAGCCCTACTCCCCAAATGACGCCCTGGCCTTCTGGAATATGCAAGAGATTCACCGCTAATGCGTAGAAAAGAACGGACGTAAGCCCACCTGCCAGCACTAAGCGGCTATAATTCTTTTTTAGCCGAACGAGAAATTCCTGCCGATAATGAGGCTCCGGAACGTAAATGCCAAAAACCTCCGTAGCCTTGACCAAATAAGGCATGAACGCTTGAACTGCTGCAAGCAATACCATAATGAAAACCATCAAACCTATTGTCATTCAGATCCCTCCCTTATCTCCCTCACCATCTTCTCGACCATCCCAGCCAGCTCTTCCCTGTTCAATTGAAGGCATAGGGCTTCTGCCAAAATTGGCCGAAGTTCCTCTTCCATACGGGCCTTCTCTTCAGTACTGGCTGAACGAATCGCATTTGCGTGTATAAAAACCCCTTTTTTTGGAACGATTTCAATCATTTTTTTCTCTTCCAAATAATGATAAGCCTTATTCACGGTATGCATGTTCATACCTAAGTCCGCTGCAAAAGCCCTTACAGAAGGCAGCGGTGTTTCAGGTGCCAATTCTCCCCTGGCAATGCCTTCCATGATTTGCTGGGCCAATTGAAGATAAATGGGGACAGCAGAGTCCGGTTCGATTTCAATAAACATTTTCTCACCTCTTTGTTCTATATCACATAGAACAGTTGTTATATAAATAATAGAACAGCATATAAAATAAATCAATACAAAAAAGCTGTGAATTTTTCATTCACAGCTTTCTTAAATTTTTATATGGTAGACAAAATCCAAGCGCTGCAAGGCTTTTATTACTTCCATTTCTTTTTTTAGCTGCCCTTCGCTAAAGATAAGGGTGTAGCTTGAAACTTTTCTGTCGCTGTAGGCTTCAAGCGATTCAATTTGAAAATCCAGAATGGAAAGTCCATTTTCTTCAAAGGACTCGCTGATTTGTTTAAACGAGTTCTCCCGGTCTTCCGCTATGACCAGCATTTCTTTTTGCCGATGAAACGAAAAATATTTTTTCTCCAGCTTCTCAAGAACGTACAAGGTGATCAATACGATGAGGGTTGCCAATAGCGCTACGTAATACATGCCAATCCCTGTAACCAACCCAACACCAGCCGCCACCCAGATAGAAGCGGCCGTTGTCAAACCTCTGACAGATCCCCGCTGGACAATAATGGTGCCGGCTCCTAAAAAACCGATGCCGCTGATGACATAGGAAGGAATGCGGGAAGGATCGTAGCGGATGTTCTCATCATCGTTCTGGATAAAAAGGTCAAAGCCCGTTACGGACAAAATCATCATCAGACAGGAACCGGTTCCAACGAGCAGATGGGTCCGCAACCCCGCCGGCTGTTGTTTGGATTCCCGTTCTACGCCAATTATTCCGCTCAAAAAAGCCGACAGCAGCAGCCGCCCAGCAATTACGGCATAGTCATGGGGCAGAAAGTCCATTTTCCTCCTCCTCGGCTTGTCATTCTAACTCCTTTCTTTTTGTTTACCCGCAAAACCCGGATAACATCGCGTTCAGGCGAATAAAAGGGCTGAAAAAAAGCGCTTGAATGGATTTCAAGCGTTTTTTCTTTACCATTTCATGGCCATCAGTTTATTGATCAGGATTTCCTGATATTCGGGAGCGATGTTCCAGCCCGCAATCTCCGATTTGAGATTTTGGCGATTCCCGAACCCTTTGACAAAACCGTTCAAACGGGCAGCAAACGTTGAATCGACCAGCAGTCCATTATCCGGATACAAAGGCGCTAACTGCACCACCGCTTTCGGATAGCGCTTCAAATAATATTTCTGGTGCCGTTCTTCGGCCAATGTGAAATCGGTGAAAGGAGCAATATCGGTTTCAATTGCCTCGCCTATTTCCTGCTCCATTTGCCGCTTCACTTTTTCGATTGTTTGTTCTTGCTCTGTGTTGTGAAAGCGAATGAGGGAAATATATTGCCGTCCTTTGTATTGATCACGGTTTGGATAGTGGTTCTGCCAAAAGTGCAGAAGGATCTCTTCGTAAGTGAGAATTGCCGGGTCAAAGTCGACTTCCACCGTTTCAGTGTGGTCGCCCATTTCCCGATAGCTTGGGTTCAAAGAAGTTCCGCCAGAAAATCCTACACGCGTCCGGATGACTCCAGGAAGGCTTCCAAAGCGGGCTTCCGGCCCCCAAAAGCAGCCCATTCCAAAGGTAGCCGTTTCCATCTTTTCTGCCGTTGCCGCCAATCCTTGTTCCATAAGTCGAATTGTTAATTCTTCGGCCATTTCTCTACCTCCTTAATTGCTTTCATTAGAACATAATGCTGTCGAATTGAAAAGTTTGGATGTATTTTACAAAAAAGATTTTAATAATTACAGTATTATCTGATAATTTCATGATAAAATGGAATAAATTTAAAAAAATTCAGGAGGAAAATATGAAAATTAAACAGAAAATGATGGTGGGAATGGTCGCTTTTACCATGTTCTTTAGCGGCGCCGCATTTACAGCGCCGTCCGCTGATGCCGCTTCCCCGTATTCATCTCTTCAAAGTTCTGCCGCATCTGTTTTGAATGACAGCCGATTAAAAGGGGTTACCCATAGCGTCACGGTCCAGAATGCGACAACGGGTGAAGTCGTATTTGAAAAGAATTCGAACCAATTGGTCACACCCGCTTCCACATTGAAAACATTGACGGCTGCTGCCGCTCTCGAGACGCTCGGTGAAAACCATCGCTTCACGACACAAGTGCTGACGAACGGTTCTGTCGCCAAAGGCACATTATACGGCAACCTTTACTTACGGGGACAAGGCGATCCCACCTTGCTGAAAAAAGATTTTGATGCCTTTGCTTCTATATTATCGAAACGCGGAGTCCAGCGCCTATCCGGCCATTTGATCGGCGACGATACTTGGTACGATGCTGACCGCTTGTCTCCAGGAATTTCAAAAGAAGACGAATCCTATTACTACGCTGCTCAAATTTCCGCCTTGAGCTTAGCGCCGAATACAGATTACGATACCGGATCCGTCATCGTGCATGCAAAAGCCTCCAGCCAAGGAAAACCGGCGAAGGTCACTTTGACTCCTGCCACAAACGTGGTTCAAATCATCAACAAGTCCAAAACGGTCGCGAAAGGTTCCCGCAACACGTTAAAGATCGAACGCCAATACGGTACCAAAAAAGTCATCATTACCGGCAATGCCCCGATTGGCAATGACGGCACGAAAGAGTGGATCGCCGTTTCCAATCCGACCGCTTATGCACTAGACGTCTTCAAGAAATCGCTTTCGGAAAAAGGAATTCGTTTTGTTGCCACTTCTAAAACGGTTTCAGGCAAAACGCCAGCGAATGCACGTGTTTTATTGACCAAAAACTCAATGCCCTTGAAGCAACTGATGGTTCCGTTTTTAAAACTCAGCAATAATACCCACGCCGAAGTCTTGGCAAAAGAAATGGGCAAACAGGTTTACGGAGACGGTAGCTGGGATTCAGGCCTGAAAGTAATGCGCGACTACGGCGCTTCCATTGGATTGGATATGAGCAAATGGAAATTCGAAGATGCTTCTGGCATGTCTCATGCCAATAAAACCACTTCAAAAGAATTAAGCAAATTGCTGATCCATGTCCGGTCTGAACCTTGGTATAAGAGTTACTTGAATGGCCTTCCGGTCGCCGGAGCGAAAGAACGGTTTGTTGGCGGAACATTGCGCCAGCGGTTGACGACAGGTGCAGCCAAAGGCAATGTCATTGCCAAAACCGGCAGTTTGAATAACGTCAGCGCCCTTTCAGGCTACGTTAAAACAAAAGACGGAGAATGGCTGACTTACTCGATCCTGACCCAAAATACGAAATCCAGCACCGTGCCGGTCATTGACCGACTGGCTTCAACAATCGCCAATTCAAAGAAAACCAAGTAGCCTATTAGAAAATTCCACTGCTTTTCATTAAAATAAGAATAGAAAGTATATTGCTGCTATTCGTTTTTCTGGATTGAACTCCCCTTTTGGAAAGTGAGTGAGTGCTATGGAAAAAAGCCGCAAAGAAGAGATTCAATCTTATTTCCGTGAATTGGACAGAAGCTTCTTTATGGATATTCATAAAGAAGCGGCCCATTTGGACGAAGCGGTCCCTATTGGATACGAGCAGACCATCTCACAGCCTTCACTTGTGCTGGAAATGACACTGGTCCTGGATCTTCAAAAAGATTCTTCCGTTCTTGAAATCGGAACCGGATCCGGATTCCAGACGGCGCTGCTTGCCGAGTTTTCAAAAACGGTTTATACGGTCGAACGGATTAAAGAATTGCACACACGCGCAAAAGAACGGCTCCAAAAAGCCGGTTTTCAGAACATCCATTTCAAACTGGATGATGGCAGTATGGGCTGGAAAGAAAAAGCGCCTTTTGACCGGATCATGGTCACCGCTGCCGTTTCTGAACTGCCGAAAGAATTAGTCGATCAATTGGGGCCTGGCGGAAAAATGGTGATCCCAATCGGCAGCACCCTGGTCCAGAAATTAAAGCTTATTGAAAAGAACGACAAAGGAAAATTGACCACCACCACTTTAAATTACGTTCGGTTCGTTCCGCTAATAGGAAAATATGAATAAGAAAAGGCTGTATCTGCTGTTTCCCGGGGAAACGGCAGGCACAGCCTTTTTCATATCCATCTCCGTTTTTGCAAATCAGAAAATGAGATTATTAGGTGATTAATCTTCTTTTACCTGAAAACCTTCAAGCTGGATTCTTTTTACAATCTGGTCTTCTCCAACCTGCATTTCATCGTAAGTGATTTTCACTTCGCCTTCTTCGGTATCAACGAGCGCTCTTTCGATTTCTTCCATATTCATCAACACCGATTCAAGTGCTTGAATCGGATTTTCTGCTGTCGCTTCTTTTACGTAGATAGTCATCGTTGCCAATATCCATCATCCTTTCGCGTAATGCCTTTCTTTTCTTTACCCGAAATTCTGATTTGGCAAAACTACTTAAAATTCCATTTTCAATTTGCCTTCTTCCAGCACCAATCGCGCACTGAATTTCTTGCCATTTTTTGAAACAAACCCTTTGATGACAGGGGTTTTTCCTTTCGTGCACAAATACTCAATCTGTTTGGCCGTCAGCCGTTTCTTCGCGAAAATGGCAGGAAATGATTGTTTGCAGCCATTGTCGTATTCCGTACAATTAAAGGATCCTCTTCGAAAAACAATTTTTCCTTTTTTGCATCTTGGGCAAATCGCAATTTCGTCTTTGCCTTCCAAAGCCGGCATTTTTTCCGGCAAGCCATTCGTTTTCATTTGGCTCGGCACTTCATCCAGCAATTTCTGGATAAACTTCGCGATGGTTGCTAAAAACACCTCGGCAGAGCCTTCCCCTTTGCCGATTTTCTTTAAATACGTTTCCCATTTTGCGGTCATCGAAGGGCTTGAAAGCAGATTCCCTTCGATCGATTGGCACAGGATGCGCCCTTTGTCGGTAATGGAGACGATATTCTTTTTCACTTGAATGTATTCATGCCGCTTGATGGTCTCGATGATGCCGCTTCGCGTCGCTTCTGTTCCAAGCCCTTCGATTTCTTTCAGGATTTCGGTGTCTTCTGCATCTTCTACCAGTTTCCCGCACGTTTTCATCATGGCGATCAATTGCCCTTCTGTATAGGGCTTAGGCGGTGTTGTCATGCCTTCTTTAATATCCACTTTCGCTTTTACCGGCTCCTGCTCCCGAAGTTCCGGCAAGGACGGCTCCGCTTTTGCTTCTTTCGCCGGCGGAAACAGCTCTTTCCAGCCTTGCTCCAAATCGGTTTTTCCCTTTGTAAAGAAATCGAGGCCTTTAACATCGGTCGTCACTTTCGTTTCTGCATAGCGGTAATCACGGTGGAACATCGCAAGCGAAGTCCGCAGCACTTCTTCGTATAAATTGCGCTCGTCTTTGGCGAGCCCTTCCAGTTTCCTTGCGGTCGGAATCGATTTTGTCGGGATGATGGCATAGTGTTCCTGTACTTTTGCACTGTCGACAAAGCGCTTTTTCGGCGTCCGCGAAGCTACAGGAAATTCTGCACCGATCAGCTTTTGGTACGCTTCCACTTGATTCGCCAAATAACTGAATTCAGCAGGCGTGATGTGCTGGGCATCCGTGCGCGGATAGCTGACCAATTTCTTTTCATATAAGCCTTGCATAACCGACAATACTTTAGCAGGGCTGTATTTCCATTTCCGGTTCGCTGCTGCCTGCAAGGTGGACAAAGAATGCAAAAGCGGCGGCTGAATCCGTTTTTCCGTGGTTTTCAGCTGCTTTACAACCCCGTCTTCCGTTCCGCCAATTTGATGCTTCAACAGCAGGGCTTCCGCTTCCTGCCGCTCTTTTGCTTTAATCTTTGCTTTCCCTTTATACTTTCCTTTTTCCGCTTTGAAGATCCCTTCAATTTCATAGAAAGGTTCCGGCACAAACGCTTCGATTTCTTTTTCGCGCTGGTAAATGAGGAACACGGTCGGCGTTTGCACCCGGCCGATTGCGAACACCTCGCGGATGCCTTTTTCCTGGAGCAAGAGCGAATACAGGCGGGAGCCGTTCATGCCGACCAGCCAGTCGCTGATCTGCCGGGCCTTCGCTTCCTGGTACAGCAAAAGATCCTGCCGGTTGTCCCGGAGTTGCTGGAATCCTTTCCGCACTTCATCGACTTCAAGCGAATTGATCCATAGACGGCGGATCGTCTTTCCTTTCGCGCCGGTATGGTAATAAATGCTGTAGAAAATATTCGAGCCTTCCCGGTCCACGTCACAGGCGTTGATAACGGTATCCGTTTGCTGGATCAGCTTTTTGATCACTCCGAATTGCTGGGCTTTGCCTCTCGCTATTTGAAATTGATAGCGCTCAGGCAAAATCGGCAAGGCAGCAAGAGACCATCTATTCCATTTCGGATCATAGGCTTTCGGCTCTTTCAACTCCACCAGATGGCCAATTCCCCAAGTGATGTAAGCCCCTTCCGGAAAAATCGGATCGGGCGCCACTTCCATATAGCCATCACGTTTTGTCGTCTTAAACGCTTCAGCATAGGCTTTTGCCTGGCTCGGCTTTTCGGCTACGATAACTGGTTTCATCTATTTCGTCCTTTCACTTCGTTGTTCTTTATTCTTATTGTACTCCTTCAAGTAAATAAACAAAGCAAAAGCTGATGCTCCACCTATTGTTTTTATGAAAATAGCTGTACAATATAAAAAAGCTTGAAGGAGTCGATGAGTTTGGAGAATAAGTCCGCATTGATTGCCGGCGCCAGTGGCCTGGTAGGGCATGAGTTGTTGCATTTTCTGCTTGAAAGCTCTAACTATGAATCCGTAAAAATTCTGGTCCGAAAATATATAGATGTCCAGCATCCGAAGCTTGAACAAGTCCTGGTCGATTTCAATCGCCTCGGAAATTATGAAGAACACCTGAATGTAAATGATGTGTATTGCTGCCTAGGAACCACCATAAAAAAGGCCGGCTCGCAGGAAGCCTTTCGAAAAGTCGATTATGAATATCCGATGAAATTGGCGGAACTCGCCAAACAGCATCGCGTAAATAATTTTCTCATCGTCTCTGCACTTGGCGCAAACGCTGAGTCCAAAGTATTCTACAGCCGCACAAAAGGTCAATTGGAAAGGGATTTAAAAAACTTGCAGCTGCCGGCGCTTCATATCTTCCAGCCCTCGCTGCTGCTCGGCGACCGCAAGGAATTCCGTCTCGGCGAAAAGCTGGCCAGCCTTTTAAGCCCTATTTACAGCCCGCTCATGGTCGGCAAACTGAAAAAATACAAACCGGTCCGGGCCCGTAGAGTGGCGTATGCCATGTATGTCATCGGCCAAACCGATCTGGCTGGCCCTTTCACTTATCCTTCCGACCAGATCCACGAAATCAGAAATCAGAGCTTAATGAAGTAGGAAAGCGGTAGTGCAAATCCAATGTCCATACTTTCTGATCAATAAAAGCCGGCAGAAAGCAATGCTTCCTGCCGGCTTTTGAATTTCATTGAGTTGCCAGAACGATTGTAGGCTGCAATTCGATTTCTACATTGCCTTTGAGCGCCCGGCTGATCATGCAAGAGGCTTCTGCTTTTTCAGCGAGCTTGTTAGCTAATGCTACGTCTTTTTCAGAAGCATCCTGCTTCAATACGAGATGGGGGCGATGAATAATGCGTTCATAGGTGAAGACGCCATTCGTCACATCCACAATCCCCTCCGCTTCCATAGTCAAGGATTCTTTTTCAAGTTTGCTGCGTTCCATCATAGCTGCCAACGTAATAATGTAGCAAGTTGCGGCTGCACCGAGAAGCATTTCATCCGGATTTGTCCCAATTCCCGGGCCATCCATCTCCGGTGGAATCGAAATTTTTGTTTTTAGATTTCCTGCTTCGATTTCTCCCGAATCATTTCGGAGTCCTGGCCAATTCGCTGTTAAATGAAAACTGTGTTTCGCCATATCCCATCTCTCCTTTGTTAAAATCCCTCAATCAAAAAAATTCTCTAGCTCTTCCAGCCGGGGCAACGCAGTCAAAGCGCCTGGCTTTGTCGTGCAAATGGCGCCGAGTTTATTGCCGAAATGAGCGCATGCCATGACTTCTTCACGCGTAGCAGGCAAGCCGTTCAAATGGATATGCCGCAGAATCCCCGCCATAAACGCATCTCCCGCTCCGGTTGTATCGACCGGTTTTACCGGCACCACCGGAACGTGGAGAATCTCTCCTTCAAAGACGGCATAGGTTCCGTTCTCGCCATCCGTTACGAAAATCAACGGAATTTGGAACTCAGCAAGACGTTCAATGCCTTCTTCCCATGTAGCAGTTTCCATCAAGAAAATGGCCTCTTCTTTAGCAAGCTTCAGCACATCCACAGATGGCAGAAAACCTTTTACCGTTTCCCGGCATTGTTCTTCGCTTTCCCAGCGAAGCGGACGGATGTTGACATCGAATGAAAAAATTGCCCCATGTTTTTTGGCCATGTTCATCGCTTCCAACGTGGTCGACAACGCATCCGGATGGAACGTCGTACCGGAACAAATGTGAAAGACACTCGCCTTTTCAAAAGCTTCTTCCTGCAAGTCGGCTTTCATCACTTGAAGATCCGGCGTGTCATTTTCATATTTGGCGAATATGCGGTCGAACTCGGGCGTTAAATGCACGTAAACTCCACTGACCCGCTTTTCGGGCATTAATACTGAATACGCTAAATTGACTCCTTCCCTTTCCAATTCCTCTCGGACAAACACCGAAGTTTCATCGTCCCCTGAAATGGTGATGAAGGCCGAAGGGATCCCTAGACGGCTGACACCGGCCGCTACATTGACGGTCGCGCCCCCCAAATGCCGATTAAAAGAATTGTTCTCGATCGTCTGTGCAATATAATCAACAAAAGCATCCCCATAAACGAGGACGTGCTTCGTATTTTCCATGCAGCTGTGCCTCCTGATAACTGCGGCTCTTTCCAGCCGCTTCCCATAAAAAGATTTTTTCCGATATACTGGATGAAATGCCAGTACAGGATGTGCATGTACAAATATGCACCTCTCTATTATTTCAAGCATAGCTGCCAGATAGCAAGCAAAAGGAGCGATTTTATGAATTTCCAAATTCGACAGGCGAGACCAGGCGACAGCGAAGCCGTTGCTCCGCTCATCGTCAATGCCATCGGTGAAATTGCCGATCATATGACTGCGGAAAATGAACCCGAAAAAATTTTACAGAAGCTTCGAACTATGGTCGAAGGTGAACACACACGGCATAGCCATCGATTCACTTATGTAGCGGAAGTGGACGAGGCGATTGCCGGGATTTTGGTCCTTTATCACGGGAAAGAAGCGGAAGCTTTAGATCGCTATTTGATTAAACAGCTTAAGCAGGAAGGCCACGCACGCACCATCGAGCCGGAAGCCCATTTGGACGAGTGGTATATTGATACCGTCTCCGTCGATCCCGCTTTTCAAGGACAGGGAATCGGCAGCCGCCTATTCGAATACGCTGAAACGATTGTCGCAGAAAATGGCGGGGGCAAACTTGCTCTCAATGTCGATCTCCAAAAAGAAGGAGCGATCCGCTTGTACCATCGCCTCGGTTTTGCCATCACAGAATCATGTACCATAATCGGCGAACCTTTCCACCATATGGTGAAAACCATTTAAGCGGTATAACCAAAGCTGCCAAATGAAGATCGATATGAAAAAGCCGACATTATACTAAATTTGGAAAAATTATTTTTTCTAAGTAAATATATGTTATATTAATGTTATTTAATTTGATTGAAAAGTTAAACTTTTTACAGGACTCAGTATTTCAGAAACGAAGAGCTGCCGGAAAGTTAATGATTCGGGAAAAGGAGGACATTGATGTGGCCATTTTGTTGATTGCGTTATTATCCATTGCCGTATGGTATGCTGCCCTTCAGGAATTTTTAAAGCCTGAAAGAAAGCAGAGCAACCGAAAGATCATGACCTTGACTTCCACAGGAACTTTGCCAGTCGTTCTTACGATTTCATTTTTCCAAGACTTGGCGATTTTTTAATTGAACATGCATGACAAAGAGCCGCCCCTTCACAAGGCGGCTCTTTGTTTGATCATTTATACTTTTCATAAAGAGGCACACGGCGGTCTTCGAATACCGGAATCCGCTTTCTGACCTCTTCAACTTCCGCCAAATCAATCTCAGCATAGCCAATGCCTTCCTGCATCGCCATATCCAAACGGATTTCTCCCCACGGGGCAATGATGAGCGTACTGCCGCCGAATTCATTTTTCGGATCTTTTCCGATACGATTGACCGCGACGATAAAGCATTGGTTTTCAATTGCCCTTGCTTGCAGCAAAATCCGCCAATGGTCGATTCGCGCAAGCGGCCATTCTGCTGGCACAAAGATCACTTTCGCTCCGTTGAGGGCCAGAGCCCGGATCCATTCCGGAAAACGGATGTCGTAGCAAATGACGCCGCCGCACGTTGTATCTTCTAAAGAGAAAAGGCCGAGCGCCTCTCCCTCTTCTAAATGGATGTGCTCATCCATCAATCCGAAGCGATGGGCTTTATCGTATTCAGCGACCAATTTTCCTGACTTATCCGCCACATACATCGTGTTGTAAAATCCTCGTTCTTTTTGAGTCGAAACAGAACCCCCGACAATATTCACTCCATGTTTTTGGGCAAAATCCGTCAGGAACCTTTCCGTCCGCTTTGCGCCATCGGCCAACACATCAAGTTCTGTAAGCGCATAGCCGGTATTCCACATTTCCGGCAAGACAACTGTATCCGCTCCGTTCGCCGCTGCTTCTTCCAGATACCCCTCGACTTTCTGGAAATTCGCTTCAGGATCGCCAAAAGCAATATCCATTTGAATACAAGCAAGCTTCATATCCTTCCCCTCCAGTAGACAATTTATCTTCAACTCTATAAGATTTGGAGTAGATGTGCAATTATTTAGAAAATAAGGAGGGTTCGCCCATGGAATTTTCAAAGAGGCTGCAGCAATTGCCTCAGCAATTCTTTTCAAAACTCGCAGCACAGACCAGCCTCGCCATTGCAGAAGGCCGCGATGTCATTAATTTAGGGCAGGGAAACCCAGACCAGCCGACACCTCCCCATATTATCCAAGCTATGCAGGAAGCAGTGGCAGATCCCAAAAACCATAAGTACCCCCCTTTCCGCGGCATCCAGGAACTGCGCCAGGCAGCGGCCGATTTCTACAAACGCGAATACGATGTCGACATCGACCCCGACCTGGAAGTCGCGATTCTTGGCGGCACGAAAATCGGGCTGGTTGAATTGCCGCTTGCCTTTTTAAATCCGGATGAGCTGATACTGCTTCCAGATCCAGGCTACCCCGATTATCTGTCCGGTGTGCCTTTAGCTGAGGCACGTTTTGAAACAATGCCGTTAACGGCTGAAAATCGCTACTTGCCTGACTTCAAAGCCATCCCTGATTCCGTAACCGAACGGGCGAAGCTGATGTATTTGAATTACCCGAACAATCCCACCGGAGCAGTCGCGGACCGGGCTTTTTTCGATGAAACGGTAGAGTTCGCAAAAGCGCACCAGATTGCCGTCGTCCACGATTTCGCCTATGCGGCAATCGGATTCGATGGCGTCAAGCCTCCAAGTTTTTTGCAGTCCAAAGGAGCAAAAGACGTCGGAGTGGAAATGTACACCTTATCCAAAACGTATAATATGGCCGGATGGCGCATCGGTTTTGCGGTCGGCAATTCCAAAATCATTGAAGCGCTCAATCTTATCCAGGACCATTTCTTCGCCGGCCAATCGCCTGCCCTTCAGCTCGCTGCAGCAGAAGCGCTTACCGGCGACCAGCAGTGTGTAGGGGATCTGCTTGAGACTTATGAAAGCAGGCGGTCTGTACTGGAACGGGAATGCACCCGCATCGGCTGGAAAATAACAGCGCCGAAAGGTTCTTTTTTCGCCTGGCTTCCAGTCCCGGATGGATTTACTAGCGTTCAATTTGCAGATCATTTATTGGCACACGCCGATATTTCGGTAGCGGCTGGGAGCGGTTTCGGTGCAAGCGGTGAAGGATATATCCGCGTCGGTTTGCTGGTTGAAGAAAGCCGGATCGTCGAAGCTGTCCAACGGATCGAAAAGCTGAACCTGTTTTAATCAATAGATGCTAAAAGGCCCCGGATGGATCCATCCGGGGCCTTCCATTATTTCAATAAACCAAAATGCTTGAACGGGGAAATTCGGAGCTTCGCTTCGCCAATCACGGCATCTTCCATTATAAAACCAATGGTGCGCGAATCTACACTGTTCAGCCGGTTATCGCCAAGCACAAAATAACAGCCTGTCGGCACGAGGTACTCCCCAAAATCAGCCGTCAGAAATGGGAATCCATGCTGCTTTGCCCACTCCCGATTTTCTTCCAGATACGGCTCTTCCACCGCTTCACCATTCAAATACAATTGATCGCCGCGCATCTCTACCCGGTCTCCCGGAAGCCCAATCACGCGTTTAATCAAGTTTTTGTCGTCAGAAGCTTGAAAGACAATTAAATCGAAATTTTCGATTCCGCTTATTTTAGTCAAAATGACTTTGTCGTCTTCTTCAAATGTCGGCATCATGGAATGGCCATGGACCGAAACCGGTTCGAATAAAAACTCGCGGGACGCCAGAACAATCAGCGCCGTCAAAAAAATGACTTTCATCCATGCAATCAATGTCTCTACTGAATAGGGCACCACTGGAATCCCTCCTCAAAAGTGATGGTAATTTCATCTTACTACAGACGTTTCCGCGATGCACTTCAACTTTCCGGCTTTTGCTATTGCGGCTTATGATTGCTACAATTGTGTAAATATTATAAAAAAGTAGTGACCCTCATGAAAACTTTATCCACACAAAGCGTCATCTACAGTTTCTCTCAATTGAATGAACCTGTCCTTCGCGTCCAGCCGGGAGAAACGGTAGCCATTGAGACTTATGATTGCTTTAAAAATCAGATTCAATCAGAAGACCAGGAAGTGTCAGCCATCGACTGGGACGCCATCAATCCGGCAACCGGCCCAATTTTCATTGAAGGGGCCCAGTTCGGTGATTTGCTGAAAGTGACAATCGATGATTTAGAAATCGGAGACCAAGGCGTGATGGTCACTGGCCCCGAACTCGGAGTCATGGGCCATCGCCTTGAAAAAATGGAATCTAAAATCATTCCGATTGTTGGTGGTAAGGCCATCTTTAATGAGCAGATTCAGTTGCCGCTCAATCCGATGATCGGCGTTATTGGCGTAGCACCGGAAGGAAAACCCGTTTCTTGCGGAACTCCTGGTGCACATGGCGGGAATATGGACACCAAATTGATCACCAAAGGTGCGACGCTTTACTTCCCGGTTTTCACAGATGGCGCCCTTTTTGCGCTTGGAGATTTCCATGCCGCGATGGGCGATGGTGAAGTCAGCGTTTCCGGCATTGAAGTGCCCGGCCGGGCGACAGTCACGTTCGACTTGATCAAAGGGGTGCATCCGAATTACCCGATTCTTCAAAATGAAGAAGGCCTTGCGCTTCTTGTGTCAGCCATGACACTGGATGAAGCGGTGAAAATTGCCGTTGAAGAAACCATTGATTTGCTCTTGCCCTATACGGAGCTGAGCGTCAGTGAAATGACGATGCTAATGAGCGCAGCCGGAGAGACGCAAATCAGCCAAGTGGTGGATCCGCTCGTCACGGTTCGGTTTTTCGTGCCGCAGCACATACTCGATTCACTCCACATAAAATTATTCACTTAAAGGAGAATTCTTATGTTTATCGGTGATAAAATCCGCTTGACCGCCATGCGGGCTGAAGATTTGCCTGAGTACAGGAAATGGAATAGCGAAGCGGGATTCGGCCGCAATTATAATTCCTCGCCCATTCGTGAAATCCCGGAGAAACAGGCCGAAGAGTGGCTTCATGAAAATTCTAATCGGGATTTCCGCTTCGCCATCCGCCCGCTTGAAAACGAAAACTTCATGGGCGTATGCGCCATTGAAGACATTGAATGGCCGCATCGTGTCGGCTGGCTGTCAATCGCTCTTGGTTCTGATTATCAAGGCAGCGGCTGCGGCACCGAAGCGATGAAATTGCTGATGAATTATGCTTGGAATGAGTTGAATCTGCACCGTCTTCAGCTGACTGTATTTGAATACAATAAGCCCGCTATCGCGATCTACGAGAAATTAGGCTTCCAAAAAGAAGGCGTGTTCCGCGAATTTCTGCAGCGCGACGGCAAGCGATTTGATATGTATCTATACGGCAAATTGGCGTCAGAACCTTCCGACTTTTGAGCGAAACGCCATTTTGTGTTACACTCAAGAAAAAATGTAGGTGATTAGAATGGTAGGAAGAAATGATCCGTGCCCATGCGGCAGCGGCAAAAAATATAAAAAATGTCACGGAAAACAACAATCCGTTTCAATTAATGATTTAGTAAACGAAGAATTATTCAAAGTACGCCAGCAGTTCTTTTCGGAAAATCCGAATCAGGAACAATTGCCGGCTTTCCGCCAGCTTCAGCAAGAATGGCAGCCCCGGTTAATGGAATCGATGGCAGAAAACGATGCACAGGCTTTTGTGATTGAAAACTTCCTGTTCATGCAAAAACCTGAACTTTGGGAAGAGTTCTTAGCGAAGCAAATAGAGCTGGCGCAGCGTCCGACAACGAAAGAAGTGCTGCAAAACTGGAAAGATGTCCGCGTATTCCTTGGCCAATACATTCAAGGCAACGAAAAATCTGCCCAGTTCAAGGATGCATTCACAGGCGACCTTTATCAAATGACTGACCAGCCTCCAACGGATATGGAAGACGGACAAGGCTTGCTTGCCATCTTGCTTCCGGATGCACGCATCGGCGAAAATGGTGCGTTGTTCCTTAACGGCTATTTGACAGTCGTCGGCGAATTTGCTCCTTTCTTTGAACAATTGAAATCTTCTATGGAAACTGCCAATGCTTCTGATGGCAGCCAGTATATTACGGATAACTACCTTACTGTAGTAGAACATATTGTAAAATATTCGACCGGCACGGTTGAAGAAAGCATTGAGCTTTCACCGGAACACGAATCGGTGATGGCAGAACTCCGCAGCCATATTGCTCAAGCGAAATTCGACAAAGAAACGGTCGATAACGTCACAAGCATCTTAAACAGCTACCTGGTTAGCCAACAGCCGACCGTCCAGAAGCCGGAAGCCTTGGTTGCCGGTTACTGGAGATTCCTTCAGGATCATGAATTGATTGACGGACCGATGCTGGCGCCTAAAGATCTTAGCGAAAAATTCGGAGTTTCTTCAAGCACAATCCTGAAACGTTCAAAAGAATTCGGTGCTTACTTCGAAGGACTGCTAGCAAAAAAATAACCAGTAAAAAAGCAGCCTAGGCTGCTTTTTTTATTCTCTGGCCCTTCTCAAGCAGCGAACAATCATACCCGTAGCCGCAAGAAATAAAACCTCCGTACGTGCTGCCAAAAGCGCGCTGAAAAATTTACCAGCTTGTTGATAACTTGAAGAAAATCCGAAAAAAAGGTTGAAATCCTGTTATTTTTGCAATAAACAGCCCCTTATTCACATTTCTGAAAAGTTATACAGTTTTTTTGTGGAAGAACTTTGTTATTTACACTTATACACATGTGGATAAGTTCTCAATATACATCTGATATTCTTACCTTATTCATAAAAAAGTGCTCCGAGTTTTCTCGGAGCACTTTTTTATTTGGTTTTTGGCGTTTTGGCGCGCATTTTCCGGTATTCTCTCCGGGCAGGAGCGGTTTCAAAGAACAATTTCTCGCCTTCGGATTCAGGAATGACCGCCGGTACCGGCGTAGGTTTTCCGTCATCGCCCATCGCCACCAGTGTCAGGAACGATTCGGTCGTCAATTTTTCCTCACCAGTCTGCAAGTTCTGTGATTTCACACGAACGTAGACTTCCATAGAAGTCCGTCCAGTAGACGTCACATTGGCTTCCAGTTCAAGTACATCTCCCACATGGGCAGAAGATAAAAAGTCGACAGAGTCGATTGAAGCGGTAACAACCACTTGGCGGCTCGAGTGCTTCATCGCTGCGATCCCCGCAATTTCATCAATATAAGCCAATACCTTTCCCCCAAAGATCGAATCCATATGATTCGTATCCGGCGGCAATACCAGCTTCGTTTGGATCGTTCTTGATTCTTTCATCGGTTTTGCTTCCATTTCCAACATTCCTTTCGCTTCATTTCATTGGCTGCTCTCTCTGAATTCCCTTCTCAATGCTAGCTTGCTGAAAGCAAAACAGCAAGTTTCACGATTATGTTATAGTGAAAATGAGGGGGAAATAAATTGAGTGAATTACTGAGTATTTTAAATACACCTGAATTTCAATCGAAACATACGTTAAAAAAACAACTGCAGACGCTCGGATTTGGAGCAGGCGACTACGTCATGGTCCATTCCTCGCTTAAATCCATGGGATGGATTGCAGGAGGCGCACAGGCGGTAGTAGAAGCCCTGCTTGAGACCATTACGGCTGAGGGCACCTTAGTGATGCCTTCACAGTCTACTGACAACTCAGATCCCGTCTATTGGATGAATCCGCCAGTTCCCGAAAACTGGCACCAGCCCATCCGGGAAAACTTGCCGGCATTCGATCCTTTTTTAAGCGAAATGCGCGGCATGGGCAAAATTGCGGAATGCTTCCATCGCCATCCGGGCACGATTCGCAGTCCGCATCCTTCCCATTCGTTTATCGCCTGGGGCAGCAAAGCTTCCGAATGGATGCGCGAGCAGCCCCTTGAAGAATCTTTCGGCGCAGGATCTCCGCTCGAAAAAATGATGGAGGCCCCGGTTAAGATTCTGTTGATCGGGACCGGCTTTGATTCTTGTACGGCTTTGCATTACGCAGAATTCATGCAAGAAAATCGCACCACTTCTCCTCAAGGCGCCGCCTTATTGGAAAACGGAACACGCGTCTGGCGCAGCTACGACTGTGTAGATATGGACTCGGACCGCTTTCCGGAACTCGTAAAAGACTATCCCGGCACAATACAGGAAGGAACACTTGGCCAAGCCTCGGTGAAAATTGCCGATATGCAGCCGTTAATCGAATTCGGCATCCAGTGGCTCCGGGAACATCCCGCTCCTCCTGAAACACCGCAAGCGTAAAGCCGGTCCATCTGCGGACCGGCTTTACGCTTTAGCTGAAATGATTTCATCTAATAGGCTTTCAAGCTTATCGTTATTTGCATTAAAGGAGTCCACAAATGCATTAATGATTTCAGCAGTCCCGGGAATCTTCTCCCAATCCAGCTGATATCCAGCGTTCCAAGCAAGCTGCCGGGCAAACTCGCGGGTTGTGCGGCCATTGCCTTCACGGAACGGATGAAGGGCATTCAATTCCGCTAAATAATAAGCCAGCCGGGAAATAAATTCATCCCGCGGCAAATTCTTCAAATAATCCTCTTCTTCCAAAGCCCGAAAGATTTTATGAAGCTCAGGCTCTATAAATTGAGGATGCGCGAAAGAAGAAGATCCCTTCGAAATCATCTCTCTTCGCAATTCTCCAGCAAACGGATAAACGTCCTGCAGGATATAGCGATGAATTTCCAAAAAAGCCTCCATATTCGATGGATTTTTTGGCGGATTGATCTTTAACTCAGAAAGCCGGAAAAGCGCATAGACTTTTTCCAGCTCTTTCAGCTTTTCATCATCTGTGATGTCAAATAAATTAATCAATACATCCGAATCCGGGTAGCAATACAGAGAGGTATGCTGATATTTAGACATCGAATTTCATCTTGATGGCCCGATGGAATTGAGCTTCCGTCTGTTCACCCGTCAAGACCGACCGCACAAAATTCTTGTCCTCATGTGTCACTTCGAACCCTTCCGTAACCAAGGAATGCGACGCATAGGAAATTGCTTGATTGGCTTGTTCATGGGACACCCGGTTTACTAATTTCGTCAAGATCATGACCACCTTTCATTCTCTAATTATAGCATTTTCCAGCTCTTAAATCCAATAATGACAAGGGTTTACGGCAAATAAAAGGCTGGTTTTCCAGTGGGGAAAAATACATATTCGGCTGAGAGGCATTTTGGCTAATCGGGAAGTTTTCACAAGGAAATACGAAGGGGGAAAAGTGCGGATATTCCTTCTTGCTGTATTAAAACATAAAAAAAGAAAGCCAGCGCTGCTGGCTTTCTTTTACGCTTGTTGCTGCAATTCTTTTGTTTCTTCAGAAGTGAATGCCCTCGATCGCGTCAAAAACCGCTTGCCTTCCACTCCTTCAAGAGAAAACATGCCGCCGCGCCCTTCGACAACGTCGATGATCAGCTGCGTATGGCTCCAGTAATCGAATTGGTTCTTATGCATGTAGAATTTGCTGCCGCCGATTTCACCGAGCAGCACATCCTGGTCGCCAAGAAACAGATCCCCTTCCGGATAGCACATAGGTGAGCTTCCATCACAGCAGCCTCCTGACTGATGGAACATCACTGGCCCATGCTTCTGTTTCAGCAGTTCAATCAATTCAAGCGCCGCATCTGTTGCGGTTACACGTTCAACCATGCCAATCCCTTCTTTCGTTATCAGTTCCAGCCAGATCAAAAGAATCCTTGTTTGTTGTCGCTGTAGCTGACAAGCATATTCTTCGTCTGCTGGTAATGGTCAAGCATCATTTTGTGGTTTTCACGGCCGACGCCGGACATTTTGTATCCGCCGAAAGCAGCGTGAGCCGGATATTGGTGATAGCAGTTTGTCCAAACGCGCCCTGCCTGAATGCCGCGTCCAAAACGGTAAGCGGTATTCGTATCGCGCGTCCAAATGCCTGCGCCCAATCCATATAATGTGTCATTGGCAATTTCCAATGCTTCTTCTTTTGTTTTGAATGTCGTAACCGAGACAACCGGTCCGAAAATCTCTTCTTGGAAAATGCGCATTTTGTTGTCGCCTTTGAAGACCGTCGGCTTAATGTAGAAGCCTTCCGCCAATTCACCTTCAAGCATGTTGCGGTCCCCACCGATCAGCACTTCTGCCCCTTCCTGTTTGCCGATATCCAGGTAAGACATAATTTTTTCCATCTGTTCCTGGGATGCTTGAGCGCCCATCATCGTTTCCGGATCCAGCGGATTGCCGATTTTGATGGCGGCAACACGTTTCAGCGCACGCTCCATGAATTCTTCATAGATGTCTTCCTGAATCAATACACGGGACGGACATGTACAAACTTCGCCTTGGTTCAAGGCAAACATGACAAACCCTTCCACCGCTTTATCCAAGAAAGCATCGTCTTCATCCATGATGTCTTTGAAGAAAATGTTCGGTGATTTTCCGCCAAGCTCCAGCGTAACCGGAATCAGGTTTTGTGAAGCGTATTGCATGATCATCCGGCCAGTTGTCGTTTCACCCGTAAAGGCGATTTTGCTGATGCGCGGGCTGGATGCCAGCGGCTTCCCGGCTTCAAGGCCGAATCCGTTGACGATGTTCAAGACACCCGGCGGAAGAAGGTCGCCGACCAATTCTGCCCATACCAAGATGCTTGCCGGTGTTTGCTCAGCCGGTTTCAAAACGACGCAGTTGCCGGCTGCAAGAGCCGGCGCCAATTTCCAGGTTGCCATCAATAACGGGAAGTTCCAAGGGATGATCTGCCCTACAACGCCCAGCGGCTCATGGAAATGATAAGCTACGGTATCTTCATCAATCTGGCTGATGGATCCTTCCTGCGCACGGATGACACCCGCAAAATAACGGAAATGGTCAATCGCCAACGGAATATCCGCATTCAGCGTTTCACGCACCGCTTTGCCGTTATCCCAAGTTTCAGCTACAGCAAGCATCTCTAAATTTTCTTCCATGCGGTCTGCAATCTTTAACAGGATATTCGAACGTTCTGTGGTGGATGTTTTCCCCCAAGCTGTTTTTGCAGCATGGGCAGCGTCAAGCGCCGCTTCGATATCTTCTGCTGTTGAGCGGGCGATCTCGGTAAATTTCTTGCCGTTGACTGGAGAAACGTTGTCAAAATACTGGCCTTTCGCCGGCGCACGCCATTCGCCATTTATATAATTCTCGTATCTCTCTTTAAAAGAACTTTTTGCTCCATCACTGTTCGGTCTTGCATATGCCATTACCATTCATGTTCCACCCCTTTGATTGGTTTGCTCTTTTCGATGTATCCGCTTTCATTTTTTAAAATTAGATAACGGGAAACCGAAAAGGCTTCACCTCTATATTGTCAAATTAATCGGAAAATTGCAATCATTATTTGCCGATTTAATTAAACCCGCCGCCGTTTTGTTTAATTGGAAGAGAGGGTATAATGAAATCAGGCAGAAATTAAAGAAGTAAAGGGAGTTTCCTATGCGAATCAATAAATTTTTAAGTGAAACAGGCATCACTTCCCGCCGCGGTGCCGATAAATTTATCGAAGCCGGGCGTGTTACGATAAACGATAAAACGGCGGAACTTGGCAGCAAAGTGGAAGACGGAGACGTGGTGCGGGTAGACGGCAAGGTCATTGAACAGCCCAAACAGCAATATGTCTATATCGCACTCAACAAGCCAATCGGCATCACCAGCACCACCGAACGCCACATTAAAGGAAACATTGTCGATTTCGTTAATCATCCGCTTCGCATTTTCCACGTCGGCAGACTCGATAAAGATTCTGAAGGCTTGATTTTGTTGACCAACGACGGAGATATCGTCAACGAAATCTTGCGCGCTGAAAATGAACACGAAAAAGAATATATCGTAAAAGTGGATATGCCAGTGACAGATTCGTTCCTAAAGAAAATGTCTGAAGGTGTAGAAATTCTGGATACGGTGACATTGCCGGCTAAAGCTGAAAAGCTTTCGAAATTCACGTTCCGCCTGACGATCCGCCAAGGATTGAACCGGCAGATTCGGCGCATGTGCCAAGCTTTAGGCTACGAAGTCCGGAATCTGCAGCGCGTACGCATCATGAATATTCATCTTGGAGACCTTCCAGTCGGCGAATGGCGGGATCTCTCCGATAGCGAACGAAACGAACTGTTTGCGGAATTGGATTACAAACCGAAACGATAGGAGAGTTGCGGATGCTCACATTAATGAATACTCCGAATCATACAGGCGTAAAAATCAGCGGCGATTATTTTGACTTGGATGAATTGAACCAAGCCATTTATCACATCATCGGCGATGAAAAGAAATACTATGACTATGCGGGCTCCCGTATGCGCATCCTTGGAATCGCCTACGAAGTTCGGCATGCAGCCCAAGGTGACCGGAATGTGGAATCCGTATTCAACGGTCTCCATGACCACACGAAGAAACAGCACGGTTTTATCGCTCCGGACAAAAACATCTATTTTTCTACCGAAATTCTTTGGCCCGAACTCCTCTATGCGGCTCTTGCCTTGAAGGAATTTTCTGCCTTGCATCGGCAGCAAGCCAAGAGTTCCGAATGGGATGTGCATTTGCCGGTTATTCAGCGATTTCAGGCACTCATCCTCGACTGCCTCCACGGCCAAGTACCGGAAGAAGAATATCAGGCAATCCTGAAAACGTTCCAGGAAGCACCTTCTTTAGAAGACTACGCTGTTCAATATGTCGATTTTTTAAACCTGAAATACATTGAAATGCCTAAAGCCCAAAAGGAAAAGACGCTGCCGTTAATAGCGATGAAGATAGCAGCCCAGGACAAAGATTATGCGGCTTTTCGCAATCAGGTATTGGCGGCTTCCAACCCTGAAAAACGGCCGATCCATGAAATCCGGCTTCAAGCTGAGTATCCGGAAGACATCGTTTGGTAAAAAAACAAAAGGCTTACGTTAGGTCAGTGTAAGCCTTTTTCTTATGGTTTAATTCGTTTCAACTAATCCATTCCTTCTTATCTACGCTCTCCCTCCTATGCCCCAGCGAATCAATCCAAGCGCTTCCCCGTTTAAAGCCGTTATTCTAAGGGGTATACCTTCTATAAGACCAATTTGCTACGATACAGGAGTGATTCGAATGAAAAAATTGATAGTTCCTTTTGCTTTTCTTTTATTGCTTGGCGCTTGCGGAAGCGAAGATCCTGAACCGGCCGACGGCGCACAAACTGAAGTGGGCGCTACAGAAGGCGAACTGGATCCTACCGCACCTGAAGCAGTCGATGAAGCAGAACCGGTTGAATTTTCTGCTTTGACTGATGGGACCATTGAAGAAGGGGATCCGGTATCCCTCTCAGGCACTGCCGAAGAGCTGACGGATGACGGGGCTTTCCCAGCCTTTATCATGAGCAATGGAGAAGAAGAGATTTTCGTTCGGAATATCGCGGAGACTACGGTTGAAGCGGGTGATTCGGTTACTATCCAAGGCATCTTCGAAGGCGACGCAGAAGAAGACATGCCGCTTGTTTCTGCATCGGTTATTGAAGTGGCTGAATAAAAAAAGATGAATTCCGGTTATCCCGGAATTCATCTTTTTTATGGACCCATTACTCCACCAATTGGATAAATTGGCGTGTCCGTTCATTTTTTGGATTCTCGAAGAAGGTTTTTGGATCTGCATCTTCGATGATGACGCCTTTATCCAGCATGATGACGCGGTCCGCCACTTCTTTCGCAAACTTCATCTCATGCGTGACGACGACCATCGTCATGCCTTCTTCTGCCAGCTGCTTCATGACCTGCAGCACTTCCCCTACAAGTTCCGGATCCAGTGCCGAAGTCGGCTCATCAAACAACAGAACTTTCGGCTCCATAGCCAAAGCACGGGCAATGGCTACCCGCTGCTTCTGTCCACCGGAAAGTTTGCTTGGGTAGACTTCCGCTTTATCGGCAAGCCCTACTTTTTCAAGAAGACTGCGTCCCAGCTGCTTCGCTTTTTCCTTATCCATTTTTTTAACGATGATTGGTGCTTCAATCACATTTTCCAATACCGTTTTATGGGGAAAAAGATTAAAGTGCTGGAATACCATGCCGACTTCAGCACGGATATTCGCAAGCTTGTCTTTTTTCGGGTTGATCGTATGGCCATCGATTGTAATTTTCCCGCTATTCATTTCTTCCAGAAAATTAAAGCAGCGCAGAAGTGTGCTTTTCCCTGAGCCACTGACCCCGACAAGAACGACAACTTCTTTCGGCTGCACTTGCAAATCGATGCCTTTCAACACTTCCAAGTCTCCGAAGGATTTATGGATATTTTCTCCGATAATCATGATTTGTCCCACCTTTACGCTTTGTCTACATCCAGTCTGTTTTCATACCATCTGACAATGTATGTGAAAATCATGACCAATACTAAATAATAGAAACCGACAACGATGAAGGTCTCGAACTGTTTAAAAGAACTGGCTGCCGAACGGTTGGCTACTGAGAACAGTTCCGCTACTCCGATCATCCACACAAGAGATGAATCTTTCAGCGTAATGATGAACTGGTTGCCAAGCGGTGGAATGGAACGACGAAGCGCCTGCGGAAAAACAATTCTCCGCATCGCTTGATTGTTCGTCATTCCAAGAGCCCGGCTGGCCTCTGTCTGGCCCGAATCGATGCCCTGGATAGCACCGCGGAAAATCTCCGCAATATAAGCTCCGTTATGGACACCAAGCGCAATGGCACCTGCCCAGAAATTATCTAAAATAATCAATTGCGTAATCCCGAAATACAGGAACATAATTTGAACCAGCAAAGGGGTTCCGCGAATAATGGTAATGTATAGATTGGCAATCCCTTGAAGGATTTTGGAATTCGATATTTTCATCAGTGCGAAGAACAACCCCAGCACTGTACCGAGCACCACCGAAATCGCTGTGAGTTCAAGCGTAATAACGACGGCCTCCAAAAATCCAGGATAAGTAGTCATAAAAATATCGAATATCGTACGAAGTGTCTCCATGGCGATTTCCCTCCCTCAGTTTAGCGCAGAACTTCAATTCCTTCTGTCTCTACTTCAAGAAGGTTGGTGCCGAACCATTTTTCGGAGATCTCTGCATAAGTTCCATTTTCAACGATTGCATCCAAAGCTCTGTTAATTTCATCTAGCAGTTCTTTATCTTCTTTGCGGACAGCAATAGCCGCTTCTTCAATCCATAGGTTATCCCCGATATCTTTAATTTCGAGGCCGGCATTTTGCGCTTCAAATCCGACAACATCGGCTGTGATGACTGCATCTACACGCCCAGGCACCAAGTCTTGCAAAGCGACTACATCACTGTTGTAATATTGGATGTCATCCGTATATTCTTTGGCAGCAGGTTCGTACGTTGTTTGGGCAACGATTCCGATTTTCTTGCCTTCCAAATCCGCTGCTTCTTTAATGTCCGTATTGCCTTCAGCTACCCAGATTTTCCCGCCGGACAAGTAGTACGGATCTGAGAACGCGACCGTTTCAGAGCGTTCATCCGTAATCGCCATCGAACCGATGATGGCATCAAATTTATTGCCGATCAACCCTTGGATGATCGTTTCAAAAGGGTTGGTTACCGGATTATGCTCAAGGCCCATCTCTTCTGCGAGCGCAGCTCCGATTTCAATGTCAAAGCCCGTCAATTGGCCGCCTTCTTCATAGTTGAATGGTTTATAAAGTCCGCTGGCAGCTGTCGTGAATTTGCCTTCTTCCAACAGATTCAATCCGCTGTCTCCGCCGCCTTCAGAACTTGACGAACCGGAAGATCCTGAGGAATCATCCGACCCTCCGCATGCTGCCATAAGCATTCCAGCCGATAAAATAACCCCTAAAAATGATAATTTCTTTTTCAAAGTAATCTCCCCTTTTTTTATGAATGGCCAAATCGGCTAAGCCGTTTGGGAATTGCCGGTGATTGAGCACGTTCTAATAAAAAATGTCATTCTCCCGATAGACAGCTTCCACCTTCGCTAAATTGTCACGGACTTTAGCATGGTCCTTTACATAAACAAATCGCATGATGGATGTTAATAACGCATGGACGGCTGTATAGGAATCGATGTTCAAATTGGAAGTGACTGTCACAATCAGCGAAGCATCGGCATACTGCACGGCTGGAGATTCGATGGAATCTGTCAGGACAATAATTTCAGCCCCTTTGCCTTTAGCGGTTTTCAGCAATCCGTCCAGCTGCTTTGTGTAGCGCGGAAAGGCAAACGCGATAACTAAGTCGCCTGCAGCTGCCTTTGCCAGCCTGCTGTAGCTCTGGCTATTGTCAGGCATCAGCATCTCCGCTTTCCCAAGCGACATATTGAGCCATTCGGAAAACCAGTGGATCAGTCCAAAATCAAAAAAATTTCCGGTTATACAAATATTCTTCGCTTGGCTGATTCGATCGACTACATAGAGCAGCTTGTCCTCGTCCATCGCCTTTTTCAGTTTGACGATGCTTGAAATATCCGCATCCAGCAAGTTTTCCAAAAAAGATTGGTCAGCCAGTGGCTCCGGCTGCTCTTCCTCCACTTTTTCAATGCGCTCCTGCGCCAATTTTCGCTGTACGATCTGTTGAAATTCCGCATAGCCTTTGTAGCCCAGTTTTTGCGTCCACCGAATCACCGTTGATTCACTGACATTTACTCTCTTTCCTACTTCGAGAGCGGATGAAAATGCAAGAAAAATGGGTTCTTGAAAAAACAAATCTCCTACCTTTTTTTGCCCGGAACTAAAATCTTTATAAGAATCCGAGACCTTTCGCAGTAAATCCTGCATATTCTACGCCCCCAAAACAAGAACTTACTCAATACCACAAATTAAGCATACTATTCTGCAGGAATTCCTGCAACCATTCTCTGAAAATTCATCTTTGTTAAAAAAACCTAAACAATTGAAAAATGTAACAAACTTTTGTGTCAGGCCTGCGCACTTCTGTACGTGCGGTATATTTCTTACGCAATACGAATCAAATCCAGTTATGTAAATCGAGCTATAAAATCATCAAAAAAATTTAGAGGAAAGAGTACAATATGCAGGATTTCGGAGACTTAGAAAAAGCATTCCCTAGTCCTTCGATTTTTAAACGCTATTTCAAATTCCTGTAAATGATTTCGTTAAATTAACCGGGAGATATTTCTGCAAAAGGAGGGTATGGAGAAAATAGAGGGTGATCGACGCTATTTTTCCTCGAATGTTCTATACTCGTTGTATAACTATTGTATCGGAGTGATGAGATTGGCTTTGGAAGATTGGATCTTTCGACTGTTTTTATTTTGGTACGGCATCGGCATTATCTTGCTGGGATTTGATATCCTCCCTGTTTGGCTTGAGTGGGCAAATGCTTTCTTTCTAATCCTTTCAGGCACATTAGGTTTTCTTTATTTCCTAAAAAGATTCGGGACTGCCACAGGTTCCATTCTAGGGGCTGTTATTTTCATTTTCACCTTTGTCGTTGAAGGCATGGGGGCTGGCATCGGATTTCTGTTCGGTTCCTATGATTACACGGAGAAGTTTGCACCGAATGTTTTCGGCGTTCCCATTGCCATCGGTTTCGCTTGGCTGATGGTTATGGCGACCACTCACGTGCTGGCGCGCTGGATCTATCCATCGGGCGGTGTGTTTTATGCCGTTATCGGCGGAATCGGGGCTGTCATTATGGACTTGATCATCGATCCGGTCGCTTATCTCATTAAGGGCTATTGGATTTGGGAAGACGGCGGATTGTACTATGATATTCCTTGGACCAATTTCTTCGGCTGGTTTGTGGTAGCGTTCCTCTTACATATGCTGATCGATTGGCTGATGAAGCGGAAATCGGCAGCCGTCTATGCTGAAGTTCCGGAAAAACGCATGGCTTTGCTCTATGTATTGATGGTCGCCATGTTCGTAATGCTCGCTTTGCTTGGAAAACTTTGGCTCGCGGCCGGCTTAAGCGCTGCCTTAACCGCGATTTTCTGGATGACCGCCTGGAGAAGGAGGACCTTATGATTAAAGCGAAAAAGAAAAAATCATTTGAGCTCGCCTTTGATTCGTATTTGAGGCCGTTGCTCCGTTCTTCTTTTTCCAATCTTTTTGGACGGGGCATCGAGGCCCCGCCAAAAAAGCCGGTCATCTTCATCGCCAATCACAGTTCCTGGTGGGATGGCCTGATTTTCTTTTATTTGAACAAATATTTCTGGAAGCACGATATCCACATGATGATGCATGAAAGCGGATTGATACGCTATCCGTATTTCCGTTTTCTCGGCGCCTTTTCAATCAATCGAAAAAAACCGAAAGACATCATGGCTTCACTTGAATATACCGAGCAGCTGCTAAAGGAAGGGAAATCGGTGGTGTTATTTCCGCAAGGCGATGAATTTCATCAGGAAAGCCGTCCGCTGACTTTTCATAGCGGGGTCATCTATCTGCTGGAGCGCTGCCCGGACATTCCGATCATCCCCGTCAGCCTTTACTATTCGTTTCGCCATGAAAGAAAACCGGAGGTCTGGATCGACCAAAAAAAGGAATTTTACTTCCAAGATATTTCAGGCAGCAAAAGGAAAGGAAAAACCGCTTTTTTAGAAGCTTTTTGTACAGAACAGCTGGATGAATTAAAGGGTTTCGTTGTCGCTGAACAGACAGAAGCTTTTCAAGAACTCCGCAAGAGGAGGAACCGGTGATGCTCATCCTCTATATAATTCTCCTTTCCTGTTTTTTGCTTTGGACCATCTTCAACAGCCTGTTCCTCCCATCGCTGCCGATGGTCTTTTCCATCAAAGAAAAGCCGTTGGTTTCGGTGTTGGTTCCGATGCGAAACGAAGAACGGAATGTCAAGACCATTATCGCTTCGATGAAAGCTTTGAGCTATCCGCACGTGGAACTGATCGTGCTGAACGATCAATCCACCGACCGGACACAGGAATTGCTGGAGCAGGAAATCGCTGAGGACTCCCGCTTTCACATCATCCAAGGAAAAGAACTGCCGGATGGGTGGGTCGGGAAAGTCCATGCGTGCCATCAGCTGCAGCAAGCGGCGCACGGCGATTATTTGCTGTTTGCCGATGCGGACATCCGCTTCCATCCTTCAAGCGTCGGGCAGACCCTTTCTTTAATGCAGCAAAAAAAGGCAGCTTTGCTTTCCGGCTTCCCTGCCTTTGATGTGCCTCCGCTGCTCAGCAAACTGATGGTGCCGATGCTTCATTTTGTGGTGTTTTTCCACTTGCCGGTCGCACTGGCCAATTATACGAAAATGCCGGCAGCTACTGCCGCAAATGGAATGTGGATGATGTTCGAGCGAAAGAGCTATGATGAGATTGGCGGACATGCTGCTGTACGCGGCTCCCTTGTAGAAGACGTACATATCGCCAGAAAGATCAAAGCTTCCGGCCGCAAAATGCTGTTGGCAAATATCACCAAATCGGTTCGTTGCCGCATGTACGAAAAAAACAGCGAAGTGTGGGAAGGCTTTCTCAAAAACAGCTATACCGGAATCGGCAAGTCCCCGCTTATCGCTTGCGGCCTGACTGTTTTCTATGCGCTATTTTATATGGCTCCTTTATTTTTAGCGGTCTTCGGTTTAGCTAAAGGCGAAGTTCTCTTGATCCTCCCCTACTTGCTGACCGTGCTGCAGCAAGGCTATGTCCTGCTTAAGACGCAGCAGCGAGTTCTTCTCGCCTTCCTCATGCCTTTTCAAGCCGCAGCAATGATCGCTGTACTGCTCGCCGCCATGTGGAAATCCTGGCGGAAAAAGACTTACTCTTGGAAAGGCAGGCAATATTCATGAAAAACGCAATCATCATCGGAGCCGGGCTCGGCGGCTTGTCTGCCGCAGTCACGCTTGCCCATGCCGGATTCAATGTTCAATTGATCGAAAAAAATAGCCATTTTGGCGGAAAACTCATGCCGGTGAAATTAGGCAGCCATCATTTCGATTTCGGGCCCAATACCATCACCATGCCCCAAGTCTTTCGAGACATCATCGAACAAACCGGTGAATCGGCTGAAGATTATTTCGAACTGCTCCCTGTGAAAATGCACACACGAAATCATTTTCCAGACGGCACACAGATCGATTTCAGCTCGGACGCCAGTGAAATGATCCGCCAGCTGCAGGCTTTTTCTGAAAAAGATGCCAGGCGCTATCCCGAGTTCATCAAAGAAGTGAGCCGCTTATACGAAATGTCCGAACGCTATTTTTTCCCTTCCATTTTCCAATCATGGACGGATTACCTTTCGCCTTCTTTAGGGAAATCTCTTTTTAAGGTACGGCCATTGGAAAATATGCATCATTTCTTTTCACGCTATTTTTCAAGCCCACAGTTTCTCCAAGCGCTCGACCGGTACGCGACTTATATCGGTTCTTCCCCATTTAAAGCACCGGCAACATTTTCCATGATCGCTTATCTTGAACTGGTGCAGGGGGTTTTCTATGCCAAAGGAGGCAACGTTACAATCGCCAACGGTTTTGCAGCAGCCGCAGAGAAACAAGGCGCGGTTCTGCGGAAAAATACAGAGGTTTCAAAAATTCTGGTTAAAGACAAAAAGGCAGTGGGCGTTGAATTGGCCGACGGCTCTAAATTGGAAGCGGATCTCGTCATTCTAAATGGAGATCTGCTGTCCGCTTTTCCAAAACTGGTCGGTGAAGAACACCGCCCTTCTTTTAAAGATGCTAAAATCAGCCGGTTCGAACCTTCCATCTCTGCCTTTGTCATCACAGCCGCATTGAATAAACGTTTAGACGGCTTAAAGCATCACAATGTCTTTTTCTCAAACGATTACGAGAAAGAATTCCATGAATTATTTGCGCTGAAAGATTATAGCGAAGAGCCCACCATCTATATCAGCAACTCTTCCTATACCGACCCGGCCATCTCACCGGATGGCGATAATCTCTTCATTCTGGTCAACGCTCCTGCACTTGATGATAACGGCAAGCTTCAAATTGATCCGGAACGATACAAAGAAAAAATCTACGATTATTTGGAACGCTACGGAATCGATGTGAGAAGCTCGCTGATCGAAGACAAAGTCTTTACCTCTTCCTATATCCAGGAAAAGTTTGGAGCGTATCAAGGGGCATTGTACGGCCCTTCTTCGCATCGCAAAAAAGATGCTTTCCTTCGGCCTTCCAATGCCAGCAGCGACATCAAAGACCTGTATTTTATCGGCGGCAGCACCCATCCAGGCGGCGGGTCTCCTATGGTGACAATGAGCGGCCAGAATTTAGCCAAACGGCTTATCAAAAAATACAAGTAAACAAAAAAGGCGCAGGGAAATGGACCATTTCCCTGCGCCTTTTTATTCGCGGCATTTGATTACAGACAAGCAAGAATCGCTTTCTTCGATTCATCCGGCACAAAATGCTTTTCATGGAAGACATTGTAGTGTTTCGCGCGGATAGTAGTAAGAATTTCTTTATACACAAGCCCGGCCCCTTTTACAGGAATTCTGGCGTCCATCGGATATTCATGGATGGTTTCGAAAGCGGAACGGTAGTAATGTTCAGCCAGTTCGGCCATTTCTTCCCACATTGCGATAAATTCAGGACTAACAGTACCGGCATACAGTTCCTCTTCATCAAATCCATTTTTTTGCATCACTTCACTCGGCAGGTAAATCCGGCCGATCTTTAAGTCTTCCCCGATGTCCCGTAAAATATTCGTAATTTGCATCGCATGTCCCAAAGCAATCGCCCCTTCGCGAAGCACCTGGGTTTTGTTCGGCGCAAGAATCGGCAAAAGCATCAAACCGACCGTGCTGGCTACGTGATAGCTGTAAGTCAATAATTCTTCTACGGTATAATAGCGTTTGATGGTCAAGTCCATTTCCTGGCCTTTGATCAAGGCATGAAACGGCTCAGCCTCCATGTCATAACGGTCAAAAACATCCGCTAAAGCGACCCACATCGGATTTTCCGCGTCAAAATTGCCTCGCAGGAACTCATGGAACTCCTGCTTGAAGTTTTCCAGCTCTACTGCCGGATTATCCCCTTCATCTACGATATCATCGACAGTCCGGCAAAATGTATACACGCCCCAAACCGCTTTCTTCTTCGCTTTCGGCAATAAAGAAAATGTGCGGTAAAAACTTTTGGAGTTTGCTGCAATCACTTCTTCACAATAAAGATAGGCTTCTTTTACATCCATTATGAATCGCTCCCTTCACTCGTTAAATCCCGTTGGACTTGTTCAGCGAGTAGTTTTGCTCCTTGCATAACAATTGGAATGCCTCCCCCTGGGTGGACCGAAGCCCCGACTGCATAAAGCCCTCCGGTTTTAAAAGGCTTGACTTGCGGGCGGAAAACCCCTGATTGAAACAGGGTCGGCCCGATTCCAAAACTGCCTCCCTGAAACAGTCCAAAAGCCTCGGCATCAGTAGGCGTACGCACTTCCATCCATTCCACGGCTTCTTTAAACCCTGGGAATGCCAGTTCTTCCATGCGGTCAATAACGCCGTCAATCCATTCTTTTTCATCTGCCCATTGAATATCCGTGCCTGCAGGGACTGGAATCAATACATACATAACGCCTTTTCCTTCCGGCGCAAGCGAATCATCGATGATGGAGGGATGGAAGGTGTAGAAAGCCGGATCGTCAGGCAATTTTTTATCTGAAAACACCTGTTTCATATGATCGGTGTAACTTTTTCCAATGAAAAACTGATGGACATTCGCCTGTTGATAAACACGGTCCAAACCAAAATAAAGCAGGACACACCCTGAAGAAGGGGTAAATTCCTTTTTTTTCGTTTGCGGCAAAACTTCTCGAATGGACGGGAAGTCTCCATTATAGATTACGGCATCGAAGCCTTTAAATCCTTCTTTTGTTTCGATTCCTTTGACTTTATCTTGCTCAATGGCAATATGATCAACCGGCACGCCCGTATGTATCTTTAGATTCGGGCGGCTCCTTAATTCCTGCTCCAAAAGCGGAATAAGGCTTCCATATCCGCCTTTTAAATAATGCACGCCGTGTTCATGCTCACTGAACGGCACGAGCGAATACATTGCGGGTGCGTTGAAAGGATTTCCCCCGATATAAAGCGCCTGCAGCGTATAAGCTAATTGGAGCCGCTCATCCCGGAAATAATTGGACATCAGTTTCTTCACCGATTGCTGGGGTTTCAGCTTCAACAGATTCTTGACGTTGCCCGGAGTCCAAAAATCCGATTTCTTTACAAAAGAATGTTCAAGGAAGGCAGACTTGCCGATTTCGAAGCGTTCCCGCCCTTCTGCCATAAATCGCAGAAATCCTTCTTTTTCACCAGGGAATTCGCGTTCCACTTCTTCGGCTTGCCGTTGAATATCCGGGTATTTCGTGTAGACTTTCCCGTCCGGAAAACGGATCGTGTAAAGAGGATCGCAAAGCAGCAGCTCGTATCGCTCTTTCGATATCCCGGCTTCCCCTAATAATTCCTGAAACATTTCAGGAAGCAGAACGATGGTCGGCCCTTCATCAATTCGATAGCCGTCTTTTTCAACAAAGCGAAGGCGTCCGCCTAATTGGCTGTCCTTTTCATAAATGGTGACATCATGCCCTTGCTTTGTCAGGTATAACGCTCCCATTAAACCTCCTACGCCTCCGCCGATGATTGCGATGTTCATGCAAATCCCTCCAATGCAGGAAGCGGAGAGACCGGAAGCGTTTTTCTTCCATGCTGTTCCAGGATGCCATTGGTCGAAATACGGGCAGATTCAAGAATGGTCGGAAGCCCGCTTCCGGGATGGGTGCCTCCGCCGACAAGCCAGCAATTATCCAATTCTTCAAATTTATTGTGAGGACGGAAAACCATCATTTGGGTCAATTGGTGGCCTAAATTAAAGGTCGCCCCTTTATACACCGAATAATCCTGCTCCCAGCCAAAAGGAGTCAGCAATTTTTCTACTTCGATATGGTCGCGCAGCCCTTTGAATTGCGTTTTTTCTTCTATGATGTCGAGCACCAGATCCCGGAAAGCTTCCTGCTCATTTTCCCAGCCGATATCGCTAAAATTGTTTGGAACAGGAGCAAGAATATATAAAGCCGATTTGCCTTCCGGCGCAAGCGTCGGATCGGTTACACTGGCATTCTGGATGTAAATGGAAGGATCTTCAGAAAGGATGCGGGAATTGGTTATTTCCTCTACATTTTTCTTATAGTCCTTCGAAAAGACGATGGTATGGTGCGACAAGTCATATTTCTTATCAAGCCCCAGGTAGATCATAAACGTCGAACAAGAATATTTCTTTTTCTCCAATTTTTCCGGCGTGTATTTTTTGAGAATGCCGGGCTCGACCAGGTGATTCATCACATGGGCAAAATCTCCATTGATGACGACTTCATCCGCCTCGATGCGTGTTCCGTCTTCGAGATCCAAACCTTTCACGGCCCGATTTTCAATCCATAGTTTTTTGACCCCTCGGCCAGTATGGATTTTCCCGCCTAACTCTTCCACCACTTTCGCCATCGCTTGAGAAAGTTGGTTTACGCCGCCGATCGGATGGAAGATGCCGTATGCATGTTCCATATAAGAAAGAATCGAAAAAGCGCCCGGACATTCCCACGGAGACATTCCTAGATACTTGGATTGGAATGCAAAAGCCATCTTCAGCCGCTCATCTTTAAAATACCGCGACAGCACTTGATAAAGCGTCTTGTTAACCTCAAGTTCAGGCAATGCTTTAATCACTTTCGGCTGCATCATATGGATGAATTTATCCATTCGTGATTGGAGAATCGGCGACAGTGCTTCTAATTTTTTCCCGGTTTCCTTCATAAACCGTTCATAGCCTTCTCCATTGCCTTTGAAGTTCTCATCAATTTGCGCTCTCATTTCTTTATGATTCCGCGTCATGACCAAACTCTGGTCTTCAAATATCAATTCATACATCGGATCCAGTTCAATTGCTTCCATGTAATCGGTCAACTTGCGTCCGGTAGCCTCAAACAATTCTTCAACGATATGCAGCATGCTCAAAAAAGTCGGTCCCGTGTCAAAAGTGAAATCTCCTAACTTCAACTCGGCATTGCGCCCTCCGACTTTTTCATTTTTTTCGTAGACGTCTACTTTGTAGCCTTTGCCTGCCAATAGCATGGCTGCTGCCAATCCGCCCGGCCCTGCTCCTACTACTGCTATGCGTTCTCTCATCTATATGACCCCATTCCGCTTCAAATGTCCTGTATAAATTATATTTTTATTATACAAATACTATACGACTTATCGTGAAAAAACACTAGAAATAAGCTTTTTAAATTCTGAAAAATAATTTATTTTCCTTTTCTTTCTAGATGCGAATCAGTTCTAACTTTCCCTCTTTCCCATTCTTGAAAACAAATAAACCACACGCTATCCAAATAGATGCAAAAAAAAGCGCTGAATCAATCTTTAGTCGATTGAATCAGCGCTTCTATGTCATTGTTCATTTACTTAAGAATCTTAATTTTTACGTTTTTGCGTCCCCATTTAAGGGCATTGCTTTTCGATGGCATAAAAACATCGATTTTATTGCCTTTGATAGCACTTCCAGTGTCACCAGCAACAGCGTAGCCGTAGCCTTCAACATACACTTTCGTCCCAAGTTTGATCACTTTTGGATCTACGGCAATGACTTTAAGGCCTGGGTTTTTCTTTAAGTTCAATCCGGTTCTTGTAATTCCTGAGCAGCCTTTGCATGATGCTGTATAAGCAGATGCAGAAACTGTGAATTCTTTCACCACTGAACCTGAAGTAGAACGCGAAGGCGTTTTTGTCTTAGATGCAGTTTTCGCTGCAGACTTTACCAGTTTCAGCTTTTGTTTCGGATGGATCGTATTAGATTTCAAGTTATTCCATGACTTTAAATTTGCGACAGATACCTTTTGTGTTTTTGCTATTTTATATAATGTGTCTCCACTTTTAACCGTATAGGTAGATGATGCTGCTGAGCTCTCAAGCGACATGCCAAGGAACAAAACCAGTGCAAAACTCAATACTATTAGTAGTTTTTTCAAGCTGTTCTCTCCTTCTTTGTTTTAGCAGTACAATTAAAATAGCACTTAAACATTACAATTGTGTAACATTCAATAGGTCATTTTATTACAATTGGGTTCTTTTTTGTGACAAAAGTACCTCTGAATATTCAAAACAATCCGTATCCTTTCTTTTTTCCATAAGAAAAAAGCGGCTCTGTATCAACAGAACCGCTTTTTGAGCACATTATTTATTGGCTTTATGGACCTTCAATGTCTTGCCTTTGACCGTCTTCTCTTTCATCGCTTTAAGCACCATCGGGCCTTTGCCGTTTAAGATGTCAATATAGGTTACCGTATCCTGGATCTTAATGATTCCGATGTCTTCTGCCGTCATCCCCGGAATGCTTGTTAAGGTTCCGACAAAATCAAAAGCACGCAGTTTCTTTTTCTTGCCGCCGTTGAAATATAACTTCATGATGTCTTTGTTGACCAATTCGTTTTTGTTTTTCTTGAGCTTTGGCCGGCTTTCCATTTTTTCAGTGAATGCTGTCTCTGCCTGCGCTACTCTTTCCTGAGACGGCGCATCATGCCGATCCAGCTCAAATCCGATATAGGATTCAATTTCATGTAAAAACTTATCTTCGTAAGGCGTTGCAAACGTAATCGCTTTTCCGGTCTTGCCGGCGCGGCCCGTTCTTCCGGCACGGTGAACATAGCTTTCTTTTTCTAACGGAAGATCGTAGTTGATGACATGGGTGATACTGTCGATATCGATTCCCCGAGCCGCTACATCCGTCGCTATCAAATAGCGGAATTCTCCGCGTTTAAAATCATTCATCACTTCAAAACGGTCTTCCTGCACCATTCCTCCGTGCAATTTATCGCATGTATAGTAATGCTTTTCAAGCTGATCCATGACGAAATCCACATTGTCTTTTGTCCGGCAAAAGATGATGCAGCTGTCTGGATTTTCGATAATTGTAACGTCCCGCAGAAGTGAAAACTTCCTTTTTTCATCGACCACATAAAGTAAATGCTCAATCTGATCCGTCAACGTCTGTGTCGAAGCGATTTCGATATGCTCCGGAATGTTCATGTATTTTTGCTGCAGTTTTTCAACGTTTTCCGGCAATGTCGCAGAAAACAGCATGGTCGTCCGTTCTTTCGGCAATTTGTTGATGATGGCTTCCACTTGCTCGATAAAGCCCATATTCAACATTTCATCCGCTTCGTCCAGAACCAAATAAGCGATGCGGCTCAAGTCGATCGTTCCCCGTTCAATATGATCGAGTACACGGCCCGGCGTCCCTACCACCACATGGCATTTCTGCTTCAATTCGGCTTGCTGGTACGCGAAAGGCTGTTTGCCGTAAACTGCAGCTGCTTTTATGCGTTTAAAGCGCCCAATGTTGGTAATATCTTCTTTTACTTGGTCGGCCAATTCGCGTGTAGGCGTCAAAATCAATGCTTGCGGCTTATTTTCTTCCCAATCCACAAGTTCACAGATCGGTATGCCGAATGCCGCAGTTTTTCCGCTCCCGGTTTGCGATTTTACCGCGACATCCGTCTTCTTTAGTGCAGCCGGCATCACTTTTTCCTGTACTTCTGTCGGGCTCTTATAGCCAAGGCCTTCAAGGGCCCGCAAAATCGGTTCACTTAGTTGAAAATCATTGAATGGTTGATTGCTCATTTATTATTGCTCCTTTTCCGTTCAAAAACGTACACCTTCCTCCATTATGTCACGGATCGGATTTTTTTGCCGTAAATCAATTATTGAAATTATGGTTACTGATCCAGAAGGCTGACGGAAACTTTCACTTCAAGGGACTGGCTGCCGCCGCGGTAGACGCCTTGGACCAGGCTGACATCGTTATAATCCCGTCCCACTCCGACGCGAATATGATGTTCCAGCGCTTCCACGTTATTGGTCGGATCCAGGCCGACCCAGCCGATTCCCGGCACCATCACTTCCACCCAGGCATGGCTTGCCGCATCTCCGACAAGCGCCGAATTTTCGCCCACGTACAAATAGCCGCTCACATAACGCGCCGGAATCTGTTTGGCCCGCAAAATTCCCAGCATGACATGGGTCAGGTCTTGGCAAACCCCTTTCCGCAATTCAAATGACTCTTCCGCTTTTGTCGACACATTGGTCGATTCTCCATCATAAGTAAAATGGCTATGGATGTATTCCATGACGTCAATCGAATACTGCACCGGATTCTTCATCTCTCCTAATTCTTCATCCACCCGCGCCATTTGTTCCGGCGACAGGTAAGTGTAAGCGGTATTGCTCAGGAAAGCTAAATAATGTTCGCTGAATAATTGAGAATGGAAAATCGCATTCATTTCCGGCGAATAGTCGATCCGGTGGATAAATGGGCTTTTCTGGATGCTGACAATCGAGGTTGCTTTCACTTCAAGATGCTCATGATGCTCCGCAATGAAAAAGGTTTCGACGTGGTTCCCCCAAATATCGATATGTTCCTTTGTTACAGAAGCAGGAGTAATGTCAGCCCGGTAAGAAAGCAGACGCTGGCATTCATCGGTTCTGGGCTTCAGCCGGATTGAATTCATGCTTTGGTCGACGATGGATTCATATTTAAAAATATTGGTATGTTCAATTTGATATTTCATAGAACTGATCTCCTCTGCACTCATGGATTGGGATTGGCTGAAACCTGTTTCTTGAATGGTTGGATCGATTAAATAATAGGTCTTGGAGAAAAGCTGCGAAATCTCATTGCAGCCATCCTGGAAATGGTTGAGAAAATCCATCATTTCATCTGTCGTAAATTCTTCAATTTTTACTTCGTTGAATTCGGTTCGCATTTCATCCAATTTGGCGTAAAGTTCTCAAGAATAATGCGAAACTTTGCCCTCTTCCAACACATCCAATACAAAGCATTTGCGACTCGGCTAAGCATCAAGAAGCTCCCTGTCCTCTTTTTCTTTATTTTCCGCCGCCCCCTTGGGAAGAGTTAACGACGAGAAACCCTTGCTTCAAGGCAACTCGCGACAGCCCGCCAGGAAGCACCCGCGTTTCTTTGCCTCTCATAACGAATACCCGCAAATCGACGTGGCATGGATAAAACTCCTCGCCTTGATATGCCCGGGGCTCTTGAAAGCTTGATCGTTGGCTGCGCAATGTACTGGTGGGGAGATTCGATGATCTTCTCCCGGAATTTCTCGATCAGTTCTTTGGAGGCATGGGGACCAACGAGCATATCGTAGCCGCCGGATGCCCCCACATTTTTTACGACAAGTTCTTCAAGATGGTCAAGAACCCATTCGCGGTCTTCTGGATTGCTGAGCAAATACGTTTTTACATTATCGATGATCGGCTCTTCACCGAGATAGTAGCGGATCATGTCAGGCACATAAGCATAGATCGCCTTATCGTCTGCGACGCCGTTGCCAATGCCGTTCAATATGGCGACATTCCCATGCCGGTAAGCTTCCAACAGTCCAGGCACTCCAAGCGCTGAATCTTCCCTGAAAGCGTGCGGATCAAGAAAATCGTCGTCAATCCGGCGATAGATAATATCCACCCGCTGCAGTCCGCGGATCGACTTCATATAGACGATATTCCCCTTGACGATTAAGTCCCTTCCCTCCACTAAATCGATGCCCATTTGCTGCGCCAGAAAAACATGGTCGTAATAGGCTGAGGTATACATTCCCGGCGTTAATAAAACCGCAAAAGGTTTTTCATTCGAGGTGTTCGGCATATGGTCCAGCATGGCCTGATGAAGATAAGACAGTTGATGTTCAAGCGCATGCACCGAATGGTTGGCGAAGAAATCGGGATATACCTGTCTCATGACATAACGGTTCTGGTACACATAGGACATGCCGGAAGGATTCCGCAGATTGTCTTCAAGAACATGGTACTTCCCAAATTCATCGCGTATTAAATCGATGCCGGCCAGGAAAATATGGTTCTGGAGAGGAATATCAATTCCTTTCACCTGCTTCGCATAGTAATAGGGATTTTCTTCAACTAGGTGCCGGGGCACAAGGCCTTCCTCAAGGATTTTTTGTTCATGATAGACGTCGTCAAGAAAACGGTTTAGCGCTTCAGTACGCTGGATCATCCCTTTTTCGATGGTTTGCCACTCGTCCCTCGAAATGATTATGGGCACAAAATCAAAAGGCATGGTTCTTTCCGTACCGACATTATTGTTGTAAACCGTAAAGGTAATCCCTTGCCGCAAAAATGCCAGCTGAGCTGTATCATGCTTCTCTTTAAGCTCTTCTTCGGAAAACCGCTGCAATATATCATAAAATTTGCGGTAATGCGGTTTGGGCACCTTATGGTCATCGAACATTTCATCAAAAAAGGCTTGACCTGGTAGGAATCAAACATGATACACCTCGAACTTTCTTAATTTTCAGTTTATTTTAAGGCTTAAAAAAAGCTAGAGCTCATAGGCTTGCGAGCAATAGCTTTCGGGTTGAAATATTCGTTTTTATTTGTCGAATGTCGATTTATCGCTTGAAGAAGAATCTTTGGATAAATCTTTTTTCAGCGACTCGCTGTAATCCGTACTGCCGCCGTAGACCCCGCCGCTCGGAGTTGAAGTATCCGGTGAGACGCTGCTTGAAGAACTCGTATTGGATGTGCCTGAAGCGCCGCCAGAAGTTTTAGATGCGGAAGAGGAATCTTTGTTCGTTTCGCCGCCCACTTCATCCTGCAGCGTCTGATTCGCTTTATCCAACATGTCTTTTTCTTTGTCCATCATTTTCTGCTGTCCTTCAATGGCGCTTTTGACTGTTTCCACCGCTTTGCTGACTCCCGGTTTCACTTTATCAACCATGCCGCCGGATTGTTCATTGAAGCGGTCTAAACCTTTCTTCACGTTCTCTTTCAAATTGCTGGCTTGGGAAGTTTCATTGCCGTTTGAATCTACTTTTTTCTGCGTCATCGCTGCTCCGATTACTGCACCTACGCCTAATAACACGAGCTTGCCAAACATGCCGCCTGAATTTCTAGCCATTTTCATCTCTCCTTTTCAGTTTTAAAATACACTGTGCTCCTAGTATTGACTTTTCCAGCTCATTTCAAACATAAAAAAGGAAAAAAGAAAGACACCTTCTAAGCCGAAGGTGCCGCAGAATTTACCTATTGATCTAACTTCTCTTTTCGTTAATCCGAAGAGTTTTCCGTAATTTTGCCTTCTTCTTTTATCACTTGTTCAAAAGCTTCGACCACTTTTGGATCATATTGAATACCCGCTAGCTGTTTAATTTCGGCCATCGCAAATTCAGCTGTAAAGGCTTTTCGGTAGGCCCGGTCTTCGGTCATTGCATCAAACGTATCGCATACTCCGATAATCTTCGCTTCCATCAAAATTTCTTGATCCACCAGCCCGAACGGGTAGCCTCGCCCATTTATGCGTTCATGGTGCTGCTCAACGATGTCTGCAAGCTCTGCGTAAGGTGTTTCTCGAATCATTGCCGCACCATCACCAGGGTGCTTTTTAATCAACTCAAATTCATAATCCGTCAATTTACCAGGTTTCTTTAAAACTTCTTCAGGTATATTAATCTTGCCGATGTCATGAAGAAAAGCCGCAGAATATAAATTCTGGATTCTTTGCTTCGGCAATTTCATTTTAGTCGCTGTTTTCACTGCATAGTGCGCTACACGTGAACTATGATTAAAAGTATAGCGGTCTTTCTGCTCGACCGCTTCTCCAATTTTTTTCAATTCCTTGATTTCTTCACTCAACTCTTGAAAAACTGGAGCTGTTGAAATCGATAAAAGAACAACATCCGATTTAGTATAAAAATCGACTGTAGTTTCTAAATTTTTCGCAGAAAAAAAATCATTGGTGTACAACTTTATTTTCTCACCATCAATTTCGCCTTCGATTTCACCTTCAATTATATAATAAAACTCTTCAACGTCGGCATCTTCCCCTGGAAAAAGAATGAATAGTCGATCTTTTTGAATTTCTTGCTTCATTATTTCCAAACTATTTCCACGTCCAAGTAGACTTAGAGTTGTCGAATCATTATTCACTTTTTCGAGGTATCCATTCTTCAATATATCTAAGCCTTTCACGATTACACGTCCTTTAGAAAAAGATGAGAGTATCGGTTTTCCGATACTCTCATCTTACTTTATCTATGGGGTTTTATCCATTGAAAATTACCAGCTCACTACTCGTATTGGGTCGATTAAAGCGATGCGATCTGCAAACTGAACAGGAATCCATTCAATTTCCACATTAAGGCCTGATTCTCTAGCCTTTTCAACGCCGTGGCGTGTAATCTCCTGGGTCTTTACATCGACTTCAGAAATGATTTTCGTTAGTTTCTTTTCATAATCAGCCTTTAATTGAGCCGTTTCTCCAGCTTCATTAACAGCTAAAAGGTATTCTTCATATAATTGATCTGCCAGTACCTGCCCTTTTGCAATTTCGCCGTAAATTTCAGCATTTACTTGTTCCACTTCACTAAGCGCTTGTGCGATTTCCGGAGTAATCACTGCCTCTTCAGCAAAAGCAGTCGTTCCAACCATAACAGCAAGAAGTACAGATAGCAGTAATGCAACAAAGCCTTTTTTGAACATTCTTCTTCCTCCCGACAATTAGATAGTGTGGCGAACACAAGTTTAACTGCTCTACGCAGTCATGCCTGATCCTTTTGAGCCTAGCAGGAATACCTAGTAATGTTAATCTTGATGCGCCTACTATAGTATATATGAATCAGAGTCTCAATACAACATTTTCTAAATTTTCTTTCTATTTAACTTTTTAAAGACTTTTCTACTAAAAAAAGACCAGACAATTGTCTGGTCTCCCATTTATTAAGGCAAGACTGTGGATTCCATTAAATAACGGTCGCATTCCCTTGCTGCTTCTCGTCCTTCATTTATTGCCCATACGATTAAGCTCTGGCCTCTCCGCATATCACCAGCTGCAAAAACGCCCTCCACATTTGTTTTGTATTTTCCGTATTCTGCGTCCACCGTGGAGTTTGCGCGCGTTTCCACTTCCATCTGTTCAATGAATTTCTGGTCAGGACCGCTAAAGCCGATTGCAATCAAGACGAGATCTGCTTTCCAGACTTTTTCCGTACCCGGAATTTCCTCGCGGATGCGGTTGCCTGATTCATCAATTTTCAACTTCACATTCACCGTATGAACTTCTGTCAGCTGGCCGTTTTCGTCGCCTACGAACTTTTTCGTCATCACAGCGAAAGCTCTTGGATCTTCGCCGAAAGCAGCTGCGGCTTCTTTTTGTCCGTATTCGACCCGGTGGATCCGAGGGTATTGCGGCCACGGATTGCCCAAATCATCCCGCAATGCGCCTTTTTTGTCATAGACATCAAACTGCACTAAGCTTTTGCAGTTGTGGCGGACAGAAGTAGCCAGGCAGTCTGTTCCCGTATCGCCGCCGCCGATGACAATCACATTTTTCCCTTCAGCAGAAATGTAATTGCCGTCCGTCAAATTGGAGTCCAGCAAGCTTTTTGTATTGGCGCGCAAGAAATCCATTGCATAGTGGACCCCTTTCAACTCACGCCCTTCTACCACGATATCGCGATGTACAGCCGCGCCTGTACACATAATTACCGCATCAAAATCCGAACGAAGCGCTGAAACCGGATAATCTTTTCCGACTTCCGTATTCGTAATGAATGTGATGCCTTCTTGTTCCAGTATTTTCACCCGGCGAAGCACGACGTCATACGATAATTTCATTTCCGGAATTCCATAAGTCAGCAAGCCGCCGACCCGGTCGCTTCTTTCAAATACCGTCACGAGATGCCCTGCCTTATTCAATTGCGCTGCAGCTGCAAGCCCGGCTGGACCCGAACCGATGACTGCCACTTTTTTGCCGGTTCTTGAAAGGGGCGGTTCCGGAACAACCCATCCTTCTGCGAATCCTTTTTCGATGATCGACCGCTCGACTGTCCGAATGGCCACTGGCGGTTCATTAATTCCGAGAACGCAGGCTCCTTCACAAGGAGCAGGACAAGCCATTCCCGTGAATTCCGGAAAGTTGTTCATGACGTGCTCCCGGCGCAGCGCTTCTTTCCATTGCCCCCGGTAAACCAGGTCATTCCATTCCGGAATCAGGTGATAAACCGGGCAGCCCGTAGTTGCCCCTTCCAGCTCCATGCCGGACTGGCATGTCGGCACACCGCAATCCATGCAGCGTGCGCCCTGCTTTCTTACTTCTTCATCTGAAAGGGGGATTGTATAATCCGACCAATCTTTTTTCCGTACGGCCGGATCTCGTTCTTTTATTGTTTGCCGGCTGTATTCCATAAAACCAGTCGCTTTTCCCATCAAATCCCTCCAATTCTTTACTTGCATATATTGACGCCTACATTTTTCGGAGCTGATCAGCCGCTTACGCTTTTCCGGTTGCCATTTTGCTTTCTTCAAACGCTGCCATTTCAGCTTCCGGTCTGGCCATTCCGCTTTCCTGCAATTTGTTGATGCGTTCATTGATTTTCAAATAAGCTTTTGGAATAACCCGGACAAATTTAGCAGAATAGATTTTCCAGTTGTCGAGCAAGCGTTTTGCGTTCTTGCTTCCTGTATAGTGAACGTGCTGTTCAATCATTTGGCGCAAATCTTCCATTTCTCCCGGTTCGACAAGCGGCTGCATATGGACAAGCTCCGCATTGCAGCGCTCAGCAAATGTCCCGTCTTCGTTCAATACATAGGCAATGCCGCCCGACATGCCGGCTGCAAAGTTTTTGCCGGTCTCGCCCAAGATGACAACGCGCCCTCCGGTCATATATTCACAACCGTGGTCTCCGACGCCTTCAACAACGATGTTCGCTCCACTGTTGCGGACCGCAAAACGTTCTCCGGCAATTCCGCGGATATATGCTTCACCTGCAGAAGCTCCGTAGAATGAAACATTCCCGATAATGACATTGTTTTCAGGAATAAACGTCGAATCACTTGCCGGATAGACGATGATTTTCCCTCCGGATAACCCTTTTCCGACAAAATCATTTGCATCTCCAATCAGTTTAAGCGTCATTCCTTTAGGGATGAACGCACCGAAACTTTGGCCGGCAGAACCTTGGAAATTGAAATTGATCGTATCTTCCGGCAATCCTTCTGCTCCATACTTCTTGGATACGGCATAGCCGATGATTGTCCCGGTTGCGCGATGGATGTTTCGGATGGCAGTTGTGACATCCACTCGCTCACCCGATTCGATCGCTTTTCTGGCGCGCGGCAGCAATTCGGTATAATCCAAAGTATTTTTCAATTCGTGGTCTTGCTTTACAGTTGCATAGCGTCCTACTTTTTCAGGAAGATCCGGCTGATGCAATAATGCAGACAGGTCGAGTCCACCGGCTTTCCAATGGTCTACTGCCTGTTTCGCTTCGATCACATCTGTTCTTCCGATCATTTCGTTAATAGTCCGGAATCCAAGTTCCGCCATCAACTCGCGCGCTTCCTGGGCCACAAAGCGCATGAAGTTTGCAACGTGCTCTGGATCTCCCATGTATTTCTTGCGCAGCTCCGGATTTTGCGTAGCGATTCCGACCGGACAGGTGTCCATATGGCAGACGCGCATCATGACGCAGCCAAGCACCACTAACGGAGCTGTCGAAAAACCGAACTCTTCCGCGCCAAGCAAGGCCGCAGTCACCACATCACGGCCCGTCATCATCTTCCCGTCCGTTTCAACAACGATCCGGTCACGCAAACCATTCAATAAAAGCGTTTGGTGCGTTTCCGCCAAACCAATTTCCCAAGGCAAACCAGTATGCTTTAAACTAGTTTTCGGCGCAGCGCCGGTACCGCCATCATATCCGCTGATCAACACGACATCAGCACGTCCCTTGGCAACGCCCGCTGCAATGGTTCCTACTCCAACTGCCGATACCAGTTTTACGCTGATGCGGGCCATTGGATTAGCGTTTTTCAAGTTATAGATCAACTCCGCCAAGTCTTCAATCGAATAGATATCATGATGCGGAGGCGGAGAAATCAACTCTACTCCAGGAGTTGAACCGCGAACTTCCGCTACCCACGGGTATACTTTTTTGCCGGGCAAATGCCCGCCTTCTCCCGGTTTTGCCCCTTGGGCTACCTTGATCTGAATTTCATCTGCGTTGACCAGATAATGGCTGGTCACGCCAAATCGGCCAGACGCTACTTGTTTGATCGCGCTTCTTCTGCTGTCTCCATTTTCATCAGGGACAAAACGGGAAACCTGCTCGCCGCCTTCTCCCGAATTGCTTCGGCCGCCAATCCGGTTCATTGCAATCGCCAATGCTTCATGCGCTTCTTGGCTGATTGACCCGAATGACATCGCCCCTGTTTTAAAGCGCGCACAAATTTCTTCGATTGTTTCAACTTCTTCTATTGGAACAGGCGTCCGCTTCTTGAACTCCATCAATCCGCGCAGCGATTGGACATTCGAAGTCTCTTTCGTTAAGAGGCTGGTGTATTTTTTAAATACTTGGTAATCGTTCGTCCGGCAAGCCTGCTGCAGGGTGTGGATCGTTAATGGATTATATTGATGAGTTTCCCCGTTTGCACGGTATTGGTACTCATCTCCCGCTTCCAAGAATCGATCTCCTGTTTTGCGTTCCGGATATGCCTGCTCATGGCGCATCATGGCTTCTTTTGCAATAATATCCAGGCCAATTCCTCCAAGACGTGAAGACGTCCGCGTGAAGTAACGGTCGATGACGTCCATATGAATCCCTACCGCTTCAAAGATTTGGGCACCGCGGTAACTTTGGATCGTCGAAATCCCCATTTTTGACAACACTTTAATGATGCCGTCGGTTACGGCGTTGATATAGCTCGCTTCGGCTTTTTCGTATGAAATGCCGACAATATCTTCCTGTTCAATCAAATCTTCAAGAGTACGCAAAGCGAGGTAAGGGTTGATTCCTTCTGCTCCGTATCCTAGCAATGCAGCAAAATGGTGGACTTCCCGCGGTTCTGCCGATTCCAGCAAAATGCTCACTTTTGTCCGGGTTCCTTTGCGGATAAAGTGATGATGCAGCCCGGAAACTGCCAATAGCGCAGGAATGGCCACATGCGTCTCATCCACTCCCCGGTCCGAAAGAATTAATAGCGTTGCTCCAGCTTCATAAGCTTGCTCCGCTTTTACAAACAGTTCTTCAAGTTCCCGCTCCATCGCTTCCGGCCCGCCGGATTTTTCGAAAAGGATCGGCAGCGTAACTGCTTGGAATTCCACCAGCTTCTGCTGGCGCAATCTCTCCAATTCACTGTTTGTCAGCACGGGCGTTTCCAGACGGATATGGCGGCTGCTTTCCGGACGGGGATCCACTAAATTCCCTTCTGCACCGATTGTCGTGCGGGCAGCGGTAATAATATGCTCCCGGATAGCATCAATCGGCGGATTCGTCACTTGCGCAAATAATTGCTTGAAATAATTATAGAGAAGCTGCGGCTTTTTGGATAAAACGGCTAAAGGCGAATCATAGCCCATTGAACCAACCGGATCTTTGCCTTCCGTAGCCAATGGCTTGATGATTTTTTGAACTTCTTCGGTTGTGTAGCCGAATGCTAGCTGCTGCTCCTTAAATTGTTCTTTCGTCAGTGTCTGTTCAGGCAGCGAAGGCGCAGGTAGATCTTCTAAATCCAGCAGGTTATCTTCAATCCAGTCTTTATATGGAAGTTCCTTAGCCATCTGCATTTTAATCTCTTCGTCCGGAATGATTTTCCCTTCTTCTAAATCGACTAAAAGCATTTTGCCTGGACGCAAGCGGTCTTTGTAAATGATGTCATCGGCAAAAATATCCAGCGCCCCAACTTCAGATCCAAGAACGATCATGCCTGTTTTCGTCACATAGTAACGGGCTGGGCGAAGGCCATTGCGGTCAAGGCATGCCGCGATCTGGCGGCCATCTGTAAAGACCAGTGCTGCCGGTCCGTCCCAAGGCTCCATCAGTGTACTATGGAATTCATAAAAATCTTTTTTCTCTTTTCGAATCGTCGGGTCGTTAACCCAAGGCTCCGGGACCATCATCATTGCGGTATGGGCCAGTGAACGGCCTGATAAGTGAAGGAATTCAAAGCAGTTATCGAACATGGAGGAATCGCTTCCGCTTTCGTCAATAACCGGCAAGACTTTTTGAAGTTCTTGCTCATTGAAATAAGGGGAACTGCAAAGCGTCTGTCTTGCACGCATCCAATTCACGTTTCCTCTGAGGGTATTAAATTCACCGTTATGGATTGAGTAACGGTTCGGGTGGGACCGCTGCCAGCTCGGGAAGGTGTTCGTACTGAAACGGGAGTGAACCAAAGCCAGCGCTGATTTGAATTCAGGGTGGTTGAGGTCAATATAGAAGGAATCCAGTTGCTCTGGAATCAGCATGCCTTTATAAACGATAGTGCCTGCAGAAAGGCTGCTGAAATAGACGTCTTTGAAATCCTCATTGCCGCCCATCACCATCTCGATGCGCTTGCGGATGACATAGAGTTTGCGTTCAAGCGCCATACGGTCTCCCAGGTTTTCTGAAGCCGCAATAAACACTTGGCGGATGACCGGTTTTGTTTTTAACGCCACTTTCCCGACAAAAGAGTCATTTACCGGAACAGGGCGCCAGCCTAGGCATTCCTGGCCTTCCTCTTCTACAATTTGCTTGATGATTTCTTTCGTTTTCATCCGCAGCCCATAATCCTGCGGCATGAAAATCATCCCGATGCCATATTTTCCGGCTTCAGGCAAAATAATCCCTTCTTTTTCACATTGCTTTAAAAAGAAACGGTGAGGAATCTGCGTTAAAATTCCTGCGCCATCTCCTGTGCTTGTATCTGAAGATTGTCCGCCCCGATGCTCGAGGTTACAAAGAATGTTAATTGCGTTCTGCACAATCGCGTGTGATTTTTCTCCATTAATATTGGCAATCATTCCGATTCCGCATGCCTCATGCTCTTGATCCGGATGATAGAGTCCTTGCTGTTGTGGATATTCTCTTTTGCTCATCAAATCGCCTCCTTCATTACGATAAAGTGTCATAATGTTTTGATAGTATACCACATGTCTGAATATATATACAATTCCATATTGGTATTTTTTTCGCAACATTCCACAAACCCAAGCCTGGCATGTAACCGTTTACATTAACGGTAAATTACAATAAATCCCCTATGAAAGGAAACGAATATTTATGCATATAAATTCAATGAAAATAAAAAAGACCCCTTTATAAAAGGAATCTTTTTTGCATATTTCTATCAATTATTGACCATTTCGTATGATTTTATCGCCTCTAAAAACGCCTCTCCATACTTTTCAAGTTTATTGGAGCCGACGCCATTTACTTCTAAAAATTCTTCGCTGTTTTTTGGCCTTCTTGAACACATATCCTGCAAAGTTTTATCGGAGAATATAACAAATGGAGGCACCCCAGCTTCATCAGCCAACGTTTTGCGGATTTTGCGCAACTCCTCAAACAACGGATCGTTGTCTGCAATCTGCTTGGTGGCGACCGCTCCTTTGCGAAGCACTTTTCTTTTTCCCAGCAGCACATCGCGGCCGCCATCCGGCACATAAATCGTCGGGAAAGACCCTTGTTCTACGGCCAGCAATTCCTGGGAAATCATAAACTCGATCAGATTTGCCACTTCTTTTGTGCTGTGGTGCTTTAAGATGCCGTACGTCGATAATTTATCAAAACCGAAATCAAGCACTTTTTTATTGCGTGAACCTGTAAGCACTTGAGCCGTCATCATTTTACCGAATTTCTGGCCCATTCGAATGACGCAAGACAGCACCATTTGCACATCCGTCGTGACATCCATGCTTTCGCGGTCATCGTTGCAGCTGCTGCAATGCCCGCATGGTTCAGCCGTTTTATCGCCGAAGTAGTGGATGATAAATTGCTGAAGGCAATTTTCTGTATGGCAGTAGTCGACCATTCCTTGAAGCTTCACCAATTCTCCCGGAATGCGGCTTGGGTCTTGGGCTTGATCGATCAGAAAACGCTGCGTCTGAACATCTTGCGAAGCATATAAGACGATGCATTCACTTGGCAGTCCGTCGCGGCCGGCACGCCCCGCTTCCTGATAATAGCTTTCCATATTCTTCGGCAGCTGATAATGGATGACATAGCGGATATTCGATTTATCGATGCCCATCCCAAACGCATTGGTCGCTACCATTACGGTTACTTCATCGTTCAAGAATCGTTCCTGCCCAAGCTTCCGTTCCATATCCGGCATGCCGGCATGATACCGTGCAGCTTTGACGCCTTTCTTGGTCAGCATCTCGTAAACCGAATCAACCGTTTTTCGGGTAGCCGCATAAATAATGCCGGCTTCTTTTTCATTTTTTTGTACGTACTCTTTCACGAACCGATCGCGGTCCTGTCCTTGAACAACAGAAAAAGTTAAATTCGCCCGCTCAAAACCGGTCATGACCGTATGCTGTTCTTCAATATTTAAAATACGGCAAATGTCTTCACGGACCTGTGGCGTTGCCGTAGCTGTCAAAGCCAAAACAGTCGGATGGTCCGGGAACAGTTCCATCATTCTGCTGATCAATCGATAGCTTGGCCGGAAATCATGCCCCCATTGCGAAATACAGTGAGCTTCATCAACTGCAATGAGCGGAACACGGACGCCTTGCAGCTCGTTTAAAAACATTTCCGAATCCAATCGTTCCGGGGCAATATATAATAATTTTACGGCGCCGCGTTGGACGTCATATAAAATTTCACGAACTTCTTCAAAATCCAGTGAGCTGTTAATGTACGCAGCCGGAATTCCAGCAGCCAGCAAAGAATCGACCTGGTCTTTCATCAAGGAAATCAAAGGCGATACAACAATGGTCGTCCCTTCCATTACAAGTGCCGGGATTTGATAGCACATCGACTTTCCGCCGCCGGTCGGCATGACACAGATGGAATTCTTCCCTTCAAAAACTTGGGAGATCGCCTGTTCCTGCCCAATCCGAAATGACTCGTATCCAAAATACGACTGCAATATCTTTCTTGCTTCTTCCAACAAAATTAAACACTCCTAATACTCGTCTCGTATGAGTAGCTTATCATATTTCCACTCCTTTTTCTTGCGCCAGAATCCCTCTTTGAAGACACTGTACGCCAATAAAAACAGCCTAAGAGCATAGGCTCGAAGGCTGTTTTCGCTTTCATTCCACTTTTTTCAGTATGAAAAAGAACGGGTTCGCATCCCCTTTCCGATCCATCATCCCCAAGAGAACATGTTCGTTCACTTTACGGAAATGATCGTGAGTCGGCAAGTTGTCATAGACCATTACGGCACTTAAAACGCCTCTATGCACCATCATCCTCATCCGCGCTTTGCCGCCAGCTGCTTTCAGAAGCTTCCGTTTGTCCATCAGCGGGACAGGGTCCATCGCAGCAATCTCTCCGTCCGGCAGTTCGAACAATAAAGGATCGACATTTTCAGCGTCGTGGAACGCTTTGCCGTACCAATTCAACCCGCTTAACACGCCGTCTAAAGGATGTCCGGTTGGAAATTCCCGGCCTTTCCATGTGCCGATCAACTCGGACAAACTTGCGGCTTCCAATCCATCATAGAGCCTGCACGCATCTTCAGTGTCTGCCCCGCCGGCTGCATAAACAGCCCAAAACTCACTGTTTGTATCCATCGCGACAACTCCTCTATATGTCCATCTCCCAACGTTTCGCTTCTTCTTCTTTCATTTGCTGCTCGGTTTCTTCCGGGTAGGCTGTACGGAATTTGTGAGAATCCAATGGAATGACTTCCACCATTTTCGCAATCATATCTGCAGGATCATACTGGTCTTCCAAGGCTTTGTCCGCTTCTTCCATATCTTCTTTTTTCGTGAAATGGATTTTCTCGTCATACCATTTCCATTTTGCTTCTGCGCTGCGATCATTAAACCCTGTAGCGAAAGCACCGGGGTTAATGGTTGCCACTTTCACGCCAAATCCTTCCAGTTCTTTTTGCATCGTCGTTGCAATCGCTTCAATTGCATGTTTTGTAGTAGTGTATGGCCCCACGTAAGGCGTTGCCATAATCCCGGCCATCGAAGACATGAAAATAATTTTCCCTTCACCTTTTGCTACAAATTTCTGCGCCGCAATTTGAGCGGTTTCAAGCGTACTGAATACATTCACTTCAAATAATTCACGGAAATTGCTCATCGGCACTTCACCAAGGGGCCCACCTTCATTTACAGCGGCATTAGCCACAAAGATATCAAAATCATAATCAAGCATTTGAGCAAGGTCCTGCGGATTTTTAATATCCATTTTGAATACTTCAAGTTCAATGCCTGCAGCTTTAGCCTCTTCTCTTAGCGCAGTAACTTGCGGCGCCGTTTCAACAGGCGCTATCACCCGGTGTCCCTTTTCAGCCAGCCCGAAAGCCGCCCCTTTTCCTAATCCACTCCCCGCTCCTGTAATAAATATCGTTTTCGGCATCTAATCGTCCTCCCAGCAGTCTTTTCTTCTACCCTTGTTCTTCCCTTCCGCGTTAGAGATAAACAATCATTTTTGAAAAAACGGCTGGCAGCGAATGACTTTCTACTATAATATAGGCAAACTTTTGAAGGCTAATTATTTCGACTGGCTGAAACTTACATCAGCCCTCTTCCCAATTCCAGTTTCGATCCATAAAAAAACGCCTGCCTTATTGAAGGCAGACGCTCTAACGCACATGAACCATATGGCTCATGAACTCGCCGCTCCATAACTTCCCATGCGACGTTTGACTTGTATATAAGAAGCAGCTTCAGCAATTTCAGTTTTATCCAAGGGCTTATTATCCAGCATCAAGTTATACTCTTCAATGGCGGCAGCATTTTGAAGATCCAAGTCTATGACTCTTTCAGACCGGTCCAGCAAGAGGTCCACAGATACATCGAAGAAATCAGCGAGACGAGAAAGATGACTGACCGTAACCTGCTTTTTGCCGCTTTCATAGGCCCAGACAGTGCTTTTTGCAAAGCCGATCTTCTCCGCCATTTCTTCTGGTGACAGCTTTTTCGCTTCTCTTAAATCCCTGATTTTCTTCCCTAGATCATTCATAATACTTTATCTCCTTTTATATTAAATTCTAACTATTTTAAATATAATGTATATTAAAATTTTTTTCAAGATATTTCTATATATTTCTATAATTTATTTTAGAAATAGTGTACAACTCGTGAACAAAATCTTTATACAAATAATTGAAATTTCAATATTTTTGGAAAATAAAAACAAAAACTTAATTTTAATTTCCCTTTGTTTTCACTAGAATACGAATTATTCAAAATCAAATAATTATTCCAATAAAGTTTATATATTTTAAAAATCATCTTTATCTATCATTATTAACCTATAACATAGGCTTTTTTCCCAATTTGTAGATTTATTTTGATTTTTGGACCTAAAAAAAGTATTATAGTAACATACATTAAAAGGGGGTCGTAAGATGTCTGACAAATATAGTCGCGAAGACATCGTAAACAGTGTTCCTCAAAAAGGATTCTTTGGACATCCAAAAGGGCTGTTTACACTATTTTTCACTGAATTTTGGGAGCGTTTTTCTTACTATGGAATGAGAGCTATTCTTGTTTACTATATGTATTATGAACTTTCTCAAGGCGGGCTCGGACTTGATCGCACTGTAGCTCTTTCCATCATGTCCATTTACGGTTCGCTTGTATATATGTCGGGAATTATCGGCGGATGGCTTGCCGATCGAGTTTTCGGAACATCGAAAGCCGTTTTCTACGGCGGTATTCTCATCATGCTGGGGCACATCGCTTTGGCGATTCCTGGCAGCTTGACGCTATTCTTTGTCTCAATGGTCTTAATCGTACTCGGAACCGGTTTGTTGAAGCCGAACGTTTCTAGTGTCGTAGGTGAAATCTACGCAGAAAACGACGATCGCCGGGATGCCGGCTTCAGTATTTTCTATATGGGGATTAACTTAGGAGCGTTTATCGCACCGTTGATCGTCGGTACTGTCGGAATGGATATCAACTTCCATCTCGGATTCAGTATTGCCGCTGTCGGCATGTTCTTAGGCCTCGTGCTTTTCATGGTGACAAAAAAGAAAAACCTTGGTTTGGCAGGAACGATTGTCCACAACCCGCTCACACCGGCTGAAAAATCAAGAACGATTAAGATTTTCTCTGTTGCAGCTGTCGTCATTGCTGCTGTAGTCGTGTTAGGCCTGCAATATGGGTTCTTAACATTTGATAGCTTCATCGCTGCTGTAGGTATTTTAGGTATCCTGATCCCTACCGCTTACTTTATCGTGATGTACCGCAGCAAGAAAACAAACGAAGTGGAACGCTCACGCCTTGTTGCGTATATTCCGCTGTTCATCGCTGCTGTGATGTTCTGGTCGATCCAGGAACAGGGTTCTACCATTTTAGCAGCTTACGCAGACACACGGACGGACTTGGAATTTGCAGGCATTACAATTTCACCTGCTTGGTTCCAGTCATTGAATCCACTATTTATCATAACGCTAGCACCTGTATTTGCTTGGCTTTGGGTAAAACTCGGCACACGCCAACCGTCAATTCCGCAGAAATTCTCACTCGGGCTCTTATTTGCCGGGTTGTCGTTCCTAGTCATTCTATTGCCGGCTTATTTTGGCGGAACAGATGCTTTAGTAAATCCATTATGGCTGGTACTGAGCTACCTGATCGTCGTTCTTGGTGAACTATGCTTGTCGCCGGTCGGTTTATCCGCTACGACAAAATTAGCGCCATCCGCTTTCTCAGCGCAGACAATGAGTTTATGGTTCTTATCGAATGCTGCAGCCCAAGCAATCAACGCTCAATTAGTGAAATTCTATACTGTTGAAAACGAAATGATGTATTTCGGAATCATCGGCGGTGCTTCGATTGCACTGGGTATCCTGTTGTTCTTGGCTGCTCCGGCAATTCAGCGCTATATGAAAGGCGTTCGCTAAACTGCCAAATTATTACAAAACCCCTGAAGCTTCTGCTTCAGGGGTTTTGTTTTTTATTCTACTATATTAATTTCATCTTATTTCCAATCCTAGCTGCCTGGCAAAAGCGAGAGCCTGTGGTTCCGACACTTTGCACCCCGCCAATTTTTCAATCGTTACTTGAATGTTTTCAAAAGAATTGCTGCTCAAATCCACTCCGTTTAAACTCGTTTCCACAAAGTTAACCTCGTTCAAGTCACAGCCAGTGAATTCTGTCTGTTTTAGCTCCGCTTCATAAAAATCGGCGTATCGCATCATTGAACTTTCAAAGCGCGACGTGTTGCAGAGCGAGAAGCCAAAAACGGCATAATTTAAGACACAGTCTTTAAATAGAGTATGGCGGATGCCGGCTTCAGCAAAGTTTGTGCCGACCAGTTTCGAATTATGAAATTCTGCGCGATGGAATACGGATCGGCTAAAATCAGCATTTGACAAATCACAATTGATGAATTGGACATCGATAAATTCACTGCGTGGCCATTGGACTTCAAGAAAGTTTACATTTTCAAATATCACTTTATCGACATGCATTGCTTCCCCTGCCTCATATGCAATTGTTTCTTGAGAAATTTTACAATCCGCAAGGTAATAGTCATCCAAAGCCTCTTGAAACATTTTTACATCCAGACTTTCGGAAATCAGCGGTTCAGCTCTTTTCGATTTTTTCACAGCATTTCCCCCTTAATAGACAAACGGCCGCTCCATTGGCAGCGGCCGTTTAGTGGCAGTTCATTATTTAGGAACAGTTTGGCGGTTTAAACAGACATCAACGACAGCCGGTTCTACAATCCGGTCATCCGTCACTTCCACTTGATGCAATTTGTTGTTATGCATAAACTTGAAGATCCCGTTGTTGAAATCCGTTCCGATGTCTTTGAAGAAAATGCCTTCATACTGGCATTCTTTTGTTTGGGAGAAGCTGATTTTGTAAGTGTCTGCATCTTTCACCAAATAGCAGCGCACTCCTTTTTCAAATTCTTCATGGTCTTCCCCTTTAATGCTCCGGTCGACGGACACTACGTGAAAGTCTACAAAAGGAATTTCACGCAGCAGCGAATTCATGAACGAACCTTTGGTGATTTCTTCCCACCGGCTTTTAGCGGTCTGTCCAACAATAATCTGGGTGATATTTAAATCATGTGCCACTTCCGCAATCACTTTGGCAGAGGGGCGCTTTTCATTGTCCCGGATTATGAATTCTTCCGCTTCATATTCTTCAGCTAATTCTTTCCAGCGCTCAACATACTCGGATTTTTCCGCGTCAAACTCATCAAATGGAAGCGAATCTACAGTTAAAATATACAGCGGGCAGTCAAGCATGCTTGAGAGTTTATGGCCGCGGTTGATCAAACGTTCACCATTTGGTCCATAGAACACACACACCAATATGCTTTCATCCATCCGTCCTCTAATTTTTTTCATTATCTATGCCCCTCCAGGGATTAATATTCGTAAGCCGCAATTTCAAAACTATGAAATTATACTGCGGATCTTAATAAAAATCAAGGGTTTATGCTTTTCTACTTTCACCTTAATTTTGCTCCGTTTTTTATCGCTTAATCTGTACCTTATCGAAGTTATCATGTGAAAGCAAGCCCTATTTCCTGTATAATTTATTCTATATGGCTTTGTGTCGTTATGGAGTCTTTAGCCTTTCTATTCCTATTGAAAACATTTATTCTTTGCTTTATATATCTATTTCCCGTTTCCCCGTTTTTTATTCTGTTTCAGGAGGTTCACTTTATGCATCTATTGATTTTAGCAATTTTAATTCCATTCTTTGCAGCCGCCCTCATTCCTTTTCTTTATAGGCGGATCGGCAAGTTGAATATCGGATGGTTTGTCCTCATTGTTCCATTGGCACTATTCATCATTCTGGCTATGCGGATTCCAGACATTTCTGCAGGCGATACGATCGCCGCCACGTTGGAATGGATTCCTTCGCTGGGCATCAACTTCTCCATCTATTTGGACGGCCTCAGCCTGATTCTCGCGTTATTGATAACCGGTATGGGAAGCTTGGTCATTCTCTACTCCATCTATTATTTATCTCCATATGACTCATTGCCGCATTTTTATGCTTATTTGCTTCTTTTCATGGGCGCCATGCTGGGAGTCGTCCTTTCAGATAACCTGCTCGTGCTTTATGTATTCTGGGAGCTCACAAGCATATCCTCTTTCCTATTGATCGCTTTTTGGTTCCACCGCAAAAATTCACGCTATGGTGCCCAAAAATCTTTATTGATTACGGTATTTGGCGGTTTTGGGATGTTAGCAGGCTTCATCATGCTTCATACAATGACAGATACGTTCAGTGTGCGGGAAATTGCCGCTTCGATCAGCCAATATACGGATCATGCGCTCTTCTATCCAGCCATGTTCCTCGTCCTGCTCGGAGCCTTCACCAAATCAGCTCAATTCCCTTTCCACATCTGGCTCCCTGATGCCATGGAAGCACCGACACCTGTCAGCGCCTATCTGCATTCAGCGACGATGGTAAAGGCGGGGATTTATCTTGTGGCACGGTTTACGCCGATTTTCGGCGGCACTTCCGCCTGGTTCTGGACCGTTACGCTGGTTGGACTGGTCACTTTGTTTTGGGGATCCTTCTGCGCAGTCCGCCAGACAGATTTAAAAGCGCTGCTCGCATATTCCACCATCAGCCAATTAGGATTGATCATGAGCTTATTCGGAATGGGGTCAGCTGCTCTTTATTTTGGCGACGGCAGCGATGGCGCTCTCTATGGGCTCGCGACTTTTGCAGCCCTTTTCCATCTCGTAAACCATTCAACGTTCAAAGGTGCCCTGTTTATGGTGGTGGGGATTGTCGATCACCAGGTGGGGACCCGGGACATCCGGCGCTTGGGCGGATTGATTTCGTTTCTTCCAATCACTTTCACATTCGCCATGATCGGCAGCTTTTCAATGGCTGGACTTCCTTTCTTCAACGGATTTTTAAGCAAGGAAATGTTCTTTACAGCGTCGCTTAATTCAGCATCGCTTCCTATTTTTTCAGCAGGCACTTGGGGCTGGCTCATTCCCGTGATTGCCTGGACAGCCAGTGTGCTGACTTTCGTCTACTGTATGATTATCGTTTTCCGGACTTTCCTTGGACAGCCGCAGCTGAAAAAACTGGACAAAAAACCAGTGGAGCCACCGATTGGGATGCTGATTTCCCCAGCCATCCTCTCTCTTTTGATCGTGGGCATCTTCTTTGCTCCTAATCTACTGGGAGACCATCTGCTCCGCCCGGCGCTAGGGGGCGTTCTGCCTGGAATGGCTGGAGCAGCACCTCATATTACCGCTTGGCATGGTTTCCAGCCGGAACTCTGGATGACGCTTGGAATTATTGTCATCGGAGGTATTTTATACGCGACTCTCCGCTACTGGAAAAAAGTGTATTCGCTCATTCCGGACACTTGGACGTTCAATAATCTATACAACCGTTTTTTAGCTGGATTGGAAAACAATTCCAACACATTGACTTCCTTTTACATGACCGGGTATCTGCCTCATTATTTTGCCTATATTTTCACCTTCTTTGTTTTAGTGGCAGGAGGCACTTTAGTTTTTACCGGCGCATTGTCCATCGATTTTTCCAACGACGCGCCTGTGAAACCTTATGAATTTTTGTTGGTGTTGGTCATGATGATTGCCGCAGTCGCTATCTTATTTGTAAGATCTCGCCTGACCTCTATTCTATTGAACGGCGTTCTTGGATTTTCGATTGCGATTCTCTTCGTTCTGTTCCGGGCACCGGATTTAGCGTTAACGCAGCTGGTCATTGAAACCGTGACGACAGTCCTTTTCCTGCTCTGCTTCTATTTCTTGCCGGAATTGAAGAAAGACCGGATTCCACGAAACGCCAAAATCCGCAATGCCGCTATTGCGATTGCCGGCGGAACTACCGTCGTTTTAATCGCCCTTTCTGTGCATAGCGGAAAACTGTTTGAATCCATTTCCAGCTATTTCGAAAATTCATATGAACTGGCCGGCGGAAAGAACATCGTCAATGCGATTTTAGGCGATTTCCGCGGCTTTGATACCATGCTTGAATCGCTTGTGCTTTTTATCGCAGGTATCGGTGTGTATACGTTGATTCGCATTAAAAGCGGAAAGGAGCCGAAAAAAAATGAAGATAAATGATGTCATTTTAAAAACGGTCTCCAAAGCTGCCGTCCTGATTATCTTTACTTTTGGCATTTACCTTTTCCTGTCCGGCCATAATGAGCCGGGCGGCGGGTTTATCGGCGGACTTGTCCTTGCTTCTGCCTTTGTGCTCTTGTTCTTGTCGCATGATTCAGAGACAATCAGTGACGCCATCCCACTCGACTTTAAGAAAATTTCAGCTTTAGGCGTCTTGATCGCTTTCGCCAGCAGTACCGTTCCGATGTTTTTCGGACAGCCATTTATGAGCCAGTCTTTCGGCTATTTCGACTTGCCGATCTTTGGCAAAACAGAATTGGCGACGGTGACCGTTTTCGAAGCTGGAGTTGCACTGACGGTTATCGGTGTAGTCGTAAATATTATCTTTAGCATAAGTGAGGATGAGTAGCCGATGGAAACCTTAATCATCTTATTGGTTGGCGTCCTTACAGCTGTCGCCATTTATCTCGTATTATCCAAAAGTTTGATCCGCGTCATTCTGGGCACAGCCATTTTCTCCCATGCGGTCCATTTATTGATTCTTTCCATGGGCGGTTTGAAAAAAGGCACGGTTCCGCTCCTCGGCGAAGAAGCAGAAAGCTATGTCGACGCCTTGCCGCAAGCTTTAATTTTGACGGCCATCGTTATCAGTTTTGCCGTTACAGCTTTCATTCTTGTTCTGGCCTTCCGCGCTTATCAAGAACTCGGCACGGATGACTTGGAAGAAATGAGAGGTGTAAATGATGAATAATATAATTTTGCTTCCTATGCTCTTGCCGATTCTGGTAGGAGTGGTGTTAATATTCTTGCGGGCCTACGGGCGCATTCAGGCATGGTTCAGTATCGGCGTTATGGCGGTCAGTTCTGGAATTGCCTTCTACCTATTAGAACAGGTTCAGGCAAACGGCATTCTCCGGTTGGATTTCGGAGGCTGGGAACCGCCTTTCGGAATTTTGTTCGTCGCAGACTCTTTTTCTCTGCTTCTCGTTTTAACGACAACCATTGTTGCCACAATCATTCTTTTGTATGCCTTGTTTTCAGCAGGAAGATTTCTGCAGACGACTTATTTTTATCCGACCATTCTTTTCTTGATCGCAGGAGTTAATGGATCTTTTTTGACCGGTGATTTGTTTAACTTATTCGTCTGCTTTGAAGTGATGCTTTTATCTTCCTACGTTCTTCTTACGTTGGGCGGCAATAAACGGCAGCTTCGGGAAGCGATCAAATACGTGGTCATTAACATCGTTTCTTCCTGGTTCTTCCTGGTCGCCTTAGCGTACCTTTACGGAGCGGTCGGCACTTTGAATATGGCACACGTTTCTGTAAGAGTAGCTGAAGCGGGACAAGGTCCGCTTCTTACGACAGTCAGCATCATCTTTTTGATTGTCTTCAGCTTAAAAGCCGGATTGCTCCTTTACTTTTGGCTGCCCGGCTCGTACAGCGCACCGCCAGCTGTCACTTCAGCATTGTTTGGGGCGCTGCTGACCAAGGTTGGGATTTATGCACTATTCCGTGTCTTTTCGTTGATTTTCTATCATCAGCCGGAAATAACCCATACGATTATCGGGGCCATGGCGGCCATAACGTTAGTCGGCGGAAGCCTTGGAGCTATTGCTTTCAATGATATCCGCAAAATCGCCGCTTATAATGTGGTCATCGCGGTCGGCTTCATCTTGGTCGGCTTGGCTGTTTCGACGCCGAACGCGATTGAAGGCGCGATCTACTACCTCATTCACGATATGGTGATCAAGGCCTTATTGTTCTTGTTAGTCGGTACGATCATCGCCTTGACAGGTACGGCTATGCTCAATAAAATGAGCGGCTTGATGAAAAACTATCCAATGCTAGGCTGGTCTTTCTTCATTACGATGCTTTCTTTGGCCGGCGTTCCGCCGCTTAGCGGATTTATCGGAAAAGTGCTCGTTTCAGAAGGGGCTGTCGAAAGCGGCGCTTATGGATTATTGACGCTTGCCCTCCTGTCCAGCCTTTTTGTCCTGTACTCCTTGCTGCGCATCTTTAAAAACAGCTTTTGGGGCGAGACCATTGTCAGCAAAGAAGATCAAGTGCCTTTGAAAAAAATGCTTTTAGTTCCTTGCCTCATGCTGGTGCTGCTTACCGTCGGACTCGGGCTTGGCACAGAACTGATTTCCGGCTATGTGACGGACGCAGCAGAAACTCTTCTCAACCCGGACATCTACATTGATGCAGTGATGGGAGGCGGCGAATCATGAGATCTCTAGCTGCGTGCTGCAATGAAAGGAGCGGATGCACATGCCTGCTCAATTTCTGATAAATATTATGATCGCGTTTCTTTGGACGCTCCTGATGGATGAAGATGCTTTTCACATCTCGACTTTTATCGGCGGCTATCTAACAGGGATCGGAATTCTGTTTCTCATGCACCGGTTTTTCGGAACGAAATTCTACATGATCCGCGTTTATGCGACATTCAAACTCCTCTTGATCTTTATCTCGGAGCTGGCCCAGTCCAGCCTCTTGATCATGAAACAGATTCTTAGTCCAAAGCTTAATATACGCCCTGGCATATTTACCTACGAACACAGCATGGAAGGCGATTATGAACTGACGACTTTAGCGCTTTTGCTGACCTTGACACCCGGTTCTGTCGTGATGGAGGTCTCACCGGACGGCAAAACCTTTTACATCCACGCGATGGACGTGGAAGAGTCGCGGGATTCCGTGTTGAAATCAATCAAAGTTTTTGAAAAAGCGATCATGGAGGTGACGCGCGGATGATTCAAATAATCCTAACCATTGCTTTATCCCTTTTCTGTTTGGCAATTTTGCTTGCTCTTTACCGGATCATTATTGGTCCATCGATGCCGGACCGCGTGGTGGCTCTGGATATGATCGGCGTTAACCTCATCTCCGGCGTTGCGGTTTTCTCTGTGGTTCTCCATACACATGCTTTTTTGGAAGTTATTTTGATTGTCGGGATCCTGGCGTTTATCAGTACTCTGGCACTCGCCCGCTTTGTCGAAAGGGGGGATATCGTTGAGCATAAGAGAAATAATTGAATTCGCAGGCGCACTTCTGATTTTAATCGGTTCGGTAATGGCCGTGATCAGCGCTATTGGAATCCTTCGGCTGCCGGATGTTTATACGAGATCCCATGCAGCTACAAAAAGCTCTACTTTAGCCGTGCTCCTTTCATTGACCGGCACGTTCATTTACTTTTGGGCCTCTGAAGACTTTATCAGTGTCCGCCTGTTGCTCGGTATCACCTTTGTCTTTTTAACGGCTCCTGTAGCAGGGCACCTGATTACACGTGCCGCTTATCGCTCGAACGTTAAATTATCCGAAAGTTCCACAGAAGATGCGTTAAAAGACGTGATTGCTCGGCCACAAAATCCGGACAATAAAAGCGGCGATTCCTAAAAGGGACGCCGCTTTTATTATTGCCTGAAGCGGAATGGAAGGTTATGGATTTCCATCTGATATTAGGTTTACATCAAAAATGATAAGGGAATAGCAGAAAAAAAGCGGTGTAGGAGGATTGAGATGGAAAATGTAAAAGATACCTTTAAAGAAGTGGCTGCTGCAATCCTCCCCGTGACCATTGTCATCATCCTTTTGCAATTCACAATCATCCGATTGCCATTAGAGGCTTTACTGCAGTTTTTAATTGGCGCAGCCTTCGTAGGCATCGGCTTTTTCCTTTTTCTTCTCGGTGTAACAGCTGGCCTTTTGCCTGTTGGAGAGATGATCGGCAAACGATTGCCAAAAACAAAAAAGTCATGGCTCATTATTGGGACCGGCTTCATGCTCGGCCTGGCGGTAACGATTGCGGAACCGGATGTCCGAGTACTCGCGAAACAGATTGACCAGGTTTCCGAAGGCAGCATCAGCGCCGGAATCCTGATCCTTTCGGTTGCCTTCGGCTTAGCGATTTTTGTTTCTTTAGCCATGGTCCGCACGATCTTCAGAATTCCCATCCATTATTTACTGATTGGCGGTTATCTCGCTGTCTTTCTGTTATCCACATTTGTTCCCGAAGCATTTGTCTCCATCTCTTTTGATGCGGGAGGCGTGACAACTGGACCGATGGCGGTTCCCTTTATTCTTGCTCTCGGTGTCGGCGTAGCATCCGTTTTGCGCACAAACTCCTCTTCCGCCAGTGAAGGCTTCGGGCTTATTGGCCTCGCCTCCATCGGCCCTGTTCTGGCAATTATGATTTTGGGGGTGCTATTCCAGTGAATCTTCATGTGTTTGATGGATTTTCTGAAACCCTCGAAGAAGTCGGCATTGCGCTTATCCCCTTATTTATCTTCTTTGCCATCTTCCAGATCTTCATGCTTAAACTGCCTAAACAACGGGTATTGCAGATATTACTTGGATTCTTCTTAACTTTTCTTGGATTGGCCTTTTTTCTGCAAGGCGTTCATATCGGATTCTTCCCAATTGGCGAAATGATGGGGAAAGCCCTTGGAGAAAAATCAGCTACCTGGATCCTTATTCCCATCGGTTTTGTCCTGGGTTTTGTCGCTACTTTTGCGGAACCAGCAGTCAGTATCATGAACGATGAAGTTGACCGAGTGACCGGAGGCTACATCTCTCAAAAGATCATGCTTTATACAGTTTCGATTGGCGTCGGATTATCAGTCGCCCTTTCCATGTTCCGCATTCTTTACGGAATTTCTCTTTGGTATTTTCTTATTCCCGGTTATTTACTGGCCTTGGTTCTCATTTTCTTTTCCGAGAAAATTTTCATTGCCATCGCGTTTGACTCTGGAGGAGTTTCGACCGGACCGATGACGGTAACGTTCATCTCGGCAATGGCTGTTGGCGTAGCTTCTGTCACCGAAGGCCGGGATCCCCTGGCCGACGGGTTCGGCCTCATTGCTTTGGTCGCTTTAACACCCATATTGGCAGTCCTCATTTTGGGGCTGATTTTCAAGAGTAAAGGTGGGGCTAAAAAAAATGAACCTGAACCATAGATTAATGATTGCGATTGTAAAACGCGGACATTCGAGAGATGTCATTGCCGCTGCCAAAAAAGCAGGAGCAGACGGAGCCACTATCCTTTACGGCGAAGGCATCGGCCGCAATGAAAAGCCCACTTTTCTAGGACTGCCGGCTACCCATGAAAAAGACGTCATTTTCATCGCGATCGACGGCACACTTGTGGATCCTGTGGCTGAAGCTGTGACACAGGCTGGAAAGCTTGGAAAACCAGGTTACGGTTTAGGATTCACTGTACATTTGATCCAGCTTTTAGGCGTTCCCCATCTCTCCGACCGGCCAAATGACGGCAAAAAAAAGAAAGGTGGCCAATCGATGCGAGCTGTACATGAACAATTCAATTTGATTGTAACGATTGTTAATAGCGGCGACTCCAGTAAAGTGGTAAAAGCAGCTGCACAAGCTGGAGCGGAAGGCGGAACCATCCTTACCGGCCGCGGCACCGGCGTCAATGAACAGCAGAAATTCATGAATTTCACGATAGATCCTGAAAAAGATGTGGTCTTGACGCTGATTCCTGAAAGTTATACGGAGGCGGTTATTGAAAGCATCCAGAATGCCATTGACTTACATGCTCCCGGGAAAGGAATAGCCTTCTTGATCGATGTCGAAAAAGTCTTTGGCGTCAACCATTCTTCCTTTGACAGCCATAACCAGTAAAGGAGTTGTCCCAGGCCTATGGGACAACTCCTTTATTTTTTCTTTTGAAGATGCAGGATGCTGAGAACTATGATCCACAGCGAACGCTTTGCTGGGTGTTTTTCTCGTGCTTGCTGTTTTTGCTGTTTCCGCAAACGTTCATATTCTATTTCAGCCCGCATCTCTTTCAGTTTTTGCTGTCTAAGTGTTTCATCGGTGTAGAACATTCGGAATCTCCTCCTTTTAAAGAGCGAGCTCTCCTACATTTTGCAGGCCGGTGTGTTCCGGTTCAGCAGATGCATCATCCGAACTGGTAATCTGCCCTTCATTGGCTCGCAATTTGTTTTGAAGCACGCTTTTTTGAACCGCTGCTGACACTTGAATTTCCCCAAAGTTGTCGATGGCGGCCACCTGTCTGGCTACCGTTTCCACAGCGACGTCTTTGTCCAAAATCAACAACCCATCCACAATTAAATTCGTTCCCGCTTCAAGTGCCTGGAATTGCGCTTCCGACCATTTCTGCTCTCCTTCTATCCATAGATATCGCTGTTCATAGGATAGGACTTCTGTTTCTAAGCGATCCAGCTTTTCATACATCAAATCTTCCAGCTCTTCGCTGCAGATAATATAGGACTTGGAATAAAGGTGGCCAATTGCTTTGGCAAATGCTTCCCGTTCAATTCCCGGTTCAAAGATTACCGGCTTTTTCGTGTACAGCTTCTTCTCATTAAAACTCCGGATAGAACGGGAGTTGATGCGCAATGCCTTATTCAAAACAGTGTAGCCGGCGGGAATAATTTGAATGACGCCATTAGCGGCAGTTTTCATTTTTCGGTGAAGCGCACTTTCCTGTTCTTCCTGGAGCCGCAGAACCCCGTTCACGTCGATTTGGCCAATTTTTTCATTAAATAGGTCCAAGTCCAGGTCTTTTGCAAAATCAACGACTCCGTTAACCACTAAATACATCGGTTCTTCTGCTGCCTGCAAGAAAGAATTGCTAAGAGTGAAATGGCTGTTTTCAAAGTAAGGGATTTGGCCAGAGTACGGTTTTAATGTTCGGTTGCCTTCAGGAAACAGCCGGCTAATCAAGCCGATTAGATGTTCGGGTGCATATATGTCCCCATTGACGATCAGCATCAGCTGCCGCGTTTCAAGATCTCCCGCTGTAACATCCTTGCCAAAAATTACAGTGCCGTTCACTAATAATTTCTGTTTGCCGCCGAGTGATTGAAGATACACAGAATCGACTGTCAGTACCCCGTTGTAATAGCGGTAGTCTTCCGGCAATTCGAGACTTGCTCCCAGATTCCCGATATTTAATGCGCTGAGCAAATGCGCATTTCCCGCACGATAGATAACCGCTCCCACATTTTCAATCCGTTCGACCTTTTTTATGCTTTCCTCTGTTGCATTCAATAAATTCAGCAGTCCCACATTCCCAATTTTTTGTCCCATCATAAATCAACCTCCAACTGTTTTCTTAATTGCTTGATTGCAAAGTGCAGTTTGTAGCGGATTGTTGCAGCCGGTGCCCCAACTTGTGTACTGATTTCGCTGCTGGTCATTCCCAGCCAGTAGCGCTTAAATACAAGGTCACTGAGTTCCGGCGTCAGCTGGCCAAGCAATTCGGCCATTTCCATAGGATTCAATGAAGCCGGCTTTTCAGGAAAATCAATTTCTTCTTCCCAGGCAGATAACCGCGTTTCTTTTCGCCGATCGTCGATTAAGCGATTTTTCATCACCCGAAAAAACCAGGCGCGCTGTTTGTAAACCGGCAAATGTTCCAACTCTTTTTCTTTCAATGACTTTTCCCAGGCGTCCTGCACCAAATCGTCTGCTTCCTGCTCGTGGCGGGCAATGGAGCGGGCGAACCGGGTAATGTCTTTTATTAAGCTGTCATACATCGCATTCGCTTCCATTCCACTCCCCGCTTTCCGTTGTCTTTCCTTATTCATTAAGATAACGGATGAGGAGGGCAAAGTGTTTGAAAAAAAGCAAAAAAATTTTTGGAATCTGTCTTTAAACATGAAAAGACCGGCAAACCTTCCAAAGGTTTGCCGGTCTTTTTGATCTAACGCTTAATAAGGATCTGCTTCGTGGCCTTTGCTGGCTGCCGCCTGTGCAACTTTGCTCGCTGCAGGCTTGCCGTAGACTTTCGGGCCATTATCATTCATTTCTTTCATTGCTTTAAGTTTCGCTTCCATGTTTTCACGTACGCGGCGTCCGTAGTCTTCGTCCGCCTGCGTGAAGTGATGGATCATTTCTTCCTGGATGCGCGGATCGCATACGGATAATGCATCACCCAGATTATTGATCAATTCTTCGCGTTCCCATTCTTCAAAGCTGCGGTAGGTTTCGCCTGCTTGCCCGTAGTTATTCGTACGGTCGATCGCCGCTTTCATCACGCGGTCATTGTACGCCGGCTCATGGTCCGGTGTCACCTGTTCCGCTTCTTTTACACCGCCAAGCACAGATGGCTCATAGTTGATGTGCGGGTTTGGCACATGCTCCGCTTTGCGGTCCATCATGCCGCCGTATTGGTTTGTTGCCACACGTTTTTTCGGTGCATTGACCGGCAATTGCAGGTAGTTCGCACCAACGCGGTAGCGCTGCGTATCTGAATACGAGAATGTGCGGCCTTGCAGCATTTTGTCATCAGAGAAATCAAGTCCGTCGACAAGTACGCCTGTACCGAATGCAGCTTGTTCAATTTCTGCATGATAGTTTTCAGGGTTGCGGTTCAAGACCATTTTCCCAACCGGAAGGAACGGGAATTGATCTTGCGGCCACAGTTTTGTGTCGTCAAGCGGATCGAAATCCAATTCTGCATGTTCATCGTCGCTCATAATTTGAACGAACAATTCCCATTCCGGATAATCGCCGCGTTCAATCGCGTTAAACAAGTCTTCTGTTGCATGTCCAGTGTTCTCCGCCTGGATTTCGTTGGCTTCCGCCTGCGTTAAATTGCGGATGCCCTGTTTCGGCTCCCAGTGATATTTAACGAGAACGGCTTCGCCTTTATCGTTTACCCATTTGTACGTGTTGACGCCTGAGCCTTGCATGTGGCGGTAAGTTGCCGGAATGCCCCAAGGCGAGAACAGGAATGTAATCATATGCGTCGCTTCCGGAGTGCGTGCTACAAAATCGAACATGCGCTCAGGATTCGGAACGTTTGAAACCGGGTCATTTTTAAATGCGTGAATCATATCCGGGAACTTCATCGCATCACGGATAAAGAAAATCTTTAAGTTGTTTCCGACTAGATCCCAGTTGCCGTCTTCTGTATACATTTTAACCGCAAACCCTCGTGGGTCGCGTGCTGTTTCAGAAGAATGGCGGGATCCTGCCACAGTAGAAAAGCGCACCATTAGAGGCGTTTGCTTTCCTGCACCTGAAAATACTTTAGCGCGTGTATATTTTTCGACCGGCTCATCGCCGACTTTGCCGTAAGTTTCGAAATAGCCGAATGCTCCGGCGCCGCGGGCATGAACAATCCGCTCCGGAATTTCTTCACGGTCGAAATGAGAGATCTTTTCGATGAAATGGTAATTTTCTAAAGTAGCCGGGCCACGATTGCCGACAGTCCGTATATTCTGGTTGTCTCGTATTGGATGGCCTTGACGGTCTGTTAACGTCGACTCATCTTCACCAGTGCCCATCTTGTTTTTAAACTCTTCATGGTTTTCCTTCATTAAAAGAATCCTCCTCCACAATAGTCTATCACCCTATCATCTTCCCCTTATCTGTCCACTTTAAACGTAGAATCCGTCTTTTCGAGAAAGAAGTTTTTTGCGTTGCTTGCAGATAGACAAACTGACAGAAATATGAAAAACTGAAGGAATAACAACGGAGAGAAAGCAGGTCTGGAAATGAGTGTAACATTAAAAGAAAAAGGAAAATTGGATCCATTGAAAGTCTTTTTGAAAGTTTCGGCTGCTTATTTGATTACTCGTTTAACTGCTCGCAAAGAGAAGAAAAAAATTGTATTGGTTGGTGGAAACCTCGGTGAAAAATACGAAGACAACGCATCTGTTTTTCACACTTACCTCACCAAAAACCATTCAGACAAAGTAATCGCCTACTGGATGTACGATTCAAATACTACATATGCCTTAAACGGCAAAATTCCGAATGCGGTTCCGCTTGGCAGCTTTAAAAATTATCTCCTCTTTTTCCGTGCAGACTACACGTTCCACGGGCATTCGCTGATGTATGACATTGCCCCTTCGGTAGACAAGTTTTTATTCCTCAATAAAAAAACCGTGATTACCCATATCAGCCATGGCATCGAAGGATTCAAAAAAATCCTGATCCAAAAAGAAGACGTGCCTTTGCTGAAGCGGACGGATTATTTCAATTGTGCGTCTGAATATGAAAAAGAGCTGAAGTTGACGGAATGGAAGATGCCTGAGAACAAGCTGATTGTCACTGGCTTTCCGCGTTTTGATCGCTACCCGACCAATAGGCCGGCCAAACAAGTGAAGAGCATCTTGATGATGATGACTTGGCGGGAATGGCTTTACGGCCTGAGTGAAGAAGAATTTTTGAACAGCGCTTATTTTAAAAACACGGTCGGCATCATCCAGCATAAGGGCATCCGCGAATTGCTGAACCGAAACGGCGTTGTCATGCAAATCGCCCTCCACCCTTTTATGAAAAAATTCGAGAATTACTTTACCAGCTTAGACGATTCCGAAAGCAGCATCGAATTTCTTGATTCACAGCGCGTCTCAATTGAACGCAGCATTCAAGAAACGGATATGCTGCTGACAGATATCACAAGTGTTTCCTGGGATTTCCTGTATCAGAACAAACCCATCATCTTCAATTTGTTCGACCAGAAAGAATATGAAACAAAACGCGGCTCTTATTTAGATCTGGATAAAGACTTATACGGCTATAAAGCGGCGACAGTGGATGAAGTCTATGAGAGCCTTTCAACAATCATCGAAGGCGGCATAAATACCAATGACTGGTATCCGCTCGCACCAAAATATATCGACTTTTTCGATCAGCACAATTGCGAACGTTTGGCGCAGCGCGTTCTGGGAGTCGCGTAAACTAAAAGTTCAAATGAAAAAGCACAAGCAGAAGTGATCAGCTTCCGGTTGTGCTTTTTTGGTTATTCTACTTTTTTAGCTTGGACAATCAATCTGAATTCATTCGAATTTTCAGGATAACAGGTAATTAGCGACACCATCGACATCCCTTTTTTCGGTTTCAGAACCTCCACTTGCTCCGGCTTTACAATTTGAATATCGAACACTTCAAAAGCCATTTCCTCATTGATGGTTTCAAGAGTGAAACGGTCTCCTGATTCGAGTTCATCCAAACGATTGAAAAACTTTCCGAACACATGGGCCTGATGGCCAGCTATGGCGTAGCTCCCATCCATTTTCCCAGGTTCATCCAATCCTTCGATGGAACCCAGTGCTTTATCCAGATTTGCAGGCGATGCACCTGCCAAAACTGGCGATTTTAACTCTATGGCAGGAATCGCCAAAACAGCTTCCACCCCGTCGGGCAGCTCAGCGGCTTCAGCGGTGATGCCAAAAGCTTCATTTTGCAAAGGCAGTTCGTTGCTTGCTTCTGTTTTCACCGTTTCGAATGCTTCAATTAATCCCAGCTGTTCCTCTTTTGAGTGTTTCATCCCCAAAACGAGGGCAATCAATAAAACTAATCCTGCAACAATCATGAAATTGCTTATCCATTTTTTCATAGCTATTTTCCTTTAGGCAAAGCGGCGCATTGTGATTCCGCCTGCAAGTAAAAGCAATGCTGCAATTAAAACCATCAGGCTGTCGACTGGACCGCCAGTTTTCGGCAAAGCAGAAGCCATTGACGAACCGCTGTTTGCTGCATTGCCATCAGCTGCAGATGCCGATTGGGATCCCCTGACGTCTAGAGGGGAAGTTCCTGCCGAAGCCGTCAATCCGATTAATGCATCGCGGCCAGCAGAATCATTGTTCGCATTTTTTTCTCTTGTAGATCCATTCAATATGCCTGTTCCGGCATTTCCTGTATTTCCATCATTTCCAATCACGCCTCCGCCTGAAAGGGAGCCGTCGCCTACTGGAGCACCCGGCAATGCTGGAGTTTCTTCTCCTGGTGCAGTTCCTGGTGTTTCTTCACCAGGCTGTTCACCTGGCATTGTTCCCGGTGTTTCTGTACCTGGCTGTTCATCAGGATTTGGTCCTGGCGTTTCTGTGCTTGGCTGTTCACCTGGGCTTGGTCCTGGTGTTTCTGTGCCTGGCTGTTCACCTGGGTTTGGTCCTGGCGTTTCTGTGCCTGGCTGTTCACCTGGGTTTGGTCCTGGCGTTTCTTCAACAGGAGTCCCTGGCGTTGCAGCTGGCGGTGCCGCTACAAATCCTTCATTGCCCAACAAAGTCACATCAAGTCCGCCTAGAATTCCATCCAGTAAACTGATGGTCAAAAGACTTGAACCTACAGAACGCCCGCTTCCATCTGCATTGTTTTGATTTTCAAGCAATCCTACATGAAGATTTCCCAATAAAGGCAAATTGTCTAACCCAAGATGCAGAATCCCTTCGAAACCTGAAGATTCATTTGTAACGCCATCAACAGATGCGGAGTTTCGTTCCGGCAATACTTGAAGATTTAAATTATCTGCAACCAATAGCTCTTCAAGTGAAAGATCCAGTACGGAACGTTCTTCAGAAAAAGCGTTTTCTGTAGCCATGTTTTCATTTTTCAGCAGCGACAATCCTGTTTGCCCTGTTAAAACCAAATCTTCCAAAGAAAGATCAACCGCTGCTTGTTCTTCAGAAATTTTGTCTTCAGTTACGGAGCTTTCGTTCTTCAAGACTTCAAGATCTGTTTGCCCTGCAACAATCAAATCTTCCAAAGAAAGATCAACCGCTGCCTGCTCTTCAGAAATTGCATCTTCGGTTACGGAGTTTTCGTTCTTCAAGACTTCAAGATCTGTTTGCCCTGCAACAATCAAATCTTCCAAAGAAAGATCAACCGCTGCCTGCTCTTCAGAAATTGTATCTTCGGTTACGAAGCTTTCGTTCTTCAAGACTTCAAGATCCGTTTGCCCGACTGCAATTAATTCCTCGATTGCAACGTCAGCCAGTGCATCTTTCTGAAAAAATTCTGTTTCAGATGAAGCGTTCTCGCTTTTCAATACATCGATCGCTACCTCATCAGTAACAACTGTGCCTTCTGTAGAAACATCGATGACGGCTTGCTTTTCGGAGCCATCTGTTTCCGTCGCGGCACTTTCGTTTTTAAGCACTTCCACTTCCAGCTCATCCGCAACTAATGCATCTTCGATTGAGACATCAACGACGGCTTGCTTTTCAGAAGCCCCTGTCTCGGTTGTCGTGCTCTCGTCTTTCAGCACTTCCACGTTCACTTGGTCAACAGGCGTCTCTTCCAATTTCACATCTACGACAGCTTCTTTCTTGGAAGTGCCTGATTCTGATGCCGTGCTCTCATTATTCAGCACTTCGACATCTGCTTGCTCTGTCAGAATTGTCTCTTCAATCGATACATCGATTACGGCTTCTTTCTCGGAAGATTCAGCGGCTGTTGCCGAGCTTTCACTTTTCAACACTTCGGCTTCCACTTGGTCCGCAATGACCGCATCTTCTACGGAGATATTCACTGCAGCCCCTTCCTCAGCCGATTCAGATTCTGTGCTCGTCAATAACTGAACTTCTACATCATCCAACACCGAATCTTCCAATGAGATATTTACTGCAGCTTCTTCACTTATACTTTCTTCACTGCTTGCAGTTTCTTGTGTTTTAGGAATTTCGACATCTACGCTTCCTGCAACGGGAAGATCGGAAGTTTCAACACTCAGAATTTCCTCTTCACTCAATAAGTCGATATTCAGTTCAAGCTGTCCTGATGCTTCACCTTCCGCTTGCACCAGTGAAGGCGCAAAATTCAAAGTTGCCCAAATCCCAAAAGCTGCTCCAGTATAAGTTATCCAAGTTTTTTTCATTAATTCCCTCTCCTTTTTTATGATGATTTAAATCACATATAAAAAAGGAGTATGAATGGGCGGTTTCCTTAATGGGGTGTGAATCCATTGGATAATCGCATAGCTGTTCTTGTGGTACCATAGCTTTTCGGTAGATGCCTTAAAAACTTCCGCATCCGATAAGGTGCCTAAACCTAGATCCGCATGATGCCCGGCAAAAGAATTTGAAGCAGACATAGATGAAGAAGAACTTGACGATGCTGGGACGGTCGCTACCGAACGCCCCGAGTCTTGGTCTTCCGGATAAACCGGCAGTTTCATCTTGTCGGAAGCTTCAGCAGCTTTATTTTCTTCACTTGCCGCCGCTTCTTTTTTCCCTTCTGCCAATTCACCAACGAAGACTATAGCTTCTGGAGTCGCGTCAATATCAGCTTCGCGTGCGGCTAAAGGAGTAAGGCCGTTTTCACTTTCTAAAACCGGCGTTTCTTCTTGTGCCCCTGCTGTTGCTTCTTCGATACTTGGCTTCATCGACTCGACCGGAACTTTAGTTGGTTCATTAACCGCTGGGGTTGGAGTTTCTACAGTTTCTTCTACGACTGGTTTTTCAATTACTGCAGGCATGTCGACGACAGGAATTGACGGTTCTGGAGACGGATCAGTTACCGGATTTCCAACTGGAGCCGGTGCAGCTTGCTCACCCTTTTCCGGAGCCGGCATAGCTGGCGTTTTTTCTTCCTGATACGGCAAATCGGCTGCTTTATCAATAACTTCCGTTGTGCTGCCGACTGTTTTTTCTGCTGTATCCGTTACCGCTTCCACTGTCCCATTGACCGCGTCATTTGTCTTTTCGACTGTTTTCTGAACACCTGAAGTCACTTTCGTTACGGTTTTATTCACTTCTTTCACGACAGGCGTTACTACTGGAACTTCCGGCAGATTATTGACCGTCTGATCGACTGCTTTAAATACTTCGGAAGTCGTTTTTTCCGTAGTATTCGTCACTTCTTTCACAGTAGTTTTCGCTATCGGAGTTGTATTGCCAACCGCTTTTTCCACTAGCTTCCCTGTATCTTTCAACGTTGAAGTGATGATTTTATTTCCTACAGGATCAGCGGTTTTCTTTAAAGTCCCGCCAGTAAATTCAAGCGTGCCTTTAACCGTCTTATCAACGCTGCCCACAGTTTCTTTTAAGATCGAACCTGTCGACTCAGCTGCTTGCCCCGTGACATTTCCAACCGCGTTCAATGTGCTGCTAATCAATCCTGCAGGCTTTTCTTCGGGTTTTTCCAATTCATCCGCATGTGCGGCGAACGGCGATAAGGCTACTAAACAGGCACCCATGACAAAAGTACAGATTCCCTTTTTCAAGTTTTCACCTCCTTAGCGCGAATTATCAAATAATTCACATGATGATTATTTGATTCCCGTTAGGAGTTTATTTAAAACTTTTATGGATTATTTTTCTATTAAATTTTTGAGAGTTAATTCCACCGGACAATGGTCCGATCCCCATATGTCTTTATGTATTTTGGCACCCTTAAAATTTATGGCCAAGCGCGCAGACGCAATGAAATAGTCGATGCGCCATCCGACATTCTTCTCCCGGCAATTCGAACGGTACGACCACCAAGAGTAGCTGCCGCTTTGCTTCGGGTAAAAATAGCGGAATGTATCGATAAAGCCGCTTCCTAGAAACTCCGTCATCTTCCCGCGTTCTTCAGGGGTAAAGCCTGAATTTTTCCGATTGGCTTTCGGATTCTTCAAATCGATTTCTTCGTGGGCCACATTTAAATCTCCGCAAAGAATGACCGGCTTCTGCTGATCCAGTTTTTTTATATAGGAAAGAAGCGCATCTTCCCAGCGCAAACGATAGTCTAATCGAAGCAGGCCGTGCTGGGAATTCGGCGTGTATATGGTCACAATATAATAGTCTTCATATTCTAAGGTGATGGCGCGCCCTTCTGTGTCATGCTCCGCTATTCCCAACCCATAGTTTACAGAGAGCGGCTGTTGTTTGGTGAAAATAGCCGTACCCGAATAGCCTTTTTTCTCCGCATAATTCCAATATTTATAGTAACCGGGAAGATCCATTTCAATCTGCCCTTCCTGCAATTTGATTTCCTGCAGGCAAAAGACATCGGCGTCCACTTCCTTGAAGAAATCCATAAACCCTTTTTTCATTACGGCTCGCAAGCCGTTGACATTCCATGAAATAAATTTCAAAACTGCACCTTCCTTTTCTCTTCCACCCTTTAGTGTACTGAAAAGAAAGCCCCTTCTCAAACAAGTGATTTTTTGTCAGCTTAGATTTAATTATGTAAAATTTCAGTGAATATTGAAAATGATGCAGTTTTCTTCCAAGGGTTCTTGTACAATGAATTTATCTACAGTTAGTATGGGGGATAAAGACAAAGGGGATAGAGAGATGAAAAAGTTCACAAAGGAAGAAAAGAGTTGGGCGTTCTATGACTGGGGAAATTCAGCTTACTCCATTATCATCACCACTGCTGTTTTTCCGCTGTTCTACAAGTCCGCCGCCACTGAAGCGGGAGTCAGCTTATCGGATTCTACAGCTTATTTAGGCTATACGATCGCTATCTTCACGTTTATCCTAGCGATGATCGGGCCAATCATGGGGACGATTGCCGATTACGAAGGCATGAAAAAGAAATTCTTCACCGGATTTTTCCTGCTTGGCACCGTTTCAACTGCCATGCTCGCGTTTATTCCAAGCGACAATTGGCTGCTGCTGCTCATTTGCTATACTTTTGCCGCACTCGGGGCTACTGGCTCCAACTTGTTCTATGATGCATTTATTGTGGACGTGACGACCGAAAAGCGCATGAATAACGTCTCGGCATTCGGCTACGGACTTGGCTATATCGGTTCGACGATTCCGTTTATCTTATCCATCGCCGTCATTTTGCTTGCAACGAATGAAGTGATTCCGGTTTCCGTCATCAATGCCAGCCGCATCGCCTTTTTGATCACCGCTGTTTGGTGGATTGTGTTCTCCATTCCGCTGCTTCGGAATGTCCATCAGCGCTATTATATTGAACGGGAACCAAGCCCGGTTGCCCAGAGCTTTAAACGCCTTGGGAAGACGGTCCGGGAAATTCGCCAATACCGCGCGCTGTTTTTATTCCTGATTGCGTATTTCTTTTATATCGACGGCGTCGGCACCATCATTTCCATGTCGACGGCGTACGGCACCGATCTCGGCTTGAGCTCGACCAGTTTGCTGATTGTACTTTTCGCCACGCAAGTTGTAGCGGCACCGTTTGCTATTTTGTACGGCCGCTTGTCGGAGCGGTTTACCGGCAAAAAAATGCTTTATGTGGGCATCTGCGTTTACATCGTCGTCTGCATTTACGCCTTTTTCCTGGAAACGATCACCGATTTCTGGATTCTCGCCATGCTCGTTGCAACGAGCCAAGGCGGTATCCAGGCACTTAGCCGTTCGTATTTCGGCAAGCTCGTGCCAAAAGAGAATTCCAACGAATTTTTCGGCTTCTACAATATCTTCGGGAAATTTGCAGCGATTCTCGGCCCCTTGCTTGTAGCCGTCACTTCCCAAGTGACCGGGAATTCAAGCATGGGCGTCTTCAGCCTGGTGGTTCTGTTCATCATCGGCCTGATTATCCTGTCACGCGTCCCGGAACCGAAACCGCATGCGCCGGTTGATGAAGTCGCGCCTGAATAAATCATTTTAACTGTCCAGGCTTTGGCTTGGGCAGTTTTTATTTTTCAAATTCGAGATTTGCTGCGTTTTAGCGCTTCAAATATTTATTATGAAAGGAAGTATATTTTTGAATTTGCGGACGTGCTATGGTTTTAGTTAAAAAAGCGGGGATGCTTGTGCTATGGAAAACGAGGAATGAGAATGTTGATAAAGAACGTGCAGAAATACTGTTGAGGCGATTGCCGAAAACCCATCCATCGGTTGTGTTGGCGAAAAATGATTTATGGAATGCCGAATCCGGAATCAGCGGGGAAAGGCGATTCGATGCGTATTTTTCGATGAGCAAAATCGATTTTCCGCATCTTATTTTACATGATGTTTCGTTGAAATCCGTCCTCCCTTTCCAGTTGGATTCGTTGTTGATCACTCCTTGGTGTGTATATGTGTTTGAAGTGAAGAATATGTCCGGCCGCCTGTTCTTTAAACAATCGCCTCCGCAGCTCATCCAAACGAAAGAAGACGGCTCCGTCACCGGACGCAAAAGTCCCATTGAACAAATGGCGACAAACGAATGGCTGCTCGAAGAATGGCTTTCTTCTCGGGCGTATTTTTTACCGATTCGTTCCGTGCTTGTATTTTCATACACGAAACAGATGCCCGAAAACTTGCCGAGAGAGCAAATCGCGCTGTTTTCAAATCAGCTGCCGATGTTTTTACGAAAACTGCAGCCTGAAAAAGAAATCATGAATTTGAGTGATATGGAGAAGCTCGCTACTGAACTGGCAGCGGCCCATTCTCCTTACGCACACGAGCCGATCTGCGCGAATTCCGCTTTTCCTGTCGAAGCGATGCAGCGTGGCGTCTGGTGTGAGCCTTGCAGCCGCATTGGCATGAAACGCAAGTACGGGACATGGGTCTGTCCGAGTTGCGGCGTTTCAAACAAAGATGCCCACATTCGCACACTCAAAGACTGGATAATGCTGACCGGCGAACCGCTGACGAATAAAAAATGTCGGGAGATTTTGCAAATAGAGGATCATCGTTTAGCTAGCCGACTGTTAATAAGCATGAAAATGAAGAAAATCGGTTCTTATAAAGATGCGAAATACATTTTTGAAACTAGTTGGGAGTATTTTATATGAAGTCGAGAGTATTCGGGTGGAAGTTGGGAGTATTTCATAGAAAGTTGAGAGTAATTACATTCTCAACTCAATAAGAGAGCGGAGGGCCAATATTGATTGGCCCTCCGCTCTTTTTCTTATTTTTTGTCGTCTTTATTCTTCGGTGTAATGGTTGCGCTGCCTGAATCGTTTTGAGTGATGTCGGCATCGCCCAATTCCACTACCTGTGTTTGGCCTTTATCTTGACTGGCTTCTTTTTCTGCTTTCTTCACTTCTTTTTCAACTTGTTTTTCTGCTTTTTCATGTTCTTTTTTCGCTTTTTCTTCAGCTTTCGCTTCTTTGATGACGGCCTTTTCCTGCTTCTTCAATTCTTTTTCTTCTTTTTTCTCCGTGCGCTTCGCTTTCAGCTCATCGACTTTGCCTTTGGTGGCATCTGTCGCACCCGAAGCTTTTTCTTTCACTTGGCCGACTTTGTCTTTCACTTGATCGACGGTGCCGCTCAATTTTTCTTTTGTTTTGCCAGCGGTATCGGAAAGTTTTTGCGAAGAGCCTGCCGTTTTATCTTTTACGACTGCCTGCATTTCTTTTCCGCTTTTTGGCGTTAATAAAAGACCGGCGGCTGCACCGATAATGGCGCCTGTCGCGGCACCCTTAATAAATGCTGAGCTGCCGAGGCCGCCTTTGCCATCAGTCTGAGAAAGTGGCTTGTCGATTTTTCCGGCACGCACTAAACGTTCTTCCACTTCTTCGACGATTTCATGCAAAGTGCGTCCTCTTGCATCCACAAGAGGGACATTCATGTGAAAATCGGCCAAATCTTCTTGATCCCGGACGACTACGCAATCATAGTCCATTGAATCCGTCTTGTCGGTCAACATTTCTGCTTTATAGCCTTTTTGTTCTAACGCATTTTTTACGGATACAAACGGTTCTTCTACTGCAATTTTCACCATCTTTTGCCCACTCCCTTTTCAAATTTGTCTCACTTTTGCTTATAGTTTTTTATTTCCCCTCTTTATCGAAGGAATAAACGCAGTAGCAAGAATGAAACATTTTTAATATAAGGGTAATTTCACCCGGTTCAAGACGAGGCGGCGCACAAGTACGGCACCTAGGATAGCTCCGGATAAGCTGGATACGAGAAAGGGCGGCATAAAGAACAGCGCAGCTGCTTCTGTACCCATCAAAAATTTAGCGTACGGAACGGCAAGGAGCGCGGCCAGAATGCCGGTGCCCACCACTTCGCCGAGGGCAGCCGTCCATACTTTCCCGAATTTCATATAAAGCAAGCCGGCAAGCAATGCCCCGATCATGCCTCCCGGAAAGGCGAGCAGCGAGCCCGTTCCGGTCATGATGCGGACAATCGCGGTGAGAAAAGCTACTGAAACTGCAGCAGCCGGGCCAAAGATGACTGCCGTGACCACATTTACGGCATGCTGGATGGGATAAGCGCGAGCAATTCCGGCAGGAAAAGAAACAAAGGCAGATCCGGCCACGCTGATAGCCGAAAGCATGGCTAAAATAACCAATTTCTTCGTTTTCATTTAGCGACACCATCCAGCGCTGAAGCTCTTAAGGCTGTTACTTCCGCCGCAACGTCTTCTGCATACGCGATCGCGCTGATGACCGCAACGCCAGCGGCTCCGGCCTTCCAAACCGATTCGGCATTTTCAGAGCCGATTCCCCCAATGCCGACAATCGGCAACTTCGGATATGCATCCTTTACCTGTTGGATGCCGGCCACTCCAGCCGGGGCTTTCGCATCGGCTTTTGTGGAAGTCTGGAATACAGGTCCCATTCCGACATAATCCGCACCGCTTTCCACAGCGTGTTTTGCCTCCGCCAATGAATGGACCGATACACCGAGCAGTTTCTCAGCACCCAAAATTTTGCGGACCATTGAAGCAGGTGCGTCGTCCTGGCCAATATGAAGGCCGTCTGCATCAATGGCCCTGGCTAGCTCAAGATCGTCATTGATCAGGAAAGGCGTTTCATAGCGCCGGCACAGCTCCTTGCAGTCGAGCGCAAACTTCAGCAATTCCGCACCTTCTAATGCATTTGGCCCTTTCTCCCTCAATTGAAAATAATCGATGCCTGCTTTTAAAGCTGCTTCGAGAACGGCCAATGGATCTTTTCCTCCGGCATTTCCTGTTCCGAGAATAAAATAAACGGCCGGCACTCTACTGAATTTCGACATCGTACATTTCCCTTCTTTCATCCCCATATTTTCGGTAGGCGGCGTGATTGGTCGGACCATGGCCAGCCCCGATATTCAATTCACTGCTCAAAGCCGCCTGGATAAATCGTTTAGCGGTATAGATCGCTTCTTTAAGCGGCTGCCCTTTCGCCAGCTCCGCAGCTAGGGCGGCCGAAAACGTACAGCCGGTGCCATGGGTTTGCACTGTCGCAATTCGAGGCGACCGGAACAGCAGCTCCTCGCCGTCCCGATGAAGAAAGAAATCTTCTGCGGTCTCTTCGTCCTTCCCGTGTCCCCCTTTGATAATGACGGACTGGGAGCCGAACGACAGAATCTTTTCTGCTGCAAGTCTGCGCGACAAAGGATCCGCAATCTCAATACCGCTCAAGACTTCCGCTTCCGGTATATTCGGCGTGACCACAGACGCTAACGGCAACAACTCCTTTTTCAACGCAGCCCCTGCTTCTGCGCGCAATAAATTCGCTCCGCCTTTGGCAATCATGACCGGGTCGACCACCAGCTGCCGCCAATTGAAATGCCGAATCCACTTGGCCGTTTCTTCAATGATTTCTTCATTAAATAACATTCCGGTTTTCAATGCTGATAGCTGAAAATCCTTTCCGACAGCCTGCAATTGAGTCTGAACGGCTTCTCTTGCCATGGGGTAAATGGCGGCAACGCCTAGCGTATTCTGAGCGGTCACGGCCGTCAGAACAGAAGTCGAATAAACTCCGAGTTCCTGAAATGTTTTAATATCCGCTTGAATCCCCGCTCCCCCTCCGGAATCCGATCCAGCGATGGTTAATACTTGTGGAATCATTTTTGCTGCAGCTCCTTTCCGGGAATGTGTTCGCTATGGCCTGTACTCTGTTTAGACAATTGATTGAGAAATTCGATTTGGAAACTGCCCGGTTCGGAAGCCGATTGGCCAGCTCGTTCCCCGGCCTGACCGTAAAAACGCAGCGCTTCTGCGACCGCATTTAATACATTTTCAGGAGAGATTGCCAGAAAAGCAGCAACCACCGCGCTTAACAGGCAGCCAGATCCCGTAATGGCCGACATAAGCGGATGCCCAAAAGGAATTTCTACCAAGTCGTTTCCATCCGTCACGAAATCAATCGGACCGGTCACTGCGACAACCAGCCCGAGTTTATTCGCCGCCTCGACTGCTAACTGTTTCACATCCGCTTCCCCACTGCCGGCATCTACGCCTTTCCCTCGCCATTCAGTTCCACAAATGGCCGCAAGCTCTCCGGCATTGCAGCGAAGCACGGCAATGTTCACTTCCCTCAAAATTTTCTCAGCTGCAGCGGCTCTGAAAGCTGTCGCTCCTACACCTACAGGATCTAGCACGACTGGGCGGCCCAATTGATTTGCTGTCTTTCCGGCAATGAGCATGCTTTCCAGCGTCCCGGCATTTAACGTTCCGATATTAAGCGACACAGCTCCCGAAAGCGACGCAAGTTCAGCCGCTTCTTCCGGCGCTTCCCCCATAATCGGAGAAGCCCCGATTGCTAGCAGCCCATTGGCCTGGAAATTTGAAACGACGTGGTTCGTGATGCAGTGGACAATCGGATTTTCAGCGCGCAATTTTTCAATCATCTTAAACACCAGCCTTCGTATAAGGTTTTACCGTCCATGTCTGCATTGTCCAAGCCTGTTCCCAAAAATTCCATTCGTAATAGCAGCTGCGCCGGAAACGGTCTTTCAGTTCTTTGCGGCGATTTTCCGAAAGCCCTTCTGCGAGATGGTCCATCCGCTCCATCTGTTCCCTTACAAGCGCTGCAAATTCCTCGCCGCCATAAGTTTCAATCCAGCGGCTGTAGATCGGATGATCCGGCTTCGCTTCTTTCAGGCGGTTGCCGATTTCCTGATACAGCCAGTAGCAAGGCAGAATCGCAGCGAGGACATCTGCCAAATCTCCTTCAGCCGAACGGTACATATGCGATACGTAGGCGTAGGCATTCGGCGATGGCTCAAATTCAGCCCAATCTTCTTTGGTCACTCCAAGGATTTTCATGAACGATTCATGCAAAGCCATTTCTGCCGCACACGTATGCTCTGCATGAAATGCAAATCGCTTAGTCGTTTCTAAATCACTGGCTTTTACCGCGCCGATCGCCTGCACTTTTGCAAAATGCGTTAAGTAATAGGCATCCTGCATGACGTAATAGCGAAAGACGTTTAACGGCAGCGTCGCATCTGCTATCCCTTTAACGAACGGGTGTTCAAAACTCGCTTCCCATAGCTCCTTGCACTCCAACCGGACTTCTTTACAAAATGTCATTTGGCCATCTCCTTTTTGCAAATAAAAACGCCGCTTCCCAGTTAAGGAAAGCGGCGTTTGCGTATGCAGTCATAGATAGAAAAATAGCATGCTTCTCGCCACTTCCCTACGCTGGTATGATCCAGATCAGGTTCAAAGGGTCCGGGCTAATGCCCGTCTCAGCCGATATCCGGCTCCCCCAGTGGGTGTTTTATTTGGTTGTCGACATCACTATAGCACAGATTCGACTTCTGCAACAGACTTATCTGATTTCTCAGCTTTTATGCGCATGCCGTTTTCTGCATCAAAGAAATGGACATGCGACATATCGAAAGCCAGCCGCGCGGTGTGCCCCGGCTCGATGGCCGTGTCCGCTTCAACCCGGGCGATAAATTCCTGCTCCGCATAAACGGCATAAATAATAGTTTCTGCTCCTGTCAATTCCGATACGGTAACGGTCGCATCAAATTCACTGACCGGCAGGCCGGATAAATCTTCGCTGTTGACGTGGATATGTTCCGGCCGGATCCCTAATGTCAGCGGCTTCCCGACGTAGCCTCGGCTATTCAGGATGTCCAACGTTTCTTTCGGGATGCCGATCGTCCGGTCACCCAATACAAAGGAGCCTTTTTCCAAACGGCCTTCAAAAAAGTTCATGGCCGGTGAACCGATAAAGCCTCCAACAAAACGATTCGCCGGATAATCATAGACTTCTTTCGGGCTTCCGACTTGCTGGATATGGCCATCTTTCATAATGACGATCCGGGTGGCCATCGTCATCGCCTCGGTCTGGTCATGGGTTACATAAATCGTCGTCGTTTTCAGCCGCTGATGGAGTTTCGCAATTTCCGCCCGCATTTGGACACGCAGTTTTGCATCCAGATTTGACAGCGGCTCATCCATTAAAAATACTTTGGCATCCCGGACAATTGCACGGCCGAGCGCCACACGCTGCCGCTGTCCGCCTGACAGGGCTTTCGGCTTTCTGTCCAAATATTCCCGCAAACCGAGAATATCTGCAGCATCTTCCACACGTTTCCGGATCTCCGCTTTCTTGAACTTCCTTAATTTTAGTCCAAAAGCCATGTTTTCAAATACCGTCATATGGGGATATAAAGCATAGTTCTGAAAAACCATAGCGATATCTCTTTCTTTTGGCTGGACCTCATTCATGCGTTTTCCATCAATAAAGAATTCACCTTCCGTAATTTCCTCGAGGCCGGCAATCATTCGCAACGTTGTCGATTTTCCGCAGCCTGAAGGGCCGACGAAGACAATGAACTCTTCATTCTGGATTTCAAGATTAAATTCTGTTACGGCCGTTGCGCCATTATCATAGGTTTTTCCCAGATTTTTAATCGAAATCTCCGCCATTTAAATTCCCCATTTCTTTTTCTTTAATTGTATATAGTTTTCTGTCTATTGCAAATTCAACATAGAAAAGCAGAAGAACTTGTTATATACTTACCCTGAAGAAGGAGCATTTATGCTCTTTCCGATTGAAAGGAGGCTCAAATTTCAATTAACGGCGTCGAATTTCTTTAATTACTTCGACAATCAAAGCAATTTTCAATAAAACGTACATAACTTATAAACTCGAAGGAGTGGAATCGAATGAAAAACATGAAGACATTGCTTATCACCCTTATCGGGCTTGGTTTGATCCTGAGCGGCTGTGCCGGCTTCCAGACCAGCAACAATGACAAAGAATCGGTTAATGAAGACGGCAAAATTGTAGTCGATTTTTGGACATTCTGGGGTTCCGAAATCCGCCGCCCAGTCGTTGACAAGATTGTTGAAGATTTTAACGCTTCCCAAGATGAAATTGAAGTAAAGCATACTTATAGTCCGTGGGGAGATATCTGGACGAAGGAATTAGCGGCAATCGCTGCCGGGAATCCGCCGGATGTCGTCATAAACGATATCAATGCCACCGCCCTTCGCGGAAAAGAACAACAGGCAATGAATCTATCGGAATTCTACGATGACAGCTTCTCTGAAAAATTCTATCCGGAACTTTGGAATGCGACCCTTCATGAAGGCGATTCATACGGAATTCCTTTCAATACCGATACACGCGTCCTTTTCTATAACAAAGACGCCTTCGAAGAAGTAGGGCTGGACCCGGAAGATCCGCCTGAAACATGGGCTGAGCTTGAAGAATATGCAGCAAAATTGGATGTCAAAAACGGCAATAGCTACGATCGTCTCGGCTTTTATCCATTATGGGGCGTGGGCTACGATGTGTGGCTCCTGAACGCAAATGGCGAAAACTATTTCGGGCCGGACCACAATACGGATACTGTCAACATCAACACTGAAAAGAATGTAGAAGTCCTCAATTGGCTAAAATCCTGGAAAGACCGTATCGGCGAAGATGTCGTCAACTCATTCCAGGCGCAAATCGACAGCCAGCAAGGAAATCCATTCTTCAGCGGCGACTTGGCGATGATTGTCCAGCAGCCGACTTTCTATACGCAGATCCGCGACTATGCGGAAGATTTGAATTTCGGAGTCGTCCAGTTGCCTGAATACGAAGAAGGCAATGGCCACACAAGCTGGGGCGGCGGGTTTGTAGCAGAAATTCCGAAAGGTTCTAGCGATCCGGAAGCTGCTTGGAAATTTATCGAATACTTGACCGGTGCAGAATCACAGGAATATTGGGCGGTTAAAAACTTTGACAACGTAGCGAATATTGAAGCGGCTGAAGCAGCTGCCGAATCTGACGAATTGACGGAACAGGGCCAGATGGTTTACCAAATGGCAGTCGACAGCATGGAAGATACGTTGCTGACGCCGGCTCCAGTGGCAGCTCCAAGCTATTTCAACTACATCAATCCGCAGGTTGATGAATTCTTCCTTGGCTCAAAAACTGCCGAAGAGGCGCTTGCGAAAGCCCAGTCTGATGTGGAAGCATTGATCGAAAAAAATCAATAAGCGAGGAGGAAGTCCTTTGGGGAAAAGAGGATTGTCCATGAGGCGCAAAGAAAGCATCTACGGCTATATCTTCATTCTGCCGTTCATTATCGGTTTTATCGGTTTTACCGCCGGGCCGCTATTGTTTTCGTTTGCGGGAAGTTTCACAGACTACAATATAACATCACAGATGGAATTCATCGGAGTTGAAAACTACCAAACGCTTATCGTGGAAGATGGTCTTTTTCGGACTTCTTTATGGAATACGCTGTACTACGTACTGCTTTCGGTCCCTTTAACAACTTTAGGCGCCATTTTTCTTTCAGCGCTTCTGAATCAGGATGTACCAGGCATCCGTTTCTTTCGGACCTTGTACTACTTGCCGGCAATTCTGTCCGGGGTCGGCGTCTACCTTTTATGGATGCAGCTTCTTGAACCCGGAACCGGGATGGTCAACCTCGTTTTGGGCTGGGTCGGCATCGACGGGCCGAACTGGCTTTTTGATCCCGATTGGACAAAACCATCTTTGATCTTGATGAAATTATGGAGCGTCGGCGGTTCGATGCTCCTCTATCTCGCGAGCATGCAAGGTGTTTCGAAATCCTTGTACGAAGCAGCAGAAATTGACGGCGCGAGCCGGTGGCGGCAATTCATCCACATCACCATTCCCATGATCACGCCCGTCATTTTCTTTGACGTCGTGACAAGCCTGATCGGCGGCTTCCAAATTTTCCAGGAAGCGTACATCATGTCGGGGAATGGCGAAGGCGGCCCTGCCAATTCCCTCCTGTTCTACAATTTGTATATGTGGAACCAGGCATTCGAAAATTTCGATATGGGATACGCCATGGCGATGTCGTGGATCCTGTTCGTCATCGTATTCATCCTGACCGTCATCAACCTGAAACTTGCTCCCCGCTGGGTGCATTATGAAGGGGAGGATAAGTAAATGGACAAGCCGGAAGAAAAAACAGCTTATCTCGACGAACCGGAGAAATTGCAGACGATTTCAAAAACCGGATTTTTTCAGCATCGCGGAAACCGCAACAATATGTGGCGCGTATTCAATTTCGTTTTGCTCGCTGCAGGCAGTCTGCTGATTCTGTCGCCGCTCTGGTGGATGTTCGCCACTTCCCTTAAGACGATGGCGGAAGTCATGTCCTATCCGCCTTCTTTCTTCCCGGAATCCTGGGAATGGGGAAATTACATCCGAACTTGGCAAGTTGCGCCGTTCACGACTTATACGATCAACACCTTGACCATCACCACGTTAGTCGTGATCGGCAGCGTACTCGCGAATTCTTTTATCGCTTACGGATTTGCGAAAATTCCATTCCGGGGTAAAAACGTGTGGTTTGCGATTGTGCTGTCGACGATGATGATTCCTGGATTTGTTACGTTGATCCCGCAATACGTTTTATTTTCTAAATTGGGCTGGGTCAATACGTACTATCCGCTCATCGTTCCGCACTTTTTCGGAAGCGCATTTTACATCTTCCTGCTGCGCCAGTTCTATATGACGATTCCAACTGAACTGATCGAAGCGGCAAAAATGGAAGGTGCCAGCCACTTCTACATTTGGTGGAAAATCGGCCTTCCGCTAACGAAGCCGGCGCTTGCCACTGTAGCCATTTTCTCGTTTAACGGCGCTTGGAACGATTTCCTTGGTCCGCTTCTCTACTTGAACGATGAAAACCTGTATACTTTACAGCTTGGACTTGCCGTGTTTAAGGGACAATTGGATACCCAGTGGAATTACTTGATGGCAGGATCGCTTCTCGTGCTCCTTCCGGTCATTCTTTTGTTTTTCTTCTTCCAGAAATACTTTATCCAAGGCATCAATCTCCAGTCCGGAGGCAAATAAATGCAACGGCAAAAGACCCTTCGCAAAATCTTGCGGAGGGTTTTTTATTTGTTCACAGCAAGGCTATTTTCATTCAGCAATTTTAAGCAAACAAAAAAGGGCATCCCGGATACGGAATGCCCTTTTCTCCAGCGCTTAAACAGCGGCTGTTTTTTCTTTTTTGATCTGTTTGCTGCGCAATTGCCCGCAAGCTGCATCGATGTCGGCGCCTTGTTCTTGGCGAACGCCGCAGTTGATGCCTTTTTTCTTCAATGCATCGTAGAATGCACTGATGGCTTCCGGCGTGCTTTGCTGATACTGATCGTGTTCGCTGACCGAGTTGTACGGGATCAAGTTGACGTATGACAAGTGGCGCTTGTCTTCAAGCAACTTCGCCAATTGATTCGCTTCTTCGACATGGTCGTTCACGTCGCGCAATAAAATATATTCGAATGTGATGCGGCGGTTTGATTTTTCCAAGTAATAATCGATGGCCGCCATCAATTTCTCGATCGGATACGCTTTGTTGATCTTCATGATGCGTGAACGCAATTCGTTGTTCGGCGCATGGATGGAAATCGCCAAATTCACCTGCAAGCCTTCATCCGCATAATCGTAGATTTTCGGTACGATGCCGCTTGTCGATACCGTAATGTGGCGGGCGCCGATAGCCAATCCTTTTTGAGAGTTGACGACGTTCAAGAAGCCCATCAAGTTCGTGTAGTTGTCGAACGGTTCGCCGATACCCATAACCACGATGTGGCTTACGCGTTCATCTTTTTTCTGAGCGTCAAAGTGAGCTTGCACTTGCATGATCTGCTCAACGATTTCACCCGCGTTTAAATCGCGGCTCTTTTTCAAAAGTCCGCTGGCACAGAAACTGCAGCCGATGTTGCAGCCAACTTGCGTCGTTACACAGACCGAGTTTCCGTATTTAAAGCGCATCAATACGGTTTCGATCAAGTTGCCATCCTGCAGACGGAAAAGGAATTTGATCGTGCCATCTGCCGATTCCTGTTTTACCGCTTCTTCAAGGGTACGGATCGCAAAATTGTTTTCCAGCAATTCAATGACTTCTTTGCTCAGATTGTTCATCTGGGAAAATTCAGTCACGCGTTTAATATATAACCAGTCCCATACTTGTTCAGCACGGTACTTCTTTTGTCCATTTTCTAAAAACCATTCTTTTAGCTGATCAATCGTCATACCATAGATGGAATTTTTCATTATTAGAACCCTCATTTCAGAATTTCACAATTGCTTATTATAATACTAAAAATCCGGCTTGACAACAACCATTTTTGTTTACACAGAAAAATCTGTCTTTAAGACTGTGTAGCCCTTGCCATTTCCGGGTAAAGAATCCGGTAAAGGAGGTCTGTTTATGGGTGAAATCACGCATATCGGCTTAGCGGTGCCGGATCTTGACCAAGCCATCGATTGGTACAGCAAAGTCTTCGGCTTTTACACACTCGCCGGGCCATTTGACTTTGAAGCGGTTGAAGCAGATGAAGAAAACATGACGCAGGACTTGCAGGGAACCGATATCCAAAAGATGCGGAATGCGCATTTGATGTCACATAACGGGATCGGCATCGAATTATTCGAATTCCAGCAGCCCGCTTTCAACGATGAAACCCCTCCGCTTCATAAAGGATTTTTCCACATTTGCCTGATTGTCGATAATTTAGTGGAATCGATCGAACGCATTGTCCAGCATGGCGGCAAACAGCGCAGCAAAATCTGGCAAACAACGAAAGGCAAACCGCATTTCCTGGTGTACACCGAGGACCCTTTCGGCAACATCATTGAACTTTACACTAGAAACACTTCAGAAATGTACGCCAATAAATAAAAGAACCAGCTGATGCTTAATCAGCTGGTTTTATCTATTTATACAAATTGTTCTTTTTTCGGAAGCATCGAGCCGTGATTTGCGAAATTCGCATGCCATGAGAAAGCTTTCTCCAGGACATGCGGCGTTTGCCCGCCACGTGTCAATGCCTCTTCGTAATATTCACGCAGCGCTGCCCGGTACGTAGGGTGTACGCAGTTTTCGATGATCACTTCGACACGCTCACGAGGTGCAAGGCCGCGAAGATCTGCGTAGCCTTGTTCGGTTACAACGATGTCCACATCATGTTCGGTGTGGTCAATATGAGAAGCGAAAGGCACGATGCTTGAAATATTGCCGCCTTTGGCAATGGATTTCGTCACAAAGATGGCCAGGCGGGCATTGCGGGCAAAATCGCCGGAACCGCCGATGCCATTCATCATTTTCGTTCCGCATACATGCGTCGAGTTGACGTTGCCGTAAATATCGAATTCCAGCGCCGTATTGATGGAAATTAATCCGAGGCGGCGGATCACTTCCGGATGGTTGGAAATCTCCTGCGGGCGCATGACGATTTTATTGCGGTAATTCTCGAACTCGCTGTAGACCTGTTTCATCTTTTCATCTGAAAGCGTGATGGAACAGCAAGAAGCGAATTCCACTTTGCCCGCGTCGATCAAATCGAAGACCGCGTCCTGCAGCACTTCCGAATAGACTTCGAGTCCCTCAAACTCCGAATCCAGCATGCCGTGGAGTACCGCATTCGCGACTGATCCGATGCCCGACTGGAGCGGCGCCAACGATTCGGTCAACCGCCCGGCGCGAATTTCAGAACGGAAGAATTCCAGCAGGTGGTCGGCCATGATTTTTGTTTCCGCATCAGGCGCTACAATGGTGGAAGGCGAATCCAATTGTTCCGTGAAGACAATTCCTCTCACTTTTTCCATATCGACGGGTATGCCGATTGTTCCAATACGCTGATCGACTGTCGTCAACGGAATCGGTGACCGCTCGCCTTGTTTGCCGGTGTCGTAAATATCATGAAGCCCTTCAAACAATTCAGGCTGCGCCATGTTAATTTCCACGATGATGTTTTGTGCGTGTTTGGCAAAAACAGCAGAGTTTCCGACAGAAGTCGTCGGGATAATCATGCCGTCTGCCGTTATGGATAAGGCTTCGACAATTGCAAAGTCAATCGGTTCTGTCACTCCGGATCTGACCCATTCAGCAGTGTGGGACAAGTGATGGTCGACAAACAGCATGTCGCCTTCATTGATTTTTTTGCGCATTGCCGGCTCTGCCTGGAACGGCAGACGCTTGTTGACGATGTCCGCTTCAGCGAAGACGCGGTCGATATCTGATCCAAGCGACGCACCTGTAAAGATGTTCACTTTAAATTTTTCTGTGTCAGTCCGTTTCACCAATGCAAAAGGAACCGCTTTCACGTCGCCAGCACGCGTAAATCCGCTAAGCCCCAATGTCATTCCGTCTTTGATCCATGAAGCCGCCTCTTCCGGTGTCACGATGCGCTGCTGCAATTCTACAGCCTTGATGCGTGCAAGTTTGTTCTTCATATCGATCACTCTCTTTCCGATTTTAGTCACTAAAACAGCATATATTCACAAGATAAAGCGTTTTCATGAGCGTGCGCTCAGTCAAAAACCGCATTCAATCTAATAGGGTCTAGTTTTTTAATTATTAGATAACTTTATCTTAAAATGTGTCCAAAATGTGTTTTGCCGGTTAAAAGAGTGAGAAGAACGAGTGAGACAGAAATTCCAATGGCTCAAGCAGTATTTTCTAAAATCCCAGCATTTTCCTAAAATAACTTGAGTAGGATTGGCTGACGGGAATCCGGTCTCCGTTGTTCATCGCCAGCACAAAAGTCGAATGGGTATCTGGATAAATTTCTTTTATATGGTGAACATTGACGATAAACGAGCGGTGGCACCGGATGAACCGATCCCGCGGCAATAAAAATTCAAATTCCTGCAATGTATTTTTATTGGTGCCGGATAGTTCAGCTGCATAGACATGGGTTTTCCGGTCCTTCACTTCCAGATAAGCCACTTGCGCAAAAGGGATGGGCTTCCAGCCGTCGGAAGTTTTTACGGTCACAACTGATTTCCCTTCGGTGAACGCCGGATAAATGGCAATTACGCAGCCTCCCAGTACGCCTTCTTTTTCAAAAGGCACTGCCATTCCATGATAAGGCACCCCGAACACATCCCGATCGACGAATTCAGAAGATTTTTGGTTAGTGGTTAAGGCCATATGCGCCATGCTGCCTTCTTTTATCGGGTCCCCGGGACGAATTTTCAAATCGATTCTTTTGCTCGGCCGGTAGTAGATATATTCCTTCGTATTGGTGACAACAATCGATACTTCATCAGAGAACAATTCTCCCATAACATCAAGCAACGAACTTTGCGTAAACCATTCCATAAGACGGCCCCTGCCTTTCTTTCCTAATATTTCTTAATGATACCGTTCTGGCTCCTGACTATCACTATAAGTGAAAACAGCCGCCCATAATAGGGCAGCTGTTGATGTAACTTCTAAAGCATTGTGCCGGTCTGAGCTAATTTTGCATGCCAGGAGAAGGCCTTTTCCAAAACATGCGGAGTTTGTCCCCCGCGTTCCAGTGCTTCTCTGTAGTATTCAAGCATTTTTTCTTTGTACGTTGGATGCACACAATTTTCGATGATCAACTTCGAACGTTCGCGCGGTGCGAGTCCGCGAAGATCCGCGTAGCCCTGCTCCGTCACTACGATGTCCACATCATGCTCCGTATGGTCGATGTGCGTGGCAAAAGGCACCACACTGGAAATCCTTCCGCCTTTCGCAATCGATTTCGTTACGAAGATGGACAGCCGCGCATTTCGGGCAAAGTCTCCGGAACCGCCGATGCCGTTCATCATTTTCGTGCCGGACACATGGGTCGAGTTGACGTTGCCGTAAATATCGAATTCCAATGCCGTGTTGATGGAGATGAGTCCGAGGCGGCGAATGATTTCAGGATGATTGGAAATCTCCTGCGGCCGCAAAATTAATTTCTCCCGGTATTTTTCAAAATTTGAAAATACCTGTTTCATCTTTTCTTCAGACAAGGTGATGGACGAGCTGGAAGCGAAACGGACTTTCCCGGCATCCATCAACTCAAATACCGCATCCTGCAGCACTTCCGAATAAACTTCCAAATCTTCAAACTCCGAATCGATCAGGCCGTGAAGAACAGCATTCGCCACTGTTCCGATGCCAGATTGCAGCGGTGCAAGTTTGTTTGTCAGGCGCCCTGCGCGAACTTCCGAGCGAAGAAAGTTCAGCAAATGCCCCGCCATCATTTCCGTTTCTTCATCTGATTCGGCGATCGTTGAAGGCGAATCGGGCTGGTTCGTAAAAATAATGCCCCGCACTTTATTCAAATCCACGGGGATTCCCGGAACGCCGAGCCGGTCATTCACATGCGTCAATGGAATCGGTGAACGCTCCCCTTGCTTGCCGGTATCGTAAATATCATGAATCCCTTCGAATAAAGCCGGCTGGGCTGTATTGATTTCCACAATGACGTTTTTAGCGTATTGCACGAACAGCGCCGAGTTGCCGACAGACGTTGTCGGAATAATCAATCCATCTTCTGTAATGCCGAGCGCTTCAATGATGGCAAAATCAATGGGCTCAATGACGCCCGCTTTAATCCACTCGGCCGTCTGGGACAGATGGTGATCGACAAACAGCATGTCGCCTTCGTTGATTTTTCGGCGCATCGTTGCATCTGCCTGGAACGGCAGACGCTTATTGACGATGCCCGCTTCTGCAAATAATTTGTCGATATCCGAACCTAAAGAAGCGCCGGTAAAAATATTCACTTTAAAAGTTTCCGTTTCTGCACGTCTGACGAGCGCCAGCGGAACCGCCTTGGCGTCGCCGGCGCGTGTAAATCCACTTAATCCGAGTGTCATGCCGTCCTGGATCCATGAAGCTGCGAGGTCGGCGTCAATAACTCGGTCCTGCAATTGAATGGCTTTGATGCGTTCGATGGTTTTTTCCATTTCAGTCACCTTTCGTGGCTTGAATGCCGTTCTTGTTACCTTAATTATACCTTACCTCCGCCCCTCTTCTATAAACCCCAGCGCTCTGTTTCTACTATATTAAATTCGGCCTTCACACCACTGTAACAAATGAAGAAGATTTCACTCTTCTATGTAAGCGTTTTATTTGACCTTATCGATTACGATATTTAAATAATTTAATCTCAAAAACCGCAGTCTGTTAGGCTCTATAAAATTTTGTGAATATTTATATAATAGAATAATAAATTGTTTTGCAACATGTTATTTTTATGTCCAAAACCCATTGACTTTGAGGTTTTTTCATCATAATATAGGAAAGTTGTTAAAATCAGATATATTTTCGCAATAACTTTATGTGAAACGAGATACCATCTATGTCTTCATCCCAACAATAAAGATGATTATTTTAATGACCACTTTATTTATACCCATAACAAGTTTCGGAATCACTGGGCCGGTCATTCCGGCTTACCTGGAATCGATTAACCAAGGCGGTATGGCTTCGGGGATGATCATTGGTGGATGGATGCTGATTACTGCCGGCGGATGTTTATTTTACCTAACCAATACGTTATGGAGGGTCTTTCAGCCCTAGCTGATAAATAAAAGAATTCATTTTATAGAAAAGAGGATTTACCTGCAATGTCTCCTGAACAAAGAAAGAAAATCACCATCCTGATGATCAATATGTTTATCGCGATTGCCAGCTTTGGCATTATCGTCCCCATCCTTCCCGCGTATTTGGTTTCCATCAACCAAGGCGGCACGGCAGCGGGGCTGATGATCGCCATTTTCGCCGGCGCTCAATTATTGTTCTCGCCGCTTGGCGGAAAATGGGCGGATGTCTACGGACCGCGCAAAGTCATCATCATCGGTTTATCGCTTTTGACCGTTTCCATGCTGATGTTCTACGCTACGGATTCCATTTGGATTCTGTATGCATCGCGCATCATCGGCGGAATCGGCGATGCGTTCCTCGTCCCTGGAATCTTCACCTATGTGGCAGGCATCACAACGCCTGCTCAGCGCGCGAAAGGGACCGGGCTTGTCACAGCTTCCATGTCGCTCGGCTTAGTCATCGGACCGGGAATCGGCGGATTTTTAGCCGACTTCGACTTGAAGCTGCCGTTTCTCGTGTCAGCGTTCGTTACATTCACCGCGGTGCTGTTTTCATTTGTCATGCTGAAAGAAATTGCACCGACGGAAGAAAGCACGAAACAGGCGGAAGAATTCGCCAAAGACGAATCGATGCTCGAACAGATTGGGCGTTCGGTTAAAATGCCGTATTTTATTCCGTTAATCATCACTTTCGTTATGAGTTTTGGACTGGTCGCTTATGAGTCGGTGATCGGCATGTATTTAACAACCGAATATGGCTCAACTTCAAAAGACATTGCGATGATGATTACGGCAACCGGCTTGATCAGCGTCATTGTCCAAATGTTCATCGTTGACCGCCTTGTGCGCCGTTTCGGCGAAGTGCCGGTGCTTATTGCGTTTCTTGGCCTTGCGGCTTTTGGTTTCGTCTTGTCGCTGGTTGCGGGAAGCTACGCCACTTTCTTCGGCGTCTCGCTGGTCATTTTCCTGGCAATGGCCATTCTTCGGCCCGTCCTCAATATCTTGATCTCAAAGATGGCGCAAGGCGAAGTCGGATTTGCCATGGGCATGAACACTTCCTATATGAGCCTTGGCAATGTGCTTGGCCCGTTATCGGCTGGATTGCTGTTCGACTTTAATATCAATTATCCGTTCATTTTAGGGCTTGGGTTGTTGATCCTCACCTTGTCCATTGCGATTGCTTGGCGCAGCTCACGGGCAGCCAAGGCACTCGCTGTTCTCCATCATGAAGAATTGAAAGAAGCGGTCCAATAAACTCGCTTTCCTGCAAAGAAGCTGTCCAGATGCAATTCCGGGAAGCTTCTTTTTGCATGGTAAAAATCTTGAATAAAAAACAAATTAAAGCGGAGTTCATTCCATTGACAGGAACTTTGTACTCAAATAATATGGTGAAGCTGAGAAAAAATATCCAGAACAGTCTATAGAAGAAATGAGGGTGCTTCCATGTCGCCAGATCAACGAAAAAAGATTTTTATCCTGATGATCAATATGTTCATCGCCATCGCGAGCTTCGGAATTGTCATTCCGATTTTGCCTTCCTATTTGGCCTCCATTAATCAGGGCGGTATGGCCGCCGGTTTGATGATTGCCATTTTTGCAGCTGCCCAATTCCTGTTTTCTCCGATTGCCGGAAAGTGGGCAGATCAGTACGGCCGCCGGAAAATGATCATTTACGGCCTGCTCGGATTGACCATTTCCATGTTCGTCTTTTATGCCTCTGACCTTATCGCGGTCCTTTACCTGTCCCGTGTCATCGGCGGAGTGGGCGCAGCGATGCTCGTCCCGGCCATCTTCGCTTATATCGCGGACATCACCACATTCGATCAGCGCGCAAAAGGCACGAGCTTAGTATCGGCTGCGATGTCACTCGGCATCGTCGTCGGACCCGGAATCGGCGGTTTTCTGGCAGATTACAGCCTGAAATTGCCTTTCCTGGTTTCTGCACTTGTTTCATTGGTTGCGGTCCTCTTCTCTGTCGTTCTCTTGAAAGACAGCGACGCTGTTGAAGGAAATCCGGTTGTGGAATCGACTGTTCCTGATGAAGAGTCGATGTTCACAAAAATTGGCCGTTCGGTGAAGATGCCGTATTTCATTCCTCTGGTTATTACGCTGGTCATGAGCTTCGGCTTGTTGGCCTATGAATCCGTCGTTGGTTTGTACTTGGACAACCAGTTCAACTCTACTGCGAAAGACATCGCCTTCATGATTACTGCGACCGGCGTTGTCAGCGTCATCGTTCAATTGTTTATCGTGGACCGCATTGTCCGCCGCTTCGGAGAAGTCGCGATTTTAGTGTTCTTCCTCGGAGTTACGGCAATCGGCTTCCTATTGTCATTGTTCGCCGGCAGCTACGCCATGTTCTTCGGTGTATCGCTCGTCATCTTCATGGCGACTTCGATCCTCCGCCCTGTTTTGAACACGTTGATTTCAAAAATGGCAGAAGGCGAAGTCGGATTCGCAATGGGCATGAACAATGCCTACATGAGTATCGGCAATGTCATCGGGCCGCTTCTTGCGGGCGTGCTGTATGACGTCAATATCATCTTCCCGTTCATTTTGGGTCTGGCGATGCTATTAGTCACCATGTTTATCACAGTGGTTTGGCAACGCTCAAGAGCTGCCAAATCTGCTGCGGTCCTCTAAATTCAATCCAAGCGAAAGGCTCCTTGTATAGGGGCCTTTTGAGTTTTCGAGAAACTAATTGGATTCGAGCATCTGCTTCTGGAATCCGCACTGCGGCGCTATGGACTTGCTTCCCGCAATAAGCCGAGAAAATCACTCGTCTTATTGCTCCAGCCCGTCCGGAACCGCGCCGGCGCTGGAACACTTTCCAAAGATATGGGACAACACAGCGGAGACGATGTTTTATAAAGGTATCGTTTTAAAACACTTGCTTCTTCGCAAGCTCGTTGCAAAGCAATTGACCTCGTAAGCCATGGGCAATCGCTTCGCAGCGGTTTTGTGGAATATCGAGTTTCTATACGAAATTTTTTCCATTTCTATTTTTCAACACATTGAAAAGGCTCCTTGTATAGGGGACTTTTTCATTCTTCTTATACAGTTTTGGTTAAACTTTGCGATATTGCCTATAAAGTTGTATAATTATTATACAAACAATCTAAAGAAATGTAGGTAATGCTATGTACAATATTAAAGCAGCTGCCAAAATTTTAGATATGCCGAAAGTGACGATCCGTTCGTGGGAAACCCGTTACAACGCTATTACGCCTGCGCGTACGGAATCCGGACACCGGCTTTATTCGGATCAGAACCTCGAAGATTTAAAATGGCTTAAAATTCAAGTACAAGATCGAGGCATTAAAATCAGCGAAGCCGTGAAACAATTGCACGCTTCCAAAAGAAATCCTGTTGAAAAAGAGAAAACGCCTGAACCTGTAAGTTCAGAGCCTTACCATAAACAAGTCCAGGAACTGTATTTGGCAGCTTCCGAAATGGACACCGAACGGTTCAATTATTTATTGGATCTTCATTTTTCATTGTTCCATTACCGGACCGTGTTCTTTTCCATCATCGTGCCGCTTATGGTCCGCATCGGCGAAGAGTGGGAAAACGGTTCGTTGACGGTAGCGCACGAGCATTTAATCACCAATATTGTCCAACAGCGCTTCAACCAATTTTTCCGGGTATTCCCGATTTCACCTGAGCTGCCGAAAGTGATGGCTCTATGCCCGAGCGGTGAGCATCACCAATTAGGTTTATTGCTTTTTAGTTTGTTCATGCGCGAAAACGGCTACCAGGTGATGTACTTTGGCGAAAATACGCCGCTTGACGGCATTGCCCAGCTGACAATCGAACACGATATTGAAATTACTTGTATGGCGGTTTCTTCCCCGCGCATGCTGCCTGCGATCAATCAATACATCGACAGCATTGCCGCAGAAAAGCCTGAAATGCAATTCTTGATCGGCGGTGCTGGCATCAACGAACAGAAATCCGAAAAAAACAGATGGTTCCTTGGCGATTCTTACGATTTATGGCAAGAATGGCTGGATCAACAAGCAAAAAACCCCTTAAGCAGAGCTTAAGGGGTTTTATCGTTGGAGCAGCTTAAAAAATCTGCTCTTACTGAAGGTCGAGGTCTTGATAGTCTTTTTGGTAAGGCCCGTTATCCGTTACTTCCGAATGGTACAAGGCTTTCAACGCAAAGCTTTTTTCCAGTTCCATCTCTTTCATCAATACTTTCAGGCGCTTTTTCAACTCCGGATGATCGTTCACGAGCTGCTCCATCTTGGATTTCGTGTATTTCATGTTTCGTGCCACTCCTTTCAGATCTCTTGCTTCTATTATAGCACTGCTTTAAAGCAACGAAAAACGCACCTGCTTCTGCAGATGCGTTTTTTATTTCATTTAACTGATGACGTGGAAAACAAAATTCACTAAGAACAAGCCGGCAATGATGTAAAGCGTCATCGAGACTTCCCGCCATTTTCCGATTGCGATTTTCAGCACCGGGTACAAGATAAAGCCGATGGCAATACCGTCCGCAATGCTGTACGTAAACGGAATCAGCGCAATGATAAATAGCGCAGGGAAACTTTCGCTCATGTCTTTCATGTCTAAGTTGCGGATATTCTGAAGCATCAGTCCGCCCACGATGATCAGGATCGGCGCAATGGCGCTGTCCGGTATCAGTTTGATGACGGGGATGAAGAATACCGAAACGAGAAACAGCAAGCCGGTGGTGACTGCCGTCAGGCCTGTACGGCCGCCAGCAGCCATGGCTGAAGCACTTTCAGCACTCGCCACTGTCGGACTCGTGCCAAATATGCCGGAGGCCATTGCGGATACCGAAGTCGCCTGGAATGCGCGCCCGAACTTTTGCGGGTGTTCGATGAACGACACTTGCCCCTGCACCGTGCCGATGTTTTCAAAGACGATGACCATCGTCAAGGAAAACACGGCAATCCAGAACGTCATCGATAAGATGCCGTCAAACGTCAAGGCACCAAAAACGGCGAACGCTTCCGACAACTCGACGCCCGATCCGCTCATTCCGCTCGGATCAATCAATCCGAAGAAGGAAGCAATCACAGTACCCAATACAATCGTAATCAGGAAATTCCCCGGAACATTGCGAATAAACAGCACGATTGCGACGACAAAAGTCAAAACAGTTGCCAGGACATGCGCCTCGCCAAGAGAGCCCAGTGCCAAAATCGAATTGGAACCATTCACCACGATGCCGCCTTTTTCAAGACCGATCAGCATGAGGAATAAACCAAGTCCAACCGTAATCGCTTCTTTCAGCGAATACGGCACGGCAGCACTCAGCATTTTTGCCAAACGCGTAAACGCAATAATGACAAAAATGATGCCGGATACAAAAACCACTGTCAATGCTTCAGGCCAAGACAAGCCCATCGATTGCACCATCGTATAAGAGAATAACGCATTGATTCCCATGCCCGGCACAAGCAAAATCGGCGCATTGCCCCAGAAGCCCATGACGAGACAGCCAAATACGGACGCTGCAATCGTCGCGATAATCGCGGCTTCAAGCGGCATACCCGATTCGGACAAGATCAATGAGTTGACGGCAATGATATACACCACCGTAAAAAAGCCGATGACACCTGCCGACATCTCCCGTTTAACTGTCGTTTCGTTCATTTGAAGACCAAAAAAACGGTCCATCCAATTACTCATTTCTACGACCTTCTATTAAATTAGCCCTCTCCCAACCCGCTCTTCCCAATAAATAAAATAGGTGAGCCAATATAGGAGTTTAATCGAAAAAATCAGGTGTGTCAAGGGATGGAGCTTGATAGTGATTGGGTAAAAATTATGAGCGCGCGCATTTTATTTTGAACGCGCGCAAATCTGTTTGAACGCGCGCATTTCTCTCTGAGCGCGCACAAATTCATTTGAACGAGTGTATTTTTTCCTGAGCGCGCACAAATTTATTTGAACGAGCGTATCGCCTCATCTCCCCTTTTCGCAAGAGAAAAGCAGGCACATGATTGTTTTTAAAATCGTTTCTCTAAATTTATTTAAAGAGTGCTATACTTCATTTAATTCAATTGAAAGAGGTGTTTTATGGAAAAGAGATCAATCGGAATGATGGCCCGGTCGGAAGGATTGGAACGGTTAATTAACCGGCTGCCGGCTGAGCATCAAAGTCAAAGTTATCTTCAGAAAGAGCTGCACCGCACTGCTTCCGGAGCAAGAGGCGAACATCGAATCGAAGCCCGGTTCAATGAGTTTTATTTAGATGAGGATTATAGTGTGATGTGGAATGTTCAATTACAATTAGGCAATTGGCCTATCCAAATGGACGGATTGCTTTTGACAAAACGCTGCGCGATTGTGATTGAGTCCAAGAACATCAGCGGCAAAATCCACTTCGATGAAAAGACTGGCGAGTTTTACCGATTTGATGAAGACAGCGTGAAAACCGTCATGGAAGATCCGCAGATTCAACTCCGCAAGAACGTCCGCTTTCTATCCATCTGGTTCAAGAAACATAAGATTCCCCTGCCAGTTCAAGGCCTCATCGTCTTCACAGCGAAAAAGTGCGAGTTCATCTCAAAACCAGCCCGCACCCTTATTTGCAAAACTTATCAGATGCCGGAAATGCTTTTGAAAATTCATGAAGCCCATCCCCCAATGGCTGCGAACCTCCCACTTCTCAAAATAAAAGATATGCTGCTATCAAGTCAAACCCCTTTTGTAGAAATTCCATTGTGCCAACGATATTTTATCCATCCTAGGGAATTGAAGACCGGTGTATATTGCCGAAACTGCCAATCGCTCACGATGTTCCGAACGAAACGGAGTTGGCATTGTCAGTCCTGCCGTCATCAGGATCTGCTGGCTCACGAATTTGCGCTGCAGGAATACTTCTCTTTAATCGATACAACCATTACGAATGAAAGATTTCGCGAGTTTTGCGGACTCGATTCTCGCCATGTGGCTGGGCGGTTATTAAGCCAATTTGATTTGCAAACGACCGGCGAATCGAAAGCACGGTGTTATCGATTGAAAGATTAGAAGCAATGTGTGCTTTTAGATGCGTAGCGCGCGCATTTTTTATTGAACGCGCGCAAATCTGTTTGAACGCGCGCATTTCTCTCTGAGCGCGCACAAATTCATTTGAACGAGCGTATTTCTCTCCCAACGCTCGCATTCCCATCCCAACGCACGCAAACAAAATCAGCCTATTGAAAAACCAGCCGGCATGCCAAAACCAGGGCTGTTTCGCCGGCGAAACAGCCCGACAAAACAAAACCCCCCCTCATCCGCAAATTTCTTCGCAGATAAGGGGGGTGGCCGAATCCTATCACATGAACATGCCGGCAATTGATGCACTCAGCAAAGATGCAAGCATACCTGCTGCAACCGCGCGAATACCAAGACGCGCGATATCCGGACGGCGTGATGGCGCCATGGCACCAAGACCGCCAAGCAAAATAGCCAGGGAACTTAAGTTAGCGAAACCGCATAACGCAAAGCTGACTATGATAACAGTTTTAGGTGACAAGTTGGCAATTTCAGGAGCAAAAGAAGTGTAAGCCACGAATTCATTAAGGACCAATTTCTGTCCGATGAAACTCCCCGCTTGGACAGCTTCTGCCCATGGAACACCGATTGCCCAAGCAAGAGGTGCGAAGACGAATCCAAGGATGCCTTCAATCGTCAACCCTTCAAAACCGAGCCAGCCGCCAATTCCGCCAAGCATACCGTTCAAAAGAGCGATCAAAGCGATAAACGCTAAAAGCATGGCACCGACATTCAATGCCAATTGCAAGCCGTCTGCGGCACCTTTAGCCGCCGCGTCGACGACATTTACTGACGATTTATCTTTCTCCATTACGATGTCTTCTCTTTCTGAAACATCTTCTGTTTCAGGAATCATGATTTTCGCCATGATCAAACCGGCTGGGGCAGCCATGAAGCTTGCCGCCAACAAGTATTCAAGAGGCACACCGAGAAGTGCGTATCCTGCCAAAGTCGAACCGGCTACAGAAGCCAGGCCGCCTGTCATGACAGCAAATAATTCGGAGCGCGTCATTCCCGCAATAAATGGACGGACGACAAGCGGCGCTTCTGTTTGGCCAACGAAAATATTCGCAGCGGCTGAAATGGATTCCGCTTTGCTTGTGCCAAGAAGTTTCGACAACAAGCCGCCAAGCAATTTAATGACGATTTGCATGACGCCCAAATAGTACAGCACTGAAATCAATGCGGAGAAGAAGATAATAACGGTCAATACTTGGAACGCAAACACAAAACCGAAGTTTGTCGTGTCAGCCGCTGGCCCGAAGACGAACGCAATCCCTTCTCCAGCATAATCGATAATATTCTGAACAAATCCAGAGAATTTCAATAGACCGGCTCTTCCGGTTTCCCACTCGAGCACGATGAAGGCGAAAGTTAATTGAATCGCCAATCCGCCAATAATTGTTCTTGGCTTAATTGATTTTTTGCCGCTTGATAAAAGAAAGGCGATTCCCAGTACGACGAAAATCCCAAAGATGCCCCATAATAAATTCACAACTTCACCTCATTATTTATTCCACCGTGAAACGCTTTCATTTCCCGATGGTTGTTTAGCAGATTAGTCCTCTGTCGTCAGACATCTTACCAAATTCCAAAAGAGAAGTAAATGGCTATCGTGTGACAAAGTGGTTGTCCGGGAAAAGTGCCAATGCCGTGAAAATTCACTCTTTCTTGATTTCTTTTCTACTTTTTTGCGGCTGTTTTTTTCCTAAGAAAAATGCCAACAAGATTCCAATGCTACTGAGCACGCCTACAACAATAAAGGAGATATTGACGCCGCGCACCAGGCCCTCTGCCCCGTATTGCACGGGATCCAAAGCCGTGCCCGTCATGATCGTCACAAGCAGCGCCGTGCCGATCGACCCCGACACTTGGCGCATCGTATTGCTCATGGCCGTGCCGTGCGGAACAAGCCGTTCAGGCAGCTGATTCAACCCGGCAGTTGTTACCGGCATCATCACCATGGAAACGCCAAACATCCGGATGGCGTGCATAACCGTTAAGTAAGTGAAAGAAGTGGCTGTCGTCAAGGCTGTGAATCGAAAAGTCGATACGGTGACAATGGACAAACCGACGATGGCGAGCCATTTGCCGCCGACCGCATCAAAAATTTTGCCGGTTACCGGATTCATGAATCCCATGACCAAAGCGCCCGGCAGAAGCATGAGCCCTGATTCAAGCGCACTGAAGCCATGCATTGTCTGCATGTAAATCGGCAAAATCGTCGCACTGCCAATCATCGAAATAAAAACGATTACGCTTAAAATAGTTGATAACGTGAAAATACCGTAGGAAAAAACTTTAAACTCCAACAGCGGCTCTTTTAAAGTCGATTGCCGATGGATGAAGACAATCAACGAAACGATTCCGACGGTGATTGAAACCAGAACCGGCGCACTGCTCCAGCCGGTATTGCCGGCACTCGAAAAGCCATAGAGGATTCCGCCGAATCCGAGAGTCGACAGCACCACCGACAAGATATCGAGAGCCGGAAACGTCTGTTTTGTCACATTGCGCAGCAAAAAATAAGCAAGAACCAGGTCGATGACGGCGATTGGAATGACGATATAAAACAACGCCCGCCACGGATACTGGCCAACGATCCACCCTGATAAAGTCGGGCCCAGCGCAGGTGCAAAGGAAATCACCAGCCCGAACAGCCCCATTGCCTGTCCGCGTTTTTCCACTGGGAAAACCAAAAAGAGAATCGTTTGGGTCAAGGGCATCATAATGCCGGCGCCTGAAGCTTGAATGATGCGCCCAAGCATCAATAAATTAAATCCGGGTGCTATAGCACAAATAATCGTACCTGCTGCGAACAGGCCAAGTGCGGCAAGAAACAATTGCCGGGTTGAAAATTTTCCAATCAAAAAAGCGGTAATCGGAATCATGACCCCGTTGACCAGCATGAAGACGGTTGTCAGCCACTGGGCCGTATTCGCATTAATCTCCAAATCTTCCATAATGTGCGGCAATGCCGTTGCCAACAACGTCTGGTTTAAAATAGCGACGAAGACGCCTGCCATCAACACGCCCAGAAAAGGGCCGCGGCGAAAATCATTCTCCTTCACTGGCACTCCTGCATTCTCCAATGGTTTCACCTGCCTCGCCATGCGGAAAACCTGCATTTATTCTTAGTACCCTGATTACCCTTTGCCAAAAGAAAAAAACGCATAGCTGAAAAGCGATGCGCAAAGTCTTTTAGGCCGCTTTCTTTTTACGGTGATTGATCCGGTAAAAGACCAGGTAAAGCGATGGGATCATCACTAAGGTGCACAAGCTTGAGAATGCCAAGCCGGCACTAACGTAATCGAAAGGACTGTAGACGCAATAATAGTCGTAATGAGAATGCTCGGCAGCGCTTTAATAAACGCCCCATTTCCGCCAGACAAGAACAATAATGTAGAAAACGTCACAACAATCGTCAAACTGGAAGAAATGATGGAAGGATACACTTCCCGCACCCCTGTTATGGCGCCGTCAAGCGGGGAATCGCCGAGTTTGTAGCGGCGCTGGATATTGTCGTTCACGAAAATGCTGTCATCAACCAGTATCCTAATGGCAATGATCAAATCCGATGACGGAAATCTGGTTCAAGTCGACACCCGTGAGCGGGATCGGAATCAACCCGATCAATACAGACGCTTGAACTGCAATCAATAAATAAATATATATATAAGCCTTCAAAATCAAATTGGCATTTTCTGCTTGTGATTCGTAGTGTTCGGCTTTAATGCCGCCTGGCAGGTCTTCATCGAATGCTTCAATAACCTATCTCAGTGACATTTTTGCCTACTGAAGGCGCATCCTGGGCAGTTTTCAGGAAAACCATATAAGAAATTGCGGGTTCGCCTACATAGGTCACAATATCTTCTGTTTTTGGTCCATCAATTCAATGGTTGTCACTTCTTCAAACAGAACAGCCGTGGAAGCCGAATTGGAAGAAATGGATTGGACAGGCGCTATCCGTCGGCTACTGACTTTCTCTTTCAATCGTATTCGTGATAGAGTTCTCAATTTCTTCCGGACCTGCACCCGGAAGAATCGTCGAAATCAGCACGAGGCTAGGGGGTTAGGAATTTCAAGCAGGGGCAACACGTCAAATACATATACACTGATACGCATAAAAATAAATAGTGAAAATAAAAACAGCTTTCCCTGCTCCAATATGTACTTCATAATCAATCTCCTCTCCAATTTTGTATAACTAATGTTTAATCATTTCCATACTTCCATCTTGAAATCCTATAAAAAATGGATTGAGGAAAAGATCCCCAATCCACTTTTAAAGTGGCTGTATCGTTTTTTGCTTCAGATAATAAGCGGCCGCAAAAATGGCAAGAGGCGGGACGATGCATAGACGGAACCAAATCCCTTGCCCGCCAAGAAAAATGGTGAGCATTGGAACCAATAGTGCAGCTCCGCTCCAAACAAGGACTTTCCAGGAATGTTTCCAGAGACCATAGATCAATAAAACGACCGAAGCAATGACCAGCGTCCATAAAAGGATGCCGACGAGGAAGAAACCCATTCTTTACTCCTCCTTAACCGGAAGCGGATGATTTTCTACCCTATACCCTTTTCCTTACTTTTTTATACAATGAAAAGAAAAAGCCGAACGGCAAAGAACTCCGTTCGGCTTTCGCACATTATAGATTTTGGATAAAGAGGCGGATAACGTCGGCCCCGCCGATGATATTGCCTGCTGCTGTGCCTAAATTGGTAAGAACGACAACCAGCAGCACCCGTGTGACTTTATTGTCCCAAAAACCTTTAACCGTGAATACGTCTTTTGAAAGAGTTTCAAAATCCCCGACATTCGGCCGGCGTACATACGCTTGGGCAAGGCCAGAAAACCACCCGGCTGCAAGCAAAGGATGCAGCGCCCCGATCGGCCCTCCCACAAAGGCGGTCAAAATGGCGAATGGATGGCCAAACGCCACCGCGGCCCCGATTGCCCCAAGCGATGCAGTCCAGAGCACCCAACTGATGGTCTGGTCGATTCCCGCTGCCGGGTTATTGTAAAACGTAATCGCAATCAACGCGACGAGGACAATTGGAATCATCCAGCCAATAATTTTCGGCCATTTCGATTTCTCCGGCACTTTGGACAGTTTCGCCAAATCATGTTCGTTATGGATTTCTTTCGTAATTCCAGGTACGTGGGCTGCTCCAAGCACCGCCACGATTTTTTCACCAGGAGCTTCTTTGATTTTTTGGGCCAGATACTGGTCCCGTTCATCAATAAGCGGCTGTTTCAGCTTAGGAAAAGACTGGGTAAAATCATCCAATACTGCGTTTAGCGTATCCTGTGATTTCATTTTTTCCAAGTCTTCCTCCGAAATGGTTTCTTTGCTGAAGATGCTGAAAAATACGGAGGTCAAAAGCTGGGCTTTGCCCATGACACCAAGATTCCCCCAAATCCGCGAGAACGTCACTTGGATGTTCCGGTCAGCAAGCACCAGGTCAGCGCCTACTTCTTTCGCCGATTCAATGCCTTGAATCATTTCCTGTCCCGGTTTGATGCCGAACTGATCCGCCAGCCGGTTTTGGAAAGAAGAAATGGCCAAGTTCATCAGCAAAAGACTGGCTTTCTTTTCTTTTAACACTTTAAAGATGTCCGTTTCCTTCCACTTGCTGTTTTCCGTAACAGACTGGTAGCGCTGTGCATCCAATTCGATGCACACCGAATCCGGACGCTCTTGTTCAATCACCGTTTTTACTTGTTCCGCACTTTGCCGGGAAACGTGGGCTGTACCGATCAGCACAACCTCACGACCATCCAGCTGGATGCGTGTAATATTTTCTTCCTGCATGAATTTACTTCCTTTATAGAACCTAATTTCCCCTCGCGCGCTGCGTGAAAAGACTGTCTATTTCAATAATGAATCACATTGCTGAAAATATCAATGCCGGACTCTTCAGTTCTTCAATTTTCCTCGCTTTCCCGTTACAGGCCTTTGGCGTTGAATGTATCGCCCGCTTCCAGGTTTCCGGCTTTAAATCCTTTATAGAACCAGGTTTTGCGCTGTTCAGAAGTGCCGTGCGTAAAACTTTCAGGCACGACGTAGCCGCGCGAGCGCTTCTGAATTGTGTCATCGCCGACCGCACTGGCAGCCGTCAACGCTTCATCCAAATCCCCTTCTTCCAGCAGGTCCATGCCTTGCGCATGATGGGCCCAGACTCCTGCGTAATAATCGGCTTGAAGTTCCAACTTCACTTGCAGCTTATTATATTCCTCTTCACTCAGTTGATTTCTGAGCGGCTGCACTTCCTTCATCACGCCGAGCAGGTTCTGCACATGATGGCCGACTTCGTGGGCAATCACGTAAGCCATTGCGAAATCACCGGGTGCTTGGAACTGATTCTGCAGCTCTTCATAAAAACTGAGGTCAATGTACAATTTCTGGTCTCCCGGACAATAGAACGGACCGACTGCTGCTCCCGCTGTTCCGCAAGCTGAATTTACGCTGCCATCGAAAAGCACTAAGGTCGGCTCCACGTATTCCATGCCTTCCTCTTCAAAAACCTGCGTCCATACCGTTTCCGTATCCGCCAGGACAACCGCCACAAAATCGGACAGCTCCGCTTCCTGCTCCGTCTCCACATAAGGTTCATTCGTCTGGGTTCCGCCAGAACCAAGGCCGTCCAATACCGCTCCCGGATCACCGCCAAGAAACGCCACAATCAGCACAATCAGCAAACCGCCGATTCCGCCTCCGGCAACTAATTTTCCGCCGCCTCCCGAGCCTCTCCGATCCTCTACGTTTCCACTCGCTTTTCTGCCTCGCCACTTCATCAAACCACTCCTTCAACAACCTCTTTCTCCCGTTATACCCCTATTTACAAGTTTTCAAATCAATACACCGAAAGCCGATATATCAAGAACCGTTCCCGAAGATTCTTTCCGGAAGAAGGAAATTCAATTTCTTCAGCCACTTCGAACGGAGTCCGCTGCGCCAAATAACCCATAAAGTCATCAGAAGGAAAAAATAGGATCAAGTCTATTTCCCTTGCTCTTTGTTCATATGATTTCATGATGTTATTGACAACCGCGATGAAAATCTGAACAGAAAAGGGATTGAAGAAATAGAATTTATTATCTGTTTCCTCCACCTTGTATTCTTCAGCCAAACACTGGATAAATCGGATGCTTCCTCCTGTCTTCCGTTTCTTTTCATAAGCCTGTAAATTTTCTTGCGCCTGCCGATGAAAATCGGGATCCATTTCTATTCCGGCAGTTTGGGCTCCAAAGCGGTGATGAATGTAAAAGTTCAACCGCCCTTTCCCGCTGCCAAAATCGACGAGCCGATCCGAAGAAGATAAGGAGTACCGGTCGAACAATTGATCAAGAAGCGAATAAGGCGTCGGTTCATAGCGATTGTGATGAATCGATTCAGGAAATCCTTGCTGGATCTCCGATGTTTGGATAGCCAATTTCTTGTCTCTCCGCTGTTCTTCCATAACACAGCTCCTTTCTTTTTAACTAAATCAAATCAGAACGGCTTGCAATATTCCATTATTTTTGATATGGTCTAGCTAATTCAATATTTTCTTGCCTGGATATTCCGGGTGAGGATAGAGGTGCAAAGACCATCAGTACGCTTACCGAGGAGTATGGGATCCGTTGACGTATGCTGAAAGGGGAATTTGCCGAAGCGATGAAAGGCTCATACTGGCTATCGCTGGTTCTGCATTGAACAAATGCTGAACTGTCATATAGGAAACTATATGGAGGGCTATCTGACACAAAGAAACAAACGCATGACATTGTTTCTATGGCAGCAACGAGACCCTCGTTGCTGCTTTTTGTTTGTTAATGACCGACCCGTTCACCTCTAAAAGCAAACCAAAAAAATGAGAAAAGGGTGGTACGATGAATTTCGGACAAGTAGTGACGGCAATGGTGACGCCATTCGACGCACAAGGTGATATAGATTTTCAGGCAACCAAAAAACTAGTGGAGCATTTGATCGCGAACGGCACGGACGCGCTAGTCGTAGCCGGCACAACCGGTGAATCTCCTACGCTGTCAACGGATGAAAAAATTGAGCTATTTAAGTTTGTGGTTAAAATAACCGACGGACGCATCCCGGTCATTGCAGGCACAGGCTCTAACGATACGCGTTCTTCGATTTCGCTCACGCGCGCAGCAGAAGAAATCGGCGTGGACGGTGTCATGCTCGTGACCCCATATTACAATAAACCTTCCCAGGAAGGCATGTTCCAGCATTTCCAAGCAATCGCCGCTTCAACGTTCCTGCCTGTGATGCTTTATAATATTCCAGGGCGCAGTGTCGTGAACCTGTCTCCTGAAACCACCATTCGCCTGTCTGCCATCAAAAATATCGTGGCGATAAAAGAAGCCAGCGGCGATCTGGATGCAGCAGCGGCAATTATTGAAAATACACCAGCTGACTTTGCGGTTTACAGCGGCGATGACGGCTTGACCTTACCGATGCTTTCAATCGGCGGACAAGGCATCGTTTCGGTCGCAGCCCATATTATCGGGAACGATATGCAAGAAATGATTACCCTGTTCAAAGGCGGCAATGTCCAAGAAGCGGCAGCTCTTCACCGGAAACTCTTGCCGGTGATGCATGCGTTATTTGCGGCGCCAAACCCGGTGCCTGTAAAAACAGCGCTGAACTTAAGCGGCGTAGAAGTTGGCGGCGTGCGTTTGCCAATGATTCCGTTGAACGAGCAGGAACAGCAAGCTCTTCAGCACGTGCTTTCGGAAAGTCCAGCTAATCTTTCTAAACTTTAAATCCATTTCATTCAACGAAAAAACTGCTGAAGCGGCTTGATGCTTCAGCAGTTTTTTTAAGGATTGGCAGTAAGTTTTTTAAACGTTTGTTTCAAGCTGCCGCCAAGCAAAAGCTGGCTGACATCAATTCCGAGGCTGATCATTGTCTGGGCCATTTCCGGACGTATGCCGGTCAGCATGCTGTGCACGCCGACCAGCCTTAATGATTGGGTCACTCGGATAATCTGTTCCGCAACTACCGCATCGACTTTAACGACCCCAGACAAATCAATAATCAAGGTTGAGATTTTTAAACGGCTGGCTTCCAGTAAGGTCTTTTCCAATATGTACTGAGCCCGATCGATATCAATTTCTCCAATCAATGGCAAAATAGCGATTTGATCGTTTACAGGCACTACCGGGGCAGACAATTTCATGAATTCGTCCCGAGCCTCCCTTAAGCTCTTCTGGTATGAATTGATATAGGCAAAGCTATAGGAATAAGCAGCGTGATCCAAAAGTGTATGAAAGTACTCCATGATTTCAAAAAGGTGCTCGAGTTTGATTTGATTGCGCATCGCTTCGGTCTTAATGATTTTGCCGATATGCTTTCGGTAAAGGGATGTCTCTGCCAAAGCAGCATCAAGCGCCATATTTTGATCGAGAAAGTAATTTCCGGTTTTTTCTCCCCAGACAGAAATTTCATCATAAGCTGTTTGCGGATCCAAAAAATGTTCAAATGACTGGGCAAGCAAGCCGATAAAACCCGCGCGGAATTCAGTGACTGCATCAATAAAACCGGCATATTCTTTCGCTTCTTCAAAACTGATGTCTTTAGAAACTTCTTCCTGTATCAATTCAGCGATGACATAGCGTTCTTCTTCCACCCGTTTGCCGAGCATTTTAATTTCTTTATCCATCCTGATCCCCCATGGTTTGAATTCAGTAGTGTTTTGAATTCATTATAACCGCCTTTCAGGTTCACGGCATACTTTTATTCAAAAGAAATTAAACCGCCTATAAGCAAGCTTAACAAGCCACCCGCACCTGCTATTCTTAAAATGCCGTCACCCGATTGCGGCCGCCCTTTTTCGAAGCGTACAAGGCTTTATCTGCCCGGCTGTATAATGTGATGCCGTTGTCTTTCTCCGAAAAAGATGCAAGGCCGATACTGACAGTGATCGCTGCATGAGCCCATTCATCCCGCTCTACACGCATTCGGATCTCTTCAGCTAAGCTTTTTGCCTGCAAGTGGTCAAATCCGGGCAATACGATGATGAACTCTTCTCCGCCAAGTCTTGCCACAATGCCGAAGGCTTCTGCTTCGCTCCGCAATTTATCAGCCAGTTCACGGAGCACCAAATCCCCGATATGATGGCCATACGTATCATTGACGTTCTTGAAAAAATCGATGTCAATCACCAATGCAGCGAGCGGCAACCCTTCTCGTGCCCGCCCAATTAAATTATCCATTTCCTTTTCCAAATAGCGCCGATTTTTCAAGCCGGTCAAAGGATCCGTGTTGGCGAGGTGCTTCAAGCCGCCATTGAGCTTTTCGAGTTCCAGCTGTTTCATTTCCACTTCTGAAAGAAGAGTTTGAAGCTTTGCATAGGCTTCTGCCGATTCCTGATTGATTTTTTCGGCCTTTTGCTTCGCCAAAAGCAGCTCCTTCTCGTATTCACCCCGGATACTCATTTCAATCAAGGCACATTCAAAAAAGCCATTTCGTTCAACGCTATTCATCAAAACTGGAATCGGCCCTTTCTGGCTTTTGATGGTGAGGGACATTTCAGTGACTTTTTTATGCAAGGTGATAGCCGGCAAAAAATAAGTTTGGAAATAAACCATCGAAGCAACCGTCAATAGTTGATGGACATGCTCCGGAACTTCTTCTTTTCCGATTATCTTTTTCATTTCTTCGTTCACTTCGATAATCCGGCATTCTTGGTCCATCACTAGATAAGCAAATGGCGCCTGATTCAACCGTTCCTCCATCTCGTTCTCCCCTATTCCTTCAAATACGCCTGGATGTGAGCGATGGTCTCTTCTGCATCACTTAAATGCGGATTATGTCCCTTGGCTTCCATAAGAACCAGTCGGCTGTTTTCAATTTTAGCATTCATGTAGCGCCCGACTTCAACCGGTGCAATCGCATCAAATTGGGTCTGCAGGATCAAGGTCGGAACTTTCACTTTTCCCAGCTCTTTCCGCATATCGGACTTGAATGTGACTTCTGCAAATTGGCGCGCAATGACAGGGTCATTCGAGCAAAGAATACTTTCGAAATCGTCCGTTAAAGTGGGCCGATCACTATTTTGCATGATAACAGGCGCCAGATACTTCGCCCATTCCTTATAATTCACTTCCATCATATCAAGCAATTCATCGATATCAGTTGGTTCAAACCCGCCTCGATAACCTTCCTCGTTCATATAATAAGGCGAAGGTGCAATCATAATCAGTTTCTTGATCAATTCCGGGCGTTCGTTCGATGCCAGCATGCCGATCATGCTGCTGACAGAATGGCCGACAAAGACCACATTCCGAAGATCCAAGGCGTCACATAAATCGAATAGGTCTTGTTTATAGCCGTGCAGCGTACTGTAGCGTTCCGTCGAGTATTTCGATTTATCGCTTTTTCCTGATCCTACATAATCGAAAAGCACCACTCGATATTGGCCTTCAAATGCTGGCGCAATACGATTCCATACATATTGATCGCATCCAAATCCGTGGGCAAATACCAGTGTCTGCTTTCCTTCCCCTATGATCCGTACATTATTTCTTTTGATGATCGCTTCTTTCATCCTATACCACTCCCATTGCGTCAATGCCGATTACTTAAAAATACCTGCTATCGTCCATACTACCATCTCTTGCTAAAAGTAACAGCAGTTGAATCTGGCTGTTCGAATGTATACCCAATTCCCTCCATTAGTCCGGCAAATAGAGAGTCGATCTCTTTTTGACTGAATCAAAATACTAAAAATCTCCAACAACCATTAAGGCCTTTATAACTAGCCGTTATTTTTAATCCGCAAAATAAAAACGAACCCGTATGGCCCGTTTTTTCTTGGTCAATCTTCCAACTTCATGCGTTTTCGGATTCCACCTGAAACCTCAGTGCCGATATCGAGCGGTTCATGCAGGCTTCCGGAAGTTAGCGGCGCTGGCGGTGCATCTTCTATCACTTTCTTTACTTGCACCGAATTCATCTTTTCCGTCAGTTTCGGCATGAGGCTCCGCGACAGCGCAGTTCCTTTCACTTTCGATCCCACTCCAATGGATTCCTGCGGGTCATCGATCAGGCTGATGATGGCTTCAATGACCGGTTCCGGGTCGTCCATCGGCTTCATTTCCGCTTCGTGCCCTGTGTAGTTGGCCGTATGCAGAAACCACGGCGTGTCGGTCGCCCATGGATGGACCATGCAGACATGAATATTTTGATGGCCTTCCAATTCGATTTCCTGATAAAGGGAAGCCGTTAACCCGATTACTGCAAATTTCGTCGTACTATAAGGAGTATAGTACGGGAAAGGCACTTTTCCTGCGACCGAACCGATATTGATCAAGGTGCCATGTCCTTGCAGCTTAAACTGGCGCAGTGCATAATGGCTGCCAATCAGTGTTCCGATGACATTGATTTCAACTGCGCGTGCCATGTCTTTCCCTGGCACTTCCGTATAAGGGCCGATCGCCCCCACCGCTGCGTTATTGATCCAGACATCGATTTTCCCGAAAGTGGATAGCGCCGTCTCAAAAAGATGCTTCATATCTTTTTCCTTGCTGACATCTGTGGTAACGGCAATGGCATGCGAACCGAGTTCATTGGCCAACTCTTCTATCAATGCTGTTCGGCGGGCAGCGAGAACCACATTCGCTCCGTCAGCTGCCAATTGCCTCGCCACCCCTTTTCCAAAACCACTCGATGCACCAGTGATGACAACCGTCAAACCCTGCCTTTTTTCATTTTCAGCCATCCGAATTCCTCCTTGCCGCTTATTTGTTGCGGAAACGTTCACGCATATTTCCTGAGACTTCACTTCCTTCCATTCTCGGTTCGAATAAACTGCCGGATGTCGGCTTAGCAGGCGGCGAACTTTTCAGCATCCGGTCCAGAAAATGGCCATCCAATTTCTCTACGGTGTCCGGCATCAATTTGTGTATGATCGCTGTGCCTTTTACTTTAAAGCCGATTTCCAGACTTTCTTGCGGATTATCGATCAGCCCGAGAATCTCTTCGATGACTTCTTCCGGGTCATCTGCTGGACCAATTTCAATGGCATGTCCGCTGTAATTTCCGGCATGTTCGGTCCAAGGCGTATCCGTCACCCACGGATGGACCACGCAAACTTGGATGTCTTTCCAGTCATCCAGCCGCATTTCCTGATATAAGCCTTTGCTGAGCCCCGAAATTCCGTATTTGGTCGCCGTATAGGCGGCTCCGAATGGAAGCGGAACACTTGTGACAAAAGAAGAGAGATTGATCAATGTTCCGTAGCTTTGCTGCTTAAATTGCTTTAAAGCAAAGCGGCTGCCGTACATCGTTCCCATGAGATTCACTTGGACGAGCCGCATCTGATCCGCTAGTGGAATTTCCGTGAATGAACCGATAATTCCGAGCCCTGCATTATTGATCCAGACATCCACTTTTCCAAAATCCGCAAGCGCTGTATCCATCAGCCGTTCCATATCGCCTTCGATACTGATATCCGTCGTAACAGCAACTGCATTCTGCCCCAACTCTTCCGCCAGCTGCTCGATCAGCTCCGTCCGCCGGGCCGCCAAGACGACATTCGCGCCTTCTGCTGCAAGCCGCTTCGCCATCCCTTTGCCAAAGCCGCTTGAAGCACCGGTGATGACAACGGTGAGGCCTTGCCTGGATTTTTTGTCTGCCATTTGAACCCCTCCTCGGGTAGAGAATGTTTTGTTGCTTCTGCCATACCCCTTTCACTGCAATGAAAACGCGGGCGTCTTGTAGATCTGCCAAGGAATTAAATCCCAAAAAACGGACACCCCATGAATGGAGTGTCCGTTTCTTCCTTCTATTCTTAAATCTCGGAGCTCAAGACGATTTCTCCCTGCGGCGAGGCATTGCCAGCCTGAGGTTCGAGCGTAATTGCGATCGTATCCCAGTCTTCGGTATTGTCTTCCAGACTGTAATACGCATTTCCTTCTCCATTGGCACTCGGAGTAAAGGCTCCTGCCGGAATCGGTTTGCCTTCTTTCAAGAGCCAAATCTGATAGACTTGTTCACCTTCAAGGGCTTCCAATTGTTCGGCTTGCACGACCAATTCAAGCGACTCCTCTTCCCGGATGATTGCGGCTTTCGCCGTTCCGCCAAATACTTCATTCGGCTGAAGATCGATGGATTGGAAGGCCATCTCCCCGCCGGTTTCCGGCTGTTCCGACAGCTTCAGCAAGGCATAGCCATTGCCGAGCAGCGATACGAACAAGGCAGCCGCAATCAGCACCGGCCATCTATTCTTCTTTTTCACCGCTTTTTGTGCGATAAGCGGAGCGGGTTCCCGCTTCACTTCTTCGGATTTCTTCTGCTCTTCTTCCTCTTCGAAGACAGTAGATAGGATTCTGGCTTTCATCCCGGCAGGTGGATCGACAGGATCTGCAAGGTAAGGGAGATCGCCCGTCATTTCAATGATTTCCTGACAATCCGTACAGGTTTTCAAATGCTGTTCAAATTCAAGCTGTTCTTCTTTACTGAGCGTTCCGTTCAAATAATCGATGACGTGGTCACAATTCAGTTTCGCCATGGTGAGTCCCCCCTTTCCTGCATATCATGCAAAGTCCCTTTCAGTTTTTTCAAAGCGAGCCGTATCCTGCTTTTGACGGTCCCGAGCGGAACCTCGCATAGCTCAGAGATTTTTTCATGTGTGTATCCTTTAAAATAAAACAACTGGACCATTTTTTGCTGCTCGGCAGATAAATCTTTTACAGCCAATTGAATCTGTTCTTTCTTTTCCTGCCATTCTGCCGTTTCTTCCACACTCGATGCCGGACTAACCAATTCTCCAGCCTCTTCAAGCGCCACTGACGGCTTTTTCTTCTTGCGGATCAAATCGATGGCGGCATTCCGTGACATCGTGAATAGCCAGGAAGTGAATTTCCCTTTGCTTTCATCGTACTCTCCAACACCCCGCCAGACTTTTATAAAAACTTCCTGCAGCGCTTCTTCTGCCAAATCCCGGTCTTCGGTCATTTTCACAAGAAACGAGAAAAGAATTTTTTCATAGCGGTCGTATAATTGTTCAAGCGCTTCTTTGTCTTTGTTCCGTACACGTTCATATAGAACAAAGTCTGAACTTTTCTCCATAACTGGTCCCCTTTATTCAGATTTCATTCCTCAAGCTTACTATAACTCAGCGTTAGCCAACACAATAAAGTTAAGGAATCGAGAATTCGAAGATAAGAAGAGTGAAAATGAACGATGCATTTTCATTCTTTTATTCGCAGCTACTTCTTTTTGCTTTCTTACTCCTCTAACGGATCGATTCGTTTTTTAGTTCACTTTTAAAAGTTTTTTAAAAAAGAGTGATCTATTTTCCAACAGGTTCCGTTAGGTAAGCAAGAAATGAAAAAAGAGGAGTGTTGACGATGAAATGGAGAAAAATTTTAGCGCCGGTATTAGGGGCAGCGCTGCTGCTGCCAGGAATGGGAGCAACGGCATTTGCACACGATGGCCCGCACGTGGATACAACAGGAGATGAATTGCGGGCGACGCTTGATGGTTTGCTGTCTGAGCACTACGCTCTGGCTGTCGACTCGATGATGAAAATCTACGACGGCGATAAAGCAGCCGAAGCGGCCATGGCTGCATTGGATGAAAACGCAGCCGATATGGAGCCGGTCATCGCATCCGTTTATGGTGAAGAAGGCGGAGCGGCATTCGAAGAAATTTTCGCAAAGCATAATGTTGGAACAGATGACTATGCAATGGCCGTAAAAGACGGAAACGAAGAAATGAAGCAAGAATCCCTTGATCAGATCCAGTCATTTGTTGACGAGATGGGCACGTTCCTCGCAACAGCAACGGAAGGCAACCTTCCAGAAGAAGGAGCCAAACAGGCGTTGCGCCAGCATGAAGATTTCGTACAAGATACATTCGACTTGTATGCAGCGGGCGAATACGAAGCAGCCTATACGTCTTATCTTGAAGGCTTCAAGCAAATTTTTGGAGCTGGCAGTGCCATCAGCGGTGCAATTGCCACTCAATTCCCTGACCAGTTCACGGACCCGAATACACCGGCCGGCGATTTCCGTTCAACAGTGAACCGCATTGCGGCAGAACATTTTGCACTCGCACAATTGAGCATGGTAAAAGGCTATAACGGTTCAGCAGACTTTGACTTTGCCGATTGGGCACAGGACCAGAATACAGAAGAGTTCCGCGGCGCTTTAGCTTCTGTCTATGGGGAAGAAGCAAGCAACCAATTCACCGCTCTTTGGAACAACGAACACATTTCAATCCAAGGCAATTTAGCCGCTGCTTCCGCTTCTGAAGATCAGGAAGCTGTAGACGGTGCCGTCATGACATTAACAGATACATTTGCAAACGAATTAGGTACTTTCCTAAACACAGCGACTGAAGACCGCATGCCGCTTGAAGAAACGATTGCTGCTGTTGCGGCACACGAGAAATCAGTAGTAGATACATTCCAGCAATATGTTTCAGGCGACTACTCGGCTTCCTATGAGACTTACCGCACTGGATACGCCATCATGTTCGATATCGGCAAAGGCTTAAGTGGTGCAGTTGTAGATCAATTCCCTGAGAACTTTGTCAATGCAGCCCCTGAAAAAATGCCCGCTACCGGATTTGGCGGCAGTGAAAGCCAATCCAGCACGATGATGCTTTGGGTAGCTTTAAGCGCATTGATCTTAGTTGGCGCAGGAACTATCACGTATCGTCAAAGTAAACAACAATCATAAATGACAGGAAATAAGAGAGGGCTTTTTAGCCCTCTCTATTCCTACTTTAATGGGAGGGATGGAAAATGAAGCAGATTGTGACAATGGGCATCGCCGTTTTTTTGGTCGCTGCCTTATTTTTCATTTTAAAGCCGTTGGCGAATGGCCCGGCGGATAAAGAAGAAAGCGTACAACTTGAAGAAAACAGTGAAAAAGAAGTGACGGCGGGAAATGTTGTCGACAAAATCGCCGAATTCCCCATCTTTCCTGAACAGCGCGAAAAACTGGAAATGGTCCAAAAACAACGGCAAGAAAGCATTAAAGGCATGGAGCCGACGCGCATCGAAATCGAGTCCATCGGAGTTGAGGCAGCAATCGAACCGACTGGGATCCTTGAAAATGGCGAAATGGGCGTCCCAGAAGATGTCGATCAAGTAGGCTGGTTTGAACCCGGTTTCAAAGCTGGCGCTAAAGGACATGCTGTCCTTGCTGGCCATGTCGACAGCTTGACCGGCCCAGCCGTATTCTACGAGCTGAAAGACGTTAAGCCTGGTGATCAAGTGAAACTATTTAATGCAACAGGCCGGGAAATGGTATTTGAAGTTCAAAAACTGGCAAGCTATGAAACCGATGCAGCACCGATTGAAGAAATCTTCGGAAATGCAGACGGACGGTTCATCAACCTCATTACTTGTACTGGCGACTTTAACCGTGATATCGGTTCGCACGAAGAACGATTGGTGGTAACAGCTGAACTCATCTCCGACTCGGCAGTTGAAATTGCAGCTCCTAAAGCACCGGAGAATGTCACTGCAACTGATTTCAATGTTTCGTGGCATGCTGTACGGGACGATGCCATTATCGGCTACCGCGTCTATGAAGAGGACATTGCATCCGGTGAAATGAAGAAAATTGAAACCGTCTCCCTGTTCGACCGCAAGAATATTACGATCGAGCCAAGCGAAGGCAAGCGCTACTACGTTTCCTCCGTCGATGTAGACTTGAAAGAATCCAAGAAAGCAGAAGCGTTAAAATAAAAACTGTGGAAGCTTATCTAAAGGGCTTCCACAGTTTTTATTTGCTTTTAAAAGTTTTTCTGGTTATCAGGTTTCTCTTGGACTTTAGCCAAGAAAGTGGATTGTGGTTTTACTGATTCTTTTTGTTAATGCCTGACGCACTTCGTTTTTATAACTTGAAGATAAGTTAAAAGATTTTCAGGCGGTATTTTTCTTCGAGTCTATGCGGTGAAAAAAGTGTGGAATATTTTCTATACGACGGATGCTGAAGCAGCCTCTCGGGCGTCCACCCTTGCAATGATGCGAGTTCGTTACATTCGCTCTTTCTTAAACGATTCGATGCAGGGATTGTCGCAGGGCTCCCTTTTGTTACTCATGCTGATTTTTACTTTCTTCGCTTTTAATAAAGTTATGTCCTCATTCGAACAGTAATGAGAGCCTCGACTGAAGCAGCGAATCGACTTCTTCGAGCGGAAACTCTTTTCTAAGACTATTTTTACTATCGGTTTTATTCGGGCGTATTTCCGTCTTAACTGGGCGTATTCTTTCGACTACTGGGCGTATTTCTTCCTTAACTGAGCGTATTTTAAATTCGCAGGAACAGCCGCTTCTTTAATTTTACGGTCAATAACAAGCAAGAAAAAAAGCAAATCCGGTAAATCCGGATTTGCTTTTAAGATTTTCTGTTCTTTATTGCTTGCGGTAACGGACCGCCACTGTTGTAGCAAGAGCCGCTAACATCAAACCGGCCATGATCCATAGGAACGGCGTTGTGGATGAAGCGGCTGTTCCGCCCATACCTGTTGCCGGCATTTCAGATGGCATTGTAGCAGCCCCGAACTGATCCGGGAACTGGTCAACGATGGCTGCCGATAATCCGGCTGCTGGCATTGACATGTGCGCATATGCTTCACGAATCGAGTTATAAGCGGCATCGAAGTCTCCTGCAACGTAAGAGTCAAAAGCTGCTAACAATTGGCCCGTGTGTGCTTTCAAGCCTTCTTCTAACGCATCTGCCGGTACACGGCCTTCAGTGGCTGCATCAAGAAGTGCCGCTTGTTCGATGATGTATTGATCCAAATCAGCTTTCGCTTTTTCCTGGCCTTCCATATTGCCTTCGCCTGTCGCTACTACGTAATCAACAAAGTAGCCAATATGTGATTTCCAGATTTCTTCAAACTGAGCTCCAGCTTCATCGCCGTAGACCGATGCAACAGCTGCAGTTAAATCGTCAGCGTTCGCAAGCAGCGCGGCAGATGCCTGGTCGAAACTTTCCGCTCCGTCTGCTCCGTCCTGCATCGTCATTGCCGCTAAGCCGGCATGCTCTGTAAAGGTCATGTTCAATTGAGCACGTAAGTCAACAGCCGGTGTATCCGGATTCGTATTATCGAATTTCTCTGGGAACTGGTCTGCGATTGCTACAGACAAAGTTTCTGCGAACATGCTCATGTGATGGATCGATTCGCGTTCAAGTGCGTACGCTGTTTCAAAATCACCAGCTACATAAGCATCAAAAGCTTCTACTAATTGATCCACGTGCATATCCAGTCCTTCTTGAACAGCTGCTGCCGGTAAACGACCTTCAGTCGCTGCGTCGAAAAAGTCCGATTGTGTTTTCTTGTATTCTTCCAAATCTGCCAAGGCTTTGTCTTTTCCAGCCTGGTCCTCTTTCGCAGTCGCTGTTACATAATCAACAAAATAGCCGATATGCGATTTCCAGATTTCATCGAATTGCGCTGCACCTTCGTCACCGTAAACAGAAGCGACTGCCGCTTTTAAATCATCGGCGTTTGCAAGAAGCGCTCCAGAAGCCTGATCAAAATCTTCAGCGCCGTCTACGCCTTTTCTCATCGCCTCAACTGCCAGGAAAGCATGCTCCGTCAATACCGTATCCAATGCGATCCGAAGTTCTGCCGCCGGTGTTGCCGTACCCGCTTCCATTGCTGAAGCTGAAGCCGGTGCTGAATGTGATTCATGTCCGTCTGCCAATGCCGCTGTCGGCACCAATAATGAAAGGGTTAATGGAAGAGCTACTAATAGTTTGTTCATTTTCATCTAAAACATCTCCTTTTTTCCTGTTTAATTTTTTGTACTGCCAACAAAACGCAGGAAGAAATGGTTTAGATCACTTTTTTTAAATAAAATAATATATTTTATGAGAATTCCGCATTTTGATGAAGACTTTAATGTCTAAATAAAGGGATTGGCCATGGTTTTCAAGAAAGCTAGTAACATCCGAAATTATTTTATTTCTATATAAGTGAGGAGCAGTGAAATGGAAAACGATAAAATCACACAAAAAAATCCAGCCTGCGTCTCTGAGCCTGTCGGCAACTACACACATATTACGAAAATCCCTAGAAACGCTGAACTGTACGTGACTTCCGGGCAAATCGGCCTGGATGAAAACGGAAAGCTCCCTGATAGCTTGAATCGGCAAATCACCTATACGTTCCAAAACATCCGGGCGGTGCTGGAATCCGAACAGCTTTCAGCAGCCGATATCATCAAAGTGAACATCTGGGCTACGGAAAAGATCGACTGGGATTTTATGTGCAGCGAATGGTCTGCCATGTTCGGAGACGATTATCCCGCCATGACAATCGGCTACATCATGGAACTGGGATGGCCGGAAATAAAGGTTGAAATTGAAATTTGGGCGGCGAAAGTGTAGCCCGCTGCTAAGCCCTTTCTTCTTAATCAAAAAATGGCGGCGCGAAAAAAAAGCAATGATTTCGACCGGTAAACCAGCACGTTTCACTGTATAGTTTTTGAGCCGGCATGCTAAACTATTTTTAACTAAAAAAGGAGGCGTTTGCATTGGGAAGGGATTAATGAAGATTGGCGAAGTTGCCCAATTAAGCGGAGTATCAATCAGAACAATCGATTATTATACGAATCGCGGGTTATTGTCAGTTGAGCGCTCGGAAAAGAATTACCGGCTCTATCCCGACTCAGTGCTAAAGACGCTCGAACGGATCCACCAATTGAAAAACCAGCGGCTGTCGATCGCTGAGATCAAAGAGCTTCTCGATTCAAGCCAGCTGCCGGAAACAGATGTACTCGCTGAAGACGTATACGAAGAATTCGATTGCCTGCAAAAAAAGATCATCCGCTTAGAAGAACAAATGAAAGATGCACCGACGCATGTCAAAGTGCAGATCAGCAGAGCGCTTGAGAGCAAATTGGTGGCTATTGCCTCCCTGCTCGCTCTGCTGTAACTAATTTCGGAGGTGAATCCCTTTAACAGGGAACATAAGTGGACATAATTACGATACTGAATTTGGGATTATTGGTACTATTACTCGCGCTGACGGCATTTTTTGTCGGCTCGGAATTTGCGGTCGTCAAAATTCGCATGTCGCGCCTGGATCAGCTGATTGCAGAAGGCAATAAAAAAGCCGTGACGGCTAAAAAGGTCGCCGGCGACTTGGATTATTACCTATCCGCTTGCCAGCTCGGCATTACGGTCACGGCACTCGGACTTGGAGCGCTCGGAAAACCGACTGTTGAACGTCTCATGTATCCGATATTTGAATTTCTTTCGGTTTCGGATGCGGTTGCATCTGCTTCGTCTTACGCGATTGCCTTCTTTCTTGTCACTTATTTGCACGTGGTGCTGGGTGAAATGGCACCGAAAACATTGGCAATCGAATATGCGGAAAAAATGTCGTTATTGCTTGCCCTGCCGCTTTACTGGTTCGGCAAAGCATTGAAGCCATTTATTTGGTTATTAAACGGGGCTGCCCGCCTTCTTTTAAGAGCGTTCGGCGTTCAACCTGCCGGACATGACCAAGCCTACTCGGAAGATGAGTTGAAGATTGTCATGGCCCAGAGCTATGAAGGCGGCGAACTCAATGAAACCGAGCTGTCTTATATGGAAAACGTCTTTACATTCGATGAACGTGCAGCGAAAGATATCATGGTCCCGCGCACCGAATTGATTACATTGGATAAAGACATGCCGCTGGATGACATCGTCAAGGTGCTGGATGAAAACAATTACACACGCTATCCGGTGACCGAAGACGGCGATAAAGACCGCATCATCGGCTTTGTCAGCGCCAAGAAAATGCTTCCGCACATCGTTGCAGGACGCCCTTGGCAGCTGCAGGATTTTGTGCTTGAAGTGCCGACCGTTTTTGAAATGACCGGCTTGCAGAACGCACTGCTGCGCATGCAGCACGCCCGCGTCCATATGGCCATCGTCGCAGATGAGTACGGCGGAACTGCCGGGATGCTGACGTTGGAAGACATTCTGGAAGAAATCGTCGGGGAAATCCGCGATGAATTTGATGAAGACGAACAGCCGGAAATTGACCAAATCGGCGAACACCAGTATTTGATCAACGGGCGGGTCCTGCTAAGCGATCTTGAAGAACGATTTGGCCTGACTTTTGAGGAAAGCACCGATATTGATACGATTGGCGGCTGGGTCCATTTCAAAAGCCTCGGGGAAGTCCAAACCGGCGATACCTTGACGAAAGAAAATTCTTTGTGGACCGTCACTGAAATGGATAACCAGCAAATCAAGCAAATCATGTTCCATCGAGAACCTGAATAACCCTGCATGCCCATTCTGTTTTTGACTAGTTAACGGAGGTGAATCCCCTATCGAAGGGGAGCCATATTGGAAGGACAAATAATCATTAACCTGCTGCTCGTTGCGCTGATGATTCTCGCGACTGCATTTTTCGTCGGTGCTGAATTCGCTATTTTAAAGGTGCGGATGTCAAGAATCGACCAACTGATTTCAGAAGGCAATAAAAAAGCCATACGCGCAAAAGAAGTAGCCAATAACCTTGACTACTATTTATCGGCATGCCAGCTCGGCATCACCGTAACCGCTTTGATTCTCGGGGCATTGGGGAAGCCGACAGTCGAAAAAATGCTGCATCCCGCATTCGACTATTTTGCTGTGCCCGAAGCTTTAGCGACCGCTCTTTCCTATGCAATCGCACTTGGAATTGTCACGTTCCTGCACGTAGTCATCGGCGAACTGGCGCCCAAAACCTTAGCAATCCAATTTGCGGAAAGAATGACCTTGCTTCTTGCACCGCCCCTTTACTGGTTCGGCAAAATCATGAGTCCGTTTATCTGGGTGATGAACGGCTCAGCACGCTTATTCCTTAAACTTTTCAAAGTAGAGCCTGCCGGCCATGAAGAAGCGCATTCTGAAGAAGAACTGAAATTGATTATGGCCGAAAGCTATAAAAGCGGGGAAATCAATCAAACCGAATTAACCTATCTAAAGAATATTTTTGAATTTGATGAGCGGATCGTAAAGCATATCATGATTCCCCGCGAAAAAATCATCACGGTCACTCAAGGTCTTTCACGCGAAGAATTTTTCGGTATACTGGACCAGCATGAATATACCCGCTATCCTGTGACTGAATCCGGCGACAAAGACCGAATTCTGGGATTCATCAATACGAAAGAATTGTTGACCGGAATGGCAGCCGGTCGCGTTCAGGACCCTGCTGAGCTGCTCCACAAAATGCCAAGCTTCCCCGAAAATACGCCTATTCAAAAAGTGCTGAACAAAATGCAGCAAAGCCGCATACACATGGCGATTATTACCGCAGCAGACGGGCATACAGCCGGCATTGTGACGATGGAAGATATTTTGGAGGAAATTGTCGGGGAAATCAGCGAGGAGTCTCTCGAAATCAATCCCATTTAACAAATGAGTTTTACCCTTTCCAAAGTCCAGCATCCTGCTGGACTTTTTTATTTTCTCTCCCCCTTTTTATTTTGATTTGGATGCCCGTTCTATATTACAATGGAAGACAGAGCCATTTTCCCTGAATGCAATTCGAGCAAATGACATGGCCCTCCTGCGGATTGCAGGCAAATTAAGCGGATACAAATTTACGGAGGCGGAAAACAAAATGATGAGAGACCAAAAACTGCACGCCTTTCTATGCAGCAAAACGGAGTTTCTGACAGAACAATGGTATGAATCGTTAGATAAGACAAAAGACGGGGTCTACGGTTCAACTGATCCGGAAACGATTCAGCAAGTCAAAGCACAAAACCATGCGTTTCATGTCCAGTTTTGCGGCATGTTCGAAAAAGACGATACGGAATGCATAGAGGAATTTCAAGACTGGATTAAAGCCATTGCCAAAGATGAAGCGCATTTAACGACTCCACTTGAAGAAATTATCGAGGAGTTTTTCCGAACTCAGCAGCAATACCTGGAATTGATCGAAGAATATGCAGAAGCGAATTTGGATGAACTCTCGATCAAACAAATCATCGCGTGGAACCGCGGCGTAGTAGAAACGATCAACCACATCATTTTGGAGTATACACTCCAGCATTCACTTGCCACGAAAAACCGTTTGAATGCCCAACGGGAAATGATTGTTGAGATGAGTGCGCCCGTCATTTCACTTGCCTATGACATCGGATTCCTTCCGCTCGTCGGTGAAATCGATACGTACCGGGCACATATCATTTTTGAAAAAGCCTTGTCGCAATGCGCTGAGCAGCGGTTAAACAAATTATTCATCGATTTATCCGGCGTGCCGATCATCGATACTATGGTGGCCCACCAAATTTTCCAATTGATTGACGGCCTAAATTTAATCGGCGTTGAAACTGCCTTATCCGGAATCAGCCCGGATATTGCCCAAACAGCTGTCCAGCTGGGCCTCAACTTCAACAACGTGGAAATCCACAATACGCTGGCACAAGCGATGCGATTGAATAAATTGAACATCATTTAAATTTTTGCAGGCATAAAAATGCATAAAGAAAGGGCCGCTTGAGAATCAGCGGCCCTTCTTTTTATTGATTTATTTTAGTAGCTCAATGCTTTTTCGTACATCCATCGCTTTAATGTGCCCATGGAGTTGAAAGACACAGCTTCTCCGGTAGCTTTGTGCTCTGCTTTAATAATGACATCGAATTCATCCACCATGAATGACCAGCCTTCCTCAACCAGGCTGCGCGCCATTTTGACAATCATGCTTGACCCTCGGACTGTTCCCAATTTCATCGCCTTCAACTCCTTTGAATTAAATATAGAAGCTCTATTGCTTCAGCCTCTTAATGATAATTGTACTTTTACATTCCTCATTTATCTAGTATTCAAACCTGAAAAATGCGCCAGTCACAAAAAATACATAAGCTTACTCCCCCATAGGCTCGATCGCCATTTACCCCCTTCTGAAATTCGCCAGATTCCCTATTCCTTAATTCCTATTTATGCTTATAAATGTTTAGTACTTAAAAGGTCGGGGGTACACTAGCAATACCTTGCTTTACAGGAATCCAACTAACCAACAGGAGGAATTTATTATGGCAAAACGAGAAAATACGTTTATCGGAACTTTTGATGTACAGGCGGAAGTATTAAGCAAAATCACAGAATTGAAATCTCAAGGATATAGAGAAGAAGATATGTACGTCATTGCCCAAGATGAAGACCAATTGACGATGATCAAAGGGCAGACAGATGTTAAATTGGATACACAGGAAGACCAGGGCTTCATGGGAAGATTCATCTCGACGTTAGCAGGAGAAACCTCTTCATTTGAGGCTTTCAATAGCATGGGCCTTGATTCCGAAGAATCTGATACTTATAAGCGTGAAGTCGAAAACGGCAAAATTTTGCTTTACGTGGATAGCGAATATGGCCCGTCCTATGACCGCTATACCGAAACCCGGGCGAATACAGCTGGCACCGGCTCTGTCTTTACAAACGATACGAGTGCTTCAACAACAGATGAAGAGCGCCTTCGCCTGCACGAAGAACAGTTAAGAGTGGATAAAGAGCGCGTTCAAACCGGGGAAGTGAATGTCGGCAAGCATGTCGTAGAAGACACGCAGACGATTGAAGTCCCAGTCGAACGCGAAGAAGTCTATATTGAACGACGTCCGGTAAATGAAGCAACGGATTCTGCAACGGCTGGCGGATTGACCGGAAAAGACGCTTACCAGGATGGCGAAAACATCCACATTCCGATTTCTGAAGAACGGGTAGAAGTTTCGAAAACCGACGTGGTTTCCGAAGAAATCGTAGTTGGAAAACGCAAAGTCCAAGATACCGAGCAAGTCACTGAAACGACGCGCCGCGAAGTGGCGGATATCGATGAAGACAACGATTCAACTACAAACGGCCGCAAGCCTTTATAATTACTGAAAGCAACATGGAACGGCATAAGCCGTTCCATGTTGCTTTTTAATAATGATTTCCATCTTCTGTTATCCTGTATTTTCAATTAGCTTTGACACAATCGCAAAATCATCGCCGGGCTCTGTCGAATCATGCACCGGTTCAAATAGAGCAATAAACTCTGCTTCTTTCAAAAGGCTTTTCAATTCCGGCACGGAAAAACAAACCGGATTCGAAACTGTCTGACTCCGTAAACACTTTTCCCTCTTCATCCCTCATCATTTACAGATAATAGGTTTTCGTCACATGGCCGTTGGGATCGCGTTCATAAGTCCATTCTAAATGCCGCATGCCGCTCCCGTCTTTATCAATGCCGCCGGTTCTTTGAAATACGTGATGGCATCGTGGATGAAAACCAAATCGCAGCCAGTTCCGGCATCCATCGTGCACATACCGCCTTGTAGATGGCAGCAGCCCGGATTCAACTGCCGGCTGGCGGCAATCATATCCATGGAAATATCCATCAACCAAAATGCTGTTTCAAGTAAAAGGGATTGCTGCCGCCTGCTCCGAATTCAATAGCTTTCTCCCCCTCCGGATGATGCCGTTGAATGATTTTCGCATAAACGGCAGCTTCTTCTTCGTATTCCGTATGCGGCGACATGAGCAGCCACCACTCTGCCAATTCCTTGTGCAATTTCATGGTTTTCTGCACCTTCCTATTTTTCTTCATTATAATCAGCCGATACTTTAAGAAATGGTTTAGCGGCTTAAAGGCTCAAAAAAACGGCCATGGAAAATTTCCGGAGCCGTTTCGCTTTTTCATTGTTCTTTTACAACCGTATGGGCATAAGCATCATGTGAAAATTTCTCGCCTTTGGCGTCTGCGTATTTTTCGCGGTCGCGCAAATAAGCAAGCGGGCTGATGGTGTCCCGATGCAGCACACGTTTCAAAATTTGACTATCCGTCAATTCGTTGCCGTCTTCGCTCTCTACTTTAATGCCGAACGCTTTCTGCCCGAGCGTCTGCCCCTGCAGGCGAAGCTGCACATATTCAAGCCCCCAGAAAACCAGGGTCGGTGCTGCTACTTGAAGAAACGCTTCATTCTTTATCTTCTTGCGGAGAAGCGGCTCCAGTGCCAGTGAAACTGCTGTAGAAATAACCGAGTCGACCACTGCCGCCTTGGCGCGTTTTTTTGTTAAATCATGCATCGATTTCCCTCACTTTCAAATAGGATTACCTTCATGATAAGAGATTCCGGAAGATAAGACAAAGAACAAGAAAATAAAACGCACTTACAAGTGATCACTGGACCACTTAAAATCAGTTTCTACTCTTATCGTCTGGCCGTCTATCCTTTCAAACCGGTACAATGACGCGGACAGAAGTGCCTTTTTCAATCGTGCTCGCCACTTGGATGGAACCGCCATGCAGCTGGACCAGCTGTTTTGTGATAGCGAGCCCAAGGCCAGTGCCAGTGCTGGAATCCTCAGTATTCGTGCCGCGGTAATAGCGGTCAAACAATTTATCCAGGACTTCCGCTTTCATGCCCACGCCGTCGTCTTCGATAATAATCACTGCTAGATGCTGTTCAATCGCCGAAATGGAAAGTTTGATTTCCGTTCCCGCCGGATTGTATTTCATCGCATTGACAATCAGGTTCTCGATAATGCGCTGAAACCATTTTGGATCGACGGCAGCCTCTACACTGTCAGATGCTGCATGAAAGGAGAACTTCCAATTTCCATTTGCCGGATCGTTGATGAACTGGATGACAATTCGGCGGACGAACTCATTGAGGTTCACTGTCTCCTTTGAAAGCGGCAAGGCCTGGTTTTTCAAGCGGAAAGTCAGCGTTAATTCTTCCAATAAATCCATCATGTAGGTGGATTTATCGTTCATGATGGCTGCAAATTCCCGGATTTCCTGTGCAGACCATTCATAATCAGGTGATTCCAGCATTTGCGCGTAGCCTGAAATCGACGACAGGGGCGTTTTCAAATCATGCGATAATCCACTGATCCAGTCTTCCCGCGTCCGTTCCAACTGCTTCTGCTGATGCTGGTGCAATTTCAGCTTAGCTGTCAATTGCTCAAGCGTGGCCACAAGGTCTTTATAAAGCCGATACTTCTTTTTTACTTTGCCATTGCGCTTAGTGATTAAAGATTCGTTTTTTTGGTTGACGGGTTGTTCGTAGCGTCCGTCCCCGAGATTTTTAATCCATTGCATCATGACGAGAAGCGGAACGCCGAATTTCCGTGCATACCAGAGGGTGCCGCCGATTAGCAAAATCAGCAAGACGACAATAACGATGTAGAAATTCCGTGTTTTCAGTATGGTTTCCAGCGCATCGGATGGTGGTGCCACAGCCCCTGCAATCACCGATTTTCCAGTTGCAGGATCTGTTTTGATGGCTGCCGACCGGGTGTCTGCGGCCAATTCGCCAATTTTTTTGATGGTGTAGCTTTCCTGTTCTCGCACATCGCCATAGCTATCCAGTACGATGCCATCTTTGCCGATCAGCAGCACCCAAGCCGTTTTTTCCTTCAGCTGCGTTTTCAAATCCGCTGCTAAATTCAATTCGCCTTTTTCCCAGTCAATCGCCGGCTCAGCTGAAGCGAGCCATTTGGCAGCAAGATTCTCTTTGCCGTAAAGCAAAAACAGGGAGCCTCGTTCTGTATTCTCCAATTCCCAATAAGTGTACTGCCCCTCGGCTGAATCGTCCCACATCCATGATGCCACTTCTTCGACCGCAAGCTGTTCAGGAAGATTGCCATCGTCATTGAATGAATCCAGGACTCGTCCGTCCCTATTCAATAGAATCAGCCAGCCGTCTTGAGCTTCCGCCGTTTTTTTCAAACCTTTTTTAATCGAAGCACCATTTTCATCGAATTCGAATTGATTCATAAAATAACTGCTATCTGCATCTGCTAAATCCCGGGCCGCCTCATCTTCAGTGACGAAATAGCCGATGGCTCCCCAAAGCGTCAGCATCAATAGCAGAAAAACGAATGACAGCAGGAAGAGCTGGATAAAAAACTGCACCATAAACCGCTTATGCAAATTCATGGCTGTCTCCCGGAACAAATTTATAGCCGAGCCCCCGAACCGTTACAATAAGCGCCGGGCTGCTTGGATCGGCTTCAATTTTTTCGCGCAATTTACGGATATGGACCATGACGGTATTGTCTTCGCCGAAAAATTCTTCGCCCCATACATTTTCATAAAGCTGGCTTTTGCTGAATAATTGGTTGGGATGCTTACAGAAAAACAGCAGCAATTGATATACTTGAGCAGGCAAATCAACGGAATTTCCGTCGACTTTCACTTCACCTGCGTTCGGGTTGACTGAAAGTGCACCATATTCAAAAAGCACCGGTTCATGCTTTGGCGCATTGCCCAGCCGCCTTCTAAGATGTGCTTTAATGCGGGCTGCCACTTCCAGCGGGTTGAAGGGCTTCGTAATGTAATCATCCGCCCCCATCGCAAATCCGGTCAATTTATCGAGATCGGTTGAACGGGCGGTCAAAAAGAAAATGGAAGCGTCTGAAATCTCTCGTATGAGCGGACAAATTTCGAGTCCGCTCCGTCCCGGCAGCATCACATCCAGCAAAATCAGGTCGTAGGATTGCGCTTTGCACATTTCCAGCGCTTCTTCCGCTGTACCGGCAGTATCGATGTGCCGGAAATCTTCCCTTTTTAAAATAGTCATCAACATATGTAAAATTGCTTGTTCATCTTCTACAATCAATAATTGTGGGTCTTTCATCGAGACATTCCCTTCCATCTTGTTTCCTCCAGTTATCATATCATTCCAGCGATTCAAATAAGGAGAATTAAGGAAAAATTAAGGCAACGGTTCTTTCAGCTTAAGGAACCGGTTTTATAATAAAGACAGATACAAACAAACGGGCCGTGCGCCCAAAAGAACTTTGGAGGGAAATCATCATGATCGCCATTGGAAAAAGAGAATTCATCAGCATGTTCAAAAGCGTCAAATCCATTATCATCATCGCCATCCTGCTCCTCACATCCTATTATTCAGCGAAATTCTCCGGATTATTAGCATCCGGCATCGCCCTTACCGAAAAGGAAATGGCCGATATCCATACCGTTGGACTGCTGATTCTGCTGTTCATCTTCGGCCAATTATTTGTGATGGGCCTGTCGCATGACAGCATCAACAAAGAAAGCCATGAACGCACGATGCGTTTTCTCGTCACCCGGACTTCCCGCCTGCAAATTCTGCTTGGCAAATTCGCCGGTGCTTGGCTGTTCTGGTTCACTTGCCTCGTCATTTCATTTTTAGTCATTGCCATTTTTGCCTTAAAGTTCGATTTCTTCATCTTCTCTCAAGTCATGGCTTTACTCACGTTCCAGATTGCTTTGACGATTTTGCTGTCTGTTGCCATTCCGAAACCGTCGGCAACAATGTTTCTCGGCATCCTCATCGGCTTATTGTTCCCGGCGCTCGGCGCTTGGCTGGTCTTTACGGACAACCCGTGGGTTTCTTGGCTCAAATTTGCAAGCCCCTATTATTATTTAATGGAAGACACGTATCAGTTTCTGATCATTTTCGGGCTCGCCGGGCTTCTGCTCGCAGCGGCTGCACTAATATTTAACAGGAGGGAATTTTGATGAAAGCGATTGAAACAAAGTTATTGAAAAAAACATACGGCTCTACTCCTGTAGTGAAGGGCATCAACCTCACCGTCGAAGAAGGGGAAATCTTCGGCTTTCTTGGGCGCAACGGGGCAGGCAAATCCACATTCATTAATATGCTGACCGGCATCACCCGCCCGACGAGCGGAAGCTTTACGATTCTTGGAGTGGAAGGCCCAGACGAACGAATGAAAAAGCATATCGGCGTCATGCCGGATTACTCCACCTTGTTCAACTCGATGAATGCCATAAAGCATTTGAAGTTCCTGTCTTCTTTATCCGGAAAACCGGTTTCCACTACCGAATGCCAGCAGGTCCTGAAACAAGTCGGCCTAGAGAATGCCGGCAATAAAAAAGTCGGCAAATTCTCGTTCGGGATGAAGAAAAAACTGGGCATTGCCCAAGCCATCATTCACGATCCGAATTTGATTTTTCTCGATGAACCGACTTCCGGCCTCGATGCGGAATCGGCCTTGCACATCCACCGATTGATCAGCTCGCTGAAAGAACGCGGCAAAACCATTTTCATGACTTCCCATAATTTAGACGAAGTCGAAAAAATCTGTACGACGATTGCCATCATGAAAGACGGCAGCATTGTCAAAAGCGGCACGATGGATGAGCTTCGCTCTTATTACCGTTCCGCCATTACAGTTGAACTGAAGCACGCCGCAGTTCCGGCAAGTGAATCCCAGAATCTCTATGCATGGCTTGAGACAACGGGTTCTGAACTGCGGAGAGAAACGGGCTTCACATCCATTACCGTCGGCAGCGAAAAGAAAATTGCAGAAATCATTCGGGCCTTCACCCGCTGCCAAGTCGATATTTTCCGGGTGGAAGTCAATGAGCCCTCATTAGAGGAAATGTTCCTTGCGGAGTAGAATGTAAATAAAAGAAAAACCGCGGCGAAAGGCATCGGCCTTTTCCCCGCGGTTTATGGTTCTATTTTTTAATGGAGCTTTCTAGTTCTTGTTTTCATTGGGTCTTTCCACATTCGAAGATTTTTTCATCAATTCATTAAGCAAGTCATCCAGCTCTTGTGAAATGCGGATGGTTTCAGGATGCGTCAAACCTTTTGTTAATCCGGAATGGATCATCAATGCTTGCTTTTCTTCAAAGTCCGTCATCACCGAACCTCCTCCTTCTTTGGCGGGCTGAGTGCCCGTGCGGGAATCCAAGTTTTTTGCTTGCTTCTGATGCCGTTGCCCGTGGCTTCTACATCAATTATAGACCTTTTTTGCAAGGCTATCAATTCCCTCCTAAAAAAGGAAAAGATTTCCCCTTAATGCAATCATTACATAAATTACCGAATGGTTCAATCGTCTTATTTACTCTTTTTAGAATATTAAATTAAAAATCGAAAGTCCTGTTTCCCTTAAGGACGAGTTATATATTTTAATAATTCCACCAATAGTTTATTCATCTCTTCGGCAGTTTGTTTGAAATCCTGGCGATGCCATTCAATCACTAAACCAAGGATAGCATTGGCCTGGTAAGCGCTCAGCATGCCCGTATCGATTTTATCGTTGCCGTGAAGGCGCATATCTTCGTCCAGCAATTGCTGCAGATGGTCGAACAGCAAATAATAATAGTTCAATGGAGCTGTTTTGGAAAAAACAATCCGGTAAAATTCCTCGTATTTTTCGATATGATGGAAAATCCGGATCGTCGCCGGATTCAATTCTTGTGTATGGATGGTCCAGGCGTATTTATAAGGTTCCAGGTAGGAATCCTTTAGATTCTGCATGATCTCTTTGAAATACTCCTCAAAAAGATTTTCCACTTGGCCGTAATGCGTATAAAAAGTGCCGCGGTTCACTTTTGCCAATCGACAGATTTCCGTCACTGAAATGGAATTCAAAGCCTTTTCCTTCAATAAAAGCATCAAGGCTTCTTTTAAGGATTCTTTCGTTTTGATGATGCGCAAATCCAGCTGCTTCATTATTTTCACCTCTTATCGGACAGTTTTTTGATTTATGTTCGTTACTGGACAGTTCCTGATTTTTTGCTTATTGTAAGCGATTCCTTTACTGGATTATAATTTTATCATACAGTTGTTCATTAAAAAACAGGAGGTTTTATTGATGAAATTAGAAGGCAAAGTAGCAGTAGTGACAGGCGCGGCATCCGGCATGGGAAAATCGATTGCGGAATTATACGCAGCTGAAGGCGCGAAAGTCATCGTCGCCGATTTGAACTTGGAAGGTGCAGAAGCAGTGGTCGAAGTCATTACGGCAAAAGGCGGCACAGCGAAAGCGGTCAAAGCGAACGTGGCGAAGCAAGAAGACGTGGAAAGCATGATCGATGCAGCAGTCAACGATTACGGCACATTGGATGTATTGGTCAACAATGCCGGCATCATGGACGGGTTTGAGCCGGTTGCTGACATCACCGATGAGCGTTGGGACCTGATTTTCGACATCAATACAAAAGGCGTCATGCGCGCTATGCGTAAAGCGATTCCGATTTTCCTGGAGAAAAAGAAAGGCAATATCATCAATATCGCATCGACTGGCGGTTTGAACGGCGCACATGCTGGGGCGACTTACGGCGCTTCCAAACACGCAGTCGTCGGCATGACAAAAAACACCGGCTTTATGTACGCAAAAGAAGGCATCCGCTGCAACGCGATTGCCCCAGGAGCTGTTTCAACGAACATCAGCGCTTCGATGAAGAACATCAACGAATTCGGCATGGGCCGTGCTCAACTGGCACAGGCAGCGATTCCAAGCGTTGGCCAACCCGAAGAAATTGCACAGGTTGCCCTCTTCCTGGCTTCTGACGAATCAAGCTTCGTCAACGGCACAGTAGTAACGGCAGACGGCGGCTGGACTGCAGCGTTTTAAGCAGAAAAGCGAAGTCACTTTGCAAGCCCCCGGTTCTTAATCGAACCGGGGGTTTGCTTGTTTTTATCCCATTTTCTCTGGAAATTTTTTCTTTTATTTTATTTTCACAGACAGCTTTTGGCTTTACTTTCCTTGAAGATGAAAATACTTTCCTTTGCGCTTCCCATACTTTCCTTGAGAGTTCAAATACTCCCCTTTCTCCCCAATTTACTTTCCAGACAATAAAAAAAGCCGCAAACGCGGCGAATTTCAGCCTATTAAATTAGTTTTGACTGTTCGTTCACGGCACGTTCATGGGCAAGTAGCCATTCTTTCCGTTCGAGAGTGCCGGCATAGCCGGTCAGTGTGCCGTTCGAGCCGATGACGCGGTGGCACGGCACGACGATGGTCAGTTTGTTCTTGCTGTTGGCGCTTCCCACTGCCCGAACCGCTTTGCCGCGGCCAATCGCAACCGCAATATCCTTATAGGATGCAGTCTTCGCGTAGTCGACTTCCATCAATGCCTGCCAGACTTCCTGCTGAAAAGGCGTCCCGATGGAATACAGCGGCAAATCGAAATCCGTGCGCTCGCCTTTGAAATACTCTTCAAGCTGCTGCGCACATTGCTTGAGCGGCTCCGGAGTCCCTGCATTCAACAGATGCTGCGGCTCATTTCGGTCTGTGAATAGGATTGAATGGATGCTTTCCGCGTCTCCGGCAATTTCAATGATGCCGACCGGCGACGGCAGATCGAGCAGATGCAATTCACTCATGATAAAACCCTCCTTGTCCCGGCTAGCACGCCGTTTTTGCGGTAGTCGCCGGGAGATAATTGTTTGATCGTTTTAAATGCTTTATAGAAATTGGACGGGCTTTGGAATCCCGCTTCGTAGCAAATGTCCAGATTGGACAAGTCGCTGTATTCTATGAGATGCGCCGCTTTGTCGACGCGGATCTTTTTCAAATAGGCGAGCGGCGTGTCACCGGTCTCTTGTTTGAAAAGCCGGTCCAGATAAGACGGCGTGAGGCCTGCATGATCGGCAATTTCCGCTAGCCGCAAAGGCTTTCTGTAATGAGCCGCGAGAAATAAGGCGACTTCCCGTACGACTTCCGTATTCGGGGAAAGCCCTGCGTCCGGCTGGCATCTTTTGCAGGCGCGGTAGCCATGGTTTATCGCTTCTTGCTGCGACGAATAAAATTCGACATTGATTTTTTTCGGTTTCCGGGAACGGCAGGACGGGCGGCAGTAGATGCCGGTCGTCTTAACCGCTGTATAGAATAAGCCGTCATAGCTTCGGTCGCAGGCCATGATTTTCTCCCACATCTCTTCAAATGAAAAATGCGTTTTTTTCATGCGCGAAGCCCTCCTTTACCTGTCATATAAACTGGACGCATCCCCTGTATCCACCATCCGCCTTGCTTCTTCTCTCATTATAGCGAAAATTTTATCCGAAAGCGCATTGCCGATACTGAAGCGGCGAACTCCCCAACTCTTCAATTTTTCCGCATCGCTCAGCCCTGGCAGCGACAATAAATTCAGCGGCACTGCGAGTGCAGCCGCTAATTTGCGGATAGCATTTTCTTCCGTCAATCCCGGCATGAAAATCCCGCTTGCGCCTGCTTGTTCATAGGTTTTCGCTCGTTTCAGCGCCTCTTCAAGCGACGGATTTTCCTGAAGATAGACATCGCATCGCGCATTGATGAAGAAATTTTCATACCCCGCAGCATCCAGCGCAAAACGAATGGCCCTCAAGCATTCTGCATGTTCCGCTAAATCCCGCAGGCCACTTCTATTTTTCATCGAATCTTCGATATTAATGCCAGCCGCTCCGGTTTTTGCGACTTGCAGCACATGCCGAACAATAATCTCCGTCTCTTCCGAATATCCTGATTCGATATCCGCAGTCACAGGTATCGCCACACTTCCGACGATTTCCCGAATGATTTTCAACTGCTCATCAAACTTCATCTTTTCACCATCCGGCAATCTGAAGGAATCGGCAATTCCCCAGCTTGTCGTGCCGATTGCCTGAAATCCTGCTGCTTCCAAAGCTCTTGCCGAAGCGGCATTCCATGCATTTCCGAGAAATAAAAGCTCACCTTCTTGATGCAATTCATGAAACACGTTGATTTTGTTCATTGCTGCTTCCCCCTTTGTTTTCCTGGTTTTATTCTACCAAGCGGTTCACACGGGTTCGTCCTCATTCTTGCACTTATGGTCCGAAGCTTTACAAATCTTAACACGGGCTTAAAGCAGTCTTCGCATTGGTTTGCGATACTTGAGAGGAATGATAGAGAGGAGACGATGAAGACGATGAAAATTGCAGTAATCGGCGACTTGCACTATCCGGCACTTGCAGAGGAATACGCGTTCATAAAGGAGGACCGGAAAAAGTTCTACGCAAATTTTATGGAACGTTTTTTCTCGATTCCGGCAGACCTGTACGTATCCATCGGCGATTTGACGAATTACGGTTTGAAAGAGGAACTCGAGGAAATCTATGCGATCATCGATCAGCACCAAAAGCCGTTTGTTCAAGTCCTTGGCAATCACGATCTCTACGGGCAAACCCGCCATGAAGTGCTGACAATCACCCAGCAGAAACGCTACCGCGACATTTCAACCGACCAGGCGGTGCTCGCTTTTCTCGATACGGCAAAAGAGCAGGATTACCGCGACTGCGGCGGCGCGCTCGACCCTGCCCAGCTTTACTGGCTGAAAGGCGTCGTCGAACAAAGCGGCAGCCGCCCACTCATCGTCTTCGGGCACCATCCGGTCTATGACACCACGATCCAATCGGATCAAGAATTCCGCTGCATCCACCCCCGTACTCCGGTATGGGATGTGCTGAATAAAAAACAGGGGCCTGGCCTCTACATGAACGGCCATAACCATTGCAACTCCATCGCCGTGCGCGAGCAATGGAATTTCGTGCAGCTGGCAGCCGTGCTTGATGAACAGACGGCGCGCATCATTGAACTGTCCGATACAGAAATCAGCATCGAGACGATTGACCTGTACGATCCGGAATTGCAGAAATGCGCACAAGTAATTGGCCACGCCATTCCACATTTCTCTTTAAACCGTCAGCTTCTCGGTCCGGACAGCGACGTGAAGCATGTGATTCCGCTGCCGGTGCGGAAGGCACAAAGAGTCTAACAAAACAGCAGATAGCCTTCAATCCCCTCATCCTATTCGGATGAGGGGATTTTTACTTGAGCTGAAAATGAACAAGGACGAGTTCTGAAAACCCGTCCTTGTTATTTCTTATCTGCTAAATTTCCCGAATGCCCCAATGACTTCATTCCAAAAATCCATTCCCGCAATACCGGAACGGAAATTTTCCCTTCCACAATTGGCTTGGCGAGAAAAATGACCGGTGTTGAGCTGACGAACATGACAATGGCGAACCATACAACCGGCAACCCGAGATAGAACGACCAGCCCAATTCCTCCGGGAAAAGTTCCAGAAGCGTGAAGAGATTGATGAAGAATAGATGAAGGACATAGACGTAGGCCGTCCTTCTGCCCAGATATGTAAATGACCATTTCTGCCGAGGCACCCATGGCAGAAAAGCGATGATGCCCAAAAGCATAATGAGGTAGAAAACCAGCCTCAGCCACGTGCCTTCCAACATGGAATCTGCTACTTGGACATAAGGGTGCCTGGCTAACAGTGCGTCCCTCGCTTGATCCAATGAAAAAGCAGAAAGCAGGAGGAGGCTTGCAGCTGCACTGAAAAGCGACACAACTTTCGCTTTTTGCGTCTTGAACCAATCCAGCTGTTCTTTTTTCGCGTAATGGCCCATAAGAAACAGCGGCAAGAAAACGAATGTCCGGGACAGGCTCAGGAATTCTCCAGCTCCATCCACCCAGCCGATGGCAAGCGCGATAACAGCCGACACCAAAATCGGATGCTTCAATTTGGAAAACGGCAGCAGCAATAAATTCCAGAAAAGCAGGCTCAGCAAAAACCACATCCCGAAACTCGGTGCAAAAAGATTCGCTGCGAGTTCCGGAAATGTCTGAACCAGCCCAAGCATCCACAAGTAAAAACTTTGAAATACCAAATAAGGAAGCAGAATGCCGAGCACGAGACGCTTGACGAACCGCTCTTTGTCCTTCCACACATGCTTCGTGAAATAGCCGGTTATCAGAATCAGTGCAGGCATGCGGAATGAAGCCAAAAAGTTATTTGCAAAATATAGCGCTTCGCTGCTTTCCCGTACCGGACTCAGCAGATGCCCAAGCACCACCAGCGCGACTAAAAGGAAGCGGGCATTGTCGAAATAAGGGTCCCTCCCTTTTTCTGCCGGTTTTTCGGATTTTAGCTTTTCCAAACTAAGGTGAATTGATTTCTTCATGGCAGACCCTTTCATCCTGAAAATTTCTATACCCACAACCGCTCTGGATGATTGGTTGTCAACGCGATGCCCTGATCGAAACGGAGGACTCTATCCGCTTCCGCTTTTTGGTCCACTGTCCAGACGACAAGATCTGTGCCGTTGTTTTTCAAGCTGCTGATCATTTCCTCATCAACATACTGGTGGTGCATCGATACCGCGGAAGCTCCGATTTCATTCACTTGATCGACCAGCAAAAGCGGCGAACCGAGCATCACCAGAGTCCGTTTAACTTCCGGATTAAATGCCAGACAGGTCTTTAAGCTTTTATGGTCAAATGAAATCAGGCTGCACTGCGCTTCTGTATTGAAATTTTGGATAAGCGTCAGCACATTCGCTTCCAGCCCCTCGTAAAGGCCAGCCATCTGTTTCAATTCAATCAGCAAATTCTTCTTGCCTCCAACCAGTTCAAGCACTTCTTCAAGCGTTGGAATCTGTTCACCTGTAAAAGCCGGATCGAACCAGCTTCCGGCATCGAGTTTCTTCAACTCAGCTAGAGTCAAATCCATCACATAACCGGAGCCGTCTGTCGTCCGGTCCACCCGGTGATCGTGGATGACGACCGGAATTCCGTCTTTTGACTGATGAACATCAATTTCAATGCTGGTGATTTTCGGTTCCTCAAGCGCCAATTCGATGGCAGCCAATGTGTTTTCCGGCGCTTTCCCTGACCAGCCCCTATGAGCAATAAGTTGTCCCATGCAAATACCTCCTCCTTATTTCACACCCGTGTAAACGAAAGCCCGAATAATATGCTTTTGTGCAAAGAAGAAAATGACCAGAATCGGCAGCACCAGCAATAGATTCCCGGCCATCACCACGTTCCAGGCCGCTCCGCCTTCCACTTGCCGCAGCATGGCGATGCCAAGCGGCAGTGTTCGTGCTTGATCCGTTGTCGTCATGACAAGCGGCCAGAAATAATCATTCCAGTGCGCGATGAAACTGAATAGCGCGAGCGTGATCAAAACAGGTTTGGCAAGCGGCAGCATGATTTTGCGGATGATCTGCCATTCTGAAGCATCATCCAGGCGCGCCGCTTCGAGCAATTCCTCCGGCACTTGCATAAACGACTGGCGCAGCAGGAAAATTCCGAACGCACTGGTCGCAAACGGCAGGATCAGTCCCCAAATTGTGTCGAGGATGCCCCATGAACTGAGATTCAGGTAAACCGGCAAAAAGATCAGCTGGCTCGGAATCATCAAACAGATCATGGTCAAAGCGAAGAAAAAATTCTTCAGCGGAAATTCATAGCGCGCAAACGCATAAGCTGCTGGAATGATGGTGGCAAATTGCAGAATCAGAATCAGCAGCGTCACAACGACGCTATTCACAAAGTATTTAAGGAATGGACCCGAATTCCATGCTTCTACAAAGTTCTGCCATTGCAAAGTTTCTGGAATCCAGACTGGCGGAAACGTCATGGTCTCCCCCAGCGATTTAAAAGCGGTGCTCGCCATCCACACGAATGGAACGGCGAAAATGATGAACAACAGAACCAATCCGATTCCGTTGGCAATTTTGAAAATGGGTGATGAATTCATCTGTTTCCCCTCACTTATCGGTAATGTACTCGCTTGCTCAACACTTTGAAATAGACGACGGTCAGCACACTTAGGATGACCAGCAAAATCACGCCGGCAGCTGAAGCGTAGCCGATTTTAAAGAACTGGAACCCGTATTGATAGATGTAATAAACAAAGGTGTTTGTCGAGTTGATCGGTCCACCCGCTGTCATCAGGTTAATGGTCTCGAACACTTGGAACGAGTTGATGACACCAATGATTGTCAGGAAAAACAAAGTTGGCGACAGCATCGGCACGGTGATCTTCAAGAACCTTCTCCACGGCGGCGTGTGATCCAATTCCGCCGCTTCATACAAGTCTTTTGGAATGCTCTGCAAACCAGCGATAAAAACGAGGGTATTGAAACCGATTCCTTTCCATACCGCCACAAGGATCAAGGAAGTGAGCGCATATTCGGGACTTGTCAGCCACATGACCGATTCCATGCCAATCAGGTTAAGGAACCAATTCAACAAGCCGTAATCGGCATCCATGATCCACATCCACAGCATGGAAACCGATACCAGTGAAATAATATGCGGGCTGAAGATCGATGCCTGCATGAATGAGTAGACAGTACCGCCTCGGTTCAGCCAAAGAGCTAAAAGCAAGGATAAGCTGATCGTCAAAAACACAGTGAAAAACGTATAGATGAATGAGTTGGAAATGACTTCCCTGAAATCCCGGTCGCTCAGCAAATAGCTGAAATTGGAAGTTCCGACAAAGTCCTTGACCGGACTGACAAAATTCCAGTCATGAAAACTTAAATAGATCATATAGCCGATAGGATAGATGAAAAACAAACAAAAAATGAAGATTGCCGGAAAAATCATCGCATAGGGACGCAGTTTCACCCAGGAAAGGAAACCTTGCCGCTCCGCTTTCTTTTCTTCCATATCAAGCTGGACTTTAGCGAACGCCATTCAATGCCGCCTCCTTTTGGAACGGGAAATCCAATGCAGGCAATGCTGTCTGATCGGCTCCGAAAGCATACAGCTTTTCCATCGGAATCGTGGCAAAGCACTTGCCTCGCTTGGATACGGGGGCCGTAAAGCTACGGATGTTCATCGTACCGACACGGTTTTTCACTTTATAGACCGTTTCCGCCCCTAGCGTTTCGAGTGTCAAAATCTCACTTTCCAGTTCGATGGTATGCGGCACATGAGCGGATTCCAAAGCAAGGCCCGCATGCTCCGGCCGAAACCCGATATATGCCGCAGCTTCCGGCAGGGCATCTTGAAGTTCGTGAAATTCTTCTTTTTTGAAAACGTTCATTGGCGGCTGGCCGATGAATTCCGCCGCGAATAGATTACCCGGACTCTGATACACATCAATCGGTGCTGCTTTTTGCTGAACGACTCCTTTGTTTAAGATAATGATTTCATCGCCCATCGACATCGCTTCAACTTGGTCATGGGTAACATAGACGAAAGTCGTCCCTAATTTTTCGTGCAGCTGAATCAATTCCGTGCGCATCTGCGTGCGGAGCTTGGCATCCAGGTTAGATAGCGGTTCATCCAGGATGAAGACTTTTGGCTTCTTGACCATGGCACGTGCAAGGGCTACCCGCTGGCGCTGGCCTCCCGACAGCTTATCGGGTTTTTTGTCCAAATGATCGGACAAGCCGACTATTTCTGCGATTTCCGCAATCAACAGATTCCGTTCCTTTTTCGGCACTTTCCGGTTGGCTAGTCCAAACTCGATATTCCCTTTAACAGTCATGGTCGGATAAAGGGCATAGTTCTGAAACACCATCGCGATGTCACGCTTGCTGGGAGCGAGATCATTGACCCGCTTTCCATCAATCCAGATATCGCCTTCGGTCTGTTGCTCAAAGCCCGCGAGCATCCGCAAAATGGTGGATTTCCCACAGCCGGAAGGGCCGACTAGCACTGTAAACGAGCCATCCTTGATCGTCAGGGAAATGTTTTTGACGACCTGGTCTCCGTTAAAGGTCTTTGAGATATTGTCCAGTCTAATTTCAGCCATACGTTTCTTCCTTTCTATTGGCCATTGCCGATTGTCCATTCATCCTTTTCACCAATTGGACTAATTCATCGATTGTCTCAACGGAAACCGTCCACTCTGTCGCATCGTCATGCTTGTATTCACTGATTAGGCAAGTTTGTCCGCCCGCTTGGTGCACCGGGTACAAATCGTTCCACGGATGGTCGCCGACAGACAGGATTTCATGCGGCTCGTATCCTTCCTCCACCAGTCCTTCGAAAAGCGCTTTAATGCCATGCGGCTTATTGCCGTCGAAATGAAATTCATCAAATACCTCGTTGAGCTCCATAAAATCCACAAATTCCTGGGCAGTCGGCAATGGCGAGTTGGTCATTAATATGAGCCGCCTTCCTTCCAATTTACTGATTTCATCGAAAAGGTCCGTCCTTTTGCTGATGCAATACGCTTTCTCGAGCATCTCTAACCTAACGTCAGTGAAAGCTTGTTCTCTTATGGCAGGTAAAATCCCTTTTTTGATAGCGATCAATTGAGCAATTCCCCACGGATCGCCGAGATACGCCAGCGGGATGCTCTCATCCAAATCAGATTCGGTCTCGATTCCTTCCCAATTATACGCTGCAGTCGGCTGCAATCCTTCATGGCTATAAAAAAGCAATTCTACCGGGTCATACATGAAACCGAGTTTGATCGGCTTTCTGCCTTCCAGCAAATCATAAGCCCAGACAACAGTTTCATCGATTTCCGCTTCCGGAAAGCGGTCCGCCATCATTTTTGAAATATAGCGTCCCATAAAGGAATAATCCTGATAAAGTGTTCCGTCCATATCAAATACCAATGCCTTGATGTCTTTCATCCAGTTCATGCCGGTGCCCTCCTGATTTGAAAAAAAAGCACGGTGAAGTGCTTTCTTTTTGTTTGATTATTTTAAGACCGCATTGGCCTTTTCAGCCGCTGTATCCAAAACTTCCTCTGTCGGAATGCTTTCATCCAGGATGCCGCGGGTCATTTCATCAATCATGATTTTCACGACTTCCGGGTAATTTTCAGCCATTGGGCGCGCTACGCCATTTTCAAGCTGATCAACTGCCACTTTGAATTGCGGCTTTTCTTCGTAAAGTGCCTGCATCTTCTCAGATTCCGCAGCCGATAAGCGGCTTGGCAGGTAGCCAGTGAATTCAGAAGCATACGCCGTTTGTTCAGTGGCAGTCATGAATTTGATGAATTCCCAAGCTGCCTGCTGCTTTTCTTCATCTAAACCGCTCGTCATAACCAAGTTAGCGCCGCCAGTCGGCACTTTCGTTTCTTTGCCGCTTGGCATGAAATACGTTTGCAGTTCAAATCCTTTTTCTTCAGCCAGCTGCAGAAGGTACGATAAGTCTGCAGTTGAAGAGAAATGCATGCCGGCATGACCATTAACGAAATCCTGTCTAGCCTTTTCGCCAGCTTCCGTGCCTGCCGAAACTTTCATCGTTCCTTCATTAGACATGTTTCTGAACAAATCAAAGGCTTCTGCACCCTCTTTACTGTTGAATGCCACTTCCGTCCCATCTTCATTCATCGTTGATCCGCCAGCCTGAGCGATGAAAGCTTCATAGAACCAGATATCGATCGGCAAGGACATCCCGACCCGGCCATTCCCATCTGTGAATGCAGCTGCATATTCTTCGAACTCTTCCCACGTACTCGGACCTTTCAGATCAAGTCCCGCTTCTTCTGCCAAAGTCGTATTCATGTACATGATTGGCGTACTTCTCAAATACGGCAGTCCATATAATTTATCATCGACGTATGAATTCCCCATCAACCCCGGATTAAAGTCATCCATATTGATTTCTTCGTCGTTTTCAACAAAAGAAGTTAAATCCTGTGTCATGCCTGATTTTGCAAAGACTCCGATGGACGCGATTTCGTTCTGCGTCACTTCCGGTGCATTGCCTGCAGCAAAAGCTGCTTGTGTCTTCGCATGAAGCTCATCATAAGTGCCCTGGAATTCCGCAGTTACATGAATTTTGTCCTGGGATTCATTGAATTGTTTTACTAAGTTTTCATTGTTCTCCCCGATTTTGTCGCCCCAAGCGTACCAGTAAGTCAATTCCACTTTGCCGTCGGAAGCTTCAGCGGAGTTCGCTTCCGCGCTTCCGTCACTTTCCGAACCGCCGCATGCCGCAAGCACCAGCAATGCACACATCAAGACCAATAAAAAGCTTAGTTTTTTCATTTCCCTGCCTCCAATTTCTTTTTTTAGCAAACAGATTCAAGGCAAAACAAAGAGACCCCAAATAACCTTTTCGCATACATTTATACGAAGGCATTTGGGGTCTCTCTTAGTGCACCCTGTCATCTATCTACTTTTCAATTTGATTGTAACGCCTGCTTGTTAATCCAGTGTATGAAAAATGTAAAAGTCACCTTAACATTTCGACAGCAGAAAAATTTTCCGCCCACAGGGCTTCATTGGAAGTGCTGATTGCAAGTGCCCCTGCCTCAAGTGAAGCTCTCACATGTTCCGGCGCAGACAGCAGACCGCCTGTAATGATCGGGATATCGAGCAGTTCGGAATAGGAGCGAATGACGCCATAAAGAGTGGCCGGCATAATTTCAATCAGATCCGGAGTCGGCTTTTGCTTGTTCTCAAGCACATTGCCGTAAACTTCCGAATCAATCATGAAGACCCGCTGAACAACGAAAAGATTCCGTTCTTTCGCTTTTTTTATCAGCGCCGGCTTGGTTGTAACAATGCCGAACGGCTTGACGTAGTTGGCAATGAAATCGAGCCCTTCATTATTCAGCAGCAGTCCGCCAATTTTTTCCGCATGGATCAGAACGGGAATTCCTTCCTCCTGGAACAGGTCGACATAGCGTTTGACGTTCATAATAGACCCCATCAATAAAAACACAGCGGCAATCTCTTCTTTACTCGCGAGTGCCTTCTCAATCGATTTCGGGCATTTCACCGCGGCGATTTTCTTACGCTGCTTTAGGCGGCAAATCATTTCGTCATGATCCCATCGGGTTTTCATATTCCTCAAATCCCCTTTCATCTTATGTACACCTCCCATTATAATTTCCAGAAACCGCAGGAACCGGAAATTTACAAATCTTTACAAGTTCTTTAAAGCAGCTTAGCAATATTCTGCAATACTGTGAGTGTACGCAATTGAGAGGAGATGGAGAAATGAAGATTGCAGTAATCGGCGACTTGCATTACCCGGCTTTGGACGAGGAATACGAATTTATCGAAGAGGACCGCAAAATATTCTATGAGAATTTTCTTGAGCGCTTTTTCTCAATTCCCGCAGACCTCTATGTATCCATCGGCGACTTGACAAACTTCGGCTTGAAGGAAGAGCTCGTCCAGGTTTACGACATGATTAATCGGCACGGCAAACCGTTCATCCATGTGCTCGGCAACCACGATGTCTATGCCCAAACCCGGGAAAAGGTACTTTCCCTGACCGGCCAGCAGCGTTATCATTCCATCACTTTGGAATCTGCGGTATTGGCCTTTCTTGACACGGCGAAAGAGCAGGACTTCGAAGATTGGGGCGGTACCCTCGATGCCGAACAAATCGACTGGCTCGGCAATGTGATTGAGAAGAGTGGCAATTTACCGTTGCTTGTTTTCGCACATCATCCCGTCCACGCTACCACTGCTAATTCTGAGAAAGACAAGTTATGCATTTCTTCCGATATCCCTGTATGGGAATTGTTGAATAAAAAGCAGGGCTCCGGCCTTTACGTCAACGGCCATAATCACTTCAACTCGATTACAGAAAGAAGCCAGTGGAATTTCGTTCAGCTGGCCGCTGTATTGGATGAACAGGCCGTGCGGATCATTGAAGTGACGGATTCACAGATTTCCATCGATTCAGTCGATCTGTATGATCCGGATCTTTACACGCGGGCCCAATATATCGGAAACGCCATCAGCCATTTCGGGCTTAATCCTCATCAACTTGGTACGGAAAAAGATGTGCGGCATACCATAGTGCTATTGCCGGAGAAAGAAACAGCTGAAAAAATATGATTTTACCTATCGAAACAGACAGGCTTTTTCCAGGTCTGCCTGTTTTTTCGCCTTTTTTATGGTAAAATCTTCTAAACAGTGAAATGCTAGGTGGTGGGGAATGATGAGAAAAAGAATTCTGGTTCCTATAGTTATTGTTGTTGTAATTGTTTTGGCTATTGTCTTTTGGCGGATGAGTCAAAATGTTGATGTCGGCTATGTCGTAAATTCAGATGAAACCCGAAGCAACGATCAACAGATTTATGTGATTATACTTACGAAAGAGGAGACGAAGGGTAAAACACGGCAAGAAATCCTTCAGTTAATTGAACAGAAAGAAAGCGAAGACGGTACTTTAAACGCTTATTATTCGATTCCGTGGATCAACCAAAAGCTCAAATCGAGCTATCAATCCGGCGACCGAATCCGCATTTATTGGTCTGGTGGTGTAAATTTATCCGACCCTCCTCAAATTCCCGGAACCTCCCTCATCCTAAAATCTGAATACAACTAAAAAAGCCTTCCTTAGCGGAAGGCTTTTGCTAACTAAGCAGGTAAATAGCGATGAGCAGGAACCCAATAACGAAAGGGATTTGCAGCAGCGATACAAGATACGACTTGGAATCCGGAAAGTATCTCCATTCCAAGAACGCTTCGAGTATACCCAAAGCCAGGAAATAAAAAATCCAGAACCATAAAATCGCATCATCAAAATCGTCTAGAAATAAGAAGATGGCTATAAGAGCAACCCCTAAAATAATTCCCCTTCCCCAGTTGCTGATCTTTCCGCCAGGCGTTTCCGAAAGATCGACTTTCTCGACTTTCAAGAGTTTCCGCATTAAATACTCGGCTCCGAAAAATACCACCATTAAACCAAGAAACAAGAGAACCGTTTCCATGAATGCCGCCCCCTTTCTCCCAATTTCTTTTTCTTCTACCTTCTTTATGTAGTAGTTGGAGAAAAGTTCCAAATTATGACTAAGAATAAAATTTTTTAAAAACCGCTTGTGTTTTATTTTCATCTTCTCTATACTTTAAAACGTAATGATTACTATTTAGTTTTTGAAGGAGGAATTTTCGCATGCCAGCCCAAATACCGATTACAGTGCTCAGCGGCTACCTCGGATCCGGCAAGACCACTTTGCTGAACCATATTCTGCAAAACCGTGAAGGATTGAAAGTTGCGGTAGTAGTCAACGATATGAGCGAAGTGAACATCGATGCGTCCCTCATTAAGCAAGGCGGCTTTGTCAAAACCGAGGAAAAACTGGTGGAGCTTCAGAATGGCTGCATTTGCTGCACGCTCCGCGAAGATCTTGTCCTGGAAGTTGAAAAACTGGTGGAGTCAGGCGATATCGATTACATCGTCATTGAATCTTCCGGCATCAGCGAACCCATCCCCGTTGCCCAGACCTTTACATACTTGGATGAAAGCCTAAATTCACGCCTCCTAGAACTTTGCCGCCTTGATACAATGGTGACCGTGGTGGACGGCAATGCTTTCTGGAAAGATTTCGCTTCCGGCGACACTTTGCTTGACCGCAAACAGCAGACGACAGACGAAGATGAGCGGGAAATTGCAGATCTGCTGATCGATCAGATCGAGTTCGCCAATGTGATTTTATTGAATAAAACCGATTTGCTTTCGCCCGTAAAAACGCTGGAACTGAAACAAGTCATCCGCAGCTTGAACCCAGATGCAGAAGTGATCGAGACCGCATTTTCAACTGTCCCGTTGGACCGGGTGCTGAATAAGAAGCTATTCGATTTTGAAAAATCCAGCCACAGCGCCGGTTGGCTGAAAGAACTTAACGGCGAACACATTCCTGAAACAGAAGAATACGGCATCACTTCGTTTGTGTACCGCAGCCAGAAGCCGTTCCATCCCGAGCGCCTCATGGCCTGGATGCTGGAATGGCCGGTGGAAGTCGTCCGCGCCAAGGGGTTTCTATGGATTGCCTCCCGTGACGATGCAGCCGTCTTGCTTTCACAAGCCGGCCCTTCACTCAGCATCGAATACGCCGGTGCCTGGGATCTCGATTATGGAGTGAAAATGACCGAACTTGTACTGATCGGCATCAGCATGAATCAACAAGAACTGACCGACTCACTCAGCCAATGCCTGCTTGCCGAAGATGAAATGCTGCAGGACTGGAATAGCTTTTATGACCCATTGCCAACATTTCAAACCTTAAAGGAGGAGTGAACGATGAGAGTGAATATTACATTAGCCTGCACCGAAACCGGTGACCGCAATTACAGTACGACAAAAAACAAACGCACCAATCCGGAACGCATCGAATTAAAGAAATATTGCCCCCGCCTTCGAAAAGTGACCTTGCACCGCGAAACCAAATAAAAATTTTTTAGTTATTTTCAAATCGTAATGATTACTACTAAAGGAGATAAACCCATGGCAAAAAAATCCAAGATCGCGAAAGACCGAAAACAGCGCGAAACCGCTGCCCGTTTTGCTGAAAAACGCAAAGCCTTAAAAGAGCAAGGCGACTACGCGGCATTGTCGACCCTTCCAAAAGATGCTTCACCTACCCGCTTGAACAATCGCTGCGCATTAACCGGAAGGCCACGCGGCTATATGCGGAAATTCGGCATGTCCCGAATCGCATTCCGGGAACTCGCGCATAAAGGGCAGATTCCTGGCGTCAAAAAAGCCAGCTGGTAAACAACGAGAAACTACACAAAAAATTTCAACGAGGTGACCAATGAAGAAATTATTATTCCTAGTCCTGCTGCTTGCGCTGTTCCTTGGTGCATGCGGTTCAACAAACGATTCCTCTACAGATGCAGCTAACGGAGCCGATACTGCTAAAGACGATAAATTATCGGTTTACACGACCGTTTATCCCCTTACTTATTTCACTGAACGGATCGGCGGCGATCTGGTCGAAGTCGAACCCATCTACCCTGCCGGTTCAAACGAGCATACTTACGAGCCGACGCAGCAAGACATGATTTCACTTGCAGAAGCGGATCTTGTGTTCTATATCGGGATGGGGCTGGAAGGCTTTATCGATAAAGCACAGACAACATTGAAAAACGAAAATGTGGAATTTGTCGCGACTGCAGCAACGATTCCAGAAGAGGAACTTGGCGAAGGCCATTCCCATGACCACGAAGCAGAAGATGAGCATAACCATGAACACGGGGACGAAGAGCACAATCATGATCACGAAGCTACTGAAGAACACAGCCATGATCATGATCATGGCCACGGCCATAGCCACGGTTCAGTCGATCCCCATGTTTGGATTTCACCGGTGTTGAGCCAACAATTGGCGGAATCGATCAAGAACGAATTGGTTGAACAAGACAACGAAAATGCCAAAACATACGAAGCGAATTACGAAGCATTAATCGAAGAGTTAAAAGAACTTGATCAGTCCTTCCAGGAAACAGCGGATGCCGCTGCCAACAAAACATTCTTTGTGTCGCATGCTGCTTTCGGCTATATTGCGGATACTTACGGGCTTGAGCAAGTAGCGGTCGCCGGCTTGAACAGCCAGGATGAGCCCTCGCAAAAAGAACTGACTCAGATTGTCGACCAGGCGAAAGAGCTGGACATCCGCTATGTCGCTTTTGAACAAAACGTCTCCTCTAAATTGACGGAAGTTATCCAGAAGGAAATCGGGGCAGAAGCCGTCCAGCTTCATAATTTGGGTGTGTTAACCGAAGAAGACATCACAAATGGCGAAACGTATTTCACCTTGATGGAAGAAAACCGCAAGACGCTGGAGAAGATTTTAAATTAGTCCATAAGAAAACCCAACCGCTACGTAACGGTTGGGTTTTCATCTGTTTTTATTGAGCCGTTAATCCGCCATCAATGACGAATTCAGAGCCGGTCGAGTAGCTTGCTTCATCTGATGCAAGGAACAATACCATATTCGATACTTCTTCTGATTGCGCCATGCGTTTAAGCGGAATCGTTTTTGCAAACTCTTCTACTGCCGCTTTTGTATCTTCCTGGACGACCATCGGAGTCGCAATGACGCCTGGGTGAACCGAGTTGACGCGGATGCCGTAGTTTGCACATTCGATTGCAGCCGCTTTCGTCATGCCGCGCACCGCAAATTTCGTGTCCGTATAGCCGATCGCACCAGCTACAAGTCCGTTCATCGATGAAATGTTGACGATTGAACCGCCTCCCGCTTTTTGCATGGACGGGATAACCGCTTTCATGCCAAGAAATACAGAAACTTGGTTGATTTCCACAATGCGGCGATATTCTTCAACCGTTGTCTGCAAAATCGGTTTGGCCATCGTGATGCCGGCATTGTTTACCAGGACATTGACCGGTCCGAATGCTTTTTCAGCTTCTGCCACGACTGCTGTCCAGCCCTCTTCACTCGTTACGTTCTGTTTGATGAATAACGCATTTTCGCCAAGTTCAGCGGCAAACGCCTGGCCTTTTTCTTCGTTCAAATCCGTTAAGACCACTTTTGCGCCTTCTTCGATGAATCTTTTTGCGTGAGATGCGCCCATCCCTTGAGCAGCACCTGTGATAATGGCAACTTTGCCTTCTAATCGAGCCATATAAGATTCCTCCAACTTGATAATTTATTTTATACTACACTTGTAAATTTACAGATAAATATTCCATTTGTCCATATATAGGGATTTATGTCATAATAAATTCACCATTGTCGTTCAAATTCTCGACACGATGAGGAGGGCTTGCCGTGGCAGCCACTGAAGACCGGCGTGTATTGCGGACCCAGAAAAACTTGAAAGACGCTCTGCTCGCCTTATTGGATGATAAAGAACTTCGCGAACTATCCATTACGGAAGTCACTAAAAAAGCAAAATGCAACCGCGTGACTTTCTATGCGCATTATAAAGATTTAAATGAACTGTTGGCAGCGATTTTCGATGACTACCTACAGGGGCTTATCACGTATTTCCGCCAAAGCTTTAAACACTTGGACCGTTTCTCTTCGAAAGACGTCCAGCGGCATCAGCCGATTTTTGAATACATCTACCAGAATCAGCCGATTTTTTCGCTCATCATCAAAGGCGAAGTGCTTCCGGGATCGCAGAACCAATTTTGCGAAAGCCTGGTGCGGGTATCCGCTACGGAACTGGCACTCGAAGGCGAAAACGAACTGCAGATGGAGATTCCGGAACTGAATTACTACCTCACATATGGAATGCTCGGCTTTTTCATCTATTGGAGCAAACAGGATTTCCAGGATTCGCCGGAAACAATGGCGAAGAAAATCGCGGATCTGCACGGGAAAATTTACGAAGGCAGCATTGTTCTAAATGATGAAATAAAGTGAAAAAATCCCGGCTTATTCTAATAGAAATTAATCAAAAACAAAAACCCTCCAATTTCTCGGAGGATCTTGGATATGTGGTTAAATCCGTGCAGAAACGGGGGTAACTTTGATGTTTTTCACCCATTATGATTTATCCACATGTGAGTAAGTTTTTTAGCATTGCCTTTCTTCATCTACAACTTATGTACAAAACCCGCAGCCTGGTACTCCGGATTTCTATTTTGAAACTTTAAGGCGCTCCAAGTAGTTGAGCAGTTCCCCAAGCGGCATATCAGCCATCGAAGATAATCGGTGTTCAACTGCGCAGAAATCCATTGTCTGAGTCACTTCATTCGGCACAATGACGCAGCCCATACCGGCTTTTTTCGCAGCAAGCGCACCATTCGCCGAATCTTCGAATGCCACACATTCCTCCGGCTCCAATCCAAGACAATGGGCAGCTTTTACATATAATGACGGGTCGGGTTTTACTTTTTCGACATCATCAGATGTTTTGATGCATTCGAAATAACCGAACAGCCCGAGGTTTTTCAGATACTTGGAAACCCATTCATAATCCGAACTGGAAGCGAGTCCGACTTTCAAATCCAATTCTCGTGCTGCTTTCAGGTAATCCTCCACTCCATCCCGTGCTTTTTCCTCGGCCAGTTTGGCATGGAACTTTTCTTTCACTTGCTGCCGCAGCTGCTTGTGCTCGATTTCCTGCTCAATCAGCTCTTCCAGATAGTGAAATGGAGAAAATCCGGACTGGGTACCAATCTCCTGCTGCCAGCGTTCAATCGGCAGTTCGCTGTCATACTCAGCAAACAAATCCTGCAGAATACGGTAATGGTGCGTCTCGGTGTCGAGAATCAGTCCGTCAAAATCGAAAATAATTCCTTTGATCATGATGCCACTTCCTTTCAACTTCAAGAATTGATTGAAAGCACCTGATAGAGGCACTTTGCTACTCGGTATAATCCGCTTCAATGTAGAATTTCACCCGGTCGCCGACCATATAGTATTTAGAGTAATGGACAGGCGCCCCGTTCGGTCCGTAAATGATTTTCTTGACCAGGATGACGGTCGAGGTTTTATTGATTCCTAACTGTTTGCAGAGCTCCGATGACGGGTGGACATACTCAATTTCTTTTTTCACTTTCGTGAAAGGCACTTTGAACTTTTCTCGGATCAGCTTAAATGTGGAGACGCTGTCATCGAGCAGATCATAAATACCTGGGTATACATCCAGCGGCAAATAGGCATAATCGACACTGAACGCCCCTTCTGCATCTTTAACAAGACGCACCAGCTCTACAAATTCGGTGTGTTCATGCGAAAAGACTTTCGAGATATCCGCATCGTCGCTGATGATTTCCTTGTGCAGGATCTCTTTTACAATGTTGTTTTCTTCCGTTGACAAACCTTCCGTGAAACCTTTCAGGTTTAATAAGTGGAGGTCCTTTTTGGACGCCCGGACGAATGTCCCTTTGCCGCGGATGACTTCGATGACGCCTTCTTCCCCCAGTTCCTTGATGGCCCTGCGAATGGTGATCCGGCTGACATCGAAGAGTTTACACAGCTCCGATTCGTTCGGAATTTTGTCTCCGGCTTTCAAATTACCGGTTTTGATCAATTCCTTGATGCCGGCCTTTATCTGTTCATATAACAATATAGGACTATCCAAGTTTATGCTGTCTCGGTTCATTATACAGACTCCCCTATACTTAAATTTTGATCTTTCTGTCATTTCACTGTACATGAGGAGCATTTCTAAAACAAATTTTTAGAATTCCTTCGGATAGCCGAAACCGCCGTAAACTCCGCACGTCGCTGCTGCGGACTTCGTGGCTTTTTCAATTGCCTCGTTCATGTTTGCTCCGTTTATATAATTCACCAAAAACCCGCCGATTAAACTATCGCCGGCTCCCATCGTATCAATAACCGGAATCTTCGTCAGTTGCTGTTCATAAATTTTATCCTGATAGATAAACAAGGCAGGCTCACTGCCTCTCGTCAGGGCTGCCGCTTTAAAACCAAAGCCTTTTAGCCTTTCAATGAACCAGTTCAGTTCCTCTTCCGGCAGATCCGCCGCTGAGAAAAAAGCATATTTGATATGGGGAGCCACTTTTTCGATATAGTCCAGCTCCAGATGATTGGAGAAATCATAGGAGATGTCGATCACTTCCGCGAGCTTCGCCAATTCACTTTCCATGGAAGAATAGCAGCTGACGTGGCATACATCGAACCCTTTGATGAAATCCAGGTCTTCGTCGATCAGCTGCAGTTTGAGCCTGCGCTGAACCGTATCTTTCGCCCCGCTCACAAATACTCGGTCGCCGTCGTCCGTCAGCGCAACTCCCGGCTGGCCGCTGATGCCTTCCGCGGTGCGGGATAAAGTGAAATCAATTCCTTCTTCCTTCAATGCATGTTTAATGTGCGCTGCTTTATCATCGGTTGCAAATATGCCGATGTAGGCCGCATCTTCCGCTCCATTTTTTCGGGCATTGACGGCAACGTTGACACAATTTCCTCCCGGATAATATTTCTTCTGGTCCAAATAGCAATCCACCACATTATCTCCAACCGCAATCAGTTTCATCCCCAATTCCTCCTCTTATCCTTTCACCGATCCTTCCGACAACCCTCTGACCAAATACCGCTGCAGGAACACCAGCAGGACTACCATCGGGATTGTCGCAATCACCATTCCTGCAAGCAAGACGCCCCAATCGGTTCTGAGCGAATCCCTGAAATTCATCAGGCCTGACGGAATCGTCTTCAGTACATCCGAATCAATAAACACAGTCGCAAACATAAATTCATTCCAAGCAAAGTATGCCGTCAAGACGATTGTCGTCACGATAATCGGGATCGACAGCGGCAGGTAAATACGGGCATAGATGCCGAACTCGCTGCAGCCATCGATGATCGCCGATTCTTCCAGCTCTTTTGGGATGCTCAGGAAGAACGCGCGGATCAAGATGATTGTCAGCGGCAGCCGGTACGCCACGTAAGTCAAAATCAACGCCCAATGCGTGTTGATCAAATCCAGCCAAGTCAACAGTTCAAACAGCGGAATCAGTGCGACCTGAGGATTCATCATAATGCCGCCGATGGTGAAAATCAGCGCTACATCAATCCATCTCGATTTATAGCGGGATAATGTAAACGCTGCCATCGAACCGATCATGACAACCAGGACAATCGTTGTGACAGTCACGAACAGGCTATTGAAAAAGTAGCCGGAAATTCCCATCGACCAGGCAGTGGCGTAGTTTTCAAAATGCCAGACGGACGGCAAGCCCCATACATTGCTGTAAATTTCATCATAACTTTTTAAAGAAGAAACCACCATCCAGAAAAGAGGATACAGGATGACAAAGGCAAATAGCAAGAGGCCCAGAAGAATCATGTTTTTTGTCACTTTGCCTTGCAGGTTGGTTTTCATCGCCGTTTTGGCCTTTTTAGCGGGCCGTTCCTTCTTGGCCTGCTGTTCCGGCGCCAACATATCAACTTTGATATTTTCATTTGTTTTTGTCATCCTACTCATCCTTTCCGGTTCCCGAAACCTTGATTTGGACCAGGGCGAAAATCGCAGTCACGATGAAGATCAGCGTGGCGACAGCCGATGCATAGCCCATATTGTCTTTGAAGAACCCTTGCTGGTACATATAAACCGATAAGGTCATCGAGCTTGTGCCCGGACCGCCGTTGGTCAGGATATACGGTTCATTGAATACGAGCATGGCTCCCGTAATGGTGATGAGCATATTGACGAAAAGCGTTTCTTTTACCTGTGGAACCGTAATATTGAAAAATTGCCGGATCTTTCCTGCACCATCTATTTCAGCCGCCTCGTACAGTTCTTTGGGGATTTTCTGGATTGCTACGATAAATAGCATCGTGATAAAGCCGATGCTCTGCCATTGCGACATCGCAATGACCGCGTAAATCGAAGTTGTCGCGTTCCCCAGCCAAGGCACAGCCAGATTTCCCAAGCCAATCAGCTCCAAAAAACTGTTTAAAAGTCCCATTTGAGGATTGTAGATGAAACCAAAAAGCAAAGCGATAACTGAAATCGAAATCATCACCGGTATGAAATAGACAACCCGCAGCAGCGGTGCAATCCGGCGGAACAGCTTGTCCTCGAGAATTGTTGCAAGAACCAGCGCGAAAGCTACCTGGAAAACCACGGAGATGACCGCATATTTGATATTGTTAATCAAAGCCGTCATGACGATCTTATCTGAAAATAACTGTTCAAAAGCAGAAAAGCCGATAAACTCTTTTGTCGGAGAAAACACGCTAAAGTTAAAGAAACTGTTATAGAAGTTTTGAACGAGTGGCATATAGATGAAGATGCCTAAAAATAAGAGGCTGGGCAATAGGAATAAGATTGGGACAATCCGGTTTCTTTTAGCGATCATACCTGCACCTTCTTTCATTTTAATAAGTCCTAACATTCAAGTGAACATTAGGACTTATCCAGTTTTGCACTGTTGCTATTTCTGATTTTGTGCTTCTTGCTGCGCTTCTTTTAAGATGTCCTCAGGGGTTGTCTGCTCAGTGGCCAAGCTTTGTCCGCCGCGCATAAAGACGTCTGCTACATTGATGTTGACTGCATTGTCGAACCAAGGCGCTGTCGAAGTCGCATTGGAGATCAATTCATATGCCTCGAGACTTGCCGGATTGACGTTTTCTTCCGTGACCGCACCTTCAATGGCATTCAGCTGGCCGTCTGTTTTCGTGAATTCAGCAGCTGTTTCTTCCGAAGTCAGGAATTTCAGGAAGTCGATTGTTTCTTTCGGTGCGTTTTTGCTGACCATCCAACCTTCAGGTGCGCCGGTAAGCGCTGTCGGATCGCCTTTCGCCCCTTCAACTTCCGGGAAATCAAAGAATCCGAATTCCACATCTCCCGCTTCCTCGACCATTTTGATTTCCGCGAACTGCATATACAAAACAGGAACTTCGCCAGCAGCGAACATATTGCGCGCCGCTTCGTGGTCAATCGCCGTGGAGACATCGCCCATATAGCTGGTCAGTTCCTCGAAGATTTCGAGTCCCTCGATATAGCCCTCGTCCGTGAATTCAGCCGTTTCCGCATTATAGTCCTTATCCAATACAGCCGGATCCACTACGCGTTCGAAAATAGTGCCGAGATAATGTGAGATTGCCCATGTGTTCGTCAAACCTTCAACCAAAGGTTCGCTGTAGCCTGCATCCTGCAGCTGATCAAGTGCCGCAATCAGCTCGTCATAGGTTTTCGGCACTTCGATATTATTTTCCTCGAAGATCGCTTTGTTATAGAAGAAAGCTTTTCCGTCCACCGTAAACGGAATGCCGTAAGTCGTATCATCGAAGGTGAAACCGCTGAACTGGGAATCGATGATTTTCGATGACCATTCCTCATCTTCTTTGATGACATCATTCAGGGGCATGATGCGCTCGGAAGAAACCAGATTTTCAGCGAATGAATCCGACCAGGCAGCGAAGATATCCGGCAGGTCATCACTTGATACAAGGACACGGATTTTTTCTTTGTAAGAATCATTCAGTACAGAATCCACGTTGATGTGGACATCGGGATTCTGCTCCATGTATTCTTTGATTTTTTCATCATAGAAGGATTTTCTTGGTTCATTCGGCCATCTGTGGAAAAAGTCGATTTCAACTTTTCCATCTGCGCTGGCACTGTTTTCTTCATCTGAGTTACAGGCAGCTAAAAACGTCGTCAACAGAAGCAGCAAAATCGAAAAGAACAGTGTTTTCTTCATTTCGTATCCCCTTTCTTATGAACCCCGCTTTGTATTATCAGTAATCCATTTTCCACATGTATCTTCTGACGGACAATGGGTGGCCGGTGTGTTCAGCCAGTGCGTCTGCATACAGGCGAAGAACCGATCCTGTCAGTGCCGGGCCGAAGTATTCTTTCAAGTCTTCATCAATTCCATCATAATTCAAGGTTTCGATATCGACCACTTCCACTTTATCGCTGAACTTCTGTACAAAGTCCAGTGCACGCTCATCAAGCGGCCGGCTTGCTCCTTCGCCTTTCACCACCAGGAACGGTACATCGTAGTCGGTGATTTCAAATGGTCCATGGAAGAATTCTCCCGAATGGATGGCGTTTGAGTGGATCCACAGCATCTCCATCAACAAACAGCTTGTGAATGAGTAGGCATGGTGGATGTAAGCGCCGCTTGCCATCGTGTAAATGATTTTTTCGCGCTTGTTCTTTTTGCCGAATTCATTCGCAGCATCCGCCAACTGTTCCGTATTTTTCTGGATCAGGTCACCGATTTTCGGCAGCTGGCTGACCACCCGCTTGTATTTTTCGTTCGGCGCCAATACGTTCAGCACTTCGAAGACCAGTGTATAGAAAATGCCGACTTCGCCGTCGATGGCATCCGAACCGTCTTTATAGTTGTAATGGACGATATGTTCAGCGGCTTGGCACAGCGGTGATTCCTCTTCCATTGAAATCGACACCGTCAAGGCGCCTTTTTCACGGGCGAAACTTGCCGCCTCCACTGTTTCTGGCGTTGTGCCTGAATGGGAGCGCAAGATTACCAGCGTATTTTCGCCGACGCCTTTCGGATTGCGATGGATAAATTCATTAGCTGTGTAAACGAAGCTTGGAACTTCTGTTTCCTTGCTGATGAAGTATTCCCCGAAAGACAGTGAAGCCATTGAACCGCCGCACGCTACGAAGTAGACATTCTTGATATCGCGAGCCTTTACCGCTTCCACGACGTTGGCAATCTGCTCCGCGTGCCCCGGCTTCATGGCCGTTCCTTGTATTTCATTGATGATTCCGCCTGCTGTTTCTTCGATTAATGTACCTTGATCCTGTTTCATTTCAACACCCCCAAAATTTATAACGTCATATGACGTTATATTAATAAGTATTATATATATAATGTTTTAAATAGTAAATATAGTTTGATAATTTAATTTATTTATTTTTTTGATACGTTTTCAGAAATCTTCTAAAGCCTTAAAAACTCCTTATGCTATCTGCTCCCAAAGTTCCCAAAATAAAACCCAGATGCCTAAAGAGGTATTGGTTATGGAAAAAGAGCGATTCAGCCTGTTCCCACTTTTTTAACATTTGCTGGAATACTCGGCCTCTCTCAGTATAAGTATAAAAGCACGGGATAACGGGGCATAAAAGTGCTCAGTGTTCGTCCAAGACTTCAATTTGGAGATCCGGGGAAATTTTTTTGATGTGAGCCGCCCTCTTCCATCCATGAAGTTCGACAAACACTCGACATGGCGTTTGGTATAGAGAATTTTACGGAAGATTGGATAAAGCAAGCGAAGCGTAGACCTTATTTACTTAAAGAACACCGCATTCGAAATTGTAGTCTTTTGAGGTTATAAAAACGATTTCTCCAGTTTATCTACATGTGGATAGTTTTCAGGAAGCCTCCTTTCTTTATCCACAAAACAGCAGCGAATAAATTCACTCCTCTCAGCTCTTCCTGTATGATGGAAAAAAAGAGGTGATGTCGTGATTTTCCTGTTGATTTGGCTTCTCCTGATTGCCTACGCCGCATTTTTGGCTCCCGAAGGCGAAAGCCCGGATCCGGTATTCTCAAGAATCTTAAGCGGCGAATGGGGCGAGATCGATCCGCTTGTTTTTGCGGTCTTCAATTCGCTCGGCCTGTTTCCTCTCGTGTTTTTGACGATTCTTTTGCTGCACGACCGCGGCAGGTGGCCCGCTTGGCCATTTGCCCTTTTGTCGCTCGGTACCGGCGCTTTCTCGCTGCTGCCGTATTTTGCATTCGGCGACAAGCACTCGAAGTCGCGGACAAAAAACCGGACGCCTCGTTGGCTCGTACGTTTCCTGTCCTCCCGCTTCTGGCTGATTGTCCTCATGCTCATGTGGGCGGGCAATCTGCTGACGCTGCTGCAAGGATTTTCACTGGCGTCATACCGGGAAGCATTTTTCGATTCCGGCCTTGTGTCGGTCATGACCGTCGACTGGTTCGTCTTATGGGGCTTATCCGTCTATGCCGTTTACCGCTTTTTTCCGCACGCAACGCGAAAAGCGCTTGCCTGGATTCCGATTCTCGGTCCCGTGCTCGTCATGTGGCTGAACAAAAACAAATTACCCAAAAACTAAAAAGCACGCCGATTCAAAAGGTCTCGATGACCCATTGAATCGGCGTGCTTTTTCATTGAATTTATTCGAATAAAGGCGTGACCGGTTTTTCGTTGTGGACATGCTCGATCGCTTCTGCAAGCAATGGCGCAACGGACAGGATGGTGATTTTCGGTGTGCGCTTTTCTTCCGGAACGTAGATCGTATTGGTAACGACCAGTTCCGTCACTGCGGAATCTTCGATTTTTTGGACGGCACTGTCGGACAATACACCGTGCGTACAGCAAGCATAGACGCCTTTTGCCCCGTTTTCCACCAGCACTTTGGCCGCTTTGGAAATCGTTTCTGCCGTATCGACGATGTCGACGATGATGATAGCGTTCTTGCCTAGGATATCGCCGACGATGTTGACGATTTCCGGCTCGCCTGGCTGCGGACGGCGTTTGTCGATAAAGCCGATCGGCACATCAAGGTCGTTCGCCAGTTTCCGTGCACGGCTGAGCCCGCCGTTGTCCGGAGCTACGACAATCGCATTTTCCAGCCCTTTGTTCAGGAAATGTTCAGCGATGACCGTTTCACCCAGCAGCTGATCGACCGGCATATCGAAGAAGCCTTGGATCTGCGGTGCATGGAGGTCCATCGTGATGATGCGGGTCGCACCGGCCGTCTCTAGCATATTCGCCACTAATTTCGCCGTGATCGGCTCGCGCGAACTCGCTTTCCGGTCCTGGCGCGCATAGCCGTAATACGGAATGACCACGTTGATCGTCTCGGCGGAAGCCCGCTTCAACGCATCGATCATGATCAAGAGCTCCATCGTATGTTCATAGCCCGGCTGTGAAGTCGACTGAACGATGAAGACTTCCGCCCCGCGCACGCTTTCCTCCAAATGGATTTGCACTTCCCCGTCGCTGAAACGGTTGATCGAGCTCTTGCCCATTTCGCAGCCAAGCAAGTCGGCAATCTCCTGAGTCAACTCGGGATTTGAATTCAAGGTGAATAATTTAAAGTTCTTTCTTAATTGATAAGGCATGTCGTGCTCCTCCTCCGCAAAAATCGGTTGATCAAATGATGGGCCGGCCGGCACCCCTTGCCGCACAGCCGCTATCTGTTGCTTTTATGATACCTTTTTGCGGGAGGAATAGCCAATGGATAAAAGTTCTTTCGATAAATCTGCATAAACGGAACTACATTAATTGTAGAGTGATGAAATATCCACAGGAGAAGTTATTCGTTCAACTTTTATGATAGAAAAAAGTGAAATAAACATTGTTGCAGCAAGGAATTACTTCTTGTTTTTCATCTCTAAGAGGATAGGTGTTGTATTTATCAGTATTGACAGTAGTGTCAAGACCCATAGAGCCATCGCCATCATAGGCACTGCGTCAAGTAAAGCAGACCAATCTTCCGCTTTTACCCAATCGGACACCATCGTGTAATCTGCCACAACAGTCAGTGCAGTGAAGGACAACCCCATTGCCATCGCCAGCTTATACTCTTTGCCTATGGCATACAGGTATAGATTTAAAAAAGTTGCGGCTATAGCGATAATCCCTAATACGAACCACATTGACATTCCTCCATTGTTTTCTTTTGCTCATATATTCCATAATCACTTTTATTATTATTTATAACGCCAAACTTTTACAGAAGTTCCCACAAAAAAGGCTAACCCCCTCACTTCTTACTTCTCTATCGACCTATCGTTTTCTCGCTGTAACATTCCAGCGCCATGTCCGTCTAAGTTAGAAAGGGGCTGTTTTTATGAAATTCTACTGGCTAACCGTACTGCTGTTTTATATAGCATGGTTCTTATTTTCTACAGCCAATTTTTCAGAAGTGGTTTGGTGGTCGATCTTTTCTTCGAACCGGTCGACACATACTCCCCCTATTGAGCAAATGTCTATCGTGAAAATCACAGCGATGGCCCTTATTTTCAGCGGCCTTCATTTACTGATTTCCCGCTTACACTCTAAAATAAAAACAGAATAAACCTTTAAACGAGCAAAAGCTGTGAAAACCTTATGTTTAGTTATAGAAGAAATGGATGCTGCAGTGGTTTAATAAAGAAAAACGGCAGAAGGTGAAAAAATGAAATACACTTGCCTGTGCTGCGGATACAACACATTGGATGAAGAACCGCCGGGAACGTATGAGATATGCGGAATTTGCTACTGGGAGGATGATTCCGTCCAATTTGCTGATCCGGATTATGAAGGTGGAGCGAATGGCGTTTCGCTTAGGCAAGCGCAGCGAAACTATGCGGCATTCGGTGCGTGCGATAGAGCTTCGATCGAATCTGTCCGGAAACCCAATGAAAAGGATGTAAAAGACCCTCATTGGACAGTAGTGAAAAAAGAATAAGCCATACCATATAAGTTAAAATAGAAGAGAGAATCAAACCCATTAGCCACTTGAGGAGGAGGATCTATGAAATTTGGCATCATCGGCACGAACTGGATCACAGACCGCTTCCTGAAAGCCGCATCTCAGCACCCCGGCTTTACGCTTGGCGCCGTCTATTCCCGCAAGGAAGAAACAGGGCGCGCGTTCGCGGAAAAATACGGCGTCGATTCGGTCTACACGGATTTGGCTGAAATGTTTTCAAGCGGCGGCATCGAAGCGGTCTATATCGCGTCGCCCAATTCGCTGCACGCCGAACAAAGCATCCTGGCGATTGAGCATGGCATCCACGTCCTGTGCGAGAAGCCGGCTGTGACGACGGTCGAAGAAATGGGCCGCATCATCGAAGCGTCACAAAAATACGGGACGACGTTCATGGAAGCGATGAAGTCGACCGTGACGCCGTCGTTCCTGAACATGAAAGAGCATCTCCATAAAATCGGACCGGTCCGCCGCTTCTTCTTCCATTACAACCAGTATTCGTCGCGCTACGACAATTACAAAGAAGGCATCATCGAAAATCCCTTCAAGCCGGAACTCGGCAACGGCGCCCGCATGGACCTTGGCGTCTACGGCATCGCACCCGTCGTCCACCTGGCCGGCGCACCGGAGTCGTTCCTCCGCAATGATTACCGATTGTCGACTGGCGCCGACGGCCAAGGCAGCATGATCCTGAACTACGGCGACAAAGAAGCGGTCGTCACCTATTCGAAGATTTCCGATTCCGCGCTGCCGAGCGAAATCCAAGGCGAAGACGGCACGATCGAAATCGACCGCATCAGCGACCCGAAACGCATCACCTTGAAGTACCGCGACGGCCGGACCGAAGACCTGTCCGTCCCGCATGAGTTCGATACGATGTACTATGAACTCGCGGAATTTATCCGCTGCGCGGAGAATGGGGAAATTGAGTCTCCGATTAATACGCATGCGATTTCGCGGGAGACGGTGCGGTTGTTGATGGAGTAAACGAATAGAATTTGTTCAATCAAAAAACCAGGCGCCTTATAAGGCAGCCTGGTTCTTTGCGTTATTCTTATTTAATTTATTATTCTCCCACCATGCCGTCATTGTCGTTATCCCGCATATACGGGTACAACCAATGATCGCTCATGATCGGCATGCTGAAGCCTGCCGCTTTTGCTTCCTTGATCGTCACTTGGCCATTGCCGTCTGTGTCAACGCTTGAAACGTCGCCGCCGGCCGCTGGAGCCGGCGCTTCTGGCGCACTTTCGGTTTCAGCTTCCGTAGATTCAGGAGCATCTCCGCCGGTTAAGCCAAGGGATTTGTTCACTTCATCCGGGTTCACGTTATCGTATTTGTCTACGACTTTGTTGCCGTTGACTGTATACGTGTATTGGTAACTTGAAGGAATCTGCGTTTCCGTATCCAGATAGGTGATGATCGCTTCAAAATCCACGGCGCCGCCCGCTTTACGGATGACATCTTCCATATAAGCCTGGTCACCGTAGCGGTTCAATGTGCTTTCCTGCGGCGTGATGTTGTAGGCATTCGATACGCCGCCAAGCGAATCCGCAATGACGTGCCCTTCGTCCAGCGTCGGACTTTCGACGCCCGGCACTTTCGCTTCGTCCGGGTAATATCTGCCGGATGACGTTACCGGCTCGGTATTATCGTCCTGCAGAATAATTTCACTCGCCACAACGCGCACAAGCTGTCCGTGTTCATTGGTGAATGCCCAATATTCCCGGTCCCCGAAACCAATGTCGACCACGACATTCGCTTCCCGTTGTCCGGACAGATCGCCGCCGTCCACTTCGATTAATGTGTAGCCAGCGAACAGGTCATTCGTGGACGCTGCAGCTTTTTCTTCTGTCGGAGTTTCTTCCGCAACTGGTTCTTCTTCGACTGCTTCAGGAGTCGCTTCTTCGTCGCTTTCTTCTTCAACCGTGCTTACTTCCTTCACGTCTGTGTCTGTTTCTTCAACAGACGATGTATCTTCTATGTCGGTACACCCAACCAGGAAGATTGCCATTAAAAGTAAGATCAAATAATTCTTTTTCATTTCATGACGCTCCTATAATGTTTTTTCATTGACTATTGGCTTCTGCAATATGCATTCGTTTCAAATCGTTAAAGATTCGTATTTAAGTATAGCATTTTATAGTGAATAAAAACGCTAAATTGTAAACATTTGACTTTAATAATTAATATATCAAGCTCTATTCAGTATCTGATCGAAGAACGCTTAATCCATCCAACTCGCCAAAACAAAAACACCTCATTTACTGAATTTCTGAATGAACAGAAACTCCATTAAATGAAGTGTTGAAGAATTGTTTTTACAATTAGTTTCGCTTATTTTTTTCTTTCCAATCATGCGACCCTCTTACCCAACCTCCAATTGCCGCTCCCATCGCAGCCATCGGCGTATCAAATTCGATATCTTCCATGACGAGCAATTGATTATGAAGAGGGACAAGTTTTTTATCCAATATCAACTTTTCTCGCAGTTTGATGTACTTCTTCGGACACTTTGGCGAAGTAGATGCAGCAAACTTCGAACCTTGTTTCACGACAAAGCTCGAAGCTTTGGAGTAGCCAACAGCGTCCGCACCCCTTTTGGACTGGATGGTCAGAAGTTCGGGTTCTTCTTCTGGAACAACCTCCGGGAATTGAGCCATTGCAAAAGGGAACACCACTTCCTTTTTTCCTGTTTCCAAATCTACTTTTAAAAATTGATAAAGTTCTCCGTACTTTTCGTTTACTACCTTTTTCACATAGATCTCCTGCGCCATTTGATCATCTCCTCAAGTTTGTCTTTCTTTTACTCGATATATAGAGATGATTGGCTCTAAGAGATACCTATTTGTTAATTAACCGGAAGAAGACTGGTTTTTCTTTCGAAATAAGAATGCAGACGATAGTCCGTAATTTCTTTCGTCCAGTTATATAGGAGCTCTTTTTCACCTGACGCCGGGTCTAAATGAAGTTTAAACTCATTATTTAAAAACGTTATTAAACCATTTGCTGCACTGCCGCTCCATTTTGTCATCGGCATTGTTGAGATAAGGTTAGCGACTTTCTTTTCATCGTACTGCCGCAATCTTTTTCCTTGTACATCATTAAAATCCGTATTCAGCCGGTAATCTTTTTCCGTTAAATAGTGATGAAAGAACGGCGCTGTTTCTTCTGGTGTTACAGGATCCAGCCAATGTTCTAGCTCTTTCGACAACATATAACTCAAAATCACCATTTTATAGCTCTTCGTCATCCCTGTCTTTTCCAGCTCAGTAAACCAATGCTTAAACTTTAACCATAACTCTTTTTCTTCCTTATTCAATTCATCTGCATAGGCGAGCAGGCCGATATAACTTCCGAATTCCTGTTTCACGATTTTGGAATCGATGTTCGCCTGCAGATGGAACTCTAAATAAGTTGGGCGTCTGCCCAGTTCTTTCTTCAATTCGTTATAAGCGATGACAACAGATTCTTTTCGTGGAGCTCTCTTCTTTCGCATCTCTTCCAAAAGGTTAATCACTTGTAGATCCAAATTGAACTCACATACGGCTGGCACAAGCGGTTCGATGGCTTTATTGCCAACAGTCTTTTCTTGCTTGTCAAAAACAGCCAACTTCAAATCTGCATTGCGGTAATTCCCGATAAAATCGATGATGACACAATGCGATTTCCCTTCTGCAATTCGAAGGCCGCGTCCGATTTGCTGCGTATAAACCGCCAACGATTCGGTCGGCCGGATAAAAAGCAGCGTATCCACTTTCGGAATGTCTACCCCTTCGTTAAATAGATCCACTGTGAAAATCATTTCCAGTTCTCCGGTTTCCAATTTAGCTCGGGCAGATTTTCTTTCACTTGGATGCGATTCACCGTGAAGCGCGATTGATCGGATGCCTTTCTGTCGGAAAAAGTGATTCATATATACGGCTTGCTTGACAGAAGAACAGAAGCCAATCGTTCTCGTTTGCTTGTACCGGTTCCATTCTTCAAAAATCTTTTCCGCAAAATCTTCGCGCAGTTGAATTTGCAGGAGTTCTTCTTCGTCGTAACGAGTACCGCGCCAAGGAATTGCCGAATAATCCGTATCATCATAGACGCCGTAGTATTGGAAAGGCGCCAGCCAGTTCCGCTCAATCGCGTCTAGAAAATGAATCGAGATGGCAACATTCCCGTCACATAAGGCATATACATCTTTATTGTCCATCCGGTCAGGTGTTGCCGTAATTCCCAATAAAAATTGAGGTTCAAAATAGTTTAATAATCGCTCGTATGTAGGTGCTGCTGCATGATGAAATTCATCCACAACGATGAGATCGAAAGCATCCTTCTCGAACCGATTCAAATGATAGTCACTGCCTAAAGTATAAATTGAAGCAAAGATAAAATCGGCTTCTGTTTTTTTCTCAGAAGCATTATAAAAAGCACTTGAACGGTTTGGGTGAACATGTTTAAACGACGCTTCCGCCTGAATCAAAATCTCTTCCCGGTGCGCAACAAATAACACCCGCTGAAATCTTTCTGCAAAAAATGCAGCTAAATAGGTTTTGCCAAGCCCCGTCGCAAGGACAACCATCGCCCGGCTATAGTTTTCAGCCATAGCATTTTCCAACGCCGCTAACGCTTCCTGTTGGGCAGGTCTCGGCGTAATTTCCACTTCATACGAAACAGCACTTTCTGCGATTTCTGGTTCTTGCGGAAAAGTTGATCCAACCGTCATTTCCACTTCTTCCGCTTCCGACCATACGGGACTGATTGGATTTTTTAAATTCGCTTTTTTATGTAAAGAGCGGTATTCATCAAGGGTCTCCAGATTCAAAGGAATCGTCTGATCTGCATAAAAACTTTTAAGGAATTGTGTCGTTGCCTCTTCAAATACTTCTGCATCGACAGAGGTCGGCGCAATCAAGCTCCACTCAACTCCTGTAGTCAGCGCAGAAGCAGATAAATTGGAAGAACCTACGATTAAATGAGACACATCTCTCCCTCGAAATAAATAAGATTTCGGATGAAAAGAAGTGCCCTCGCTCTTCCAAATACGCACTTCCGCTGAAGGCAACTCTTCCAGAATCATTTGCAGCGCATCGGGTTGTGTGACGAATAAATAATCGCCTACCAGTAGTTTAATCGGCACTCCTCTGTCAGCAGCTTGCTTCAAAAATGGAATGATTTTTTTAACGCCTGATTTCATAGCAAATGCCGTTACCCAGTTGATCTCGACTGCCTCTTTAGATAACCTTTCCAAATGAGAAAGCAATTGAGACGTGACTAATTCCAGCTTAGTCATCTTCAACCTCGATAAGGAAAATACGCTTCTCGAATCCTCCGCGCTTTTCTGCTTTTTTCTTGCGCACTTCTTCCAGCTCTTCGAAAGAAGAACCATGAAGTTTTACAGCAGAGTGTAGTAATTCTAGAATATCAGCCAACTCTTCGACCGCTTCTTCATCGCTTTCTGCTTCTACGTACTCTCTAAGTTCTTCCGACAATTTCTTTTTTAGTTCTGTTTCATATTCTTCTTCCGGCAAAATACGCGTTGAAAATTTTTTATTGGTTTTCTGTATGACTTCCGGGATGTAATCGCGGACTAGTTTGTTATAGATTGGCAAGGAAATTCCTCATTTCATATTTATAATATCTTTAGTTAATTATATAGATAATTTAGTTTAATTCAAAAAGCTATTCTAGAGCGCAATATCTCTAGAATAGCTTTTAATCATTTACGTTTTAACTTTTCAATTAAATTTTCTACTTCTAATTTTCGCCGTTCTGTTTCTAATTTCAACACCGAAGCTTTCTTGAAAGAGCCATCTGAGTTCCATTGAACATCAATGATGTCTCCTTCATTTGCATAGTTTTCTACTTTTGAACGCTCAATTAATTTTTGCTGTGTTTCATCTTCCTTTGAAAGAAGAACTGCAAAATCTCCATCAAAACGGTCTATAGTATACCTATTTGACTTCATGTATAAGTGCTCCTTTAGAATCGTATAGTTTAGCAGCATCGCCACTGTTTAACCATATATTAGCTGTAGTCCATTTAAGTGTATTACTGCCGCTAATAGCATTAGGGCCACTTGTAACTTTTACTAACGCCCCTGCTTTTAAAGTGAATTTAGGGAAAATAAAAGTCTGGTTACCTTGAACAGAAACCAACTTCCATCCTTCCATCGCAATATCTTTTTTTCCCATATTTTTAATAGTGACTATTTCCGCTTTTAAATCTTTACTAATAATATCTAAGTCACCTGTAGTCCCTGTAACCGGCGGCTTTGGAGTTGGAGATGGAGTTGGTTTAGTTGGCGCAGGAGTTGAATTTACAATCCAAGGCTTAGCACTAACGCTATGTGAGTTTCCATCTGTTGTCACCGTTATATCCCCTGAGACAGCAGTTGAATAAATCTTCGATTTAATATTATTTAATCTTGTTACTACTTCATCATGGGGGTGACCATAAGAATTATCTTTCCCATAGGAAAGAACAGTACCTGCTGGTCGAACCGCATTTATAAAGTTTGCCGATGAACTTGTATTAGATCCATGATGACCAGCCTTAAGGTACGTAGATTTTACGTCAAATTTCGACATTATGGCATTCTCGATCGCTGTGTCAGCATCTCCTGTAAGAAGGAAACTAATTTTACCGTATTTGGCTTTCAAAACTATAGAAGCATCGTTATTGTCACTCGCTTTAGAATCTACATTCAATACTTGAATATCCATTACACTATCAAAGTTAACTTTTTTACCGTTTGTTGGAACCTCAAATGGGATATTTTTAGAATCGATTAATTTAAGCATCTCTAGATAAGTATCGGTAGTATGAGTTTTCCCAGAATCTACGAACTTAGCTACAGGAAAATTATTTAAAACATTTATTAATCCGCCTATATGATCAGCATCTGGATGGGTTGCCACCACAATATCAAGTTTTGTGACTCCTTTAGCTTTTAAGAAAGAGACGACCTTATCTCCCTGCGCCTTAGTTCCTCCATCTATCAACATATTCTTCCCATTACCAGATTGAATAAGAATAGAATCGCCTTGTCCAACATTAATAAAATGAACTTTAGCAGCCTTGTTACCTGTCTCTTTCATTACCATAGCACGAGCTAAAAATGCAGAAAGTTGACCTTTCGTAACTACATCATATGGCTTGTAAGTTCCGTCAAGATTACCAACTGTTATATTCGCATGTACTATACGTTTAATATATGAATAGGAAGCCATAGAAGGGCTTATATCTTTAAAAGTCTTGGACGACTCCGTACTAAGTTTGAAAGCACGGGCTAAAAAAATCGCCATTTGACCACGATCTACAACTGCTTTTGGTTTGTATGACCCGTCTGGATAACCTGATATAACGCCTGCTTTAACGGCAGAATTAATATATCCTGACCAGGGTGAAGAAGATGGTACATCCTTAAATGGTGTATTAGTTTGCTTGCCGTTAAGTCCAAGAGCTTTAGAGATCATTACTGCAGCTTCTTCACGAGTAATTTGTTTATTCACTCCATAAGAAGAATTTGATCCTACTACTCCTTTTTCCAATAAGTAAGTAATATCATCAAAAAATCGGTGAGACGTCGGTACGTCTTTGTAAGTGGCTGCATCTGCCTGACTAGTAAATATTAAGCCAGTAAAACAGATGCCTATTAAAAGCATTAATAATATTTTTTTCATATTTTCCTCCTTATTTTGCGTGTAATATTTTCATCATAAATGCAAAAATTAAAGATATCAACAAAATCTCCCATAGAAATGAGATAATCAGGAAATATATTAATAATTTTATTATTTTTAAAGAAGAAAGGATCAAAAAAAATGAATCTAAATAAAGAAATCGTCGAGAACCATAACGTCCTTGTAACTCTATTGAGCCCGTACCATTCCAATCTAGCAATCTTAATTACTGGTGAAGATTATTTTCAGAAATCTACTAAAACAATTATTCGAGTCTATTTAATCACTGAAATTAGAGACGAATGGAGTATACAAACTGAACTCGAGTCTTTCGCCTTTTCAAATTACAATAGTGCTAATAAATTTATTAATGACCTTCCTGGCATGTCGGCAATAGATTTATTAATTTTAATGAACGGGGAATATAAGAAAAAGAGTGAACTTCATTGAGTCTTAACTTGTACACAAAAAAGAGCCAACTACGATATGGCTCTTTTTTGTGTATAGACATGGATTATTAGTTTACTATTCTTACATTTTTATAGTCATTTAGTTTAGAGTTTAAATTGTTTATCATCTGACTAAATACCTTCAATATTGATTTTTTCTCCACTAAGTCCTTCTAGCTCTAACTTATAAGTAAGCCCTGTGATATGCTTCGGCAATTTTTCATCTTTAAAACTTTCAGGCAATATTTTAGGGAAATCTTCATCTATCGTATATTTTTTTGCATCAAGTAAGGCGTATGACTTTTTCCGAATTTCGCTTCCAACAGGGTAATTTAATTTTTGAAGGGCATTCTCAATTATTGATTCTTCTACTCCTTCATTTATCAATAACTCAGCCATTGATTGAATCGAAATCCCATTGATAGAAGGCTCAAAACGGAAAAATAATAAATAATCTGCTTTAAGTTGATATTGGCTGTTTACAGTAATTTGTGAACCATATCTTGCAACAGTAGATTTTATTTCATAATTACTATCCTCACAATTAAAATCAACTGACCCTCCAAAAGGACCCACCCAGGAAACTTCTTTTTTATATTTTAATAAATAATAGTAACTTACCATTTCTGCTAACACACTATATGCTGCTTTTTCTATATTAGCGTTGCCCATTAATTCTTTCATTGCGTGCCACCAATATATAGGATCTCGCTGAATTTCTTCATAAATTTCTGCATCTAGCACCTGTTCTAAGAATGCAGCACATATATATACAAACTCACTGCTTAAATTCGAATTATTAGATACCAGGAGCAACAAGTTATATTCTTCTCCATTAATTAAATATTCCTTTGTATAATAAAAAATACTAGCGAACTGTTCATTTAAATTTATATCTTTAGGAATATCGATAGCTACTCCCTGCATTCCATCAATTTTAACTATCCAATAATATTCTTCTTTTAAAGTAATTAACCGTTTAGACGAAGTTCTAATGTATGCGAAACCGTTCTTTATGTTTTGTACTGTATCCATATGATCTACTCTTTCCTAGAAATGGCTTAGTTAATTTAAAAAGTAGCTATATAAATCTTCAACATATCTTTCAATCCCGCCTTCCACTAGATTAGGTTCAGTCATATTTAATCTGGCAGTATTTAATTTAGAGATACGACGAAATAGTTGGGGGATTGAGGAATCATTGTATATTTTATATTGACGCATTATTTCACGGGCTAGGTCTACTCGATATCCGCCGCTTCCTGAACGGTCGACCAATTGCATAATTACATCAGCTGAATTTTCTTTTAGTACATCAAAAGTTTCTTCCGCTGCACCTTGCCAAGATAAATGAATATACCACCATATAGTTTTTAACCATATACGACGTGGATCTTTATAAAAACGCTGATCCTTTAAACCGTGTCGGTCATACACTAAGTCTGGAAATATCTCTAATGACAAATAACGCCAAACCTCATCTTGTGCTGCTAAACGTTCCGTAAAGGCATATTTTTCTTTTAAGACACAATATAAATTTAAACCCATGTGAAGATCAAATGAGTACGAGTTAATTTTTTGAGAGTTATCTATAAAAAAGTTATTCTTTTCTTTCATTATTACTTCACGTAATAACTTAAAAAAAGGCTTTATATTAGATGGAGCGGAACCCTCAGGTTCCGCTTCAATTTGCTGATACTTTACCTTAGCTTGAGCCTTTGTATAAATTAAATTTTCCCACATTATAATTCACCCGACTTCAATCGACTTTCTAAATCCTTACGTAACGAGACCGCTAATCTTTCGGGAGCATCAAAATCCCAATTAAAAGTAGTTAAAAAATAGTGCATAACTTCCCCAATAGAGCCTTCTTCACAGTTTTTCCCTTCTTTTATATCTTGCCAATCTGTAGTTTCAATTAAGTTCTGAAGTATGATTTGTAAAGCACCAGACAAAAATTCTACATAGAGAGATTGATCAAATTTAGTCTTAGGCGTTTTAATTGCCGAAAAAGCTACGTGAGCTTTGTTTAGATAAATTGCAATATATTCTTTATCAAATGGTTCAATCAATGGCTCCGAGTAATTAAAATCAACATACCATAAGGGTGCTTCTGGCTCATCTACAATTACAATTGGGAACGTAGATCCTGCTCCATCCAAAATTACATTCCATTCCACTAACTCTCCTAAAATAATTCCAGTATATCCTGCTTGCCCTCTTACACTATTTCTGCTCGCCTTTTTCAAATAGAGTATAAGTGATATATAGACTTCTCCAAAAAGTTTGTCCTTAGGGAAATAATGGTCAACAGGTATAACAACATTATTAGGTGTTGTGCTTGTAATAGCAGCCAGTGGAATCACCCCACGTTGAGATGACTGTTTAGACATCCACTCGAATGCAAAGCCTAATTCTGCGTCCATTGCAACTAACTGTGTAGGTCCAAACAGACTAGACGGATTGCCCAAAATAATGTTTCCCGATATTCCTAAACCTTTCTCAGCGTAATCCCAACTGTCATCTTCGTTTTTAAGCAATATTTTAAATTCATGATCCACAATTTGATCCAAAATATACTTAGAACCATCTACCTCTTTATAAAAAAAATCAAAGTTTAAATTAACATTTAACAATTCTTCCATGGCCTCATCAAAAAATTTATTCATACTAATTCTGTTAGCCATTACTTCCACTTCCTTCTGGCCTCATTAGTATTTCTAATTGTATATGTGGATCTGAACATTCTATTACAACACTACCCAGACATTCGACTGAAAGCTGTTTTTTTTCAATGTGTATTGCGTATAATACTTTACTCGCACTTTTCTTTGCAGTTGATCTTCCAAATGAACCAATCGTTTCTGGAAAAGCAATTCTTGTTATACGTGCTGGAAAAGGTGTGCCAATACTATCTACTTGCTCCCACTCAAGAGCTGAAATTTTTCCGCTCTCCGAAGCTACAAAAATTTCAATTGTAAAAGCAGTGACTTTTTTCTCTAATTTCATTTTAAAATGAACTTCTATAGCTCCGTTACTTAAATAATTTTGAGACAAAACTTTAAATTTATTATCATTGCTACCTTGTAATTTTTCCACAGAGGGTCTAGTGCCAGCTTGATTCCGACTAGAGGCACGACGCCCGAAACCAGTTGGCGGCAATAACATTTTCCCTACATTACGTGCTAAAGCATTCATGACTTGTTTGTCTTTTACTTCTTCTTTGATTTCAAATGATAATTTTATTTTACGCCGAACTTGATTTCGAATCTTTTCAACAATATCTACTGGTTTATTATTTAAAATAATATCAGACCAGGATGTATGATCAGCCATCTCACTTTTTCTTAAGTATCCTTCTAAATCTATTACATTCCCATCGGGGTGCAATAACTTAGTTTCAGAGTTGGGAACAAAAATTGCTATTAAATACTCATGTTCACTAGTAGGACTAATACCTTTACTCCACTCACCTTCTAATTCATAACTTACTATCATTCCTGGTTTTCTTACATAAGCTATTAGCGGTGCATTTCCTTCTACAGCTGTATTTTTTTCATTTACTAAGGCAAATGGCGTTGGCCCATTTATTGGTGCAAGCATATCTAATTCTTTCCGCGAAAACTTTTTAAAAGCAACTCTACCTGCATTGTTAACTTTAGTATGTTCAAAGTAATTTCTAATTTGAATATCACTCACAAAATATCTGTCTGATTGGCTTCCATAAACTGCAGCATTGTACATCAATTGGAATTCCAAAAAAACTGCAAGAAATTCTTCTTTTTCTAATCTTTTACCATTCACATGTCCATCTAAATATTTCCCATATTTATATTTTTTGTTGCCAAGGCGTGGCGAATACCACCTTTGCATAGCAATTCGAATATACTCTGTAACATCGTTTTCCCAAGGCTTATTTTCACTTTCATTAGTTTCGTGTTTAATAAGCAATTTTTGTTCATCGATGAATGGAATAATAATTTTAGTTCCAACACTTTCCTCAGTGAAAGGTTTCATCTCTAAAGTTTCTAATATTTCATGGATTTTCTCGTCATCAGTAATTGGCACAGTCCCTTTGCTGTTCTGAGAAATCCGCTCGCCCCACCAAGCTATCCCACTCAAAAATTTATTCGAAGTCTTAGGAATAATTGATTCAGCTAATTTTTCATTTTCGACTAAAGTGACTGCCAGACGTTGTTCAAAATCACCAGATTCATTTAAAATACGGGAATAATATACTACCATTCCGATTCCTACTCTAAAATAAACTGTTTTGCCTAATCCCCAAGATCCACCAGCTCCTTGCATTTCTTGAGCCATACTAATGCCATAGATCAATTTAAAGATATTACTGTTTGGATAATGGTCGAAATCTAAAGAACCTGTTAAACCACTTGTATGCGTATCTTCAATATAAATAGCTTTTTGTGGCGAAGATCCAAATCTCTTATTAATTTGGTCCGTTACTCCTTCTAGATAGCTTGAAAATCCTTCAACATTTATATCTTTGATGCCAATATCGACAAAAACAGAGTCATGTTCTTTAACTGTAATTCCAGCATCTAAACTATTTTGAACTGCTTCACGAACCAGCAAGTCTAATATTGGCAGATCATTATTTTGTATGAGATTCAGTAAAGAACTACCCGATTGAGACATCTTTCCGAATTCTGCAATTTCAATTTGCATTATTCTTCTCCCTCTTCCATTTCAGGCTCCCCTATTGGATTTTCAATTCGAATTGATAACTTAGTTCCCAAGTTTTTACCAGAACGATAACCTGGCACAAATAGGCTAACTCCAATTAAGTCTTCTGATGCTTTCAAATCATAACGTTTGTCTGCTTCTTTTGTATTTGCTTTCTGTTTTGTTTCATCAAATTTAGACTCTCTATCGATCCGATATAATAGCAGTTGTGGTGTCGAACCAATGCCTGCAGCTTTGCGCATTTCGTTAATAATGCTTTTTTTCGGTTGCTTTTGATCAATCTCTTCTAATTGACTTTCAATTTTGCTTCTCACTTCTTTCCCAGCTTTTGTAGGCTTGAATTCATCATCAATTCCTTCATACATTTCTTTTGTCATATCAGCATATAAATCTGACGGGGTTCTTAAAACCCCAATATTTATCTTCTCTCCCGATTCTGACCCACGTCGACTACGGGTTACTAGACCTACACTGTGTCCTGCTACGTTCCACTGCTTGTCACTTTCACTATCAATTACACCACTACTTGATAAAACAACATTCCAGTTTGTAAAACCCGCTTCTTTTTCTTTCTTTTCATACCATTCAAGGAAAGTAGATAGATTTGAGAATTCGCTTTGTTCACTAAACTTAAACTTCTCAAAGAAATTTTCTTTGATTTTTTTAAAATCTACATTTTCCCAATAGAGTCCACGTTTATTTCTTGTTTCTTGTGGTTCATCCAAGTTATTCAAAAAGTTTTCCGTCACTTCGATATTTTTTCTTTGAATTATTTCGTTATCATCGAATACTACAGTTTGATTAGAGGTACCTGAAAAATCCAAGTCTATTTCTTCAGCATTTTGCATCCGATTTTTAGCGGTAATACGCACCCAAGTCAGCTTAGGAGAATTTTTAATTTTTGGACCGTATTCATTTGCATCCATACCTTCTAAAATAAACGTTTCAATATCTTCACGCATTTCTTCTTCAAGAGTAGCAAGAAATCTAAATTTAGCTGCCGTATCATCTGTTAACCAAATGCGTGGCAACATTTCATAACCTTTACGGTAGCCAAAGAACCGTCCCATTTGAAGTAACGAGTCTGCTTGAGAAGTAGTACGTAGAAAATAAGTGCTTACTAATCCTTCTATTGTTAATCCCCTGGATAGTGTACTGCCTCCAATTACAATAAATGCAGGCGCCGGTGCTGGGTAATTCGGCAGTTCTGGATCTGGATAAGCTAAACGTACATGCTCTAAATCATCTGTTATTTTGTTATTAGAGCAATTATCAATACATAAATGCAATCCATCATGATAATCCAGTCTCTTTGTCTCTTCTAAGACATTAATGTGAGAAGGACTTTTACGTATTAAACGCTTTAACTCCTCTTCAATTTTCTCAAATACTGGGTAGTCTTTTACTTCTTCTTTATTTGGATAAATCTCAAACTCCATTTCAAAATCTTCTTTTGTGAACTTCATTTTTTCTTTTTCGTATAGACTACGACAAGCCTCAATAATCTCCATTTTCGATGTATTTTTAAAATAAGCATCTATCAATTCAGCAAATACTCTATGGTGGACTTGCTTTTGACTTGTATGAATCAACATACTAATTGGCTTTTTATATTTCCGATATCGCATAATTGAAGTCGATATTAAGAACCAATGTAGAGCATCTTTAAATGATTCAGGCATTTGAAACGCTTGTCCATTATGAATGTCTTTGACTAGATCATAATTTTTCATGTCTATTTCACGTACTATAGGTAAACCACGATAATATTCATCATTTTCTAATCCAAAAATTTCTTTAGCGCCAAAGTATTCTTTTGCCGGATTTAAAACCGCTACAAAATCTTTTGGATATAGCGATTCTTCTGTAGCTTCATTTAAAAAATTTGCATAAGGCGTTGCCGTATAACTAACGTAGTTCATACTTAGTGGAGTCGCACCGTCAGTTGCTTGTATATTCACAAGATCAACAATCGCCTTATTCAAGGCTGTTCGCTCTGCCAAAGAATTATTTACATCATTTGTATTTATTCCACCTTGATCTGATTCATCGTCGATGACTAAAATTCTCATTTGCGATAGTTTCTTACCATCTTCTTTTAACCAATGGATTAAATCATTTAAACGTGTTTTATTTTTCAAACATACATTTAGATAACGTTCTCGAGACATTTTATTTAAAACAAGATTTTTTACTTTGTGTGAAGAACCAGCTTTTAGGGAAAGCTGACTTAATCGTTCCCAAGAAAGATTTCCAGATGTTTTTAGATCATTTATAAGCCGATCTTCTGTTTGCTTTCTAAGATTTTCAATTGTACCAGACAAGACTATAAATAAATTGAATTTCCAGTCTGCAGCCATCGCCATTAACGCAGCCATACTTGCGGTTTTTCCGGACTGCACGTGTCCAATTGTCAAACCTTTTATAGGATCTTCTGTTTCTACTCTTAATTTTCTTAAAATACTGATTGTAGTATTTTCAATATCTTTAATTGATTCATCAGTCCATCCCTGTTGGATCAATTTATTTACGTATAATTGCCAACTACTTACCGCACTATCAGGAATTGTTAAATCATTGTCTTGTCGTCTGCTTAAAATTCTATTATTAGCTATCTTTTCTTCAATTGTCTGCTCTCGTTCAGCTGCTTCTCTTAAAAACTCTACAATACTTAACCAAAGAGAAACATCCAAATTTTCTGGAATCATATCGTCTTCTTTTAGTTGCTCTAATTTATTTTTTAATCCTTCGGCATCATGCTTTCCATAATATTTTATATAATCCCATTCCCGTCCTTTATTCCGTAGTTTTTCTACTACATTTCTATGTTCATCAAATTCTGGAGAAGAAAAGTCAGTTAGTAACATATTCTAGTCATCCTTTCTTAAACAAAATAAAGTTAATTGGTTATATTTTAACATTTTTTTGAAGTTTAAAGAGGAAAAAATTGTGTATTCTATTAATTTTGGTATATTTAGTTTTATATTCACGTTGAAAGGCGGGATAATTATTGGAAGATTTGCATTTAGGATTATTAAAAAAATTTCAATACTTTAAAGGTACATTAATTGTTGGGAAGATCGGTATAAAAGGGGTAAACAATGTTGAAAAGTTACCAGCAGATGAGTTTGTTGATTCCCCTCATATACTCCACGACTTAATTAGAGGATTTTACAAACCTGCTTTAAAACCTTATCTTTTGTCTTATCAAGCTACCGAGTCGGATAATAATTATGGAAAACAAATAATATGGGATGATGATGGAGAAAGTTTTTTAAAAATTAATATGCACCCTCCCAGAGGTGAAAGGGATAATAGAAAGATAAGCGATGTAGCAGCAGCTAGATATAATCTAAAAAACGATATACCTTTTGGTATATTACATAAAATAGCTAAAGGACAGAATATGATATTAGGTTTAGGTAAGATTGTTGAAGAAAGAGAAGATGGAGTATTTGTTGTGGAACCTTTCGAATACCAAGTAGATTTTTCAGTTGTAACAAAACAAATTGAAAAAAGAATAGAAGAAAATTTTAATACAGATTTATTAAAAGAAGTAGTTTTAAGAAGAGGACAAAGAATGTTTAAAAATAAATTATTACAACAATCACAAAAATGCGCGATGTGTAATATGAAAGATACTAGATTTTTAATAGCCAGTCATATAAAGCCTTGGAGATTATGTTCTAATAAAGAAAGAATGGATACTAATAATGGTTTTCTATTATGTCCTAACCATGATAAAGTATTTGACAATGGTTATATTAGTTTCACTTCAGAAGGAAAAATATTAATATCTTCTAAAATTTCAAAGGAGACTCAAAAGTTATTGAGTATTGATAAGAATATCAATATTGCTGTGGCTCCTGCTGTAGAAAAGTATTTGAAATGGCACAGAGAATATTATTTTAATGCTTAACTTTAGCTTAGCGTAAACTCAATATTTAAGATGACTAGATTTATAAGTAAAAATGTAAAATTAAAATAAGGCATAACCAAATCGAAATCTCGAATTGGTTATGCCTTATTTTTCATTTATAGACAAAGCTAAAATCATCTTCTAATTCTAAAAATAAAAAGCAATCTACAGTACTTATAAAACTAATATTAGACTATATCAAGTAACTTAACATTTTATCTGCTACGGCTTTTGCCATTATAGGTGGTACTGCATTTCCAATTTGTTGGTATCGTTCGTCTTTTCTTCCCTCAAACGCAAACTTATCTTGAAAAGATTGCAGTCTAGCTGCTTCTCTAATGCTAAGAGCACGAGCTTTTGAAGGATGTTGCCACATTGATTTGCGCACATTTATTACAGTGGGAGAAGGTTCCTCATAATTCAATCGAAGATAAACTGTGTTTTGTGTCCTAGAAGCGTCAGTATATGTTTTTTTCATACTGTCCGGCAAACTGTGGAAGTTTTTCCCTTTAGAATTAAGAATATGTTCATAACGCTCTTGAATAAGAGGAGAGCTTTTTGTATTTATGTGATCATATAATAGGTTGCACTTCATCCCCTCTCTATAATAATTAAGTAACTCAGAAGAAATGTCCGGTGTCGTATATATATTCGCATTATAATTTTCCATTTCATGTTGCGGTAAAATGCTTTCCAAATCTTTGATTGCATCCTTTACAGTAAATAAACGCCCATTATTTGTGGTAGGAAGCTCTACCTTGTGTATTGTTTTTCTTATTCCCATCATCATAAAACGATGACGGCGTTGAGGAACTCCGAATTGAGAGGCATCTAATACCTTGCTGTCCAAAGAATACCCATATGAAACAAATAAACGCTTAAGATACTGAACTACATTATAAGAGAAGACAGAAACTCGCATTGTAAAATCTGAACCCTCAACTAATTCAATGCTGCCGCAAAAAATATTTTCATCTTTAAGTTCCTGGCAACGGGTCAAAAAACGGTTCAAATCAATAAAATTTTGGATTTTTTCTTTTAACAAATGTGAAGAGACCGGCTCTTCTAGCAATAGTTGAAGTCCTTCTACAGTATTTATGATTATCGAATCAAAATTTCTATAGGCGCTATAATTACTTAAAAGTAATAGAATTTTTTTTACTTCCATCTTTTCCTTGGCATTTTTAAGTTGGACGCTAGTGAGATTTTTCATTCTTTGTTCTATAGTCCTTAATCTCGTAATTAATAAGGCATCTGTAATTAGAGGAGCAGGAACATTAGAAATCTCATTAAATTCACGAAGAATCTCTTTTAACTGAGCACTATTGGATAGCACCAGTTCTATATCATCTTCTTCATATAATTGAACTTCGCCCGTCTTCGAAATTTCATCTAAATGTTTTTGTGAACTAAAATCATTCAGATTATCTTCCACGTAATTTGTGACAAAAAATTTATGTACAGAGGAATTCATTGATTTAACATTTTCCATTAAAAAAGCTACTGGCTTAATGTCGCGAATCGCTCTAGCATACTCTTTTACAAGTTGGTTGTTGCCAGAGATCAAGTAATTTTTTTGCCGATTGGCGTTCGAAAATCCTTGGCATGGCGGCCCACCAATTACTACAGTTTCATCTGATTTTAGGTTCAGCGACTTAAAGTCAATCTTTGTGATATCACTCTTATTTGTTTCAGGGGATTTTAAAACAAGTTCATTGTTATTGCCATGATTTCTTATAAAAGTCTTTTGAGCTGCTTCGTTTATTTCAACTGCACCTACTACTGAAAATCGTCCAGTCTGTTCAAAACCACTGCTTAAACCGCCTGCTCCAGAAAATAAATCGAGTATTTTATATTGTTTAGTCATTTTAGAAGCAGTTCCTTTCTTTACCTTGTGCTAAGAACATATATTCTTATTGGCTTTATTAGCAGCATACCTTATTAAAAAGAATTTATCAAGTTTCCTAAAGCGGATTTTTACTATAAACATCCTTAATCACTGATTTTTTATTTTTTTAACTTTTAATATTTCTTTCTTTATTTTTTACAGTAGTTGGAATCTTCAAGTTTAAGCTATTTAAAGTTAAGGAAAGAAACAAGAAGGGGTGAATTCTTATGCCTGATAATATGTCGAAAGAAAATCGCCGTAAAACAATGCAAGCCATTCGTTCTCAATCGAAATTAGAAAATATTTTTACTAAGAGTCTTTGGAATAAAGGAATTCGCTTTAGAAAAAATGTAAAAAAGTTAAAAGGAAAGCCAGATATTGCAATTCAAAAATACAAGATAGTGATCTTTATAGATTCTTGCTTCTGGCATGCTTGTCCAATTCATTTTATCCGCCCAAAGAGCAACTTGGAGTACTGGGATAAAAAAATACACCGCAATCAAGAAAGAGATAAAGAAATAAATCAATTTTATATTGAAAAAGGCTGGCATATAAAAAGAATTTGGGAACATGAAATTAAAAAAAATTTAGATGAAACTGTAGAAGAAGTTGTTACTTTTATAAACCAAGTTAAAAACGATAATACTTCTTCTCCATTATAATTTGTAGTAGTTTCTTTACTATTTCAAGTATATAATTACATTTTTTTAGAAGTTACATTTATAATGAGAATGCACTTAACATCTTTGTTTAGCTCCAATCTACGCTTTTTATGTTGAGATATCCACTCTATTTTAGAAGGAGTACCAAACATGACCGATAAACAAAGTTCGATGAATGTGAACAAGCATGTATTGACGCAAGATCTTCGCTTAAGGCAAGTCTCAAATACGGCTGTCTTTTTAAGAGAAGGGCTTTTTGTTCTTTCGCCCTCTGCTCAAAATCAGCATAATTGGTTTGACTTGAGCAGATCATCCGTGGATCGCTACCAAGAAAGAACATACAAAGGATTTCTTGTTCTACGCTTTTTCGACAAATTGCTCGTTGCCGATCTTGACCGCTTTATCCGTGAAATGATGCCTGCCGATCAATACGTGATCAACAGCTCCGGCCGGCCGCATTGGAAATTCCGCGTCAAAGTATCCGGCGGCACTCACTATATCTTCAATCACCAGAACAGCAGCAAAGCTTATCCCGTTCGAGAGTTCTCAGTGAAACAGCTGCAAGATTTAATGAATAAATAATCTAATTGCAAGAAAAAGCGCTTCAGCTATATAAACTGAAGCGCTTTGAATTTTTTAGTTCTTATAAGTACTTCCGGTAATTCCCTCTCAAAAACACTTCTTCAATCTGGCTCGTGAACACTTTCGTATTCAGGATTTTCTTTCCGATCAACCGGCTCGCAATCATTTCCGCTTCCGGGTAGTCCATGCCGAGCTCCTCTGCGATTGCTTTTACTTCTACGAGCTTGCCTTCTTTTGCATCTTCGCCTGCTTCTTTCGCTTTCCGGCTTTCTTCGAAAACACACGTGAGGACGTTTGCCTCTTCCTCGTTGAGTTTGCCGGTTGAGACGAATTTCTCGATAAAGCTTTTTTCATTGAGGATGTCTTTCAGCACTTTGGCTGCTTTGAATTGCGGTGCTTTTGATGCGGCAATGGTGATTTCTTCGCCGGTCTGCGGATTGCGGCCTTTCCGCTCTTTTTTCTCCGTCAGCTGGAACGTGCCAAAGTCATTGATCTTCACTTCATCGCTTTTTGCTAATGCTTCAGTGATGCGGGAAGTGATTTCGTTAAGAACTTTCGCTGCCTGGTCTTTTGAGATTTTACTCCTATGTGAAATGGCTTGAACGAGTTCTTTTTTATTCATCCGATTTCCTCCTATATGAGAAGGCGCATCTTGCCTTCGTTTCGATTATCTTCTATTATACATTTTCCTGTCATGTGTTTGGCTGTTTGGATTTCTCCTAGTAGAATAACAGAAAGACCTATTCCGAATGACAGGAGGTTTTACTAGATGGAGTCGACCACCCCGGCCCAACAAACTGAATCAATCCGCTCTTTCGAATCCACCATCCGGAAATGTGAAACAGCTTTGGCGCAGATGACCGAAAAAAGATCCAATACGACCTTGCTCGAAAAGCGGCTAAACGCTTTAAAGATTGGTTTAGCGATTCTTGAAAACGTTTGGCATAAACAGCCTTTCGATTGCAGTCCGCAGGAGATCAGGGAATCCCAAGAAGTTCTGTCCGGCCTCCTTCCTCCCATTGAAAGGTCCTATGCCAAATCGAAAGACGGCAGTCCGCAAAAGACGCTTTTGGAACGGCGGCTGAAATCCATTGAACTGGCGATTCAGGCAATGAATGAATCCACTTAAAAAAAACGGCTCTCCAATCTCCTGGAAAGCCGTTTTTCATTTTTCTATTTCTGAAGGCGCTCGACGAATTCGTGCAGGCGCTCCAATGTATTGATGTTGCTGTTGCAGACCTCGTTGTCTTGGCAGACGTAGTTGCCGCGTTTGACGAAATTGTCCTGGCTGGACCCTTTCGTTTTGGCGGTGAACATGCCGACTTCACTGTGGCGGTTGCAGATCGAGCAGATGCCTTTTTTGGCGCTGCGGGTGAAGCTGCCATGGATCGCCTCGAAGCGGCCGTCTTTTTCAAGTACCATGTACATAAGCGTCGAGCTTTCAATCCAGCTGAGGTACGAGCGTTTCTTGAAATCGATTGTGTCGAGTTTTGGCCCTTTCAGCTTTTTCGCTTTCGGGAACAGTTTCTTCAAGCCTTGGTCGGTCACGTTTTTGAACGGGATGACATAAGGGGATAGTTGTTCCAGGAAAATTTCCGCATCTGCGGTTTCCTTGACCGAAGCGAGCGGATTCAAGACCGCTTTCTGTTCGGCGTCAAGCGACGGAAACAGCTTGAAGACTTTTTCGTGCGCCAGGTGGCGAAGGACATTCAGCACTTCGGCATCGTTGCCGGTCGCCTGTCCGTTCACGAGGATCTTCGTCTGGTCTTTGATGAAATTATATTGGTCGTTCCGGATAAATGCTTCCGGTCCGCTATTCGTGTTTCCTATTTTATCGTTCGTTTCTTTTACATGTATCATTCGAGCCACTCCTTATGGTTTGTTGGATGAATGCTATAAGGAAGCCGTGTATCGGCCATGACACATCTGCAGGCGATTTAAACCGTACTTCTTGCCCCACATAAAGTATCGCCATTCCGCATACCAGGCTTTACGTGAGTTTTTGCTGACGCTGACAATCGATTTATTGCCATCTGATATCACTCCTTTGGAGCAGGTCTCTTCCCTGCTCTTCCATCATACTGCATAATTTCCCGTTTTTCCATTGAGCCAGTTTTCCTAAAAGTAAAACAGGACCTGCCGTTTTTGGCGGGTCCTGTTTCTCAAAAGTTTATTAGCCTTGCAGATTTTCGTCTTCCCGGTACTCAAGCACATCGCCCGGCTGGCAGTCCAGCGCCTTGCAGATGGCGTCGAGTGTCGACAGGCGCACCGCTTTCGCTTTGCCGTTTTTCAGGATCGACAGGTTAGCCATGGTGATGCCCACCCGTTCCGACAGTTCGGTCACACTCATTTTCCGTTTGGCCAGCATTACGTCAATATTGATGATAATCGCCATAGTTGCACCTCACACAGTTAAATCGTTTTCAGATTTGATATCGATGGCATTCTGCAGCAGCTTTTGGAGCACCGCTGCGAAAACCGCAATGACAATTGCTCCGAACGTGATGATCATCCCAAGGCCACCGAGGCCCGGTGCATCATCGACTTCCGCCGTGTACAGGATGATCGGCAAGTTCAGAATGAACAGCACTGTAATGGCCAGCGCACAGTATTTGATGTTCTTCAGCGCCTTTACCGAGCGTTCCGAAAAAGCGATGCCTTTATCAATATACCCGAGAAGCTTCAGTGTTTGGTAGAGCGCTGCAAAATAAGCGATAGCCGATCCGTACAACGTCAGCATGAAAACGTATTTCAAGAATTCCCATTTCGGCAGGATCTCGCCGACAAAACCGGTCATCGGCGGCACCACGAAAATAGAGATAGCCAAAGCCGGCAGTGCCATCAGGACGATGACCAGCTTCAAAAAGATTGTTTCCCGTTTCATCAAAAAACACCTCACTCGTTTGTTATTACATTGAATTTACCATATTATTTATCGTAAATCAATAAATAAATGTTGTTTAGCGAATTTTATTTACCGAAATTTTAGTTTCTCTCTCCATCCCTGACCGCTTGATCCCCGCGAATGGAAACTTTTACGCGAAGGAAGCGGTCTAGATTAGCAAGAAGAACGTGAAGAATCGGGGTGCGAGATGAAACGATTGGCAATTGGCCTGATGCTGCTCATTTGTTTGGCCGGCTGCATCGGAGAGAACTACGATTTTACGCCGCCTGGCATCACCCTTTCCGGGAGCGCTCCTGTCGAATGGGACGAACTTGCAGAAGCGGATGTCGATTGGCTGGGACCGGAAAATAAACGGATTGATACAGAAGTGGAAGACTTTTTGGCGTTTGCGGACGAGCAGCCCGAAATGCGTTTTGTGGCGGGCGAAATGGTTGACCTGCTCTTTGAACACGGAGATTTTGATTTTCAAAGTTTAAGTGTCCGTTTGTGGCATGGCGGCGAAGAAACAGCGGTTGAAGTCGAAGATCTGGCATTTACTTTGCCTGATACAACAGGCGATTACTTGATTGAAGTGAACCTCCTGACTGACCGCGGAAGTGCGCAATATGCCGGGAAACTGTCGGTTTACGACTAACACCAACAAGAAACGCCTGACAGCAATGTGTCAGGCGTTTTCATACAAATTTTATTTTCACTCGAATCACTCTTCCGGGAAATCCAAAATCTTAATCGTCTTGAATCCCAGGATAATTTTAAAGTTAAGGCCCCAGTTGGCGGTGACGATTTCCAGGTCGGCATCTGTGACGGCAAACTGGAGGACGATGTCGTTCTCATAGTCAATGACGACATAGGCATTGGCGTTTGAAAAAATCTTATAGGATTTGTGTGCAATGAATGTCCAGCCGTGCTTTAAGCCGTGGCTCTTGTTTCCCATCCCGTCACCCCTTTTCGTTTGTTATGGAATATGGAAACATTTTTTGTCCAGCTAAAAAATCAAACTGAAATCGCAGCTGTTTTATATGCATCATCAATCAATGCAAAGATATAGGCAGAATTCATGGATTTTGCAGCTACTTCTTTACTGATTCCTTTTGCTCCATTTTTTCGGATTTCATAGTAATCGAAGATCGATTCAAAATCACTGAAAGTAATACGTCTTTCATTTTTCAGGCTTACGCTCGGCGAATTTGTTTTAGCATTAGCAACCACAATATATTCATCATTTCTTGATACAGAAAACCATTTAGGTATTCGTTTATTTTGCGGCGTTGTAGGGATTTCAAATGACCTGCTGTTTGCCTTCGTTAAAATGTACTGCCAAGTCTCACTCGGATTCATCTATGAAACCCCTCCTATATTTCAGAATAATCTTATTATAATTGAAAACATTAGAAGATGTAAGAGCGCTTTCATTTGTCCGGATTCAAAAACAGACAGCATGGATACACTGTCTGTTGTCAAAGATTCTATTTCTTACGGCAAGATTGCAAACGAACGCACCGGGAAGCCGGAAGCTTTGTCCGCTTTCGGGACGATGTTGAAAATCACGGCCCCTTTTGCCGGAAGCTGATCGAGATTCGCAAGCAGCTCGACTTGATACGTGTCTTGGTCGAGTACATAATACTCGCCGAGAAGCGCTCCGTTTCTGCGGTAGTCGATGGCGGAGTCGGTGTCGAACGTTTCATGGCCGACTGCCCGTACGCCCCGTTTTTCAAAAAGGAATTTCAATGCTTCAACGGACCAGCCGGGTGCATGGCTATTGCCTTCTTCGTCTTTATTGTCGAAGGCTTCCTTGTCCGGCCAGCGTTTGCTCCAATCCGTGCGCAGCGCGACGAACGTGTCGGCTTCGATTTTGCCGTGTACGGCTTCGAACGCTTCAATGCCGTCAATCCCTAACGTAAAGTCAGGGTCTGCTTCCGCTTCTTTTGACTTGTCGATGACAACGAGCGGAAGAACGAGTTCCTTCAACCCCAGTTCGTGAAGATAGCGGGCATCGCGGACAAAATGGATCGGTGCGTCGAGATGGGTTCCGTATTGCCCGGGAAATGTAAAGCGCTGGGCGAAGAATCCATCATCGTGACTGAACAAGGTATCGAATTTCGCATCTTCAAACGCCGAGAAATGCGGCGAGTCGGGACCGAATGTATGAGTCAAGTCGACCCACGTCTTCTGTTTTAGTAAGTTGATGGCTTCGATCGTTTCGAGTGTTTTGATGGACATGGTAAATTCCTCCTTGGGGTTTGTGGATAGAGGGCAACTAAAAACCCTCTTCCTGGATTAAGAAGAGGGTTTGGCAGATGAAGGTCAAAGTTCTCTTCTTATCTTCAAGCTTGAACGCTTTTGGAATTAGCACAGTACTTTGCAGTCTGTTGCTGAGGCTTCAAAGGGCCAAATCCCTCCACCTCTCTTGATAAGAAAGTTATATTCAATTAGTTATCCATAATCCTACAATCGGCCAAGTGAAAAGTCAATCTATTTTGAATTCTTTTTAAGCGCGAATCCATTTCCAGATTTCGCCCGGTGTTGCGTTCTTGCCGTACATGAGAATTCCGGTCTTGAAGACTTTTCCGGCAAGCTTCATGAAGACCCAGACGCTGATGGCGAGAATGGCGACAGCGATGCCGATTTCCACCCATGGCCATTCTTCAAGGAGTGATAGGCGCAAGATCAAGACTCCCGGTGATGTGAACGGGATGTAGCTTCCGAGCTGTGCCCAGAATCCGCTCGGGTCGCTGAATACAGGACCGATGAACAGGAACGGACTGAACGGCAGCATCATGACAAGTCCCTGGAAGTTTCCGGCGGTCGAGATGTCGGCCATTGTGGCGCCGATGCCGACGAACAGTGCCGCATACAAGAGATAGCCGAGTACCGCAATCAGCAGCAAGACGGCCAGTTCCGGCACGAGCAAGTATTCCATAATCGGCATATCAATTTTCCACAGCAACACCGGCAGGATGATCGCAACATAGACAATCAGCTGGATGATGCCGAGGACGAAATAGCCGATAATCTTGCCTTGCATCAAATCAGCCGGAGTCAAAGACGACAGGATGATTTCGGCGATTTTGTCTTTCTTCTCCTGCGACGCGCTTTGGAAGATCGCCATTCCCGTGAAGACGATCGATAGCATGACGACAGCGGCGAAAGCGCCAGGAATGATTCGTTCGAGCATCCCTTCGCTGAACAGTCCGCCATCTTCCGCTTCAACGGAAGCGTCTTCAAAGACGATGCCCTGCGCGACCATTCCCGCTTCTTCCGGCGTCAATCCAAGCTGTTCGATCTGCATCATCTGCAGCGGACCGCTCAGCACTTGAACTTCCTCCATGAAACCCGAATCGGTATCCTCGTTTGTATAGACCGTGACTTTGCCGTTTTCAACCGACTGTTCGTTGATAAAGACGTATGCGGCATCTTCTTCTACTTCAAGCGCCGCTTCCGCTTCCGATTCGGCGATTTGCGTTTCTTCCAGCTGCCATTCGGTTGAAGCTGCAGCGGCTTCCAATTGTTCGTAGACTCCAAGCTCGTCGTTGACGTAGACTTTCGTTGCAGCCGGTTCTTCGTCTGAACGGAACAAGTCCGGCAGCAGGAAGAAGGCCAGGAAAATGATTGGTGTCAGAAACAAGCCGATGATGAACGATTTGCTTTTCATATTGCGTTTGATTTCCCATTTGGCGACTTTCATCGTGTTACGCATGTGCTTCACCCGCTTCCTTCAAAAGATTCTTGTCAGTGGCAATGTCGATGAAGATTTCGTGCAGCGAGATGCGGTCGATCGACAGTTCCTGGATGTCCAGTTCCGCCGGCAGATTCTTCAGCCAGACGGCCGGCTGTACATTCCGTGACAGATACAGCACCGCGATTTCCCCGTTCTGTTCGACCCGCTCCACTTCCGGCAGCCCTTCCAGCAGGCTTCGGCTGTTCACACCGTTGATCGTGCATTTGAAGTTGGCGTATTCCCTTTTCACTTCGCTGAGCGTTCCGTAGATCACTTTCGTTCCGCGATGGATTAAAAACAGACGGTCAGCCATTTCTTCGACCAGGTTCATCTGGTGCGAAGACAAGAGAATCGCTGTGCCTTTTTCAGCGAGCGAGCGAATCTCTTCCTTGAACAGCTCCTGGCTGACCGGGTCAAGCCCTGAAAACGGCTCATCGAGGATCAGGAGCTCCGGTTCATGGAGAATCGATGCGATAAACTGCACTTTCTGGCCCATCCCTTTTGACAGTTCTTCCACGGCGACTTTGTCTTTTCCTTCAAGCCCGAACTTTTTTAAATACGCAAGTGCGCGTTCTTTTGCGCGGTTTTTCGGATAGTCTTTCAACTCTGCGAGATACAGCAGGATGTCCATAACGTTGACGTTTTTATAAAGGCCGCGCTCTTCCGGCAGGTATCCGATTTTGTTGCGCGGAATTTCTTTGTTTTTGCTATTGTGGAATGTGATTGACCCCGCGTCCGGGTACATGATGCCCATGATGTTGCGGATCGTCGTCGATTTGCCGGCCCCGTTCGGCCCGAGCAGCGCCATGATTTCCCCTTTTTTCACTTCAAATGAGATGTTTCGGATGATCTGTTTGTCTTTGAATGATTTGCCTAAACCTTCTACGGCGAGCATCGTCTCCATGTTCTTCATCCTTTCGGGATTATTATTTCAGCAGCAAGCTGATGATGTCTTCCAATTCTAGTGCTTGGTCATCGAGGACCTGTATGTTTTGCGCCACTATAAACTGTTCTGTTGCGTCAGGGTTTTGGCTGATGAGCTGGCGTCCGTCACGGGAAAGTTCCCCGGGAACGGAATCTGCTGGCATCTCTGTGAGCCAGTAGCGGCGATAGCTCGAGGTCAGCACATCTTTTTCGTACAGGCCGATGCCTTGGCCGTCTTGCATGAGAAACAGGTAATCCGCAAGTTTCCGCAGATCGTCCGGCTGATGGGTCGCGAGTACGACGGCGCGGTCTTCCGGCTCCATCCAGTCGACGAGCAGGTCCATGAACAGCTTTTTCGACGGGATATCGAGCGACGCAGTCGGCTCATCCAGGATCAGGATGTCCGTCTTTCGCGGCAAAGCAAGCGCTAAGCTTAATTTCTGCTGCATGCCGGGCGACAGTTTGCCGAAGCGCTTATTGAGCGGGATATCAAAGAGCCCGGTGATGTGTTCGAAAAGCTTGTCATCCCATTTTACGTACAGCGGCGCAATTAGGTTTTTCAGTTCATTTCCGGTATAGGCATTCCAGCCGATCTGCTTCTGGGGCTGGAACGTGATGTGCCGTTTCCAGCTTTCGTCTCCCCCATCCACCGGTTTGCCGAGAATGCGGATCATTCCTCCGTCCATATTGGCAAGATTCATCATCAGCTTCAGCAGCGTGCTTTTGCCGGAGCCGTTGGTGCCGACAAGTGCGGTGATGGTGCCCGCTTCGATTTCAAGATTTACCGGCCCCAGCTGAAAATCGTCCACATTCTTTCTGGCGTCTTTTATTTCAATCCATGCTGGCATCTGTCATTCCCCTTTCCCGAGTTTTTCCAGAATCTCTTCAAAAACCGCTTTGATTTCAACGGCCGTGTAATCGTAGTCCATGGCATTTTGGATGGCCCGCTCGAATTCCGCCCGGACTGAAGCCGTCATCGTTTCTTCTTTCACGGTTCCTTGGATTTCTTTGACGAACGTCCCTTTGCCGTGGGCTGTTTCGATAAAGCCCTGCGCTTCGAGGTCCTGATAGGCGCGGCGTATCGTGATGACGCTGATTTCCAGGTCTTTCGACAGCGCCCGGATCGACGGAAGCGGCGTTCCGGCAGCGAGATGGCCGCCTGCAATCAAGGCTTTCAGCTGCTTTTCAATTTGATGGTAAATAGGTTCACGAGAATCTTTGGATAAACGTATCGGCAGCAAACTCCAGTCCCCCTCTCACAGGTAATCCGTTTTCTTGATCATTTTCCGCATATCCGCCTGCCAGTATTTCCAGCCGGCGATACTCAAAACAATGGCCACAATCACAGACACCCACGTCCAGTCCGTTGCAAGTGTCATGGTCCAGCGAACAAAGCCGTTGCCCGCGAACCAGTAAATCAGTCCGTAGACAGCTGCGATGCCGGCAATCATGTAAATGAACGACTTTACGATTGCGCGTGTTTTAAAATTACCGCCTGCTTCACTTGCGGCCATGATGAAGCCGACCGCAATCGACAGCGCGAACCAGATCAGCACGAAAGCGATATAAGTGACCGGCGTCATCAGGCTGCGGAAATTCTCCGATACGACCGGCAAACTGATCAGCAGGATCAGCTGAAACGGAAACGAACAAACGGCATGGACGACAAAGCGGCTTTTGACAATGACGCCTTTTGGAATCGGCAGCTGCTGCAGCATGACAATCGACGGCGCTGTCCATAAATCCCCGTCCATTTTCTGCATCTGGAATTCCTTGCTCTTCATCCATGCCGGGAACAGGAAGAAAATCACCAGGAACAGGAGATCAAAAAACCGGAACTCGCCTTCCAGATAAAGGTCAAACGTCATCAAGACGAGCAGGCTCATCGCAATATAGAAAACAAAAATCGTGATTAGGCTTTTCATGGAGGCTTTCAGTTCAAAAGCTGCGAGCCGGGAAGCTTGTTTCCATTCATTCATCTATCAACACTCCTTTTTGACTGTTATACTGTTTATACTCATATACACAGTATCAAATCTTTTTCGGAACTGTCAACCGATTGTATAAAATAGTTTGAAAACTTATCTAAGCTATTTTGTTCACAAAAATGCACAAAGGGAAAAATTGCCCTTTGTGCATTTTTGTGATATAACTTTAACGTAACTTTTAAAGAGGTGACGAAATGGCAGAAAGCAGTTTGCGCGATAAAAAGAAAATAGCAACGCGGAAAGCATTGGCTGAAGCAGCCTTTACCCTCGCAATCGAACGCGGAGTCGATGGTTTTGTAGTAGAAGACATTGTCATGAAGGCCGGCTATTCCCGCCGGACATTCGCCAATTACTTTTCCTGCAAAGAAGAAGCGATTGCGAATTCCTTGAGCCTGGATGATTACTTTCAGCCGGAAGGGCAGTTCGAATTTTCTCCGAAAGACCATACGCCCTTGGGCACCATTGAGATTTTCATCCGGCGCAGTTTCACGATCAACAAACTGAAGCGGTTGAATCAGATGATTTCCCTGTCACAGACCCATCCGGCGCTCCGGCTCTATGTGACAGGCGCATTAAAGGAAATGCAGGACTTTGCCGCCCGCGGCATCAGCGAGGAATACGGCAGCGATTACCCGGAGGAATATTATCCCATCCTGATAGGCGCTGTGTTTGGCGCACTCTTGCCGGTTCTCGATGAGAGATTCGATGTAAATCTGCCGGATGGCGAAGAACAAAGCGAAACCAGCAATGAGTTCAATGACTACATGGATACCGTCTTTACTCATTTGCGAAAAGGATTCAATTGAACCAACCAAACCAAGAAAGAACGGAGTTGCACACGTGTCGAGATTTTTTTACAGCATCGGAAAAACAGCATACAGCAAGCCTTGGCTTTTCATTGCCGGCTGGCTGCTCATTTTAGGAATCATCATCACCGCCATCGCAGTGAATGGCGTGAGCACAAGCAGTGAAACTAGAATTGACGGGACCGCCGCACAGGACGTGCTGGACGAGCTTGCAGAAGAATACCCGGCGGCATCAGGCGGCCAGGGCAGCTACCTTTTTGAAGTGCCCGAAGGACAGGCCATTGACGATCCTGCAAACGCACAGGCGCTGGCCATGGCGGTCAACGAAATTTACGGATTGGACCATGTCGTGAATCCGATGGAGATGCTTCAGGACCCGGAAGCCATGGCGCAGATGCAGGAATTGCAGGGCATGTTGAGCCAGCTGCAGACGCCTGAAGCCGCTCACCGTCCCCTCGTCATCCAGGATATGCCGGTTCCCGGTGTCCAGATTTCCGAGGACGGAACCATTGCGTTATTCCAGTTCCAACTTACGAAAACCGTAGAAGATTTAAGCGAAACAGAACGCGAAGAGCTGGCTGATGCAGCGGATATCGCTGAAGAAGGCTCTTCCATCACGGTCATCCCGACCGGTACGCTGCAAGGGGTCGATATTCCGATCGGCGGCACGCACGAAATCATCGGTTTGGCAATCGCCGGCATCATTCTTGTTGTCACACTCGGCTCATTGATCGCTGCCGGTTTGCCGCTCGTCGTCGCTTTGATCGGCGTCGGCGTCGGTGTCGGCGGCACGTTCGCATTGTCGAATCTGTTTGAGATCAACAGTTTGACTCCGGTACTGGCCCTTATGATCGGGTTAGCCGTCGGAATCGACTATGCCTTGTTCATCGTTAACCGCCAGCGCAATCTGATCATGTCGAAGAACCTAACCGCAAAAGAAGCAGCGGCACGGGCAACCGGGACAGCAGGCAGCGCAGTCTTCTTTGCCGGCCTGACGGTCATCATCGCGCTCAGCGGATTATTGGTCATCGGAATCGGCTTCCTGAGCAGCATGGCGCTTGTCGCTGCACTCACCGTTTTAATCGACGTACTTGTCGCTTTGACGCTCCTTCCGGCATTGCTCGGATTGATCGGCGAACGAATCGTTTCGAAGAAAACAAGAAACAAACAACAGACAGCAGCCTCTTCCAAACCAAGCTTTGCGCAAGGATGGATCACCGGCCTTCTGAAAGCTAAATGGGTAGCGGTTTTGCTGGTCATTGCAGTTCTTGGAACGCTCGCGGTTCCGGTTGCACAGATGAACCTGGGCATGCCGTCCGGCGCCAGCTCCAACAAAGATACGCCGGCGAGACAAAGCTATGACATTATTTCAGACAGCTTCGGAGAAGGCTTTAACGGACCGCTCCTCGTCGTTGCCAAAGACAAAGACGCAAATCCGGTGGATCCGCAGGAATATTTCCAGCTGCTGTCCAACATTTCACAGCAGGAAGCCATAGCGGAAGTTTCCCCGGGCGGATTTAGCGAAGACGGCACCATTGCCATCATCTCCATCATTCCGAAAAACGGTCCGACGGATGAAGCAACCAAAGAATTGGTTGAAGACCTTCGGACAGATGCAGCGACTACTGAAAACACGAACACGGAAATCGGCGTGACCGGATTGACGGCCATCAATATCGACATTTCCGAGAAACTGGCCGAAGTGTTCCCGATCTATATTGCGATCATCGTCGTCTTGTCTCTCGTGATCTTGCTTGTCGTCTTCCGCTCGATCCTCATCCCGATCAAAGCGACAGCAGGCTTCCTGCTCAGCATCATGGCGACATTCGGCGCAACGACTGCCGTGTTCCAGTGGGGCTGGCTCGGTTCCATATTCGGAATCGATACGGGCGGCCCGCTCTTGAGCTTTATCCCGATTATGGTGACGGGCATTCTGTACGGCCTCGCCATGGACTATCAAGTATTCCTTGTTTCTTCTATGCGTGAAGCTTATATCCACGGCGAAAAAGGCGACCACGCCATCGTCAACGGCTACAAGACCGCAAGCAAAGTGGTCGTGGCCGCAGCCTTGATCATGGTCTCGGTGTTCTCCGGCTTCATTTTCACGGACGACATCATGATCAAACAGATCGGCTTCGCCTTGGCCTTCGGCATTCTGGTCGATGCCTTCCTGATCCGGATGATTTTCGTGCCGGCTGTCATGTCGATGTTCGGCGACAAAATCTGGTGGCTGCCGAAATGGCTGGATAAGATTTTGCCGGACCTGGATATTGAAGGAGAAAAACTGCTCCAGGAACTGGAACAGGAAGAAAAAGCGAAAACGAATACCGTTCAAGAAAATCTTCTATAAAGAACTTTCAAACTGCCGGGAAATTTCCCGGCAGTTTTTTTGTTGGCAGCGGCCGTCCGTTTAACTTTTTGGGGAGAGTGGTATGGTTAAAAATGTAATACATATTCTAAAAATGGGAAAAATACGACGGAATAAGGGGTGCACGGATGAAAAAGTTTAAAGGGGCAATCGGGCTGCTGGCCTTAACGCTGTTCTTAGCTGCATGCGGCGGAGAAGAGGCATCGACCCGGACATTTGAAATGGAGAATAACGGCATCGTAACGACGATGGTCTACACCACAGAAGGCGACAAAGTGACCAAGCAATCGACGGAAAACCTGATTCAGTACGATTTAGCCGGAATCGAATCGAAAGAGCAGGCACAGGAGCTGTTTGATCCGTTGATCGGGGAATTCCAAGGCATCGAAGGCATCACGCATCAAATGGAATACGAGGAAGATCAGGCAGTGGAAACAATGGAAATCGATTATGAAACAGTCGATTTTGACGAAATCGAAAATTTGCCGGGGATGTCTTTTAGCGATGACCCGAAAGACAACGGTGTCAGCATGGAAAAATCCCTTGAAATCCTGGAAAGCCAAGGCTTTAAAGAAGTGGAATAACAAACTGGAATCGGCAAACAAAATAGGAAGAGCAAAAGCAGTGTTTGGGCTTTTTCTCTTCCTATTTTTCAGTTCTGCTAAATCGGTCTCCCGAACCAGCCTGATCCTACTTTTCCCAAATCAAGTCAGCGCGCTTTAGAACGGACTCCCATGAATCTTCGCCTTCTGTTATATCTTCTATGTCGTAATGAGCGTAATAAACTGCATCAACTTTTTCGCTTTCGACAATGTTAAAAGTGTATCCATTTTCGTTAGACGTTTTCTCGGTGTTGATCAAGTTGCGGCTTGGTCCGTCCACCATGGTTTTCGTATAGTAGATAAAGCTGACATTTTTGCTTTCCCCGTCCACTTCAAGGAGCATTGGGTGGGTTTCATAAACTGTCGCATAGCTCTTGCCGTAGTAACGGGCAACCAATTCGCCGCCTTCGCCTTCGATCTGAACGAGATCCCCCGAATACGGAATGACGCTTTCATAATACAACGCGTATGAAAATACCCCTGCTAAGAGAATGGCGGTAGTTAACACGGAAGCCAGGGAAATCATCCATTTTTTATTGCGCCATTTTCTGCGGATGGTTTGGAGCGGTGCGGCATTGTTTTCCGCTGGCAGGATCAGGTCGCGCTTCATCGACTCAAGTTCCTGTTGGCAGCTTAGGCAATGCTGCAAATGGTCTTCCACCATTTCTTTTGTATCCGGGCCGATTACCTCGTCAACATAGAGAGGCAGTATATCTTGGATGATTGTGCATTTAACTTCTTTCACGGTCCATCTCCTCCATGTATTTTCTAATTTGTTTTCGGGCTCTGTGAAAAGTCACGCGCGCCCAGCCTGCACTTTTTCCAAATAGAATTCCGATTTTCTCAAATGGCAGTTCGCCGAACGTCCGCAAGGAAAATACTTCTTTGTACGGCTCTTCCATCGTGTGAAGAAATTGATGGACGATAAACGCGTCGTCCTTATCCATTAAGTGCTTCACTAGGTGAATTCCTGTGTTTGGTTCTTCGATTCCTTCTAAGTCGACCTGCCTTTTCTGGTTTTTGTAATGCGAAAAGTATGTATTTTTAGCAATAGCAAAAAGCCATACTCGAATATCCTGGGATCCATCAAACCGTTCAATGGCCTTTAAGGCCTTAAAAAAAGTCTCTTGCGTCATTTCTTCCGCCACTTTTTCATTGCGGCTGAATGATCGGATGTACAAAAAAACTTCTTTAAAATAGCGGCGATAGATTTCCTCAAAGTCCATCCCCTTTTCACCCCCTCGTTTATACAACTCCCGAATCCGGATTTTGTTACAACTTTTTTACCTTTTTTTGAATCGCTTCATTTCGGTGGAATAAAAGAATCCGCAAAAAAAAGAGTCGGCCCTTATGAGCGACTCCTTTCTTCTTTATGTTTTTTCCTATGTACGTACCGCCAACTGTAATAGATCACCCAACCAAGCAAAACAATTACCGGACCGAAATATTGGTAGCCGTAGTCCGTGTACCAGACAACTAATAGAGCTGCAATTATGCACGGCAGCATGATATAGCACCATGCCCGAAATTCGATGTTCCGGAAACTCATTTCAAATCGTTCACCCATCTTGTTCACCCCGCTTTGATGAAAAACGCCTAACCATCGAAACAGTTAGGCGTTTGTTTATTTATCCTGATTCGCTTCTTCCGTGTCCCGGACGTTCTTCTGCACCGTGACGACTGCGAATAAACTCAAGACGAACGAAATGCCGTAAAAGCCTTTTTCGCTCAAAATGATGCTTCCCGCGTTGAACAAGCCGATGGCCATAAGGGCAATTGCGGCAATCAGCGCGAACCAGCTGATGCCGTAATACAAGTTCGTAACCCGGATGCCTTCATCGCGGTCCCTAACAGCTTTCTGCAGCGAAACTGCCGAATAGAGCCCGAGAATCAATAACGCAATGTAATAACCTTTTTCATTCAGTTCCATAGAGGCGTTATATAATCCGATCAAATACGATGACGCACCGATCAGTAGCGCTCCCCACGCAGCCCCTTTGAATGCGCCTGTCGGTTCCCCGAGCCTGCGCGGCGTTCTTGGCTTTTCCGCAAACACTTCTTCGTCTTTATCCCCTAACATATACTTGACCCCTTTCCTTTAAAGCTTATGCACTTAGAAAAATCCACCAATTTATTTTCTCTTCTTCCATTTTCTCCCCTGTGAATGGTTCTATTTTATCACAGTTAGACAATTCAAATAACTACCCGGCCGAGAATATTTTCAGCAACGCCGGATCATTCTTTCTCGCGCGTTTCTGTTTTCAAATCTTGATACAGCGAACCCAGCAGATTGAGTGCAAACACCGGAATTAAGAAATCTCTATCGCTTGCGAAACTTGGGCTCAAATAATGGTCGAATACAATTGTCCCGGTCAATACCAAAAGGAAGAGCGCGCTTAGGATCATGAAAACAGACTTGCTTATCGATATGTAATTTTTTCGCAGCTGGACAATCAGGTATACGGCCGCGAAAGCCACTAACAGCAAGCGTGTCGCTACTAAAAATTCGTATCCCCAGTAAAATGTAAGGAGCAAAAACCCTAGAAGCAAGATATCCAATATAATCGAAACTGCGTTTTGTATCATGGGAATCTCCTTTTCCTGCCTTTTCTTTCATTATAGAGCATTTTACAGAATTCTCCTTTTTTATTTTATTGATTCCACATCAATAAAAAAAGAGGAAAGCCAAGCTTTCCTCCTCGCATCCAAATCGATTGAATTTACGTCGTCTTATCCAATTCTTTCGCTTTTTTGTGGTATTTCGAATATACCAGGATAAACGCGATCCCCCAGCCCAGCAGCAGCCAGGGCATCCCGAATCTCATCAAGGCAAAAGGCGTTTCGAAAAGAAAAGCGGACAGAAATTCGCTTCCTTCCTTCTCCCATAGCCCCGGAGTCAAATAGGCGCCTTTTAAACTCTTCGAATAGGAGCCGTTGTTCAAAACCGAAAAGGCGATGACCAAGAGAACGAAGCCAATCGAACCGTAATACTCGAGCAGCCGGCGCAGATACGCTTTTTGCGATGCGTGGTCTGAAAACAGTTCGTCTCTTCCATCAGCCGGCTTCAGCCAGTAGTGCAGCCAATTGCCGCCAAGGTGCTGCCAGCCGTAGTCTTCATACAACTCGATGTAGCGTTTTTTGGCATCGCTTGTCCGAAACGTCGGGTAGTCAATGCGGATGACTTGTTCTGCAGAAGCCGTTTTTTCGAAATCGTAGATTCCCCAGGCGCTGACGTGCTTGCACAACCATCCTTTTTTCACCATGCCGTTCAACCAATCTTCTTCTTTTTGGATATCCATGAATAATTTAAACTTTTTCATGATGCGGTCTCCCTTCATAAAGAGAAAGAATATGCTGCAGCCGTGCTTGTTCAATCGCCAAAATCTCCATGCCTTCATCCGTAATCCGGTAGACTTTTCGCCTCGAGTCTTCCCCAGGCAAAAGTTCGATCAATTGGTATTTCAACAGATTTTCAATTGCCCCGTACAACGTGCCAGCCGCAATTCGGACCTGCCCATTGCTCATCTCTTCCACTTCTTGCATAATGGCATATCCGTGAAGGGGTTCTCTGACGGCCAATAAAATATAATGCATCGTTTCCGTTAACGGAAGCAGTTTATGCCTTTTCATTTTCCCATCTCCTATACAGTTCAACTATATAGTTCCATTATATACAGTCTAACTATATAGGTCAACTGTATATAAAAAAGACCCTCGAAAAGAGGGCCTCCTGCAAGCGAAAATCTTTTATTTTTCCCTTGGCAAACTGAAAAATCCATACATTTCGCTGTATTGATGCGCGATGCGGCCGAGCGGCTTCAATTTGTCGAGGTCGACTTTGTAATTGCCGAGGTAGTATTCGTCCTTGATGTGATAGTGGACGACTTTTCCGAGGATGAGATGGTCGCTGCCGAGTTCGATGATGCGGTCGAGTTCCAGCTCGAACGAAATCGGTGCTTCCCCGACGCGCGGAACGGAAACCGACGTGCTCGCAACCGGCGTCACGCCAGCCGCTGCAAACTCATCCACATCCTTCGGAAAGTTTTTGGCGCTTTCGTGCATTTCATTGGCGAGGTCCATATTGACGATGTTGATGACGTATTGCTTTTGCTGCCGGATATTCTCAAGCGTATCTTTGACCGTGCCCAGGCGTTCGCCGACTCCCGGCCCGATGGAGATGCACAGCATCGGCGGGTTTCTTGAGGCCACGGTAAAAAAGCTGAACGGTGCGAGGTTCAGCTCCCCTTCTGCATCCATACTGGAAACCCAGGCAATCGGCCGCGGAACGACCGAACCTGACATCAGTTTATAGGCTTGCTGCGTATCAATTTTTCGTAAGTCGATATCCATTTGAATTCCTCCCAGACCAATCTTTCGTTGCAATCAATTATCTAGCCGCATTTCTTTTTTAACAATGGACATGGCGGTTATTAATAACGCTACCACTACTGCCAGCATTCCTGCAAGAAACAGCCAGCCGAATGTAAAAGTCCCTGTTTTATCAACGATATAGCCAAATAGTGGCGGTCCGACGATGACCCCCCATGAGCCGAGTGTCAGACTGAAGCCGCTCGCAATTCCCGCGCGCTCGATCGGCACCAGTTCTGTCGCCGCGTTCATCCAGATGCCATTAAAGCCGGAAATGCAGAAACCAAACAGAATTGTAATCGGCACCATCACCCAAAACGGGGTGCCGACCGGAAGCTGGCTGATCGCGATGGACATGAGAATTGATATAGCGGCGATAATGACCAAGACGATGATTCGCTTCCCTTTAAAAAGATTATCACTGATCATTCCCCAAGCAACCCGGCCAAACGACCCGCTGACTTCTGAAATGACCAGCAGCATTCCCGCAAGGACCAGCGAAATTCCGAGATGTTCATAAGCGAACAAGACAATATACGTGTTTAAAATGAGCTGGCTGCCGCTTAATCCCATTGCTGCAATGCTGACGAGCAGAAGCGGCTTCTCTTTGAACATTTGAAGGATTGAAGCAAATAGCCTTGCCGGCTTCTCACTAGTTACCCCATTTTTTTCAGGAGGATCGTGATAGAAACGGTAGGCAAGCAGTCCAGTGAAGATCAATAATCCACAGGCCATGAGTAAAACTGGCCGCCAGCCCCAAGCAACCGCTGCTGGCAGCATCAGTAGCGCTGCAAGTGCCGAGCCAAGGGTGACGCCCATCTGTTTAATCCCCATCGCTGTTCCCCGCTTTTCTGAAAACCAGTGAAGAATGCCTTTATTCGATGTCGGATGCATCGTTCCATAGCCCATTCCGCCGAGCACCACCATGAACAGTACAATCGCATACAGTGAAGTAACTGTCATCAGGATAAAAGATAAGCCGAGGCACAGGGACAAAAGAAAGAGCAGCTTTTTTGAACCGATCCGGTCGACGATAAAGCCGGCCGGAATCGATACGAAAGACTGCCCTAAAAATAATGCTGCCGGAAGCATGCCAATCTGCGCTTTTGTTAAACTCAGGTCTTCTCCGATCAGCACTCCGAGCGGCGCAAGGCTTCTGCCGACGAAAGCCACCATGATTTGGGCAATCAGCAGCCAGGTCAGCATGCGCCACGGGTTGATATTCACTATTGAGTTATTTTGTAAAATGGTTTTATCCATGTAAGTTCATCTCTTTTACTGACATAAAGCAAGCGGCTGCCCTGTTTTATGCCAAGTCGATTTTCTTCAGTTCTTCTTTTTCCTCTTCTGTCGCTTCAACTGTTACTAGATACGATCCAACGACTGCAATCAAAAAGTTCGCTGCCAGGCCGATGACGCCGCCATGGACGCCAAATACCGTTTTGTGTCCGGTCCAAGTCAGGACGCCCGCAATCACTGCCCCTGCAAGCATTCCCCAGAATACCGGCTGCGCAGCCATGCGTTTCCAGTAAAGCCCTAAGACAAATGCCGGGAATACTTGAACGAGCAATTCGAATTTCAGGACAAAAATTTCATACAGGGTCGCCGGCGGATACCAGGCAATCCATAAAAGCACACCGACAGCCAGGACGCCGGTCACTTTTCCGACCATCACTTTTTTGCGCTCCGGGGCGTTCGGATTGATGAAGCGGCTGTAGATATCATTGGAAACAATCGATGAAAAGCTCAGCAGCACAGAATCGGCTGTTGATACAATAGCGGCAACAATCGCCCCGAAGAAGATGATCATCACCCAATAGAAGAAGCCGTTGATGCCGGCAATTTCATTGGCCATCAGCCCGACTAATTGTTCCGACCCAGCTTCGTTCAAATTCGGAATCAGTGCAATCCCTAAAATCCCGATGACAAATACCAATCCTGTCGTAATCGGCGGCATCCAAGCCATGCGTGAGAATGAACGCTTCAATGTACGCTCACTTTCTGCCGCGAAGATCCGCTGGACCGCATGCGGATAAATGGCAGCGCCAAATCCGACCAGGAGAATCATACTTAGCCAGTTGACGGAAGTCATCATTTCCGGCACCCCGAGCTTCGCCGGTTCCGTATTCGCTATAAATTCCGTGGCGGAAGTGAAGTTCCCTCCGACAAGGTAGAGCGCGCCCCCGAGGAACACCACAATCCCGACCATCAGCACCAAACCTTGCATGACATCTGTGAAAGCAACCGCTTTCATGCCGCCGAGCCATTCATAGATCAGCATGACAAGGACGAAAGCAATAACAGCCACTTGATAAGGAATCGTGCCTCCAGTTAAACTTGAAGCCGCTTGGCCAATGGCCACCAGCTGTTCAAGCAAGTAGTTGCCAAGCCCCCATAGCATCAGCAGAACTGCCAGAATCGTTACCGCTTTCGATTTGAAACGGTAAGTGATCCAGTCAGCCGGTGTGATGAAGTTGAGTTTTTTCGATACGACATAAAGCCGCGGTGCAAACAATAAATAAACACCGATAATAATCGTCATAAACGTAATGGACTGCAGCCAGGCAAAACCGGTGCGATAAGCCGTTGGCGCATAGCCGATAATTGTATTTCCGCTATATTGCGTTGCGTACAAAGTGAAGAACAATGCAACGAATCCAAGATTTTTCCCAGCCAGGTAATAGTTGCTCATGTTGTCATGAAGCGTCTTATCGCCTCGGCCGGAGAAATACCCGATGACCAGCATAATGACGGCATAGGCAGATAAAATCAGAACTCCATCTATGCCCGCAAAGGTTAAATCAGTCATTCAGCTCCCCCCTTTTCTCTGCCTCTTCGGCGTCTTCCACAATATTCCACTGCTTCAGTGTCGCCCAGCTCAAGTAGCCGCATAAAAGCAGTGAAAATCCAATAATGATCCATGCCCAGTACGGAATCCCCAAAATCAGGGGTTCATATGATCCAGCCGGCATATACCAAGGGACATTGCCCAGCACGATCAAGACCAATACAATCCAGATCCATTTTTTGCGGATCGGCTCTTTGATTGATTTATTGTCCATATAAAAGCTCCTTTTTGTAAATGCTGTTATTTTTGCTGCTCAGTAGACCGGCCGCTTGTCACCTTGAATAATAAATTTTATGAGTGCGTTCAAAATCAGCGATTTGGGTTTCAAATTGGATAGTCGCTGAGATTTCGTCCAAACCTTTCAGTAGCATTTCACGCCTGTATTCATCCACTTCGAATTCTCTCTCATAGCCTTGGCTGTCCATGATCCGCTGCTGCTCCAGATTTATGGTCAGCTTATAGCCTGGATTTTCAGCTGTCTTGCTGAAAAGCCCTTCTACCTCTTCTGCTGGCAGCTGCAGCGGAAGAATCCCATTCTTAAAGCAATTGTTATAGAAGATATCTGCAAATGACGGCGCAATGATCACACGAAAACCAAAATCCTCGATCGCCCACGGAGCATGTTCACGGGAAGAACCGCAGCCGAAATTTTCACGCGTCAAGAGAACACTCGCGTTACGGTAGGGTTCCTGGTTCAATAGAAACTCCGGATTTTCCTGTTCTTCACTCGTGTAGCGCCAGTCATAAAACAGGAACTCTCCATAGCCGCTCCTTTCAATGCGCTTCAGGAATTGCTTCGGAATGATGGCATCGGTGTCAATATTGGCACGGTCAAGCGGAGCCACTATGCCTTGATGGGTTTTAAAAGCTTCCATAGGTTACACACCCTCCCCGATTTTGATCGGCCATTGCCGGACGTCCACAAAACGGCCCTCGATCGCCGCAGCTGCCGCCATCGATGGACTGACCAAATGCGACTTTGAATCTCTTCCCTGGCGCCCTTCAAAATTGCGGTTCGATGTCGACGCGACGCGGTCGCCGGGCTTTGCGATATCCGGGTTCATTCCGAGGCACATGCTGCACCCTGCTTCGCGCCATTCAAATCCAGCATCGGTAAAGATTTTCGCAAGCCCTTCCGATTCCGCCTGCTGCTTCACAAACTGGGAACCCGGAACCACCAGCGCTCGAACCTCCTCTGCCACTTGGTAGCCGTTCACGACTTTCGCCGCTTCTCTGAGATCCTGGATTCGGCCGTTCGTACAGGAGCCGATAAAGACCGTATTGATTTCGATGTCTTTGATCGCCGTTCCTGGAGCCAGGTCCATATAAGCAAGGGCGCTTTCCACCATTCGGCGTTTTTCTTCCGGCACATCCTCCGGCCCTGGAACCGCGGCATTCACGCTTGCTACTAGCCCTGGATTGGTTCCCCAAGTGACTTGCGGCTCAATCACCGAACAATTAAAGTCGACGATCCGGTCAAACTGGGCATCTTTATCGCTCTTAAGTTCTCTCCAGTCTTCCAGTGCCTCCTGCCATTCTTCGCCTTTAGGCGCGTATTCTTTCCCTTCCAAATACTTGAAAGTCGTTTCGTCCGGTGCTATCAGCCCGGCTCTGGCCCCAATTTCAATGGACATATTGCAGACCGTCATCCGTTCTTCCATCGTTAAGTTGCGAATCGCTTCTCCCCGATATTCCAGCACATAGCCCGTAGCAAAATCATGTCCGTACTGCCCAATCAATGCGAGGATCAAATCTTTCGCTGTCACCCCGATCGGCAGTTCTCCGTTAAAATTGACGGCCATTGTCTTCGATTTGTATTGCTTCAATGTCTGGGTCGCAAGCACATGCTCGACTTCGCTCGTACCGATGCCAAAAGCAAGCGTTCCGAAAGCCCCGTGGGTCGCCGTATGGCTGTCTCCGCAGACTATGGTCTGGCCTGGCTGCGTCAAGCCCAGCTCCGGTGCGATGATATGGACAATCCCTTGTTTTGTGCTAAAGAGATCGAAAAGTTCGATGCCGAAATCCTGGCAGTTTTTCCGCAAGGCTTCCACTTGTTTTGCGGCAATTTTATCTTCAAATGGAAGGCTGCGGTCTGTCGTTGGAATTGCATGGTCCATTGTTGCCAGCGTCCGGTCGGGCCGGCGCACTTGGCGGTTTGCGAGACGCAAGCCATCAAAGGCCTGCGGCGATGTCACTTCATGAATCAGGTGAAGATCGATGTAAATGATGTCCGGCTGATCTTCCTGCTCCACCACGATATGGCGGTCCCAAATTTTCTCGTAAAGCGTTTTGCCCATAACGGCTCCCTTCTTTCACTTAAATGATTTGGTTATCCTTTAATTCTTTCAATTTATCTTCATCGAAATTCAGGAGTTTTCCGTAAACGGCTGCATTGTCTTTGCCAATGGTTTCTGCCCCGACATGCTGGACTTTCCCCGGCGTCCGGCTGAGCTTCGGAACGACGCCCGGCATTGGGAATTCACCGAGAACCGGGTGCTCTGTTTTGATGATCATGTCCCGTGCTGCATAATGCGGATCTTCGACGATGTCTTTAGCCGAATAAATGCGGCCAGATGGCACACCTTTTTCACTAAGCAGTTCAAGCACCTCTGCTGTATCCTGCGTCTTCGTCCAATCTTCGATCAATTGATCCAATTCCGTCATGTGTTCGCTTCGCGCGTGATGCGTGCGGTAGCGCGGGTCTTCGAATAGCTCCGGACGCCCCATCGCTTCACATAGACGTTTGAAGACGCCGTCTGCATTGGCCCCGATGACGATATACGTTCCTTCTTTCGTCAAATAAATATTCGAAGGGGCAACGCCTGGCAAGATATTGCCCATGCGTTCACGCACATAGCCGGCTAAAAGATAATCCGGCACCGTACTTTCCATGACCGAGAAAACCGATTCGTAAATGGCTGTGTCAACCATTTGCCCTTTTCCGGAAAAATGGCGCTCATTCAAAGCGGTCAGCGTTCCGATCGTCGCAAACAGCGCAGCAAGTGTATCACCGATTGATACACCGATTCGCGAAGGGGCACGGTCTGGGAAGCCCGTCACGTGGCGTATGCCGCCCATCGCTTCCCCGACGCTCCCGAATCCTGCCCGTTTGCGGTATGGACCCGTTTGGCCATAGCCGGAAGTTCTGGTCATAATAATTTTCGGATTGATTTCGGATAGTGTTTCATAGGAGAGATTCCACTTTTCCATCGTTCCTGGCCGGAAATTTTCGATGATGATATCTGCTTCCTTGACCAATTCCTTAAAAATCTCCTGCCCTTCTTCTGTCCGGAGATTCAACGTCACAGATTTCTTGTTGCGGGATTGGATCGGCCACCATAGCCCTTCCCCATCTTTTTGCTGGCCCCATTGCCTCATTGGGTCCGCTTTGTCCGGTGCTTCAATCTTAATAATTTCAGCACCGAAATCGCCGAGCATCCGGCCAGTGAAAGGTCCGGCCAGCAGCGTCCCTAGCTCAAGGACGCGAATCCCTTCTAATGGTGTTCTTTCCTGCTGTTCATCCAAAGTGGCGGTTCCCAGATTCGCATTTTCATACACGGCTTCTTCGTTTTCAATTTTCATTTATTGCACCTCCAGGTTTATTTCAATAAGTGGAAACGCTTTCTCAATTATTTAGAAAGCAGAACATTTTTTAATTGCCTGTACCTTCTATAAATCGAAGACCCTTGAAATTTAATTTTTCAAACAATTAGCAATTGATAAAAAAATATCACACTGTATACAATGAGTCAACACGTTTTCTGATATTTATTAAGAATTCCTCTAATTCCATTGAATTTATAACCAATTTTTAAAATTTAAAATAATTCATTTGATTTAAAATATCCTATTGTATACAATAAGTTCGAGGTGAAGGAATTATGAATCCATATAACGCCATCAAAAATGCCATTATTATTGGCGAATATGAGCCTGGAACACGCTTGACGGAAGAAGCTTTAGCCGAATCGCTTCAAGTAAGCCGCACCCCGATCCGTGATGCCATCAAACAATTGGAGTCCGACGGCCTGATTATTCCCTATAAACGAAGAGGCTATATCGTCAAGGAATTTTCCATTAAGGATATTCGTCAAATCTATAATCTCCGCGCATTGCTCGAAAGCCACGGGGCCAGCGAAGCTGCACTGAACCGCACCGATGAGGAACTTGAACGGATGCGCGAAAAAAATACAGCTTATGAACAAGCCATCACCAAACTTGAGCGATCCGATATTGAAACCATTAAGAATATCCAGCAAGCGAATCAGGATTTCCATGAAGAAATCTTCAAAGCTGCCAAAAATGAACACTTGAGAGCCCATATTGCCAAGCTTGTCGTGGTGCCTATTATTTTCCGTTCATTTTATTGGTATAACGAACGGCAATTACTGCGTTCATTGGAAGTCCATAAAACGATTCTAAAAGCCATTGAAAACCAGGAGCCGGAACGGGCAAAAATCGCGATGCAGGAACATATTTACCAGGGACGCGATGACGTTCTCATCCAATTGAACAAACCGCAAATCCATCTATGGAAAGGGGAAGCAATAAATGATTGAAATCTGTGAAGTCGGGCCCCGTGATGGCCTGCAAAATGAAAAAAAGCCGATCAGCACCGACCAGAAAGTGGAAATGATTACGCGCCTCATTGATGCGGGCATCAAGAAAATCGAAGCGGTATCTTTTGTAAATCCGAAAGTCGTCCCGCAAATGGCCGATGCGGAGGAAGTGATGAAACGGGTTCCTCGTGTAGATGGCGTGAAGTATGCAGGCTTGATCCTCAATTATTCCGGTATGGAACGGGCAATGAAAACCGATGTAGACATCTTTCATATCGTCACCACTACGAGCGACGCGTTCAATTTGAAGAACGCCCGGAAAACCGTCGATCAAAATGTCGCCGAGCATATTACAGTGATCCAGGAAGCAGTCGCTGCGAAAAAGCCTGTCACCGGTGTTCTCGGAACAGCATTTGGCTGCCCCTATTCAGGAGAAGTGCCAGTCGACCGTGTACTCGAAATTTCTGAAGCCTTCGTGAAAGCTGGCGCTTCCGAAATTGTTCTGGCGGATACGACAGGGCTTGCCAATCCCGTTCAGGTCGCAGAAGTCGTCAATCGCTTCCAACGCCATTACGGAGACGACATCAAACTCGGCCTCCATTTCCATAACACCCGCGGGCTCGGGCTCGCAAATGTCCTAGCAGGCTACCAGGCTGGAATCCGCCGCTTCGATTCGTCCATCGCAGGGCTTGGCGGCTGTCCATTCGCCCCAAAAGCGGTCGGCAACGTCTGTACGGAAGACATGGTCAATATGTTTGCTGGCATGGGCGTCGACACCGGCACCGACCTTCAAAAGCTGATTGAAACTGCACTTTGGATGGAAGAACAGATGGAGAAGCGGTTGGATGGCATGGTGATGAAAGTCTAGCCATTATTTACATGCATTAAAAAAGCCAGCTGCAAGAGGATTTGACCCCTGCAGCTGGCTTTTCACTTTAATTTTAAGTCTTCAACTCTTTCATCACATTCTCCGGAACTTTCCCAGTTACACCCGCTACTAAATTCTCGGCCGCCTTCATGACCATCGCTTCGCGGGTTTTCGCAGTCGCTGAGCCGATGTGCGGAAGCGCAGTCACTTGCTTCATCTTCAAAAGCGGATTATCGGAATCGACCGGCTCCTTTTCAAAGACGTCGAGCGCCGCTCCCGCAATCTCACCGGACTTCAACGCTTCGATCAAAGCAGACTCATCGACCACTGCCCCTCTTGCCGCATTGATCAAGTAAGCGGAAGATTTCATGCGCCGGAATTGGTCCCGGCTTAGCATGTGGCGGGTCGAATCGGTGAGCGGAACGATCAAGACAACAAAATCGGATTTCGAAAGCAGTTCGTCCAGCTCACTGTATCGCATGCCGTATTTTTCGTCAAGGTCAGGCTTCGGCGTTGTCGCGTGGTAAAGGACGTTCATCTCAAAGCCGAAGACTGCTCGCCGTGCGATCTTTTCGCCAATGCGCCCCATCCCGACAATACCCAGCGTTGCATGGTGCACATCCGTGCCGAAAAGCTCCTCCGCTTTTGTGTCTTTATTCCACTGCCCTTGTTTTACGTAGTTATTCAACTCCGGCACTCTTCTCGCGGCAGACAAGATCAGCGCGAGAACCAAATCGGCTACGGTTTCATCCAAAACAAATGGCGTATGGGTGCCGATGACGGCAAATTCCTTCATGGCATCCAGATCAAATGAGTCGTAGCCGACCGCCGTGTTGCTGATAACTTTCAAATTCGGCAGCTGCGAAAGAAAGTCCCGCGTCACAGCGGCGTTCTGCACAAGCAAGCCGTCCACCTTATTTGCTTCCTCGAGCAGAATATGGTTCGGAATCTTCTCAGGATTCTTCCAGATTTTATAGTCGCAATGCTTCGCTATGTAAGCTTCCACTTCCGGCGAAACCGGTCTGGCAATAAAAACTTTCGGCTTCATTCGGCTTCCTCCCCTCTAAATTCCAGTGCAAGACTCACCATAACGGTTCGTCTTTGCTGGTCAACTCCATCTTAAATGGGTAAAACACCAGCGTTGCCGCAAATAGAACAGCTGCCAGCATGATATACACCGGAATGCTTAAATCAAACAGCAAATTGCTGAAAATCAGGATCAGTAAAGGCGGGATGCTGTATGCGCTCGATTGCTTCCGGCTCTTGGACGTCACATACTGGATTTCGCCGCAATGAGGACATTCCATTCCTTTATTGAGTTTGATGTATTTCTGGAAGGCGTTCTTCCAACTCCATTGCTGTCCGCAATTTTGGCATGTCGGCACGGTCTTCCCCTCCTCTGTTCTGAAATTCTTCTTCGTTTTATATACGGTTCACCCAAAAAGAAGTTCCTAGTTTTTAAAACGGAATGTCGTGTTTGCCTCAAACGCCTCGCCCGCATCCAGCAAAATCGCTTCCGGATTCCCCGGTGCAATTTGCGTTTCCAGGCAGATGCCGAGATGCCGTTCGGACTTGCGTTCTTTCAGCTGGATGCCGCCGTCCAGATTATTGCCCGAAAAGAAAATCACTGCCGGCCGGTCGGTTTTCACTTCCATCACCCTCCCGCTTTCGGGATCTTCGAGTTTCATTTTCGACAGGCCTGCCCCGTTCAATAAAAACGGATGGTCGTAGCCGTCGCCCACCATTTCGATTTGCGGATGCGTTGACGAAATGCCGTCAGCTATCGTTCGGCCCGTCCGAAAATCAAATACTGAATCCTCTACATTAAGCGCATTACCTGTAGGAATAAGGGAAGAATCCAGTTCAACAAATTGCTCACTCTCCATCGTCAGCACATGATCTAAAGCATTCCGCTTCAATCCGCCGCTTAAATTAAAATACGAATGGTTCGTTAAATTGACCGCTGTCTTTTTGTCAGACACAGCCCGGTAGCGGATCGCCAATTCGCTGTTTTCGTTCACGGCATAGATCACTTCGGCTTCAAGCCGTCCCGGAAAGCCCTGCTCGCCGTCTCCACTGGTATAGGTAAAAATAATACGCACTTCACTGTCGTCGACTTCTGCCCGGCCTTCCCAAACCTTCCGGTGAAATCCTTCAGGGCCTCCGTGAAGCGTATTGCCTCCGTCATTTTCCGGCAGTTTAAAGGATTCGCCGTCGATTAGAAGCTCCGCATGCTGGATGCGTCCCGCTACCCGCCCCACGATAACGCCAAGAAAAGCCGGGTCATTTATGTATTCTTCCAGCGTTTCATAGCCCAATACCACATTTTCTATGGTGCCGAACTGATCCGGTACCCGGATTTCCTGAATTGCGCAGCCCCATTCAAGGAAAGTCGCTTCCATGCCCTTTGAATTGCTGACAGTAAATGACTTCACCGTTTTTCCGCCGACCATGCCAATTGCTTTCTCTTCCACTTTCATTTTCCATTCCCCCTGGATGTCTATTTCTTTCATTCTTTCATTTTCTTCCTTGGGTTACAACTGCCGGCAGGATTCTTTTGCCTGAAAGTTGAAAATAATAGGGAGATTCGATACGATGTAAAGAAATGGGAGGTCCTTCCGATGAATGTTGATCAACGTTCTGTCTTTATCGATGCCGATTTGGATACCGTCTGGAAAGCCTTGACGATTGATGGAAGCTTTTCCACTTGGTACGCACCCGGTTCTGAATGGACAATTCCACGCTTAGAAGCCGGGGAAAAAGCCGTTTTCACATTAATACCGAATGAACACAACCAATTGGAGGAAGGCGAACACGTCGAAATGATCTTCACGATTGAAGAAGTCATTCCGAACAGCCGCTTCTCCTATTCTTCTGACGTGGACGGGCTGAAATTCGTCTTTGATCTTTCGCCCGAAGAAGATGGGACGCGCGTCCACATCAATATGGACGGATTCGAACTGAGCCTCGCGAACCTTAAAGCGTTTGCGGAAGGCCGGGAATTGCCGAACCGTTAATAAACAGAGTTGTCTCAAAAGCAGTTTGGGACAACTCTGTTTGTTTTGTTGGCTAAATGGGCTCGGTTGAAATTTCATTCCATTAACTGACTATTGAAACTTTTTTCCAATTCATCCGTATACTAACTATTAACTGAACTGAACAAACGTTAAATACATGAAGGAGGAGATGAATATGCATTGGATGATGTGGTTATTTTGGGGATCTCTAGCGGCAATCTTCTTAGTGGCTTTTCTCGTGGATAAAGTGACACGCGGGAAATACACTCCGTATAAATCGGAGAATACACTAAACCAGAATTCGGCAGAGGCTGAGGCCCGACGGCATGCTGGACGAGGCGACAATCAAGGCCCGTTTTAACCGAAAAATGAGCTTGGAAACTTTCCCCCAAGCTCATTTTTGATGTTCATTTTTATTCAATTGGCTTTACTTTTCGATATAAGAACCCATTTCTTCCGGCAGGAATTCTCGGTCCCACGGATACCATAGCCATTGCTTGCCTTCTTTATAAATATGGAACTTTCTTGCGAGGTCTTCGCCATTATGCAAAACAGCTGCATAAATTTCAGGATCCGGCGGATTGGTGATCAGCTCGGGATCTTGCGGTGCATGCTCCCCTGTCAGCATTTTCAAAAACCCCTGCACATTTTCCTCATCTTCCAGCGTATTGAGCAGCTTAGGTGAGCTGGCATTCTCATCGAAGAACGGATCGTAAATTTCAATTTTTTTTATTCCCTCCAGTTTGAGGTCTTTGAAATGCTGCGGATACTTCTCGCTTTTCGCGTTATCCAAGTACAGTCTGTACCCGCTAATTTCCGAAGGGTCTTTCACGGCCAAAAAATCCGGCAGTCCATCTATATGATAAAGTTCGGTGCCCGGCTCCCAGAAAGCTGCATCTCCATTTTTCACTTTATATGAAGTGGAATTGATATTGTCACTGACGTTGAATGCCACTTCCCCCGCTTTTCCGCTGATTTTTTCCGGATCTTCAAGGACAGCAGAGTCTGACGCTAGGTAATGGTTTCCTTCCCATTGGATAAAATCGACCCAATCAACGGTCAGTGCCGGGCCTTCTTCCTGAATCTGCGGCTTGGCATTTACAGCATCCTCTTGCATCTCTTCCAGGGAAGCAGCCGGGGACTCTTCCGCACCGCATGCTGCAAGAAATAGCACCATTAAAATCAGGAGTATTGTCTTTTTCATCGACCATTCCCACTTTCAGCTTTTCAGAGTAGACGTGCAGTTAGCCATTCAGTTACAGGTACGCATAAGCCAAAATCACTTATTTGAAAAGCTGCCTGAGCAGCCTTGGTATGAATAAGAAGAAATCAGACAACGAAAACGCAACTTCCGCTTTATCAAATGCATCCAGTTTCTGCGGTTTCTTTTCCATGACAGCCGCATGAACAGTATCTCCTTGGATCGGCTCCAGGCCGTCTTTAAACCGGATGTTCAACGAAATGCCCTGATCCATTTCCGGTGAATCCATCACTTGAAAGTGGATATGCGCTTCCGATGAATTTCCGGAATTGCCGCATCTCCCTAAAAATTGACCGCATTCCACCTTGTCGCCTTCCCTCACCCCGATTGACCCTCTTTTAAAATGCGCCAGCAAACTGTATTCATTTGGTTCATGTTCCAGCACAATATAATTGCCTGCAGGATTCGACTCATTCATCTCGCCAAGCGGATTGTCCGCAATTCCGTCCACTTTCCTGATGACTTTCCCTTCGGCAGGGGCCACTACTTTTTTGCCGAAAGCGTAATAGTCTTCATTGCGCAATCCCTGGTTGCGGTAGGTCTGGCCATTCTTCAGGACGACTAAATCATATGCGTAGCGCTGCTGTTCGTACGTGTAATGGTAATTAATGAACTCGTTTTTCCCGCCCCAAAACACAAACCAGTCCTCTGCAATCGGCATGATGAATTCAGTCTTGGTGAATTGGTTATCGCTTTTCGGATACGTTATGTAAGGCTTTATGTACATTCCTTGAATTTCGTTGCCCTCGAAAGCGACATTGATCGCCTTTTCCTCCCGGTCGTCCAGCCAGATATATTGCTTAAATCCAGGCATGCTGGTTGCATCCGCCAAGCGATAGCTTTTCACACCTTTGTTAAAGGACTTTGCCAAGTCGATAAAATCCCGAAGGGCAATCGTTTCCCGGAACTCTTTGATGCACTGGCGGTAAATCACGGTAAAATCTTCTGCCAAAAAACGTTCTCCAAATTCCTCCGGTTTGAATCCATTCTTTCTGCCCCTGCCCATAAACACACCCGCTCCTTTCACCGAATAACCGAACCTACCTATCTGTTCTCTTATATACGGTTGAAGATGCAAAAAGTTTCCATCAATTGTAAAAAATATCGAAAATACTTTTAACTTAAACGCAACTTCTTTTCGACAATGGAGTCTCATGAGTAATCCCTTTTCCAGGAAGGAGCACTCCATTGAATTTCTTATTGATCGTCTTTTCTTTCATGAGTTCCATGTTTGTGTCCGGGTTGATGGCCAGCAAGCAGCAGGCCAAAATAAGGATTTTTATTTCAGCTCTCTTAGCTAATACCGCCATTATCGGCATAACTGTTTCAATCATTTGGAACTTGGATCATGAAATGCAGTTGTTCGGTGTCAGTGTCGAAGAAGCTTTTATGCCGTTGCTGGCAATTCCTGCGCTGACATGGTTGAATATGATCTTACTGCCAATGGTGCCGGTAAAAATTTCATCTGAAAATCGCTGAGATAATAAAACCCGCCAGCATTCCGAAAGCGAAGATGATGAATAGTTTTGTTTTTTTGCTCATGCCGTGCTCCTTTCCATTCTACGTTCTGATAGCTCGATGCAATATAGAACTTCATACGACGCTCTTCTTTTTTATTTCCCAGGAAATCATTTCATCCGTTCTCTTTGTTTGCTGCATGCCCGCTTTTTCCAGCACACGGATGGAACCGACATTATCCGGCTCGGTTTCAGCCAGCACTTTTTCCACTTTTCCAGTGTTAAACGCCCATTCAATCAGGCCGTTCACTGTTTCGGTCGCGTAGCCTTTATTCCAATACCGTTCAAGCAGGCCGTAGCCGATTTCGATTTCACGGTTTGCATTCGGCTTGCCTTTGAAGCCGGCATCGCCGACGACCTGTCCGCTCGCTTTCTCGATGACCAGCCAATGCCCCCATGCCAAAAGCTCTGGATCTTCCCGCAATGATTTCAAATACACCATAATTTCAGGTCCATTTTCGTAATATTGCTCTTCCAGCATCTGAAGGTGTTCCGGTTTACACGGAATAATCTTGAGCCGCTGCGTTTCGATTTTCATCACATCGTCTCCTCTATATTTGAAATCGCTCTCGTTTGCGCTTCCTTCCTATTGTTCATTTTAATGTGAATTTTTCGCCATTAACAGAACCTATAGACACAGGAAGAACCGGTAGAGAAGCAAATGTATATTAAATACATTTAAATAATAGTAAAGCTAAGGAAGAGCAAACAGAAAATCAGGGGAGAGGCTCTATTCGTGTTGTACTGCGTATCAATCTTCCCGGGTTCCCGCCAATTCTGCGATGGAATGGATATCAGCTTCCAGAACCACCGCAAGCTTTTCCATCAAATTCTGCTGGTACTTGTTTTTGCGGTAATACTTTTTCAATAGGTTGTTGGCGATGCCGAAGATCCAGATCGACAACGTAGACTCGCCATTAAACGACACAATACTTTTGCACGCCTCATAAACGTATCGTGGCAAAGGTCCTGAGAGGCTGCCCGGTTGCCTGTTTTGGCGTAAAAGAATGCGTAGATTTTCGGTTGGCTTTCTTCATACACCTCTTCAAGCTGTTTCTTGGCTGCCTTCACTTTTCCTGTTCATTGTATTCATACCTTGACGCTTCATTTCGTTACAAACTTTTTGAAATACTTCTTTTCTTAGCCCAAAAAGAAAGGAGCTGTCCCAAAATGCTTTCGGGACAACTCCTTTTCTTGCCTGTATTTGATGGATCAAATCTTACATTTCCAAATCTAAGAAAGCATATGGCAATAACTCTTTTAACTTTAATTCCAATATTTCTTTCTTCTCATTCGTTAAATAAACCGGCATTTCAGGCGAGAAGAACTCCGCCATAACCTGTCTGCAGATGCTGCAAGGCGGAAGGTAGTCTTCCGTGTTCCCCGCTACTGCAATCGCTTCGAAATCACCTTTTTTGTATCCTTGGGCTACAGCTGTGAAGATGGCCGTCCGTTCCGCACAGTTTGTAGCGCCTAGTGAAACATTTTCTACGTTTACCCCGTTGACCACTGTGCCGTCTTTCATCAACAAAGCAGCGCCTACCGGGAATTTCGAGTAGGGAATATATGCTCTTTCTTTCATGCTGCGTGCGCTTTCCATCAATTGTTCTTTATTCATGGTCTCCATCCTTTTCACTAGAAGAATGAACTTTTCACAGTTCCCTTGATGCCAGCATTTAGCTGGCAGGACTATTGATTTTACAGTCTATTGGGAAAATAGTCAATTGCGTATTCAGGCACTCTAAGTGCTATTTTGCACCTAGTTCAAGTCTTACTTGGCATAAAAGCTATCTTTCCTTTTTTAAGGAAGATAGCTTTTATGTTTATTTAATACCGATAACTAAATTGTCGTGATCAGCTTCAACCACTTCTAATGTAGTCCAACTAAGTTGATCGATTTCTCGGATTCTTACAATGTTCTTCTGAAGAGCCAGTTAAAGGAAGTGGTACATTCTGCATAAGCAGCAACCTTTCCGATTTACTGTTTTTCCAAACAACGATAAATGGCGGCTCGGGAAACATTCCATTTTTCAGCCATATCTTTGATTGGTGTTTTTTTGCTTGAGATTTTCAAACAAGCAGAAATTTTCCAAGAGGATTTCAAATCATTCGAAATCCCGAAACGCGTCAAGCATGATTGGGACATTCTCCTCCAGGTGGAATGCCTTGATATGTGGAGTCAGCTAATCAATCCCCCTTAGTTGATGCTTACACTTTACAGCGCCATCCTACATTGATGGTGCTTTTCCTTTTGGAAATATCAATATCAGTTTCTCACAGAGCGTTATAAAGTACACAAAAGAAAAGGCCTTATTTGTCTATTTTTTTATTCATAAACACGGTTTAAATAAAATAATCCTCTATTATTAACAAAAAAAGGGCTTGTAACATGACTGAACCGCACCCCAAATGGTAGACACTTAAAAAAGTGACCCATTTGGGGTGCGGTTCATTTATCCCTTCCCCCTTCCCCTTCATTCTTTAAATCACTAGAGTATTGTATAAAGAACTGTATTTGCTAAAGTAATCATCGTTAATAGAATTGTATTCAGAAATGCCCCAACATAGACATTTCCAGTTTTTCTGAAAAAGTAACGATTGTAAACTGCTGCTACCAAAAGGATCGGCACAAGACCGATTACAATAATCGATGATAATGACTCTGCAGGATAGCCGCCCGTCCCTGTAATGAACAACAAGCCATAATGATAGATCAAATATAGGATCAATCCACCGATAAAGTGGAGAATGGATATGCCATAACCTTTCCATCCATCATAAAAACTGCTGGCTGTATTGACATTGACTGATATTCCGATGATGAAATAGTAGATGAAGAATAATGGCGCATAGCGTAAAAGAGCCCATACATGCTGTTCTTCAAATGTTTTTACTGCTACGGTCCATAGACGGAAATCGACTTGGAAAATTGCATCCACTAAATAGAGGACAGCATATCCGATAATGACAGCAAGTATAGCGGTAACAAAAGTTGAGATGATCGTTTTGATGTTAGCACGTAATCCATAATTCGCGAAACGTGCTCCTTCTGCTTTTTTCGAAACAAAGTGATAACCAACCAAAATCATCAGCGTCACTATCGCAACATTGATAGCCCAGAAGAGAATTGGATTGACAGTAGCTCCGCCAAACCATTCGGTAGTCGCAAAAAATCGTTCCTGCTGACGGAGGAAAATATATTGTACGATGCTTAAGCCAAGAATTAGCCCCGAGCCCATTTTTACTGACTTGGCGGAATTTTTTACAAAGCTGAACAATAATATCAGCCCAGATAATCCAATGGCGGTCATGCTGATTTGACGCAGCAAGGTCATCCCTGTTTCATTAGCGCTGTATAATGCCGTAAAGAAAAGGGCCGGATAAAGCGCTCCCACAATAAGCAGTATATAACCAGCAAGTTTCGCACCATCTGATTTTGGTGCAGAAAGCGCCGCCGGACGCTCTGTGTAAACCCAATTGAAGAATGGAAGTTTCGTCAACAAGCTGATAACTGGAATGAAAAGGAGGAAGAAACCTATCAAAGCTATAAATGAAAACCATTCTTTCCACATCCATGTTTGTCCATCTTCACCGATTTCCACTAAATTACCGTAATCCGAAAAAGCTGTGTCATAGAAGTCGATTGCATATTCAGTAGACTGCTGTGAAAAATGATTCCATGGATGTGTTTCGTTAGGCTGGTAAATAATCCGTTGACCGCCATCCACTTCATAAAATTCACCCGCTTGCGCTGATTCCAATCCGCCTAAAAACCCAAGGCCTTCGGCTGTACTGACGTAGTCTTTCTTAACGACAGGCTGACCCGCCGCAGCCGCTTCTGCATTAAAGAAAAATTCATCGTAAACTCCAGCAATTTTCCCTGAAGGACGCGGCCCATAGGAAGCGTTGATTTGTTCGTCTGTATAGCCAAGTGTTTTCAACCACTGATAATCAGAACCCATCGTCAAGGAACTTTGAATTTTACGGATACCTGATTCCTGGAAATCAACCTCATCCAACATCACTGCGTGCGTTGAAGAGAAGCCACCCATGGAGTGCCCGGAAACAGCGATAATCCCATTTCCTTCGCCATCTTTCAATACATAATCCTGTTCATACATGTATTGGACCGCATCATACATAGCTTGCGGCCAGAAGGAGAAGAACGGAATCGGTTTCTCCATCGTTCCAGTAGAATGTCCATGATCATACATATCCAGCGCCAGGACTACATAACCCCGCTTAGATATTTCGATGGCTTGGGCATCCTGCATTTCACCAGAGTTCAAATACCCGTGCGTGGCGATGATTGTCGGCCTTGCCTCTTCGTCTGCCCCTTCTGGCTTATAAAGCAAACCCGACAGCTCTCCCCGCTCAGTGTCAAAATAAATACGGGACACATCTACATCCCCGCCGGCACTGTTAAAGCTAGCAGCAACTGCACTGCCGATACCAATAAGTAATAGTGCGACAATCAATAAAATTAATGGTCTTTTTACATTTTTCATGATGATCCCCCTTGTTTCACAAAGTTATTACTTGTAACTCAATGTAATTTTGATATCTGAACTCTCCCTCGACTCCTCCTATTCTCATACTCATCACACACAAAAAGACACATCAAATACCTTCGGGGCTTGCCCAAAGTACTCAATGTGTCTCTTAATCTCGTCACGAGCTGTTAACTTATACCTAGTATAATAGTTTATGAAAACGCTGTCAATTCAATCGCGTTAATTTTTCTAATTATTATAAATTCGTTTCTTATTCCTAACGGTCTTTTCATAATTTTACATTAGATGCAATTACAGCATAAGCCCCGGATTTGATAGCCATATGCCCTTTTGTTCGGTCAAGCCTCCGGTTATTACTGGTATCCCAGTGGCATTTTGAATCTCTTTAATAATACTTGGAATTATGCCTGGAAGTATTTCAGTAAATTCCGGTTGGATTTCCCGATATATCCATATTATGGGCGAGTGCATGACAATCCAGAGCAAACCATCTGTGACTCCCTATAATGCTTCATTTTTTTGCAGATGCAATGACATTTGCCCGCGTGGAAATAACTCCGTCGACTTTTACATTATTAAGCAAGTACCCTAAACCAAACTCATCGATTTTAAGACCTTGTAATAAAATCGACAGGCATTAGCGCTTCTTTGCCATGCTTCTTAGCAAATGTAACTGTACTTTCCACTTGGGAGAGGCGCGTCTCTAAAAAGATAATTCTTTCATGATCAGTTTTTAATACCTTCACCAGATCCTTCAGATTCCGGATTGCCGGGACGCTTTGGCTGCACATATTTTTCCTCCGTTCTGTTCACTCACATTTACTTTTCTATATAAGTTGAACAAATGTTTATTGGACTCGCACAACTTAAAACACTATAAGGAGCAAGAAATGAAAAACAGTAAAAATTGGTATAAGACTTTATCAGCTTCTATGATCGCAGTCGAGAAGGTGGTGCGCCCCAAAATCAGATTAGAACTCTAACTTTCGGGGTGCACTACCGGTCTCCTTTTTTCTATTTCATATTCTTAGATCTTCTTCGTCCCAGGGGAAAAATGGCGATAAGAATTTATCCAATCCGGGATAGTCCAAGCAGTAAACAAGCGATTCAAAGCCAAAAATGGCAATCATCCTACTTTCTGGATGCGTCTAACCCCAATGACTTGAATACAGAAAAAATAAACGATTTCTATTCTTGCAATCCTTATTCTTTTCCTTCGATCGAGTGTTCGCTAAACCAAGTAATGAAGTAATCCAAACAATTTAGGACATCATCTCTGTTGAGGGGCTTCTGGAGAAGAAGCCCTTCTTCAATTCCCTTGAAATATGCTTCATCCCGGAAATAATGCTGGAGAATTTGGAGATTTTCACGGATATCGGTGGACCAGCTTTCATCTCTCACCGCTACATAGCAATAAGCCCCCCTCACAATCCGCTTTAAAATGGACTGCAGCGTATACGCATCGGTCTCTTTTTCCAAAATCGCCTTTCGATAGCCGGCCAGTGTCTCCATAAGATCTTGGTTCATGGCCTGACAGATTCGAATATCGGGTTTCATTTGGGGCCATTTCACGGATAGATCCTCTCCATAAATGCAGCTGCAGACGTGCTTCAACCAAAATCCCCAATAAAATTGGTTCTCTTGTTTTAGGACTTCGGCTACGACTCCCATATCATAATCTACTTTTGGTACAAGCGGATTCAAGTGAACAAGCGCCGCTGTCTCACGATCTAAAAGGGCCTTTTCTTGCGGGAGCAGCGGGGATGTCAATAGGACTGATAAATCAATATCTGAAGTTCCTTGAACCGCCTCTCCTCTTCCTACACTGCCGTAGATATAGACGCTATGTACCTTAGCTCCTGCGCATCTTTTTAACATCTCAAGAATCTGATTCAGCAGTTCCCGATATACTGGATGGATTTTCTGTGTTGATGTTTGATTTAAGATATATCCAGCCGGATCAACGCCTATTCGTGTTGGAAATTGCATACTACCTCTTCCTTCCTATCCATAAAAATTGAAACTATTCTTTCCCCATGTCTGGCCCAACCTATTAAAGAATACTAAGTAGATGGGAAAATCCGATTAGCTTTCTCAAAAATACTCAATCCATACCAATACATATTTGTGAGCGTACGGTACTTTAGTGGCGGCTTGATACTTCAAACGAATTTCTATTTGTTTTGCAGTCAGGTACCTGTCCTGTCCCAAAAACCAATAGCCCCTTTTGGACAGCTTATAATAATACTTCCGGTTGTAATGATCTACTTCAATTTTGGTTCTTTTTACAAGGTCTGCTTCCCACCACTCCGAGAACCTTTTACTAATTGAACTTGCGGTGCGCTGGTGTGAATAAAAGACTTCAAAAAACAAATGCATATTTCTTCCTGAAAGAATCGTTACTGCTGTAATCCCCGAAAAGAGGCTTCATCAAAATTGCGGAAGAATCATTTTATCACCGGCAGTGACAAAGCGTACTAATTTGATAGCACCTAAAATGTATTCTGAAAATAATTAGCAATAATAGCTTGTTTCAGATTTAGCATTTTTTCGATAATTGCTATAAATCAAGTAGAAAGAAACCCAACAATCTTTTTTCGAAGAGGTTGTTGGGCTTCTTCATTAACACATACAAAATAGCACTTAAATTTAACGCAAGTTAACTCTAAAAGTGACGCTGAGTATTCAATATAAAATTTTCATTTCAAATACGCCCCGCTTTTCTCATCAAACCCTCTGCCCACTACCGCTTCCTTATTCATGTCTACATAGAGGACCAGATTTCCCGCAGATTGCGTTTCCGTATGGCGGAAAGTAACTTTGTAAAGAAGTTTTTTCGTGTAGCCGGAATCGATAACCTTTTTGATGGCCTCATCCACCACCGTGATTTCCACTTCGGAATCTTTTGGTGTTAACTGGATTAGTGATTCTTCTTCATCTGTTAAATCGTTATAGGCAACAAGCAGAATCGGCTGCTCAGGCGGTTCTAAGCCGGAATCATACCACTTCCACACACCGGCAATCAGGGCAGCTGCAATAAGTATGTGGATTAGCGGGTTGTCTTTCATCATGCTATGCCTCCCTCTATCTTTCAATTTCCTTTCATCAAGTCTTATATGGACTCTTTCTCTCAAATATTTCTTCAATTTCACGCCGGGCTCTCTCTGAATCTGATACATTTTCTAAAATCCCAAGTACTTCTTCAGTTTCTTTGTCCGTGATTCCATTAATAGCGAGATTGTCGTACAAATATAAAAGGCACGAAATAAGTTCCTCTTCTTGTTCAGGGCCATCAATATTTAAATGAAGTACGTCCCAAAACCACAGTTCCGCTTCTTCCAACGTCATCTTTCTTTCTAGGTAGTTATTAAGTATTCGCATGATTGCTTTTCTTGTCACGCTCAACTCGTTGTCTTCCGGATCTTCAAAAAGATGGCTGAATAAGCTGGAAATGATGCCTTCTTCGTGATAAGTATTCAATTTATAATAATTGCCGGCTTTTTTAATGACTTCTGCTCTTGGTATTTCGCCTCTGACATATTGATGCGCCGCTTTCAGGATCTCCTCTTTCATTCCATTCCCTCCTTTATTCGAATACGATAAGGCTCTCTACATCGTAATTAAAGATGGCATACAGAGGGGCAACTCGCGTATCGATGATTAACTTTCGCGTTTTAGCTTCGACTAATTTCGTTTTAGGAGAGGGATCTACTGCAATAAAAACGAAGTCATTGATTTCTGCTATCATGACGATAAAATTTATCAAAGCTTCATGCTGAATGAACGCTGTTTTTTTCAAGCTCCATGCAATATAGGAAGTTTTCTTGTCAATCTTCTCTTTCGTATAGGAAGGAACATCCGAATGGCACCCAATCCTTCCAGTAAAGAATTCGAGGTCTCCGTGCCTATAGAAACATATTGTCCTTCGCAATCTTCCAAAAAACTTAAGAGCTCTTCCCGATTTTGAAAATCGCAATAGTAGGATTGACTGTAATGCACCAAACGAATGGATGCTGCTCTATCTACGGGATAACCCGGGGTTATTTTTAACGGATTTTTTTCATACATCGGCTATTTCGTTCCTTTCTGCAATCCCTTCTACATCCTCATTTAATGGACCTATCCGGTTTCTTTTCGAATACATTTTCCCCTTCGGCAAATCCTTCCGGACACCAATTTCCTTCATCGATTTCCTCTTTTTCAAATTCTTCACGAAGAAAGGCAATCGCTTCTTCCCATCGATTAAAAATTTTAAAAGGGTATGGGGGCTGTCCTTCATCATTCCAAACTGCCCATCGTTGATCCGAAAGTTCAGTTGCTGACCACCAGCCATCAACTCCACAAGAAAAAATCGCGAATGTGGCCTCTTCCGCTTCTTTCCAATCCGCATAGCCAAGCTTTTTGGCAAATCGGTCATAATCTTTCCAAAAAAATCGCGAAGTTGTTTTCTAATCATCAAATCCCCCCTCCTTCCCGATTAGACCTCCAAATTCCGAAAAAAGTTTTATTCTAACTTTTTAACCAAAAAAGGGAATTTTTGATATAATGGATTTCGATCAACTGAAGCGGAGGCTACCTATGGAATTTACCAACTCAATCGACCCATTTCTCTTTCAACTTGTCCTTCTTCCCATTGTCGTGATTGGCATCGGCATCGCCGTGTCTCTTATCACCGGAAAGATTTTTATTGGCCCATTGGTGACACTGCTATTGAATCTGGCCTATGAAACCTGGTATTTCAGCAGCTATGGCTTTAGTGGAGGCATCTACTATTCACCTTGGAATCTGATACTGCCTGCAGTCTCGCTGGTTTTTTGCTGGATTGTGGTGTCTGTCAGAAAACAAATTATAAACGTAAGACAGGCGGATGTATAACAGCCGCCTTTTTTTATGCTAAAAAAGCCACCCTGCGGCAGTTTCTCATTTGATTAATCGGCTTCCAGCAATTTGGCCTGCAGGCCGTCCTGGTCTTCAAACTGAATTGAGCCAATCTTCCCTTCCTCCGGCACCATGGAATTTCCTGTGAAAGTGAACTCTCCAGTTTCTGCACTTTTTGTATAAGTCACCTTGAACGTGAAATCATACAAAGTCGGTTCCTGTTTATTCTGCGTAATCTCGATATCGGAAGGCACCAACTGATACTTCCCTGTATAGGCACTGTACATAAATGCTGGAGCGGTATTAATGAAATTCACATAGCCATTATCTGTGAAATGTTCAGCGTAGACTTTTTCCATGTATCCTGTAAATTCCTGATACACCGGCTCTTCCATCAAGGCATCAAAGCCAGCCTGATCCTCCAGTTTGCTTTGCGCAGCCATGGCCGGCACTTCTGTTTCTTTTTCGACCGCTTTCGGCGAGCACCCTGCTATGGAGAAAACCGCCCAACTTAATAATAAGAACGGCATTGTCGCTTTTTTAGCCAATTCCTTTGTAAACATCTCCACCCTGTATCCTCATCTCTCTTTTTTAATCGCTCTTTTACTTAAGTGAAACTGTGACAAGCTCTACAACCAGACCGAACGAATATATGTTAAAACTTTACGATAAAATAGAATAAATGGAGCTGCAGCAGCGGCAATACTTGCTGCAAAAAAGCCAATGGCATAAAAAAGAATATCGCTCGAAGGAATGCGGTCATTGATTTCAAAGAACAGAAAATAGACGCCGATGCCGGCGCCGTCAATTTGCTGCCTGCTGTCGAGCAAAGTAAAGCCATTTTTGATCAATAGAGAAGTCAGTATGAAAAAGAACAAAAACCCGCCGGCTTTCAAAAAATGGTTATTTACCGCACTTGTCTTCCGCATGACAATTCCTCTCAGTCATTGAATAATTCAACTGTTTCAAAACTCTGGTCATCTTTTTATCTGCTTTGATTCTTTTGCAGCTCCCTCGAAAATTCCTTTATTTGGATTTTTTACCTTATGTTACCCTGTCCTTACTTTATTTCTTGATTTAAAGGTGGTTATGATGAAAAATATCCGTTCTTATTATATTTAGTTTACTTTATAGGAGCTGCATTCCTCACTTTATTCTTTTTCCTTTTCCCAAAAGGCTCTTCCAAAAATGAGGCTGAAGAAAAATGAAACTTTCCCGGGAACCGACCAGTATAGTAATTTAGGCCAAGCAATTCCAAACGCCATTCAAGGTCTGAGATCGCTTGAAAACCATTTATTTGGGAAGGATGAACAAAATGGATAGGTTAACGAAAAAGAGAGTGAAAGGCATTCTGATTGATACGGCCGTTTCTACAGCAGTCTCTATCGCTATAGAACAGGCTATGAAAAAGAAAGTGAAAAATAGTTTTTTCTATGCAGTAGCGGCACCTTCGCTTGTGCTGTATGGCTTGGAATATGCCCAACTGCGGAGAAGCGGTCAGACGATTGGGCACAAAGCGGCAGGCATTCAAATTCAAAATGAAAACGGCGGAGAACTTACTCCGGAACAGATCATCAAACGCATGCTTTATCGCGATACTGCCAGTTCCATCGTGTATTTAAAAGACCCGAAAACATACAATGCTTCTGGCGGTGCTATATTCCCGCATGATGTGTATGCCGGAACCGTCGTAAAAGAAGTTTAAAATGAATATAACAATGGGGCTATCTCAAGAAGCGGTGAAACTGGCTTTAGGAGACAGCCTTTTTTTCATGCTGAAAATATTAGTAATGGGAAGTAAGCGGAAATTTAAAATGGCCATCCAACAACGGCTGTTTCGCCAATACCAAGGCCGAAAATCTAAATTGATCGGTTTGCAAGGCAGTTAAAGCCTTCTTTCAGCTCTTCCCTTTGCTGATAGCCTGTGGCTAAAGTGTAGTTCTCCATTTTCTTTCTCTCCTTTTCCCCTTGATCGCTCGTCATCCAATTATACACTTTTCTGACAATTAAATCGTTTCTGTTAGAAGTGTAAATATGGAAAGCAGCCCTTATCTCATTTACTCGGCGGCTTCTCATAAAAAACACCTTGCGATTTGCAAGGTGTCACATAGTTTACCAGGCGGATTCTTCAGCTAATCCAGAGGCGCAAAGTTTACTGACGCATGTTCCAGAACATGTTTCTTAGCAAGCCAGTCTCCTTTTCCGACTTTTCCAAAACCGGAAATTCCTCCAGCAATTCCTTCAGTTCCTGGATCAAAGCCGGCAAATAGCTTTGGTCGGCGCCTAGCGTAAATTGCAAAACGGTGTCGCCTCCCGACGGATAGGAAGTTTCGATTTCCCAAACAATCCCGCCCAGTGAATTCATTTCCCCTGTAATTTCCACTATTTTTTCTAGAGGTTCAAATGCAGCGGTTCCTTTTAGCTCGCTGTTCATGGCTTCGAGCTCCTTTAGAAATGAGGCAAATTCACCTGTTCGTAAATCGGCTTCAAAATTTGCTTTATAGCCTGGAATGTCTACAGATACCGTCGATGCGACCCAATCGCCGCTCCACGTTCCGCCCTCTTCAGGAAAGTTTCTTTCCAGAACGGCAATCTCGACTTTTCCGTCTTCACTCCAAATCGTCATTTTTCTCATTGTGATTCTGCACCATTCCTTAAAAGATTCAATTTGCTTTTGAAACGCCACTCCGTTTCCTTACCTTTTATCCGTATTAATGTAAATAACTTGATAAATTTCGGATATATCCCTCAAAAACTTCTTTATTTTCTTTCTTTCATCACGCATACTAGGAAAGAAATGATGAATTTCTTTCAAAATGAATATTTAAAGGGGAAAATTAATGAATTCGACCATCCATTTACTTGCACCAAGCACATTGGCGCTGGATCATTATTATAAAGTTTATCCAACCAAATCTTCTCTTGTTTTCGCAAAAGTCGGCGGCCAGTTTTATGATAAAGCGAGCGACGATAATCTGCCGCTCGTTGTGGGCCTTGCCTTTATGGCTTTTCGAAAGCTCATTTTAACCAAACGCATCGAGAAACGGGAAGCTGCCGTCGATCGCCAAATGAGCGAGAATCCGCAAAGCCTGCTTGCGAAAAAAAACAATTTCGAATTCCATTCTACAGCCATCCGTAAAGCAGAAATGAAAACCAAGTCCACTTTCCATACGGCCGGTACGGCTACCGGAACCCTTCGCTTCTATTTGAACGACGGCAGCGAAAAAAAGTTCACGATCCCTTCTTTTGTCCCGACTGAAAAGGTTGTCAAATTTTTTGAAGAGCAGCAGATTCAGCTTGATCTGATCACCAAATAAAAAAGAAATCGGCTTTAAGCTGATTTCTTTTTTATTTTTGCTTTGGACGCTTCAACAAAAAACGCGGCGGCGGTCCAAAACCTTGTTCAGCTTCGAAATAAGCCAACTCCCCGGGAATGCAGGAAAATAATGGATGGCATGCCAAAACCGACAGCCTGTTCTATGGCTTCGAGAAGCGGCATCTCTTTTCCATCATTTTTTTCATTATAGGAGAGGGAATAGACGGCCTTTTCGGCTCCTTCAGCTTTTAGCAGCCTATAAATGGCTTCCGGATCTGAATTAGGAGGCGCTACTTCAATCATATATTTCCCCTTTAACATCCTCCTGTATTGATGGCAAAGACGATTTAAAGCCTGGTCCCGCTTCTTCGGAGAAAATAATTCATGCAGCACTCTTTCCTGCACATCTTTTTCGAAAAATGCTTTGACGATTTCTTCTTCCCGCTCTTTTCTCACCTGCTCACCTCATTTATTTTTCTCCAAATCCTTCGTTTCGTATGGTTCACTTACGACCACTTTTCCATTTTCCGGGTTCACCAGCAAATAAATTTGTTCGTTGGCTGGCGATTGCCCCGTGAAAAAGTAGGCACTATCCGCTTCAAAAGGATTCCAGGAATTAGCCAGAAGAGTAGGAACAGTCGTCGCCTCTACTTGCCCCAGTTGATAGCGCCCTGACACTTTATGCTGAGCCTCTTGTTGCGTGAGTGCTGGAAGCGCCAAGTAAATGGCCAGCCCCAGTACAAGCAGGAAACCGGAATACGCCACATATCGTTTTTGGGGTAGCAGATACTTAAAAATGAGAACGTGTAAGACAATCAGCGTAACCGGCAAACTTAGATTCATAACGTTACTGTAGAGTTGGTCGTTTAGAAGGATTAACACTATGAGAAGCACTCCTGATAAGAGTGCGCCTCCTTTATAGCTTCCTAACCCTTTCTTTGCTTCGTCCTTTTTCCTATCCATCTTTTCACTCCTGCTTTGCGGACTTCTTTTTAAATAAGAGATATGCCGAATTCTTCAATTAAATCTTTAAACGCGGGGCGAGAGTTTCCATCGCGTCCAACGACCGCTTCTGCAGTCACAAGTGAGTTCAAGACGGCTTCTTCCACCGCTTCGCCTACTGCCCGAAAAGCGATGTCCATTTCTTCTTCGTGGATTTGTTTAATTTCCAAAAGCTGCGCAGGTTTATCATGCGGGATTTTCGCCGCTGTGGAAAAGCCGAGGACGATTTCCCCGCTGCCATTCGTAATGATGGAGCCTGTTCTCGATAAGCCCGCTACTGAACGTTTAAGGATCCGGTTCAATTGCCGCTCGGATACCGGAAGATCCGTTGCCACAATAATCATGACCGAGCCTTTGTCTTCTTCTTTATGGGAATCCGACATCGCTTGTTTCAATTCTTTGCCGACTGCTTTGCCTTTGACCAACAAATCGCTTAAGATGCCGAAATTGGACAGCACTAAAACACCGATTGTATATGCTCCACTCTCCATGTCCATGATGCGGGAAGCCGAACCGATGCCGCCTTTGAGCGAATAGCAAAGCATTCCTCTTCCTGCTCCAACCGCGCCTTCTTCAAATTCGATGCTTGCATTTTCCAGTGCTTCGCGCACATGTTCCGGTTTTACGTGCTTCGCCCGGATGTCATTTAAGAACATGTCGTTGCATTCCCCGATGACCGGATTGACCGTGCCCGTTGTCCGGCCAATTTCCGGATTTTGCTCCATCATGTAATCGATCAGTGTATCCGCTGCCGTCCCGATGCCCAGTGTATTCGTCAACAAAATCGGCGTTTCCAAAGTTCCAAGTTCCGCCATCTGGATTGTCCCCATCGTTTTCCCGAACCCGTTGATAACATGGCTTGAAGCAACTAATTTTTCTTTAAAGAGATTTCCTGGATGCGGCAATATCGCGGTCACCCCTGTCTGCATATTGCCGCCGCTGAGTGTCACATGTCCTACAGACACGCCTTCGACATCGGTGATTGCATTACGCGCTCCGGTCTTCAGCCGGCCAACTTCCACACCGTAATCACGTATTCTTTTTTGATTAAACATCGCTTCTCCCCCTGCACATTTATTTCATTTTTCTTATAGAAGCCTTCCATAGTACCCGATAAAATTCCTGCTATGTTACACAAAACAATGGGCTTTCATCAATTCTACCATTTCCACCTTGTTGAATAGACAAAATAAAAGCAGGCCTATTCCGAAGAACAGGCCCACTCGTAGCCAACTAATGATTTAGTTATTATTCAAAAAGTCAAGAAGCGCTCGATTGAATTCTTCCGCATGTGTGGCGTTGAACCCGTGCGGCGCGCCTTCCACAACTACAAGCTGGCTATTTGCGATGCGTTCATGCGCTTTTTGTCCGCTTACTTCGAGCGGCACGATGGCATCGGAATCCCCGTGAAGAATTAAGGTCGGTACATCAAATTTCTCGAGATCTTGCCGGAAGTCGGTTTTGCTGAACGCAGCGATGCAGTCCAGTGTACCTTTCGGTGAAGCAAAAGCGGCGATGTCGCGGTTGTAGATCCGGAATTCTTCGCTGACTAAATCGCTTTTTTCTCCTGCAGTAAAGAAGTTCTTTGAAAAGTCATTAAGGAAAGCGAGCCGGTCGGCCTTGACTCCGTCCTCCAAGCCTTTAATCGCTTCATCGTCAAAGCCGCCGTCCGGGTTTTCATCTGTTTTATAAAGATACGGCGGCACTGCCCCTGCCAATACGGCGCCTGAAATGCGTCCCGTTCCATATGTGCCAATATAGCGCGCCACTTCCCCGCCGCCCATCGAAAATCCAACCAAGGTTGCATCTTCGAGGTCCAAATGCTCCAAAACTTCATTCAAGTCGGCTGCAAATGTATCATAGTCATAGCCGCTCCAAGGCTGCGAAGATTGCCCGAACCCGCGCCGATCGTATGTAATAACCCGGTAGCCTGCTTCCACTAATGCCGGCACTTGCTTCTCCCACGATCTACCGCTAAGCGGCCAGCCATGAATCAGGACGACTGGTTTTCCTGAACCTACATCTTCCACATGAAGTTCAATTGGCGCACCGTTTTCTGTTCCTACTGTCACCTTGCTCATTTGCCATTCCTCCAATTCATGAAATACTTTCAGCGTGTATCTCCTATCCCCTGTTTTGAAGTCGTCTAATCCTTTTTATCTGCCCCTCGAAAATTTTATTAATGGATGCCTTTTTCAGGGTGTTGCGTCAAAGGCGTAGAAATTCAGAAGAAATATTTATAGAATATGAAAAGTTTCTTTCAATTGAAACCAGTAGAATAGAGAGCGAATATTCACTACTGGCTTTCAACTCTTGCGTTAGAGGGGTCTCACCGAAGCACTTTATACCAAATCTCCACTTGCTCGCGGGTTTCGATGGCCCGGATTTTTTCTAATTGGATTTCCAGTTCTTCCAGCTCCTCGAATAGACGGAGCCCTTTCCCAAGAAGAATCGGGGCAATCGCCATCTGCAGCTCTTCCACGAGCCCGGCTCTTAATGCTTGCCGGAAAACATCCGCTCCGAGAATCAGCACGTCTTTTTCTCCCGCCGCTTCTTTTGCCTGCTGGACTGCGCTTTCAATGCCTTCAGTGATAAACTTGATGGTCAACCGGTCATTTTCTTTCGGATGTACGGCCGGAGGATGATGGGTCACCACAAATAGCGGCACTTGAAACTCGTAATCCACTGCATAGGAATCGGCGTCTGCCAAGTCAAACGTGCGGCGGCCGAGTATGACGGCACCCGTCCGTGCCATCATGTTATTGATCTCCTCGTTCGGCTCAAAACTTGCATACAGCTTGCCCATCTCCCCGTCTCGGTCGTTCACAAACCCATCGAGCGACATGATCATTCCAAAACAGACTTTTGCCATCTTCTTCCCTCCTTTTCTCTTTTAAATTTCCTGCCATCCACATAGCAGCCGTGATTTTTGTCTTGCTGTTACATTCATTGTGAATCAGGAATTATCCTCCTAGTTCCTCTTGTCAAATAAATTCCGCGAGAATTTTCTTTCTTTTCTTTTTTATTCCGTTACAATAGAGATTTTATAAAGCAGATTATGATGAATCACTTAAATGGAGTTGAGGGCGATGAAAGTTATTAAAGGCAAGTACAGCGATGCAAAAGTTTTCACAAATAATATTGATGAAGTCACGGTTGCTCAAATAGAAGGATTTTTAAACGAAGAACTTACGCATGAAGCAAATGTACGCATTATGCCAGATTGCCATGCAGGAAAAGGCGCGGTTATCGGCACTACCATGAAAGTGACTGACCGTGTCGTTCCTAATTTGGTGGGCGTGGACATTGGGTGTGGAATGCTGTGTGTGGAAGTTAAAAAGACCGATGTGGATTTTGCGAAACTGGATGCAGCGGTGCAGACGCTTGTCCCTTCCGGCCAATCGATTCGCCAAACCGCTCATGAATATATCCGCCACATCGACCTTGATCAAGTACTGGCGAATTTTTCAAAAGAAACAGCCGCTCTTTCGCTCGGTACGCTTGGCGGAGGCAATCATTTCATTGAAATGAACCAAACAGAAGATGGCCGGCTGTTTATGGTCATCCATAGCGGCAGCCGTCATTTAGGTGTACGCGTTGCGAATTACCACCAGAAAAAAGCCATTGAAAGCCTGACAAGCGATAAAGAAGGATTAAATGAAATGATTGCCCAGCTAAAAGCTGAAGGGCGCGAGCGGGAAATTCAAGCCGCGATGAAATCTTATAAATCAGCGAAGCCGGCCATTCCGAATGATCTTGCTTATCTACAGGGTTCCCTGATGGAAGATTACTTCAACGATTTAAAAATTGCGCAGAATTACGCAAAATGGAACCGGGCAGCGATGATGCAGGTGTTGTTGGAAGCGATGAATTTTGAAGAAGCTGGGCGCATCGACACCGTCCATAATTACATTGACCTGGACCATATGATTTTGCGAAAAGGCGCCATTTCCGCAAGAAAAGATGAGCTTGTGCTGATTCCCATAAATATGCGCGACGGCTCCCTACTGGCAAAAGGCAAAGGCAACGACGACTGGAACCAATCCGGCCCGCACGGTGCAGGACGCATCCTATCCCGCACTAAAGCGAAAGCCCTTCTGAACTTAGACGATTTCACGGATACGATGAAAGATGTCTATACGACGAGTGTGAACCAGGACACTATCGATGAGTCGCCATTTGCTTATAAACCGATGGATGAAATTATCCAAAACACGAAAGAAACCATTGAAATCCAGTCCATTCTAAAACCGCTCTATAATTTTAAGGCTGCGGAATTCCAAGGCTGGCGACGAAAATGAAAAAAGAACGGCTGAAAGGAGGGATCCTTTTAGCCGTTCTTTTTTATTTTCTATGAGGTCCTTTATTTCAGTAAACCTATAATGATACAGATTCATTGAAACTCCCAGTACAGATGTCTCCTTCAAATCTCCAAAACAAAAAGCCGCCAAAGGCAGCTTTTATTTTTTATTGAGTTTATTCAATTCGTCTTCAAGCCCGTTCAAGTCCGTAAATTCGATGACGCTGATCTTTCCGGGCTGCAGCAAACTCGCTTTTCCTCGGTAATTGAAGACGGAAGATTGTTTGTGCGGATTTGTGTAAGTCACTTCGAAAGTGAAATTATACGATTTGGTTCTTTTCATATTCTGTTTGATTTTGATATTGGACACTTTCAAATTGAAATCGCCTGGATACATGCTTGCCATGAACGCATCTCCTGTATAAGTGAACACGTCATAGCCTTTTTCAGTGAAATAAGGTGCATAGGTTTTTTCCGTATAAGCCAATAAATTCAAGTTGGTTGGTGATTTCAGATATTCCTGGTACTGCTCTTCCGTCAACTCTTTCGAGAGTTCTTTCATCGCTGCATTCCAAAGTTCGCGGTACTTTTTGTCCGGTCCGTTGAATTCTTTTTCGATGACCGTTTGAATGGCTGTCCGGTTATCGAGCTTCACTTCCGCCGCTTGCACGTTTTCTGTAAACCCTTTCGGCAAGCCTCCCAACATCAATAGGCATGCCGCCACCAGCAGCATCACGTTTCTTGCTTTTTTCAAAAACCCCTTTTTCTTTCTCTCCATCTTTCTTCCTCCTCATTCACTCTTTTCTTTCAAAAGAGCTGTTACCCGAATAGACGGATGACTTGGAAAAAAGAATCGTTTTTTTAAAACTTTTTATTTTATTTCAAGAAACGGTCGAGGAATGCGAAAACGGCATCCAGGTTGTCGTCAGATTGGAACGGTTCGCCGCCATGGACGGCATCTTCAAACAGGCTGAACTCCACTTTGTCTTCCCCTAAGGTCTTCGTCAGTTCTTCTGCAAAATCAATGGATTGCTGGACGGGCACGTTCGGATCGGCTGAACCGTGCTGAATCAGGAAAGCCGGATCGTTTTCCGTAATGTACGTTTCAGGATTTGCTTTTTCAGCCGCTTCCGCTTTATCGGCAAGGCTGCCGCCTAAAAATTTGCTTTCAGGTGAATCGGCGGCGCTGCGATCGCCGATTTTCGGTGCAATTCCCGAACCTTCAAACTGTTCATCAATTTTAAGGAAGTCGATCTGCCCGTACCAATCAACCACTGCCTGCACATCTGAAGAATAGCTGGCATTTGCCATGTTCTTGCTTTCCAATGCATTATCGTCCCCGCTAGTTCCTGCGAGCGCTGCTAAATGACCGCCGGCACTGCTGCCCCATGCGGCGATTTTATCAGGATCCAAATTGTATTCTTCAGCATTCGCTTTTAAATAACGGATGGCTGCTTTTACGTCGCTGATGGCTGCGGGAAACAAGGACTCGCCTGACAGGCGGTAATTGACTGCTGCCACCGCATACCCGCGATTCACACCTTCTAACATGGGTTCAATGCCTTTTCCGGTTTTATCCCCTTGCATAAAGCCGCCGCCGTGAATGGCTACGATCACCGGGAACGGACCTTCCCCTTCATTTGGCAAATAAAGATCGAGCTTCTGCGTTCCCCATGGGCCGCCGTAGGCTAAATCTAAATGTTTATTTTCAATGTAAGAGGCATCAAGAGATTCGGTTGAGGTTTCAGCGGCATCCGCAGCAACGTCGTCCACCAGATCCGGCGAACATCCGGCAAGAAGCGCTGCGAGAGAAAGGGACAATAAGGCTGTGGCTGATATTTTCACGAATAAAACACTCCTTTTGTTTTGTCAGTTCTTCTATGAACCGAGCATAACAAAACAATGTGGCACAAAAATGGCAGAAAAACGATACAAAACGCACGTTTTTCTGCCGATTGCTTTTATGCTCTTTTTAACGTGATCGTAAAAGTGGTGCCGGAACCGGGCTTGCTGTCCACTTTGATTTTTTCGCCCAGCTGTTCCATGATTTCTTGTGCGATGGCAAGGCCAAGGCCGCTGCCGACACTTGTATGGGACAAATCTTCTTTATTGAAGCGCCCAAAAATTTGCGGAAGGATCTCTTTTGAGATGCCAGGCCCGTTATCCGATACGATAATCTCCGCTTTTCTCCCGGTTGTTTTCGCATCGATGGTCACTTGGCCATGGGCCGGCGTGAATTTGAACGCATTGTCCAATAGAATCATCAGCACCTGGACAATCCGATCTTTATTGGAATATACAGCGGGCAGGTTTTGGGCTGCTTCGGTAATGCGGAACCGCAGTTCCATATCGTCTGCCAATATTTCAAAAGGTTCGGCAGCTTCCTGGAGCACTTCGTTGGCATCTACCACCGATTTTGTGAAAGCCGCCCGCTTATGCTGGAGCCTCGAAAGTTCCAGTAAATCCGCGATGAGCTTTTCGAGGCGCGCGCTTTCCCTCAAAATGATGCTGTAGTACTGATCCACTTTCTGCGGGTCCGTCACGACATGATCGGCTAACGTTTCCGTCAGCGCTTTGATGGAAGCAAGCGGCGTTTTCAGCTCGTGGCTGATGTTCGCTACATAGTCTTTGCGCATTTGCTCCAATTCATTTTTCTGCCGGATGAACGTCCAAAGGAAGGCCAGGATGATGATTGTCCCTACTGCCAAGGTCACGAAGAAAACCAAATAGAACCCGTTAAGGGCCGCCTGGTAGGCACGGGCTTCCTTCAACAGATAAATGCCTCCGGTTACTTCACCGCCTTCGGCAAGCGGCTGCCCAATGATGATCGCTTGTGAAGAAAAGCCCGGTACTTCCCGAATCTCCGCTTCCGTTTTTCCGCTGATGACTTTTGGCAAATGTGAAATGAGTTTGTCGTTCACTTGTTCGTCTTCAGCTGCCGGCGGAACCGATCCATCCTTGTAAACATCGATTTCCTTGCCGTAAACGTCATAGGCTTTGATAAGAAAATCATCGGTCCTGCTGATTTTTTCGCCTTTTACTACTTCTTCCCCGACCAGGGAAAGCGACGGCTGAAGTTCTTCAAATTTGGATTCGATGAAATAATGCTTGATCGCGAAAGCACCAAGCAATTGGCCCGCGATGAAAATGGCTAAGATGACAAAGGCAATCCACAGGTTACTGGAAAACAATCGCTTCATAGATTCGCCTCGAATTTATAGCCGACGCCGTAAATCGATTTAATGGAAAAGTTTGGGGAAGCGGCCGCAACTTTTTGGCGGATGCGCTTGATCATCGTATCGACGGTGCGGGTATCGCCCAAGTAATCATAGCCCCATACTTTATACAGCAGCTCTTCCCGGTTCACGACCGTCCCGGCATTTCGGAGCAGAAACGCCAATAACTCTGTTTCTTTGGCGGTCAATTCTACAAGCTTCCCATTCACGCGCACCTCGTAGCCTTCCACATCGATTGAAAGATTGCCGCCCGTTAAACGCTGCGAACTTTCTTTTTTCGGCTGCACCCGCTTTAGGATGGTTTTGATGCGCACCACCACTTCCCGAGGCGAAAAAGGTTTGGTGATGTAATCATCAGCCCCGATTTCCAGCCCAATAATCCGGTCGATTTCCTCACTTCGCGCACTCAGCATCAGAATCGGAATGTCGCTCGTCTTACGGATTTCCTTGCATACCTCCGTACCGAAAATTCCCGGCATCATAATGTCCAGCACCACTAAGTCAAACGGATTTTCCGCTAAGAGCTGAAGTGCCTGTTCCCCGTCATATGCAGAAACACTGTCCATTCCTTCGGCCTGCAGATAAGCATTGAGGCTCTCATGGACAGCAATATTATCATCACAAATCAACACCATTATGCGTGGATCCATCACCATACATCCTCCATTCGTCAAAATTGCTTTCACTGAATTTTATCCAAAGCCTTTATCTTCTATGTTTCCATACAATCAACTATAAATCAATCTTGTCACTTTTTTGCTTTTTTTAGAGTGTATGAAAAAAAGGAACCTCGAGATGAAGTTCCTTTCGACTTATAGATAATAAATTGATTTGATGAACTTGAAACGTTTTCTACTTCTTTAAGCCATTTTGTTATAATCTCGGGTCTACAGGATCAGATTCTAAAGCAAGTGCCCCTAATACACATTCGTGGACCCGTTCAATCGTTTCCCCGTTTACATAGCGACTGATTCCCTCTATCCCCAAAGTAAATTCTTTTAAGGCTAGTTTCTGCTTTTTGCCAGTGTTTCGGTTTTTCAATCTTATTAAATTAGCCGGTTCTAAATAATCCATGCCGTAAATGATTTTCAAATAGCGGCTGCCCCTTACCTTAATAGCCGGCTGCAACAGCTTCCCTTTCTGCCTGGTTATATAGAACTCCGGTTTGATAATAATGCCTTCATGGCCGTCTTCCGTTATTTCTTTCCACCAGTCAATCACTTCCGCTTCACTGGCTTCATCGGAAATCATTTTGTATTCCGTCTCCACAAACAAATTAGAATGGCTGGCCAAATGCCGGTTCATTTCCATATGCCAAGTATGCGGCTTGTCGAAGAATGTCCGGTTACTGTGGGCAAGGATATGGAAAGGCGCAATTTGAATGGCCTCTACTGAATCGACATCCCAGCAATATTTTTGAAAAACGTCATTGAAATCTTGCGCATTTCCAAGTTTTTGTTCGTACTCCTCCAACCAATGCTGCAGTTCTGTGTTGCTTTTCGCAGCTGCAGCCAGCTTGTCTCTCAAAAACGTCCGGTCTAATAAGGCGTTCTCTGCTACATGCGCGTACTGGCTGCTGATTAATTCTTTGGCTTTTAAATTCCACGGCATGATTTCGGCATCCAATAGAACAAACTCAGTTTCTTTCTCTTCAAAATAGTTCATCCGCTTTAAATCCTCGTTAATCTGTCTCAACAATTGCGCTTCCGTTTCGCGGTCGAAAAAGCGCTTTCCGGTTCTCGTATGGATTGTCCCTAAAGAACGGATACCGGTATGCTTTTCGGAAGCTTCCTCGTCTTTGAATAAAAACAGAATAGCGCGGCTGCCCATATGTTTCTTTTCTGCAATCATGGTATGGATTCCATTTGCTCTGAAATACTCGATTGCTTCTTTTGGATGCTCCAAATAGTTTTCCATCGCAGAAGGATTTGGTGTTGGACTCATTGTTGGCGGAATGTAAACCAATTGCTCGATCGGAACCGTAAAATGCGAAACTGTATCAATTGCCGGTTTCACCAGTTCTGGCGGAATCCGCACTTCCCCCAACTCTTCCGTCAAAACTGAATAACCTTTCAGGAATTTGGCAATATCGGGAGGATTCAATCGATTCTTTTCCCATTCTATAAGCGGATTATCAGGATGTCCGGAGTAATCCCGCTTTGCCTCGACTGCTGCAAATTCCCTTTCTGGGTATCGATATGCCGTTAATTGACCACCGAAAACAACTCCTTGGTCGATATTGATCGTCTGATTGACCAAAAGCGGCTTCGGTTTCGGGTCATGCCCCCAGACAACCAATACACTTTTGTGATGGCCGATTGTCCAGTCTTTCCGGACTGGCCGCCTATTTTCTCGGGATCCGTCGGAATCTCCATAACGGCAGAAGTCACTGATGGTTTGGGATTGTTTGCCGATAAATTCATCTTTTATGCCTGCATGTGTGACGATTACCACCGGTACGCCGTTTTTCTGAAAGACGTAATGGGAGGGAGCATTTAAAAGAAAGTCTTTTAATTGCTGTTTTATTTCCTGAAGCTTTTCAATTCCCACTTTTTGTTCGTATACACGGAATTCTTCTTCCACTTTTTCATCCCCATGGCTCAATACGACCTGACGCCCATCCAGCCACCGGGCAATCTTCCAGCCATGATTGCTGTCAACCATCAGCGCAAGTCCTTTTTGGACATGCTGATAAAAGAACATCATTGTCTTAAGCGACTCAGGCCCTCGACTCATTACATCACCGACGGAAACGAACCGGCGGCCTTCGGGGTGTATGTAAAACCCTTCTGAATTTTCTTCATACCCAAGTTTGGTTAACAGCTCTATTAGCTCCTCGTAGCATCCGTGAATATCGCCAATCACATCGATGCCTTTATCGATATCCAGTTCAATCGGGTTTGTTCTCCGGAAGAATTCAACTTCTTCTTCCTTCAGTGTATGAACGGCTGTAAAGCCTTCTTTTTTAATAAAACGCTTTTCATTTCTGAAGATCTGGTACTGCTGCTTAATCCGACGCTTTCCTCGCGGGTTGTCGCGTACTTCATCGCGGGCAGTTAGAATGCGTTCATTTACATCAAAGACGATTGCTTGAATGGGCACATGATTTTCTTTCGCTAGTTCAATGTATCTTTTACGGTCCTCAGAACGAAGGTGCGTTGCATCGACAAAAACCAGTTTATTTAAGCGGCATCTCGCTTTAATCACGTTGTCCATCAAGGTAAATGCCTCTTTTGACAGCTCCTGATATTCATCCATCAAACCATTCGCTTCATCTTGCGGCCGGTTTTTCCAGTCAATGAATTCCAGATCGCCAACCCTCATACGGAAGTCATCAGAACTGACCACTTCAGATGGCAGAACAGCCTTTTCCTCAATTTGTCTTTTTAGGAACGTAGATTTTCCACTGTTGGACGGACCAATCAGCAAAACGATTCCTGCATGCGGCAAGCCAATTCTCATCCTGCATTCACCTTCCTTCTAAATAGGCACATTTGCGTCGGCGCTCCCTGCTCCGGGTGTTCTTCGCCAATTCCTGTAAATTCAAGTTCATAGATTCCTTTCGTATTGCGTTCAGCACACCAGCTGCGAAATTCCGCCCGTGTCCATTCAAACCGATGGTCATCATGGCGGAAATGCTCGGCCATATCATAGATTTCATTGTATTCACGGTTAGGAGTCGTGACAATCAAGGATTTCGGGCTGTATAAATGAAGAAGTGTATCAAATACTTTCGGAAGCCGCATTTCATCAATATGCTCAATCACTTCGCATAGAATCATCAAATCTTTATCTTTTAAACGTTCATCGTAATAGAACAAAGAACCCCATAAGGTTTCCGGCTCAACGAAAGCTTCTTGGCCTTTCGCTTTTTCAAAACGTTTTTTCGCTTTGATAATTTCAACTTCAGAGGGCTCAACTGCAAGAACTTCTCTGACCCCGCTGACAAACCCTAATTTGACAGCCAGTTTCCCTTCGCCTGAACCAAAGTCCACGACCGTTTTGGGATGCAGCGTTTCTGCAGTTTCTGCAATTTTTTCATACCGCAATTCATTTAACCGTGATTTTTTCACAGGTTCCGCTTTCGGAGCTTCTGCAGTGGTATTTTCAACGAGACTGTATACTTCCTTAAAGCGCAGGGCTCGGCGGTATATCACTTCTCTCAGGGGGTGCTTTTCCAGCCATCCTTCGCCGTACCTCTCCAGCTTTTCAATCTCCTTCTCGTCAATGAAATAATGTTTGTAGTCGTCGATTACTGGAATCAGGACAAATAAATGACGCAAGGAATTTTGTAAAGTTTGGATTCCCGCCAAAGAAATCATGCGTACTTGGCTGCTTTCTTTTAAACGAAAGGAATAGTGAAGCTCCGGTTGGGTAATTTCCACTCCATAGCCCAGCGGTTCGAACAATTCTCTTAGTTGGCGGTCTGAAAGCGTTGAATTTACTGGCCCGAGTTCGAGCGTAAAGGCGAAGGGATGCTCCACCCATTCCATCTGTTCTTCTTTAGGCTGGCCATTTAAAGCAGTCCCCAACGCAGAACGGATTAAGGATAAAAAGATGCTGCTCGCTGCAAATTCCCGGTCGTTTATATAATGGGTGATGTCATACGAATTTGTTTTATTTTGAATCAGTCCAATCGGGTCCGGCGTGACAAAAATTGTTGCCTCCAGTTCATCTTCTGTGAACTTGCTATAGAAAAAGCGCACTAAGTGGCCTTTTTGATTTCTTTCATATAGATTGTTTGGATTTTTAGACAACAGATGAGAAATCGACTTCACATTTTCACCCGTTGCACGAATCGTCAATTGCATAATAAATCCCCCATCTCTCACTTCATATAAGATAAAACCAATATATCATATTAGCTGGAAATGATTTTATCGATGTCCATTTAATTCCACTAATTTTTTTACTTTTTAAACATGCTCTCATTATTTCAATTATATAAAACGAAAAAAGCCAGAAAAAAACCAATTTGAGGTTTCCTCCTGACTTCATTCGTTGGCTGCACTGTAAATCAGTCCATATACCGATGTTCTCTTAAACTGTTCAAGCTTTCAATTTGCTGGAGCAATCCTTCACCGATATTCGTTTCGCGGACCACTTTCCGTTCAAGTTCTTCATCCACGAGACGCTTTACTGATAAGACATCTGTCTCTTTCGATAACACTTCTTCTTTCGAGTTGAACAATTGATGGGCGACGAGCTGCATGCCGTAAGAATTATACAGCAGCGTGTAGCCGGCAATCCCTGTTGTTGACTGGTAGGCTTTTGAGAATCCCCCGTCGATGACAAGCATCTTGCCGTTCGCTTTGACCGGATCTTCTCCGTCCCGCTCTTTGACCGGGGTATGCCCATTGATGATGCGGCCCTGGTCTGGATTCAAATCAAATTCCTCAAGCATGCGGCGGCATACATTTTCGTCTTCGCGCAGGTAATAGTACGGGTTTTTCCGTTCTTTATGCGTTTCTTTTTCCTTGATGAAATAGCGTTCGAACGTTGTCATTTCGCGTTTTCCAAAAAGCGAGGAGTTTTCGCCTGTCCACAGATACCAAATCATGTCCGTCGCAAAGTCATCCGTTTCTTCCGGATGGGCAAATGCATGGCGCATATAGCGTTCAAATACGTCCAATAGCTCGCGTCCGGCATAGGTCTTGCCTTCGATTTCCATCGCTTTCATGCTGCCATCTTCATCCAATGGAATACATCCGTGAATCAGCAAATTGCCGTTGTATTTCAAATACAGGCTGCCTTTTTTCATGAGGAATTTCATATGGCGCGCCAATTTCTCCGACTGCTGGATTGAAAACAGCAATTTGTCGATCACCTGCTGCTCTTCTTCCAATAATTCATCCGGTTTTTCCGGATTGATGGTCGCAAAACATGTATTTTCAAGGGGATAAGTTTTTCCATGGATCGTCGCTTCGTTTTTCTCATAATCCACTTTTTCTAATAGAAGACGGTCTTCCATGTGAAAGCACGGGCGGCGCTTGATGATCGGCGCTTCCAATTTAAACTGGATGATTGAAATCGCTTGATGGATTTTGGTAATCTGCAGCTGTTCCTGTTCGGTCAAGTTCTCACCGGAGATGCGCTTCGGACGGAATACCGGATTGTCCTCGTAATACTTCTCCGCCAGATTCAAAAGCGGCCGTAAATTGATGCCGTAGACATCTTCGATAATATCGAGGTTGTTGTAGCGCGCGCAGATGCGGATGATGTTCGCCAAGCAGACTTTCGATCCGGCAAAAGCACCGATCCATAATGCATCATGATTCCCCCACTGGATATCGACGGAATGGTAGTCGATGAGCGTATCCATAATCTTATGCGGATCCGGGCCCCGGTCATAAATGTCGCCTACGACATGAAGATGATCCACTACCAGCCGCTGTGTCGTGTAGGCAAGGCCGATAATCAATTTATCGGCTTGGCCTAGGGAGATGATGCGTTCTAAAATTTTGTCATAATAATCTTTTTTATTTTTAAATTCATCGGTTTTATATAATAATTCTTCAATAATATAAACAAATTGCTTCGGCAAGGCTTTACGGATTTTGGAACGGGTATACTTCGAGGAGGCATAGGAAATAAGTTTCAGCATCCGTTCGATGACTTCAATGTACCAGTCCTGCAATTCCTGTTTGCTGCTGAAGCCGCTCTTGATCAATTGCAGCTTCTCTTCCGGATAATAGACCAAAGTCGCAAACTCATTCAGCTCTTTTTCCTGCATTTCGTTTTTGAAAAGGTCGCGGATTTTCACTTTCACGTTGCCGGAACCATTGCGCAATACGTGCTGGAATGCCTGGTATTCGCCGTGCAAGTCGCTGACGAAATGTTCCGTTCCTTTTGGCAAATCAAGTATAGCTTCAAGATTGATGATTTCGGTGACGACTTTTTCTTCCGTGTCGTATTTTTGCGCCAGCAAATCCAAATACTTTAAATTTAACATCAGGACTCCCCCTTCAATTTTCGTTCTGGTAAAGCTTAGCCGATCAGCAGAAATTCTTTCTGTACCTCTATTTTAGCAGATATGGAACTATCTTTAGTATAAGTGATTGGTTAAATGGAAAGTATTGTTTTTATTGTGTGTACAATTAAAAATATTTTGGTTCGCTGTTTGGGTACTATCTTCTTTTTCGGCTATCCAGTAGAATAGTCACAATGGGAATTATATCCTTTTTATTTCAAATAATTAGAAAAGAATCGGTGCAGTTTTTGGGCCGGTCATGTAAAATAAAGAAAGTTTAGAGATTACACATTTTTGGCTATAAACATCCATGTTAGAGCGAGCGAACCAGGAAGTTCTTTAATGAAGGGAGGGTTAATGCATATGAAGGATTTATCAATGAAATTGGGGCAGGACATTTTGGCTTCCACCGCACTTTTTGACGTCGTTAAAGACCCGGTATTCTTAATGGAAGAAGACAATGGTTCTTTTCGCTACCTCTATGTCAATCCCTCCGCTTTAGCCATTATGCCAACTCAGGACCTCATTGGAAAACGTCTTGAAGACGTTTTGGATGCAGAGCTATGCCAAATGATCATCAGCCATCACTATGAAGCCATTGCTGCCCGTGAATCTGTGGAGTTTCTCGAAAAAGTGGATACAAAAAAAGGCGTATTTTTCGGTGAAACCGTGCTGAATCCCATCTTTTCTGAAGATGGCCAGTGCCGCCACATCATCTCCATCATTCGGAACGTTACAGAACGCGAGTATAAAAAACAGGACCTTCAAGCGACTCAAAAGCAGATTGAAATCGAACGGAAAAGGCTCGATTCCATCGTTGAAAATAATGCGAATGCCGTCTTCGAATTTGATGAGCAGAAAAAGTTCCTGCGCATCAATAAGAAAGTCACCGAAGTGACTGGACTGACAGAAGAAGAGCTGATCGGCCAATCCGTTGTTTCCATGGTGGTGGAATCCTGCCTGGAAGATACGCTCCGCCACTTTGATGCCGCTCTTCAAGGGCATGCCTTTGACTTCGAAACAGCCATTTACAACAAAGGCGGGGACATCGTTAATTTTTACGTGAATACAATCCCGATTGTAGTCGACGAGGAAGTGATCGGGGTTTACATCATCGCCAAAGATGTGACGGAACAGAAAAAAGTGGTGGGCTTGCTGCAGGAAAGTGAGCAGCGCTACAAATCTTTGTACGCCAATCATCCGCACGGCATTTTTACTTTTGACCGCCACGGTTTGATCGAAAGCATAAATGCCGGCGCTGAAACGATTACCGGCTATTCGATTGATGAGTTGAAAGCCGGCTGCTTTGAAACCGCTCTCCTGCCTAAAGAAATGGATAAAGTCAAACGGTTTTTCTATAAAACCGTCAAGACAAAGAAACCGCAGCGCTATGAACTGAGTTTCTTCCATAAAAACGGCCAGATTATTGACCTGCAGGCTATGAATATTCCAATCATCGTAGACGAAAAGCTGGTGGGAATCCATGGAATTGCAACAGATATCACAGAAGTCAAAAATGCCTATAATGCATTGAATGAAACAAAAGAAAATCTTGAAGTCTTCTGGAATAATTCAGCGGACCCCATTTTCTTTATTGATACGAAAGGCGATATCGTGAGAGTCAATCCGGCATTTGAAAAAATTTTCGGCTTTACCGAGGAAGAAATGCTGAGCGGAAAAGGCACCATCATTCCCCCGAATATGCTCGAAGACCAGCTGGCCATTGTCGAAAGGATTTCTCAAGGGGAAACGGTGAATTCCCACGATACCATCCGCATCACAAAATCGGGTAAGTCATTGAATATCATTTCTTCGTATTCGCCTGTCCGGAATACAGAAAAAGAAATTGTGGGTGCGACAATCATTTATAAAAATGTGACCGAACTGAAAAAAGCAGAGATTGAGCTTCAAAAAAGCCAGGAAAAATACAAACTGATCACGGAAAGCACGTTCGATATCATCACGCTGGTCGACCTTTCAGGGCAGATCGAATATGTATCGCCTGCCTACGAGCGGGTATCCGGCTTTGATAACGATTCGTTTATCGGCAAATCCTTTACAACAAATGTACATCCGGAAGACCAGTCACTGCTGCTCAGCACGGTGAACTCCGTCATTAAAGGCGGCAAACCGGCAACGATCGAAGTCCGGTTCCTCAATCGGGAAGGCCATTACATCTGGATGGAAGTTTCGCCTACCCCTGTCATTGAAGACGGCAAAGTGAAGAAATTCTTCACGATTGCCCGTGACATTACAGAGCGCCGGAAACTTCAGGATAAAATTGCGAAAATGGCGTTTTACGACCATTTGACCGCGATCCCGAATCGGAGAACATTCGACGACCGGTTGGAAAAAGCGCTTCTGGAAGCCAAGCAATCCGGCAAAAAAGCGGCCATTATGTTGCTGGATGGGCGCAAGTTCAAAGAAATCAATGACCGGTATGGACACGATGCCGGAGACGCCGTCATTATCGAAATGGCCATGCGCCTGCAAAATGCGATGGGTCCCGGCCAGACAGCTGCACGGCTCGGTGGAGATGAAATGGGCGTCATCCTTCCGGCGATCGGTTCAGAGAAGACCGCTGAAGAAATGGCCCAACGGATTCTTCAATCCATTGAAGCTCCACTTAGCTATAATGGCGTTGATATTCAAATTGGCGCGGGGATTGGCATCGCCATCTACCCAGACAACGCTGTGACTGAAAAACAGCTGATCAAGCGCGCTGACATGGCTTTGTATGAAGCAAAGAAATCAGATCGCAACGAGTACCGTTTCTATCAGTAAAGGCACTCTCCTCCCTAAATAAAGAAGCCCGTGAAAAATAGGATTTTCACGGGCTTTTCGCCGGCTGTCAATAGCAGGGGAAATTTCTTTTTCTATCAGCTTTTGGTAATGCAATATCACTTGAATTTTCACTGGTCTTGAAAATAAGCAGGCTGGGCAAGGCATTCAACCTTCTTTCTAAGAGCTAGAATTAAAATTAGCGATAAATACAATTGTGTCATTGCTGTATCATTTTCGATTTTCACCGGCCAAAAGAAAAAAAGGTGTTATACTTAGCGCGATAGCAATGACTTTGGATTCTTCAGACTTTTCTTAGTCACTTTCCAATGTGAAAGGAGAATGGCTAATGAAAAAAGAAAGCATCCGCTCTCTTTTGCAAACGATTTGCGAATATAATAATGTGCGCATCACCCAAACGTTTACAAAAGAAAACGTCGACCAGATTCTTGTAAAATGCGTACCGAATACGCAAGTACTGGAACTGACTTACTTGCATACTGGAACCGTTGAGCAATATCAATCGGTGACCGAAGCAGCAGAAGTGATCCATCAAGCGCTTTACTCTCATGTAACTGCTTAATCAATCGTTTAGACGATCTCATAGAACCGAAAAACCCGTGTCGAAAGCCAGCATGGGTTTTTATTTGGATAAAACCAAACGAATTGGCTTCTGAAAAACAATTGGCCTTCATGATTACTATTCAAACGAAAAGGGAAAACGATAAAAGAAGGCAGATACATAGAGAGGATTTGAATACGATGCCTACACGAGATGAAAATCATGAAATGAAACTGAGCCAGGCAATTGATGCCCTTGAACCGGATCAGGCGCAAGATGTACGCACTAAAATCATTGATACAAGCCTGTATTCGGTTTTTCTGTTGTCATCGAGCGATTCGATGAATGAGGCCTGCCAAGTGCTCCTGGTTGAACATGTTCCGGCAAAAGAACCGAAAGCTTTTGTCCTGCCTTTGGAGATCAAAACCTCCGCTACAAAAACCGAAATCCTGAAAAAAGCTGCTGCCGCAGTGGAACTGCATTTTACAGAACCCCACCATGCGGTCTAGCCTGCTTTTAGCATATGCAAAAGCCGAAAGCATTTTAGGTGCTTTCGGCTTTTTTCGCAAAGAATTTAGTTTTTGCCCAATCTCACCCGCTGCAGGCGCAGTGAGTTCAAGACGACGGATACGGAGCTGAAAGCCATGGCGGCGCCCGCTACCCAAGGAGCCAGCAAGCCGATCGCAGCAATCGGAATTCCGACCGTATTGTAGGCAAATGCCCAAAATAGGTTCTGTTTAATATTGCGCATCGTCTTCCGGCTCATCAGAACCGCTTCAGCAATGCTGTTCAAATCGCCGCGGATCAAGGTGATATCGGCTGCTTCCATTGCTACGTCCGTGCCGGTGCCGATGGCCATCCCGATATCGGCTGTCGCAAGTGCCGGCGCATCATTGATGCCATCGCCGACCATTGCCACTTTCTTGCCTTGGAGCTGCAGTTTTTTCACTTCATCTGCTTTCCCTTCCGGCAGCACTTCTGCAATCACCGCATCCACACCGACTTGTTTGCCGATTGCCTGCGCCGTCCGTTCGTTGTCGCCAGTCATCATGATGACGTGGATGCCCATTTCCTGAAGGCGCTTGATGGCCCCTTCGGATGTGTCTTTAATGGTGTCGGCTACCGCAACCACCCCTGCATACTCGCCGTTAATGGCTGCAAGCATGGCAGTCTTTCCGCCGCCTTCTAAACTTTCCATTTGCGGCATTACCGCTGATACGTCTATGCCGTATTGCTCCATCAATTTCCGGGTGCCGACGAGAACGCCTTGGCCCGAAACCGTTGCTTGGATCCCGTAGCCTGGCACCGCTTCAAAATATTGCACATGGCCAAGTTCAATGCCTTTTTCCTGGATTCCTTGAACAATGGCTTGTGCCAGCGGATGCTCGGATTGTTTTTCTGCTGCCCCAATGAGTGAAAGGAATTTTTCTTCTTTCTGCCCATCAGCAAGCAAAACATCCGTCAATTCCGGTTTCCCGTGCGTGACTGTGCCGGTTTTATCGACGACGACCGTATCAATGCTTTGTGTCTGTTCCAAATGTTCGCCGCCTTTGAAAAGGATGCCCATTTCCGCTGACCGGCCAGATCCTGCCATAATTGAAGTCGGCGTTGCAAGGCCGAGTGCACATGGACAAGCGATTACGAGCACCGCAATCAACACTTCAAGCGCCGGCGTAAAATTGCCAGGCTCTACCCAGACAAACCAGACAAGGAAAGTCAGAACCGCAATGCCGACGACGATCGGCACGAAGATGCCGGAAATTTTATCCGCCAACCGCTGGATCGGCGCTTTCGTTCCTTGTGCATCTTCCACCACTTTAATGATCTGCGCGAGCGCTGTCTCGCGTCCGACTTTCGTCGCTTTCATTTTAATGGATCCGTTGCTGTTGATCGTGGAACCGTATAAAGCGTCGCCTGCCGCTTTATCGACCGGCAGGCTTTCCCCTGTCAGCATGGATTCATCCACTGCAGTCGACCCTTCCAGCACTTCTCCGTCCACCGGAATTTTCTCGCCCGGCTTGACGAAAATCGTATCGCCGATGATGACTTCCTCCAACAAAACTTCCCGCTCTTCTCCGTCCCGCAGAACAATCGCCGTTTTTGCCTGAAGCCCCATCAGTTTCTTGATGGCTTCAGACGAGCGGCCTTTCGCTTTTGCTTCGAAGAGTTTCCCAAGGATAATCAATGTAATCAAAACCGCACTGGTCTCAAAATACAATTGCGGACCATGATGCGTTCCGGACATGGCAATTGCCTGATACACTGAATAGAAATAGGCAGCTGACGTCCCGAGCACGACCAATACGTCCATATTGGCACTGCCGTTGCGCAAAGCTTTGTAGGCTCCCACGTAAAACTGTTTCCCGATAATAAACTGCACCGGCGTCGCCAGCAGCATTTGCACCCACGGGTCCATGAGAATTTCCGGAACATAAAGAAACGAGGTAAATGAAAAATGTCCGACCATTGTCCATAACAGCGGCAACGATAAAAGCGCCGAAATGATAAATTTCCGCTTCTGGTCCTGGATGGCTTTCTCGCGGTAGTCAATTTGTTCTTCGTCTTCCTGTTTTTGATGTGCGCCGTATCCTAATTTCTCTACTTTTTTGATGATGTCGCCAATTGCCAGCTCCGACGGATTGAATTCGATCGTCGCTCTTTCAAGCGCTAAGTTGACGTTGGCTGACGCCACGCCATCGAGTCGGCTGATGCCTTTTTCGATGCGGGCCGCACACGCCGCACACGTCATGCCGGTAATGTCAAATTCCGCTTTTTGTTTCACAACGCCATAGCCGAGCGCATCAATTTTCTTTTCGAAATCCGCTTCACTGAGCTTGGATGGATCGTATTGGATGGACGATTTTTCAAGCGCCAAATTGACATTGACTTTTTCAACGCCATCCATTCGGCTAATGCCTTTTTCGATGCGGGTGGCGCAAGCCGCACACGTCATGCCAGTGATTTGAAAATTCGCTTGCTTTAATTCTGCAGCCATTGCTATTCCTCCTCCCTTATACTGCCTGGGGGTATATTTTATTTAAAAACAAAGAGTGCTGAAAAGCACTCTTATACGACGTCATATCCTTGGTCTTCGATTGTTTCCTGGATTTTATCCAATGAAGTTTGGCTGTTGTCGAATGCCACGGCCACTTCGCCTTTTTCAAGATCCGCTTTGACAGATGAGACGCCTTGCAGCTCTCCTACACTTGATTCCACTGCATTGACGCAATGTGCACAAGACATGCCTTCAACTTTTAATGTTTCATTCATTTGAGATTCCTCCTAGTGGTTGATTTCCTTTAACTTATCATACCCCTAAAGGGTATACAATAATTTTGCTTTGATTATTTCGTCATCGTCTTCATAACATCCATCAATTCATTGATCGCTTCTTCGCCTTTGTTTTCTTTGATGGCTTTCGAGACGCAATGGTGCGTATGGTCTTCGAGCAGCGCAAGCGACACTTTGTTCATCGCAGACTGAATGGCGCTTACTTGGTGAAGAATGTCTACGCAGTAGCGGTCGTTTTCTACCATTTGATGGACGCCCCGTACTTGCCCTTCGATCCGCTTCAGCCGGTTCAAGAGCTGCTGCTTGTTTGGCTGGACTGTCGATTTGATTGTTTCTTCCATATCATGGACCTCCCGATTCTTAATACCCTATACCCGTATTATATCCCGAACTCATAAAAATGTCCAAAGAGCGGATTGCGGTTCTTATTCGGCTGACAGTTCCTTTTCGACGACCCATTTGTGGTTTTTGACGGTTTCATCGCCTGAAGCAGGAGTGAAATCCACCATGTAGACCGTAGTTTTTTCGACAGATTCAATTATCGCTTCCGCCCCTTGCATTCCCTCCATGTGGCTGGCTTCGACAATCACTGCATCACCTGGCTGAAATGCTTCTTCTCCGGCGTTTTCGATTTCTTTTTGAACGATCCATTTATGGTTTTCGACTCGATCTCCCCCGTTTTCAGGCGTATAGGAAATGGAATAGGCGATGGTGTCAAAAGCACCTGACACTGTCGCTTCCGTTCCTTGCATTCCCTCCATGTGATCGGCATTCATCAGCACGCTGCTGCCTTCATCATACTTAGGATTTTGCGCTTTTTTCAAGTCTTCAGGCAGCTCTCCCGTACTTGAATGCTCCATGTGCCCGTTCTCGCCGTGCTCCATCGATTCCTGATCGCTGCTTTCGCTGGAACAGGCAGCTAAGATAATAGCAAGAGCTCCTGCAAGACAAAACGTGAGGATTCGGTTCAATTTCATGATGCTCGTCTCCTTTGCTTTTTGATGCTGCCCATTTGGCTGGCGTTGCTGCTAAAGAACATTCGTTTCAAACACAATATACAATACCCCCCTATAGTATGTAAAGCATTTTAATCCATTCCATTGATATTTTTTATAAAACGCTTGCAGGTGACGTTGCGTCACCCAGTATGCTGAAAGCAAGAAACTGATTATGGAGGGAAAATAACAAATGAACATGAATCTAAACGCCGCCCGATGGAGCTGGAAAGAATTGCTGTATGTATTGCTGTTAACTTTAGTCGCTGTACCGGTCTTCATTGAATACGGGCTATTCCATTTCTTGCTTGGCTTTTTTGGAAATGAATTGTATGCCGGCACCGCAACTGGCCTTTCCATGTCACTCATTTTCTTGAGCGGATTGTATTGGATCGTCCTGAAGCCGAATCGCCAATCCTGGAAAGCGCTTGGTGTTCAATCTTTCGCCAGCAAACATTGGAAATTTATCCTTTGGTGGACGGCGGTTTTAATCGTACTAAGTATTTTGCTCGTCATCGTCATGTCTTTTTTCGGCATCGGAACAGCCAACAGCAAAACGGATAGCCTGCAAGCACAGATGACGCTCCTGAATTTCATGATTGCCTTTGTCTCAGCTGCCATCATCTCGCCAATCTATGAAGAAATATTCTACCGCGGATTTCTTTACCGCTTTTTCAGCAGCCGCTTCGGCGTATTGGCTGGACTATTAATCAGCGCAGCCATTTTCACCCTTGTCCACATTCCAACTTACAACACTTTGCCAGTGAACTTTGTTTCCGGCCTCATTTTCGCTTGGGCTTTCCAAAAAACCGGTTCGGTCATTCCCGGAATCCTTATACACGGTACTTTCAACGGGATTGCGATCATCTTGACTTCAATCGCCTAAACGCAAAACCCCTCAAAGCAAGAAGGATTCTCGCCTTGAAGGGTTCAGTGTTCTGCTGCCTTTTCCAAAAATTCAATGATGGCTGGATCAATGGGATACAATCCTAATTGTTCGGACGCTTCCGCTGATTTTCGGATTTCCCAGAAGTCAGCCGCTAACTGAAGATCGTTTCCGAAAGCTTCCGCTGACAGAATGTCCATATCTTCCACAATCAGCTGCGCTTCCAACGATTGGGGAGAAACACCATTGGTTAGACAAAGCTCAATCCGTTTGATGAGGTTGATCCATTTTTTCGTCGACATCTCCGGACTTTCAAGTTTTGGCAGCGATTCTTTCAAAAGGGATTGCTGCTCTTCAGAGAAATAACGATTCCAATCCTTGCCCCTGTCCGATTTCGCCACCAGTTCAATCAGGTCTTCCCAGTGGAGCTTCCCTTCCAAATCCAGCACATTCAGCAGTGTTTGGGTATGGTTCAGTGAAAGCTGCAAACGCTCCATTTCTTCTGCCAGCAACCCTTTATGGGCCGTTAAAACGGCGGATAGTGACTGTTCCGCTAAGATCTTGCGGCTGTCTTCAAGAGAAAGGTCAAGCGATTTGAGCAGCAGAATTTTTTCCAAATCCATAATTTCTGCATCTGAATAATACCGTTTGCCGCCCGCTTCTTTTTTTGCCGGCTCGACAAGCCCGATCTGGTCATAATAGCGGATAGTGCGGATCGATACGGCTAAGCGCTTTGCCAATTCGCCTGTTGATAAATAAACTGTGTCTTCTTCAGTTTCCAAGGTTCTTCCCTCCTATGAACTTCTTCTTAAACAGCAATATCACGTTACGGAAGAGTTCTCTTTCCTTTGCCATTCTTTTCTGTTTCTCATTAAGGCATTCAGCCTTTCTGCGCCTAAAAACATTGCCCCGATCAAGAGTGTCACGAACATCGGGAAAATGCCAAGAGTCGTATAAGCTGCGAGCGCCCCGAGCAATGGCGGGATAAACGTGCTGCCCGTATAAGCGAAAGCCATTTGATACCCCATAATCGACTGGGCATGTTCTTTGCCGAAACGGGCCGGCGTTTCATGCAGCATGCACGGAAAGATCGGCGCGAGTCCTAAACCGACCAGGATAAATCCGGCAAGCGAAATTCCAATCGGCAAAGGCAGTACGAGCAGAACCGCACCGGTTAGGGCGAGTAGTTGGCCCGTGCGGATTAACATCCGGTTATTGATTCGGAACGTCACAAATCCGGTGATGAATCGCCCGATCGTGATTCCGCCAAAGTAAAACGAAACCCAGCGTGCTGCTGTGTCGACTTCAAGCCCTTTCATCTCTACAAGGAAACTGCCGCCCCATAATCCCATCGTAGCTTCAGCACCGCAATAAAATAAAAAGACCGCCAAAGCGAATTTCACACCTTTGATCCGGAGCGGTTTCGTCTCTCTAAGCTGCTTGTTCTCTTCAGGCAAGAGGCTTTCTTTCGGCTGTTCCTGCAGAACCGGCTTGGATTTTTCATTTTTCTTCCACAAAGGAAGGGCAAAAAAGAGGACCACCACCAGAGCGAATTGAATGCAGGCAATGATCAAATACCCGTTTCGCCATGAACGTTCGCTTGCTAATGAAAAAGCGAGGATAACCGGTCCTAGCGTGGCGCCGACTCCCCAGAAACTATGAAGCCAGCTCATGTGGTGCGCTTTGTAGTTTTCCGCTACGTAATGGTTCAATCCGGCATCAATCGATCCGGCTCCTAAGCCAAGCGGAATGGCAAAAAGGAATAGCCAGAAAAGCGACGGCGAAAAAGAAAAGCCGAGCAGTGCGGCGGCTGTCATCAAGCAGCTGGCGAATGCCACTTTTCCAGTGCCGAAGCGTTTTAGCAGCTTGCCGCTCATTAAGCTTGAAAGAATGGTGCCTCCAGCAATGACCATAAACAAAAAGCCGGCAGTTTCAAGCGGTGCGCCCAATGCAGGCTGCATAGCAGGCCACGCCGCTCCAAGAAGCGAATCCGGCAAGCCCAGACTGATAAATGCTAAATAGATGATGATCAGAAATAATACAGCCACAGGCAGTCCCTCCATTTATAAATCGTTTAGTTTTAGTTGAGCATTAAGCGAAGCCCGAGACTTTCCAGTCCGTGCAAATAATCCTGTTTCCAGTCACTGCTTACAAGCACCGGCAAATGTTCGGGAGGGATAAACTGCGAACTGGCTTGGGCCACTTCTTTTAATTCGCCTTGTTCGATGTCCTCTTTGCTGAAAATTACTTGATGGGGATTCAGGATAGCCGAAAGCGAAGCCACTATGCGTCCCAGTGCATCCTTCCGGCTCTTTTGCTGTAAAGCCTGCCAGAAGTTCGCCTGGTCATATTGCGGAATCAGCGAAATTTCTCCTGAAAAAGATGTACTCCCTCTTACTACATCGCCATTCACCATTATTCCGGCGCCCGGTCCATTCTGTCCTAAATAAATGTAAACAAGCGATTCCGCGGCGCTCATCTTTTGGCGGTGATGATAGCCAAGCACCGCAGCATTCATGTCATTTTCTATCGCTGCCGGCATGGAAAAGCGCATTTCAAGATGCGTTTTCAAATCGATATTCTGCAGCTGGCCGTAATCCGGTATGTAAATGACCCGCCCGTTATTTACCGCCCCCGGGACGCCTATCGAAAGTGCGCTGATTTTCGGGTGTTTTTCTAAACAAGCGCCGATCACCCCTTCCAATAATTCCAGGCTGTCTCCTACGAGCACACTCGCTTCGGTTCCCTGCTCTTTCACGTCCCCGGCACAATTGAATACCGCATAATAGGTCGCAGACTTTTCCAAGAAAACGGCAAGTCCCAGACTGTATTCCGGATTGTAAGCATAGCGTTTTGCTCTTCTCCCGCCGCTTGAATCATCCAAGCCCACTTCAACTACTTCCCCTTCTTTTTCCATATGCCCGATGAATTTGCTGATGGTTGGAAAACTGATATCCAATGTTTCGCTCAGCTCCGCCTTCGTAGCGCTGCCAAGTCCCAGCAGAACCGAACGAATGCTGCGGGAAATCGCCTGCTTCATGGATTTAGGCGTCGTTCTCATGTTTTCCATTTGATTCACCTCTATTCCAATTACTTATTAAACTTCTTTAATAAGTTTTTTATTACTTTATCATGGGGTTGAAAAGAAAACAATGGCTTTCTGGTCCGTTCTACATTCATTTCACAGGAAATTTTCTTGGAATAAATGAAAGTTATACGACAAAAAGCGAAAAGGATGGAAATTCAGCATCGGCTGGGTTAAAGTAATCTTCGGAGCTATAAGAGGAGATATTGTAAATAATGAAAAAGCAATCACAGAAAAATTTATGGGCGCAAGTCGTGAAAACCGGAATCATCAAATCGAATCTGATTCCCATGGTGGCAGGACTGATGCTCGCTTTATACACATACGAGTACCGCTTTATCGATCATATCGGCGACATTGTTCTGGCTTTTATCGGAACGGCCCTTATCATCGGTGCCTCTGGTTCATTCAATAATATATACGACCGGGATATCGACGCTGTGATGGCCCGCACAAAAGGGCGTCCGACCGTAACCGGATCCATTTCCATTAAGAAAGTCGCCGTCGTCGCCAGCCTGTTGCTTATAATCGGTTTGACGCTATTGTCTTTCACTTCTCCATTAGCCGCATTTCTTGGCTTTTTAGGGGTGTTTTTCTATGTCGTCCCTTATACGATGTGGACTAAGCGCCATACGATCTGGAATACAGAAGTAGGAAGCATTTCCGGAGCCATGCCCCCTTTAATCGGCTGGGCAGCTGTCGCACCGGACATTTGGCACCCGGCTTGCTGGGCCTTATTTTTGATCATGGTCATCTGGCAAATGCCGCATTTCTATGCGATCGCCATCCGTAAGCATGATGACTACGCGGCGGCAAAAATTCCTATGCTGCCAGTGGCAAAAGGGGCAAAACGCACTTTCCTTCAGAGCAATATCTATTTGGTGCTGTTGGTGCTGTCGAGCTTCCTGTTCCTGCCGCTAAGCCTGGGACTGACCTTGGTTTCCTTGCTGCTTGGCTTGATCTGGCTGGGCCTCAGCCTGTTCGGCTCACGAAAAATGAAAGTGAAGGATTGGGCAAACAAGATGTTCCTGTTCTCCCTCATCCATATGATGGTCATTTTCTCTACCGTCATCATCTACGCTTCCATCGGGCTGGTTCTGGCTTCTCTTTCTTAATTAAACAAATTCAATCATTGTAAAAGCAGGGATTCCAGGGAAAGCTGGATCTCTGCTTTTTTTTGCAGCAAGCAATTCTCCTATTCGTTGTGAAAGGGGTCCGGCATTGGAGGCTCGGCCATTTTTCAGCCGTCGGATGCTGTTTTGTTTTTGGCAAAACTGCTCTCGTTGCCAAGCAATAGTTTCCGATTTCCAGCATTCATCCGAGCACTGGCTAAAATAGCCCTGTTCCGCTAAGCTTCAGCCACGTCTCGACAATGTAGCGATGGGCGGGTTCGCTGTCTTTGAATTTCTTTTCATCGTAGATATGGCCCCGTTCCCTGAAGAACGTCACCCATTCCCCATCTTCTTCATAGAAATGAAACCCTTCGTTTCGATCCTCTTTGCCCGTCCGTTCATTGTGCGGAAGGCCATGGACCGCTGTATACGCCAATACCTCCTCTTTACTGACGGTAAAAACTTCCGAATAGCTGTGATCGTACATATTTTTCACACCAAGCGTCTCACAGGCAAAGTGGAATGCATTTCCATAAAGCAAGATTTTGATTTGTGTTTCTTTATCAACCAAGCAAATTCAACTCCCTCTCATTTATTTCTCCATCTTCCGTAACTTCCGCACTTCCCCCTGAAAAATGCTTCATTCAGAGATAGCCCTCCAATTCCTTTTGCTGGCGCAAATGATGGCGGGAATGCATTTCCACTAAGGCGTACCATTCCTTCGCATTCAGCCAGCCAAATCCGCCATGCTCCACTTTGAGGTTCGGATGAATGGAGTTCACTTTCGGTTCCCAACTTGCCAATCTTTCTGCCAACGCGTCCAGTCTGCTGTCCAGTTCGCCCTTCGTATCAGTATTATTGGGCGGTGCATTCATTTCATCCGGCAGCCTGATTTTTACCGGGGGAAATCCACCTGCTCTAAAAAGCTGTTCTCCTGCTGCTGTTTTTCCGAGAGGCTGTTCTTCCTTTAAACCGGCACACACTTCTACATTATCCAAATATTCATGCGCCACTAAAATGATATGATCGTACATCTGGCCGAGAGACCATACCCCTTCTTTCGGAATGTATTTCAGCTGTTCCGGTGAATACTTGGAAAGATCTTTTTGAAAGTCCTGGATTAATTTTATTCCGCTCATATTTTTCCTCCCCTTCACGTTTCCATTCATTAATTTTTAGCAACTCTTTAGAGAAAATATTACCGGCAAGGAAACTGCATGTTATTCTCATAATAACGAAATTTTCTATTTTATTCTCAAAATATAGCACGTTAAATTCATCTGAAAATGAGGAATGAAAAATGCCAATGCTCAATCACGTCATCTGCGAAAAAAGGACATATCAAAAAGATTTGGTTTCCCACCAGCACGAGTATGGACAATTTCTTTTCCCTTTGCACGGGTCTGTGGAAATTAAAGTGAAGGAGCAGGAAATAAAGGTGGATTCCACCAAGATTCTTTACCTTCCGCCTAAACTGGATCACCATTACCGATCTAAGGAAAGAAATGAATTTTTGATTTTGGATGTCCCGCTCCAGTATTTGCCTGAACTCGGCAGCAAAGTGGACATCGCCTTCGATTCCCAATGGTCTGCCATCCGGCATCTATTGCTGGAGGAACTCCATTCTTCCTTCTCCAGCTCCTCTTTAATGGAGTTGACCCGGTACATCATCAGTAAACTGCCAAAGCCCATCCCGCCTTCCATCGATTACATCCATCAACACTTTAAGGAACCGATCGGACTGGAAACGTTGGCAGCTATTGAGCATTATCATCCTGTCTATTACTCGGCCTGGTTTAAAAAACAAACCGGGAAAAGCTTCACCCGCTATATTTCTGATCTGCGTTTAACAGAAGCCAAAAATCTTCTCGCGGTTTCCGCTTGGCCGATTACGAAAATTAGCGAAGAATTGGGATTTGAGAATTCCTCCTCTTTTATCAGATGGTTCGGAAACCATGAAGGAATTTCTCCTCTTCATTACAGAATCCTTCAAAAAAGATAAGAAAAGCTTAAATTCGGCAAAGAAAACTTCAAGTAAGTTTTCTAGAATGGGTTTACGCATTCTTTTTGATGTTTTTACAACGGCGAAAAGGGATGTGCACGAAAATAGGCGAAAGGTTGTTTTATATAATGCACATTGAAGACTTTCTTAGAGTAGATATGCGGGTAGGCACGGTCATTGCAGCCCATCCTTTTCCAGAAGCGCGAAAACCTGCTGTCAAATTGGAAATCGATTTTGGCGAAGAACTCGGCATCAAGCATTCTTCCGCACAAATCACCCGTCGCTATACAGCAGAAGGCCTTCTCGGACGGCAGGTTGTCGGCGTCGTGAATTTGCCGCCAAGGCGAATAGCGGGTTTTAAATCTGAAGTTTTGGTAATCGGCGGCGTTCCTGAAGAAGGGGATGTGGTTCTTTTGAGGCCGGACGAATTGGTGCCAGACGGTTCGCGCATTTTCTAACAAAACCTCTTGCTGCAACGCTCCATTTTTGCATGAAAAAAGCGCAAGCCAAGGATGGCTTTGCGCTTTTTTGATTTGCCTTCTTACTGAAGTTTTTGAAATCCACTAACGATTTCCAGCATCTCGCTGGAATCGATTGTCCGGAAATCCAAACAGACCTTTTCGTCTTCAATCCGGGCAATGATGGGCGGATGGCAGTTCCGCAGTTTCTTGGAAAGCTGCTGGGCGGAGTAGTGTTCATGCGATATTGCCGCAATGCAAGTCGGCAATTCCACGCCCGGCATCGTGCCTCCGCCTATTTGCGAAGCACTTTCTTTGATGTCGATTTGGAAGGCATCTGCCTGGAGCGCCATTTCAGCCGCAAAATCTTCGGTTTGCTTCTGGATTTCCTCGTAAGGTTTCATGATGTCCCGTACGGTCGGAAGCTCCAAGGTCTTTCCTTCTCCGGAAAGATAGGCTTTTAATGTTTCTTCCAAAGCGGCAAAAGTCATTTTATCCACTCTTAATACGCGCGCCAACTGGTGTTTTTTGAGTCGATCGATCAATTCCTTTTTCCCGGCAATGATGCCTGCCTGCGGGCCTCCAAGCAGTTTGTCTCCGCTGAAGGACACGAGGTCTACCCCCGCTTCGATCACTTCTTTGACAAGCGGCTCGTCGCCGATGCCATGCTTTTTAAAGTCGTACAAAGCGCCGCTTCCCAGATCTTCATAGAACACTAACCCTTCGTTGTTGTTTTTCAGTTCAACGAGGTTCTGTGTGTCTACGCTTTCCGTGAAGCCGATCATTTTGAAATTGCTTGTATGGACTTTCATGATCATGGCGGTTTCTTCTGATAAGACGGTTTCGTAATCGGCAAGATGGGTTTTATTCGTCGTGCCGACTTCGACCAGATGCGCGCCGCTTTCTTCCATAATGGCAGATACGCGGAAAGAACCGCCGATTTCGACCAATTGCCCCCGGGACACAATCACTTCACGGTTTTTCGCCAGCGCAGACAACACCAAGAACACTGCCGCAGCGTTACTGTTCACGACCATTGCTGCTTCTGCTCCGGTCACTTCCTTTATCAATCCTTCAATCAGTTCGTGGCGGGACCCGCGCTTGCCGTCTGCAACCCGGTATTCCAAATTCGAATAATGCCTGGCCGTTCTTGCCACATGCTCCACTGCCCGTTCACTCAATTTCGAACGCCCCAGGTTGGTATGGAGGACTGTGCCGGTGCCGTTGATGACGCGCATGAGCCGGTCTTCATTCCACTTGGCCGCCTTTTTCTGGGCGTTCGCAAAAATCATTTCCGGAAAATCCGGATTTTCCGGCTCATACGGCAATTTTCCGTACAGAAGCCGTTCACGAAGTGCATGGATTTCCTGTTGGATGAATTTTGTCGCCTGTCCTGCAGTCAATTGCTGTTCGTCCAGCAGTGCTGTGAATCGTGCGTCTTTCTGCAATTCATGGACGGGCGGAATTTCGCGAAGATAATCTCTCATCCTATTTCCCCATTTCCCATTACTTTTTTTAGATCTCAGTCCATTTTCTCTCTTCATCTGTTCGGACTGTTAGCTTCAATCGGTCCAGCAATTCCAAGAATGGAATCAAATATTTTCTTGAAACCCCAAGGACATCTTTCGCTTCTTTTAACGTAAAGGCTTGGCCTGTTGCTGCTTTCAGTTCAGCTGCCGATTGATCCAAAGCTGTATGGTGGATCAAAACATCTTCAGTCAGCCGATGAGCTTGCCCTGTCTCTAAAAGGTAGAATGTCAGATCCAGCAACTCTTGTTTTGGTATCGGGGTGCCCGTAATGTAGCTGTCCCATTTGCCTGCCTGAAGCCCGTCTTTTTGAAGGGCTGCAACGATTTGTTCCATCCGCGCCTTCCATTGTTTTGGCAGGTGCGGCTCAAAAGAACCGAGCGCGATAAATTGATCCGCTTTTTTCAGCCCGCCATCTTTCGCTGCTTGATCTAATGTGTATTCGATGAACGGCTTTGGATAAACAGTGCTGAATCCCTGAATCAGCTCGGCTTTCCCTTGGCCTGGCCTCATCGGAAATGCTTCATGGAATGCAGTCAGCCGCTCTTTTAATTCATCGGTTAGTTTGCTGAAAGAGTTAAGCAAGCTATAGCGTTGACCGGCAATTTCAAGGAGGATCCCTTTGCTTAATGCTTCTCCTATCGCCTCTTTTAAAGCCGCCTCATCCAACGAAGTGTGCTGGATCAGCTCTTTGAAATCAAGAACGATGTATTTTTGAAGTATATCCGCCAACAGGTCTACCGGTGTGCCTTCTTTTATCTTCTCCAGCTTGGCGACGGTTTCTGCTCCAAAGCGGTATTTCCCGCCTTTTGGCTGGATCACCCAGCCGCCGCCAAGCGTCTCCACAGGTGTCGGCCTGCGGAGAATCAACCGGTCGCCCCGGCGCACGACAATTTCTTCATCGAGCCGGATTTGGCACAGCACTTCCTTTTTGCTCGCTGCTAACTCGTTGCGGTCAAAAAACACGATCCTGCCCATTACTTCAGATGTGCCGGTGTGGATTTTGACTGGAGCCCGCTGCTTCAAAGGAATGAAAGTACGATCGACAAGTTTCAGGGCAATATCTATCGTATCCGTCACAAGGAAATGATCGGACGTTACAAGGACATCTCCCCGGGAGATTTCTTCTCTTTCAATCCCCCCCAGATTGATGGCAGTCCGCTGGCCAGCCCGAGCCACTTCCTGTTCTTCGTTATGAACTTGAATTTGCCGCGCTTTCACGCTCAGGCCTTTCGGCAAGACCGTCAATTGGCTTCCTTTTTGGACGGCCCCTTCGTAAATTGTCCCCCTCACTACCGTTCCTTGGCCCTGAACCGAAAAAACCTGATCAACGGGCAAGCGAAAAGATCCATAGGCGTCGCGAAGCGCCACTTGTTTGAGCTGCTGGGAAATGGCGGTTTTCAATTCTTCAATGCCTTTCCCGGACAAGCTGTCCACCAAGACATACGGCGCTTCTTCAAAGATGGTGCCCGTCAATCGGTCCCGGATATCCTCTTCGACAAGTTCGAGCATCTCTCCATCGACCCGGTCGATTTTCGAAATCGCTACGATGCAGCGCTTGATGCCGAGGAATTGAAGAATTTCAAGATGCTCTTCCGTTTGCGGCATTACGCCTTCATCCGCTGCCACAACGAGAACAACCAAGTCGATGCCTGCGACACCTGCAATCATTTGACGGATGAATTTTTCATGCCCTGGCACATCGACTATCGAAATATGGGTGCCGTCTTCTGTTTTTAATGGTGCATACCCAGGCTCAATGGAAATGCCCCGCTCTTTTTCTTCTTTCAGCCGGTCCGTGTCGATGTTCGTCAAAGCTTTCGTCAAAGCCGTCTTCCCGTGGTCGATATGTCCGGCCATTCCAATCGTATAATACGTTTCCGCCATTGCCTTCACACACTTTCTTTGAGTGATTCGTATCTTTACTTTAATCTTTGGCGGGTGTGTATTCAAGAAAAGGAATTTTTCCAGAAAACAGCTTTGTTGCACTCCTCTTTTTTTCGGTATAAACTGAAACAGGTTCATCTATGGGGTTGGATGGGTGACTGGTGTCTTCCTGGGTCTTCAAAACCCTGAGGGGCCTGCGTGCCAGGCTCGGTGGGTTCGATTCCCACACAATCCCGCCATACATAATTGAGGAAAATCGCCGTTTGGCGGTTTTTTATTTTTGTACTGAATTTGCCTGAGCCTCTTCAAACTTTTCCTTTTCAGTGCAGTAAAGCATTAAAAGTGACAAATTAGCATGAATTCATGATAATTGATAAAGGAATTTCTATTCTATATTTCCTCAACCATACTCAAAATCGAGTAGATGAAGGACTGAAAAGCATGAAAATTATTTTGGCTGCACCTAATTTTCCTCAGCCCCGCGGAAATACGGTAACCGTACAGCGAATTTCCGATAACCTGCAAAAGCTGGGGGTTGAAACCACGATCCTCTCGACAACCGGCGATGCTGCTGCAAAGCCGTTGCCGGAAGCTGATCTAGTGCACGGCTTCCATGCCTACCAGTTTTATCAGTTTATGAAGAAACTGGCTGTCCCGCCTGAAAAGTATGTGGTCACATTGACCGGAACTGACCTAAACCTCGACTTATTCGACAAGGACAAACGGAAGGATGTCCTCTCTTCTTTAAGAGGCGCATCAGCTGTCCATGTTTTTGATGAGCAGGCGAAGGGCATACTAGTAGAAGAATTGCCGGAAATCGCCGGGAAGATTTCGGTCATCGCACAAGGCAACAGCGTTTTTTCTGAAATGGATGCTCCTGCATTGAAAGAACCGAATACGTTCCTTTTCATTCTGCCGGCAGGCATCCGCAAAGTGAAAAATGTGCCGGAAGCGATTGAAATGCTGGCCGGACTCCACAAAGTGAAACCGGAGCTTCGGCTGTGGATTGTGGGCCCGATCCTGGAAGAAAGCGAAGGCGAAATGGTGTTGCGGCTGGTGCAAAAATACAGGGGCTGGGTTTCTTATCTTGGCCAGCTCCCCCACTCTTCCATGGGGTCTCTTTACGGCCAGGCAGATGTCCTGCTCAACACTTCCCTTGCCGAAGGCCAACCTGCCGCAATTCTGGAAGCGATGGGATATGGATGTGCTGTATTGGTTTCCGATGTCCAAGGCAATAATGGCATTGTGTCTCATATGGAAACGGGTTTGCTTTACAAGAGCCCATCGGAATTTATAGACTATGCGGAGCTCTTGATGGAAAATAGCGGACTGAGGCGGAAAGTCGGGATGAATGCCAAAAAGCGGATTGCGGAAAAGCATTCTGGCCAGAACGAGGCAGAAAAGTTCCTCGAAATCTACAACAATCTTTTAAACTGACTTATCAAAGGAGAGAAAACAAATGGCTGAAAAAGAAAACGTGCGTTTAACGACTTTATCAACTAAAGGCGGCTGAGGCTGCAAAATTGGTCCTGAGGACCTGGCGCAGGTTCTGCGCCATTTACCGAGAAATGTGCAAGACCCGAATCTGCTTGTCGGCTTGGATACAGCTGATGATGCAGGTGTCTACAAAATCAATGACGAAGTCGCACTTGTGCAGACTTTGGACTTTTTCACACCGATTGTCGACGATCCTTACATGTTCGGGCAAATCGGTGCCGCAAACTCCTTGAGCGACGTTTATGCCATGGGAGGCAAACCGCTGACGGTCATGAATATCGTGGCTTTCCCGATCAATACATTGGATAAAAGCATCTTGGCGGATATTTTAGCCGGGGCTTCCGATAAAGTGAAAGAATCCGGCGCGACCTTGGTCGGCGGGCATTCCATTGACGATAAGGAACCGAAGTTCGGCCTTTCCGTCACCGGGACCATCCATCCGGACCGCATCCGTTCGAATGCGGGCGCCAAACCGGGCGACCGGCTGATTTTGACGAAACCGATCGGCGTCGGCATCTTAACGACCGCCATTAAACAGGACATTCTGGAAAAAGAAGACCTGGACGAAGTCATGAACGTTATGGCCATGCTGAACAAAGACGCCGCAGAAGCGATGGAAAACTACGACGTCAACGCTTGTACGGACATCACCGGCTTCGGCCTCCTTGGGCATACGATGGAAATCGCAAAAGGCGGAAACGTCGGCGTCACCATCTCCAATAAGGATGTTCCCGTGCTTTCCAAAGCAAGAGAGCTTGCTGAGAAGCATGTGATTCCGGGCGGCACTTACAAGAACCATAGCTGGTTGGCAGAAGACATCGACTACAGCAGTGAAATCAGCAAACTCGATCAGTTGATCCTGTGCGACGCTGTAACATCCGGCGGACTTCTGATTTCTGTCCCTGCCGACCAAGCGGATGCGCTGCAGCGCGACTTGCTGGCACGCAATGTCCAATCTTCGATTGTCGGGGAAGTGACAAGCGAGAATGCCGGACGGATCCACGTCATTTGATCTTTGAAATTGAATCGGCAACCGAACAGTTAAACCGCAAGGGCTCTCGATGAGCCCTTGTTTTCCAATTTAATGGAACCATACTAAAAACGAGGTGTGCAAGTTGAAAAAGTGGAATTTATTGGCATTCGCATTGGTCTTGGCATTGATTTTGTCAGCCTGCGGCAATGCTTCAGAAGAAGAAAACTCAGATTCAGGCAGCAAAGAAGAAGCGAAAGACGCCTTCACGATCGGCGTTATTCCGGTTCAAACAGAAGGTGAAATGGATACGGCGATGAAAAAGCTTCAAAAGCTCCTCAGCGAAGAGCTTGACCGCGAAGTTTCCGTTGAAGTCTACCCAGACTATAACGGCGTAGTAGAAGCCATGAATTACGATCAGATCGATATGGCTTATTTAGGGCCTTTAACTTACGTCATTGCGGAAGCGAACAGCAACGCCAAAGCGATCATTACCCAGTTGATCGACGGCGTCCCTTATTACCATTCTTATATCGTGACCCATAAAGACAGCCCGTTGACTTCCATGGAAGATTTGGTGGCAAGTGCCGGGGAAACGAATTTTGCATTCGGTGACCCGAACTCTACATCAGGCGCTTTGATCCCGATGATTGAATTGCAGGAGCAAGGCATCTACAAATCAGAAGATGACAATAAATTTGCATCGGTCCGCTTTACAGGTTCACACGATGCGACGGCTTTAGCGGTCCAGAACAAACAAGTGGATGCAGCAGCGATTGACAGCGCCATTTACGATCAGCTGGTGGAATCCGGCAAAGTGGACGGCGAACAGTTTAAAACCATCTGGCAGTCGGAAGAATTGTTCCAATACCCTTGGGCAGTCCTTGAAAGCACAGACGATGAAACGATCAAAACTTTACAGGAAACGTTCTTAGCGATCGAAGATCCTGAAATTTTAGGGGCTTTCGGAGCGAGCGGATTTACTGAAGCATCAAACGAAGATTATGAAAGCATTAAACAAGCAGCAATCCAGCAAGGAATCATTAAAGAATAGAGTTGATCCGGGTGTGGTTTAAAAAAAGCAATTTCCTTACATTAGCTATACTGATCTTACTGGTTTTCTTCAGCATGCGGCTGACGGAATTCGATCTGTCGAAATTCAAGGATTTCCGCAATATGATCGATTTCCTGTCGCAATGGTTCCCGATGGACTTCTCGCTGCTGCCGAATATGGTGCAGGATACGCTTGAAACTTTGGCGATGGCGTTTCTCGGGAGCGTCTTCGGCTTGATCATTGCCTTGCCGATCAGCTTCTTGGCTGCGCGCAATACATCGCCTTCGCCGATTCTTTTCCAATTTTCGCGGATTGCGCTGAGCTTTGTGCGCTCGATTCCGGAAATTGTATTCGGATTGATCTTGCTGACCACTTTAGGCCTTGGACCCTTCCCTGCCGTAATCGCGATTATGTTCCACAACATCGGCGTGTTCGGCAAACTGATTTCGGAATTGATCGAAGCGGCAGATCCCGGTCCGCAAGAAGCGATGAAAGCCGTCGGATCGAAAACTTGGGTAGCCAACCTTTTCAGCATTTTGCCGCAGATTTGGCCGAATGTGCTGTCTCAATTTTTCTATCGCTTCGAAGTGGCCATCCGCACTTCCCTGATTCTCGGGTTTATCGGCGGCGGCGGAATCGGGCAGCGGCTGTTCAATGATTTCAAGACCTTCCAATACTCTTCCGTCTCACTCGATGTATTGATCATCATGATCATGGTCATCATCATTGACTTTTTGGCCAGCTACATTCGGAAGCGGATCATATGAAGGAGGCAGGATCATGATTGAAATAAGGAATTTATCGGTGCTTTATGCCGGGAATACAGAAGAGTCGCTTTCGGACGTGAATCTTTCGCTTCAAAAAGGAGATTTTATCTGTGTTCTCGGAAAAAGCGGCGCGGGAAAATCGACTTTTATCCGCTGCATTAATGGCTTGCAAAAGCCTACCGGAGGAGAAATCCTTCTGGATGGAAAAACCATCACTCATGCCAAAGAAGAAGAACTGCGGAAAATACGCCGGGAAATGGGCATGATTTTTCAGCATTTCAATTTGATTCCCCGTTTGAGCGTGCTGCAAAATGTCATGACGGGGACATTCGGCTACCGCAATTCTTTTAAAAATCTTTTCGGCATGTTTACGGCAGAGGAACTGAAGCAGGCCAACAGCGTCATCGCCGAAGTTGGACTGGCTGAAATGGCCAATCGCCGGATTGAGAATTTAAGCGGCGGCCAAAAACAGCGTGTCGGCATTGCGCGGGCACTTGTCCAGCAGCCGCGTGTTTTGCTCGGCGACGAACCGGTCGCAAGCTTGGACCCTGGCACGTCTGACCGCATCTTTACGCTCTTGAAAGAAATGCACGAACGCCTTGGGCTGCTGACCATTATCAACGTCCATGACATCGAACTGGCGAAGCGCTATGCGACGCGTATTGTGGCATTAAAGGACGGAAAAGTGATTTTTGACGGGCTTCCGAAAGACTTCAAGGAATCCGAGTACCAGGAAACGTACGAATCCCAATCAGCCGATGCATACTTTGGCGCTGAAATCTGACATCAAAAGGAGTTTTTTCGATGATTAAAAGCCCTTGAGCAGTAGATTACACCAGAGTCGTGTACGGCTCTTCCAACCCTGAAATTGTGACCAGCCTAAAGCCTGATCCAGCTGTAAAATCGGTCGCCCTTACGTTTGATGACGGCCCAAGCCGGGTGCTGCCCGAAATTCTGGATATCCTGAAACAGGAGGATGTGCCCGCTTCGTTCTTTTGGCAGACGCGCCTCCTCCACCCGGAACGCCCTTGGAAAAGAGTTTTGGATGAAGGCCATTTAATTGGAACCCATACGGTTAAGCATAAAAACCTGACGGCTCTTTCCTACGAGGAACAGTATCGGGATATCCAAAACAGCACGTTAAAGATCCGCGAAATCACCGGGGCAGAACCTGTTTATTTCCGTCCTCCTTTTGGCCAATTCAATGACGGCACCTTGAAGGCTGCACGGGAATTGAATTTAAAAACCGTCATGTGGCGGGTGGCCTCTATGGACTGGGAGCTTCAAAAGAACCCGGAAGATCTTGTGCCGACCGTTGTCGACAATTTAGAGGACGGCGCAATCATTTTGCTCCATGAACTTCAGCACACCGCTAAGATGCTGCCGGAGTTAATCCGGGCGATACGCGAGCAAGGCTATACGTTCAAATTGCTGGATGCCTAATAGATTTATCCAACCAAAAAGGGCCTGGAACTTTGTCATTTTTCAAAGTTCCAGGCCCTTTTATTTCTCCATTTCCAAAATAGCCGCTACAATCGCGTCCACATGAATCTCCGTCGTGTTCAACTGATGCATATTTGTATCTTCCGGCTTGATGATCATCGGCAATTCGGTGCAGCCGAGAATAATCCCTTCGATTCCATCGCGCTCTTCCATCTTGGCAACAATGTCCAGGAACCGCTCTTTTGTATCCGGCTCAACGATGCCTTTCTCCAATTCCTTAACGATTTTCTCATGGATGTATTGCTGCTCTTCTTCATTCGGCATCTGCAATTGAATGCTGCTCCCTTCAAATGGCTGGACGAAAAAATTATTTTCCATCGTGAACTTCGTTCCAAGCAGCCCGACATTTTTAATATTGAGCTGGCGCGTTTTTTCTGCCGTTTCTTCCACAATGCTGATCAGCGGAATCTTCACTTTCGCTTGTACTTGATCAAACACAATATGCGGCGTATTGGCTGCAAGAACCGCAAAGTCTGCACCCGCTCTTTCTACTTGATGGATGGCAGCCGCTAAGTAATCGGTCAATTCTTCCGTCTTGCCATTTTCCAGCAGCTCGAAAATCTTATACATATTAATGCTGTTAATCAGAAATTCCGGGAGATTTTCCGAATCTCCGGATTTCTCCTGGAATTTCGAAATAATCGCCTGATAATATTCAACAGTTGACTCGGGGCCAGTGCCGCCGATCAATCCTAATGTCTTCATCCAATTCACTCCTTCTCTCGTCTAAGACCCACTCTCTTGGTGTATACCCATTTGCCGGCATAAAAATAGGGGAAGAATATTAAAATTCTCCCCCGTCTTCTTATTTTGCTTCTTTAAATCCTTCTTCGTCGGTTTTCCGCGCAAACGGCAGTTGGTCCGTACAAGCCTCAAGAATAAGGGCAAGATGCTGTTGGCAATCTGCTTTCAAATCGGTTATCCCAGACTTTCGGCTGTTCCGCTCTGCCTGAATCAAAGCCCTTGCGGCTGCAGGGAGACTCCCTTTTCTCAGCTCGAAGCCTTCGTGGTGCCTGTCATCAAGGTGAAGATGCAGCAGGCATTCACTTTGCTGTTCTTCCCACGAAACTTGATAATGCTTGGATAAAAAGAGAAGGCGGATTGATTTATCGAAAAAGAGATTCTGCGAAGATAAGACCCGTGCCATCTCTAAAAGGATGGCATTCGTTTCAGCACTTTCTGCAGAATCGATCGTGCTGCTGGCTTGGATAAAATCCGTGGAAACCGGATTTCTGATTTCAGCTGTCAGCGTCGGAACTTCCCTCCAGCCTGTTTCAACTTCGGTCATCAGCCAACAGCAAGGCTCTCCTGCCGCTTGGGACCAGCTATTCTTCAGCTTGTCCCCTTCGTTTTCATTCATCAATAAAACCGGGATGCTTGAAAAATAATGAGGGGCACTATTGGCATTGTCTTCTGCACCATCTATAGACAGCGCTTTCCGAACCGTTTCGCTTTCAATGAAAATTACCGCTTTGGCTCCTGCTTTTTCAGCCATTCGGACTGCTGCCGGGGAAACTGTCCCTTCTGTCAAAACGATTTCTTTGGAAGCCGCTGTATTTTCATCCAGCCGTTTTACATAGCGAAGCTTTCCATTCAACCCGATTTCTCCAGTAGAAGTGGACATCGCATGCGTTGAACACTGGAATTCTTCACCTTGCAAGGACAAACGGGCATGGATCGGCAAACTGACAAAGCTGTCATGAAAACTCAACTTTGTTTCTACTCCAAGAATCTCCAGCACTTCCTTGGCATATTGGAAGCTCCGAAGCTCCTCTTTCGCGACAGGAAAACCCGTTTCTTTGATAAACTGGCTCTTAAACGATTGCAGTTGGCGTTCAGAAACCGCTTCCAATACTTCCCTTTTCATCCGCTCCATGTCCATTCCCCTTTCCCAAGAAATCGTTGTAAACATAAAATCGTACGCTTTATTGTAAATATTTTGAAATGCTTTTTCTGGATGGAATATTTTTAAGTATAAATGGAATTTTACTAAAATACAATAAAATTTAGAATATTTAGATTATATTTATTAGAGCGGTCATCAAATAGACAGATAGCACTGCCTGCCATCCGCCTTTTGGTTTTATTTATGTGAACGGTTTGATCCATTATGTGCAAATTCACTGCTTCAGCTTTCCCACCCGTTTATTTTCAGCATATACAATTGCCACGCTGGATTTTCTTCATAGCGAAGCAGTGGTTAGCGCAAAGTTTTCAAGTTCTTCTCCTGCGGCATGAACGACAATAATTCCATGGCGATTTTTTCACATGATTACTTGTACTTAACCAGCATTTGCTCATCCTCGATTCATCGATTTTATCTGCCGTCAATTCATGTAGATTTGCCCGTCCAACTGCTGGATAATTTCCAAAGCTGCCGCCAGCCGCTCTGCGAAAAATTCAGGCGGCTCTTTTGATTTCATATAAACGCAGACAATGTTCGGATTGGCCACCAATTGCTGCCGGTAATTTGTCGGCAACGGAATCGGATAGTTTCTTAATCGGTTCAAAAAAGCAGGATATTCTTCCGGCAAAAGATAGATTTCCGCTTTATTGTCAGCGGAGCCGTCTGCATTTAAATGATCAAATGAGATATCAAGATCCAAGGTGCAATAGAAACGGGAATCGTTTGAGCGTATTTCCAATGTCCGCTGCTTCTTAATGATGCATTCCCCACCCATCCATTCGATTTCTGCATCCATCACCATTCCAACTTTTTCGCCTACTTGCTCCAACCGGTCCATGTAGATCATCTCCTAAGGATTTTTTCAAAGCCTTTCTCCAGGGCCACTGCCTGCTGATCGAATAAAAGACACAAAAAAACGCCGTAAAGAATCCAAAAGAATTCTTCGCGGCGTTGTTTACAGCTCTATTGTCTGTTACATCCTGCCTTATTATTAAACTGTTTTATAAAAAAGGGGGTATTCGTTTTATTCCCATTGTTCGTTTTCTGTAAACCCTTTTTAATCGACCATTCGCTTTTTATAAACGACGGCCGTCAAAATGGCGGCTGCTGCTGTCCAGACCAAAATGATGCCAAATTGCGCTGCCGTCTCACTGAAGCCTGCACCGTTTTCCACTTTCGTTGCAATTTCAATCAACTGCACACTCGGCAAATATTCCACCACGCCCAAGACAGGGTACTTCTCTGCCAAAGGCAATAAAAAGGAACCGAACGAGAAAATTCCGAGAACCGGCAGGATGATGACTGAGGCTTCCATCACGGACTTTGCCCATAAGCCAAGCAGTGTGCCTAACGCAATGTAGAAAAACGATGACAAGACAATCGCAAGCGACACAATCAGCAGATTCTCCGGCTGATATTCGGACAATAAGGCGCCCACTGCTATAACCAAGATGGTCAGTACAAACGTCAGCAAGCTTTTGCCGCTGAGGATTTCTGCCGTGCTTGCCGGCGACAGCATCAACCCGCGAAGCGTATTCTGTTCTTTTTCCTCGGCGATCAGGCAGCACTGGACAAAAGTTGCGACCATGGCAAACGTCAAGTTAATGATCATATAATGCGCATCAAGCGTATCGATGCCCATGCGCCCATAAAGTGCCGCTACAAATAATGGCATAAAGAGGACGACCGAAACCGCTAGATTCCGAGAAAAATCTTTAAAATCCTTTTGGAAAATTGCATTTACCCGTTTGATTGATTGGTTCATGCTAATACCCTCCCTGTCGCTTTTACAAAAATATCGCCGAGTGTCGGTTCGTTGGAATGGATGGTGGCGACTTTGCCGTTTTTCATGTATTCATACAAAACCTTCGCATCTTCCGTACCTGTAGACAGCACCACTTTTTCTTCATTTTTCAATTCGACTGTCATCGTGCCGTCCGCATAGCGCTTCTTCAGCTGATCCGGTGTATCCATCAACTGGATTTTCCCTTTGTTCAGGAAAGCCACCCGGTCGCATAAAGTATCCGCTTCTTCCATATCATGCGTAGTCAGGAAAATCGTCGTCCCTTTTTCATTCAGGGCCCGGAGCCCTTTGTAGATATGGCGGGTATTGACCGGGTCAAGCGCTGAAGTCGGTTCGTCCAAAAACAGCAGCTCCGGTGCATGGAGCAGCGTACGAGCCAAAAGCACACGCTGCGTCATCCCTTTCGATAAAGCGGAAACTTTTTTCTTCCGGTCTTCCTGCAGGTTGACCGATTCCAGCACCTCATCGATCTTGCTGAGGGGCATGCCGTACAGTTCACAGTATAATTTCAAGTTTTCGTATACCGTCATTCTTTTATACAAGCCGCTGTTGTCGGTAAGGACACCGAAGCGCTGGCGATATTCCGGCTTCTTCAATTTGGAGATGGATTCTCCAAAGACTGTCGCGCTCCCTGCAGTCGGCTCCAACTGGCCGGTAAGGATTTTGATCGTTGTGGTCTTCCCGGATCCGCTTGGTCCGAGGAAACCGAAGATCTCTCCCCGTTTTACCGCAAAACTCAAATCCTCAATTGCCGGCTGGTTGGCAAAGATTTTGGCCATCGTGTTCACTTCAATGATATTTTCCATTCGTCATTCCTCCTGAATCGGTTTCGGCTTCTGCCTGTTGCTGATTTCAGATTAAAGGGAAAAGACAGATGGCACATCATATTTAGGGTGAAAGGAGTGATTTTCGGGGTGAATGGAGCCTATTTCATGCCCAATATTCCCTTTAACTCGGTCATTTTGCTTTTTGACAAAGGAATCGATGACTTTTTTGCATCTTCTAAAACAAGGCTATAGCTGTTTCGCGTCCAAGTAATCACTTCCCGCACCTTTTGAAGATTCACAATATAGGAACGATGGCAGCGGAAAAACCCATATGGCAATAAACGCTGTTCAAGTTCGCTCAATGTAAAATAGCTGGGGAATGCTTCCCCTTTAACGTATAAAAAGGACTGCCCTTCGGAACTTTCGATGTAATCGATTTCGGGCGGATCAAACAAAACAATCTTTTCATTCACTTTGGTCGGGATCTTTTCAAAACGAATTGGCTGCATGCTCTCTATTGCCGCCGATTCTTCCGCTTCTTCTGCAGCTTCCGGCTCTTCCTCTAAGGTTTGGATTTGATAAAGGCCATTTTCATCAAGCCGATATACGCGATCTGCTGCAGTTACAGCGTTTTCCAGGTTTCCCGATAAGATAAAAACAGACTTCCCCGCTGCCCGAAGTTCATTTAACAGCGAAAGGAAAATCCGCTTTGATTCCATATCCAGGTTTTGGTCCGGCTCTTCCATCACCCAAACGTCAGGGTTCTGGAAATACAGCGCGGCCAATTGAATGCGCCGCTGCTCAGAAGGGGTCAATTTTTCAAGTTTTGTTTTTTTCTTCGGCTCCAGCTGGACTTTCCGAAGGACCTCGTCCACTTTATCCGAGGAACTATGAAGGTTTTTATAAAAGCGCAAGGCTTCTAACACCGTCAGTCTTTTGTATACGCCATCGTTTAAGAATAGAAATCCCATTTTCACGGATTTTCGGCCTAACGCCTGTCCTGCCAACTCAATTTTCCCTTGGGAGAGCGAACTCCTCTCTAAAAGCAATTCCATCAGCTGGGATCGAATGTTCACATTCGAATATATTGCCAAAACTTCCCCTGCAGCTAAGGACAAATTGAATGCAGGAAATACCAATGCATCGTTTTTATGCTTCGCCGCCTCAATAAATGCCAGTGCCATGTGATGACCTCTTCTCTTGCTTGTATTTTCTCAATAATAAAATTATAGCAAAATTTTTCCTGTTGAAGAATCGGCTATTCGATTCACCGCAACAATAAAAAAGCTGCAGAATTTCGCTTCTGCAGCTTTTTTCGATCAATTATTGAATGATTTTCGTTTTAAGCCATCCGCGCACACTATTGATAAACCAGATGGCATCACATTCTGCCAGGTCGTTTTTATGAATCTCTTTTTCTTCGATTTTGCCGGTGTCGAGAAGAAATTGCCGATACGTGCCCACCAACAAACCATTTTCAACCGGCGGCGTATACAGGCGGCCATTCATCTCCACGACAAGATTGCCAATGGCAAACTCCGTCAGCTGTCCTTGTTCATTCCATAAAAGGACGGTAAAGACGCCCTCTACCTCGGATTCGTGCTGTTCATAAATTTCCCGGTGCGTTGTTTTATGAAAAAGGAAAGGGTTTTGGCTATTTACCGGTTCGAGGGCCAATTGACAGAGAACCGGCTCCTTTATCGGCGTGATTTTCTGCGCCTCTACTGCTATTTCCCCCGTCTTGCTTAGCAGCAGCCTTACTTTATAGACACCTTTCGGATGCGCTTTGGCGCATTCTTTCAACTGCTTGCGCAGCTTTCTTTCATTTCCCGGGAAATAAAAATACGCCGCAGAATTCTTCACCCGTTCCATATGGTAGTCGATCAAAGGATATTTTCCATCTTCCAGCCTCAACGATTCGAGCAGTTGAAACTCTGGGCGCCTGGCTGTCAGCACTTCTGCTTTCGCGTACAATTCCTGATATTCGCCTTCCGACGTCGAATCCCAGGTAATTCCGCCTCCGACACCGTAGCGCGCCGTCTCTTTCTCCGCATCGATGACGACCGTGCGGATCGGCACATTGAAGATCGCCTCTTTTTCAGGCGTGATGAATCCGATGGCTCCGCAGTACACATCCCGGGAAGTTTGTTCAAGCGCTGCAATGTATTCCATCGTACTGACTTTTGGCGCCCCGGTGATCGATCCGCAAGGGAACAAAGCGGTAAACCAATCAAAGACGGCCAGGGAATCTTGCAGCTCTGCTTTAACGGTCGAAGTTAACTGGTGCACCGTCGGGTATGTCTCCACTTTATAAAGGTCCGATACGTGGACCGTTCCTTTTTTCGCCAACCGGCTTATATCATTTCGCAGCAAATCAACGATCATTAAATTTTCCGCCTGCTCTTTTTCAGAAGTCAGCAATTCATCCGCTTTTGCCTTATCTTCCGCTAGGGTGCGCCCTCTTTTCGCAGTGCCTTTCATCGGTTTTGCCTCGATGGTCCCGTCTTTTATACGGAAAAACAATTCGGGCGATGCCGACAGGATCCGATGCTTCCCTAAATCCAGATAAGCGGCGTAATCTGCCTGCTGATTGCGGGCCAATTGGCGGTAAAAGGAACGGTCGCTGCCCGTAAAATCGGCATGCAGCCGTTCGGTATAATTGACTTGATACGTATGCCCTTCTTCAATGGCCGTTTTAATCCGGCTGATGCCTTCTTGATAAAGGCTTTTCGAGCTGGCCATTTTCCATTCCGATACGCTGTATTCTTCTTCCTGAAATTCAGCCTGCTGCGCATGGACTTGATCAAAGATCCCAAACCAGGCCAAAGGCATTTCAGCCGACTTATTCACTTTCATTGCCGAGTTGAATGCAGGCGCTGCTTCATAAGACAAATAGCCTGCCGCGTAAAATCCTTTTTGGAGGGCAGTCTCAATCTTCTCCATCATCAAAGGAATTTCTTCCAAACGTTCTGTCTGTAAAATTTCGACCGGATCCGTAAAAACCTTCGGTTCAATCTTTCCTTCGCTGTTGCGAAATTCAAAAAGCAAATATGGATTCATCCGCTGACTCTCCCTGCCGGTCTTTTTTCCAAGCGACTGCCTGTTCATAACAGTTCTTCAGCATCTGAAAGCCTTCCAAGGTTTTCACGGATTCCGGGTGGAACTGTATGCCCGTAATTGGCAGCGAACGGTGGCGTATGCCCATCACGACCCCATCTTCTGTCTTAGCTGTCACTTCCAGGAATTCCGGCAAACTCGCCGCATCTGCCACAAGCGAGTGGTAGCGCGCCACACTTGTCGGCGAAGCAACCCCTGCAAACACTCCTGTTTCGTTATGGTTTATAAGGGAGACCTTTCCGTGCATTGGCTGCTGCCCTTTTACGACTGTCCCTCCAAAATATTCAATGATGGTTTGATGGCCCAGGCAGACGCCAAGAATGGGAACTTCCATGCTTAGCTCAGAGAGGACCTCCCCTGTTGCGCCCGTCTGTTTTGGACGCCCCGGCCCTGGAGAAAGCACAATTAAATCAGGCGCCAGTTTTATTATTTCAGCTGCTGTTATTTGTTCATTTTGAAATACCAAAAGCGCGGCATCAAATTGTTCCAGATAATGGACTAAGTTGTACGTAAAGGAGTCATGGTTATCGATGACAATGATCATGGCTTACCTCTTTCTAAGAATCGTTGATAGCTTCATTATACGGGCAGTTTGAGAAGGAGAGCGAGTTTTAAAGCTTGCCCGTTTTAACGATGGAAAACGGAATAATTTTTTCTCAACCGGATATAATACGCCCACATCCGGTAAATGAAGCTAAGGAATAAGACAAAGGCAATGGCTGGTAGCAGCCCGAACAAAGAAAGCGCGGCGCCTTCGTTGATGAACTCCTGAAATTCCCGATTGGCGTTCACTGCATAGATGAACAGCAGCGGCAAAAACAGCACCGTGTAAAGGCCGGCCATTCGGCGCGCCCGTTTTAAATGGCTGCTTCCCTCCGAATAAATCCGGGGTTTTTCTTCGCCTTCTTTATATTCGCGGCACCAAATCACCCATTTTTCCATTGCCGACCAAGATTCAAAAATTTTCAGCCATCCGGCGTCTTCATAAATCGAGAAATAACTGCTTTCAACCGTGCTCATGTATTCAGCGTGATAGCTCATGCGCCGGGGTTCACCTTTTACAAAATAAAACACGGTCCCAATCGTACCGACGTGATGCAGCTGATAGCCTTGCTGCTCCATCTTTTCGAGCCAGCTTTCCAAGCGGTCAGGAGCATACATCCAGCCAAGCTTGGCCTTTTTCACAAAGCGGCCAGAGGATTCCGGGATTTCCAGAGTTGGCTGGCTGCTCTTCCATTTTGCAGCAGCTATCCCGGATTCTTTTTGCAGCATCGCCTGATTGGATTTTTTAATTTTAACAATCGAGTAGATGGCCAGGCCGATGGCTCCAAGTGTCAGCGCCAGAAACAGATAGGTAATCGCCCATAGCGGACTTGGTTCCACTGCGACAGTTCCGTCTTGCAGCCAGGAGGAAACAAGCGTCGACAAGTTCGCCAGCAGCACACCCAGCAAATAAAAAAGAAGGCCAAAGAAAACGAAGGAAACATTCCGGTTATGGGTGATGACGCCTTGGCGGACTGGCGCTGCTTTGATTTCATTTGCCGGCTTGCTGTTTTGAAGGATCTGCCATTTGCCGCTTGCCGCGGCAATCGTCCAGCCGTTTTCTAAGAAACGGGAAGCAAGGACCGGCCCCTGATTCCGATCAAAGCTGATCCGGTATGAAAGGTTCTGCGGTGCGGCCTGCTCAAAATAGAAAGTCCGTGATGCTCTGTGTAATTTTTTCAGAATGTATCCTTGCTCAGCCATTTCTTGCAGCCAATCCTCTGTTTGTTCAACGTCATAGCTCCAAAACGGTTTTATTATTTTTTTCATAAAAAGTCCCCCTCGTATTTCACGGCATTCCGATGAAGTTCCTTCAGCCTGCCGATTTCTGCAAGGATTAATTGTTTGCCAAGATCCGTCATTTCATAAAGCGTTTTCCGTTCTTCGTCGGCAAATACCGTAATGACACCGTCTTTCTGCATCTTCGTCAATGTACCGTAGACAGTCCCTGAACCCAGATGCAGCCGGGTGCCTGAAATCTCTTCGACATGCTTGACGATGCCGTAGCCATGCCGCGGCTCTGTCAGCGACAACAGGATGTAAAACGCCGTTTCTGTCATCGGGATGTATTTTTTCATCACTTTATCCGCATTCATAAAAATTCCTTCTTTCCAGACTATGTCACACCATGACTATATCACGTCGTGACATATTAGACAATAAAACTTCAAATAAAAAAGCCGACTGCTCTTGGCAATCGGCTTATTCCATCAAACTGGACAGTCCCTTTTCTTTTTTCATGACGATAAATCCGCTCCAGGCAAAAACAGCGGAAGCAATATAAAAAATGCTCGAGATGGTGAAAAAGTCTACCAGATAGCCTGTTCCGATCACAGCCGCTGCCGCAGCAATGGAGGTCCAGATATGGTATTTGCCAATTTCTTTCCCTGCGGTCTCTTTACTGACACGCCTTGCGAGCACCGTTTTCTCGGAATTTCGTTGCACGGCTCCAAAGATGCCCATCATTACTTGAAGAATATAGACATGCCAGATTTCATTGGCCAGCGGGAAAAACAACAGCGTCAGCGCCATCCCCCACGAATAAACGCCAAGCAGCCACTTATCGCCCACTTTGTCTGCCAGTTTACAGATAAACGGATAACAAATCGCAGCCGTCAATGCAAACAGCCCATACGCCCAGCCAAACTGTGAATACGAATTTCCGACGTTGTTGATCATTAAAATATAAAAAGGGAAAATCATGGTCGAAGCCATGCCAATTGCGCCTTGGTAGACGATAAATCGTTGGTAGTTCATTGCTTGTACTCCTCATAGAAAAGGTTCATAAACCGCTCTTCCGGATCGTATTTTCTTTTCAGCTCAAAAAATTCTTTCGTTCTTGGATAAGCTTCCGCCATCTGTTCTTTCGTTGGATAACCATAATAGGGCAAGTAGTAGCTTCCTTCATGATCGAGTGTGACATCAATCATGTTGCGGATGACTCTCCCAGTATCTTCAATGCTTTCGCTGTCGGTTCCCTGATTGATTAATAGAACAAGAGAAAACATATCTTGTTTCGCATAGGACAACACAGCTTTCTCATTTTCCTCGACGTAGCGGATCGTGATGTTCAATAGATTAAACGATTCTTCCTTGGCTAAAGTTTTTCTTAGATCGTCGATATAGGCTTCAAAATTGTCCACCGGGACAAAATATTCTTGCAGCACTTCCGTATTTTTCGGATGGCTGTACTCCATAAATTCGGAATCGGAGCGCATGACATTATTCCGTGAAATCTTTTTCCCGTCCACCGATTTGGCATAGGTTTTCTGTGTTTTCCAGAACGCCTCTTTCCCTTCATCATTCAATCGGGCAAGCCCTAAAAAGAATTTCGGCACGGCAATCAATGTCTCTTCTTTCAGTTTCTCAGGCTCTCGCAAAAGGTCCTGCTCTGCCGCTTCACTGTAGTTCATCACATACATTTCTTCCAGGAACGATTCCGGCGAAATAGAAATGCGCGCTAAGTGCATTTTCACTTGGTCATTTTTAATTATTTCTTTGAAGTACTCGCTGTACTCCTTGTAAGAAAGCTGTTCTGATTCGATTTGATAAAGCGCATCGTCCGTCAGTTTTAATGTTACGTCCAATATGACACCCATCAAACCATAGCCGCCGACTGCCGCTTTGAACATCTCCGCATTTTGGTCTTCACTGATTTCCAGGATATCGCCATTTGCGTCGAGGAGGCGCATGGATTCGATTGTATCAATCAGCCCGTGGTTTCGTATATCAAGGCCATGGGCATTCACGCTGATGGAGCCGCCAACCGTGAAAATATTTTGCGATTGGCTGACTTTCAGGGCTAAACCGTATGGATGGATCCGTTCCTGAATATCCGCCCAGGTAGCCCCGCTTTGGACCGTGATGGTTTTCTTTTCAGCATCAAACGCCAAAATTTCATTATACGGTTTCATATCCAAAAGGATGCCGTCAGGATATTCTGTATGTCCGCCCTGGCTATGCTGCATGCCGGCAATTGAGATCGCGTCGCCGGCAGCGTCCGCATCCCATACAATTTGCTGGATGGCAGAAAGGCTGTCTCCCGCTTTTATGGCCTTCATTTTTACAGGCAACAGCCGGCTGCGGTCTTCTACAACCGGACCAGCCGATTGTTCCGTAAAATAATAGAGCGATGCTGCGAAAAGAAGAACGTATGCAATAAGCATCAAATAGCGTTTCATAAAGTTTTACATCGACTCCTTCATAAATCCTTATCCTTTATTTTACACGAACCGGATTGAATGGATGGCGAATATTGGATATTTCCCCTAAATAAAACCACCAAGGAAAATTCCTTGGTGGTTTCGGCTAAATCGGGTTTAGTTCATTTTTACTTTTTCGCTCAGGCTATCCCAGATTCCCCATAAATACATGATGCCAAGCGCACGGTCGTATAGCCCGTAGCCCGGACGGCACACTTCGTCCCAAATGTGGCGGCCATGGTCAGGCCGTGTATAGCCGGTAAATCCGATTTCATGGAATGCTTTGACAATGCCCACAATGTCTACGGATCCATCGCTCGTTTTATGGGAGGATTCGATAAAATCTCCGTTGCTGAAATGCTTCAAGTTGCGGATGTGCGCAAAAGGAATTCGTTCGCCGAATTCTTTAACGATGCTGATCAAATCGTTTTCCGGATTGGCACCGAGTGAGCCGCTGCAAAACGTCAAGCCGTTTGACGGACTGTCCACCAGATTCAGGAACCGTCTAATATTGTCCTGATTTGTGATGATTCTCGGCAAGCCGAAAATCGGCCAAGGCGGATCATCCGGATGAATGGCCATTTTGATGCCATTCTCTTCGGCTACCGGAATGACCTGCTGCAGGAAATATTGAAGATTGTCCCATAGCTTTTCTTCTGAAACGTTCTGATAGGCTTCAAACAATTCCGCCAATTGCCCAAGGCGTTCCGGTTCCCAACCGGGCAATGAAAATTCATCATTGGAAAGAAAATTTGCCACCAGCTCTTCCGGCTTCATGGCATCGATTTTAGCTTTCTCGTAGAACAAAGCCGTTGAACCGTCTCCGACTTCTCCGAATAAATCCGTGCGGATCCAGTCAAAAACCGGCATGAAGTTATAGCAAATAACCTTTACGCCGACAGAAGCCAAATCTTTAATTGTCGCCTTGTAATTTTCAATATACTGCTCCCGCGAAGGCAGCCCAAGCTTAATATCTTCATGGATATTGACGCTTTCTACTACATCTATATTGAATCCGTAATTGTCAGCTTCAGTTTTCACCGCCTGAATCTTATCCAACGGCCACTTGTCGCCCGGCGCCTGGTCATGCAGTGCCCAGACGATGCCTGTCACACCCGGTATCTGTTTAATATTCGAAAGCGGAATGTGATCGTCGTTTTCTCCAAACCATCTAAATACCATTTGCATGTCTATCACCCAATCATCCTAGGACTCTATTGCTAAATACGCTTCGATATTGCCGTAGCAAATATCTTTTATAATGATCTCCAAAATGTCGAAATCCGCAGGATATTCCCCGTTTTCAACCCATTTCCCAACGATGTTGCAAAGAATTCTTCTGAAATACTCATGTCTTGTGTAGGACAAGAAGCTTCGCGAATCCGTCAGCATGCCCACAAAGCGGGCAAGCAAGCCATGATTCGCCAAAATTTTGATCTGTTCTTCCATGCCGTCGCGCTGGTCATTGAACCACCAAGCCGTACCGAATTGAATTTTGCCCGGAATCTCTTCCTGGAAATTGCCGATCATGGAAGCGACCATATGGTTATCCCGCGGATTGAGATTGTAAATAACCGTCTTCGGCAATACCCCTTCATAATTCAATGCATCCAGCAAATTCGATAAATCTTCCGCATAAGTAAAATCATGAATCGAATCAAAGCCGGTATTCGGCCCGACGGCCTCTAATTTCTTCCGGTTATTGCTTCTAAGCGCCCCGATATGCAATTGCATCGCCCAGCTGTGCTGCGCATACATTTTGCCTAGGGCTTTCATAACGGCTGTTTTATATTTGACGATTTCCTCATTTTCCAAAGGGGAGCCCGCCAAAGCTTTTGCAAAAATGCGTTCCACTTCTGCTTCGCTTGCTTCCAGATAAAAGTTCGAGTCCAATCCATGGTCGGACAGGCGGCAGCCTGCCTCATGAAAATACCGGACCCGTGCTTCCAATCCTTCGACTAAGCCAGCGAAGGTTTTTGCTTCTGAGCCTGTAATCTTTTCCAGGTTGGAAATCCATTCCTTGAATGCAGGGCTTTCGATTGTCAAGGCGCCGTCCGGCCGGAATGTCGGCAACACATGGACATCAAACGATGCGTCTTCTTTGATTTGCTTATGGTAAGCCAAGTCGTCCAAAGGGTCGTCTGTCGTACACAAGCCTTTTACATTCGACCGCTTGATCAATTGCTGCGCGGTAAACGCTTCTGTCTGAAGCAGCGCGTTGCCTTCTTCCCAGATTTCATCAGCCGTCTTCGGGCTGAGCGGTTTGTGAATGCCGAAATATCGCTTCAACTCTAAATGCGTCCAGTGATAAAGCGGGTTTCCCAATGTGAAAGGAACGGTTTCCGCCCATTTCTGGAATTTCTCCCGGTCATCAGCTTCCCCGGTCACCCATTCTTCCGGTACGCCGTTGCTGCGCAAAGCGCGCCATTTGTAATGGTCGCCGTCCAGCCAAATTTCCGCTAAATTCGCGAAGGTTTTATTTTCTGCGATTTCCTTGGCCGTCAAATGGCAATGATAGTCAAAAATCGGCATGTCTTTTGCGAATTCATGATACAAAGTTTTTGCCGTTTCGGTTTCCAATAGAAAATCTTCGTCCATAAATGCTTTCATACAAACCCTCCTCCAGCGGACAACGGATCAGTCTGTCAATAATCCGCCGTTCACTTCGATGATTTCCCCGGTTATATAGCCTGCGATGTCAGAAGCCAGGTAAACGGCTGTGCCGGCGATTTCTTCCGGCGTGCCTTCTCTTCCAAGCGGCACTTGGTTCGCCATCGCCGTTCTCATTTCCACCGTGGAATAGCGGTCGTGGAAAGGCGTCGTGATGATTCCCGGCGCAATCCCGTTTACCCGGATCCGGTCTTTAGCCAGTTCTTTTGCAAGCCCACGAGTGAAAGTGCTGACAGCCCCTTTGGCAGCAGCATAAGCCACTGCGCCTCCGCCGCCTCCATTCCTTGCTGCAATAGAAGTCATATTAATGATATTGCCTTTTTCGCTCTTCTTCATCAGCGGCAAAACCGCTTGCGTCACGTGGAACACGGAAGTGAAATTGATATTGATGATCTTTTCCAGGTCTTCAATCTCCAACTCTTCAATTCGTGCGCGTTTGACCATCGTGCCGGCATTATTGACGAGAATGTCGATCCCGCCGAATTTCGCCTCGATGTCTTTCACCATTTCATCCACTTGCTTGCGGTCTGTCACGTCGCCAATTACGAGATGGGCATTCGCTCCTTTATTCTGAACGTTTTTTAACGTGATCTCGGCTTCCGCCGCGTTGGAATTCCCGTGAACGACGACAGCTGCTCCGCATTCTGCAAACTTCTCAGCAATCGCACGTCCGATTCCCGTGCTGCTGCCGGTCACCCAGACCACTTTTCCTTCAAAAGAAAACATAAAGCTCGACCTCCAGTTGTTCTAATTGCCTCACATTAATAAATCAGGAATGAATGTCACAATTTCCGGTACGAATACCAGGATCAGAACCAATACGACTACGCCTCCAATAAACGGAAGAGCTTCTTTGATGTATTCTTCAATCGGCACTTTCATAATGGAAGTTGTCGTATACATCGTGACCCCGACCGGCGGCGTCATGCCCCCGAATGTAACGATTGTCATCATCAAAATACCAAAGTGGACTGGATCTACCCCTACTTGAGTGACAATCGGCAGGAAAATCGGTGTTAATAGTAAAACCAATACGGTAGATTCAATGAACATCCCTGCGATGACCAGGAACAGCAAGATCAACAGCAGCATCAATGTGCCATTGCTCGTAATGCCGATCAGGAAGTCTGCGGCATTTTGCGGCAGACGGTCATATGTAATCAAGAAACCTAAAATAGATGATGTGGAAATGATCAAAAGAATGGATGCATTATCGGTAACCGACTGCTCAATGGATTCGATAAAGTTCTTCCAGTTCAATTCTTTATAAACGAAGAAGCCGATTACAAGGGCATAGACCACTGCAAAAGCTCCTGCTTCTGAAGCGGTGAATATGCCGAAACGAATTCCCACGACTAAAATGACCGGGAATAATAATGCCCAAATACTGTCTTTGAACGAAACAGCTACTTCTTTGAATGTAGCTCGTTTGATATTTTCATCTTGATCATATCCGCGTTTTTTCGCGACAAGGTATGAAACCAGCATCAATACGATCATCATGAGAATACCGGGAATGATTCCCGCTAAAAAGAGCTTGCCGATAGACACTTGGCCAACGTATCCGTATAGGATCAAACCGATACTCGGCGGGATTGTTGCTGTGATCAATGAGCTGATGGCAATAACGGCAGCCGAATAACCGCCTGAATAGCCTCTTGCTACCATTTGATGGCCCAGAATCCGGCTTTGCATGGCGGCATCCGCGTTGGCCGATCCTGAAACACCGCCCATGATCGTACTAAGGACGATGGAAACGTGCGCCAGGCTTCCGACTAAATGTCCAGTTAACGCATTGGAAAAGCGAATCAGGCGCTTCGTAATTCCAGAAGAATTCATCAAATTTCCGGCTAAAATGAAGAAAGGCACAGCCAGCAACGGAAATGACTGCGTCCCTGCCACCATTCGCTGTGTAGTGATTTCAACCGGCAAATTCGGTTCCAAAATGAAGAAAGACAAACTTGCAATACCGATGGCAAAAGCCACGGGCATATTCAAAAAGAGCAATACGAAAAATATAACAGCGACAAGTAACATGGTTTCCACCTCTTATTCTGAATGACTGTAAAAATTGAACTAAAGAAATCGCTCTATACGCCATGCTTCCATTCCCGAAGAAAAGCCATCGGCCGAATTGAATTCGGCCAATAACTTCAAAGCAGTTTAGCGGACTACTCGTAACGTTTATTCCATTTATACAGATGTTGTTTTTAAAACGTTGATTTTCTGTGCCACTTTAAAAATCAGGGTGATCAACATTAAGATGCTTCCAATCGGCACAGCCATTGTGATAAACGAATAACTTAGTGGAAGGTTACTGATTAAGCGCACTGAGTTTTCGATGCTTAACTGGATTCCAAAATTGATCAAGAAAACCAGGAAGGCCATGATCAATACGTTAATAATGATTTCTAGCACGGCCTTTGTTTTCGGCTTCAGCTTTTTAACGAAAAAATCCACTCCAATGTGGCGGTCTTCCCGGAGACAGCGATTGGCACCTAAAAAAATGACCCAAACAAATAAGAATTGAGCAAACTCCACAGACCAAGAGAGGGGGAATCCCACCCATCTCATGACTGAGGCGATAAAGACAAACGCTACAACACCGATCATCAATAAATTAGTAATAAAATTCTCGAATTTTGCATAGCCGCCAGCTACTTTTTTTATCATTTTCATCACTCACTTATTTTCCTAGGATTTTATTGATCTCTTCACGAAGTTCTGTGTAACCGTCGAATTTTTCATAAACTGTATTGGTTGCTTCCTTAAATGGCTCGATGTCCACTTCATTGACTTCCACGCCTGCGTCAATCATCTTCTGCTCGAATTCATCAAGCATGCCGATCGTATTTTCTGAAGCTTCTTCTCCCGCTTTGAACGATTCTTCAATGACGATGTCCTGATATTCTTCCGGCAGGCCATTCATCCAGTCAGCCCCTGCTACAATGCCCGTCAGCAATTGGAAGTGGCTCGTTTTCGTGATGTATTTAACGACTTCTTGAAGATTCGCCCCGTAAGTGGCCGGATGCTGGGCTTCTGCTCCATCAATTACTCCTTGTTGAATCCCTGGATAAACTTCTGAGAACGCCATGCCTGAAGGGCTTGCTCCCATTGCAGAAATGGTTTCTGTCCAGATTTCAGCTCCCGGTGTACGCAATTTCAAGCCTTTAAGGTCTGCCGGCTTTTCAATTTTCTTATTCGTCAACAGGTGGCGGTCGCCTTGGTACCAGTTGAACGAAAGCACTTTCAGGTTATGGTTTTGTGCAAGCTCTTCTTCCCAGCCTTTGAATAGATCCGATTGGACAATTTTGCTCGCTTCATCGTAGCTGTCCGCTACGTAAGGAGCAGCCAAAATACCCATTTCAGGCTCCATTTCAGCAAGACGCCCAGCATCTACGATAACTGCCACGTTCGTGCCCACTTTTGCTTGTTCCAGGATATCTTTGTCATCCCCAAGCGAACCGTTGCCGAAAATTTCGATATTCACTTTATCGTCCGTCTTTTCAGCTACGCTATCTTTCCACTCCACCAATCCTTCATAAATCGGATCTGTTTCAGCTAAAGCGGTCCCGACTTTCAGTGTATAGACTTTGTCGTCCCCTTCGGCAGCGCTTTCACCGCCGCAAGCCCCTAGTAATAAAGCTGAAGAAATCATTAATGCTGACATAATACTGCGTTTTTTCATCCGTAAATCCCCCTTGGTTTTATTGGATAGCAAAATTTTTAAATCCGTTTATTTAAAGCGCTTACATTTGGTCCCAAAAGCTTATTGCTTAAAATATTGCTGGTATTCGCTTTTCAGTTTTTCCTGCTCGAAAAGAAGCTTTTTCAAATGTTCCTCCATGGCTTTTTCTCCCAGGTCGGCATTTTTCTCTTTAATGGCAGTAAAGATCTTTTCATGCTGCGATAGAATCAATTCCCAATTATAGTTGGCTGCCAGGCTCAACATCCGAATCCGGTTCAAGTGGGCGTTCATCTGTTGGATCAAAGCCCAAATCCGCTCTTTTCCGCTTCCTTCGGCAATGATTTTATGAAATTCTTCATCCAGTTCAAAAAGCCGGGTAAAGTTTTTTTCAGCCACGCATTTCTTTTGCAATTGCAGGTTGGCTTCCAAGTCCTTCAACTTTTCTTCCGGGAAATCTTCACAGGCCACTCGTACAGTAGCTCTTTCCAAATGTTCTCTAATAAAGCGTGCTTCTTCGACATGATATAAATCGATTAAGGCGATTTTCGTGCCGCGCTGCGGGAAAACTTCCAATAATTCTTCCTGCGCTAATTTAACAAATGCTTCCCGAACTGGCGTCCTGCTAACTTGCAGCAAATCCGAAATTTCTTTTTCAGAAATTTGTTGGCCAGGTTCGATAGCCAATGAAATGATATTTTCTCTCAATATTTCATAAACGTAGTCTTTAGTAGAAAAACTTTTGATTTTCTTAGTTGAATCGATGTTCAGCACTTAATCCCTCCTTTGCTTGGATTTCATGTTACCACATTAGCATACTTGTATGGTAGTATTTTTTCAAATTATTTTTCAATTCAGTTTCAATGACTTTTCCGATAATTTCACTCAGATCAACTAAAAACAGATCCCTTAAATTTAAGGGATCTGTTCTCATATTACATTCTCATGTATTTTCTGTTTTTAATTCTATATGCTTTTTCAATGCACTTTCAATGAATTTTTCACAGCGGATTTTATCTATTTCTTGCGGCTGCAACTCGATTTTCAAGGTAGCCGCTAAAGCGGTCTGGACAAATAGCATATCCCGAAACCGGTTTACAGCTCCGCAGAATTCTGCGAAAAAACTGTCGCCGGTGCCAAAAACTGCCGTTACGAGATGCTTCCGCTCCAAGGTTTCAAAGGCATGGAACAAGCTGTACAGCTCTTTTGGAATCTCGCCGTTTCCCCAAGTATAGGTGCCTACTAAGACAATATCGCAACGTAAGAGTTCAGATAAAGGGAAATCGTTGATGGCCCAAAGCTCCGTTTCTAAACCATTCGCCTGGCAGATTTCCGCGAGCATTTCTGCGCCTGCTTTTGTATTGCCGGTAATGGACGCATAGACAATGGCGATTTTCGGCTTATAATTCGTCGAATCCATTGGACTGCGACACTTTCGAGTAAGTCCGGGATTTTTGTTCAAAAAAGTCGGATTTCGTGTCATTCATCATGTCATCACCGAATACTTGTATCCACGGCATCGGATTGCTGCGTTCTTCGTAAAGATTATCGAGCCCGAGCTGCCGCAGGCGCTTGTTCGCCAAATATTCCACGTAGCCCTCGAACTCCTGAAGGTCGAGCCCTTCAATGCCTTCTAGAATATAGTGAGCCCATTCCTTTTCCAGCTGAACCGCTTTGTCGATTGCTTCATAGACATAAGCAATATTTTCATCTGTGTTCAATTCCGGGTTTTCCGTCAACAGGATCCGGATGAATTGGGCGATGAAATAAGCATGCTGCATTTCATCGCGTTGGATATAACTGATCATCGTACTGGTTTTCAGCATTTTCTGCTGGCGCGCCAAATGATAGAAGAAAGCAAAGCCTGCGTAGAAATAAATCCCTTCCAAGTTAATGGAGTTGACGCTTAGCTTGAAGAGGTTCTGAGCAGTTGGATTTTGCCGGAATTCCTCGTATGCATCCAAGATCAGCTCATTGCGCTTGCGGACGATCGGATCGCTTTTGGCTTGATTGAAGCGTTCATTTTGTTCGCTCACTGCCACCAATGAGCTGAGGATATAGGAATATGATTCCGTATGGACTGCTTCCTGTTGGGCAATAACAGCGAATATCGCTTTAAAGCTCGAGTCGGTCACGTAGTCCATCACCTGGCTCATCGTCGGCGTCTGCAGGCTGTCGAGTGATGCTAATTGGGTATTCAACCGCAAGAATACATCCTGTTCGGTTGCAGTTAAGCTATCCCATTGTTTGATGTCATCCTGCATATTGATTTCCTGGGCTTTCCAGAAATTCGATAGCAGCGTCTGGTAAAGATCATACATTTGCGGGTAGGCAATATCGTTCCAATTCAATAAACCGGAAGATTGGCCATTCAGGATACCTGTCGATTTATTCGGATGTTCCGGATTAAGCAGCTTAATTTTGGATAAAGGTGCATGTATGGACATATTCGTTCCTCCTTAGCTTTGGCAAGCTTCGCATTCTTCAATTTCCGCCTGCGATGTGCTGCGTACATAATAAGTCGTTTTTAACCCCTGTGCCCAAGCTTCGACATGCATTTCCAGCAAATCTTTTGCTTTGATCGTATGCGGAACGTATAAATTGAAACTAATGCCTTGGTCGATATGGCGCTGGCGTGCCGCGTTTTGGCGGATGCTCCATTTCTGGTCCAGGACATGGCGGGCACGGCGGTAGTAATCGTACGTATTGTGGTTCAAGTCAGGTGCTGTCACTTTGAATTTGAAGTTTTTCTTTTCCTCTGCATACTCGACTGCGTACAATGGATCGATGCCGTCCGTTGAACCGCCGATTTTTGCTGTTGACGAGTTCGGCGCGACTGCCATCATCCAGCCGTTGCGAACGCCGTTCTCAGTGATTTCTTTTTGCAGACCGGTCCAGCGGCCGCTTGTGTATTGTTTGCGTTTAAAATACTCCCCTGTCTGCCATTCCGAGCCGCTGAACTCGCGGTAAGCACCTTTCTCCTTGGCAAGTTCCATAGAAGAGCGGATCGTATGGTAGGCAATTTCTTCATATAACTTATCAGCGAACTTTACAGCTTCTTCTGATTCCCAGTGGATGCCTTCAAGTGCGAGCAAATGGTGCCATCCGAAAGTTCCTAATCCAACAGCCCGGAATTTTTTATTCGTCGCATCCGCCTGCCCGACAGAAATCGTATTCAAGTCGATGACATTATCGAGCATGCGCATCTGAATCGGAATGAGACGCTCCAGCACTTCCGCTTTTACGGCGCGCGGCAAGTTGATCGACGACAAGTTGCAGACCACGAAATCGCCTGGCTTGCGGATCATGACCAGGTTGCCGTCTTCGTCGGTATACTCTTTCGTAATGGTGGTTGCCGACATGTTTTGCGCAATTTCTGTACATAAATTGCTGCAGTAAATCGATGTGCGCCCTTTTCCGCGCAAATGCTTATTCGGATTTTGCCGGTTCACTTCGTCGCGGTAGAACATATACGGTGTGCCGGTTTCGAGCTGCGATACCATAATGCGCGCCATAATATCCATCGCCCGGTAAGTTTTTCGCGGCAATAGCGGATTCGCTGCCGCTTCCTCATATTTTTCCGTAAAATGCTTTACATCGATTTCATCATAGAAATCCTCAAGTCCAAGTGCCTTCCCGTGTTCATCTTTCCAGCCCATAACGCTTTTAACTTGATGTGGACAGAAGGTATGCCATTCGCCGATGCTCCGGCCGTTGTCATCTTTTTCGTTCAGCTTTTCCATAAATAGGTCCGGTATCGAAACTCCCGTGAAAATGTCATGCGCTTTTCGGCGCTCATCGCCGTTGTTCGTTTTCAAATCCAAAAAGCCGTTCATAATATCTTTATGGAAAACATCGAGATACACCGCGACTGCTCCTTGGCGCTGGCCGAGCTGGTCCACGCTGACCGCCGTGTCATTGAGCAGGCGGATCCACGGAATGACCCCGGATGAATTGCCTTTGAATTTTTTGATGTCAGAGCCAAGCGCCCGGACTTTGCCGTAGTAAATGCCAATGCCGCCCCCGTCTTTGCTTAGGCGGGCAATATCCCAGTTATTTAAGTAAATGCCATCGAGCGAATCGTCCACCGTGTCGATAAAGCAGGAAGACAGCTGCCCGAAGCTCTTGCCGGCATTGGACAAGGTCGGTGTTGCCACTGTCATATAAAGGTTGCTCATCGCCCAATAAGCTTCTTTTACCAGATCTAGCCGTTTTTCCTGCGGTTCATTTTGCATCAAAGTCATCGCGATGACCAAGAAGCGCTCCTGCGGCAATTCGTGGATATTTCCTTCATAATCCTTCGCCACATAGCGGTCTGCCAATAAAAACAGGCCGATATAATTGAACAGCAAGTCCCGCTCAGCATCGATTTCCTTGCCCAGCTCCTTGATTTCTTCCTCGGAATAACTTTCCATCAAGTCGCTCGAATAGATGCCGACTTCACTTAAATTCTTCACCAACTTATAAAAGTCGCCGTATTTATCTTGTGCCGGATAGTTCCGGTTCTTTGCAGCTTTTTCATACAATTCTTCTAAATACAGTTCAGCCGCTACAAATGTCCAATCCGGTTCTGCCATGGAAATCCGGTTGAGTGCATATATAAGCGATTGTTCGGCTTTCGCTTCATGTCCAACTGTTTCCAGTTTCGCGAGAAGAGGTGCAACATCCAAGTTATAAATTTTTTCCGCCCGGTGGATGGCTTTTTCAACTGTGTCTTTTTCCGAATAAACGATGGGATTCATCTCAAACCAGCTCCTTTGCAAATTCATTGATTTTCATGCGCTGCTGCTTCCGATCTTGTGCGCTTTTGAATAATTGTTTTTCTTTTTCGCTCTCCGGCACCACTGCCGGCACCGGCGTCGGTTTACCTTTATCATCCACAGCCACCATCGTCAAAATCGCAGTTGTCGTCAAGGTTTTTTCAGTTGTTTCAATGTTTTGGCATTCCGCTTTTACGTAGACCTCCATCGAAGTCCGGCCTGTGGAAATTACAACCCCTTCCAAAAGAAGGACATTTCCGACTGTAGCGGAAGATAAAAAGTTGACCGTATCGATCGAAGCGGTCACTACTGCTTTTCCGCTATGTTTCATGGCGGTAATTGCCGCAATTTCATCAATATAGGCCAGTACCGTTCCGCCGAATATCGTTCCCATATGATTTGTGTCGGGCGGCAGCACGAGTCTTGTTTGCACTGTCCGTGAAATGCTTGCCGAAATCTGTTTTTCCAATGCAGCTCAATCCTCCATTACTTGTTTTAAAGACAAAAAACCCGCCTTCTCTGAGAGAAGACGGGTATATAAACGCAAATAATCCAACGGAAAACAGCAGAAATCCACTGTTCCTTGCAGAGTACCTTCGTTATACCTCCCAGCTCCCGGAGAAGATCATAAACTTTTAACGAGGCAGGTCTCCTGGCTTGTGCTTCCACCTACACTACGGCCTTCCCATCCATTGGACAGTGGTTCTCCATAGTTCGTCAGCACTTACAGTTGCGGGTACAGCTCCGGTTTTCACGGATTCCCTATTAAGCCTTTTCAGGCACCATCATTATTGGCGACACTATATATAGTGTTTCTGCATATTATAAAACACTAATTATTGTATTTAATTACTATAATCCAGCTTCATGGATTTTACAAGCACTTACAGGTAAATAACGAAAATCAAGGCCGCAAGTACGATTCGGTAAATTGCAAATGGCACCAATTTGATTTTATCAATCAATTTCAAGAAGAATTTAACAACCACTAAAGCGACCACAAAAGCACTGATGAATCCGACCACAAAGAACGGAAGCGCCTCTACGGTAATGTACTGCCAGTTTTTCAGCAATGACAAGCCGCTTGCCCCGAGCATAATCGGCACTGCCATGATAAAAGTAAAATCAGCTGCTGATTTGTGGCTCATTTTCAACAGAACCCCGCCGGCAATGGTTGAACCGGAGCGGGAGAATCCTGGCCATAAACCAAGACACTGGAAAAGCCCCATGCCAAGCGCTTGCTTGTAAGTCATTTGGTCAACCGTATCAATATGCGGTTTCTTTTTCGTGAAATAATCCGCAATCAGCATGAGCACTGCGCCGAGCACTAAGCCGATAATAACCGTCTCAACCGAAAACAGATATTCGTCGATATAGTCTTCGAAAGCCAAACCGAATACGCCTGCCGGGATTAACCCGACAATTACTTTTGTCAGGCTCAAACGCTGCTTTTTCTCAGCTGTCTTGCTTCTATCTAAACCAAGCAAATCTTTAAAGCGGTCTCTAAAGATGATCACGACCGCTAAAATCGAACCTAACTGAATGACAACTTTAAACGTATTCGCTACAGGTTCACTGAACAGTTCTTTTGAATTCAACCAGATGTCGTCAACGATGATCATATGGCCCGTCGAAGAAACCGGCGCAAACTCTGTTAATCCTTCCACGATCCCCAATACAATTGCTACAAAAAATTCCCATAAACCCATTCTTTTCTTTCTCCTTAACAACCGGCAATAAAGTCCGATTTCCTATATTTTATGTACAGTTCTTCCAAGTCATCGGCAACTAAAAAAATCAGTCTTATTCATTTAACTCGACTCCGGCCTCCAAAGTCAAGCGGCTCGGAATTCCTTCTTCATTTGTTTCATGAACTCCCCGGCGGAAGACGCAGAAACTCTTTTTATCATACACCTTTTTCCTTTTTTTGTTGCGTTTATTCCTTAAAATCCCTATAGAAGCTTAAAGCGTCTGCTTTCATATATTTTTTCGCCATAATTAATTTCAGAATCCTTTTTCTTTTTTCTTTACAGAAAAAAGACTTTTATTAATAAAAAAAGGTGATATGATAATTAATTGTGATTTCAATATATTAATAGCTCTCAAAGAGCAATTACCTATTAAAACATGGAGATGTACAATGAAACAATTTACAGGCTATTCTTTTCATTACGGCTGGGTGATTATCGCGCTTGCTGCGCTGTCCCAGTTTTTTTCAGGTCCCGGACAAACTTATTCCAACTCAATTTTCATTGATTACTATATAGACGAATTCGGCTGGAGCCGTTCAACGGTATCCGGCATCTATTCAGCGGCCACGTTGGCTTCCGGATTTCTGCTGTTCTTTATCGGCCGCCTGATCGACCGCAACGGCTCCCGCAAAATGGCGGTCATCGTCTCTTTGGCACTGGCTGTTGCCTGTCTGTTCAATAGTTTTGTTACCAGCCTTGTGATGCTGTTTATCGGCTTCTTTTTTATCCGGCTATTAGGGCAAGGGTCGATGGCGCTGATTTCCAGTTCCCTGATCCCCCAATGGTTTGTGAAGAAAAGAGGGCGGGCCATCAGCATCGCAGCAATCGGCGGTTTGGTCAGTTCGGCTGCCTTTCCGCTGCTCAACGTCTGGCTAATCGGTTCTTTCGGCTGGCGCGCTTCTTGGCTGATTCTCGGCGCCATTATTATCATTTGCTTTACTCCGCTTGCCTTTTTCCTGATTCAGAACAAACCGGAAGACATGGGTTTGCTGCCCGATAATGGAGACGCTAAAAACCAGCAAAAGATGCAAAACACGACGGAAGAAATCAGCTGGACCGTGAAAGAAGCGGCCAAAACAAAAGCATTCTGGCTTCTGCTTTTCTGTGCGGCCATTCCAGGCATCGTGAATACCGGCCTTACTTTTCACTTAGTTTCGATTTTCCAGGAAAAAGCGCTATCCCTTGAAACAGCAGCCAGCGTTTTGAGCATCACAGCCTTGATCGGTTTGCCTGTGACATTTGTGACGGGCATGCTGCTTGAAAAAGTGAAAGTGCAGTACATGCTCGCCCTGCTGTTTTTCGGAGAAATCGTTTCGCTGCTGCTCCTTCAAAATGCCAGCACTTTAGCAATGGCCATTGTATTTGGACTTGTTTGGGGAGTCAGCATGGGCGTTGAACGCATCGTCATGGCAGTTGTCTGGCCGAATTATTTTGGACGGAAACACATCGGCAGCATCAGCGGCATTTCGATGGCCATGATTGTAGCTGGTTCAGCACTTGGGCCATTGCCTCTCGGTATCGCATATGACCTGTTCGGCGGCTATACGGAAATGCTTTGGGGCATCCTGCTATTTCCGCTGCTCGGCATGTTCGCCGCCTTTATGGCGAGCCCGCCTCGCAAACAAGGGGCAATGGTGGAGGAGCCGGTCAAAGAAGAACTTCTGCAGAAACAAAGAGAGCCTTTACTCCATGAGTAAGGGCTCTTTTTCTGCAGAGATAATCTCCTTATTTCTTAGCAATTATCAGGAATCGCTTTGAATTCGTCCGGATTCCTTTGCCGGTTTGATTTTGCTCGATGAATTCCTGAAGGCGATCGAAATCTCCTTCCTGCTCGCCGAAGCTCGGAATAATTGGCGTATGCAGAAGAAGAAAGAGTAGATCTTCCCGCCGTTCCAAGTATTCCACCGCATCGTATTCACGAATTTCCATTTCTGAAAACCCAGCGGCAGCAAGGTCTCTTTCGTAGGCATCCCGCAATTCGCCGTCGCGCTCGCCAAATGACTGGCCGCGCCCGAATGCATCCTTCAGATTCGCTTTATCCGCCTCACTGACTTGCTGTGTGTAGAACGTCCCGCCTTTTTTCAATACTCGCCATATTTCCTTGGCATTGAACGGAGCGTGTCGGCTTGATAGGCGATCAAATGAACTCTCTCGAAACGGCAGTGTTTCAGATGAGGCTTCCAGAAAGCACACATGAGAAAAATCCGTTTTCGCCAAATTTGCCTTGGCCGTTTCTATCATGGCTTTCGACCGGTCGATTCCAGTTACTGTTGAAAAGGAAGCGGCGATTTCGAGCACTTTCTCCCCGCCTCCTGTTCCGATATCCAATAACCTGTCTGAGCTTTGTGCATTTTCCGCCACCAGCTGATAGAAATCCCATAATCCCCCCTCGGCCCGGCTCCGAAGACGGCTGAAGTCCCAGCCATTCGCCTTTCCGACCGCTTCATAAAATCGCTCTCCGTTCATTCTCCTTCCTCTATTCGAGAAGGCCGCGAGATAAACTCATGCATCAATTCAGCCGTCGTCACCACATGCGCGAACTCCCCGTGCAACGTTGCCAGCGAAACCGAATGGATGGTTTCCGGATCGATCCGTTTTCCGGCCGGATCTTTCAGTTCATAGGCAGCCGTTGCGTCTGAAACAACGTAAGTTGAAAAGCCGAGGTTTCCGCTCATCCTTGCGGTAGTGGAGATGCAGTGAGGTGTAGTCAATCCCACAATCACTACGGTCGTGACACCATTCATGCGCAAAATTTCTTCCAGATTAGTGCCGATAAAGGCGCTGTTCACTTTCTTCGTTATAATCGTTTCCTTGCCGGCTGGCTGCAGCTCCTCTTTGATCTCATAGCTTTCTTTATGGGGATAGAACAGCGATTCCGGGTTGTCAGAGCGATGTTGAACGTGGAGGACCAGCCCCTCATTATTCCGCCAGGCTGCCAGAATCTCCGCCATTTTCGCTTCCGCTTCCGGATTATTTCGCTCTCCCCATGATTCATCGTCAAAAGCTTGCTGCACATCGACCAAAAGCAACGCCGTTTTTTCTTTATCCATCTGAATCTCCCTTTCTCGAAAACACTTGTCTGTATGTATTTCTGTTTTCGAAGTGCAAATTCCTTTGAAAATAAAAAAAGCCTGGAAGGCTGCAGCAGCTTTTCAGGCAAGGAAGGTTGATTATTTCCCCAACACTTTTTTTATGTCTTCTTCAAATGCTTCCGGTTTTTCCTGCGGCGAGTAGCGCGCAATGATATTACCATCTGCATCTACCAGAAACTTGGTGAAATTCCATTTGATGCTTTTTGATAAGAAGCCTTTTGTATTCGAAGTCAGGTATTTAAAAAGCGGATGCGCTTCTTTGCCATTGACTTTTACAATGTCATGCATCGGAAAAGTGACCCCGTAGCTCATGCGGCACGCTTCCTCCGCTTCTTCTGCGCTTCCGAGTTCCTGTTTGAACTGGTCCGAAGGAAAACCAAGAACCACTAGGCCGTCTTCTTTATAAGTTGAATACAGTTTTTCAAGGCTGTCGAATTGATCGCTCAACCCGCATTTTGTCGCCGTATTGACAATCAGCATGGGCTTGCCTTTGTATTCGCTGAGGGAATAGGCATTCCCGTCTGCTTTTGGAACCGTCAAATCATAAATGCTCATTTCACATCACTCCCGTTCTTCGCTTCGCTTTTACAACTCCATTTCACTGAAGAAAGCATTCAATTCCTTTAAATTCTTCATCAGCGCAATGGCATTTACATCCATGAAATTGCAGCTGATCAGCTTCTCGGCCACTGCCTGTTCAATCGGTTCGTGTTCTGCTTTCGCTTTTTCGGTCAGTGAAATAATGTAGGCACGCTTATCTTCTTTTGACTGTTCCTTGTTGAGCCGCCCATGCGCAATCATTCGGCTGATGATCGGATTCAACGTTCCGGTTCCAAGGCCGAGCCGCTCACCGATATCTTTCGTGAGCAGCCGGTCTTCTTCCCAGAGGACAAGCAAAACCAGATACTGCGTGAATGTCAGATTGAACGGTTCGAGGACCCTCGCATACATTTTCGTGAAATTGCTTGAAGCTTTGTAGACTTCAAAGCATAATTGCTGATCCAGTTTCGTCATTCTTTCCATTTCCATCACACCTATCCTATATTTCACCGGCATCCCAGAGCGTTTTACAGGACCACGATCTCTACGTCTATGGAGTCTTTGATCGCTTTTGAATACGGGCAATATTCATGCGCTTTTGCGACGTATTCCTGTTTTTTCTCGTCATCGATGCCGGTAATGTCAACTTCTAATTTGGCAGCCAACTTCACGCCGCCTTTTTCTTTATCGCCAATCAAGTAAATTGTAGCTTTGACTTCGCTTTTTTCGACTTCCACTTTATCTTTTTCTAGTACTAATTCTAAGGCACTGTTAAAGCAAGCGCTATAGCCTGCAGCAAATAATTGTTCAGGATTCGTAGCAGTTGTCGCTTCTCCTCCAAGTGCTTTCGGTTTCGCTACATCCATGAAGAAGATATTGTCTTCCGAATAAACTTCCCCTTGTCTTCCGCCAGTGTTGATGATCGTTGTTTCATAAAGTGCTTTCATCATTCATCCCTCCAATATTTTATATCTTACACGATCTACTTTAAACTGCATCGTGAGCGATGTAAATTTATTTGCTCATGCTTTCATTTCTTTTCCATAAAAAAAAGCCACCCATCATCGGGCAGCTTCAATATGTCGGATTTAGCCGTCGATCCATTCAGGCGGCTCGTTGTTAGCCGATTGGCCAGATTTTGATCCATCGGTTTTCTTATTGGCTTTGCTGGTATACGGCTTAAAGCTTTTCGCTTTGTTGGCGCCGGTTTTCCAGCGGTTCCAGCCTTTTTTCCCGGTCCCTTGGCCTATGCCGCTTTTGGCTTTCGCTTTTTTAGTCATGTTATCACTCCGTTACTTTCTGGGAATCCTCTTATCATAACAGGTTTTGGCCAGTTTCACATCTTTCTCAGAAATATGGGCAGGTACCTTTTTATAATAAAGTCTTTTCCCAAGCCTCCTGCATCTTCTTCAATTCCTCCAAAAGAACGGGCTTACTGAAATAGAAGCCTTGCAAATAAGAGCCGTTTTTTGCCGAGACGAAATCGCGCTGTTCTTCTGTTTCGATGCCTTCTGTTACCAGCTGGATGTTCAAATCATACAAGGTGCTGTAAATTCCTTTCAGCAGAGCTGTATCTTTTTCACTGGCAGGCACTTGGCGCAGGAAGCTGCGGTCGATTTTCACAATATCCACGTCCAATTCCAGAAGATGATACAGCGAAGAAGTCCCGACACCGAAATCATCCAACGCCACTTGGATATTGCGGCGTTTCAACTCGTTGATAAAGTCCACAATCTCTTCGTGCTCCGCTGCGGTATCGCTTTCCGTAATTTCAATCTGAAGCTGATGCGCCGGAAACTCCTGTTCTTCCAGCACTTCGTCAATCAATTCGATCAGCTCTTTCTTGAACCTCAGCTGGGCTTTTGAAACGTTGATGGCCAAAGACAGCGACTGGCCATTTTCCTGGTTCCACTTTTGAAGATCCTTTACCGCATTGCGGATGACCCAATCGCCAATGTCTTTCATCATGCCCGTCTCCTCGGCTAATGGAATAAAACGCAGCGGTGCAATCAGCCCTTCTTTTGGATGATTCCAGCGAATGAGCGCTTCCACCGCCTGGATGCGCTCGCCTTTATTGTCCATGATGGGCTGGTACTCAAGAAAGAATTCGTTATTGGCAATCGCGTCGGCCAAATCATTTTTCAAATTCAATAAGTATTTGTAGAGATGCTTGTCTGTGATGTCTTCATAGAAAACAAAATGGTTCTTGCCGTTCTTTTTCGCCGCGTACATCGCTACATCCGCATATTGCAGCAAATCGTCCAAAGTTCTGGCATTTGACGGGTATAAGCTGACCCCAATGCTTGCTGAAATGCTCGTAGTCACTTTGCCAAGCTTAAAGACTTTATGAACCGCCGCCATCACTTCTGCAATTTCATCGGTTAATTTTGCACGGTCGGCCGTATCCGAAATCAATACAAATTCGTCTCCGCCGATCCGGTAGAGCCGGCTTCCTTTTCGGAGAGACTTTCCGCTTAACCGCCGGCCGATTTGCTTCAGCACTTCATCACCGCTGTTGTGGCCGTATAAATCGTTGATTCGCTTGAAGCCATCCAGATCGAAAAACAGCACAGAAAAAGAAGCCTGCTCTGTTTCGATGCGCTTCAGGAAATCTTTATACAAGCTGAAACGGTTTGGAAGGCCGGTAAGTTGGTCAAAAAAGGCCAGTTTTGATACATCTGCATGGGCTTTTTCCAAACTCGTCAGCATATTTTGGATCGAATTTTCCAGATCGGTGATTTCATCTTCGGCATTTCGTGAATTTTCGACTTCCAAGGATTGGGCTTTGTCGAAATCTACATCTTTCAATTGGACAGAAAGGTGAGAAATCCTCGATAAGACAAGCATATCTATTAAATAATAGACAAGAACAACCAAAATAACGGTAGCGATAGCCAACGCCAGAAAAAGGCCATTCATGCTGCTCGACTTCTGCTGGTAATACTTCCGGTCTTTCTTCAATTCAAGCGTCAAGCCGTCACTAACCGCAATCAAACTGCTCAATGTCTTTTCATCCAGTTCCTGAATTTTCAGATCTCCCGCTTCTTTATTGACTACTTGCACATCCAGTGCCAATGTATTGCGCATCGTATTAAAAAAAGATTCGTCCAGGAAAATACCCGAAGCCAGCCGGCCTGTCGATGGGCCTTGGCCTTCGCTTCCCAGAATTTCATCCACTGCAACCATCACCGATCCAAAACTGGAATCTTCAATGATCACTAGCCCGTTTCCATTTTCAGCTTCTTCGATGATTTCCGGAACCTGCTGCAAGCTGCTAGCCAAATCCAACTCCGAGCCATCTGTTAAGTCGTAGCCATTCGCATAGATGACCTCGCCTTTTGTATTGATGAAAACCATTAAATTAATGGCACTGTTTTCAAATGTTTCTTGAATTAGATTGGAACGAATATATGCTTCGCTGCGATTTTGCATAAAAGTGTAGGAATCGTCCCATACCGCCCAATCGCGGTTAAAACGCTGCAAATCCATCTTTTCCGACTCGATGTAGCTTTCCACACGTTCCCGGTCGGTTTCCAAGGATTCCCCATCCATCAACTTGGCGTCGTTCAATATGACGGGCCGCATGAAAAGGAAGATTAAAATGATAAATGCTGCCATTGTAATGCCGATAAGTCCCGCAGTCTTCATCTTCAGTGTCATATCGTCTCTCCCAAATCTTCATGATGTTTTGAAGCCATTTTTGTGAAAACGGCTTTTCTTTTACTATCGGCAGTTTTTTGATTTTCTTAATGGGAATTAGTGATAAAGAAGAAAAGCCAATAAATTGCCGCGTCTTCTTATCAAGATTTCTGTAATTTTATTGCAGTAATTCATTATAGGCATGAAGTCTTATTGCTGAATAGTCTGTTTTTTCATTTAAACAAAAAAACTGCCTCTCCGATAGGCGGAAAGGCAGTTTTCTTTCTATTCTTCGTCTGTTATGCCTGTTTCAATCAGCATGGCCGTGAAGACGATGAAAATAATCATTAAGGATAATGCGGTGATCAACATTGCGCTCAACTCCTACCAAGTTTTAAATCCTTCCGATCCTGGTGGTGCATGGTGAATCATATGGCTTAATGGGATCGCATAAGCGGCGACAATCAGGAAGACCGCAATGCCGATCCAAATCCACCAGTTCTCCAGCCACTTCGGTGTGCTCTCTTTGTCGCTTTCGGCCATCGGAAATTCAACAATTTCTTCCGGCTTCACAGCTTTTGGCGACAAGAACATCGTCATGACCACAATGTAAATCAGGATCATGGCAGAAAGGAACAGGATGCTTCCGCCGACAGCCATCGTCACATGGTTGGTTAAAATGCCGTCGAACCATTCTAATGCAGATTCGTGTCCGTTATAGCCGGAGTATGCAGTTCGTCTCGGCGCTCCTAGAAGTCCTAGGACGTGCTGGGCTGTCGACATCAAGAGCATGCCGATCGACCAGGTGATGATTTGGACGAATCCGAGAATTTGCATCGACTTCGTAAATTTGCGGCCGGTCAAATACGGAATGAGCCAGAACGTCATCCCCATGAACGTCATCGCGACCGGCGTGCCGACTGTGATGTGGAAATGCCCGACAATCCATAAAGTGTTATGGACGACTTCGTTCAATTGGAAACTGGCATTGATGATTCCGCCGGCACCGCCAGGAATGAAGAACGCCATCGCGATAAAGATTGATGTGAAGCGGACATCCTTCCACGGAAGTTTTTTGAACCAGCCGAATAATCCCGTGCCGCCTTTTTTGCGTCCCGAAATTTCAAACGTAGCGAACATCGAGAAGGCCGTCATCAACGACGGAATGATGACCATGAACGTTAAGACAACCTGCAGGAATTTCCAGAAGTTCGAAATCCCCGGTTCTGTCAATTGGTGGTGGAATCCAACCGGGATGGAAAACAGAATGAATAAGACAAACGATAAGCGGGCCAAAGAATCACTGAACACTTTCACGCCCAATAATTTCGGTACAATTACGTACCAGGCCATATACGCCGGCAGGAGCCAGAAGTAGACCAGCGGATGCCCGAAATACCAGAACAGCGAACGGCTGAGTTCTACATTGATGGTGTCTGTCCACCCGAATGCCCACGGGATGTATTGGAACAATACGGTGGCGACGACTCCCAGACAAGCAATGATCCAAAGGATGATTGTCGTGATCGTCATAAATGCAAATAACGGACTTAATTCGCCTTTATGCGTTTTGCGCCAAACGATATAATGGCCCACGAGTGCAAAACTGCTGATCCACGTGCCGACAATGACCAAAGCCAAGCCGACATAAAACCAGCCGCTGCCTTTTAGCGGTGCATAAAATGTGTAAAGAACGGAAGCTTCTCCGGAAACAATCATTACGGTCGCCATGACGGTGCCAAGCAGCGTCACCCAGAAGCCGATCCAGGAAAACAGGCGGACTTTCGGGCCGAATGCCCCTAAACTTTTGCTCATGCCGGTAATGAAAAAACCGAAAATAAAAAAGGTCGTAAAAATAAGTGCGAGCAGCACGCCGTGTGCTGTTAAAATTTGATAATAATCCAGCCAAGCCGGCAATTGCAGCGCATCATTCCGGATGAACACTTGAAGCAGCCCGCATAAGGTCCCGATCAAGAACGCCGTATACGCAACGCCGATATTCCATAAAGCGATTTTTCGATCTTGTGCAGCAATCATCTTTAATACACCTCTATTTCATTGAACATCATGTGATGCCCTGTACCGCAATATTCGTTGCAGAGAATCAAGTATTTTCCGGGTTTGTCGAATGTGTAAGACTTTGTGGTGATGCGCCCCGGCACGACCATCATATTCACTTTGGTGTTATCGATCGTAAAACTGTGGACCACATCGGTGCTGGTCACTTTGAAGATGATTTCTTTTCCGGCCGGCACTTTAAGATCCGGTGCATTGTAGCCGAATGCCATTGCGACGATTGCCACTTGGTACGTGTCGTCATCCAATTGCGTCACGCCCGGTTTATCGAATGGTGCAGTCTCATTCACTTTTTTCGGGTCGATCGTGTCCATCCCGCCCGCCGGCGTATGGTCCTGCGAAAAGGCACTCACGCCGACGACGCCCAGAAAGACGGCTAATGCGACAATGCCGAAAGTCAGCCAAATTTTTTCGAATTTATGAAGATGCATGTTCCTCTACTCCTTTTCCTTCATCCTTTTTCACCTTGCGACATACATCGAATAGACGATGACCCACATGGCGACAATCACAACGCCTACAAAAAACACACTGATCAAAGTTCCGCGGAGGTCTACGTTCGCGTGATCATCTTTTTTGCTCATTTTCTTTCACCTCTTCTGTCGATCTCTTACTCCTAACGTAAGCCTTTCTGCCTTTGAACATTGTGATATTTCTCACACACTCGCCTCTTTTTGCAGCAGCTGTCGAATTTTAGACAAAAAAGAAGCGATCCCGGATTGCTCCAGGACCGCTTCTTGCTCTTGCATTTAGTTTTTAATCGATTTTGCAAAATGAAATCGGGCAATTTTCGCAATTGATTTCGGTTTTTAAATAGGAAAGATCGTGAATCAGCATTTTGCCGTTCACCATCGAAATGACTTGCTCTTTTTTTAGCTCACTGAGCATCCGGTTAACCACTTCACGGGTCATGCCGCAGAAATTGGCGAGTTCCTGATTGGTCAACGCCAGATCAATCAAAATGCCTTCCGGCTGCCGGACGCCATAGCTATTGCTCAACCGGATTAATGTGGAGTAAAGCGCCCCTTTTTTGCCATGAAGGAGCAGGTCGCGAAATTTCGTCTGGGTCTTTTGCTGATCGATGCCCATCCATTTCATGAACGCCGCTGACAATTTCGGATTTTTCAGCAGCCCTTCCTCCAAATCCTCTATCGCAATTTTTGTGCACACGACGGGTTCGATCGCCCGTGCGTCCAGCATGTATTTGGCGGCTTCTGAAAAGACCGTGATTTCTCCGACAATCTGATCCGGCCCGCAAATTTTCAACGTGAGTTCCCGGCCATCCGGCGTCACTTTCCCGATTTGGACTTTTCCGGACTGGATGATGTAAATCCCTTTGACGTCGTCACCTTCCCGGAAAAGATAACTGTTTCTTGGATAAGACTTCACTATTTTCTTAATTTCCGCATGCAGGTCCATTTCCATTGTGAATTTTTGGGTTGCCGCTGTCCGTTCCAAATTGAGCCCTCATTCCTCAAAAGATTGTGTCGTATATTTCAAGATTATCATATTTTGAGCTTTGAAAAATGTATTTTTCCATTAAAAAACTGCCAAAACGCGGCAGTTATCTCTCTTTATTAATAAATAAATGGCACCAGCCTTGCCCTCTTTTTCATCCATTCGGCATACGCCGGACCGAATTTTTCGATCAACAGCTCCTCTTCGTAGCTGATGCGTTTCAGTAACGTCCAGATGACAAGAGCTCCTCCTAAAATTGCCGCGATCAGGCTTGTGCAAAATAAGGCCATGCCGATGCCAATTAATAGCAGCGCCGTGTAGAGCGGATGCCGCAGCATCCGGTATGGGCCGGAACTGACGATTTCGTCGCCTTCCCGGACCGTGACATGCCGGGTAAATTGGCTTTTCAAATGGAGGATTCCCCAAAATCTTAAGAATACACCCAAAGCAAACAGCACTAAACCAGTCCCGCGCATGAATCGGCCGATTTCTGTGCCGGTTCCGATTTCCTGCAGCAGCAGAGCCGCAGCAATCGTAGCTCCAAGTGCAGCAAGAATATAATAAAAAGATTTTTTTTCATATGGATCGCCTTCCCCGACGCCCCGATTTCGGAAGAAAATGAATTCTCCGATCCATATCACACTAATTCCAATGAACATCCACTCTGCCACTGCCATCCGCTTCACCCAAACCTTCAGTTTCTCTTATAGTCAATATATAGAACATTCCCATTCAAAACAAATTTCCCACCTTTTTTCTTTGAGCCAAACAACTTTTCACTTTATTGACATACTTTACTGTAAGAATAATGAAATAAAAAAGGAATTTACAGCATAGGTGTGGAAAAAGAACTGTATAGACAGGAGGAATTCAAATGCCCATAGAATATCAAAATATTTTAGTTGCGGTAGACGGTTCGAATGAAGCCGACCTTGCCTTCAAAAAATCGATCGGGATTGCTGCCCGCAATAACTCCGCTTTGTATCTTGTCCATATTATCGACAACCAATCTTTTGGCTCCGTTGAAGCATACAGCCAGGCAATTGCAAAAGATGCAATGGCCAGTTCCGAGAAACTAATGGCCAGCTACAAGGAAGCGGCCATTTCCGCTGGCGCTGAAAACGTCCACGTTGTGATTGAGTACGGTTCGCCTAAAAAGCTGATTCCCGTTGACCTGGTCAAGAAATACCACATCGACTTGATTATTTGCGGGGCTACCGGCTTGAATGCAGCAGAACGCATCTTCCTCGGAAGCGTATCCGAACGGATCATCCGTTCTGCCCATTGTGATGTGCTTGTCGTTCGCACTGAGGAACCTGAAAGCATCGAAGCATAACATACTGAATCAGAAAGATGTTAAACCTCTTCCTTTATTGTTTTTAAAGGAAGGGGTTTTCCGCTTTTCTGAGCCTTAAGACTCTGCCAATGAAATATAGCGATATAATTTTGATACAAAACTGTAATAAAAAACTGTTTTTACTCATGTTACAATAGGTGCGCTGCTGTTTTTCAGCAATTTTCATGAACTGAATTTATTGATAAAGCACCAACCTATAGAGAGAAACACTTATCCAGGAGGGAAATGAACACATGAAGCAACTATCCAAATGGGCGGGGACTGCTATTGCTGCCGTCTTGTCTTTAACGCTTGTTATGCCGTCAGCGAATGCCGATACGTTAAGCGATTTAGAGAAAAAGCAACAGCAAGCCGATCAAAAGAAAAACGAATTGAATTCCGGAATCCAGCAAAAAGCGAACGAGATTTCAGAAAATCAAACGAAACTGGAAAAGATCATTAGCCAAATTGAAAAGCTGGACCAGCAAATTCAGGAGACTGAAGCGAAAATTGACGGGGTCCAAGCTCAAATCGATCAAACAAAAATTGAAATCGATGAATTGAGAAAATCGATTGAAGAGTTGGAACGGAAAATTGCGGAACGCGACGAATTGTTGAAAGACCGGGCACGCGCCATTCAATTGAGCGGCGGTTCTGTAGACTACATAGATGTTTTGCTTGGAGCGAACAGCTTCATCGATTTTATTGACCGTTTTTCAGCCGTAAATACGCTAATTGAAGCGGACCGCCAAATCATGAAAGAACAAGCGGACGATAAAAAACTGTTGGCGGAACAAAAAGCCGAAGTTGAGAATAAATTAGCGGAACAGGAAAACAAAAAAGCCGAATTGGTCGGATTGAAAAACTCGCTTGATGCAAAAAAGCAAGAACAGGCCGGCCTTGAGAAAGAATTGAAAGCTGAACAAAACCGTTTGGCTAAAGAAAAATCCAATTTAGAGAAGCAACGTGATGAAGCCCTTAACTTAAGCGCCAACTTGGAAAAGAAAATCGCGAAAGAACAAGCCCGTTTAGCTGAAATTGCACGCAAAGCGGAAGCCGAACGCAAGAAAAAAGAAGCAGCGGAACGCAAAGCCGCAGCAGCTAAGGCTGCAGCTGCGAGTGCAAGCTCCGGCTCGAGCTCATCGTACGTGGCGCCGGCTGTAGGCAGCGCGAACTTTATCCAACCGGCTCCAGGAAGATTCACTTCCGGCTTCGGTGGACGCGATATCGGCGCAGGCGCTGAATCGCATCTTGGAATGGACATCGCCAACGTTACCGGAACACCGATTGTAGCAGCAGCGAGCGGCTACGTTACTTACGCCGGCTATATGAACGGCTACGGCAATGTGGTCATCATGACGCATTCCATTAACGGACGGCAATACGCAACGGTATACGGACACATGAGTGCAATCGGCACATCAGTTGGCCAATCCGTTTCGCAAGGACAAAAAGTCGGTGAAGTCGGCAGTACAGGGCGCTCGACTGGCCCTCACCTTCACTTTGAAATCCATATCGGCTCTTGGAACGGCGCCCGCTCAAATGCGGTAAACCCGGCTCCATATATCCGATAATAAAACGAAAGCCCCGCTTGAAATTCAAGCGGGGCTTTTTGTTATTCTTTTCCTCCATATAATTGCTGGAGCTCTTCTTCTTTCATGGTGAAGCGGTGTTCTTCGGCCGGGAAGGCCCCAGATTTCACTTCTTCTACATAAGCCGTCAAACCGTTTTTCATGATTTCCCCGGTTTCTGCATAGGAACGGACGAATTTCGGCAAATGGTGCGAGCCGTATTTCAACGTATCGTGGTAAACGAGCACTTGGCCATCCGTATCGGCACCGGCACCAATGCCGATCACCGGAATCGTAACCGCTGCCGTGACTTCGCGCGCCAATTGGTACGGGATGCACTCCAATACGATCATGCAAGCGCCAGCTGCTTCGCACGCTTTGGCATCTTCGATCAATTTCTGTGCCGCGTCCGCTGTCTTCCCTTGTACTTTATAGCCTCCCAAAACGCCCGCGGTCTGCGGCAGAAGCCCAAGATGGCCGACGACCGGGATTCCGGTGCGCGTCAATGAGCGGATGACGTCGATCACTTCATCAGCACCTTCCAGTTTCAGAGCTTCTGCTCCAGTCTCCTGAAAGATTCGGATAGCATTTTCAAGAGTGCGGTCCAAGCTGCCATGGAATGAACCGAACGGCATGTCGACGACAAGGAAAGTGTCCGGTGCGCCCCGGCGTGCAGCTTTGCCGTGATGGATCATGTCTTCGACTGTCACTTTTACCGTGGAATCATAGCCAAGCACGACCATGCCGAGCGAATCCCCTACTAAGATGACATCGACGCCGGCTTCTTCTGCCAGTTTTGCAGACGGATAATCATACGCCGTCAGCATGGCGATTTTCTCGTTTTCTTTTTTCATCTTGCTGAATGATGCAGTGTTTTTCATTTTTCTCTCCTTCCGGGAGGAAAACCCGACAAAAAAGCCCGTCTAATCCGGAAATGGACAGACGGACAGAAATTTACGTGACTTGGTTTTCTCCGTCCCTGTCATTTTAAGATCAAGGCAGAACTATTCATTTGTTGAAAATGGGTGTTGCAGGTGCAGTTCAACAATGATACCGCCCTTACTCGTACTATAGCAGAAATGGCAATAGTCTGACAAACAGCTGTTTCTGGTGAAGTTTTTTATTTTTCCCATGAACTTTTTAGTTGGTGTACAGTCTAATAGTAAAGATGCCTAAAGGAGGCGGGTTGATGGACAGCCTTGAGATGAGCCAGCGGGCCATCGCAGGAGACGAAGAAGCGTTTCTTGCATTGATGCAGCTGCATAAAGAAGCATTGCTCCGCACGGCATTCGCTTTTTTAAAAGATGAACATAGCGCGCTTGAAGCGCTTCAAGAAACGACTTACCGGGCATATATGAAAATTCATACCGTGAAGAACCCCGCCTATTTAAAAACCTGGCTGATCCGCATCATGATGAATTATTGCCAGGATCAATTGAAGAAGAACAAACGGCTCGTCATGGATGGACGGGCGAATGAAGCGAGCACCACCAGCAATTTCGAACAATTGGAATTGGCTGAAGCCCTCGCTTCCCTGAACGAAAAAGAGCAGCAATTGATTTATTTGAAGTATTTCCAAGATGTCAAAATCAAAGACATTGCGGCGTTGGAAAAGGTCCCGGAAGGCACGGTGAAATCGCGCCTGCATAAAACCCTTCGGACCCTCCGCCGCCATTTCGAAGGCAAAGGAGAGATGGATCATGTATGACAGAGAAGAAGAAAAGCTCGCATCGCTCAGACAGCGATTGGATACAGAGACCCTCCCTTCGGAACAGGCGGACGCCGCGATCTTTCAAGGAATGGAACGGGCAAAACGCGAGAAGCGTTTGACTCGAGTTCGGAAGAAACGCACCCTTTGGACTCTCGCTGCAGCGGCTGTCCTGATCCTCGCTTTTGCTACGAGCATTCGGGTATCGCCCGCTTTTGCGAACGCGGTTGCTGTTATTCCCGGCCTGGAGAAATTCGTGGAGTTGATCGAACAGGACAAAGGGCTCAGCGGCATTTTCAAAAACGATTATTACCAAGCAATTGGAGCGTCCGAACAGCAAGGCAACCATACGTTGACAATCGACGGCCTCATTCTTGATGAATCGGGCATGAACGTTTATTACACAATCGAGTCTTCTGAATCGCTCGAAGACATTCAAGTGAAGAACGCGCGATTGAAAAACACGAAAGAGATTCCGCCTTATAGCATGTCTCTTGGCGGTCCCCATGACGGAAAATCGCCAAATCGGTATACCGACCACATCGAGTTTTATTTTGAGGACCCGATGGTGTTTGATGATTTGGCATTCGGTTTCGAGTTATCTGCAACTGTTTCCGGCGAAGAAGTACTCTTCAGTGTGCCTTTCACCGTCCCTGAAGATATCAAACCGAGTCTCGTGTTCGCTTTAGATGAAGTGGCGGAAATTGAAGGGCAGAAAATCATTATCGAAGAAGTCATCATCCACCCACTTCGTGCAGAGATCAATATTTCATTGGATCCAACGAACTCCATGAAGATCCTCCAGTTCGAAGACATGCGGCTGGAGGATGAAAACGGAAATGTATGGGGATCGATGTTGAACGGCTTCACCTCTACAGGAAACCTCTCAGAAGGAAGCATTTCATACCTGCTCCAAAGCAATTATTTTGAACAGCCGGGCGAACTTTATTTGCGATTCAATACAGTCCAGGCATTGCCGGTCGAAGAAGCATTTTTAGTCATTGATACAGAAAAAGGGGAATTGATTAGTGGTCCGAAAGATGCGCGATTTTCAATGGAAAAAGCCGATCAAAAGGAAGCCATCTTCGCACTTTCCGGAATTGAGGATGAAGCGCATCGATACGGATTAACGACGGGGATTGAAGACGCCGAAGGGAAAAGATTCTATCCATCCTCCGAATCGATGTCGACGCCGGACAATGAAATCCAGTGGACGGTCGAATTCGGGACGACCGATTACACCAATCCGTTGCGTCTCGAGCTATTTGCCTACCCAAACCGCATCAAAGGCGATGTGAAGGTGGAATTGAAGAATCCGCGGGAATAGGACATGGGGCCCTGGAATGTGTTTTATTCCAGGGCTTCTTTTTTAAGGATAGAATGGAAGACATAAAATGGAAAAATTTTCTTTTATTTTATTTCTTGCATCCAGCATTTTCATTTACTTGCCTTAAAACGCCACATACTGTCCGTTCACCTCAAAATACTGTCCATTCGCGCACAAATACTATCCTTCCGACCCAATTTACTTTCCACGCTCTAGAAACCTAAAGAAAAAAGGCTGATTCATCTAAGAATCAGCCTCTCTTTTATGCGAATCATTCTACTACATCAATCAATTTCGGATAAATGTCTACAAAATACGCTTCCATCTTGTTCTCCAACTGCTTTCCAAGCGCTTGGTAAGCTCCATCGGCTTGTTGTACAGCTTGCAGAAAAGCGTCTTCTTTTCGTTCGTCTTGCTCCAGCTCTTTATAAAGCTGCCAGATGTCCTTCAAGTAGCGCTGCTCGATTGCTGCGTATTCGCCCGCTCCAATTTTCTCCAAGATTAAGGTGAGTTTCTCAAGATAAGCATCAATGCCCTTCTCTTCAATCAACTCACTGCACCAATTCAGCAAAATTTCATGCCCGCCGCTTTCATTCTCGGAATAATACTGAAAAAGGATGGAAAGTTCATCGGCGGTCGGATCTCCGGAAGGAAAGTCCATGTTACTGATAGCTGAGATTACGGCATTCCAGATGTCCTCTTTGTTTTGCAATTCGCTTCTCTTCATTACCGGCTTCATCGTGTTCCCTCCATTGAAAACTTGATCGATTTTCAGGCGGTCGTAATCCAATATCCAGCCGTTGAAAGCTTTATACATCGGGCGGATCGCTTCTACAGACGCGGCAATCAAGTCGCACCCTCTGTCGTCATACACATGGAAAACGGTTTTCCGGGTTTTATTGACGATGAAGATCTCCTGGTAGACCGTTTTTTTGAATCCCATATCTTCGTTGCAGCATTCCTTCAATAAACCCGGGTAGTCCACCTCGTTTCGCCGGCACGGCAAAACGAAAAAATGGCTTTTGTGGTGTCCTTCTTCGTTGTCTTCCGGAATCACGTACGGCCGTTCTTGATGCAACAAGCGGTAACGCAGCGATTTCTTTTTCACATAGCGCGTCATCAAAAGCTTTTTGCGGTTTCGCTTCAAGTCGCCAAAATCCGGGAGATGCGTGACGATGTACAATTCATCCTGTTCGGCGTGGGCCGCTTCAAATAAACGAATGGCCCGGCTATAAACGTTTTCAAGATAAGGACTGCCTTCATACCCTAAACCTTTGTTCCAGTGAGTGCCCAGTTCAAAACGAATCCCGGTTGGCCACGAATAAAATAAAGCAGGCAACAAGGTCAAATCCGAAAAATGGCTGTCCATGAAGGACGTGAAGCTGTCCATTCGCGTTTTATTCATAAGCATCCCTTTTCTCTTTCTCAAGAAGCCAAGGCACTTCCAGTTCAAATTCCCATTGCAGGACCGGTTCCGGAAATCCTTCCGGCACTAAATCCGTTTGATCTGAAAAATGGAATCTCAATCCATCTTCTTCAGCCACTGCCTGTTTTGGCCCTTCGACCAATTCGCCGACCACGTGGTAAAACCCCATATAAAGAAGCATATCCTTCCCGTCATCTTCTCCTACAAAAACTTCGCCTTCTTTTTGCGGATCGATGCCGAGCCGTTCAAAATGAGTTTGCACTTGTTCCGGAAACGAGTCCACAGCCAAACTGTAATTCTCGCAGTGATGGCAGCTGCAATCTTCGGTAATTGGATGGTGGGTTTTATAGAATTCCCGTGTTTTTTCCGTATCGAGTTTCACCGTCCACGGTCCGATTTTCACCGTTTTCATCTAATCGCCTCTGGATCCAGTACAATGACACCGCCGCAATGCGAAAGCGGATAAAACTCGCATTGGAAAAGGTTTTCCAAACTGTTTTTTATTTCCTCGTAGACGAAGTAATGCTCTGATTCATCCCAGTAGCCCTCGCTGTCTTTTCGGCATTTCTCCAAGTCCGCACGGGTTTGGAACGCAATGTCCCCGATATAGATTTTGCCTTCTGCCGAAAGCAGCGGCAGCAAGCTCTTGAGGAAGTCGACTTTTTGTTCATCCGAGAGGTGATGCAAAGCGTAAGTGCTGACAATCGCATCGTATTTCCGGCCTGCCAGCTCGTTCGGCAAACCTTTCGTGATGTCCCATTCCAACAAGTTGGCGAACGGCATTTTCGCTTTCGCAATGGCAATCATTTCCGATGAAAAATCGATGCCGTCGATCCGGTGGCCGTTTTCATATAATCGGCTCGCCAATATCCCCGTTCCGAAACCGATATCCAGCACCTCTGCATTTTCCCGTTCTCTGATTTCGTTATAGATGGCATTTAAAATTTCCTTGTATCCGGCAAACGGGTACTGATTATTTTCCTCACTCTGCTGAACTGTTTCGTCATACTGCCCTGCCCATAAATCAAAACCTTGTTTACTCAACATTGAATACTCCTCCTGTTAGCTGGACCAAACCGAGAGTATTCCCCACTCTTCAGCTGGTTCGCTGTTTTCCTCGTTTTAATTGCCCTTTACTTAATCTTGCCTGTTTCATTCCAATCTCCACCTTTCATTGTTAATCAAATATTAGCATAATTTTACAGAAAAATACCCTTAAACTTTCAATGCATAGACCCATACTTCTTTTTCATTCATGACGATTTTTTTCTCCAATGCCATGCCGATCGATTCAGCTACTTTTTGCGAAGCGATATTCCCGGGTTGGATGAGGGAAATGAAGCGTTTTTTCGCCAGGTAATGTGTGCCGTAATAGCGGAGGCCATTCGCTGCTTCTTTTGCATAGCCTTGCCCCCAGAATTCCTTGGCGATCCAGTACCCGATTTCCAGTTCCGGCTGCCCTTCGACTGTCTGTCTGACAAGCCCCGCATGTCCAATCGGCTTCCCGTCGCTTTTCCGGATAAGCACGCGCAACCCGAAATCCGGATCTTCCCGGTACGAGCGGTAAATCCAGTACAAAAACTCCACTGCGCCTTCACGGGTCCGTGTATTGCCGTTGCCGATATAGCGGACGACGTCAGGATCCGACAGCATGGAATAAAGAAATTCGAAATCTTCATCCCGATAGAGCCGGAAATCCAATCTTTCTGTCTGTATTTTCATGGTGATAGTCCTTTCGCTAACTGTTTTGGTTCACCTGATAAATCGTTAATCTTGGCCATCTTAAAAGCCAGTTCTTTGTCTTCAGGCGATTTTCGTAAACCGTTCCCAGTTCTTTATTTTCAATGAAATGCGGTGTCGGCCTTACGATTAAATTCAATGCATCACTTATTCCGCAAGGAGCTGCTAAAATCAATTGTCCCCGTTCATCCAGTTTAACTGCAAGTGCCGTTGCGGTTTCCGGAAATTTTGAGATGGCATCGATAGAAGAAGCGTATGGCGGAAGATCATTGATGCGTTGCATCCTCGCCTCATTCTTCACCGACCAAGGCAAATCAGGCATCAGCTGATGAAGCTTTTCTTCATAGCGCTTTTCCTCCGCTTCATCCACCGCTTCCGGATTAAAGTAAACCACATCAATATCCCCAAGCGGCGTCCGTTCGTTAAAGCCGTGCAACGCATCCCAGAGTTTGGTGCGGACAAAGCCTGCGCAAATCCACCAATCCGGCAGATCCAATCGCTTTGCCGCTTCCAATACAGCCATCATCCACGCGTCAGCTTCGATCGCTTGCAAAATATCCTGTTCGTTTTTCATTTATTCTCAGCCTTTCTGATCCCCCAGATACACGACAGGCAATTCGACTTCCTGCAAAGCCTCTTTATAAGAAACTTCATACGCTTTTGCAGCCTGCCGGGAACTGACAACCCGATGGAGTTCTGTGCCGATATAATGCAAGGCGGCTCCATCATCTGCGGCTATTCCGCCTTTTATCGCTTTTAATGTAATTGAGCGCTGGTATACCGGCCGCCGGTTTTCTTCTCCGTCGTAATGCGGGCAATTGCTTCCGGCTAAAAAACCGAGGCAGTGAATCGGCTCCAAGTGGTCTCCGTAGGAATCCGTGATGCCATCTTCAAACCAGCAAAGGGATCCGGCACTGATGCCCGCAAGCACCGTCCCTTGCTCCCAAGCTTTTCGAATGATGGCGTCCAATCCCCAGTCTTTCCATAGAGCCAAAAGGTTTTTGGTATTACCGCCGCCAACGTAGAGAATATCCTGAGCGAGGACAAATTCTTCAAGATCTCCGGCAGGCGGTTTGAATAGTGAAAGGTGCGTCGGCGAACAGTCCTGCTGCTCAAAAAAATCATAGAAACGCTGCGTGTACGTTTCCGAATCCCCGCTCGCTGTCGGGATAAAACAAATTTTAGGCTTTATTTTTCCTGATTGCCGAAGAATGTATTGATCCAATAATGGGTTTTCCGGCTCCATCGAAAAACCGCCTCCCCCAAGCGCAATAATCTGTTTCATTCTCTTTTCTCCCATTCCGGCTTCAATAGAGAAAAAATCAAGGCATCATGCGACTCGCCTCTTTGATAGATGTAGCCGCGCAGCCGTCCTTCTTCGCTGAATCCAAGTTTTTTCAAGAGCCCGCTTGATGGTTTATTCTCCGGGAAAGTTACGGCGCCTAACCGGTAAAATCCGCGTTCTTCAAAGCAATACCTCAAGATTTCACTGACCGCCTCTTTCGTAATTCCTCGTCCCCAGTAATCCGGATGCAGTTCGTAGCCGACTTCCGCTTTCTTCGAGCGGTTATTTAAATTATTCAATCCTATTGTTCCAAGAAATTGCCCGTTCTCTTTCCAGATGATTCCCCAGCGCATGCCCTGGCCGCTTTCGTAGCCGAATTGGAAGGCATCAATGAGACGGGCAGCTTCTTCCGGATCGGTCAGACTTTCACTCCCGTAATATTTCGTTACTTCATCCCGTGACATGATATCAAAAAACTCGTCTTTGTAGCGCTGTGTAATATGTACTAAATTTAATCGTTCCGTTTCGAATACCGGAAATGCCATGTGGTCGCCTCCTTAAGAAATCCATCTACCTGTCTTCGCCACGAGGAGCGATTTCCCCTTTTTACGCCCAAGTTTAGTTGAAATACGCCCAACTCCGCCGATTGGCCGCGCTCCAATAAAAAACCTGAACTGCCGGCCGGCAGTTCAGGTTTTGTTTTCAGATGAATTTTGCTACGTCTTCCAACGGCAGACGCGTTGTGCCGAATGCTGGAGCTGCTGCTTTTCCGACAGCGATCAACACAATCGGGAAAAGATGTTCCGGCAGTTCGAATCTCTCTGCGAATTTCGCTTTGTCGAAGCCGCCCATCGGAATTGTGTCATAGCCGCGCTCTTTTGCGACCAGCATCAACTGCATGGAGACAAGGCCCGCATCAAATGCCGCAATGTTCATGCGCGCTTCTACAGGAGCGTTCGGGTACATTGCATACGTATTAGCGACGGTCCGTTCTTTGATGGACTCGTCCATATGCCCGGCTTCCACATTTTGCGTGTAGATTTTCTCAACGTTCTTGTATGCGTCGATATTGCCGAGCACAGCGATGACCGCTGATGATTGCTCGACTTGCGCTTGGTTGTTCGCAATCGCGCGCAATTCTTTTTTGACTTCCTGGTCTTGGATCACGATGAAGTTCCAAGCTTGAAGGTTGCTGGAAGATGGTGCACTTGTTGCAAGCGTCAGCATTTCTTCCAATTCTTCTTTTTCAATCTTAAAGTTCGGATCGTAGACACGCACCGACTTTCTTTCTTTCATTACTTTATATAAGGGTGATTCTACGTTTACTGACATGAAAATGCCTCCTCTATTTACACTTACTTTTAGTAAGTCGCAAAGAGTAATTTATCACGCAGCTTTTAAGGTGTCAAAGAAGTTGAACCGAACGCCTTCTGTCAGTCGTTCGGGTTGATGATGGCGAGCATTTGATGGTCTTCCCAGACGCCATTGATCTGAACGTTTTTCTGGCTGATGCCTTCTTTATGAAAGCCTGCTTTCTCCAGAACCCGGATGGACGCGATATGATCCGGTTTCACCCCTGCTTCGATGCGGTGCAGCAATAATTCTTCAAACGCATAGCCGACGAGCAGTTTCACTGCGTCTGTGGCATAGCCTTTGCCGTTATGGTCCTGGTCCACCGTATAGCCCATAATAGCGCTTTGCACAGGCCCGCGGACGACTTGGACCAAATTGATGCTGCCGATCAAGGTGCCGTCTTTTAAGAACATCCCAAAATTGTATTCTTTGTCTTTTTGACGGTTTTCTTCTTGCCTTTGAAGCCTTGCTGCCTGGCCTTCCAGCGAATAGTAATCCGGGCTTCGCGTCACCGAAAATTGTTCAAAGAGTTCCTTGTTCTTGATCTCCACTGCTAAAATGTCTCCCAAATCTGCTTCTGTTAATTTCCGCAGCATAATCTTTTCGCTTTCCATACTTTTCCCCATTTCTACTGGAATCATCTTATCCTTCAACTTTATCACATTTTTAAAAATTCCATGGCGGCCTGAACCTTCCATTTCAAATAAATAAAAGCCGGCCCTTTTATGGACCGGCTTGAAAGATTCTTTTTACTGCAGCCCACTCGAAAGTTCGCCTGCGGATTTATTCCATTGTTTGATTTTATGGATTTCGACCGGCTTCGCGTAGTAATAGCCTTGGACTTCCTGGCAGATCAGCTGGCGAAGGAAGGTGCTTTCCTCTTCCCGTTCAATGCCTTCTGCGAGACAAGTCAGTTCAAAACGCTCAGCCATAGACGTGATCGTTTCCACAATGCGCTGGCTGTTTTGGTTGCTGTCGACCCGATCGATGAACTCGCGCGGCACTTTGATTTTATCCACTTTGACTTTTGCCAGAATGCCGAAAGAAGAGTAGCCCGTCCCAAAGTCGTCGATGGCAATTCGAATGCCGTGGGACCTTAGTTCTTCAATTTTTTGCAAGTCTTCCATCCGGTTTTCAAACAGCGACCGCTCCGTCAATTCAATTTCCAGGCGTTCCGGCGGGAATCCGGTCTTTTGCAGGATGGCCAAAGTTTCTTCGACGAACTGCTCTTGCTGGATTTGAATGAAGGATACGTTCACCGCCAAATTCAACGGCTCTTCCGAAAGCTCCGTCAGTTCTTGCACTTGCCGGCAGGCACGTTCTAAAATCCAATTTCCGAGCGGCACGATAAAGCCGTTCTTCTCAGCAATTTCGATAAAGATTCCGGGAGAGATGATGCCCAGCTCCGGATGCTGCCAGCGCACGAGCGCTTCGACGCCCACCATCCGGTTTGTCTCCAATTGAACTTGGGGCTGATAAACGACACAGAATTCCTTTTCTAAATCCGCTTGGTATAAAGCTTCAGAAATGGTGACTTGGTTCATGCTGTCGCGTTTGATTTCTTCTGAACAATATACCCAGCGGTTGATGCCCGAATCCTGTGCTACGTCGAGCGCGAATTGCGCATGCCGCATCAATTCATCGCTGGTCTGGCCGTCTGTTTTGGAACAGCTCGTCCCGATGCTGAAGGTCAGCATGTAACGGTGGTTTTTCAATTCGTAAGGGGCGGACAGAGCCTGCAGGATGTCTTCAAAATAGGACGTCACTTCTCTCTGCCCCAACTTATTTTCTACGGCAATCAAAAATCTGCTGCCTTCCGCTTTTGCCAAATATGAATCACCTGTCAATTTCCCTTCCAAACGCTGCTTCACCAATTTCAACAGTTCATCACTCTGTTGATGCCCAAGCACATCATAAACCGATTGGAAATGATTGATTTCAATTTTGCCGACGATGAAATGCTTTTCTTTTAGCATGTAATCTATGTATAAGTTAAAATCCATCCGGTTCGGGATTTTCAGAAATGGATCCTGATACGCCACCTCTTCTGCTTGGTCCATATAATGAACCAGCATCTTTTCCCGCTTGTTCATCGATCTCAGCCCCCAGTAAGCGAGGCCGGCAGCCAAAATCATCAACGACAGACGGAAAATATGATGGTCTGTGCCAATGGCGACGATCTGCTCTTTCGGCATGAGGACGGCCAAGCTCACCAATACGGCAAGTGACACCGCCAGTACGTAGGAAACCAGCAAAAAGCTTTGCAGGATCAATGCCACCATTAAATATAAAAAGACGACTGCCCAGATTGAAACTGCCACTTCATCGATAAAATAAAACAGAATAAGCGGAATCGACACGTAGTTAATGGCATATAAATGCTCTATAACCGTCCCCTGAATCGTCGTTCTCCCGAGCCATAGCGAAAACCCGCCTAAAATAAGCATGGCAAGAGGCACCGGATATTCGTTGAGCGTAGCGCCTTGTTCATTGGCGACCACAAACCAGCCAAACGCCAAGCCGCCTATAATATTCCCCCAACCGATGACATACCCGATCAAACTGTAGAAACGTTCCTTCAATCGATCCGCTTCACTTATGTAACTTCCATTCATGCGATGAATGTTCATCTATTCAAACTCCATTCAAAAAAACTTTTGCTGCTCCGTTACGACGCTTTTTTTCGGTTCGCCTTCCGGGCTTTCATTCGCCAAAGCTCTTCTGCTGCTCCTGAGCCAAAAAGCACGCCGAACATGATGACGATAAATCCGACCACATGCAGTCCCGTAATCGTTTCCCCAAGGAAAACGGCTGAACCGAGCAAAGCGAACAATGTATTTAAATTTATGAAGACCGCAGCTTTGGGCGGTCCGACTTGGCCTAGTGAATAATTGTACAGCATATGCCCAAGTGCTGTCGCGATTACCCCGGAGGCAATCATCAACAGCCAAAACGCCGCATTCATTTCAGCAAACATCCGCCATTCCCCCGGCTCTTGGATCAAACTGATGAGAAACAGGCCGACCGAACCCATTAAAAACATATAGCCCGTCTGCAGCCTTGGATCCAAGGTTTTCGAAGCTCTGCTGATGACTAAAAAACTCAGCACCTGTCCAAGAACGGCGAGGACGACGTATATATCACCGAGAGAGATCCGGCTCGTTTCGCTGTTTCCGGATAAGACCATCGCTGACACGCCAATAAACCCGAGCATCAGGCCGATCCATTGCAGTTTGGACGGGCGCAAGCGAAGAAGCGACAAGCTGAAAATAGCGGTTAAAATGGGGCTGGCTCCGAGGATCAATCCTGCATTTGTACCGGAAGTCAGCGACAGCCCCACCGAAATAAAGTAATGGTGGATGACGACATTGAGCAGCGATCCGATCCCTACGTACCGCCATTCCTTTATCGTGAGCTTTCGGACCAGGCCAAAGGAAAAGAGGACCCCAAAGACCATAAGCGCCGCCAAAAAAATACGGAGGGACGTCATGGTCACCGGCCCCATTTGCGCCGTTAAATATTTTACCGCCGGAAGATTGACGCCCCAGACGAACATAATGGCGATCAATAATAAATAAATTTTAAACCGATTCATGTGCACCCCTCTTTTTATCGGCTGCCGTTCCCTTTTTCTTAACCTTAAGCTGTCAAAAAGGGGGGCTTATCACCATGTAATGTCTTAGATTTCCCTTTATCCAGATCCTTGTAAACACATTTTTGGCTGCTTTAATAGAAAAGTATCAAAAAAGCCGTTCCGCTGAAGCCGGAACGGCTATTCTTTCCATGTTTTCCGGAAACCGTAGAATGGCCGGAATTGCTGTTTTTCATAGAAGGCCTTTGAATTTGCACTTGCCAGCAGCTCCATCCGAGTTTTCGGATAAAGCGCATGCACATGTGCCAGAAGCGCTTGGCCAATGCCGCTGCCGCGCTCTTTTTCATCGACGAGCAGCTCACATATATACAAAGTGACATATCCGTCCGTCAGCCCTCTGACGCAGGCAATCACTTTTCCGTCTCGCTCGGCAACAAATGCAATTTGAGAGTAGTGCCAGGCGGATTTTGTTTCTTCTTGCTTAGCTGCCAGATTGGTCCACCCTTCTTTTTCGTTTAAGCGGTGGATGGCAGGGAAATCTTTTTCTTCGTAAAGGCGTATTGAATAATTGGATGTTTTGATTGTCATGATTGGGATTCCTCTATTCTAAACTGAATAATATTTCTTGCAGAAACAATAAAATATTAAGCACTCAGCAACTCCCCTACAACATCCGGAAATGCTGCATAAGCCAACGTGATAATCACGAGGATCGCCAGCGGGAACTGGATCAAAGTGAAAAGGTAATCATTCGGATTTTTCGCATGCTTTTTCTCCATAACAGCGCGGACGGTTTCCTGGATCGCACCAAATATGATAAAGATGAAAAACATGTAAATTTGAATTGAGTAGAACGCAAAAATGGCAGCGACGACAATCGCAAAGACCGCCACCATCCGAATGGTCCAATCGATTCTTTGATGCTTTTCATTTACATAATTATTAGAAAACTTTTTTCTTCGCTCGACGCCTAACATTTTTCGCAACAGCATATTCAGAAGGAAAATCACCACGGCGCTTCCTATTAAGAAAAACGCCATGCTCCACCAGAATTCCGAGGTGTGTTGAGTGGTGTATTCAGGCGGCAAGCCGCTCGGATAAGTATTCAAGCCCATCTTCTCCTTTCAGCTTTCGTGTTATTTTGGTCGATTCGCTATCGCACGGCCTGCCACTCTTCCTGAAAACAGGCAGCCGCCAAGGAACGTCCCTTCAAGCGAGCGGTAGCCATGGACACCGCCGCCGCCAAAACCGCATACTTCTCCCGCAGCATAAAGTCCGGGAATCGGCTGGCCGGTTTCATCAAGGACGCAGGCGGACAAATCCGTCTGCAAACCGCCGAGCGTTTTGCGGCTGACGATGTTCAAACGGACCGCAATAAGCGGACCTTTCTTGGGATCGAGTATTTTATGCGGCGCCGCTACCCGAATCAGCCGGTCGCCCCGGTAGTTTCTCGCGCCCCGCAATGCCGTGATCTGAAGGTCTTTTGTAAACGCATTATCCATTTGCCGGTCTCTGGCCATGATTTGGCGCTCAACTTCTTTATAATCCACTAGATTTTCGGCGGTCAGCCGGTTCATGCCAGCGACCAGCTCTTGTAATGTATCCGCGACGATAAAATCTTCCCCTTTATCCATGAAGGCCTGAACTGGTGCCGTCGCTCCTTTTCGCACGCGCGACAGCACTTGCGGAATGCTTTTGCCGGTCAAATCAGGATTCTGCTCCGAACCGGACAGGGCGAATTCCTTCTCAATCATCGCCTGCGTTAAAATAAACCATGAATAATCGAAGCCGCTCTTTTGAATGGTTTCAAGGGTGCCTAAAGTATCGAATCCCGGAAAGTTGGGTGCCGGAAAACGTTTGCCGGTGGCATCAAACCACATGGATGACGGCCCTGGCAAAATCCGGATGCCGTGTTTGTGCCAGACCGGATTCCAGTTTTTGATGCCTTCCGTGTAATGCCACATCCGGTCGCGGTTCACAAGCCGGCCGCCTGCTTTTTCGGTGATGGCGAGCATGCGCCCGTCCACATGGGCCGGAACACCCGACAGCATATTTTCAGGAGCAGCACCTAAGCGCTCCGGCCAATTCTTCCGAATCAATTCATGGTTTCCGCCGATGCCGCCGCTCGTCACCAAGACCGCTTCTGCATGATAAAGAAAGTCTCCCACCGCGTTTCTGGAACTCGCTTCTCCTCTGGCTGCGCTGCTCGGCTCAAGCACCGACCCAAACACTCCTGTAACGTTATGGCCGTCTTTGACCAATCCGTCTACTTGATGGCGCGGCTTATAGTCGATCAATCCGGCTTTTATATGCGCACGCACGCGGCGTTCAAAAGGTGCTACAATTCCCGGGCCGGTTCCCCAGACAATATGGAAACGCGGCACGGAATTGCCATGCCCTTCCGCCAAATAGCCGCCGCGTTCTGCCCAGCCGACGACAGGAAAAAACCTGATGCCCATACTTGCCAGCCATGCCCGCTTTTCGCCCGCTGCAAAACCCACGTAGGCTTCTGCCCATTTTTTCCCCCAATAATCTTCGTCTTGTTCCCGGTCAAAACCGGCTGCCCCAAGCCAGTCCTGCCAAGCCAGTTCTTTTGAATCCTTGATGCCCATCCGTTTCTGTTCAGGTGAATCCACCAGAAACAATCCGCCAAATGACCACCATGCCTGCCCGCCGATTGAAGCTTCAGGTTCTTGGTCCAATAATAAAACCGTTTTTCCCGCATCGGCAATTTCCGCTGCCGCTACCAACCCTGCTAAACCGGCTCCCACTACAATCGCTTCGTATTCCACGCCGCCATCCCCTTTGCAGTCCGCTATTCTTTCTTCTCTCATCGTAGCAGAAACGATTGGTAAATTATAGGTATTTTCTGTCAATTTGTCGGATTGGGTATAGAATCAGCAAGGATAGAGAATTTATTTCGCTTCGGATTTGGTTGATATTGGAATATTTTCTTGTCGTTTAAAAAAATTTTAAAGAAAAGCGGTCGAAATTGCGGCGAACGCGCGCAAATCACTTTGAACGCGCGCATTTCTGTTTGAACGCACGCAAATTTCAGTGAACGAGCGCATTTTCATTTGAACGCGCGCAAATGCACGGTCATGGAGAAAACGCAGCTTTCAAATAAAATAAAAGAAAATATTTCCACACACAATTTCCGGAGCAATAAAAAAAGCCGAAACCATCAATCGGTTTCGGCTTTCTGCTATCCTTCCAAATGCTTTCGCTGGAATTCAGAGATGCTTTCGTATTCCTCCGTCAATAAACGCGATAAACGGATGTAGATCGGCAGCAATTCCCGGTAGATTTCACTCGTCGCAGCTTCCGGGTGATGGGTATGGGTTTCGCCGATCATTTCCGAAACGATGGAAAAGTCATGGATTTCACCAAGCGCATACATGCCAAGCACGACGGCGCCAAGGCAGGAACTTTCGAAGCTTTCCGGTACGATGACCGGCTTATCGAACACATCCGCCATCAGCTGGCGCCACATTTCCGAACGCGCAAAGCCGCCGGACGCTTGAATCCGTTTCGGTTCGCCGGTTAATTCCTCCACTGCCAGAAGGACGGTGTATAAATTGTAGACGATGCCTTCCAGAACGGAGCGGATCATGTGCTGTTTCTGATGGTGGATGCTGAGTCCGAAGAATGAGCCCCGGGCATTGGCATCCCATAGCGGCGCCCGTTCCCCGGTCATATACGGATGGAACAGGAGTCCGTCCGATCCCGGGTTGACTGTAGAAGCAATTTTGGTCAATACGTCATAAGGGTCGATGCCAAGGCGTTTCGCCGTTTCCACTTCGGAGGAAGCGAACTCGTCCCGCAGCCATCTTAAAACGATGCCGCCGTTATTGACCGGCCCGCCGACGATCCAATGGTCTTCCGTCAACGCATAGCAGAATGTCCGCCCTTTTGGATCCGTTTTCGGAACAGGTGAAACGGTGCGGATAGCGCCGCTTGTGCCGATGGTGACGGCGATGACGCCCGGTTCGATGGCGTTCACGCCTAGATTCGCCAAGACGCCGTCGCTCGCCCCCACGACAAACGGCAGCTGTTCAGGAATTCCCATGAATGCGGCGTATTCCGGAGCCATGCCTTTCATTTGATGGGTCGTCGGCACAGGCCGCGACAATTTGTCTGGTGAAATGCCGGCCAGTTCGAGTGCTCCATGGTCCCAATCCAATTGCTCCAAATTAAACAAGCCGGTCGCAGAAGCGATGGAATGGTCCACTGCATATTCACCGAACAGCTTATAGAAGACATATTCTTTAATGCCGATAAATTTAGCGGCTTTTTCACAAACTTCCGGCTTTTCGTCTTTCAGCCAAACCAATTTCGCAAGCGGCGACATCGCGTGGATCGGCGTTCCGGTGCGCAAATAAATGGCATGTCCATCATGCTGTTCCTTGATTTTTTTCGCATGCCTTGAGCTTCTCGTATCCGCCCACGTGATGCTTTTCGTCAGCAAGTTTCCTTCGCTGTCTACCGCAATCAGGCTGTGCATCGCCGAACTGAATGATACCAATTTCAATTGATCCGGACCGATTCCGCTTTTTCGGATTGTTTCCCGTACGGTTCCCAGCACAGCGCGGAAAATTTCTTCCGGATCCTGCTCCGCGACGATCGGGCTCGGTGTATCCAGCGGATAAAGAATCGTATCGCTGGCGATAACGCTTCCTTTTTTATTGAATAAAACCGATTTTGTTGATGTCGTGCCAATATCGACTCCTAAGTAATATGCTTGTTCAGGCATAATGGCCCTCCTTTTGAATACAAGAAAAAGAAAAAGGCACTCTCCCTTTTTCTTTTTCAAAATTGTTTAAATGAAGAAACTGATGACGAGCACCACGACGAATCCGGTTAGCCCGATAATCGTTTCCATGACCGTCCATGATTTCAGTGTATCTTTCACATCAAGCCCGAAATACCGGTTCACCAGCCAGAATCCGGAGTCGTTGACGTGTGACAGGACGGTCGCACCAGAAGCGATGGCAATAACGACAAGGCCCAGTGCCGGACCGGTCATATTCACCATTTCCAAAAGCGGCGTGATCAAGCCGGCTGCAGTTACCATCGCAACGGTTGCCGACCCTTGTGCCACACGTACAGCGGCAGCGATCAAGAATGCCAAAACGATTGGCGGAAGCGGCGAACCCGCCATCATATCTCCAAGCACTTCTCCAACGCCTGAATCGATTAAAACTTGTTTGAACACACCGCCGGCTCCAGTGACCAGAATGATGATTCCGGCTGGCTCCAGCGATTTCGTTGCAATGTCTTGGACTTCCTGGCGTGTATAGCCGCGTTTCGTTCCAAGAATGTAGAAAGTTAACAAAGTAGCGATTGTCAAAGCCACAAACGGGTGGCCAAGGAAGGTTAAAATATCCCGTACTGTATTTCCCTCTTCCAACATAACCCCTGAAACCGTATTCATCAAAATTAAAATAAGCGGAATGAGAATCAGGAACGTGATCAAGCCGAAACTTGGCAGTTCCTTATCGTACTCTTTCTGTTCCAATTCCATATATTCCGGAATGGCCACATGAATTTTCTTTCCTATGTACCGGCCGAATAGGGGTCCGGCTAAAATCATTGCAGGAACCCCCGCAATCGCACCGAATAAAATGACCCAGCCCATGTCCGCATTGACCAATTGCGCTACCGCGATCGGTCCTGGAGTTGGCGGGATAAAACTATGTGTAACGGCAAGACCCGCTAACAGCGGAATGCCGTAATGGAGTAGCGACTTTCCTGTTTTTCTCGCCAAGCCATAAACGATCGGCACCAAAATGATAAAACCGACATCGAAGAAAACCGGAATCGCGACGATAAATCCGGTAAGTCCAAGAGCCCATGGCGCTTTTTCCTCTCCGAATTTACTGATCAAAGTACCAGCTAAACGCTCAGCACCGCCCGAGACTTCGAGCATTTTCCCGAACATCGCACCAAGCCCAACGACGACTGCGACGAATCCGAGTGTTCCGCCCATTCCGCTTTGAACCGATTCGACGACTTCACCGAGCGGCATGCCCGCTGCGATGCCGACCAATAAGCTGACAAGCAATAAAGCGACAAACGCATGCAATTTCGTGCGCATGACTAAAAACAATAAAAGAAAAATACCTGCTACTGCTACCAAAATTAATGTTGAACCTGACATTTTCGTCCCTCCTCTTTCTCTAAACCGCTGTGTGCCTTATTTTTTTTCTACTGCATGGCCGCCGAATTCATTGCGCAGCGCTGCTACGACTTTGCCTGTGAACGTATCGTCTTCCAACGAGCGGTAGCGCATCATCAGCGACAACGTAATGACCGGGGCGGGAACATTCAAATCCAATGCCGTTTCCACTGTCCACTTGCCTTCGCCTGATGAATTCATGACGCCGCGGATGCCATCCAGTTTCTCGTCTTTCGAAAAGGCATTTTGCGTCAAGCCCATCAAATACGAACGGATGATGGATCCGTTGTTCCAAACGCCTGCCACTTTTTCGTAGTCGAAATCGAAATTGCTTTTATTCAGAATTTCAAAGCCTTCTGCGATGGACTGCATCATGCCGTACTCAATGCCGTTATGCACCATTTTCAAGAAATGGCCGCTGCCAGGCTCTCCTGTATACAAATAGCCGTCTTCGACCGAAATGTCCTGGAAGAGCGGTTCGATTTCCTTGAACTTCTCCGCGTCTCCGCCGATCATCGAACAAATGCCTTTGCGCGCCCCTTCTGTGCCGCCGCTTGTGCCGCAGTCAAAGAAATAAAGCCCTTGTGCTTTCAATTGTTCCGCACGGCGAACGGTGTCTTTATAATTGGAATTTCCGCCGTCAATGATCGAATCGCCTTTGGCTAATAGCGGCGTCAACTCGGAAATGACCGACTCCGTGATTTCACCTGCCGGCACCATTAGCCACACTGTGCGAGGCGTTTCCAATTTCTCGACAAGCTCTGCAATCGAAGCCGTTTTTTTGAAACCGTTTTCTTCAATTACCGCATGGCTGTCATAGCCGATCACTTTATGTCCGTGGTCCACCAAGTTAAGAGCCAAATTCAAGCCCATTTTGCCTAAACCGATTACACCGATTTGCATAATAAAACCTCCTGTATATGAAAGAATATTTTTCCGAATTAAAAATATTATATCAAATATTTTTCCATACACAACATGTTATTCTATAATTAAAGGAAACTCCCCAAAGAAATGAGGCGCGAATTGATGAAAGAACAGCCCTTTGCGCTGGCTGCCATTCGAGGCAGTTACCGCCACTTCAGCGAAAAAGAAAAAAAGATCGCCGACTATGTCTTGAACGATCCGAAAAATATTATCCATTTGACCATCAACCAAATTTCCGATGAACTCGGCTTAGCGGAGTCCACCATCTTCCGTTTCTGCCAGCGAATCGGCTTTAAAGGTTTTCAGGCTTTCAAGATTTCATTGGCCGCTGAAGTCGTAGCGCCGCTGAAAGATATCCATGAAAAAATCGAAGAAGGCGACAGCGTCGAGAGCGTCACGGAAAAAGTTTTCCGCTCTAATATCAAGACGTTGGAGGATACGCTCCAGATTGCGGACGCAGAAGCAATGGAACAAGCGGTCGATGCAGTCATGGACGCGCGCCGAATCGAGTTTTTTGGAAACGGAGGCTCGGCTGTCATCGCCATGGACGGCTACCATAAATTTATCCGGCTCGGCCTGCAGGTATCGATCAATCTCGATGCCCATATGCAGCTGATGGCCGCTTCACAGCTTCAGCAAGGAGACGTGGCCATTGTCATTTCCCATTCCGGCTCCACCAACGATGTTTTAGATGTACTGCGCATCCTGAAAGAAAAAGGCGTCACCATCGTTTGCGTCACCAATTTTGGCAAGTCTCCGCTGTCTAAAGACGCGGATATCGCCTTGTACACCTCATCGGAAGAAACGGATTTCCGTTCCGAAGCCCTTTCTTCCCGCATCGCCCAGCTCAGCCTGATCGATGCCCTTTATACGAACTTGATGATCGCCCGCGGAGAAGAAGGCAAAAAAGCCCTCCAAAGCATGCGTGAAGCCATGTCCCAAAAACGCCTGTAAACTAAAAAATATCCGGCAGCCTGTCGACAGGCTGCCGGATATTTTTCTTAGAAAGAAAATAAATGGTTTTATTCGATTAAATTAAACTGGTAGCCCCGCCATACGCCAGGGCCAGCACAATGATGAATGCCGGATGAATTTTTCTGATTTCAAGCATCCAGTAGCTGACGACGATCAGCACGACCGTTTGAATGCCGCCAAAGGATTCCGTTGAAGTCATAAAAAATTGGAGCGTCATCGCGCCAAGCAATACGGCAATAAGCGGACGGATTAACTTGGTGATGTTTTTTACTTGCGGCGAATCCTTGTACTTCATTAAGGTTGCCATTAGGAGGAGCATCAAAAACAGCGAAGGCGCCACAGAAGCGAACAGACCGACAATAGACCCCAAGACGCCGCCTTCCATATACCCGATATAGCCGGCCATTTTCGTCGCAATCGGGCCCGGAAGCGCATTTCCAAAAGCCAATACTTCGCCAAATTCCTGCGTGCTCATCCATCCGTACCGATCCACCACTTCTTTTTCAACCAGCGGAATGGACGCCGGCCCTCCACCGTAGCCTAAAATTCCAGGAATAAAAAACGCCAGAAAAATGGACCAGTAAATCACTTTGCTCCCCCCTTCCTTTTTCGGGGCATTAACACAATCACTAAAATGCCAACAATCAAAAACGCCGGATGAATGTTCAGCACTTCCATCAATACGGCAAACACGACTGTTAACCCGACTGCCCGCTGCCAGCCAAGAGATTCTCCGGACTTTTTAAAGAAATCCCAGGTCATGACGGCCAACATCACGCCGACAACCGGAACCACAGCAGCGGACATGCCATTCACCCATTCGACGTCTTTAAATTGCTGCAGCATGCCCAGCAATAAAACCATCAGCAGCACTGTCGGAACGACCGAAGAAACTAATGCCACTAAACAGCCCATGAGGCCGTTCACCCGGTAGCCGATATAGCCGGCCATTTTCGTCGCAATCGGTCCAGGCATGGTGTTCGCCAACGCAAGGGTATCCCCGAATTCATCTTCGGTCATCCACTTGTACTTTTTCACCGCTTCCCGGTGAAAAAGCGGAATCGCAGAAGGGCCGCCTCCGAACCCCAACATGCCGACACGGAAAAAGGCGGCAAAAATGTCGGCATTTGTTTGCAGGCCGGAAACGCTGCTTTTTTGCCCTTGTGTTTTATCTTCGCTTACCAAACAGCTATAGCTCCGTCTGTCCGCGCTTCTGTGCCGCCTGATAAAACGCCTGTTTCCGGATTGCGCCAAATAATCTGTCCTCGGCCGAACGCCCCGCCATCAGTGGAAGCTTGGATTTGATGGCCTTTTCGCGTTAAGGCCTGAGCTAAGTAATTCGGGAATTCCGGTTCAACCAAGACCGTTTTCCCTTCGATCCACTGCCACCTTGGCACATCAAGAGCCGCTTGCGGATTCAGCAAATAATCAATGGTGTTCGTGACGACTTGAAAATGCCCTTGCGGCTGCATATAGCCTCCCATCACCCCGAACGGGCCGACAGCTTTTCCGTTTTTCGTCAAAAATCCTGGAATGATGGTATGGTAAGTCCGTTTGCCGCCTTTTAAGACATTCGAATGCTCTTCTTCAAGAGAGAAATCAGCGCCTCGATTTTGAAGGCTGATGCCGGTGTCCGGAACAACAATTCCAGAGCCGAAGCCCATGTAATTGCTTTGAATATAGGAAATCATATTTCCTTCTTCATCCGCAGCCGATAAATAGACCGTGCCGCCTTTAGGCAATTCATAAGGAACCGGCAAAGAAGCATTTTCTCCAATGGTTTCAGCCCGTTTTGCGGCATATTCCTCCGACAGCAAATGCTCCACACTTACAGGCATTTCTTCCGGTTCGGTGATAAATTCCTTGCCGTCTGTAAAGGCAAGCTTCATCGCTTCAATTTGTTTGTGGTACGTCTTTGCATCTTGCCATTTCGGCTCCCCCAGATTTTTGAAAATGTTGAGGGCCATCAAGGCAACCATCCCCTGCCCATTCGGCGGGATCTCCCACACATCATACCCGCGGTAATTAACCGATACCGGATCTACCCATTCCGGTTTGAATGCCGCCAGATCTTCCGCCGCTAAAAAGCCTTTATGCTGCTGGACGTAATCGGTTATCTTTTTTGCAAGCGGCCCTTCATAAAATGAGCGGGCATCGGTTTCGCCGATTTCCCTCAATGTAGCCGCGTGCCCTGGCGAAGTCCATACTTCCCCGATTTCGGGAGCTTTTCCGTTCGGCGCGAACGTATCAAACCATGCCTGGTATTCTTCGGTGGTAAAAGAAGCTTTAAATTTATCGTACGCCAATTTCCAATATTTACCTAAAATCGGCGTTAACGGATATCCTTCTTCCGCATAGCGGATGGCCGGTTTTAATACCTCGGATAATGGGAGTTTTCCAAACTTGCGGGATAACTCTGCCCAGGCTGCCGGAGCGCCGGGAACCGTAATCGGCACTACGCCGTGCACAGGCATTTTGGTAAAACCGAGCGCTTTGACCGCTTCGGGTGAAATGTTTTTGGGTGATGGCCCTGAACTGTTTAATCCGTGCAGTTTGTCTTTTACCCAAACGAGCGCAAAGGCATCTCCGCCAATTCCATTCGAGGTCGGTTCTACGACTGTTAACGCAGCGGCAGCGGCAATCGCTGCATCGATCGCGTTTCCGCCATTGTGCATGATTTCAATTCCTGCTTGCGCAGCAAGCGGCTGGGACGTCGCCACCATTCCCTTTTTCGCAAATACCGTGTTTCGTTTTGAGCCGAACGGGTGCAATAAATAATCCATTGAAATACCTCCAGTATCAGAATAAAAGCCAGCTGCAGGGAAACATTCCCCGCACCCGGCTCACAGTTCTTCGCCAGCAAAATGGCATGCCGCGAAATGGTCTTTTTCTTGTTCGATAAAAGCGGGTTTCTCTACCTTGCAAATATCTTGCGCCATCGGGCAGCGTGTATGGAATACACAGCCGCTTGGAGGATTTGCCGGATTCGGCATATCGCCTACTAAGCGGATGCGTTCTCTTTTCGTGTTCATCTTCGGCCTTGGAATTGCAGACAGAAGCGCTCGAGTATAAGGGTGAAGCGGATGGCTGAAAATTTTCGACACATCGGCCAATTCCACCGTGTTGCCTAAATACATGACCAGCACGCGATCACAGAAATACCGTACAACTCCTAAATCGTGAGAAATGAATAAATAAGACAAGTTGTACTTTTCCTGCAAATTCTTCAACAATTTCAGCACCTGCGCCTGAACCGATACATCCAAAGCCGAAACCGCCTCATCGCAAATGATGAATTGCGGGTTTAAAGCGATGGCCCGTGCGATGCCGATCCGCTGCCGCTGTCCGCCGCTGAACTCATGGGGATAGCGGTCATAATGCTCCGCTTTTAGGCCGACTTCTCTCAGCAAATCGACCACGGCATCTTTTCTCTCCTGGGCCGGCATGTTGGTATGCATTTTAAACACTTCATCTAATGCATGGCCGACGCGCTGCCTTGGGTTCAAAGAAGCGTACGGATCTTGGAAAATCATTTGCATTTCTTTTACGAATTTCTTTTTTTCTTTCCTTTTTAAGTCCTGGATTTCCTCTTCATTGAAACTGATTTTGCCTTCAGTCAATTCCTCAAGGCCGAGAATGGTGCGGCCAAGAGTGGATTTTCCGCAGCCGGATTCGCCTACTACGCCAAGGCTTTCGCCTTTGTACAATTTTAAGGAGACAGATTCAACAGCCTTCACATTTCCTTGAACGCGTTTCAATACGCCGCCTCTAATGGGAAAGTATTTTTTTACGCCTTCTAATTCTAACAAAACTTCACGCTCGGACGGCCACTTTGTTACGGTGTTCATGCAATTCGCCCTCCTTTTCAGCCAGCCAGCAATTCGTGCAATGCCCATCGGACACGGTAAATTCCGGCGGCGCCTCCACCTTACATTTATCCATAGCGAATTTGCAGCGCGGATGGAAGCGGCATCCTGAAATTTGTTCATTCAGCCCCGGCATGTTGCCTGGGATGGGTTCCAGTTCGAAATCGGGATCATCGACATTCGGCACTGAATTCAGCAAGCCGACGGTATATGGATGCTGCGGATTGTTGAAGATTTCTTCTACCGGCCCTTCTTCAATCTTCTTGCCCGCGTACATGACCATTACCCGGTTGGCAACTTCCGCCACGACGCCCATGTCATGGGTGATCATCAACACACCCATATTGAGCTTTTCTTTTAAGTCGTTTATTAAGTCAAGAATCTGCGCTTGAATGGTGACATCCAGCGCCGTCGTCGGCTCGTCTGCAATCAGCAGGCTTGGATGGCAAGCCAGGGCCATCGCGATCATGACCCGCTGGCGCATGCCCCCGCTCAATTCGTGCGGATATTGGTTCAAGCGTTTTTCCGGATTGGGAATTCCCACTTGGCGAAGCAATTCAATTCCTTGTTTGGATGCTTCCGCTTTTGAGATTTTGTGGTGCAAAAGCAAAGGCTCTCTCAACTGGTAGCCGATCGTCAGCACCGGATTCAATGCCGTCATCGGCTCCTGGAAAATCATCGATATTTTATTGCCCCGCAGCTTCCGCATCTGTTCATCTGAAAGCTTTTGGAGAGGTTCGTTGTCCAACAGGACCTCTCCGCTTTCAATGACTCCATTAGATGCCAGCAGGCGCATGATGGATAGCGACGTAATGCTTTTTCCGCATCCGGATTCTCCGACAATGCAAAGCGTTTCTCCTTTATCGACATGAAAAGAGACATCTTTAACCGCTTGCAATGAACCCTCAGATGTACGAAACGACGTCACTAAATTTTTCACTTCAAGTAATGCCTCTCTCATACTTTCCCCTACTCTCTTGTTACGTTATACAAGCTCCATTGCCCGTTTGGATCCATTTGCAATCCTTTGATCGATTGATCCGTAGCAGAAGTTACTACGCCGTGGTACATGACAACCGCCACGTCTTCTTTCAACAGGATTTCGTTCGCCTGGTTCAAGTATTTCTCACGTTCGGCCTGGTCTACAGTAGTGCGGGACTGCTCCACCAACTGATCAAATTCCGGGTTGCTGTACTGCGACATATTGGAAACGCCGACGTTGTCCGAATGGAAGTTCGGGTAAAGCATTTCGGAGCCGTCGCCCGTTACGTTCGACCAGCTTAGGAAAGTAAGGTCGTAATTGCCCGCACGTGCAGTATCAAGGAAGGTTGCCCATTCCATTGTTTCAATTTCCACTTTAAATCCAGCTTCTGTTAACTGGGACTGGACGATTTCAGCCATTTGTACGAAAGTCCCGCGATTTGCGGCAAGCAATTTGACCGGCTCATCGCCAAATCCGTTTTCTTCCACTAGTTTTTTCGCAGCTTCAGGATCATAAGCCGTTGCGCCTGAGCTTGCCGCTTCACTGTATCCAAACAGTTTTGGCCCGATAATGCTGTCGTTTCTTACTGCCAACCCGTTCATCTGTTCAACGATGGCATCCCGATCTACGGCAGCGGCAATCGCTTTACGGAATTCCGGATTTTGCCCGCGTTCCGTGCTGTGGTTTGGAGACAGCCAATAAACCGGCGTTCCTTCTTGTTTCGTCACTTCTACATTTTTAATCGCTTCAATGCGCGACAATTGTTCTCCTGGCAACGCGTCAAGGAAATTAATTTCTCCTGTTTGCAGCATCGAAATAGCTGTTGAAACTTCCGGCACGACTTTGAAAGTCACTTTGCTCAAAGATGGTGCCCCGCCCCAATAATCTTCGTTCTTTTCAAGCACAATTTGGTCGCCGGTTGACCAGCTGACAAATTTGAATGGCCCTGTTCCTACGGGTTCTTTCATCAAGTCTTGTTTTTCATCAGCCGCTGGGGAAATAATAGAAGCATTTGAGTGAGACAATGCCGCTACCATTGAACCGTACGGGTATTTGGTTTTAATTTCGACCGTTGTTTCATCTACTGCGGTAATCTCTTCTACCGGCTCGAGCAGCGAAGCACGCGGTGCTGCAGTCGCTGGGTCACGCAATTTATCGAATGTGTATTTAACGGCTTCCGCATTGAACGGCGTTCCGTCTTGGAAAGTGATGCCTTCTTTTAATTTGATGGTCCAAGTCAATTCATCTGGATTCTCAAAAGATTCGGCGAGTTTTGGCACAAGTTCCAGTGTTTCCGGATCGCGTTCAAACAATGTTTCATAAACTTGTGAAATGACGCTCGATGAAGCGGAATCGTTTGTTAAAGTTGGCGAAAGTCCGACAGCGTCTGTCGTCGAACCGTAAATGACTTCTTGCCCTTCGGCCGGTGCAGTCGAACCTGATGAACCACTATTCGTGTTTTCCGCGCCTTCAGGAATCGTACTTTCTGAACATGCGCTCAATAAAATTATGCCAAGAACCGTTAAAAAAATGATCCAATACTTCTTCATCAATATTCCCCCCATATGTTTTATTCTTGTAAATCCATGTTCGGATCAAGCGCATCCCGCAAGCCATCTCCGAGGACGTTAAATGCAAACACCGTCAGCATGATGGCAATGCCGGGAACAATCGTTAAATGCGGCGATGACCACATGAATGCCTGCCCCTGGGAAATCATGGCCCCCCATTCAGGCGTCGGCGGCTGAGCCCCAAGGCCTAAGTAGCTGAGTGAAGCGGTGGAAAGAATCGCGGTAGCCATCCGCATAGTCGCAAATACGATGATGGGAGCGGACGCATTCGGCAAGATGTGCCGAACCATGATCCGCAAATCGGAGGCCCCCATCGAACGCATTGCCATGATGTATTCCTTCTCTTTAATAGAAAGAACCGATCCGCGCACAATCCGTGCACACGTTGGAATTGACCAGATGCTGATGGCTATTGCCACATTCACAAGGCTCGTGCCCAGAACGGCAATGATCAACATCGCAAGCAAGATTCCGGGAAAAGAAAACAACAGATCAACAAATCGCATAATGATTGCATCTAATTTCCGGTAATAGCCTGCCAGCAACCCAAGAACGATGCCGCCAACCAGGCCCAGCGCAACCGCTATACTTCCGACGACTAACGAAATGCGGGCGCCGAATACGATCCGGCTCCAGACGTCCCGGCCATAATTGTCGGTGCCGAGCCAGTGCTCGGGACTGAACATCGGCAATTCACTGGCAGCTAAGTTTTGCTTGATAGGGTCATGCGACGTAATCATTGGCGCAAACACTGCCATCGCTATTTGCAGCACAACAATGATCAAACCCAAAATGGCCAGTTTGTTTTTAAACAGCCGCTTCGCGGTAGTCACAATATATTTTTCACGTTTCTTTTCTTTTAGTTTGACTGTTTCAACCGTTGTCATAGCACTCCCCCCTTTTTATTCATATTTAATCCGCGGATCAATGTACGTATACACGATATCGACAATTAAATTGACGAGAACGAACAGTGTAGCGACGAGTAGGACCGAACCTTGCACCATTGGAAAGTCACGGGCTGCGATGGCATCAATCATCAAACGCCCAACGCCGTTGATGGCAAATACTTTTTCGGTGATGATCGTCCCGCCAAGCAGGAAACCGAAATTCAGTCCGATCACTGTGATAATTGGGATCATGGCATTTTTCAATGTATGGATCCAAATCACGCTTCTTTCTTTGACGCCTTTAGCACGTGCCGTCCGCACATAATCGGCCCGTATCACTTCAAGCATCGAACTTCTCGCCATTCGGGCAATCATGGCAGCGGAACCGGTGCCGAGCGTAATGGCCGGCAAAATCAATTCGCGAATGCCGTCGATCGTATAAAACGGATGCGCCATCCCCCCGACCGGCAGCCATTGCAGATTGACTGCGAAGACGAGAATCAGCAAAGCGCCCAACCAAAAGTTTGGAATGGAAATTCCGGCCAGTGCAAAAGTTGTCGCTGAGACGTCCAACCATGAATTTTGCTTCAATGCAGAAACCAAGCCCGTCAAAATGCCGATGATCACCGCTACGATCATACTGGCCACGGCCAGCTTCAGCGTATTCGGAAAACGGACAGCAATGGCATCCGCTACAGGTTGAGTCGTTTGGTAGGAGTACCCGAAATCTCCTTGGACAGCGTTGCCGAGATAGCGTGCATACTGAGCGAGGAACGGATCGTCCAATCCTAAATTTGCCCGTATTGCTGCGATATCTGTTTCTGTTGCTGTCGGTCCTCCGATAATAGCTGCCGGATCCCCTGGCGCTATGTACATGGATGAAAATACCAAAAAAGATATTCCTAAAAGCAAGAAGACTAACTGCAGTGTTCGACGAATAATTAGAGAAACCAAAATCTCACCCCCAAAAAACATTTGTAAATCACTTATTTAATTTTGCTTAACAAAAGTAAATAATTTAATAAATCCGATTATAAGTTAAAAGAATATAAAAATCTATAAGAATTTTCGAAAAAGTAGTATTTCCCTATCCTTATACAACATATTGAAGATAAATTTTGAAAATTTCTTACTTATTGTTCGCAAAGCCAGTGGTCTAATAATTATTTGTTAACCCTTTACGAAAGCGCTTCCAAAACATTTCGATTGGCAAAGAAAAAACCTCAAGCGACGGTGAATCGCTTCAGGTTCAACTATTTCTATGCAATTTCGCAGCCCATCCAAGAGAGGCAGGCCGCTTTTATAGTTTGAGTCCATTGCGGCTTTTGAAACGCCGCAAAAGAATATGGCTTTCTACACGCGTGATGCCTTCTAATGCATAGAGCTCTTCATTAATGAATTTTTCTAAATCGATAAAATCATCCACCAGCACATGCATGTGCAAAGTAGAAGGGCCGGTCATCTGATAGCAACTGGCTACACTCGGGTTGTCCGCCAATGCCTGAGCTACTTTAACGAGCGAGGCCGGCTCACAATCCACTTCAAAAAATCCCGAGACTTTCTTGCCCACTTTTTCGCTATTGATCACAACTGTAAACTTTTCTATAACGCCTTCTTCGGATAAATTATGGACGCGCTCCCGAACAGCAACTCTCGAAAGATTTAGTTCCTTGCCAATATCCACATAGGAGCAGCGTCCATTCACTGTCAGAAGTTCTAGTATTTTTTTATCGATCTCATCGAGTTTCATAAAACACCTCTATACTTATGTCTTGATTTGATTATAAGAGTTCCTCTTCCGTTTTGAAAGGCAAAATTTACTTTATTGCCCAATTCGGAACTGAGCAGGCAATTTCTATTGATCCAAATTTTTTTAGGAAAATGGGTTTCACCGCTTCCATGTGCCACTTTGGCGTCTTTTTCTTTTGTAAAATTATAAGAAGGAGAAAATGCTTTCTTTCCAGCGTCTTCTCCTTCTTTTTGTTTAAGCTTCTTCTAATAAAATATCATATGTAAACTTCTAGATATCCAATCAAAACAACTATATGAATACTTCCTACCCGATACCAAACCTTTTAATTACTCACCACTCAGAATACGTGAGCCATCCTGCTGGTTTTTTTCTTCCTGATTCTCAATCAATAATCCCGATAACCTATGCTAAGATAAAAGAGACATAGCTAAGGAAGGGATTGAATCTTTTGAAAAAAGAACTAGTAGATAGATTTATTACATACGTGAAGGTCGATACTGAATCGAATGACAGCATCTCATCTACGCCCTCTACTCCTGGTCAGCTCGTACTGGCAAATATGCTGGTAGATGAATTGATTGAACTCGGGATGGAGGATGTAACCATTAATGAGTTTGGCTACGTAATGGCAACATTACCTGCCAATCTAGAAAAAGACCTTCCTACTATTGGATTTATTGCTCATTTAGATACTTCAGAGGATTTCACAGGAAAGAATGTCCAGCCTCAGATTATTGAAAACTACAACGGAGAAGACATCCTGTTGAATTCAGCTTTAGGTATTGTTTTATCAACGAGCGATTTTCCTGAATTGCCTAGCTATAAAGGGCATACACTAGTAACTACAGATGGCACGACCCTCTTAGGCGCTGATGATAAAGCAGGAATCGCAGAAATCATGACCGCGATGGCTTACTTGATTCAGCATACTGAAATTAAACATGGACCCATTCGAGTTGCATTTACGCCAGATGAAGAGACCTCAAAAGGTCCACGTGAGTTTGACGTGGAGGCTTTTGGCGCTCAATTTGCTTATACCGTAGATGGAGGCCCACTTGGAGAATTAGAATGGGAAAGCTTTAATGCAGCGGAGGCGAAAATTACCATTCATGGGAGAAATGTTCATCCCGGCACAGCCAAAAATAAACTGATCAATTCAAGTAAAATCGCGATGGAGTTAGATCGCATGCTTCCTGTGGGAGAAGCTCCTGAAACAACGGATGGGTATGAGGGATTTTATCACTTGATCACTTTTGAAGGAAGTGTGGAACTTACCACGTTGGAGTACTTGATCAGAGATTTTGATCGAGATAAATTTACTGCGCGTAAAGATTTTCTCACGCAAAGCGTCAGAAAGCTGCAAGAAAAATACGGGGAGCATTGTCTCCAAATTGACATCACGGATGAATACTACAATATGAAAGAAAAAATAGCTCCTGTTTACGAAATAGTGGAGTTGGCCGAACAAGCTATGAAGAACTTGGACATCAAACCCGATATCAAAGCCATTCGCGGTGGAACGGATGGGTCCGTTCTTTCCTATATGGGGCTCCCGACTCCCAACATCTTCACCGGTGGGGAAAACTATCACAGCAAATACGAATATGCCTCCGTTAACAATATGGTAAAGGCTACCTCCGTGATTATCGAGATTGCACGGTTAGTTGCAGAGAAGAACAAACAACCTATTTTCCTCACAAAAATCTAACACCTATCTTTTCATCGTTAGTTTTTTGTTAAGCAGGAACAGAGAATTACGAACTGAACCCTTAATGTATGTTGCAGAAAAAGCAACCTCATATGGGGTTCAGTTATTTTCAGTGCTCTGTCTCTTCCGATAACCTCATGATATGTAAACCTAGTTCCGTTTAGATGAACTCTTACAAATTTCGGGAATAAATACTTGATATAATATTGGTTACGCAGTCAGTTTTTTTCTAAGCATCTTCAATTATTCAGTGTTGTTTCAGTCCTTTAATACCACGATAATAATGAAAAGGCTGTAATTAAGCAAAAACCATGAATTTTTCTGGTTCTGGACAGTATCGCCAACTTAGTGGAGAATTCGACTACCTAATGCTTCAACTTGCCATGCGGTTTGCGCTTCGCTTGTCATTCCACCGTCACTTCCGCAGCAAGAGAATACGAAAAGTCAGCTGGCAGATCGAACGGCATCACACGCACCAAATCTCCTTCCTTCAATTCTTCATAAGTCTCCACTTTCCCCTTGAAAACCGTGGCATCCGTCAAATGCACTTCCTCAATAGATGAATCGCCCCAAAAGCCAGTTGACACCGTTTCCACAGTAAAACTTGCTTCCGCTTTTTCAGTCACGACACCCTCAATGATTCCTAAAAAGAATGAACTTGACTGGATCAGCAAGGCAACCGCAACGAGCCAGACAAACATTTCGCTCAACGTAAAAAGGGATTGCTTCGGGTGCTTGGAAGCTTTCCACTCAAAGTACGCCTCCACTGCATAAGTCAGAATGATAAATACAATGAGATAAACGAGCATGTAAACAATTGAATTCTCTTCGACAATGACATAAAAAGACACTGCCAGCCCTGCAATCAGCAAAATCCCCCGTACAAACCAGTCCACTTTCAAGTGAGTTTCATTTACATAATTATTCGAAAAGAACATCTTCTTCCGCGGCTCGACCTTCAGCCACTTCTTGAGAGTGAATTTAATGATGGCGTTCACTGCGTACACAATGAATAGGAACAGTAATAGCTTAAACCACATATTGTGAACCTCCCTCCACTTACTTTTGCTGAATGATCAAAAAGAACTCCTTATATTGAAAATAGAATGGGAGTGCTTCCTTGTTCTTGCACTGGATAGAAGCAGGCAAAAATTTTTGCTTCCCATACTCCATCTTAACATTTACACAACATTCGGAATTTTATTTTTATTTTTTATCATATCTATCTTTCCCTTCAAACGGTTGTAAAACTATCAGTTCACATTAATATCCGCCACTTAAAAACCTGCAATAAACCTCCACAGAATGTGGCCGTTCGTACAAGTACACTTCTCCAAGCAACAAGGGAAGAAACCTTAATAGGTTCTTTCCCTTCTGATAACTTTGCGATATTTAAACTTATATTCTTTCAAAAGCGCGAATTTATATCCATACAGGATAGCCTTTTGAATGTATCATTTTTTCTAGCAACTCCATTCTTATCTCTCGCTCTTCGAAGATCGGTGAAATAAAGGTGTTGAATGTAACTTAATTAGCATTAAGTTACATTCAACACTCTATAAACGGTTCGTCAAAATCCCTCTTTTTTGAAAAAATGAAACTCAATTGGAAATCAGACAGTATATTCCTAGATTATTCACCAAAATCTTTAAAACACTTCTAATCACATATGTACCAAGCATTCTCTCTATTGTTATCCCTCACCTAAAAAGTGAAAAAGAGTATAAAAAAAGGGAAGCCTCTGTTATGTTTAAAGTGTCTAAACCCAAACATTGGAGGTTCCCTTATGGCTACTTTAAACGAAATGAAAACAAACTTCAACCCTACTTTGAAAATAGGTCTATCCCATGAAAGAATTACTTCGGATGGAGGGCTTATTCTTTATAAAGAGGCCGCACAAAAGATCGGCTATTTCCAATCTCTTCATAACACCCTGCATATTCAAGATAACCGGAATTTCCATGAACATAGCTATCCGTCCGTTGTTGAGCAACTTGTCTTTCAACATCCAGCGGGATATCACCGCGATCACGCTGCGAAACACCTTGTGGACGATCCCACATTTACTCTGGTTACATAAAAGGACTACTTGGCTAGTCAACTAACCCTTAACCCTTTCTAGAACATATGGTGTTCTCACATCCGAAAACATAGACCAAAGCAATGATTTCCTCCTTCAGGCAAGTATCGATGTTCATCAACGTTTAGATCAACAACAGATCACGATCGATGTCGATTCCACGTATTTTCAAACCTATGGAAATCAGGAAAAAAGTGCCTTTAACGTGCATTACAAAACAACTGGATTTCACCCCTTGTTAGCGTTCGATTGTATGACAGGTATGTGTCTCCGTGCGGTTAATCGCTCTGGAGAACAATATACATCGAAAGGGGCGGAAGACATGGTGACAGATATTATCGAAGGATACTTAAACAAGCTTCCGCATATGGATATTCTCGTCCGTGGTGATAGTGGATTTGCCATCCCTTCCTTGTATAAAACATGCGAAGCGAAACAAGTTCATTATGTCATTCGGCTAAAAGCAAACGCAAAACTTCATTCCATGGCGGAAGAAATAAGCCCTGCCCCTTCTCCTTCTTCTGAACATGGGGAGGTTCATTATGATGAATTTGACTATCAGGCAAGTTCCTGGGATCGTCCAAGAAGAGTAGTTGTTCGATATGAAAGGCAAACAAACGAACTTCTCTTTACCCATACTTTCATTGTGACGGGCCTGACTTCCGAGCCAAAGATGATTTTCCGGCTTTACAAAAAACGAGGAGAAATGGAGCTGTTTATTAAGGAAGCCAAAAATGATTTTGGCTGTAAATATACAAGCAGCCATGATTTTACGGCCAACTGCGCAAGAATGATGATCGCCCTCATCGCCTATAACTTACATATCGCTGCGAAGAATCTATTCTTTACTGCCGCGCTTAAATCGTTTCGGATGGGAACGTTTAGAAGCTTGGTAATCAAAATAGGAGCGAAACTTACGAACTCGGGCCGTTATCTTCATTTGAAACTGTCGAAATCCTTCGTCTACCAGGAAGAGTTCTTTAAGACGCTGCGGTTGATCCAAACCTAAAACATTATAAAGTCCCCTGAAATTTTGAAATTCATTCACGTACAAAGGTGAAGTCTGCCCTTTTTTAGGTCAACTCGTCATCAAAGAAGCGTTTCATATATAAAAATCTCATTTTTCTTCTATTGTCCAAGCAAAGAACGTGATACATTCCTTACAAACAGCTGATTTCTTGAAATCCAGGAGATTTTCTTTGATTATTATGGTGCTATGAATAATCTAGGTTTAAAAATGTTCTCATAAAGACAGAATCATCTGCAAGCAGAATTGTTTTCAAATTAAATAGCACCCTTCTCTATAATTCAGGCAAATTATGAAAGGGAAATTACAAGGAGAATCCTGGCGGCCCGGCTACCATGGAGTGAATATGCTGTAGGTCCGTGACTTTGCGTCTTTTACTTTCGTAAAATTTGCCACATTAGGTATATTAGCACGTAGAAATTTATCTATAAATAGCTAATTGAGTAAAATATACTATTTTACTAAAAAATTTTAAAAAATAACTACTAAAATTTTAGAACTATTCTATTATTTATTCATTCATAAATGAGTTTCGATTTCGCTCAGCCATCCATTTTGTCAACGAACGTGACAGGTTAGTGGAAAATCGTTTTAACATATTGAGCGGTGGCTAGAAAAAAAGAGAGCTCAGATATGTAGTAGATAAAATAAGGAGTAAATTTGGTGCAGATTCTCTTGTAAGCGCTGTGTTATATACATCCATCGGTAAGGCCGTGCATCGTTCTAAACTTGTACAAGGCCATAAAAAGTTGCGATTAAGAGAACTTCTTCTTACCCAAATCATTTTAATTTATACTTTGGGTATTAACTGAAACGGTATAAAATAGGTAGCTGTAAATGATTTCTCCTAGTTTTTATTCCATTAATCGGATTAATTGATAAATAAAAAGAAGCGGTTTGTCCGCTTCCCCCCCCTATAGGTGTTCCACTTTATATAGCTCACGCCAAAACTAATAATCAAAAAACTGCCATCCACTGTCTCTGGACAGATACGATGGCAGCGATAATATGACTTTATTTAGGAAGCTTGGAAGCAAGGACGTCAATATTTTCAATCACTGGTGGCTCTGTGAAAAGTTCAGGAGCTTTCTCCATCAATGCCGCAGCCACTTGACCAGAAAGGTGTGCTTGACGACCTGTGTCGTCCGGGAATGCGTCAAAGATGCCGAATGTCGTAGGTCCAAGTCGGATCGCAAACCATGCGATCGTTTCTGACTCCTCCTGAACCACAGGTAAGGCCCCACGTAGGAAGCTTTCAACTTCCGCTTCTTTTCCAGGTTTTGCTTCAAGTCGAACCAATAGCGCTACATTAACCATTTTTCTACCTCCCCCTCAAATTAGAAACTTCATCCATTAATATATCACATAACATTCCATCTTTAAAAGTACACACTTTATTGTTACATAGTATAAAAAAGTATACTATATCCTGAATTATTCACAGATTTTCTAAAATAGGCTAATATCGCCTATCTAATCAGCTTTCTCGTTCAAATTTAATGCATTAAAAAAATGAAAAAAGAATCCACTTCTGATAAAGTTAAATCACCATAAAATAGCCATCAGAAAGGATTCTTATAATGGCTACTTTACCCCAATTAACTCTTGATTTCAATCGTCAAATTAAAGTAGCGAATGATGGAGGTTCTCTTTCCTCTGATACAGGTGAATTCATCTTTAGAGAATTCGATGAGAAAATGGGTTTCTCAAAGACGTTGGCTAAACACTTAAACTTGAAAGATTCCAGAACTTACTTTGTTCATTCAAATGAAAATTTACTTCGTCAAAAGATCTATCAAATGATTGCCGGCTATTCAGAAGATGACGCTGCTGACCAGCTAACGAATGATCCTGTGTTCACCCAAATCATTGGGACACCGACCTTAGCTTCCCAGCCTAGTTTATCTCGCTTTTTTAGACGGTTTGATCAAACATCTATCGAACAATTAGAACGGGCCAATCAAGAGCTGATCGATAAAGTTCATACGTTCAGAGATTCTAAAGCACTTATCTTTGATTTGGATTCAACTCATTCAGATACCTACAGGCATCAAGAGTCAGCGGCTTACAATGCTCATTATGGAACCATTGGTTTCCATCCATTATTCGCTTTTGATGGTGTAACCGGCGACTTTTTGAAGGCAAAGCTGCGTTCTGGAAATGTGTACACTTCTAACGGTGTAATTGAATTTATACAACCACTTATTGAACATTACAACTAGAAATTCCCGGAAACTTCATTATTTGTTCGCGGAGATAGTGGTTTTGCCGTCCCTGCTTTATATGATTTGTGCGAAAAAGAATCGGTTTATTACGTCATTCGACTAAAGTCTAAAGCTCAACTTCAACAGATTGCGGAAGAATACCGTCCTACCTCTTTGCCTTCAGATGTCACAAAGACCGAATGCTATTTTGAAGAAACGATTTATCAAGCGAAGTCATGGTCTAAACCTAGAAAAGTGATTATACAATCGATACGTCCAGCAGGTGAACTGTTGTTTATCCATTCATTTTTTGTGACCAATTTAGAAGTTGCCTTTTCTCCAAAAGATATCGTCCGTGCGTACCAAAAAAGAGGGACGATGGAGAACTATATCAAGGAGGCCAAGAATGGTTTCAAATTCGATCAAATGAATAGTCATTTTTTTCAAGTGAACGAGGTAAGAATGATGTTGAGTCTTCTAGCTTATAACTTAACGAATTGGCTGCGAACCCTTGCTTTACCACCTGAACAAAAGAAGATGCAAATTGAAACTATTCGAACACGACTTATTAAAGTGGCAAGTAAGTTAGTAAAGTCAGGGAGATCCCTACACTTTAAATTATCTTCAAGTTTTGTCTATCAAGACTTCTTTTGGAAGGTGCTTGGCCGAATTCAAAGATTACAGATAGAATAACCTGCTCATTTGACACGTTTTTTAAAATCAGGGTTAATTCCAAGGGAGAAGTCTGCCCAAAAAGGGTAATTTTCAGAACTGAATTCTGAAAAAACTGTATCCAAGAAAAAAATAAACACCATTCTTTCAAAAGAACGGAAATCTAATCGACTTTTGGCTAGAACCATGCCTTTTGACGAAGGTATGAATAATTCAGGTTAAATAAACGAGTATAGAACATTTCTTTAAGAAATCATATCTATCCAATATTTTCTCCAGCAACAATATCATTCATCACATCTTCTAATGTTACATTTTTTAAAACTTTCTCCATTGCCCCTTGTGCGGTCGCAAATATAGGTTCTATAGTATTTTGGATATTCCGGCCAACGGGACAACTAAGCTGTGGATTTTCGTGTATACTGAATAATTCTTTATCTTGAACAACATTTACCGCTTTATAGACATCGAACAAGGTAATATCAGATAGTTTCATTGTAAGTTTTGCTCCTGCAATACCTGGGTGTACTTCGATCAAACCAGCTTTTTTAAGCATGCCCATAAGTTTCCGTATCACTGCTGGATTTGTGTTAACGCTCGAAGCTAAAAATTCAGAAGATGTTATTCCATCTTTATTAAATTCAATTAGAGTCAATATATGAATTCCGACAGCAAATCGGCTGCTAATGGACATTTACCTTCACCCCTTTATAAATTTCTATTTCTATATCTAATATCATGTAATTAATTTAGTTACAAGTTTATTGTATCAAATAGCAGGAAAAAAACAAATATTGCTATTCCTGTTGACAATTCAGTTACAAGTAACTAATATGAATACATGTAATCATTATTGTTACACCAAAAGCGAATTAGGGGGATTGGAAAATGAAAATATTAGTTACAGGGGCGACAGGAAAATTAGGTTCGAAGGTTGTAGAAGCAATATTGAAAACCCTGCCTGCAAGTAAGCTGGCGGTGAGTGTCCGAAACGCCGAGAAAGCAGAAGGGCTTCGTGCCCGTGGAGTGGAAGTTCGTCAAGCAGATTTTGACCACCCAGAAACTTTGGATAAGGCATTTGAAGGAATTGACCGCTTATTGATCATCTCCGCGGATGGCGACAATGAAACAAGAATCCGCCAACATACTAATGCTGTCCAAGCAGCTGAACGTGCAGGAATAAAATTCATTGTCTACACAAGTTTGGCTAACGCTACAGAAAGCGAAAATCTTATGGCGCCGCCTCATGTTGCCACAGAAGCGGCCATTATCAAGACCGGTATTCCCTACTCTTTCTTGCGCAACAACTGGTATTTCGAAAACGAAATCGGAAGCATTCAAGGTGTCCTAGCAGGAGCTCCATGGGTCACTTCTGCCGGTGAAGGCAAAGTGGGCTGGGCATTGCAACAAGATTACGCAGATGCAGCGGCAGCGGTTCTGGTTGGGGACGGCCACGACAATACAGTGTACGAACTTTCAGGTCCTCTTTTAACCCAAGAAGAATTGGCATCTGCTCTTGGTGATATATTGGGTAAAGAAGTGCCTGTACAACAAGTGAGTGACGAAAAATATGCAGAGATTATGAAAGGCTTAGGTTTACCCGATTTTGTGATTCCGATTGTTGTAGGAATCCAAGAAAGCATCCGGAACGGTTCACTTGAAGTGGAAAGCAACGATTTCGAGAAAATTCTTGGTCGCACACTGCCGATCAATGAATCATTGAACCAACTTGTTAATACAATTTCACAAACTAAATGAAATTAAAAGAATCGATATGATGGCATAATTGAGTCTTAGAGTCTCCTATCATATTCAAAAACAAGAAAACATAAAAGTTAATATTTTAAAAACCTATAAAAAATATTTTTTTCAAGCCGAGGCATTCTGCAAAGAATGTCTTTTTTGTTTAGTTTTTTCAACCAATATTTAAACTCATATTTCATTTGCTTCTCATAACTCTCTTGGTATCTTAAAATCTTAATTCCTTTCTCTTTCTTAAGATATACTTAGAGAATTAAGCACAACCATTCGTAAAATTACACTTTTAAAGAAAAAATGGTCAATGCATCTTTACTCTCCTCTGTATTTGAATAGCTTCTGATAACCTCATGATATGTAAACTTGTTTTAAGTAGTATATATGCTCAGTCTTCTAGAAGATTGATGTATTCTATTCCTCCACTCATAATTCAAATAGAGGCTATTGAAAATCTTCATTGTCAATAAAAAGGAGGCTCATTATGATTCATTTAATTGAAGACGAACAATGGAAATTGGTTTTAGAAGAAGAAAATCAAAAATACCGTTTTAAGTTCATCCATAAAAATTTTATAGAAATAACTACAATGCTCATTGAACTAGATAAGAAAATGCTGTTACATACACAGAGGGATTTAACAAAAATCGCCAAAGAAATTGAGAAAGGAAAAACAAAAAGCAAGTACGAATCAATTGAGCTCTTTGAAGATTTAACTGGAAACTTTTTGTTAACACTTAGCTTGAGCGAATACCATAACTTCACTTTACATTTTATAAACTACTCGGCCGATTTCCAATTAAATTTAAATGGGCATTCTTATGAACTGGTGCATTTGAGAGATGCAGTTGACTTAATCATTGAAGAGCAATCTTACTATTCCTAATTTACGAGTTAGATAATTAATTAAAAGTACACTTAAACGAACAAAAAAAGGTAGATGCTGCTTTTAACAGCTTCTATCCTTTCTATAATCCCTCATATGCAAGCCTAAGTCCTGCTAAAATTCGAACTTCAAACCTTATAGAATAGGCTTATGAATGTATCATTTTTTCTACAAAAATCAATTTCGTTGATTTTTAGGAGAGGTCAACGGAATCGGGAATGTGAATGTAACTTAATTTACATTATGTTACATTCAAACAAAAAACTCATTCATCAGTTTACGAGACTAATGGAATGATTTTTTTGTGGTTAAAGATTACATTATTATTTAACCAACAAGCTCTTCAATGCTTGTTTAACAGTAGCCATAGTAGTCAGATGGCTAAAGCTTACTTGTAATTCCCCTGCTTTTCTTGCTAGTTCAGGACGAATGCTGTCTCGGATGAACAAGTTCTCTCTATAGTATATCGTATTTATGCATTGAACTTTAAGCTATCTTTTTCATTCTTTACCTGTTGATTCTCGTTCCTCTATTTTTCGTTTTCGAAAAGCCATTGCCAATAGATCTATTCGATTTGTGATTTCAACGTCTGGAAGACTCTTCTCCAGCACTGTTAAAATCATGTTCAGCTCTACTTCTGTGAAGCTTAAGTACAGTCGGTTTTCTTCATATCAGTCAAATCGAATCGCTGTCATCTTCTCTTCAATTCCTACAATAAGAGTTTTCTTTCTTTTTAAGTATCGAGTTTACTAAATTTCTACCTATTCCTTTTTAGATATGCACTTGTACTTTTAAAACCATAATTTTAAAAAAGAAGTTTTCCTGTACAAGCCGAACTTCGTGAGAGGAAATTTTTAAGTTTATATCACTTCGCCTAATTCAACGCTTAAACATTCATCTTTTACCCTTTTTTACAACTTAGATCATAAGTAATCTAAAGTATTAAAGACTAGTATCAGTCCTACTATGCACATGACCCACGATAAGGTCGAATTAGAACTACTTGTTAATTTATTCATTAGGTGAGTTAGTAGATTATTAATATACTTACCAAAAGTTTTATACAATAAGAAAAAGATTATCGCAGGTGATACCATTATCAAATTATATGAAGCTAAAAGTGATAACCATTGATACATAGGTACGTCATTAGTAGTTAATAAACCAATTGCAGTAAAATATGGGAGTGCTGTTCCTGCTTCAATAAAGAATGTTGTGATACCAATGAATATGATGGAAAGGAAACTTTGATCTTTAGGTATTGGAATATTTTTTTTGTTACTTGGAGAAATGAAAAAACTAGACGTGAATAATGACAGACCTATAATAAAGATAGTCCAGCTAAAAAACCTGTTAAGAAGTATATTCGAGAAAGAATCTATGAAATAATTTGCGCCTACCATCATTACTATTCCCAGTAAAAAATATAATATAACAACTGTGAGTAAATAAAAAAACAATTTCATCAGCAAATTCTTTCTATTATTAGCTAGGATAAGAAAAAGAGTAACGCCAACTATTGTCGGGCTTAGAGTATCTAACAAGGCTAAACCACCTATATAAAGTAACAATTCTATTTGCATTTATTCCTCCAAAATTGCTAAATTTTTTCTAAATAATGATTATAGGCTTGTTGCATAAAATCGAGCACTTTCTGATCGATAGGATAAAGGTTATAGTTATCTGAAGCTTGTGGAGACATCCGAATCTTCCATAATTCGTCTAGAAAGTCATCTTCCCCTCCGTAATCCTCAAGTCTTTTTTCATCCATTCTTCTAATGATATTTTGTATGCGTGAATGACTGTATCCTAATTTCATGTGTTTATTCAATTGCCCAATCAAAGCAATCCATTCTAAGGAATCTGCATCTGTACTCGACATTTTCGGCAACTTGTTCAATACTTCTGCATTTCTTATTCTTAAATCAGCTTTATCGTACGGAGGAATGTTTCGTGATTTCTTCGAATATAAATCCATTAGTTTTTTTATCCTAAAATCTTCTCCGTCGATTACGACCCCGTTTATCAGTTCTCTTAGATTAAATTCGATTTCAGTAAGATCATCTTTCTGGGCTTTAACGTAAGAAAGTTGCTTCATCAGACTAGATGACCAGTCCCATTCCTCTGAATCTAGCATTTTTTTAATCTCTTTCAACTGAAATCCTATTGTTTTTAAAAACTGGATTTGCTGCAGTTTTTTCAGCTCAATACTTGAATATAACCTATGCCCTCCTTCCGTTTTAGAAATAGGCTTCAAGAGATTCATTTGGTCGTAATACCTTAAAGTTCTGACAGATACTCCGCTAATTTTTTTCACTTCATTGATATGCAATAATTTCATCCCAACCCCCTACTTCTTTTCATCACTTATTAAAAAGGTTTTCAACAAATATCCTATCCCCAACCCAATAAGGGCCCCCGGAAAAGCATTATCAAACATTATCCCGATTCCAACTCCGACGATTACACACCCGTATATGATGATATCTTCTTTTTTCAAGTGGAAGCTCCTCCTTTAATTTATTTAAATAGTGAACTACAAGTAACAGTATATAAAATGACGCTAAGTCACTTTCAACCCATTTAAAACAATTAATTCAAAAATGTTGAAAATGACTCGACGTCATCTTTTATACTCACTGAGAGGAGGTTAGTTCCATGAAGAAAAATTTTTTTGTAAGCATAATTTTATTAATCACTCTAACTGGCTGTTCATCAGGAGAAGAAAAAGTAATCACCAACAAGGCTTCTACAGAAGGGATAGAAGAAATATATATCAACTTTAATAGTACAGATGTTACCATTCTACCGAGCACAACTGGAGATTTGGAAACCCATCTCACTGTTTATGATGATGGATCCGATGTAGAAATTGACAACTCACTCAAACAGTTATCGATTAGTTTAGATAGCAACACTGCTCGCCTCTTTAATTTAACGAAAATGCCTAAATTAGAAATTAAAATTCCTGATTATTACGAAGACTTAATTGTGTTAAATGGGTCCTCTGGAAATGTATTTGGAAAGAATCTTGGAAAAAATAAGATCAGGGTAAACACAAGCAGCGGGAATATCAAACTGGAGTTTGCCAAAATAAACAATGATGTAGATTTATCAACAACAAGTGGGAATGCTTCAATTGTTCTTGATGAAAAAGAACCTGATTTACATTTATTGATTACCACAAATAGCGGTAGGCAATCAATCAACCTTCTACTAAATGAGGTTTACCGAAATAACAAAGGATTAGAAGGTACTTTAGGGAACGCCAGCAATAAAATAGAGATTAACACAAGCTCAGGGAATATAAACTTGAACTGACTATTTCACTTTTGATACATTTCACTCAATCACAAAGTAAACATTTTCATTAAGTTTTGTTCACTCAAATCACTAGATACTTAAATTAAAGATCTTCTAACCTCTGTCCTAATTTTGTTAAGCTCTAACTTTGAAGACACCCTATCTAAAGATTCTATATTTCGATTCCTATATTACTTTTCTTCATGCAAGTTAAAAAGCTGGTCCATCTTAAACCCATATTTCCGTTTAAATATTCCCACCCCATATTTAAATCATATAGGTTTATAAAATAGCCATTTATCGAAGGATACTTATACAAATCAAAGGGGAGAGTAGATGCTAATTAAAACACATCTTCTCTCCCCTTCTATTATTCAGCTACCGATAATCCCTCATATGTTAACTTTTTTTATATACCGATAAATCTACCTCTATACATTTAAAAATAGGCTGAAAGGCAACTAAGAAAAGCTATCACGTTAGATTTCACAAGGATTTGGAGTGTCTTTCCTTATTGAAACTTTCTTGCCCTACCTCCCTCCTTATGCTATGCTGAAAAACCTTTGCTGTAGACCCACTCGATAAGCGGCTGTTATCATATTCAAGTGACTTTGAAAGTGGGGGAATGAACTATGGAACAAGAAAGATATGATAATTTAAAGCTGGGGGAAAAGGGTGCGATCATTAGTATTACCGCCTATATTATCTTATCTGTACTCAAGCTGTTTATTGGGTACATAGCCGATTCGGCAGCCCTTACAGCAGATGGATTCAATAATGTGACCGATATCGTCGCTTCTATAGCAGTTTTGATTGGATTGAAATTTTCCCAAAAGCCCGCAGATGATAATCATCCGTATGGACATTGGCGAGCTGAAACAATCGCTGCATTAATTGCCTCTTTCATTATGATGGCAATTGGCTTGCAGGTAGTCTATGCGGCTATCACTTCTGTTTTTGCCGGACGCCACGAAGCTCCCGATCTGCTTGCAGCCTGGACGGGCGGTTTTTCTGCAATTATCATGTACTTTGTCTACCGATATAACATAAAGTTGGGTAAAAAAATCAACAGTCAGGCAGTCCGTGCTGCAGCAAAAGATAACCTTTCCGATGCCTGGGTAAGCATCGCGGCAATGGTTGGAATTATCGGTGCTCAATTTCATTTGCCATGGCTTGATACCTTGACAGCCGTACTGGTGGGCTTCTTAATTTGCAAAACCGCATGGGGAATTTTTTGGGATGCCACCCATGATTTAACGGATGGGTTCGACAAAAATTTGATTGAATCATTTAAAGAAACCGTCTTAAGCGTTTATGGTGTCACAGGAGTCAAAGACATCCGAGCCAGAAACTATGGCAATCGTGCGGCAGTGGATATTGTTCTGCTTGTCCGGTCCGATTTGGATATTCGCGTTGCTCATGACATTTCAACAAAGGTGGAAAAAGAATTGATGAAGATGTATGATATCTCTGCTGTTCATGTGCATGTGGAACCAAATTAGTAGAAAAACGCTAAAGATTCTAACTCTATAAGAGATTTCCTTAATAAAACAACTTTTCGAGAAATCTTAGTATTTCGCTGATTTAAATTGCTGCTTAAGGAGTAGGATTTAAAGAAGGACACTTGAAACATCAAAAAGGAAGAGAAAATGCTCTAATTGGCAGCTTCTCTTCCTTTTTTCTTCATTAGATGTATAGTTTATCTCTGCCGATAATCTGATGATATGTAAACTCTAATTTTAGTTAGTGCCTCTTGGACAGCAATAAGGTAAAGAAAATTATTTTATAGATATGGCATCATGTGGTAAAACACTATTTTCCAGCCAGTTTTTAATCATTTGATTAAAATAACTCGGGTTTACTAGAGATATGCCATGACCTACACCAGGTATAATGATTCCTATACAATTTGGATTTTTCGACAAGATGTCCATAGCTGATTTCTTCATTAGTCCTTTTTCTTTCTCTCCAACAGTAACTAGCACCTTGCCCATTGTTTTATCAAATTCATCAGGTATCTTGAATGACATATTTTCTTCTAATATTCGAATAAGAGTATCTGAACTCATTTGAGAACTCTCTTTATAATACTTTTCAAAATCTCCTTCCTCAATGTACAGCGTTTTAGATTGAAGCTTTGAAAAATATCTATTTTTCACTAACGGAAGTGTAATTTTGATAGATGGTCTGATCATTTTTCGTACAAACCCATTCGGTCTTACTAATGCACTATTGATAATAGCGCTGTGAATTAAACTTGGATTCATACTCAACATTTGAATAAGTACTTGTGCACCCAATGAAAAACCAATAACAATTATTTTCTTACCATTAGCTAGCTTCTCTATTAACTTAGCAATATCCTCTGCGCTTTTTCGAATGGAAAAGTATTCCGCATTCTTACTCTCCCCTTGTTCTGGTAAATCGATGGTGATGCAATGATAGTCAGAAAAATATTGGACTTGTTTAGCCCACATCCAACTACTAACTCCGCCACCGTGTAAAAATACCATTAACGGAGCATTCTTATTTCCATACTCTTGATAATATAATTTCAATTAATCCACCTCCTTAAATATTTTTTAATCAATACAATAAGTTATGAAAATTCAAAAACTTATTACCAAGTACTATTTTACATTAAATTTACTTGTTAGTATGATTCCTTCCATAATCTTAAAGCGTTCGTAAAAGTACACTTTTACGAACATATCAGGAGAAAATGTAGCTCTAAATGGCCATATCTCTCTCCTCTATTTTATTAACGAACTATCCCGTCACTTAAAAAAATAGAAGTTCTCCTTTGGGTTTCAGCCATATCGAGTGTAACGTTTTTTGAATTTTATTTTTTAAATATGTTACAATATAGGAAAGAGGTGAGTACCGATGGAACTTTATCAATATCTATTAGATGAATACGGATACGATGAACCTATTCTCACGGAGCAACTAAAAGAGGAGCTCAAGCTGAATCCAAGTACCCTCAGGCAGTATATCAAGCGCCTTTCTGACAAAGGTCTGCTGGCGAAAGTCCAGAACGGCATCTACTTCATCCCAAAAAAGAAACCGCTGTTCGGCTCAGCTGTGCTAGATACAGACCAGATTGTGCGAAAAAAATTTTTAGAGGATCGGGATCGTATCATCGGTTACAAGTCAGGTACCAATTTCGCCAATGCTTTGGGCCTGACTTCCCAAACAGCAGCGGTTGCGACCATCGTGACAAATAATGCTTCCGCCGCCAAGCGGGAAGTAAATGTCTACAAAAAAAGGTTCATCATCCGAAAACCAAGAGTAAACGTGAATAAATCCAACTACAAGCTTCTTCAAGTGCTCGACCTATTGAATAATTATGAGCAGTACAGTGAAAAACCGCTTGAAGTGGTGAAAGAGAAAATCTTGTCCTATCTAGAGGGCGTGTCATTGAATGAACGGGAAGTGAAGGAATATCTCGATGTGTACCCGATAAAAACAAAACTGAGAGTATATGAATTGGGGTTATTAGATGCGATTGCACGAAGAGAACGAGTTGTTTAATGAGTTGGTCCGGTCAGCGGCTGCAGCGTATGGACTGCAGAATTTCCAGATTGAAAAGGATTATTATGTGTCCCTGCTTCTGAAGCGGCTGGTTTCCGTCTTCCCTGGCGTTGTATTTAAGGGCGGAACCTCCCTCTCGAAGTGCTACGATGTCATCAAGCGTTTTTCAGAAGACCTAGATCTCAGCGTTCCGCTTGGAGACAACAATAAGCTGCCGAGAAGCGAAAAAAAGAAGCTGAAAGCGGCGATCGAATTTGTGATTGAGGACCTCGGATTTTCCCTGCTTAATCCGGATCAGATTCGATCAGGCCGGGAGTTCAATGAGTATGAAATTGCCTATCGAAAAGTATTTGAAGGTGACGATGAGATGTCCCCTCACATCCTTGTGGAAACGAATGTCGCCTATAAGCCCTTTCCATTCGAACAGCTTGGAGTAAGCAATTACATCACGAAGTTCGTTATGGCTGCAGAGGGCGACGAAGCGGAAAAAGAACGGTTTTTGGATGAATACGAGATGAGACCATTTGCGGCGAATGTGCAGACGATCGACCGGACGTTTCTTGATAAAATCTTTGCCATCTGCGATTATTACGAAAAAAAAGAAAGTACTCGCTATTCAAGGCACCTATACGATCTGCATATGATTGAAGGAAGTGGATTCGTCGATGCAGCAGGATTGAAATTACTAATTCCTGAGGTGATCGAGATTCGAAGAGATGGTCGGGACACGGCTTCCTGTCAGCCTGGCTATGAACTGATAAAGACATTGAATGAAATCATTAGCACCGATTTCTATAAGCAGGACTATAACCGCAATACGAAAACGTTCCTGGCTGAAGATGTGTCTTATGAAGAAACCATCGATAGCTTGAAAAAAATTATCGACAGCGACTTTTTACCAACTGTCATCCAAATATAAACGCCCAACCAGCTAACTGGTTGGGCGATTTTTGTCGAAAACCATGAAAGCTATAGTCTTTAGCCAGTTATCGAAAAGACCGGAGTTCCTCATTCTTTTTGAGCTTCAGTGAACCGCCCGATTTCATTAGTAATTGATTCTGCTTCCGATAAGGGGTCATATGTAAACTTCAAATAGTTAGAACAAAGTAAGAAAAAGCGCCTGGAGACTGAATCTCTTAGACGCTTCTTTTCTATATATATTTTTTATCCTTCTTTGCTCAAAGATTTTACCGCAACTTGAAAGCTCTCGTAGCTCTCTGGTCCAAACATTTCCGGATTCCCCTGGAAAAAGGTTGTCAGCATGAAATCCCGTGCGCAATCGACGGTGCATTGGCGCGGGTTCATGATAAGGGATAAATAGGAACGGAAATAGTCGGGCTGCAAACGCCCTCCGTGATTCACGGTCATCTGTCATCTCTCCTTTAGCAGCAGCCCGAACTGCCGGCTGCAACCGGTTGTGTGCCGTTCGGAGAAAGGTTGACGCTGCAGACGCCGGTTTCCGGCAGATCCAATTCCACGTTCCGGGCGGCCTCGAAATCTCCCGTGAGGTACGCGACGACGGAACGGACCTGTTCGTATCCGGTGGCCATCAGGAACGTCGGCGCCCGGCCGTAGCTCTTCATGCCGACAATGTAGAAATTCTTTTCCGGTTGCCGCAGTTCCCGTTCGCCGTGCGGACGGACCGTGCCGCAGCTGTGAAGGTTCGGGTCAATCAGCGGTGCCAATGCATCCACACTTTCGGTGGCCGGATCAATGCTGAGGCGCACTTCACGCAGGAATGAAAAGTCCGGTTGGCTGCCGGTATTGACGATCACTTCATCGAGTCCATCAATCGAATGGTTTGCTTCCTTCCATTCCCCTTCCAGCGTCAACGTTTCCCCATTTCGGTTCACGTCATAAATTCGATAAGGCGTGTAGACATCCACTTGGCCGGAATCCACCAACTGATGAATCCGGGAACCCAGTTCGCCCCGTGCTTGGAGCGCATCGTTCGCTTCTCCTCCATAAGCGTCTTCCACGTGGTTCTTGCGCAGAATCCACGTGATTTTCGAATCGGGCAGTTCAGCCAGTTCCAGGATGGTATTGATGGCGGAATGGCCGCCGCCTACCACCGCGATCGGCTTTCCGCTGAACCGTTCACGATCCTTTCCTTGGACATCCGGGATGCCGTAATAGATGTGCTGACTCAGCTTCTCTTCGTTTTTCGTCGTTATGCCGCCGGCACTTAACGAGTTCGGCTGTCCCCAAGTTCCCGTAGCGTCGATGATGGCTTTCGCTTCGATGCGCTGGGTCGTTTCTCCGTTTTCTTCTAGATAAAGGACAAACGGCAGGTTCCCCCGACCAGCGGTCTTCATTTTGTCTTGGCCTTTTCGGCTGATGCCCCGTACCCGGGTGTGGAGTTGGATAAAGGGCTGTATAACTGGCAGCTCTGCCAGTTTCGTCAAATACTGGTCGACGAGCTCCTTGCCTGTGGGCAATTCTTCCTCGACCGGTGCTTCCCACCCCGATTGTTCCAGCAATTCCCGAGCGACTTTGTCGATGTTGTACTGCCAAGGGGAAAACAGGCGGACATGTCCCCATTGCAACACGTGATGGCCGATAGAGGTCCCTGCTTCAAGCACCCGGAACTTCTCTCCAGCTTTTGCCAGATGCGCGGCTGCGGCCAATCCAACCGGACCGGCCCCAATGATAACGATCGGCAGCGCATTCGTTTCTTTTTTCGGTAAGTCAAACTGGATGGGAAATACCTTCGGTGAACAACAAGCTGCTTGCGTGTTCATATAACTTCCTCCTTTGGTCGTTCTATAATAAAACTTGATTTTTGCAAGTATTAATTCCGTTCAGTTAAAACATGGGCTTGCAACAGACCGTTGACTTGGCCATGGCTTGGTTCAGCAACTGCATCGATTGCAAGACAATTTCGCGTTCGAATTCATTCAAGTGCGAGAAAATCTCGTCCAGATGCGTCTCGATGCCTTCTTGGATCACCGTGGCCGCGAATTTCCCTTCGGTTGTCAGTTGCAGGACATAGATGCGTTTATCGGCTTCCGACGGTGACTTCGTCACCAGGTTCATTTTAATGAGCGTCTGGATCTGGCGGCTGAACGTGGACAAATCGGTTGCCAGGGCGTCTGCTACTTCCTGCATCGAAGGCGTTTGCCGTTTGTCGATTTCGTACAGTATGTGGCTTTGCACCAAGCTGATTTCCATGTCTCCGACCATGCAGCAGTTCTTGTTCAACAATCCGAACCGCTTAACCATGCTTTGAAACAATTCTCGTTTGTTTTCCATGTTCAACACCTCATCCATAGCATACAAATAATACTTGCATTTTGCAAGTATTTTCTCTATCCTATTAAAAACAATAAGGAAATTGAGAGGAGTTGGATTATGCACCGCATCATCCGAACATTCGCAACAGCGGATTGGCCTGCCGTGAAACGGATTTACGAAACCGGACTGGCCACCGGTCTGGCTTCGTTTGAAACTGAAGCACCTTCTTATGAAAAGTGGGCCGACCAAACCGATTCAACGTGTCGTTTGGTACTGGAAGAAGGGCAGCAAATCATTGGCTGGTGTAAAGTGTCGGCTGTTTCAAGCCGCCAAGTATACAAAGGGGTCGGAGAAGTCAGTGTCTACGTTGATCCGGCCCACAAAGGCAAAGGAATCGGAATGGCCTTATTGCAGGCATTAATCCGCGCTTCCGAAGCACAAGGCTTTTGGACCTTACAAGCCAGCATCTTTCCAGAGAATCACGCCAGCTTGCAGCTCCATTTGAAGAACGGTTTTCGGGAAGTCGGCCGCCGGGAACGCATCGGCCAACGCGCTGGCGTATGGCGAGACACGATTCTCCTAGAAAGAAGAAGCCAAGTGAATGGATGGGCATAAAAAAAGAGCTCACCCATGAGCTCTTTTTCATCTAGCACCCGGTGGGTGCGCCAATCATGACCAGACCGGCTTGTTCTCCCTGTTCCTCGAAATCCAAGGTCAGGTTGTCTGCGATTTCTTTTGCTTCCGGGGCAACCGCCATCCGGATGCCGTTAACGTCCAGTACTTCGTCTGTCGCTTCCGGCGCATCCAACGACATGCCGATCTACGGTCCACAGCAGCCAGCGACGGCGTGAATCCGCAGCCCTTCCGCTTTTTGCTCGTCCAGGATGGACTGGATGTATTGTTTGGCTTCATTGGTGATCATCATGGGTAAGATCTCTCCTTTTGGGTTTAAGTTTTATTTATTCTAGCACTCTTCAGGCATCGGGGAAAATCCGCTGAAGGGACTCTTTCAACGCCGGTTTCACGTTGATTTTCTGGCGGACGGACGTGGCCTGGGCTTCCGCTTCTGCGATGCTATCCGCTTGCCCAAGGGATAACAGTGTGCCAATGGCCACCGTGCCGGTGCGATTGCTGCCGCCTGCACAGTGGAAATAGATTTTTTTGCCGTCGTTGTAGGCGTCCACCACTTGATCAATCGCTTTCTTGACCGATTCATCCTGCTGGTTGTCGGAATCGTCTACGATGGGGCTGTGGACCCGGAGGTATTCGTACTCCCCTTCGGTCACTTCTGCCCGCAAATCCACCACCAAGTCAATCTGTTCGGTGTCGACTGCGTCTTTGGCATCCGCTGCGCCGCCAATAAAAATGCGGTTCTTGACCAGTTCCTGATAATTTTTGCTCATGGTGTTACCACCTTCCATTATTTATCCCGTTAAGTTGAAAAAAGATACTGTACTACGCATTTGGTTTTTACAAAATAAATTCTTTCAGCTGGGTATAACCAATCTTTTCTTCCTGCAGCCAAGGAATCACGGCGCATTTCGACGCCAGTTCTTCGTTCACTTTTTGGATCCATTTCTTCTCGGAACTTGCCCGGCCGCGTAAAATCGGATCCGTCGTTTCCGTGGCATACAGGCTTTGGTTGATGACCCACCATTTCGGTTCGATCTGCGCGCGCTTCAAGTCCTCCTGCAGCCGTGCCGCTTCAAGTACGGGCGTCGCTTCCGCCAGCGTCACGATGACGACGACGGTTTCTTCTGGATTGCGCAAGCGCGGCAAGAGCTTTTTCACGTTCTCCGGCACATCGCCGGTCGAACGGCTCATTTCCTTGTGGTACGCTTCCGTCGAATCCAGCAACAACAGCGTATGGCCGGTCGGCGCCGTATCAATCACGACAATTTCGTTCTCCGATTTCTCGACCACCGCCGCAAACGCTTGGAACAAGGCGATTTCTTCCGTACACGGCGATTCCAGGTCTTCCTGCAGGTGGGCCAGCTCTTCGTCGCTCAACCCGTTCCCGGCATTCGCAAGAACCGTCTGTTTGTAGCGTTCGACTTCAATTTGGGGATTGATGCTGCTGATGGACAAATTATCGCGCGTTTCACCGCCTGCAAAGGTATAGGCCAGATGGGCCGCCGGATCGGTGGTGGTCAAATGGACGCGATGCCCTTTTTCAACCAAGCCCACCGCAATGGCTGAGGCAATCGACGTTTTGCCGACGCCGCCTTTGCCCATCGTGAAGATGACCCGGGTGTTTTTCTCCGAGAAATCTTCAATCACTTGGTTCAAGCCCGGAAGGGCCAACGCTTCTTCGTTTGTGTCTTCCACTTCGAATGTCGTCATGGCATACGAGCTGAACAGGTGACGCAAGTTCTCCACGCCCGTCAGGGAATACGAAACGAACGGCAGCGCATATGTCATGACCTGTTTCAAGGCTTCCGGCGTTTCCTGCAACGCTTGACGCTGACGGCTGTAGAACGCGGTCGATACCGCATCTTCCGGCTGATGCGTCTGCAAGAGACCATTCACGATCAGCAATTGGTTCCGAATGCCGATTTCCTTCAGTTCGCCTGATGCCCGGTCAGCTTCCAACAACGATGAATTGTCGGGACGCGCAATCAATAACAACGTCGTCTTTTCCCGGTCGGAAAGCGAAGCGACCGCTTTGGCGTACATCTCTTTCTTGCCTTCCAATCCCGCCAGTGGCCCCAAACACGAAGCGCCATGCGTACTTTCCTCCAGGAAGCCACTCCAAGCCGTCGGCAACTGCAACAGCCGTAACGTATGACCGGTCGGTGCCGTATCGAACAGGACATGATCAAACTGGTCCAAGATGGTTTCATCCGCCAACAGATGCGAGAATTCGTCAAAGGCGGCGATTTCTACCGTACAGGCACCGGACAATTGCTCTTCCATGGTCGCGAGTACTGCATCCGGCAACTTGCCACGGTACGGGCCGACCACGTTTTCCTTGTAAGCGCGCGCTGATTCTTCCGGATCGATGTTGCACGCAGACAGATTCGGAACGCTTGGAATCGCCATCGGCTCATTCGTCAAGTCGACTTCCAGCACGTCCTGCAGATTAGAAGCCGGGTCTGTGCTGACCAGCAGCACGTTCTTGCCCTGATCAGCCAGCGCGACCGCCGTGGCGCAAGCGGTCGAGGTCTTGCCGACCCCGCCTTTTCCGGTGAAGAACAGGAACGGCGTCAGCGGCATGTTTTTCGGATTGAATAGCGAATACATAGAATATGCTCCTTTACTTGCCAAAATTGACCGACACGCGAATCCGCGGCTTTTCCTGCAATTCGGCGGGCGTGGTGTCGAACCATTCCGCCAACTCTTCATTGGTCGGATACGCCGCCATTTTGACGACTTCGTTATCAACCAGAACCAACGGCAGCACTTCCGGTCCTTTTTCTACCAATGCTTGGTTGACGATTCCGTTTTCGACAAAGGCACCGGGGTCATTGGTCAGGTTATAACGCGCAATCGTGAAGCCTTTCTTTTCAAGGGAATAGACAGCTGACGCGATTCTGGTTAAGTCCGGGTCTACAACGGGACCGCAGACACCGGTGGAACAGCACATCGCCGGATCGTAAATTTCGACTTTTTTCATGATAGTTTCTCCTCCATTACGAGTTTAGAATAGACGCATGTAGCACTGAGAAAGAAAGCCGTGATACCCGATCACGGCTCTTTGATTACTTGCCTGTTTCTGCGAATTCACGGATACGGGCACCGATTTCATCACGAATGTTCTGGAAGACCGTCCATTTCTCCTCATCGGTTCCTTCCGCTTTCGCCGGATCTAAAAATCCCCAATGATCGCGCTTCACGTGAGGCGGCGTCATCGGGCATTTGTCCGCGGCATCGCCGCATAATGTCACGACAAAGTCCGCATTGTTCAGAATGTCTAGGTCAATAATGTCTGAAGTCTGATTCGAAATGTCGATATCCACTTCGTTCATCGCTTTTACCGCATTCGGGTTCAGCCCGTGTGCTTCGATGCCAGCGCTCAATACCTGCCACTCGTCTCCAAGGATTTCTTTCCCCCATCCTTCCGCCATTTGGCTGCGGCATGAGTTGCCCGTGCAGAGGAAGTACAATGTTTTTTTCGTCATAATGGTAAGCTCCTTTTGGATAAATAGATTTTTTTAGAGAATCAATAACCACAAGTACAATCCGATGAGGGTTGCGAGAAGCGTCGGAATCGTCAGGATGATGCCGACCTTGAAATACGTTCCCCATGAGATTTTCACCCCTTTTAATGATAGGACGTGCAGCCACAATAGCGTAGCGAGCGACCCGATTGGGGTGATTTTTGGACCCAAATCCGATCCGATGATGTTCGCATAAATGAGTGCTTCCCGGATGGTTCCGGTTGTCTGCGTCTCAGATATAGCGAGCGCATTGATCATCACCGTCGGCATGTTGTTCATCACCGACGACAGGATGGCCGCAATGAAGCCCATCGAAATCGTGGCGACAAACAAGCCTTGCTCCGCCGCCATCTGAATGACATCTGCCAACACGCCGGTCAAGCCGACATTCCGCAGTCCATAGACCACGACGTACATGCCGAGCGAGAAGAAGACGATGTTCCACGGCGCACCACGTAAAATGATGCGCGTCCGGACCGCTGGGCTTTTTTGTGCCATCAATAAAAAGAAGATGGCAATGATGCCCGCGACAATCGAAACTGGCACCCCGATGAATTCACTGGAGAAATATCCGACTAGCAGAATCGCCAGAACAAACCACGACAGGCGGAACATCTTGTGGTCCTTGATGGCGTCGTTCGGCTTTTTCAAATTCGCCACTTCGTAGTTTTTCGGAATGTCTTTCCGGAAAAACAAATACAGCACCAAAATACTGGCCACTAACGCAAACAGGTTCGGGACGATCATCCGGGAGGCGTATTCCGCAAACCCGATGCCGAAAAAGTCGGCCGAGACGATGTTCACTAAGTTACTGACAACTAACGGCAACGAGGTCGTATCCGCAATAAATCCGCTGGCCATGATGAATGGAAAAATCATCTTTTCCGAGAAATTCAAATTCCGGACCATCGCCAAGACGATTGGCGTCAAAATTAAGGCTGCCCCATCGTTCGCAAACAACGCCGCCACAAAGGCACCGAGGATGCTGACAAAGACAAACATGCGCAAGCCGTTCCCTTTGGCGATTCGCGCCATGTGAAGCGCTGCCCATTCGAAGAAGCCGATTTCGTCCAAAATCAATGAAATGATGATGATGGCGATAAAGGCCAGTGTGGCATTCCACACAATTCCAAATACATCTGCTACATCTTGAAAATCAACGACTCCAACCAACAAAGCAACTACTGCCCCGCCAATAGCCGACCAACCAATCGATAGATTGCGTGGCTGCCAGATGACGAGTACCAGGGTGAGGAGGAAGATGACCGATGCTAAAATTCCTTGTACCATTTAGTTCCCTCCATTATTCACAGCTGATTCGCAGTCCTTGTTTCTCCAATTCCTTCATTCGTTCATCCTGACTCGGAATCACCTCCAGGATATGCAAGACCATTTCGTACAGTTCGCTGTCTTTGTTCAATGAATAGAAAATCCATTGGCCTTTCCGGTTTTCCTTCACCAATCCGACATCGCGGAGTTTCCGCAAATGCTGGCTGATGGCCGATTGGCTGATGTTGAAGATGGCCACAAATTCGCAGACGCAGCACTCGTTTTTCTCCAAGAGCTTCATCATCGCAAGGCGCGTCTTGTCTCCAAGTAATTTAAGGACAATACTGGCTTTCTCGATTTCAATTTCCTTCGCTTTCACTTCCATCTGTTCTTTCACCTCACTCTACGGGTTGTATCGTTTTTTGATTAAGTAGGATTTCTTTCGTTACCTGTTTGTAATCCAATAACAGCATACCAGCATATGCTTATATGTTCAAGTCCCTATTTCTAATTGTGTTTCATCCTTTTACTGACACTATGATTACGGGAATAAAAAAGAAAGACAGAGGGTTAAGCATCCGTCTTTCTTTTTGTATATTTACTATTAAGCTGTTTTTCTTTTAAGGAGCAATAGTTGAGATGCGATGGCCAATATGGGCAATTCAATCAGCGGGCCAATGACCAAGGCTAACGCAATCAACGGCTGATCCGGAAAAGCGGTGACCGCAATGGCCAACGAAACGGGCGAATTGCGGGCGATGATCGTCAGGCTTAAACTCACCGTATCTTCATAGGAAAATTTCAGCGCTTTTCCCACCGATTGCGCCCCGATAAAGTTGATGCCAAAGAACAACAAAACCGGCAGCAACAAGATGGAAATGACCTCAAGGTTGTTGAGCAGGTACTTCCCTTGCGAAGCAAACATCGCCAGGATCGCCAGGGACAAAAAGAAAATCTGTGCCGTAGCGAAAAAAGGCACGAGTTTCTCATTCAAGAATCTCTCCTTCTTCCGCAAGGCATAGCGCGTCACATGCGCCAGGGTAAATGGAATGATCAGCACCAGGACAATGCTTTCGCCGATGGTTGATAACGGGATCGGCTCGATTGTGCCGGCAAAAATGAACAGGTAGACCGGCAGCAGCACGACCTGCAGAATCAAATTAATCGGCAAAACGGACGTGGACAAGGGGACATTCCCTTTGGCAATCGACGTGAACATCAAGTACCAGTCGGTACAAGGCGTCACCATCAGCATGATAAACCCAATCCATAAGGCTGGATGGTCCGCAAGGAAGACAGCCCCCAGTCCCCATGCTATCAAAGGCGTCCAGAAAAAATTGATAAGGATGCTGGTATTCAAGAACTTGCGATTTTTAAAAGCGTCTTTCAAGTGCTGCAAGGGTATGGTAAGAAATAATCCATAGAGCATCAGCAACAAAAATGGCACGATGAAGGATCCGGCGTATTGTTCAAAAAAGTAGAGTTGACCGAATAAAAGACCGATCCCCACTGCGGTTAAAATAATGACGGTTTGAAATTTCTCAAATACGTTCATGATGGCACTCCTTTACGAAAAGAGAAAACTAACGATATGAGCGACTGCCTATTAAGATTAACCAAGTCAAAAAAATTAAGCCAGCACTTTTACACACAAAAAGAGAGAAGACAAGCTTTGAATAGCCTCTTCTCTCCTTCGTATATTCAACTTTCGATAACCCACTGATATGCAAACTAATTTAGCATCTGTTGGAATACTCTATTTCATCACATAAAAATATGTACGTCCATTAAACAACTTAAATTGATAAGCAATAGAAAACGTGGTAAAACTAAAGTAATTATAGACTTTGCCTATGACTAGACTTCGTGAGATGGAAAAATTCCACTTGAAGCATAGATACTGCGTAGTTGAAGAAGTTTAAATCAAGTTTTAAAGCCTGAGTGCCTTTCACTGGAATATACGAAGCAGGAGGTGGAGGTATGTGCATTTCCCATAATGAAATTGAACGTCAGGCATATATTATGAGTGAAAAAATCAGAAAGAATTCTATCTATAAACCGATCAGGCTTGATTTCATTAACGGAAAAAGCACTGAATTTAAGAATCAGGCTTTAGAAGGCATTGGGAATGGAAGAGACCTTCCTTTAGTTAGCCAAGTCATTTTAGAAGATAAAGAAGGTCTACGCTTCGGAATAGAACCAAATGAGATTGGATTTCGTTATGCTATAGGAGAAATCACTTATAAGGAGTATAAACAGTTGCAAAACAAAGAAAGCAAACTGTTTATAGGATATGTCACAGCGCTATCAAGTGGCTTTCTGTTGATAAGCTGGGCGGCTCTGAAATTGTTTTTTATGTAGCCGTCAAAACTTAGCAGTTGCGTCTGCTGCCAATCAAATGAATGATGATTTTGAAAAAGAAGCGTAAACAGGCAGCCAGAATAAATCGGGCTGCCTGTTTTTAATTGTAGCTGTGTCAACATTATTGGCAATCTCAACACATACAAAAAGGAAGAGTAAAAGCTCAATCTCCAGTCCTTTCTTTCCGAAAGCATTGTAATACAGAAACTGAAAAATCCGATTTATCTTTCACCGTGCCAATAATAATCACTAAGTACTTCGGCAAACGCTTCAATGGTCCGGCTGATTTCTTCCGCCGTATTGTCCACTCCACCAACTTCAATAATTACCGATTGAGGCGCAAGGTCTTGATTATAAACCCCATTTCCTTGGCTGCTGTCTTTTTCCAATATTCCTTTGGACAGGCCAGGGTATCTCTCTTCGATCTTTTGATGTAAACCGGCTGTGAACGACAGGTTCTTTTCAAACTCTGCGTGGCCTGTTCCAACGACAAACAGCAATTGCGCAAACGCATTTCCTTTAATTTCTGTTGTTGTGGAATCTTTTCGCAAAGAATCCCGGTGAATATCCAAGAAAACTTCCAGATTGCGGTTTTCTTTTTGGGCAGCCTGAACGTGTTCCCGTGATACCGGATAAGAACTGCCATAAGTCAATCCTCTGGCACCGAGTTCTTTTCCAATGTCTGAAGCGTCTACTTGCGTCCCGATTCCACGGCGTTCCATCGCTTCTCCGAGCATCTTTCCGATCAACGTGACGTTTGCTGTCGCGTGATAGGCTTCTTCCGGCTTTTCAGTGTTTTTTAAATACGTCAAGAACGCTTCTCGGCTATGGGAGTGATAAATGTACAGTACATCTTTTCCATCGGTTGTATGCATCGGATCTATTTCTTTGGGGTGTCTTCTATCTATAAAATATCTTTCAATGTTTGCTCTAATCAGTTCTCTATCCTGGAACAGGCTTTCCATAGTGGGCTGGAATTCATCTCTGAATCGCGGACCTATAGGTCTTTCTGAATTGGCTGCTTCACCGGTCTGTCCATCAGCGGTTTCATTTGATGATTCCAAAAGTTCAAAGTAAACATTCTCCTTGTCTGTTTCAATAGAAGATGCCACATCCACCCTATTTTGTTTCTGATTTTCATTCTTTATAAAGTAATAGCCGAGCACGAGGCATAGAACCAGCAAAAACAGCAGAAGCACAAGAGTCAGATTCGATCGATCACGCCGTCTCCTTTCTTCTTGAACTGTTCTTTTCTTTTTGTTATCCAAAACCATGAAGGACCTTCCTTTTCTCAACACGCCTCTTTCACATCTTACGGGCAATGGGCATTCCCGTTATTTTCGTTTGAGTATTTTCGTTTTATCTTTCTTTATATCGGCTGCGTCTCCTTTTTCTTAACAATTTAACTGGTAAAAGGATCTTTAGAACGGCTTTTTCCCCTAGAATCCAATCAGGTCAATCAAATGAAAGTCATTCAAGGTAATCCGATTTCCGCAGCCTTTGCAGGTGAAGCTCAATTCAAAATCAATGGTTTCTGAAAACGCATTTTCAGTAATCTGGTCCTCCAGGAGTTCTCTTCGTTCTTTATTGCTTGTCGCTTTGCCTAATTCGTTAATAAATTCTTCCTGAAAATTCTCGATGACCTCGTTCTTCCAGTTCACACCTATCCGAAAATTTTGTTGGACTGAGTGGATGCCGACTTCACCGTTTCTCTTAGATGGAGTTAATTCGTCAATTACCTTACACGCTTCACAAATGAGTTGAATCTTCATTTCCCTCTCCTCCAGTTGAAAGACTCTGGGTATCCTAAAAGTACAGCCCATTTTTCTAGAAATCCTTCCTTCTATGCTTTTAAGAGTTTGGCATTGATGGCAACAATGACGGTGCTGAGACTCATGAAGACCGCGCCGATTGCCGGACTGATCACGATGCCCCAAGGAGCCAAGACGCCGGCAGCGAGGGGAATCGCAAAAATATTATAGCCGGTCGCCCACCATAGATTTTGCACCAGTTTCCGGTACGTCTTTTTCGACCAGTCGATCAGCGACACCACATCGTTCGGATCGCTTCGGACAAGGACCACATCGGCTGTCTCCATCGCGACATCCGTCCCTGCGCCGATGGCAATCCCGAGGTCAGCTGTCGCCAGTGCCGGCGCATCGTTCACGCCGTCTCCCGTCATTGCCACTCTGCGCCCGCTATCTTTGACTTGCTGAATTTGATGGGCTTTCTCGTTCGGCAGCACTTCCGCATAGACTTCATCGATGGCCACTTGTTTCGCTACCCAATTGGCCACTTTCCGGTTGTCGCCCGTCAGCATGATTGAATGGATACCTTTCGCCTTCAAGGCAGCAACAGCTTCCTTGGCGCTATCGCGGACAATATCCGCCAAGGCAATCATTCCAGCTAGTTGGTCTTCCGCCAGTACAAAGACGACTGTTTTCCCTTCTTCGGATAACTGTTCAAATCGTTCCTGATTGTAGCGAAGTTCATGACTTTCCATATAGCCTGGACTGACCACATTCACTTTCTGGCCATTCACATTTCCTTGAATCCCTTTACCGGGTATCGATTCAAAATCGCTTACTTTTCCGATGGTTAGCCCTTTTTCTTTGGTCGAATTTACGATACCGGCGGCGATCGGATGCTCGGAATTCTGTTCGATGGCCGCAGCCAGTTGCAGCACTTCTTCATCAGTATAATTCTCGATCGGCACAACATCTGTGACACCGAACTTCCCTAGAGTCAGTGTCCCGGTTTTATCAAACACCACGGCATCCAAGTTTCGGGCCCCTTCGAAGTCGGCGCGATTCCGGATCAAGAGCCCTTGCTTGGCGGAAATGGATGTGGAGACCGCTACGACCAGCGGTGCCGCCAAGCCCAACGCATGCGGACATGCGATGACCATTACCGTCACCATGCGTTCAATGGCGACATCAAACGCATAACCGAACGCCAGCCACGCGAATAGGGTGATAAACCCTGCTGCCAGCGCCAAATAAAAGAGCCATTTGGCTGCCCGGTTTGTCAGATCCTGTGTCCGGGATTTGGATTCCTGTGCTTCCTTGACCATCTTGATGACTTGCGATAGATAGGAAGCCTCCCCCGTTTTTTCCACTTGGATGATGAGTGAGCCTTCCTTGTTTACCGAACCACCAATGACACCATCCCCTGTTCCTTTATCAATCGGGACAGATTCCCCAGTCAGCATCGATTCGTCGATTGTCGATTTGCCTTCCAATATCAACCCATCCACTGAGATCTTCTCGCCCGGCTTGACCAGCACCCGATCATTGTTTTGGATATCAGCTAACGGGATGTCTTGAACCTGATTGTGTTCATCGAGCTTGTGCGCTTCGCTCGGCATCAGCTTCACCAACTGTTCCAACGCATTAGAGGCCCCCATTATGGAACGCATCTCAACCCAGTGCCCGAGCAGCATAATGACCACCAGCGTCGCCAGCTCCCAGAACAGCTGGTTGCCGTCCCATCCGAAGACCACTAGAGTGCTGTATCCATAAGCGATAGTGATGGCCAACGCAATCAAGGTCGTCATGCCCGGATTCTTCTCTTTGAGTTCCTGGATTCCGCCGGTTAAGAATGGCCAGCCTCCGTAGAAAAAGACGATGGAGGATAATGCGAATAAGATATAAAGATCGTTGTTGAAACGCCAATTAACGCCCATAAAGTGCTGAATCATTGGCGATAACGCTAAAATCGGGATGGTGAGCATCAAAGAAATAAAGAACCGTTTTTTGAAATCCGCCACCATATCGCCATGTCCGGAATGCCCCTGGTGCCCGTGGCTCCCATGTTTCGGATGTGTCTGTTTCGGCTGGATGGTGGATTCATCTTGAAGCTTCCTGTCCGAAGGATTTGGGTGGTCCTTGGAATGTGCCGGTTCATGATGATGATGCTCTTCCTGTTTCGACATTGCGGTTCACCTCTTCCATCAATTTTTCGGTTTCGAAAAATCCAATCTTCTTCTGTTGATTATAGAAAGAAACTATCGAGAAATTATGGAGAAAATTCAGTTTCATAGAGGAAACGCATCAAATTGTGCAGTTTCTATGGAGTTTAAGAAATTCCGTTTAGTGGCGAGTCCAAAGGGAAGAAGTAGACAAGAGACAAAACTAAAAATGGAGGTTTTACACATGGCACATGAACAGCATCAGGAATTGATTCAGGCTTTACACGATTGCGCAGCGGAATGCAATCACTGTTTTGACGCTTGCCTGCAGGAAGATAACGTAAAAATGCTGGCTGACTGCATCCGACTCGACCGGGAGTGCGCAGACATATGCGCATTTTTGGAACACGCAATCACCCGCAATTCGCCGTTTGTAGCTGAACTGGCAGCTGTTTGCGCGAAAATCTGTGAAGCATGCGGCAATGAATGCGACAAACATGCAGACATGCATGAACACTGTAAACGCTGTGCGGAAGCTTGCCGCAGATGCGCAGAAGCTTGCCGGAACATCGCCTAATTACATGAACTCCCCACCGGAAAACGTATTTCCGGTGGGGAGTTCTTTTCTTTGAGCGTTATTCTGTCTCATTCACCCATTTGTAGCCAATCCCCCAAACAGTCAGGAAATGGTCATCGATGGGGAATCCGACCTGCCGAATCTTTTCCCGAACATTCCGTACGTGCGAATCGATGGTCCGTCCTTCCGTTTCCGAATCGAATCCCCAAACCAATTGGATCAGCTGGTCCCTGCTGAACACTTTGTCCGGATTTTTCAACAGCTGCCCCAGCATCAGGAACTCTTTCGGTGTCAGCTTGATGGATTGGTTTTGATAGCTGAGTTCGAACCGGTCTTCATCCCAGAAGAGGCCCTTTACTTCAATGCTTTTTTTAGGCGCTCTTCTGCGCAGCAGCGCTTCCATCCGAGCCAGCAGTTCCCCTTCATTGAACGGCTTCGTGACGTAATCATCCGCCCCCAGTTTCAGCCCCTTAATAATGTCCTCCTGTTGCTCACGAGCCGTCAGCATAATGATCGGCACATCCGAGACTTTCCGGATTTCCCGGCATAGCTCCCAGCCGTCCATTTCGGGCATCATGACATCGAGGAGTATCAAGTCATAGGTTTCTTTGTCCAAATAGCGTAAAGCTTCAAAAGGTCCCAGCGCTTTTGTACTAAGATAGTGGTGGGGCTTTAAATACAATGCCACCAAATCCAGCATCCGTTTTTCATCGTCCACCAACAGCACTTTCTGCAAACGAATCCCCCCTTGTCAATTCAATACGGACCGTCGTCCCTTTGCTTTGTTTACTTTGAATCGAAATTTGGCCGCTGTGCGACTCGACGATTTCTTTGGCGATGGCAAGACCGAGACCGCTGCCGCCGTGCTGCCGAGACCGGGATTTGTCGACGCGGTACAGCCGCTCAAAGACAAAGGGAAGAGCAGCTTCTGGAATGCCTTCCCCTTCATCGCTGACACTAATCACTACCGTATCCTCCTCTTGCACAGCGAGAAGCGTCACCACCGTCCCTTCCGGCGAGTATTTCCGGGCATTGTCGAGTACATTCAACAGCACCTGCTGAAAGCGTTCCGGATCGATGAATGCCGTCATATCCGGAGGACACTGGACGACCAAGAAAATGTGTTTCTCATCGAACGCGGGACGGACCAAACCGGCAACCGAACGAAACAGCCGATTGAATGAAACCTGCTCTTTTCGGATGGAAAACTGGTTGTGATCAAGCTGGGCTAATTCGAATAATTGCCGAATCAATTCCGTCAAATGGGTCGTTTCCTCCCGGATGATATCAATGTACTCCCGCCGTTCATCATCAGACGTATCCGGACGTCCGGCTATGTCAGCGTAGCCCTTGATGTAGGTCAGTGGCGTTCGCAATTCATGCGAAATGCTGGCCAGGAATTCGTTCCGTGCCTGCTTTAAGCGATTCAGATCCGTCGATAAGGTGTTAATGGCGTTCGCCAGCTCCCCCAGTTCGTCATTCCGGTCGAGATGAAGGCTGACTTCATTATTCCCTTCGCTCAATTGCTCTGTGGCTTCCTTCATCCGAATCAGTGGAAGCGTGATCAAGCGCGATAAGATAAAAATTGCAGCAATGGTAAGGCCGAACGCAATCAATCCAACGAACAAAAATTGATTCCGAAGGTGTTCGACTATCCCTTTGATGTGGTTGGTTTCAGCAAACATAAATACATGCCCTCGGTGTTCACCTGCTACCGTAATGGGACTGTCGGTCGCAATAAACCGTTTTTCATCCCACCGATCCTCCACGATTTCTCCTTTTTGCGGAACTTGACCAAAATCAGTGTGCTGCAGCACATCCCTCATTTCGGGTTCAATCGTATCGGAATGGGTCAGCTCATTCCCTTCCGCATCCGTGATGATGACAATGAAATCGGAAGCCGATTCCATCATGGCTACATGGTTCAACGTGCTGGATTCAAAGCTGTCTTCCAGCACTTCGCTGTGCGTGTTCCCCCGGGCCAATAGATTGGACATGACTTCTTCCACCCGTTCTTCTACGTAGTTGACATATAAGATCAAGAACAACACCGACTCGATGAGGATGATAAAGACAAAAAAAAGCAATCCGATTCTCAAAGCAAGTTTATTGAACATGGCAACCCTCTTCCAGCCTCAAAGCATCAGGTTCAGGGGCATGCTGTCCCTTCCTGTGAGTCATTAGTTTCAATTCACGCATTCCCTTTCTAGTTTACGTATTTTATTGGGTTTTGCTGTTTTGCAGCAGCGGTTCCCAACTTTGGGTGCCGTCTTCAGACAAGAAGGCATCGCCCCGCAGTGTGTAAAAAGCCAGTTCCTGGTCATTCGCCGGATTTACGGCGATAAAAGCGATGCCATCTTCCGGAAGAGCCGGTATGTTCAGTCTTTTCAACGCCTCATTTTCACCAGTATACTGCATCAAAGCCGCCGCTGTCCCGAAGCTCCCGAAGTACAGCCCTTGCTCGGTGAAATGCACCGCGGTCCCTCTTTCTCCTTCAGCCGTAAGGGCTTGGAACGATTCTCCTGCATCTTCCGAGAAATAAATGCCTGTCGAAGTAGCCGCCGCCACAAAAGCTGAATCTGTCGGGTGAAGAGCCAGTCCTATCACTTCGCCTTCCAGTCCTTCAGCTTTTACAGGTTGCCACGACTCCCCTTTTTTCGTGCTTCTATAAACGCCTGCTTCCAGCAAGGAATTGGGCGCCGGATTAATCAAAAGGAGGTCATGGCTATTGTAACCGACAGCCATGGCATGAAAATCCGTCTCTCCCTGGAACGCAATTTCTTCAAGGGTTTCTCCACCGTCCACACTGCGCTGAATTCCAAGCGGATTGGGTAACTCAGAATCTGCGCTCGGGTGGCCAGACGTAATAAAACCGTCATCTGTCGCATTGAACCCCATGTAATCATGGAAATTATCCGTTGTTTCGAACCACTCACCGTCCCGGTAGATTTTCAATCCAATGTGTGACGCAAAATACAAGCCTTTGTCATTTCCCGCATAGCCCATTCCATGGACATGATTCATTTCTCCATCGTACGGGGCCTCAAAAGAGCCCGTATCCTCTCCGCTGCAGCCGGCCAACATAATTACCGCCAACAGTGCACCGATCGCTTTTCTTTTCATCTTCATTTCTCTATTCCTCCAGCTCTTTCTTTCTAGAAAATGTTCTTCTCCACCAGTTTACTAAATAAGTTTCGATTTTTTGTGCAGTTTCTTCTATAGAATAGAGAACTTCCCTTAGTGGTTCACGAACTTGCCATAATCCACTGTCCAGACTTTTTACACAAGAAAATGTCATGGTTCCTGCACACAATATGCAAAGTTAAGGGGTAGAGTATCTAAAGACAAATGTAGAAAGAAGGAGATCGCAATGCCGAAAAACAAATGGATAATGGGGATACTGTCACTTGTAGCCGCCGTCACGTTAAGCGCCTGCAATACAGATAGCGAGACGAGTGAAGAATCAATGGATATGAATAATGCAACCGAAGAAAACATGAGCGAGGATTCGGGGCATATGAATATGGACCATTCCGGTACAGGAGAAGTACCAGCAGATTTACAGGAAGCGGAAAGTCCAACCTATGAGGTAGGAAGCCAAGCCATCATTGAAACGGATCATATGGAAGGGATGAAAGACGCGGAAGCTACGATTGTTGGAGCTTACGATACGACTGTTTATGCCGTCACTTACACTCCGACCAATGGCGGCGAACCGGTGGAAAACCACAAATGGGTCATCCACGAAGAACTTGAAAATCCAGGAGACCAACCGTTGAAACCAGGTGATGAAGCAACAATCGCTGCCGATCACATGGAAGAAATGGACGGTGCCACAGCTACGATTGATACTGCCGAGGAAACAACTGTCTACATGGTTGATTTCACACCAACGACTGGGGGCGAACCGGTCACCAATCATAAATGGGTAACTGAAGCTGAATTATCAGCCAAATAACCCAGCTTAAGCTGTAGCTTCTCCGATTCCCAAGTGCTGAAGATCATGCAAAACCAGAAAATATGCAGGATGCCGGCTAATCTGAGGGTGATTGGCCGGTTTCTTTATATTTCAGACGAAAATTGCATGGAGTGACGATAAAATTCGTTGCAATTCTTTCTTCTACAGTAAATTATGCATTTTCTATGGAGTTTATATGGGAATTTAAATGGTAAACAGATAAGAAAGGCATCGATCCCGTTCAGGCATTCTTGTCAAAATCAATTTTTAACTATAAGGAGAGGATTTTATGAACAGTTACGTTAAGTTTGGAATCATGATTGTCACTTCGACCTTTTTGATGTATTGGTTGATGTTCTTAAACGTTTTTCAATTCGAACATATCACATTCAGTGAAACAAGAATCTATATGGCGTTGATTATGGGCTCTGTCATGGCCATTGTCATGCTGTTATTCATGTGGCCAATGTACAAGAACAAAAAAGTGAATTCGTTGATTTTAGCTGGCAGTGCAGTAGTATTCGCGCTTTCACTTTGGCTCGTCCGCAGCCAAATATTAATAGAGGACACCGGATGGATGAAAGCGATGATCCCTCATCATTCCATCGCTATCCTAACTAGCGAACGAGCCAATATTTCAGATCCACGAGTGAGAGAGCTGGCTGATGCGATTATCAAGACGCAACGCGAAGAAATCGCTAAGATGAAAAGAATAATAGAAGACCTGGAGGACGAGGAATAACCGGCTCAAAAAAGGAAGGCCAAGCAGCGATTGCAATTCGCTTTTGGCCTTCCTCTTTTTCTAGAAATAAATTTCTCTCCTTATCGATTTTCTGCCGATAAGTTTTGATATGTAAACTCTAATTTTAGTTAGTGCCTCTTGGACAGCAATAAGGTAAAGGGTATTATCTTATCGATATGACCTCATGTGGTAAAACATTCTTTTCCAGCCAGTTTTTAAGCATTAGATTAAAATAACTTGGGTTTACTAGAGATATGCCGTGACCTACACCAGGCATAATGATTCCTACACAATTTGGATTTTTCGATACTATATCCGAGGCTGACTTCTTCATTAGTCCTTTTTCTTTCTCTCCAACAGTAACCAACACCTTACTCCTTGTTTTATCAAATTCATCAGGTATTTTAAATGACATATTTTCTTCTAATATTCGAATAAGTGTAGCTGAACTCATTTGAGAACTCTCTTTATAATATTCTTCAAAATATTCTTCCTCAATATACAGGATTTTGGATTGGAGCTTTGAAAAATGTCTATTCTTCACTAGCAGTAAAGTAATTTTAATAGATGGTCTGATCATTTTTCGTACAAACTCATTCGGCCTTACTAATGCACTATTGATAATAGCGCTGTGAATTAAACTTGGATTCATACTCAACATTTGAATGAGCACTTGTGCACCCAATGAAAAACCGACAACAATTATTTTCTTACCACTAGCTAGCTTCTCTATTAACTTAGATATATCTTCCGCGCTTTTGCGAATTGAAAAGTATTCCGTACTCTTGCTTCTCCCTTGTTCCGGTAAATCGATTGTGATGCAATGATAGTCAGTAAAATATTGGATTTGCTTATCCCACATCCAACTGCTAACTCCTCCGCCGTGTAAAAATACCATTAGCGGAGCATTCTTATCTCCATGCTCTTGATAATGTAATTTCAACTAATCCATCTCCCTTAATATTTTTGATTCGTCATGATAAGGTTTAAAAATTCAAAAACTTAATATTAGATGTTATTTTACATTAAATTTCCATTTTATACAATTTTACACCAAAACCTTAAACCGTTTTAAAAATTACCCTTATACAAACTAAAAGGGAAAGCAATGCTGATCAGCACTGCTTTCCCGTTTGTATTTTGCTGATTTAATAACTGCTTCTGATAAGCGGGCATATGGAAACCAAATATAAATATAAAAATATTTCTCCTCCAAGGAGATAATCACGGAATAATTACTAACGAAATCGTGCGGTCAGTCCCTTCTTCCGTTTCTTTCATATTAAAGTATTTTTCCATTAATGTACTTAACTCCGATTGAAAATCGTTGAATGAATCATTTGTTAAGTTCAGTTTCACTAAGGAAAACGTTGATCGATCCGGCAATTGATTTGCAGCGCTGCTTTCATAATAGTTTTTATAGTTTTGTAAAATGTACATGAAATAGTAGGTGACAAATTTTATTTTTTCGTTATAAGTGGCCGACTGCCAATCTTCCTCACTGATCTTGTAGGCTTGCGTATTCAAAGCATATAGCTTCTCTTCAACTTTACCGATACGGTTTATTCCAACAATTTTCAACAAATCATCATCAACCATTGAATTTACATGCCTGTACAACGTCGCTTGCGATACCTCTTCTAGTAATTTGTTCAACTGCATGATTGATAATCCTTCATCGGCAGCTATTAATTCCAAAGCTATTTTAAATCTGACCTGGTTTTTAAATAAATCAAATTCCATTTCATTTTATCTCCTTTTTCTTTGTGCTTAGTTAGCTATTATATATTCTTTCTTGCCGTTTACCAAATTCCTTAAAAATTAGTCTCGGGTCTCCAATCATATACTAATTATTTTGTGCATAAATTAGTTTGCTTGGAAATATATATTCTTAAACTCAAGAATGTAGTTGACTTTTCAATTATCATTATTGATAATGATAATTGAAAGGGGAATACCTATGAATACTGACATTACGGCTTTACTTGAAATTGAATGGGCCGAAATACTTCCTTTTGCGTTGCCTGTTGTCGTTTTTAATTTTTTAATCATTGGAATTGCGCTTTACGATTGGTTCAAAAGAAGAAATCTGATTGCCGCACCGTATGTTTGGCTGGCCGCCATTATATTGCTCCAATTGCTCGGACCCATTTTATATCTAGTGATTGGAAGGAGATTGATACAAAATGATTACAGTCGAGAAACTTCATAAGACGATCAAAAAAAGAAAGATTTTGAGCGATGTCACCTTCTCGATTGCAGAAGGCGAGTGTGTGGGCTTGTTGGGACCAAACGGAGCAGGCAAAACGACGCTCATCAAATGCATGACCGGCATTCTGCAGCACGAGCAAGGCACCATCACGTTCAATTCCAACCCCATCGTGCAGCACAAGAAAAACATTGGCTATTTGTCTCAGCTTACAGACTTCAAGCCGTGGATGACCTGTGAGGAATCCCTTCTTTTCTTCGGAAAATTGTCGGGCTTGGATAAGGGATTTTTAAAGGGGAACATTTCAGCGGTTTTAGAAGAAGTCGGGCTTAAGGATAAAGAAAACTACAAAGTGGACCAATTATCCGGCGGCATGAAACAGCGGCTCGGGATCGCCCAAGCCATTTTGCACCAACCGCTGCTGCTGATTTTGGATGAACCGGTTTCTGCGTTGGATCCGATCGGCCGAAATGAAGTGAAAAAATTGATCTCCCGCTTAAAGAAGCGAACGACCATCATCATTTCAACGCATATATTGGACGACGCCAGTGAATTTTGCGACCGGTACATCATCATAAAAAATGGAAAGATTGTCGGAAACATAAACGGCGAATTTCAGAAATCAGACCGCAAACAAATTCTGGTTAAGACGGGGAATGTCCCGCAAACAAGTGAAGCATTGAAAAGTTCTGAGGTCGAATGCGTTGAATGGCTATCACCAAACACCTTTCTTTTAACGGGAGCTGAAGAATTGGATTTAAAGAAAGTCGTAAACGATTTCGCTGCAAAAGAAATGGATATTACGTCCATTGAGTTTTATGAAAGAGGGATAAAAGAAATTTTCCTGGAGATGGTGTCGGACACATGACAAACTTTTATACATTAACGCGCACTGAACTAGTAGAAGCCGCAAAAGAATTTAAGTTCATCTGGTTAACCCTGTTTTTCGTGATCTTGGGTATTACTCAACCGCTGATCACTAAATACATGGACGTTATCCTTGAAAATGTTGGCGGCGCAGATGGCATCACCATCGATCCGAACCGGCCGGTGCCAAGTTCTGCTGAAGTTCTCCTGTCGACCATTTCCGGCCAATTCAATCAAATCGGACTCATCATCTTGATTATTAGTTTCATGGGGCTGATTGCAGCCGACCGCAACAGCGGTATGCAAGATTTCGTATTGACCCGCCCTGTTTCGCTGCGCTCCTACCTATTGTCAAAACTAATGGGAAATTGGGTAATCAGCATGTTCAGCATCTCCATTGGGGCAGCCGTTTCCTATGGTTACACCATTTTCTTATTCGGTTCTTTCTCTTTTTCAAACTTTCTGCTGTTTGTGCTGTTGTACAGTTTGTGGATCCTCTTCATCGTGAGTCTGGCCATCTTGATCAGCACCTTTGTCAAGAGCCCCATCCTAATCGCCGTCACGACAATCGCCGTTTCTATTTTCTTTATTCTGGTCAAGGGATTCAATCACCTCTTGTTCCAGCTATCCCCAGGCGGCATCCTAAACCTGGCGGAGAACCAGTTGCTGTCGGTCCACGACTTAAACTACTTCAGTATTGCAACTTGTTTGGCATTCATTTTACTGAATCTCTCATGGGCCAATAGGAATCTGAAAAAGTCGTAATTGAAGGAGGCTGGTTCAAATGTTATCAATAAACAACTTGACCAAGTTATACAAAGGATCTGAAAAAGGCATTAGAAACTTAACCTTGGATTTGGTGGAAGGCGATATTTGCGCCTTCATCGGCATGAACGGAGCAGGAAAAACAACTTCCATCAAATCCATCGTGGGCATTCATGGCTTTGATCAAGGAGATATTGAATTAGATGGCGTGAGCATAGAGAAAAACCCACAAGAATTTAAACAGATGGTCGGTTACTCGCCCGACACTCCAGTGCTCTACGGGAATATGACGGGGTATTCGTACCTGGAACTGATTGGAAGCATTTATCAAATTGACAACGAGACGATAAACGAGCAATTGAACACCTTGCTGAAAAAGCTCAATTTCGGCAGTGCTTTCCATGAGTTGATTTCTACCTATTCGCATGGCATGAAACAAAGACTGGTGCTTATTTCCATCCTTATGCACAATCCAAAGCTGATCGTATTGGATGAACCCTTTGTCGGATTGGATCCGAACGCCACTTATTTTTTACAGGAAGAAATGAAAAAAAGGGCAGCCGAAGGATCCATTGTGTTGTATTCGACCCACGTTTTAGAAGTAGCGGAAAAGCTATGCAATAAAGTGGTCATGATCCACAACGGCGAAGTGGTCGTCAATGATACGATGATCAACCTATTGTCTGAGAGCAGCTTGGGCGAAAAATTCAGGAGCATCACAGCACATGAGTAAGCTAATTCAATTGCAAAAGTATATCTTGGCAAATGATTTTCAGTTTTCCAGATTGGAATCATCCAATAACCAGGACGACCGAAAGCACGCTGTTCTTACGTTGGCAGGCTATTGTGCCGCTGTTGTTATGGCCATTGGATATATTGTCTATATCGCTTTTGATTTGTACATCAACGAAGAATCCATGTTATTTTTTCCGATTCTTTCGTCTATTTTGTTTTGGGCCTTGGGGTTCTGGACCATCTTAAGCAGCATTAAAAAAATGATTTTTTCTTCAGATACTGAACTAATTTTCAGCCTGCCTATTCCATTATGGCAAGCCAAGCTCTTTAATGTAATCAAACTCATGATTCTTTATTTACTCATTACTGCAATAGCCGTTTTTGCTGGCATCTTGTTGCATATGTTCATTCTTCCCGACTTCTGGTTCGTTCTATTATCCAGTTTTATCCTTGTAGTGATACTTCCTTTACTAGTTATTACAACAACATTCATCATTTCATTAGCAGTAAAAATTCTTCTTAATTTTTTAAGAATCCATAGTAATGTGATCGAAGCTTTGCTTACATTTTTTTTATTCCTTTCACCTCTTTTATATATCACATACAACTCTGCGTCATTGAATTACAAAGACATTTTTTCTACTAGTTCCCCACTCTACTTGTTCGGCATCATTAGCAACTCTACCTCAGAATTAGGATTCTTTAACTTGCTGAGCTTGCTAGCAATAACTCTCGTTCTTGTTCTCATAACCGGATACGTATTTACTAAAAGATATGCTTTCTTAGTTGCAAGCTATTCTACTTCGTCAAAAAGGAGAGCACGTGATTCTAGCACGGTTTCTTCCAATAGTTCATTTAAAAGTCTATTCTCAAAAGAGCTGAAACTTTATCTATCATCTATTACCTATGTCAGCAATACAGTACTTACACCGGCTTTATTACTCATTGGCAGCCTGGCTTACTTGTTCAATAGTTCCCCTCTTTTGTATGACACTACCTTGGAACTGTCCTTTATCACGTTATCAAGCAAATATATCTTCATTCTATTTACGACTGTATGTATTCTTTTGACCACAACCACTTCATCAAGCCTATCTTTTGAAGGCCAAAGCATCTGGATTTTGTTGACGTCTCCCCTCTCTTTAATGGACCTTGCAAAAGCCAAAATCGCGTTAAACATGATGCTTTTTGTGCCAGGATTAGCTTGTGCTATTTTGGTCTATACTCAAAATTTCAGTTCATCGTTATTGGATTCATTGCTCTTCATTTCTTTTACAATCACAAGTTTACTGCTTATTAGTATTGTTGGCTTCTTTGTCAATTTGAAATTCCCTAATTACAACTGGTCCAGTGAAATGGAAGTAATCAAGCAGGGGAAATCTACTATAATCACCGCTATGATCAGTACATGTCTCATCTCGATCACTGCGATTTTGATTCTACTAGATTTCAATTTCACCTTTCATCTTCTCTTATTGGTCAATATCTCCATAATTTCATTCTTAATTTATAAACTAAGGGAATGCACATTACTTAGGGAATAAAGCAATAAGCTCCACCAAGTATGAATTAAACATCATCTTTGGAGCAATTGGCCCCAGACCCTTCGGCGCCATCTCCCTCTTAGTGTGGCTCTTGGGAGATGCATTTTGCATTCGTTGATTCTTACCTTTATTCGGCCTGTTATGAGCAGTGGCTGGCCTCATTGTAAGTACTTATTAAATGATACTTTTATCATTTAGTGCCTTTTCTTCGTTTTAGTATAGAATGTTTACATTATTCAAAAAAGGGAATTTTTAGTATAAAGAGTTATGAGAAAGGAGATTTCCATGTTTGAGTCAAGTATAGAGGTAGGAATTGTGCTGTTTCTATTTATTTACTCTGTCGTTGTTTCTTTTATGTTACTTTCTCAGAAAAGAAAAAAATCTACTCATTGATGAACTGAGCTCCATTTAATGGACAATCTAATAAAAGGATAGCTTAAGTTGGATTGAGATAAGATGACTTCGATGTTTTGCGGAGTCATCTTTTTTAAATTCCATTGTTTACAAACCTCCGTTGTAACAATCCATGTAGTCATCCACAAGCCCCTTCAACTTAAATTATTAATTGTCTATTTAAAATCGATATCATTTGTAATTCGAACTTGAATAGTGAACTGCTGGAATATGTGCAAAGTAAACCACTTCTCTATTGAAATAAGCGTTCGTAAAAGTACACTTATACGAACGCCTCCAGTACCAGCATAGAACCCACAAAAAAACGTTCGCAAAGCTCCTAAAGCACTTTACGAACGTTCTCCTATTCAGATAGATATTTACGAACGTTTTTTTGAGATTCTACTTTTGAGTGCGCTGGCTGAAATCAGCTTCGATGTCCTCTTTCCAATTCCGATGCAGTTTCTTGCCTTGGCGGAAGGAACTGACGGTTTCATTCAGAACGCGGAAGTTGAGTTCAGTGCCCAGTTCATCGGCATGGTAGTTGACAGCGCGGTCTTCTTGGATGCCAAAGTTTTTCGCGGAAGCGATGGCGTCAATATTGGCACCGAGGAAGATGAATTCCCAGCCGAATTTCTCTTTCTGGCAGGCGATCATCTTTCTGATTTTCGCGTAATTGTACTCACAGCTTGCGTTTTCCATGCCGTCGGTGGTGATTACAAATAGCACTTTCTCAGCCTGCTCTTCTGCACTGGTCCGCTTCTGCACATTCACCAGCTTTTGAATGGAAGATCCGATGGCATCCAAAAGCGCGGTCGTACCGCCGACTTCGTATTCTTTTTCGGTCATCGGCGCGATGCCGGCAATCGCAATGCGGTCATGCAGCAACTCGAAGCCGTGATTGAATAGGACGGTTGTGATTTTTGCGTCGCCTGCCTCTTTCTTCTGTTTTTCGAGCAGCGCATTAAACCCGCCGATTGTGTCTTTTTCAAGCCCCGCCATCGATCCGCTTTTATCGAGAATAAACACAATTTCAGTACTGCCTTTTTTCATCTTGATTTCCTCCTTGGGTGTCCTGTATGGTACAGGCGTTTGTGATACTCCAAGGATAATCAATTGGCGGGTACAATCGGTCGCTTCAAAAGCGACATTCAAGCTCCGAGCAGCTTCTGCTCAAAAGCAAAGAGGGCTTCGTTGATTTCGAAGATATCATAGATTTGGTGGGTAATGAAATATTCGATGATGACATCGAATTTTTGGCTATGGGAAAAAGCGTAGCCTGCGGTTCGCAGCAATTCCGCTGTTTCTTCCAGGTCCAGTTCCAGCGCAATCGCAAACGCGAATACGGTTTTTTTGAGCGGCGTATAGTCCGGTGAATTCCGGATCTTCGAAAACAATCTCCGGTCGATATTCGCTTTTTTATAAACCGCTGTATCGGTCATCCCTTTTTCGTCGATAAATTGAAGGAGCCTGTCCGAAAAAGTTCCTTCAATCCGGCTCAAGGCTTCTTCCAGGCCATTGATGGATTGCCGGCCCACTGCCCGTTCTTTGGTTGAATGGAACACTTCTTCTGAAATCCGATGGTTCCGAGCATATTTCAGCTCTTGCTGATGGACATAGTGTTCATCGAGGTAATTGCCGATGGATTGGGATAATTTTTCGCTAAAGCCGAATGACGCTTGGTCAAAGACGACCAGGTACACGAGCATTTCATGTTCCGGCTCCATTAAGAAACGATGGATTTCCGAAATGGCGACTTGCAATGCCTGTTCTTTTGGGTATCCGTAAATGCCGGAAGAGATTAGCGGAAAAGCGATCGAATCACAGGTTAAGGAATGGGCGAGCCGAAGCGAATTTGCATAGCACGACCGGAGACGTTCTTCTTCCTTGTGCTTTCCTCCATGCCAAATCGGCCCTACTGTGTGGATAATGTACTTGGCATCCAATTTGAAGGCTTCTGTACTGACCGCTTCCCCGACCGGGCAATAGCCGATTTCGTTGCAGGCTTGCTGCAGCTTTTCGGCACCTGCTGCATGGAATATCGCGCCGCATACGCCGCCGCCCATCTGGAGTTCTCTATTCGCGGCATTGACAATGGCATCCACCTGCATTTTAGTAATGTCATTTCTTACAATTTCTAACGGCATCTGATCGTCCCCCTTTCTTCTATTATATATTCCCTCAACTTTTAAAAGCAGCAAGCCTAATAAAAAAGCTTATCTCAAAATCCGGCCATGGCCGTTTTCAAGATAAGCTTCTGATGGTTATTTTTCAAGATTTGCTTTTGGTGTAGCATGAAGGTTTTGCGCCGGTTCCCTTTCAGCAGCAACAGCCGGTTTTTTCGACCAGATTGTCGCAAGAATCGGACCGGAAATGTTGTGCCAGATTGCACCCCAAACGCTTGGCAAGGCAGCCAATGGACTAAAGTGTGCGGTCGCCAAAGCCACGCCGAGGCCGGAATTTTGCATGCCGACTTCAATTGAAATCGCGCGGCGGTCGTTTTCATTTAACCCCAGTGCAAAAGCCGTCAAATAGCCAAGGAGCAGCCCGAAGCCATTATGAAGAAAGACTGCGAAAAAGACGATCGCGCCTGAACTGATGACGTTTCCGGCATTTGCTGCAGTGACTGCTGAAACAATGATCAAAATCGCCAATACCGAGATCAGCGGTACGATGGTGATGCTTTTTTCCACAAATTTCGGCAAGAAGCGCTGGACCATGAAGCCTAAAGCAATCGGAACAATGATCACTTGAATAATGGACATGAACATTGAAACCGGATCAACCGGAAGCCACTGGCCAGCGAGAAGCAGCAGCAGCAGCGGCGTCATGATCGGTGCCATTAATGTAGAAAGAGAAGTCATGGCAACCGACAAGGCGAGATTTCCTTTTGCTAAATACACCATGACGTTTGACGCGGTTCCTCCGGGAACACAGCCAAGGAGCACGAGCCCGGCCGCAAGTTCCGGCGGAAGATTCAATACTTTCGCGATGGCAAAAGCTGCAAGCGGCATGATGATAAATTGGGCAGCAACGCCAATGATAACGGGAAGCGGCCGGGTCAAAACAATTTTAAAATCAACGGGCTTCAATGTCAGCCCCATTCCAAACATGACAATTCCCAGCAAAATGGTGATGTATGCGCCGAGCGGAAGAAATGGATCGGGAAGTAAAAAGGCGATAAGTGCAATCAGGATGACCCAGAAGGCGAAATATTTGCCGGCAAAATTGCTGATGGATTCTAAAACTTTCATTGGACCGCTCCTCTCGTTTCTCGCTTGATCAATTTATTTGGATTTAACCGGTTGTCAGGATCCAGCGCCTGTTTAATTCGTTCCATGACGAGCAGTGCAGCCCCGTGTTCTTGCTGCTGGTATTTCTGCTTGCCGATTCCAACGCCGTGTTCACCGGTGCAAGTGCCTCCCCGTTCGAGTGCATAAAGAACAATCTGCTCATTCAGCAACTGGGCTTTAGCCACTTCTTCGGGGTCATTCATGTCCATCATCAGCAAGACATGGAAGTTGCCATCCCCAACGTGTCCGACAATGCCGCCGACCATGCCTAAGGCGAATACTTTCTCACGGGCATCGGCGACAGCGCCTGCCAGTTCCGAAATCGGCAGACAGACATCTGTCACCATCATTTTCTTGCCTGGATTTCCATGGATAAAGGCATAAGCTAAATTATGGCGCGCTTCCCACAACCGGTTGCGCCCAGCATTATCGGTTTCAAACTCGATGCTTTCGCAATTATGCCCTTCAACAATTTCGTTCATAAAGGCGATGTCTTGCTTCAGCCCGGCTTCATTGCCGTGAAATTCAAGAAATAAGGTCGGTTTTTCTGCATAATCCGTTTCGCTGAAAAGATTCACTTGGCGGATTGAGACTTCATCCACCAGTTCCACTCTCGCAATCGGGATGCCCGCCTGCAAAATCGAGACAACTGCTTCGACCGCATCTTTAACGCTTGGAAAAGAAGCACGTGCTGCCGATACATGCTCGGGGATGCCGTAGACTTTCAACGTCAATTCTGTAAAGCAGCCGAGCGTCCCTTCTGACCCCGTGAATAATCCATTCAAATGAAGGCCGGATGACGACTTCGCCGCTTTGTTGCCCGTATGGATTACCGTCCCGTCAGCAAGCACCACCTCGAGATCACGGACCTGGTCGCGCATGACCCCGTATTTGACGGAAGTCGTTCCGCTCGCATTGGTCGCCGCCATTCCGCCGAGTGTCGCATCCGCTCCTGGATCGACCGGGAAGAACAGTCCATATTTCTTTAATTCTTTATTCAATTGCGTACGGGTAACGCCTGGCTGAACTTTGACCAAAAAATCATGTTCCATCACTTCGAGCACCTGATTCATCTGAGAGAAATCGATTGTAATGCCGCCGTTGTCCGGTATCACATGCCCTTCCAAGCTCGAACCAAGCCCAAATGGAATAATAGGAACGTGCAAACTCTTTGAAATTTCCATGATGTTCACGACATCTTCCGTCGTCGCAGGAAATACCACGATATCCGGCAGTTTTTGGGCGTGATATGATTCGTCCCTGCCGTGCAATTCCCGCACCGTTTCATTCAAAGTAATCTGGTCTGTGCTCAACTTCGTTTGTAAAGCCTCAACGGCTCGTTCAATTTCCTGCAGCTTCATTGCCGTTCATCCCCTCATTTAACTATCAATATAAAGACATTTTTCAATTGGTCCGACCAATAAAATTTATTATACCGATTAATCTGAATTTTTCAATGATTATTTTAATTTATTGATTATTTTTTCGGTAGTTGATAAGGTGAAAGAACTAATGGTTTATCAGGAGGAGCGAAATGAATGGTTTCTGGAAAGAAAAAGACATCGCAAATTATTGCGGGAAAAATCGAAGAATTCTTTTTGAATGGAGATTTGCATCCTGGCTCCAGACTGCCGTCGGAGCGTGAACTCGCTGGCCGCTTCGGTGTTAGCCGCTCTTCTGTCCGAGAAGCGCTGCAGCAGTTGGAATTGGCTGGAGCCATTGTGATTCGGCAAGGCGGCGGCAGCTACATCAACACGAGCGAAGTTCAGAAAGTGAGCCGTTTGCTTTCCGATTCCATCGTTGAAGCAGAAAGCCATCTTGTCCAGGACATGCTCGAACTTCGGCGCGCACTCGAAATCGAAGCGATTTCCCTCGCAGCGGTTCGAGCTGTTCCTGCTGATTTAGCGAACATCAAACAAGCACTTGATGAGATGAGGAATGCCTTATACGATGCGGAAAAAGGAATCAAAGCGGATTTGCATTTCCACCAGCGCATTGTGGAGGCATCGCATAATCCCTTATTGATCCATCTTGTTCAGTCATTAGCGGAAAAAATGGAAGATTCCATCCGGGCAACCCGCACCCATCGGTTTATGGATGTGGACCGATATGAAGATACTTATGTGGAACACGCCGAATTATTCGAAGCCATCTCCATCCGGAATTCCGCGCTAGCAAAAGAACGGATGGAAAAACACATCACCCGCATTTTGGACGAACTTGATCTGCCGGATTTTCCATTGCCAGCCCAACCGGACAACGTGGGGTAAAACAAAAACGCCTGCTGAAAAGATCAGCAGGCGTTTCGTTTTCATCTACCGCATAAATCCGCCTTCGGAATGGATGATTTGCCCCGTGATCCAATCGGCATCCGGTCCAGCCAAAAACTGGATCAATTTTGCCGCATCTTCCGGCTTGCCGATTCGGCCAAACGGAAACCGCTCCTGCAAGTATACTTTCAAGCGATCGTCCATCCAGCCAGTGTCCGTCGGGCCCGGATTGATGGCATTTACCGTTATGCCAAGCGGCGCGGCTTCCGCTGCCAGCGTGATGGTCATCGCTTCAACCGCCCCTTTGGTTGCGGCATAAGCTAGTTCACCCGGCATCGCTCCTTGGAACTGCCCCGAACTCAAGTTGATGATGCGGCCTCCTGTACCTTTCTTAAACGCCTTGGCGAATTCACTGCAAAGAAGCGCCGTTCCGCGGACATTGACTTCGTAGTGGCGGTCCCAAATATCTGCCGTCAACTCGGTAAACGGACCGCTAGTGGAATAAGCGGCATTGTTGACCAAAATATCCGGCAGTCCCATTTTGCGGATAACCGTCTCCATCAACAGAGCCGGCGCTTCTTTTTGAGACAGATCCAATTCCATTGTTTCTGCTTTTACACCAAATTTCCTGAGTTTGAAAAGCAATGCTTCCGGCTCGTTAACCTCCACTCCCCATGGCATTTCCCGGTCATAAGCCGTCCAGTAACTAAAAAATAAGTCGCAGCCGTTTTGGGCCAGTTCCAGGCAGATGGCCGCTCCGATGCCATCCAGCCGGCTCGCACCGGTCACTACCGCCAATTTTCCAGCGAGTTTCATTCAACCACCCCATTCGGCTTTTCGGAATTCAAAAAAGGCATGATCCGGCTCCGGTTCAATTGGAACCGATCCCATATCCTTGAGACAATTAGTCCTTGCTGGACCATATCTTCAAATTCCGACAGAGTGACGAGTTTCGCATCGCAAACTTCCCCCGGCTGCAAGACGAGGTCTTCCGGCTGGATCGGAGCCGTTCTTTTCCAGATGTAGCTATCCAGAAAATAATTAGGATAGCGAATTTCCCCCAGAAACTCCAGCTCTTTTTCTTCCGCCACGAGGCCCGTCTCTTCTGCCAGTTCACGCACAGCCCCTTGTAGACTCGATTCACCTGCAGTCACGGAGCCTCCCGTCGTTTCCCAAAGGAGCGGATACGTTTTTTCCGCATCTCTTTGCGTCAAGAGAATCCGGCCATCCGCATTCACTGTTAAAATCTCCACTACCACATGGTATTCACCCGGCTGCTGGGATTCTCCTCTTGTATGTAATTTGTTTATCGGTCTTTTGTTCTCATCTACCAAATCCCAGACTTCCATTCGGATCTCCTCTTTTCTATGGCTTTCTTTTATATTGGTTAATGGCATCTTCTAAAGCTTCAAGCTCATGGAAATCGTTCTCGTTTGGAATCCGAGATTTTCATATAATTTCACAGCAAAATTCTCAGCTTTTGCGCTTAGTCGAACTTCCGCATAGCCTTCTTTCTGAAAATGGCTAATTGCTGCATCCATTAAAACTTTGGCATACCCGTTGCCTCGAAATTCCTTCAACACAAATAATTCATAAATAAACACATTCTTTTCATCAGTGAATTGGTCTTTACCGATGCCTAATAGTACCCACCCCAACAGCTGATCTCCTTCTGTAGCAGCTAAATAAAAGCACCCCTTATCCAGCAGCGACTGAATAAGCTGCCGAATTTTTTCAATGGTTGGCCTGGCTTCTCCCAGGGTACCGTCGAATATGGCCTGTGGAGACAACGAGAGAATCGTTTCCATCAATCCTTCATTTGGTTCGCTTATCTTCATATTCGTCCTCCTGTTGTAACAGTTTTTCTGGTATGCCATTTTACTCCCCGTAAAAGCGATAAAACCTTCGGTACTGGCTCGCAATGAGCCGGCATTCCGAAGGTTTTCTTTTACAGGATCAAACCATAATCGGTCAAACCAACAATGATTTTTCGTACTTGCCGAAGAATTGATTGATCGTAATGATGGAGCCGGTAATGATTGACATGATCTTTTGGTCGATCGTTTCTTTGCTGCCTTCAGTTTCCTTAAAAATCAGTGAGCTTCTCCACAACTCTTTCAAATTGCTGTATTCGTGCGGAAGCTTTTCAGCCAGTTCAAGCAATTGTTCTTTGTGCGTCACTTGTTCCAGCAAGGTTTTGACTTCCTGCAGCAGCTTGGAACTGACCGCCATCCTTTTGGTTTCAAATACATACTGGGATAATAGGCACATAAGCCGTATTTCGTCCTGTCTTAAAGCGTGAGAATTTGGGGCAGAAGAAGCCAGAGCCACGGTATTGTTTACAAATGGATGGATAATGGTGCAGTAAATGGTGCGGTCGATCATTTCATCACTTCCCCGTTCTAAATTTGCGGATTTTTTATCGCTCTTATTCTTTTTTCCAATAAGAAGCACCGTCTTTGCTCCGATTAACGAAACCGTATTCGATCAAATATCGGCGGATTGAAACATAGTCATGATAAACCTTTTCCAAAATTTCGTTCATTTGGAGTTCCGTGTAAGTTCGATCCGGATCGAACCTTGAGGCAATGGATTCTAAAAGAATCAGCTTTTTTTTCTCCTTGCTCGGAAACACTTCAATGCGGTTTGTAAAATCACCTTTGAAATAGTTTGCTAAAATCTTTTCTTTTTCTTCAGCGGAAATTCCAGCAGCAAGATTCATTTTTAGGCTCCTTAACAGAAAATGTCCAATCGTGTCATTTATTCCAAAAGTATAACAAAAATTCCGATAAGTTGATACGGCCCTCCCATCAAAATATTCTCGGATGCGGTTTGCTATCCTCGTTATCTGACAGGATTCTCTATATGATGAAGAGGCACGGAAAATTAACGATGAGGTGAAAAAATGGGCACAGCATTGATCCTAATTGATATTCAAAATGATTATTTTCCAACGGGCAAGATGGCGCTTCACAATCCGGAAAAGGCAGCCGAGAATGCAGCAAAAGTTTTGGATTGGTTTCGAAAAAATCAGAAGGACACCATTTTCCATGTTCAGCACATCGCTGCCAACCCGGCAGCCGGTTTCTTCCTCCCGGATACAGAAGGCGCTGAAATTCATCCAACGGTCCAGCCACAGGAAAACGAACCCATTGTGGAAAAACATGCACCGAACAGCTTCCTCCGGACAGACTTGGAAAGCCAGTTAAAGGATAAAGGAATTACTAAGCTTATCGTGGCCGGCATGATGACCCATATGTGCATCGATGCCACTGTGCGCGCTGCAGCTGATTTAGGCTATGAAACCACACTAATCGAAGATGCATGTGCAACACGTGAGCTCACTTATCAAGACAAAAGGGTGCGGGCCGAACATGTGCATACTGCATTTGTCAGCGCACTCCAATCGTATGCAAAAATAATAACGACTGATGAGTTCTTAACACAAGATGGATCGGTCCATTGATCAGAAAAAGGAAGCTTGTTCCATGCAAGCTTCCTTTTTTGTTCCTATTTTATGAAACCCGCCCGTATAAACGACGCAGTCAGAGGAGAATCATCCACGAAATGCTGAAGATGATATAGACCGCTGGTATTGTCATCCAGAACGTATTTGTTGAGGTGTCTGGGTGTTTTTCTTTAATGACTTTTTTGATGATAGCGACTAAATTCAGGCAGAACACGATGGCTAAAATTGGGTTTAAATAAATCCCTGCTAATATTAAATTTTCCATCTCCCTGACTCCTTGCTGGTTTTTTTATATTAGAAATTCATTTTAATTTACAATACGGCATTGCGTTGCTTCCGGTTCTCTTTAATCAAATTCAAAAGCTGCAGGCCGTCACTTCGGCCACCGCCTAGAAATCGCGGATATGTAAATGGAAGCAATGGGCTCGCAAACAAAAAGAAGCAAATGCCTGCAAGATTGACAAAAATGCTCTCGGGCACACCCGAAGAAAAAATGGCAGCTGCATAAAATAAGGCAGCCCCTACAAGTGAAAGGAGCGGCCCGCCCAATAAAAAGATCGTTCGCGGACGAACTGCCGAAAGCGGGACTTCTCGCCAGTTAGGTTGAATGCAGAATCCATACAGAGCCAATGTCAGGTAGCATGTAATCCGGCCAAGTTTGATTTTCAGCTTCTTTTCTTTACTTGAAGACCCCAAATATATTTCGGCTGTAGCTTTCTTATTTTGCATAACTGTAGCAACAGCATGCCCTAGCTCATGAATAAATAGCCCCGTTGAAATCATCAGCAGAACCAGCATTATTTCCAGTATCATCCCCAATGCGTTCTCCCCCTTTTATACTGGCTCAACTCTTTAATTGAATTATTCGAGATCTTATAGATAATTTTACCATTTAAGATCATTTAATCCACTAATTTCTAAAAAATCCAATAAATAAAAAAGGCGCTTAAACTTAAGCACCTCTTCTCTATCGTTCACCTTAGTCAGTGAATGAATCAGCCGGTCGAAAAGGATTTCCATAGCCCTTCTGAAATCACTTCCACTTTTCCATCGGTCACTTTAATCGCCGTTTGATCGTCGATGGCATAAGACGGCCCCTGGATTTTCGATGCCCATTTTGCTGCATGATCCAACGTGTTTTCCGGAAGCGATTCGTTTTCCAGATGCGGAAAAATCGAGAAGCCGATGAGGCTAATGCCTTCATCTTTTCCACTGGGCGGCATCCAGCCCATAAAATCTTCGCCAATCCGCGGAGCCAGCGCCATACTGCCGGCACTCATGCCGACATAAACGGCCTCTAACTCTGGCAGCAATTGCGCAAGTCCGGATTCGCGCATCCAATGCGCCAAATAGAGTGCGTCCCCTCCTGAGACAAGAAAGACGTCCGTTTTTTCGATCAGCGGCAACCATCGTTCCCGTGGAATACTCGGGAGAGCCGTAAGTTCCAATATTCCGACGGATTTCCAGCCAAAATTCACCATCGGGTTTTCCGAATTGCCGCTGATAAATTCCCAAGTCTTTATACCGGGGCCGACCCACGGATGCCCGTACATGGCCGTCGGTATGCAAAGCGCCGAACATTCTGATACGGGTTTTCCGAGCGATTTGACCAATGCATCCTCAATGCTTTTATTTGTGATGCCGGCTGATGTGAGCATATACTTCATGATTCCCTCTCCTTTCACGCCATTCACTATCGTCTTAGACGGAATTATTTTAGGATAGGCAGATTCGGTTGATGGACCCAGTCCAAGATAAATCTGGCTTGGTGGGGATTCAAATGCGGAAACTGATCCGGCGAGAAGAAACGGTGTTCCTTGCTTTCTTCTGCATCTTGGATCAACTCCCCTGCAAAATCCGTTGCATGGAAAATAATTTGGACACTGAAAACTTGATCTCCATTTGCGTATTCAGCAAAACCTTCTTCGCCAGAATAAAGGCCGAACAGCTTTAAATCTTCGACTTTCAAACCGGTTTCCTCGAGGGTTTCACGCACCGCTGTCTCCTCGAAAGTTTCTCCAGGTTCCATCACTCCTCCAGGAATCCCCCAGACATCATCGTCTTTCCGGTGCTGCAGCAAAATCTGGCCATTTCTTTCAATTATGATCCCGCAGCCGACAGTCATAAGCATCTTCGTGCCGATTACCTTCCTCATTTCTTGGATGTAATTCATGTTAGCCTCCTATGAGAAAAAAATTGTATCTTGTACCAAAGCCTTCCTTCCATGTATTTGAATGAAAAGCACATTGTCTACGAATCCAAAAAAAGCTGTCCCATCTGCCACAACATGTGGCCAGGCGGAACAGCTTTTCAAATTTTAACGGATCGTTTTCAAAGCGGTCGACCAAGGAATGACTTGGTCGAGCATTTGGTTTACCGAGGCTGCTTGCACAGGTGCAGGTTTGAACTCAGCGCCGTTCACGAAATCAGTGAACAACGAAAGAGCCGGATGGACGCGGACGTCCGCTACCAATAATTCGCCCAGGATACCGCGAAGGTGTTCAGCTGCGCGTGCACCGCCTACGGAACCGTAGGATACGATGCCGGCTGCTTTGTTGTTCCACTCAAGGCGCAGATAATCCAATGCGTTTTTAAGTGAACCTGTGATCGAGTGGTTGTATTCTTGCACGACAAAGACAAATCCGTCCTGGGCTGAAATTGCTTCTGACCAAGCGGCTGCGCCTGATGCGTCCCCGCCGTTTTCACCTAGCAAGGGCAGTTTGTAATCTGCGATATCAATGATGGTATAGTTCGCATCATTGCGTTGATCCGCCAGTTCTTTCACCCAATTCCCTACTTGCGGGCTTAAGCGCCCTTCGCGTGTTGATCCTAAGATGATGCCGATGTTTAACTTCGTCATTTCTATTTCCTCCTGTTGTTTGTTTCCAAATAGTTTTGATAAAAAGCTCATTTAAATGATTCTCCTTACAGATACTCTTTTTCGATCGTTTTCGTGCTGCGCACCGTATCGATTGGGCGAACCATTGCTTCGATCTGTTCACGCTTCGGCTCTAAAAACGGCGGCAATGATAATTTCTCGCCGACTGTTTCGTATGGTTCGTCTCCCATGAATCCAGGGCCGTCTGTAGCCCATTCAAAGAGAATTCCTTGCGCTACCCGGGCATAAAGCGATTCGAAGAAGAAGCGGTCCACGTAGCCGGAAGTACTGAATCCTAGCTGCTGCATCCGGTCAATCCACTCTTTCAAGACATTCGTATCCGCTACCCGGAATGCGGCATGGTGCACCGTGCCAAAGCCTTGCTGGCCGCGCGGCAATAACGTATTGTGCTCAACAATCACTTGTGCACCATTCCCGCCTTCGCCGACTTCAAATAAATGAAGCGATCCTTCTTTTGCGATTTCGCGCATCAACATCGCTTTTTCCAGCACTTCTTTGAAGTAATCGAATTCTGCAATGCGGACGTGGATCGGGCCCAGCCCTGTAATGGCATATTCCAAAGGAACCGGCCCATTCTGCCAAGGGGTTCCGGAAGCGACGCCCACATTTCCTTCATCAGATACCAGCATGTATTGCTGGTCGTCAAAATCCACGAAGGATAACGTCTTTTTGCCGAACACTTCTTTGATGCCTTTATGTTTCACTTCATATTTATCAAAACGCTTCACCCAGTATTCCAGTGCAGCGTCAGTCGGCACCCGGAAAGCCGTTTTGTAAATTTCATTCGTGCCGTGCGTTCCTTTCGGGATGCCCGGGAAATCGAAGAACGTCATATCGGTTCCTGCCGACCCTTTATCGTCTGCAAAGAATAGATGGTATGTTTGGATATCGTCCTGGTTGACGGTTTTCTTAACTAGGCGCATTCCAAGTACATAGGTGAAAAACTCGTAGTTTTTTTCAGCACTGCTTGTAATAGCCGTTACGTGGTGGATCCCTTTTAATTCGTTCATAGCAAATCTCTCCTCTAATCAATAATTATCTCGAATTCGAGATATATAGTTAAAAAAATAAAACCGTGGCAAAATGGCTTATCCATAAATTATCTTTAATTCGAGATAATCATATCATGGCATTTTGAACTGGTCAAGCATAAAGTTTTTTCTTTGCCTTCAATTAAAAAGAGCATCCACTCGCGGATGCTCTTTTCGGCTCGATCGCTTGGTTATCTCAAAGCCATTTTCACGGTTTTCCGGTAATACCCTACCGTCAATAAGGCAAAAAGCAAATAAATGGCAGCAAATAAAATCATGACAGTTATCGCTGAAACCAGTATGCTCGACTGGAAAAAGTAAGATAATGCTTTCAGGGCAAAAATCGAATGAATCAAACTGATTGCGAGCGGCAACCCAAAAACAAACAGCTGCTTGCGGATTATGCCATTCATAATCTCATTCACCGAAAATCCAAGCTGGCGCAGCGTCAAATAGCTTTGCTTTTCTTGTTCCGCTTCGTTCATTTGCTTGAAATACAGGATGCTTCCGGTAGAAACCAGGAACACGAGCCCCAGGAATCCAGCGATGAAAATCATCAGTCCGTTCGACTGCATTCCGTCTTGAACCGTTGAATAATAATCTTGGCGCGGATTGGCCCCATAATATTTCGGCTGGTGATAAATCGAGGATGCCGCTTCCAAGTCTTGTTCATTTAATATATGGAATCCATCGATTCGGCGGATTTCAACCGAGCCGCTGGCTTGCAACTCTTCCTTTAGTTGTTCATACTTCGTTGGGTTCACCACCACTTGGGTATAGAAAGTCTCCCAGTTGATGACGTTCCCTTCCCCGAATGCAGCAATTTCAATCGGTTCTTCTAAATCATCAAAGTAAAGGTCCGCCGGCAAGCGTTCGTCGTCCATGAACATGGAAAGGGATGACGTAGAATGCAGGCTTGCGCTGGCAGTTCCAGGCGCTTCGATGTCGATTCCAGCGTTTCGCAGCTCTTCATCGCTCACAACGGCAATGTACAGGGGATCACTTGGAACCGCCAAAGCGCCTGCTTCCAATTGGCCGCCTGTTACGAGAATTTCCATTGTGCCATGCTGGAATTCAATGCCTTCCTCTTTCATTTCCGCACTTATTTCTGCCGCAAAAACTTCCTCGTCTTCAAAGATGAAGTCGAATGGCATTTTGGCCAGGGCTTCTTGTTCCGTTGAATAATAGAACGAGTAAGCACCTGCAATCATCGACAACGTCATGGCCGACAAGACGGTGATGATCGTCAGGGAATTGGCGTTGCCTTTTAAACGGTGCATCAAAGGCGCAATTGATAAACTGTTGGCCAGCCCAAGATGCCCTTCTTTTCGGCTTCTGATTTTGTACAAAAGCCAGCTGAGCGTCACCCGGAAGATCAGATACGTGCCAGCAACGGTTGAAACCATCACACCGAAAATGTTCAAAAAGAAATTCGTATCGAACATTCTTTCAGAAAGCCAGTAGCCAAATACGATGAATAGTACGCCAGCAGCTGCGAGAATAGCGGCGGCAGCCGTTTTCGGTTTTTTTGGATGTTCCCCGACTTTTTCTTTGTTAAATAAGGACAGCAGCGTGTTGCGGTAAACCATCCGGATCATTTGGATTGTCGTTAAAGCAAAAATTCCAATAAACACGGCAATCGTCTGCAGCACTGCCTTCATGGAGAAAGAAACACTGATGGCGGTCTCAAATCCAACCAATTTCAGCAAGAGCAGGAGGAAAACACGGGATACGAGCATTCCAATTAAAATGCCGACAAGTAAAGCCCCGATTCCCAACAAAGTATTTTCAACCACCAATAAACGGGCAATTGTGCTTTTTTTCAAGCCGATCAATTGATAGAGCCCAATTTCCCGGCTTCTTCTCTTCAAAAAAATCGAATTTGCATAAATGATGAAAATTCCGGCGATAAAGACCAGCAAAATCCCGGCAGCGAGAAACGCCGTGCTGATCATCTTGTTTCCTTGTTCCACTATGGCTTGATCATATTGCAGCGTGGCAAACACAAAATACAGAACCACGCTCAGGATAAGTGCAAAGAAGTAAAGGTAATAATGCTTGACGTTTTTCCGCATGCTGCGGATGGCCAAATCAAAGAGCGTCAATGCTGTCACCCCCGAGCACAGCTTGAACGTTCAGGATTTCCTGGAAAAACGCCTGTCTTGTTTTAGCGCCTTTGTACAGTTCGGAATAAATTTGGCCGTCTTTCAGGAAAACCACGCGGCTGCAATAACTGGAAGCAAGCGGGTCATGTGTGACCATCATGATGGTCACTTCGCGCTTTTCATTGACGTCGGCCAGGTTGCCGAGCAGAGAAGAAGCGGCTTTTGAATCAAGCGCTCCGGTCGGTTCGTCCGCAAAAACCATCGATGGCTGATTGATGAGCGCCCGCGCAGCGGAATTCCGCTGCTTTTGCCCTCCTGAAATTTCATGCGGATATTTGTTTGCAAGTTCCGTGATTCCCAGAATGTCAGCGATCGAGCGGAATTCCGCTTCCGCTATTTTCTTTCGCATCTTGCCGAGCGATACCGGAAGCAAAATATTTTCTTTCACCGTCAGCGTGTCCAGCAGGTTGTAGTCCTGGAAAATGAATCCGAGACGGTCGCGTCGGAACGCCGACAACTGTGCGTCTTTCATTTTCGATATATCCGATCCGCTGATCGTGATCGTCCCTTCAGTCGGCCGGTCAATCGTGGCGAGCACATTCAGCAAAGTCGTCTTGCCGGCGCCGGAAGGGCCCATGATGCCGACGAATTCCCCTTTTTCCACACGCAGGTCGATGCCTTTTAAAACTTGCTGGACATTCCCTTTAGAGCCGAATGATTTTCCTATATTGTCGGCTTGGAGAACGGAGTGCGAATCTGGTTTCTTATTGGTTTTAATCGCCTCTTTTATTTTTGTAAACATAGTTTTGCCTCCCTGTTTTCTTATATCCCTATCGTACCGTGTGCTTTGCACCCGGTCGTTTGATTTACATGACAAACAGGAAGCTCAATGTGACAATGCCGTCACTTACGGATATGATCGAATTCGTTTTCCATGGAAAAGGCCAATTCCATCGTTGTTCCTTTTGCCAATTCGGATTTGGCGTTCAACTGGATGCCGATTTTCTCTGCCACCATCTTCGCCAGATACAAGCCGAGGCCCGTTGCTGCATTCTGGATTCGGCCGTTCGAGCCTGTAAAACCTTTATCGAAAATTCTCGGCAAATCGTGCGGAGCAATGCCCGGCCCTTGATCTTTCACTATTAACACTGTATGCCCTGATTCTGCGGTTCGCACGGAAATGGCGATCGTTCCGCTGTCCGGGCTGTACTTAACGGCATTTGAAAGAATTTGCCGCAGGGCAAAACGGCTCCACTTTCTGTCCGTTATCACGCTCTGTTCCAGCCCATCCATTTCGACTTCCACGTTCTTCTCTAAACACCAGGACATCAATTCACGGATTTCGGCTGAAACCAGTTCTTTTAATTCTACTTCTTCCAAAGCATAATCGCTTTCGAGTGTCGGCAGCCGGCTTATGTATAATTGCTGGTCGATCAGTAAATAGATCCGCAGCCATTCCGCTTCAATTCGACTTGCAGCCGGCATGTCCCGATTCGAATCAATGATCAGTTTCATGGCCGTCAGCGGCGCTTTCGCTTCATGCACCCAAGCCGCTGTATAATCGACTTGAATCATGCTGTTTTTCCGAACTTCCTCAAGCTGTCCTGCGAATTGCATTCCCTTTTCGATTAACAGGTCATTGATGATTTCTTCTTGTTTAAATCCAGCATCCGGCAGAGCTTCGACCCAAGCCATGCCGTTCGTTTCATCCATAGAAGCCAGTTCTTTTACATAAGCGGTTTCTTTGAAGTAGCGCCAAAGGATAAAGCAAACAAGAGAAACGATCACTAAAGCGTTCATATATAAAATGGAGGATGCCGCAACATCAATCCCAGGATCCAGCCACAGCAACAAGTCAATGGCACCCAATACAAAAATGATGAAAAAGATCCAGCTCATCCGGTCGCGCAAAAAACGCAAGAACATCGAATCCCTCTTTTCTAAAAAGTGACGGCCACATAGCCAAGCCCTTTTTTCGTGATAATGGCGTCGCCTAAATCGAGTTCCGCAAGTTTTTGCCGAAGCCTCGTGACATTCACCGTTAACGTATTGTCGTTGACAAACCGTTCATCGTCCCACAATTTACGGATCAATTCATCACGTGAAACGATTTCATCTTTCGCATCGACCAGTACACTTAAAATGAAAAATTCGTTTTTCGTCAATTCGACTTCCCTTTCATCTCGCCGAATCAGGCCGCGTTTTAAATCGATGACGGCGCCGTTCCATTCTTTTACATCGGAGGATTCTTCACCGTAGGAATAGACGCGCCGCAGCGTCGCTTGGATTTTGGCAATCAGGACGTCTGAATGGAACGGCTTTTGCACATAATCATCGGCCCCCATCTGCATCGCCATTACCATATCCATCGGGTGGTCGCGCGAAGAAAGAAAGATGATCGGCACTTTGGAAATCGACCGGATTTCACGGCACCAATGGAATCCATCGTAAACCGGCAACTGGATATCCATGATGACCAGATGCGGTTTCTGTTCCATAAACCCTGTTAAAATTTCCTGGAAACTTTCAGGTCCGACCGCTTCAAGCCCCCATTTTTGCAGCCCTTCTTTCAGCGCTTGAAAGATTGCCGGATCGTCTTCTACGATGTACACTTTCATATCCATCACCCACACACGCCCTTTCTTTCTTACATTCTACTGGAAATCCGAATCGACAAGCAACGACAACGCCAAAAGGCCCCGCCCGGTTAAGGGCAAGGCCTGGTTGATCAACCTTTGATTTGGACTAACTGATTGCCTTCTACATCGTATTGCATCATCCGAACACTTGGATCCTTTTCGTATTCCAGAACCGCCATTATTTTTTCTTCTCCGGCTACTGCCTCCCAGTCCGCATCGTACACTACCAGGAATTTATCCACATAGGCCCTGCCATCACCGATAATCGAGTTGCTGCCGTATTCCGCTTTCAACTCCTGCCCGCCAATTGTCAACCTTTCCTGCTCCTCTTTTGCATAAAGCACCGCTTCGCCTTTCGCTAAATCAGGCACGCTTTTTAGTGCTTCCGTCTTGTCTCCTCTGATTACTTCTCTCAGCAATTCCTTATCAACCAAAGCTTGCGCCGTCTGTTCACTTAGCACCATAACTTTTTCGCCGTTATCTTCCACTATTTTAATTTGATACTGATCGTCGCTGACCATGTTGATTTCTTCTTTTTTATCTTCAATAGCCGCCTGTTCTTGCTCCAATACCTCTTCGATATTCGGTTCATCCCCGTATACAATTAGGCCGTTCGCTTTATCGAACCATCCGCATCCTGAAAGCAAAGTTCCTGCCAGAATAGCGGATGCACCGATCAATGTCATTTTCTTCATATGAATTTCCCCCTTTCAATTAAGAACATGCGTCTTTCAGAAGCTCGTCCTTTATTAACTTTAGTATAAGAGGCTGCGCGAGAAGTTTCGTTCGTTCTAGATGACGCTATGCTTACAATATTGCAAGGAACGAAAAAAGAAGCTGCTTTTATGAAGCAGCTTCTCTCTAGCCATGAATTCAGAACATCGGTTTGAACAGTGTGTAGAATACGGTCCCTTCCGGACTGGTCTCGATCTCGATTTTTGCATTATGCCTTGCTGCGATTCCGTAGGAGACTCCAAGGCCAAGCCCTGTGCCATTGTCTTTTGTCGTGTAGAACGGCGTTCCCAGTTTTTCCAGAATCTCTTTTTCAATTCCCGTTCCTTGATCCCGCACTTCCAACACGACGTCGCCGTCTTCTTTCATATAGGTGGAAATGGAAAGGGTCTTTCCGGCTTCCATCGCTTCCAACCCATTACGGCATAGATTGATCAGCAATTGCTTGATTTCATCCGGATTCAGGAAAAGCTCCGGAATCTGAGATGTCTGGATATCGATCAATTTGTTTTGGTTGATCGTATCAATTTCCAGCAAAGGTGCCACATCGTAGATCAATGCGTTCAAATCAGATTTTTTCAAATCGGATTTGTTGATATTGCCCATGGCCAGGAATTTCGTGATAATCGAATTGGCGCGGTCGAGTTCATCGATCATCAATTTAAAGTATTTCTTGTGCTCGCCCAAATCTTCCATCGTCAACAATTGCAGAAAGCCTCGGACAGTGGTCATCGGATTGCGAATTTCATGGCTGATCCCAGCCGCCATATGGCCAATCAGCTCCAGGTTGGCCAGGCGCTTCAATTCTTTCTCGAAGTTCTTTTTTTCCGTTATGTTTTTGGACAAGCAGCAAATTCCTTCATCGTATGGATAAGCCACCATTTCCTGCCAGAAAACACCGGATGGGGAAGACAACTCGAAATGGACTGGCACTCGGTCAAACATCGCCTTATGGAATTGTTCGAACATAGCCGTCTCAGCCAATTCAGGAAATGTCTCCCAAATCGATTGGCCGAGGATATCACTCGGCTCCATTCCTTTTGGCAGCGGCTGATGCTTATTGATATAGATAAACTTCCATTCTTTGTTGAGTGCGAAAAAGCCATCGGTGATGCTTTCAATCACATCGGTCACACGTTCATTGGCATTTGCCAATTCTTTCGTCCGTTCATCCACGAGTTCCTCCAGCTGTTCCATCTGCCAAAGGTTATCAAAATTGATGGCAGTGGCATCCAAAATGGATTGGACCAACTGAATGTCCGGATTGTTCAGCGAAATCGTTTTTTCGAAAAAGGATTCCACGGTTAAAACGCCCAGCACCTTCCCTCTGGAAATCATCGGGAATAACAGGACTCTGCGCTTGCCGTCCAGCGGAATGATCGCCATCTCCTTGTTGCGGAACACTTCATGCAATGTCGGCCTAAAGACTTGGCCCGTTTTTTCATTCATGCTTGAAGTCCATTCTTCCATTGGCCATAGGGAGTTTTCGCTGACTTTTGCAATTGCAATTTCTGAAGTGCTGCCGTCCCGGATGTGCAAAGCGGCATTCCGGCTGCCCCAAATTTTTCGCACGTAGGAAAAACTGATCGTTAAGCAGTCTTTGATGGAAGAACAAGCTGAAAGTTCCCGGTTTGCATCCAATAAAAGCTGTTTCTCGCTGACCACTTTTTCTTTTTGCTCCAAGTTTTTTGCGTTCTGGATGGCAATGGCCGCCATATTCACGTAAGCTTCTGCACTTTGCAGTTCGGATTCATCCATTTGAATCTGGTTAAAGTAAAACAACTGGACCATTCCGAGCATTTCTTCTTTATAGATAATCGGCAAGGCTAATAACGATTTGATCCGCAGCGCTTCACAGACTTTAGGGTCCGGCCTGGGATCATGCAGGGCATCTTCGATATAAATGGTTTTTTTGGCCTCAATTAATTCTTTGGCTAAAAGATCCGTTTCCGGGTCAATGACCAATGAATAAATGGACATGCCATTCATATAATCCGGCTTGCCTGCGCTGCCTCTGAACGTGCCATCGCCAACCGGAAGGAAAATTCCAACAGCATCGCATTGGATGATCTCTTCTGATATCGCAGAAGTCACATAATCCAAAACTTCATTCAATTCAAGTTTTTTATTGATGATTTTTGTGATTTCAAAAATCTTAGAGTTTCCGGTCGTCTCTTTTGCCATTGTCATTACTCCGTTCTATAAAGGAAACTATCAAGGAATAGAAGGAAAAATAGTCCATTCGGCTCCTTGTACATAAAAATTTCATTAGATACCAATAGCTTACCATATATTCCTATTTTATACTTACTCCTTTTTCTATATTTTAATCTTGCTTTTCAAGACCCTGATTGAATATGATTAGAAACGAAAGGAGTTGAGAAAATGAAAAAAGTGGCCATCGCAGAAATAATGATTTTGTTGTGTTTTTTCCTATTCGCAAACCCGGTTCAGGAAGCAAACCAGCTGCCTTCCCAACCGTTTAAAGAAGAACCGGTTATTTCTTCAATGAAGATCGTCACAAAAGTGGACGCCCTCAGCCCCTCTACCTTGATGCTTGTCCAAAAATGGGAAAAGCAAACGCCTGCAGCCGTTCTGCCGAGGCCATTTTTAGTTCGAGCTGAAACCTCCTTCAGCAAACCAGAAGTTCCGTTTTTTAGGAACGCTGTGTTTTTAGGATTTATCCACGTGATCCACCACCAATCCAATTATCTCTCCTAAGGCCCTCTTCACCTTCAAATTCAACTATTAAAAAACAACGTCGCCTCGTTGCTTTTTAATAGAAGAAACGAGGCGCATAAGGGGCCAATAACATGAACGAAAAAAGTGAATTCCGAATCGCTCTGGAAGCGAATTTAATCGTGGGCGCATCTGCTTTATTATTTTTCGGCAGTATACTCGCTGTTGCGCAGTGGACAGGCAGCGACTTGATATCCATCTTCTCTGACCTTCCCTGGAACGAGATCAATACTTGGAGTGACATTCAGCGCAATTAATGAGGCGACAACAATCAAACGGATGGGGAAAGCATGCCTTTCCCCATCCGTTTTTATTTTGCCCTATTTCGTATTCCCTCTCCGTTTGACAACGCGCATCTTTTATGAGATTATTTCCTAACGACCGTTAGGAAGGTGAGAAATTGAAAGCAATGCTATTACTTGAAACAGCGATGAAGCACTTTGCGGAAGAAGGCTATGAAGGAGCCTCGCTCAGTAAAATCGCTGAAGAAGTCGGGATTAAAAAACCCTCTATCTATGCCCACTATAAAAGCAAAGACGATCTGTTCCTATCCGCTTTACACGATTCAATGGAATCCCAAAAAACGCAATTGGCTTCCTACTTTAATCTTTCGCGCAATCAATCGCTGGAAAAGACCTTGTTCGGCTATTTCCACTGGTTTGCGAAAGAATCGGATGAAAATGTCCAGATGAAGTTTATCTTGCGGACCGCTTATTTTCCCCCGCTGAAACTGGAAAAAGAAGTCGGCCAGCTATTCAATCCTTTTTTTGAGGACATGCATCGCCACCTTGCCCGGATGCTCCGGGAACGGGAGCGCCAGGAAAGGGTCCTGTACGAAGAAGATTACAGCAAAGCGGCATTGGCTTTTCTCACAATAGCCGAAGGAACGATGACGGAACTTGTATACAGCGGAATGGAGCAATACCAAAAGCGGCTTGAAGCCATTTGGCCCATTTTTTGGCGCGGCCTTTCGCTTTAAGGGATCAACAAATCTGGACGGATTAACTTTGCTTAATCATCTAAAGGAGAAATCTATGTGAAAACCAACAAACTTGTTTTAGCCACTTTATTATTGAACTTATTTATCGCCTTTTTAGGCATCGGCCTTGTCATTCCGGTAACGCCTACCATTATGAATGAATTGGATATTTCCGGGACCGTGGTCGGCTATATGGTTTCTGCATTTGCCCTCGCTCAGTTGATTATGTCGCCCATCGCGGGGAAATGGGTGGACAAATTCGGCCGTAAACCGATGATCATCATCGGCTTGCTTATTTTCAGCATATCCGAACTTCTTTTCGGAATCGGTGAAAATGTAGAAGTCCTTTTCGTTTCACGGATTCTAGGAGGCGTCAGTGCTGCATTCATCATGCCCGCTGTCACAGCTTTTATCGCTGACATTACAACGAGCAACACACGCCCGAAAGCATTGGGCTATATGTCGGCAGCCATTTCCACCGGATTTATCATCGGACCGGGAATTGGCGGATTTCTAGCGGAAATCGGCACCCGGCTTCCGTTTTTCTTTGCAGCGGGATTTGGCCTTTTCGCGACCATTCTGTCGCTTATCACCTTAAAAGAACCGGCTCGAAATGATGAATACGACGATCAGCCGATTCAAAAAAGCGGATTCGGCAGAATCTTTGCACCGATGTATTTTATCGCATTCATGGTCATTTTAATTTCCTCTTTTGGACTTGCTTCATTTGAATCGCTGTTCGCTTTATTCGTGGACCATAAATTCGGCTTTACTGCCAAAGATATCGCCATTGTCATTTCGCTAGGCGCCATTGTCGGAGTCATCGTCCAAGTTGGGCTGTTTGACCGTTTGACCCGGTGGATTGGTGAAATTAGTTTAATCCGTTATAGCTTAATCATCTCCACTGCCCTCGTGCTCGTCTTAACGTATGTGACGAGCTACTGGGCGATTCTTTTAGTGACCATGACCGTGTTTACCGGATTCGATTTGATGCGTCCGGCAGTTACTACGTACCTTTCCCGCATTGCCGGGAATGAACAGGGATTTGTCGGCGGCATGAACTCCATGTTCACGAGCATCGGCAATATCATTGGGCCTATCATCGGCGGCATTCTTTTCGACATCGATTTGAACTATCCTTTCTATTTCGCCACTGCCGTTTTGGCCATTGGAATCGCGCTTGCGTTCGTCTGGAAGACTCCAGTAGCGCTTGGCACAAAAGCTAAAATCTAATTTGAACGTAAAAACCAGTGAGGCTGCAATTTCCTCACTGGTTTTTTTATGTTTCCTCTATACTGTTTTAATTTATTCCAGCGTATTGCCTTCTGCTGGGATCGGGCTGTTTTTCAACAGGCCGGCTAAATGGTACGTATTATACGCCAAGCGTTCGATCGCCGATTTTGTAAAGTCATTATTCCGGCCTGCTTCGATATAAGAAGGGCCCGGCCCCGCTTCTCCCACCCAGTAGGCGTCCACATTCGGCGGAATCAAAAAACCGATATGCGACAATCCGTAAAGGATCGAGGCCGCTGAGTGCTTCGCACCGTCTTCATTTCCGGTGATGACAGCCCCACCGACTTTATTGTAGAAAATGGCTTGCCCTTTGTCGTTCGTTACACTGCTGCTGCCGTAAAGGCGCTCAATGGCCACTGTAGCGAGCGAACTTTTCTCGCCAAGCCAAATCGGCGTTCCGATAATTAGAATATCCGTTTCTTTGACCTTTTCCAGAATTTCCGGCCATTGATCGTCCCCGCCCATATCTTCTTGCACGCCAAATGCAATGCGGTAGTCGGCTAAACGGACGATTTCCGATTCCACTCCGAGGCTATTGTAATGCACTTGGACATCGTTCATGAACCCTTCCGTGTTGGACGTTTCTCCGGAACTTTTCAGCGAACAGTTTAAGAATAGCGCTTTTAATGGCTGCATGCCTCTCATCCTTCCGTATTGAAATTCATTTTTGCTTCTATTATCAGGTGTTCCCTAGTCCGCGAAAACAAAACAGCCTATCCATGTACCTTAAAAAAATGCTGTGTCTTTTAAATGGACGCAGCGGTTTTTTACTGAATTTTTTCACAGAAATTTTTCCATCCATTTTTCGAAATTGGCAACAACGATATCCAAATATGCAATCGTTGCTTCATCGGTAAGATTGCCTTCTGCATCCATTTTCGTATGGACAGCGCCGATGTAGACATCATTGCCGATTAAGACCGGTGATTGAAGGCCCGCTGCAAATAAAATATCGCGTAAATGCATTTGTGCTTTTACGGTCCCTAAATTGCCCATGGATGCGCCCATAATCCATGAAGGTTTCCCGATCATGACTTTATCCACGCGGGATAGCCAGTCGATGGCATTTCCTAAGACGCCAGGAATGGTGGAATTGTATTCAGGCGTCACCCAAAGAACGGAATCTGCTTCTTTAACTTTGTTCTTAAACTCGACAATTTCCGGCGGCATGTCGTTTTCAATGTCCTGGTTGTATAAAGGCAGAACGCTCAGATCCAAAATTTCAATTTCAAAACGATCCGCGTAGCGGTTTTTCACATATTCCGCTAATTTGCGGTTGAACGATTCTTTCCGGACACTTCCGACAATAACTGCAACTTTCATCCAAATGACCTTCTTTCATGTTGTAGTAGCGAATAAATCACTCTAGTGCTAAAAATCAATCTATTTTCTAGTTTAAATGAAAAAGAGCATAAGTGCCAATGACACAGGCTACCACAATCGCTTAACTGCAACTCTTTAAATAATATTTCAATAAGAAACAAATTGAAAGGCCGTCAGAATTTTTCTTACGGCCTTTCTCTTAAAAAGATAATTATTTGTCGTGCACTTCCACATAAACGGTGCCAATCACTTTTTCATTGAAGACCGCTTTTAACTGCCACATGCCTCCTTCAGGCAATTCCATAGTCGTCGGGATATGGTGGTCTGCCCCGTTATTCGGGCTTGGAATGGACTTCTCTTCTGGCACAACAATGATTTCTTCACTGCTGTTTTCGTGCTTTCCGAGTACTTTGAAAGTACCGGTAAGTTCAACGTCGCTCCCCCAGAAATGCCACATGTATTTTTGCGGGCTGTTTGCGATGAAATGAGCCGCCTCGCCGTAAATGAAACCGGCGCGCCCTTCTTCTCCAATCATTGTATAGCCGTTCGCATCAAATAGGGGACTTTCATGCCATTTGGACTCTGTAGTTTTTTTCAAAAGCATAAACTCCTTTTGCCCCTCCCACTCGATTTCTCCTGGAATTTCGTCCGTACCTTTATAAAGGATGCATCTTAAACATTCATCAAAATCAACAGTTGCTTCATTCAATCCTTCATTTAAGAGCAGGGATCCTCCGAACGACTCCAGGTTCTTTTTATAAGTGAAGTCATAATTGATTTCTTCCGGCTGCTGCCCATCGCCGATAAATTCCACCGACATAAACGCCGAGCGGACGCCGTCGCCAAGATCTTTTTGTGTATAGGTCACTTTCCAATTCTCACTTTGGTCTGTAAAGTTTGTGATTGGGACCATCCTTTGTCCAGATGATGCCGGCTGCATCTCGCTTCCATTTTGGGCAAGAGCATAGGCGAGAAAAGATCCGACAAATGCCAACAAAATGAGAAATAGCGCAGAAACTTTGAAAGTGTTGAAACGATTCCGTGATTGTTTCGTTGACTTGGTTTCATCGTTCATCTTCAAAAGAATTTTATCTTTCATCGACTCAGAAAAGCGGGGTTTTTCTCCAATAACCTTATCCATTTCCCGTTTAAATTTGTTCATCCAGTAGCCCCTCCCATTCCTGTGCATGAATCTTCTCTTTCAGTAGGCTCTTTGCTCTTCGCAGCCGAGTTTTTACTGTGTTTTCAGAACAGCCCAGCACCTGGCTGATTTCTTTTGTTGTGAATTCCTGGTAATAATAAAGAAGAATCGCTTCCCGGTAATGGATAGGCAGCGCAAGAACTTTTTTCATTAGCACTGCTTGGCCAGACAGCTGTTCTACCGCTTCTTCTGGCGTTTTGTTCCGTGAAATCAACTGGCCGATCGATTCTGTAAACAGGGAGCGCCGATTTTTCCAGCTCCGGAGATGATCATGGCATTTGTTGACGGCGATCTTGGAAAGATATGTTTTTAGCGATGCGCGCTGTTGAAACTGCTCCGCTTTCTGGTAATACGCCAAGAAAACTTCTTGTACGATGTCTTCTGCTGCCGCCCAATCCTTCACGTATAAATAAGCGAGCCGGATCAAGTATTCCCCGTGTTCGTCCATGGCTTCTTTTAGCTGCTCTTTTGCAGTCCATTCTATGTATTCATTTGCCACACCATCACTCCCTTTTTAAACACCCCATAGACGTAAGTTTCAAAAAAATAGTTTCACAAGTTTCTTTTTAAGAATTCCTCGAACTTTTATTTTCTTCTGGCGTCCTAAAGAAATAGAGGAATTCTAATCTTCAGGCAATCCGGGCTCTTTCTAATATAAACGAAGTCAGCTGGATTAAACGACAGTAACGAGGAAATTCCTATTTTCCGTTTCTTTACAGTATGGTATACTTTTTATTTCGTGGACCGTGAACATTAATGGAGGTTGTATGATGGAAGTTTTGATTTTGCAGATGATGGAGGCGCTGAAGAGTTTATCCTATTTCGGGATCATGCTTGCGCTGACGTTTGAATTTGTGCCCGCTGAGCTGGTGCTTCCTTTGGCAGGCTATTGGGTATATGAAGGTGACCTCGTTTTAATTGGCGCGATTTTAGCCGGTTCGATCGGCGGGGTGCTTGGGCCGTTGACTTTATATGCACTGGGACGCTACGGCGGACGACCAATGGTTATCAAATACGGAAAGTATTTTCTGGTCAAGGAAGAGCATATTGATAAATCCGACCGCTTTTTCGAAAAATACGGCGCGGGTGTCGCCTTTTTAGGAAGATTCGTTCCCGGAGTCCGTACAGCCGTTTCCATTCCATGCGGGATGGCTAAAATGAATGTGTGGAAATTTATGTTCTTCACGTACCTCGCCATGCTGCCGGTCACAGCGATCTATGTATACTTGGGCTATCGCCTCGGGCCGCAATGGGCAATGGCTGGTGAATTATTCGGCCAATACGCCAACTACTTATTGATTCCGATTGCCCTTGTCGTGATTTGGTTTGTACTGAAGCAGCGGCGTAAAGTGAGATCCATTTAAAAAATTATGCAAAGCCAACAGACACGGTCTGCTGGCTTTTTATTTTTACGATATCTCGTTTGCCGCGGCTCTTCACCTTTCGCTTTCCTTTTGGCAATGGGATATGCCATACTTCAATTGGCTTTTATAGATAGGTTGATCAATTCGCAGAAAGGTATTGGGTGCAATGAAAATTTCTCATAAAAAATACGCAGTTTCCAGCACAATTCTCACCATCATCGTCTGTTTCTTGATGGGCTTTATCGATGCCTATACTTTTCTGGTGCAGGACGAGGTATTTGCCAGTGCCCAAACCGGCAACTTTGTCAGCATGAGCGCCAAGCTCTTTTCTGGAGAATGGCAGGAAGCCCTCAGCCACGTTTGGGTCATAGCGGGATTTGCAGCCGGCGCATTTGCCGGAGAAGCGATGCTGCATCGATATAAAGAAAAAGGGTTTGCCAAATACCGCTATTTTCTTTTCTTCCAGTCCATCCTTTTGCTCTTTCTCGCAATTTTTGAAAAGCGGACGGAGGACTTGATCGTCTTAATTGCCTTGGGCCTCCTTGCCGGTTTTGTCCTGACTACATTCCGAAACGTCAATGAAACCATGGTTAATAACGGAATTATGACCGGCAATTTGAGAAATCTGATGGGCCTCTTTTATCAAATGATTTTCCGGAAAGATGCAGAAGCCAAACGGCATCTTGTCAACCTGGCAGCCACCATCCTTATTTTTGTGCTTGGCGTCGGGGCAGGCACTCTCACCATTTTATTGAACGCCGACTACCATTTATGGGCCGCTTTCTTCATCTCCACCGGTGCTTTTGCCTGGGCTCTGCTTTCTCCTGCCTTGTCAAAACCATAAAAAAAGCCATCCGTTGGGATGGCTTTTTTAAATTGCTTTATCCAATTTTTGATTCGAGGCGGCTATTCGCCAATTGGATGGCCAAACAGTCGTCCAAATAGCCGATGGCAAAGAGGTAGTCATGGAGAAGATCAAGCGGCATGATGAAATACAGCAATGCTCCGCCCATGATGGCCAGCTCTTTTTTTGTGCCGTTCGCTTGGTCGTAATGCTGCTTCCATTTTTTTAATAACTGCAGGTAGCGGCCGGCATTTCCGAAATGCTTTACTTTCGAGCTGAACGACTCTTTTAACATTTCATGCCCTTCCTCGGTTTCCGCAAATAAAGAGCAGCCGTCCAGTTCGGCAGCAATCCGGTCCATCGTGATGCGTTCATCCTGCATTTTCACCAGTGCCAGCATATGCCGCATCTCAGCCGTCGCCGCTTTTTCTTCCCCTTCTTCCGAGGCACTTCGCTTTGCCGCTTTCGGCAAATCCACTGCCGTGCTTTCAGCAGCAATTAAATCAGAGAGCGGCATCTCTAATACTTGGGCAAAAACTTTTAAATGGTCAAGCGTAGGCTTTCTTTTGCCATTGAGGATCCGAGAAATTGTCGCTTTATCCACTCCGGTCAACTCCGCAAAATGCCGGAGTGTATAATTTCGTTCATTCCACTTTTTCTGCAATAATTCGCCGATGCCCTTTTTTATTTCTGGCAAATGAACTTCCTCCTTCCATTTCTAATGGCTGGTGTTTAAATCTTGATGGTTTCTACTTTAAGCACTCGTTGATATATTGTCAAATTAGCTATTCGTTGACAAATTGTCAACACCTCTTTAAACTCTTGGTAGACTGACCGTTTTCCAAGAAAAGATGAGGTGATGGAATGAAACGAGCAAAAATCAGGAAAATCAAAAGAAAAAAAGTCTCCATTTTGCTGATGGGCATATTAGCAGCCAGTTTAGCGCTTGCTTGTGCTACCGCCTACAGCCAATTTAACCCGAAAAAAAACGAAACTTCCGGTCCCGCTCCATACATAAACAAGGAATCTGACGAGACAGACGAGGAAATTGCAGACTTTGACATGGAGAGCATCAATCTTCTCTTGATCGGAAGCGATCGAAGAGAAGAGGAATATGGATTATCGGACGCGTTGATGATTGTAAACTACCAACCCGAATCTAAAAGAGTCCGCCTTGCCTCCATCATGCGCGATGCCTATGTCCATATTCCCGAACACGGCATGCAAAAAATCAATGCTGCCCATGCCTTCGGCGGCCCTGAATTGGTCAGTGAAACAATAGAAGAGAATTTTGGCATCAAAACGGACTATTATGCAGCCGTTGATTTTAACGGGTTCCCTAAGCTTTTAGACCTCATCATCCCAAGCGGCATCGAAATCGACATTCCATATGAAATGTCCCACGGCATCGGCATGACGTTAGAACCTGGAAAACAGACCTTGCATGGCGATCAATTATTGGGCTATGTCCGTTTCCGGCATGACAAGAACAGCGACTATGGACGCGTCGAAAGGCAGCAGGAAGTGCTGTCCGCGGTGAAAGACCAAGGAGTCGAATTTAAGACCTTGCTCAATCTGCGAAAAATAATTGCAGCTGCCGATACGTATATCGATACGGATATTGATAAAAAGTTAATGCTCAGCCTTGGCAAGTCCCTGATCCAAAACGGAACAGCCGATATGGAGACGCTTCGCATCCCGGCGGCAGACACATTCACAGAAGAACGGAAAGATATTGGGGAAGTGCTGGTATTGGATTTAAAAGCAAATCAAAACGTGTTAGAGGAATTTTTCAAGTAAGTTTCCTCATACAGAATGCATTTATTGCTCGAGGAAAGGAGTTTTCACATGCACAACTGGGAGTTTATGGAGTGGACAGAGAATATCGATCATGGAACGACCACAAAAGGCTTTCCCTTCTATCAAGTGGGCATCAGCGGTTGGAACGCCGAGGGCCCATCACCCAATAAAGAACAGCTGATCCGTATTCGGACCGTAAAAAATAATTTGTCGATCACGACGCATATCGACTACCTCCACCCGGATGCCCGATTTAACTTAAATGCCCGCAGGTTGGCAAAAGAGATCACGTTCTATTTGGAAGACTCATTTCGGGATGAATTTTCCCGTACTTGATTTTCATCTCCTTTTTTCCTCTTCCGGTTTTACCCATCAGGCAAGGCGGCCAGCTTATGTTAGTCAATTGCCGGTATCGGGTATAGCACATCAAAGACATTTATCGATTTGAGGAGGAAACAGAATGGATTCTACAATTTGGCTCTATGCAGCACTGGGGATCGTCGTACTTGGCATCATTATCGCAGGTGTCGGAGTGTTCTTAATGATCAAAGGGATTAAAGAACCGATGAAGGAAATCAAAGGGTCTGCGAATAATTTAAAAGACCGGATGGACAATTTAAAACTTGAAACGACAAGCCTGCAGCACCATGCCAATGAGATCAAAGAAGATGTACAAGTGAAGTCAGAGAAAATCACGTTGTTCCTCGATGCAGCCAAAGGCACTAAGAATTCAGTAGTGGATTTGAACTCATCGGTTCGCGCCATTACGACGGATATTACGCATCAAGTCGACAATGACCGCCATCAGCAAAAGCAAGTCGAACAATGGAGCAATACCGCGGTGACGATGCTTGCCATGGCACAGGAAAAACAGCTCCCGAAGCATAAGCTGGAAGAACATGCAGACCCTGTCTATGAATTTGAAAACTAGTCTCGGATTTAAAAAAGGGCAGCCGAAGCGGCTGCTCTTTCTTTTTGCACAAAAAAGCCGGCATGTGAAACCCTTGCCGGCTTTAGTAAATTCTATTGCAACCAACGGATTAATTAACCGCTTGTTTTTTCTCATTTAACTGGCTTGAAAGATCCTGGAACCATTCTTTATCATCCGTAGCTAAGGCAAGATCAATCAGGAATTCCAACTCCGCCACTTCCTTCGATTCTGCTGCGGGCAGGCTTTCGACGATTTGGATCGGCATTGCGATCGTCATGCCGATAATGGCTTCATTGTCGCTTTCTACCACAGTAACATTCACAGCTTCTTTCAGGACATTCATGGAATCGATATAGCCGATAATCAGTTCACCGTGGCGGGATTTGCCTTTTACCCAATCACTTGTCTTTAGAATCATCTTGTTCGTTTCCATACTGATGCACCTACTTTATGATTTTTTGTTTCCTCAGCTTAAATCTATTGCTTAATGTCCTTGATTCCCTATTGTTTCCGTCGCAAACCACTTCTCGGATGAAAATGAAACGATCCGGGTAGCTGCTTTTAATTTTACTCCTCCCCCGTGCCCGAAACAATTTATATGCCTCGAATTCAAGATAAGATCTCTCACGGTTCTCTGTTACAATAATTCCACTGGAATAGATCGAAATCAATGAATTTTGTGGTAAACTAACGAATATACGTTCTGCTATTTCGACATTATTTTATTCTTCTAAACGAAAGGATGCGACGGAAATGGATCGGGATACCGTATTAAAAGAACTGGAAGCACTCGGCACAGAGCGCACGAAAAAAAGGTACCTCAGCAACGGGGCACGGGAGCCGCTTTTCGGTGTCGCTACAGGCGCAATGAAGCCGCTTGCCAAGAAAATCAAGAAAGACCAGGCTTTAGCTGATGAGCTTTACGCTACCGGCAACTTCGATGCCATGTATTTTGCGGGCGTGATCTCTGACATGAAAACACCGGAAGAATTTGACCGCTGGATGGAAGACGCCTATTTTTTCATGCTGTCCGATTATGTAGTAGCTGTTTCTTTGGCGGAAGCGCCATTTGCCCAGGAACTGGCGGATAAATGGATAGCGAGCGGCGAGGAACTGAAGATGTCTGCAGGCTGGAGCTGCTATTGCTGGCTGCTCGGGAGATGGCCGGACAGTGCGTTCGACAAATACAAACTTTCCGCAATGCTTGACCAAGCAAAAGAACAGATCCACGACGCACCAGACCGCACCAAAGTATCGATGAACAATTTTATCTTGACCACCGCAATTTCCTTCGAACCGCTTCATGAAAAAGCAGTGGAAACGGCTGCAGCCGTCGGTCCGGTAGAAATCCGCAAAGACGAGAAAAAAAGCAGCACTTTGCTTGCTTCTGAAGCCATCCAAAAAGCGGTGGACCGGGGCCAGCTCGGGTTCAAACGGAAATATGTGCGGTGCTGACACTCGCCTTCCCCATCATTTGCCCATTGCGGCAAGGTGATGGGTTTCTTTCTTTTCAGCACCATTCAAAAAGCAGCTTTCATTAACAGGGTTTGACGATTAAAAGATATAATGGACTCTGAGTACAATTTTAGATAGGAGGATAACATGAGAAGCGGCAATCCAAGTTTAAAAGATGACAAATTTATCCGCACCACTTCAAAGGATAATGGCCGGTTGATGACGATTCAAGGGACGGTCAATAAAACCTTCATTCTCCTGCTTTTGGTGTTGGCTACGTGTGTCTATTCATGGAATCAATTTCTCCACGATCCGGCAAGTGCAACTCCGTTAATCCTGATTGGGGCGATTGGCGGCTTTATCACAGCTTTAATTACCATTTTCGTTCCTAAGACTTCTCCGATCACCGCACCGATCTATGCATTATTGGAAGGCCTGTTCATCGGAGCGATTTCCGCTCAGTACGAAGTCCAATTTGGCGGAATCGTGTTCCAGGCTGTGCTATTAACCATCGGGGTGTTATTGAGCTTATTAATCGCTTATAAATCCGGTTTGATCAAAGTCACTCAGAATTTCAGGCTTGGGGTCTTTGCGGCTACCGGCGCAGTCTTTGTCGTTTACCTAATTTCCTTCATCGGCAGTTTTTTCGGTTTTCAAATCCCGTACCTGCACGAAGCAAGCCCGATCGGCATTGCGATCAGTGCTGTAATTGTCATTATTGCTGCATTAAACCTCGTGCTGGATTTTGACTACATCGAAAATGCAGCAGCCAAACGCGTGCCGAAATACTTTGAATGGTACGGGGCATTTGGCTTACTTGTGACGCTCATCTGGCTGTACCTCGAAATTCTTCGGCTTTTATCGAAAATCCGGAGCCGATAAAAAAAACGCCAGCTGGGCGTTTTTTTTATTTTTTAAGATGGCGCTGTGCAAAGAATATTAACAGCTACACATGGGCTGCTTGCTTCAATTGACTTTCCATGTCGTCGAGCCATTTCACGCATTTATTCTGTATCCACGGGAATGGATGGTAGTAAAGCGGCTGTTTCTTATAGGCGAGCCCCTGTACATTTCCGTGTGCCGCTAATATTCGATAGGCTTCCGAAGCTTGCGGAACGATTGCCGATTTGGTTCCCCATCCCGCAATGACCGCATCTGCCTGCTTCAACTGATTTTGCAGCTCATGTTGCCGGCCGCTCGAAAAAATAGTATGGCGGTTATCTTCCTGTTGACCCATCAACTGCTGCGTTTCCCAATACTCTTCAAACTTCCCTGTTCTTATGTCCGTCAGATTGATGACGTTGATCCCGTCCCAGTCCATTCGCTCCATTAGCCGCATCAGCTGATGCAGCGAATTATCGGGAACAGCCGGAACCAATGGAGACATCTCCACTTTCCCGCGAAATACCGGAATCGATTCTACTCCTGAAAGCGGCAGGCTCTTCCCCGGATTCAACAGCACCAGTAAGGCATTTACCCGCTCCACTTCCCTATTCCTTCTGCGGATTGCTGCAAGGCTCCGGCAAAGGCGGCGCTGGCCATCCACCTCCAAATCATAGAAAGTTCCTTCAGTCGAATAAATGGACTCCAACTCTTTTCCTGACAGAAACATCTAATTCCTCCCCAACTTTATTTTCTTAATTGAAGAAGCGTCTTTTGAATGGCCAGCAACGGAATCTGCCATCTGATATGTAAGTAAGTTCATAGTAACATAAGGAACATACGTTCGCAATCAATTTAAAAAACTATTCAAATAAACAACTTATGAATTAAAATTTGACAGAATATTAACTTTTCAGCACAATGAAACTGTGTTTGTTTAACAATTGAACAAAGATGGGAGATGTGCAAATGAAGAAGTTGAATATTGGGATGGTCGGCTATAAATTCATGGGGAAAGCACATAGCAATGCATACCGTGCGCTGCCGATGTTCTTTCCCGACCGCCTCCACCCTGCGATGAAAGTGATTTGCGGACGAAATAGAGAGGCAGTCGCATCCGCTGCTCACCAATTTGGTTGGGCGGAATCCAGCTCTGATTGGAAAACACTTGTTTCCCGGGAAGACATTGACGTGATTGATATCAATGCCCCGAGCAATGCCCATAAAGAAATTGCGATAGCTGCAGCTCAGGCCGGCAAACATTTGTATTGTGAAAAACCGCTGGCCCTTTCATTGGCGGATTCCCGTGAAATGCTCGAAGCGGCCGAAAGTGCAGGCATAAAGCACATGGTCGGCTTCAATTACCGGTTTGCCCCTGCAGTGATCCTTGCGAAGAAATTGATCGACGAAGGGCGGTTAGGCGATATTTATCATTTCCGGGGGTGGTTTCTGCAAGACTGGCTGGTTGATCCGGACTTCCCTCTTGCTTGGCGCCTTCAGCAGGAAATCGCCGGTTCCGGCGCACACGGAGATTTAGGAGCCCATCTCATCGACATGGCGCATTACCTCATCGGCGATATGGCAGAAGTCATCGGCATGAGCGAAACCTTCATCAAGGAACGGCCGCTGCCAAGCGACTCAGGCGGTCTATCTGCGACAAGCGGCGCAGCAGCAGAAAAAGGACCGGTCACGGTGGATGATGCCACGCTATTTATGGCGCGTTTTGCAAACGGCGCACTCGGCAGTTTTGAAGCGACCCGCTTTGCGAGCGGCCATCGCAGCACCAATTCATTTGAGATCAACGGTTCCAAAGGCAGCGTCATTTTCGACTTTGAGCGCATGAATGAGCTGCAGGTGTATTTCACTGATGACCTGGAAGATGTCCAGGGATTCCGCCGCGTGCTCGCAACCGATTCAGCCCATGCGTATTCAGGCGTATGGTGGCCAACGGGGCATCCGATCGGATATGAGCATACCTTCACCCATGCTTTTGTTGAATTTCTGGATGCCATTCAAGAGGATCGGCTGCCTTCCCCAAACTTTCACGATGGGGTTAAATGCCAGCAAGTGCTCGAAGCGGTGGAACAATCAATAAAAGAAAGAACATGGATTGACGTGGCAAGCCTTTAACAGAAGTAATTTATCAGTCAGGAGTGAACAACTTTGAAGAAAAAAGCATTGATTGTGCAGGGCGGCTGGGATGGCCATGAACCCGAGCAAGTTGCAGGTATCTATAAAGAACTGCTTGTTTCGGAAGGGTTCGAAGTGGAGATTTCCGATTCACTGGAAGCCTATGCAGATCCCGAAAAATTGAAAGCGCTTCACTTGATTGTGCCCCATTGGACGATGGGAGAAATCGACCCTCAATATGTGCGGAATGTATCGGAAGCGGTCATTAGCGGTGTCGGGCTCGCTGGAAGCCACGGGGGCATGTGTGATTCTTTCCGGAAAAATGTGGACTGGCAGTTTATGACCGGCGGCAATTGGGTGGCTCATCCAGGAAATGACGGCATTGAGTATACCGTCAATATTAAGCAATCTTCGAGTCCGATCTTAGAAGGCCTTGACGATTTCAAAGTCATCAGCGAACAATACTACCTGCATGTCGACCCGGCCGTCGAAGTGCTGGCCACTACCCGCTTTCCGGTAGCTCACGGGCCGCATGTCCTGAATAAAGCCGTAGATATGCCAGTGGTCTGGACGAAGCGGTGGGGTGTCGGGCGCGTATTCTACAATTCGCTTGGGCACGCAGCGGATATCGTGGCGATGCCTGAAGTTTCATTTATTATGAAAAGAGGATTTTTATGGGCCGCAGAAGGAAAAGAGCTTTACGGTGAACCGAATCATCAAAATCGGAATGCTTTTGATAATACTCAAATTTATACCGGTATGGGCGACAGCCAATAACATCGAGGAGGAACAGGATGAAGCCATTTACGGTCGGCATTATCGGCTGCGGATACATAAGCTCCATTTACATGGAAAATATCCCGGCTTACAACCATTTAACGTTAGCAGCTTGTGCAGATCTGGATTTAGAACGCGCTCGATCGCAAGCCAAACAGTTCGGAATTCCGAAAGCTTGCAGCGTCCAGGAATTGCTGGATGATCCAGAAATCGATATGGTCATCAATTTAACGCTGCCGAAAGTCCATGCGGAAGTTTCGCTTCAAATCTTGGAGGCCGGCAAACATGTATATGTCGAAAAACCATTGGCGATCGATCTCGAAGATGCAAAACGCGTGTTAGCCAAAGCCGCTGAAAAAGGGTTGGCTGTCGGAAGCGCCCCGGACACTTTTTTGGGGGCCGGCATCCAGACCGCTCTTCAGCTGATTGAAAACGGAGAAATTGGCGTTCCGATCGGCGCGTCGGCTTTTGTCATCGGACGCGGGCACGAGCATTGGCATCCGAATCCCGCTTTCTATTACGAAAAAGGCGGCGGTCCGCTATTTGACATGGGCCCCTATTACCTGACCGCTTTGATTGCCCTTCTTGGCCCGATCAAACGAATTGCGGGATCCGCCCGCATCAGCTATCCGGAACGAACCGTCACCAGCGAACCAAACGCCGGACAGAAAATCACCGTTTCGACTGAAACCCATATAGCCGGGACGATTGATTTTGCATCCGGCGCAATCGGTACGCTGATATCAAGTTTTGATGCGTTTGGGGGCTCTTCCCTTCCACCCATTGAAATCTACGGCAGCGAAGGCACCCTGCTCGTTCCGGATCCGAACACCTTCGGCGGCCCAGTGCGGATACGGAAAAAAGGGGAAGAGAATTTCACCGACATTCCGCTGGTTTCTGATTTGCAGGAAAACGAACGCGGGCTCGGTGTCGCGGACATGGCCGACGCTATTTTGAACGGACAGAAGCACCGGGCGAGCGGAAAGCTTTCGATGCATGTGCTGGAAGCGATGCACGGTTTCCTGATTTCTTCGCAGAAAGGCGTTTATTACGAAATGGAAAGCAGCTGCGAGAAACCGGATGCAGCGCCTTTGAACGGCAAAGTATTTAACCAAGCGGAAGCATAAGACAGAATGATTAAGGGTTGACCCTATTTGAAGAAAAAAGATTTTTCATGGTGCAGGCCCTTCATTCTATGAATGGTGCATCTATTTCAACAAAGTTAAAAAACCTCCAGAACACCGGAGGTTTTTTGACTTTGTTTATAAACTGTTTTTCTTTTTATGAATTCCAATCAGCAGCTCGACCGTATTATCCTAAAGGATATTCCCCGTATTTCGCCCATAGCTTCGGAAACTTGCGGCTCAAGGTTTCTTCGTCATCTTCATCCCAGTCAAAGTCGATTTCCGGATCCGGCTTTTCATCTGCCAGCGAATAATAGATCTCGAGGTAATCCTCTTGCTCAAGCCCCGTCTTTTCTTCAAACGCAATCGTCGCGCACGTCAGCAAATCTTCAAACTCCGGTACATCTTCTTCTTTTCCCAAATAAGGCATGATGCTCTCAGGATCGGCCAACGCCTTTTCGTACGAATCTTTCCCTAAGAACACGAGCCAGGCGCGAAAATAATCGAAGGAATCGTCTGAACAGCCGCCCATAATGATGTAGGCTGCAGCCCACAAATCGGACGTATACGATTTTTGATAAACCCGATTAAATTGAATATCAAAATGAACGATTTCATGGATGGATTTTCTCGACAAATACGCTGTGAGCCATTCGAGCTGTTCTTCCATGTAGTCGCCCCTTTGGCGGGCGGCATCGATTAGCCGCCAAAATTCCGCTTCAGTCATTTGCATGGCTTGACCGCTTTCCTCTTCCTGGTCCCGGTAGCCTTTTTTCAGTTTTGACTGGATCAGCTTATTCGCTTCTCTCAGGCAATGTTCTTCCGAAGAAAACTCTTTTGTATTAATGGATCCTTGCGTTCCGATTCTTCCGTAAGACACGATAAACATATTCCCTTGCACTTTAATTTTCCAAAATTTATTGGAAAATGCAGTGATGCAGACAAGTGACCTTTCCATGTGATTCCACCTTTATTCGCATATTCTTCACTCAAGGGTAGCATACTTTGCATTGGTAAAATCGATGGTTTATTTTCGTTAATTCTCGATTTGCGCTTTTCTTCCGAAGCGGAAAAACATGAAACGCAGACCATAATTTACTGCTAGCATCCGAATGCCCACGACGATGAAAACAGCAAGGGTCAACAGCAGCGGCGAAGTCCAGCCGAGCCAGACATAAACGCCGCAGAACATCGCCAATACAGCGTGGATCTCTTCTTTTAACGCGAGCGGTTTTTTGCCTGCTAGTAGATCGCGGATCATCCCGCCGCCAAGTCCCGTGAACATTGCAGCCAATAGCATGAGACCGAGATGGCCATCAACAAGTTTTACCGTCAGCGCACCTTGCAGCGCAAAAGTGGCGAGTCCAATCGAGTCAAATAAGAGTCCCCACCTTTTCCAGTGCTGGGTCCACTTCAAGGGCAATAGGACAATGATTGCGAGGGTCGCAAACACAATCGCAATTGTCTGTGATTCCCATAGAGCAGAAACCGGCGCCCCGATCAATAAATTCCGGATCGTCCCTCCCCCAAAAGCAGTCGTTAATCCCAATACAAATACGCCAACAAATGAAAATTCCGCTTCAATGGCCACCAGCGCTCCACTGGCAGCATATGCGGTTACTCCAATAATGATTAAAATCGTCCAAAACACGCCCAATTCCTCCAATTTTTCAACTCGACCCCGCATGAATACTTTGCTAATGTCAGTCTATTGTGAACTTCTAAAAATACAAAAACCACCATTCTACAGGTATGGTTAACCTGTAGAATGGTGGTTAGTTAATTGCACTTGCGTACCTTATCCCAATCCGCCGCTTTTTATATGCAATTCGTTTTTAACTACTCAACAATCGGCTGATCAAAAACAAATATCGAAATCACTTCGTCGTTCTCGACATGAATATCTGTAAACAACTTCTCGAATTTTGCACCAACCAATTCTTCCATATCAGTGGGGGGAATTTGATTGTACAGCTCCTTGATCATCTGCGTTCGAGCCTGCCGAATCATATCTCTTCCATTTTCGTTCTGAATCATAAAATGTTCCACTGGACTTAGGCTGCCACTCATATGAGCGATGGCCCAATTGTTTTGAAACGTCACTTTTATTTTTTCAGGACCTTTGCCCACATGTTTTTTCCGATAAGCACGAACTAAATTAGCAAACTGCTGTTCACGCTGCTGTATTGAAAGTGTAATCACTCAAACCTTCTTTCAACTAACTATATGATCTTAGACTAATTCGTTAAAAATTGATTGCCAATTTTCATTTAAACAGTATACCACTATATTAAAGATATGCCACATTCTAAGCACAAAAAGAACCTGCCAATCTTTCGGCAGGTTCACTTTTTTCACATTTTGCAGAAAGTTTGCAGACTCAGTTATTTGCTGTCAAATAATCCGCAAACTCAGCTTCCGTTGACGCTTCCGTATAATCCATGGCTGACATGCCGTCATTTCCTGCAATGGTCGGGTCCGCACCTCTCTCAAAGAGTAGCTGTGCCATCCCATAGTCTTCGTAGTAGATGGCCGTGCCGATTGCTGTGTCGTAATCGTCTTCCGTATTGACATCGGCTCCCGCATCAATGAGGAGTGAAGCCATTTCGCTGTCGCCGTTATAGACGGCATACATCAAGGCGGAGGCACCGCCGGAGTCGACAGCATTCACATCGTCGCCATCCGCTATAGCCGCTTCCGCATCAGCGAGATTCCCTTCGTCCGCGGCCGCAATAAGCGCTGTTTGCCCTTCAACGGAAAACCCTTCGTCGCTATAAAGTGCATCATCAAAGCCGCTTAGAAATTGAGAATAGACCAAGGTCCCACCAGCAAAAAGAGCGATACTGACAAAATAAACGCCCATGATCCCTGCAAAAATCAGCGCGGCGCCGATAGCAATTCTTCCGGTGTTCTGGGTATAGACCCGGGAATCGCTCTCTTCAAATTGCTGGATCGCCTGAATGCGTTTTGGCAAGAGCGGGTGCGAAGAAAGCACTTCGCTCAACCAGACGATGCCGTTTGATTCGGTCGAAATCTGTTCGCGGTATGCCTCTTCATTGACTTCGGTGTACATTTTTTTGCCGATGCCAAGAAGCGTCAGCGCCCGTTTCGCTGCTGCAGCGTTCTGAATGGCAAAAGCAGCATGCCGGTCGCACGTGTATTCACATGAGCGGCTGTACGCTTGGCTCAGGAATGGAATAAACCCGGCTGGCACAATCAAAAGGTTCTTCCAGACATGGCGGCGTTTTACGTGTGCCAGTTCATGCGCGATGATAAAATCGAGTTCTGCTTGTCCCTGTTCGCGTGCCAGTTCAAACACTTCCGAATACAAAACGACCATATCGCGCCCGAAAAAGCGGGTCGCAAAGGCGTTCAATGCACCTTCTGACTGGATCACAAAAACTTCCGGAACTTTCTTAAGCTCCATTTCTTTTGAAAGAATTTGCACTCTCTCGTAGACATCCGGAAATTGGCGTTCGTGGATCCGCACGCCGTTTCCGCGTATGGATCCGAGCATCATCGCGTTAGCAAAAAGCATAAAAGCAAAAATAATAAGTGCGATGGCAATGCCGACGACGGAAATGATGGCGAATACATAAACCAGGATGCTAAAGATTAAGCTGATGGTAAAATAAATGGTTTCTCTGTTCGATTGAATTGCTGACCTGTCCAATAATTCTCTTCCCTTCATAATGGAATAACTTACATATAATAGCACATTACTTTGGAAAGAAATAATTGAATTCAGAGTATCTTCACCTTTCCTTTTTAGATCTTTTGGCCTTTACTTATTTATTCATATCCGCTACACTGAACTCAACCGGGCAAACCCGGCCCACAAAAACCGCATACCGTTTACTGCACTAGGGGTGCCCATTATGGCTGAGATGCAAGCGCAAGCTTCGATCCCTTATAACTCGATCAGGTTAGGACCTGCGTGAGGAAGTGCGGCGCATTTCTGAAATGATTCCTTTTGAAATTATTTGTAGATTATGGCTGCATCTTCACGGATGCGGCCTTTTTTGTGTACATTTTTAGGAGGAATTCAATATGGAACCATTGCAATGCGGCACGAGCCCGATTGTCGGATTTCGCTTTTCGCTTCATCCGATGACTGGCGATTTCATCAAAATCATCAAAGGGGCGCTGAACGAAACCGATACCTCAAATGTTTGGATGCACACAGACGACGTCTCGACCGTCATTCGGGGAAAACAGAATCACGTCTTCAATGTCGCAAAAGCGCTTGCCTTGCATGCGGCGAAAACTGGTGAACACGTGGCACTTTCCGGCACGTTTTCCATCGGCTGCCCTGGCGATTCGGCAGGAGATGTGTATTTGGAAAAATCGGATGAACTGTTGAATACGGATGCGACGAAGCAATACGTTTCTTCGCAATTTGCGCTTTATCCGATGAACAATCCGGATTACATGGCGGTCATTTACCGGGAAGTTGACCGGGCAAAAGAACGCGGCGTCTTCAACGACTCGATGCATTACGCGAGCGGCATCCACGGCGACATCCATGACGTCTTTGCCTTTTACGAAGAAGCATTTGCAAATGCGCGTTCTGAGGAGCATCGCCACCTTGTCATGACGGTTTCGATGAGCATCAACAGTCCTTCCCACGGAGGCAAATAAAATGCTGAAATCGTGGAAATTAAAAGAAGTGGTATTGATGTCTTTGTTTGCGGTCGTGTTCGGCATCGTTTACCTAGTGTTCGTCCATGTCTCGAACATCTGGGCCGCTGTGATCGGACCCCTCGCTTATGAATGGATGTTCGGCATCTGGTTTATTGTCTCCATCATCTGCATGAACATCATCCGGAAACCCGGTGCAGCCGTCCTATCGGAATCGATGGCTGCGGCAATTGAAGTCCTGCTCGGGAATGCGGTCGGCCCCCGCCTTCTTCTGTCCGGCATCGTTCAAGGATTAGGCGCAGAAGCCGCATTTGCCCTAACCGGCTATAAGCATTTCAATCTTGCGGTGCTGATGCTTGCCGGTGCCGGTTCGGCCGTTTTCAGTTTTGTTTACGGCTATTTCATCTCCGGCTATGCCGCGCTTGATCCTTCCTTTGTCGCTTTGATGTTTACGCTTCGCGTGATCAGCGGCATGGCCATTGCGGGAATCGGCGGGAAATTCATCTCTGACGGGCTGCTTGCGACCGGTTCGCTTCGCGGCTATGCGATTTCCCGTTCAACGAAGGGTGATGCCCGTGCATGAGACGATTTTTTCTTTTCGAAATGTCCGTTTCCGTTTTCCTGATGACGAACAACTTACTTTAACCGATTTATCTTTTGATATTCACCGCGGCGAACGCGTTGTCATTTCAGGGCCGAGCGGCTGCGGAAAAAGCACGCTGGTCTATTTGCTGAATCGCTTATATCCGTTCAACTGCGATGGAATAATTTCAGGAAGCCTCCAGCTTTTTGGCAAAGATGCTGAAGAATATGCGCCTGGTGAAATCAACCATCGGATTGCGACCGTTTTTCAAGACCCCGATTCCCAGTTCTGTATGCCGACTGTCGAGGAAGAACTGGCCTTTACGCTGGAGAACTTGCATGTTCCGCGCGAAATGATGAAGCAGAAAATAACGGAGGTTTTGGCGTTGACCGGGTTGTCCGCTCTTCGCCACGAAGTGATCCAATCCTTATCCGGCGGAATGAAGCAGCGAGTGGCTGCTGCTTGTGCACTAGTCATGGAGCCTGAAGTGCTGCTTTTGGATGAACCGATTTCACATTTGGATCCGGTGACTGCAAAAGAATTCATCCTCTGGCTCGACCGTCTGCAGCATGAATTGGATTTGACCATTTTCGCTGTGGAGCACCGGCTGGATTTATGGGATTCCTTTTTCAGCCGGGAAATCCAATTGGATCGTTCCGGCTCTATAATTGGCGATAAACTAGCCACAGCTCATTTCCCTGTTTTATTGCCGGAACGGGCTTCGACGATGGTTCCAGAAACAGTTTTGAAGGTCAACGGAATGGCAGTTAAATCCCATGGAAAAGAGCTTTTATCCGGGTTATCATTTACCGCAAACCGGGGCGAAATCATGGTTGTCGCTGGGCCGAACGGCAGCGGAAAGTCGTCATTATTAAAAGCATTGTGCGGCATTTATGCGCTTGATGCGGGCAGCATTCAAGCGCCTGGCATCGGATTTGTGCCGCAGTCTCCCGAGTATCTATTTTTGGAAAAAACTGTAGGAAGAGAGTTGGCGTTTTCAGGCATTGCCTCTTCAGCCCAATTGAACGATTTAATGGAGCGCCTCCGCTTGAAAGAAATTGAAAACGCCCATCCGTTTTCAGTGAGCCATGGTCAAAAGCGCCGTGTCGCGACCGGCGCGATGCTTGCCGACCGCCGCACAGTCCTTTTGATGGATGAACCCACTTCCGGGCAGGACGCTGCGGCACTTCACGAATTGCACCGGCTGATTTCAGAACGTGCGGATGAAGGAGTCACTTTCTTGATCGTCACACACGATATGGAATTTGCTGAGAGCCTTGCCGATTCTGTCCTGCTGATAAAAGACGGAAAAATGACAGGAAAATATCCTGCTCAAGATGTTTGGAATCATGCCGAATTGCTTGCTGAACATCACTTGCTTCCGCCGAAAGGAGCTGGACGGCTTGCGGAATCTTTTGCATGACATGAACCCTTCGCTAAAGTTCGTCTTAGTGGCCCTTTCGATGTTTGCCATCGCCTTTTTCTTTAATCCGTTGACACCGTTCATTTTTTGGATTGGCATTCTGCTCTTGCAAGTGTTCATGAGCAAAGTGAACTGGAAGGCCTGGTCCTTGTTCATGCTGCCCTTTGCGTTAGGCGCTTTTGGCTATTTATGGACGACCATCGTATTTGCTGCCGATACTAACGGCGACGTTGTATGGTCATTTCTCGAATTCCAAGTGACTGCTGAACAGTTGGAAACCGCCTTGTCGCTCGCGTTCCGAGTGATGGCATTTTCCACACTCTCACTCATGTTTGCTTTTACAACCGATCCAGTGAAATTCATCATGAGTTTGATGCAGCAATTGAAACTGTCTCCAAAACTTGCCTACGGCGTTCTCGTTGGCTATCAATTCCTACCCGTGATGAAAGATCAATTCCAGCAAATCCAGCAAGCCCATCGGCTCCGCGGCGCTGAACTTGAAAAAAATGCACTGCGCCGACTGCTCGGCATGCGAAGAATCTTGATTCCGATGCTAGCCGGTGCTGTCCGGAATGCGGAGCGTTCCGCGTTTGCGATGGAAGCAAGGGGTTTTACTGGTGAAGCAAGATCTGACTATTTCGAGGTAATTAAGCTTAGAAAAGTGGATGCAGCCATGACAGCAGTTTTTCTTCTTTTGCTGATTGCCAGCTGTTCTGCCGAATATTGGTTTTGATGGTTGAGGGCTTCTTTTGAGGCTCTCTTTTTCTTGCTGCTGGTTTTTGTTTTTTAACATATCCTTATGTAGTTTATTACAAGTATTTCCGAAACGTTTTTGTGTTTATTTTTGACAGCCTTGTCTCGATTTTTGTTTACTCTTTTGTTCAAATAAATGAACCTTATGTAATTTTCTACATTTGAAAACCAAAAACCCGCTCATTTTGTCAATGGCGGGCTTTTCAGTATGGCTCGTTGATACAGTAAGGCAAAGCCGTTCCTTTCCATATTGCGTGCAGACGAAGTTCCCGGCTTTGTCGTTACCGTGATGTATCGGCAGCCCTGCTCTTTTGCAAACCGGATGCGTTCTTCAATGAGCCGGTTTTGATAGCCTTTCCCCCTGTAAGCTTGAAGCGTAGCGGTTAAAAACATCTCTGCCAGGATTCCTTTGATGGCGATTGTCGCCCCTGCGGCGTATTCCTTCCCTTCTTTTAAAAGAAAAGCGGTATTGCCGGACACTTCCCAAAATGCGCGTACCGCTTCCATTGCTTCTTCCGTAGCTGTTTCGTCCTCTGAAATGCCGAGAGCCACTGTCCAGGCCCAATCGTAAGAATGGAACTCGTCCACTATGACAATTTCTGCAGCCGGATTTCGGGCTGGTTCTTGCCATGTTTCGGTATCCAGGATCCATACGGAAAGAAAATGGTCGAATGTATAGCCCTTATTTTGCAACACGCGAATAAAAGCTTCGCCGCAAAAAGGGGTAATTTCCAAGTGCAGATGCTGCGCAATCTTCCGTGCAGCGAGTTCTGCTTCGATCGCTTCAAGATCTTGTTCGCACACCGTGTCGCCAAAGCCGAATCCGAGGCCATAGCAGTACGACGGCGTATAAAAAATTATCCCTTTCCCTTCTGCTTCCATATAATCCCCATTATAAGAAGAGTTTTGCTTTTGGATGTCCATTTGCCTTTTTGTTCCATCGATTTTCAATTCTTCTATCGCTTTTGCCAAAGCAAGATTATTGATGACTGCCATCTTTTTCTCCTCCGATCAAAAAAGCACATGAATTGCCGGAACAATTCATGTGCTTTTATTCGTTTGCTATTCCTGTACTCCGTAAGTGATTTCATCTTCGTCTTTTGCGTTGACGCCATTTTTGATGTGGACGACCGTCCGCAAAATCAATTTTGCTTTTGGCGCATCCAGTATCCAGCGTTCGTCCGGAACAATTTCAAATTGCTGCATGACGGTTTTTTTCGACTTCACAGAGCCTGCAAACTCCAACGTCTGCTTGGCCACTGTATGTTCAATGATGTCAAAATCGCTGTCTTCCCGGTAATTCTCGATTTGCTTCAACACATTCAGCTCGATATAGTCAATTTCCTGGTCGCTTTCCCCGCCGGTGAAATAGACGGTGCCGTTCAAGGTTTCGCCTTCGTCTAAATGCGGCCTTTCAACTACAGTGTCGATTTGCATCGAACCAATGCCGATAGAAGATAAAAATTGTTTGAAATTCATACATGGAAACCCCCAACTTTTAATAATCTTTCTATACCACTGCCATTAATTTCTCAAACTGCTAGTTCAGCTCGGTGTAGTCGTATTTGTTTTCAAGAGCCGGTTCATGGCGGTTATAGCGCCGTTTGAACAATTTGTACAGATGCGACACTAACACGCGCACCAGGGCATACATCGGTATCCCCAAGATGACTCCGGCTATGCCGAATAGGGATCCCGCTGTCAGCAAAACGAAAATAATCGTCACCGGATGGATGAACATCGTTTTCCCCATGACTTGCGGCGATATCAAATTGCCTTCCACCAATTGGACCACAGTCCAGACGATCGCTAGCTTCACCAGCATGAACGGAGAAGTCACCAATGCGATAATTGCTGCCGGCGTAATGGCAATCGCCGGTCCAAGATACGGCACGACACTCGTGACCATAGCGAGAACCCCAAGCAGCAGTGCATAATCCATGCCGATAATGAGAAAACCGATGTAAATCATGACGCCAATACAGAAAGCGACAATGATTTGGCCTTGGATATAAGCGCCTAATTGCTTGTCTGCTTCCGACAGCACTTCACGCGTATCGTGGCGCAAACGAGGAGGCAGCAGCTTCACGAAATACTCCGGAAGCTTCTCCCCGTCTTTCAACAGGTAAAAAAGGATAAACGGAACAATCACAATGGATAAGATAACGGATGTGATGGTCGAGATCAACCCTGTGACTCCGGAAATAATGGTCGTTACCGTGTTTTGCAGCGTGTCTGTAATATTGCCGGGCAGCGTCGCCACCAACTGCTCAATATCAAAGCTTGAACCCGTATAATAGTCGCCGATGTAGGATGTCCGCAAAAAAGCATCCAGATCGGTTAAAAGCTGCATGAAGTAATTCGGAAATTCCATGATCAAATTCTGGAATTGCGTCTTCAAGAACGGAAATACCAATACGACTAGTAAGGTGATCAGTCCGACGAGCCCGAGGAAAATGATCAAAATCCCCCAAATGCGCGGAATTCGAAATCCTTCCAATAGCCGAAGAATCGGGCGCAGCAAATAATACAGGATCAGTGCCAGAACCACAGGCAGCACGACCGTTTTCATGAAAACACTTAAAGGGTTGAAAATGAAAGAGACTTCCCGGAAGATGAAAATCACCAATCCGAGAAGTACAAGGGCAATCAAAGTGAAAAGCGTATTCGTTCCACCTAAAAAGCGAATAAAATTCGTCGAAAAAAAAGATTGTTTTTCCGGTTCCATTGCCACTCCTACTTTCTGAAATATTTCTCTATCTATCAGTTTAACATATTGTCAGACTATTCATTTCAGAGTTTGGGATAAAAATTCGGACAAAGCTTGTCTGTTCTTTTCCATATCCAGTTCCAGGACAGAACCCGCATGGGAATAAGATCCATAGCTATAGCCATCTTTTACAGGAATCGTCAGGCGGTCCAAATCGCTGCCGCCGTTCAACGCCAGCTGCATCGCCAATTTCACTTGGTCTGTTGAAGGAATGTCCGTCTGGATATATCCTTGGACCGCCCCTGCAAGTTTCGGGTATTTCGGGATCCCCGACACGCTGATCAGTTCTTCCTTCATCGCAGACAGCACTTGCTGCTGGCGGCGGACACGGCCAAAGTCGCCTTCATTGTCCGCTCGGAAACGGGCGTAGCCAAGAAGTTCCTTGCCGTTCAATTGATGTGTGCCTTTTGTTAAGGAGACGCCGATTTTTTCAGACATGTCTTTTTCGACTTCAATTTCCACGCCGTCCGGCGCTGCAATATCCACCAGCTGTTCAAAGTTTTTAAAGTCGATCAATGCATAATGCTGAATTTCGATGCCGAACATGCCGCGAAGCGTATCAGCCAGTAAGTCCACCCCGCCTAAATAATAAGCGGTATTCAGTTTATATGATTGGTAGCCCGGGATGTCTGCGTAAATATCCCGCATGAACGAAGTCAATTTCACTTCATCCGTCTTTTTATCATGCGTCATGAGCATCATCGTATCCGTACGCGATTTTTCTTCTCCGCGTGTATCGATGCCCAGCACTAAAATATTCTCGAATTCGTCGTTTTCCGGATCGCCGTTGAATGTCACCGGAATTTGCTCTGTATTTTCAGCGAGCTTGCTGCCGTTTTGAAATTGGATAAACACGTATGCCCCTATCGCTAGAATGGCAATGAATAACAATAAAAGTAGTCCACGGAGGCGGAACCGTTTTTTCTTGCGCCGGCCTCTTCTGGCTTGTTGGCGTTCTTCTTCCATACTCTACACGTTCCTTTCTAAATCGTACCTTACATGAGACGCCTAACCGCTTAAATAGGTTTCTGTTTCATTAGTATAAACATATTTATTGTGCGGAAACAGTGGGAGTGGTAAGATTTTTTCATTAACTGCTTTGAATAAAAGAAATTGTGACCTAGAAATGAGAGGAGAAAACGATATGACTGAAAAAGCGACATTTGCAGGCGGCTGCTTCTGGTGCATGGTCAAGCCATTCGACCAGTTTGACGGCATTGAACGCGTCATTTCCGGCTATAGTGGAGGCCATGTAGAAAACCCTACATATGAGCAAGTGAAGTCCGGAACAACCGGGCATTTGGAGGTAGTGGAAATTACGTTCCAGCCTGAAATCTTTTCGTACGAACAGCTGCTTGAAATTTTCTGGCAGCAGATCGATCCAACCGACAATGAAGGGCAATTCCAGGACCGCGGTTCTTCCTACCGCCCGGCCATATTTGTCCATAATGAAAAACAGCGCGAATTGGCGGAGAAGACAAAACGCGAGCTGGATGAAAGCGGACGTTTCAAAAAACCCGTGGTCACGGAAATCCTCGATGCGGCTCCGTTTTACGCAGCAGAAGACTACCACCAGGATTTCTACAAAAAAAATCCCGACCATTATACGGAAGACCGCAAACAATCCGGGCGTGACGAATTCCTTGATGCAGTTTGGGAGCAAGATAAAGTGAATCAGTAAAAAAAACGAGCTGTTCCTTATTGGAACGGCTTTTTTGATGCTGAAGACTAATAGGTATCTCCTTGCATGATTGAAAAAGTTATTTTCCTAATTAAGTCCCTCCGCTTCAACCGGACGCTTTCCGCGGGCTCGCGCCGAACTAACTTGAGCTTACGCTCAAGTGGATTTCGGCACTTCGCTATTCCCGCAGGAGTCGCCGGTTTCCGCTTCGAAACTTGGAATGAAGTGAAAATTTAGTGATGCTATCCTTTATTCATGAAGTAAATGGGATTAACGAATGCCTTATCCTGATTAGTCAATCAACACCCATAACCCGTTTGGCCAACATTTCAATCCAGGGTTTTTACCGAAAAGCAGAAACGAGCTGTTCCAATTTGGAGCAGCTCGTTTTCCTGTTTCTTCTATATAATTACTCGTCGGCTAGCCCTTTGACGATCCCTTCCACTTCCTTTAAGGAATGGATTTCATAGGTTGGCTTGATCCCGGTTTCATTTTTCTTATGCTGCGGATTAAACCAGCAAGTTGCAATGCCGTAATTGTTGCCGCCCCGGATGTCTGAAGAAAGGGAATCTCCCACGATCAATGCTTTCTCTTTTTCTGCCCCTTCCAGCTTTCCAAATGCATACTCGAAAATTCCAGGCTGCGGTTTTTGGAATCCGGTTTCTTCCGACACGATAATGTGTTCAAAAAGATCGGCAAGCGGTGAATTTTGGAGCCTCATCTTCTGGACTTGGCCAAATCCATTTGTGATGATGGCGAGCCGGCAATCTTCAAGGGATTGGCATAGCTCAACTGCCCCTTCAATCAAATGCGTTTCGTTGCCGAGATGCGTTAAATACGATTGGCTGAAAAGCTGCGGATCGACTGCCACTTCATGGTGGGCAAACAAGCGTTGAAACCGTTCGACGCCAAGTTCCGGCAAAGTAAGCGTTCCTTCTTCGAGATCCTTCCATAGAACGCTGCTGATTTCCCGGTAGCTCGCATGATAATCTGCGAAGCCTTTCGGCATTTTATATTCCATAAAAGTATTATGTAAAGCTGCCTTTTCAGTTGCCGGAAAATCGAGCAAGGTATCATCAATATCAAATAAAACCACTTCATATTTCATCTTTTATTTCTCCTTTACGCGATTTCAAGTTGTGAGTGCTTTTTTTCGTTTGCTTAACAGAATGGCGAATACCGCGAGCAGCACGATATAGCTCATAAAGAGAATTAAGGTCAAATCGTGGCTTCCGAAGCGGTCGTAAAAGAAGCCGACGCTAAACGGCATGATACTGGAAATGACATACCCTCCCCCTTGGATCATCGATGTCCAGCTGTTTACATCGTCCGCCCGCTCGTTTTCATCAAGCGGCATCAACAGGGCTATGGGGAACAACCCGCCTAACGTAAAGCCAAGGCAAACGGCTGCTGGCCATGCGAGCACTAACTGATCCATCATGAGAAGTCCTATGCCAGATGCTCCGAAAAGAAGGCTGACCATCGTCCAAAACAAACGGCTCGGAAATTTCGCCAAAAGCGCCGGAATCGATAAATTCCCGACCAATTGAACGGAAGTCATGACGGTGAGCACAGCACTGGCAGCCAATACCGTCATTCCTTTTTCAATGAGAATCGGCGCAAGCCACGTAATCATCGAAAAAAACAAGGCCGATTGAAGGCCGAAAAACACCAGCATGTACCAGGCACGGCGATTTTTCCATGGAGAATTTCCCGGGCCAACAGTTAAATCATCTTCCAACCCATCGCTTTTCGGTTCGTTGACCCGGAACCAAAGAATTAACGCGATGACTGCCAGCGCTCCCCAGCTGGCAAGGGCGAGCGGCCAATCCGTCCATGTGTAGAAAACGCCGGTAAAACCGGTTGATAACGTAGCGCCGAGACCCAAACCAAAAGAATAGACGCCGATCAAAGACGTGGTTTTTGTCGGGAAATTCCGTTTGATCATCGCAGAAATCAACGGACTGATAATTGCGATCGACAAGCCGATGAAAAACGAACTGGCTAACAGCACGGCAAATGTCGGAGCAAGACCTCGAACAAAAGTCAAAGCGCCGATGACCACGATTAAAAAGGCCACTGAACGCTTCATCCCGAATTTCCGGTTGAAGACGACAGCAAGCGGAGCAAACAAGCCCATGCAAAACACTGGAATCGATGTCAGCAAACTGACCTGGCTATTGCTCAAGCCGAGATCCGTACGGATGATTTCAAGCACCGGCCCAACAGATGAAATGGCCGGCCTCAAATTCAAAGACACAAAAAAGATGGCCATGACCATCAAGCCGAGCGCAGATTTCTTCTGCAAAGCAGCCATAATTTTATTCCCCTTTCGCATCGGGCATACACAAACTTGTGTTCCCCGCAAGATTTTATTAAAATGAAGGTTGAAAGGCGGGTCATCCAATGAAACTTGTAAACTGGAGCTACGCAAAACGATATAATATTAAAGCGATATTCGATGAATTTCCGCACGTGGTGGTGCTGTTCCGGCAAATCGGCGGCTATTATTTCATCTTTTCGATGAAAGGCCTGACGAAAGAACATATTCCAGAACGCAAAGATTATGTGAAGATGGAGTATTTGCTGAACAAGGATCTCGGATTGCTTGATGCCTATAAATTGCGCAAATACAAATAAAATACACAATGCTTTAAGTTTATCCTAGACTGCAAGTGATTGCTATCGATTTTGACGGGATTCGTGGTATACTCTTCTTATTGTGAAATTTAGGAGGTACGTTTAAATGATAGCTGTAAATGATGTAAGTCTTCGCTTTGGCGACCGTAAACTTTTCGAAGATGTCAATATTCAATTCAATCCCGGCAACTGCTACGGATTAATCGGCGCAAACGGTGCGGGTAAATCCACGTTCATTAAGATCCTGTCTGGCGAATTGGAAGCGCAAAGCGGCCATGTAGCTATGGGTTCAGGCGAACGCCTGGCTGTACTCAAGCAGGACCACTTCGAATACGAAGAGCACGCCGTTCTGGAAACGGTCATTATGGGCCATAAAAAACTCTATGATATCATGGCTGAAAAAAATGCGATTTACATGAAAGAAGATTTCTCTGATGAAGACGGCATGCGCGCTGCTGAACTCGAAGGCGAATTCGCTGAATTGAACGGTTGGGAAGCTGAATCGGAAGCGGCCATTTTGCTGCAGGGCCTTGGCATTTCTGAAAACCTCCATGACAAAAAAATGGCGGAACTTTCCGGTTCCGATAAAGTAAAAGTATTGCTTGCCCAAGCCCTATTCGGCAAGCCGGACGTCCTTCTTCTGGATGAGCCGACGAACCATTTGGACTTGAATGCCATCAAATGGCTGGAAGAATTCTTGATCAACTTTGAGAATACCGTCATCGTCGTCTCGCATGACCGCCACTTCCTGAACAAAGTCTGCACACATATTGCGGATCTCGATTTCGGCAAAATCCAATTGTATGTAGGAAACTACGACTTCTGGTACGAATCGAGCCAATTGGCAACACGCCTTGCAAGCGACCAAAATGCGAAAAAAGAAGAGAAGATCAAAGAACTTCAAGCGTTTATCGCCCGTTTCTCCGCAAATGCTTCCAAATCGAAGCAAGCGACGTCACGGAAGAAAATGCTCGATAAAATCGAGCTGGATGATATCCGCCCTTCTTCCCGCAAATATCCGTTCGTCAACTTCACGATCGGCCGCGAGATCGGCAATGACGTGTTGACGGTTCGCGACGTGAGCCAAACTGTAGACGGCAATCAATTGCTGAATAACATCAGCTTCAATATGAACAAAGAAGACAAAATCGTCTTGATCGGCGATCCGCTTGCAAAATCCGCTCTTCTCCGCATTTTGGCTGAAGAAGACGAGCCGGCTGCAGGTACGATTTCCTGGGGCGTGACGACTTCACGCGCTTATTTGCCGATCGACAACACGGCGTATTTCGAAGGCAGCGAACAATCGTTAGTTGATTGGCTGCGCCAATACTCGCCGGAAGACGAAAGCGAAACTTTCCTTCGCGGCTTCCTCGGCAGAATGCTCTTCTCCGGCGAAGAAGTGAAAAAGAAGCCATCGGTCCTTTCCGGTGGCGAAAAAGTGCGCTGCATGCTTTCAAAAATGATGCTTTCGCACGCGAACGTTTTGCTTTTGGATGAGCCGACAAACCACTTGGATCTTGAATCCATCCAAGCGCTCAACAACGGCATGATCGCTTTCAAAGGCGCGATGGTCTTCACTTCACATGACCATCAGTTTATCCAAACGGTTGCGAACCGCGTCATCGAAATCCGTGAAGACGGCTCCATCCTTGACAAGCAATTGAGCTACGATGAATTCCTGGAATGGAAAGAAGCTCAAGGCATCACCAACTAATGATTTTAAACCGCCTCTCGTCGGGAGAGGCGGTTTTTCTATGTCTTGATATTAAAATGATAGGTTTGTGTGCGTTCAAACGAATTTGCGCGCGCTTAAATAGAAATATGCGCGTTCAGAAAGAAATGCGCTCGCTCAGGAGAATTTGCGCGCGTTCGCAGAAGTTTGCGCGCGTTCGGCAAAATTACTGCTCTCCCGTCGGCCAAAATAAAAACCGCAGGCAGCTCCGAATACACGGAGCTGCCTGCGGTTCGCCTATGCAATCTGTTTTTATTTCATGAAACGCTTCACTAAACGGCCAGCCGGCAATTTGGAAACGAATTTATTGCCTGAATTGGATATGCCGCGGACAACGGACAACAGTTCGTCGTCGCCGGCCCAATGTTCTTCGATGACTTCGATCGGGAATTTGTTGAGCAGCGTGTTAATAACGAAAACCGCTACCACCACGTCATCCAGGAAACCTCCCGGCCCTACGATAAATTCCGGCAAGAAATCAATCGGTGCGATAAAGTAGAGAATCCCGGCACCTACCATGCCTTTGTTTTTGGAATCGATGCGGCTGTCCAGCATCAATTTCGTCAGCAAATGGAAAAGGTCCGGCGCAAATAAGAGGTATTTGCTGAAGCGGCTGAGTGGCCCTGATTTGTTTTCAAGCCAATGTTCAATCCTGCTCCGCAGCTGTTGGTAGAAGTCCTTCTGCTCATCTACCGATGGCAGCGGTTTCTTTAAATAAGCATCCGTCATAGAACTATCTCCTTTTTCGCACAGAAATTTTTAGTACGAGAAAATTTAGAAATCCATTGTAATATTCGTGGCGATTCTTTCTTTTCCGGGCGCTCCGTCAACCGCGATAAAGTTGACGATCATGCCTTCTTTGAAATTCGATACGTCATCAGTATCCGTATGCTTGGCATGCGTGAAGAACATTTCTCCATTATCGCCTTTTATATAGCCAAAGCCTTTTGCTGTGTCAAAAGAGACAATTACGCCTCTTAGGTCTTCCGTATTTTGCATATCGTTTGATCCGGCCATTCTATTCCCTCCTGTTCAAGTTCATCTATGCCTATCTCATTTATACCCAAAACACATCGTAACTTAAACAAAGGGCACTTTCATAAAAAATAAATACGGATAATTCCGAATATAAAGAAATTAATTTTAAGCAAAAAAGAACCGCCCATCAGATGAGCGGTTCTTGGAGATTATAGTTTAGTAACATTTGTAGCTTGAGGTCCGCGGTTGCCTTCCTCTACTTCAAACTCAACTTTTTGTCCTTCGTCAAGCGTTTTAAAGCCTTCGCCTTGGATCGCTGAGAAGTGAACGAATACGTCATCTCCGCCTTCAACTTCGATAAAACCGAAACCTTTTTCTGAGTTGAACCATTTAACTGTACCTTGTTGCATGTGTACTACCTCCTGTAGATAAAAAATTTGCAATATGGAATTTCCATAAAAAAAATTCACATATTCAAAAAAGTACCATAACGTGCTGATCACTTTTTTGAATAGGTGAATAGCTGTTGCTGGTGAAATCTGATTTTAACTTCGTCAAACATCTTAGTGCTATATATTCATTATAGCAAGCAAATTAGAAAAGTCAAATAAATCTAAAAACTTTTTATTGTGCTGCCATTTTCCAGCCAAAGCAATCCGTAATACATCTGCATATCGTCATCGCATGATTCGCAATACTCGATTTCGCCTTCGCGCCAAAACGCAGCAAACGCCGGTTCCCGGATTTCACTTAAGGGATAGTTGCGCCTAAGCTCTTCCACCAATCCATCCCAATATTTCCGCGCTTCAACTTTGCTCGAAAATGTTTTGCGGGAAAGAACTTTTTCTTCCCATTCTTCGAACATCCACCACGGTTCAAACTCCGCTTTCATGTAAACCACTTCATGCATGCACCGGCCACTCCATTTCTCTACTATGCATTTTGCCAAATTTTTCGGCGCTTGTCCAGTATTTCGAATCTTCCCTGCTTTAGCCCGCAAAGTTTGTATTGCTTTTGCCTTCGCTGTAAAATGGAAGGGAGTTAAGCAAATAACTGAAACTTTTTGCATATTGAAACGTATTATTGAGTAGCAGGAAAGGAGGAATTCCGATGAAGGCTTTCGAGAACTTCATAAAACGCCAAAGCATCAGCCTGCCTCTTATGAGCGTGATGTTCCCGGTGCTCTATATGGGCGCTGAAATCGGCCTGATTGCTTCTGGGGCGGTTGCAGCCGGAACCTATATCGCCAGCAATACGACCGTCAAACAAATTCAGTTTTCCTCCGATTCCAAGAAACTTGGAATGACCCGGAGCGAATATAAGCATATCCGCCATCAAGTAAAAGAAGCAAAAAATAAAATTAAACAGCTCCAAGGAAATTATTACCGTGTGCGTTCCATCGCTTCATTCAAACAATTGATGGAATTGACCCGGTTCTCGAATAAAATCGTGCAGCAGGTCCAAACGAATCCTCGTAAATTCTATCTAGTGGATTCTTTCTTTTATTCCCATTTGGATACGGCACTGGAATTGACCGAAAAGTATACGCTTCTTGTCGGCCAGCCGGTAAAAGACCGGGAGTTGAAAATTGCGCTCCAAGATACGCATGAGACCCTCCGGTCGATGACGAGCGTCATGGAACGGGATTTGCAGAAAGTGCTTTCAACCGACGTGGAAAAACTTCGGATGGAGCTCGATTATGCCCGCTTGACCGTAGACCAGCACAATAATCAGCAATTGCTCGTGCAAAAAGCGCCATCAGACGATGAAGGAGACGTGGAACATGACACAAAATCGATCGAATCAAAGTGAATTGGATGATTTACTCGGCAACCCATTCGGCATGGAGCCCATGAAAGAAGAAGTGAATTTGGCAAAACGCGAAGACGGCCGCCCTGTCGCTTTAATGGAGCGCCTCACTAAAGACGAGCAGGAAAAAGCGCGTGAACTGGCCAAGCAGATTCCTGCAGGAAACTATGAAGCCATTTTAACATACGGCGCCAACGCCCAAAATCAATTGGGGCAGTTCTCCCATAAGATGCTTGACCATGTGCAGCAAAAAGACATCGGGCCGGTCGGCGATGTTCTCCATGATTTGATGAAAAAATTGCAGGAATTGAATCCGGAAGAACTTTCCCAGGAAAAACGCTCCGGCCTCCGCAAATTATTTGCCAAAGCAAAATACTCCGTCCAGGAGATGATGACGAAATATCAAAAGCTCAGCACCCAGGTAGACCGCATCAGCGTCCAGTTGGACCATTCAAAACGCGGGCTGCTGGAAGACGTTCAGATGCTGGAGCAGTTATATGACCAGAACAAAACGTATTTCCAGGCCTTGAACGTCTACATCGCAGCAGCAGAACTCAAGCGGGACGAAATCCTTAACGAGACCATCCCTGCCCTGCGAAAAAAAGCGGAACAGTCGAATGACCAAATGGCTTACCAGGAAGTAAACGACATGGCCCAATTTTTGGACCGCCTGGAGAAGCGGCTATACGATTTGCAATTGTCCCGCCAGATCACGATTCAAAGTGCACCGCAGATCCGCATGATCCAGCAGACAAACCAGACTTTGGCTGAAAAGATCCAGTCGTCGATCATGACATCGATTCCGTTGTGGAAAAACCAGATTGCCATCGCTTTGACGTTGAACCGCCAAATGAAAGCCGTTGAAGCCCAAAAGCAAGTGACTTCTACTACAAACGAATTGCTGTTGAAGAACTCAGAAATGCTGAAGCTCAATTCGATTGAAACCGCTAAAGAAAACGAACGCGGATTGGTTGAAATCGAAACGCTGAAACAGACGCAGGAAAACTTATTGACGACGATTGAAGAAACATTGCGCATCCAAGCCGAAGGACGCAAAAACCGCAAAGCGGCAGAAATCGAAATCGGCCGCATGGAAGAAGACTTGAAGCAGCGGCTACTTTCCATCCAAGACGATCGCGAAGGCAACCGTCCATAAACCGCAAATATCCCCGGAAGCACATCGCTTCCGGGGATATTTTTTGTCTGCTGGCAGTCAACCGGACTGGATCACCAAATGCAATGTCCGTTTCAAGAGGCGCAAAGTCTGTTCCACAAACTGCTCCAAGGAATCCGCACTGACCGATTTATTGCCGTACATCATTTGATAAAAAGAAGCCTGCTCTTCCGAAATCGGCTCGCTGCTCAAAAACAGATGGAGCACTTCGATTGCGCTTTTTTTCGCTTCTAAAACAGCGTTTGCCGTATCCACTACGCCGTTCTCTGCATAATCATAGGCAGAAGGCTCACCATCTGAAAAGACCAGTAAAAAGCGGTGTTTTTCGCTGCGCTGCTGAAGCCGGTCTGTCATCCAACGGATGGCAAATCCATCCCGGTTGTCTTCATGGGCTTCTAAAGAAAAGATTTCGGGTGCATGGTCGCGGCTGCCGTCTTCGAATTTATGCATCCATTCAAAATAATTGGGCTGGCTCGCTTCACTTGCTTCATAGGCGTCTTCATAAAATAAAACAATTTCATGCGGTACATTGAGATTCCGCAAGACATCATGGAATAATAAAACCGCTTGCCTCGTTTCTTCTAATTTGTCCACCATCGATGCAGATCCATCGATCAGCAAACAGAACACGGCATCCAATTCTTTCGAAGGGGCTGATTTGCGGTAAAAAGGTTTTGGTCGCTCCTCGATCACCAAAGGCAATAGATTTTTCGACAGCCTTCCCGCATTCAAATTCCCTCTCGCTTCTTGCCGGCGCTGCGTCATTCTCTTTTTCAATTCTTTTAAAAGAGCCCGCACATAGGGCGCCTGCTTTCTTCGCCAAGCTTCAATCGATTGCCGGTGGTCTCCGGACAATTCGATGCGCTTTTCCGTGTATTCCACCGCTTCATTGGCGGCGCCGAATTTTCCAGCGGCCTTTTTCGGCTGGTCCTCCATCTTCCGGTCGTTATCATCGTTGCCTTTAAGATGTTCACCTGCTGAATTTCCTTGGGCCGTTTGCTCCGGTTCTCCGCTGCCTTCGTCTTCCCTGCCGCCGTCCGTTGGCTTGGAATCGCCTTTGTCCAATTCAAATTCCATAGCAGGAGACGTCTCATTTTCCGTTTCCCGGTGCCACGTCTGGAACCACTCTTCAATGGTATCGATGTTTTTCCCTTCTTTAGAAGCCTCGGTCTCCATGCCCTCGTAGTAGCGAAACGGCGGAACTTCGTCGATCGAGTCGCCAAACGTATAATAGCTGAGCACCATGTCCTGGAGAATCCAATACTCAAGCCTTCCCATCAAGCTGTCAACGACTGCGCAAGAGTCGGCAGTCGATTTTGCATCAAACATTCTTGACCATAAGAAAAACAATTCACTAAAAGATTCTTCCATTTCAGCTGATTGGCCGCGTAGCGCCAAGAAAGCGGCGTTTAAAAACGCTTCCGCCTTAAAGCCTTTTTGCATATTTTGGCGGTAATGGCCTTTATGGTAGTCGATATAGACCCCTTCCCGAATCGCAAACGCTTCACGGGTTCCGGGGCGTTCTTGGCTGATCTGCTCAATCAGCCGGAATTCCTCTGCACAAAGGAGCAGCTGCTGCCGCAAGTGCGGCAATTCGCTTTCTTCCTTAAGGAAGCGCCGCCAAATGCCTAAATTGAAATGGCGCCAATAGCCGGCTGCGAGCAAATAGATATCGGACAAATAGCCGTTCCGTTCAATCTGCTTTGGGCGGTGCCGCCAAAAAACGCTGATGGACAGCGCTGATTCAGACGGGCGGAATTCCAGCAATTTTCGGGTGGTCACTTTCAGGTACGGGGCATCTGCAAGCGCCCCGGCCAGCATTTCCATCTGATGCAGCAATTTTGTATCAATGGTTTCATTATTGAACTGAATAAATCGATTGACAGATGCCATGTGTCACACCTACTTTTTCCACGTATTTGCAAGATCCATAAACAAGTCGCGTTCGCTTTCATCCTCGAGCTTTTCGGCAATCGCATAGCGGACCGCACGCAGCGGATCCATATGCTGCGCCAGCGCGGTAGCATCCAGCAAACTCCTGATGGAAGCCGCCTCTTCCGACAATAGCCCGTTTTGAACTTGCTTCATCAAGTCTGAAGCTAAATCGAGCATGAACGTTTTCAATTCAGGACCCGCTTCCGGAAATTCACGATCCCATAATTGCTGCAGCTGTTCCCCTGTCAAATAAGGGATTGGATACGCGATGAAACGGTTTTTCAGCGCTTCATTCATCGGTGCCGTCCCGATATACCCTTCGTTTATCGCTGCAATGACACCGAAATCAGGATGTGCTTGAATCACTTCTCCTGTGAACGGATTGGTCATCATGCGGCGATAATCCAGTACACTGTGAAGAATCGGCAAAGTTTCCGGCTTTGCCATATTGATTTCATCAATGTAAAGGAAATGGCCATTTTTCATCGCCTTGACGACCGGGCCTTCCACGAATTCAATTTGGCTTTCCCCATTCCGCTGCGTCAACGTCTTAAAGCCTAAAAGCGCTTCTGCATCCAAATCCACCGAGCAGTTGATGCTCTGCATCGGCTGGCCGAATTGGGCGGATATGCTTTCAGCAAGTTTTGTTTTCCCTGCGCCCGTCGGCCCTTTCAGCAGCACCGGCTTTTGCAGCATGACAGCGGCCAATATGTCTTGCCAAAGATTTTCGTCGGGTGCAATATATCCCCCGGCAGCAATCAGCTTGGCGTCATCGCCATAATCCTTGCCGGTTCGATTGCGTTTATCCATTTCTTGTTCCATCAAAGCCATGTCTTCTCCCTCTTTCCAAAGAAAAAAACCGATGAGCTGGCACCGGCTTTCCTTCCTTATTCAAAATACGTTTTGTAAAACCCGCCAACTTTGCCCGTGTTGTCCACGACAAAGATGAATTCTTCTGTTTCATTTTTCACTTCGTACGTTTTGCCTTCCGTCAACACATTGGAAACCAAAAATTTCGCCGCATTTGTATGCGTGCAAGTCACCGTACGGATTGTCTTTTTTGTCAGCCATTCGTTATGAATCACATGCCTCATCCTTTTCTTTATGTCTACCTTTCAGTATAAGGAAAAACCGGCTAAAATTCAATTGCGCTTATCGCTGCCGGTTTTCTTGCTCCATACTAACCGGGCCGCAACCAGCAAAACGACGATTACAGACAAGGCAACCGAAAACATTTGCAGATTTTCGAGGATGGACTGATAGGCATATGGGAACGTCCGTCCGATATTGAAGTAGACCAACATCCAGATCAACCCGGCAGTATAGGCATAAAGCATATAGGATACGAATGGATAACGGTTCGCTCCAACGACATATGGCATCGCCCAGCGAATGCCAGGCAAAAAGAAGCTGAACGAAATTGCTAAGGGGCCATGCTTTTCAAGGAACACGGAAAAGCGGGAAATCACGCCTTCCAGCCGCGTGCGATTGAGCCGGTGAATCAAACGATGCCCAAGCAACCGGCCGATGAAATAAGCAAAGCTGTTGCTCGAGATCAATCCCAGATATGCAGATAGGAACGCATACACCGGCTTGAAATAGCTGACTTCCGTCAAAACGCCTGAAAAAGCGGCAGCCACTTCATTTGGAATCGGCAAACCGAACAGCAAGAGCCAATTGAAAATGAACATGCTGACATAGCCGTATTCCTTCACTAATTCCACAAAAAAACTGATGTCCATTTAATGCCACCGCCTTCAACCGCTCTCTCCCTATCATCGCATAACAAAAGGGAGCCCTGCAAATGCAGGGCTCCCTTCACAAAAGAAATGCCTTTTACGATTCCAATAGAAGATCTTCTGGGTTTTCGATTAATTCTTTTACCATTTTCAGGAATCCAACAGAATCGCTTCCGTCGATTACGCGGTGGTCATAAGAAAGAGCCACGTACATCATCGGACGGATTTCGATTGAATCGCCGATTGCGACCGGACGTTTCTGGATAGTGTGCATTCCGAGAATCCCTACTTGTGTACCGTTCAAGATTGGCGTTGACATCAATGAACCAAAGACACCACCGTTAGTGATCGTGAATGATCCGCCTGTCATATCGGCAATCGAAAGTTTTTTATCGCGTGCTTTTTTCGCAAGATCTGCAATGCTTTCTTCAATTTCAGCAAAGTTTTTCTTGTCTGTATCGCGTACGATCGGCACAACTAAGCCTTCTTCAGTTGAAACGGCGATGCCCACATCATAGAACTGTTTCAATAGAAGATCTGTGCCATCTAGTTCAGCATTGACATATGGATATTTTTTAAGTGCTGCAGTTACCGCTTTTGTGAAGAATGACATGAAGCCTAGGCGAGTTCCGTCATGGTCTTGCTGGAACTTGTCTTTTTTGCGGCTTCTAAGCGCCATCACGTTTGTCATGTCGATTTCGTTGAACGTTGTCAACATCGCTGTAGACTGGCGGACTTCTAGTAAGCGTTTGGCAATCGTTTGGCGGCGGCGAGACATTTTCTCGCGCACGATGCGGCCGTTTTCTTCATCGGATGAAGGAGCTGAAGCTTTCGGCGCTTCCGTTTTCGCTGCTGGCGCACTTGCTGCAGGTTTAGAACCATGAGCTTCTACGTCTTGTACGCGAACGCGTCCCATCGGATCTACTGGTGAAATAGCAGCAAGGTCGATGCCTTTTTCACGAGCTAATTTGCGTGCAGCCGGGCTTGCGATTGTACGGTCCGAAGAAGACTGCTCTTCGATTGCCGGTGCTTTTTCGTTCGCTTCCATTGTTGCAGGAGCTTCTGATTTAGCCGGCTCTTCTGACGGTGCAGGCGCTTCCGCTTTTGGAGCAGCTGCAGCGCTTTCGCCTGAACCTTCGCCAACGATCGCGATGACTTGTCCAACTTCCACAGTGTCGCCTTCTTGCGCCAAATGTTCTTGGACAACTCCGGCTTCTTCGGAAATGACTTCAACGTTTACTTTATCTGTTTCCAGTTCAACGATGAATTCTCCTTTTTCAACTGTTTCGCCTGGTTGTTTTAGCCACTGGGCGATCGTTCCTTCTGTAATCGATTCTGCTAATTCTGGTACTTTGATCTCTGCCACAAAAAATTCCTCCTTAGAATATCCCGTTCTTAACCGTTCATCTTATTGTATCAGACACCGCATAGGAAAAGCTCCTCCTTAGTGAAAGGATTACGCTTTTGCCAATGCTGCATCGATGATTCGAGTCTGTTCTGCTTTATGAGCTTCTCCGTCGCCTTCAGCCGGGCTTTGGCGTTTGATACGTCCATAATAAGACACGTCTTTGCCTGCCGCGATTTCACGAAGGTACGGCTCTGCAAAAGTCCATGAACCCATGTTTTGCGGTTCTTCCTGCACCCAGCCAAGCTCTTTGACATTCGGATAGCGGTCAACAATCGCTTGAATTTTTTCCGCTGGGAATGGATAAAGCTGTTCAACGCGGACAATATGAGCCCACTCGTAGCCTTTTCCATCTCTCACGCGTTCAGCCAAGTCAATCGCCATTTTGCCGCTTGCAAATAGGATGCGTTCCACTTTTTTGTCTTTTGTTCCCATTCCAGGCTGTTCAATAACTGTCTGGAAATGGCCTTCTGTCAAATCATCCACTTCCGCACCAACTAATGGGTGGCGCAGCAATGATTTAGGCGAAACAATAATTAATGGGCGGATCGCTTCTTCGGTCAACATTTTAGCCTGGCGGCGAAGAATATGGAAATAGTTCGCTGCACTGGACAAGTTGGCAACCGTCCAGTTGTTTTCCGCTGCCATTTGAAGATGGCGTTCAAGACGGGCGCTTGAGTGCTCCGGCCCCTGGCCTTCGTAGCCGTGAGGAAGAAGCATGACAAGCCCTGACTTTTGCCCCCACTTAGAGCGTCCAGCAGAAATGAACTGGTCGAACATCATTTGTGCCATGTTGGCAAAATCTCCATATTGAGCTTCCCAAATTACTAAAGCATTTTCATTTTCAACATTATAGCCATATTCAAATCCTAATACTGCCGATTCAGTCAATGGGCTGTTGTAAACGACAAAAGAAGCGTTTGCTCCAGAAATATGGTGAAGCGGGATCAATTCATTGCCTGTTTTATCGTCATGAAGCACAAGATGGCGATGAGCGAACGTTCCGCGCTGTGCATCTTGCCCTGTCAAACGGATTGGATGGCCGTCTTGCAGGATTGCTCCGAATGCCAATGTTTCCGCATGCGCCCAATCGATTTTGCCTTTGCCGTTAAACGGATCTTCACGGCGTTTCAGAATGCGGGCCAATTTGCTGAAAACAGAGAAATCACTCGGCCAAGTCAGCAATTCTTCATTCATTTTGGCAAGTACGTCTTTTTCGACGCCAGTCGGCACTTCCGGGTAGCCTTTTGAGACAGCTTCCGGCATCGTCATTTTCGGTGCGTCGTCAGTTTTGTTTTCTTTCACATGGTCATAAGCTTCCTGCATTTCTTTCTGCGTATCGGCATCGAGTGCTTTTACATCTTCTTCTGAAAGAACTTTTTCTGCAGCGAGCTGCTGTCCGTATAATGCACGGACGGTGTCATGCTTATGGACTTCATGATACATCATCGGATTCGTCACGAGCGGCTCATCCATTTCGTTATGTCCGTAGCGGCGGTAGCCGATCAGATCAATCAGAATGTCCTTGCCGAATTTCTCGCGGTATTCAAACGCAAAACGGGCGACTGCAATCACAGCTTCCGGATCGTCTGCGTTTACATGAATGACCGGAACTTCAAAGCCTTTTGCAGGATCTGAAGAATAATGAGTCGATCTCGAATCGTATTGCTCTGTCGTAAAGCCGATCATATTGTTGGCGATGACGTGAATGGAACCGCCAGTCTGGAATCCGCGGATACGGCTATAGTTTAATGTTTCCGTTACAACGCCTTGCCCTGGGAATGCCGCATCGCCATGAACAAGAATCGCGTATGCTTTCTTAGAGTCGATGTCAGCAATGCCCGGCTGATTTGTCGTTTCCTGTGCAGCGCGCGTTTGACCCGCAACTACCGGGCTGACAATTTCCAAATGGGATGGGTTGTAGGCAAGTTTGATGTTTGTGCCTTTAGGTGATGTATAAGCAGCACCCATATGATATTTCACATCGCCGAACCAGCCTTTTGTAATTTGGACCGATCCGTCTTCCGGAAGAAACGCTTCGTCTCCGACATGTGCAAAACCGGCAAACATCATTTCGTATGGCTTATGCAAAATGTGTGTGAGCACATTTAAACGACCGCGATGCGCCATCCCGATCATGATTTTTTCTGTTCCTTTTTCTTCTGATAAGCGGACAAGTTCATCGATCAGCAAGACAAGGGTGTCTACGCCTTCAATAGAGAAACGTTTTTGGCCGACAAAAGTACGGTGGACGAATTTCTCGAACCCTTCAACACGCGTCAAAAGATCCAAAACCTCTTTTTTCTTCTCGTGGTCTAATGAAGGCTTAAATTCTCCAGCTTCGATTTTCGCTTGGATCCAGCTGCGTTCCTGCGGCTGAACGATATGGGAAAACTCGAAAGCGACTTTATCCGTATAAAGCGATTTCAAATACGCAATGGCTTCTAAACCGTTTGAGATGTTGGAAGGCGCTTCAGATAAAAGCAGTGAAACCGGCACTTCTCTTAAATCTTGTTCCGTTAAGCCATATGCAGATGGCTCCAAACGGGAAGTATCTTTTGGCTGATCATTTAACGGATAAATGTCAGACGCCAAATGGCCGTGCGCACGAATCGCTTCAGCTAATTGAACTGCCGCCAATACTTTTCCGAACTTGTTCGGTTCAACTGTTCCAGCTGCCTCAGAAATTGCCTGAGTTGCTGATGGTTGGCTGTTTTCAAAAGGTGGTCCATATTGTTTGAACATCTCTGCAAATTCCGGATCAAGCAATTCCGGCGATTCTTGGTAAATGTCATACATTTCCATGACGTAGCCAAGGTTCGGCCCTGTAATGGAACTCCATGGGGATTTTGCATCTGAATAATTGCTAGACATTAAAAAACCTCCAACTATTTTGCCTTATGGCAGTCGCTATTATTATATGTGTACCTTCAATATTTTATCACGCCCGCGTGGATACATAAAGCGAAGGCGCTCATCGCATGAAGAACAAATTTCCATATCAATCTTACTACTTCCAGTAAAAAAAACAATGGTTTTTAGTGAAAATATTCACATAAAGCCTTTTAAAGCGCTTTCACGCCTTCAACACCTTATTTTGACTGGATATTCTAGAACTTTCCCTTTGTTTTTTGATAATAAAAAACAAGGTTTCTGCCCCTTCTTTTCGCATTATATAAAGCAAGGTCCGCCTGATTTACTAAAGTTTCCAAGTCGCTGGCGTGTTCAGGATAAATGGAGACGCCGATTGTCGCAGTCGGCGAAAAATGGATGCCTTCTATTTCCCAGCCAGTTTGCAGCTCCTTTTTAATCCGATCGATGATCCGGTCAATTTGGTTGACGGCATCCTCCGGCGCCAGTCCGGCCAAGGCAACTAAAAATTCATCTCCGCCTATTCGGGCGACCATATCCTGTTTGCGCAAACTGCTCTGGATGGTTTGGCCAAAGCGGTAAATGAATTCATCGCCTACATCATGGCCATATTTATCATTCACGTTTTTGAATCCATCGCCGTCCATATAAAGGATGGCAATCCATTCTCCGGTTTCATCTGCACGCCTTTTCATTTCCATAAACTCTTTGACGATCATAAGCCGGTTCGGCAATTTCGTCAGCCCGTCATGGTAAGCCATAAAATGCAGTTTCCGCTCCAATTCTTTGCGATCGGTGATATCAAACATGATGGATAACAATTGATATACTTTCCCGTTGTATCGTGTTAAAGGAACGATGGTTGTATCCACCCAGAAATGACCGCCGGATTTTGTTAAGCTTTTCAACTCCCCCCGCCAAATCTTACCGGATAGCACCGTTTCAGTGATTTCACTGAATTCTTCATCGGTCATGAACGCCTTTCCAATTTCTTTGATGTTCGAGCCGATCAATTCTTTCCGCTCAAATCCGGTCAAGTTCTTGAAGTTGTCATTCATGTAGACGATTTTGCCGTCAGGGTGCCACATGCCTACAAGAGCTGCGTAATTCAAAGCGGCTTTGTAGCTTTCCAAAACATTTTCAGTTTTCTTCAGCTCTTCGATCAGTTCCGAGGCATTATTCAACTCGCGCAGAACGATATGGAACGCCCGTATCATTTTACCTTCATAAACCGGAGAATAGTTCACAGAGAAAAAAGCGGTCTCGCCGTCATTTTTCTTTCTGCTGATCACTGTATGCTGCGGGCTTACACCCGCTTTAAAATTTTTCAGCTCTTCTTTAATATTCTGAAATGTATAATCGTCGACATATGGAAGCTTGCTATAATGTTTGCCGATCCATTGTTCTTTTGGAATATCGAACGTTTTCGCGTAGGTTTCATTCATTCCAAATATGAAAAAGTCCGAAGTCAACGTGATCATCGGGTCTAAGGAGTCCCGGATGAGGGATTGGTAAAACAAATAGCCCTCTTCCACTTTCTTTTGCTTGGTGACATTTTTGGTAATCGCCAAAATATACCAAATTCCTACGGCAAAAATCGGCGTCACTTTTGTTTCATTGGCCGCATGGTTTTCGCTGAAAAGATTATAGTCCTGATACGTATAAGGTTTCCCCGATTCCATAGCAGTCAGATAGGAGCCTTTGATGTCCTCCGCTAATTCTGCAGGCATGCTGTCATCTACAGAAGTCCCGGTAAGATCTTTCTTGAAAACGGCCTTGCAGGCCGGATTCACATACTCGTAAATGAACGTCTCCCCTTCTTGCCGCATGAAAAAAACCAGGTCATCGACGCTTCCGTAAAGCAAGTCCAATTGTTCTTTCGTAAAAGGTTTACCCATCCACAGCACTCTTTTCTATTAAACGAATTGTTTAGCTTTCACCGCTACTTTATCAATGAAGCGTTCGTAGTCTTCCTGTTCATCAAAAGTCTCTGACGAAAGAAATTTGCTGTTTGCCAGTTCTTCTGCCCATTCAAAGCGGTGGCGCGAAAGGTAGGTGGCATTGCCCGATAAAGCGAGATTAAAATCAGCGCCTTCTTTTTCTACCCGGCATTTCACCATGCCTCCCGGGTTGTAGACCGTCACTTCTCCGTATGGGACCATACCCGATAAACAGCTGATTAATGCGGAGGCGGTCATAGCTGTCCCACAAGCATTGGTAAAGCCGACGCCGCGCTCAAACGTCTTGACGAAAATCCCGGTTTCCACTTTCGTCACATAGCTGACATTCACGCCATCTGAAAAATAGCCATTCGGGCCATTGAACGTTTCCGCCCATTTTTTCTGATGGCTATCGTCCTGTAGATACGCTTTTGGCACAATTCCGATCAGATGCGGATTCGGAACAGCCACTGCAGAAAAAGCAATTTCTTCCGAAATGAAAGGAAGCGGCTTCATCAGCCATTCGCTATTCCCTTCATAAACCATCGGCAAATCAGCCAATTGGAATGAAACCGGTGAAATCTCCACCGCGTACATAGCATTTCCATCACCAAGCGGCTGCTCCTTTTTCACTGCCAATGAAGCTTTCATCGTTTCAATAACAGCTTCATCCAATCCGTCACGTTCACATACATAACGGGCGACACAGCGCAATCCATTGCCGCACATCGACGCTTCGGACCCATCGCGGTTAAAGACCCGCATTTTTGCCTGGCCCTTGTCAGAGGGCAAGACAACGAGCAAGCCGTCGACGGAAGAATCCATCTTCGCTAACTGGACGGCCAACTGATCGTAATGATCGTTTTCCGGACCTTCCAGCAAATAAAACGTGTTCATGGAACCATGGACTTTCAATAAAGTAATTTCCATTTCGTCACTCCTGGCTAAAAATTTGTGTATATCGGAACCCTATTTCTTAATATAGCGGGCCTTAGAATGGGCAATCACGAGTTTGGCCATTTCACTGGACGTTTTCGGCGGTTCTGCCATCGTCATGTTTTCCACAAGCAAATCTTCATCCAAATGAAGCTTTTGCATTTCGGAAAGGAAATTTTCAGGCGTTAAATCCTCTTCTTCAATGACGTGGGCAAAGCCTTGCTGTTTGAACAATTGGGCATTTAAAATTTGGTCTCCACGGCTCTTCTGCCGAGAAAGCGGAATGAGCAGCATCGGTTTTTTCAAAGCCAAAAATTCAAATATTGAATTCGAACCTGCCCGCGATACGACAAAATCCGTCATATGCAAAAGATGCGGAAGTTCGGTTGTAACGTATTCAAATTGGCAATAATTAGGAAGGTTTTCCAACGATGCATCCAAATTGCCTTTCCCGCATAAATGGATGACATTATACGCTTCCATCAAGGCTGGCAAGTTGCTGCGGATTGCTTCATTGACAACAGCCGAGCCTTGGCTGCCGCCCATAATCATCAATACCGGCAAGTCCGATTCAAAATGGCACAATTCTTTTCCGATTTCAGCGGAGCCTTCCATCAATTCGCTGCGGATAACGGAACCGGTGCAAGTTGATTTTTCCGCCGGCACATGCTTCAGCGTCTCTTTGAACACGGTGAAGATATGGTTGGCAAACGGCATCGCAATTTTATTTGCAAGGCCGGGAGTCACATCAGACTCGTGGATGATGACCGGAACACCTAACATTTTCCCAGCCATGGCAACCGGCACCGAAACAAAGCCGCCTTTTGAGAAAATCGCTTCCGGCTTTGTCTTATGGATAATGCTTAGCGCCTGTAGCAATCCAGTCCCTACCCGGAAAGGATCTGAGAAGTTTTTCATGGAGAAATAGCGTCTCAGTTTGCCGCTGGAGATGGCATGGTACGGCACTTCTGGAAATGTCTCCGGAATCAGTTCACTTTCAATGCCGTCTTTCGATCCGATGTATTCTACATTAAAGCCAAGCTTCTGCAATTCCGGAAGAATGGCCTGGTTCAGCGAGACGTGCCCGGCAGTGCCGCCGCCTGTCAATAAAATCGTTCTTTTCTTCATTCTGTATCCTACTCTCTAGAAAATATCTCTTTATTCTGTCTTGTGTGCATCTAAATGCACGGGTTTTCTATGCTATACTTAGGCTTATTTGAATTATTTGCGTCCGCTTAACATGCGGACGGAGTGTCTTACTGGAGGATGGATCATGGTCGAAACTAAAACAAAATCTGAAAAACTGAAATTGCTTTTCAAAATCGTTTTGCCGATACTCATTACACAAGTTGCCATGTATTTGGTCACTTTTTTTGATATCTATATGACTGCCCGGTATGGAACCGAAGATTTGGCCGGCGTTTCCATCGGCTCTTCTTTTTGGGTTCCCGTGTACATCGGGCTAGCCGGCATACTGATGTCCATCACTCCAATTGTAGCACAATTGATGGGGGCTAAGAAAAAAGAAGAAGTAAAAGATGCGGTCCAGCACGGAATTTATGTCGCCATTCTATTGGCGGTTGCCGTTTTTCTGTTTTTCCTGTTCGGTATCGATCCGCTCCTTGGTTTGATGGACCTGGAACCGGCAGTGGAAGCGGTCGCAGCGGAATATATCTTCGCAATGAGCTTAGGGCTCATTCCGCTATTCGCCTATAATGCCCTTCGCTCCTATATCGATGCACTTGGAGCGACCCGCGTCTCCATGTTCATCTCGCTGATGTCAGCGCCCATCAATGTCTTTTTCAACTATCTGCTGATTTTCGGCAGTTTCGGATTTCCGGAACTCGGCGGTCCCGGAGCAGGCTACGCATCCGCCATTACGTATTGGCTTGTGCTTGCCATCGCTGTCTGGATCATCCACAAAAGAAAACCGTTTGCCGAATTCGCCATCTTCAGGGCTTGGACGAAACTATCGCTAGCGCGAATTTCCGAAATCAGCCGAATCGGCGTGCCGATCGGCATTTCAATTTTCGCAGAAACGAGTATTTTCTCCGCTGTCACGTTAATGATGAGTACATATGGAACCATTACGATTGCAGCGCATCAAATTGCGATCAATTTCACATCGCTTCTATACATGCTGCCGCTCAGCATTTCAATGGGTGCCACTATCCTTGTCGGATTTGAAGTCGGCGCGAGACGTTTCTTGGACGCTAGACAGTACAGTTGGCTCAGTGTTGCAAGTGCAGTGGCATTCAGCTTCGCTTCCGCGGCCATCCTGTTTTTCATGCGCGGGCACATCGCTGCCTTGTATTCTTCGGACCCGGCAGTGATCCAGCTCGCAATCCAGTTCCTCGTGTTCGCCGCATTGTTCCAAGTATCGGACGCCATACAAGCTCCGGTGCAAGGTGCACTGAGAGGCTATAAAGACGTAAACATCACGTTTGTCATGGCCGTCGTTTCCTACTGGGTCATCGGCCTGCCCGTCGGTTATATGCTGGCCGCTTACACCGGCTTTGAAGCGTTCGGCTATTGGATTGGATTGATCGCCGGCCTCTCAGCAGGTGCCTTCACTTTGTCCATTCGATTATTGATCAAACAAAAAAAGATTGCCGCTCAGCCAAGTTGAGCAGCAATCTTTTTATATAGGTCGAGCAATTGGGCTTTCTCTGTTTCAGCCAAATCGGATTGTCCGATCCGTTCAGCCGCAAAAGCCAGCTTTTCTGCGACCGGCTTCCGAATGCGCGGATGGGTCAGTTCATCGTTTAATTCAATGCGGATAGCCTGTTCCAGCTGAGCATCTGTTTCAATCTCTAAAACGCCGGCACGATTTTTCCATAGCTTACGGTAAGCATCGATCAAGGCAGCTCCACTCCTTCAATCCCTTCTCCGATTACAACAATCTGCGTGTTCATCTTCATGTATTCCGGCAGCCACTGGGCCATTCCGTAAGCGTATTGAAACGCATGCGGGTATTTATCCCCTTCTAGCGGCACGTACCCTTTTATGCGGTAAACCGTTTCCGGCAATGCGCGCAGCCACGCTTCAAAATCTTCCCGTTTGACTGGTTTTGCAAATGGAAAAACGCGTGTATTTAAGTTCAATTTGGAAACTGGAGCGGATTCGACTGCCCCTTTCTTCGAAGCAGTCAATTTCTCAAGCATGGAAAAAGGAACTTTTGAATGGGTCGTCTGCAAAATTGAAGCGGATGAATTCAGGCCCTGAAGTTCGAAAGTCACTTTTCCTTGTTCCTCTTCGCTCAATAGATCCATCTTATTGGCCAAGATTAAGTCCGCGTGGCGAATCTGTTCGATGAACAATGAACGGATCTGCGGGCTCAGTTGGCCCCGGTCAAGCCAGCGCTTCCCATCTGCTACGGTAATGATTCCCTTGAAATTCAAACGTTCCGCAAATAACGGAGAGAAAATTGCATCTAAAGCTTCTACCGGATGGGCAGCGCCGGTCGTTTCGATCAACAGCAGGTCAAAATCCTCTTCAGCCAATAAAGTCTGGATTTGGGCTTCCGATTTTTCAGAGCCGGTGCAGCAGATGCAGCCATCCAATAATTCTTTTAACGGCACGCCGTCTTCCACTGCATCCGAGTCAAAATTCATTTGGCCAAGCTCATTCATAAAGACCGCAGGCTTCAGGCCGGCTTCTTTCGCTTGCTGAATGATATTTTTTAATAGCGTCGTTTTTCCGCTTCCTAAAAAGCCGCTGAATAAATAGACGTCTTTCACTGTGGTTCCCCCTCAAATGGAATGTAGATAAAAAAGGCCCGCTAGGAGCGGACCTCAAATTTACTCTTTTGCATCTTCTGTCGCTGCTTCTTCTGTTTCTTTTTCAGTTTCAGCAGAAATTCCGGCTTCTTCCATCACGATTTTCTTCGCTTCCAGAAGCTGCGGATCGTCTTTTTCAATTTTCAAGCGCAGTGCATCCATAATGGCAAAACTTGTATCTCCCGTTACGATGCCTGTCGGTTCCAAATCATTTTCCTCCTGGAACGCTTCTACCGCTTCTTGAAGGTTTTCTTCAAATACACCGTCGATTTCTCCAACTTCAAAGCCAAGCGCTTTCAGCATTTTCTCTGCTGTCCGCACGTTTTCTGAAATTGTCCCATCTTTCAGTTCAACCGAAGGATCTAAAATCGGCAATGATGCATATTCCGGATAGGCCACTTCCTTATCCGGCTGAATGCCTTTTTCATGAATCCAATTGCCTTCCGGCGTCAACCATTTGGCCGTCGTAAATTTCAAGTTCGAACCGTCTTCCAAGTCACTTGCTGTCTGTACGGTCCCTTTCCCGAAAGTCTTTTCTCCGACTAATTGGATTTCCGCAGATTCACTCATTGCACCTGCAAGAATTTCAGAGGCAGAAGCCGATCCGCCATCGATCAACAATGTGACGGGAACTTTTACTTTTGTTCCAGGTGAAGACATGTAAACTTCAGGCTCTTCGCCTTTGGCCTGGACTTCAAACATTTCTTTTCCTTCTTCAATGAACAAATTCGAAATATCCAAAGCAGTTGTCAACAACCCGCCCGGATTTTGGCGAACGTCCATCACGAGGGCTTCCATGCCTTCTTTTTCCATATCTGTAATCGCGCTCAGCAATTCATCATATGTGTTTTCCGAGAAACTGGTAATTTGAATATGGGCAACATTGTCGCCGATCATTTCTGCATAAACCGTTTCAATGGGAATTTCATCGCGGATGATTTTAAATTCCATCGGCTCTGCCGATTCTCCGCGTTTTACGGTCAACGTCACTTCAGAGCCTTTTTCGCCGCGGATTAAAATGACGGCTTCAGAAGCACTCATTCCTTGAATGCTTTCGCCATCCACTTGTGTGATGATATCGCCAGGCATAATTCCCGCTTTTTCAGCTGGAGAATTTTTGATCGGAGAGACGACACTGATGTAGCCGTTGCGCTCCTGCACTTCCGCTCCGATTCCTTGGAAGCTCGAAGAAATGCCTTCAAGAAACTGGGAAGCCTCTTCTTTATTCATATAATCGCTATACGGATCATCCAATGAATCGATCATGCCGTTAATAGCGCCATTGATCAATTCCTGGTCATCAAGGTCTTCATAGTATTCAGCATGCAGCTGATCATATGCTGCATACAATTTCTGGAATTCACTTCTCTGTGGAGAAGTCACTTCCACCGCTTTTTCGTCTCCGAACGTCAACGCAAAAACGGTTAACCCCGCTGTACATAATATCAGAACAACAACAAGCATGATAAAATAGAATGTTTTCATCCGGATAAAATGGGACGGAGCTTCTTCTGCCGGCGGGATCTGTTGGTGCTCCTCACCTGGGCGCTTTTCATCCATCATTTTCACCACTTTCATAATTGCCAATCAAACTGTTATAGATTTTATCAGGCTTGGCTAAAAATTAAAAGAAAAAGACTGTCAAGACAGTCTCTTTTTTTGTTCCTATTCCTGGATAGCAGCATCAAGCGCTACAACGATCATATCATTGAAAGTTGTCTGGCGCTCTTCTGAAGTTGTTACTTCTCCAGTGATCAAGTGGTCGCTGACAGTCAAGATAGACAATGCTTTGCGGCTAAATTTTGCAGCCAACGTGTAAAGTGCAGCTGATTCCATTTCCAGGCCTAGGACACCGTATTTAGCCCATTTTTCATGTTCTGCAAACTCGTTGTAGAAAACGTCCTCAGTGAAAACGTTGCCCACGCGCAAGTTCAATCCTTTTTCAAGGCCAGCGTTATAAGCTTTCAATAGCAAATCAAAATCTGCAAGCGGAGCATAGTCTACGCCATTGAAGATGATTTCGTTCATTTTTGAATCTGTAGATGCGCCTTGCGCCAAAATAACGTCGCGGACTTTCACATCTTCATGGATGGAACCGCAAGTACCGACGCGGATCAATTTCTGTACGTCATATTCGTTCATCAATTCCGTGATGTAAATGGAAATTGAAGGAACGCCCATTCCAGTTCCTTGAACCGAAATGCGTTTGCCTTTATATGTACCTGTATATCCGAACATGTTGCGGACATCGTTATACAATACTGCGTCTTCTAAGAAAGTCTCAGCAATATATTTTGCGCGAAGCGGGTCTCCCGGAAGTAGGATCGTATCGGCGATATCGCCTTTTTTTGCATTGATGTGAACACTCATTTATAAAACCTCACTTTATTTTAGTCGTTCTAATCATACTGTTTTTTCAGAGCCAGTGCAATCGATTACCTTAAAGCCTCCTATATTCATCCCAAATCGCATCAAAAGTCGAAGCTTTCAATACGGGATGGGCCCGTTCTTCAATATATCTGGACAATTCTTCGAAGTCTTCCGATGCTTTCGGAAAGCTGTGGTCTAAGAACATGGACTCTGCAAATTCCGAGAAATCATCCGCATCGAGCTTGCCCCGGTATTTCAGCGCAAATTGATAAAAAGAGCGTTTCACCCATTCCCCTCCTCTATTTTGGCAAGGAAAAGCCCGGACATTTGTCCGGGCATCCCCTCATTCGAATAGCTGTTTGTATTCAGATAAGCCTTCTGCATCCAATTGGTCTTTAGGCACAAAACGCAAGGCAGCCGAATTGATGCAATAGCGCAAGCCGCCAAGCGAAGACGGTCCGTCCGGGAACAAATGTCCGAGATGCGAATCTGCCGTCGCACTTCTGACTTCCGTTCTTCTCATGCCGTGGCTCGCATCAAAGCTTTCTTTGATTTCCGAACCTTCCAGCGGTTTTGCAAAGCTCGGCCAGCCGCAATGGGCATCGTATTTGTCTTTGCTGCTGAAAAGCGGTTTTCCTGAAACGATATCTACATAGATGCCGTCATCGAACAATTGATCATATTCGCCCTGGAAGGGCGGCTCCGTCCCATTTTCCTGCGTGACATGATATTGCATCGGCGTCAATTTTGCTTTTAAATCTTCTTTCATGATTGTCCACCCCAATTTCTTTCAATGAACCCTGCTCTTCCCGATCCAACCGAATAACGGTTGTAATGGGCAGGGTTTTTCTTATAATAATCCTGATGGTAATCTTCTGCCAAATAAAATGGCTTGGCTTCCAGAATTTTGGTTGCAACCGGCTTTGAAAACTTGCCGGATTTCTCTAAATCCCGCTTCGATTGCTCCGCTGCTAACCGCTGTTCTTCCGAATGGTAGAAAATCGCCGTTTGATACGATTGGCCGCGGTCAAAAAATTGGCCGCCGGCATCTGTCGGATCTATCTGGCTCCAAAAGATTTCCAATAGTCTCTCATACGAAAAAATTTCGGGCTGAAAGGTGATTTGCACTGCTTCGTAATGGCCGGTCGTCTCTGAACATACTTGCTCATACGTCGGATTCGGCACATTGCCGCCTGTATAGCCGCTTACCACCGACTCGATACCGTCATAGGAATCAAACGGCTTGACCATGCACCAAAAACAGCCGCCTGCAAATGTCGCTTTTTCTGTCTTCATCCAATTCCACCGTCCTTATCTCTGAATCGTTACACGCAATCGTATATCATCTTCTTCGAGATTGAAAGAGGTTGCCCTTACCGCTATTCCACCATCTAGCGGAATTTCCGTCAATTTCAGCAACACTGATTCCTCGGAAGGCTCAACTTCCATAAATTCTGGAAGCTCTACTGAGTCTCTTAGTAATTTTAACGCAGATTCAGGCGGAATATCCAGCATGCCGACCTCGACCGACTTTTGCTGAAGCCGCAAATTGCCGTCTTCTTGCACAAAAGGCTCAAAACTTAAAAGGATCGGCAGCTTGACCGAAAATACTTCCAGCTCGGTCGACAAACTTACATCATCATCGACCGATAAAGCAAGAGGGATGGGCTGATCCGCCATCGCCTGCTGGATGTAGGTATTAGCAATTCCTTCAAAATCGTCTTTTGTCACATTGACGATTACCGAGTTCCCGGCTAGATTATTCCCAGCTGCGTTTTGATCCGCTAATGAATGCTTTTCTGATGGTGTAGTTATCAATAGGAATAATGCGGCGATAGCGAGTATGTTCACTGTCAGCAGCACTAAAAAAGCGGCACGCCATATCTTCAATTAAACCCCTCCTACTCTTGATAGCTAAATCCGCATTCGCCCATTCTTTCAAGAATCCGCTCCGTCATCAGCTCATAGCCTTTGCTGTTCGGATGGAAAAAATCTGTATGGTAAACGAGATTATCATTGCCGACAAACAAGTCCTCCACCGGCACAAAACACGCCAGCGGATCTTCTTCTGTTATTTCTTTCATAGCGTCATTGTAATTGGAGATAATTTCATCAAACTCTTCCACTTCATCCGTAATCAAAGAAAATGGGTTGTAAATGCCGATCGCAATGATGGGGACAGAAGGGTTGATTGCGCGGATGGATTTGAAAATTATGCGGTAGCGATTTTCGTATAAAACCAGTTCATCCTTAAAAGCTTCGATATTCAAAGAAAAAAGGTCCCTTTTTACAATTTTCATGATATCGTTCCCGCCGATGGTCATCGTGACATAATCCGCCTCTGAAATCGGGCCGGTCAATGCGCCTTTCGGAAACATGGCCAGCAATTGGTCGCTTCGGCGTCCCCGCTTGGCGGTATTTTCAACGATCGTCCCCCGCACCCCTGGCCATTCACTGACCTCGTCCGCCAGTCTGCCGGTATAGCCGCCAAAATTCTCGGTATCGCCAACCCCTTGCGAAAGCGAGTCGCCAAGCGCTGTAATAATGAGCGCTTGCGGCACGAAATTGGGCGGCACGCGATATTCAGTAAAAGCGATCGGAACTCTTGGTTCGGCTTCGTCTTTCCCAAAAATGAACGAAGAGCTGCATCCCGCCAAAATTCCCGCTGCTAAAAAGATGATAAACAGGATGCGTTTCAATTTAGTCGCCCCTTTAGCAGAGTCCATTTGACCGTCCGATCAGTCTGTATAGAACATGAAACCAATAGCTCCAACTCCTGTATGCGTCGAAATGACCGGGGTTGTGTAGTCAAATTTAATATCCGTATGCCCTTCTTGCTCAAGCTGCGCTTTTAGCGGACCGCCCATTGCCAATCCTTCCGCATGGGCAATTCCGATGCCTTTCACGGTCTTGCCGACAATCCGCTCTTTGAACTCGTCCATTAAGTATTGAACAACTTGTTTATAGCTGCGGACTTTCGCGACAGGCGTATATTCTCCGCCGTCAAGGGAGGCAATCGGCTTGATTTTCAAGAATGAGCCGATCATGGCACGCCCTTTTCCAATACGTCCGCCTTTTACCAAGTTTTCCAGCGTATCCACTACTACGAACAGTTTCGTGTTTTCTCTGATTGTTTCTACTCTCTTTACAATTTCCTCCATGGCCTTGCCTTCAGCCGCCATATCGGCAGCTTCGAAAACCTGGAAAGCGAGTGCGTGGGAAATATAGCGGGAATCGATCACGGTCACATCCGTGTCTGTCAATTCGGCAGCTGCCCGTGCAGACTCCACGGTTCCGCTCATGCCGCCGGTCATGTGGATGGACAGCACTTGATCGCCGTTTGCACCCAGACGGTCATAGAGGTCTTTAAATACTCCTGGGGCAGGCTGGGAACTTTTCGGCAATTCTTTAGATGTCGCCATCATCTCCAAAAACGATTTCGGTTCCAAGTCCACCCGGTCCAAATAGCTCTTGCCATCGATTTGGATATTCAACGGCACCACATGGAGGTTGTATTTTTCGATCATATCGGGTTTTAAATCTGCTGTTGAATCGGTTACAATGTGTATCTTCGGCATAAAATCACTCCTACATCCTATATTCCTTTAATCGGTCCGTTTAAACGCCACTTTATTCGTGTAAAAAAACAGATCTATGGAAGACCTGTTTTTTTGCTTTCAATTTCTCCCACCGTTTGTTCCACTTTTGAACGGATCAGCGGAATCAAGGTTTTTGCATCCGTTTCTTTTATCAACTCGGCACCGATCGGCTCCAAAACCCTCACCGATACTTGAGCTGGACGGATTTTATTATTGTTTTGTTCCATGATTGCTGAAGTTCCATGGATGGCAATTGGCACAATGGGCACGCCTGCATCTTTGGCGATGCGCATAAATCCGGATTTAAAATCGCCAATCCCTTCGCCTTTGCTTCTCGTCCCTTCCGGAAAAATCAGGATGGAATGGCCGTTTTTCAGTTTTTCAATGCTATCTTCAATCGATTTGAAAGAACTTCTCCGGTCTGTCCGGTCCAGGAAGACGCAATTCATTTCTTCCATGTAATGCGGAATGATCGGCAGCTTCTTCACTTCTTTTTTGGAAATGAATCCAAAAGGCTTTGGAATGGACGACAGCAGCACCGGAATATCAAAATTCCCTTCGTGGTTGCTGATAAACAGGACAGGGCCTTCCGGAAGATTTTCCAATCCGCCGATTTCAATGGTGCTTTTTGTCCGCTTCATGATGCCGGCTGCCCACTTCTGCGGCTCAGAGTGGATCAACGCATCATATTCCGCTTTTCCCATACCGGCTTTTTGCGCTTTAAACTTTTTAAGGTTTACAGCTGCAACCGGCAAATAGCCGAATAAAAATGAAAACGTCTTGATCGAATTATACATCTTCCTTCAATCAGCCCTTTCTCTCATAAACAAGATAGGAAAACGGGATGCCTGCAGAAGAAAGATGGTCAGACCGGGAAACCAATTCCCACTCATTTCCGTATTCCGGGAAAAACGTATCGCCTTCGAATTCCTTTTGCACCAACGTGATATACAAACGGTCAGCTTTTGGCAAAATGGACCTAAAAATCTGCTCGCCGCCGATCACCATGATTTCATCATTCATGCCCTTGCCCCGTTCCATCGCTTCATCCAGATTATGGACGATTTCAATGCCGTCCGCATGGTAATGCTCGTTTCTCGTAACGACAATATTTTTGCGTTTCGGCAACGGGCGTCCGATCGATTCGAACGTATTCCGTCCCATTATGATGCTCTTGCCGACAGTATGCTTCTTGAAATACGCCAGATCTTCCGGAATATGCCAAGGCAGTTCATTATTTATCCCGATAACCCGATTCGGGTCATGTGCAACCATCAATGAAATCAATGAAACCCCTCCATTATTCGTCTGCAGCTGTTAAACCGCTACAGGTGCTTTAATGCGCGGATGCGGATCGTAGCCCTCGACTTGAATGTCCTCCACTTTCAAGTCGAATATCGACTCGACTTCTTCGTTTATGGCTAGGACCGGCAACTTTTTCGGCTCGCGCGATAATTGCTCATTCACTTGTTCCAAATGGTTGACGTAAAGATGGGTATCTCCTGTGGTATGGACAAAATCCCCTACGCCAAGGCCGCATTCCCGTGCAACCAGATGCGTAAGCAATGCATAGGATGCAATGTTGAATGGCACGCCTAAGAAAACATCCGCACTGCGCTGGTACAGCTGGCACGAAAGCTTGCCGTCTGCGACGTAAAACTGGAACATGGTGTGGCAAGGCGGCAGCGCCATATCGTCAACGAATTCCGGATTCCAGGCAGTTACCAAGTGGCGGCGTGAATCCGGATTGTTTTTAATCGCGTGGATCACATTTTTAAGCTGGTCGATGGAGCCGCCGTCCGTTTTAGCCCAGGAGCGCCATTGCTGGCCATAAACCGGTCCAAGATCGCCGTATTTCTCCGCAAAACCCGGTTCCTCCAGAATTTTCTGCTGGAATAAGGCCATTTGCTGCCCGTATACTTCCGCAAATGCCGGATCCTTTTGAGCGCGCCGGCCAAAGTCGGCCATATCCGGTCCCTTATATTCATCGCTTTCAATCCATTTGGCAAAAGCCCACTCATCCCAAATGTGATTGTTTTCAGCGAGCAAAGCCTTAACATTCGTATCGCCATTAATGAACCATAAAAGTTCTGAAACAATGAGCCGGAACGCCGTTTTTTTTGTAGTCATCAATGGAAAGCCTTCATTCAGGTCGTATCTCATCTGATAGCCGAAAACACTTAAAGTGCCGGTTCCTGTCCGGTCTTCTTTTTTCGTGCCATTTTCTAAAATATGCTTGCATAAATCCAAATATTGTTTCATTTTAATTCGCCTCCATTGTTATCATTATCATAACAAAATCCAACAAAAAAAACCGTTCAAAATGCAACGGTTTTAAGAAAGCCATTTCGGCGGTGTATTTTTGGACCAATAAATATCGCCGAGGGCAATGTGCTGCTGGAAATTATCTTCAGCCACATGGTAATGGAAATTGAAGAAGTAGCCTTCCTGCGGTTTTTTCTCTGTTCTTACGTGAAAACGGATCAAGTCTTTGTTGGTTTCACTGTTGTAGACGTGGAAAATCTTTTCTGCGTGGTCTCCGGATGGCCGTTCGGAAATTGCCAACAGCCTTTGTTTATCAGGGTCGAGTCCGGCTAAATGGTCATTGATCGCCTGTTGGATATTCGGCAGGATCGATGTCTGGAATTCATCTTGGATCACCGGGCCGATGCGAGAACCGAATTTGACATAAGCCTGTTCTTCTGCGGCTTTATGCACCGTGTCCAAGACAGACTGGCTGCTGTAATAAAGTTCACTCGGATCCAGAAAATCGTATGTATATTGTTTTTCGTTGCCTGCTGCAGCTTGCGAATTGCTTGGCGCTTTATCGTCGAGCAAGTTCTCCCAAATCATATGGTTCGGGGAAATCGCCCCTAAAGTCAATACGGCCACTGCAATCATCAATGATTTTTGCCACCAGCTTTTCATCCATATCACCCACAATTTTGAACATTTTAGTAACTCTATTGTTTAATTAAACGAATTTCTTGTGTAAAGGTTTCATCTTCTTGAAATTCATTGTACAATAAAATTAATCATATAGCTCTGTTTTTTCGAAAAAGGAGGAACTTTTCATGGATGCATCATTATTAATCGGTCTTGGACTACTATTCATGCTTGGATATTTGACTTCATTAAACTTTACAGACTAAGAAAAAAACTTCCTAAGCGATTAGGAAGTTTTTTTGTGCAAAGTTTTTTTGCGATAAAATTTTATCGGCAGCTGATAACCCCATAATGGAATTTCGTATTCGGCCGGACGCGCCTTGCAAAGCCGTACCGTTCAAAATCCGCTGAGCGGAAATGCGCTTTCAGGACAACCGCTTTCCGGGCTACACGGACTGCCTGTGCCATCCATTCTTCCGTCAACTGGCCGGCTTCAGCCGTTCCCCGGAGCGGAAGGAAATTGGAGGACTCCAAAATTTCTTCCGTGAACATGGGATCCATATAGACGACATCTGCTGATCGGTCATCGCACGTCTTCAGAAATTCAACTGCATCCGATGCTACAACCCGGATTCTTTTCATCGCTTCCGTTAAATGCGGCATCGATTCGTATGCCCGCAGCCCGTTCGATACGACGTATGCTAAAGTCGGATGGGCTTCACAGCCGATGACCCGCCCGTTCCCCCCTACTCTTTGAGAGGCGACGATGGCATCCGATGCCATCCCAAGCGTACAGTCGATCAGGCAATCGCCTTCGGACAGGCCTGATACTTCAATCAACGGATCCTGATCAAGCGGCCGCTTCGTCCGGAACGCTGCCGAGTTCGGATGAAAAAAGAACGGCTCCGTTTTACCTACCGGGTAAAACTCGAGCCGTTCTTTTGCTGCAACCAAGACATCGGCTTGTTCATCGGAATGGATCCGTTCGATCGAGCGCTTCCGGCGGAGCACAAATGGAATGGCCAGTTCTTCTGAAACCCGTGCGGCCAGCTCGTCCGTTTTTTGGTTCGGCCGGTATGCCGTGGTCACAATTGTCTTCACTCGCCGGCAACCTGCTCAAGCACTTGCGCCAAATGGTCGCGGATGTGTTCCACGTCATGGTCTTCAATCTGCTCCCGGGGAATGAAATAAGCGAGTTGGCCATCTTTTACAACGGCAATTGAAGGTGAAGACGGCGGCACATCTTCAAAATAATGGCGCATTTGTGCAGTCGCTTCTTTGTCCTGCCCGGCAAACACCGTTACCAAATGATCCGGTTTAGCAGCTGTCTGCTGCAATGCTTCGATTACCGCAGGACGTGCTAGCCCTGCCGCACAGCCGCATACGGAGTTGATGACCACCAGACTTGTTCCTTCCGCTTCACTCATATGTTCATTCACTGCTTCTGCCGTCAATAGTTCTTTAAAGCCGTGAGACGTCAATTCCTGGCGCATCGGCACGACGATGCCTTTCATATACTCATCATATGCGTTCATTTCAGATTCCCCCTACTTTCGTATATTCTCTTCCATTCTAACGCAAATCACGTCCACTTTCACCGCAAACAGCTTTTCGTATTCTTTGCCTCCATCAAAAAAAGCATCTCCCGTGGAGACACTCTCTTCACTCGCTGTAGTTATTGTTGATGTATTCCAGAATTTTTTGGTAGGAATCTGCATCATACCATTCATATGGAACGGTTTGGGAGACGCCGTCTTTTTTAATCTGAAGGCTGGTGGCAGATAACTGGACGATTCGTGTATCTTCCGCATTTTCCTGATCTTCGATTTCATGCCCTTTGAAGTTGTTTTTAATGTCTTCGAAGAATTCGTTGCGCTTTTCCTCGCCGCCGAAATCCCACGACTCGTATTTGCCTTGGTGCAATAGTTCGATTGAGTAGATATCTTCTTCCATAGGCTCGCCTCCATCTGATTGACTGTTATGATTGATTGGCCATTCTTGTATTTACTTGCAGTTTACCTCATAGTTCGAAGTTGAAAACCTCAAATTTCGATAAAAAAGGAGCCGGAAGCTCGATCTGCTTGGCAGACGCGCTTCCGGCTCTTCTTTTTATTTTTCTTCTTTCATTGCCTGTCTCGCTTCGGTCATTTGTTTCCAGACTGAGCCCTTGGCATCTTCGCCTTGTTCAATGCGGGCAATCGCCATTTTGATTTGGAGCTTCACTTCAAATTCCGGATCGTCTTCCGCTTCTTTTAATGCAGGGAGTGCCGCTTCTGTTCCTGTTTCATAAAGGAACATCGCCGCACGCCAGCGGACGAGCTTATTTTTGTCTTTCAACGTTTCCATCATGATCGGCTCGAATTCTTCAAAGCCGAGGTCGCTGATCGTGTCGCCCGCTGTTCTGCGGACCGCCCAGCTTTTGTCTCTCATCGCAAGTTCCAGATAAGGGATCATGTCTTTGTCTTTGATGTCCCCAAGGAAAATGGCCGCTTGCCGGCGGATGGACATTTTCTCATCCTGCAGCGCCCGCTCCAGCAGCGGCAAATCGCTGAGCTCTCCTTCGTTCATCTGTTCGAGCAATTGGAAACGCGTCTGCCAGTCCGGTGCATCGAATTCTTCGAGCGTGACTTTTCTGCCGCGCATAACCGGTTCGGCAGACTCTGCAGAACGGTCTTTTTCAATCATCGCCTCCAAGCGTTCTGCCGGATAGGCTGCTTCCAGCTCTTCTGCCACTTGCTTGCCGATCTCTTCGTTGTCGCCGTAGCGGACGCCATAATCCACCCACTTCCGCTGCAGTAAATAGTTTTCCTCTGTAGGGTCCATGACGGTGCTCATGGCCGTGACGAAACGCTCTGACATAGCAAAACGCTTTTCAGAAGCACTGTCAAAAACTTTTACCTGCAGCGGAATGCCTTTGAATTGCTGGACATGGACGTAGACTTCACCGTAATGCTCGTCCATTTCAATTTCATCATTTGTTGTGCTGTTCATGCCGCCAAAAACGTTGCGGACAGCCGCTAAAATGTTTTCCCAGTCGAATTTTGAAATCCGTTCAACCGCAAGAAAGTCGGCTACATGGTAAACGCCTTTTACGCCGTCAATGGCCAAAATCTGCTGGATTTCTGCCGGGGCAGCTTCTGAATTCTCTTTATTGTAATTATGGCTCTTGCCGAACGCCAATTCCTGGTCAATGATCACTTTCATCGTATTCGGGCTCGGGGTCGGTTCAATCGTAATAATCTTCATAAATTATCCCTCCTGCATGTAATTCCTTATGATTCGGCGATTTCCTGAAGATAGGTCCATCGCTCAATCTTTTCGTCGTATTTCGCAGTTAGTTCATCCACTTCCAACGTCAGCCGGTTCAATTTTTCAAAATCCGCTCCAGCGGTGGCCATTTCTTCTTCGCAGCTTTCAATCTTCGCTTCAAGTTCCGCGATTTCATCGAGAATCCCATTGTATTCCCGCTGCTCATTGAACGTCAGTTTCTTTTTGGGCTGCTGTTTTTTCGGCGTCTCTTGTTTAACCGGTTCTGCAATTTCCGGAACCTCGGCTGCCGGTTCTGCTTTTTCTTTAATAAAATCGGAATACAACCCTTGGTATTCAAGAATTTCGCCCGTGCCGGTCGTCCATAATTTCCGGGCGATCCGGTCCAGGAAGAAACGGTCATGTGATATCGTAATGACGACGCCCGGGAAGTTCTCTAAAAAGTCTTCCAGCACAGAAAGCGTCTGGATGTCGAGGTCATTCGTCGGTTCATCGAGCAAGAGAATATTCGGCTGTTCCATCAGGAGTTTCAGCAAATACAAACGCTTCCGCTCACCGCCGGACAATTTGCCGATTTGCGTCCCGTGCGCATTGGAAGGAAATAAAAACCGTTCCAGCATTTGCGTTGCGGACAATCGGACGCCTTTCGCCGCTTCATAATCGCTTGAAATTTCCTGGATGTATTCAATCATGCGCTGGGATTCATCCATTTCCGGCAAATGCTGTGTGAAGTGGGCAATTTTCACGGTGCTTCCGTATTCGATTTTGCCTTCCGTCGGCTCGTACTCTCCCGCAACGATTTTCAGCAAGGTCGATTTGCCGGCGCCATTTGGTCCGACAATCCCGATGCGGTCGCCGCCTTGCAAAAGAAAATCGAAATTCCGGAAAATGACTTTATCGCCGAATGCCATCGACAGGTTCTCCCCTTCGATGATTTTCTTGCCAAGTCGCTGGCTTTGCATCGACAGTTCAAGCGAGGTATTGTCATTTTCTTTTTGGACGTTTTCTTTGATTTCTTCAAAGCGCTGGATGCGGGCTTTTTGCTTCGTCGAACGGGCTTTCGCTCCGCGGCGAATCCATTTCAGTTCAGAACGGAACCGGTTTTCCAGCTTTTGCTGGGAACTGGCAGCCATTTCATCCCGGATCGCTTTGTTTTCCAGGTAATCGCCGTAGTTCCCTTTATGGGTATACATAGTCTGGTCGGCCAGTTCAAAAATATGGGTAGAAACGGCGTCGAGGAAATAGCGGTCGTGCGTCACAAATAGCATGGCGCTTCCCATCCGGAGAAGCGTTTCCTGCAGCCACTCAGTCGAAACCGCATCAAGGTGGTTGGTCGGCTCATCTAGCAAAATCAGATCCGCCGGCTCAATCAAAGCTTTCGCCAATGCCACCCGTTTTTTCTGGCCGCCTGACAAATTCCCGACGGGCGAATCAAACATATCAATGCCAAGCTTCGTCAATGCTGTTTTCGCCAGTGCATTGATGTCCCATGCATTTTCCCGTTCCATGCCTTCCTGGATTTTCATCAGTTCATCCTGCAGCTGCGTTGAGCTGGAATCGACCATCATATTTTTTAGCGCCTGTTCATAGGAACGGTTCAAGGCAAGAATCGGTGAATCTCCGGAAAACACCGTTTCCAATACCGTCAGCGATTCATCGAATTCCGGCTCCTGCTTTAAATAGGTGATCTGGTATTTTTTTGGGTGGTCCATCGATATGGAATCGGCTTCCATGTCTCCAGCCAGAATAGACATCAAAGTGGATTTCCCTGTTCCGTTCACACCGATCAATCCGGCGCGCTCTCCTGGATACAAAGAAAATTCTACGTTTTTAAAAAGCGTTTTCGCTCCGACTGTTTTCGTTAAATTCGTAATGTTTAAATGGCTCATTGATTCCCATCCGTTTCTTTTTTAAGTTGCCCTAAAAAGGATATCATAAACTGATGGCGTTCTTCAGCGATATGCTTTCCGATCTCCGTATTCATATGGTCTTTCAGCAATAATAGTTTTTCGTAAAAATGGGTGGCGCTGCTCGTCGGTTTTGACCGGTACTCTTCTTCCGTCATTTTTTGCCTCGGCTGCTCTTCCCAGTCGTATAGTTTGCGCCCTTTTGCACCGCCAAAAGCAAAAGTGCGGGCAATGCCGACAGCCCCGAGCGCATCGAGCCGGTCTGCATCCTGGACGATTTCCGCTTCAATCGATGCCGCTTTCTTACCGTTTCCGCCTTTGAAGGATACCGACTCGATCACCGCTTTTATTTTTTTCCGCTGCTCTGCCGTCAAATCGAGGCGCTGCAATATTTCAGATTCCAAGTCTTCTCCGGGCTTTCGGTATTTCGGGTCTGATACATCGTGCAGCAGCACGGCAATTTCAACGGTCAATGCATCGGCTTGCTCTTTTTCCATCAGCAATCGGGCATTTTGCCGCACCCTTTCAATATGCTGCCAGTCATGGCTCGCATCAAAGCTTTCATAAATCGTTTTGACGTGCTTCTCACATTGCTCAATTAGCTTTGTCATGGATTATTGGACTCCTTTTCTTCTATTATAGCTTTTCTCCGCTCTCTTTGTCCGCCCCTGCCCGGGAGATTGACGATTTATAGCGCTTCCTGTATAGTTTAATCCAACCGTAACCGGTTTTTTCATGGTACCGCTACAATATCAATAATAGGGGGAACGTGCATGCACCAGGGAACAGTGAAATGGTTTAATACGGAAAAGGGTTATGGCTTTATCGAGTATAATGATGGCGATGACGTCTTCGTCCATTTTACCGGAATTCAAGGTGAGGGCTTTCGTACATTGCAAGAAGGAAAAACCGTCTCCTTTGAAATTATTGATGGGAACCGCGGGCCGCAAGCCGCAAATGTAATTGAAATTGAAAGTTGATAATTGAAATTTTTAGTCCAGAAGGCCGTTTATGGCCTTTTTTATGTGGGGAACATTAAAAAAGCCGGGATGCGAAACCATTCGCATCCCGGCTTTTTTGACGATTTCTCGCCCTACTCTTATGATTTATGTTCCGTGCCGACTTTATTTAATTCATTTCCCAAAAACTGCAGCTGCGTCCCGACTGAACAATGGCTGATGCAAAAACGGTGGGCCGCTGTCTTGCCCTGCTCTTTGCGTATTTGTTTGCGTACGAAACAACCTTCGCAATAAGTTTCCATCATTTCATCAATCTCATTGATTATTGAAAGCTTGTTCAAACTGTCACCCCTTCAAAATGCCATTCGTTTATTTTACTCCTAATTTGTCTTTTTTTGCAACAATCGTTATACTGGCAAAGGACATTTTTTATTATGTTAGCGGTTCGTAAACTCCCGCTTTACCAAAACTAAGGAGGAAATTATTTTGTTCAACGAGTTTTTAGGCCTCGGCTTTGCCGTGGTCAACTTTGTCTTGCTGCTGATCATGTACAAATTCTTCGGCAAGACCGGATTGTTTGCTTGGGTGGCCATGTCTACTGTTCTAGCGAATATCCAAGTAACCAAAACAATTGAAATCATCGGATTGACGGCGACTCTCGGCAACAGCCTATATGCTTCGACGTTTCTCGCAACCGATATCCTGAATGAAAAATACGGCAAGAAAGAAGCGAAAAAAGCCGTTTGGCTTGGATTTTCTTCTTTGCTGATCATGGTGATTGTCATGCAGCTCGGGTTGAAATTCATCCCGGCTGAAAGCGATATTGCGGATGGTTCCCTTCAAACCATCTTTGGATTGATTCCGCAAATTGCCATTGCGAGCATGGTGGCCTATCTGGCCAGCCAGCATTTGGACGTTATTATATTTTCTGCGATCCGCAAATTATTTCCAAAAGATAGCCAGTTATGGATACGGATCAACGGGTCTACCTTAATCAGCCAGTTGTTCGACACAATGATTTTTACGAGCATCGCTTTTTACGGCGTATTCCCATTTGATGTTTGGATTCAAATTTTCCTATCCACGTATATTCTGAAATTTGTCGTTTCCGTCATGTCGACGCCTTTTGGCTATATTGCCAAGGCACTGAAACCCATTGATGAAAAGTAGGTGACCTATGCTTGAAGTGTTTATTGATGCGGCTACTGCCGGTTCTCCGCAAGTGAGTGCGGTCGGCGTTTTCATTCGGGGCGAAGGCCATTTGATCAAATGGAGCGGCTATATCGGAGAAATGGATAACCATACTGCCGAGTTTACTGCGTTGGTAAAAGGGCTAGAACTAGCCAAGGAACTGACGAGCGGCATGGTCTCTGTTAAATCGGATTCGCAAGTGACTGTTGAAGCATTTGAACGCGGGTTCATCAAAAATCCGAAGTTCAAACCCTTGCTCGAACAAGCACTTCAATTGTCCGCCTCCTTCGAATACTGCTTCATCAAATGGATTCCCGATTCCCAAAACCGCGCAGCAGATGATTTAGCGAGAAAAGAACTGCGGGCGAATAAAAAATAAACTTGATAGTTAAAGCCGTTATCTTATCCACCAGATAGCGGCTTTTGTTTTCGAGTTCCATCAAGACGCATGAAAATAATTCTGCTACACTGAAATCAGCCTGTCTATTGGAGGAATTAGATGAAGTTTAATTTAGGAACGGCGCTCGATATTTTCATTCTATTGATCGGACCGTGGATTCTTTACACACGGGTGGTTGAAATTTTGGAGAACGGCGTTTCCGCCTATCCCATCATTTCCATCATCATCGTCACGCTGGCCCTCGTTTTTTCTGTAGCCAACCTTTACAAGGCGATTACCGACAGGCAGCGAAAGAATTCCAATAAAAGATGAAAAGGTGAGTTTTCTTGAATTCATTACTGTTTTATTTTATTCCATTAATTATTTTCGGAGTCATCAATAATTGGATCGAACAGTTTAGTTGGCCCTATTATTTGGTGCTCTTGCTGGCATTTTTGATGTTCCAGCTTGCCCGGCTCCGCTATCCGAAAGATGCAGTGCCGGGAATTGCCAAGATATCGCAGGGGCTGTTCTATGCATTGACGGTGGCCATTATTCTCAGAGACAAATATTTGGATGCTGCGCTTGTCAACGTGCTGATTGCCTTCACTTTAGTGGCGGTGCTTGTTGAAATCTCGCAGAACAGAAAAAAACCGTCGCAATGACGGTTTTTTTATTTGGTGAAATACCATACCAACGCGAGGACGATGGCAACGATCACCCAAGTGGCAATGCGGATCTGATTTCTTTTTTTGCGGATTTCCGCTTCTTCTTTGACGTCTTTCATGAAGGACATGCGCCTGCCTCCTATCTTTCCCATTCCTTTTGCACAGCCCCTTCGCTTATGATAGCCAAAAGGAAGTTTTAGGATAAAAAAATGCTTTTTTCCGAGCTTCCCTTCATTTTCCTTACAAAAATCTCACCATAAGGTCTTCATCAATATAACTGCCTTCCGCTTTCATCGAACGATACTCCGTCCCGTATTTTTCAAATCCACAATTCTGATATAATTCGATGGCGGGCCCATTATCACTGACGACCGCTAAGTATAATTGTTCAAGGCCTTCTAAGCTTTTCGCATGCTCAACCAAGGCCTCCATCAACCGGCTTGCAATCTTCCGGCCTCTGGCGGAAGGCGTCACGTATACCCCGACCACATTGGCGCGATGCCGCAACTTAGCCGGTGTGTGGCGCGTTAAAGTGACATTCCCCAACAACCTGCCGCCGACAAAAGCCCCGAACGTAGTAGCTGAAGGCGAAGACAATCGTTCCGCTGTCTTCTCGACCGGTTTATCCAGCGCTTCTTCTAATGTAGCACCAAAAGCATCAGGTGAAAGCATCAATGCCTCAATGCGAAGTTCCCGGTAAAATTCGGCATCTTCAGCGGTTAAAATTCGGATTTCCATTTATATTCGTCCTTTTCACTTAAATTCCTGTGTGACTTTCCCTTTGCCCTTTTCAACATCGATAACCGCAAAGGCTCCGTTGATGAATGTGATTTGCGGAGGGACATGTCCGAGATCGATGTCGTAGGCAATCGGAACACCGAGCTCTTCGGATAGGTCTTCATACAGTTTTTCAACGGTATATCCGCCGACTTCCTCATTTGCAGGGCTTCTCCCAAAGACAATGCCCGAGATATGGTTAAACCAGCCTGCATATTTCATTTGCGTCAATGTGCGCTTTAAGTCAGCCACGTTCATTTCACAGTTTTCCAAATACCACAGCACCGGCTCCCCTGGAATATGCGCTTCCCTGAAAGCTTCCACATTTCCAAAAGGCGTACCGATGATGTGGCGGATGACATCCACGCACCCTCCCAGAAGCCGGCCTGAAAATTGTTCCGGCTCACCGGAAACTGTTTTCCATTCTGTCTCTTCGGTTAAATGAAAGATGACCGGCGATGGATTTTCATGGTCCCATTTCTCCTGGAATTTCTCAGAAGAAACTTGGCTGATGGACTCGCCTTTGCGAGTATGAAGCACATCCAGCCATCTCGCTGTCGTGCTGTCAGATTCCGGTCCGCGCAAATCGACAAGGTTGGTGCCATGGGCAGTCGCAATTCCTGTCTTCAATGTAATTGCAAGGAGCAGCAAGCTGATATCCGAATAGCCCATCACCCATTTTTCCGGTATCGCACCGAAATCCATATGTTCCAGCACCTCGATCAACAATTCCCCGCCCCATGGCGGCATAATGAGATCCACTGATTCATCGTTTAACATTTCCATCAGCTCTTCTGCCCGCGTTTCTGCATCTGCAGACTTTGCTTCAGCCTGAGTCCAAGAAGTCTCTCCGATTTTCAACTTGAAATTGCGTTCCTCTAAACGCTCAATTGCCGATTGAAGAACGCCATGATCAGCCAGCCCCACTCCGGACGATGGGGCGGTGACGCCGATCATTTCAATTTTCCGTGCTGGATATCGAATCATAGCCAATCTCCTTTAAAATTTGTCATTATGTAAATGATACGAGTAGATAGAGCATTCCGCAAAGAATAACTCCACCTAGTATAAATAAGAACGTTTGAGTAATAAAGTCCCAAAAAGGGCTTCTTTCTTTGTCTAAAGGTTTGCTGCTCATATGTGCTACACCGAAGGAAAGGCCGGCTGAATCATTATGTACATTGTATTTAGCATTCTTTTTTGCTTTCTCGGAATTCATTTAATACCTCCAGAAATCATTTTTTATCAAAGAAAAGAGATTAGTTACATTATACTAAACACCTTTTAGATATAAAGAAAAATTTTCGAAATTTACACGAAATGAATTGTGGTTCATCCGATTAAAGAAAATTATGAAGGGTATGAGAAGAGTAAATACAGTACTTTGAGGAGGAAATGCAATGAAAGTATTAGTGGTAGGCGCAAACGGCCAGATCGGCAGGCATTTTGTCAAACTGCTGGCTGACAGCCCGGAGCATACGCCGATTGCGATGATTCGCGTTGAAGAACAAATCAGTTATTTTAATAGCTTGAATGTGGAGACGGTCGTCACGAGCCTCGAAGGCACGGTGGAAGAAATTGCGGCCGCGATGGACGGCTGCGATGCGGTCGTGTTCACTGCAGGCAGCGGCGGCGGTACAGGAGCCGACAAAACGTTGCTCATCGACCTCGACGGTGCGGCGAAAACCATTGAAGCGGCAAGCCAAACCGGAACCGACCGCTTTCTTATGGTCAGCGCCATCCATGCGGACCGGCGGGATATGTGGGGCGATGACATTGCCCCGTACTATGTGGCAAAGCACCATGCGGATAATATTCTGCGTGCGAGCGGCTTGACCTATACCATTATCCGGCCGGGCCTTCTTACGAATGATCCCGGAACCGGGCGGATCAAGGCGACGGAATATGTCGACGCCGGCCCGATTCCAAGGGAAGATGTTGCCAAAGTCCTTTTGCATTCGCTCAACAATCTCCATGCCTTCAATAAAACATTTGAAATCATATCAGGCGATGACGAAATTGAAGAAGCCTTAAACCGGCTCTAAAAAAACGGATCTCATCGTGAGATCCGTTTTTTTTACGCCTGTACTTGTTCTTTTACTTTCAAATTTTTAATTCCTAAAACTACTTGGAAAATGAATGCGATCGAACAAATGATGACAGCTGCCCATCCCATGTTGCTGATCGGCTGCTGGAGAACTGTGCGCAACACAATTAACAGCAGCATGGCAGATAAAGCGAAATTGACGATATAAGGCTTATCGTAAAATTTCTTTAAGGAAATCCCCGCAAAGATGGCTACTGCGATGATTGATAATGATAAAACCATTTCCATGACTCAACCTCATTTTTCTCATTTTCCTTAGAATAGCATATTTTCAAATAATTCGATATAGTCTTTCCTTTACGGAAGCTCTGTGTAAGCGAGCCTTTCGATGATTTCCTCGTGCTGCGGATAATCCGCCTTCAATTGCTTCTGGGTGAAAAGTTCAAAATCGTTATAGTCGAATCCAGGCGCCACCATGCAGCCGACTAATGAGAAGGAATCCTCACGATCGACAGTCGAGCCGAAAATGCTGCCTTTTGGGACCAGCACTTGCGGTTTTTCCCCATCAGCGATGGCGATCCCCAATCGCTCTTGCCGATATGCTCCGTCTTCATCAATGATGTGAACAGTCAGTGCGCTGCCTGCGTGATAATACCAGAGTTCATCCGACTTCAATCGATGAAAATGGGATAGGTCTTGTGAGCGCAATAAAAAATAAATGCTCGTGTATAACGGCCTTTCCCCGTTATGGCTTTGAAAATCCATTCTATCTTCTGAAGTGAAGGAAGACTTGTAGTAGCCGCCTTCCGGATGCTCTTCCATTTGCAAAAATTCAATCCATTGTTCAGCGTCCATTCTTTTTTCCTCCGATACACAATTATAGTTTACATAATAATATTCATTAAATTTGTCCTTATTAATATATTTTCCATTTTTGAAACTTTTGAATTTAATTCGCGTATTCATTATATAGCAGTTATTCCAAGGAGGGAAACAGATGAATAATCATGAAATCGATTTTAAACTGTACGGGGACGATATGCAGTTTGTAGAAGTTGAATTGGATCCGAACGAAACCGTCGTGGCGGAAGCCGGTGCATTGATGATGATGGAAGACGGCATCGTCATGGAAACGATTTTCGGCGATGGCTCGAAAAGCGGCGGTTCCGGCATCATGGGAAAATTAATGGGCGCCGGCAAACGGATTATTACCGGGGAGAGTTTGTTTATGACGACGTTTACGAACCAGGGAACCGGCAAACGCCAAGTATCTTTCGCTTCTCCCTATCCCGGGAAAATCATTCCGATGGACCTCAGCAGGCTGGGCGGAAAAATCATTTGCCAAAAAGATGCCTTTTTAGCGGCAGCAAAAGGCGTTTCCATCGGCGTTGAATTTCAACGGAAACTCGGGACCGGATTTTTCGGCGGTGAAGGATTTATTATGCAGAAGCTTGAAGGCGACGGAATGGCGTTTGTCCATGCAGGCGGCACGCTTCACCGGAAAAATCTCCAAAAAGGGGAAGTTCTTCGGGTCGATACCGGCTGTTTAGTCGCGATGACTCCTGATGTCGACTACAATATTGAAATGGTCTCCGGCGTAAAAACGGCGTTATTCGGCGGTGAAGGATTGTTCTTCGCCACTCTTCGCGGCCCAGGCAGTGTCTGGATCCAATCCATGCCATTCAGCCGGTTAGCGAGCCGCGTATTTGCAGCGGCTCCACAAAATCCTGCAGGCAAATCGCAAGGCGAAGGCAGCATTGCCGGCGGATTGTTTGACTTGCTCGGCGGCAAATAATCTAAACACACGAAATTCCCCGCTGCAATTGGCAGCGGGGGATTTTTTGGGGTATTCCAAATTACAAATTGCGATTTCGCATCTCTTTGACAGCCGATTCATATTTATCAAAATCAAATTCAATCGTCCCAGGCTTATAGAAATAGAGGATCGATTCTTTTTCGCCTTGGCCGAGCATATGGGTCACTACCGCTTTCGGGCTCCCCATATCAACGCCCGCTTGGGCTGCTTGCGCCAGCTTCGCTAAAATTTCTTCCGGTATAGCTTCCACGTCTATTCACTTCTTCCTTTTTGATACATGATGTCTCCAGCTACGACCGTCAGCTCCACTTCCGCTTCGATGATCTGTTCGAGTTCGCCTTCAAACAAGTCCCGGTCAAATACCGAGAAATCCGCATCGAAGTTTTCCGCAATGATTCCGCGCTCCTGCTCTTTGCAAATCGCCGCAGCGCTTCCGCTCGTGTACAGCTGAATGGCTTCAAAACGGCTTAATTTTTCTTGCGGCATGTAGCCTTCATGCGTTTCGTATGGCTTTCTTCTTGCTACGGCTGCATAGATGCCTTGAAGCGGATCCACCTCTTCAATCGGTGCATCCGATCCTCCTGCACAAATGAGGCCGCGGTCTACTAGGCTCTTCCATGCATAAGACCATTTGATCCGTTCTTCTCCCAAGCGTTCAATCACCCACGGGAAATCCGAACTGACAAAACTTGGCTGCAGGTCCAGAATAACCGCTAATTTTTCCATGCGCTCCACCAAATCTTCACGGAGAATCATGGCATGGATCAAACGGTCACGCTTCCCTTCCGCTACGGGGTGAGCTTCAATTGCGTCCAGCGCTTTTTCCATCGCCAAATCGCCGATGACATGGATCGCAATGGCTTCCCCGTGTTTCCGTGCCATAGCAACCAAACGATGCAATTCTTCATCCGAATGGATGGCAACGCCGCTCGTGGATGGATCATCGTTGTACGGCTTGCTTAATAACGCCGTTTTCCCGCCAATCGAACCATCGGCAAAAATTTTCATGGCGCCCGGATCAATAAATGGTTCAGCGTAGCTCGCATGTTCCATCATCGCTTCAAACTGGCTATGGGCACGCAGCAGATTCGCACGGAATTTCAGTTTGTCGCTGCCGATCACATTTTTGAACGCCTGCAGCGGCTTTGTGTAGTCATGGCCGTAATACCCCATGTCTTCTGTATGGGCTCCGGTCAATCCGAGAGACAATAAATTTTCCACCGAAGTTTTGAGCGCATGCGTCAAATATTCAACACTGACTTCCGGAATTTGATCGGCCACCAGGTCTTGTGCTGCATCCAGCAAATAGCCTGTCGGTTCTCCGTCATTGTCCCGGACGATCACTCCGCCTTCCGGATCCGGTGTATCTTTCGTGATCCCCGCCAATTGGAGCGCGCTTGAATTCGCCAAAACAGCATGGCGGCATACGCGTTTCAACATCATGGGCGATTCGGAAATCTCGTCCAGTTCTAAGCGGTGGAAAATTTTCCGGTCGGGAAAATTGTTTTCATTCCAGCCTTCTCCGATAAACCAGCTTTCCGGTGCCAAATCTTTTGTCGAACGGATCAGCTGCTCTTTCATTTCTTCTGAGGATTCAATTTTGGAAAGGTCCACCCGCAGCAGTTTCTCACCGTGCCCGATCATATGCATATGGCTATCCACAAAGCCCGGATACATGATCTTCCCATCCAAATGCATTTCTTTATCTGCCAGCTCTTTTAATTCGTTATATGTACCGATCTTTTCGATTTTGCCATCAGAAACCAAAACCGCTTCTACGGTTTCGCCTTCACTTGCCATCGTATAAATTTTTCCGCCGTGCCATAAGGTTTTCATAACGTCACTCCTTTTCTCACTGTTAATCATAATTCCATTTCCTCCGAGTGACAACTCAATTCAATCGGAATACTCAAAATTTTTTGCGAGAAGTTCCCAAAAGAAAGTGGCTTTCGGTTATGGTATAATAAATGGATATTTTAGAAAGCAGAGGTGAACCCTTCAAACCGGAGGGACGAATTGGACAGTATACTTTACTTGAATTTGTTTTTAGTGGCTTTATTAATTGCTTTGACTGCATTATTTGTTGGCTCGGAATTTTCAATTATCAAAGTGAGGACTTCCCGCATTGACCAACTGATTTTGGAAGGCAATAAAAACGCAATACGCACCAGAAAAATCGTGGATAACCTGGATTATTATTTATCGGCCTGCCAACTCGGCATTACGATGACCGCTCTGGGTCTTGGTTGGCTCGGAGAACCGACGGTCGAACGGATCCTGCATCCAGTTTTTGAAAATTTCGGCATAGTAGACCCTACTGCATCCATCCTTTCTTTTGGAATCGCATTCGCAGTGGTGACTTTTCTCCATGTAGTGCTGGGTGAACTGGCTCCCAAGACATTGGCGATCCAATATGCGGAAGCAATGGCTTTATTCTTTTCAAAGCCTTTGGTTATTTTCGGAAAGATTTTAAATCCGTTCATCTGGCTTATGAACGGTTCTGCGCGCCTATTGCTGCGCATGTTCGGAATTGAACCTGCCGGACATGAGCAAGCCCATTCGGAAGAAGAGTTAAAAATTATTATGAACGAAAGCTACCAAAGCGGTGAAATCAACAAAACCGAACTTTCGTATATGCAAAACATCTTTTCTTTCGATGAACGCGTCGCAAAGGACATCATGCTGCCGCGGACGCAGATGGAGACGGTTTCGTTGGAAATGGATGAAAATGACTTGATGGAAATCGTCAGAGACCATCAATATACCCGCTACCCTGTAACCGAAAATGGCGACAAGGATGACATTATCGGGTTTGTGAATATTAAAGAAATGCTGACGAATTTCACAGTGAATGGAAGTTTAACGGAAAGCATCATTGTCCATGACATTCCTTTTGTCTTGGAAACAGCGCCGATTCAGGATGTTCTGCTAACGATGCAGAGGCAGCAGGTCCATATGGCCATTGTCATTGACGAGTATGGCGGCACGTCCGGCGTCATTACGATGGAAGATATCCTGGAAGAAATTGTAGGAGAAATCCGCGATGAATTTGACGATGATGAACGGGACGAAATCAAAGCACTCGATCCGCTGAACTATCTTGTAAACGGACGTGTTCTCCTTTCAGATTTAGAAGAGCGGTTTGCCATCGTTTTTGACGACAGCGAAGACGTGGATACGATAGGCGGTTGGGTCCAGCTGAAAAACACCGACATCACAGAAGGCGGCACTGTCCATTTGCCAACACATGTCATCACGGTGCGGGAAATGGAAAACCACCAGATCATTATGGTCCAGCTGACACGCAAACATCCGAAAAAAGAACTTTCGCTCACTAAAGACATTCGCGAATAAGACAAGGCAAAACCCCCGTTCACTTGTTAAGTGAACGGGGGTTTTCTGCTTATTTTTTCTCCAGCAGCGATTTTTCGTATTCGAATTTTTTCATAAGCATTTCGCCGCTATAGCCTTCTTCGATCAGTTTTGCCAGGATGGCTTTTGCTGCATCATCCATCGGTGCGGTTTGCTCATTCGCGTCGATTTCCACGACGTTCTTTTCATCTGCGATCCAATCCGAGAAGCTGCCTGCATACAAGCGGAGCGATGTATAGCCTTTATGGGCCAGCATCGCATACAGCGCTGCAGCGGTAACGCCGCTTCCGCAATAAACGACCGCTGGTTCGTTTTTCTGAAGGACATTCGAAAAATCCACTTCTTCCGTGAATTCCCCTCGATGGTCAACCAATTGCTCCCAGTCGAAATTGCGGGCACACGGAATTCTGCCTGCAACCGGATCGATCGGCTCAGAAATCCCGGCATAGCGTTCAGCAGACCGGGCGTCCAACAAGATTCCGAGTTCGTCGCCATTAATGATTTGCTTTACGTAGGATTGGTCGGCATAAACCGAATCATCAAAAGAAAGCTCTACTTGCGCAGCAGGAGTCCCGGGAATCTCCTGAGTCGTTTTGAATCCTTCTTTTTTCAGCGCTTCAAACCCTTTTATGCTGATAAAGGCATTTTCGAATCCAGCGTATTTCAATAGCCACCAGGCCCGCGCTGCATAAGGAGCTCCGCCTTGGTCGTAAATGACGACCTCATCTTTCGGATCAAGGCCGCTTTTTTCAATCAGCCGGGTCAATTTTTCTTTTGAAGGCATCGGATGCCGTCCGCCTGTTGCCTCCATATCGGAAAGGTCCTTTTCAAGGTCCCAGAAAACCGCCCCTTCGATATGTCCTTCTTGGTAAGCTTTTTCTCCCCATTTCGGATCCTTCAAATCAAATCGTGCATCAATCCATCGAACGTTTTGTGTTTGGCTAATGTTCTTGAATACCGTCATACTTTACACCCTTTCCGCTACGAGATTTGAAAACAAGTCTTTCCATTCAGCCAGGATTTCCTGTTGCTGGAGCACCATGCGTTCTGATTCAATCTGGTCGATGGCTTGGCGAAGCATATGCTGGCGCAAACCTTCCGCCTCCTGCTCGATCCATTTGTCAGCCCACTGGCTCATTTTAGCTTTCTCTTGGTCGAGATACGTTAAGGCATCCGGCTCCATCAAGACTTGCAAGGCATTCCGCAATTTCTCTTTTTCATTCTTTTCGAAAAAACTTTTGTTGTTCTTGTAATAGGATTTGACGGAAGCATAGGATGCTTCTTTAAAAGCCTGGTCCGGTTCAATTGCCGCCATTTCTTCCACTTCATAAGGCGTTAGCGAGAAATCCGGATTCATTTCTTTTAGTTTGGCGCTGTCGTCTTTAAAGCGGTTAGCAATCCGCTTTTCGATAAACTGGGCCAGACGGAAATGCGTCACCCGCAATTCCTGGGCAAAGTCGAATGCCGTCATTTCCACGATATCGCCGATGGCGGTATCCAAAGCTTGCTGGGCTGATTTTCCATTGAACGCCGACGGATTGAACGCTTCTTTGAAGAAATCGTTGAAGCGGTAGAATACGCGCTGATTGACGTAGTACAGCAATTCATCCAGTTCCTGAAGAGCTTCTTTCGCAAAAATACGAGCAGCAGATGCCCCGAACAGAATGCGCAATTGCTGTTCGATCCGTTTCAATTCTTCCAGCCGTTCGTCTTTGCGCATCAAGTTCTTTTCGGTTTGGGCAATCAATGCACTAAAACGGTCCACCGCTTTTTGTTCTTCTTCCGCCAAGGATTGGACAGCCATCCCTTTGATTTCATCTTTCAAGAAATGCTGGAAAGCTTCTTCGAACTCCGGCATGCCCGATACTTCCCGGTCTTTTAGCGCGAGCAAGCTCGAAACACCGTAAAGCCTTGGAAAACGGATGCCGAAACGCTGCAGCTCATCTTGCACATAAGAAATCACAGCGTCTTTTTCCTCTTCATTATTCGCTAAATCAATCGCATTGACGACAAAGAACATCTTATCCATTTCAAATGCATCTTTGACCCGCCCAAGCTGGATGAGGAATTCTCGGTCCGCTCTGGCAAATGCGTGGTTGTAGTAAGTGATGAACAAGACCGCATCGGCATTGCGGATGTATTCGAAAGCGACATTCGTGTGCCGGGCATTGATCGAGTCAGCTCCCGGTGTATCCACTAATGTAACGCCGCTTCTCGTCAATTCGCAATCGTAGTAAAAGTCGATTTCATCGACGAAACAGCTGCGCTCTTCTTTTGCGACATACAGTCCGAACTCTTCGCGATTCGTCCGAAGCGTCTCGCCGAGATGAGCTTTGAATTCCGGATAACCTTTTTGGAACGCATCAATAAATGATTTATGGACTTGCTGTTCTGTCGAGCCTTCCTTTGAAAGCGACCCTGCTTTTGCGTAAGCTTCTTCCAGCGTATGGACTTCAACGCCCAAAATGCTAAAGGAATTCTTCACATCTTCTGTCATCTGGGCGACCGTTTTCAAACGGACATCTGCCGTTTCATGCGGATGGTCTTCCGTTACCGGTCGGATTCGGTTAATTGTCGCCGTCGTCGGATTCGGGGAAACCGGCAACACTGTTTCACCCATCAACGCATTGGAGAAAGAAGATTTCCCCGCACTGAATGCCCCGAAAAGGGCAATTGTAAATTCCTGTTTCTCTAGCCGTGCTGCTTTTCGCTTTAAGTATTCCGCGGTTTCAGCGAATCCTTTAACCGAAGTGAGGGCCAAAGCCGTTTGATGGGCTCTCTCAACTACTGCATTTTCATCAAACTGGCTGACAGCGGACGACGCAAGCGGATCCCGGTCTTCCCGGTCCACTGCCGTTTTTTGCTCGAGCATCGATTCATCAAATTCCACCATTTCCTCCATGGAAATTGAAAATTCATGCTGCCAGCGGTCCACTTTTTGTTCCGCCTCCAATTTTTGGCTCGGAAGCATTGCTGAAAAAGATTTTTTCACTTTATCGATCCGCTCATCCATTTCTTCCAGCGTGGTGATGGCCAGCAGTTTCTGGTCCAGCAATTGCGCTTTCATATCCATTTCTGTATTGGCATCATCGGATAATGAGATGAACTTTTCTTCCTGTGCTTTTTTCCAGCCTTCTGTTTCTTTAATAAACCAGCGCTGAATTGCGGCGGTGATATTCTTCGCAAAGTTCAAAATGGTATCGCTTGTGACCGGGCCGCTTTTCGGCAGCTGTTCTTCAATCAGCGAAAACGGCAGCGGAAATTCTTTTTCATCAATGGAAATCGACTCATCATCGGTTAAAAGCCCCGCATCTTTCAATGAATTTTTCATCAGTTTCTTTAGATGATTCGTGATTTGGGAAGCGGCAACAGTATCGAGCCTTTCCACCACTTCTCTTTTCCGAAGCGCCCGCTCTTCTTCCGTTTTTTTGCCGCTGAACAATAACCCTACTTTGAAACCGGGCTGGACGGACTCGACGTAATTCGTTAGGGCATTGCGCAGTTCATACGGCATAATATTGGCGTTATCCACCAATTCTTTTCGGTCTTTTTCGAATTTAGCCTGCCATTTTTCAAAATCCAGGACCGATCGCCGATTCGCCACTTTTCTGTTTTCCTGTTTAATTTCTTCGCGGTTTTCCCATTCGTCTTCAGCCAGCACGGAAGAAAAAGCTTGCAGCCGCTCCTGCTGTTCCTCTTCCAGGAAACGGAGATGCTCATCTTTCAATTGCTGCAAAGCGGCATCGGTGGCTTCTCCTACGTGGCCGTGCCATCCTGCCATCGCAGAAGCCACCAATCCTTTTACCTGCTCGAAATCATTGCTGGGAAATCCAAAGTCTTTTAATGAGGTAAAGAAAATTCCTTTCGGTTCGACTCCCCATGCCGCAAATGAATCATATACCGATTTTTTAAAGTCTTCAAAAGGCAATTCACTTGCCTGGTGCTTGTCGATCTGATTGACAATTAAGTAGAGCTCCGTGTATTTCTGGAGTTCCCGTGTAAAATTGAAATTCAGCTCAGATTGGACATGGTTGTAATCCATGACGTAAAAGACCATATCTGCAACGTGCAGGGCAGATTCCGTAGACAGGCGGTGCGCATCGTCTGTCGAGTCAACTCCTGGAGTATCCATTACGGTAATGCCTTCCGGAAGCACCGAGTCTTGATGGCCGATGTCGACTTGGGTCACATCCCCGCTCTTGCAGAATGCCTTGACTACGTCGAAATCGTAATTTTCCGGAAAATAAACCGGTTTCTCGTTTTTGCGGTTGACGATCGCAAAATCAGCATCTGCTTTTTGCACATTTACGATATTGGCACTTGTCGGGATCGGGCTCGATGGCAATAACGTTTCTCCTGTCAGTGCATTGATCATCGACGATTTTCCCGAAGAAAAATGTCCGGCAAATCCAATAATGAAATTATTCTTTAATATCTTCTTTGCAAACAATTCCGCTTTTGAGGCGCGTTCTGTGTCTTCGTTGTCTGCAAATATTTTATAGAGCCTTGCTGTTTCAATTAAATCTTTTTGATGGTCATGTGCTGTCATTTGATAACCCCTTCTTCAGATACTGCTCCTATCATAACATTTTTTTACGCCCAACGAAAAAAGGAGTTGGCCCGTAAGTCTCTATCCGACTTATGGGCCAACCCCTTCAGACGGCTTACGAAAATCCGTGTATGGACATGCCGCCGTCCACAAACAATGTTTGGCCGGTAATATAGCTTGCCGCATCCGAAGCCAGGAAAACGACCGGCGTCGCCACTTCCGGCAGTTCGCCTACCCGCTTCATCGGAGTGACCGCCAGGATGGAATTCAAGTAGTCTTCATCCGCCAATATTTTTTCCGTCAACGGCGTTTTAAAGTACCAAGGGCCAATCGCATTGACGCGAATGTTTTTCGGGCCCCATTCCATCGCCATCACTTTGGTCATCTGGATGATCGCCGCTTTGGAAGCTGCGTAAACGACGCCTGTTTTCAGCGCACGTTCCCCGCCGACCGAGCTGATATTGATGATCGAGCCACCGGATTCCATTTGTTTGGCAGCTTCTTGTGAAAACATGAAAACGCTGTGCGCATTCGTATCCATGATCTTCTGCCATTCGCTGTCTGTCGCTTCCATTAAAGAAGATCGGATGTTCATGCCCGCATTATTCACAAGCACATCAATTCTCCCGAAACGGTCCACTGTTTTTTCCACCGCTTGCTGAATTTGTTCCCTCGAAGTAATGTCCGCAACGACATAATCGGTCCGGCCGTTATTGATTTCCTGCTTCACAGCAATCAAATCAGCCTCTGTCCGCGCAACGAGCATCACGTTTGCTCCCGCTTCTGCCACTGCAATTGCAATCGCTTTCCCGATCCCTTTTCCTGCTCCTGTCACGATCGCAGTCTTGCCTTCTAAACTGAATGATTTTAACATAAAATCCCTCCTGTATTTATTATAATCAAAATTCTTCGGAAATGGCTGAAGGAAAATAAAAAGCCCAAAAGCAACTGCTTTTGGGCTCCTATCACTACTTAATTCAGCTGATAAATCTCCGAATATTTCTCTTCCAGGTAAGCGGCCAGATAATCGGCGTTCAACCCTTCCCCTGTTGCATCTTCCAGGATTTCCAACGGCTTTTTCGACATGCCGTATTGATGCACGTTTTCGGTCAGCCATTCGCGGATCGGCGTGATATTGCCTTTAGCCAGCAACTCGTCAAAATTCGGCAAACTTTTCAGCATCGCATTTTTAAATTGGGCGGCGTACATATAGCCAAGCGCATAGGACGGGAAGTAGCCGAAGCTTCCGCCTGCCCAGTGCACATCCTGCAGCACGCCTTCTGCGTCAGTTGACGGGCGTACGCCTAAATATTCTTCGTATTTGTCGTTCCAGAGCTTCGGCAAATCTTTCACGGCTAAATCCCCGTTGAACAACCCTTTTTCAAGCTCATAGCGGATCATGATATGCAACGCATACGTCAGTTCATCCGCTTCAATCCGGATCAAGGAAGGTTTCGATTCATTAATGGCCCGCACGTAATCTTCGAGGCTTACCGCTTCAAATTGCTTTGGAGCGTATTTTTTCAATAAATCATAATTGCTTGTCCAAAAGTTTTTGTTGCGGCCGATGAAGTTCTCAAAGAAAAGCGACTGGGATTCATGGATTCCCATCGAAGCCCCGTCTTCAATCGCAAGGCCGGAAAGATCCGCCCCCAGGTTCTGGTCATAAAGGGCATGCCCGCCTTCGTGGATCGTCCCAAAGACTGCCGTACGGAAATCCTGTTCGTCGTATTTCGTCGTTACCCGAACGTCGCGGCGGTTGATCGTTGTCATGAACGGGTGGACTGTTTCATCCAAGCGTCCGGCTTCAAAGTCATAGCCCAATTGCTTCAGGATTTCAATGCTGAGATCCCGCTGCGCTTGTTTTGGAAAATGCTCATATAGGAAGCCCGTTTCCGGTTTGTTTTCCGAAGCTGCAATTTTTTGCACCAACGGCACGATGCGGCTCCGCAGTTTGCCGAAAACTTCATCCAGAATGTCAGTCGTCATGCCCGGCTCATATTGGTCAAGCAATGTGTTATAGGCGCTGCCGTTCTTTTCGCCCCAATAGCCGATCATTTTCTTCGTCATCGAAACGAGCTCTTCTAAGTAAGGCTCGAATAACGAAAAATCAGCAGCAGCTTTTGCATCTTCCCAAACCGACTCCGCTTTGGACTGCAAGATGACGTATTTCTTATATTCTTCAGGCGGAATTTTTTTGCTAAGGTCGTATTCTTTGCGCGACTCTTCAACAGAGCGCTGCATCACGCGGCTCAAGCCAGCGAGATCCGCTTCCAAATCCGTCAATAATTGGCCGAATTCATCGGATGTGGATAACGCGAACAATTCGGAAGATAATGTGCCAATCGTTTCAGAACGGAGATCCGTCCCTTTTTTGGGCGCTCCTGTACGGAGGTCCCAATACAATAAGGAAAGCGCCTCATTGTAGGCCTGCATTCTGCTCACATGGTCTTTGTACTGTTTTTCAAGTGTCAACATAATCCCCCCACATCTTCTTTGCCTAATAATTGTATCATAAGCAGGAAGAAGGGATTAGAAATTTTCAGCCGGCACCGGCAGAATTCCCTGCCATAAATGTTCGACAGCCAGCTCTTCTTCATTCAGCAGCAAATGGATTTCCCCGTAATCGTTTGACGTACGGATCAAGCGGCCGATTCCTTGCTGGATGCGCAGCTGCATAAACGGCAAATCAATTTCTTCCAGCGGATTGGAGCTGAAATTGCGCTTCGCTTCAAATACCGGATCTTTCGGCGGGAACGGCAAATCGACGATAATTACTTTTGTCAATGCTTCACCCGGCAAATCAAGTCCTTCCCATAGATGATATGAACACAATACCTGGAATTTGCCTTCCTGGAATTCTTTGACGACCGTCGATAATTCCCGGTCTCCTTCAAATTCGATCGCATATTGATGGCTGAGCGGCAAGGATTGCTTGAATTGCTCCATATCGATTTTCGATTTGAAAAGCACCAATGTCTGGTCCCCTGTAGAAAATAGATCATATACGCGTTCAAACTTATCCTCTTGTTGAAGCGGATGCTTGACGATTTTCATCACTTCTTCGTATTCAAAAGGCGAAGGCACTGAAAACGACTGGAAATCATCAATGCCTAGGCTGTCTGCGATGTAGGTAAAATCCTTCTGAACTGACAGGGTCGCAGATGAGAAGATGATCGGCGTTTTTCCGTCGAACAGTTTTTCATCTAAAATGTCGGTCACGAGACGCGGCATGATGACCAAAGTTTCGATTTCATCTTTCACTTCCAGCCAGTTGACGGCATCGCCTTCTTCCACAAATAAGCGCATGGAGAACGTATAAAGCTCGAAATATTCTTCTGCGATTTTCAAATCGTATTCCGGAATCGTGTAAAGCTCACTTTCAAACACGAACTCCTCCATCAAGTCATCAATCAAAGCGATCAATTCTTTTCCTAAGGAAAGGAGCAGAGCCGTTTTGCGGATGCCTTGGCGATCTTCATCGCTTGGAATCGCACAGTTTCGAAGTTCCCGGAAAAACTCATTGTGCAAATCGATGGTCCGCTCGATCATATTTAACGTTTTTTCACGGACGCCGTCGACCATAATGCGTTCGGTCACATTGAGCAGCGTCATTTCCTGCACTTCATACGTTAACGCCCGCTGCGCTGCAAATTCCAGTAGATGCCCTTCATCCAATACAATCAATGAAGTTTCCGGCAGGAGCGGCGTTTGCCCTTCGCGGACGCGCGTTTCTTTCGTCCAAATATGCTCCATTAAAAAGTCGTGCGAGCAAATGACCAGATCGGTCGCCTGGCGATAATGGTTGCGGTGAATCGTCTGCCCGCATTTATTGCGCAATTCGCAGGCTGCACAGTTTTGAATTGGATGGTAATTGACTTGCTGCCATTCCTCATCCGTCACTTCGGGATAGCTTGACCGTTCGCCGTAAGGATAGGTGTTTTGCATCGAATACGTTTTATTGACAAATTCCGGAAGACTGAACTCGATATCATCCAAAAAGTCAGCGTCGCTGCGCTTTTGAGCCCCTTCAAGTCGCTGAAGGCATAGATATTGGTCTCTCGACTTCGCTAGCCTAACGTCCATTTTCAAATCGAATAAGGAGTTCAGGCGGTCGATGTCGCCGCCTTTTTTTACGAGCTGCTCGATCAATGTCTCGTCTGCACAAGAAATGAGTGCCGGTTTGCCGGTATAGCGGGCGTAAGCAATGGCAGGGAGCAGATACGCGAGCGTTTTCCCGGTTCCGACGCCTGCTTCTGCAAACAACACCGATTTTTCTTTTAAGGCCTGCTCAATTTGGAAAGCCATGAAAATCTGCTCGTCCCGGAGATCAAAGCCTTTATCCGGCAATTCATCATAAAAGATATCCCCGATCCAATCATTCAATGACTCAAAGAATGTCTTCTCTTTCGATAATGGAAATGGTATAGGTTGTCTCATATATTCTCCTCACAGATAAACGGAAGGGCATGAGCCCTTCCGTTATCCTGTCATTTATTTTTTGGACGTTCGCCCCAGAACTGGAATAGATCTGTGCGGATAAATCCGTTGAATAATTTTCTTTTCTTAGTGGCCGGCTGCCCGTATAGCGTTTCAAAACGAGGCATTGACGACAGCATGTAAACAGACCATGACGGGTATTTGGCAAAAATCCGGCCCATGTCACCGATCATCTCTTCGATTTCTTCAATTTCTCCGATCCGCTCCCCATATGGTGGGTTGCCGACGACTACTCCGTTTTCACCGTGCGCTGTGAAATCTTTCAGCTGGCGCTGCTGGAATTGGATTAAGTCGCCGAAGCCTGCTTCCAGTGCATTTGCTTCTGCGATTTTGACCATTCGATGGTCGATGTCTGTGCCTAAAATATCGAGCGGCTGATCATAATTCGCCAGTTCCTCCGCTTCGTTGCGCACTTCTTCCCACATTTCTTCCTTCATCCATGGCCAATGTTCGCTGTCAAATTCGCGGTTATAGCCGGGTGCGATATTTTGTCCGATCATCGCTGCTTCAATCGCGATCGTTCCAGAACCGCAGAACGGATCGATAAACGGACGGTCCGGCGTCCACCGAGACAATTTCACAAGAGCAGCAGCCAAAGTTTCTTTAAGAGGCGCTTCCCCTTGGTCCAGCCGGTAGCCGCGCTTGTGGAGGCCAGCTCCGCTTGTGTCGATCGAAAGCTGCACTTTGTCTTTCAAAATGGAAACTTCAATTTTAAAGCGCGGACCCGATTCGTCCAGGAACGAATTGCGGTGATACGCCTTTTTTAGCCGTTCAACAATCGCCTTTTTCACAATGGACTGGCAGTCCGGTACACTGTAAAGTTTTGATTTCACCGATTTCCCTTGCACCGGGAAATTGGCATCAACCGGCAGGAATTTCTCCCATTCAATCGCTTTCGTGCGTTCGAACAATTCATCAAATGTATAGGCACTGAATTCACCCGCGATGATTTTTACCCGGTCAGCAGTACGCAGCCAAAGATTGGCTTTGGCGATATCGCGTTCTTCGCCTTCGAAGAACACTTTTCCGTTATCGGTTTTTGTTTCGTATCCTAATTCTTTTACTTCATCTGCTACAATCGATTCGAGCCCCATTGCAGCTGTAGCCAGTAATTTAAATGTGGTCATATTGACGCCCTTTCCTGTTGCTTGATATTCCAAATTTCGATAAATGCGGGCAATTCTTCTACCGCCATCGCCTTGCTGTAAATATAGCCTTGAATCATATCACAGCCGAGTTCTTCCAGCAGCTCCACTTGCTCAGTCGTTTCCACACCTTCAGCAACCACCGTCAGACGGAGGCTATGGGCCAAATTGATAATGGCATCCACGACGAATTCATTTTCTTTGATCGAGACAATCTCTTTCACAAAGCTGCCGTCCACTTTCAATTGATCAATCGGAAAGCGACTTAAATAGCTTAGCGACGAGTAGCCTGTCCCAAAATCATCGACGGCTATCGAAAACCCAAGGTCCCGCAATTCATGCAGTTTCACCGTAGTTTCTACAACATTTTCCATAATGGTATGTTCAGTCAATTCGAGTTCAAAAAAACTCGGTCGGCAATTCATTTTTTCAAAAATCGCCTTTAGCGAAGCGACGAAATTGGCCTGCTGAAAATGCAGGCTGGAAATATTGATCGAAATCGGGACATTTAAGCTGTTTTTAGAGTTCAGCTCAACAAAGTCCCGGCAAACTGATTCAATAATCGCTTCGCTTAGTGAAATAATCAGCCCGGTTTCTTCTGCAAACGGGATGAATTCAGCGGGCGACACCACGCCAAGCTTTTCGCTTTCCCAGCGGATCAGCGATTCGAAACCCGTCACTTGTTGTGTGCTGATATCGACTTTCGGCTGATAATGCATGTTGAACGAACGGTTTTCAATCGCTTTCCGCAACTCTGCTTCCATCAAAACGAGCCGTTTCGATGCCGTTTTCAGATCTTCGAAATAAAAACAATATTGATTGCGTCCATTCTGTTTCGCAAAGTACATCGCCTTATCGGCTTTTCTCAGCATGTCATCGAGTGTCATGCCGTCAATCGGATATAGGCTGATGCCGATGCTTGTCGAAATGTAAATTTCTTCTCCTGCCAGCTGGAAAGGCGTTTCCAGCACTTCAATGATTTTTTCCGCCATGTTGGCAGCTTCTCTCGGATGCTTGATGGCTGTCAAAGCTACGACAAATTCATCTCCGCCATAGCGCGCCAGAATGTCTTTGTTTTTCAGTAGGCCTTTGATGCGTTCTGCTACATTCATGAGCAGCAGATCGCCCATATCGTGTCCAAGAGAATCATTGATTTGCTTGAAGCGGTCCAGATCCAAAAACAGGAGAGCGTGGCTAAGTTCATATTTTTTCGAGGTTTTTATCAATTGCTGCATGCGTTCTGTAAAATCATAGCGATTCGAAGCGCCTGTCAGCGAATCCGTCAAAGCCATTTTCTTCAGTTCGTCTTCGGAAGATTTCCGGTCCGTCAGATCAGAGAAAATTCCGCAATAATTCCGGACCATGCCTTTGTCGTCAGTAATTGCGGTAATGTTCAGCCATTCCGGATAGATTTCGCCATTTTTTCGGCGATTCCATATTTCTCCGCTCCATTCGCCATCCGTATTCATTTTCGCCCACATCTTTTGATAAAAATCTTGTGCGTGAATACCCGATTGCAGAACTTTAGGAGAGAGCCCCAAAACTTCTTCCCGGTCGTATCCCGTCACAAGTTCAAAAGCCGGGTTGACATGCACGATTCTTTTTTGGAGGTCTGTCACCATTATGCCTTCAGACACTTTCGTAAAGACTTTCTCAGGCAAATCTTTTGGAAACTTCGAAATTGAAATTGCAGAGTTCTTGATGAAAGCTTGCTCGACCAAAACCATACACCACGATTCTAATAGTATAAGAAGAAAAGCTCCCCTTCCGGAGAGCTTTTAATAAGCAATTTAAAGCCAAAAGAAATTCTATAAGCCATGTTTTGTCTTCCACGTACTCGAACGGTTTGACCCTCGTACTAGTGGACGGCAACCATCTATCTGCAAACTGAACGCTTGCCTCTTCCTCAGTTCAATTCCTTTAGAAAAGTGCCCCTACCATAATTTGGGTTTCTCACTCGCGGGGTTTACCTCGTTCCACCTGCATAATTTCTTATGCAGCTCCGTCACTGTGGCACCTTCAGGGTATTTCGGCCATATCCGAAGACTTAGGCGTTCTACCCGCCGTCAGCTGTTAAGCTGCCTTAGCTTATTGTTTCGCTAAGCGCGATCACTACGGCCATCGCAGGTCCGTGTGAGCATGGACTTTCCTCTCCGGATAGGATCCGGAGCGATTGCCAGAATTTCAAATGGCTTTACTAGTATACGTTATTCCGGGAAAGATTACAATGAAATTACTCGTTATTCAATTTGTTGCCAAAAACATGGTTCTCCAAATGAGACAGCCGGCGAAGGATGTCAAAATTCGTCGTTCCGGGTGCTGGAGTCGCCTGTTTGCGCGGCATATCTTCCAATTCTGCTTTTAAGCGTTTGTTTTCATTTTGCAGTTGTTCGATTTTTTTTGCGAAAATTTCATAGTCTTGAATGATTTCATCCAGGAAATGATCGACTTCGTCTTGGTTATAACCGCGCATTCCAGTTTTAAAATCTTTTTCTAAGATATCTTTAGCTGTAAATTTATTGTCCATTTTAATCGTCCTTCCGTAAAAAGCCTGCCATACGCTAAGTATAGCATAAGGCAGGTTATAGGTCTTTATATCTTCTTCACTTCAGAACGTTTTTTTCGAATTTTTTCTTCGAGGCGGGCTTGTCTTTTCACAATATCACTCACAAGGGAAAGCCGCACTTGCGTGTGTTCGCTAGCTTCCTTTGCAAATCCGGCCATGATTGCCGCTTGCTTCAAATCTTTCAGCTGATGCTCATATAATTTCGAAGCATGGATCCAGGCTTCTACTTCGACCGTCCCTCTTAGATGCGGCGCCGCTTCCTTGAATAAGCGGAGGGCCTCTTTGTGCAAACCGGCCCTTTTTTTCTGGATTGCCAGCAGGTACCGTGCCATCGCAGCAGAACTCCCGCGCTCCAGGGCAACATGCTCCAAATAAGCCGCACTTTGGTCATACTGCTTTAAGTCTGCGTACCATTTGCCGATATTGGTATAGGCACCGCTCGTTTCCGTCTCCAAATCTTCCATCAACAGATCCGATGACAGGACATATAAAGAAACCAACGACAAAATATCCAATTCATTATGGAAAAGAACTTTTGCAAGCCCATCCGGATAGCCGCTTTTCACAGCATCCAAATAAATCGGCGGAATCAGATAGCCCGGCACATCGCCTTCCCTCGCAAAGCCCAATTTCTCTTCTTCGATTGTGCTCAGTTTCAATCGTTCCAATTCATTTCTCCAAATCCGTTTCGTGCCATGGAACAGGTCGATCTGGACCGGCGTCGGCAGCTTCGGCAAAATCTGGCGATGCATCGTCCAGCGCGACATCAGCTGCGGCCAGTCAAAACTTTTCCCGTTATAGGAAAAAATGATTGGCTGCTCTTCTTTCCATAGGCCTGTTTCATAAAGAAAAGCCGCTTCATTGGAAGGGTCGGGCATGATGTATTGAACCATTTCGAAACTGCTTTCATGTTTGACCAGCAAACCGATCAGGAAAATATAGGCGCCTGTTCCGCTGAGTCCGGTTGTCTCCGTATCAAAAAATACAATTTTATCATCCGTCTTCAATTTAAACGGATGATCGAAGGAAACTTCTTGCCATGCTGCCAGCACACGGTCGAGTTCGTTGAGCTTCACTTTCCCGTGCCTGGTGTCCAAAGGGTAGGTGATCTTTTTTTCATAAACAAATCCGAATTTATTTTCTTTCAGCTCGAGTCCGATGCTCTTCCATTTTTCTTCGTGCACCGGACGCTCATTTGCTTTCGGCTGTTTCTTTTTCACGGGCTGCTTTTTCAGCATGCCTTTCATCTGAAGTAGTTTGCTTTCAAATGACATTCGCTGCTCACCTCTCTTTGCGGAGCTCGCTCAGTAAATCGATGACGTGGCTTTTCATGCTGATCGCCGCTTCCTGGGCTCCGATGCATGCCGGACAGCCGTCAAGGCAAGGGCATTCTTCCACATGCTGCTGCGCTTTGTCGAGCAGGGGCTGCCAGAGATCGTAGATGCGTTCACTGATGCCAATGCCGCCGGGGTAGGAATCATGGATAAAAAATGACGGCATGCCGTTATGCGGCGATTTTACTTGCGGCACAACATGGACATCTCTCCGGTCGCATTGGACAAAGATCGGGATGAACGATTCAATCGCATAAGCGGCGCCTGTCATCGTATCCGATAGCTCAGAGTCTGAAAAATCTTCCGGCTTTTCGAAGCTTAGCCATGTCGAAGAAGTGTGCAACTCTTCTGCTGGCAGCGAAATCGGGCCGGAACCGATGTTGTCGTGGCTGTCGAACCGGATCTTCTTGAAAATCGTCGGCATCGCAAGAACGGCTATATCCCCAAACTGGACATCTGATGTATTCAGCTTGCGCGTCTTGTCTTCGCTCATCACTTTCAGTTCGACCGCTAAATTCGCATCGGTAAAATAATCCACATCCACTTCGCGTACGTACGCTTTCTTTTCTTCCCAATCCAAAATTTCCACTTGAAATTGGGTTCCTTGATGAAGGTAAATTGCTTCTTCATGCAGCAAAGTCATGGCGCTGAAGCGGTCCATTTCCCCGATGACTTTCGTGTTCGCCGGAATCGATTGGTCGATGATGACCACGTTTTCCTGAGAAGCCGACCGCAGTGAAATGTCATGTGCAGGAAAACGGTCGCTCATCCAATGCCAACGGTCAGAAGTCCGGACAAGCACCCCTTCTTCCTGCAAATATTCCAGCAATTCCTGGACGTCAAATTCCCCGTACTGATCGTCCGTTGAAAACGGCAATTCAAAAGAAGCGCATTTCAAATGATCCATAAGTATGATGATATTCTCCGGGTGGATTCTCGCTTCTTCCGGCGTCTGGTCCAGCAGATATTCCGGATGGTTGATGATGTATTGGTCGAGCGCCGTGGATTGCGCCACATAGACCACCAACGATTCATCCTGCCTTCTTCCTGCCCGGCCCGCTTGCTGCCAAGCGCTTGCGATATTTCCCGGATAACCGGTCATGATGCACGCTTGAAGCTGCCCGATGTCTACTCCGAGTTCAAGCGCATTCGTTGAGACAACACATTTGATCGTCCCGTCGCGCAGCCCTTTTTCGATGGCTCTCCGCTCCGTCGGCAAATAGCCGCCCCGGTAGCCTTTAATGGATTCGTCCTGAAGCTTCGTTTTCGTGATGGCTTTTAAGTAGGTGACGAGCATTTCCACCCGCACCCGGCTCTTTGCAAAAACGATCGTCTGGATATTCTGTTTGACGAGATGCGTCGCCAAGTCCCGGACTTCAAGCACCGCACTTCTTCTCACGCCGAATGTCGGATGGATGATGGGCGGGTTGTAGAAAACGATGTGCTTTTTGCCGGACGGCGCTCCGTTCTGGTCAATCAAAACATGCTCGGTGTTTGTCAGATTCTCCGCCAGTTCTTTCGGATTTGCTATCGTTGCCGATGTGCAGATAAACACCGGATCGCTGCCGTAGAATGCACAGATGCGCTTTAAGCGCCGTATCACATGTGCTACATGCGTGCCGAATACCCCTTTATACGTATGAAGTTCGTCTATGACTATATAATGAAGGTTTTCGAATAATGAAACCCATTTTGTATGATGGGGCAAGATAGCGGAATGAAGCATATCCGGATTCGTGATGACAATTTGGCCCGCTTTTCTGACTTTCGTCCGTATCGCCGGTGCCGTATCGCCGTCGTACGTATACGACAAAATATCCTGCTCCATCTTTTCGATCAAATCATGAAGATCGCTTTTTTGATCCTGCGCAAGCGCTTTTGTCGGGAATAGATAGAGCGCGCGTGCCCCTGGATCGCTTAAAATTTTGTGGATCACCGGCAAATGGTAGCAATACGATTTGCCGGAAGCCGTCGGTGTCACGGCGGTAAACGATTTGCCACTCACAGCGAGGTCAAACGCTTCGCGTTGATGGGTATATAATTTATCCACCCCTTTTTTCTTAAGCGCTTGTTTTAAGCTATCGTGCATTCCTTCTGGAAATTCTGCATACATCGCCGGCTTTTCCTCTTTCGTATGCCAATGGACGATGCGTTCCATCATATCGGGTTCCGTTTTCCACTCTTCCATCAGTTCGGGAAGTTTTTTTCGTTTAATCATCGCTTTCGCTCTTTTCGTCTATCGCCCGGATGAATGTCTGCAAAGTATACTGGGCAGCCTGTATTGTTTGGATAAAGCGCTTTTTGCTGGTATCTTTGTAAAAGCTTTGGACAAAAAATTGCGTCATTCCTTCAGCAGCCGTATCGATCTGCGGTTTGTGCACATGCTTTGGCCGCTGCTGCTGTATATAGAGCAGCGACTCCCGCTGCCATTCATTTATCAGTTCATGCCAATGATCGGCATATGGTTTCACATCATTGTAAAAATCCGGTTCGGCATCGCGCTCGCGCATGTCAAAAAACCGGTCCTGGCATTTCCCGCATTCATCGAATAGCGTGGAAGAAAGTTCTCTTACTGTCATAAATCTGCCACCTCCGTTGCCAATAGTTTATCATATTCCTAATAGGCAGACGAATATTATCGAACAGACATTCTTTTCAGTTGGCATTTGGAAGCCATTCCGCTATTATAAGTCTAGCAATTTTTGAAACCTTTCCACAACGGCGTCGTCTAAATCCGTGTGATATGATAGATGGAGTGAGGTGTATCACGATGGCAATAAATTATCCAAACGGAAAAAAGTTCATTCCTTCGAAAGAAAAGCCCGTTGCCAAAAAGAAAAAGGATTTTTCTTTCAGCAACCGGGGTAAGACATTAGAGGATGAATTGAACGAAACGAATGATTATTATTTGCAAATGGGTCTAGCCGTCATCCATAAAAAGCCGGTGCCAGTCCAAATCGTAAAAGTGGAATATCCGTCGAGGAGTGCAGCGGTTATTCGAGAGGCTTATTTCAGAGCCCCTTCTACCACTGACTACAATGGTGTATGGAACGGCAAATACATTGATTTCGAAGCAAAGGAAACTGAAAATAAAACCTCCTTTCCTTTGAAAAACATCCATGACCACCAAATTCATCATATGGCCCAAGTCGTTAAACAAAAGGGTGTGGCCTTCATGATCATCCGTTTTTCTTCCTTGGAACGCTATTTCATCATCCGCTTTGAAGATCTCGAAGTTTTTTGGAACCGGATGATAATGGGCGGAAGAAAGTCCATCGCCTTGAATGAATTGGAAGCAACTGCAATAGAAGTGAAGCCAGGCGCTTTCCCGCGCTTAGACTACCTGCCTATTCTGCAAAATCTTTAAATGCAAGCATTTACGAAAGTGAGGAACCGATTGTGAGCGAAAAACCAGTTTCGCGTGAACAACGCAGAAAAGCACTCGAACAACAAAAGAAAACAGCACGGAAAAAGCCGGGCCAGAAGAAAAAGAAAGCCTCTTCCGGCGCAAGCTGGATCAAACGGATTGTTTTGGCCGTCGTCTTGATCGGCGTCGTCGGATTGCTGTCCGGACTCGGATTATTCGCATATTACGCGAGCAGCGCCCCGGATCTCGATGAAGAATTGCTGCGGGATCCGATCAGCCCTAAATTTTTAGCCGCTGACGGCAAAACGGAAATACCATTTATGACCGTGGAAGACCGGACCTACGTCAATTACGAAGACATTCCAAAAGAAATGGAAGCCGCCATTCTGGCTACTGAAGATAACCGTTTCTATGAACACTCCGGAATTGATGTTATCCGTTTAGGCGGAGCGGTCTTAGCAAATATCACCGGCGGTTTCGGGTCGCAAGGTGCCAGTACCATTACCCAGCAAGTGATCAAAAACTCGTTTTTATCCAACGAAAAAACGTTAAAGCGAAAAGCCCAGGAAGCGTACCTTGCCTATAAACTGGAACAGGAGTACACGAAAGAAGAAATTTTTGAAATGTATTTCAACAAAATCCTGATGTCCGGCAATACGTACGGCTTCGGCACTGCGGCAGAACATTTTTACGGCAAACCCCTTTCTGAATTAGGATTGCCTGAAATGGCCCTGCTTGCCGGCATGCCGCAAAGCCCGAACAATTACAACCCTTTCAACCATCCGGAAGCTGCCGAAAAGCGCCGAAACATCGTGCTTAGCTTGATGGAACAGCACGAGAAAATTACCACTGCCCAAAAAGAAGAAGCCCAAGCGGCACCGATTACGGAATTGCTGCTGGCTGAAGAAAACCGCCCGAAAGCGCCAACGGGAGAATACACGGCGTTCATGGAAATGGTGCAAAGCGAATTGGAATCTTTGAGCGGCGATTACTCGCTTGATGAAGGATTGACCATCTATACAACGCTTGAACCGGATGTCCAAAAAGCAGTCAATGAAACGATGTCGTCTGATTTGTTCTTTGATGACAAAGTCGAATCCGCGATGACGATCGTCGATACCCAAACAGGGGCAATCCGAGCTATCGGAGCTGGCCGCGACTATTCCGGCGATGTCCGCATCAATTACGCAACATCCCGCGACCGCGTTGTCGGATCGACGATCAAACCGTTGGTGGCTTATGGCCCGGCAATCGAATACTTGGATTGGTCGACCGGCCAGCCGATCGTCGATGAACCTTACTCTTATGAAGGCGGTCAGCAAGTCCGCAACGTCGACGGCAATTTCCTTGGCGGAATGACGATCCGCGAAGCGCTTTACCGCTCACGCAACATCCCGGCGGTGAAAACTTTGAAAGAAGTCGGCGCTGAAGACGCCAAAGATTTCGTCCGCAAACTTGGACTGGATATCGATGTTTTTGAATCGACTGCCCTAGGATCTACTGGCATTTCGACAGTCGATCTAGCCGGTGCATTTGCAGCATTCGGAAATGACGGCATCTACACTAAACCGCATACGATCACGAAACTGGTGTTCCGCGACGGCACAACCGAAGAAGTGGTAAAACCGGAATCGGTTCCGGCAATGAAAGACAGCACCGCTTACATGGTCACAGATATGCTACGCGATGTTGTCGACTTGAATGTGCCGGGTGCAACCGGCAAAGAAGCGGCTCTTAGCGGATTAGACCTTGCCGGCAAAACCGGTACATCCAATTACACACAAGAAGACTTAGCGAAATATGGACTTGACTCTTCTTCCGCACCGGACGTGTGGTTTGCAGGTTATACAAGCAAATATTCCGTTTCGGTATGGAGCGGCTACCCTACTCGTGAAATTGGAATCGATACCGCTTCAAACGAGCGTTTATTGGCGCAGCGGTTGTTCGCGAACGCCATGTCGAAAATTTCTTCGAGCGCCGATACGGATAATTTCAAAAAGCCGGAATCCGTGGTCGAGCTGGAAATTGAAGCAGGAAGTTCACCATTGCGATTGGCCAGTGCGTTTACACCTTATAATTTAAGATCTACTGAATTGTTCGTACGCGGCACAGAGCCGACGAAAGTATCCGAAGAATTCGTCCAGGAAGAATTGGATGCCCCGTCCGGCCTCCGCGCTTCTGTAGACGGCCAAACGGCGAATCTGACTTGGAATTACGATATTACGGAAGGCGTCGCATTCGAAGTCGCTGTTGAAGTGGATGGCAATAGTTCCGTATTGACCACAACCGGCGACCGGGCTTATTCCTTCAGCGGCTTGGAAGAAGGCAAAACTTATACGTTCCGCGTTACAGCGGTCAGCGATGACCTCCGAAGCGACCCTGCCTCTGTCGCAGTAGAAGTCGCAGGAGCTCCTGAAGAGGAAATCGAGGAAGAGCCGGTTGAAGAAGAGGAACCGGTTGAAGAGCCTGAGGAGCCAGTAGAAACGCCGGAAGATGAAAATCCGGACGGCAATGACAATGGCAATAGCGATAATGGCAATAGCGATAATGGCAATTCAAACGATAACGGCAACAATAATGGCAATGGCCAAAATAATGGCGATAATGGAAACAATGGAAACGGCGGGAATAATGGCAACGGAAATAGCGGCAATGGCGGCGGCAATGGCAATGGCGAAACGCCTCCTCCACCACCTGAAGACAGTGAAGGCGAAGGCGATGCCAATCCAGCCTCTGTTCCAGATGCAACCCCACCGGAAGAAAATGACCAGCCATAAAAATCAAATCAAAAAGACCGGCCCATCTGATTACCAGATGGGCCGGTCTTTTATTATTGCACAATTCATCGGTACGCATTCAACTTATGTAAATCATTTTAAAAAACGCCTCAAATTGCATCTTCTTTTAAGTACGTATTTACAAGGAAAAAACATCTTTCTTTCGTCAATTCGCGCACTGAAATCCAATCCAATTGTTTAAGCCGCAGCTCTTCCATTTCTTCTGAACTCAATTGGCTTCGAATTACGCTGTATATTTCATTTAAGGCTTTGTCCCATCGTCTGAGCGATTCTGCCTCACCTGCCTTCAATGCAGCGGTCGAACCATTCTTATACGAATTTTCGAGTTTTGCAAGGGCCAGATCGATTCGTTCCAGTTCCAGCAAATAATAAGCTTTCGGGTTTTCCTCCACGGTTTCCCGCTCCATCGATTGATTTTCCGGAAGCGAAGGCGCGGACTCCTCTTCTGCCAACTCCGCTGTTTCTGCCGGCGGCTCTTCTTCGCTTGGCACAGCTTCTTTTCCAATAGTGGTGCAGCCGCTCAGCAATCCTGCAGCGACAAACAGATAAATCATTTTTTCATAACGGCCTCCAACAATACATCATTCCTTTAGTACTGCTTATTCCTAATGAATCAAATATATACAGTTTCCATCAATTTAGCAATTCCATAAAAAACGATACTTTTTTTCTCATCATCGTCTATTATGTACACGGGGAGTAAAATGTATGGAAGAAGAAATTGAACAACTATACCTGGATCACAGCGACCGGGTGTACCGCTATATTTTTCTGCTGATCAGACAGAAAGAAAATGCAGAAGATTTAACGCAAGAAACATTTTATAAAGCGTTTAAAAACTTAAAGTCATTCAACCACCAATCCTCTGTTTCCACTTGGCTATTGAAAATTGCGCGAAATGTTACGTATGATTTTTTGAGAAGAAAAAGATGATCCGTTTTTTCAGCATGGAAAACGAAGAGGATCATGCTAGCAGCCTTCCCGCTCTTGAAGAAATGGTTGCGCAAAAAGAACAAACGAGCGAATATTGGGGAAAGGCTCCGCATCTAGCGAAGATTCTGAAGCCGTTTATCTTTATGAATTTCTTGAAAAAACGTATGGACCTTATTTCACAGCAAGCGGTTTTGATCAGTTCGTGCCTTACGCTTATTTCTACCATTTGGGCGAGGAGTCTTCTTCTTACCAATTCCGGCTAGGAGCCGTTGAAATCGAAAAAACCCAGGACGCACCGTCCCAATATGAGCTTGAATTTCAAGTTGAATTTACAAATAGCTTCGGCGTTTCCGAGAGCTTCCCGATGACGGGCATGGCTAAATTTGGAGATGGCGGGAAACTTCAGAACATTGAATTTGAAGATCCACAAGGCTTGAGTGTAACGATATTAGAGAACATCTGAAATTTTCCCGCCGTATTCAAGTGTTTTTCTGCTTCTTGCAAGCAGCCGTAAGCTTGGCGTAACGAGCTGCTCAATCGGTCGAGGCATTTCAGCCAGGTAAATTTGGCAGAACAAGAAGTGCAGCTAGCTTTTACAAAACCGCCCTCCATTGTAAAGGCGGTTTTTCAAGCATCATAAAATCTATTAAAGGTTCGTAATGTCTATAATAGAACCAAATTTTTTTATTGGTTTTCGGCAATCATCAAGTAGAGGTCATCCGTCAGAAATTGTTTTTTGATGATTCTCATCCCACTGCCTTCCAGTTTTCTTTCCAATTCTGCATATGTGATGCGAGGAGCTTTTTCATTTGCTGCTCTTTTTGGTTCAAGCTCAAGGCAGACAAGAGAACCGCCTATTTTCAAAACGTTCCTGAATTGCTGCAAGGTCTCCTCTAGCGGATGTATCTCATGAAGCACTAAAGACGCTACGATATGATCAATCGAAGCATTCGGCAACGGGATGCGATTGCTCTCCCCCTGAATGAGCTGGATATTCGGGATTTGCTGCTCCTCGGCTTTGGTGCGGATCATTTCAAGCATCGCGCCATCGATATCGAGCGCATAAACCGTCCCTTCCAGCTTTTTAGCGAGCGGCAGCGTGAAATAGCCGGTTCCGGCTCCGAAATCCAGCACGTTGTCTGTTTTCCGTAGCGGCATCCGGTCCAACAATTGAGCCGGCGAAAACTCAGCCCTTCTAGCCGCACTTTCCAAATAAGCGACTTTTCCATTATGATGATGCGTGTGCTTTGCAAAATTATTTTCCATTAATGCCATCTCCTTCTTTTTCAGCGTACTTTTCTTCTATAAAATCAGCATTTACGCTGAAAGCTGCCTGGCTGCCCTCCGAAGCGGCAATCATCAATTGTGCCGGTCCCTCGGTCGCTGAATCTCCACAGGCAAAAACACCTTCAATTGTCGTGCGTTTCGAAGCATCTACTTTGATTCCCCCACGGTCATTTAATTCGCAGCCAAGTATTTGTCCGATCGAAGAAGCTTGCTGCCAATCAGGCGTGATGAATCCGCCTGTCCGCTGAACTTTTTCTCCTCCGGCAAATTCGATTTCTTCCAGCTTGCCTGATGTTCCGTGCAACGATTTGATTTTTTCATCCCGGATGGTGATGCCCCGGCTGTTCAAGATCCTTCTTTCTTCACCTGTCAGCATCGCTTTTCCGTTTGTGCAAACGATGAGGTCACTCGACCAATTCGAAACGAGCTTCGCCATATGGAAAGCCCATTGATTTTCAGAAATGACAGCAAGCGGCTGATCTTTCAGTTCCCATCCGTCACAATAGGGGCAGCTGAATAGGCTTGTTCCGTAAAACTCTTCTATCCGTTCTACAGCCGGCAGAATTTCCTTCATTCCTGTTGCCAATATCAGCTTACGGGATTGAAAACCGTCTCCGTTTTCCGTTGTTAGTTGAAATAGCCCATTTACCTTTTTGACTTCCTTAACGCGCTGCTTTTCAATCTGTATACTTGGATAACGGCCCAATTCGTGCTGGGCAATTCGTTTCAATTCCTGCGGATCGATGCCATCTCTCGTCAAAAAGCCATGGGCTTCATCCGTCACACTATTTCTAGGCTTGTTGTCATCAAAAAGAATAGCTTTTCTGCGGGACCGGCCAAGGATCAGCGATGCACTCAACCCGGCCGGCCCTCCTCCAACGACTGCGCAATCCAATATCATCTCATCATCTCCTCTGTGCTTTTTTATGCTGCTCAACTTCCTTTATAAGATCCGACAAGCGTTTTCCCTGTAGCTCCCGTTTCATATTTTCTTCCGCTTGCCGCATCGTTTTCTCAATCAGACAGCCTTCATGATGGATCGTGCAATCAAACAAATTCGCCTCTCCTTCAATTGCTTTGATCACATCATAAAAAGAAGGGTCGTTTTGATTTCTTGCCAGCTTGTACCCGCCTTTTGCGCCGGGAGCCGATTCAATCAGCCCAGCTTTTGTCAGCTTGGTCAAAATCTTCGAAAGGTACGTTGGCGACAGCTTCTGCATTTCTGCCAATTCCTGCACCCCTACCGCATTTTCATTAGGCTCCCGCATTAAATGGAGCATCGTATGGAGCGCATAATTGGTAGCATTTGAATACTTCATTCCTGATCCCTCCGATTGATAAAAGATATTAAAGACTCTTGTTGTCTTTAATTAAAATAACACTTCCGTTTAGAATTGTCAAAGCCGTTCTTTTCGTTTTTGTAGATTATGTGTCTAATTGGAAGCATAAGTATTTCGATAAAACTGAATCCCCCGTGGACTTGTCTTGCCAGGGAACTCTTCGTCGTCGGATCGATTGCTTTTAACGGCAGATTTATCCTACGGCGTCCGCAGCAACGTTAAAATCCATAGTACGAAAAAGACGACTGGAATACTTTTCCGGTCGTCTTTTACTATCATCTTATATTTTTTATTTCAGCCAGCTGTCCAGAAACTCACTTTGATCTTCTTCGAAGTACCCCTCAAAAAATTGTTTGAATGCTCCGCTGTCGACTTGCTCGTATTGAAATTCGTTATAATAGGCCGATAAAAACTCAAATGCCGCTTCCGCTCCTCCGTTTGCTTCAAAAAACTCCTTGAGAAGCATCGGGATTTTGCCATAAATAGTGGAATAATAAGCCGTCTCCTCAAAATCGTCCAATGGAATATTGGCGTATCTTTCTGTCGGATAGGCCTCTTCTGCAAACGCAGCATCGCGAAATCCGCTGTCAGCATCCCCGTTCTGATCGCTGATGTACAGTGCGCTGGTGAACTCCGTCAGGCTTTCATCAAGCCAAGCCTCCCTGAAAGGGTCATTGCCCACGAGGAAATAAAACCATTGATGGGCTATTTCATGGATCAGCACCGACTCCATCGCTTCTCGCTCTGACGCCACTTCAATAACGTTCGGATATTCCATATAGCCGTCATTTGCGATAATATCCAATTCCCGGTTCGGATTATCGCCAATCCGTTCTTCAAAGTAACTATAGGCGTCCGCCGCCATTTCCGCCGTCGTCTCAAGGATTTCCGAGCCAGTTGGCACAAACACCCGCAGCTCTGTGTCATCGGCTTGGATCGTTTCTGTTTCCCATTCCTCCGGATCCAGGAGGGCCATATAGAAATCCTTGATGTTTTCGCCTTCTACTGTGCCGGAATCGGCTGGGGCAATTTGGCCGTCTTCTGCAGAAGTGGCGACCAAATATTCTTCCGGCATCCGGTAGCTCACTTTATACTTTCCATATCCCGTATCATAGGATTCCCCTTTTGGATCATAATCTTCGATCACCCAGCCATCTTTATAAATCCCAAGCATCGGGTACCAATGGGCCAAATAATAATTATTTTCCACTTGAGATAACCGCATGCCGTACTCTGGCAGACGCATTCTGTAATTGATTTCCACTTCGGCGGTCGATTGCGGTCCCAGGCTTTCTTCCAAATCTACCAGCAATTCGTTGTTGTCTAATTGATAGTCCGCTTTTTCTCCATTAACTGAAACCGAAGAAATCTTAAGCGCTGCATCCCCGTATTCATAGAATGGGGTCTCTGCTGAATTCATCGCATGGGGCACCAAATAAAAGCCGACATCCTTTAAAGATTTTTCAGATGAATTGGCCACAGTGATCGCGGCATTGACATTGATTGTGTCTTTTTTGTCCATCACCAGTTTCAGTTCATAGTCAGCACCAATCTTTTCAGGCTTTCCTTGTTTATGGCAGCCGCTTAGGCACCATCCATTGGCTGCAAACAACAGCATACTTCCTGCAACTATAATAGCTGCTGCAACTCCTATCCATTTCTTCATGCCATTTCTCCATTCGTCTCTATTGCTCCATTCAGTCTATCATGAACGATTCAAAATCGGACCATTCAATCTTAATATTTCCCACAAGTAAATATCGAATCATCTAAAAAAGACCTGCTGAATTTTCAGCAGGCCTTCCATTTTAGGACCCGTTTTTCAATCGAATCCTCTTCGAAGCTATTTTCTTATTCATTTCAGAAAACAATTCATCCAGTTGCCGAAAAGCGGCATAATTGTTTGGCCGCTGTTCGATAAACTGGATCCGTTCTTTGCCATTCATCGGGATGACTTCGCCGTTGCAATGGGCAAGCAACTCTTTCAACAGGTCCAATCCTTGCAGCATCAACGGAGCTGTCCCGCTGCTGCGCTTTTGGTGCAGGCTTGAAAGTTCTTCGGCTAAGGCAGCCCATTGGTCGAAATACGGCGAAACGGATTCTTTAGTTAACTTCTGTGATAATTTCACGCTTGACCAATCCTTTGTTTTCCCGTTTCTTCCCTTCTCTGCAGCGTTCGAACAACGGGCAGATATGGCAGCCGGGGTTTTGGGATTTGCAATGGTAGCGGCCAAAAAAGATGATTTGATGATGGGTTTTCGACCAATCTTCGGCGGGCGTCTTTTTCATGATCGTTTCTTCCACTTGAAGCGGGTTGTCTTTCCAACGGTTCAGTCCCAGCCTTTTCGCGACGCGTTCGACATGGGTATCGACCGCTAATGCGGGTATGCCAAAAGCAACCGACACGACCACATTGGCCGTTTTGCGACCGACTCCCGGCAGCGTCATCAGCAAGTCTCGGTCTGGCGGAACTTCACTCCCGTACTCATCGATGAGGATCCGGCTGAGGGCTTGGATATTTTTCGCCTTGTTCCGGAAAAGGCCGATGGAGCGGATGTCCTGTTGAAGCTCTTCTAACGGAACGGCTGCATAATCTTCCGGCGTTTCGTATTTCTGAAAAAGCGTCGCTGTGACTTTATTGACCAGCTTATCGGTGCACTGGGCAGACAAAAGCGTCGCAATCAGGAGATCGAACGGATTCCGGTGAATCAATTCGCAATGCGCATCCGGGAACATCCGATCCATTTCTTCCAGGCAAAGGAGCCATTCTTTTTTCGTCATCAATTGCATTCACCTACTAATTCCGTTCCTCCAACCAATTGTAGAATTGAACTTTTTTGGTGGTGCTGGCTGCTGGCTGAAGCTGGATATTTTTCTCTCTGAATGATGTTGCATGGCGTGACACTTCCATCGACGTTTTGATGTTTTTCTTTTTCCATTCAAACAGAATGCGGTCCACATAGCGAAGGCTGATCTTTTGGGAAATGACCGCTTCTTTTAACGCCATGCGGATAATCGCAGGGCTATGGCCGTCCTGGTCCATCCACATCGAAATCGTTTCAATTTCCATCGGCGAAAGAAAGCGGCCGAATTCCTGTTCAAACAACTGGAATACTTCGCCTTCCAATGCCTTTTGGGAAAGTTCTTTTTCTTCCTGTTTTTCTTTATAGACGCAGTCCAATAAACGTTCCCATAGAGGCTGCAAGGAAATATGCTCCGTAATCAATTCTTTGTCATTGTCCTGTTCAATGGCTAAATAGCCTTGCTGCATCAACTTTTGAATCATTGTGGTTACGTGGTTTTGAGAAGTCATCATGCGGCTGCCAATTTCATCCGGCGTCGGAAATGGATTTCCGGCTTCCAGAAAAGCATGGACATGCATGATAAGCATGGCTTCCTCATCCGTGATTTTCAATTCTTTATAGAATCGAAAAAAAAGCTGGGAAATGGCAACATTTCCCTGCTCGATCCAAGTTTGCAGTCGATCCGGCTGTTTCATATCCCAACCACCTTTCTATTCTGTTTCATTCGCTCAACTTCTTTTTTATAGGCTATAAACGCATTACGGATAAAGACGGTTCAACAAACGTGGGAATGGAATCGATTCTCTGACATGTTCCGCTCCACTGATCCAAGCCACTGTCCGTTCAAGGCCTAATCCGAAACCGGAATGCGGAACAGCACCGTATTTGCTTAACTCCAAATACCAGGCATAGGCTTTTTCATCAAGCCCGTGCTCTTCAATGCGCTGCTTCATCAACTCGAAATCGTAAATGCGTTCCGATCCGCCAATGATTTCTCCGTAGCCTTCCGGTGCAATAAGGTCTGCACAAAGCACGACGTCATCGCGTTCCGGATGCGGCTGCATATAGAATGGCTTGATGCCGATTGGGTAGTTGATAATGAATACCGGCATATCATAGCTTTCAGCAATCGCAGTTTCGTGCGGTGCTCCGAAATCATCTCCCCATTTGATGTCATCATGGCCGTTTTCATTCAACCATTTAATGGCGTCATCGTAAGTGATGCGCGGGAATGGCGCTTTTATGTTTTCAAGTTTCGATGTGTCGCGGCCAAGGCGCTCCAATTCGAGTTTGCAGTTTTTCAAGACGGACTGGACAAGATGCGCGACAAATTGTTCTTGGACTTCCAAGCTTTCCGCATGTTCTACGAAAGCCATTTCCGGCTCGATCATCCAGAATTCAATCAGGTGGCGGCGTGTTTTTGATTTTTCAGCCCGGAACGTCGGGCCGAATGAAAATACTTTGCCAAGTGCCATAGCGGCCGCTTCCATGTAAAGCTGGCCGGATTGTGAAAGGTACGCGTCTTCATCAAAATACTTCGTTGCAAAAAGCTCAGAAGTTCCTTCCGGTGCAGATCCCGTTAAAATCGGGGGATCCACTTTTACAAATCCGTTGTCATTGAAAAATTCATACGTAGCACGGATGATTTCGTTGCGGATCTTCATGATCGCATGCTGTTTGCGCGAACGAAGCCATAAATGGCGGTTGTCCATCAAGAATTCCGTGCCGTGCTCTTTTGGCGTAATCGGGAAATCTTTCGCTTCGTGAAGAACTTCAATGCCTGTTACAGCAAGTTCATAGCCGAAAGATGAGCGTGTGTCTTCTTTCACTTCACCTGTTACGTAAAGCGAAGTTTCTTGAGTCAACCCTTTTGCCGTCGCAAAAAGCTCTTCCCCGACTTCTTCTTTTACGACAACCGCTTGAACGAATCCGGATCCGTCGCGCAATTGAAGAAAAGCAATTTTTCCGCTTGAGCGTTTGTTCGCGACCCAAGCGCCTACTTTAACTGTTTGTCCATTATATTGAGCCATCTCGGCAATTGTAATCTTTTTCATCATAGCCTCCAAAAAATTAAGTCAATAGTTGTCTTTTAATCGTTCCATTTGGATTGGACAAATTCGTGAATGCGCCCAACCGCTTTTTCAAGCGCCTCAAGCGACGTCGCATATGAAAGGCGGATAGTAGAGTGCGAGCCAAAACCGGACCCGGGTATCACCGCTACGTTCGCTTCAGTCAATAGCGCTGTCGCAAAATCATCGACTGAAGAATAGCCCGTCTTTTGCGCCGCTTCCGAAACATCCGGCAAGAGGTAGAATGCACCTTGTGGACGCAGCACCTTAAACCCTGGAATAGCTGCCACTTTAGGGAAAATCGTGTCCAAACGGCTTTCAAAAGCGCTCCGCATTTCTTCCACAGGTTCTTGCGTCCCGTTATATGCTTCAATTGCTGCGTATTGGGAAGTCGTCGTCGGGTTTGATGTCGAATGGCTGGCAAGGTCTGTCATCGCTTTGATGATAGCCGCATCGCCTGCTGCATAGCCGATGCGCCATCCGGTCATCGAATGTGATTTCGATACGCCGTTGATGATGATTGTCCGATTTTTTGCATCCTCTGACAACTCGGCTACAGATGTATGGCTCGCTTCTCCGTAAATGAGCTTTTCATAAATTTCATCCGAAACGATTAAAATATCGAATTCACGGCATACTTCCGCCAATTCCGCGAGTTCTTCTTTCGAGTAAATCATGCCCGTCGGATTGCTCGGCGTATTCAAAATGATGGCTTTTGTCCGGTCTGTAATCGCTTCTCGCAGCTGCTGGGCCGTAATTTTATATTCCTGGCTGGCTGTAGCTTCTATGTATACAGGAACACCTTGAGCCAATTTCACCTGTTCCGGGTAGCTGACCCAGTAAGGTATCGGAATGATCACTTCATCGCCTTCGTTCAGCAATACCTGAAACAAAGTATAAAGCACGTGTTTTGCACCAATGCCGACCATGATTTCATTCGGCTGATAGCTTAATTGCTGGTCGCGCTGAAGTTTATCGATGATCGCCTTTTTCAAAGCCGGGAGTCCGCCGGAAGGTGTATATTTCGTTTTCCCTTCCTTCATGGACGCATAGGCCGCCGCTAAAATATTTTCAGGAGTGTTGTAATCCGGTTCTCCGGCCCCTAGTCCGATCACATCAATGCCTTTGGCTTTCAGCTCATTCGCTTTTGCTGTGATCGCAAGAGTAGTTGAAGGCGTTAACGTCTGTACACGATTTGCTAAGTTAATCAAAGTTGTTCAGCCCTTTCACAAATTCAAAATCTTCTTCCACTGTTTTCCATCACTTGCCATGATATAAATATAGTTTAACTGGTCTTCTTTATCTTTATAAGCGACTTCCCATACAGCTCCGTCTTTTTCCATCCCGAGCCGTGTATGCAGGAATTCTTTGACTTCCGCTTCTTTAGCCACTGCTTTTCTGGCTTGTTTGGCGGTCATTGCCTCATCAAGCGGGGCAATTTTCACTTCCCCTTCGCCAGTCGGTACAAAAATGGCATTCAATTTGCCTTTGGCGTCCGTTCCGATTACCGTAACAGCAGTTTGTTTGTTGGCATAGATATAAGCCTGTTTTACTTCTGCCAGCAAATTCTCATCTTTGACCCGTTCAATCGCCCGCTGTTCCGCATCGGAATACGGCTTGTTGCCGGCTACGATGACAATTATCATCAAAGCGACAGCCAAAAAAGATAAAAACCCAAGTATAAACGTAACCCATTGCTTCATTTGATCACCTAAGTCTTATAAATTGTAAAGATCGCTTGTTCCGGATCTTCCTTGTCCAATGCAAGTCCAAACATCAGATCGTTGTGTTTTAATGTTCGGTTCAAGGCATCCACCACTTTATACAAATCCGGCTGGTATTTCACATTTACGGTGGAGAGCACTTCTATTTTCGATTCCATGCAAAGCGACCTTCCTTTCATTTTGTCTGCTGTGTTAAGGGATAGAGTTTGGGCTCTATTCGCTGCACTTTATTTCATTGCTTATTATACCAATGTTCAATATCCGTTACCATCTTTTCTAAAGACACTTTCGAGACTTTCACTTTCGGCAAAGCATTCAAAAATTCTTTTCCGTACGACTTCGTTTCAATTCGACGGTCCAGGACGATGAACATTCCCTGATCGTTTTTTGAACGGATCAAACGCCCAAAACCTTGGCGCAGCCGCAAAACTGCTTCCGGCAATGCGTAATGCATAAACGGATTGATGCCTTCTCTGGAAATCATTTCGGATTTCGCTTTAAAGATGGGCTCATCCGGAGATGTGAACGGCAAGCGAACAACAACGACTGCCCGCAGCGCATCCCCCGGCACATCTACGCCTTCCCAGAAACTGTTCGTCCCAAACAGCACGGATTTCTGGAAGCGCTGGAATGATTTCAGGAGCCTCATCCGGCTGCCGGAAGAAATGCCTTGCGCAAACAGCATATATTCATCGAGAAGCCCCGTGTCTTGGATCAAGTCCACCGTTTTCCGCAGCATGTCTTGAGATGTGAATAAAACAAAACAGCGCCCTTCCGTGACAAGCACGGTCTGAATCACCGCATCGGCTACCGATTCGATGTACTCAACTTGCGAAACTTGTTGAATATCCGGCATATCTTCTACGACAAAAACCCGGGCTCCTTGATAAAACTCTTTTGGCGGTTCGAATTTCGTAATCGGCACATCAAATGGAATGCCAAGCTGATTGACAATAAAGCGTTCGTTTGACGGCACGCTCATCGTTCCGGACAGCCAAACGACCGCTTTTTCCCCGCGTACCGGCGCAATGATGCGCTGAACGATCGAAGTCACTTCGAAAGGCTGCTTGTAGAACGAAAGACTGGTCGGCAGGCTTCTCAAATCGCCTTCAATCCAGCTGACTTCATCTTCCAAGGGGAACACAAAGATTTCACTGAATTCGACCGCTTTAACCATTAGCTCTTCCGTCCAATAGCGCCAGTCCGTAATCGTCAAGCGGTCCTGGATGGTCGTTTCTGTCAGACGCTCGGCTTTTTGGAGAATCAATTGTGACAAATCGATCCACTCATTCAAAAAACGCAGCATATCCATAAAACGATCCTTCTCGTAAGGAAGTTCCGAGAGCAACGAAGCGCATTTCTTATGCCGGCTCCCTTGGAACCGGTTCTGGAAAGCGGCCGTCAGCGATTGGGCCAGCTCGTCGAATATCGCTGTGAATTTATTGAACAGCGCTTCTAAATGAAGCATTTCCGGAACACTGGAAAATCCGCTCGTTTCTGCCGCTTGGTAAAGTTCGTAGAATAATTGCTGGTCGTCGTACGTTCCCAATTGGCCGAAAATGTATTTCCACTGTGTGTAAACAAACGTTTTTTCGTATTGGGAGACGGCTGCCTGCACCACTTGATGCGCTTCATCCCAAATATAGGCATCCACGTTTTCCAAAATGCCTTGGTTTGTCGCCCGCTGGTTCAAAAGGAACGCATGGTTCGTGACGATGACGTGAGCGTTTTTGGAACGTACCAGTGCATATTCATAAAAATCGACCGCTTTTTCTTCCCGGGACAATTTCCGCAGATGCGATCGGCGAATTTTATCCAAGACAAACTGTCCGCCGCTGGAAGCGTTCAACTCATTCAAATCGCCGGTTTCGGTTGAAGTCAGCCACACCAGCACTTGCATGATGGTGAATGTTTCATCGTAGGATTCGTCTTCACCCTGCAGCAATTCGGTAAAACGTCCCAAATCAATATAATGGCTTAAGCCCTTGATAAGTGAAATGCGTACCGGGCCTCCGACAAGCTGCTCTACAATTCCGCCTTCTTTTTGGACCAACTGGTCTTGCAGATGCGTCGTATACGTACTGATCAGCACTTGTTTTCCGGTCTTTATGGAGTGGTTCACTGCCGGCAATAAATAGCCGATTGTTTTTCCCATCCCAGTGGACGCTTCAATGACCAATTCTTTTTTGTGATGGAGCGCCGATTGGATCGAGGCCATCATATCAAACTGGCTTTGCCTCCGTTCAAAATTCGGGAAAGCCGTTTCCAGGCGCTCTTCCCAGTCAAACACCGCTGAATAGGCTTCTCCAGTGCGCACCGATTGATCCGCGCGGACTTTTAGCGGAACGCCTTTAAAGTTTCCAAACGCTTCACGCTGCCCATTTCGTTTCTTCTGGGTCATTTCGAAAAAGAGCCGGGATAGGTCGGATTTCAATTGAAACGAGCGCCTATGCAGGAGCGCCAACGTTTCATACGGCAGCTGCTCCATGTCTTTTTTCGCCTGCAAATACAAAAGCGCTGTCGCCATGGCATCGTCGTCCGCGCGATGGGCGCTTTCGAGCGGAATGCCAAGCTCCGAAGTGATGTCTTGCAGCTTATAGCTGAATGACGTCGGATACATCAATCGGGCGAGTTCCACTGTATCCATCGTCAATCCTTGCCAAGCGGACAATCCGCTGCGCTTGAATTCCGCTTGCAGAAACGGCAGATCGAAATTCGTATTGTGTGCAATGAAAACCGCATCGCGCATTTTTTCAAAAATAGCGGCTGCATGCACTTCGAACGGAAGCGCTCCCGCTACATCATGCTCTGTAATATTCGTTAAATCCTGAATGAACAATGGAATTTTTCTTTCCGGATTGATAAATTCAGTATATGTATCCACAATTTGATCGTTTTCAATCGTTACCATCGCTATTTGAATGATCCGGTCTCCTTTAGTAGGGGAATGGCCTGTAGTTTCAATATCGACAACGACATATTTTTGGGTGTTCATCACAAGCCTTCTTTCTCGGGTGATTCTCTCTTCAAAAATTGTAACATATCCGGGTGCGTTCCGTCTTACGGACCGGCTAATTCAATCGATATTCCCCTTACAGTGGAGTACGCAAAATCAGAAAAAGCCAGAGGGGAAAAGCGGTGCTCTTCCCCTCTGGCTTTAAATTTCTTTAGACGAAGCCCCGCTTGCTTACATGACGGTAGCTTCAGGTTCGTAATGGATGATTTCCCGGATTTTATTGTCTGCATCCATGATGGCCACGGTCGGTTTATGGCTTCGCGCATTTTCATCCATGACATAGCCGTAAGTCAAAATGATGACGATGTCGCCTTTTTGCACAAGGCGGGCTGCCGCTCCGTTCACACAGATTACGCCGCTTCCCCGTTCGCCGGCAATGATATACGTTTCAAAGCGCGCGCCATTATTATTGTTGACGACATGCACTTTTTCATTCGGCAGCATGCCGACTTCATCCAGCAGATCCTGGTCGATCGTAATGCTCCCTACATAGTTCAAGTCTGCTTGCGTAACAGTCGCGCGGTGAATTTTCGAATTCAACATCATTCGTAACATGTTCAGTTCCCCTTTGGATTAAAGATAAGATTGTCGATCAAACGTGCTTTTTCAAATTGGACAGCCAGGGCAAGTATGGCTTCTCCTTCAACAGCTGAAGCCAAGGCCGGATATGATAAAAACTCAATATAATCGATTTTGCCGGATGTATGCGCCTGAAGATAAGAAGAGACAACCGCTTTCGGGTCCTCGCCTGTTAAAGCGGCCTGTTTCCCGGCCTGCAGCGCTTTATGCAAATGAGGCGCTTCGCTGCGTTCGGTTTCACTCAAATAGACATTTCTCGAACTTTTGGCCAGTCCATCTTCTTCCCTCACCGTTTCGCCCCGGCGAATTTCAATCGGGAAATTAAAGTCTGAGACGAGCGATTCGATAATGGCCAATTGCTGGGCATCTTTTTGGCCGAAATATGCCCGGTCTGCTTCGGTTAAATGAAATAATTTCGTAACCACTTTCAACACGCCGTCAAAATGGCCTAATCGAGTTGCTCCGCACATTTTCTCAGCTAGTTTCCCCGCCGAAAATGAAATCGATGATTCTTTTGGATACATTTCTTCAACCGATGGGGCAAAAATGATATCCGTTCCGGCAGAAGCGGCCAACTGCTGATCGCGCTCCAAATCTCTTGGATAGCGGTCGAAATCTTCGTTCGGTCCAAACTGAGCCGGATTGACGAAGATGCTCATGACGGCTGAATCATTTTCCGCTTTTGCTTTCTCGACGAGCGACATATGCCCTTCATGCAAAAAGCCCATGGTGGGAATAAGTCCGATGGAACGCCCTTCTTTTTTTTGAGCGCGGACCCATTCTTTCAATTCCGTGATGGTGTTGATTGTACGCAAAACTTTTTCTCTCCTCTCGGGAAGAAAACCATATAAAAAGCCCTTCCATCAAAAAAAGACAGAAGGACAGTAAATTCGTGTGTGGTTTCCTCCGTCCCTGTCATATAAGTAGATCAAGGCAGATGTCGGCTATCAAATTGTATTTACTGCAAAAGTGACATAGATTTCAGGTGCAGTTCGCAAGCGATACTGCCCGTTGATCCAACTAAAAATACTATAGCAGAAATGCCCGTAAAACAAAACCATTCAGTTTGTCATTTCGATATCCGCCGAATAGATGCCATGCAGTTTTCCATCCGCTGTGCGAAGCTGGAGCACGCCGTCTTCCGTGATGCCTTCTGCAATGCCCGTCAACGTTTCTTTAGCCATTCGCGCACGCACTGTTTTGCCAATCGTTGATGAATAACTTTCCCACAAAATTTTCAACATGCCGAATCCCGCTTCAATATAGAGATCCGTATAAATTTCAAGATGAGAAAGAAGCGACCGCACCAATTCTTGCCGGTTCACCGGCTTTCCGCTTTCGATGCTCAACGACGTCGCAATATCCTGCAATTCTTCCGGAAAATCCTGGAGCGATTGATTGACGTTCAGCCCGATTCCGATAATCAACGCTTGAATCCCGTCTGCGTCCGACTGCAATTCCGTTAATATCCCTGTGCTTTTTTTGCCTTTGATCAAAATGTCATTGGGCCATTTGATTTCCGGTTTCAAGTCGGTCACTTCTTCAATCGCCCGCACCACTGCAACAGCTGCAACCAATGTGAATTGAGGCGCTTTTTGCGGAACGACATCCGGGCGCAGGACGACACTCATCCATATGCCTTTTTTCGCAGCAGAATCCCATTTTCGCGCAAGTCTGCCCCGACCGGCTGTCTGCTCTTCTGTCAGCACAATCGTCCCATCAGGCGTGCCTTCTTGCGCCAATTGATGCGCGATAATTTGAGTGGAAGGACATGATTCCACGTAATGGATCGTTTGCCCGAGCTTCTTCGTGTGAAGCCCTGCCCCGATCGCTGTGGCATCGAGCGTATCCGGTGCAGAAGTTAAATAATAGCCTTTTTTCTTGATGGACTCGATGCCGTACCCTTGCTCCGCGAGTTCTTTAATATGTTTCCAAATCGCTGTCCTTGAGACACCGAATTCATCAGCAAGCTGCTGTCCTGAAACCGGTTCGCCTTGGGCTTTTATCAAACGCTCTGCTAATTTATTGGTGATGGCGGTATTCATGCATGAACCATTCCTTTATGAGTTCTCTATCGTTGGCCAACTCCCCGAAGACGATCATCCGCTCGATCTTTGCGATCCACTCTTTGATCCAGGGGCCTTGCTTTTGGCTGCTCCACTTCATTAAATCGGAGCCGTTTACTGCCATTTCCGCTTTGCTGCGGATTGGAAGCGCGGATTTTTTCCCGGCGATTTCCACTTTCCTTCCGTTTAGAAGAGCAGCAATCGCTAATTGGGCATTTGTATAACTGTAAAAAACCCACTCATTCCATTCCGGAAGGCGAGCGGCTTCTAATGCCCTTTTAATGGTCTGTTTTTCTTCATTGGAGAATCGGTACGGCAAAATTGCTTCGATTTCTTGTGCATGCTCGAATAGCATAAATGCCCAGCCGGCAGCTGCCGTTTCGAACACCTGGAATTTTGCCCAGTCGGCTTTGAACAAATAGCCGGAAGGCAAGTGTTCTGCTAATCCGGTATCCGTTAAATAAGCGAAACTTCGGCTAGCTTTCTTATGGAGCATCATCTTATCAATCTCGCTTTTGATGCGCTCAATGGCGATTGATTTGATCAGGTGTGCCTGGTGCCCGATCGATGCCAATGTTGACGGATCGATTTGAAAATCCAATTGGCCGGAAAAGCGGATCGCCCGAAGCATGCGGAGCGCATCTTCCTGGAACCGTTCATCCGGATTGCCTACAGCCCGGATCAACCCTTTTGCCAAATCCTGTGCTCCGCCAAAAGGGTCTGTAATGGCCATGTCTTTATCCATCGCCATGGCATTAATGGTAAAATCCCGTCTTTTCAAATCCTCTTCCAGCGATTGGACAAATTCTACCGAGTCGGGCCGCCGGTGATCGGAATACGAACCTTCCGTCCGGTACGTTGTCACTTCAATCCCGCTTCCGTCTTTTAAAACAAGGACGGTGCCATGCGCAATCCCCGTGTCGACTGTCCGTTCAAACAAGGACTTGACCTGCTCCGGTGAAGCATTGGTCGCCACGTCGATATCATGCGGCTTCTTTTCAAGCAAATAATCCCGAACAGCACCGCCGACCATGTAGGCTTCAAATCCGGCGCCTTCGAGCTGCTCAATCACTTTGATCGCTGTTTTCATGACCGTTTCCTTCTATCTAATAAACTCTCGTAAATTTTTTCGTATTGCTGCAGAATCTGTTTCGAATGGAAACGTTCTTTAACTGTCGCGAGCGCCGCCGACTTCATCTCCTTGTGCATCCTTTCATCCTTCAGCATACCGATGATAAAATCTGCAGCCTGGTCCGTATTTCCTAATTCTACCAAAAATCCATTTTCTCCATGATTGATGATTTCAGGAATTCCGCCGATCGATGAACCGATGCAAGGGACTCCACATGCCATCGCTTCCAAAAGGACAAGGCCGAACGCTTCTTTTTCGGACAGCAATAATTTGGCATCGCTTAAACTATACAATTCCGAAAGATTGTCCCGCTTCCCTAAGAATAAAACCTGTTTTTCAAGGTTTAGCTCTCTTACCTGCTGGACAATCCTGCCCATTTCCGGTCCATCTCCAACCAAGAGCAGCCGCGTATCAAGCTCCTGATTGACTTTAGCAAATGTGTCAACGACATCCATGACCCGTTTCACCTTCCGGAAGTTGGACACATGGATCAGAACTTTTGCATCCTCGCTCAATCCCAAATCCGCTTTTAGCCCGCTAGAATCTTTTGGGCTATACTCCCTTTCATCGACAAAGTTATAGATGGTTTGAATCTCTTTTTCCGGATTGATCATTTCATATGTCTGGTTTTTTAATGAATCCGAAACAGCCGTCACGACATCGGATTTCTCGATGCCATAACGGATCGCTTCCTTCAATGAAGAGTCCGTGCCAAGCACCGTAATATCCGTCCCATGCAAAGTGGTCACGATTCCGATATCAGACCCCGCCATGTCCCGTCCGAGAATCGCGCATACCGCATGCGGAATTGCATAATGGACATGCATCAAATCCAGATTCTCATTTTTGATCACTTCTGCAATTTTCGTAGCTAAAGCGATGTCATAAGGGGCATATTGAAATACGGAGTAGCTATTGACATCGACTTGGTGACTATATATATTTGCATCCATCCCATTCAGGCGGAATGGCGTACTGGAGGTGATAAAGTGGATTTCATGCCCATGTTCTGCAAGCATTTTCCCGAGCTCGGTCGCCACGACGCCAGAACCTCCTACAGTCGGGTAGCAAGTAATCCCGATTTTCATTTTACGCACCACAATCTCCCCCTAATTTTTCCGCTCTTTGATGAGGCGCCAATCGACGAACCCCTCTTTTAGGCCTTGCAGCAAAACTTCTGCCGTGCCCATATTCGTAGCAAGCGGAACATTGTAAACATCGCACAAACGGATCAATGCCGTAACATCCGGTTCATGCGGCTGCGCAGTCAACGGATCCCGGAAAAAAATCACCATGTCCATATCGTCTTTTGCAATCATGGCACCGATCTGCTGATCTCCGCCTAGCGGGCCTGACTGGAACCGGATGACATCCAGCCCTGTTCCATCCATTATGCGTTTGCCCGTCGTGCCAGTTGCATACAAATCATGTGCCGCTAAAATCGGCTTATAGGCTGTAACAAATGAAATTAAGTCGTCTTTCTTCCGGTCATGCGCAATTAAAGCGATTTTCATAACATCTTCCCCTTTTAAATGATATGTTCCAATCCGTAGATCAATTCTTCTTTTTCCATTACTGTCTCGATCGAAAGCACCACGCCTGACATAAACGAGCCGCGATTAAAAGAATCGTGCCGGATTGTCAGCAATTGCCCTTCTCCTCCAAGCAATACTTGCTGATGGGCGACCAGGCCAGGCAATCTGACGCTATGGATCCGCATGCCGTCGTAATCCGCTCCTCTGGCGCCTCGCAATGTTTCTTTTTCTTTCGGGTGCCCTTGCCCGTGCACCGGCCGCTGGTTGGAAATCAAGTGCGCCGTCTTCATCGCTGTGCCTGACGGGGCATCCAATTTCTGGTCATGGTGCATTTCAATAATCTCGATATCGGGCAGGTATTTGGCCGCCTGTTCGGCAAATTTCATCATGAGAACCGCACCGACTGCAAAATTTGGGGCAATGATGCAGCCAAGTTTCGCTTCTTTCGCCATTTGGGCCAATTCGTTCAATTCTTCATCCGAGAAACCGGTAGTGCCGACTACCGGACGAATGTTCAATTGCAGCGCTGTTTTCGTATGTTCATAGACAGATTCCGGGGAAGTCAGATCCACTAGCACATCCGGCTTTGTTTCAGCATGCAATTTTTTCAGATCCAGATAAACAGGGACTTGATACGATTCTGGAAATAGCGAAGTCTCTGCCAAACTAGCACCGATTTCTTTGTAATCCAAAACAGCTACCAATTCCAGGTTTTCATTTCTCATCACTGTATGTACGGCTTCTTGGCCCATCTTCCCGCGTGCTCCCGCGATTGCTACTCGAATTGCCATTATGCTTCTTCCTTTCTCGTCCACCGGTCTTTATCCCGGGTATTGAATTTCTCCATAACACCGTCATGCGCTTTCGCCAAATCGATATCCAATGAATTCGCCATGCAGATTAAGACGAATAACAAATCGCCCATTTCCATTTCAATGGAATTCTGCTCTTCGGTCGACTTCTTTTTCTTTGGGCCGAATTGGTGCATCACTTCACGCGATAACTCTCCGAGCTCTTCAGTCAGCCGCGCCATCAATTCCATTGGGGTAAAGTACCCTTCTTTGAATTGTCCGATATATTGATCCACATCTTGCTGCAATTGTTTCATCGATTTATCACCGTTCATCTCATCACGCTCCTCATCTCATCGTAAAGAAAACTGGAGTTGTTGTCAAAATCAGAATAATAAACGATAATACAGAAGTTGAGTTTTTTAAAAGGAGCTGGTTCGGTGTCATGAAAGGTCTGCAGCTGAAAAATATATTTTTCATTTTGCTTGGTGCAGCTATTTATAGTTTCGGTTTTGTCCACTTCAATATCCAAAATGAATTGGGTGAAGGCGGATTTGCAGGAATCACGTTGATTCTCTTTTTCCTTTTCAATTGGGATCCCGCATTAATGAACTTATTATTAAACATTCCGTTGTTTTTTATCGGCTGGAAACTGCTAGGAAGAAAAGTTTTCCTTTATACCATTATAGGAACGGTAGCCGTGTCCGTTTTCCTGAAAATCTTTTTGGTCTATGAAATCCAGATCGATTTGCACAGTGATCTGTTCTTGGCGACTTTGTTTGCCGGGGTGTTTGTCGGCGTGGGCCTCGGAATCATTTTCCGCTACGGAGGGACTACAGGCGGAGTGGATATCATTGCCCGCTTGGTTCAAAAATACAGCGGCTGGAGCATGGGAAAAACAATGTTCCTGTTTGATGCCTGCGTCATCGTCCTGTCCCGTTTGACGTTCCTCGATAACCGGACGATGATGTACACATTGGTTGCTGTTTTTGTCGGAGCACGCGTTATCGACTTTGTACAGGAAGGCGCTTATTCCGGGCGCGGAGCCATGATCATTTCAAATTCGCAGGAAGAAATCGCCATGCGCATTGCGAACGAAATGGACCGAGGCATCACGATCCTGCGCGGCTATGGCCACTTCACGAAAGAAGAACGGGAAGTGCTCTATTGCGTCGTCGCAAAAAACGAAATTGTCCGGCTCAAAAACATTATCAACAGCGTCGATCCCCATGCATTTGTTTCCTTGACGGAAGTCCATGATGTGATGGGGGAAGGGTTTACGCTGGATGAACAAAAACAGCCCATCGGCTAAACAAAAAAGGAGTTGCCCCAAATAAGGGGCAACTCCTTTTGTCTTTTAAGATCTGTTCATGTTTGTGTAAATCAGCAGCAACCGTGCAAGTTCCATTACAGCAACTGCAGTCGCTGCGACATACGTCATGGCAGCAGCGCTCAATACTTTTTTCGCATGGCGTTCTTCATCGTTGCGGATGATGTTATGCTCCAACAATTGGTCCATCGCCCGGCTGGATGCGTTGAATTCCACCGGCAACGTGATCAATTGGAACAAGACCCCGGCAGCTAAAAGAATGATTCCGATCAGCAAACCGCCGCTCCAATAAGTAAACAAACCGATCATGATGAAAACCCATGACATGTTCGAAGAAATATTGACAATCGGCACTAACCGGTGGCGCAATCTCAAGAAGGAATAATCTTCCGCATCCTGGATGGCATGCCCGACTTCATGCGCGGCAACTGCCGTTCCCGCTACAGAAGCGTCATGATAGTTATGGCTGCTAAGCGCAACGACTTTTGTCAGTGGATTGTAATGGTCGCTTAACATTCCGCGGCTTTCAACGACTTGCACATCTGTTAGGCCGTTGCGGTCCAATATCGTGCGTGCCACTTGAGCGCCGGTGATTCCGGAAGTTGACCGTATTTTCGAATATTTACCGTAGGTCCGCTTTAATTTAAACTGAGCCCACATTGGAATAATCAGCAAAATTATAAAATAGACGATAAAACCCATCTAAGTTCCACACCTCTCTTTTATTCCTCTCCTCTTATTTTACAAGGATTGGTCAGGCATGGTCAACTGATACGCCGCGTGGTTTGTTGAGATGGGCAATGAAAAATGCAAAAGCGATGCACGCAATGGACAGCCAGAATGTAAAGTAGCCAATCTGAGCACTATAGGCAGCTAAACTGCGGTAAATGGGCATTTGGCCGAAGACATAATCAATGACATCATTATGCAGCGTCCAAATAGCCGCAATGGAAACGGATAGCCAGCCAAAACGATAGTGGTCCATGTACAACACGGCCTGAAGCGCCATAGCAAAGTGAGAACCGATCAGCATCCACCCCATCCAGCCGATCGAACCCGTCTCTATTAATGTGAGCAAGTTCATCACGACTGCCCACAAACCGTATTTAATCAGCGTGACAACCGCTAGCGCTTCTATTAAGCCGTTTCTTTTGCCGATCAGCCAAAGGCCCAAGACAATGGTAAAGAATAGGCTCGCGGTCGGACTGTCCGGCACAAAAATCAGGAATTTGGGTTCAGTAATATCCAATTGCCATTTATACCAGATAAAGCCGTAGACGGTGCCGCCTAAGTTGATTAGAAATACTAAGAACAAAAATGGCCGGAACATCAGCCACGCAGAAATTTTTTGCATAAACGATATCATCTGGTTCACCCCTTCAGATAGAAAAAAAGAGCCGGTTTCCCGGCTCTTTTCGTGCTTTAATTATTCGCTTAGGCCATCGATAAATTCAGACATGACTTTAAGGTCTTCTTCTGAACCTTCCCAAGACGGCGGCATTTTTTGTTCGCCATCTTCTTCAATACCATTTACAGCGATTTCAGCGATTTCTTCTGCTGTGTGCTCTGTATTTGTTAGAGCTGGACCAACAGCACCTTCTAGATTATCGCCGTGGCAACTGATGCAAGCGGCGCCTGAGTAAATTTCATACCCTGGGTCGGCTGTATCGATTTCCACTTCTTCCACGATTTGCCCTTGTGCTTCAGCAGCTTCCCAGTCATGGTTCGCAACAGATTCCCAAGTAAGGAAAACGATTGAAGCGACTGCAAGAAGCATAAAGCCAGTTGGAAGCGGACGTTTAGAAGGGCGTCTTTCTGGACCTGGATCCAAGAACGGAGCAAGCGCAAGCGCACCAAATGCAAGACCTGGAACGATGATGGCACCTACAATGTTGAATGGACCAGATGCAAATTCATATTTTAATAATTGGTATAAGAATAAGAAATACCAGTCTGGCAATGGAATATAGCCTGTATCTGTCGGATCTGCTTTACCTTCCAAAGGAGAAGGGTGAGCGACAGTCAAAAGCAAGAAACCAATTAAGAAGACAGCACCAATCATCCATTCTTTCAAAAGGAAGTTTGGCCAGAACGCTTCTGTTTTGCCAGGATATTCGGAGTAATCTTTGGGAACGTTCGGCATACGATGCTGTAAGCCTTTAATACGGGAGTCCCCAACGAATTTCATCCCTTTTCCGCGATGCATAGTGTCCCCTCCTTAAATAAATCCTTGTGGCCGCTATCTTATAGCGGGCCAGAAATACCTTGTCTTCTGATCATGATAAAATGCGCTGCAAGCAACCCAAGCAAAGCAGCTGGCAAGAAGAATACATGAATCGCGAAGAATCGTGTCAAAGTTTGCGCTCCAAGGATTGTTGAATCCCCTGCAAGCAATACTTTGATCGACTCACCGATTAACGGAACAGAAGCGGCAATCTGAATACCTACTTTTGTTGCAAACAATGCTTTCATATCCCATGGAAGCAAGTAACCAGTGAAACTTAATCCTAGGATTACACCAAATAGCATAACGCCTACGATCCAGTTCAATTCACGAGGTTTTTTATAAGAACCCGTAAAGAATACTCGTAGTGTATGTAGGAAAATCATAACAACTACAAGAGAAGCTCCCCAGTGGTGCATCCCGCGCACAATTTCTCCAAAAGCAACTTCGTTTTGAAGATAATAAACCGATTCCCAAGCATTTTCAATATCTGGTACGTAGTACATTGTCAAGAACATACCAGATAGAATTTGAATTACTGTAATGAAGAACGTAAGTCCTCCGAAACAGTAAACGAATGCTGAAAAGTGGTGTGCGGGGTTAACATGTTCCGGTACTTCATGGTCAGCGATATCGCGCCAGATAGGCGTAATATCCAATCGCTCATCAACCCAATCATATAACTTGTTTAGCACTGGTGTCGTACCCCCTAACTATTAAACTATTGTGTTCGCTTTTACTGCACCTAGAGCCACAAAACCGTCTCTTTCTTCAACTTCGAATTCATCGAGCGGTCCAAGCGGCGGTGTTCCAGCGACGTTTTGACCGTTTTTCTCATAGCGCCCTGCGTGGCATGGGCAGAAGAATTGGGTCGGGTGTTCCGGGTCGGCTGCCCAGTTTACTGTGCATCCTAAGTGTTTGCAGACTGGTGAAAGGGCAACAAGTTTATCTCCCTCTTTATACACCCACGCTGAACTAGTTACTTCAGATGTATACCATGCATCTACTTGTTCATAAGCGAAGTCGACGCGTACAGGTTCTTCTGATAAATCAGCTACTGCTGTGTCAGTCAATATGAAATCTCCAGCATCGTGCTGTTGGAGAATTGGGTCAACTGCAAAACGAACCATCGGCATTAGCATCCCTGCTGCCATGAATCCGCCTACACCTGTTAACGTATAGCCCAAAAATTGACGTCGTGATACACGATTATTACTCATCCTTATCCCCCCTCTAACATTCAAGGTCAGTCCAATGGACATACTCATTTCAAATATAATTACTAGGACAACCTAATGATATATCAATCAAATGTTAAGGTCAATATCGCAATGGAGCGAATATGACAGTTTGTGAACATTTCATGAAGGCTTTGACCATTCTTTCAAGAAAACCGGCAATACTTGGCGCAGTTGGTCTTCCATGACCGATAGTTTGAACGATTGATCCATATTCTCGGTTGGAATTGCCGGAAGCCAGATGACATTTGGCGCCTCTTCGATAGCCCGCCATTCGGGATCGGTTGTCACGTAAAATACATGTTTGAATGCAGTCTTGCTCAGCTCGCCGGAAATTTCTCCTGCGATGCGTGCGCGATCCGCCATTTTGCTATAGGAAAGCGGTGGAAAAAGCAGCACACGCCCTTTAAATTGTTTTTCTAATAGATTGGTCAATGATTGCAAATAGTCGGACGCACTGGCGCTCGGCTTTAAACCGCCTGCGCTAAGATCCAACTGAACCAAAGGCACAACAGCAGTATCGACATATTCCTGTTGCTGTACGTATTGATCCACATCTTTACCTGTAAAATGCATAAAGCTTATTCACTCTCCATTTTCTTTAAAGTCTTCACTGAATGAAGCAAGGCAGACAATTCAAAAAAACGTTCCCGGTCATTTGCATCCAATGCTTCATCAATTTGCTGGAGGATTTTCTCCTCTTGAAATGTTGACATGCTTTCTTCGAGCACTTGTTCCGCTAACAAGCGGTCTTGATCGATGATGGCTTCATTTTTCGGCATATACGGATTTTCCTCAAGCACTGACAGATAGAGTGGCGAAGGCGGCCGGTTCGGAAAATTCAGTTGCACATACAAATCGTCATCCGGATTCAGCCGCAAATCATGGAACGATTTCTCAGCATCCGCCGTCATCAAGTTGCCTTTATAGAAACGGAAAGGAATTTCATCGGATTCCGTCGAAGACATCACCATCGCACGCGGGCAATAATGGGCTTCTTCCACAAAATGCGTCTTTTCCAGAAGCTCTTCGTTGCTCAGCATATAATTCAGGATCCAGATGCATTCCCTTCTCTTCATCTTGTAAGACTGCAAAAACCATTTGACGAATTGCTTTTTCTCCCCAATCGAGACATAAGCGGTCATAGGCCGGCCTCCTTTCATTCGAATGACTGCTGCCAGTCAAACCATTCAGGGTTTTCAGGTTCAAGAACCTGCAGCTCTTTAATGATTTCGAGAGCGCGTTCCCTTTTCCCTTCTTCAATTAAAAAGCGGGCGAATTTCTCAAGGAAGTTCGGATCATCCTGAAAAGCAGGATAAGCTTTTTCGTAATATGCCGCCGCTTGCTCAAATTGTTCTGTCCGTTCGTAGGATTCAGCAAGCATTGGATAGATTCCGGCCCAGTCATCTTCATTGGCGATGACGTTTTCAGCGAGCTCTAATACTTCCTCATCCATTTCTTCTGCATGGAAATAGGATACCAATGTATAAATGGCTTCCATATATTCCGGATCCAGCGCGATGGCTTCCCGCAAATATTGCACGCCGTCTTCAGTGTGCCCCAGCTTCATCGCCAGTTTCCCTGCAAATAAATAAAGCTCTTTGCCGAACTCGTCCCGGGCAATCCCTTCCAGAACCGCTTTATAGGCTGCTTCGTAGTCTTCGGCCAAATTGTAGCTTTGCGCCCGCAGCAAATAAGCGGAGAAGTAATCCGGATCGATTTCCAGCAGTTCATTCAGCTGGCGCACGGCCCGTTCATATTGCTTCGTCTGGAACGCAGCGAAAGCCGCCCGGTACAAGACATCCGGCTGTACTTGCTGCTTCAAAGCGGCGTCGTAATGGGGCAGCGCTTCTTCGTACGCTGCGCCAGCGCTGTAAACTTCGGCAAGCCTCTCCGACAAGTCGACCCCTTCAATTTCCACTTGCTGGTCTTTTAAATCCTGATAAATCTTCGCTGATTCTAAATATCTGCCCGAATCCAGCAATAATTCCGCTTTTGCCTGCATGAGCAGAGGCTCATCCGGCAGCAAGTCGATTGCCTCGTTTAGCCGGTTTTCTGCAGCCTCCAGCAGCCCTTGCAGCTGGAAAAGATCGGCAAGCGTCACAAGTGCTTGCGGATACAATTCATCATCTTTTGAAACTTCCATCAAACTATTCAGCGCTTCATCTTCCCGGTCGATTTCGATCAGGAGATTAGCGCGGTCAATTTTAAGCTGCCCTTCTTCCGGAAAAATGTACTGAAGGTGCTCGAGCACTTTTATCGCTTCTTCTACATAGCCGATTTCAGCCAGCCATTCGGCCAATCCATATTGCTCATCCGGATCTCCGCTGAGCAGATACGCTTCCAGTAAATTATTGACGGAATCAGGATCTCCCAGTTCAACCGCTTTTCGAATCTCTTCTATACTTGCCATACAATCACCTATTCTTTTCAGTTTCATATTTCCATCCTACACGAAAGTTTGTTCGAATCATAATAAAAAAACTCTCCCTAAGGAGAGTTATTGGAGCAAAGAATTCATCTCTTCGACAAAATTTGGAAACGATACAGCGATGCAATCGGGGTCGTCAATTTCCACTTCACCATCCGCAATCATTGCGGCTACAGCCGCCATCATGCCGAGCCGGTGATCACCATAGGATTTCACGGAAGCTCCGTGCAATTTGCTTGGCCCGTTGATGATCATGCCGTCTTCTGTAGCGGCAATATCTGCACCCATTTTAGACAGCTCGGCAACAACGGCTGAAATGCGGTCGGTTTCTTTTACCCGAAGTTCCTCAGCGTCTTTAATGACCGTCCGGCCTTCTGCTTGTGTCGCAATCAAGGCAATCAAAGGGATTTCGTCAATCAGGCGCGGGATCAAATCGCCGCCGATTTCAATCCCTTTCAAGCGGGATGAGCGAATCGTCAGGTCTGCAGCCGGTTCGCCAGCTGTTTCAAGCTCTTCGACGTCAAAGTCCGCACCCATCTGTTCAATCACATCGAGAATTCCTGTCCGTGTCGGATTGATTCCGACATTCGTCAATTTCACGGTGCTTTTTTCCGTGATTAACGCGGCTCCGATCATAAATGCCGCTGACGAAATATCGCCTGGAACTTCAACATGTGCGGCTGTCAGCTTTTGTCCGCCTTCTAATTCTATGCGGCCTTCCGCTGTCCGGTTGATGCTCGCTCCGAAATGCTCCAGCATGATTTCTGTATGGTCGCGGGTCGGCATCGGTTCAATGACCACCGTTTTGCCTTCCGCTTTTAACGCTGCCAGCAAAATTGCTGATTTGACTTGAGCACTTGCGACTGGCAGGGTGTATTCGATTGCTTTTAGCTGGGTCCCTTGGATAGCTAAAGGTGTAAACTGCCCGTCCTGGCGCCCTCTTATATCCGCACCCATCTCGCGCAGCGGGTTGATGATCCGCTTCATTGGCCGTTTCGCAATCGATGCATCCCCTGCTACGACGGAATGGAACGATGAACTGGCGAGCAGCCCCATCATTAAACGGGTCGTAGTTCCTGAATTGCCGGTATCCAGCACTTCCGCAGGTTCCTTCCAAGACGCTTCTCCTCCGCTTCTGATGCTGACCGATTTGCCGTCCAGTTCAATTTCCACTCCCATCTTCCGGAAGCAACTGATCGTGCTTAAGCAGTCATCTCCAAGCAAAAATCCTTCGACTGTCGTTGTACCTTCTGCAATCGATCCAAACATGATGGCGCGATGAGAAATGGATTTATCGCCTGGTACTTGAATTTCACCTTTTAATGACGGTTTTGAAAAAGTTAACGTCAATGCCACAATGCCGCCTCCTTCTAAGAAATGTAAGAATCATAAGATGTTCTTCTATTAAAACAAGCCCGTGCCTTTTCCCGGTCTTCCGGCGTCTGGAAGCTGATGACGAGAATCCCGAAGACATCTTCACGGGTTTCGATAATCCGAAGATTGACAATGCTGATCTGCTCTTCAGCCAAATAGCCTGTCATTTCAGAAAGGATCCCAGGGATATCCGGAATGTCGATATACAAATCATAGGCGCTGTATAAGGCGCCATGCCCCGCAATTGGCAATTCGTCGCGGACTGATTTTGCTTCCTGGAAATAATCTTGAATGGCGGTTTCTTCGTTCTGGACCAGCAATTCCCGAAGCTCCGCCATTTCCGCCATCCAGTTATCCATCTGCTGAACGATCATCGCATTGTTTTGCGTGGTGATATCCCGCCACATTTCCGGATTCGATGAAGCGATCCTCGTAATGTCGCGGAAACCGCCTGCAGCCAATTGACGTGCAAAAGGATAGTCTTCTTCCTTCGCTAATTGGTGCACAAGCGACGCTGCGATCAAATGCGGGAAATGGCTCACAATAGCGGTCATATGGTCGTGGTCTGCTGCTGCCAAAACTTCAATTTTCGCTTTCGTAACCGAAAGGAGTTCTTTCAAAAACGCAAGCTGTTCCGCTCCAGCCTCATCATTCGGCGTCAGCACATAAAAAGCATTTTCAAACAGCACTTCCTTCGCTGCTTCCACTCCGCTTTTATGAGATCCCGCCATAGGATGTCCGCCAATGAAAGTGCAGTCAAGATTTTTCGCAGCTTCCATGATCGTTTTTTTCGTACTGCCGGTATCCGTCAAGATCACGCCATTTTTCAAATCCCAATACTTGCTCTGCTCCATCAATTTCAAGGTTGTCGCCACCGGAGTGGCAAAAATGATTACATCCGCTTCCTTCGCTGCTATTTCCACGGATGGCGGAGAACTATGGATAATTCCCATCTTGTATGCTTTCCTAGCAGTCAGGGCATCCGCATCGTATCCAGAGATATGCGCATCCGGATGCCGCTGGAGCGCTTTTGCCAATGATCCGCCAATCAATCCAAGGCCGATGATGAGGACATGAACGTTCATTTCGCTTCCACCTGGCTTTTTTTCAGCAAATCTGGGCGGAGCTTAACAGCATCATTTAAATAAATGTGCTGAATTTCCTTTTGTGCGACTTCTGTATTTACATGCATCATGACGCGGATACATAACGGAAGACTTCCTGGAACATCCATTTCATGCGTGCACATGACGGGAACATAGGTCCAATTTTCAAGGGTCCGTACAGCTTTTGCGGGAAAAGCGGAGGAGATGTCAGTAGTTGTTGAAATAATGACCGATGCTACAGCATCCGGGTCGATTCGGTTTTCCTTGGCCATCTCTGTGACAAGTTTTTTTGTTTCCAGTAAAATTTCGTCAGGCTGATCTGCTGAAACCGTGATGGCTCCTCGAATTCCACGAATCATTTAATCACTTCTCCAATCTTCAAACGTAATTCTTCATAGCTGTTTGCAGCGGCTTGCTCTTCAATTTTTTCCATTTGAGGCTGCGCGATTTGGCGAAGCATGACAAAATTTAAATCGCCTTTCGATGCCTTTTTGTCTTTTTTCATATAAGGCAACAATTCGCCAAACGAAATCTCCACTACCTTTTCAAACGGATAGCCGTGATGGTAGCCCCATTCCAAAAACGGGTTTAATCGATCATTGCTGGAAAGGTTAAGGGCATAAGCCATGCCAAGGACGACCGCTTCCCCGTGAGTAATATTTCCGTAGCCAAGATGGGCTTCAAGCGCATGGGCTAACGTATGGCCAAAGTTCAAAAATTTCCGCATGCCATTTTCAAATTCATCTTCTTCTACAATAGCCGCTTTGACCGCAATGCCTTTTTCAAGATGTCCCATTAATTCGGGATCGCTCATTGCTTGAAACGACTCAACCGCCAATAATTCGTCCAGCCACTGTTCATTTGAAATGAACGCATGTTTGATCACTTCTGCCATTCCCGACCGCCACTCATGGTCCGGCAGGGTTTTCAGCAGCTGGATATCGTAAAGCACCGCTTCCGGTTGATAAAAAGTGCCAATCATATTTTTTCCTAATGCATGGTTAATGGCCGTTTTCCCGCCAACTGCGCTGTCATGGGCCAGAATTGTCGTCGGCACTTGAATATAAGGAATGCCTCGCATAAAAGTGGATGCAACAAAACCCGCAAGGTCTCCAGTAGCACCACCGCCAAAAGCAAGGATCAAGGTTTTTCTAGAACAGCCTGCTGCTAGCAGAAAGCTATGGCAGTCCATAAAAGTTTCAATCGATTTAGCTTGTTCTCCTGACGGCACGTTAAATACGTCAACTTTATAAGATTTCAAATACGGCAACAAATGGCCCAAATGCAAGGAAGCCACTTTTTCATCTGCAATGACCACAATACGGTCAGCTGAGTCAAACAGTTCCTTGTATTCGGAATTAAATAGTCCAAAAACATCTGTTCCAATATGTACGCTATAAGGCCGTCCGGCTTCTACTCGAATGGTTGGCATCTTCAGAACCCCTTCGTATAGTCCAAGTAATTCTGCACATTTTCTTTCAGCCTTGGCAGTTGGTCGGCATCGAATTGTTCAAGCAAAGCATTTGCCGCTTCCCACGCCACGACATGCTCCGCCACGATCGATGCAGCCGGCACTGCACAGCTGTCAGAACGTTCGATGCTTGCCTGGAATGGTTCTTTCGTTTCGATATCAATGCTCTGCAGCGGTTTGTATAAAGTCGGAATCGGTTTCATGACGCCTCTCACGATAATCGGCATGCCTGTCGTCATTCCGCCTTCAAAGCCGCCCAAATTATTTGTTTTGCGCGTATAGCCGTATTCCTCTGACCAAAGAATTTCATCATGCACTTGGCTCCCAGGTTTTCTCGCCATTTCAAATCCAAGGCCGAACTCTACGCCTTTAAATGCATTGATGCTCATAACCGAAGCGGCAATCTTGGCATCCAGTTTCCGGTCATAATGCACGTAGCTGCCAATTCCCGCAGGCATCCCTTCAATAATGACTTCCACCGTACCGCCAATTGAATCGCCATTCTTTTTTGTTTCATCGATTAAATCGGTCATTTGTTTGGTGACAGATGGATCCGCGCAATAAACCGCATCGTTTTCCACGATTTGCCGGATTTCTGCTGCCGATTTTCCAATATAGCTTTCGGGGTTGGTTTTTATGCCGCCAATTTCTGTTACATGAGATACAATTTCGATTCCTAATTGTGAAAGCAGTTGTTTTGCTACTGCACCAACAGCTACGCGAACGGTAGTTTCTCTTGCTGATGAGCGTTCCAGCACATTCCGAAGATCCCGGTGGCCATATTTCATGCCTCCATTCAAATCTGCGTGCCCAGGGCGCGGACGTGAAATTTGGCGCTTTATTTCATCATTTTCATCTATTGGTTCAATGCCCATAATGTTCGTCCAATGTTTCCAATCATCATTCTTAACGACAAGAGCGACCGGAGAACCCAACGTTTTTCCGTGGCGCACGCCTGATACGATTTCCACGGTATCCTTTTCTATTTGCATGCGTCTTCCGCGACCATGGCCGCCTTGACGCCTTTTCAATTCTTTATTGATCATTTCTGCCGTTAAAGGCATTTGTGCCGGCAGCCCCTCAATAATAGCCGTAAGCTGTGGCCCATGTGATTCTCCTGCTGTTAAATAACGCATCTGCACTTTCTCCCTTCAACGCACTAAAGTATTTATGTACCACTATAACATATTGCATTTCCTCAATTCTATCTTAAATTTAGATAAAACTAAACTGTCCAAAAATTATTAGGCCAAAAACAAAAATAAGCAAAAAAAAAAAGCAGCATAAGCTGCTTTTTTCAGAAGCTGGATTAGTTCACCCAGTTGTTCATTGTTTTTTCGTAAGTTACCAATTCTTCTTCTTTGAAGAACAAGCCGATTTCACGTTCAGCGCTCTCAGCAGAGTCAGAACCGTGAATCATGTTTTTGCCGACAGTTACAGCGAAGTCTCCACGGATTGTTCCTGGAGCTGCATCTTTAGGGTTAGTCGCGCCCATCATTTGGCGTGCAGTCAAAATAACGTTTTCGCCTTCCCATACCATTGCAAAGACAGGGCCTGAAGTGATGAAGTCAACTAGTTCGCCGAAGAACGGACGCTCTTTATGCTCACCGTAATGCTGTTCAGCCAATTCAGTTGGGATCTGCATCAATTTAGCGCCTATCAAGTGATAACCTTTTTTCTCAAAACGTGCTACGATTTCGCCGATTACATTGCGTTGTACTCCGTCTGGTTTAACCATCAAGAAAGTTTTTTCCATTATGAACACTCCTCTATTAAAAGCTCAGGCATTTTTGCCCACCTTAAAAAATACTATCAGTTTGAACCTATTTGTCAACTCTGTTCTAAAACTTTCTCTTGCCAATAAAAAATGCAATTTTGCGCATCGTTTTGCTGGCCGAGCTTTTAGGCAGATAGGACAATTCTTCTAATGCTTTCTCCAAATATTTCTCGCTGATTTTCTTCGCTTCTTCAATAGCGGAGCTGTTGCGAATCGTTTTAACAATCGTCAGCCTCTCTTCATCCGTCATATCCTTTTGAAGATTATTTTTCAAAAGTTCATAGATTGCCTGATCTTTTCGTGCGCATAAAACCGGCAAGGTCATATTGCCCTGCATAAAATCGCTTCCGGCCGGTTTGCCAAGCTCCTCATCTGAAGAAGTGAAGTCCAAAATATCATCGATAATCTGGAAGGACATGCCGATAAAATAACCGAATCTTCTCAAGTGGGCAGCCGTTTTCAAATCCGCTCCCGAAACCAAGGCCCCGAGTTCACAGCTGGAAGAAATGAGCAACGCTGTTTTCCGCTTGATTCGGCGCAAGTAATCACGCAAATTCTGATCCAGTTTGTATTTGTCTTCAATCTGGATGATTTCGCCGCGGCATACTTCAATCATCGTCTTTGACAAGATTTGATGAAGTTTTGGATCTTCAATTTCAGTAATGTACTCCAACGCCCGGGCTAAAATGAAATCGCCCGTATACATCGCGACACTATTATTCCATTCCGCTTTGACGGTCGGTTTGCCTCTTCGAAGCTCTGAATCATCAATTACATCATCGTGCACGAGCGAAGCCATATGGATCAGCTCTAAAGGAACAGCGACCCGCTTCATCACATCAATATTGTAATTTCCAAATTTGCCTGCAAGCAAAACAAAAACAGGTCGGATTCGTTTTCCTCCAGCCTGCAATAGATGAAGAGAAGCATCATTTAGTAAGGGAGATTCGGAATCCACTGCCTGTTCTAATTCTTTTTCGATCATATCCAATTCCGGTTTAATATCGGAATAGAGCAATTTCAACTTCACCTTTTCCACTAAATAACCTTCTCCCACTAATTTACTTTTTTCATTCCTAAATGAAGAGCTGCTGCTCCTCCGGTATAGGGCTTATACTTCACATTTACAAACCCTACTTGAGTGAATAATTTTGCCAAAGGCTTCATGCCTGGAAAATCTTTAGCCGACTCCTGCAGCCACGAATATTCTTTATAGCTTTTAGCGAATAATTTGCCGAATACCGGCATAATAAATCTGAAATAAAATCTGAAAACAGGCTTAAACAATAAATTATTCGGCTGAGAAGTCTCAAGGCAAGCAATCACGCCGCCAGGCTTCAATACACGATGCATTTCAGAAAGGACTTGCCGGTAATCCGGTACATTCCGCAAGCCGAAACCGATCGTGGCAAAATCAAATGAATTATCAGGAAAAGGCAAAGACATCGCATTGCCCTGGATCATTTTCACTTGAGGGAGGTGCTTTGTTTTTTCAATCCCTACGTTCAACATGTTTTGGCTAAAATCCAGCCCCACGACGCGCCCTTGTTCGCCGGTCGCTTCTGCATGGGCAATGGTCCAGTCCCCTGTGCCGCAGCAAACATCAATAACTGATGAGCCTTTCGGCACTTGAAGCTTTTGCATGGTATCTTTACGCCATTTGCTATGTTGCTGAAAACTGATGACAGAATTCATGTGATCATAATTGCCGGAAATTTTTTCGAAAACTTCATGGACTTTCTGTTCTTTTGTTTTTTGCATATCAGTCATCCTTCTCGGGTTAGCTGCTCAGCTCTATGCTGGTGCGGGGTTATTTTATGGAGCATGAAATTCTTCAATTCATAATCAAACTTAGCATCTCGTATTAATTCAAGCACTTGATCATGCAGAACGTCCAATTTCTTCAGAAGCCATGCCTCGGGATCAGCAGGATACCGGAGTGATTTGTTTAGCAATTGAAGAATGCGGCTTTGTCCGCCTTCTTTTAAGCATTTCAATTCATTTTCGTATCTGACGTAGCTCAGCATGGCTTTTGCCAGCTTCGTATATTCGTGATAGCCGTAAAAGTTGTAGAATGCTTCAATCAGTTCAATTTCATTTTTTTGAATTAATTCGTCGACGAGTTGAATCGGGCGCTCTACCTGGTCGTAGAAAGAAGCCTTTCTCTCGCTCACACTGATAATCGCCGAAGCCAAATGCTTGATCATCGTCAAGTTTTCCATGTTTGAAAGCATTTGATAATAGATTCCGCTATAAAAATCGCCAGCCAATACGGTCAGCTGCTGTTTTTTCGAAGCCAGAATATCTTCTTTCACTTGGTCATGGGCATGCAATGCCGCATAGACAATAGATACGGTCTTAGCCGTCTGTTCTATGTCTGCAGACCATTGCTTTCCGTCTAAAAATGGCAGCAGCAAGAAAAACAAACGCTCCCGCTCGACGGATGGACCTTCCGTATGTTTTTCGAGAGTCCGCTGTTTTACAGCTTTTAGGACTTCGATTTCCAAGGAAGTAATTTTCGAATGTATTTGTTGTTCATTCATACTGCTTGCTCCATTCATGATTTAGCCATACTTGACTATTATATCACAGGCAAAGCCTAGCCTTCACCCAAATGACCCTATTTTTTCGTTTCGCTTTCGATCACGCCGTGAGCCGTTTGAATTTCTGCTTTCCCACGAATTTTCATCGCTGAAGTGTGTTCCGTAAATTGTGCAATCATCACTTCGCCTTTGTCCAGTTTTTCTGTATGATGGAATTTCGTATCATTTCCCCGTGTCAATCCGATCACGTTTACGCCGTCTTCCTGGGCACGGATCACAATGTATTCTGGTTGAGCCATTTCCACACCTGCTTTTTCTTTAATTTTCAATTCATATTAATGTAAGTCATCACTTCGGCCCGTTTCACGTCATCCGCTTCAAAAATTCCTCTTGAAACAGCCGTAACGGTTTTTGCACCAGGCTTTTTAATGCCCCGCATCGTCATGCACATATGCTCAGCTTCAATCATTACATAGACGCCATGCGGATTCAATGTCTCCATTAAAGAATCTGCAACGGTTGAAGTGATGCGTTCTTGCAGCTGCGGGCGCTTTGCGACGGTTTCAACGGCTCTCGCTAATTTGCTCAACCCCGTCACGACCCCGTCCCTTGGGATATAAGCAATATGCGCTTTTCCGAAGAACGGAACTAAATGGTGCTCACATGTCGAGTAAAAAGGAATGTCCTTTACCAGGACAAGCTCTTCATGCCCCTCATGAAAAACCGTTTTAAAATACTCTTTCGGGTCTTCCTTTAATCCTGAAAAAATTTCAGCATACATTTTAGCGACGCGCTTCGGAGTATCCAGCAATCCTTCGCGTCCCGGGTCTTCCCCTACCGCTTCCAAAATCATGGTTACCGCTTTTTCAATTTTATCTAAGTCCACTTTTTGCGAATCTAAATCGATCACTCTGTTTCCTCCTGTTTAAACGGATTCAGTCTACCCGTTAGCAGCTTCGTTGTTTTAGTTGTTTGATCAGGCCTCAAGCCTGTTTTTTAGTTTTATCATTTGCGGAACCTTATACAGCGGCTGCGCTTTTCTCACATGAATCGTAGCATATACGTTCGGGATTCGCAAAAATGTATGCTTAAAAAAAGAATGGCTTTTGTGTGGTTTGTCACACAAAAGCCATTCTATGTACTGCACTGTAGATTATTTCACTGCGTCTTTAAGCGCTTTACCTGGTTTAAATGCAGGTACTTTGCTAGCTGCGATTTCGATCTCAGCACCAGTTTGCGGGTTGCGTCCTTTGCGAGCTGCGCGTTCGCGTACTTCAAAGTTACCGAATCCAATCAATTGGACTTTGTCACCTTTAGTTAGAGCGTCTTGAATCGCTTCAAATGCAGCGTCAACTGCTTTCGCAGCGTCTTTACGAGAAAGCTCAGCTGCTTCAGCAACAGAGTTCACTAATTCTGTTTTGTTCATGCCATTCACCTCCTCTCAAAGGGGATGCAAACCTTCAATCCTGTAAAAAGAGTATCATATCGAAAATCGCATAGCAACAACTAATAGAGCGCTTTAGCAATAAAACAGTAAAATACTGACAAAATATTCTAAATGCAGCTCTTTTTTAGCAGAAATCCCGTGAAATCAATAAATTATTCATTGTTGAAGATCGGTTCCATATCTTCGTCAACGGTGTAGGGAAGCGAATAGGCAGGGACAATCGGGCTGTCGTCATACAATAAGAACCGGATATCTTGGCCTTCTTCGATCGTTCCTTCATATTCCTGCAATTCCGTATATAGATCCATGGAATAGTCAACGTAGACATCGCCTTTTCCGGTAACTACAAGAGGCAAATTGCGGCCGCTATATGGGCTTACCGCCATTTGTTCTTCCTTGAACCCCATAGCCGTATAGTTTAATCGGTAAACATTGTCGGCAATAATTTCAGCGATGGGCGCTCGCCCGCCGTTGGCACTTTTTCGGATGTTGATCGACCGGATCGTTTCAGCCATTTGCAAATCTACCAATTTCACTGTCGGGTTTTCTTCAACATCCATCAATACATACTGAAAAATACCGCCTGTTTCAAAAGCATTGGAAGGTATTTCAGATAAATATTTCGGAACGATTTTCGAGAAATCAATCGGATATTTGATGAACTGATCCACGTCCATGTCTCTTGTCTTAATCGGCAGCAATCCGCCGCTTTCCTCTTGGTACTGATTGATGGCATTTTGCACGGAATTGACCTGTTCCTCGTATGGGATCTGATTTTCAGCCCGTTCACTTTCAGGATACATACAGCCGCTCAGCAATACTGCCAGAACCGTAAACATGATGAGCATTGAAATCTTTTTCATTTTCATCACCTCAAGCGCCGCCTGTCGGCCCGCTGAATATAATAAATACCATAATAAAGAAGCCTAAAATCAGCAAAATATATGCGATCAATGCGAAAATAAATTTTAAAAAGCCATTATTTAGCTTATATCTGCTTAAATAAATCATTCCCATGGAGATCATTAAAAAAGCAATTCCTGCAAAAGAGACCCACATCTTGTCTAAAGAACTCATAATTGCCCGCCTTTCGTTCAGTTTCAGTCCATAGTATAGCATAAGAAATGCGCAGGTGCCCCGCCATATTTGACGGGCTTGGGACAATTTCCGCAGCCAATAAACCCTGCTTATTTCTCTATGCTGCAAATGCTTTGCAGATTCTCTGCAACAAAAAAAGAAGAGTCCGCAAACTGGCAGCTCTTCTTTTTTTACTTCTTACAGCAAGTTGATTAAATCTTCCATCTCATTCTTTTTCATTCTGCCCATAAGTTTTTCAGCGGCTTCATTGGTCGACTCTTCTTCAAACAGCACGGCATAGAGAGCCGCGGTGATCGGCATCGGGACGTCGTAGGCTTTCGCCAGCTGAAACGCCGCCTTCGTCGTCCGGATCCCTTCTACCACCATCCCCATCTCTTCCAAGACTTCTTCAATGGTCTTGCCTTTGCCGAGCATATTGCCAGCCCGCCAGTTCCGGGAATGGGGGCTCGTACAGGTCACGATCAAATCGCCGACGCCGGATAGTCCGGAGAACGTCAATGGGGTAGCTCCCATCTTCACTCCAAGGCGTGCGATTTCAGCAAGGCCGCGGGTCATTAAAGCAGCTTTGGCGTTATCGCCGTACCCCAGGCCGTCCGTTATTCCAACAGCGAGAGCAATGATGTTCTTCAAAGCTCCGCCGATTTCGACGCCGATGACGTCGGTATTCGTATAGACGCGGAAGTATTGGTTCATAAACAGATCTTGCACAAATTCAGCGGACGCCGTATTTTCGCAGGCTGCGGTCACGGTTGTCGGATGTTCAAGCACTACTTCTTCTGCATGGCTTGGGCCTGACAGAACCACCACATCTTCCACCCACTGTTCCGGAATTTCTTCACGGATCATTTCGCTGATGCGTTTTAACGAATCGGGTTCAATGCCTTTTGAGACATGGACAAATAAAACCTTTTCGGTTAAATTTTCTTTAATTTTTGCGCAAACTTCTCTGATTGCTTTTGTAGGAACTGCCAAGACCAAAACTTTTGAATGGCGGACAGTTTCTGCCAAGTCGCTCGTTGCCTTTAACCGTTCCGGCAGTTTGATCCCTTTTAAATACTTCTCATTCGAATGTTCGTTGATTTCATCTGCTTGCTCGGCACGATGGGTCCAAAGCAGGACGTCATGGCCATTTTGCGCAAGGACAAAACTTAACGCGGTTCCCCAGCTTCCCGCACCATATACAGATACTTTTTCCATCTTATCGCACCACCTTTAAACAATTATGTCCGAGCACGTGTAATCAGCCGGAGCGGTGTTCCTTCGAAATCAAAACTTTCACGGATCCGGTTTTGCAGGAAACGTTCATAGCTGAAGTGCATCAATTCAGGTTCATTGACAAACACGACAAATGTCGGCGGCTGGATCGCCACTTGCGTTGCATAATAAAGGCGCAAGCGTCGGCCTTTGTCAGAAGGTGCCGGGTTCATAGCCACTGCATCTTCGATGACTTCATTCAAAATGCTTGATTGGATGCGGCGTGAGTGGTTGTCATTGACTTTGTTGACGACTTCCAAAATATTATGGACGCGTTTTCCGCTGATTGCTGAGACAAACATGATCGGTGCATAATCCAAGAATAGGAAATGTTCACGGATTTTGCGTGTCATAACATTCATCGTTTTTTCGTCTTTTTCAATCGCATCCCATTTGTTGACAATGATGACAATCGCTTTTCCTGCTTCATGCGCATAGCCGGCAATTTTCTTGTCTTGCTCCTGGATGCCTTCTTCGGCATTTAATACGACCAAAACAACGTCGGAGCGTTCAATTGCCCGCAGCGCGCGAAGCACACTGTATTTCTCTGTTGTTTCGTAGACTTTCCCTTTTTTGCGCATTCCCGCTGTATCAATGATGACATACGGCTGGTCTTCATACGTATACTGTGTATCCACAGCGTCACGCGTTGTTCCCGCGACATCGCTGACGATGACCCGCTCTTCTCCTAAAAATGCGTTGACGAGCGATGATTTCCCGACGTTCGGACGTCCGATCAATGAGAATTTAATCACATCTTCCGGATAGTCCTCTTCATCTTCTTTCGGGAAGTTTTTCGCCACTTCATCCAGCAAGTCCCCAAGCCCAAGTCCATGTGAACCGGAAATCGGGAATGGTTCGCCTGCTCCCAATGTGTAAAAATCATAAATCATGTGGCGCATATCAGGATTGTCGATTTTATTGACAGCCAAAATGACTGGCTTCTTCGTGCGGTATAAAATTTTAGCCACTTGTTCATCTTGGACCGTGACGCCATCGCGGCCGTTCACGAGGAAGATGATGACATCCGCCTCATCCATTGCGATTTCCGCTTGCTGGCGGATCTGCTCCAAAAACGGTTCGTCCCGCAGGTCGATTCCGCCTGTATCGATGATATTGAATTCATGTGTCAGCCAATCTGCCGAACTATAGATGCGGTCGCGTGTTACTCCTGGAATATCTTCCACTATAGATACGCGTTCCCCGACAATCCGATTAAAGATTGTCGATTTCCCGACGTTCGGCCGGCCAACGATTGCTACTACCGGTTTTGACATAATTAGTTCATCCTTCCACTTCTGATATGCCTATTATACACGAAAAAGGTGATGGCATCTTGTAAATGTCCATCACCTTAAAAGGTGTAATATTCAGTTTTTCGTCCGCCTTGCAAAAGATTTGGGATCCAATCCCCGAATTTCAAGGTAATGATAAAGTTCTCCTGAAATAATTATCGGACATTTCTCCAAATCACTCAACTTTTTCGCCCCTAAAGCGGTCATCATCATTCTAAGGTCTTCCAGCAGCAGTTGAATTTCTTCTATTAGACTGGCTTCCCCTTTAAGGTAGGCCGTCTTCAGAAAAGATCCGGCCAGACCCGCAGCGGATGCGCCAAGCGCAAAAGCCTTGACCATCTCTTGGGCATTGCGGATGCCGCCCGATGCCAATATCGTTTTCGAAAAGACCGATTTTGCTTCCACAATCGCTGCTGCCGTTGGTACGCCCCAATCCTGAAAATACGATAATTTGCGCTGGCGCCGCTCATTTTCAATCGAAGCAAAATTCGTTCCGCCGAAGCCGCTGACATCAATCGCTGCGATTTGTGTGGCAGCTAACAATTCTGCTGTTTCTTTCGAAATGCCGAACCCGGTTTCTTTGACGATGACCGGCACTTTGACGGATTCCGCAATCAGGCCGATGCGATCCAGCGCACCTTTAAAATCCCGGTCGCCTTCTGGCATGGTCAGCTCCTGGATAACATTCAAATGAATTTGGAGTGCATTTGCCTCAAGCATATCAATCGCTTCCTGCGCTTGTTGGAGGCTCGCTTCACTCCCTAAATTGCCCATGATAAAGCCTGAAGGGTTTTCTTTGCGGACAATTTCATAGCTTGCCCTCTCGCTTGGGTCTTTTAAAGCAGCCATTTGCGAGCCGACTGCCATCGCCAAACCCGTTTCTTTTGCAGCTCTTGCAAGCATGCCGTTTAAATTTGCAGTTTCACTGCCGCCGCCGCCTGTCATGGCATTAATAAAAACAGGTGATTCAAATTGCAAATCACCTGTTTCCATATGAATGCTGACATCCGACAGACCGATCCCAGGCAAAGCTGAATGGACGAAGCGAATATCTTCGAACATCGTCTTGCTGCTTTGGCCAGTGGACAGTGCAAATTGAATATGGTCCATCTTTCTTTCTGCCCTCGACATATTATTCAGATTTAAATCCTTTTAATTTGTCGCCGATCACATCACTGATAGAGAACCCGCTTGACTCCTCAGGCATTTCGTAATTGGAAAAATCCTGTTCCCGCTCTTTTTCCTGGAGTTCCTTGATGCTAAGAGATAGGCGTTTATCCTCTTTATTGACATCAAGGACTTTCACTTGGACTTCCTGGCCTTCAGACAGCACTTCATGCGGCGTTCCGATGTGCTTATGGGCAATTTGAGAAATATGGACAAGGCCTTCTACCCCTGGCAATACTTCTACGAATGCTCCATAACTCACCAGACGCTTCACTTTGCCGTCATGGACAGAACCTTTCGGAGCTTTGTCTTCAATCGAATCCCACGGTCCAGGAAGCGTGTCTTTAATTGATAATGAAATCCGTTCTGAGTCACGGTCAACAGAAAGCACTTTTACTTGCACTTCTTGGCCTTCTGTTACAACATCAGAAACTTTTTCGACATGCTCGTGCGACAATTGAGAGATATGGACAAGGCCATCTACTCCTCCGATGTCCACAAAAGCGCCGAATGAAGCGATGCGCTGGACTTTGCCAGTCAGTACATCCCCAGCATGGATGGTTTCCATCACTTCAACTTTTTGGGATTCTTTTTCAGACTCTACTACCGCGCGGTGGGAAAGGATCAAACGGTTATTTTCCTTCTCCATTTCAACAATTTTAAAAGTCATGACTTTTCCTTTATAGTCCTCGAAGGACTCAACGAAATAATCTTCAACCAGTGAAGCTGGCACAAATCCGCGGACGCCAAGATCCACGACCAATCCGCCTTTTACGACATCCTTCACTTCCGATTCGATGATTTCGCCGGATTCGAACTTTTTCTCCAAGTCGTCCCACGCCTGTTCGGCATCGACTTTGCGCTTGGACAATACGAAGTTCTCATCTTCGACTTTTGTAATGACCAATTCCAGTTCATCACCTACTTGTACTGAATCTGATGCTTTTTCAATGTGGAGGCTCGACAATTCGCTAATCGGTATAACCCCATCAAAAGGTGCTCCTTCGATTGTCACGGTTACTGCTTTTTCTTCGATTTTAGCAACTATCCCTTTTACATGACTTCCGACTTGGAAATCACTGTTTTCCATCATATTCATTTCCTCAGACATAAGTAGCCCTCCTTCACAAACTATCCACTTCCTATTTTATTCGAATTCTCTAATAAAAACAAAAATAATCACTTATTTTTACTGTATTCATTCAGAATATCTTGGATGCTTGCCATAATCACTTCGGTCACTTCATCAGCAGAAGCTTTTCTCTCCCGAAATGGAGCCATTTGAATCGGATCACCGTAGACCACTTTCACTTTTCTAAACGTTTTATAGGGGCCGATAATCGCACACGGCATCACGTCCGCCCCGCCTCTCAAGGCAAAGAAACCCGCCCCGCTCAAACCTTTTTTCAAAACTCCGTCAGTTGATCGGGTGCCTTCCGGAAAAAGGCCGACCACTTCTCCGCTTTTCAGCACTTTTAATGCTGTCCGCATCGCTTCCCGGTCGCTCATTCCGCGCTTCACAGGAAAAGCATTCACTTTCGGCAAAATGCCGCCGAGCACCGGCAGCTTAAATAATTCTTCCTTAGCCATGAAATGGACAGTTCGTGGAGCTGTCATGCCAACGACCGGCGGATCCAGTGCATGAATATGATTCGAGCAAAGCAGGATTCCACCTTCTTTAGGGAATTTTTCAGCACCGATCACTTCAAATCGGTACAGAGGAGTTAATGCTGTTTTAACCAATGCTTTACCAAATGCATATAAGTTCACTTTAACTCAACCTTTCTTCTGCCAGTTTCAATATTTCTGAAGCCGCTTCTTGAATCGTTAACGTGGTAGTATCCAAAAAAATAGCATCTTCCGCTTTTTTCAAAGGCGCCACTTCACGTTCGCTGTCCATTTTATCGCGTTTGGCAATTTCAGCCTGAAGCTCATGAAGCGGCGTTTCGATTCCGCGCGTTTTGTTTTCCTTGAATCTTCTCGCTGCACGTTCTTCTACACTTGCTGACATGAAGATTTTCAGCGGAGCATTTGGCAGCACGTGTGTGCCGATATCACGGCCGTCCATTACGACACCGCGACCTTCAGCCAATTGCTGTTGCAACTCAACCATGCGCTCACGTACAAGCCCGTGTGCAGACATCTGCGATACGGCTTGTGTCACAACTTGTGTCCGGATTTCTTCCGTCACATTTTTTCGATCTAAAAATACTAGCTGTCCGTTCGTTGAAGGCTGAAGATCAATTGCCGTTTCTAAAAGCAAAGCCCCCGCCTCTTCATTGCTCGAAAGATCAATCCCTTGATTGATCGCTTTCAGCGTAATCGCACGGTACATCGCTCCCGTATCAATATATATATACCCTAATTTCTCTGCCACAATTTTAGCAATCGTACTTTTCCCTGCCGCTGCAGGTCCGTCGATCGCAATTTGTATCGGTTTAGCCAAAACAGTCACCTCATCATATGTATTCGATTTATTTTAACATATGAAAAGCGCAAGCGCCCGTGTAGATTCGACGAGCATAAGACAATTGCTCGAAGCGGCGTCTCTTCAGCCGCACAGAGGAATTGGCTTATGCCCTAGAGAATCTGGGCGCTGGAGCTAGACAAGAAAAGCGAAGGCGCCTATCCAGCACCGACAAGCGCTGGAGGGCTTTCAGCGAATGGCGCTTTTTGCCATTTGCCGAAAGGCTGAAGCGTCTCGAGGTGCTAGGCGCCCTGAGTCTGGAGAGATAAAAAGCGAAGGCGCCGAAGCCACTCGCGTGCTAAACCAACTCACCTAAAAATAAAAAATCGCTGCATCCATTGTTAAGGATGCAGCGACGTATGGTCGTGGTAATGGGTCAATGACAATTGATGCGCTTGTTTGACTTTCCGAAGGCCGAACCACCAAAGGAACAGCATGAACGGAATGACTCCATACGACCAACTTGTATTCGAATACAAGATCGAATTATAAAGAATGTGGAGCACCAATGAAGCCAATAAACTCCAGAAAAGCCATTTGCGGCCATCATTAGAATTTGTAAATTTTGCTCTTCCTAAATAATAACCCATTACTACTCCAAATAGCGCATGGCTTGAAACCGGAAGGAAAGCCCGGATAAAAGCTGTCTGTAGTCCGAATTCCAATAGGTAGAGCACATTTTCAACCGTCGCGAACCCAAGAGACACACTTGCCCCGTAAAGAATTCCGTCGTATGGGTCTTCAAAATCAATATGCCGATAAACTGCGATAATCAATACCAGCCATTTAAAAAACTCTTCTACAGTACTTGCAAAAAGAACATTTTGAGCAAACAAATGGGTAAAAACGCCTTCAGTCTGGAAAACGTATTGGATAAACATGATTGGAAAAGTTAAGACCGCCCCGTAAATAAAGCAATTTAGCAAGAGCCGGGAAGGTTCACTGGAAAATTGATCGCGAAGATAAAAATAACTAAACAAGGCTAAACTGGGAGCAATTGCAACTGTGAGTAAAATGATCATACGCCTGCTCCTTTGCTTAGAGTCTCTTTAGTATAACACGATTCACTGGAAAATTTTAGCCGAATCTATTGTCTTTAAAATTCAATAAGTAAAGCTATTGACATCGATTTCTTTCTTCTCCGACAACATGACCGCTAGTTTAATTCTTGCTTTTTTGCTGTCGTAATCGCTTCCCAAAAGAACGCCTTTCAGCAGCAAATCGTGCGCGCTGCCCGGATAGCCATAGCTCGGATACGCATTCCCTTCCTCAGCGCTCGTCGTTAACACGATTGTTACGCCATTTTTCACGGCGCGTTCGATAGCCTCGACCATATGCGGCGAAACCTGGCCTCTGCCTGCTGCTTCTAAGACAATCCCTTTAGAACCGCTTTCTGCCAGCAAATCGATCAGGCGGCCGTCTTGTCCGGAATAGCATTTCACAATATCCACTTTCGGAAGATCGCCGTTTAACGAATGGACTTCCCGTGAAATCGGCTTTTGATAAACACTCACCACATCATTATCGATAATCCCCAAATAGCCGTGGCCAAAAGAGTCAAAACCTTGAAGGTTGCTCGAGTGGACTTTCTTCACGTATTTCGCAGAATAGATCCGTTCATTGAAGACGACTACCGTTCCGACGCCGCGCAGCGTCTCATCGACTGAAACATAGATTGAATTCCGCAAATTTGAATAGACATCTGTCCCAACGTCATCTGGCGAACGCTGCGAACCCGTAACGACTACCGAACGGTCATCATCCACTGTCAAATCCAAAAAGTAAGAAGTCTCTTCCAGCGTATCCGTACCGTGGGTTACCACAATGCCATCGACGCTTTCGTCCTGCATTTCTTTATCGATCGCTTGTTTAATTATTTTCATTTCCTCGAAGCCGATATGCATGCTCGGCAATTGGAAAACATCGATCACTTTTACTTCGATTTCTTCCGGCAATTGGCACAATGCTGCCAATTCCCTTCCGGAAATCGCACCGGACTTCAACAACCCTTTCGAAATTTCCTTACTCGCGATTGTTCCCCCTGTAGTAATCAAAGAAACTTTTTTATTCATCGTATATACACCCTTTCCCCCCTATATTTTACACTATTCCAGATGCCAAAAAAGGCTTTCTTCATGAAATAAATAGAAAAAGGTTCTGGATAATTCCAGAACCTTAAAGCTCATCCTAAATTTAAGTAGCAAAGAAAGTTTTAAATGAGGTTTTCTTTTCTCGCAATGGACTCGGCAATCTGATCGCCGTGGAATCGCCCGTTTTCAATGAAGATTTCATTGGCATTATTGCCAGCTGCAATGACACCCGCGATATAGAGATCTGCCACTCCGGTTTCAAATGTTTCTTCGTTGATTTCGGGGCGGCCCGTTGCCCCGTCAATTGTAATACCGAGTTTCGTCAAAAATTCATGATCCGGATGATAGCCGATCATCGCAAAAACGAAGTCGTTTGGAATCACTTCTTTTTGGTCGTTTACTGTAAGCTCGACTTCCGTTTCTGAGATTCGGTCCACAATCGAATCAAATAGCATCTTAATTTCGCCTTTGCGTACTAAACTATCGAATTCAGGCAAGATCCAAGGCTTGATGCTTTTCGAGTAACTGGTCCCGTGATAAGACACCGTAACATGGCTGCCCGCTTTATGCAGTTCAAGCGCCGCGTCAACGGCAGAGTTTTTGCCCCCGATCACCAGCACGTTTTGGTCAAAATACGGATGGCCTTCTTTGAAATAATGCATGACTTTCGCCAACGCTGCCCCTTCTACGTCCAGTTGGTTCGGCTGGTCATAATAGCCTGTAGCGGCAATAACATATTTCGCTTCGTAAACACCTTTCGTCGTTTCCACTTTAAAGAGCCCGTCTTTAGTAACGCCCAACACTTTCTCAAAGGGTCGGACATCAATGCCACTTCGTTTTACAACTTCCCGGTAATAGACCAGCGCCTGGTTGCGCTTCGCTTTTCGGTCCTCCGTGATAAATGGAATATCGCCGATTGAAAGTTTTTCGCTGGAACTAAAAAAAGTCTGATGGGTCGGATAATGATAAATGGCATTGACAATATTGCCCTTTTCAATGACCACCGGCTGCAAGCCGATTTTTTGTATCGCAATAGCTGCAGCGAGCCCGCAAGGACCTCCACCAATAATTACAACATCTTTCGTTTCCACATCTAACATCTCCCAGATTTAAATCAATTTGGTGCTTTCTTTTGGTTTAATGGTCAATACATGATATTCAGCTTCGGCGCCTAAACGCAGCGGCAGATGGGTCGTGCCGTAGCCGTTGCTGACAAGCCGGTAAACTCCATTTTCTTTTGTAAGGCTCCCTTTTTTATAAAGCCCCCACTTCCCGATTCGGATCTGGCCTCCATGGGTATGGCCCGCGAGCACAAAGTCAACCGGATAATGTTCCATCACACGCGGAAATATGAAAGGCGTGTGCGAAACAAAAATGACTGTGTCATCAGCAGCTACGCCAGCAAACGCCGTATCCAACGGGTTTTCCCTGAAAGCGAAATAATCCAAGCCTACTAATTTAAGGCGGCTATTTCCGAAAAGTTCAATTGAGTCATTTTCAAGCAACTGGACGCCGTACCGGGAAAATAGGCGCCTCAACTCCATCTCATCCACTTCCCGGTCATTGTTGCCCCAGATGAAATATACCGGCGCAACAGCGCTTAACACCTTTAAATTATGTTCCACTTTTCTTAAAGGTACACCTTTTTCAGCTATATCGCCACCGATGATAATAAAATCGACTGGAAAGTCAATCAGATTTTCCGGAAGGACCCGATGGTGAATATCTGATATAAAAACCATTTTAAATGGTTTAAACGGCTGTATGGCTTCTAGGTGAAGGGTTTGGCGCTTTAACGTATGGACATGGGCATTCCTGAACATAAAAAGAAGCAGCCCGATAGCCGCCAACCCGAATTTCAGAATCAGTTTCAATTAAAGAATCCTTTCTAATCAATAAAGAGGCACAAGCAAAGCTCTGCTTCCGCCTCTTCGACTATTATTTAATGAGTTCAGTCTTCTGATACGTCGAGCACCCGGAATCCGGATTTCTCCAACTCTTTTCTAAATTTATCGACGTTGTCTTTTTTGCGTACTTTCAAGACGATCCGGCGGACCAACTTGTCCGTTTCGTCAAATGTCACCAAGGAGATGACCGACTCTTTATATTTTTCAATGATTTCACCGAGACGCCCGATTCTTCCTTCTGACTCAACAGACGTAAACGTGATGCGGACACCTTCTTTGTTCATGCCGAATGCGCTTTGCAGCTGATTCATCACATCATACCGTGTAACGATTCCGAGAAATTCTGATTTTTCAACTACCGCAATAATCGGAAAGTCATTCAATTCAAGAATCGCTTTTTCGTACACATCGTCTATCCCTAAAAATACATTTTGATTAACGACGACGTCGCGGACTTGAGCCGTCTTCATAAATTCTTCTTTCGTCTTGCCTGAGTGGAAATAAGCACGGTACGCATGGTACCACGTAAAGATTCCTTTATATTCTACTCCATCAATGACCGGAAGTGCATCTATTGTATGCTTTTCGAGTAGATCCATCCCTTTTTCAATGGAATCATCCATTGTCACTGTAATGCATTTTTCTCTTTTGACCATGACACTTTTCACAAACATGCAGTTCACCTCTACTTTAGATTCTTGACACTCTTAACTGTATTTCGACGTGCACCGCTGGATTTCCTTTATTAAGGCAAGACTAAAGTCTGGCCTACGCTGATTTCGTTCGAAGGCAATCCATTCGCCTGTTTGATCTTTTCTACTCCCGCGCTGGCTCCAGCTGCTCCATACGTATTCACAGCTATGCGGTAAAGCGTTTCGCCTGCTTGGACTGTGTGGGTTTTTCCGGATGCCGGAGGGGTTTGCTTTTGAGCTGCTTCTTTTTCAGCTTGTGCTTTTGCCGCCGCTTCTTTTTCGGCCTGTGCTCTTGCTGCTGCCTCTTTTTCAGCTTGTGCTCTTGCCGCTGCTTCTTTTTCAGCTTGCGCTTTCGCTGCTGCCTCTTTTTCAGCTTGTGCCTTTGCTGCCGCCTCTTTTTCAGCCTGGGCTTTCGCTGCCGCTTCTTTTTCAGCCTGTGCTTTCGCTGCTGCTTCTTTTTCCGCCTGTTCATCGGCCGCAGTTTCATCCTGTTCTTCATCTTCACCAGGAATCACAGCCACATCCGGCGAAGCCGATCCTGATTCCACACTTACTTCGTTCGCAGTTTCATCTGTCGGCAAGGTATCATCGGGTTCAAATAAGAAGGCCACATAAAACAGAATGGTAACAGGGATTAAAATGAAAATGAAAAATAAAGCCGGCAATAACATGTTCTTGGTTTTCTTCGGTTTTTCTTTTACTGCATTCCGCTGCGCTCTTCTTGACGGAGCGGCACTTCGTTCTACGGCAATTTCCTGTCGGTCTTTTTCAACTGATTCACGATAATTCTGTTTTCCCATAGTAGATTACCCCTATCTTAACTAATATCTTTATTATGCCGAAAAATATCCAGTTTGTAAACGAGGCTTCCATAGTTTGTCATAATGGCAATAGTGCATTTAGCCGATTTTGCCAACTCAGCAGATCCCGCTTTTTACCCGTCTCATTGCGCAGCTCGAAAACCTCATAATCGATCCAGTCGTTCACACAGCAGCTCTCCGGTTTTTGGTCCAGTTCCTGGTCAAAACTCTCTATAAGATATTGACGTATGCAGGAAGTAATGGTTACGAGTTTTTTTATTTTTCCGGCTTGCTTCATTTTTTCCTGTTGAAGCATCTCTATTTGCTTGTACGTCTCTTCAACAGTTAATTGTTTTAGCCAATAGTCAACGACCCGGTAAGCCGTTTCACGCACAATTCCATCGCTGATTAACCGTTTCGGGTCATGCGACTGGTGGACTTCGTAGATTTCATTTTTTGTCGGAAGGTCCTCCAGGACGATGCTTTCCATAAGCCCTTCGTCGCCTGGCGCCAGCAAAAGAGTGGCGAGGGCCCGTTTCCCATCGCGTCCCGCCCTTCCGACTTCCTGTACGTATCCTTCGATCGAAGTCGGCAATTGATAATGGATGACGTGGCGAATATCCGGGATGTGGACGCCCATGCCGAATGCATTTGTTGAACAGACCCACTCCAATTCCTTATTTTGAAATTGCTGCTGGACAAATATCCGGTCCTGGTGCTCCATGCCCCCATGATAATAAGCAGCTGAAATCCCGGATTCATTTAAAAGAGCAGCGAGTTCCTGTGATTTTTTTCGCGTTCCGGCATAGATGATGCCCGGCCCTTCAAACTTCCGCACAAACTCCTGGAGCCATTGAAGCTTTTCTCCCGTATTTTCAAAACGCTTGATATCATAGGCGATATTTTTCCGGTCCATCGGATGGGTATAGATAAACGGGTCGCTGATTTTTAAATACGTTTTTATTTCGTTCGTGACTTTGGCTGTAGCTGTGGCAGTTAATGCCAAAATTTGCGGATGGCCTAATGCGGGCAGAATTTCAGAAATCCGCAAATAATCCGGACGGAAATCGAAGCCCCATTGAGAAATGCAATGCGCTTCGTCAGCCACTAAAAGTGAAATCGTCAGCTGCTCCAATTGCCTCTTGACAAAAGGCTGTACGAGCATTTCCGGCGAAATGAAAATAAACCGGTATTGGTTTAGCGTCTGCCAAATTTTCTCTTTGTCTTCACGCTTCAAAAATGAATTGAGCGCCACCACGGATTTTTCGCCCATTTTCTTCAACTGCGCGACTTGGTCCTGCATAAGGGACAGAAGCGGCGACACGATCAGCACACTGCCAGGCAGCACATAAGCCGGCAATTGATAGCACATCGACTTGCCCATGCCGGTAGGCAGCAAAGCGATTACATCTCTTCCCGCTATAACTTGTTCAATGATCTCTTTTTGGCCAGGCCGAAAAGATGTAAATCCGTAAGTTTGATGGAGCAATTCTTCCAGTTTCATTGCGCGTCCTCCCTTATGGCCAATGCGAGGCGGATTTGGAAATAACTGGCCGCCGGAACTTTGTCTTTGATGTTCCGCAATCGTTTCGTCTGCTCGGCTTGGCTGATTTTTATGATTTCGCCGTACAATTCAGGACTGAGGAATGCCGAATAATCAAATAGGGGATCGTTCATGGCAAGTTCGACGAAATGGTCTTCAATCGTACTGGATTTTAAGTGCCGGATTGAAGAGATTTCAGCCAATGAATATCCTTCTTTGAAAAGTTTTTCTGTTCTTCGGGTGGATTCTGTCAATGAAGATAATTCGACGATATTTACTTTCATCGCATGTAAAAAGGGATAGCGTTTTTCTTCTATCACTTCCAGCCAGGCATGTAAGGCTTCAATCACACGCAATTGGGCATCCAAGACCTGTATCCCTTGAACATCCGCTATTTGCTCCCACGTCATCCCGCTCCGGCCAAAACCGCTTAGACGCTGCATCAGCGTATTTTTATGGTCATCGCTTAACGCCACAGCTAGCAGACTATCCAGAATTTCCGACTTGAATTTTGAGACTGAAGCCAACTTCCGAAACTGGATGGCCTTTAAATATCTTTTTACCCATGCCTGAATGACATCGGAATTATCGATCGGATCGAATTTATTGACCGATTGGCTCGTATGGGATAGGGTTTGAACCACTAAAGACAGGCGATTGAAAAATATCATTTCATTTCCCCTGTATTTCCAGCCGTTTAAGTTTGAGGAAGGTATGGGCATCGCCAACGCTTGCTCCGTCAAATCTATGACATCTTCATTGAAGCGTATGTATTTTTGGTCGATCAAGCTTCTAACCGTCTGATCGTAGACCTTTTTTTCCAATTTCGGCATCAGCGCAAAATAAGGATGCAAATGATAATACCCGATATCCTGGATGGTCTGGCCGGATTTTTTCCCTTTGATGATGTGATAAGGAGCCGACAATGTCCGCTCCAGATTTATGCTTTTCATGATGGTGATGACGAGTTCATCAAATAACAAGAGCGGTCCCCCTAGCTTTATTGGTTGAAAATCTCAACAAACTTCTTTAGAATGAATACGATAGTATAACTGAACTTGTTCGGAGATAAAGGAGAGGAAAATGATTATGGCTAAGTATACCATTGTCGATAAGGATACTTGTATCGCTTGCGGCGCTTGCGGAGCTGCTGCACCTGATATCTATGACTACGACGACGAAGGAATTGCATTTGTTATCCTAGATGATAACATGGGGACTGAGCAAGTTCCAGACGAATTGGAAGAAGACATGGAAGATGCATTCGAAGGCTGCCCGACTGACTCCATCAAAGTTGCAGATGCTCCGTTTGAAGGCAATCCGTTAAAATACGAAGATTAATTTACCATATGCGCATGCTCGGCTTTCCGCCTGGCATGCGTTTTTTGATGCCAAAATAAAAAAGCGGCGAAGGTCTCCCTTCGCCGCTTTGGTCATTTATGATTGATAATAAAGCCGCTGTTTTTCAATCCAGGAATACATGCTATTGAAGATCAATAAGACCACAGCAGCAAGTGCAATTCCTTTAATCAGATTGAACGGCAGGATGCCAAGAACGATTGTGCCAAACAACGCACTGCCTGTTTCAGCCGGCATATTTAAGAAATAAGTGTACATCGGCAAGAACACCAAGTAATTCAAGACGCTCATCCCGATTGCCATCGATAATGTTCCGGCAGTTAAACCGAGGATCATGCCTTTTTTAGAAGCGATTCTGCGATAGATCACGTAAACTGGCGTGATAAACAAGAGGCTTGTCGCAAAGTTCGCTAAATGCCCTACCGGCACTCCAGTCGGGCTTCCTGCAAATAGCCAGTCCAATACGTTTTTAAAGAATGCTACTAGGACACCGGCCACCGGCCCCATTGTAATGGCGGCGATTAACGCAGGCACGTCACTGAAATCCACTTTCAAAAACGCTGGCAATGCCGGCAATGGGAAGTTAAAGAGCATTAAAATAAATGAGATGCTGCTCAACATTCCGATTACAATCATGGATTGTAATTTTTTGTTCTTCATATTCCTCTCTCCTTGTCGTGATTCACCAGAAGAAAGGCTTGGACCATGCTGCTCCATATAAAATCCCTTAAGCGAAAAATCACTTAAGGGAGAAAAGGCACACTTAAAATAGCGTTCCGTTTATATGAAAACGATACACGTCCGCACCTTCACCTTCTCCCATCCAGACTATACTGTCGGCTTTGGAATCTCACCAAATCCTGCTTTTTACGGCTCGCGGGCTTAAGGACTGCTGTCCAATTACCGCCGGTAGGGAATTGCACCCTGCCCCGAAGATGAATCGATATTTTGTTATGTCCTAATATTAGTAGAAAAAAGGCATAATGTAAACAGAAATGCTTCACATTATGCCTAATAATTATATTTTCTTTTTATTTTTGTCCGCTGCCCCCATTTTCAAAGCAATCCAGACTTAATTCAAGGGCCACTGAAGCTGGTTAGGAGCTACCGGCACAGGAAGCGGTTCCTGCAAATTAAATTCTTGCCATTCGGTTTGCTCCATTCCGGAGAATTCGACCGGTTTTCCAAACGATTTCGCCGTCAATGAAACATTCTCAATCATTTGACGAACGGCCTGTTCATCAAAGCCGTTTAAATCCAACGGCTCAGAAAAAGTAACCGCCACTGATTCTTCTTTCTCCAAAACTTCAAATTCCAGCTCTTGCAAAATTGGATTTTCGAGAAAATCATTGGGCGAATTTTTCATTGCCAACAGTGCTTCAGGAGCAGATTCATAGTCCATTCCGTAATCCGGTACTGAATACGTGTCGCCGCCTGCAGTTGTATAGGAATAAAAAGCATGCTTTTCCGGAGCCGGTTTAACCGGCTCAAGGATCCCTACCTGACTGAATTCAGCCCGATTTCCCTGTTCATCGGCCACTACGATTTCATCCATGTCTTTGAACGTTTCCTTAAGGGTTCTGGTATAGACTTCAATGCTTGCTGAAGCCAAATCGTATTGATGGTCCTCCGGCAGCATATGTTCTGCTATGCGGCCATTTGCGGAAAGCCTTCCAAGCATAGGATGGTATTCTTCGAATCCGTAAGCCTGCTCATCCAATTGGCCCGCATAGCGATTGTATAAATCAACGGACGTCGGGTTTTCCTGAGAAAAATCACGGGCAATCTGAGCATCCGGAATTAAGAAAGAAACCGGAATGACAAAGGCATTTTCGGTTAATCCCATAGTGAACAGCGTGTTGCCCGCCAAATCCTCTTCGTAAACTGCCTGGATTCCGGCAGATGCGGCACTTTCTTCGGTTCCGAAACTTTCAATTGAATTAGCGTCATTTGAACTTTCCGCTTCCGGCGAGGCCTGATCATTCAGTCGACTCGTGTCTGAAGTAGCCGCTTCGTCTTTGGCACTTTCCGAACCGCTGGAATCGGACGCGGAGTCCATGCCATTTTGGCTGATAATAGATGCGATTAAAACACCGACTGTGATAAACGCCAAAGCCGCCACCAATAATGGCAGCCAACGTTTGGTTTTTGTTTTCACAGGTTTTTTTTCGTTTAGCCGCATGTACACTTCTTCCTTAGGCCGTTCATCCTTAATTTTTGGGAACTCTCTCAGCATACTTTCAATCTGGTCGTCGTCCCATTGCTTATTCGGCATGCGCTTCTCCCCCTTCCATAGAGGATAATTTTTCACGTAGCGACTTAATTGCACGGTGTTGCGTCGTCTTTACTTTCCCTTCGGTCCATCCAAGGACTTCTGCTGTTTCAGCAATCGATAAATCTTGGAAAAAGCGCATGATGATGACCATTTTTTGGTCACCTGTACACAAATCCAGCGTTTTATAGAGCAGAATTTTGTCTTCATTCAATAACGAAACTTCTTCCGGTATTTTCTCAGAAGAAACCAGTTGCTGGGTCTCCCAGTCAAAATAATCCATCGAATGCTTTTGGCGCACCGCTGTTTTCCGGAAATGATCAATTGCGACATTTTTCGCAATGGAAAAAAGCCACGTTTTTTCAGAGCTCTTCCCTTCAAACCGGTCGTATGCTTTAAACACGCGTATATAGACTTCATGCATCAAGTCTTCCGACAGATGCCGGTTTTTCACTAAGTATATTAGAAACTGAAAGACGTCCTGGTGATACTCATCGTAAAGCCGATGGAAAACGGAGTCATTCATATGCTCCCCCCGTTCTTAGATTCGTCGTTTTTCAGACCCGCAAAGTTACATCTTTTTCAAAGGCAACAAGAAAATGAAGGAAGTGCCTTCGCCTACTTTGCTCTCTGCGTAAATCTTGCCCCCGTGGGAGTCAATGATGTTGCTGGCAATCGCCAATCCGAGGCCGGTTCCGCCTTTTCCTAGCGTCCGAGCTTTATCGGCTTTGTAAAACCGTTCAAAGACATATTGAAGGTCTTCTTCAGGAATTCCGACTCCGGTATCATTGACGGAAATTTTGGCATATCCCTGCTCTTGTTCGACTTTCACCATGACTTCTCCGCCTTCTGGCGTATGGCGCATTGCATTGTCGATCAAATTCGTCATGACCTGTTCAATGCGGTCTTCATCAAGCTCGGCGGCAGCCCAATCATCCATCTCCGTTTCAAACGATAAGCGGATACCGTTTTCTTTTGCCGCTTGAGAAAACTTCATCGTCATTCTTTCCACAATCCCATTTAATTGGACCAATTCTTTATACAAGCGCATATGGCCGGATTCCATCCGGGCCAAATTTAGAAGGTCTGTCACCAGCCGGCCCATCCGCCGGGATTCTTCGTAAATGATTTTCGTCATTTCGCGGCGGTCTTCCTCAGAAGCTCCGACATCATCCAAAATGGCTTCGCTATAGCCTTGCAGCATGGCAATCGGCGTACGCAATTCATGGGAGACATTGGCGATAAAATCTTCTCTCAGCTTTTCCAGCCGGTGCTGCTCCGTCATATTGTGCAAAACGGCAACGGCACCCCGGATCGAGTTGCCGCTGTAAAGCGGGCTGAAAGAAACGCCGTAATAAGCACCTTTGATTTCCAGTTCCTCTTCGATTTCTTCTTCGAAATCGAGGACATGCTCAAGCATATGGAGAAGCTCTGCGGGAAGCGGCTGCCCTTTATCAGGGCCGTTTTTAAAGAGCCATTGCTGCAATAATTTCTCCGCCGGCGGATTGCTAAGCAAGATCGTCCGGTCCTGGTTAAAGGTGATGACCGCATCCGCCATCGAAGTTAAAATACTCGACAATTGCTCTTTCTCTTGCCCGATCACTTCCAGATGATGCTTTAACTGTTGGCCCATCTGGTTGAAGGCGGTTGCCAATTGGCCGATTTCATCCCGAGATGCAGCTTCGACTTTTGTATCAAAATTCCCTTTCGCAAGTTCAAACGCACCTTCACGCATTTTCCGCAAAGGGGACGTGATTCTCGAAGATAGAAAAAAAGCAAAAACTGTCGTTAAGATAAAGGCAATAAATGCGGAAAGAAAAACAATATTCGTGGTGCGGCTCGCTGTCCGGTCCATCACTTCCAGCGATTGATAGATAAAGACCGTACCGTGGACTTGATCCCCTGTTTGAAGCGGACTCGCCAATACAATAAAGGACTCCATCCGTTTTTCTTCAGTCAGCGAAGGCAAGAGCATTTCCTTCATGACGGTTTCATCCGTTTCAAAAACTTTTTGGAATGCAGGCTCATTCAGGATTTTCTCTCTTGTTTCATCGCCATTTTTGCCGTCATGGATATAATAGGAACTTTCAAAAGGCACTTCCGCGATGACGGCATTCGTTTCTGGACCCAGGATATCTTCGATGACCGTCAGCGAGATATTCAAGTTCCCGTGGTCATTAAAAATCCTGGCTATGGTAGCCGCTTCTTTGTTCAAAGTTTCTTCCACTGCTTCGCTGTGGTAATTCCCCAGAAATTCAAGCAGCAGCACCGTTACAATAAACAGCACAAATGAAACGAGAAGCAGTATGGTGATCCACAGCTTCCCGACAACACTATTCCATATTCTATTCATTGTTTACCTCGAATTTATAGCCGACGCCCCAAACCGTGACAATCATTTTCGCTGCAGATTCAGAGACCCGGTTTAATTTTTCTCTTAACCGCTTGACATGGGTATCGACGGTCCGCAGATCTCCAAAGAAATCGTAATGCCAAACTTCCTTCAGCAAATGCTCACGGTCGAATACTTTATCCGGTGATTTTGCCAGGAAATAAAGCAATTCATATTCTTTCGGAGTCAGATTCACTTCCACATTATCGGCTGTGACTCGGTGGGCATCGTGGTCGATCGTTAAATGAGGGAAGACGACCAAATCTTTCGAAACGGATGAATTGGCAATAGATGAATAAGCGGAAGATCGGCGAAGTATCGCTTTCACCCGCAGCACTACTTCACGCGGACTAAAAGGCTTGACGATATAATCATCTGCACCCGATTCAAACCCTTCCACCCGGTTCGCCTCTTCCCCTTTGGCTGTCAACATGATGATCGGAGTCATTTTTTTCTCACGCAATTCCGTACTGACTTCAATGCCGTCTTTTTCCGGCATCATCAAATCCAGCAAGATGCAGTGATAATCTTTTTCTATAGCCATTTCCAGTGCCTGCACACCGTTTTCAGCTTCTTCTACTATATAGCCTTCACGCTCTAAGTACATTTTCAATAATCTTCGGATTCTTTCTTCGTCATCTACTACCAAAATCGTAATCTCTTCTGACATCGTAACCCCTCCAACTTTTGTCTCTTCGTCTTCATTGTACCGTCAACATTTGTAAAAATAAATAAAAAGCCTTTTCCGATGGGAAAAGGCTTTTCATCATTTAGCGAAAGCAGCGAAACTAAATGGCTGCTTTCGCATTTCTCCATTATGCGTAAGAATGCAAACCGGCAATGATCAAGTTGACCGCTACCAAGTTGAACATGATAATCGCAAAACCGACCACGCCCAGCCATGCCGACTTCTCTCCGTGCCAGCCTTTTCCGAGGCGGAGGTGGAGATAAGCTGCATAGAACAGCCAAGTGACAAGCGCCCATACTTCTTTCGGGTCCCAGCCCCAGAAACGGGACCAGGCGATTTGCGCCCAGATCATGGCGAAGATCAATGCGCCTAATGAGAAGAGCGGGAAGCCGATAATGACGGCCCGGTAGCCGATTTCATCCATTAGCTGCAGGTTTACATTTTTGACAAACGGTTTAAAGATCGCTGCAATTCTTCTGCGCGCAATCAAACGGATCAACCAGTAAATGATGGTTCCGACAATTAATGACCACATTACCGTTGTCAATTTGCCGGCGTTGACTACTGCAGGTGTTTCCATGAGCGGCGTCATCTTGTCTTCATTAAGCTGTTCGTACTGGTGCATACCAAAAATAGCGGGCATGTGGTACGTAATTTCGGCATTTTTGCCTTCTTTATCCACATATGCAAATTCGGATTCATAGCCTGTCAATGAGAAATAAGAGCTGGCTACGACAAATCCGATGACAAGAATCAACGAATACATAATGGCTTCCAGCCAGAAGCGCTGTTTGGATTTTTTGTTCAAATCTACTACTTTCAACAAGTAGATCAATCCGGCAGCGGCACTGATGGCGAGCACTCCTTCAGCCAACACAACCGTGCTTACGTGGATCGCGAGCCAGTTTGACTGAAGCGCCGGAATCAATGGGCTAACTTCACTTGGGAACATGCTCGCAAATGCGATGATCAATAAGGCAACCGGCAAAACCACCATTCCGACAATCGGCGTTTTATAAATCGCATAAATGACGATGAATCCCGCTACAAGTGTCATGCCAAATGCCGTCGTAAATTCGAACATATTGCTGAGTGGCGCATGTCCAGTCGCGCCCCAGCGGGTAAAGAAATACCCTAAGTTGGCGAGAAAGCCAAGAATCGTGATGGCAAATGCAATATTGCCCCATCGGCTTTCGGACTTAAAAGAACCTTCACTGGTTCTTTCTTTATTTCCTTTTACGGCTCCTCCGAATACAATTGCCCCAATTAAATAGGCAAAAAAGGCAACGTATAGCAGATTTCCGCTTAAATCAGTTAAACTCATGATTGTTCCTCACTTTCCAGTTTCTCTGCTTTCTCGATTTCTTCCTGCTGGTCTACATATGCAGGAAGCGATGCATATTCCGTTACTTGGTCAAGATCTTTCTTCAAGCCAAACCAGTTTTTATTGGTATGGCCGGCTAAAATGATCTCGCCATCCGCTTTTTGCTGAATCCAGAAACGGCGGTGGTTAAAGTACATCCCTTGCGCAACCCCGATCATAAAGATCAATCCGCCTAAACCAAGAATCGGCAAAGTGCGGTCTTTGCGGATGGTCAATCCGGAGACATCACGAGTTTCCGCTGCTTGGAAAGCAAGTTTATATTGGTTTTCCCCAAACGGTTCCACCGTATTTTTGATGGTAATGAAACTGGTTTCCCCGTCCGGTGTCTCCGGTGTTGTCATTTCCACCAAAAAGCCTGGGTTGTTTGGCAGCGGCGTAGCCGTTTGAGGTTCGCCGTTTTCAAAACCGGAAAAATCAGGATAATAGCCCAACAATTTAACGGCTGCCCCATTTCCTAAATCATAGGTTTTTTCAGGGTTGATCAAATCGATCGTCAATTCGCCTAACGACTCTTCCGACTCTTTGTTCGTCAACTCAAAACGCATAGCCTTCAGCTCATCCAAACGAAAATCCATTTGATAAATAGCATATCCATCGAATTTCAACGGTTCGTTGACTCGGATGGAAGATTCCTTCACTTTTTCAAGATCCGCGGCTCCTGGCAAACTGTCTTCAGGCTTCTGATAAAGAACGATGTCTGTCTGATAATTTTTCGCTACTGACCCAACACGGTCAATTGCTTCATTAAAGACTGCTTCGTCATCTTCTCCTGTATAAGTCTCCATTTGGAATCCTTTGTTTTCTAGAGAATAACCCGGGGCTTCCGGAATGGCTCTTGTTTCCCCTTCACGAAGCCAAAGACTTTCGTCCACATAAAAGCCCGGCATCATCCGCAGCATGACCCCGAAAAGGAAAATAATTAATCCAATATGATTGACATAAGGGCCCCATCTGGAAAACCGGCCTTTTTCAGCCAATAGCCCGTTTTTGTCTGTCGTGACCTTGTATTTCAGTTCTTTCAGCTTCTCTTCCGCTTTTTGCATGGTGTCTTCAGCACCAGGTCCGTCTGCGAAAATCCGCTGTTTGTTCATGAAACTGATATGCCGAAGCACACGCTGGTTTTTCAATGAGCGGTAGAGCGGTACAAAACGGTCCAAACTGGCCACAATCAAGGAAATAGCCAGCAAACCGACTAATAGGATAAACCAGAAAGAGCTGTACATGTCATGGAATCCGAGAAAATGATAGACACGTCCAACGCTTCCGTAGACATCAGCATAGTAGGCTTTGATCTCTTCAGCTGTGGTAGCCGGAATATATGCTTTTTGGGGCAAGATGGTTCCGATTGCTGCTGCCACAAGCAACAGGACAATTAAACTGACTCCCACTTTTACGCTTGAAAAGAAGTTCCAGACTTTATCGATAATCGATTTGTTATACGTTTGCGATCTTCTGGCTGTTCCTTCGTATCGCATATCTACTAGCTTGCTTTTCTGTTCTTTTTCAGTCAACGAACGTCCGCACACTTCACACAATACTGTTCCAGGCGGATTTAGATGACCGCATTGACACTGCTTTTTCTCCATCCGAAAAAAACTCCTTATTCAGGTTTGATTTCTTCCATAAAACCTTTAATATCTTCTTCTGTCATTTCGCCCGTCACAATCCGTTCAATTTCACCTTCCGGATTGATCAATACCGTTGTCGGCAACGGCCGGATATTATAAGCAGTCATGACACTTTTGGTTTTATCGATCACAATCGGGAAAGATAAGCCGTATTGATCTGAAAAAGACTGTACTTCAAAATCGGACTGGGCAATATTCACAGCCAATACTTGGACGCCTTGGTCTTTATAAACATCAAACTGTCTATCCATCGCCGGCATTTCTTTCGCACATGGCTTGCACCATGTTCCCCAGAAATTCAAAAATACGCCTTGCCCTTTATAATCGGACAATTTATGATCATTGCCTTCAAGATCTGCCAATGCGAAATCAGGCGCTTTGTCCCCGACTTCCAATACGGTGACGTCGTCCGCAGTCGCACTATTGTAGATCGTATAGCCGATTGCAGCAATTAAAACAAGCAAAATCGCCGATCGCATGATGAGCCTATTTTGCTTTTTCTTATTTTTCTTTTCGTTCAATTTTATTCCTCCTTCGAGGTTTCGAATGCAAATCCAATTATAGCAAAGTTTCCTGCTTGTTATGGATGGAGTTTTGAAGGGTTTGTGAACGTTAGTGGCGCTTGCCGGTCTCTGCCATTACCCGCAGCAGCTTCACTTCATGGGCAGTCAATTCTCTTGATTCTCCTGCATTCAAGCCTTTCAGTGTTAAAAAGGCAAATTGTTCGCGGCTCAACTTTTGCACCGGGAACCCGATTGCGTCAAACATTCTTCTGACTTGGCGGTTGCGCCCTTCGTGAATGGTGATCTGTACAATCGCTTTGCCTGTTTTCTTATCCCCTGACAATAATTTCACTTTTGCCGGAGCGGTCATGCCGTCTTCCAATTTGATGCCGCGCTCTAATTTCTGCAAATCCTCTTTTGTCGGGATTCCTTTCAGGCGGGCTACGTATGTTTTATCGATTTCGAACTTTGGATGCGTGAGGATATTGGCAAATTCCCCGTCGTTTGTCATCAGCAATAGCCCGGAAGTATCGTAGTCCAGGCGGCCTACCGGATAGATTCGTTTATCAATATCATTAAAAAAGTCCGTCACCACTTTGCGGTTTTTGTCATCGCTGACTGCTGAAATCACGCCGCGCGGTTTATACAGCAAATAATAGACTTTCTGCTCTTTTTCCAATTGAACGCCTTCGACTTCAATCGTGTCTGATTGGGAAACTTTTGTGCCCAACTCTTTGACCACTTTTCCGTTGACCCGTACCTTGCCGTCTAAAATCAATTGCTCCGACTTCCGTCTTGAAGCAACGCCCGCATGCGCAAGCATTTTCTGTAATCTCTCCATAAGTTCACCTCATTGATATATTTGAAACTAGAAATGCTGCAGCTTGTTAAAATGAATTTGATTTTCAAATAAAACGTACTTGTTCCCGTAGTCTCACTCGGAATTATGTCACATTTCGAAGAAAAGAGAAAGTGCTCAGCATCAAGTAAGGCAAGAAAATGCTTTAGTCAACCGCTCGCAAAAAGCAATGTGAGCAGTTATCCTCCATTGCATTGCCAGAAATCCAAATGCTCTGCTTTTTGAATCAAACAAAAAGGCTCCCGGATATCGGCAGCCTTAAACTTTTTATGCTTTTACTTCTTCTTTGAAAGCCTCTTGGAAACGTGTCATAAACAGATCCGTTTCTTCTTCCGGGTTTTCAGCTGCCTCTTCCGGCAAAGCCGGCAGTTCACTGATGTCTTTTAAGCCGAAATAATTGAGGAATTCTTTGGTTGTGCCATAAAGAATCGCCCTTCCTGCACCTTCAGCCCGGCCCACTTCCTGAATCAGACCTTTGGAAGCTAAAGTATGGAGCGGCTTTTCACTTTTTACTCCACGCAAATCTTCCACTTCCAGCCGCGTCAATGGCTGTTTATAGGCGACAATTGCCAATACTTCCAATGACGCTTGCGATAGCGCTTGGCTTGTCGGGTTCTCGACCAGCTTCTGGATCGTTTCTGCCACTTCCGGTTTGGTCACGAGCTGGTACACCCCTGCCAATTCCTTCACCATAATTCCCGAATCGCCCTTGCTGTATTTCTGTGTCAATTCCTCGACACTTTCTTGAATTTCCTTTTCTTCAGCCTCTGTCAAAAATTGAAGCTGCTTCATATTCAAGCCGTCATCGCCTGTTACAAACAACAAGGCTTCTATTTTACTCGAAAGAGTCGTCATCTTCATCCCACGTCTCCTTTTTTAATTCCACCATTAAATCAGTAAAATTCTTCTCTTGTTCCACTTTTACCACTTGCCGTTTCATCAGCTCCAAAATGGAAAGAAACGATACAACCAATACCGCTTTATCATCGGAAGCAAAAAGATCGGCGAAATTGGTCCGGCCATTCGCTTTCTTCAGCCGATTGACAATCGAGCCCATTTGGTCTTTAATAGAGACTTCTTGGCGCGTGACTCGAGCCGATAACGGCGCTTTAAGCTGCTTTCGGCGAAGCATTTTTTGGAATGCCCCAAGCATATCATAAGCATTCACTTCCAAATCGATGTTCTCGAGGGAAGAATCTGCTTGAAGTTCGTTCAAATCCATCGGCGCTTTAGTATAAATGGCCGACCGATTTGCTTCCAGCTCTTTTAGCTTGATGGAAGCTTCTTTGAACCTCCGGTACTCGATCAATCTGGAAACCAGTTCATCCCGCGGGTCGGCCTCGTCGAATTCATAATCGATTTCTTCGATGTCCCCTTCATGGACCGGAAGCAGCATTTTGCTTTTGATGGCCAGCAGCGTGGCGGCCATCACCAAGTACTCGCTCGCTTCATTCAATTCAAGGACTTGCAGGGCGCGAATGTGTTCCATGTACTGGGAAGTGATCTCTGAAACCGGAATATCGTAAATATCGATTTCCAAACGGTGTATTAAATGCAATAATAAATCAAGAGGGCCTTCAAAAGCCTCTACTTTTACCTCATAAGACATGATTGACCACCTGACTGTAGATTTCCATAATATAAATAAAACAAATTGCCGCGGCTAACGCCTATTCCATATAAATGAAGTTTAACCAACTTCCTTATATTATAGTAGAAAGGGGATTAAAATGCACCCGCTCCATCACACACTTTTTATTGAATTTATAATCCATTTTAATTATGAAGAAGATTATTTCGAATGCCATGAAGTTGGCGAAGAATATTGGAAAATGGTAGCTCCAAAAGATAAAATGCATCCTTTGACCGGCTGGATCCAATTGGCAGTCGGCATGTACCACTGGAGAAGAAGCAATTATCCGGGCGCCTTGCGCTCATTTATCCGCTCCAGAGTAAAGCTCACAAACGCTGGCATCTGGACAGAAGGATTCGATGAAAAACAATTGATCCATTCTCTGACCCAGGCAATTGAAGCCGTTACAGAACGAAAACCTTTTGTGCCGTTCCAAGTAGCGATTACGTCAAAAGAACTTGAAAACATGATAGCGGATTACCGAAAACAACATCCAATAGATGCGCAAGATCCCTACTACCTCATGCATAAGCATCGCCTGCGTGACCGTTCCTCTATTATTAATCTTCGGGAACAGCGAAAGCGCAGAAACCTAGAGCTTTAATGGAGTGGCCCCAAAAGCCGCTAAATCTTTTTGACTAGAAAATGCACGCGCTCCTTGGCAGTGCTATTTTTAATTGTTGATAGCAACCCTTATCTATTATACAAATATAATAACTAGTGCATAGAAAAAAGAAAGTGCTATTTTAGCACTTTCTTTTCTTATTCTATCTTCATTTTCGAGACCCGCTTAACGTATCATTCAGCTTTCTGTTCAGGACATTTCTCTAAAAATGGCTGAGTTTCTTCTGTCGCCCGCATTTCCTTGCCTTGCATCATTTGCTGGATCTTTTCTACCATCGCCCGGCCGATCCCTTCGCCTCTATGCGACGGGTTTACTGAAACATGGTGGATGATGAAGTATTCTTCCTGCACTTCAATCCCTAAGAGCCCAACAAAGTCTTCGCCTTTTTTCCAGAGGTATAGCTGCCAATCCGGATTCTCTTCATATATATGCATCGTTTGCTGCAGTTTCTTCAACTCTCGCTCTTTCGGCATGAACGATAACAGCCCCATAGCGATTTTCTCAAATGATTTCTTATATCTGAATAACATATCCGATCCCTCATTTTCATGTTTAAGCGGCTTTTTTTATCCTACTATAAACTCGGAAATAACTCAAGTTCGGTCCGTGCTATCCGTTGATGACGCCTTCCGCAAAAAACAGCCAGTAGATGACGCCCCAGCCGATTGCCATTGCCAAGAGCAAAATCATCAAGAGGATATTGGTTTTTCTCATTATCGTTTCACCTGTTGTTTATAAGACATATCCTGTTTGATTAGATCATCCAAGTTTTCCCGTCTGACGACCAATTGATGCTCGCCGTTTTCAGCAAAGACAACAGCCGGGCGGGCAATCCGGTTATAATTGCTTGCCATCGAGTAGCCATAGGCGCCGGTGCAGAAGACCCCTAAAATGTCGCCAGATTCAATTTTTGGCAATGCTGCATGATCGATTAGCTTATCGCCCGATTCGCAGCATTTCCCGGCAATGGTGTAGGCTTCTTCAGCTGCTTCGCCAGCTCTATTTGCCAGGATCGAACTGTATTTCGCCCCGTATAGCGCCGGCCGGATGTTATCCGACATGCCGCCGTCAACTGCCGCGTACTTCCGGATTCCTGGAACTTCTTTCGTTGAGCCAATGGTATAAAGCGTTGTCCCGGCATCGCCGATCAAAGAACGGCCCGGTTCGATCCAAATTTCAGGAACCGGAAAATCCATCGCTTCCGTCGTTTCTTTAACCGTTTCAATCATTTCTTTCACATAGACGGAAGGTTCTAGAGGCTCATCGTCTTCTGTATAGCGGATGCCGAAGCCGCCGCCTAAATTCAGAACTGGGCATGTATAGGCAAATTCTGTTTTCCATTGCCCCATTTTTCCGACCAGCTTTTCAGCTGCCAAACGAAAAGCGGCGGTATCGAATATTTGAGATCCGATATGGCAATGCAGACCCAACAAATTCAAAAATTCATGCTGGTAAACTTCCTGAAACGCTTGATCCGCTTGTCCATTCAGTAAATCAAACCCGAATTTCGAGTCCTCTTGTCCCGTCGTGATGTAATCGTGGGTATGCGCTTCAATCCCTGGAGTTACGCGGAGCAAAATATTCATTGGCTGCCGCAGTTTCTCTGACAGCTCTTTGATGGCTTTGATCTCATAGAAATTGTCGACGACGATGCAGCCGACGCCTTCTTCAAATGCCATCCGCAGCTCTTCAGGGCTTTTGTTGTTGCCATGGAAGTGAATTTTCCGTTTCGGGAATCCGGCTTTAATGGCTGTGTATAATTCTCCGGCCGAAACGACGTCAAGCGATAAGCCTTCTTCAGCCGCCACTTGGTAAATCGCGATGGTCGAAAACGCTTTGCTGGCATATGCCACTTGGTAGCCGATCCCAGCTTCTTCAAATGTTTTCTGGAATGCTTTTGCACGGTCACGGAATAATTGAATATCGTATACATACAACGGGGTTCCGTATTCCTTCACCAGGTCTACAGAATCTGTGCCTCCGATTGTTAAATGGCCATCTTCATTAATCGTTTGTGTTCCGTATAAATACATGATTTCCCTCCTGTTGCGCGAATGGCAGATGTTAAAAAACCTTGCTGAGAATAATCTCAGCAAGATTTGTCAATCGGTGATCAGCGCTGAAATCAGCGGCGTCTTTTCAACCGGTTCGCTTGTATATTCGATACTATTATATATCATCTTCATGCATTCTGCGAGTTCTTCTGTATTCGAATAAATCGTGGCAATCGATTCGCCTTTTTTCACGAAATCGCCTACTTTCTTCTTCAATACAATGCCGACAGCCAAATCGATTTCCGATTCTTTTGTCGCACGGCCCGCTCCAAGAACCATAGCCGCGGTTCCAATTTCATCCGCTTCCATAAAGGAAATATAGCCTTCTTCCTCTGAAGGAACTTCATTTACGTATTTCGCCTGCGGCAATAAGTTGACATCGTCCACGATGGCAGGGTTTCCGCCTTGGTTCTCGATGAATTGCTTCATGATTTCAAGCGCTTTGCCGTTTGCAATCACTTCTTCCAGCATTGCACGGGCTTCTTCCAAAGTTTCCGCTTTTCCACCGACAACGACCATCTGGCTGCCGAGAACTAAGCATAATTCCGTTAAATCTTCCGGACCATTTCCTTGCAGCGTTTCAATCGCTTCTTTGACTTCAAGCGCATTGCCGATAGCAAATCCAAGCGGCTGGCTCATATCTGAAATGATCGCCATTGTTTTGCGGCCAGTCGCATTTCCGATCCCAACCATGGCATGCGCCAATTCCTTCGCATCTTCCGCAGTCTTCATGAATGCGCCTTCGCCTGTTTTCACATCCAGAACGATTGCATCAGCCCCAGCGGCAATTTTTTTGCTCATAATTGAACTTGCGATCAATGGAATGCTGTTGACTGTAGCTGTCACATCGCGCAAAGCATACAATTTCTTGTCTGCAGGCGTCAAATTCCCGCTTTGGCCGATAACCGCCAATTTAATATCGTTCACTTGCTTGATGAATTCTTCAGTCGATAATTCCACGTGGAAGCCTTCGATCGCTTCTAATTTATCAATTGTACCGCCTGTGTGGCCAAGGCCGCGTCCACTCATTTTCGCCACTGGAACGCCGCACGCCGCCACTAAAGGACCTAATACTAAAGTGGTTGTATCACCGACACCGCCTGTTGAGTGCTTATCCACCTTGATGCCGTCGATCGCCGACAAATCGATCTGGTCGCCTGATCCTGCCATAGCGAGCGTCAAATCCGCACGTTCGCGGTCTGTCATATTTTTAAAATAGATGGCCATAAGGAACGCACTCATCTGGTAATCCGGGATGTCTCCTGCTGTATAGCCAGTAACGATGTGCTGGATTTCTTCAGTAGACAGTTCAAAACCGTCTCTTTTCTTTTCAATTAAATCAACCATTCTCATGAACGATAACCGCCTTTATTAGTTTAGTTTAGATAAGAAGCTTGAACCGAATTTCGGCATCGGCGCTGCAAAGTTCTCAGCAATCGTGGCTCCAATGTCAGCAAAAGTTTTTCCTAATTCGAGTTCTTTGCCGCCGTTGAAGCGTGGCGAATATGCCAGCAACGGAACGTATTCACGTGTATGGTCAGTTCCCGGGAACGTCGGATCGTTGCCATGGTCAGCTGTAATGATTAATAGATCATCATCTTTCATTTGCTCAAGCACTTCCGGCAGGCGCTTATCGAAAGCTTCAAGAGCTTCTCCGTAGCCTTCCGGGTTTCTTCTATGGCCATAAAGCGCATCAAAATCCACTAAATTCAGGAAGCTTAAGCCATTAAAGTCTTCTTTTACGACTTCAACCAGTTTGTCCATTCCATCCATATTGTCTTTCGTCCGGATGGCTTTGGTTACGCCTTCCCCGTTATAGATGTCGTTGATCTTTCCGATAGCGATTACATCTTTGCCGATGTCTTTCATTTCGTTCATCACTGTGCGGTCAAACGGCTTCAACGCATAGTCGTGGCGATTTGATGTGCGTTTGAAGGCACCTTTTTCACCAAGGAATGGGCGGGCTATCACCCGGCCAACCAGAAATTCTGGAGAAAGCGTCAATTCACGCGCAATTTCACAGATTTTATATAGTTCTTCCAATGGAATAATTTCTTCATGGGCCGCTATCTGCAAAACCGGATCTGCAGATGTGTAGACGATGATGGCACCTGTTTCCATATGCTCTTCACCCAGCTCATCCAAAATTTCCGTTCCGCTCGCCGGCTTATTGCCGATGACTTTGCGGCCCGTTTTCTCTTCTAATTGCCGGATCAACGTTTCTGGGAAACCTTCCGGATATACTTTGAAAGGGGTATCAATATTCAAGCCCATGATTTCCCAGTGTCCGGTCATTGTATCTTTGCCAACAGATGCTTCCTGCAATTTCCCGAAATACGCGGAAGGGCTTTCAGAAGCTTCCATCCCTTTCACTGGCACAATGTTTGCCAGCCCTAATTTTTCCATGTTCGGCATAGTCAGTCCGCCTACAGCTTCTGCTATATGGCCAACCGTATTGGAGCCCACATCGCCAAATGCATCGGCATCAGGAGCTTCGCCAATTCCTACAGAATCCAGCACAATTAAATGTATACGATCAAACGGTTTATTAGTCATTTCTCTTCCTCCTTGTTTATGTGTCTATCGTAACATATTTTCGTTTATTGTCAGAAGTCTGACCTGTCTTTTTTTAAGCTCTTGGATGAAATTGTGTATAGACGTCTTTCAGCCTTGTTTTGCTGACATGGGTATAAATTTGAGTTGTCGAAATGTCTGCATGGCCGAGCATTTCTTGTACAGCCCTTAAATCTGCCCCATTTTCAATTAAATGAGTGGCAAATGAGTGTCTAAGTGTATGCGGTGTCAACTCTTTTTGGATGCCAGCTTTTTGGGCATGCTGTTTGAGCAGTTTCCAAAATCCTTGGCGAGTCAGCCGTTTCCCGCGTTGATTGATGAACAGGGCATCGGTTTTTGTTTCCGGTTTCACTAATTCTTGCCGCGGGCCATCCAAATAGAGTTTGCATGCATTCAAGGCTGATTTTCCGAGCGGAATGATCCGCTCTTTTCCGCCTTTGCCAAAGCATCGGACAAACCCCATCGTCAGATTAATATCGTCTATGTTTAAATTAATGCACTCGCTGACTCGCATGCCGCTTCCGTATAGGAGCTCCAGCATCGCCTGGTCGCGGATGCCGTTCGCTTTTTTTAGATCCGGTGCCTGGATTAATGCATCCACTTCTTCAATCGTTAAGACATTCGGCAATTTCTTTTCCATCTGCGGCATTTCCAAATGGACGGTAGGGTCGTTGTCGACTACGCGTTCTCTTATGAGAAATTGATGAAATGACCGAATGGAAGAGATATGGCGGGCTACCGTCCTTGACGTTTTTGTGTTTTCTTTTAAATGGCGCAAATGGTTTAAGATATGTACGCGTTCCACTTTTCTCAACGATTCCAATTGCTCGACTTCTTTTAAGTAATGCAAATAACTTTTTAAGTCACGTTCATAGGAAACAAGCGTATTGGCTGCCAGCTGCCGCTCAACCCGCAGGAAATGCAGATAATCATCTAACGCATCTTGTGCATATTTCATAGTATTCCCTCCTATTCAAAAATAGAAAAGGAAGGATGACCATTAAACGGCCGTCCTTCCTTTTCTCACCAATCATTGGGATGGATCTTGTGAGCTGCGGTCATGGCAACGCCAGCAAATGCCATGAAACGTGAGACGGTGGTCTTTAATTTGGAAATTCCACCGTTTTTCTACAACGGCCTCCACATCTTCAAGCAAGTCTTCCTGTATTTCGTCTACTGCTCCGCACTCTATACAAACTAAATGATGATGGAAGTGAGCTGCGCCTTCCTGGCGCAAATCGTAGCGTGAAACTCCGTCACCAAAATTGATTTTGTCGACAATTTTTAACTCAGTAAGCAATTCCAATGTCCGATAAACAGTGGCCAATCCGATTTCCGGTGCTATGTCTTTCACTAACAGGTAGACGTCTTCCGCACTTAAATGGTCCTCTTCATGGTTTAACAAGATTCGGACAGTTGCTTCCCGCTGTGGCGTCAGTTTGTAACTCGCAGCGTGCAACTGTTTTTTTATACGGTCAATCCTAGTTTCCATGCGACGCCCTCCCCTAAACTGCCTTCATTATATCAAAAGACAGTTCTCATTTACAACAAATACAACCATTCTTTATTAAGAATGATTATAAATAAGGAGGCGATCAATTCTCAGTTGAAATTTTTTGTTTTGCCCATAATACTGCAAAAGCCGTTTTGGCATCATAAATCCGGTTTTCCTTCATTAATTGCTCCGCTTCTTCAATTGTCACTTCCAACAGTTCCACAAATTCATCCTCATCCAACACCGCTCCCGAAGTAGATTTCTTAAGTCCCGTCGCGGAATAGAGATGAATCACTTCGTCTGCGAATCCCGGCGAAGTGGAAAACGATTGGATCAATTCAAGATGGTCGGCAGAGTAGCCCGTCTCTTCCTCCAACTCACGCATCGCCGTGTATTTCGGGTCTTCGCCTTTTTCGATTTTTCCAGCCGGAATTTCAATGATGGTCCGCTCTAACGCTTTCCGGAATTGTTCCACCATGATTATTTTATGGTCTTCCGTGATAGCCACCAACGCGACAGCTCCCGGATGTTCGATCAATTCGCGCTTGGATTGGTTGCCGCTCGGCAACATTACCTCATCCACTTTCAAGTTAATGATTTTCCCTTCGTAAATTCTTTCCGAGTGAATCGTCTTTTCTTCAAATTTGCTCATGTTCTGCCTCTTTTCATTTGTGATTTCTCTATGGCAAAGTATACCATAAGGAAAACGACAAATTAAACGAGGTGCAATGATGAAAAAAAGAACGTTGGGGACAAGCAATATCCAAGTGAGCGAAATCGCCTTCGGCTGCATGTCGCTGCCGCAGGAACTACAGGAAGCTCAGGCGATTATCGATGCCGCCGTTTCATCCGGCATCAATTATTTCGATACGGCCGATTTGTACAATAAAGGCAGGAACGAGGAATTGATCGGTAAATTGCTGAAGCCTCACCGCCAACACGTTGTCCTTGCCACAAAAGTCGGCAACCAATGGAACCCTGATTCGGAAGAGGTGAAATGGAACGCCACGAAACCCTATATTCTGGAACAGGTGCATAATAGCTTAAGACGCCTTCAAACGGATTATATTGACCTCTACCAGCTTCATGGCGGGATGATCACAGATTCAATCGACGAAACGATTGAAGCGTTCGAAGCCTTGAAAAAAGATGGATTGATCCGGGAATACGGCATCTCGTCGATCCGCCCGAATGTCATCATGCAATATCTTGAAAAAAGTGACATCCGCTCGATTATGATGCAATACAGTTTATTGGACCGCCGCCCTGAAGAATATTTGGAAGAGATCCAAAAGGCTGGCCGTTCTGTCGTTACGCGCGGCAGCCTGGCAAAAGGATTGTTAACCAACGAAGGAATAGCGCGCGCAATGAAAACAGGCAGCTATATGGCATATCAGGAAAGAGAGCTTACGAAGACAATAAAGCAATTGATGGAGATTCATCCGAACCTTCATGCACTTTCATTGCACAGCGTGCTCAAACAACCCGCCATCGCTTCCATTGTCGCCGGCGCAAGCTCCCCTTCCCAAATAGAAGATACGGTGAAAGCGCATGAAACAACCGTTTCGCCTGAACAGATCAAAGAAGCTTTAAGCCGCACGAAACAAGGCCGTTACCAAGAACATCGCGATTGAGCGGGTGCCCGCTGCTAATTTTGACTTATGGCCTTTCCAACCATTCAGTCAACCCTGTCGCAGTCAAAACAATCGGAGGTGTGCACGATGAAAAACCTTACTTCTATAGAAGACACCGCTCAGTTCATTCAACAACCCGGCTTGAATTTTCTTTACATCTTAAGCCCGTCTTGAAGCGTTTGCCATGCGCTGCTTCCTCAGGTTGAGGAAGTCTTTGAACAATTCCCGAAAATCCAGACCAGAACAGTGGATATCGCAGCTCTGCCAGAACTTGCTGGAGAACTTTCGATTTTTACCGCTCCAGTTCTGCTGCTTTTCGATCACGGAGCGGAATTAGTGAGAGAAGCCCGTTTTGTCCATATGGATGAGTTTGAACGAAAAATCGAGAGGATTTATCGCTCTTATTTTGAGTAAGCTTTACTTTTTGAAAATGACCGCAAACCATCGGCCTTTCAGGCCGGTGGTTTTTCTTCTTCCCCCTCGTTCCCACCCCTATTTTCATTTCAAAAAAGCTATTTATTTGATGAAAATGTCATTATAACTAATTCAAAAGAATCATTTTACGTAAAATTAACTAAATATTTTAATTATTTATAGGCTCTTTTATGTGGTTTTATGTTATTATCAAAAACAATAAGTTATTTGAATATTCAAAATAAACTTATCAATTTTTTACAGCTAGTTGATTCTTTTTTCTAAATGGCTGGATCACTTATAAGGAGGATGGATTATGATAAAAAAATTCTTTACTTATGCAGCAGCTGCCGCAATGACTTTTAGCCTTATTGTTCCCGTACCAGCTTTAGCTGCTGAAACAGCGTTTACGGAAGTTTCGCCGGCAAACGCTGCCACAGATGTCTACCGCAATGCTACTTTAGAAACAGTTGTTCAGAACGGCGAAACGGTAGAAACTGTCGAATTCATGCAAGGAGATTTCAAGGATGTTTCTACTGCCGGCATTAAAGCGAAATCGAACGTAGCGGGTGAAGAAAAAGAAGCTACCGATGCTAATAAAGCCGAGTTGGCTGCGGATGATGGCAAGTACTACACCACATCTTCCGATCAAGGAGATTCTTTCCAGACTTTCGAAGTTGATACCGGCAAACTTGAAAAAGGAGGATCTGCTGAAATTAATTGGCAAGGGAAAACATTGCCAGATTCAACGCTTTCCATTTCCATCTGGGACCATTCCAAAACCGAATGGGTGAAAGCCGAAGAAAAGAAATCCGACAGCAAAGGAAGCGAAATTAATTTCTCCATTAAAGTTTCGGATGCAAAATTTATGGATGCCGGCAAAATTCTCGTAAAAGTTCAAAACGAGCTGAAAAATACCGCTCCTTCTAAAGAAGAATTTTCGTTATTATGGTTTACAGATACCCAATTCTACGCAAGGCTCTATCCGGAAAATTGGGATAAAGTCACGGACTTCATCATCGATCAATACAACAAAGACCGCTTTGAATATGTGATCAATACCGGGGACTTGGTGGATACCCCGGACAGCGAAAAAGAATGGGCTGTCGCCAAGAAAAACCTGGACCGAATGGATGCAGCGAATATCCCATACGGCGTATTAGCTGGAAACCACGATGTGCAGCACAAATCCGATATGCGCATCGACTACACATACTTCCATAAGTATGCCGGCGCTGACCGGTTCGAAGGAAAATATTGGTACGGCGAGAATATGAACAATAACCAAAACCATTATGACTTGATGACCTTAAACGGCCACGAGTTCATCTTCGTCTACCTTGGATTCGGATTGGAGAACAAACCGGATACCCTCGCTTGGGCGAATCGCGTACTGGCTGAGCATGCGGATAAAAATGCCGTGCTGAATATGCACCAATATTTAGCTTATGACGGAAGCCTTGATCCTGGCATTCCTACCGTAGTTTACAACAACGTCGTCGTTCCGAATGAAAACGTTAAACTCGTGCTGTCCGGCCATTTCAATGGAGCGAAAAAGAAAATTTCCAAATTGAAAAATGAAGACGGTTCGAACCGGGAAGTGCTGCAAGTCATGGGGAATTATCAAGGCGTAGGCCAAGGCGGGGACGGTTATCTTCGATTCGTCGATTTCAAACCTGAAACTGAAGAAATTGAATTCACGGCGATTTCTGCGATCACGGGAGACATCGACCACTACGAACCCGAAGATTCCTTCACAGGAAAATACGATCTGGTCGACTGGGAACCGAATCAAGAAGCGATCGCCAAAAACAAAAAAGAAGTTTCAACCGATTATGTTTCTGCCGAAATCTATAAGGAAAAAGAAATTGGCATAGATGAGGAACTGGAAAAAGGCAAAGCTTCGGTAGAATGGAAGAAATTGGAACAAAAAACAAAATATTTCTGGTACATGAATGCTTATACGAAGGACAGCGAATTCCGATCAGCTATTTACGAGTTCACCACAGGCACTGAAATAGCGCCGCCAACTCCTGATCCGGATCCGGGCAACGGTGGCGGAACAACACCTGACCCTGGCACTCCTGGCGGCGGTGGAACAACACCTGACCCTGGCACTCCTGGCGGCGGTGGAACAACGCCTGACCCTGGCACTCCTGGCGGCGGTGGAACAACGCCTGATCCTGGCACTCCTGGCGGCGGTGGAACAACGCCTGATCCTGGCACTCCTGGCGGCGGTGGAACAACACCTGACCCTGGCACTCCTGGCGGCGGCGGTTCAACTCCGACCCCAGACCCTGGTCCGGCACCAATTACTTTTACCGACGTAGCGCAGAAATACATGCCTTCCGTCACCTATTTGATCCGCGAAGATATTACGAAAGGCTACTCGGATACTAAATTTGGTACAGGAGATCCAATAAAGCGTGTGGATGCTGCCATCATGTTGGCCAAGGCTCTTAAATTGGACTTGGATGATGAGCCATCCGGATTTAAAGATGTGCCGAAGCGTGGCATCGAATATGTAAATGCATTGAAAGCTGAAGGCATCATCAACGGGAAATCGGCTACAGAATTTGGTTCAAATGATTTGATTACGCGCGGTGAAATGGCGATTATGCTGACAAGAGCTTACCGCATGAATGCCGTTACGAAAGAAACAGCGTTCACCGATGTCGGCGGACGGTATCGGGAAGCTGTTGCTGCGTTAGTGGAGTATCACATCACTAACGGAAAAACGGCCACAACCTTTGGCACAGTTGATCCGATTACCCGCGGTGATTACGCGGTCTTCCTTTACAAATTGAATGATATGAATTGATGGCTTTTAAACAGCTTAACACGCAGCGCTTTTTAAAGGGCTGCGTGTTTTGATTTTGAAAATTCTACTCTATGTTGCACTATATTCTATAGAACAGGCAATTGAAGAATTGCCGAAACAAATTGGAGGGATGGCAAATGGCGGCGGCAGTTAGAACGTTCCCGGCAACTTATTCTAAGGCACCTATCCTTTACCACGGACCAAGAAAAAAGCCATTTTCGGCTGGAAAAGCGATATTGGCCAGTACAGCAGCACTCACTATTGTCGGGGGCTTTATCGCTGACAAGAATAGAACCACTCAAGCTAACCATTCGGATGCCCTGTCGATTTCACTTGGCGCATTTCTAGGTGCGGCCAGTTTATACTTCCTGACTCGCAAAACTTTCGATTCGACTCAGGACATCCAATTGTCCGCGCTTCTGCCTTCGATGTTTTGGGCAGCCCAAGGAATTTGTTCAACGTATAATTCGGATGCAAGAAATACACCCTCGATTTCAACAGATAAGAAAATATGGCTGGATGAAAAATTGGTTTCAATGGCTATGCTTTCCTTGGCCGGCATCGGCTATGCACTGGAAAATCAGCAAAGGGATTAAGCAGGCAAACCAAAAGCAAGGCCGCAAAATTTTTGCGGCCTTGCTTTTTAAGTGATCAAATCTGCAGTTATGTCGTCAATCACCAACACGTCCAAATAATGGCCATTCAATGCAGCCCTGATGCTTTCGACTTTATGGGACCCTTCTACAATGCCAATGACTTCTGGAATCTTTTTGTATTCATCGATCTCCAGGCCAATGACCAATTCATTTAACGGATGGATGATCTCCTCTCCGGATTGGCTATAGAAACGCGATCCGATGTCTCCGATTGCGCCAGCTTCTCTCAACGAATTTAAATCGCCCTCTGTTAAATACTGCATCGTCGTCATCGTCGAGCCTTCGTAAGGATTGCCGAGCCCCACAACTGCCATATCAACGTTGCGCCCTTCTTCCAGCACCATGGCAATATCTTCTGATTCGATTAAGCGTTTTTTCAATTCGGCATTTTCGACCATCGCTGGAGCGTATAGATAGGAACAGTTGGCATTCATTTTTTGGGAAAGCTGATAAGCCAGCAGATTAGAATGGATTTCTACCAGCCTTCTTCCCATCCCACCGACTAACGGAATGATTTTTAGCTGTTGGTGCTGCTCGTACGGGTATTCCTGAACAAACTTAGCCAATGTGCTCCCCCAGGAAATGCCAAGCGACTTTTTTCCATTAAGGTTTTTGGATATGTAAAAAGACGCCGCTTTTCCTAAAGAATGCTTAATCATTTCCGGATCCTTTCCTGCAGCCGGAACCACAATCGCTTCCTTCAAATGGTATTTCTTTTCAAGCCTGTGCTCCAATTCAACCGTATGTGCATTTTCATCTTTAATATAAATTTCAACGATGCCATTTTCACGTGCTTTGTTCAGCAATTTGGAAATCACCGGGCGGGAAACCCCTATTTTTTTGGCGATTTCCGCCTGGGTCAGCCCTTCAAAATAATAGAGTCTTGATACTTTTACAATTTGCCTGCGTTCGTCCCAATTCATCATCAATGCACCTTCTCATTTTAATAAAACTTACAAAGCGGATGGATGGTTACGGAAACCGCCTTTCTCAAAACGGTGTTTCGACCATCCTTTTTACTGCAACGGATTGCCCCTGTGCTATGTCTTGTTCTATTATAGGACGCAATGGCCACTTCTGGCAATTAATGGTGAACGCCTTTTTCAAGCCATGAAATTGATGCTTCATGCAGGCTTTCAGAAATAGTCGGATGCGCATGGATCAACGATGCCAGTTCATCGACTGTCCCTTCTAAGTGCATAAATGCAGAAGGTTCAGCTATCATTTCTGTTACGTGGGTGCCAACCATCAAAACACCCAAAATTTCGCCGTATTGGGTGCCGGCAATCAACTTAGTAAACCCTTCCTTTTCACCTTGCGCCAAAGCTCTCCCATTGCTCCTATGATCGATTCTTACCACCTTGTAATCTATTCCTCTCCTCTTCGCTTCTTCTTCCGTTATGCCGACACTGGCAATTTCCGGACTGGTATACACACATCTTGGCACGATTGAATAGTCAATGGTTTCCGATACTCCGGCAGCGTTCGCGGCGGCCACCCTTCCTTCTGCACTTGCTACATGGGCAAGCTGCCATCCTCCAACAATGTCTCCAATGGCATAAATTCCCGGCGCGCTGGAAGCCATCTGATTGTCCACTTTCACAAACGGGCCATTCATTTCGAGATTTAACGCTGCAAAAGAAGCCGTATTTGCGGCTCTTCCAACGGCAAGCAAAATCGTCTCCGCCTCTATTATTTCTTGAGCGCCATTTTCTTTTTCAATTTTCACAAACTGACTGGATTCCTGCGGTTCAATATGCGCAACTTTTGTGTTTGTTAGAACTGTAATCCCTTTCTTTTTCAAAGATTTTGCAAGTGCTTTAGACGCTTCCGGTTCCTCACTTGGTACGATTCTGCTGCCCATTTCGACAATGTGGACTCGGACTTGCAAACTGGCAAATATGCAAGCCAATTCCACTCCAATGATGCCGCCCCCTACAATAACCATTGACTCGGGAATTTTCTCGATATCAAAAATGGTGTCACTCGTGAAATAGGCAGCACTTTCAATGCCGGGAATGGGCGGGATCAGCGGCTTTGACCCGGTCGCAAGAATGAGGCGATCGCCTTTGATGAGCTCTTCCTTATCTTCCATGCGGATAGCGATTGTCCGGTCTTTCCTTACCTCGCCAAATCCTTCATAAACTTTGATTTCGCCTCTTTTTAATAAATAGGCGATTCCGTTTCTCAGCTGTTGAATAACCGCATCTTTGCGTGCAATCATTTTGGAGAGTGAAAAAGACACAGGCCCTGTTTCAATTCCCCATTCTTTCGCTTGTTCAATGGTTTCAATCACTTCTGCGTGCCGAAGCAAGGTTTTTGATGGGATGCATCCCCGGTTTAAACAGGTGCCTCCTAGTTCACGTGCTTCGATTAGCGCCACCCGTTTTCCGAGTTTCGCTGCCTGTATGGCAGCTACATAGCCTCCCGGGCCGCCTCCAAGTACTACCACTTCATAATTTTCCAAAGGAATCTACTCCTTAAACCAATAATTTAAAGGGCTGTTCGAGCACTTCTTTCAAGTCCGTCAAAAAAGCAGCAGCTGGAGCACCGTCGATTACACGGTGGTCAAAGGATAGGCTAAGAACCATCAATGGCCGAAGTTCTATAACGCCATTGTGCCCGACTGGCTTCTCGTTGATACGCCCTACCCCTAAAATAGCTGATTCCGGTTGATTGATGACTGGAGTAAAAGCATCGATGGCATACATGCCCAGATTGCTGATGGTAAAGGTGCCTCCCGACATTTCCTCGGGTTTTAAGCCTTGGCTTCGAGCCGCCGTCCCCAACCTTTTGCATTCAGCAGTCAAATCCGAAAGCCCCTTTTGATCTGCATTTTTCACTACAGGGACAAGCAATCCATTTTCCACCGCAACCGCTAACCCTAAATTGATTTCCTCATGGAAAACGATTTCATTGCCTTCCAGTGAAACATTTAAATTTTTATGAAGCTTTAGAGTGGATGCCGCCGCTTTTAAAATGATTTCGGTATAGGACAGCCGGAACCCGGTTTGTTTTTCAATCGGGCGAAGCAGTTGATTGCGCAACTGAATCGCCTCGGACATGTCCACTTCCGTCGTCAGCGTCACATGAGGAGCGGATGTTTTGCTCTCCAGCATGCGCGCGGCGACCACTTTGCGGATTCCTTCCATTTTCACTCGTTTGCTGCCACTTTCCGAAGCGGATGATGGCTGCTTCATTTTTTCCACATCAGCTCGGTATATTTTCCCTTTTGGACCTGAACCCGTTACGGTCTGCAACTCAATTCCTTCCGCTCCTGCCACTTTTTTAGCAAGCGGAGTTGCTGCCGGTGCAGCTTGTGAAAAGTCTGCCACATCTTTTTGGTGAATCCGCCCTTTTGGCCCAGATCCGGGAACTTTGGAAAGAGTAACGTTTTTTTCTTTGGCCACTCTGCGCGCTGCCGGCGTAGCGCGGATTTTTTCCATCTCCGGCACTCCATCTCCGTCGCCGGTTTCATTTATCGACGCAGTCTCGCTGATCTCTATTTCCTGTAAATCATGCTTAGAAGGCTGCCGGGAGTCGCCCAGTTCACTTAACGCTGCACCCGATTCGCCGGGAGAAGCTTCCGGAACCGTTTCACCGGCTTCGCCGATATAGCCGATCACCTGATTGATCGGAATTTCTTCGTCTTCGGCATAGTACTTTTTCAACAAGATGCCTTCTTCATAAGATTCCACTTCAATGTTGATTTTATCGGTCATGATTTCGAAAAGAGGCTCTCCCACATCAACAGAATCCCCTTCGTCTTTGAACCACTGCAGCAAAGTTCCCACTTCCATGGTACTGCTCAGTTTTGGCATGAAGATTTCTTTTGCCATTCCGTTGCTCCTCCTTCCCTACAATCGATTCAATGTTTCTTTTACCGCTGAGACAATGTCCTCGACGCTTGGGACAGCGGCTTTTTCTAGGTCCGGATTATAAGGGATCGGCACCGCTTTTCCGCCTAGCCGTTTAATCGGAGCATCCAAATAGTCGAATGCCTCGCTTTCTGCAATCATACTGGCTATTTCGCCGCCAAATCCGCCGCGTTTGACCGCTTCATGAACGACGATCAGGCGGCTTGTTTTTTTGACCGACGCAACAATCGTTTCTGTATCAAGCGGCACTAAGGTGCGTGGATCGATGATTTCGACACTGATGCCGTCTTTTTCAAGTTCAACAGCTGCTTCAAGCGCTTTATGGACCATGATGGCCGTCGCGACGATCGTGGCGTCGCTTCCTTCACGTTTGATATCCGCCTTTCCTAAAGGAATGGAATACGGTTCTTCCGGCACATCCGACTTCGTCTTGTAGCAAAGCTTATGTTCATAAAAAATAACAGGATTATCATCATCAATCGCTGCTTTTAATAAACCTTTCGCATCATAGGCGGTGGAAGGCTGCACCACTTTCAATCCCGGCACATGCGCCATCCACGCTTCTAAGCTTTGAGAGTGCTGTGCTGCTGCTCCTGTTCCAGATCCGGCAGGCGTACGAAGCACCATCGGCACTTTTCCTTTGCCTCCGTACATATAACGGATTTTGGCCGCTTGGTTGACCATATTGTCCATTGCAATTGTAATAAAATCAGAGAATTGAAGTTCAAGAATGGGCCGCATGCCGGTCAATGCCGCCCCTACAGCGGTACCCGAAATTGCGGCTTCCGAAATCGGCGTATTGCGGATTCGTTCCGGTCCAAATTCTTCGATCATGCCTCGCGTGACCCCGAATGCCCCACCGTAAACCCCTATGTCTTCACCTAAAATGAAAACGTCTTCATTTTCGCGCATTTCTTGGCTCATCGCTTCTCTCACAGCCTCTAAATACGTTAATTCTCTCATCGAATCCACTCCCCTTTCTTTCACCCTAAGCGTATATGTCTTCCATCAAGTCATCGAGAGTCGGCATGGGGCTATTTTTAGCAAATTCAACCGAATCCTCGATTTCCTTATTTGCTTCGGCTTTTAGTTTATCTGCGCTCTCTTCTGTCAACAATCCTTCTTCGATCAGCACACTCCGGAACTTTGCAATCGGATCTTTTGCCCGCCATTCCTGCTCTTCTTCTCGGGTCCGATACTTTTTCGCATCGCTTTTCGAGTGGCCTTTCCACCGGTAAGTTTTGGCTTCCACTATCGATGGTCCTTCTCCATCCCGTGCCCGGTCTACAGCTTCGCCTACTCCGCTCATCACATCCAAAATGTCATTCCCATCAACCACTTTCCCTGGAATTCCATATGCTTCTGCCCGCTTTGCCACGTCTTCAATATTCATCATTTCTTTTGCCGGGCCCGACATGCCGTATTGATTGTTTTCACAAATGAAGACCACCGGCAGCTTCCAGATAGATGCCAAATTGAGTGCTTCATGGAAACTTCCCTCATTCGATGCACCGTCTCCAAAAAAGCAAAGCACAACATAGCCTTCTTTTTTCAGCTGAGAAGTTAAGGCAGCGCCGGCTGCAATTGAAAATCCGCCGCCAACAATTCCATTTGCCCCTAAATTGCCTTGTTCCACATCCGCTATATGCATCGATCCGCCTTTTCCTTTGCAATAGCCGGTGGTGCGGCCGAATAATTCAGCCATCATCCGGTTGGCCTCGGCTCCTTTGGCGATGCAGTGGCCATGGCCTCTATGCGTACTGGTTATCTTATCCCGAGCTTCCAGCACAGCAATCGATCCAACCGCTGAAGCTTCCTGCCCCACCGCTAAATGGGTCGTTCCGTGAATCATGCCTTTTGCAAAAAATTCATCCACTTTTTCTTCAAAATACCGGATAAGCCACATTTGCTTCAGCAGTGCAGTCAAATCTTTCCCTTTGACTCCAGCCGGTAAATTCACTAACTGGTTCATTTTCATCCCTCCATCTTTACATTTGTTCACACAAGTTACATATGTAATATATTAAGACTTTTCAGTTAATTAGTCAAGCAGGAAAAAGGCTGAACTTCTCTCAAATGGAGATGTCCAGCCTTAGCAGAAGCGCATGATTACTTATTCTTTTTCCCTTTATAAGTCTGCATTACTTTCCTCGAAGAGTTCACGTCTTTCAAAAGCCGGTACGGTTTTTTGATGGTCCGGACCGGAAGAGAAAACAAAAGGTGGCCTAATCCTTCTTTTGACTCTTTTGTCACCCGTTTCGGTTTCGTTGCAATGCGCTCAACTATTTCTTTGTAAAACTCTTTTTTCAGATCCATTTTCAATTCTTTCGTCCGGCCGCATTGCAAACATTTTATGGATTTCATATCGCTGTTGATGTAAGTGATTTCATGATCAACTTCCTCTTTGCAATTAACGCAATATAGACCCGCTTCCATCTTTTTCACTTTCATATTTGAACACCTTCTCGCTCCGTTGTTTGCCTTCAGTAAAGGCCGAATAGGATCAATTTTTCAAACCGGCATCTTAGCTTTAGACATTGATCGGGTGTACCTTTTGCTCTTTTTCCGCAAACATTTCATCTTGCATCCTACGCAGCCGCCAGATCGTGGATTCCTTCGTCTGAACGACATCGCCATACGTAATAATTTCACCTTTTTTAATGGCACGCTTCAATTGGACATGGCGGTCCACCAGTCCCATCGGCAATGCTTGTTTATCTTTTGCCGCTTGCGCGGAAAGGATCGTTCCATAAACGGTGAATCCGCCGATGCTATCCAAAAATTGCCCTTCTTCCAAGTCTGTTTTGGCTACCGCTACTGTCTCAGCCTGCAGTCCTTTCCAAGGCGCAATGGTCGCTTCGTTGAAGATGAACGCTCTCGCAATGGAAATCGGCGTTTCCAGGCTAGTGAGATGATATGGGCGGTAAAGCACATAATTTGGCCCTTCTCCCATGCTCAAATAGTGCATTTCGTGATTCACTTCTTCTTTTTCGGATGCAACGATGGCAAAGACGCCTGGAGCGATGCCGTTGATGTATTCAACAATCCTTTTATGGTCCACTTTTCCGCCCTGCTCTTTCAATTTGAACAGTTCCGGAAGCCCTTTTACATCACTGACAAAGCCGTGCATGCCCGGCTTATCCGGAAGAAAACCTGTTGCATTAGCGACAGCCGTCATTTCCACCATGGTCTTTGTTCCATCTTGAAAAGAGGCGAGCATTTTAGGGCTAGCGCCTTTTCGTGCGGCTTCTTCTGCCGCCGTATCTGGATTGGCTGCCAAATTAAGCGGGTTGTTTTTTCCTTTTCCAAGTGCAACGACTTCAAACCCGAGCGCATCTGCAAAATCATAAAGCTCCATTATCGCGCCGGGTTCATCGCCAGCTGTCCCCGTATAGACAACGCCGCTGGCATCAGCCATTTTTTTAAGCAGCGGCCCAATGGTGACATCTGCCTCTACATTCAGCATAACAATGTGTTTTTTGTTGAGGATGGCGTCCCAGGCTATTTTGGCGCCGATATCCGGAACACCTGTAGCATCCACGACAACATCCACTTCCGGGAGTGCAGTGACAAGTTTTGCGTCTGTCGTCGCTACCACTTTTCCAGCCTTGACCGCTTCGGAAGCTTCAGCGGCCTGATCCGTCTTGACCACATCCAAAATGGCGACACCAGATTTTGTATAGGCCTTTGCAGCGTTCTCCAGTTGAATGTCTGCCGTAATGACGACACGCATACCTGCCATGCTTTCTATTTGCGAAACCATGCCTCTTCCCATCTGCCCTGCGCCTACGAGGCCGACTTTAATGATGGTTCCATTCTGCTCTAATTCTTGAAGTTTTCGGTTTATCCCAAGCATTTTTCAGTCTCCTCTCTGTCAGGCTTTGTAAATCTGAATTTTTGCTCCTACTGCCAATTCCGGCAGGGCTTTTTTCTCTACGCACATTGTTCCAGGCAAATCAGCCGAGGTTTCGCCATTAAAAGAAATCGTGCAATGCCCAATTTCATTTATTGTGTCGTTCACTTTGCTTCCGACAAATAAAATATCGTATGGTTCACCGGCAATTTCAAGCACATCGCCGATTTCAATATCTTCAAGAAGATGCACTTTTTCGTGAATGACCCCGAAAGTCCTTAACTCGATCGGCACGGAATCGTCAAAAATAACCATCATATTTTCTTCTGAAAAGATTTCCACTTCTTCCCCGATTTCAATTATTTTAGCTTCATATTTTTTAATCATGACATTCTCCACCTAGCTGCCCCCTTTAAGTTAACTGTACAAGCCAAAACTGAATAGATAAGCAATGATTACTGCCAGCGGCCCTGTAATCATCCGGGAAATCAAGACCGCCGGCACTCCGACTTCGATCGTTTCCGGCTCCGCCTCTCCAAGCGTCAACCCAACCGGCACAAAATCAGCCCCAACTTGCGGGTTGATTGCAAATAATGCCGGAAGCGCCAAAGCAGGAGGGATATTTCCACGGCCGATCTCCACTCCGACCAACACCCCGACGACCTGAGCGATAACGGCACCGGGTCCAAGCAGCGGCGACAGGATCGGGAGCGCACAAATGACCGAAAGGATGAGCAAGCCGAAAATATTGCCGGCAAGCGGTGAGACAAAGTTTGCTATGATGTCTCCAATTCCTGTAAACGTGATGATCCCAATCAGCATACTTACGAACGCCATAAACGGCAGGATATTCTTAAGCACTTGGTCCACTGTTTCGCGTCCAGCCTGGTACAGGACGCCTACTACTTTTCCGGCGCCGCGGCCCACTCTTTCGATAATGTTCATTTTCTTTGGCTGTTTATAGGTTTCGGCAGCTTTCCGCTTTGCCTCCTCTTTAATTTCCTGCGGCGTTTTGTGAGCAGCCGGCGCCTCCACTTCATCTACCGCTTTTTTCACTTGGTCTTGGTCTTCGTAAGGGGCGGCTGCAGCACTGATATCAGAAACCGTCACACCCGAAACAAAATTTTCTTCATTTATAAACTTCATCAGCGGCCCTGAAGGCGAGGTCGGGTTAACGTTGATAGTCAATACCCCCATTTTCGGATACACGCCGCAGCGGGCTGTCCCCCCGCAGTCAATAATGACGCAAGCCATCGTTTCTTTTGCATAAGAAGTTTTAAAGCCGTCGACGGCTTCCGCTCCAGTCAGACGCGCAATTTCTTCAGCTACCGGATGAATTCCGCCTCCAGTGACCGAAACGATGTAACGCTGCTCTTCGTTCGGACGAATGGTCAGCGGCCCACCCCAGCCCCCACGGCCTTTCGTGACGGAAATCGCCTTGAAATTTAATGGTGCATGCGTATTTGTCATATTCCTAGCCCCCTTTTAAGTTGAACACATCTATTGCGCTTAGACTTCCATGCCTTTTGATTTCATCATGCGAACCGTAATAATTTCTGTCACGATTCCGCGAATCAGGATAACGATGATCCCCACTAGGAAAAAGCGGATTGCCAACGGCCCAAGCGATAATCCCAATGTCGTGATTCCTGCGGAAATGCCCAGATAGACAAACAATTCAGCCGGGTTTGCATGCGGGAACAAACCAGTAATTGGATGTACAAAAGAGACAGCAGAGTCATAAAAAGCCGGTTTTTGTTTTTCCGGAAGAAATTTTCCGAATGTATAAGCCATCGGATTGGTCAAAAAGAAAACGGCCAAAACCGGGAAAAGCGTATAGCGCAGAATGATATTTTTGGTGCTTCGGCGTGCCAGCCTGTTGATCCGTTCTTCACCAATCATCCGGATAAGAGCATTAATGGCGGTAATCAGTACAATGAGCAATGGGATGATTCCTGTAACCAAGCCGGTAAACGTATCAGCTCCCGCTTGGAACATTCCGATAAAGCCTTCTGCGAGTTTAACTAAAAAGTCCATGATTGAATCTAAAACGCCCATATTCCTTCCTCCTTATACAGCCACAATGGCTTTCTTTTCCATTTGGCTTTCGATTTTTTCAATGGCCATTTTCACAGCTTGATCGACGGATTCGCCTCCTGTTTTCTTTTTAACCTCTTCAATATGAAGACCATCGTAAACCGTATACGGTTCAAACCGGCTAAAAACAGTGACGCCTTTCATTAATTGGCTTTCAAGAACCATCCCGTCATTGTTTACTACAATTACAGCGATCACCCCTATTCCTAATTTTTGTTTCTGGATGCCTACCCCTAAATAGCCTGAAGGCCTTTTGCTCATTTTATTAATGGTAAGCTGATAATTCTTCATTTGAATTTTTGTCATCATGATTTGAAGCAGCCATACTCCGGCAAATACGGCTATAAACCACCCCCACAAAAGAATCCCCCCATCCTTTTTTACATATGTTCTATTACGTAACATATGTTAATACCTTCATTATAAAAGCGCTTACATTAGAAATCAACCATTATTGAAAGAATATTAAAACTATTCAAACTCTCTTTCTATTCTACCCCCAATCGCCGTTTTTTGGAAACATGCACAATAAAAAAAGACAGCCGTTTAAGGCTGTCTAGACTCTCTTACCGATTAGTTTACCGGCTCATATGGGAGTTAGTAAACTTTATCTCCATTAAAGATGGAATTTTTGACAATGACATAATCCACAGTGCGGATAGCACTCAGTTTATCTCCTCCGGCATAGGAAATCGCTGACTGCAGATCTTGTTCCATTTCGACTAAAGTATCTTTCAGAGAACCTCGGTATTCGACAAACATTTTCTTGCCTTCGACGTTTTTCTTTTCGCCTTTTTGGAACTCTGAAGCTGACCCGAAATATTCTTTATAAAGTTTGCCGTCAGTCTCCACTGTTTGGCCAGGCGATTCTTCATGGCCTGCAAATAATGAGCCAATCATTACCATCGAAGCGCCAAAACGCACCGATTTCGCGATATCTCCATGTGTGCGGATGCCGCCGTCTGCAATAATCGGTTTGGTTGCCGCTTTTGCACACCAGCGAAGCGCCGCCAATTGCCAGCCGCCCGTGCCAAAGCCTGTTTTAATTTTCGTGATGCAAACTTTTCCCGGTCCAATGCCAACTTTTGTCGCATCCGCTCCAGCATGTTCGAGTTCACGGACTGCTTCAGGCGTTCCGACGTTCCCAGCGATGACAAAACTCGCAGGCAACTGTTTTTTTATGTACTGAATCATATTAATTACAGAATTTGCATGCCCATGGGCAACATCAATCGTGATATATTCCGGGATCAGCCGCTCTGCCGCCAATTGCTGAACAAATTCATATTCTTCCGGCTTCACGCCGACACTTATCGATGCATATAGGCCTCTTGCCTGCATATCCTTCACAAAATCAAGTCTTGTTTCCGGCTGGAAACGGTGCATAATATAAAAATAATTATTTTCTGCAAGGTTGATGGCAATGTTTTCGTCAATGATCGTCTGCATATTTGCAGGAACGACCGGCAACTTAAAAGTCCGTCCTCCAAAGTCAACGGATGTGTCGCATTCTGACCGGCTATTTACCACCGCTTTTGCTGGAATTAATTGAATATCTTCGTAATCAAATACATTTTCCATGTTATACACTCCTAAATACGAATAATAAATAAAATTATTTCGTCATTGTTCGTCCATAAGACAATGTACAATAATTAAAAATGTTTGTCAAAGGTTTTCAAATGAAAAACAGCCTGCGGAATTCGCAGGCTGCATTGGTCAATCCTCAAAAGGGCCTTCCACCACGATTTTTCCAATCGTCTTGTTGGTCAGCAACTGTTCATAGGCTTCTTTTAACGTATTGGCGTTCAACGGTTTCAACTTGTTGGCCATTGTTGAAACGACCGCTCCTTCATCTGCCCATTCGCTTATGCGGTTTAATGCTTTATGCTGATCTGCCATATCCTCCGTTTGATAGACGGAGCGCGTATACATCAACTCATAAACAAACGTGGCGCTTTTTGCAAAAAGCTGCATGTCGAGCGGCTTTTGCAGCGGCAAAATGGAACAGATTTTCCCTTGGGGAGCGATCGCTTCTGCCATATTCGCCATATGCCCATCCGGATCCGAAAGGCAGAAGATATAGTCTACTTCTTTTAATCCCTGCTCTTTGAGCTGAGGCCTCATTTTTTCATGATGATTGATGACGATATCAGCACCGTGCTTTTTCGCCCACTCTGATGTTTCCTGCCTTGAAGCGGTGCCGATTACTTTCAACCCAGCCAATTTAGCAAGTTGAACGGCAATCGAACCCACACCGCCTGCTGCACCGATGATCAGGATGGATTTCCCTTCATTTTGTGCTGCTTCATGCGAAACGCCTAATCGGTCAAATAAGGCTTCCCATGCTGTTAAACTCGTGAGCGGGAGAGCGGCGGCTTGTGCAAAATCCAATTGCTGCGGTTTTTTGCCGACAATCCGTTCATCCACGACATGCCATTCACTGTGCCCGCCCGGGCGGTTATTAGTTCCGGCGTAGAACACTTCATCGCCGACTTCAAACAATTCACAGGCTTCTCCTTTTTCTAATACGATGCCTGCCACATCTCTACCGACAATTGTAAACGAATCATCACTGTCTTTCTTTGCATCCCGTGTCCGCAAGTCGGTCGGATTAACTGAAACTGTTTTTACTTCCACTAATAAGTCTCTTCCAGCAACGGCTGGCTTCGGCACCTGCTCAGCCACGAATTCAGGTGGTTTTGTCCGGTCTCCCGGCTGGTAAAATCCATAGGCTTTAATCGTTTGGTCCATTTACCTCTTCCTTTCTTCGGACAACTATTCCATTTATTTTGTTTCAGGCGATATGTCCTCTACATAAACATCAATGACCGCAGGTTTAGTCGCGTCTTTTGCTTTTGCTAAAGCCTCTTTCAATTCAGCTTTTGTTTTCGCAGTGTAGCCTACTCCTCCGCAGGCAGCTGCAAAAGCGGCAAAATCGATATTGCCCAGTTCCACATTGGTCGGTTCATTGCCGATTTCCTGCTGTTCGTGTTCAATCAATTGGATTTTTTGATTATTAAAAATGACAAGCGTCATCGGTAAACAGTATTTCACGGCTGTCACAAAATCCTGCATGCCCATCGAAAATCCGCCATCTCCAATAATGCCAATCACTTGTCTGTCAGGGTAAGCGATTTTTGCAGCGATTGCCCCTGGCAATGCACACCCCATGGTCGCGAGCCAAGCAGAAGTAAGGAGTGCTTGGCCGTCCAGTTTCATATAGCGGGCAGTCCATATGGTCACACTCCCCACGTCTAAAGAAATCACCGCATCTTTCTCCAGCACTTGCTGGATTTCAGCAAGGACTTGCGGGGGCTGCAGTGTTTCTGTCTGCTGCTGGATATCTTCCTGCAATTGTTCATTCCATTTTTGCTGTTTTTCTTGGAACTCCCCTAAATATCGGCCTTCTTTTTCACGGCTATGCTCGGCTAGCCAAGAAAGAGCTGATTTTGCCTCAGAGACGATTCCGACTGTGGAAGGATAGTATTTTCCGATGACGCGCGGCTCTACATCAATTTGAATCGCAGGGGCATCTTCCGGCAAATAATCGCGGTAAGGATAAGCCGTCCCTGCCAGAACCAGCAAATCCGCTTCTTTCATTGCTTCTTTTGCGGGTTCTGTTCCAAGTTGGCCTAAGTGGCCAAGGTAATGAGGATGGCTTTCTGGAATCATCCCTTTTGACGGCAGCGAAGCAATGAGCGGCGCTTTAATTTTTTCCGCTAATGCCAGAAGTTCGGGCACTGCGTGTTTCGCCCCTTTTCCCGCCAAAATGATCGGGCGATTCGAAGCCGAGATCAAATCCGCCGCTTTCAGCAGATCTTCCTCGGCGCCTCTGATTTTCGGCATCGAATAGACGGGCGAACTGATTTCTTTGTCCCGCTTGATGTTCGTGCTGAACAAATCATCTGAAACAATCAACACAGCCGGCCCTTTTTCAGCGTAAGCCGTTCGGATCGCCTGGTTCAGCATGTCCGGCAATTGTTCAGCTTGCTGAACGCGGCGGTTGTAGACAGCGACGTCTTCGAACATCGATTCAAGTTTAAGTTCTTGAAAATTGTCCGTACCCACTTTTTCGCTTTCCACCTGTCCGACAATCGCAAGAACCGGTGTTTTATCTTTTTTGGCATCGTACAGGCCGTTTTGTAAATGGACTGCCCCTGGCCCGGCAATCGACATGCAGACGCCGATTTTGCCCGTAAGTTTCGAATACGCAGCAGCGGCGAGTGCACCGGTTTCTTCGTGGCGGATTTGAATAAAGCGGATAGACTCTTCCTTCCTTAACTCTTCCATAAATTCGTTGATGGAATCTCCGGGCATTCCATATAGATGATCGACTCCCCATTCCTTCAGCAAGTCGACGGCATAGGCACCGGCTTTATGTTCAAACATACAGTCCCTCCTCCGTTTGGTCTTCCCCTCCTTCATTTCCCTTCTCTCGAACAGCCATAAACAATTTCAGCCAATAAAAAAACACAAACCGAACTTTTTGAGAGTCCAGCTTGCGATCGGTCAAATTAATAGATTAAACAGCAGCGGATCGTGGTTGATTTCAACAAAAGGGAAGCCTTGTTCGGCCATCCGCTGGACAAGCGGGTAATAGTCTTCTTTTGACTGCAATTCAATCCCTACTACGACCGGCCCCGCTTCCCGGTTCGTGCGTTTTGTGTATTCAAAATGGGTGATATCGTCGGTTTCGCCAAGCACTTGCTCCATGAACTTCCGAAGGGCTCCGGCCCGCTGCGGGAATGTCACAATAAAGTTATGCTTTAAGCCTTCATGAATCAGCGAGCGCTCTTTGATTTCCTGCATGCGTTCGATATCATTATTGCCGCCGCTCACCACACAAACGACATTTTTCCCTCGAATCTCTTCCTGGTGCTGTTCAAGAGCAGCAATCGCAAGGGCTCCGGCCGGCTCGACCACTATGGCACTTTCGTTGTAAAGCTGCAAGATCGTCGTGCATACGCGCCCTTCCGGAATGATGGAGACCTGGTCCACCACGTTTTGGCAAATCTGCAACGTCAGATCGCCGACTTGTTTAACGGCAGCACCGTCTACAAATGTATCAATCGCCTCCAGACGCGTCACTTGGCCATGCTCCATCGATGTCCGCATGCCTTGTGCGCCTTCCGGTTCGACGCCTATTAGTTTGGTCGACGGGCTGATTCCTTTTAAATACGAGCCTACCCCAGAAGCTAAACCGCCGCCGCCGATGGCACAAAATAAATAATCGACCGGCGCTTGCATATCATTCAGGATTTCCATCGCTACCGTGCCTTGCCCAGCAATGATTTTCTCATTGTCAAACGGATGGACAAACACTTTGTTTTCAGAAGTGCAATAGTTCATCGCGGAAGCATAGGAATCATCAAACGTATCGCCGATCAAGACGACCGAAACTTTATCGCCGCCAAACCGCTCCACTTGGGAAACTTTTTGGCGAGGGGTCGTCAACGGCATGAAGATTTTGCCTTCAATGCCCAGTTTGAAGCATGAATAAGCGACCCCTTGTGCATGGTTCCCGGCACTGGCACAGACAACGCCTTGGCGTCTCTCTTCGTCACTCAAACTCTGAATAAAATTATAAGCTCCGCGCAGTTTAAACGAACGGACCGCTTGCAGGTCTTCCCGTTTTAAAAACACGTTGCAGCCATACCGGGCTGAGAGGATTTCATTTTTTTGCAGCGGCGTTTTAAGGACCACATCTTTCAATGCCTGATTGGCAATGACGATGTCTTCCACCGTTACTTTCGGAACTTTTACTTCGCGTTCTTTTTCTGCCATCATTCTTTTTGTCATAGGCCACACCATCTCCACTAAAATTATTTCTCCCCATCGTAACATATTTCTCGTAATTATCAGTCTTTTCTGTGAATTTTTTTCGACTTTTTTCATCCTTTTGAAATGTAAGCGTTTCATTTTCAGGTTCTGGAAGTTTACTCGAAATTCCGCTCTTGTTTTGACTAGATTTTCCGATCGCTTCTTTACTTTATTTTTTTGCACAAGAAAAAAGAACCTTCCGCCTCCGGTGGAAGACGAAAAGTTCCTGATTCAAGTTAATATTTATTTCCTTTGTCGCCATGCCGTTCGAGAAGTTCCGCAAACGATAAATTCTTTTCGCGTTCTTTCCGCTCAAACAGTTCCTGCGCGTGTTTTTCTTCTGCACGTTTCTGTTCTTCTTTTACCAGTGCTTTTTTTGTTTCCTGTAATTTCGCCAAAATATCTTCTGGTAAATTGCTTGATGCCTCTTCTCTTTTCTTCGCCATGCTGTTCTCTCCTTAAGGACGTTTTACGATGGTTGCAACGCCTTGCCCGCCGCCGATGCACAGCGTCGCGAGGCCGGTTTTCGCATCGCGCTTCTTCATTTCATGAAGCAAGGAGACAAAAACCCGCGCACCACTGGCGCCGATTGGATGGCCAAGCGCGATTGCACCGCCATTGACATTTAATATTTCGTGATTAAATTGAAGTTCCCGATCCACTGCAATTGACTGGGCAGCAAATGCTTCATTCGCTTCAATCAATTCGATATCCGCTAAAGCTAGATCTGCTTTCTTTAATGCATTTTTAACTGCTTGAACAGGTCCGATGCCCATGACTGCCGGGTCTACTCCCGCATTTCCATTTGCCGCGATGACTGCGAGCGGCGTCAACCCTAATTCTTCAGCTTTGGCTTTTGACATCACGACCACTGCCGCTGCTCCGTCATTGATGCCCGATGCATTGCCAGCCGTCACGCTGCCGTCTTTCCTGAAGGCTGGACGCAATTTTCCTAACTTCTCAGCGGTGGAATCGCGTTTTACGTATTCGTCAGTTTTGAAAATGACCGGATCCCCTTTGCGCTGCGGAATTTCCACTGGCACGATTTCGTCGTCAAAGCGTCCGGCATCGATCGCCGCTGCCGCCCGTGCCTGGGAACGCGCTGAGAATTCATCCTGTTCTTCGCGCGTAATGCCGTAGCGGTCGCACAGATTTTCGGCTGTGATGCCCATATGGTAATCGTTGAATGCACAAGTCAGCCCGTCTGTGATCATACTGTCGATGACTTTTTGATCGCCCATCCGGAAGCCGCTTCGCGCATTTTGCAATAAGTAAGGCGCTTGGCTCATATTTTCCATTCCGCCGGCAACCACAATTTCCGCATCCCCTGCATAAATTGCCTGATAAGCTAAATGCACAGCTTTTAAACCGGATCCACAGACTTTATTGATCGTCATAGCTGGAACCGTTTCAGGCAAGCCCGCTTTGATCGATGCTTGCCTCGCTGGATTTTGGCCAAGGCCAGCCTGCAGCACATTGCCCATGATGACTTCCGAAATTTGATCTGCCGCAATTCCTGCTTTTTCAACAGCTTCTTTAATGACGATGGCTCCTAGTTCAGTTGCCGGAACGTCTTTCAATGCCCCTTGGAATGATCCGATAGCCGTACGGACGGCGCTGATAATTACGATTTCTTGTGACACATTATTTCCCCCTTGTTAGCGTTTACTTGTTGCTCTTTTATCCCCCCTCTAGATACAATGATTAACAGGGGGGATATTATGTTCAGTTTACCAAAAAATGCAACAATTATCGAGGTTGGGCCGCGTGATGGCCTTCAAAATGAAGGGCGCATCGTGGCAACAGACTTTAAACTGCAATTTATCGAGGGGCTGCAAAAGTCCGGCATCCATGAAATGGAGCTTACTTCTTTCGTATCGCCGAAATGGGTGCCGCAAATGGCGGATGCCAAAGACATTATGGCCAATACCGACAAGCAGGGCCGCCAGTTTGTGTTAGCGCCAAATGAAAAAGGGATTCAGGCAGCTTTGGACTCGGGAGCAAGAGCCATTGCCGTATTTGTCGGCGTTTCCAATTCTTTCAATAAAAAGAATGTCAACAAAACAACTGCCGAGAGCATGAAAGCGCTCGAACCGCTGGTAGCCAAATTGAAAGAAGACGGCATTTTCGTTCGAGCCTGCATTTCCACTGCCTTCTATTGTCCATTTGAAGGAGCGGTGGATCCAGAAGCGACACTCGCGCTCTGCCGGCAATTCGTCGATTGGGGCGTGGATGAGCTGAGTGTGGCCGATACGATCGGCATGGCAGCACCGAACGAGAGTTATGCACTGTTCAAGAAAATCACCGAAGCATTTCCGGATACACTCATCACAGCCCATTTCCACGATACGCGCAAAATGGCTTTAGCGAACATCTATGCTGCGCTCCATGCCGGCGTTACGCGGTTTGACAGTTCGGCTGGCGGGCTTGGGGGATGCCCGTTTGCACCCGGCGCTACAGGAAACGTGGCAACCGAAGACGTTGTCAATATGCTGCACCGCATGGGCATCGACACCGGCATCGACCTTGACCAATTATGCGATGCCGTCCAAAAAATTGAACACCATATATCCACTCCCGTACAAACCGGGATGTATAGCCTCTATAAAAACCGAGCGTAAGGAGCCAATGCCTTGAAGAAAAAATTATTATGGGCAACGGGAGCCGTTTCCAGCATCTTAGCAGCGACGACAACGGTCTTCGGCATTGCTTTATCGAACCGCATCATGTACATGAAGACAAAAGACGATGAACTAATCTTAGAACGCGAAATCACCTCGAAACGAATTGACGAACATTGGTATGCCACTGCCAATAAAACCGAGAAATGGATCGATTCCGAAAACGGCTATCCCATCAAAGCCATTTTTTTGGAGCCGCATCAAACGAACCGCTATGTTATCATTTGCCACGGCGTAACGGAATCGAAAGTGAATTCTTTTAAATATGCCCGAATGTTTGAGCGCCTCGGCTACAATTCAGTCGTCTATGACCACCGCCGCCACGGTGATTCCGGCGGGAAAACGACCAGTTTCGGCCATTATGAAAAAACGGATTTGAAAGCGGTAGTGGCAGCTTTGAAGATGCATGCAGGCGATGATGTAGTTTTTGGCATCCACGGCGAATCGATGGGCGCCGCGACAACGCTCCTATATGCCGGCATGGAAGACTCGGCCGATTTCTATATTTCCGACTGCGGCTTTTCGGATATTTCAGAACAGCTGCTGCATGTCATGAGAACGACGACGCCTCTTCGCACTACGCTTTCTTTGAGAGTGGCCAGCCTGTTTCTTAAATTGCGAGACGGCTATTCCATCAGCACCGTATCGCCGCGACAAGCGGTTGGACAGATCGAAAAGCCTGTTTTGTTCATTCATAGCCTGCAAGACGATTTCATCTTGCCGGCCATGACACAGGAAATGTATGATTTGAAACCGGATAAGAAAAAATTGAAGTTTTTTGAAGAAGGCGGACATGCGCAGTCCTTCAATAAAAACCCAGAAGCGTATGAACAAACAGTAGCCGAATTTTTAGCGGAATTTGGCTTGGCCTCTTCTGAAGCGGGTATAAGCACGGCTAGCAATTAATTTCGTCCAAACAAAAAAGCGCTCACGATGAGCGCTTTTTATTTTTTAGCTGGTTTTCCAGGTTTTGTTGACGCTTTATTCATTTGAGCCATCATTTGATTGATTTTTTTCTGAGATGGTTTTTGTCCCATCTGCATCATCATGATTCGCAGCATTTCTTCGTTAATCGGCGGGTTGTCCTGCAAATATTTCATCATGTATTGACGAGCGATGAAAAAGCCAAGCGCAACACCGGCGAGCAAAGCCACGATAACGATTACGATCCAAATCCATGTAGACATTCAAGTTACCTCCTTCGTGTTGCATAAATAAGTAGTGCACCACAATGGATTATACTATAAATCCGGAGTGGTGACTATACACAGAAATAGATAAAAAAGAGAAGGGACAGAGCTCCCTTCTCTTTGCTGCTTATTCTTCGATCAATTGTTTAACGCGGGCTGCCACATTTTCAGGAGTGAAGCCAAATTCCTTCATGATGCGTTCTCCTGGAGCGCTTGCGCCAAAGTGGTCAATGGCTAAAATATCGCCTTCATCGCCTGTGTATCGTTCCCAGCCGAATGAAGTCCCCATTTCAATTGCCAAACGCTTCTTAACCGTTTTTGGAATAACGGATTGCTTGTATTCTTTATCCTGTTTTTCGAAACGGTCCCAAGACGGCATCGAAACAACAGAAACGGAAATGCCTTCTTCCGCTAATTGCTTCTGTGCCTCTACAGCTAAGCTGACTTCAGAGCCTGTCGCCAACAACAACGCTTGCGGGTTTTCTGCCGGAGAAACGACATATGCCCCTTTTTCAACGCCTGTTTCAGCCATTTCGCCGCTCTTCTCAAGCACTGGCAAGTCTTGGCGTGAAAGCACCAATAGCGTCGGCGTTGATTTTGCAGTCAACGCTAAACGCCACGCAGCTTTCGTTTCATTTGCATCAGCCGGGCGGACAACGCTCAAGTTTGGCATGGCACGAAGAGAGGCTAAATGTTCAACCGGTTCATGCGTCGGGCCATCTTCTCCTACAGCTACGCTGTCGTGAGTGAAGACGAATGTGACCGGAAGGCCCATCAATGCAGCCAAACGGATTGCAGGGCGGACATAATCGCTGAATACGAAGAACGTACCGCCGAATACATGCAGACCGCCGTGAAGCGCCATACCGTTTAGAGCAGCGCCCATTGCGAATTCACGCACACCGAACCAGATATTGCGTCCAGCTGGATTTTCAGCATCAAAATCGCCGCCGCCTTTAATATTCGTTTTGTTTGATCCTGCTAAATCCGCACTTCCACCGAAGAATGAAGGCACCGCTTTCGCAATCGCATTGACCATGTCGCCTGATGAAGCGCGAGTCGCTTGCTTTTTGCCCACTTCATATGTCGGGAATTCAGCATCAAAGTTTTCTGGAAGCTCTCCAGCAATCGCTTTTTGCAATTGCTCAGCCAATTCCGGATATTGTGATTCGTACGTTGCATACAACTCGTTCCAAGCGCTCTCGGCTTTTCCGCCTAATTCTTCCGTCGCTTGTTTGAACGTTTCATAGACTTCTTCCGGCACGTGGAAATCTTGATCGAATGTCCACTTGTAATATTCTTTCGCCAATTTCATTTCGTCTTCACCAAGCGGTGAGCCATGTGCATCAGCTTTGCCTGATTTATTTGGGGCACCATAGCCGATGACCGTTTTCACTTCAATAAGCGTCGGTTTGTCTGAAGATTTTTTTGCTTCTGCAATTTTAGCAGATAGGTCGTCCAGTTCGTTGCCGTCATCTACGCGCAAGTAATTCCAGCCATATGATTCAAAACGTTTTTTGATATCTTCAGAGAAACTCATGGCGAGGTCGCCATCAAGGGAAATGTCATTGCTGTCATATAAGACAACCAATTTATTCAGTTTCAAGTGGCCGGCAAGCGAAATGGCTTCACCCGCAACCCCTTCCATCAAATCTCCATCTCCGCAAAGAGCGAACGTGTGATGGTCAACGATGTCCAAGTTTTCTTTGTTGTAGGTAGCAGCTAAGTGGCGTTCGGCCATTGCCATGCCGACTGCCATGCCGATTCCTTGCCCAAGCGGTCCAGTTGTCGCTTCAACGCCGACTGTATGGCCGTATTCCGGGTGTCCAGGAGTTTTTGAATCCCACTGGCGGAAGTTTTTGATTTCTTCCAATGACAAGCCATACCCGCTTAAGTGAAGCAAGCTATATAAAAGCATGGAACCATGTCCAGCCGACAAGACGAAGCGGTCACGGTTGAACCAAGTCGGGTTTTTAGGGTTATGGTTCATATGTTTTGTCCATAATGAGTAAGCCATAGGAGCAGCGCCCATCGGCAAGCCTGGGTGACCAGAGTTTGCTTTTTCGATTGCGTCAATAGAAAGCGTTCTTATCGTGGTTACTGCAAGTTGATCTGCATGGTTTGACATGAAAAACATCCTCTCTTCTACAAAAAAATATAGATCCTTTTCTAGTGTAGTCAACAATAGAAAAGAATACAACTAGTAAACCGCATGCAGCGGTGTTTATCGGTAATTTGGGCGAAGTTATGTCGTGAAATGTCCAGTGGTTTAATCGAAAACAAAAAAAGAGAATAAGTATTAATTCAAATACTTATTCTCTCGAATATTTTTGACCTTTTCCGGCGTCACGTCATTGCCGTTCGGGTCGATGACTTTTACATTTTCAATTGTGCCGCGCATCGTTTTGCGGAAAGTCTGCAAATATTCCTGGCGAAGCAGCGACTGTTCTTTCGCTTCTTCGATAGACAAACCGTCCGTTTTCGATTTGCGCGACAATTCATTAATGCGATTTAATTTATCCGGTGGTAACATAAAATCCCGCCTTTCTTCTATCATATCGTACAAAAGAAGGGCAGTTTCTGCAATAGATTAGCCTTGTTTCAGGCTTTCAAATTCTTTATAGCGCCGGTGGACGGTCGCTTTGCTTGCTTGATAGCCGAACCCTTGCAACGTCACAGCAATTTCATGGAAAGTTAATCCGTTTTCTTTCAAACTGACAATTTGCTCGATTGGAAGGTCCAGCCGTTCGCGCCCTTCAGGATTGCCTTTTCCTTTTAAGTTCTTTTCAGGTTTATAGCCGTTTTCGACCGCCCGCTTCATTCCGCGCTTGATCTTAGCATTATGTATTTTCCGCTGATACTCCTCGACAATCGCGAGAATCTCCAGGACCATGTCATCCATATCGTTCAGTGCGATGGGGCCTCTGTCGGATAATGTATAAACTTCGACACCGTATTTTTTCATGACATGCAAGAGCGCAATACGGGCATGCCCTCTCCCTAGGCGTGTTTCATCTTGGATAAAAACAGCGTCAAATTTTCCGGTCTTTATGCAATTGAGCATCTCTAATAAGCCTTCGCGGTCCATTTCGTAGCCGCTATGCTGATCTGAAAAGATTTCTTCCACAATATAGGATTGCTCAAATGCAAATTTGAGCAATTCCTCTTCTTGCCGTTCAAGCGAAGTTTCTTGAGTGTCTTTCGTGGTGCTGACGCGGCAATAAATCAACGCAGATTTCTTCATTCTGCATCACCCGCCAGTTTTACAGTTTCGTCTGGGGCATATTTAAGTTGATCGCTTGGAATCTTAATCGATTGGCCAACGATAATTTTTGGGGTCTCTAATCCATTTTCCTGCATAATGTCCTCTATCCATTCATGATGTGGGATATCGCCGCTGAAAGATTCAGCCAGCGTCCATAACGTATCGCCTTCTTTGACTTGCACTTGGCTCATCGTTGCTTCACTGCTATTGTATGAAAAAATCGTATAAATAGATACTAGCAGAACTAATAGGAAAAATGCTGTAAGATAAGAATTTTTTTGGATGAATGTCATATGAACCGCCTCCTAGGAATGTGTGTTCGGAATGTATGTTCTTATAATAATGCGAACAGGTGTTTTTGTCAACAAATAAATTCGAACCTATGTTTGCATTTCATATCCCAAGTTGGTATACTTATGGTAGAAAACATACTGAACAACTAAAAAGAGGTGAAACTGTTGAAAAAAGTATCAAAACGGCAGGAAGATATTTTGACATTTATAAAAGACGAGGTCCGGGCTAAAGGCTATCCGCCTTCCGTACGGGAAATCGGAGAAGCAGTTGGTTTGGCATCCAGTTCGACTGTCCATGGACATCTAGCGCGGCTTGAAAGCAAAGGCTTGATCCGCCGAGATCCAACAAAACCGAGAGCGATTGAAATTATCAGCACTGAAGATGCATTAATCGACAAAAGCCCTGTGCTTCATGTCCCGTTAATTGGTAAAGTTACAGCAGGATTGCCGATTACAGCGATAGAGAATGTTGAAGAGTATTTCCCTCTTCCTCAATCCTATGGTACGGAAGACGATCACATTTTCATGCTCGAGATCATGGGTGAAAGTATGATCGAAGCAGGCATCCTGAACGGGGACTATGTAGTCGTCAGACAACAGCAAACCGCTAATAATGGTGATATTGTCGTTGCGATGACTGCCGAAGATGAAGCAACCGTAAAACGTTTTTTCAGAGAAGAAGGCTTTTTCCGCTTACAGCCAGAAAACTCATCGATGGATCCAATCATTGTCGAACAAGTTTCGATCTTAGGAAAAGTAGTCGGCGTATACCGCCAACTTCATTAAGAAAAGAGCTGAGAATTTCTCAGCTCTTTTTTTCATCAATTTCACTTTTCACACGAAAAGATCAACATGATCGGCACACGAGTCCTTCTGATGTATTCCTCTTCTGTCGCAAAGCGGCTCCGTTCAGGCTTCCCTTCTCTCAATGCTTTTAACTGAAATCCAGCAGCCAGCAAAGCCGTTATGTAATGTTCGGTTGTCCAATGGTATTTTCTCACCGTCTTATCAATCCATGGTTCATTCCGTTCACCTTCAATAAAATAATCATCCACAATCCAATCTTCTCTTCTGCCGCTTTGTTCTTTGCTCTTAAAAGAAGATGTAGTCAGCGGATGCTGAATGCTGAAAATGAAGCGCCCTTTTTCCTTTAGCGAGGCATGGACTTTTGCAAATAGGCTTTCAATGTCACGAAGATAATGGACGACAAAACGCGACGTCACCAAATCATAGATGCCATCTCCCAAATCGGCGGCTTCAAGCGATTCGTTTATTATTTGAATGCCCGATCCGGCTGTTGTTTTTTTCGCGAGTTCAGCCATCTGCTTTGATCCTTCAATTCCTGTATAGCTCCTCGCCCCTATTTCCATCAAATCCAATCCATATGCCGCATCTCCGCATCCTAAGTCCAATACGTCCTGCCCCTTTACCGTCTGGATAAGTTCCATCAGTATCGGTTTTTCAATCGCATTATTCGGGCTTTCCTCCCGGTTGCGCCGCTTTAAATAATTTTCCAGAAAGCTTTCCTCATTGTATGCACTCGGCCCTTTATAAATCATTCCAATCACTCCTTCAAGTTATTTCCGCATGGAAAAGGCATCCTTCAAATGAAGGATGCCTAAACGTTAAATTTCAGTGACAACTATATATTTAACAAGATTGATGGTGATGCGGTAAAGTTTTCCGGTCACTTCATCGACCATCTCATACGTGCCATTAGACGGGATTTTGTTCAATGCAGATTCGCGGTCGGTTCCTTTTACATTTTGCACAATGGTATTGCCTTGATCAAAATAAAATTCGACTTGGAATGTTTTCATGAAGGCCTCCTAAACTGTGTCATTTGAACTCTTTTACCAGTTTAACACAGCCTTCTGCTTATTGCTGTTTATATAATTCCTTGTAAGCGAGAACTTTCAGCGCAAGCATCTCTTCTTCGCTTAATTGGGTTTCGAGCTTTTGAATCGCTTCCTGCTGGGTCATAGTGCCTTTTTTCACTTCCGACTGCATCGTTTTCAATTCACTGATGCCCACTTTTTGGATTAATACACGAGTCGCCTCGCCTTTAGTTTTGATAGGTAGATCACGGCCTTCCGCTTCTTTAGCCTCTTCAATATAACCAGACAATTGCGGGTCCTTTTCTACATAGGTTTTGATTTCATCCATTTTTCCGCTCTCTGCAAGTTCGCTCGTGGCTTCTTCCACGATTTTATCCGAAGCGATATTTGTGCCGACATAATAAACGCCAATGCCTGCCGCCGCCAAAATGATTGCAAATACAAGAAAATATTTTAAAAAGCGCATTCGCCATTCCTCCATTGTTTCCGTACTGCTAAATAAGACGCATAACTCCATCAAAAGTTACCGAAAAGGCAAAACCCCGATGCCAGTCACTTTTCAAGGCTTGGCATCGGGTGGATTGCGGTCTATTCTGTTAACCTACTGAGTTGGTTCCTCTGTTCAGTTACCCACCAGTCGATATGATCTTTGTCAAATATCAACATGTCGCCAAAAGGCTGGCTGTGCGGTATTGTCCGCAGGGTTATCAAATTTCGGATTTGCGCTTCAGTCATTGGGCATTCTTTTGAATTCAAGTATATTAAAAGATTTTCAATCCCTTGAATTTTTTTCATCTAATCACCCCCACAAAATTTTCCTTGCGCTTTCAAAGAAAACTCAGTACGGATCATTAAATTTAGAAAGCCTATTTTACTAATACCCTGAATGTTAAACTTATAACCCTTAGTTCCCGCTTTATTATCCCCCTCTTCGCGAAGTGGTGACCGGTTCAGTGTAATTCTTAATCTTCACTAATTTTACGTCCTCTTTGCTGAAAAGGTTTAATTCCCCAAAATTGTCTTCAAAACGGACAATTTTTTCTGAAAGTGCCATATCAGCTATTTGATCACGGCTAGCGGCTTCAACTGTCCGTTCAACAGCCAGCCCTTTTTCCAAAAAGTATTGGATCACAAATTTAGGCATCAGCTCACCTCCTTATTAAAAAGTTCTGGATGCAGCTTGCCCTTTCCTCCTTCTTTTGTAAAATAAAAAACTGCAAGAGCTTTAAAGCCCTTGCAGCCGAACTGATTAATACATTTTGAGATATTGCTCGCGCTCCCATGGGTGCACAGCGATGCGGAACATGTCCCATTCGATTTCTTTCGCTTCGACGAAATTGTTCAAGATGTGGCTTCCAAGAGCTTTTGTCATGACTTCGTCATTTTGAAGCTCTTGCAATGCAGCATATAATGTCGGCGGAAGATCTTTGATGCCTACTGCTTCACGCTCTTTTTTGTTCATAGCATAGATATTGCGGTCAACCGGCTTCGGTGCTTCCAGTTTCTTTTTAATGCCGTCAAGGCCCGCACTCAAAAGAACCGCCATTGCCAAGTAAGGGTTCGCCGATGGGTCAACTGAACGGACTTCTACGCGAGTCGACAAGCCGCGGGAAGCTGGGATGCGGATCAACGGGCTGCGGTTTTGGCCAGACCAAGCCACGTAGCACGGTGCTTCGTATCCAGGAACTAAACGCTTGTAAGAGTTGACCGTCGGGTTCGTAACAGCTGTAAATCCTTGGGCATGCTCTAAAATTCCCGCTAGGAACTGGTAAGCTGTTTCGCTCAATTTCAATTCGCCGTCTTCATCGAGGAAGGCATTCACTTTGTCTTTAAACAACGAAACGTTCATATGCATTCCTGAACCGTTGACGCCGAAAAGCGGTTTTGGCATGAAAGTAGCATGCAGGCCATGTTTACGGGCAATCGTTTTCACCACTAATTTAAATGTTTGGATATCGTCGCAAGCTTTGATGGCGTCTGCGTATTTAAAATCGATTTCGTGCTGTCCTGGAGCCACTTCGTGGTGGGAAGCTTCAATTTCAAAGCCCATTTCCTCCAATTCCAATACGATGTCGCGGCGGCAGTTTTCGCCAAGGTCCATCGGTGCCAAGTCGAAGTATCCGCCGTTGTCGTTTAATTCAAGAGAAGGCTCTCCGCTTGCATCCAATTTGAACAAGAAGAATTCCGGCTCTGGCCCTAGATTGAAATGCGTGAAGCCCATTTCTTCCATTTCTTTCAGAACGCGTTTTAAGTTGTTGCGCGGATCTCCTTCAAACGGAGTTCCGTCTGCACGGTAGATGTCGCAGATTAAACGGGCTACTTTCCCTTTTCCTGTAATCCACGGAAATACAACCCACGTATCCAGGTCAGGGAACAAGTACATGTCTGATTCTTCGATGCGAACGAATCCGTCGATAGAAGAACCGTCAAACATCATTTTGTTGTCGAGTGCTTTGTCCAATTGAGAAGTCGGAATTTCAACATTTTTGATTACGCCGAGAATGTCTGTAAACTGTAAACGGATAAAGTTGACTTCTTCTTCTTTCACTAATCGCTTAATGTCTTCTTTAGTATACTTGCTCATCTTCTTTCCACTCTCCTATGTAAGTTTTATATTCACTCGCCTCATTTGAAAAAGCGAGATAAATCACCTTGCCGTAAGCCTCCGCGTTCATAAGAGCGAAGCTGCTGCATTTCTTCCCTTAAAATTCTGCGCAATTCTGCGTCGCTGATATTTTTGGGTTCAGCCTTTTCGTTTTCTGGTTGGTCTTTCAGGTTATAGATTTTCTTGATCCCCGCCATATTCAATCCCTGCTCCAGATACTCTTTAATTTCGAGCAGCGTATCGACATCATTCAATGAGAACATGCGTTTATTGCCTTCTGTACGGGCTGGGCTGATCAATTCATGCTCTTCGTAATAGCGGATCTGGCGCGCAGTCAATTCTGTCAGCTGCATCACAATGCTGATGGGCAGAAGCGGCATCGTCCGACGAACCCGATTCGTCATTGTTTTCACCCTTTTCAGTTTTACTACTCTTTCAGTATAAGACACGTCAGGAAAGTTGTCAATCACATGTTACATTACCTGACATAAAAATATTCCTGCACTCTTTCAAGTGCAGGAACACTTATAAAAGACCAGCTTCTTCTAAAGCTGCGATTGAATTCAACACAGCAATTTTTACATGTTCATAAGTCAATCCGCCTTGCACGAAAGCGGTATAGGGCGGCCGAATCGGGCCGTCTGCTGTAAGTTCGATGCTTGAGCCTTGGACAAATGTTCCGGCTGCCATGATGACATCGTCTTCATATCCTGGCATATAAGCGGGTTCCGGCTTGAATTGCGCATTCACCGGAGAACTGTTTTGGATCGTTTGGCAAAAAGCGATCATCTGTTCAGCTGTTTTAAAAGAAACGGACTGAATGAGGTCGGTCCGCAGCGCCGAATAATGCGGCGTCGTTTCCATGCCCACCGATTCTAATAGGGCTGACGTAAAAATCGCGCCTTTTAATGCTTGCGATACGATATGGGGAGCCATGAAAAACCCTTGGTACATATCCGGCAAGGCATTTAATGAAGCTCCTGCCTCTCCTCCTATACCCGGTGAAGTCATCCGGTAACCGCATTTTTCGACTAAATCTGCTTTTCCGGCAATATAGCCACCGATTTTCGCCATTCCGCCCCCCGGATTTTTAATCAACGATCCGGCAATGAGGTCTGCCCCCGCTTCAATCGGTTCCCGCTCTTCGACAAATTCGCCGTAGCAATTGTCCACAAAAATAACGGCATCTTCTTTAATCGTTCTGACACGACGAACCATTTCTTCAATTTGATCAACTGTGAAAGAAGGGCGCGTGTCGTATCCCCTTGATCTTTGGATCGCAATCACTTTCGTTTTTCCAGAAATCTTTTGCTCGACAGCTGGCCAATCCACCTCATTTTTTGAAGTCAAATCGATGTGCTGATAGCCAATGCCGAAATCTCTTAAAGACCCTGTATCTTTTTTGCCCCCTGACACAATGGAGTCCAGTGTGTCATAAGGTTTCCCGGTAATGTACATCAATTCATCCCCCGGGCGCAGCATACCGAACAGCGCAATGGTGATTGCGTGGGTTCCGGAAATGATTTGCGGCCGGACCAAAGCAGCTTCCGCTTTAAATACGTCGGCATAGACCCGTTCTAATGTATCCCGCCCTTCATCGTCATAGCCGTAGCCTGTAGAAGGATGGAAATGATGGTCGCTCACTTTTTGCCGGTGGAAAGCATCCAATACTTTTTTCTGGTTCAAGTAAGCGATGTCGTCTGCATGCCGCAGCTCTTTTTGGATGGTTTCTTCTATTGATCGGATTGTTGTCTGCATGTTAATCTCCATTCTTTTTTAATGCCCTATCCATTATGACGCGAAACTTGAAATTGCGTCAAACTCTGATACAATTCATAGAGTTAGTTTTTCGGGGAGGATCAGTGCAATGGCTTGGGAAGTTTTAAGTGCAATCGGGACCGTCGCGTTTGCCATTTCCGGTGCGATTATCGCAATGGAAGAAGAATATGATATTTTTGGCGTTTATCTTCTCGGAGTCGTTACCGCGTTCGGTGGAGGGGCGATCCGCAATTTACTGATTGGCGTTCCCGTTTCCGCTCTGTGGGAACAGGAAATGATGTTCCAATTAGCAGCCATTTCGATTACCATCGTTTTTCTTTTCCCGCATAAATTGCTCGGACCGTGGAGCAGGTGGGGCAATTTCTTTGATGCAATCGGCTTGTCGGCATTTGCTGTACAAGGCGCGTTATATGCTGTTGATTTGGACATGCCGATTATCGCTGTCATGGTAGCCGCCATTTTAACCGGTTCCGGCGGCGGCATGATCCGTGATTTATTGGCAGGTAGAAAGCCGCTCGTCCTGAAAGCGGAAATCTATGCGCTGTGGGCGGCCATTGCAGGCATCTTGATCAGCATCGACATGATTCGCTCAGATGCTGTCTTGTACGGGCTGTTCCTTGCCATCACCATTTTGCGCATCCTGTCTTATACGTATAAATGGCGGCTGCCGTCCAGAAAAATTCAGCTGCCGTAAAAAAAACAAGCCATGCGGCTTTCAGCTGCATGGCTTGTTTTCTCTTTAAGCGATGACTTCCCCGTTCCAGTTCATCATGCCGCCTTCAATATTAACGGTTTCAATGCCGTTTGCTTCCAAAAAGTCGCATGCCATCGCACTTCTTCCGCCAGCTTTGCAGATGACGTGGACAGCAGTACCTGCCTCCAGTTCATCTAGCCGTTCTGGCAGCTGCCCGAGCGGAATGTGCTTCGCTCCGGGTATCATGCCATAAGCCACTTCTTCGTTTTCACGCACATCTATCAAGTAAATTTCTTCGCCGCGTTCGACGATTTCCTGCAATTCATCTGTTGTAATGGATTTCAAGGCTTATTTCCTCCTGTTAACTGTGTAAGTTTAAGCTACTTAAAAAGGGTATACCCCCCTTCCGCTTCTGTCAAATGAAAAAACCAGCCGGGTCGCTCCGGCTGGCTAATCGCTTATTCTTGATGTTCGATGTTCACGGGTTTTGCAGGCGAGAACGTCGAAATGGCATGCTTGTAGATCAATTGCTGTTTGCCTTCCGTTTCAACCAGCACCGTAAAATTATCATAAGATTTGATGGTTCCTTTTAGTTGGAAGCCATTCAGTAAAAAGACGGTGACAAAAATATTATTTTTACGCAGCTGATTTAAATAGACATCTTGAATGTTAACTGGTTTCATGAATATCCCCCTTAGAATAAACCCTACTCTGTGATTTGCCGTGCTATTAGCTCTATTCGACGGCCCCGTTCATTTTCCTGCATCATCGCTTCAATTTCTGCCTGCTTTTTTTCATCGGCTGCTAAAGCATCAATCCAAAAGATCGGCAATTTGTTTTTAAAATACGTAAATTGCCGTTTTGCATACTTTCTGGAATTTTGTTTGATTTTGCTGACGGCCTCATCCAGTGCAAGTTTCCCGTCAAAATAAGCAAGAATTTCTTTATAGCCAATTGCTTGAACCGACTGGGCCTCGCGAATGCCGCGGTCGTACAGCCCTTTCACTTCATCCAGCAGCCCTTTTTGGAGCATGGCATCGACGCGGTCGTTGATCCGTTCATATAAGACCGGTCTTGGAATATCCAAACCGACAATCAGTTCGTTGTACATCGGAGACAATGCCTTGGTCCGCTCTTCCTTCGCCTGGCCGCCCATATTGATTTCAATGGCACGCAGCACTCTGCGTGTATTATTCGGATGAATATCCGCCTCCGGGTCAAGGGCCAGCAATTTTTGATGCATGGCCAAAGGGCCTCTCTGCTTTAGTTCTTCAGCCAATTTCCCGCGAAGTTCTTCATCCGCCTGCTGCTCCGAAAAGCGGTAGTCGAAAAGCACAGCTTGGACATAGAGGCCGGAACCGCCGACGATAATGGGAAATTTGCCGCGCGATTTTATTTCCGAAATTTTCTCTCTGACCAATTGCTGGTACTCCGCAACAGAAAAGGGTTCTTCCGGATCCTTGATGTCCAACAAGTGATGGACTACCCCATCCATTTCATGTGCTTCGATTTTAGCGGTGCCAATCGACAGTCCGCGATAAACTTGCATCGAGTCGCCGTTGATGACTTCCCCGTTGTGCCGCTTTGCCAGTTCCAAACTCAGTGCCGTTTTGCCGGACGCAGTCGGTCCGACAATGGCCATTACATCAATCATTGTTTCCCATCCATTCTACTAAGGTGTCAAAATGCTGTTGTTTATTGGTTTCATGCAGCAATTCATGCCGGCCGCCTTCGGCTAAATACAATTTCACGTTGGTCATGCCGGCTTCCTGATATTGTTTGGCTGCTGCGAACACCCCTTTGCCGCTGTCTCCAACCGGATCTTCTGCGCCGCTGATGAGGAGCATGGGCAAATCTTTGCGTATTTTATCGATTTCCGCTTTTTTATGGATCATACTCAACCCGTGGAACAAATCCACATAAAATTGATTGGTCGAAGGCTGTCCGCTCATCGGGTCATTTTCGTATTTCTCGACCGCTTCCTTATCCCGGCTGAGCCAGGCAAATAACGATCCTTCGTCTTTGAACGGTTTGATGAAACTGCCGAAAGTCAGTTTGCCAAGCGTCGGGCTGACGGCTTCTTTCCCGGAAAACTTTGCAGCGGCCAAAGCGTATAAAAGCCCCGCTTTTCCTGCGACACCCGGGTCTCCCCCGGTGCCGGATATCACAGCTTTCGCTATTTCATCGCTGTGCAATTGGATATAGCGCCTTGCGACGAAAGAGCCCATGCTATGGCCGAAGAGGATGAATGGCAGTTCGCCGATTTGAGATTGGACACCTTTCACTACTTCACCGGCATCTTCTACAATACGGTTGAAGCCATCGAAATCAGCAAAGAAGCCTTGTGTGCCGTTCCGTCTTGCCGTCTTTCCGTGCCCGCGTTGATCGTGCCCTGAAACAACAAAGCCATGATTCGCCAAAAACCGGGCAAATTCTTCGTAGCGCCCGAAATGTTCCGCCATGCCATGAATGATGTGGACATGGGCAACCGGGTTTTCCGGTTCATAAATTTCGTAGTAAATTTCTACGCGATCACTTGCCCGGATAAAATTCTTCGTAATTTTCAATGCATGACCCCTCCCGAGAATAAGATGTACGGCATTCATTTTCTATATCCGATTACATCACGCGTTTAAACATTTTTTCTACATCATATGTTTTAAAATGGATAATGACCGGACGTCCGTGCGGACAAGTGAATGGCTGCTCTGCATTTTTCAAATCGGCCAGCAGCCGTTCCATCTCATGCTTTTGAAGATAATGGTTCGCTTTGATGGAACGTTTGCAGCTCATCATGATTGCGGCATCTTCCCGCAATTTCTTCACATCCACTTTTCGTTCATCCAGCACTTGTTCGATCAACTCTTCAATGACTTCCTGTTCAAATCCGGAAGGGAACCAAGTCGGGTGCTCCCGGACAATGAAAGACTTATCGCCAAATTCTTCTAAAAAGACCCCGCTTTCAGCCAAAAGGTCTAAGCTGTCTTTTAAGCGCAGCGCTTCGTCCCGGCTGTAATGGAACGTCAGCGGCAGTAATAGCGCCTGCCGTTCCCCGGCATCGATATCACCGACTTTCTCCCGGAAAAATTCATATTTGATCCGTTCCTGCGCCGCATGCTGATCGATCAAATAAAACCCGTCATCGCTTTGCGCCACGATATAGGTGCCATGGATCTGGCCCACTACTTCAAGCTCGGGAAATTGCGGGCTCGTGTCTTCTTCGAATTCGGGTCCGGCTGGAGGCATTTCCGGCTGTTCATCGTACAGCTTTTCTTCCAGTGTTTCAAAAGGCGTGGTTTCGGACACTTTTCTTTCTTCCGCCGGAGGATGAACCGATTCTTTAATAGGCGAAGCTTCCGCAAAAATCGGATCTTCTTTTCCACGCAGTTCCTCCACCGCTTCTTTGACGGTAAACGAGGATTTCCAAATATCCAGCTGCTTGGAAGGGGTTTGTTTCGGTGCTTTCGGCTTTTCGATGACCGGTGCCCGGACGGCAGAAGAAATGGTCCCGCGAATGGTGGCATGGATCAATTCCATCAATTCTTTTTCTTTGCTGAGCCGGATCTGCTGCTTCGCAGGATGTACATTGACATCGGTCAAATAAGGATCGCCTTCAATGTTCATGACGACGATGGGCTGCCGCTCCAACGGCAAAAACGTGTGATAGGCTTTATGGACCGTGTTCGCAATTGCGTAATGCTTGACCCATCGCCCGTTTACGAATAGCGAAATGTAATTTTTATTGGCACGGGTGATTTCGGGAAGTGAAGCATAACCCGATATCTTGTAGTCATGCGATTCGCCTTCAAACGGAATCATTTTTTTCGCAATGGAAACGCCGTAAATATCCGATATCACCCGTTTGATGTCGCCGCTGCCCGATGTTTGAAGAATCATCCGTCCATCATGCGACAATTTAAACGAAATGCCCGGATAGCTTAAAGCGAAGCGGTTCATCAGATCAATGGAATGCCCGAGTTCTGTCTGCAAGGTTTTCATGTATTTCAAACGGGCGGGCGTATTGAAAAACAATTGGTCGATTTGAATATCGGTTCCTTTTCGGAGCGCCCCTGCCCGGTGTTCGATCAAACGGCCGCCTTCCATGTGCACATACGTGCCGGATTCGCCGTTTGACGTATGGAGCGTCACTTTGGAAACCGAAGCGATACTCGCTAACGCCTCGCCCCGGAAGCCAAGCGTCCGGATACGGAATAAATCATGTTCGTTCGCAATTTTGCTGGTGGCGTGCCGTGAAAATGACAGGAGCGCATCTTCTGAATCCATGCCGGCGCCATTATCGACGATTTGGATGGAAGTCAGGCCCGCTTCCGTCAGAAGAACTTCAATGGCGGTACTTCCAGCATCGATGGCATTTTCAACTAATTCTTTGACGACGGATGTGGGCCTTTCGACCACTTCACCTGCTGCTATTTTGTTTGATAACGGCTCGTCCATTAATCGAATAATCCCCATATCCTCACCCCTTCTTGCTTAATTTCACTTGCAGATCATTCAATAATTGAAGCGACTGCAACGGCGTCATAGCTGCGATATTGGCATCAGCTATCGCTTGAAGCACTTCTTCGCTTTCGGTATCGCGATCATCAAAAAATGACAATTGCTCCACTTCGCTGACGTGTTTCTTGTTCTCTGATTCGAAACTCACGAGCAGTTCACGGGCCCGCGAAAGAATCGGCTGCGGCAGTTCGGCAAGCTCCGCCACATGGATCCCGTAGCTTTTATCAGCCGGCCCTTTCTTTACTTTGTGCAGGAATACGACTTTGCCGGACTGCTCCATGGCCGCTACATGGACATTGCTTAATTTATCCAACGTCTGGTCGAGTGCCGTCAATTCATGATAATGAGTAGAAAACAGCGTGTTTGCCCCAATGTTCTCGTGGATATACTCAATTATCGATTGCGCAAGCGCCATACCGTCGTAGGTGGATGTACCCCGTCCGATTTCATCGAACAACAGCAAACTGCGTTCCGTCGCATGCGTAATCGCATATTGCGATTCGAGCATTTCGACCATGAAGGTACTTTGCCCGGATACCAAATCATCCGCGGCCCCGATGCGGGTAAAGATCTGGTCGACAATCGGCAAATTTGCGGATTCCGCCGGAACGTAGGAGCCGATTTGCGCCATGACAATCGTTAAAGCGACTTGGCGCATATACGTACTTTTACCGGACATATTCGGCCCGGTGATCAGGAGCATGTTTTGGTCATTCGTCAAGACGCAGTCATTTGGCACATAATGCTGTTTATTCAGCATTTTTTCGACGACCGGATGGCGTCCCTCGATAATGGAAATTTCTCGTGAACTATTGAAATCGGGCTTTACAAAGCGGTATTTTTCCGCCACATTCGCAAAACTCATGAGGACGTCAAGTCCGCTTAATGTTGCGGCCAGTTCCTGGATACGCGCAATGTACTGCTTTACTTCTTCACGGATTTTCACAAACAATTCATATTCCAAAGTTAAGCTTTCTTCTTCTGCCGTTAAGATCAAACTTTCTTTTTCTTTTAATTCAGGTGTGATATAGCGTTCGGCATTCGCCAATGTCTGCTTTCGCTCATAGCGCTCCAGATCGGCTAAATGCATATTCGCTTTGGAAATTTCAATGTAATAGCCGAATATCCGGTTATAGCCGATTTTCAGCGATTTGATCCCCGTCCGCTGGCGCTCTTGCTGCTCTAATTGCGCAATCCAATCTTTGCCGTTGCGGGAAGCGTAGCGGTATTCATCCAGCTTTTCGTGATAGCCGTCCCGGATGACCCCGCCTTCTTTAGAAGACAACGGCGGATTTTCACTGATCGCATCCAGCAATTCGCATACCTCGCCGCAGCGGTCCAACTTGCGGCTGAAATCCTGCAGCACATCATCGCCGGAATTTTGAAGTTCCACGATGATCGCTGGAACTCTCTCCAATGAACTGCGCAGTTGGGCAAGGTCTCGCCCGCTGGCACTGCCGAAAGCGATGCGTCCACTGAGACGTTCCAGGTCATACACTTCTTTAAGCAAGGATTGCAGTTCAACCCGTACAAAATAATTTTCAATCAAAGATTCAACCATAAACTGGCGTCTTTCGATTTGCCGTTTATTGGCAAGGGGCTGGTGCAGCCATTGTTTCAGTTTCCGGCTGCCCATCGCTGTGACCGTATCATCAAGCAGCCATAGCAAGGTCCCTTTCGTCTCTCCTCCGCGAATCGACTGCAATAATTCCAAGTTCCGTTTTGAATGGAAGTCTATCGACAGGAGCTGGCCGCTCTCGCTATAGGAAAAGGCCTGGATGTGTTCGAGGGACTGCTTTTGCGTCCGCGCAATATAGGAAAGCAAGCGCTGGATCGAGAGCCGCAAGTCTTCAGGACATGCAGCCAGCAGGCGCTCCTCTGCCTGGTAGACTTCATCCATCGTCTCAATCGAAAGAACGAGATCTTGCGCTTCTTCATTAAGCAGCAAGAACAATTGGTTCGATACAACCAACTCACGGATTTGCAGCGATTGCAATTCCTGAAGCAGTGCTTTTTCAGTTCCGGTTATGTATGTAGCTCTCGCTTCACCTGTGCTGATATCCACATAAGACAAGGCAAACCCATCCGGCAATTGATCCGCTGCCGCTAAAAATAGATTGGATTTGGAATCGATGCTCTTTCCTTCCGTATGCGTGCCTGGCGTAATAAGGCGTACCACTTCCCGTTTGACGACGCCTTTTGTCAGTTTCGGATCTTCCACTTGTTCGCAGATGGCCACTTTATGGCCTTTTTGAATCAATTGGTCGATGTAATTCTGTGCGGCATGATGCGGAACGCCGCACATCGGAATGCGTTCATCCCCATTGCCGCCTCTGCTCGTCAATGTAATTTCAAGCAATTGAGAAGCATTAAGTGCATCATCGTAAAACATTTCATAGAAATCCCCCAGGCGGAAAAACAAAAACGCATCCTGGTATTCGGATTTCACTTGCAAATATTGTTGGATCATTGGTGTAGGTGCCATTTTCATACCTCTTTCGCGAGCTTTTCGTCGTTCCTCTATTATAGCAAAAAGATAGGGAGAAAAGAAAAAACTGAAAGAGCAAGCTCTTTCAGCTTTTTTCATTTTTAACATTGATTTTAGCGTTTCCGCTTTTCTTTGGCCAGACTCCAACGGCCAGCCCCTCTGATCATAAGCCTTTCTTCCTGTGCGGCAAAAGGCGCCGCTTCGGAAGCTCGTCTTATGCCTTTCGGAGCTGAACGGCCGTTTCCGCTTTTCGAATTAACAGTTGCCTGGCGTGCTGTTTTTTACTTGCGATCCTGTTTCGCCGCGAAGAAGGTCGCCGCCAGTCGATACGATGATGTTGTTGGTCACTTGGTTAGCGATAGCGGTCGATACCATTTGAAGCAAAGCATTGACATCGCTTTGAGACTGTTTGAATTCCTGGACAATCGGCACAGCATCGATTTCTTCTTCGATTTTTTGGATTTTGCTTTCGATCAAATTCAACGCGCGTTCTTTGCCGTACGCCTGGAAATTGACCGCTTGTTTTTGCAAGCTCTTCATGCTGGCAATTTTTTCACGAACTTTTTGGTTTTCGTTTATTTGAGCTTCTGCACGTTTGAAGAATTCCACTTCTTCTGTTTCAGCGATCATATCCGCCACTTCGCGTGCTTTTGCAATAATTTCTTCTTTTGAATACGCCATTCTTTAGACACCCACTTCTCGGCCGATGCTAGTATCCTTCCTTCCAGCATTCGTGGCCATATTTTTATACCTTATTATACTGAATAAGCACTCCACTCTACAAGGAAGCCGCTCCAATTGTCGGAGAATCGACAAGAAGGCGCAACGGTCAGCCTTTAAAAGGGTAGTCATCATTGATATATACGCGTTCGAATGAAACCGCTTTTCCAGTTGCGTCGTCAAGCTCAGTAAAAAATCCGCTGACCACTGAACGGCCGCGCTTCGGCACTTCAAAGCGGGTCGGCATATTTGTCTTGAAACGGTACAACACCGATTCCTTCGTCATCCCGAGGATTTCGTCGTATGGACCTGTCATGCCGACATCCGAGATATAAGCCGTACCGTTCGGCAAAATGCGTGCATCCGCAGTCTGTACATGGGTATGGGTCCCGACCACGACGGAAGCCCGGCCATCCAAATGCCAGCCCATCGCAATTTTTTCGCTTGTTGCTTCTGCATGAAAATCAACGAAGACAAGCGGAGAAATCGCTTTGGCTTCTTCTACTAGTTCATCCGCTTTTTGGAATGGATCTTCATGCGGCGGCAAGAACACACGGCCGTGAAGATTGATGACCGAAAGCGTCTTCCCGTTTTTGGTCACTGTGGCCATTCCCTGTCCAGGGGCCTCCTCCGAAAAGTTCGCGGGCCGGATCAAATAATCCACTTCGTCAATAAAATCGAAAATCTCTTTTTGGTCCCACGTGTGGTTGCCCATGGTGATCATATCGACGCCCATGAAGAGCAAATCCTGATAGATGGCTTTCGTAATCCCGCGGCCCGCTGCAGCATTTTCACCATTCGCGATCACCACATCCGGGTTGTATTTTCTTTTCAAACGCGGCAAATAGGACTCCAGCGCTTCTCTGCCGATTGAACCGACGATATCTCCAATAAATAATACTTTCATTCTGTTCACCTTTTTCCATAAGAAAAAGGCTTCTTTGAATAGACATTCATCGAAGCCTTTATCCTATTATTTTGCGTATTCAACTGCTCTTGTTTCTCGAATCACGGTCACTTTGATGTGGCCCGGGTAGTCCAGTTCTTCTTCAATCCGCTTGCGGATGTCGCGTGCGAGACGATGCGCAGTCATATCATCGATCTGTTCCGGACGAACCATAATGCGGATTTCGCGTCCTGCCTGAATCGCAAATGATTTCTCTACGCCTTCATAAGACTCGGAAATCTCTTCAAGTTTTTCAAGGCGGCGAATATAGTTTTCCAATGTTTCGCTTCGAGCACCTGGACGTGCAGCTGACAAGGCATCAGCGGCAGCGACAATCACCGAAATGATAGAGGTCGCTTCTGTATCGCCGTGGTGGGAAGCGATGCTGTTGATCACCACTGGATGTTCTTTGTATTTCGTTCCAAGTTCCACTCCGATTTCAACATGGCTGCCTTCGACTTCATGGTCGATCGCTTTACCGATGTCATGAAGCAAACCTGCGCGTCTTGCGAGTGTCACATCTTCTCCAAGTTCCGCTGCCATTAACCCGGACAAAAACGCTACTTCGACAGAGTGCTTCAAGACATTCTGTCCATAGCTTGTACGGTAACGGAGACGGCCAAGGATCTTAATCAAATCTGGATGAAGGTTATGGACGCCGACATCAAATGTTGTCTGCTCTCCGATTTCCCGGATTTGCTCATCCACTTCTCTTCTTGATTTTTCGACCATTTCTTCAATGCGCGCCGGGTGGATTCGGCCATCGGAAACCAGCTTTTCAAGTGCCAATCGAGCGGTTTCACGGCGAATTGGATCAAAGCCGGATAGGATTACCGCTTCTGGCGTGTCATCAATGATTAGATCGATGCCCGTCAACGTTTCCAATGTACGGATGTTTCTTCCTTCACGTCCGATAATCCGGCCCTTCATCTCGTCATTCGGCAAGTTGACCACTGAAACCGTAGTTTCAGCTACATGGTCAGCTGCAAAACGCTGCATGGCCAATGACAGGATATTTTTCGCTTTTTTGTCCGATTCTTCTTTCGCACGCGCTTCTGTTTCTTTCATCATCACTGCAATATCCGTCGAAAGTTCATTTTCAACTTGCTGGAGGATGATCGATTTGGCTTCTTCGCGGGTTAAAGAGGAAATGCGTTCCATTTCGGACTGTTGCTGACGAACTAATTCTTCAGCTTTGCTTTCCATCTGTCCAATATGCTGTTGTTTTTCTGCAAGCGATTCATCTTTGCGTTCAAGACTCGCTTCTCGTTTGTTTAATGCATCATCCTTGCGATCCAAATTTTCTTCTCTCTGCAACAACCGATTTTCTTGCTTTTGAAGTTCTAATCGGCGTTCCCGAATTTCAGATTCTGTTTCAGTACGCAATTTATGATTTTCGTCTTTCGCTTCCAATAAAGCTTCTTTCTTCAACGCTTCCGCTTCACGTTTTGCATCTTCAATAATTTGCTCCGCAGAATTTTTAGCGCCTGCTATATTGGAGTCGTTTGCTTTCTTTAACACAACATATCCAACAACTGCACCGACGATGATACCAAGCAAAGCGAAGATGATCTCGGTAAACCCCATTCGGACACCTCCTCTTGCTATTCTTTTCCTTTTTCAAAAGATCAATTAATATTGCGGGTCACACTTTTCAATCGTTGAAAAATTAGTAAATTATACAATTTTAATTGTATAGATGGACTTATAAAGTGTCAACCCATTGAGAATAAGGATTCAGCACACAGGGAAGCCTTGCGGCAGTTCCGGCTAATAGAGAAAAGCCGCAAAGCATATGGCTTCGCGGCTTGGATCCCTTTTTTATTCTTCTTCGTCGATCAGAAGATTGAACTCTTCCGGTTCTTCGTCTTTATTGGCGGCAATCGTATACGTTGCAGCTGCCATGCCGTAGGACTCACGGATTTTGTTTGAAATTTCGTTGCGGATTTCCGGATTCGCAAGCAAGAACTGCTTCACATTTTCGCGGCCTTGGCCAATGCGTTCGTCATTATATGAATACCAAGAACCGCTCTTCTGGATAATTTCAAGGTCTGATCCAATATCCACAATTTCACCTTCACGGGAAATCCCTTTGCCGTACATGATGTCCAATTCCGCTGTGCGGAACGGCGGAGCCACCTTGTTTTTCACAATCTTGATCTTCGTTCTGTTACCAATAATGTCAGAACCCGACTTCAATGCCTCAGCACGGCGAACTTCCAATCGTACCGATGAGTAGAATTTCAACGCACGGCCGCCTGGAGTTGTTTCCGGGTTGCCGAACATAACGCCGATTTTTTCACGAATCTGGTTGATAAAGATCACAATCGTATTTGACTTGTTGATGATCCCTGACAATTTACGAAGAGCTTGAGACATCAGGCGCGCCTGCAATCCCATGTGGGAATCTCCCATTTCGCCTTCGATTTCAGCTTTCGGTACCAATGCAGCAACGGAGTCCACTACTACGATATCTACTGCGCCGCTTCGTACGAGGGCTTCAGCGATTTCAAGGGCTTGCTCACCAGTATCTGGCTGAGATAGGAGCAACTCATCAATATTCACGCCAAGATTTTTGGCGTATACAGGGTCCAGCGCATGCTCTGCATCGATGAATGCAGCCGTTCCGCCTGTCGCTTGCACTTCTGCAATAGCGTGAAGGGAAACCGTTGTTTTACCTGAACTTTCAGGTCCGTAGATTTCGATAACGCGTCCACGCGGATAACCGCCTATTCCTAGTGCAGTATCAAGCGCCAATGAACCACTCGAAACTGATGATACATTATAGTCGCTTTTCTCGCCTAATTTCATCACAGATCCTTTACCGAACTGCTTTTCTATACTTTTTAACGCCATGTCTAACGCTGCTTTACGATCGCTCAAAAGAAATCCTCCTCTAATTAAAACCAATTTTTCTACCTGTCTCTAGTATACTTGCTCATTGAGAAATACGCAAGGAAAATGCGAACGTTTATTCGTGTTCGCATCGCAAAAATGATTTTTAATCGCCTTATACGGACCATTTTCCCGTTTTGAACATAAAAAAACACGCAAAATTAAATTTTGCGTGCATTTCCGTCGGTCAGTGTTCGTATAATATAGGACAATGCCAATTTCACGGCTCTGAGGCGATTCGTATTGCGCATCCCGGATAATTGCAGCCGGTAGGCTTTCGTTTCTTCTTCCGTTGCAATGCCGATCCATACGGTGCCGGCAGGCTGGTCGCCATGTGCGTCCGGTCCTGCAGCACCGGTTAGGCTGACACTGATGTCCGTGTTGAATTTGGAACGGACCGCTTCAGCCATGGCAATGGCAGTTTCTTCACTGACAACGCCGAACTGGGCAAGCACTTCACTTGAAATGCCCAACTGGCTGATTTTCATTTCTTCATTATAGGTGATGACGCCGCCAGCCAAAACCGAACTCGCCCCGGCTACAGCCGCAAGTTCAGATTGAAACAGCCCAGCAGTTAAGCTCTCGGCAGCTGATATGGTCTTCTGCTGCTCACGAAGCAGATCAATCGCTTTCGAAGCGAGCGAATCATCGTCATAGCCGTACAAGTAGTCGCCAACACGTTCAAGCAGGGTCGCTTTCGCTTCCTCGATTAACTTCCAGGCCTGCTCTTCCGTATTCGTTTTCGCTGTAATCCGCAGCGTCACTTCCCCGTCAGAAGCAAGCGGCGCAATGGTCGGATTCGTCTGCTGTTCTAAAATATCCTGGATGCGGTCTTCAAGTTCCGCTTCCCCAATGCCATAAAAACGCAAAACGTGTGACAAAATGACGTCTGCCTGATTCAGCAGTTTAGCGAGCTTTGGCTTCGCTTCATACTGGAACATCGGCTCCATTTCTTTAGGCGGCCCAGGCAGCAGCATATACGTATGCGTTTCGGTTTTATAAAGCATGCCCGGTGCCATCCCATGGTTATTGACCAGCACCTCGCTGCCTTTTAAGACCAAGGCCTGCTTTTTATTGTTTTCCGTCATCGCTCTCCCAGCCCGTTCGAAAAAGGCCACGATGGAATCAAGCGCTTCATGGTCCATCTCTAACGTCGTCCCCAAATGGCGGGCAATCGCTTCTTTCGTCAAATCATCTTTGGTCGGCCCTAAGCCGCCTGTGAAAATAATCAGATCTGCTCGGTTTTCCGCAATGTTAATCGTATCTTTCAACCGCTCCGAATTATCGCCGACTACCGTATGGTAATAAACATTAATTCCAAGCTCTGCTAAATGGTTCGATAAAAAACGGGCGTTTGAATTCGTAATCTGCCCGAGAAGCAGTTCAGATCCTACAGCAATTATTTCAGCATTCATCCATCTTCACCCCTTGAACGATTTTTCGTTTATTATTTAGATGCCATCAAGCCTTTGCGGTTTGCATAGAAATAATCCCAGCCTGACCAGACCGTGAAAATCAATGCGATGTAAAGCATAATTTCCCCAAATGGCACTCCCATCAGAACAAAAATGGTATCGTGCAGCAATAGGGCGGAAATGGCGAGAATCTGAGCAGTGGTTTTAATTTTCCCTAAGCTTCCGGCAGCGACGACTTCGCCTTCTCCTGCGAGCACAAGACGCAAGCCTGTGACAGCGAATTCCCGGCTGATAATGATGATGACGATCCATGATGCCGCAAAGCCCAGCTCCACTAAAATGATCAATGCCGCTGAAACCAGCAATTTGTCTGCGAGCGGATCCAAAAACTTGCCGAACGTCGTGACAAGATTGTATTTTCTCGCGTAGTATCCGTCAACCCAGTCAGTCAGGGATGCCACGATGAAAATCAGCCCTCCGATAAAATGGGAGACCGGCATCTCTGCACCGAACAAGGTCATGGTGCCCCAACCAAAATCGACCAGCATGGTCACCATAAATATCGGAATCAGCAAGATTCTCGATACCGTAATGCGGTTTGGAATATTCATATGTTTGCCCCTTTCCTTTCTCAAGAAAAATAGCCATCAAAAGATGGCTATTCTGCGTCCGTAAATTGAATAACGATATTTTGGGTAATCAAGTCTTGCGTATATTCAATCGGTTCGCCATTTACCGTAAGTTTGACATTCGAGCTGGCTCCTAGTCTTACACGCACTTGTGCAACGCCTGAAACGTCTATAGCTTCACTGTCGCTCGCCTGCATCGTACGCGCCGGCTGCATCAGCTCCTGCTGATTCGGGCCAGTCGCCGATACCCAAGACGGGCCGCTCGCTTCGATTTTCAACTCCCGCGTTGCGGGACCTTTCCAAGCAAAAGTCGTTGTTTCTCCTTCAGAGCCAACGACAGACAGGCTCGTTTCCGGCTCTGCAGGTTCCTCCGGCTCTTCCGCTGGAGTTTCTTCCGGCTGTTCTTCTGCCGGCGGTGCTTCTTCGTCAGCCTCGTCCGTTTCTTCGTACGGAACGCCTTCTTCATCTGCCGCATCTTCTAACGGATCGTTTGTCGCCAAATTATTATAAAAGAAAATAACAACAGCTAAGATGACGACAATAAACAAAGCGACAATCACTTTCGGCATAATTTCGCCCATCCCGCTCGAAGAACTCTTAGCTAAGGTTTGGCGCCGGGAAGGAGTCGGCGGCGTCAGTGTCGGCCGAACTTCTTCTTTCACAGAAACTGGGACCTCCGATTTATGCTGTTCGAGCAATTCATCCGAGTTCAATCCCACAGCTTCTGCGTATTGTTTAATGAAGGCACGGACATAAAACGGTCCGGGCATCATGCTGTGGTTGCCTTCTTCAATTCCCGCTAAATAGCGTTTTTGTATCTTTGTTACATCCTGTAAATCTTCCAAACTGTACCCTTTAGCGATTCTCGCCTCTTTCAACCGAGTACCTAATTCACTCAATACGATCACCTGCCCACTTAAAAGTTAAATCCGCCGAACATATCCGCTTGATTCTGGTCGCCCATGAAGTGGTTTTTCTCCAACACTTCATATGTAATCTTTTCTTCTGGATGATGGCGCAATTCGATTATATAATCGAAATCTTCGATGCTGTACTCAGATTGCTGGACAAACATATCGGGATGTTCCACAACTTTAATCGTTGGCATACGCATCATTTCTCGAACCAGCTGCAAATGGCGTTCATCTCCGGAACGGCGTGTAACGATGCCATCCAGTATGAAGATGTTGTTCGCGTTATGCTCATCTCCCATCAACTGATTTCTCACCGTTTGCTTGATCATCGTCGAAGATAGGAAAATCCATTTTTTATTAGCGCTTACACTTGCTGCGACAATCGATTCCGTTTTTCCAACCCGCGGCATTCCGCGAAGGCCGACTAATTTATGGCCTTCCTGTTTGAAAATTTCAGCCATGAAATCGACCAATAATCCGAGTTCATCACGGACAAAACGAAAAGTCTTGCGATCATCCGCATCTCTTTGAATATAACGGCCATGGCGAACAGCTAAAATGTCACGGAGTTTCGGTTCACGGAATTTCTTCACCGCGATTGTCTCAATCGTAGAAACAATCTGTTCGAAGCGTTCCAGCTGAACATCATGCTCTGCACGCAGCAGCATTCCTCGCCTGCCTTGGTCTACGCCATTGATGGTGACGATGTTTACTCTGAGCATACCAAGAAGAGAAGCTATATCCCCTAATAAACCCGGACGATTCACTTGAATTTCGTATTCAAAATACCATTCTCTCATTCATCATCCGACCTTTCATTGCCAATATTTGACCAAAAAGTTCCTAACTCTTATGATAGCTGATTTAGTGCCCTAAGAAAAGGGGCAATAAGAAAGGAGTTGGCCCAAAACCTTTGGGAACAACTCCTCGATTATGAAGCGAACGGAGCAACTAGATGGATAATTTAGTAAAAACCGCACAATGGGCAACTCACATATGCCATCCGCCATTAATCCGGAGAACTTGGCCTGTCATGTAATCCGCTTTGCCGTTCACCAAAAAGTCAACAGCATCTGCCACATGGCGAGGCGCCCCTAATCCGAGCGGAATTTCTTCCTCGATCACAGCAAGTTCTTCTGCGGTAAAATTCCCATTCATTTTTGTCTGAATGAAACCCGGAGAAATTGCATTTACCCGGGTGCCGGAAGCTGCCATTTCTTTGGCGTACGCTTTGACAAAAGCCAATTGCGCCCCTTTTACAGAAGAATAGACAGTTTCAAGAGCAGCACCTGTCTCTCCCCATATAGACGAGATGAAGACGACATAGGTTGCCGGATGGCGATGAAAATAACGTGAGATTCTGCGGATGGCCGAAATCGGATTTTTGACGTGGACATTCCACAAAGCGTCCATTTCGGCATCTTCCGTATCAATCAGCATTTTTTGCAACGCATGGCCGCTTGCCACCACAATGCATGCGGCATCATAGACTTGGGCTGCCAGCCGCTCGGCTCCGTCCGAACGGGTGAAGTCGGCTTGGACAGCAATAAACTCCTGTCCCGGAAACTTTTCGCTTAAATTTTCCGCAAGCCGATTGACGGGAGTGGAGTTCCAGTGAAGATAAAGCGACCAGCCATCAGCTGCAAGCTGTAGAGCGATGGCTTCGCCAATTTCTCCGGAAGCTCCCATTACGACGGCAAACCGTTTCACTGGCGGTCCTTCTTCGGCGGCATAATCGTAAAGTTTGAACGCTGGCTGGCTGAACTCACTGTTGCAAATGCAGCTTGCAGATCCGGCACTTCTATTTCTTCGAGCATCGGCACGACGTCGAATAAATTCATCTCATTAAATGCATACCGCGTAAATTGGTTGGCGATAAATTCAGGCGAATTTAGCGCTCTCAGGAAAAAGCCAATCTTTTTGCGGCGGATCCGGTCAAGATCTGCTTGTCCGAACGGCCATTTCTCTATGGCTTGGTCCAGCGTATGGTTGATTTCTTTGATTAATTGCTCAGGTTCATTGGTATCAGAGCCGATCAGCGCATAGCCAAAACCATTTTCCAATGAGTAATCGAAAGAATAGGACTCATCAATTAAATTGCTTTCGTACGCATGGTGATAGAAATCTGAAGTCCGCCCGAACAGCAATTCGAAAGCCAGTTCTGCTGCCAACTCGTGCTTCAGCATCGATTTCCCTGAGTAATGGAGCACTTCCGGCTTGATGCCGACAAAGATTTTGGGCTTTTGCACACTCATTTCAAGAGTCCGTTCCTTAATCGCCACTTCCATCGGCTCATCCGGATAGATGCGCTTGATTTCTTTTGGCTCTTCAAACGTCTTTTGATCCTGGTTTGCTTTGACGAACTCCATCATCTGCTCCGGATCCACAGCACCGACCACGAACAGCACCATGTTGGATGGATGATAGAACGTGTTATAGCAAGTGTACAAATGTTCGGCTGTAATATCCTGGATGGAATCGACTGTTCCAGCAATATCAATTTTCACCGGGTGGTTCTTATACAAGTTTTCGATCATGCCGAAATACAAACGCCAGTCCGCTTGATCGTCATACATCGTGATTTCCTGTGCGATAATGCCTTTTTCTTTCTCCACGGTTTTCTCGGTGAAGTAGGGGCTTTGGACAAAATCCAGCAGCGTTTCCACATTTTCATTGATTTGCCCGGTCGCTGAAAACAGATACGCAGTGCGGGTAAAGGAAGTGAAGGCATTGGCAGAAGCGCCTTGTTTGCTGAATTGCTGGAAGACATCGCCGTCTTCTTTTTCAAACATTTTATGCTCCAGGAAATGGGCAATGCCGTCTGGCACTTTAATCGCTTCTTCTTCCCCGTAAGGCACAAAATGATTATCGATTGAACCGTATTTTGTTGTGAACGTAGCAAAGGTTTTGGAAAAACCTTTTTTCGGCAAGATATACACTTCAAGCCCGTTCGCTAGTTTTTCGTGGTACAGTGTTTCATCTAATTGTTCGAATTGAACTTTATTCAACTGAATCGTCCTCCTTGCCTGCTAGGAAATAGGTCATTTCCAACGATAATTGTTGAGCCGCTTCAGCAATGTCTTCTTTTGTGACCGCATTCCATTTGCTGATCAAATAATCCGGTTCAAATGCTTCATCCAGTTCCATGTATTGATCATAAATGTCGATTTGGCCTCTAGCCGAATCCAGCGCTTCTTTTAATTGATTGATCAAAAGCGCTTTCGTTTGGCCCAGTTCCACGTCTGAAATATTGGCTTTTCTCACTTCTTCCAATTGTTCAAGGATGAGCTTCACAGCTTTTCCTTCCAGTTTCGAATCTATTCCGGCGAGGATGAACATCAAGCCGAATTGCGAAGCGTACGAACTTGAAACGTAGTAAGCCATGCTTTCTTTTTCACGGATATTGACGAACAGTTTCGAATGGGCGTAGCCTCCGAGAACCCCGTTCATCAACTGCATTACCGGGAACTTTTCGTCGCGGAAAGTGATCGGTGTAAAGAACGCCATATGCAGTTTCCCTTGTTTCATATCTTCGTATTCGATCACGCGAGACTCTTCCGGAGATTTCAGTTCCGTTGAAAGCCCTTCCACTGCCTGGTCACGGCCTTCGAAATGAAAGTACTCTTTAATATAGGAAGCAATCATGTCCGGCTTGATGTCGCCGACCACATAAATTTCAATTTCATTCTTGTTCAATAAGGTTTCATATTCTTTCACCAATTGCTCGTTCGTCACTTTCTCCAGTTCTTCGAGCGAACCATTTGCTTGAATGGAAGCGGGATGCCCCGGCAGAGCATGTTCCATCATGCGCTGCTGCGCGTAGCGGGTCTTTTCGTCAAAGATCGATTCAATCCGTTCTTTGATGGTCTGCTTTTCGCGCAGGAAAATGGATTCTTTGAAGAGCCCGTTTTCCATATTCGGCTTGAATAGGACGACATACATCAAGTTTAAGACTTTTTCCAGTACGCCTTCTTCGGAAAGATATTGGTCATTCACCGTTTCTACATTCAAAGTGACGATGTGTTCATTGCCCCGTTTTGAAGAATCTATGTAGAGGGAAGTGCCATATAAATCATCCAACACCATGCGCAGCGCTGTATGAGATGGATATACCTCATTGCTGTGCTGGAGCACATTTGCCAAAACGGAACGGGCAGATGCTTTTTCAGGTGTTAAACGGTCTTTGAATTTAAAAGAAAAATTTATCGTCTTGAATTGAGTCGTTTCATTTACGTGGACATTCACGCCTTGTGCGATCTTAATAGATTGAAACATCAGTAAATCCCCTCTCAGCTTTCTTATTCTAACTATACCGAACCACTGGAATGAAATGCAAATAATGAAGAATGCCCATGCGGCCAAAAAAAAGAACCGCCGCTTGGGCGATTCTTTTTTTGGATTAGCGCTGCCCTTTGATGTAAGGGATTCCGTTCGCTTTTGGCGCATTTGCACGGCCAATAAAACCGGCCAGAGCTAAAATGGTCAAAACGTATGGAAGAATCAGCAAGAAGACATTCGGGATGTCTTGGATGATTGGAATAGATGAGCTGGCGATACTTAACGCTTGAGCTAAACCGAAGAACAAAGCGGCTCCCATCGCACCAAGCGGATGCCATTTACCGAAGATCATCGCCGCGAGCGCCATGAACCCTTGTCCATTGATCGTCGCGTGTCCGAAATCACCGGAAATCGTCTGCGCATAGATGGCTCCGCCGATTCCAGCTAAAGCTCCGGAAATCATGACAGCAATATAGCGCATTCTGTTTACGTTGATTCCCATTGTATCTGCTGCCATTGGATGTTCCCCGACTGAGCGGAGGCGCAAGCCGAACGGCGTTTTATAAATGATAAACCAAGCAATGATGGCAATGAGGATTGCCAAGAAAGACGTGTTATAAATTTTCGTGAAGAACATCGGCCCGATAAACGGAATATCCGATAGGACCGGGAAATCATAGCGCGTAAAACGCTCGGTGATGAAATCCGTCTGCCCTTTCCCGAAAATTTTCTTCACCAGGTAAAGAGACAAAGCAATTGCCAGCAAGTTGATGGCAACCCCTGATACTGTTTGGTCCGCCCGGAACGAAATCGATGCGACCGCGTGAACCAATGAAAGCAACAGCGCTGCAACCATTGCAGCGATCAACGCCAGCCAAGGAGTTGCGTCGCCAAAAGTATCGGCAAATAATAAGTTGAACAAAATGCCCACGAATGCGCCAATGACCATCAAACCTTCGAGGCCGATATTAATAACGCCCGATCGCTCGGAAAATACACCGCCGATTGCTACTAAAATAAGCGGAGCTGCATAAAATATCGCTGAAGGAACGATGAAATACAAAACTTCCAAGAAACTCATATTACTTCGCCTCCTTCTTCTTAGCCGCGCGCAGCAGGAATAGACGGATGATGTATCCTGATGCTACAAAGAAAATAATAACGGCAATTACAATTTCCACAATCTCAAGCGGAATGCCCGCAGCATTCGGCATATTGAGGGCGCCGTATTTCAAAGAACCAAAAAGAGTAGCCCCGAAAATAACGCCGAGCGGAGTGTTCATTCCAAGCAAGGCAACCGCGATCCCATCGAATCCGATGCCCGTAAATCCTGCTTTGGAAGACACGTATTCAAATGTTCCAAGAGCTTCCATTGCACCGCCTAGGCCGGCAAATGCTCCTGAAATAACCATTGCTAAAATAATGTTTTTGTTGACATTCATGCCCGCGTATTGAGAAGCGTTGTGGTTGAACCCGACCGCTTTCAATTCAAATCCGAGCGTCGTTTTTTCAAGAATAAACCACATGACACCTACCATGACAAGCGCAATGATAATGCCGTAGTGAAGACGCGAAAACTCCGTTAAATTTTCAAGAAACTCTGACCGAAGGGAGGCGCTGGCGAAAATGGATTCCGTACGGTCTCCGCCGCCTGATACCGTTTTGATCAACGCGTTCGTTGTATGAAGCGCGATATAGTTCATCATGATCGTGACAATAACTTCATGGACATGGAATTTCGCTTTTAAAAGTCCAGGAACAAATCCCCATAACGCACCTGCTGCCGCCGCAGCTAAAATAGCAAGCGGCAAGTGGATGATCATTGGAAGTTCAACCGCTACTCCGACATACGCGGCAGCAAACCATCCAACGATCAATTGCCCTTCAACCCCGATATTGAACAAACCTGAACGGAAAGCAAACGCTACCGCAAGCCCGGCCAATAAATAAGGAGTGATTTGGCGAATAGTTTCTCCTATTGTATATAAGTCACCGAAAATCCCGTTCCATAAAGCGGCATAGCCGTCAATTGGATTATAGCCGCTGATCAACATGATAATTGCACCGACTATTAAACCAAGAATTACGGAAATGACTGGGACCAGAATATTTGTTGCTCTAGTCGACATGCTGATCCTCCTTATGTTCAGAACCCCGAACCGCATGCCCTGCCATCAGCAAGCCAAGTTCCTGTTCTGTTGTTTCTTCTGGAAGCACCGTATCGACAATTTCACCGTCATGGATAACGGCAATGCGATCGGATACGTTCATAACCTCGTCCAATTCAAACGAAATCAAAAGGACTGCTTTTCCATTATCCCGCTGTTCAATCAAGCGGCTATGGATAAATTCAATGGCCCCTACATCAAGGCCACGCGTCGGCAATGCTGCAATCAGCAGTTCCGGATTCCGGTCAACTTCACGGCCAATAATCGCTTTTTGCTGATTCCCGCCTGATAAAGCCCGGGCAGGTTCGTGCGGTCCTTGAGTCCGGACATCATACGCTTCAATAATTGCTTTTGCTTTTTCATCAATCTTATTGTAATCAATGATGCCGCTTTTTGAAATTGGCTGTTTATAATACGTCTGCAGGGAAATGTTATGGCCAATCGGGAAATCCAATACTAAGCCATGCTTATGGCGATCCTGCGGGATGTGGCCAACCCCTGCTTCTGTAACTTTACGCGGCTTTAACCCTGTGATGTCCTTGCCGTGGAGCGAAATGGTTCCGCTTTTTACTTTGCGCAGCCCCGTGATCGCTTCAATCAACTCCGATTGTCCATTCCCGTCTATACCGGCAATTCCGACAATTTCACCTGCACGGACATCCAAATTAAGATTCTTGACCTTTGCTACTCCGCGGTAGTCATCGACGACTAAATTTTTGACGCTTAGAATATTGTCTTTAGGAGACGCTGGACTTTTCACTGTTTTAAATTCCACTTGGCGCCCAACCATTAAAGAAGCCAGCTCTTGCGGATTGGTCTCAGACGTGATTACAGTGCCGATGCCTTGCCCTTTTCTAATAACGGTAACGCGATCGGAAACATCCATGATTTCTTTAAGTTTATGCGTAATCAAGATGATGGATTTGCCTTCCGCAATCAACCGCTTCATAATCTGGATCAATTCCGTGATTTCCTGAGGCGTCAAAGAAGCAGTCGGCTCATCGAAAATTAAAATTTCTGCACCGCGGTACAAAGTTTTTAAAATTTCGACACGCTGCTGCATGCCAACCGAAATATCTTCGATGATAGCGTATGGATCGACGTTCAACCCGTACTGTTCAGAAAGAGCTTGAACTTTTTTGGCTGCGTCTTTTTTGTTGGTCACTCCGTATTTAGTCGGTTCACTTCCCAGAATGATGTTTTCAGTTACTGAGAAATTTTCGACTAGCATAAAGTGCTGGTGCACCATGCCGATTCCTAAATCATTTGCTACGTTCGGGTCTGAAATGTCCACTTTTTCTCCGCGCACTCGAATCTCGCCGCCTTCAGGCTGGTAAAGGCCGAACAGCACGTTCATTAAAGTTGATTTCCCTGCCCCATTCTCTCCCAATAACGCATGGATTTCGCCTTTTTTAAGTTGCAGCGTTATATTGTCATTGGCAACGAATGTCCCAAATTCTTTGCGAATATTGAGCATCTCGATTACATATTCCATTGTTTTCACTCCTTCGAAAACTGGTAACTTAATATTTGTTTAAAATTAATACATGAAAGGCTTTTACTGAGAAAAGCCTTTCATCTAATAATTCATAAAAATAGGCGAAAAAAAATCATAAAGGCCGGTAAGACCGGCCTTTATGATGACCGTATTGAGGAATGCTTAGTTTTCTAGAGTTTCAGGAACGACGATTTCGCCGCTAGCAATTTTCTCTTTGTACTCGTCAATTTTAGCCATAACGTCTTCTGTGATTGCTCCGCGTGAATCCGCAAGGCCAACACCGTCTTCAGCCAAACCGTAAGTCAATGTTTCGCCGCCAGGGAAGTTGCCTTCCATCGCTTGGTTTGAAATGTCGATTACTGCTTGGTCTACACCTTTAAGAACCGAAGTAAGTGTTACGTTAGCATCGCCGACTTGACCTTCGTCGTATTGGTCAGCATCTACACCGATAACCCAAATGTTTGTATCCGGATCTGCTTCTTTGCGTTCTTTCGCTTCAGTGAATACCCCGTTGCCTGTTCCGCCAGCTGCGTGGAATACGATATCCGCTCCAGCAGAGTACATGCGGTTAGCTGTTGTTTTACCTAATTCCGCTTTATCAAAAGCACCTGTATATTGTACATCGACTTCAACTGCAGGATCTGCAGCTTCAACGCCTGCTAGGAATCCAGCTTCAAAGCGCTCGATTACTGGAATTTCCATTCCGCCAACAAAACCAACTTTGCCAGTTTCAGTCATAAGAGCTGCTGCTACACCCGCAAGGAATGCACCTTCTTGCTCTTTGAACAATACGCTGGCTACGTTTGGAGCGTCAACGACAGCATCGATAATGGCAATTTGAGCGTCCGGCTGCTGTTCAGCGATTTCTTTAACAGCGCCTTCCATTAAGAACCCAATTCCATAAACGACGTCGAAGTCACGACGGATCAAGTTGTTTAAGTTCGTATTATAGTCTGCATCAGAAGCCGACTGGAGATAGTCAAATCCGCCGTCTCCTTTTTCAAGGCCATTTTCTTCCCCAAACGCTTGCAAACCTTCCCAAGCTGATTGGTTGAATGATTTATCATCCACACCGCCGACATCTGTAACCATTGCTACTGAGAAGTCGCTTGTTTCTTCTGAACTTCCGCCGTCGCCAGATCCAGTGTCACCATTTGAAGTATCTTCGTCGCTGCCGCACGCAGCAAGCATTGTTCCCGCTGCAAGCATTAAAGATAGACCTAGACCAAATTTACGTTTCGTCAATGTAATAACCCCCTGAGGTATGTTTGATATTAGCAGGAATTTGCCGTTTTACACACGTTTTCGAACTACATGAAAACTAAACTTATCAGCTCTGAAGTAATTCTTTGAGTAAAGCACCACACGATCGTCCTCATCGTAGTGGAGCTGTTTTAACACCAATAATGCTGTTTCCGGATCGCATTCAAGAATCGGCGACGCATCTTCATGGTATCCGATTGGATCTATGAATGTGACCGCATAGGCAATGCGGGTTTCTCCGGACTCTTCTATCGCTGAGAAGATCGAGCTTTCTTTGCGTCCGAGAAAATCAGCCGGCAGATAAGCCGCTGGCACTTTGTCGATGCAATAGACGACAGGTTCACCATTTGCTGTTCGGACGCGTTCAATAGTAATTATGGATTCATCGGCATCGCAATGAAAGCGTTTTATATCTTCTTCGGACGAAAGGCTCTCACCGGTGCTTAGATAAATCACGCCGGGTTCCATGCCTGCCTGGCGAATCATGTCGGAGACGCTTGTCAATTGTTCGATGCCTGTCGAAAATACAGGTTTTGGATTGACAAAAGTCCCGACGCCATGCCGCCTTACGATAATATTATCTTCTTCCAATAACCGCAGTGCTTCTCTTAAAGTCGCACGGCTGACTCCAAGTGATTTCGCAAGTTCGAACTCGGATGGCAGCTTCTCTTTCTCTTTGTACAATCCGGCCGCAATGTCTTGCTTCATTCGATCAATCACTTGAAGGTACAACGCTCGATGATCCGATTTAATTGTCATAAGACTCACCACCAATGACAGAGATCAGACATCTGATGTAAAACATTCCTACTAATCAAAATTACTATAACACTTATTCTAGACGAAATAAATAGTCTTTTGTCGAATTTCGCGAATTTTCATTGCAAATATTTCATTCGATGTAATCAGATTGTCACAAAATTTCTGATATTTCCTTAATATTCCTCCTGCTTTGGAACTAAAACAGTTCGCGGTTTGCTGCCTTCATAAGGGCCTACTACTCCCCGCTGTTCCATCTGGTCAATGATTCTTGCGGCTCTTGAATAGCCGACCCGGAAGCGGCGCTGCAGCATGGAAACAGAAGCAGTCTGCATTTCTGATACGAGCTGCACAGCTTCGTCATAGATTTCGTCGGTCTCGTCGTCAATCGCTGCTTCTTCGACCTCAGACGGAATCATGTCTTCCTGGTATTGGGCTTTCTGCTGTTCAATAGCAAAGTCCACGACTTTTTCAACTTCTGAATCCGACAAGAACGCGCCTTGAACCCGAACCGGTTTTGATTGGCCTGCTCCTAGGAACAGCATATCACCCCGGCCCAGCAATTTTTCCGCTCCGCCCATGTCCAAAATCGTACGGGAGTCAATCGCAGAAGAAACTGCAAAAGCGATCCGCGAAGGGATATTGGCTTTAATGACACCGGTAATGACGTTAACGCTCGGGCGCTGCGTGGCGATGATCAAATGGATGCCTGCTGCACGGGCCATCTGCGCTAAACGGGTAATGGCGTCTTCCACTTCATTTGAAGCGACCATCATCAAGTCCGCTAATTCGTCAACAATGACAACGATAAACGGAAGCTTTGGATGCTTTTCTTCGTTCTCTTCATTGAAAATCCGGACATAATCGTTATAGCCTTCGATATTCCGTGTGCCGGTATGCGAGAACAGTTCATAGCGGCGCTCCATTTCTGAAACGATTTTTTTCAATGCCTGGGCCGCCTTGCGCGGGTCCGTTACGACCGGCGCCAATAAATGGGGAATGCCATTGTAGACGTTCAATTCCACCATTTTGGGGTCAATCATCATCATTTTCACTTCATGCGGCTTTGCCCGCATAATGATGCTGGTGATGATGCCGTTGATGCAAACGGACTTACCGCTCCCTGTAGAACCAGCTACTAATAAATGCGGCATTTTGTTCAATTGCGTCATGACGGCTTGGCCTGTAACGTCGCGGCCTAGGCCGAAGAGCAATTTTGCATCCGGCTTATTGTTTTCTTCTGATTCGAGCACTTCCCGCAGGCTGACAATCGCCACTTCTGAATTCGGCACTTCGATGCCGATGGCTGATTTTCCGGGAATCGGCGCTTCAATCCGGATATCCCGCGCTGCAAGGGCAAGCGCCAAATCGTCGTGCAAGCTGACAATCTTGCTGACTTTCACGCCTGTATCCGGAAGCACTTCGTATTTTGTCACAGCCGGCCCTAAATGGACTTGCGTCACTTTTGCGCGCACACCGAAGCTTTGGAAGGTTTTTTCAAGCTTCTTCGCATTTTTTTGAATGCCTGCATATTCGCCGCTTTGGTCGCTGTGCGGCGGCAAAGTCAACAAATCGATCGGCGGCAGCTGATATTCTTCATTTTCCATTTCTTCATGAGTGGACATGAGTTTGACTTCCCCGTCATCCGAATCTTCCAGTTCCGGTTCAATCGGCGCCGCTTCCGCTTTTTTCGACTTTACGTTTTCAGTGAACGCCGAAATGATCGGTTCTTCATGCACATCCGGGTAAATCGTTTCCTCTTCGTCGTATTCCAGTGCATCATCGACTTCCATGATGTGTTCCGGCTCTTCCTGTTTTTCTGCTTTTTCCGCTTTTTTCCGCGGAGCTGCTAGCCGTTTTGTTTTCGGCTGTTTCAAGCGAACCAATATGCCATCAATTGCCGGGCGCATGCTTGGGATTTTCTCTGCAATATAAGGGGCAGCTGTTTTCCCGGTTAAAATAATTGCTCCGATCGAAAGAAGAAGAATGGCAATTATCCAGGTTCCGGCCGTATCGAATAGAACATGGAACATGGCATACAAAAATCCGCCGAACAAACCGGCTCCGCTGGCGTCATAGCTTTGCCAAATCGAACCCGTCAACCGGGTGGATTTGACCGTCTCGGCTATCACATTGCCCGATGTAAGCGGCAAAATGGATCCAGCCGCATAGACCAAATGGCAAATCAACGCAACGCCTGTTAAAATGAACAGCCCGCTCACTGCCACCTTCAGCCTTGGCCTTGGCCATCTTCGGCGCACCATGACATGGATAGCCGTAAAGAGCAAAGCCAGTGGAATTAAGAAGGCTAAATTCCCCATTAAAAGCTCTGCTGTGTTTAACAGCATTTTCCCGATGATGCCCAATTGGAACGCCATTAGCACTGCCATGACGATTAACAGCAAGCCGATGACTTCATAGCCGATCGGAGGAAACTGCTGTTTTTTCTTGGATGCCGGTTTTTTCTTTTTTCTATTTTTTGCTGGAGTCCGCGGCATGTTAATCCCTCATTTCCTTCATTTTTACGAAAAGCGCAATCGCTAGATTCGGCTTTGGAGCCCCGAAGCGTTCATCTTGAATGTTTCTCGCGCTGATCGTTTTCCTAAACATTGAAAAAGGATTTCCACCGCGTGAGGCGGTATGGAAATCCTTTCACTTTTACTCTCTTAATATTCCATAATAATCGGAATGATCATTGGGCGGCGCTTTGTCTGTTGGAATAAATAAGAATTCAATGTGTCGCGAATTTCCTGTTTAATATTATTCCATTCAAAAGCATCTTTAATGACGTATTTCTCGACTACTTTCCGTACCAACTGGGTGGATTCTTCCATTAATTGCTCCGATTCACGCACGTAGACGAATCCTCTTGAAATCATCTCAGGCCCTGAAGCAATTTTCTTTTCTTTGCGGTTCAATGTCACAACAACGATGAAAATCCCGTCTTGCGACAACAGTTTGCGGTCGCGAAGGACGATGTTGCCGACGTCTCCGATTCCAATGCCGTCAATTAGAACATTGCCGGCCGTGACGCGCCCGCTCATCCGGACTTTGCCGTCTTTGTATTCGACGATATCGCCTTTATCGGCGATGAAAATATCCGATTTGTGCATGCCGACTTGCTGTGCCAATTTAGAATGTGCAATTAACATTTTGTATTCGCCTTGGATGGGGATGAAATATTTTGGTTTCATCATGTTAAGCATCATTTTTAAATCTTCTTGGCTGCCATGTCCGGATACGTGGACTTTTTTGCTGGACGTTAACACATTTGCTCCGGCTTTCGCCAATTTGTTCATCGTTTGGAACATTGGCACTTCCATGCCAGGAGACGGGGTAAACGTAATCAAAACGGTATCCGTTTCTTTGATTTTCACGTCTTTATGCTGTTTGCGGACCATCTTATCCAATGCCTCAAGCGGCTCGCCCTGGTTGCCTGTGACGATGATGACCACTTCTTCATCGTTGTAGTTTTCCAGGTCTTTCAAGGAAATGACCGTATCTTCGTGCACGGTTAAGTAGCCTAAGCGCAATCCCACTTCATAGCTGCTTTCCAAGCTTTTCCCAGCAACTGCCACTTTTTTGCCTGTCGCATGTGCCGTATCAAAAACTTGCTGGATCCGTATGAAGTTCGACGAATACAAGGAAACGAGAATACGCCCTTGAGCGGCGATAAACGCAGACAGCAGATGGTCTGCAATGACTGTTTCCGAAGTTGTGTAGCCTGGACGCTCCGCTTCAGTTGAATCGGAAAGCAGCATCAAGACGCCGTCTTCTCCAAGTTTCGCCATTTTTGCGATATCCGGCTTGTAGCTGCCTTTGGCCGACTGGTCAAATTTGAACTCGCCAGTATGGACGATAGCACCTTCAGATGTATGGAAGACAATTCCTAAAGCATCCGGAATGCTGTGCGTCGTATGGAAAAACGTTACATGCGTCTTGTCGAAATTCATACGGCTCTTATTGGTTACCTCAAAGAACTTCACTTGCTTTAATGAACCTTGCTCTTTTACATGCTCTTTTGCTAAAGCGATCGTCAATTTCGATCCATAGACAGGCGCCTGCACTTTTTTCAGCAAGTAAGCGATTGACCCGATTGCATCTTCATGTCCGTGCGTCAGGAAAATCCCTTTTACTCGGTCTTTGTTTTCTTCTAAAAACGTAATGTCCGGGATGACGATATCGATGCCCAGCATTTCATCTTCAGGGAACATCAATCCGCTGTCTACGACAAAGAGGTCTTCATCAATTTCGATGACATACATCGCTTTTCCGATTTCACTGACTCCGCCGAGCGGAATTACTCTGATGACTTCATTCTTTACTTTACTCAAATTATTTCCTCCTAAAATTCACCCGTACACATCCATAGACTTTATTATACGGGAATTAAAGGTAACAGTCCAAACAAAAAATAAACCGGACGGCTGTCCGGCTTAGTTTTTCTCAATTAGAAGCAACTCTTAGATGATTTCCTGTTCAATCATCGATTCGGCGATTTGCACCGAATTCAAGGCTGCGCCTTTGATTAAATTATCAGCGACTATCCATAAATGGAAGCCGTTCGGGTTATCCAGGTCCTGGCGGATTCTCCCTACGAACACTTCGTCTTGGCCGGCTGCCATTAACGGCATTGGGTAAACTTGGTTAGAAGGATCGTCCATCAGCACAACGCCCGGTGCATCGGCTAACGCTTTTTTCACATCGTCCACTGTCGGCGCACCCGCCAGTTCCACATAGACCGATTCAGAATGGCCTGTCACAACCGGCAAACGGACGCATGTGGCCGCTACAGCCAAGTGCTCGTCATGCATAATTTTTTTCGTTTCATTGATCATTTTCATTTCTTCAAACGTATAGCCGTTGTCTGTAAACTGATCGATTTGCGGAATCGCATTGAACGCAATCGGAAAATGCCGTTCCGCTGATTTTACCGGCAGCACGTTCGCTTCAGCGTTCGGAGCATTTTCAAAGTCTGCCGCCTGTGCTTTCAGCTCATTGATGGCCGCTAGCCCAGCTCCTGAAACGGCCTGATACGTGGACACGACCACTTTTTTCAGCCCATACTGCTCTTTTAACGGCTGCAGTGCGCAAACCATTTGGATCGTTGAACAGTTTGGATTCGCAATAATCCCGTTATGTAAAGTTAAATCTTTCTTGTTTACTTCCGGCACGACAAGCGGCACTTCTTTATCCATTCGGAAAGCACTTGTATTGTCGATAACAACGGCTCCGCGCTTCACGGCTTCCGGTGCAAATTTTTCGGAAATGCTTCCGCCCGCACTGAATAAGGCAATATCAATGCCTTCAAACGATTCAGGAACCGCTTCCTGGATAAGATGGGTTTTGCCATTAAATTCGATTTCCTGGCCCGCTGAACGACTTGATGCTAAAAATACAATCTCTTTTACCGGGAAATTCCTTTTTTCCAGCTGGTCTTTCATCTGCTGTCCGACGGCTCCTGAAGCTCCCATGATTGCTACATTATATGTTTTCACAAAATTCGCTCCTTCTCTGTATATTGGCGTTATTGTACCATAATTCATCCTGATAAAGCAGTGAATTCCATACAAAAAAATGCTTCCTTAAGTAAAGGAAGCATTTTTTGACTGTATGATTGAAATAGCTGGATTCTCAGTCAATAAACTCATCAAGTTCTGGACTTTTTCCGCAGACACTTGTTCAATCAACTCGATGATTTCTTCATGCGGTTGGTGTCTTTGCAATAATAATTCGTTTTTTCCATTGCGGCTCATCCGGGAAGAAGTGCTTTCCAAACCGAGAATGACATTGCCTTTCAATTGTTCTTTTGTATCTTCGATTTCTTCGCGCGTCAGGCCGTTCGTTTTAATCGCCGCGAGTGTATCCAGGATCACTTCCTGCAGTTCTGGCATCTGCTCATTTGAAGTGCCGCCATAAATCGCTAGTGCCCCGTGGTCTGAATACGCCGAATGGTAGCTATAAATCGAATACGCAAGCCCGCGCTCTTCCCGAATTTCTTGGAATAAGCGTGAAGACATGGAACCGCCAATGACATTATTCAATACCGCCAAATTGAAAATATCAGGATGCTGCATCGATAACCCCGGGTACCCGAGGCAAAGGTGCCCTTGTTCGGTTTCTTTGGTTTTAAAGGAGTGGCCTGCAGTAAAATCAGGAAGCAAATAGTTTTTCGGCCGGTTTGTTCTGTTGAATGTGCCGAAAAGCTTCTCGATCAATCGAATCAATTCCGGCGTAATATTTCCCGCTACTGAGATGACCGTATTTCGAGGGGTATAATGCCGCTCCATGAAATCTTCGATCTTTTCTTTTGTAAAACTTTGCAGCGTCTGGACCGTCCCTAAAATCGGCGCCCCGATCGAATGGTGGGGATACATGACTTTCCACAATTGTTCGTGGACATCGTCATCCGGCATATCTTCAGTCATGCTGATTTCTTCCAGGACCACTTGCCGTTCTTTATCTATTTCCACCGGATCCATTTTCGAATTGAAAAACATATCTGCCAGCACCGTCACCGCAAGTTCTGCATGATGGTCAAGCACTTTCGCGTAATAGCAGGTATATTCTTTTGATGTATAGGCATTCATGTCTCCGCCGATGCGGTCAAATTCCCGGGCGATTTGTTTCGCCGAACGCGTTTCCGTTCCTTTGAACAGCATATGTTCAATGAAATGCGTCAATCCATTTTCTTCAGGCAGTTCATCTCTTGAACCGGCATTCACAAAAACTCCAACAGCCACTGACCGAAAATGCGGAATTTTTTCAGAAACGATCCGCAGCCCGTTTCCGCATACATGTGTATTTACCAAATTTCTTTTCCCCCTAATTTAAGAAAAGCGCCAACGCTCTTAAGGCTTATGGCCTGGAGCGCTGATGCTAAATTGCAGTTGTCCCTAATTATCCTGTCATTTGAAAAAAATTGCCAACGTAAGCTGGCAATTTCGTTGAAGATCTTATTGGTTTTCTTTTTCAGCTGCTTCTTTTTCTTCTTTCAAGACCACTTTGCGTGAAAGGTTGACGCGCCCTTGACGGTCGATTTCAATGACTTTCACTTTGACAACTTGGTCCATTTTCAGAACGTCTTCTACTTCTTTCGTACGCTCTTCCTGAATTTCAGAAATGTGAAGAAGCCCGTCTTTGCCAGGGAATAGTTCGACAAAAGCACCGAATTTCTCAATGCGCTTCACTTTGCCTTCGTAGTATTCGCCGACTTTCGCTTCACGTACAATATTTTCGATCATCGCTTTGGCTTTCGCATTCATTTCTTCGTCTACAGATGAAATGAAGATGGTGCCGTCTTGCTCCGTATCGATCTTAACGCCTGTTTCATCAATGATTTTATTGATGACTTTACCGCCAGGTCCAATCACATCGCGGATCTTATCAGGATTGATCTTCACCATGATGATTTTCGGTGCGTATTTAGAAAGCGTCGTTCTTGGTTCAGCAATTGTTGCAAGCATCGATTCCAGGATATGGATCCGTCCGATTTGTGCTTGCGTCAACGCTTCCTCCAATATTTCACGGGATAAGCCGTCAATTTTAATGTCCATTTGAAGTGCTGTAATCCCTTTTGCCGTACCTGCCACTTTAAAGTCCATGTCGCCAAGATGGTCTTCCATCCCTTGGATATCTGAAAGAACTGTATAGTTTTCGCCTTTTTTCACAAGGCCCATCGCAATACCGGCAACCGGCGCTTTCAATGGTACACCTGCATCCATCATCGCAAGCGTTGATGCACAAATACTCGCTTGTGAAGTAGATCCATTGGATTCAAGAACTTCCGCCACTAAACGGATCGTATATGGGAAATCTTTTTCATTTGGAATCACGGCTTCAAGTGCCCGTTCACCAAGTGCCCCGTGCCCAATTTCACGGCGGCCCGGCCCACGAAGGAATCCAGTCTCACCTACTGAGAACAACGGGAAGTTGTAATGGTGCATAAAGCGTTTTGTGTCTTCAATGCCAAGGCCGTCGATGATTTGAACATCGCCTAAAGCACCTAGCGTACAAATGCTCATTGCTTGCGTTTGCCCACGCGTGAATAATCCAGAACCGTGTGTGCGGTTCAAGATGCCCACTTCGGAAGATAACGGACGGATTTCAGAAGGCGTACGGCCATCCGGACGGATTTTCTCATCCGTAATCAGGCGGCGCACTTCATCTTTGACCATTTTATCAAGAATTTGGCCGGCTTGTTTTTTCACCGCTTCATCCGATTCTTCATATGCAGCCAAAGCGCGTGCTTTCACTTCTTCAATCGCTTCGTTGCGCGCTTGCTTTTCATTGATTTGGACTGCTGCATTCATATCAGCTTCTACCGCTTCCTTCAGCGTAGCCGTCAATTCAGCATCCAATTCATAAAGCTGGATTTCCGTTTTTTCTTTGCCGACTTCAGCTGCAATCTGTTCCTGGAATTCGATCAATTTCTTGATTTCTTCATGGCCGAACATGATGGCTTCCAAAATGACGTCTTCTGAAACTTCTTTCGCTCCAGCTTCTACCATGTTGATCGCATCTTTTGTACCCGCTACAGTCAAGTTGATCGAACTTTGCTCAAGCTGCTCGTTTGTCGGGTTGATGATGTATTCGCCATCGATCATCCCAACGATAACGCCTGCAATCGGGCCGTCAAATGGAATATCTGAAATCATGAGTGACAGCGATGATCCGAACATAGCGGCCATTTCAGACGGGCAATCCTGGTCGACTGACATAACCATGGAAATGACTTGGACTTCGTTGCGGAAGCCGTCCGGGAATAGCGGACGGATCGGACGGTCGATTAAACGGCTTGTCAGCGTCGCTTTTTCAGAAGGGCGCCCTTCGCGTTTAATAAATCCGCCAGGGATTTTGCCGACTGCATATAAACGCTCTTCATAGTTTACAGTCAATGGGAAGAAATCCAATGGTTTCGGCGTTTTTGATGCAGTGGCAGTAGAAAGCACTGCTGTATCGCCGTAACGGATCAGGGCAGCTCCGTTTGCTTGTTTTGCCAACTGGCCAACTTCAACTTGCAATTCGCGGCCGGCCCAATCGAATGTATAGACTTTTTTCGTTTGCTCCATAATCGAGCTCCTCTCTCTTACAATGTTTCACTATATGTATCCAATAGTTGTATCTAGTGTATCAAAAATCCAATCGGAGTGCGATTGAATGAGATAAATTTTATCCATAAAGAAAAAGCGGGACGAATCCCGCTTTTACTAATTGCTATTATCGGCGTAAGCCTAATTTTGAGATAAGCTCGCGGTAGCGTGCTACATCGTTCTCGCGCAAGTATTTAAGCAAGTTGCGACGGCGACCTACCATTTTGAATAGACCACGACGTGAGTGGTGATCTTTCTTGTGAGTACGCAAGTGTTCGTTCAAGTTGTTGATGTCTTCTGTAAGAATGGCGATTTGAATTTCTGCAGACCCAGTATCCGTGTCATGCACTTTGTATTCATTGATCAATTCATTTTTACGTTCTTGAGTGATTGCCATACTGTTTCCACCTCCTAATTTCTGATATCCCCTATTACCGAGCAAACGTTGGTGATTCGATTTGCCAAGCAACGGTTCGTACGTTTTCAGTACTTTGTAATGATAGCATAAGACATTTTCAAAATCAACTATGCGTCTTATTTCCCCTCAGCAAAATACGCAATCGCCGTTTCTTTGTCTTTCTGGATTTGCACCTTCAGTTCATCAATGCCCGAGAATTTCTGTTCATCGCGAATGCGCAGCAACCAGTCGACATCCACCATCTCGCCGTAAATATTCCGATCGAAATCGATGATATAGACTTCAATGGTATTTTTCTTAATATCCGGATTATTGAAAGTCGGTTTATAGCCGACATTGCATACGCCGTTATAAAACTGGCCTTGAACGCGGATTCTCACCGCGTAAACGCCGCGTCCGGGTACAAAAGTGCCGATTTCCGGTTCGACGTTGGCCGTCGGAAATCCGATGGTTCTCCCGCGCTTATCGCCGTTCACAACGGTGCCGGAAATTCGGTACGGCCGGCCAAGCAGCCCGCTCACTTCTTTGACATCTCCCGTTTTCAGCAAACTGCGGATGCGTGTCGAACTGATTTTCTCATCAGCTTCGATTTGTTTTTCGATGGTCGTAACTGCAAAGAAACCTTCGCCTTTTTGCTGCATCGTCTCCATATTGCCTTTCCCTTTACTGCCGAACGAATAGTCAAATCCGGCAGTAACGTGGACCACATTCAGCCCTTTGATGAAATGCTCAATAAATTCATCGGGGCTCAGCTGGGCAAAATCAGATGTGAACCGCACAATAAAACAAATGTCCACGTTCATCGATTCGAGAATTTCCATTTTCTTTTGCAGCGGCGTGATGTAAAATACTTCTTCTTTCCTGCCGCCGAGAACTACGGAAGGGTGCGGATCGAATGTCATGACCGCCGACTTGATGTTTAATTTTTTCGCTTGGGCTATTGCTTCGCCGATTACACGCTGATGCCCTCTATGTACGCCGTCAAAAAATCCAAGCGCGAGTGAAATCGGACCGAAGGGCGCCTCCGGTTCAATATGATTGGGATAACTTAAATGAATGATTTCCATCTTACACCTCGTCCATCTTCGGAGAACCGAACATTTTTTCAGGCTTCATCTTGTCCGCTTTTTCCGGGTGCCGCTTATAAAGTGCAAGCGGCTCGCCTCCGACTGTGAACACCAGGAATTCATGTTCTGCCATGAGCGGATGGCGGTCTAGAACCTGCCCATTTTTAATCGCAAAAAGATCTTTGCGGTCGATTTCAAAAAATGGAAAGCTGCTAAGCCCGTAACTCAACGGTTTCAAAATTGTGCCGATAGCTCCATTTTGAGCAAGTTCCTCCACTTCGGCAAGTGTTTTGCAGTCTCTCGCATCAAATTTTCCAGAAGCCGTACGCGTGAGTTTCGACATATGCGCCGGGTAGCCGAGCTTTTCCCCTATTTGAACAGCCAATGTCCGGATATACGTCCCTTTGCCGCATCGGATGCGGATTGAAAATTTCAGCTCTTGGCCGCTCCATTGCTCCTCGTCGCTTAGCAATTCAATGGAGTCGATGCGGACAGTGCGTTTCGGCCGCTCAACAGGAATGCCCTGCCGCGCGTATTCATACAACTTTTTCCCATTCACTTTCACAGCGGAATACATTGGTGGAATTTGCGTAATTTCACCCGTCAAGGCTTCCAGTGCTTCCAGCAATTGTTTCCGCGTAACCGCCTTTTCAGAAAGGTCCGATTCTACAATGGCGCCAGTCGCATCTTCTGTTTCGGTCGAAAAGCCGATCGTTACTTCCGCCTCATACGTTTTGCCTTGGTCGGTGATGTATTCAGCCACTTTAGTGGCTCCTCCGATGCAGATCGGCAGCACGCCGTCGACTTCAGGATCCAATGTTCCTGTATGTCCGACTTTTTTTGTTTTCAGGATTTTTCTTAATTTAAAAACGCAATCGTGCGAAGTCATGCCTTTTTCTTTCCATAGCGGAAGCACTCCGTTAATAGCCATTCCTTGCCAACCCCTTTTTCAATATGTATAAAAAAAGCCTGCTTATCTAATAGTAGACAGCAGGCTTTTACTAAGCTTGGACGGCCAGATTTTCCCTTCTGCTATAAAAGGGACGGTCGCCGGCAACGTTGAACTTGCACTGATTTGCCGCTAATGCACTAGAAATCAATGAAATCCTTATTGGTCTTCTTTTGGCTCTTGAATATCACGCAAAAGTGAATCAATCCGATTTCCGTATGCAACAGATGTATCGAATTCAAAAGCGAGCTCAGGCGTTTTGCGCAGGCGAATCCGTTGGCCGATTTCCGACCGAATAAACCCTTTCGACTTCGACAGCCCCAGCAAAGTCTGTTCTTTTGTTTTTTCATCGCCTAGTACAGAGATATAAACCGTCGCTTGCTGCAAGTCCCCGGTTACTTCTACGTCCGTTACCGTAACAAAGCCGATTCTCGGGTCTTTCAGTTTGCGGCCGATAATATCGCTAAGTTCTTTTTTCATTTGCTCGCCTACACGATTAGAGCGCATTGTCATTGATTATTCACCTCGTTCTCACAAATATTCTTGATGAACTTCAAGACATTCCCATGCAGGATTGCTTTCCAGATAATAGAGCACTTGCGCCATTTCTTTATCTGCCACTTCTTTCGAGGAAGCGACGGTAACAAAGGCCAGGCGCGTGCGCTGCCATACATTCTGGTGGTCAATCTCTGCCGCTGAAACGTTGAATTTCTGCTTGGAACGGGTCAGCATGCTTTTCAGGACCGCCCGTTTTTCTTTTAACGAATGCGCAACCGGAATGAAGAATTCACATTCCATGTAGAGGATCATTTGCGTTCGATTTCTTCCATTACGAAGGCTTCAATAATGTCATTTTCTTTTACATCGTTGAAGTTTTTAATCGTGATCCCGCATTCGTAGCCTTTAGCTACTTCTTTAGCGTCGTCTTTGAATCGTTTCAATGTATCGATTTCACCTTCGAAAACGACAATTCCTTCACGAATGACTCGAACGCCGCTGTCGCGCGTAATTTTGCCGTCGATTACATAGCTTCCGGCAATCGTTCCGACTTTAGAGACTTTAAACGTGCTGCGGATTTCCGCTTGGCCTATGACTTTTTCCTCAAATTCAGGATCAAGCAAACCTTTCATGGCAAATTCAATCTCTTCAATTACTTTATAAATGATACGGTGCAAGCGAATATCTACACCTTCAGCTTCTGCAGCACGTTTTGCATTCACATCCGGACGGACGTTGAAGCCGATAACGATTGCGTTTGAAGCAGCGGCCAATGAAATATCAGATTCGGTAATAGCACCGGCGCCAGTGTGGATAATTTTTACATTTACACCTTCAACATCAATTTTCATAAGAGATGCAGCCATCGCTTCAACTGCGCCTTGAACGTCAGCTTTCACAATAAGGTTCAATTCTTTCATTTCCCCTTGCTTCAACTGATCAAACAAATTGTCGAGGGTAACGCGTGTTTTTTCAGAACGCTGTACTTGAAGTGCAGAAGTTGCACGGGTTTCACCGACCTGGCGAGCCGTTTTCTCATCTTCGAACACCACAAAGCGGTCTCCTGCTTGAGGCACATCGTTTAATCCCGTAATTTCAACTGGAGTTGACGGGCCGGCATCTTTTACGCGGCGGCCAATATCATTGACCATCGCACGGACGCGTCCGTAAGTATTGCCGACAACAATCGGGTCTCCGACGTTCAATGTTCCATCTTGGACGAGCAAAGTGGCAACAGGTCCGCGGCCTTTATCAAGTTCCGCTTCAATTACCGTACCGATAGCACGGCGTGCTGGATTCGCTTTTAATTCTCCTACCTCAGAAACGAGCAAGATCATTTCAAGCAGCGTATCGATCCCTTCGCCTTTCAAAGCAGAAAGCGGTACGAAAATCGTGTCTCCGCCCCATGCTTCCGGAACTAAGCCATGCTCGGTCAATTCTTGCATGACGCGGTCCGGATTAGCGCTTGGCTTATCCATTTTGTTGACTGCGATGATGATCGGCACTTCTGCAGCTTTCGCATGGTTGATCGCTTCCACCGTCTGCGGCATTACACCATCATCTGCGGCTACTACGATAATCGCAAGGTCGGTAACTTTCGCTCCGCGCGCGCGCATTGTTGTAAATGCAGCGTGCCCTGGCGTATCAAGGAAGGTGATTTTCTTGCCATTTTCCACTACTTGGTATGCACCGATATGCTGGGTGATCCCGCCGGCTTCGCCTGCAGTCACTTTCGTATGGCGGATTGAATCCAGCAATGTAGTTTTACCATGGTCAACGTGGCCCATGATGGTAACAACTGGCGGACGCTCTTCATTCAACGTTTCATCTTCTGCTTCGAAGTAAACTTCCAAGTCAGATTTATCAACGATGATTTCTTCTTCCACTTCCACTTCGTATTCTGCACAGATCAATTCGATCGCATCTTTATCCAGTTCTTGGTTAATGGTAGCCATAACGCCAAGCATGAATAATTTTTTGATGATTTCAGAAGGCTCGCGGCCTAATTTTTTCGCTAATTCACCAACTGTCAACGATTCAGAGAACGTAATTTTAGCTGGAAGTTCTTTTTCTTTTTTAGGCATTGGCGGCATCGGGTTTGCTGGGCGCTGCTGCTTTCCTTTGTTGCGGTTGCGGTTTCCGCCGCCTGGACGGTTTGAGTTGCGCTGTCCTGGTCCTGCAGTCGGTTTTGCAGCTTTTGGCGTAAAGTTAGAGCCTCTCGCTGCCGGTTTGTTTTGCCCCTGGCCGCTTTGTGGACGGGTTTGGCCGCCGCCTTGCGGGCGAGACTGGCCTTGTCCGGATGGACGCGAACCACTTTGCCCCCCCTGAGGACGGGATCCTTGACCGCCTTGTGGACTTTTTTGTGCATGCTGCTGGCGGGTTTGCGTTTGCATGCGCTGCCCTTGTGCAGATTTTTTGTAAATGCCGTCCAATTTGGAAACAGCGTTGTCCTCTAATGTCGCCATATGGTTGGCCACTTCAATATTTAGCTTTGACAACTGGTCAATAATTTCTTTGCTCGGTTTGTCTACTTTTTTAGCGTATTCATGTACTCGAATTTTGGTCATCTGCTCACCCCCGGTTTTTTTCGTCGAACAAGCTTATCAGTTTTTTGGCAAATCCTGAATCCGTGATTGCAATCACTACTCGTTCTTCTTTGCCGATTGCATGTCCAAGTTCGAAACGTGTTCCGAATACTCGAATCTCGACATCATATGATTTGCATTTATCATGCAACTTCTTGCTTGTATTGTCTGAAGCATCTTCAGCCAATATGATTAATTTTGCGTTTCCGTTGCGGACTTCGTTTACGGCCATTTCCTCCCCAGTGGTGGTCATGCGTGCACGAGTCGCCAATCCTAGTAATTGCAGGATTTTTTGATCATTCATTATTTTTTCAACTGCTCTCTGCGGACAACGCGAATTAATTCGTCGTAAATTTCAGCTGGAACTTTAACTTCCAATTGATTGTCCAAAACTTTCTTTTTCTGCGCCAAGGCGATCGCGTCTTCCGATTTGGAAACGTATGCGCCCCGGCCTGATTTCTTGCCCGTCAAGTCGACAAACACTTCGCCTTCTTTTGTGCGGACAACGCGAATCATTTCTTTTTTAGGATGCATCTCGCCTGTAGCTACACACTTCCGAAGTGGAATTTTCTTTTGCAGAGCCAACCGACATCACCTTTTCTTTCTTATTCTTCTTCGTTGTAGAAATCGAAGTCGTCTAATTCTTCACCAGATTCGACCAACTCGATTGATGAGTTTTCATTCGGATAGATTCCGAGTTCACGGGCATCCGTCTCACTCTTGATATCGATTTTCCAGCCTGTCAATTTCGCAGCTAAGCGTGCGTTTTGACCGCGTTTGCCGATTGCCAGTGAAAGCTGGTAATCCGGTACTACTACTGTTGTCGATTTATCTTCTTCATTGACTTGGACATCCAAAACTTTGGAAGGGCTAAGCGCATTGGCCACAAAAACAACCGGCTCTTCCGACCATTCCACGATATCGATTTTCTCTCCGCTTAATTCGTTGACAATCGTTTGGACGCGTGCACCTTTTGCTCCGACACATGATCCTACAGGATCGATGTCTTCACGGTGTGCGACAACCGAAATTTTCGAACGGTCACCCGCTTCGCGTGCGATAGATTTGATCTCGACAATTCCTTCGAAAATTTCCGGAACTTCGTTTTCAAACAAACGGCGAAGAAGGCCCGGATGTGTACGGGACACAAATACTTGCGGTCCGCGTGTTGTACGCTCAACTTTCGTGATGTAGACTTTGATGCGGTCATGAGGCTGGTAAGATTCATTCGGCATTTGTTCCGTCTGAGGAAGCACCGCTTCTACTTTTCCAAGGCCAACATAAAGATTGCGGGCATCCATGCGCTCCACAATGCCGTTGACGATATCATCGGCACGGTCAACGAATTCTTCGAAAATCAATCCGCGCTCCGCTTCGCGTACGCGCTGAGTCACGACTTGTTTCGCGGTTTGGGCAGCAATGCGGCCGAAATCACGAGGCGTCACTTCTTCCTCTACAACATCTCCAAGCTCATAGGCTGGGTTGATCGCCTTTGCATCTTCAAGCGAAATTTGCAGACGGTCATCTTCCACATCTTCCATGACATCTTTGCGTGAATAGACGAGCATCGTACCTGTTCCCAAGTTCAAATCTACGCGAACATTCTGCGCCTGGTTGAAATTGCGTTTGTATGCTGTCACTAAAGCAGCTTCAATCGCTTCAATCAGCACTTCTCTTGAAATCCCTTTTTGTTTTTCCAAAGCATCCAATGCTTCTAGCAGCTCATTGCTGCTGTTTTTGCTTGTTTTCTTGCTTTTAGCCATTAGTCAATTCACTCCCAAGTTTCTTCAATCAGGTTTCACAGAAAAGTCAATTGCCAAACGGATGACGGCAATTTTTTCCCGTGGAATCACAATTGTTTTTCTGCGTGTTTTGATTTTGATTTCAATTTCTACTTGTTCTTCATTATACGACAGCAAATATCCTTCGAATTCTTTTGCATCTTCAACGGGTTCATACGTTTTGATATAGATGAATTTCCCGATGGCCATGTCGAAGTCCTTGTCTTTCTTTAACGGACGCTCCGCCCCCGGAGAAGAAACTTCCAAGAAGTAATTCTGCTCGATCGGATCGATTTCATCTATAATTTCACTTAGTTTTTCACTGACCACTGCACACTGTTCAATATCGATCGGCGCTTCCGGATTGTCGACAAACACCCGTAAAAACCAGCTGCGGCCTTCCTTTACAAATTCCACATCCACGAGTTCCAAATTCAGTTCTTCGATGATGGGCATTGCGAGTTGTTCAATTTGTTCTGTAATTTTGCTCATACGTGCCTCCTGCCAAATTTATGCCATAACAACAGAAAAGAGCGGGAGATCCCACTCTTCTGCGACAGAGCTATCAGTAAATGTTACTACAATAATACCATAATGATCGGAATGGTGCAAATGCCTAGAAGAGCGACAGCTGGTTTGCATCAGGCATTCCTTCAAGGCAGCCATGGTCGTCCATGTATTCAATGATCGTCTTAGACACACGGCCTCGCTGCTGAAGATCTTCTTTTGACAGGAATGTCCCATGTTCCCGAGCGGCGACAATCGATTTGGCAGCGTTTGTCCCGAGCCCGGGAATGGCATTGAACGGCGGGATCAATGACGTTCCATCAATGATGAATTCATCCGCTTTCGATTTATACAAATCGACTTTCTGGAAAGTAAATCCGCGTTCCACCATCTCCAGCGCAAGTTCCATAACCGTCATCAAGTTTTTCTCTTTTGTCGACGCCTCTAAGCCTTTTGAGTTGATTTCCTCTACCCGTGCACGGATGGAAGAAGAACCTTTCGCCATGGCATTGACATCAAAATCTTCAGCGCGCACCGTAAAGTACGCTGCGTAGTAGAGGATCGGAAAATGCACTTTGAAATAAGCGATCCGAACAGCCATCAATACATAAGCCGCGGCGTGGGCTTTCGGGAACATGTATTTGATCTTTTTGCACGACTCAATATACCAGTTCGGCACGCCTTCTTTTTTCATTGCTTCTTCCATTTCCGGTGTCAGCCCTTTACCTTTACGGACCGATTCCATAATTTTAAAAGCCAAAGAAGATTCAAGCCCTTGGTAGATCAAATAAACCATGATATCATCCCGGCAGCCGATTACATCCGATAATTGGCAAGTCCCGTTTTGGATTAGCTCTTGTGCATTGCTGAGCCAAACATCCGTCCCGTGCGACAAGCCGGAAATCTGAACCAGTTCCGAGAATGTCGTCGGTTTCGTTTCTTCAAGCATCTGGCGAACGAAACGGGTACCAAATTCCGGAATGCCGAGCGTTCCGGTTTTACAGCCGATTTGCTTTTCCGTTACACCAAGCGATTCTACTCCTGAAAAGATTTTCATCACTTCCGGATCATCCGTCGGGATCGTTTTTGGATCAATGCCGGATAGATCTTGCAGCATGCGGATCACCGTCGGATCATCGTGGCCCAGAATATCCAGCTTCAGCAAATTATCATGGATGGAATGGAAGTCGAAATGCGTCGTTTTCCATTCTGAATCCTGTGCATCCGCCGGGAACTGGATCGGCGAGAAATCGTAAATGTCCATATAGTCCGGAACAACAATTATCCCCCCTGGGTGCTGCCCTGTACTTCGCTTAACGCCTGAACATCCCTGCACGAGCCGATCGATTTCAGCTCCGCGAAGCGTCATGTCCCGGTCATTGGCATAGCCGCGGACATAGCCGTAAGCGGTTTTTTCTGCGACTGTACCAATCGTACCCGCTCGGAATACATTGTCTTCCCCGAATAATTCTTTCGTGTAGTTGTGGGCCCGTGCCTGGTAGTCGCCACTGAAGTTCAAATCGATATCGGGAACCTTGTCCCCTTTAAAGCCTAAGAACGTTTCAAATGGAATGTCCTGCCCTTCTTTTTGGAAAGGGATGTTGCAATCCGGGCAGAGTTTGTCCGGCAAATCAAATCCGGATCCAACGGATCCGTCATCAAAAAACTCCGACTTCTGGCATTTCGAACAAATATAGTGCGGCGGCAACGGATTGACTTCCGTAATTTCCGTGAGTGTTGCGACCAGCGACGAACCGACCGACCCCCGCGAACCGACCAAATAACCGTCGTCCAAAGATTTTTTCACCAGTTTATGGGAAATCAAATAGATGACCGCAAAACCGTGTCCGATGATGGATTTTAATTCTTTTTCAATTCGGGCTTCGACAATTTCAGGCAGCTTTTCGCCGTAGATTTTATGGGCCATATTATAGCTCAATTCACGGACCTCTTCATCTGCGCCTTCAATTTTCGGTGTATACAAGTCGTCTTTGATCGGTTTGACCGTATCAATCATATCTGCAATGCGATTTGAATTTTCAACGACGATTTCATGCGCAGTTTCAGTGCCAAGAAATTCAAAAGCATCCAGCATTTCAGTTGTTGTACGGAAATGGACTTTCGGCAATTTATGGCGATTCAGCGGATTGGCTCCACCCTGGGAACCGATCAGCACTTGTCTGAAGATCGCATCGTTTTCATTTAAATAATGGACATTGCCTGTTGCAACGAGCGGAATTTCAAGCTTTTTGCTGACTTTCACCAATTTGCGGATGACGTCTTCCAAATTCCACTCATCCCGGATCAATTCGCGTTCGATTAAATGCGAGTAAACTTCTTTCGGATGAACTTCCAGGTAATCATAGAACTTCGCTGTCTGCTCGACTTCCTCCATCGATTTCTGCATGACCGCTTCAAATACTTCGCCTTTGTCGCAGCCCGAGCCGACCAATAATCCTTTTCGGTGGCGCTGCAGCAGCGAACGCGGGATGCGCGGCACGCGGTAAAAATAATCGATATGCGAAGCGGACACCAATTTAAACAGATTTTTCAAGCCTTCGTCATTTTGCGCAAGCAATGTGCAATGCGTCGGCCGCGAACGTTTATACGAATCTCCCCCGCCCACATAATCATTGAGCTCGTCATGGTAAAGAATCCCTTTTTGATGGGCTTCTTTCAACAGGTGCGTCAATAAATAAGATGTCGCTTCTGTATCATAAATGGCCCGGTGATGCTGGGTGAGTTCGATGCCGAATTTTTTCGCCAATGTATTCAAGCGGTGATTTTTCAATTCGGGATGCAGCATGCGGGCAAGTTCCAATGTATCGATTGTGGCATGTTTGGTCTCAATGCCATATTTTTTATAGCTGACATAGAGGAAGCCCATATCAAAGGAAGCGTTGTGGGCAACCATGATATGGTCGCCGGCCCATTCGTGGTATTTGCGGATCACTTCTTCAACTTCCGGCGCATTTTTTACCATGTCATCCGTAATGCCTGTCAAATCGATCGTCGTGGCTGACAATTCATGGTGCGGATTGGCAAAGCTCTCGAATTTATCGATGATTTGTCCGCCTTTGATTTTTACAGCGGCGAGTTCGATGATCGTGTCGTAAACCGCTGACAGGCCTGTGGTCTCCAAGTCAAAGACCACAAAGGTTTCATCTTCTAATAGGGCATGGCGCTCTTCGTAGGCAATCGGTACACCATCGTCCACCAAGTTGGCCTCCAACCCGAATATCGCTTTGATGCCATGCTTTTTGCTTGCTGCGTAGGCATCCGGAAACGATTGAACGCCCGCGTGGTCCGTAATTGCAATCGCAGGATGCCCCCATTTAGCCGCTTGCGCTACTAAAGAGTCCACCGAGGAAACAGCATCCATAGCGCTCATCGGCGTATGAAGGTGCAATTCCACCCGTTTTTGTTCTGCAGTATCTTTCCGGAAATCCGGTTTGATTTCTGCCATGTCCTGAGCCATCATGACCAAATCACGGACGAACGTATCCATTTGGATCGAGCCGCGCGCTCTCAGCCACATGCCTTTTTTCAGGCTGGCCATCAACGCTGCGTCTTCCTTGTCGCGCGAGAACATCTTCACAAGAATCGAATCGGTGTAATCGGTCATTTTGACGGTCAGAAGCGAACGGCCGCTTCGAAGTTCACGGACTTCCACGTCAAAGACGTAGCCTTCAATCGTTACTCGGCGTTCTTCATCAACGATTGATTTAATATCGGAAATGGCTTCATCCGGTTTGATTGCCGTACCCATTTGGAATGGCCCTGCAGGCACTCCGTTGTCTGCCCGGTCCGTTTCACGTTTCTTCATATCGGCGAGCGCTTTTTTCGCCATTTCTTCTTCTTCAATTTTGCGCTGTTCCATAAAGGCGAGATGGGCAGCTTCCTGATCGCCTTCTGCCAATTGGAAATCGATGCCAATGCGCGGGAAGCCGAACTGCTGGTATACTGCAGCCAACTTTTCCGTGTATTTGGATTTCAACGCCATCATTTCATGTTCATGGCTGCAGCAAAGCATCAGCTTGGAACCGCTCCATTCCGGAACTTGAGACAAAAGCTGATCCCGCAGCGGCGGTGCCATGTCAGAGAATTCTTCCACGACATATCTCCAATACTCAGTCACCAAATCGCCGTCTGCATTAGCCGTTTCACTTTGAATATTCAATTGGATATGAGCGATGCTTGAAAATGTCGTATGCAGGCGCTCTTTCAACAATAAGAATAATTCAAGCGGCAATACTTGTTTGACTTTGATCAAAAACCGCCATGTCCGCTCTTTCTTATGGACAGTCATCCGGGTTAATTCCGCTCCCTCAAAATATGGCATATGTACATCTTCTATAAGGTCGAGATGCTGAAGAAGTAGCTTGAAGCGCATCTTTGAATCTTGCTGGTTTGTCATAACTATCCCCTTCGTTAAAATGTATTCCCAAGATCTATAAACGAGTCTTTTATAAATGCTGATTTCCTGGAAAACCTCTGTTGTCCACAGCTTCTTCCGATATCTAATACTTAGCCGCTTTGTGTAGCTGGCAAGTTAATCGATTCTTTCATTCTTGAACGGATTGACTTCCAAACAACTTTTCAAGAAACTGAAATTTCATTATTTCGGGTGAAAATAAAGAAAGGAAAGCACCTAAGTACTTTCCTTTAATCATATCAGATTTAGAGATTATTTTTTAAAGAATTGCTGCACTTGCTCCAATAATTCTTCGCGATTCCACTCGAATGTGTCGCCAGTACGGCGATCTTTCACTTCTAAAATTCCTTCTGCCGCTTTCTTGCCGATCGTTATGCGAAGAGGAATCCCAATCAAATCGGCGTCGGCAAATTTCACACCGGCACGTTCATTGCGGTCATCCAGCAGCACTTCGTAGCGGTTCGACTTCAAAAGTTCGTGCAGCTCTTCTCCGAGCGTGCGCTGCGTTTCATCCTTCATATTGACAGGAACCAAGTGGACTTCATACGGAGCAACTGCATCCGGCCAAGTGAAGCCGCTGTCGTCTTGGAATTGCTCGGCGATTGCTGCCACTACACGCGATACGCCGATGCCGTAGCAGCCCATAATGTAAGGCGTTGCTCTTCCCTGATCATTCAGGAATGTCGCTTTCATATCTTCACTGTACCGCGTTCCCAGTTTGAAGATATGGCCCACTTCAATTCCTTTTGCAAAACGGATCGTACCTTGGCCGTCTGGAGACTGGTCCCCTTCTTGGACAAAGCGGAGATCCGCAAATGCTTCAACTGCAAAATCTTTTTCCGGATTTACGTTAATGTAGTGGAAGCCTTCTTCGTTCGCTCCCGTTACCCCGTTCACAATCGATTTAACGGCATTGTCTGCAAATACACGGATGGAAGCAGGCAATTGGATTGGCCCAAGAGAGCCGATTTCACAATTCAGCAATTCCTTTACTTCTTCCGGAGTCGCCATTTCGGCGACCGTTGCCCCAGTTGCATGTTTCACTTTGACATCGTTGATTTCGTGGTCGCCGCGTGAGAGCACGACGACAAAATCTTCATCTGCTTTGAACACCAACGTCTTAATGCATTTTTCTTGTGAAACGTTTAAGAAAGCTGAGACTTCCGCAATCGTTTTCTGATCCGGCGTTGGCACTTTTTCCATTTCTTTCACTGCTTCTTCTGATTTTGGATACTCCATGTTCACAGCCGCCATTTCGATATTGGCTGCATAAGAAGATGAGTCCGAATATGCAATCGTATCTTCGCCAATTTCAGAAAGAACCATGAATTCATGGTTGTCTTTTCCTCCAATGGCGCCTGAATCCGCAATAACTGCACGGAAATTCAAGCCGAGCCGCGTGAAGATATTGGTATAAGCCTGCATCATCACCTCATACGTCTCATCAAGGCTTTCTTTCGTTGCATGGAACGAATACGCATCTTTCATTAAGAACTCACGGCCGCGAAGCAGACCGAAACGCGGACGCTTCTCATCACGGAATTTTGATTGGATCTGGAAAAGATTCAAGGGCAATTTTTTATAGGATTTGATTTCGTCGCGCAATAGGCTCGTAATGACTTCTTCATGCGTCGCACCCAGTGCAAATTCACGGTTGTTGCGGTCAGTCAATCTCATCAATTCGTCGCCGTAGGAATACCAGCGGCCCGTTTCCTGCCAAAGTTCTGCTTGCTGCAAAGCCGGTAGAAAGACTTCTACACTGTTGGCAGCTTCCATTTCTTCGCGGATGATCGTTTCCACTTTTTGCAGAACCCGTTTGCCCATCGGCAAGAAGGAATAGATTCCACTTGTGTTTTGGCGGATAAAGCCTGCTCTTAATAATAACTGATGCGATTTCACATCGGCATCTGCTGGCGTTTCTCTTAATGTAGGGATAAAAGTTGCTGATTGTTTCATTCCAAAATACACCTCAACTGACTATGAATTTTTAATAAAAGATGGAATTATCCAGACTCCAGCTGCACAACTCCTTGAACCTATGTCGCTTTTCTATTTAAAAGAAGAATTTTTGAATATCATTCCAGGTAACCACAATCATCAGGACCATGAGAAGCATGATTCCGACAAAATGGACCATCCCTTCTTTTTGGCGGTCTACCGGTTTGCCTCTCAACGCTTCAATGATAAAGAACATCAAACGTCCACCGTCCAATGCCGGCAACGGAAGCAAGTTCATGATTCCCAAGTTGATGCTGAGCATCCCTGCCCAACTCATTAACGTGAAAATACCGTATTTCGCTACTTCTTCTGTCGTTTTGTAAATGCCGACTGGGCCTGAGAGGGCGTCAATGGTAAATTGCCCGGTCACCAGCATCCCAAGCAAACGGAAAATTTCCTGGAACCAGAACACTGTCCGTTCTGCCCCGTATACGAAGGAGCCTAGAAAATCTTTCTCGAACGGGCTTTGGTATAGAACACCGATAACGCCGATTTCTTCGGGAGATTGTTCAGAAACTTCAGGAGTAATCGTGAAATTCAGTTGTTCTTTGCCGCGCTCTACTTGGAATGGCAATGGATTGCCTGCATTATCTTGGACAATCGCTACCAGCTCATCCCAATTCGCAATCGCTTTGCCGTCGATATTCGTCACTAAATCCCCGTTTTGCATGCCGGCTTCAGCAGCTGGGCTGTCTTCCGTCACTTCCGTAATGATCGGTTCATTCGTTGGAATTCCCTGCATCATCCCGAGTGCCGAGAAAATGAAGAATGCCAGGATAAAGTTAAATAACGGACCTGCAAAAATGGTCATAAAACGGTGGCCAATGCTTTTTGAATCAAATTGGCGGTCATATGGCGCCAAGACGATTTCTTTGCCGTTTTCTTCGACAACTGCATCGCGGGCCACTTCGATGCGGACGAATTTCTCTTCTTCGTCGTATCCTTTAATGTAAAGCTCTTTTTCCAAATCGGCTTCTTCGACTTCCAGCAATAAAATATCCGGATACATCGTCTTTTGGTTCATGATCACTTTTTGGGCTTTGCCGTCTGCATTAAGCAAAACGCCAATGCGGTGACCAGCCTGAATCTGAATCGTATCCAAGTCTTCTCCAGCCATACGGACATAGCCGCCTATCGGCAAAAGCCGGACCGTATAAATGGTTTCACCTTTCGTGATGCCAAGAATTTTAGGGCCCATGCCTATCGCAAATTCACGGACCAGGATGCCAGCACGCTTCGCAAAAAGGAAATGCCCCAATTCATGAAAAAATACTAAAGCACCGAAAATTATGATAAACGATAATACTGTTTCCATATAAACCCATCCTTATAAACCGTTTCCGGTTTTAATCTTTAGCTATTTTAGCATGTTTTTAACGGATTTTCTTGTTTCAGCATCGACGTGCAGGATCGTTTCCAAATCTGGTGCAGAGATGACTTCATGATGGTCCATTGCGCGTTCAATCAATTCTTCAATTTGGAGAAACTTGATTTCTTCATTTAAAAACATGGCGACTGCCTGTTCGTTTGCCGCATTTAATACGGTGGTCATCGTGCCGCCTGTTTTGCCCGCATCAAAAGCAAGTTTCAGTGCGTGGAAGCGCTCAAAGTCCATTTCACGGAAATGCAATTTCCCAAGTTCGGCCAAGTTTAAGCGCTTTGCCTCCGGACGCGGCAACCGGTCCGGGTAGGAAAGGGCATACTGGATCGGCACCCGCATATCCGGCGTTCCGAGTTGTGCGATGACACTCGTATCTTGGAACTCGACCATCGAATGGATGATGCTTTCCCGGTGCAGCAAAACGGCAATATCTGCATACGGAAAGTCGAACAATACATGGGCTTCAATCACCTCGAGCCCTTTATTGATCATGGTTGCCGAATCGATGGTGATTTTTGCGCCCATGGACCAGTTCGGGTGGTTCAATGCTTCTTTGACGGTGACGTTTTTCAGCTCTTCACGAGTCGAATCACGGAAACTGCCGCCGGAAGCCGTTAAAATCAGGCGGCTCGCCTGCTCCCTTTTTTCCCCGTTTAAAGCCTGGAACAAAGCAGAATGCTCGCTGTCTACCGGCAAGACATCCGCCCCGTATTTTTTGGCGCTGCCCAAGACCAGATGGCCGGCAGTAACCAAGGTTTCTTTATTGGCGATGGCAATCGTACGCCCCAATTTAATGGCTTCCAACGTCGGTTCCAACCCAACACTGCCGATGACTGCATTGACCAGCACATCCGCATCGTATGTAGCCGTTTCGATTAATCCGGCATGTCCGAAGACAAAGGAGACGCCAGGAAATTCTCTTCTAAGTTCAGTTGCATCTTCTTCTCTCTGTACACAGACAATTTCAGGCCGAAATTCTTGAATGAGCTGTTTGACCACTTGAATATTTTTGCCGGCAGAAAAACCGCGCAGCGTAAATTCTGTATGATGTTCTCTAATGATGTCTGCTGTTTGCATACCGATGGAACCGGTCGCTCCCAGTAAGATGATATTTTTTCCCATTCAATTAATTCCTTTCTTAAATGAAATGCAAAAAGTGAAGCAACGGCATGACAAATAGAATACTGTCGAAACGATCCAGTATGCCGCCATGCCCCGGCAAAATATTGCCGGAATCTTTCACGTTAAAATGGCGCTTCAAAGCGGATTCGACCAAATCGCCCATTTGCCCAAAAACAGAAGCGATGATCGACACAGCGATAATCAGAAGCACCGGTTTTTCAAGGTCGACAAAAAAGTTGAAAATCAGCCCAATCGCAATCGCCCAGACAATTCCGCCGATAAACCCTTCGATGGTTTTATTCGGCGAAATTTCCGGCCAAAGCTTGCGTTTGCCGATTTTGCGGCCTGTAAAATAAGCGCCTGAATCCGTAAACCAGACCACGAGAAGGGCGAAGACCACAAACGCCAGCCCTTCCAAACGCGTTTCGATCAGGTAATAAAACCCGATTCCTACATATAACGTCCCGAGAATCGCAAATGCCGCATCGTCGAATGTGAAACTGTTCTTCACGACTACGGTATGGATTAACAGAAGAATAACTGCCAAGAATGCAATTTCAACTTTCACGTAGCCGGTCATTTCCGTTAAACCGATGGCCCATTTATCAGGAAGCATGAACGCATAAAGAGCGATAAGGGAAATGAGTCCCGGAATACTCCAAAGGGTTCTGCCTTTCATTTTCAAAAGCTCTTGCAGCCCAATCGTCGCAAGTGCGTAAGTAAGCAAGATAAACGGGATTCCGCCGATGATGACAAAAGGAATGAAAAGGGCAGCGGCTATAATTCCGGTGATGATCCGTTGTTTCAATTCGCTTCTTCTCCCTTCAATCCTCCAAAACGGCGGTTTCGCTGCTGATAGTTCTCGATGGCTTCAAGCAAAGACGCTTCGCCGAAATCCGGCCATAGCGTTTCAGTAAACCAAAACTCGGTGTAGGCCAGCTGCCACAGCATAAAATTGCTTAAACGGACTTCCCCGCTTGTGCGGATCAACAAATCAGGCTCTGGAAGCTGATTCGTCATCAACCCATTTGTAATGTGGTCTTCTGTAATATCTTCTAGGGCTAATTTTCCAGCTTGGACTTGTGCGGCAATGTCTTTCACGGCATCCACAATTTCTGCCCGGCTGCCATAGTTCAAAGCAAAATTTAAAATAAGGCCGGTATTGTCTTTTGTGGCTTCTTTTGCTTTTCGTATCGCTTCGATGGTGTGCGACGGCAAGTTATGATGGTACCCCATCATTTCGACTCGCACATTTTCCTCTATCAATTCCGGAAGAAAAGTCGATAAGAACTCTTCCGGCAAACGCATCAAAAAGTCCACTTCCATTTTAGGACGTTTCCAGTTTTCTGTTGAAAATGCATACAGCGTTAAAACACTTACCCCTAAATGATTGGCAAGCTTTGTGATTTTGCGGACCGTCTTCATTCCTTCGTGGTGGCCAGCTATTCTAGGCAATGAACGCTTTTTTGCCCAGCGCCCATTCCCATCCATAATAATGGCGATATGCGCAGGCACTTCTTCATTTGCCACGGCCAAGGCACGGCTTTCGTTTTCCGGCGCGGTATCGGCCATTCTTTTTAATAGTTTATTGAACATTATCTAATCCTCCACCTATTACAAATCGGCATGTCTAATGCTTATCATATCAAAAAAATCGCCTTCGTGCGCTTTCTTTCACGAAGCACTTGAATTTTTTGGCATAAAAAAGCGTCCTGTAAAACAGGACGCTTTATAACGAGTGAAAGTTCGATTAGACTTCTAAAATTTCTTTTTCTTTGTCTTTAGCCACTTCATCGATTTTCGCAATATATGAATCCGTCAATTTTTGGACGTCATCAGAATAGCTGCGCAAGTCGTCTTCCGTGATTTCGCTCTTCTTCTCGAGCTTTTTCAAATCATCATTTGCATCACGGCGAATGTTGCGGATTCCGACTTTTGCGTCTTCCGCTTCTTTTTTCACTTGTTTCACTAAATCCTTGCGGCGTTCCTCAGTCAACGCTGGGATGGCCAAGCGAATCACCGTTCCGTCGTTTGATGGGCTAAGGCCCAAGTCGGATTTCATGATGGCTTTTTCAATATCGCCCATGACTGTTTTATCATAGGGCTGAATTACGATTAAGCGTGCTTCTGGAACAGAAATCCCCGCTACTTGGTTGATGGGTGTAGGAGCTCCGTAATAATCCACTGTCAGTTTGTTCAGGATCGAAGGGTTAGCACGTCCTGCACGGATAGAAGATAGTTCACGTGAAAAAGCTTGAATGGCGTTTTCCATTTTTGTTTTCGTATCGTTCAATACAATTTTCGGCATTAGATTGATCTCCTCACTACTGTCCCGATTTTTTCACCGAGAACAGCCCGTTTTATATTTCCATTTTCCATAATTGAGAATACTACGAGTGGAATGTCATTGTCCATACAAAGTGTAGAAGCAGTAGAATCCATTACTTGCAGCCCCTGCTGGATGACGTCAAAATAAGAAAGCTCTTCGTATTTAACGGCAGTTGAATCTGTTTTCGGATCAGCTGAATAAACGCCGTCCACATTATTCTTCGCCATTAAAATCACATCCGCTTCAATTTCGGCAGCACGGAGTGCAGCTGTCGTATCCGTCGAGAAGTAAGGATTGCCTGTACCTGCAGCAAAGATGACAACCCGCTTTTTCTCTAAATGGCGAATTGCTCTTCTGCGGATATAAGGTTCTGCTACTTGGCGCATTTCAATAGAAGAGAGCACGCGCGTTTCAATGCCTTGCTTTTCTAAAGAATCTTGCAGCGCCAATGAGTTCATGACTGTCGCAAGCATCCCCATGTAATCTGCAGTTGCCCGGTCCATACCCATTTCTGAGCCGATCTTGCCTCTCCAGATGTTGCCTCCGCCTACTACTACCGCTACTTCAACACCCAGCTCGACCACTTCTTTTACTTGGCTGGCTACCGTTTTGATGATTTCAGGAGACAAACCGAAACCTTGCCCGCCTGCCATCGCTTCTCCACTTAGTTTTAGTACAATGCGTTTATATTGTTGAACACTCATCGGTACCCTCCATTACACTTTTATTGAAAAATAGGGAACACTTGGACGTGTTCCCCAGGTAAAACATATTAAATGATTATTTTTTGTTGACTTGGCTCATAACTTCATCAGCAAAGTTATCTTCACGTTTTTCGATGCCTTCTCCAACTTCGTAGCGGATGAATTCTTTAACAGCTCCGCCAGTTGAAGCAGCGAAATCGCGTACTTTTTGATCTGAGTTTTTAACGAAAGCTTGGTCAAGCAAGCAAACGTCCTCGAAGTATTTACCAAGGCGGCCTTCTACCATCTTCGCAACGATGTTTTCAGGTTTGCCTTCGTTTAGAGCTTGTTCAGTCAAGATTTTGCGCTCGTGTTCTACTTCTTCAGCAGAAACTTCGTCGCGTGATACATATTTAGGGTTTAATGCAGCAATGTGCATAGCGATATCGCGTGCTGCGCTTTCGTCAGTTGAGTTTTCAAGTACAACTAGCACCGAAATGCGGCCGCCCATGTGAAGGTAAGGACCAAAAGCGTCTGCGTCAGTTTTCGTACGTACTTCAAAGCGGCGCAAAGTGATTTTTTCGCCGATTTTAGCGATTGCATTTGAAATGTGGTCAGCAACTGTAGAACCGTTTGACATCGTTGAAGCAGTCGCTTCTTCGATTGTAGCTGGCTTCGTTGTGATCAAGTGCTCGCCAAGTTCTTTAACAAGCGTTTGGAATCCTTCGTTTTTCGCTACGAAATCTGTTTCAGCGTTTACTTCGAAAATTACCGCATCGTTGCCTTGAACCAGGATTGAAGTAATCCCTTCAGCTGCGATTCTGTCCGCTTTTTTAGAAGCGCTTGAAAGGCCTTTTTCACGTAGGAAATCGATTGCTGCGTCGATGTCGCCATCTGTTTGAACTAGTGCTTTTTTGCAATCCATCATACCTGCGCCTGTTTTTTCACGCAATTCTTTTACCATTTGAGCTGTAACTGCCATGATTAAATTCCTCCTTAAGATGTGTACGATTTCTCAAAAAAAGGTGATAAGTGGGTTTGGCCGCTTATCACCTGTCATACTTGTGAATTACTCAGCAGATTCAGCTGCTGCTACTTCTTCGTCTTCTTCAGGTTTTGACTCAAGCAAAGCATCAGCCATTTTACCAGTCAAAAGTTTAACCGCGCGGATTGCATCATCGTTTGCAGGGATCACATAATCGATTTCATCCGGATCGCAGTTTGTATCAACGATACCAACGATTGGAATGTTCAATTTGATTGCTTCTGCTACTGCAATGCGCTCTTTGCGTGGGTCAACTACGAACATTACGTCCGGAAGTGAACTCATATCACGGATACCGCCAAGGAATTTAACAAGGCGTTCGTGTTGTTTTTTCAATTGAACTACTTCTTTTTTCGGTAGAACTTCGAAAGTTCCATCTTCTTCCATGCGCTCGATTTGTTTCAAACGGTTCACACGTTTTTGGATTGTACCGAAGTTAGTAAGTGTTCCACCCAACCAGCGTTGGTTGATGTAGTAATTGCCAGAACGTTCTGCTTCTTCTTTGATCGCGTCCTGAGCTTGTTTTTTCGTACCAACGAATAGCACTTTACCGCCTTCTTCGCCCACTTGTTTCATGAAGCTATAAGCTTCCTCCAATTTGCGGACTGTTTTTTGAAGGTCGATGATGTAGATACCGTTACGTTCAACGAAAATATATTTTTTCATTTTCGGGTTCCAACGGCGAGTCTGGTGACCGAAGTGTACACCAGCTTCAAGCAATTGTTTCATAGAAATTACTGACATGTTTGTTTCCTCCTGATAGGTTATTTTTCCTCCGCATTTTTCTTCTCTGAACCGTTACTTTTGCAAGCACCTGCGGAACAGATCAAAATGCGTGTGTATTTAACACCATTTGAAATTATACCACGGTCTGGGTTCGTTCCGCAACAAGTTTCTCTTATTAATTGAAGGGCTTAGAAAATGTCCGTTTGGATTCCGAAAATAATTTTAAGTTTTAGTCTCTGAAAAGCAATATTTTGAAGCGGAATCCACTCCGGATCTTGCATCAAACAAAAAAGGCACCGGAATCAATCCAGTGCCTTTCAATCATTGATTAGTTCATTTTCAATTGTTCAAGTTCAGCTAGGAATTTCGTGTTCAATACTTTGATGTATGTCCCTTTCATCCCTAAAGAACGCGATTCAATTACGCCGGCACTTTCAAGTTTGCGAAGTGCGTTAACGATAACTGAACGTGTGATGCCGACACGGTCAGCAATTTTTGAAGCAACCAGCAAACCTTCGTTGCCGTCAAGCTCTTCAAAGATATGTTCGATGGCTTCAAGCTCACTGTAAGAAAGTGATGAGATCGCCATTTGAACAACTGCTTTGCTGCGTGCTTCTTCTTCGATGCGGTCGCCTTTTTCGCGAAGGATTTCCATCCCTACTACGGTAGCGCCGTATTCGCCTAGAATTAGATCATCATCGTGGAATTCGCCGTTTACGCGCCCTAAAAGAAGCGTTCCTAAACGTTCTCCTCCGCCGATGATCGGTACGATGGTTGTCAACGCTTCTTTGAACAATTCACGCTCTTCTACCGGGAAGATTGTGTGTTCGCTGTTAACATCCAAGTTTTCAGTTGTTTCGTGGATATTTGATAGATTTTGAGTATACTCTGTTGGGAATTGGCGCTCTTCAAGCATTCCGATCATGCGCTCGTTTTCGATTTGCTGGTTGATTGCATATCCAAGAACTTTACCTTTGCGGCTTACGACGAAAGCGTTGCATTCGATTACTTCGCTTAAAGTTTCCGCCATGTCCTTGAAGTTTACAGGTTTCCCTGCAGCTGCTTGCAGCATTGAGTTAATACGACGTGTTTTTTCCAATAAATTCATTTAAATGAACCTCCTACTAATTTGCGAACAGTATTTATTTAATATTCTAAAGGTTTTTACTACTTAATGAAACTATTTTGCATGAAATTACAGAATAAATTGTGACAAATCTTTATTTTTAGCCACATTTTCAAGCTTTTCGTTCACATATTGAGGCGTGATATCAATTTGAGCCGGTGAAATCTCCGACGCTTCAAACGACAGATCCTCCAGCAAACGCTCTAAAATCGTATGGAGCCTTCTGGCACCGATATTATCTGTATCCTGGTTCACTTCATATGCTATTTCCGCTAGTCTGATAATTGACGCATCATTGAAGTGTACCATAACTCCTTCAGTTTCGAGAAGCGCTTTGTACTGATTTATCAAAGAATGTTTAGGTTCTGTAAGGATTTTGACAAAATCTTCAACTTCCAGCTTCTGAAGTTCGACGCGGATCGGGAATCGCCCCTGCAATTCAGGGATCAAATCAGAAGGTTTCGACATATGAAATGCTCCAGCTGCCACAAACAGCATGTAATCCGTTTTCACCGCTCCGTATTTTGTCGATACGGTCGATCCTTCGACAATCGGCAAGATATCGCGCTGCACCCCTTCGCGGGAAACATCGGCAGATGAAGAGTTATTCTTGCTCGCAATTTTATCCATTTCATCAATAAAGATAATGCCATGCTGTTCAGAACGCTTGATCGCTTCTAAAGCCACTTCCTCATCGTCCACTAATTTCGCGGCTTCTTCGGCTGTTAATATTCTTCTGGCTTCTTTCACTTGCAGACGGCGTTTTTTCTTTTTCTTCGGCATCAATGAGGATAAGGCATCTTGCATATTTGCACCCATTTGTTCCATTCCCGAACCTTGCAGGGCATCAAACATGGATGGCATGTTTTCAGTCACTTCTACCATGACCCATTCATCTTCCAGTTTTCCTGCCTTCAAGTCTGCAGCAATTTCCCGCCGCTTTACACGGACTTCCACTTCAGCTGTCGGATCTTCCTCTTCCTGCTGATCCATTTTTTGTCCAAAAAGCATCTCCAATGGATTTTGGCCGTTCGCTTTTTTCTTTCGCGAAGGCGCCAACAGCTTAACGATCCGCTCATTCGCTGCTGATTCCGCCTGGAATTTGACGGCTTCAAATTTCTCTTCTTTGACGATGCGGACAGCCGCTTCCACTAGATCGCGGACCATCGATTCCACATCACGCCCAACGTAGCCCACTTCCGTGAATTTTGTCGCTTCCACTTTCACGAACGGAGCCCCTGTCAATTTGGCGATGCGGCGAGCAATTTCGGTTTTCCCGACGCCCGTCGGCCCGATCATTAAAATGTTTTTCGGAATCACTTCATCCCGGAGCTCTTCATCCAACCGGCTTCTGCGGTAGCGGTTTCTAAGCGCGATCGCAATTGAACGCTTGGCTTCTTTTTGTCCGACGATGTACCGATCCAAATGGTCGGTGATTTGTCTAGGAGTTAAATCTTGTTGTGATTTCATTTGCCCAACTCCTCTACGATAATTTCGTGGTTTGTATAAACGCAAATATCCGCTGCTGTTTCAAGTGCAGACTGAGCGATTTCTTTGGCAGTCATTTGATCGCCGGCATATTTTTTCAATGCACGCCCGGCTGCCAATGCATAATTCCCGCCTGAACCGATCGCAAGTATGCCATCGTCCGGTTCGATCACTTCACCTGTGCCGGCTACGAGAAGCAGCTCGTTCTTGTTCATGACGATCAACATCGCTTCTAACTGGCGGAGGATTTTATCTCCTCGCCATTGTTTGGCAAGTTCCACAGCTGCGCGCTGAAGATTGCCATTGTATTCAGTCAGTTTGCCTTCGAACATTTCAAATAGCGTAAAAGCGTCTGCTACAGAACCGGCAAATCCGGTCAGGACCTGGCCATTGTATAATCTCCGAACTTTTCTTGCTGTATGTTTCATGACGACCGCATTGCCGAAAGTGACTTGCCCGTCGCCAGACATGGCACATTCGCCGTTATGCTGCACGGCAAATATGGTAGTTGCATGGAATTCCTGCATGGTAAATCCCCCTCTAAGCTCTTGGATGAGCATTTAAGTATGTTTTTCGTAAATGTTCTTTAGTCACATGTGTATAGACTTGCGTCGAACTTAAATGTGAATGCCCGAGCAATTCCTGGACTGTCCGCATATCAGCGCCATTATTCAGCAAATGCGTTGCAAATGTATGGCGGATCATATGGGGATAGATCGTGGAATTGATCGATGCCTTTTTCATGCACTCACTCAAAATATGGCGAATGCCTCTATCCGTCAGCAGTTCGCCCCGATTATTGACGAAAAGCCCTTGATGGTCCTGTTTCTTCATTAATTTAGGACGTGCTTCTTCAATATAATGTTCCAATGCTTCGTGGGCAAACTGGCCATAAGGGATATAGCGTTCTTTCCGCCCTTTCCCCATGACTTTGACTATCTGCATATGGCGGTCCAAATCTTGCATGCGGATATTTACGCATTCACTGACCCGCATGCCGGTTGCATATAACAGTTCAAGGATCGCCATATTCCGCAGCGACAACTTGTCCTCGCCTTGAACAGAAAGGAATAAAGCCTCCATTTCTTCTTCATAGAAAAATTGCGGCAGGCGTTCTTCTTTTTTAGGGTGGTAAAGCGAACGGAAAGCGGCTTCACTTAACCCGAATTCGCGATTGCCGTATTTGAAAAAGGAACGGATGGATGAAATTTTTCTCGAAATTGTCGTGCGCGACAGCGTCATTTCGTATAGATTCGTGACATAGTTTCTAGCGTGCAGATATTCTACATCCCGTATATCCGGAATCCCTTCTTTTTCTAGGAACAGAAAAAAATCCTCCAAATCTTTTTCATAATGGTGGACGGTGTGTTCGGAATAATTTTTTTCGAGTTGAATGTAGGCCATAAATGATTTGAGCATCTCTTCTTTATTCATCCGATGGACCCACCTTTTTTGGCAAATAGAAAAGCCTCTAAATTATAACAACATTTAGAGGCTTTTTTCAATTAAACAGTCACGGTATTCATAAAATTGTGAATAGCTGCCAGTGCACGGTCAGCATGTTTTTCAGCACGTTCCTGCTTGGATTTTACGCGTTCGCCTAAATCCGGGAACAATCCGAAGTTGATGTTCATCGGCTGGAAGTTTTTGCTGTCGGCTTCTGTAATATAGCGCGCCATGCTTCCTAAAGCCGTTTCTGCCGGGAAGACGATTTGCTCTTCTCCAAGTGCAAGTTTAGCTGCATTGACGCCGGCAAGCAATCCGCTTCCTGCTGATTCAACGTAGCCTTCAACGCCTGTCATCTGTCCAGCAAAGAAGATGTTCGGATTTGCCTTCAATTGATATGTCGGCTTCAATACCCGCGGCGAGTTGATGAATGTGTTGCGGTGCATCACACCGTATCTCACGATTTCCACATTTTCGAGCCCCGGAATGAGACGCAACACTTCTTTTTGAGGTCCCCACTTCAAGTGCGTTTGGAAGCCGACAATATTGTAAAGGGTTCCGGCCGCATCGTCTTGGCGAAGCTGCACAACAGCATAAGGGCGTTTGCCTGTTTTCGGATCTTCGAGCCCTACCGGCTTCATCGGTCCGAACGTCAATGTTTTTTCTCCGCGAGCCGCCATCACTTCAACCGGCATGCAGCCTTCAAAATAAATTTCTTTTTCGAATTCTTTCAACGGCACGACTTCCGCTTCGACCAAAGCCGTGTGGAAACGTTTAAACTCTTCTTCCGTCATCGGACAATTCAAGTAAGCCGCTTCCCCTTTGTCATAACGGGATTTCAAATAGACTTTATCCATGTCGATGCTGTCTTTTTCAATAATCGGTGCTGCAGCATCGTAGAAATAAAGGTATTCCTCACCTGTCAATTCTCTGACTTTTTCAGCCAAAGCCGGAGAAGTCAATGGGCCGGTTGCGATGATCGTGATGCCTTCCGGAATTTCCGTTACTTCTTCGTTAATGACTTCAACTAACGGATGGTTGCGGACTTTTTCCGTCACCAATCCCGCAAACTCGTGGCGGTCAACGGCTAGTGCTCCGCCTGCCGGAACAGACGCGCGGTCTGCAGATTCGATGATGACCGAATCCATATGGCGCATTTCCTCTTTGATCACGCCAACCGCATTGGTAAGCGAGTTCGCCCGCAATGAATTGCTGCAGACAAGTTCTGCAAATTTATCTGTATGGTGCGCTGGCGTCTGTTTTACTGGGCGCATCTCATAAAGCCGCACATTAATTCCTCTTTTGGCAACTTGCCAAGCCGCTTCACTTCCTGCAAGGCCAGCTCCGATCACGTTTACATATTTCGTCATAGTTAACACCTCTGTCTATTATTGAACTTCTTCTTTGTAGTCGCAGTTTGTGCAATTGATCTGCACGCCTTTTTTCACTTTCTTCTCTACAAGCAGCTCGTTGCATTTCGGGCACGGCCGTTCAATCGGTTTATCCCATGAGACAAAGTCGCATTCCGGATACCGTTCGCAGCCATAGAAAACCCGGCGTTTCTTGCTCTTGCGCTCCACGATTTCGCCTTCTTTGCATGTCGGGCACGTGACGCCGATATGCTTGACGATCGCTTTCGTATTCCGGCAGTCCGGGAAATTGCTGCAAGCCATAAACTTGCCATACCGGCCAAGCTTAAAGACCATCGGAGAACCGCAAACTTCACAATCTTCGCCAGCAGGTTCATCTTTGATCTGGACTTTCTCCATTTCATTTTCAGCCACTTCGAGATCTTTTTCAAAATCCTTGAAGAACACATCAATGATGGCGCGCCAGTCGATATCGCCTTCTTCTACGCTGTCCAGATCATTTTCCATTTTTGCCGTAAATTCGATATTCAAGATATCCGGGAAAAAATCGCTGACCAGTCCGTGGACGATTTCCCCTAATTCTGTCGGGATAAATCGTTTGGCATCCAATGCGACATACCCGCGTTTTTGAATCGTATCCAATGTCGGAGCATATGTGGAAGGCCTGCCTATTCCCAATTCTTCCAAAGTGCGGACCAAACGGGCTTCGGTATAGCGCGGAGGCGGCTGAGTAAAGTGCTGTTTCGGATCAATTGCAACAGCTTCTACAATATCACCTTCTGCCATATCGGGCAAAATATTGTCTTTGTCTTCCGTCTGGTCATCTGTACCTTCGATATAGAGTTTCATGAATCCCGGAAACTTCACTTGGGATCCGTTGGCACGGAAAACCGCTTCCCCGTTCTGCAATTCCGCCATCACCGTGTCCAGAATAGCCGGTGACATTTGGCTCGCCACAAAACGGTCCCAAATCAATTTATACAAACGGTATAAATCGCGCGACAAAATGCTTTTCAACGATTCCGGCGTCCGCATCACGCTGGTCGGACGAACCGCTTCGTGGGCATCCTGTGATTTGGCCGACTGTTTGGCGGCTGTTGTTTTGGTTACATAATCTTCTCCGTAATTGCTTGTCACAAAATCCATGGCATCTTTTTTAGCGGTTTCGGAAATCCGGGTGGAGTCTGTACGCATATACGTAATCAAACCGGTAATGCCTTCTTTGCCGACTGCGATGCCTTCATATAATTGCTGTGCTAACATCATCGTTTTCTTCGCACGGAAGTTTAATTTGCGGGCAGCTTCCTGTTGCAGGGATGAAGTTGTAAAAGAAGGGGAAGGATTTCTCTTTCTTTCTTTTTTCACAACGCGGTTCACGGTGAACTTTTTATCTTTCATCGAAGACATAACTGCTTTTACATCTTCTTCGTTTTGCAATTTCATTTTTTCAGTGGCAGAGCCGTAATACTGCGCTTCGAATTTCTTCTTCGCTTTTTCAAACTCGCCTGTAATGGACCAGTACTCTTCCGGTTCGAAATTTTTGATTTCGTTTTCCCGGTCGATGATCAAGCGCAAAGCAACGGATTGAACACGTCCCGCCGACAAGCCTTTTTTCACTTTTTTCCACAGGATTGGGCTGATGCTATAGCCTACCAAGCGGTCCAGTATCCGTCTCGCTTGCTGGGCATCCACCAAATCCATATCTATTTTTCTTGGATGTTTGAATGATTCTTTGATGGCATCTTTTGTAATCTCGTTGAACACTACGCGGCATTCCGTGGTCTGGTCCACGCCGAGCGCATTTGCCAAGTGCCATGCAATCGCTTCCCCTTCGCGGTCCGGGTCAGCTGCGAGAAAGACTTTCTTCGCTTTTTTTGCTTCTTTTTTCAAATCCTGCAAAATAGGGCCTTTGCCTCTAATTGTGATATAACGCGGTTCATAATTATTTTCAACATCCACGCCCATCTGGCTGCGGGGAAGATCCCGCAAGTGGCCAAGTGAAGCCCGGACTTTATACTTTTTCCCTAAATAGCGTTCGATTGTTTTCGCTTTAGCCGGCGATTCTACAATCACTAAATAATCCGACATGAATATTCCTCCTCATAGAGGTTTCTTAAAATGAATAAAAGAATTACCTGATGCAAAATGTATAACAGTTTTTGTCGGAATGCAAGGTTTTTCATTTTGCTTAGTTATAAATCCTCTGTAAGTTGGGGGTATTCTTCCAGTACCCGCCCCCCGTTCCATAGCGGTACAGCGCCTTCTGCAATGAGTTTATGGGGTCCTGCGGATAAAGGTGAGTAAATATTCCCTGGAACCGCAAAAACGTCCCTGCCATGCTCCAGTGCATGTTCTATCGTGCTCATCGTTCCGCTCTTCTCTTTCGCTTCCGTTACAATGATCCCTTTTGACAGCCCGCTGATGATGCGGTTTCTCATCGGGAAATTCCACCTGAGCGGCTGCATATAAGGTGGATATTCCGTTATGACTAAATGGGTTTCTTCTATTATATTATTGAGCGGACGATTTTCTTTTGGGTAGGGATGCAAAAAACCGCTTCCGGTGACTGCAATGGTCCGGCCTCCACTATCGATAGCTTCTTGATGCGCCATCGCATCTGCACCAACCGCCAGACCGCTGACAATAACCGTTTTTTTCGCAATCAAAGGCGGGAGCAGCGTCTGAATGGCGGCCCGCGAATAGCCGGTAGCTTTTCTAGAGCCGATTATGGCGATTTTAAAGGGTGCTAAAAGCAGGCGTGTATCGCCTTTTGCGTATAGGATGGCTGGCGGGTCAATCAAATCCAGCAAACTTTCGGGGTAATGGGAGTGGAAATAAGATATGGGGGTTATCTTATGTTTTTGATAAAGTTCATCAAAAGGGATATGCAAGGAATCGGCATACGCTTTTTTCAATGAGGCGGCTTGAGCAATTGATATTCCAAGCAATGCCGACCATTCGTTCGGCGGCCTGTATGTCAAGCGGCCAAGTTCAGGGTCATCTGCCATTAATCGCTGGAGCCGGTTCAGTGGCTTCGGATAAACATAATGAAGTGCATAGAATCGCTGCAAAAATTCTTCAGTCATTTTCTGCCTCCTCTATTTTTTTGTATAAAAATAAGGCGCATCCAAAAGATGCGCCTTATTCTGTTAATCAATGCGTTTTACATTTGTCGTAAAGGCCTTTTTCTTTGATCACTTTGATCAATGTTTCGCCAATTACTGATGGAGTGTCTGCAACTTCGATTCCAGCTTCGTTCATTGCTTTGATCTTGTCTGCAGCTGTTCCTTTACCGCCAGAAATGATCGCACCGGCATGGCCCATACGTTTTCCTTCTGGAGCAGTTTGTCCGCCGATAAAGCCGACTACAGGCTTCGTCATGTTCGCTTTCACCCACGCAGCAGCTTCTTCTTCAGCTGTTCCGCCGATTTCGCCGATCATTACGACAGCGTACGTATCTTCATCTTCGTTGAAAGCTTTCAACACATCGATGAAGTTTGTGCCGTTTACTGGGTCTCCGCCGATTCCGACAGCAGTAGACTGGCCGATGCCTTCTTCAGACAATTGGTGAGTCGCTTCATACGTCAATGTACCAGAACGTGAAACTACGCCGACATGCCCTTTTTTGTGGATATAGCCTGGCATGATACCGATTTTGCACTCATCAGGTGTAATAACGCCTGGGCAGTTCGGTCCGACCAAACGAGTTTTCTTGCCTTCCATATAGCGCTTCACTTTTACCATATCCAATACTGGAATGTGCTCAGTGATGCAGATCGCCATATCAAGGTCGGCGTCAACAGCTTCAAGAATCGCGTCTGCAGCAAAAGGTGCCGGTACGTAAATTACTGATACGTTTGCACCAGTAGCTTTAACAGCATCTTGTACAGTGTTGAAGACAGGTACGCCTTCTACTTCAGTTCCGCCTTTGCCAGGTGTTACGCCGGCAACGATTTTCGTTCCGTATTCAAGCATTTGTTTTGTGTGGAAAAGGGCAGTTGACCCTGTAATTCCCTGCACAAGTACTTTCGTGTCTTTGTTAATATATACACTCATTTTTGTCCCTGCCCTTCTTAGCCTACAAGTTCTACGATCTTTTTAGCGCCTTCTGCCATCGTTCCGGCTGCGACAATATCAAGACCTGATTCGTTCAGCAGTTTTTTACCTAATTCTACGTTTGTTCCTTCAAGACGAACAACTAGAGGTACATTCAAGCTAACTTCTTTCGCTGCTTGGATAACGCCTTCTGCGATGATATCGCACTTCATGATACCGCCGAAAATGTTAACGAAGATCCCTTTTACATTCTGGTCTGAAAGAATGATTTTGAATGCTTCCGTTACTTTCTCAGCAGTGGCACCGCCCCCAACGTCAAGGAAGTTAGCGGGTGTTCCGCCGTAGTAGTTGATCGTATCCATTGTTGCCATAGCAAGTCCGGCGCCGTTAACCATACAGCCGATGTTCCCATCTAAAGAAATGTAGCTTAAGTCATACTTAGAAGCTTCAATTTCTTTTGCATCTTCTTCGTCGTAGTCGCGCATTTCCATCACGTTCTGATGACGGTAAAGAGCGTTTGCATCAAAGTTGAATTTCGCATCCAATGCTACGACTTGTCCGTCTCCAGTCACCACTAACGGGTTGATTTCAACGATGGCTGCATCTGTATCCACGTAAGCCTGGTACAATCCAAGCATCAATTTCGCTGCTTTGTTTACCAGTTTTGCCGGAATATTCATGTTGAAAGCCATGCGGCGAGCCTGGAAGCCAGTCAAGCCTACAACCGGGTCGATTTCTTCATAGAAAAGGCGCTCCGGAGTATTTGCTGCCACTTCCTCGATGTCCATTCCGCCTTCTTCAGAACCCATAAGAGTTACGCGAGAAGTTTCGCGGTCTAGTACCAAACCAAGGTAGTATTCTTTTTGGATGTCGCTTCCCGCTTCAATGTACAAGCGTTTCACTTCTTTGCCTTCAGGACCTGTCTGATGCGTAACTAGCACTTTGCCAAGAAGTTCCTTCGCATATGTACGCACTTCATCCAAGTTCTTCGCAAGTTTAACTCCGCCGGCTTTACCGCGGCCACCTGCGTGGATTTGGGCTTTCACCACAACAACATCAGTACCAAGTTCTTTAGCCGCTTTCACTGCCTCTTCCGGAGAAAAAGCTACATGGCCTTCAGGAACTGCTACTCCATATTGCTTTAGGATTTGTTTTCCCTGATATTCATGGATATTCATCTGTCATCCTCCAATCAAACATCTGTCTCGTAATTTTATTGCCTATACCATTGTATTAAAGTTGTCATCGAATGTCCACAGTTGATGATTATCGCCCTAAAAACTTAGACTATTCAAAATCCAGCCGCCCGATTAAAGCTTGTTCGATGCTTCCATCGATTTGATCGGCTCGAAAGTTTTTCGGTGGATTGGAGTGGCGCCGTACCGGGCAAGCGCCGCTAAGTGTTCTTTTGTACCGTAGCCCGCGTGATGTTCAAACCCATATTCCGGATATTCTTCTGCATAGCGGTCCATGATGGCGTCCCGCCCTGTTTTTGCCAATATAGAAGCAGCTGCAATCGCCAAACTTTTTGCATCGCCTTTGATGATGGATTCGCAAGGTTTGGCTGTCTCCAGCTTCATCGCATCCGCTAAGATAATGTGCGGCTGCGGGTCCAGGGATTGGGCTGCGGCTGTCATGGATTCTTTTGTCGCCTGGAATATATTCAAGCGGTCGATCGCTTCCGGCGATTGAATGTGAACCGCGTAGCTCACGGCTGTCTCTCGAATAATTTCAGCAAAATGATCGCGTTTCGCTTTTGATAATTTTTTGGAATCGTCCAGCCCGACGAGTGCTGTACAATCTTCCGGCAAGATGACGGCTGCTGTAACGACTGGTCCCGCAAGCGGTCCCCGTCCCGCTTCGTCAATCCCGGCAACTAATGCTTCCGGATGTGTTTTGAATGATTCATCAAAATCCAATTTCGCTTGGTGATTATGTATTAGTTTGGCTTTGGCTTCTTTTTTCCGCTGCCATGTTTTCACCAATGCCCGGACGCTTGAACGTTCATCTTTTGCCAATTCATCCATCCACGCATCCCATTCTTCCAAAGCCGCCAACTTTTCTTTTATGTCTTTTATTTTCTGCATTGTTTCAACCCATTTCTGCTTAGTCTGCTGCGCTTGAACGGCATTAGAAAAGGCTGTGCCCAATTGCTTGAGAACAGCCTTTTTGTTTCCGATCACGCTTCGTCTTCTGTAATCATTTCGTCCTTATAATCGAATGTGATTTTTCCAAGATGCTGATTCCGGATGTCGCGGACGATGATTTCTGCAGTCATTTCATAGTCCACTTCCCCGTCATTCGTCAAACATCTTCTCCTCTTGCCGATTTTATCGAAAGTCTCGACAATCTCTTCATCCACCTGCTCAATTCCGTATCTTTCCAATAACCGTTCCGGGTAGCGCTGTTCCAGGAAGTTCAATGAATAGACCGCGAGTTCCTGCATTTGGATGACCGAGTCTTTAATCGCCCCGGTGACGGCCAGCTTAAAGCCGATTTCCGGATCTTCAAATTTCGGCCAGAGAATCCCCGGCGTATCGAGCAATTCGATTTCTTTGCCGACTTTGATCCATTGCTGCGCTTTTGTCACTCCGGGCATATTGCCGGTTTTCGCCAAGCTTTTCTTGGAAAGGCGGTTGATGAGCGTCGATTTCCCGACGTTCGGAATGCCGACGATCATCGCACGGATCGCACGGGGCTTGATGCCTTTCGCAATCATCCGATCCCATTTTTCTGCAAGAATTTCCTTAGACGCTTTTGTCACTAATTGCAGCCCTTTGCCTTCAAGCGAATTGATGGCAACGGCTCTTGTTCCTTGATCTTCAAAATAACGAATCCACTTTTTTGTTTCAGCATCATCTGCCATGTCCATTTTGTTCAATATGATCAAACGGGGTTTTTGCTGAATCACTTGGTCAATCATTGGATTTCGTGAAGACAAAGGCAACCGGGCATCCACAAGTTCGAAAATGATATCAACCAGTTTCAGTTTTTCCGTAACTTCTCTTCTGGCTTTGGCCATGTGCCCAGGAAACCATTGTATCGTCATTAAAAACACTCCTTAATTAATAACCCCTGCTTCTGCTACTGGCCAAAACACGAAATTCGTGCTGCCAATAACTTCGTCAATCGGAACAATTCCGATATGGCGGCTGTCTTTGCTGGCCCTCCGGTTATCGCCCAAGACGAACACATAACCTTCCGGGATCGTACTTTGGTTAATCTTCTCTTCTAAAGTAAAATCTTCTGTTAATGTTCCAGTAATGCCTTTTTTATACTCATCTAAATAAGGCTCATCGACCGCTTCTCCATTAATGTATAACTGATCTTCTTCGTAAGCGATGTGATCGCCCGGCAATCCGATGATCCGTTTAATGTAGTCTTTCTGTTCCGGTGCATGGAAAACGACAATGTCGAATCTGTCCGGTTCCCCGACAATATATCCGATCTTATTGACAATCATCCGGTCTCCATGTTCCAAAGTCGGCATCATGGACTCTCCGTCCACCACAATCGGGGTGAAAAAGAAAAAGCGGATAATTGCAGCAATACCGAACGCGATCAGTAAAGCTTTAGACCATTCCCAAACCTCATTTTTTTTCTTCACTTCACGTTCCATCCATGTTCCTCCCTAAACTTTCTGTTTTAATTGTACAAGGATAACAAACTTTTAGCAAAGACAAAGAAAAGCGGAAACGGCCGATTAGCCTCGACAAGCTTAAGGTGGATTGCCGAAGCGGCGCTTTTTGCCGCACAGGCAAGACGACTTAAGACCTCGAGAGGCTGGCCGTTGGAGCTGGACAAAGAAAAGCGGAAAGAGCCGTTTAGCTTCGGCAGCTAAGAGATGGTCTAAACGAAGTGCAGTCCATCTCTTTGCGACGAAGCACGAAGTAATGCAGGAGCAATATATGTTTTAGACAGACTGCGAGGAGGCTGTGGCCGCCGCAGCGGGCTGGCTTATAGCCGAGAAGCTGGCTCTTGCAGCTGGACAAGAAAAGCGGAGACGCCTTGTCAGCCCCGACAGGCTTAAGGCAGAACACGAAGGAAATCCTGATTTCCGGAGTGGGCTGACTTAGGATCCCGCGGGGCTAGCTGCCGGGGGCATCAGCAATCCCTCCAAATAAACAAAAAGAAAGAGGGCGAATTCGCCCTCTTTCATTAGTGCAATCTTATCGAATTTCTTTGATGCGTGCTGCTTTACCGCGTAGGTTGCGCAAGTAGTACAATTTCGCACGACGTACTTTACCACGGCGAGTAACTTCAAGCTGTGCAATTTTTGGTGTGTGTACAGGGAATGTACGTTCAACACCAACACCATAAGAGATTTTACGGACAGTGAATGATTCACTGATTCCGCCTCCACGGCGACTGATTACGACTCCTTCGTATACCTGGATACGTTCGCGAGTTCCCTCGACAACTTTCACGTGTACACGAACAGTGTCTCCCGGACGGAAATCTGGAAGATCCGTACGAAGTTGTTCTTTTGTGATGTCTGCAATAATGTTTTGCATGTTTTTTTCTCTCCTTCTACAGATGCTCTTGCACACAATTGATTGTTGCAGCGGAACACCGTGATCCTGTACTTCACATAAAAGTACAGACTCCATAGTACCACCAAATCTTTTGTTCTGCAAGAGAAAATCCGCTTATCATTTTTTATTTTTCAACGCTTCTAAAAGCTTTTCTTGCTTCGGCGTCAATTCAAGCTTTTCCAATAGATCCGGACGCCGCTCCAATGTCCGCAGCAAGCTTTGCTGCTCTCTCCATTCGTCGACTTTCGCATGATTTCCTGAAGTTAAGACAGCCGGAACTTTCCAGCCTCGGAATTCTGCCGGACGCGTGTATTGAGGGTGTTCGAGCATGCCGGTAGAGAAGGAATCCTTCACAGGGGAATCGGAGTTCCCTAGCACGCCCGGAAGAAGTCTGACGACACTGTCGATTACGGTCATTGCCGCCAGCTCTCCGCCAGTCAGCACAAAATCGCCGATGGAGATTTCGTCCGTCACCAAATGCTCGCGGATCCGTTCATCATAGCCCTCATAATGGCCGCAGATGAAAATCAGCTCTTCTTCGTTTGAAAGCTCTTCCGCTTTCGCCTGCGTAAAGCGTTCGCCTTGCGGGCACATGAGGATAACGCGGGGTTTCCGTTCTTTTGCCACAGTTTCCACTGCATTGAAAATCGGCTCCGGCTTCAGCACCATGCCTGCGCCTCCGCCAAAAGGATAGTCGTCCACTTGGCGTTTATTGTCCGCAAATTCCCGGATATCAACGATTTCCAAAGAAACCGCTCTTTTTTCCTGGGCTTTTTTCAGGATGGATTGCTGGAAAACGCCTTCGAACATGGTCGGAAATAAAGAAAGGACGTGTATATTCATCACGACAACAAACCTTCCAAAACTTCGATGACGATTTTCTTCTCATCAATGTCGATTTCTTTGACGACATCTTCAATATATGGGATGTAATGCTTCTTGCCTTTCTTCGGCGTGACTTCCCATACATCGTTGGCACCCGTTTCCAGAATTTCCGTCACTACGCCGATTTCTTCGCCTTCTGTCGAAAAAACCGTACATTCCAGAATTTCGTGGTGGTAATATGCATCGTCTTCTAACTCGGTCAGGTCATGCTCCGCAATCCGCAAATAGGATTCCTTGAATTCCTGGACATCGTTGATGTTTGGATAGCCTTCAAAAGTCACTAGCTCAAAGTTCTTATGCTGGCGATGGCTGGCGATTTTCACCATGATCGGTTTTTTCGCATCCGGTTTGAACAACCCCAGCTTCATGCCGACCGCAAAACGCTCTTCCGGGAAATCCGTACGGGACATCACCCGGACCTCGCCGCGAATGCCGTGCGTATTGACGATTTTCCCTACATTAAACCATTTCACGCTAAAACATCCTTCCACTTCGGTTTTGGCTGCAAAAAAGGAAGGAACCTAGGCTCCTCCCTTTTTGTTAATCCACAATATCGACGTAAGTTTTTTTCTTATGGTAATTGCCTGCTGCTGAATAGACCACTGAACGAATCGCTTTCGCAACGCGTCCTTGTTTACCGATCACTTTCCCTGTATCTTCTGAATGCACGGAAAGCTTGTAGACGATACGGTTTGCATTTTCGTCTGTTACAACTCGAACTTCTTCCGGATGATCGACCAACGGTTTCACAATTGTTTCAATCAGCTGCTTCATAAGAAAGACTCCCTTACTTGCTTAATTTTTCGTTATGGAATTTCTCCATAATGCCGTTTTGAGAAAACAGGTTGCGTACAGTGTCAGATGGTTTAGCGCCATCGTGAAGCCATTTCAACGCTAATTCTTCGTCGATTTTCACTTCAGCTGGAACTGTCAGCGGGTTGTAAGTACCTACTGTCTGGATTTGACGGCCGTCACGTGGAGCACGTGAATCAGCAACTACGATACGGTAAAAAGGAGACTTTTTAGCTCCCATACGTTTCAAACGAATTTTTACTGCCATTTCTTAAAGCACCTCCGAATAGTTTCACACAAGATATTATATTAGCAAGCTTTAAATAGTTTGTAAAGTATTTTTTCTTAACACCTGAAAATTTATTTGAAAAGCGAATCCAATCCAGGCATCGACATCTTCTTTTTGCCTTTTTGGTTCATGCCGGACATCTGTTTCATCATCTTTTTCATGTCTTCAAACTGCTTCAGCAGGCGATTGACGTCTTGGATCGTCGTGCCGGATCCGCGGGCAATCCGCTTACGGCGGTTTGCATTAATGATTTCAGGGGACGTTTTCTCTTGTTTCGTCATCGAACGGATAATCGCTTCGACACGCCCCATTTGGCTTTCGTCCACTTTCGCGTTTTCAAGCCCTTTGATTTTATTTGCTCCTGGGAGCATTTTCAGAATTTCATCCAACGGCCCCATTTGTTTGACTTGCGTCAGCTGATCCAGAAAATCATCGAATGTGAACGAAGACGTGCGGAATTTCTCTTCCATTTCCTTCGCTTTTGCTTCATCAATATTCGACTGCGCTTTTTCGATCAACGACAGCATATCGCCCATGCCTAAAATACGGGACGCCATGCGTTCTGGATGGAACGGCTCGAGCGCATCCATTTTTTCGCCCATCCCGACAAATTTAATCGGCTTCTGGGTGACTGAACGGATGGAAAGTGCAGCACCGCCTCGTGTATCGCCGTCCAGTTTTGTCAAGACGACGCCGGTAATGCCGATTGCCTCATTGAAATTCTGTGCCACGTTGACGGCATCTTGACCGGTCATTGCATCCACGACCAAGAAAATCTCGTCCGGTTCTTTCAATGCACGGATATCTTTCAATTCCTGCATCAAGTTTTCATCCACGTGCAGGCGGCCGGCCGTATCGATAATGACCGTATCCAAATGCTCTTGTTTTGCGTATTCGATTGCCTGGCGTGAAATCTCGACTGGCGAGATATCTGTGCCTTTCGAAAATACCGGCAATGACAATTGCTTGCCGATCGTTTCAAGCTGCTGGATGGCAGCTGGACGATAGACGTCTGCCGCAACCAATAGGGGCTTGCGGTTGTTCTTTTTGCGCAATTGGCTCGCAAGCTTGCCCGTAGTCGTCGTTTTACCGGCCCCTTGAAGGCCGACCATCATGATGACTGTTGGCTGCTTGGTGGAGAACTCGATCTTGCTTTGCTCTCCACCCATCAATTCCGTCAACTCATCTTTAACGATTTTAACGACTTGCTGGCCCGGCGTTAAACTTTGCATAACGTCTTGGCCAACAGCGCGTTCGCTGACTTTCTTTACGAATTCCTTGACGACTTTCAAGTTGACATCCGCTTCAATTAATGCGAAGCGGACTTCGCGCATCATTTCTTTAACGTCTGCTTCAGACACTTTCCCTTTGCCTTTGATCTTTTGGATCGTGCCTTGCAGGCGTTCAGCTAAGCCTTCAAATGCCACTATTTCCGCCTCCTAATCCAACTCTTTTAATTGATTGAGAAATTCCTGGACCCGCTCATCTGCAATCGGTTCTTTTTCAAATTCCGCAACCAGCTGCTGGCGTTTCTGGAATTTCCCGAATAATTGCAGCTTTGCTTCATACTCTTCAAGCATCGCTTCTGTCCGGCGGATATTGTCATAAACCGCTTGCCTCGTTATATCATAAGCCTCGGCTATTTCACCTAATGAATGATCGTCCAAATAATAGAGCATCATATAGCTCCGTTGCTTGGGCGTCAGCAACTCCTGATAGAAATCAAACAAATAATTCATGCGTGTTGTCTTTTCCAAACCCATCATCGCTGCTCACCTCGCTTGCTCTACTGACAACAATACTGAAAACTGCCTATTCCGTCAAGTAATTTTACTTGTCTGCCTCTTCCATTTCTTCTTCTTTATCCAGGCCTTCTGCAAACAGGCCATAGACGTATTTTTGCGGGTCGAACGGCTGCAAATCGTTCATTTGTTCGCCGAGGCCAACAAACTTCACCGGGATTTTCAGCTTTTGGCGAATCGCCAAAACGATGCCCCCTTTTGCCGTCCCATCGAGTTTTGTCAAAACAATCCCTGTAACGTTGGTTGCTTCTTTAAATGTCTGAGCTTGGATTAAAGCATTTTGCCCTGTTGTGGCATCCAGCGCTAACAGCACCTCATGCGGCGCTCCCGGCACTTCGCGCGAAATGACGCGATGAACTTTCTCCAGCTCGTTCATTAAATTGACTTTATTCTGCAGACGGCCTGCCGTATCGCAGATCAAGACGTCGACGCCGCGCGATTTTGCTGCACGGACCGCGTCGTACATAACCGCAGCCGGGTCTGACCCTTCGCTTTGTTTGATGACATCCACGCCAACGCGCTGCCCCCAAATATCCAGTTGATCGATCGCCCCTGCACGGAACGTATCGCCGGCTGCAAGAAGCACGGATTTCCCTTCACTTTTAAGGCGATGCGCCAATTTTCCGATGGTCGTCGTTTTGCCGACGCCATTGACGCCGACAAACAAGATGACTGTCAAACCATCGGCGAATTTCAATTCATTGATTTCTTCGTCGCCGCCCTCGTAGATCTCCACCAATTTTTCAGATATAACGGATTGGACGCGCGAAGTATCTTTTACATTTTGGCGCTGCACTTCGAAGCGCAGCTGGTCCATCAATTCCATGACCGTTTCAAAGCCGACATCCGCCTGCAGCAGGATTTCTTCCAATTCTTCGAAGAAATCTTCATCCACTTTGCGGTATCTTGCCACTAAGTCGTTGATCTTAGATGTAAATCCGGTACGGGTTTTCGTTAATCCCTCTTTATATTTCTCTGTCGACTCTTCGGCTTCTGCGTTGCCGGCAAATCGATCTTTTAACTTTTTAAAGAAACTCACAAAACCACTCCTTTTTAAATTTCTTCCTGCAGTTTAACAGAAACCAGTTTGGAAATTCCCGACTCCTGCATCGTGATGCCGTAGAGGACGTCTGCCCCTTCCATCGTTCCTTTGCGGTGCGTGATGACGATAAATTGAGTGTCTTCGCTGAATTTCTTTAAGTACTGGCTGTAACGGACAACGTTCGACTCATCCAGCGCCGCTTCTACTTCATCCAGCACACAGAACGGCACAGGGCGCACTTTCAGGATGGCGAATAAGAGCGCAATGGCCGTCAACGCCCGTTCCCCGCCGGACAATAAATTCAGGTTTTGAAGTTTTTTGCCGGGAGGCTGTGCAATAATATCCACACCGGTCATCAATAAATCGCTCGGGTCGGTCAGAACAAGGTCCGCTGCACCGCCGCCGAACAATTCTTTGAACACACGCTGGAACTGTGTGCGGATGGCATGGAACGTTTCATCAAAGCGGCTGGTCATTTCTTCATCCATTTCGCCGATCACGGTGCGCAGCGTATCTTTCGCTTCATTCAAATCGTTTCGCTGGTCGGTCAAGAACGTATGGCGTTCAGATACATGCTCGAATTCTTCAATGGCGCCAAGGTTGACCGGCCCTAACTCTTCGATCGATTGCTTCAGCAATTTCACTTTCTTGCGGACATTTTCTTCCTCATCCTTCAATTCAAACCGCTTCGCTTCTTCCAGCGACAATTGATAAACAGTCTCCAATTGGGCAAGGAATGTCTGGATTTGAACGTCTATCCGGGTCGATTTCACTTCACAAATGCGGATCGCTTCGACGAAGCCTTTATAGAGGCGCTGCTGTTCTTTCAAACTTTCGTCGAGTCCGTTCATTTCTGTTTGGCTCGCTAGACGCTCTGCTTTCAAAGCTTCGACCGCCGCTTGCTCCAATTGTTTCTTTTCCGACCATTTTGCAATCTCGGCAAGGATTTCTTCATCCGAATAAACCTTCGCGGCTTCTTCCGATTGGATCCAATCCAATTCTTTTTGAAGATCCTGCAATTTGCGGTCACTCTTCAATTTGCGCTCCAGAAGCTCCGCTTCGCTTTGGACCAATTGGGAGACGCGTTCTTTGACCACCGCAAATAAAGATTTCTGGTCAGCGAGTTTGGCCATTACGGCATCCCGGGCCGATTCGTTTTGCTGCTTGAAATGCGACAATTCATCGATCTGAGAAGAAACTGACACCAGCTCTTCTCCGATTTCACCCAGGCGTTCAGCAGCCGTTTCTTTCCGCTTCGCCACTTCAGTCAGATCAAAATCTTTATTGCTTTGTTCTGCCTGGAATAAACGGAAGCGGTCTTTCGTCGATTTCAATACGGCTTCCACTTCACGCAGCGTCATGGCACGTTCCGCTTCTAAATCCCGGTATTTTTCGCCTTCAGAACGAAGGTTGTTCAAACGCTGTTCCGTTTCATGCACCTGCGACTGTTCTTGGCTCACAGTTTTCTCCGCCTGGACAATAGTTTCCGCCAGTTCTGCCGACTGAAGGATCAATTGCTCAAGCTCCGCTTTTCTCGTGAAAAACGAGGCCCCGGTTTTATTGGCTCCTCCCGTCATCGAACCGCCAGCATTGACGACATCGCCATCCAGCGTAACGACACGGTAGCGGCTCATGGTCAATTTGGAGATGGCCGAAGCCCCTTTTAAGTCTTTTGCAACAATGACATTGCCCAGCAGATTTTCAATAATCATTTGGTACTGGGCATCATAGCTGACCAATTCGTACGCCATATTGACGAATGAAGGATGCTGCTTGATAGCTGAAATGGAAGACTCTGCAATTTTGCGGGATTTCATCACCGTCATCGGCAAGAACGTCGAACGCCCCGCCCGCTTATTGCGGAGAAATTCGATCGCTGAACGGGCATGCTGCTCATTTTCGGTAATGATATGCTGGCTTGATGCCCCTAAAGCGGTTTCAATCGCTTTTGCATAGTTCTGGTCCACTTGTGCGATTTCTGCTACGGCTCCAACAATTCCTTCGAGCAAGCCTTTATCACGGGCTACCAGCACTTCACGCACACCTTGGAAGAATCCGGAAAAATCTGCTTCCAATTCCTGTAAAGTCTGAATGCGTGCACCTAGCTGCTTTTGGGATTGATACGCTTGGAAAAGCATCGCCTGCTTTTTCTCATAGCCTGTTTTGAGCTCCATAAAATGAGTTTCGGTCGATTTATAAAGGGCGCGTTTTTCAGCCAGCAGCTTCTGGATTTCTTGATGTTTCTTTTCGGCTGATGCCTTTTCTGATTCCAGTTTAGCCAGTTCTTTCGAAAAATCCGCTTGCTGTACGGCAATGCGGCTGCTCGATTCCGATAATTGCAGCTCCTGGAGTTCAAGGTTTTTCAATTCATTCCGGACCGTTGCCTGCTCATTCATCAATTCGATATAAACCGATTTCTGTGATTCAATATCTTCTTCAATATCCCCAGGCGTCCGGTTTAATTGATCCTGCAATTGCTTGATCGCAATCTGGGCTTTTCGCTGTTCGGCTTTTCGCTCTTCCAGCAGCTGCAATTGAGCCCCATGCTTCTGCTGCAGCTGGCCGTTTTCCTCTTGCTCAGCGGCGAGCGACTCTTGAAGCTGCTGCGCTTGGCGATGAGCGTTGCTTTTCTTTTCCGACATCAATAATTTGCGGCCTTCCCATTTCTCGGTTTCGCCGCTCGCTTGTACCAAACGGTTTTGGGAAGCATCAATTTCAAGATCCAATTGGGCTAATGAACGGCGGATCTTTTTCACAGCCTGTTCTTTTTCTTCAATTTCTTTGCCCAATTGCTGTTCTTTTTCGGTATGGCTCTTTGTTTCTTCTCTTAGTGAAGCCATTTCCTCTTCAAGGCGGCTAATATCAAAAGCCAACAGCGCAATGTCTGCGTCTTTCAGCTGCTCGCTCATGTCCAGGTAATCGCGCGCTGTCGAAGCCTGGATTTGAAGCGGCTCCATCCGGCTATCCAGCTCATGCAGAATATCGAGCACGCGGTTCAAGTTCTCATCTGTTTCATTCAGTTTCAGTTCCGCTTTTCTTTTGCGCTGCTTGTATTTCAGAACACCGGCCGCTTCTTCGAAAATCGAACGCCGTTCTTCTGCCTTGCTGTTTAAGATTTGATCGACGCGCCCTTGGGAAATGATTGAAAAAGCCTCTTTTCCAAGGCCTGAATCCATGAACAGATCCGTGATGTCTTTTAAGCGGCAATTTTGCTTGTTAAGCAGATAGGCACTTTCGCCACTTCGAAAAACCCTCCGCGTTACACTGATTTCACTGTAATCGAGAGGGACTCGGCCATCCGTATTATCAAGTATTAAGGTGACTTCCGCAAAATTCAGGGCTTTTCTTGAATCGCTGCCACCAAAAATCACATCTTCCATCTTTGCTCCGCGCAGGGACTTGGCGGATTGTTCGCCGAGCACCCAGCGGATGGCATCGGTCACATTGCTTTTTCCGCTGCCGTTAGGGCCGACTACCGCGGTTACGCCTGGAACAAAATCGATGCCGATGCGATCGGCAAAGGATTTGAACCCCATAATTTCTAATCGTTTCAAAAACATTATTGATCCTCCACTGCTTCCTGCAATTTTTGGATTGCCAGTTTAGCTGCTTGTTGTTCCGCCTCTTTTTTCGAGCGGCCATTTCCAATTCCTAATTCTTTCTCTGCCAGCGACACCCGCGTCACGAAAATGCGGCTATGGGCTGGCCCTTTTTCTTCGATGATTTCATAGCTCAATGCACCGTTGTTCTTCTGCTGCACGAGCTCCTGCAATTGGCTTTTATAATCCATCACATGCGAAAAAGCACCGGTTTCCACTTTAGGGAATAAGACGACGTCCAAAAAGGCCACTACCGGCTCCAGCCCTTGATCCAAGTAAAGAGCGCCGATAAACGATTCGAAAACATCCGCCAAAAGGGCAGGGCGAGTGCGTCCACCAGTCAATTCTTCCCCTTTGCCGAGAAGAATGTAACGGCCGAAATTCAATTCATTGGCAAATAAAACCAATGAAGGCTCGCAAACGATTGCTGCGCGCAATTTGGTCAATTCGCCTTCGCTCATTTGTGGATATTTTGAAAACAGGTAATGGGATACCGATAATTCCAGGACAGCATCACCCAAAAATTCCAGGCGTTCATTGTCTGTGTAATATCTTCTCCGATGCTCATTCACATAAGATGAATGCGTAAATGCTTGGTGAAGCAATGCAGGTTGCTTGAAGTGAATATTCAATTGTTCTTGCAGCTCAGTAAATGCGGCACGCTCGCTTTCTTTTAGCGTTCCGTTTTTCTGCTGGGTAGGTTTTCTTTTCATTGCCATCTTTTATCTGCCTTCCTTTGACGTTCTTCGTTTAATTTTACCTTTTTTCAGGACATTGTGCAAAAAATGTCTTAACTGCGCTGTTACAGTTCTTTTATCATCGGAAGCATGAAAAAGCCAATGAGGAAAAAGCACGGCCTTTTCCTCATTGGCTTTATTTTCCGGCCCATTCAACAGCCTTCTATATTTTGAAAAAGATTATGCTTGTTTTTTCTCAATATAAGCTACTGCGTCGCCTACTGTAGACATGCCTTCTGCGTCTTCATCTGAAATTTCCATGTCGAATTCGTCTTCAAGTTCCATAACCAATTCAACCACGTCCAAAGAATCCGCTCCTAGGTCACCTGTGAATGAAGCTTCAAGTTTCACTTCGTTCTCTTCTACTCCAAGACGATCTACGATTACTTTCGTTACTCTCTCTAGTACTGTTGCCAATGTCGTCACCTCCCCTCAAATCAGTATACAAAATTTCCTGCTACATGACCATTCCGCCATCAAGATGAAGCGTCTGGCCCGTCATATAAGATGAATCGTCAGATGCCAGGAACAATGCCGCCTTCGCAACTTCTTCCGGTTTGCCAAAACGCCCTAATGGAATTTGGGCCAGCATCGTTTTTTGGATATCTTCCCCTAAAGCATCGGTCATATCCGTTGTGATGAATCCGGGCGCTACCGCATTAGCTGTAATATTGCGGCTTGCCAGTTCCCGTGCAGTTGTCTTCGTCAAGCCGATCACGCCCGCTTTGGCAGCTACATAATTTGCCTGCCCGGCGTTGCCCATGACGCCGACAATCGACGCAATGTTGATGATTCTGCCTGACCGCTGTTTCATCATTTGGCGCGTAACGCCTTTCGTGCAAATGAAGACGCCTTTTAAGTTCGTATTGATCACGTCATCCCATTCGTCGTCTTTCATGCGCATCATCAAGTTATCGCGCGTAATGCCCGCATTGTTGACGAGAACATCAATGGATCCAAAAGCTTTCATTGTTTCCTCGATCATCGCTTTGACCGCATCGGAATCGGAAACATTCGCTTTCACGGCAATGGCTTCGCCGCCGTTTGCCCGGATATCCGCTACAACCGCTTCCGCTTTTTCTTGGCTTCCGCTATAGTTTACAACCACTTTTGCGCCGGCTTCTGAAAATCTGCGGGCGATTTCAGCGCCGATTCCTCTCGACGCCCCCGTAACGATGGCCGTTTTGCCTGCCAGTTTGCTCATTTTCCCAGCTCCTCTACCGCTTTTTCAAATGATTCCAGGTCATAGACCGGCAATGTCTTCACCGACCGGTCGATTTTCTTCACCAGCCCGCTTAGGACTTTTCCCGGTCCGACTTCAACGAAAACTGTAACGCCAAGGTCGATCATTTCACGCACTGACTGTTCCCATAAAACCGGAGAATACAATTGGCGCACAAGCAAGTCCTGGAATTGCGTTGCGTGCGTTTCGCTTTTCGCCGCAACGTTTGTGATGACCGGAATTTCGGCATCTTTTAAGTAAATCTGGCTAAGCACTTTAGACAGATCCTGCGAAGCCGGACGCATCAATTCTGAGTGGAAGGGACCGCTGACATCCAACGGAATCGCCCGTTTAGCCCCGCGTTCTTTCGCAACGGCGCAAGCTTTTTCAACGCCGGCTTTTGTTCCGGAAATAACAATTTGCCCCGGACAGTTTAAATTGGCTAATTGCACTACACCGTCCGTATCTGTTACTTCGTTTGTCACTTTTTCCAGTGCTTCGCTGTCCATTCCCAAAATCGCAGCCATCGTTCCTTCGCCTGCCGGAACCGCTTCATTCATGAACAATCCGCGTTTATGGACAATGCTGACCGCTTCTTCAAAAGGCAAAACGCCTGATGCAACTAGCGCGCTGTATTCACCCAAGCTATGGCCGGCCGTATAGTCCGGCACGATGCCGGCACGGTTCAATCGTTCGGTAATCATGGCGCTGACAGTCAGCAGTGCCGGCTGTGCATGGTATGTAAGTGTTAAATTTTCTTGAGGCCCTTCAAGCATCAGTTCCGATAAATTGACGCTTAGCGCCTCGTCCGCTCGATCAAAAAAGCTTCTGCTAGTTTCATCCGATAGGAAGCTTTCGCCCATCCCGACGGCCTGAGAACCTTGCCCAGGGAAAATAAATGCAATTTTACTCATCTTGGCTCTCCTTTTTCAGCGTACTGTAAATCGTTCCCGTCACATCAAATTCCACCATCGTGCGGGTTTGGCGGATCGCATTAAACAAAGCCGTGGAATTGGATGACCCGTGCGCCTTAATCACTGGCGCTTTCAGCCCGAACAACCCGGCACCGCCGTATTCGCTATAATCCAGCATGCCTTTCAGCCCGCCGATTTCGTCTTTTACGAGAAATGCCGCCACTTTTGTTTTGGCAGATGACATAAAGACCTTTTTAATCATAGAGAAGACATTCATCGCCGTGCCTTCGATCGTTTTCAATACCATATTACCGGTAAATCCATCCGTCACCACGACATCCGCTGCGCCGTTCAATAAATCACGGGATTCGACGTTGCCAATAAAATTGACCGGCGCTTCTTTAAGCAGCGGAAAGGCCGCTTTCGTCAAATCATTTCCTTTTTTCTCTTCCGTGCCGATATTTAGCAAGCCAACCCGGGGATTTTGGATCCCTCTCACTTTTTCAGCATAGATGCTGCCCATGACGGCATACTGGACTAAATGTTCCGGCCGCGCTTCCGCATTCGCTCCCATATCAAGCATGACGAAACCTTGTCCGTCCATCGTCGGCAATGTTGGCGCCAACGCCGGACGGTCTACTCCTTCAATCCGTCCGACGACAAACAAGCCGGCAGCCATTAAAGCCCCTGTATTCCCTGCACTGACGCAGGCATCCGCCCGCTGCTCTTTGACAGCTTGCGCCATTTTCACCATGGAAGAATCTTTTTTTCTTCGAACGGCGCGAACCGGATCATCCGTTCCTTCGATCACTTCTTCGCAATGAATGATTTCCAGGCGCTCATGGTCTTTTAGGTAAGGCTGCATTTTTTCCTGATGGCCGTATAGCTGCACCGCCACATCCGGAAACTCGTCCAATGCCTTATAGACGCCTTCTATGATTTCTTTCGGGGCGTTGTCTCCGCCCATTCCATCTACTGCTATTTTCACTCTTCGTCACCTTCACTTTGTTCTGTCATTCGGTACATCTCAAATGTACCGATAAAAACGGTCACTTGATCCACCGAAGAAACGACTTTTACATAAGCCCGATTCTTTTCCGGATTGCGATCCACTACTTGCGCCTTCGCTACCAGCCGCTGCCCCGCTTTGACCGGCTTCAGGAATTGGAGCTCGGACTTGACCGTCAAAGCCAATTCGTCGTTCATTACGGCAACTGCCAAGGAATTCGCCTGGGCAAACAAGTGGTGTCCGCGGGCAATCTGGTTGCGCTGGAAAACATGCTCCGGCTTCACATCAAATATCGAGATCGCTCGCTCATCCAATTCTATATCTATGATTTCGCCGATCACTTCATCGATCGGCAACGATTTCACTTCGTCATCAAATGTTTTTACGGCTACGTGCTTAATCCGTTCCCGAAGTTCCGGAATGGATAATTCCAGGCGGTCAAGCCGGATCGTCTGCACGCTGACGCTGAACTCCGCCGCCAACTCCTCGTCTGTTACAAACGGGTTTTCTTTGATTGACTGGACCAGCGCTTCCTGCCGTATTTTTTTAGGTCTTTTCACATTGTCACCGCCCGCTATTAGCACTTGGTACTAATATGAGTATATAAACAACAAAAAAAGAATGCAAGGATTATCTGAGTCCCTGCATTCTTAATCGAGCCTGCCAAGAGCCAGCGCTCCCGATTCTTCCAATTGTTCGCGTAGGCACCTTGTCTCTTCGCTGACCCAGAATTCTTCACTGTTAATCATTGTTTCCGCATCTTTTCGGGCTGTTTCAAGCGCCCGGTAATCATGCACGAGATCGGCCATTTTAAACTCGGGCAGTCCGCTTTGCTTTCGGCCAAAGAAATCCCCAGGACCGCGAAGCTGCAAATCTTTTTCCGCAAGCACAAAACCGTCATTCGTTTCCGTCATGGAAGTCATCCGTTCTTTGCCGACTTCCGTCTTTGGATCTGCCAACAACACACAGAACGACTGGTTGCTGCCGCGTCCGACCCGTCCGCGCAATTGGTGGAGCTGCGACAAGCCAAAACGCTCAGCGTCGTAAATCAGCATGAACGTGGCATTCGGGACATTCACTCCGACTTCGACCACTGTGGTAGAAACGAGGACGGCAATTTCGCCTTCTGTGAACGAGCGCATCGTTTCTTCTTTTTCGTCCGCCGGCAAACGTCCGTGCATCAATCCCACCGTATGTTTGCCGTGGAAATAGCTTGAAAGCTGCTGGAATAAATCGACTGCATTTTGGAAATCCAGTTTGTCGGATTCTTCGATCAGCGGGCAGATGACATATGCTTGCCGTCCCGCAGCCAGCTCTTTTTCCATTCGGCCGACAATTTTGCCGAACATGTCTTTCTTCATCCAAAAGGTCTGGATTTCTTTTCGGCCGACCGGCATTTCGTCGATCACCGACACATCCATTTCCCCGAAAGCGGAAATCGCTAACGTTCTCGGAATCGGAGTAGCCGTCATAAACAGCACATCCGGATTATAGCCTTTGTCTTTCAGGACTCTCCGTTGGTCGACGCCGAAACGGTGCTGCTCATCCGTGATGACCAGGCCCAACTTTCTAAAGCGCACATCCGGCTGAATCAACGCGTGCGTCCCGATCAAAATGTGGATCTCGCCTGCCGCCAGGCTTTCCAGAATCAATTGGCGTTTCTTCCCTTTGACGGATCCCGTCAACAATGCAATATTCAGCCCGAACGGTTCGAACCACTGGGCGAGCGTATTGGCATGCTGCTCCGCTAGAATTTCAGTCGGCGCCATCAATGCACCTTGAAGACCTGCCGTCACTGCCGCATATAAAGTAATGGCCGCAACGACCGTTTTCCCGGATCCTACGTCGCCTTGCAAAAGCCGGTTCATGCGGAAAGGCTCTTTCATGTCTTTGCAGATTTCATTGACGACCCGCTTTTGGGCGTCCGTCAAATCGAACGGCAAGGCCTGAATAAATTCTTTGAGGCGATTTAAATCGTAATCGATAAACGAGCCGCCTTCTTCTTCCCGGTTCTTTTTTCGGAGCGCTTGCATTTTCAATTGGAACATCAATAATTCTTCATAGACAAAGCGGCGCCTCGCTTGCTTTAACGCTTCGCCGTCCGTCGGAAAATGGATCCATTCCAGCGCTTCGCCGACGGACATCAAGTGGTAATTTTGCCGCAGGCTTTCAGGCAAACAATCTTCCAAATCGGTTTTCGCAATATCCAATGCTTGCCGCATCAATTTGCGGAACGTTTTTTGGTAGATGCTGCCTTTCAAACTATAGACCGGTTCAAAATCCACTCCGTCCGTGCGAGGTCCGATTGTATGGCTGGACACCGTAATCACTTGGCGGCCCCGGTCCCATTTGCCGGTCAACGTAACAATTTCGCCAATATGCAATTTCGCTTTAACATATGGCTGGTTAAAGAAAATCGCTTTGATGAGGTGCCGGCCGACCATCACTTGCACTTGCGTCCGGGATTTGTTCTTCCCTAAAAAAAGGACGGAAGGTTCACTTTCGACCCTTCCCTCCACTGTTACCCGTTCATTATGAGGCGTATCAGCCAAATCTTTCAGCTGAAAATCTTCATGGCGGTAAGGAAACGTCATGATAAGGTCATGGATCGTTTCAATTTTCATTTCCTGAAGTGTTTCGGCAGCTTGTTTGCCGACCCCTTTTAACGTGGCGACAGAATCTTTACTGCCCACTGCCTACCACTGCTCCACCAAAAATTTTGGACTCCAGCCATTTGCCCGTAGGCGTTGCAGCCAAACCGCCTTTAGCCGTTTCCCGCAAAGCGCTTGGCATCGATTGGCCGATTTCAAACATTGCGCCGATCACTTCGTCGCAAGGAATGCGGCTTGTTACGCCGGCAAGCGCCATATCAGCTGCTACGACGGCATTTGCGGCGCCCATGGCATTCCGTTTCACGCACGGCACTTCCACTAATCCCGCCACTGGATCGCAGACAAGGCCGAGCATGTTCTTCATTGTAATCGCAAAAGCTTCGGATGATTGCTGCGGTGTTCCGCCAGCCATTTCCACAATTGCCGCCGCAGCCATCGCTGCCGCCGATCCGACTTCCGCCTGGCATCCGCCGGCAGCCCCTGAGATGGATGCATTGTTTGCCACGACAAAACCGAAGGCTCCCGATGTAAATAAATACCGGATCATTTGCTCACGCGTTGGATTTAATTTGTTTTTCACCGAAAACAGCGTTCCTGGCACAACGCCGGCAGATCCTGCAGTCGGGGTCGCACAAATAGTGCCCATCGCTGCGTTTACTTCATTTGTCGCCACTGCTTTGCTGACAGCATCAAGCAAAAGGTCGCCCGACAAGGCATTTCCTTTTTTCATATATTCCTGCAGCAAGACAGCATCTCCGCCGGTTAACCCGGAAACGGAATGGACGCCGTTCAAGCCTTTTTCAACGGCTTCTTCCATGACGGTCAAGTTGCGGTCCATCTGTTTCATGATGTCTTCCCGTGACCGGTCCATCAATAGCATCTCTTGTTCAATCATAATTTCTGAAATCAATTTATTTTCCTGTTCCGCTCGTTCAACTAATTCACGTACATTGCGAAATAATGCTTCCACAGTTGAAACCCCCTTCTCAATCGGCAATTCTTGTCACTTGCGTGATATTCGGCAGTTCCGAAAGTTCATCCAAAATCGCCCGATCGACATTCTGGTCGATTTCGATGACCATCAATGCCATATGCCCTTTTTCTTTGCGTGAAACTTCCATATGCCCGATGTTGATGTCGTATTTATATAAACAATTTGCTACGTTTGCAATACAGCCCGACCGGTCTTCATGAACCACCAGGATGGCCGGATGGTTTCCGGACAATCGCAGTGGAAAGCCGTTCAATTCCGTAATCTCTATTTTGCCGCCGCCTATGGAAATGCCCATCAACGACATTTCAGACCGTTCATCGCCAATAACGATGCGCGCGGTATTCGGATGGTCCACATGGCCCGTTTCCGGTATGAATTCAAAACTCATCCCCAGCTTTTCCGCTTCTTCAAACGAAGTTTTGATGCGTTCATCAAATGTATCGTAATCCAATAATCCACCCACAATCGCTACATCCGTGCTGTGGCCTTTATAGGTTTCAGCAAATGACCCGTATAAATGGATTTTCGCCCATTTCGGCTGCCGGCCGAATAAATCTCTCGCCACTCGTCCAATTCGCGCAGCTCCTGCTGTATGCGAAGAAGAAGGGCCGATCATGACCGGCCCTATAATATCAAAAACAGATTTGAACTTCATGGCCCAAACCCCTTTCTATCAGTTACTTATAGCTTCAGTTTACATGATTTTGAGCTATTTAACAAAAATAAAAGGAATTGCCCCAAAAGTAAATTCGGGCAGCTCCTTTAGTAGTGAAACTAGTGCAGCGATACAACAGCAATCTTATTCTGCTCCGCTTTATTCGAAATAAAGGGCTGGCCAATAAGTCGTTAGTCGACTTGCAGGCCAGCCCTTTCTCGTTTCTATTCCACAGAAATAATATAGGGATATAACGGCTGTTTTCCGTTATGAATCTCTACTTCTACCTCATCATTTAACGATTCGATAAAGCTGCCTAACGCTTCAGCCGCTTCTTCCGTCGTGTCTTCTCCGTAAAGAATCGTGACAATTTCCGAATCTTCATCAATCAGCTTTGCCACCAATTCTTCTGTGACCCGTTCAAGGTCGGAATCCGAAATGACGATTTTGCCTTCCGAGATGCCCATGAAGTCATCTTTTTTGATTTCGATGCCGTCAATCGACGTATCGCGGACTGCAAAAGTCACAGATCCTGATTTCACTTGTTTCGATGCATTCTCCATCAATTGAAGGTTTTCCTGGACCGATGCTTCTGGATTGAAAGCGAGAAGCGCAGACATTCCTTGCGGCACGTCTTTTGTCGGCACGACTGCCGCTTCGATATCCAGCAATTCTGCTGCTTGCTCCGCTGCCATGATGATGTTTTTATTGTTCGGCAAAATCAGTACGCGTTCCGCATTGATCGAACGGATGGCATTCACGATGTCTTCTGTAGAAGGGTTCATCGTTTGCCCGCCTTCAATCACATAAGAAGCGCCAATGCTGCGGAGAAGTTCCGCAATCCCTTCGCCCATCGCTACGGTGACGACAGCGTACGGATGCGAAGTTGCTGCAGCCGGCTGTGCTTTTTGGAAGCCTTCCCCCACAATATCGATATGCTGCTGGCGCATATTTTCAATCTTCATGCTGATCAGGCTGCCATAGTTTTGTCCATATGTAAGAACTTTTCCAGGCTCTTCCGAATGGATATGGATTTTTGCGATTTCATCGTCTGAAATGACCAGAAGCGAATCTCCATATTCACTTAAATCCGTGCGGAAAGCAGCTTCATTGAATTCTTTTTTGCCTTCTTCGAATTTCACCATAAATTCTGTGCAATAACCGAATTTAATATCAGCTGTATCCATGAAGCCGGCGATGTTTTTATGGTGCTCCGCACTCACAAGATCGTCCATTGTATTATGGGCATGCTTTTCTGGCAGCTGTTCGCCTTTTAGGCATGCCAAAAATCCTTCGTAAACATAAACAAGCCCTTGGCCTCCGCTGTCGACAACGCCGACTTCTTTCAATACCGGAAGCAAGTCCGGTGTGCGTTCTAGTGAAGCTTTCGCTTCCGCTACCACCGCTTCAAATAAAACAACAATATCTTCTTCTTTATTCGCCAGCTCCATTCCTTTGGCAGCTGCATCTTTTGCAACGGTTAAAATAGTTCCTTCAACCGGTTTCATCACGGCTTTGTAAGCTGTTTCCACTCCATGCTGAAGCGCTTCTGCCAATTTCGCTGCAGAAAGTTCGGATTCGTTTGCAATGTATTTGCCGAATCCGCGGAATAATTGCGAAAGGATAACGCCCGAGTTCCCCCGCGCGCCCATCAAGAGCCCTTTGGATAAAGCCCCTGCCGTTTTGCCGATGTGTTCTTCTGCGTTCGCTTTTGTCTCTTTTGCGCCCGACGTCATCGACAAGTTCATATTGGTTCCGGTATCGCCGTCCGGCACCGGGAATACATTTAACGCATCTACATAGTCCGCATTCTGGAACAGATGGTGAGATCCCATCTGTACCATTTCCGCGAATTGAATTCCATTTAATGACTTCATAGCCGTTTTTTCCTCCTCTTACGGGTTCGTGACGCGAACCCCTTGAACATAAATATTAACTGCCTTGACTGGCATGCCAAGCGTTTTGGTTATCGTATATTTGACTTTGGACTGCACTTGATAAGCGACTTCAGAAATCTTTGTGCCGTAGCTGATGATGACATACATATCGATTGCCAAGTCGCCATTTTCTTGGCGGACAATGACCCCTTTAGCAAAATTTTCTTTTCGCAGGATATCGGTTAATCCGTCGCGGATCTGATGCTTCGTCGCCATGCCCACAATTCCGTAGCATTCGATAGCAGCCCCTCCAGCGATTTGCGCAATTACATCATTGGAAATATCGATTTGGCCATATTCGTTCTTTAATTCAATCGACATGAGAATTCCTCCTTGAGTCCTATTTCACTTCTTCCATTCTACATGAAACCATTATACAAGAAAAGCCGCCGTTTAGGGTGTAAAGGTTTTTTTCTTGAAAGACCCTCAAAATTAGTTGCAAAGCGATAATGTGTGTGGTAAATTATTAAAGTATGTGAAACGAAAAACGAACTGAAATTCTATTATAATTTTCAGCTTCACTTGTGAGGAGGGACTTACATGCCTAAAGTATGTGCAGTTAGTGGACGCAAAGCTCGTTCTGGAAACGCCCGTTCACACGCGTTGAATTCGACAAAACGTACATGGGGAGCAAACCTTCAAAAAGTTCGTATCCTTGTAGACGGTAAACCGAAACGTGTATGGGTTTCTGCAAGAGCATTGAAATCAGGAAAAGTTGAGCGCGTATAATCGCTCATGAATAATGCCAGATTGACTTCTGTCAGCCTGGCATTTTTTCATGCGTTCATTTATTGCTTTGTTCCAACTCGTCCACTCTATCCGAACTTTCAATCATCGCACAGCTGCCTTTCGAAAAGGCGACGATGCCTTCTGTTTCCAGTTCATTGCTGATAAAACGGGTAGAGCCGAAAGATAGGGTTTCATCGGCAACTTCGTATTTGAAATGGGTTAATGAAAATCCTTCGACTGTTTCGGCAAACGGATAAAAAGAAATATAGCGGTATTTTTTATCGGCTTGCACACGGTGTGATCCCGGCGACAGGAAACGGATGCGGTTCTGCCGGTTGACCAGCATGAATTCCGTATCCGGAAATTCTTGCTGCATCCGGTAGACGGCATGCAGCGAACTCATATAATGGTCCAGCCTGCCTCCCGTCACTCCTGTAACGATCACTTGGCGGGGCGAAAACTCCATCGCCTTCACCAATGCGAGTTCTGTGTCGGTCTCGTCTTTTTCGGCCGCTGCCCGGTCAAGAGCCGGAAACAGCGCTTCAATCCGCTGCATCTCTTCTTCTGTCACCGAATCAAAATCGCCGACTGCAGCAATTGGGCGGATGCCTTGGTCCAGCAGCACGACTGTGCCAGCATCGACGCCAATAAACGCAGCCTCTTTCCATTCCGAGAAATCCGGCATTTCGGAACGAGGGCCCCCTGCTGTCACAACGACAATCACGAAATCGCCTCTTCTCCAGCCTTCTTGATTTTCTGCAATGCTGCAGCGCGGTCCGGTTTGCTGTAGATCGCAGATCCTGCCACGAATACATTCGCTCCGGCTTTCGCACATGGAATAATGGTTTCTTCATTGATGCCGCCATCAATTTCAATGTCGATGGACAAGCCTTTGTCTTGGATAATCTTCGACAATTGCTCCACTTTCGGCACAACCGATTCAATGAATTTCTGGCCGCCGAAGCCCGGATTGACCGTCATGAACAACACAAGATCGATGTCTTCCAGAATCGGCAAAATCGCTTCCACCGGCGTATGCGGATTTAAAACCACTCCCGGTTTAACGCCGAACGAACGGATCAATTGGATCGTTCGATGCAAATGAGGGCTCGCTTCCACATGGACCGTGATGTAATCGGCTCCTGCTTTAGCAAAATCCTCGATGTAGCGGTCTGCGTTCTCAATCATCAAATGGACGTCGAACGGCAAGTTCGTCAACGGCCGGATTGCGTCCATCACGACGGCTCCAAACGAAATATTTGGCACAAAATGGCCGTCCATTACATCAATGTGGATCCAGTCTGCTCCCGCCGCCTCAACTTCGCGGACTTCTTCGCCCAGTTTTGAAAAATCTGCTGCTAATATAGAAGGTGCAATTTTAATCATTTGAATACCTCGGCTTTCGGCTCATAATTTCTTCTAAAAACTTCAAATAATGTTTGTAGCGGTAATCTTTGATTTCTCCGGTTTCCACGGCTGCTTTTATGGCGCATTTCGGTTCATTCAGGTGAAGGCATTCCCGGAATTTGCAGTCATTCGACTTTTCCGCCATTTCAGGGAAACACGCTGAAAGCTCTTCTTTTTCCATCGTATCAAATTCAAATGAACTGAATCCCGGCGTATCTGCCAGCAAGCCTCCGTTCACTTCAATCAATTCCACATGGCGGGTGGTGTGCTTCCCGCGGTTCAACGCTTTTGAAATATCGTCTGTCTTCAATTCCAATGAAGGCAAAATCGTATTCAACAGCGTCGATTTCCCTACACCGGACTGGCCAGCAAGAACGCTGACTTTTCCTTCTAAAGTAGGCATGAGCCGCTCCTGGAGCTCAGCGTCTCCTTTATAGGTTGGAATGACTTCATAGCCAATTTTTTCATAATCCGCAATAAATTCACTGATCCGCTCTTGTTCCTCTTCTTTCAGCAAATCCATTTTCGTTAAGCAAATGATCGGCTCGATGGAATGCGATTCGATCGCCGTCAAAAAGCGGTCCAATAGGAGTGGATGGAAATCCGGCTGCTTGGCCGAAAAAACGAGAATGGCTTGATCAACATTTGAAATAGGCGGACGGACAAGCTCATTTTTGCGTTCGTATACGTGCAGAATCGTCCCTTCCAAATCGTTGTCCGCTTTGTAATCGACGTAGTCTCCAACAAGCGGCGAAATTTGGCGATTGCGGAAGACTCCGCGCCCTCTGCATTGAATGTAGCGGTCTCCATCGTCGTCCAATACATAATAAAACCCGCTTAACGCTTTTCTGATTTGACCTTTCGGCATGCTTTCACTCCTTTTAAATTGAGGTAAAGAAATCCCCTCTTTTTGGAAAAGAGGGCGTTTCTTTGAATCGGCTATTCCACTGAATTATAGGCAATTGTTTCTTCTTCAATAACGCGGTCGTCGCGCACAATTCGATAAACCGCACTTTTCCCTTCGGCAATCTGCAATTCGATGCGGCGCGAAGTGTCTTCTGTAATGGTAAATTCCTCTGCAGGTTCAGCCATGGTCGTATTTTCATCCTGGATATAGACGGCAACTTTTTGTTCTACGGCCGGTTCCCCTTCAGCTGCCGGTTCAGCCGGCTCATATGGAATCTGGATCGTGTGGATATACGTTTTCATCGGCAATGCAGCCGGGCCAGACGAAACCGTCACTAAAATATCGCTGCCTGCTTCGAGTTCTTCTCCGGCAGCCGGGTCCTGTGATAAAACGACTCCGGCTGCAACCGAATCAGACGGGGCTTCATCAACAATCCGAATGTTAAATCCGGATGAACGCGCATATTCATTGAGGTCCACTTCCGTAAAGCCGGATAGGTTCTGGACTTCCCGCATGTCTTTGCCTTTGCTGACCGTAAATTCAATTTCCGTTTCCGAAATGATGACTTCAGTCCCTGCTTCAGGCTTTTGGCTCAAAATGGTTCCAGCCGGTTCATCCGAGAATTCTTCTTCTTGGTCGATCGATTTATAATTCTGTTCTCCCAGCAGTTCCCGGGCTTGGTCAATCGTGCGTCCGACATAATCGGCAAGTTCCGCTTTTTCTTTTCCTGTGCTGATGAACAGCTGGATTTCAGATTCGCGGTTGCGCATTTTACCGGCTTCCGGTATCGTCCTCACCACCCGGCCTTCGGCCACTTCTTCCGAGGTCTGCTCTTTTTCTTCTCCGATGACAAATCCAAGCGAACGCAATTCTTCAATCGCTTCGTCGCGTTCCATGTCTGTGACGTCCGGCACCGCTACTTGACGCGGTCCGAATAGATCCGGAAATGCGATTGCCACAATTAACCCTGCCAAAATTAAAAATACTGCTATGCCCACTATCCAAGGCCACTTTTTCTTCTTTTTCTTCGGCGGCGGTTCAACCGGTTTTTTTGCCGGTTCTTTTTTGCTCACCGGCGCTATTGTTTTCGTTTCTTCGACGCTGCCGTATACCGCGGGGTCTTTGATCGCTGGCATGGCCCGGGTGGCGTCTTCATCAATAGGAGCTGAAAACTTCGGTTCATCCAAACGTTCAGGCAGCAGCACCGTCGACAAATCCTCCTCCAGCTCGCTGGCAGATTGATAGCGGTGCTGCGGATTTTTGGCCGTGGCCTTCAACACGACGTTTTCCAAACTTTGAGGCATGCCCGGAACAATTTCACGCAACGAAGGCGTTTCGGTCTGAAGATGCTTTAACGCAATGGAGACGGCCGATTCTCCCGAAAATGGCAATTTTCCTGTCAACAATTCGAACATGACAATTCCTAGAGAGTAAATATCCGATTTTTTATTGGCGGTGCCGCCCCGCGCTTGTTCAGGCGATAAATAATGGACCGTTCCAAGCACGGAATTGGTCTGAGTATAGGACGTGGCGCTTAAAGCCATCGCGATTCCAAAATCCGAAATTTTGACGTTTCCTTCCGCGTCCATCAAAATGTTTTGAGGCTTAATGTCCCGGTGGACAATCTGGTTTTGATGGGCATGTGCCAAAGCAGATGCTAGCTGTTTCATAATCTTGACCGCCTGTTCCGGCGCGACGGGAGAATTGTCGATTATGTATTCTTTCAAGGTTTTTCCTGGAACATATTCCATGACTAAGTAATGCAGTGAACCTTCTTCGCCGACATCGAAAATGTTGACGATATGCGGATGTGCCAAACTGGTCGTAGACAAAGCTTCCCGCTGGAATCGCCGGCGCAGCTCTTCTTCATTTGAAAAATCGTAGCGCAGAATTTTAATGGCAATATCGCGGTCTAAGATCATGTCGTGGGCCAAATATACGTTGGACATCCCGCCTCCGCCGATCAGTTCTAAAATTTTATAGCGGCCATTTATGCTTCTGCCGATTAACATGGCTACACCTCCTCAACCTTTGAGGACAGAAGAACGAATGAGATATTGTCTTCTCCTCCTAAATCATTGGCGAGCTTCACCATCTCCTGCCCTTTTTGCGAAAGCGGCTTGGATGAACGGACGATCGACGCGATTTCATCTTTTGAGATTTTATTGCTCAAACCATCTGAACAAATCAGCAAGTAGGAATAATTTTCCAAGGTAAAATGAAGGATTTCTCCGTCAATATCCGGTTCGGTCCCTAGCGCTTTGACGATCCAGTTTTTCTTTGGATGGTCTTCTGCTTCCGCTTCGCTGATTTCCCCGTTGTCGATCAAGACATTGACATAGGAATGGTCCCGTGTGACTTGCTCGACCGATCCGTCGATTACGTAAGCTCGGCTATCGCCGATATGGCACATGACGCATTCTTCTTTATCCAAAATGGCTGCGATTAGCGTAGTCCCCATCCCTTTGCAATCCGGATGTGTTTCTGCGTACTCATAGACAAGCCGGTTTACCGATTGGACATTCAAAGAAAGCCAGGATTTCCGCTTTTCGATCGACACGAAGGCATCCGGCTGTTCTTCATTGAACAAGCGGCTCAATGTACTGACTGTCAATTCGCTGGCAATATCTCCGGCGTTATGGCCGCCCATCCCATCCGCTACTATGGCAAGCATAAGCCCCTCAGGCCTTTTCAAGACTGCTACCCGGTCTTCATTCACTTTTCTTTTCTTTCCCGTATCGCTTTCCATGACGTATTGATACAAATCCCGACACCCCATTTCTCCTCAAATCAAATCTTTTCCTGTGTGAATTAACTTGTTTGCGTTTTGCGGAAAGCGGAAATGAAAAATCCATCTCCTCCAAAATCCTGCGGGAATACCTGGACAAACCCGGAATTTTTCAACCCCAGTGCTTCCGGCAGGGAAACTTCCATTTTTTCCATGTATGGATGTTCTTTCAAGAAGCGTTCAGCCGTTCCCCGATTTTCAGTCGAATCGACTGTACAAGTGCTGTAGACGAGAATGCCGTCTTTCTTCAGCAGCTGCGCAGCTTGGTCCAATAAGTCGGCTTGGATATCCTGAAGCCGTGAAAAATCATCGGCTGTTTTGGAATATTTGATATCCGGCTTGCGTTTGATGACGCCAAGCCCGCTGCAAGGAGCATCTACCAAGATCCGGTCAAATTGCTCCGGTCCAAAACGCTCCACGCTTTTCTTGCCATCTCCGGCAGCTGTTTCGATAATCGAATGGCCTAAGCGTTTTGCTGTTTCATCAATCAATTTCACTTTATGCGGATGGAGATCCATGGCAAAAAGCTGCCCTTGGTTGCCCATCTTTTCAGCGATATGCGTCGTTTTTCCACCAGGGGCGGCGCACATATCGAGGATCTTCATGTTGGGCCCCGCTTGCAGGGCATAAGCCGGCAGCATGGAGCTCTCGTCTTGAATCGTGATAAACCCTTTTTCAAAAGTCAGGCTCTTCGCCGGCTGTCCGTTTGATACGATGAGGCATTCCGGCACTAGCGGGCTTTGCACAGCATCCAATCCTTCAGAAACGAGCATTTCGATCACTTCTTCCGGTGTCGCTTTTACGGTATTGACTCTGACCGTCTGTGCCGGTATTTTATTGTTTTCCAATGCCATTTCACGCGTTTTTTCGAGGCCGAACTGCTCGGCCCAGCGTTTGATCATCCACTCAGGATGGCTCGTCTCGATGGAAATTTTCTTAACCGGATCACTGATCTCATTAACTGAACGGACGCCGTCGCGCTGAACGGAACGGAGAACGCCATTTACTAAGGAAGCGACTCCTCCGTGGCCGCGCCGCTTGGCAATTTCCACGGCTTCGTGGACGACTGCATGCGACGGAATCCGGTCCAGGTAAACGATTTGGTAAAGAGACAGCCTTAAGAGGATTTGGACCCAAGGCTCAATTTTCCCTTTGATAAACGGCTCCAAATAATAATCAAGCGTCATTTGATGCTGCAAGGTGCCGTAGGTGATTTCCGTCAGCAGGCCCCGGTTTTTCGCTGAAATGCCATAATTTTCAAGGGTTTGATGCAGAAGCAGGTTGCTGTATGCCTGTTTGTTCTCAACTGCCCAAAGAATCGAAAAAGCGGCATCCCGGACATTGCCGTGAAGTTTTTTGTTTTTCATTCGAATCGATCTCCTACCTGGATTTTCGGTCCTTTTAAATAATCTTTCGCGGACATCCGCTTTTTGCCAGCAGGCTGGAGTTCGGTAATGGCAAGAATTCCTTCGCCTGTCTGCACCAAAATCGCTTCATCGGCCAATTCGACCACTTCTCCGGGTTTGCCGCTTTTCGAAGAATCGGCTTCTTCGGTCCACCAAATTTTCATATTCGCCTCTTGGAATGTCGTATAAGCGACCGGCCAAGGGTGCAATCCGCGTACTTGGTTGTAAATCGCCTGAGCCGATTTTGACCAGTCAATGCGTTCCTGCTCCCTTGAAATATTGCGGGCAAAGGTCACTTTTTCTTCCTCTTGCGGTATGCGTTTATTCGTTCCTTCTATAATAGAAGGCAAAGTTTCTTTTAACAGTTGGGTTCCGGCTTTACTAAGCTTTTCGAACATCCGGCCGGTATGGTCCGTTTTTTCGATTTCAACAGTAGTTTGGGAAATAATGTCGCCTGCATCTAGACGGTCGACCATATACATGATCGTTACGCCGGTTTCCGTCTGGCCATCGATAATCGCCTGATGAATCGGGGCACCGCCGCGATATGCTGGCAGCAATGATGCGTGGACATTGATCGCTCCGAGTTTCGGCGCTTCTAAAACGGCCGTCGGCAAAATCTGGCCAAATGCAGCCGTGACGATCAAATCCGGTTTCAAATCCAGTACATGCTGCAGCTCTTCGGAATTTTTTAGTTTTTCCGGCTGATATACGGGCAGCCCTAAACGAACGGCTTCTTCTTTTACCGGAGTCGGCGTCAAAACTTTTTTGCGTCCGACTGGACGGTCGGGCTGGGTTACCACTGACACCACTTCATACCCTTCTTCTACAAGCATGCGCAGGATTGGGGCAGAAAATGCCGGAGTTCCCATAAAGACGATTTTCGTCAAATCTGCTCCTCCTCTTCAGCTGCCGCTTCTGCAATCATGGCATCCAATTCTTCCTGAGTCACGTAATTGGAAATTTTCGAGGTGAACAAAATGCCGTCTAAATGGTCAATTTCATGCTGGATGGCACGTGCTTCGTAGCCTTCAGCTTCCAATTCGTACCAGGAGCCGTCGCGTTCCTGCGCTTTGATCTTAATATGGTCCGGGCGCGATACTTCACCGAAAATTCCAGGGAAGCTGAGGCATCCTTCGACGTCCGTATCTTCCCCTTCAAATAACACAAGTTTCGGGTTGATCATTTCAATCGGTTCCTGGCCTTCTGCAAAATCCACGATGGCTACGCGCAAATTCACGCCGACTTGCGGTGCTGCAATGCCCACGCCGTCGTTTTCAACCATTGTTTCATGCATATCATCCAATAAAACCGCCAATTTCTTGTCAAACTTTGTCACTGGCAGGCATTTCTGTTCAAGGATTTCGTTCGGGTGTTTCACTATATCTCGGATTGCCATTTTGTTCTCTCCATTTCTTTACATGACGGAAGTCGGATTCATATCGATTGCTAAGGTCGCACCTTTTTTAATCCATTCTGAGCGGTAGATTTTAATCAACTGCTGCATGACTTCAGCCAACTTCGGTTCTTTTTTGTATTTTATCAAACATTGATAGCGATATCTATTATTGACACGGGCGATCAGCGAGGCTGAAGGGCCGATAATCAACGTATTTGCTGACAGCTGCCCCTTTAAATAGCTCACCGTTTGCTCCGCATAGGATGCTGCTGTCATCAAGTCTTCATGGGTAAACTGGATATTCACGACGTAATAATAAGGCGGATAGCCGCTTGCTCTGCGCATGGCCATTTCGCGGTCATAAAACGGTTCATACAATTGGTCTTTTGCCAAAGTGATCGCATAATGCTCCGGTGTATAGGATTGCACAATAACCGTTCCCGGCAAAACATCCCGCCCTGCTCTCCCGCTGACTTGCGTCAACAGCTGGTACGTTTTTTCTGCAGCCCGGAAATCCGGCAAATGAAGCGTTGTATCGGCGGATAACACGCCGACTAAAGTAATATTCGGGAAATCCAGCCCTTTTGCAATCATTTGCGTGCCGAGGAGGATGTCCGCTTTTCCTTCGCCGAATGCGGAAAGGATTTTTTCATGAGCGCCTTTATTGCGTGTCGTATCGACGTCCATCCGGAGAACCCGGGCTTCCGGAACTAAACGCGCCAGCTCTTCTTCCACTTTTTGGGTGCCTGTTCCGAAAAAGCGGATATGTTCGCTTTCGCATTCCGGGCACGTGTGGGGCACCGGCTCATCGTATCCGCAATAATGGCATTTCATCATTTCCGTAGACCGGTGGTACGTAAGCGAAATGTCGCAGTTCGGACATTGCATGACTGTGCCGCAGTCCCGGCACAGCACAAACGAAGAATAGCCGCGTTTGTTCAAGAACAAGACGATCTGCTCTTTCCGTTCGAGCCGCTCCCGGATCGCTTCTGCGAGCGGTACAGAAAACATCGATCGGTTGCCGCTTCGAAGCTCTTCGCGCATATCGACGATTTCGACTTCGGGAAGCGGCTGATTTTTCGCTCGCTGCTCGAGCACCAAAAGTTCGTAGACCCCTTTTTGCGCACGGGCATAGGATTCCAAAGAAGGCGTGGCGCTGCCCAGTATGACCGGGCATTGATGGTATTCACTGCGCCAAATGGCCACATCGCGCGCATGGTAGCGCGGCGAGTCGTCCTGTTTATAGCTGGATTCATGTTCTTCATCCAGAATGATTAAGCCGAGGTTACGGAAAGGCGCAAAAATGGCCGATCTGGCACCGACCACCACTTTCACTTCGCCGCGCTGGATTTTCCGCCACTCGTCGTATTTTTCGCCAGCCGACAATCCGCTGTGCAGAACCGCGACCATATCGCCGAAACGTTCTTTAAAGCGCAGCGTCATTTGCGGGGTCAACGAAATTTCCGGCACCAGCATGATCGCTTCTTTGCCTTCTTTCAGCACTTGGTCGATGGTCTGGAGATAAATTTCCGTCTTTCCGCTTCCCGTGATGCCGTGAAGCAAGAACGTTTTGGAAGTATTCAGCGACCCGTCGATTGCATCAAAAGCAATTTGCTGCGCATCCGTCAGCTGCAAGGAAGGCTTTCGTTCGATTTCCGACTGCAATTTCGGATCCCGGTAAAGCTCTTCATTATTGATGATAGCAGCCCCTTTTTCGACCAAACTGTAAATTGTCGGCAAAGTGGTGCCGGCATCTTTTTGCATCCGGGAAGATTCGATGGATTTTCCCAAATTCTCTTTCATATAGTCCATTAACTTCAGCTGCTGTTTCGCATTCGGCCGGATTTCAATCGATTCCAATGTTTCAAGCGAATCTGTGATGTGGATCATCCGGACTTTTTTCACAGCAGTCTGCTGGGAGATATCCGTGTCTGCGACAATCGTGCCTTTTTCTAGTTCTTTTTTCAATAACCCATAGACTTCGACAGCTTCCTGGGCGCGGACAAATGGCCGCTTGCCAAAATAGGCCTGCAAAGGCGCCGCAATTTCTTCGATCGGTGCATTCAGCACAAAACGCTTTTCGTATTTTGCCCGGAGCGCAGAAGGAATCATCACTTGAAGGGCATCAATTTCAAAGCAGACGGTCTGCTTTTTCATCCATTTCGCCATGTCCAACAATTCTTCATTGAGCACCGGCACGACGTCCATCAATTCATGGATCGGCTTTAAGCGCGCCGGATCAAACGCTGTCGTATCTTTTATCGCGGTAATGAACCCGAGGACTTTGCGGTTGCCAAATGGCACTTTCACCCGCATGCCCGGTTCAACTAAAACTTGCAAGGGTGCAGGAATTGCATAATCGAATGGCCGGTCAATGGGATGTGCGGCGACGTCGACAATGACTTCAGCGATCATGGCGCTCTTCCTGTTCATGGATCATCGCTAAAAGTTGGCGTGCCAGTTCTGCTTTCGGCATCATTTCAAAGGACTGTTCAAATCCGCCTTTGCCGTAGACAGTCACCCGGTTTGTATCGGATTCAAAGCCCGCCTGCGCTTCACTGACATCGTTCGCAATGATATAATCGGCATTTTTTCGCTGAAGTTTGTCTTTAGCGTATTTTGCCACATCGTTTGTTTCCGCCGCAAAACCGATCAATAATTGATGGATTTTCTGTCCACCCAAATAATGCAGAATATCGACCGTCCGCTCCAGTTCAATTGTTGAGCCGCCTTCTTGTTTCTTCATCTTTTGGGGATGCACGGCAATTGGGCGATAGTCGGCAACCGCTGCCGTTTTAATGACCATATCCGCATCATCGAAATGCAGTTTGACAGATTCCAGCATGTCTGCTGCACTTTCCACGGAAATCCGGGTAACTCCATTTGGCACTGGCAAGGAAACAGGGCCGCTGATCAAAATCGTTTCAGCTCCCATTTGCGCTGCCGCTTCGGCCATGGCATAGCCCATTTTGCCGCTTGAGAAATTCGTCAAGAAACGTACAGGGTCTATCCGTTCTCTTGTGGGACCTGCTGTCACGACCACTTTTTTGCCTGCCAATGGTTTAGGGGCGGCAAAAAAATCTGCAACCAGCGCGGTAATTTTTTCAGGCTCTTCCAGACGCCCTTTTCCAACATAGCCGCATGCCAAAAAACCTTCAGAAGGTTCGATGAAGCGCACACCGTCTTCATGAAGCTGCTGAATATTGCGTTTAACTGCCGGATGGTCGTACATATGGACATTCATCGCCGGTGCCATCCATATAGGAGCCGTGGCTGCGAGCAACGTCGTTGTGACCATATCGTCGCCGATGCCATTCGCCAGTTTGCCGATGACATTGGCTGTTGCCGGAGCCACGAGGATCAAATCTGCCCAATCCGCTAAATCGATATGGGCGATGACTGATGAATCTTTTTCGTCGAATGTATCAAAATAGACATCGTTTCTCGACATCACTTGAAAAGATAAAGGCTGGACAAATTGGCGGGCTGATTCGGTCATGATCACTTTGACGGAAGCTCCCGCTTGGGATAGCTTGCTGACAAGCGCAACCGCTTTATAAACGGCGATCCCTCCGCTTACACACAATAGAATTTTACGATTTGCCAACAATATAAACACCCTTTCTAAACAACAAACTCCCAAAGAACAAAGTTGCTCTGGGAGTCGTCGGTTACGATTAATCGTTAAATTTCATCTTCATAAATTGCAAATTCATCTTGGTGTTCCGGTTTTAGGGCTCCGGCAGCGACTTCTTCAAGCGCTCTGCCGACGGACTTATGGGAAACGTATTTATCGAGCTTTTCGTCGCCGTGTTCGTGCAATTGGCGTGCCCGCTTAGAAGCAAGCGCAACCAGTGAATATTTTGAATCGATTTGAGTTTTTAGTTTGTCAACAGAAGGGTATAACATCAGGCATTCTCCTTTAGCATATCAAAATATCTTTTTTCAACACGTTCACGTTTGCAATGTTCTGCGATGATGATGGCATTGATGCGGTCACAGGCATGTTCAACTTCATCGTTTTCTACAACATAATCGTATAAGTTCATCATTTCAAGTTCCTGGCGGGCAGCCCCGAGACGCGAGGCAATCACTTCGTCCGTTTCTGTGCCCCGGCCGATCAGCCGCTCTTCCAGTTCAGACAAACTCGGAGGCGCCAAGAAAATGAAGAGGCCATCCGGCACTTTCGAACGCACCTGCGCCGCTCCCTGCACTTCAATTTCAAGAAATACATCCCGGCCGGCATCGCGCATTTTATTGACGTACTCAAGCGGTGTGCCGTAATAATTGCCGACAAACTCAGCCCATTCGAGCAGCTGGTCCTGTTCGATCAATTCTTCAAACTCATTTCGGGTTTTGAAGAAATAATCGACTTCATCCACTTCGCCTTCGCGCGGCGATCTCGTCGTCATCGAGATGGAATATTCATAATTTGTATCCGGCTGTGAGAACAGCTCTTTCCTGACGGTGCCTTTGCCGACACCCGAAGGCCCTGATAGTACAATCAGAAGTCCGCGTTGTTTTCTCATTTTATCCCTCATTCATCTCGTCATCGTTTTGTTCTGCCCGCTGCATGACAGTTTCTGCAGATACTGCGGAAATCACCACATGATCACTATCCATGATCAATACGGACTTGGTCTTTTTTCCGCCAGTAGCATCGACCAGCAACCCTTTGCTGCGCGCTTCCTGGATCAGCCGCTTCGACGGTGCGGAATCCGGCGCGACAATAGAGATTATGCGACTTGCCGAAACGGCGCTGCCGCCTCCCAGAGAAATGAACTTCACCATTTTCTTCACTCCATCACCGCCATTTGCAGCTGATCATTCTTCTTCGTTTTCTATCTAACTGTCTTATTATATCATAATATGCGGTGAAAATGATAAGATAGAACAAAACGATTTGAAAGAGGGATTTTTCATGGCATTTGATGGATTATTTACAAAAGCGATGACAACAGAGCTTCAGCAGCTGGTGTCAGGCAGAATTTCAAAAGTTCATCAGCCTAATCAGCTAGAACTGTTATTGCAGATTCGTTCACAGCGGCAAAACCATAAATTATTAATCTCCATTCATCCTTCCTATTCGCGCATCCATCTGACAGGCATGGCAAATGTCAATCCATCGGAGCCGCCGATGTTTTGCATGCTGCTTCGGAAACATATTGAAGGCGGCGTGATTACAGAAGTCGTCCAGCACGAAATGGACCGGCTGATCATTTTAAAGATCAAAGCAAAAAATGAAATCGGTGATGATATCGAACGCGAACTCCATGTGGAAATGATGGGCCGCCATTCGAACGTCATTTTGGTCGATGCAGAGCGCATGATGATTCTCGACAGCTTGAAGCATTTGCCGCCGAGCGTCAATTCGTTCCGCACGATTTTGCCGGGACAGCCTTATGTTTTCCCGCCTTCCCAGGAAAAAAAGGATCCTTTTGGCGCAGCTGGGCAATTGGGTGGACTAACTGAAAAAGAAATTGTCAGCGAGTACGCCGGATTTTCTCCGTTGAATGCACGGGAACTCCATTACCGGATGGCGCAGGCAGACGATAAGCAAAAAGCGGCTGAAGAATTTTTGGCTGCGTTCTCCGCGCCTAAGCCTCTCGGCTATTATGTAGAGCACGAAGGAAAAAGTTATTTTTCTGCTGCATCGCTTACCCATACCGGCGGCACTGAGCTTCGGTTCGAAAATTTAGGCGAACTCCTGGACCGCATGTATTTTGCGAAAGCGGAGCGCGACCGGGTCAAACAGCAAGCCGGCGATCTGGAGCGCTGGCTTCAGAACGAAGTGGCAAAGCTGAAACTGAAATTGAAGAAATTGAAGAAAGAGCAAGACCAAGCGGAAAAGCGGGATTTATTGCAATTAAACGGTGAATTGATCATGGCGAATCTCCACCGGATCACAAAGGGCATGAATGAAATCGAAGTGGACAACTATTATACAGATGAAAAAGTGAAGATCACTTTAGATCCGCGGAAAACGCCGATCGAAAATTCCCAAAAATACTATTCCCGTTACCAGAAAGCCAAAACTGCGCTCGTCAAGACGCAAGAGCAGATTGAAAAAACGGTGGACGACATCAATTATTTTGAAACGCTGATGCAGCAGGTCCAACAAGCAGGCATTTCCGATATTGAAGAAATCCGCGAGGAACTCGCAGAGCAAGGGTTCATGAAAGCCCAGAAGTCGAAGAAAAAGAACAAACCGACCAAGCCTTCCGTCGAACCGTATGTATCCAGTACAGGCGTACCGATTTCCGTCGGAAAAAATAATAAACAGAATGACTACGTGACTTTCAAAGTGGCGTCAAAATCCGATACATGGCTCCATACGAAAGACATCCCGGGTTCGCATGTCATTATCCACAGCAGCGACCCGGACGAAACGACGATTCTTGAAGCGGCGGCCATCGCCGCTTATTTCAGCAAAGCCCGCGAGTCTTCTTCCGTGCCGGTTGACTACACCGAAGTGCGCCAAGTGAAGAAGCCGAACGGTGCAAAACCGGGATTTGTCATTTATTTCGAACAAAAAACAGTCTTCGTCACACCGGATGAAGACCTGGTCATTAAATTAAAGAAATAAGTTTGTCCGACCGCAGGCATTAAACGCCTGCGGTTTTTTATATGTTCCGATCTTCCATTAATTGGGCAAACAGACAAATTGCCCAAACCCCTTTAACATGCTATCTTTTATAGGAATGAAAATTAGGAGGAATACATAATGTTGAAAGCGTTGACACTGAAGAACGGAATGGCCGCTATTGGCGTCCTTTCCCTTGGATTACTCGCTGGCTGCGGCAGCAGTGACCAAACGGAAGAAACAGCGGAAACGAAAAGTGCCTGGGACGAGATACAGGAGAAAGGTTCGCTTAAAGTGGCGACTTCCGGCACGCTTTTGGCCACTTCTTTCAGAGATGCCGAATCCGATAAATTGACGGGATTTGAAGTGGAAGTCGTACGGGAACTTGGCGAGCGGCTCGATTTGGAGGTTGAATTTACGGAACTGGGGTTCGATGAAATGTTGACGAGCGTCAACACCGGACAAATCGATATGGCAGCGAACGATATCGAAATCTCCGAAGACCGCTTGGACAAATTCATTTTCTCCACGCCGATCAAATATTCGTATGGAACGGCTGTCGTGCGAAAAGATGACCTGTCAGGCATCAAAACCCTGGAAGATTTAAAAGGGAAAAAAGCGGCTGGCGCTTCCACCTCGATTTATATGGAAATCGCGCGTGATTACGGAGCCGAAGAAGTGACTTACGACAATGCAACAAATGAAGTTTACTTGCGCGACGTCTCAATCGGCCGGACGGATGTCATCTTAAACGATTACTACCTCTCCACTTTCGGGGTTGCGGCCTTCCCGGAGCTGAACATCACCATCCACCCGGATATTAAATACAGCCCATCTGAAGTCGGGTTGGTCATGAATAAGGACAACGAAGAATTGGCGGACAACGTGAATCAGATGTTGGAAGAAATGCTTGAAGACGGCACCATTTCCGAAATCTCTGCTGAGTTTTTCGGCGGAGCCGATGTCTCCGTCAAACCCGATATTGAATAGGCACGCGAGGAGGATATTGAATGGCTGACATCGAATGGGGCTTGCTGTTTGACCCACAGCTTGCGATCGAGTCTCTTCCTTACGTCTTGGAAGGAATCTGGTACACACTATTGATTTCACTGGTGAGTATGGGCCTTGCCCTCATCATTGGATTTTTTCTGGCACTTGCAAGAACTTCGAAATTCAAGATTCTTGAATGGCCAGCCCGCCTATACATTTCCTTTATGCGCGGGGTTCCGATTTTGGTTATTTTGTTTTTGCTTTACTTCGCGTTGCCCGTCATCGGCATTGAATTTTCAGCATTGCAGGCGGCGCTTATCGGCTTTACCATCAACTGCGCTGCTTATATCGCAGAAGTTTTCCGCTCTTCCCTCGCTTCTGTCGACAAAGGGCAATGGGAATCTTCCACGGCACTCGGCTTGAGCTATTGGCAGACGATGCGGCGCATCATTTTGCCCCAATCGGTCCGCATTGCGGTTCCGCCGCTTTCCAATGTGTTTCTCGACCTCATCAAAGCCTCTTCCTTGGCTGCGATGATAACCGTGCCGGAAGTTTTCCAGAAAGCGCGGATTGTCGGAGCGCGTGAATACGATCTCTTAACGCTCTTGATCTTAGTCGCTTTGATCTACTGGGCCATCTGTTCAGTGATGACCGTTTTCCAAAATTACATGGAAAAGCGCTATGCAGACTACTTGTAAGAGCAGTAGAAGAACGAGAAAAAATGCCTGGAACATTCTGTTGGATAACAGACGTTCCAGGCATTTTTATTGTCAGCTTTCCGGCATATACACGACTTCCCAAAGATGGCCATCGAGGTCCTGGAAGCTCCAGCCATACATATACTCATCGTCCATTTTATCGTTCGAAACAGCGCCGCCTGCTTCAATGGCTTTTTCGACCATTTCGTCCACTTCTGCTTTGCTGTCTGCAGAAATGGCCACAATGACTTCTGTGGATGCTGCGGAATCCGTTAATTGTTTTTTCGTAAACTTTTGGAAAAACGGTTCCACCAATAACATGACATACATGTGATCGCCGATAATCATGCAGCTGGCATTTTCATCAGTCATTTCATCATTAAAGCCAAATCCTAATGCGCTAAAAAAGTCAACCGACTTCTGCAAATCCTTCACCGGCAAATTAATAAAAACATCCTTCACTTTTCTGGCCATTTTATCCCTCCTTTCCGATTTGATCAATTCACTGGTTTTATTCGCCGAAAATCATCCGAACCCTTTATTTTTACATCTGTTCAGGCGCACCGATGCCAAGCAGCTTCAAGCCTTCTTTCAACACAATGGCGGTGGATGAAACCAAGGCCAATCTGGTGCCCAATTCCTCATCTTCCTGCAGAATTTTCACATGGCTATAATATTTATTGAAATCCTGCGCCAATTCGATCAGAAATTTAGCGATGGCTGAAGGTTCATTGTGATGGAAGCTTTTTTCAATGACGTCCGGGAACTCCAGCAACTGCTTCACCACTTGCCAGCTATACGCATCATACAAGCCCTCAATCGGCCCATGATGGCCGCCCGCTTTCCGCAAGATTGAGCATGCACGTGCATGCGTATACTGGACGTATGGTCCGGTCGCTCCTTCAAAACGAAGCATATCTTGCAGCGAAAACTCCACATTCGTCATCCGGTCGTTGTGGAGATCGTGGAAAACCACGGCGCCGACCCCAACCATCTCAGCAACATGCTGCTTTTCTTTCAAAGCCGGATTTTTCTCCTCAATATTTTTTGCTGCCAGCCCAATGGCTTCTTGCAGAACTTTTTCCAACAGCACAAGGCCGCCTTTTCTGGTCGACATTTTCTTGCCATTTTTCAAGATAAAGCCGAACGGAATATGCTCCATTTCGTTTGCAAAGGAAAAGCCCATCTTTTGCAAAGCCTGAAAAACCTGCTTGAAATGCAAAGTCTGTTCCTGGCCCACCACATACAACGCTCTAGCGAATTGATAGTTTTCATGACGGTATAAAGCGGCTGTCAAATCCCGCGTCGCATAAAGAGTGGCGCCGTCCGATTTTCGGATCAATAGCGGGGGCATGCCTTCCGCTGTCAAATCCACCACTTCAGCCCCGGCAGAAGCACTCAATAAATTCTTTTCGGCCAATAAAGCAATCGTCTTCTGCATTTTATCGTTGTAGAAAGCCTCACCGTCCAATGAATCAAACGACACGCCAAGCAATTGATAGATCTTGTTGAATTCCTGCAGCGATTCTTCTTTAAACCAAAGCCAGAGCCTGCTAGCCTCTTGGTCGCCGTCTTCTAATTTCTTAAACCAGCTTCTTGCTTCCTCGTTTAGCTTCGGATTCTTTTCTGCTTCCTGATGAAACCGGACGTAAAGTTCCAGCAATTCCTTGATGGGCTCTTTTTGCACCGCGCTTTCTTCTCCCCATTGCTTGTAGGCAACGATCAATTTGCCGAATTGCGTCCCCCAGTCTCCCAGATGATTGATTTTCACTGTTTGATAGCCGCATTTTTCAGCGATTTTCGCAAGCGAATTGCCGATGACCGTTGACCGTAAATGCCCCATGGAAAAAGGTTTTGCAATATTGGGGGATGAAAAATCGATGACGATATTTTTTCCGTTTCCGAATTCATGTTGCCCATACGTGCTGCCTTTTGCCATAATCTCCTCGATGATGGCTTTGCTTGCCTCTTTCTTTTGGAAAAACGCATTGATATAGGCACCGTCTGCCTGTACTTTTTCGAATGACGGATGGCTGATAAGCGGTGCAAGTTCTTCTGCGATTTTGCTTGGTGCTTTCCGCATTGTTTTGGCTAGCACAAAACAAGGGAAAGCCAAGTCGCCTTGCCCTTCGAATTTCGGCTGTTCGATCAGCCGTTGGATGCCGGTTAAATCCAGTTTTCCCTCGATTTTTTCATCGATGGCCATTGCAAACACTGCTAAATTTTTCATGTTCTCTCTCCTTTTCAAAAACAATAGAAAAATCCCGCCTCTAAATAAATTTAGAGACGGGATTCCCGCGGTACCACTCTGATTGCCCAAACAGGCCAGCTTAAAAAGATAACGGATTCCTCCGACTGCACCCTACTTTCATTTCAGGGAGTTTCTCAGAAGTGCGCTTCATTTTGAATTCGGCTATCAGGCTCCCACCACCCCTGACTCGCTGCCGCTCCCTTCAAAACTACTCTCTTCATCACAGAATTTTTTGGTTATTTTTGTTATTCTAAGCGAAAACCGGAAAAGAGTCAAAGTTATTTTGGAATTTTTTCGATTTACATCTTTAAAGAGTCCACGTAGTTTTTAGCATCTAATAAGGACAGGCCAAGATATTCACGCGCCAATTTTACGGCTTGTACATCTTTCCCTTGGGCCAACAGCTCACGAAGTTCTGCATCGACTTTCGGGTCTTCAACAGGCCCGCCTTTCCTTAAAGCGTCTATGGTTTTCCGCATAGCGGCCATCTGCTTTTCCATCGTTTTAAACCGTTCGTTCACCGAAGCGTACAGCAACAGCATCGCTGCCAACACCACTCCTACTATCAGGATATTCATTCCATCTCCACCTTTCGATTTCAAAAAAACCCATTACAATAGTTTTTTGCCTTTTCCGTAAAATTGCACTCGTTCATGTTCCGGTACGAGTGCTCCTCCCGTAGCCCAGACAATATGGACGGCTTTTGATTCGTCTATTTCGTGCTTCTGCAAGTAATCGGTTTTCACTAATTCGGTTGGCCCCCATAGCCCTGCAGCTGCTGAAGGCTCGATGAAGACCCCTTCACTGTCGGACAAAAGAGCCAACCCTTTGAACAGCTCTTCGTCTTCAATTGTATAAATGCCGCTGACAAGATGTTCACTAATGGAAGAAGCGAAACTGGATGGGCGTCCTACCGCTAAACCGTCCCCTTCTGTCCGATTGTCTATGCCGAAGTCCTGGACACAGACCTTTTCTTTTTCACCGGTAGCCAAGCCGATCAGGACCGCCGGCGAATGCGTCGGTTCCACAAAAAAGCAATGGACGGCATCGCCAAAAACCTGTTTCAGGCCGAACGTGATGCCGCCGGGCGCACCGCCGACGCCGCAAGGCAAATAAACGAATAGAGGATGCTCGCGGTCAACCCTGACATTTGCTTGAGCCAATTGTTCTTTTAAATGAAAAGCCGCAACGCTGTAGCCAAGGAACAACGGCTTTGACTTTTCATCATCTACAAAATAAGCTTTCGGATTTTTCCGTGTCTGCTCTCTGCCTTCTGTAATGGCTTCGCTAAAATCACCTGAAAATTCATGGACGATGGCACCTTTTTGCCGAAGCAATTCTTTTTTCCACGGCTTCGCATCTGCCGACATATAAACCGAAGTCTGGAATCCAAGCTTCGCTCCCATGATGCCAATGCTCAATCCCAGATTTCCGGTGGAGCCGACGCCGATCGAGTACTGGTGAAAAAATTGAATAAACTCATCTCTAAGGAATTTCTCATAGGAATCCTTTTCAGCTAAAAGCCCTGCATCCATCGCCAAATTTTCTGCGTGCTGCAAAACTTCGAAGATGCCGCCGCGCGCTTTCACCGACCCTGCGATCGGAAGCTCACTGTCGCATTTCAAATATACATCGCCGCGGACGGTTGCCGAACTCCGCTCATTTAACGCCTTTTTCATTTCCAATATTTCCCGCAGCGGCGATTCGATGATCCCATCTTTTGTTTCAGGAAAAGCTTTTGCAAGAAACGGGGCAAAGCGTCTCCATAATTGGGCGGCTTGCTCCATGTCTTTTTTAGAGACAGGAAGCGGCGGGAGTTCCTCCACTTTTTTCAGTTTTGGATTTTGCCAAAAAAGCGGCTCCAAAGACATCGCTTTCTCCACTACCGGAAAATTTTGCTGCCATTCATTGAGTTGCTGTTGGGTAAAAGGCATAAAATCGTCCCTCCTTGTTGTTTAGACCATAACAAAAAACAGCTGAAAAATCATGAGTTTCCTCAAATTTTTCCGATGAACGACAAAAAAGCCGGCCCCTGCGGCCAGCTTTTATGAAGTTCTGTCTTTACGTCAAAGTTCCCGCTTTTAAATTCTCATGCCAATCAGCAAGCATCGGCAAATCTTTTTCCTGAATCGCTCCAGCCGCTGCCGCCTCTTCAACGAGCGCTGGAAAGTCCGTCAGCGTATGGAATGTAAGCCCAGCTTCAGTGATTGCCTCCATCGACTGCGGCAAATCGTATGTAAAAATTGCGGCGATGCCGAGCACGTCAAACCCGGCCGCTTTTAACCCTTCAGCTGCTTGGAGGACCGAACCGCCTTTTGAAATCAAATCTTCGACGACGACCACTTTTTTTCCTGCCTCGATTTTCCCTTCGACCATATTGCCTTGCCCGTGCTCTTTCGGTTTTGAACGGACGTAGACCATCGGCAAATCGAGCCTGTCGCTGACCCAAGCGGCATGCGGAATTCCAGCTGTTGCCGTTCCTGCTACAACTTCACATTCCGGATAAAATTCTTCGATTAAGCCAGCCAACCCTTTGGCAATTTCTTTTCGCACTTCCGGATAAGACATCGTAAGGCGGTTGTCGCAATAAATCGGGGACTGGACGCCTGATGCCCAGGTGAACGGATCTTCCGGCCGCAATTCAACGGCTCCAATATTCAGTAAGTGGCGTGCAATATGCTGTTTCATCATCGACCGCTCCATTCGTTTTTAATTTGGCTGTATGCCGCAACCGGGTCTTGCGCTTTTGTGATGGCTCTTCCGACGACGATATGCGTCGATCCTTGTTCTTTGGCCGCTTTTGGCGTCGCCACCCGTTTTTGGTCATCTGCCGCGGCTCCGGCAATGCGAATCCCCGGCGTTACTTTCAAAAACGCTTCTCCGCAGTCCCTTGCAATCGCTGAAGACTCCAGCACGGAGCAGACAACACCGTCTAATCCGGCGCGCTTCGCCTGTTTGGCATAATGCAGGACCGATTCTTCCAGGCTGACATAAATCAGCTGGTCTTCGTGCATCAGCGTTTCATCTGTTGACGTCAGTTGCGTCACGGCGATCAATTGAGTGGCTGAACCGGCTAATCCCCGTTTCGCCGCTTTCATCATTTCCAAACCGCCTGCCGCGTGGACATTGGTCAAATCGACGCCCAGTTTTGCGAGTCCGCGCATAGCGGATTCTACGGTATTTGGAATGTCGTGAAGCTTCAAATCGAGGAAAATCTGATGGCCCTTCGATTTGATCATCCGCACCAATTCCGGCCCTTCCTGATAGAAAAGCTCCATGCCTACTTTTACAAATAGCGGCTCATCAAACAGAGCCAAAAATTCTTCCACTTGCTGCTTTGAAGAAAAGTCTAAAGCGATGATGGGTTTATTCACAGGCGGTGGCTCCTTCCGATTAATTCTTCTGCCGAACCAAATCCGAGTTCATGCAGCCTTTCAGGCAGCTTTTCGATGATTTCCGGACAAACGAACGGATTGACGAAATTGGCTGTGCCAACAGCTACCGCACTTGCACCAGCTGACAGGAAGTCGATGGCATCGTCAACATCCGCCACCCCTCCCATGCCGATAATCGGCAAGTCTGTCTGCCGGCTCACTTCATAGACCATACGCAGCGCTACTGGCTTAATGGCAGGACCTGATAATCCGCCGGTAATGTTGGCAATGACCGGCCGGCCGGTTTTCGGGTCCAGGCGCATGCCAAGCAAAGTATTGATCATCGTGATGCCGTCCGCTCCACCTTCTTCAACCGCTTTGGCAATCGAGACGATATTTGTAACATTCGGCGACAATTTAATATACACCGGCACAGAAGAGACCGCTTTGACTGCTTGTGTTAGTTCCCGCGCCACATCCGGATCCGTTCCGAACGTAATGCCGCCTTGTTTGACGTTCGGGCAGGAAATATTGATTTCAAGCGCGTGCACGTTCGGTGACGTTGAAATTTGCTTTGCGACCTCCACGTAATCTTCCGTCGTTGTACCCGCTACGTTCGCAATGATCGGCACGTCGAATTGTTCTAGCCATGTAAGTTCTGAGCCCATGACTCCTTCGAGCCCTGGATTTTGCAGGCCGATGGCATTCAGCATGCCGGACGCGGTTTCCGCAACGCGCGGCGTCGGATTGCCGAGACGCATTTCGACTGTCGTCGCTTTGATCATGATGGCGCCGAGCTGGGATAAATCATAGAGCTTCGCATATTCTTTTCCGAAGCCGAAGCAGCCGGATGCCGGCATGATCGGATTTTTCAGCTCGAGCCCTGGAAGTTTTATCGCTAAATTGGTCATGAAATCACTACTCCTGCCCGAAATACCGGTCCATCTGAACAAACTTTGATGTAATCCGTTTCGCTTTTTGTCGTTCGGCAGACGCAAGCGAAGCAAGCGCCGATGCCGCAGCCCATTCGCTGTTCATAAGACAAGAACCCTTTTTTCTCCGGATATGCCCACTGCACCGCTTCCAGCATGGCCGTCGGTCCGCAGCTGAAATAGGCATCGAAATCTTTTGGCAATTCGTTCAAAATATGTGTAACAAACCCTTCGGTTCCGTGTGAACCATCGACTGTGGCGATGTGGGTGTCCCCGAGCTCCTTGAACTTCGCTTCGTAAAAAACAGCGCTTTTGCTTTCAAAGCCCAGAATATGGACCGTTTCAATGCCGCGGCCATTCAGCGCTTTCGAAAGTTCGTACAAAGGAGGCACACCGATGCCGCCGCCGATCAAATACGCTTTTTTCGCCGCCTCTTCAACGGGAAAGCCATTGCCGAGCGGACCGAGCACATCGAGGCCATCGCCTGGACGCTTTTCAGCCAATAAATTCGTGCCTCGCCCTTCCGCCCGGTAAATCATCGTAAATTGGCGCTTTTCCTTATCGTAGGAAGCGACCGAGATCGGCCGGCGGAGGAGCGGCTCGTAACTGTCCGCTACCCGGATATGGACGAACTGGCCCGGGGCCATCATATCGTTTACGAGATCTCCTTCGACCGTCAGTTCAAAAATACGATGGGCGATTTCCTGCTGGCTGACAACGGTCATGTGCTGCTGCCGAATCATACGCCTGCCCCCATCTCCTCCGCAGAGAAAGTCATCGATTCAATGACGCGGAGCATCGCTTCTGCCGTATCAAGCGACGTCAGGCACGGAATGCCGTTTTCCACTGATTCCCGGCGAATCCGGAAACCGTCGCGTTCCGGCTGCTTGCCTTTCGTCAACGTATTGATGACAAGCTGGGCGCGGCCGTTTTGGATGACGTCGATCAAAGTTTGGCCGTCTGAACCGATTTTCCCGACCGTCGACACATTGATGCCTGCGCTTTCCAACGTGCTGGCTGTCCCTTCAGTCGCCATGATGTGGTAGCCGATCGCTGTAAAACGCTTCGCGAGGCCGATTGCCTCTTCTTTGTCTTTATCGGAAATGGTCATCAGCACCGTCCCGTGGTCTTTTATTTCCATACCAGCTGCCACCAGGCCTTTATAAAGCGCTTTTTCCAGCGTGGAATCTTTGCCCATGACTTCCCCGGTCGATTTCATCTCTGGCCCGAGGGTAATGTCGACGCGGCGCAGTTTCGCAAATGAGAACACCGGCACTTTCACGTAGACGCCTTTTGACAGTGGTGCGAGCCCTGGCGTGAATCCTTGCGCTCGGATGCTGTGGCCGAGTATCGCTTTCATCGCAATGTTCGCCATCGGAATCGCCGTGATTTTGCTCATGAACGGCACAGTCCGACTAGAGCGCGGATTGACTTCAATGACAAACACTTCGCCTTTCGAGATGACGTATTGGATGTTCAAAAGTCCGACAATGTTCAATCCTTTTGCGAGGCGGGCCGTATAATCCACCAGCGTATCGAGCAGCTGCTGCGAAATGTTCTGCGTCGGGTAGACGGCTATCGAATCCCCTGAATGGACGCCGGCGCGTTCAATATGCTCCATGATGCCGGGGATCAGTACGTCTTTTCCGTCTGAAATGGCGTCCACTTCGATTTCAATCCCGGTCAAATAGCGGTCGACAAGTACGGGATGTTCGGGACTTGCTTCGACCGCATGCTCCATGTAATGGCTCAAGTCGCTTTCATTGTAGACGATTTCCATCGCCCGGCCGCCGAGCACATAGGATGGGCGCACCAATACCGGATAGCCGATGTCATTTGCAATGATAATCGCTTCTTCGGCAGAAACCGCTGTTTTACCAAGCGGCTGCGGGATCCCGATTTCGTGCAAGGCCGCTTCGAATTTGTTGCGGTTTTCAGCCCGGTCCAAATCTTCCAGAGAAGTGCCAAGAATCTTCACTCCGTTTTGCTCCAGCTTTTCAGCAAGATTGATCGCCGTCTGTCCGCCGAACTGGACCACCACGCCTTTTGGCTGTTCGATTTCAATGATATGCATAACATCTTCCACCGTTAACGGTTCAAAGTATAATTTGTCCGAGATGGAGAAATCCGTCGATACCGTTTCCGGGTTGTTGTTGATGATGATCGCTTCATAGCCTGCTTCTTTGATCGCCCATACAGAGTGCACCGTGGCATAGTCAAATTCAACCCCTTGGCCGATGCGGATCGGGCCGGATCCAAGGACGATGATGCTTTCTTTTTCCGTACGGATCGACTCGTTTTCATCTTCGTATGTGCCGTAGAAATACGGCGTTTCCGATTCGAATTCTGCTGCGCAAGTATCCACCATCTTATAGACAGGCATCAATTCCTGTTCTTTGCGCCAGTTGTAGACTTCTTGCTCTCCTACTGCCCACAGCTTCGCGATCGTCTTATCCGCAAAGCCCATGCGCTTCGCCTTTTTTGCCGTTTCCCGGTCAAACCGGTTGGCTTTCAACACATTTTCAAATTGGACGATGTCTGCGAACTTCTTCAAGAAGAAGAGATCAATCTGGCTCCAATCTTGAATCGTTTCGATGGAAACGCCGCGGCGCAGTGCTTCTCCGATAAAGAATAAGCGCTCATCGCCAGCCCGGCGGATTCGTTTCTCGATCCATTCATCGCTCATCGTCTCCGCTTTCTTCAACTCCAAATGAAATTGGCCGGTTTCAAGCGAGCGAACGGCTTTCAGAATCGCTTCTTCAAATGACCGGCCCATCGCCATCACTTCGCCCGTCGCTTTCATTTGGGTTCCTAAATTTCGTTTCGCGGACTCGAACTTGTCGAACGGCCAGCGCGGAATTTTAGCGACCACGTAGTCAAGCGCCGGTTCAAACGCCGCATAAGTCCGGCCCGTTACCGGGTTCATCATTTCATCGAGTGTAAGCCCTACCGCAATTTTTGCAGCAAGCTTCGCAATCGGGTAGCCGGTCGCTTTCGAAGCGAGCGCCGATGAACGGCTGACGCGCGGATTGACTTCGATGATGTAGTAATTGAAGCTGTATGGGTCAAGCGCCAATTGGACGTTGCAGCCGCCTTCGATTTTGAGTGCACGGATGATCTTCAGTGACACATTCCGCAGCATTTGATATTCCCGGTCAGACAAGGTCTGGCTCGGCGCCACAACAATCGAGTCGCCCGTATGGATGCCGACCGGATCGATATTTTCCATATTGCAGACCACGATTGCCGTATCGTTCGCGTCCCGCATCACTTCGTATTCGACTTCCTTAAAGCCCGCAATCGATTTTTCCAGCAAACACTGGGTAACCGGGCTGTATTTCAAGCCGCTTGTGACGATTTCCTGCAGGTCCTCATCGTTATGGCAGATGCCGCCGCCTGTTCCGCCAAGCGTAAATGCCGGCCGGACAATGACCGGATAGCCGATGCGTTCAACAAACGCTTTCGCTTCCTCCATATTATGGATGATGTCAGAATCCGGAACCGGTTCCCCCAATTCATTCATCAAGGTACGGAATAAATCCCGGTCTTCCGCTTTATGGATGGCTTCCAGTTTCGTACCTAAAATTTCGATTCCCAGTTCGTCCAGAATGCCCGACTCATCCAGTTCAATCGCCATATTCAGTCCCGTCTGGCCGCCAAGCGTCGGAAGCAATGCATCCGGCCGCTCTTTGCGGAGAATCCGGCTGACAAAGTCCAATGTGATCGGTTCGATATAAACTTTATCCGCGATTTCCGTATCGGTCATGATCGTTGCCGGGTTGGAGTTGATCAAAATCACCCGGTATCCTTCTTCTTTCAGCGCGAGGCACGCTTGTGTCCCTGCATAGTCGAATTCTGCTGCTTGGCCGATGACGATCGGACCGGATCCGATCACGAGTATACTTTGGATATCTTGTCTTTTAGGCATATTGCTGCTCCTTTCGAGTTGCGTTCATGATGTCGATGAAACGGTCAAACAGGTAATTGGAATCCTCCGGACCCGGCGATGATTCGGGATGGTATTGCACGGTGAAAGCCGGATGATCCAAATGGCAGAGGCCCTCATTCGTTCCGTCATTGACCGCTCGGTGCGTCACTTTCAGCCGCGTCCCTTGCAGCGTCTCTTCGTCAACGGCATAGCCGTGATTCTGTGAAGTGATTTCGATGCGTCCCGTCGTCAAATCCTTGACCGGGTGGTTGCCGCCGCGGTGGCCGAATTTCAATTTAAACGTTTCTGCGCCGCACGCTCGGGCGAATAATTGGTGCCCTAGGCAAATTCCAAAAATCGGCACTTCGCCCAGCAATTCACGGACGACTTTTACACATTCTTCCACATCTTTCGGGTCTCCCGGTCCGTTCGACAGCATGACGCCGTCCGGTCCCCAAGCCAGAATTTCCTGGGACGTCGTATTATACGGCACCACAATGACGTCGCAATCGCGTTTATTGAGCTCCCGCAGAATGCCGTGCTTCATGCCGTAGTCAATCAATACGACCCGTTTGCCGCGTCCCGGGCTCGGATACGGCCGAGACGTTGAAACCTTGGCTACTTGATCAGACGGCAATTCGGTCTGCTGTAATTTCTCAACAACTTTCACAACGTCCACCGCTTCATCGGCTGCTGTCAAAACGCCTTTGATCGAACCTTTTGAACGGATCAGCCGCGTCAATTTCCGTGTATCGATTTCCGCTATTCCCGGAATTCCTTTGATGCGGAATAATTCATCCAAGGTCGTATTGCAGCGGAAATTTGAAGGGAATTCCGCCGCTTCCCGGACGACCATTCCTTTGACAGCCGGTTCGATCGATTCGAAATCGTCGCTGTTGATGCCGTAGTTGCCGATTAACGGATACGTCATCGTGACAATCTGCCCGCAGTAAGAAGGGTCTGAAAGGATTTCCTGATAGCCGGTCATGCTTGTGTTGAACACCACTTCGCCCACGGATGCTTCTTCGCTTCCGAATGCCGTTCCTTCAAATACCGTTCCGTCTTCCAAGATTAAATAACGCTTCATTATTTGTCCTCCTCCTGCCAAACGATTTGTCCTCCGAAAATGGTCATTGCAGGCCAGCCTTTGCATGCCCAGCCATTGAAAGGCGTGTTCTTGCCTTTTGATAAAAACGTCTCCGAATCGATTTTTTCTTCTCGCTCAAGATCGATTAAAACCAGGTCTGCAATGCCCCCTTCTTCTATCGTGCCGTGCGGCAAGCTGAACGTTTGGCTCGGCTTCACCGTCAGCCAATCGATCAATTGCGTGAGCGTCCATTTACCCGTTTCGACAAAATGCGTATAAAGAAGCGGAAACGCGGTTTCGAATCCGACAATGCCAAACGGCGCTTTCTCCATGCCGTTCGATTTTTCCTGAACGGTATGCGGAGCATGGTCCGTTGCAATAAAATCAATCGTGCCATCCAGCAAGCCTTCATGGAGCGCTTCTAAATCTTCTTTCGCGCGAAGCGGCGGATTCATTTTGTAATTCGCATCGTTTCCTGGAATATCATCTTCCGTCATTAACAGATGATGCGGCGTCACTTCCGCTGTCACCCGGATGCCCGCCCGTTTCGCATCCCTGATCACCCTCACCGATTCTTTCGTCGATACGTGGCATACGTGGTAATGGGCACCGGCTGCTTCAGCGAGCAGCACGTCCCGTGCAATATGTACAGATTCTGCGATTGAAGGGATGCCTTTTAGCCCTAGCTCTTTGCTGCGCTTCCCTTCATGCATCACCCCGTCGTATATGAGGCTATTGTCTTCGCAATGCGCGACAACCGCCATGTCAATCTTTGCTGCATCCAGCATCGTTTCGTACATCATCCCGGCTTCCTGGATTCCCACTCCGTCATCCGTGAAAGCAAATGCGCCATGCTCTTTCAATTCCTTAAGGTTCGTGCGTTCTTTTCCTGCTTCGCGGATCGTGATCGAAGCGTAAGGCAACACGCGGATCCGGGCGTTTTTCTCAATCAACCCATTCACATGCTGGAGATTTTCTTTTGTATCCGGTACAGGCCGCGTATTTGGCATCGCGCTGATCGTTGTAAAGCCGCCTCTTGCCGCAGCATGCGTTCCGCTTTCGATCGTTTCTTTCTGCTCGCCGCCCGGCTCCCGCAAATGTACGTGGACGTCGACAAATCCCGGAGCGATCAAGCGGCCTTTGCCGTCTATTTCAGGTTCTCCTTGTGCCGCCAGTTCAGCGCCGATTTCTTCAATCCGTCCATTTTTGATGCGGACAGCGGCCGGTGCCAGCTCTCCATTTTTCAGCATGTTTACGTTTTTGATGAATAAGTCCATTGTCAAACTCTCCCTTTCATTGCGTATTCCAGTACTGCCATCCGGATAAAGACGCCGTTTTCCATTTGCTTGAAGATCCGTGAGCGGCTGCATTCCACTAAACAATCCGAAATTTCCACTCCTCTATTGATGGGTGCTGGATGCATAATGATCGCCGAATCTTTCATTTTTTTCTCCCGCTCTTCCGTTAAGCCGAATTGCTTGTGGTAGTTCTCCTTCGAAAACAAAGCGGATACAGCATGGCGCTCGTGTTGGACGCGGAGCATCATGACCACATCCGTCGTTTCAATAAAATCATCGAACTGTTCGGATGTCTCATAGCCGCCGCCCCATTCGTCCGGACAGACAAAGGAAACGTTTGCGCCAAGTTTTTCTAAAGCAGCTGCATTGGATTTGGCTACCCGGCTATGGGCGATATCGCCTACTATCGTTACATGTATGCCAGCGATTTTGCCGAACTCCTGATAAATCGTGAACAAATCGAGGAGTGACTGCGTCGGGTGCTGGCCGGAGCCGTCCCCGCCGTTGATGACCGGAATCCTGCAGCCAGCAAGCTGTTCGTAATACGCTTCTTCTTCATGGCGGATGATGACACCATCGACGCCGATCGCTTCGAACGTTTTGACCGTATCGTAAAGCGTCTCTCCTTTTAACACACTCGAGAACGCTGTTTCAAAAGGCAGAACCGTCAAGCCCATTTTGTGTTCCGCCATCTCGAAGCTCATTTTCGTCCGGGTGCTTGGTTCAAAAAACAAGTTCACGACCGTTCCGCTTAGCGGCTGGCTTTTGCCGCTCTTGAATTCGCCTGCACGCTTCAGCAGATGCATAATGGTTTCGTTGTCTAAGGTGTTCATTGTCAATACGTCCGGCATGTTCATCCGCCCTTTCCTCATTTCAGCTATAAAAAAACACCTTCCAAGGGGCAGGAAGGTGTGAGGAAATAAGGGCATAGCAAGCCCATGATCCAAACCTTTCCATGCCTCTCTGGACATTCATTAAAAGGTGATTATTCAGTTCCGTCGTCAAGTTCTTCCTTATTGCGCCCCGGCAAGATCAGGTTCAGCAAAACCCCGATGATGGCAGCCAACGCCATGCCTTCCACTGAGAACGCTTCGCTAAATTCGATTTTCGCTCCGCCGATCCCGATGACCAGGATGACCGATGAAATTACGAGATTCCGCTTGTCCCCGAAATCGATGCCGTTATCGACCAGCATGCGAAGGCCGGATGATGCGATGATCCCGAACAGCAAAATCGATATGCCGCCAAGCACCGCTGTTGGAATGGTATCAATCACCGCCATCACTTTGCCAAGAAACGAAAAGATGATGGCGAAGACGGCAGCGCCTAAAATCACGTAGACGCTGTAGACGCGTGTGATGGCCAGTACGCCGATGTTCTCGCCGTAAGTCGTCTTCGGTGGTCCGCCGACCAGTGAAGAGATAAAAGTCCCGATGCCGTCGCCCAGAATCGAGCGATGCAATCCTGGATCTTTTATGTAATTTCGTTTGACGATTTTTCCGAGCACGAGCTGATGCCCGATATGTTCAGAGATCGTGACAATCGCAATCGGCACCATCACAAACAGCAACGTCGGCGTCACCGTAAAGGAATAGTCGGCTCCGGGAATCAGGAAGTCCGGCACCGCAAACCAATTCGCTTCGGTGATTGCTGTGTAATCGATGATTCCGATCATCGCGGAGTAAAGATAGCCGATGATGATCCCGATTAAGATCGGCATCAAGCTGATGATGTTCTTGAAATAGATATTGCAGATGATGGCCGTGATCAGGGTAACCAGCGCTGCGGAGAAATGCTTGAAGCTGTACTGGCTGACGTCGTTGACCGTAATGTTCATCGCCATGTCTACTGCCGTCCCGGACAAGGCCAGGCCGATCACGATGATGACCGGTCCCACCACGATCGGCGGCAAGAGCTTCATGAGCCAGCGATAGCCGGTCTTCCAGATGATCAGAGCGACGATTGCGTAGACAAGTGACACAAACATGGCGCCGATCATTGCGGATCCGATGCCGCCAGTTTCCGTCGCGATCGTGATCGGAACAATGAAAGCGAAGGACGATCCCAGATAAGCCGGCACTTTAAATTGGGTGATGATGATGAAGATGATGGTCGCAATTCCGCTTGTCAGGAGTGCGATCGCCGGGCTTAAGCCGACTAATTGCGGCACCAGGATCGTTGCGCCGAACATGGCGAACATATGCTGCAGGCTCAAAGAGATCCATTGGCCCGCTTTCGGTTTGTCTTTTATATCTAAAATTGCTTCACTCACACTCTTTCGCCCCTATTCTTAAACATGTATGGCGACGCGGTCATTGCCGTCGCTTTCCAACATTTGGACCACAATCCGTTCTTCGCTCGATGTCGGAATGTTCTTTCCGACAAAGTCAGCCCGGATCGGCAGCTCGCGGTGTCCCCGGTCGATCAATACTGCGAGTTGGATTTGCGACGGGCGCCCAAGGTCCATGACGGCATCCATTGCGGCTCTCACCGTTCTTCCCGTATAGAGCACATCGTCCACCAGCACCACTTTTTTATTTGAAATATTGTGTTCGATGTCTACTTGCTGGACGAGCGGTTCCTGGTTTTTGTGCTTGAGGCTTAGATCATCTCGGTAAAGCGTGATGTCGAGCTCCCCTTTTAAAATCGGCTTGCCTTCGATCTGCTCGATCCGTTCGGCGAGACGCTCGGCGAGGAACGTTCCCCGCGTTTTAATGCCGACCAAAATGCATTCATCGATGCCTTTATTGCGTTCAATAATTTCATGCGCGATCCGGGTAATCGCTCGGGCAATGGCTTTCTCATCTAAGATTTCAGCTTTTTCGACCATGATTTTCTCTCCTTTTCCAAATAAAAAACCTCTTGCCCGAAAGGCAAGAGGATAGATGCGCAGAAAAATCCAGCACGGAAGACAGTCTTCCGGCTTAGCGTATGTACCTTCTCAGCCTCTCTGGACTGTTATTAAAGGTGTTGCTTATTCGATTAGTTTTTTCAAGTATAAAGAACAACTTGGCGGTTTGTCAATCCTTCTTTCGAAGAGATTCCAAAAGCTCCGCGAATTCTGCAGGCATGTCCGCTGAGAATTCCATGTATTCGCCGGTCTTCGGATGATTGAATCCGATCACTTCTGCATGAAGCGCCTGCCCGCCGATTTCCATCGTTTTCCGCGGTCCGTACTTTGGATCGCCGACTAGCGGGAAGCCGATATATTTCATATGGACACGGATTTGATGGGTACGCCCTGTTTCCAGACGGCATTCCACTAGCGTGAAATTGCCAAAACGTTCTAATACGCGGAAATGTGTGACAGCATGCTTGCCTTTATCCACCACCGACATGTTCTGGCGTTCTTTCGGATCGCGTGCGATCGGTGCATCAATCGTTCCTTTGTCGTGCGGTATATGGCCATGGACAAGCGCCACATATTTACGCGTCACGGTTTTTTTCACCAATTGGTCCACGAGCGATTGGTGGGCTGCATCATTTTTAGCGACCATCAATAAGCCCGACGTATCTTTATCGATTCGGTGGACAATTCCAGGGCGAACGACGCCGTTAATGCCTGATAAATCGGTGCAATGATGCATTAATCCGTTGACTAATGTGCCTTGAGAATGGCCTGGAGCCGGATGGACCACCATTCCTTTTGGTTTATTCACGACTAATACATCTGCATCTTCATAAACAATCTCCAAATTCAAATCTTCCGGAACAACGTCCAGTTCTTCTAGAATCGGCGGAGTGGCGATAATGACATCGTCCAGCCGCACTTTATAATTCGGTTTGACCGTTTCGCCGTTGACTTTGATGGCACCGTCTTTGACCCAGTTCGCGATCTGCGAGCGCGACCAATCTTCATCCATTGCTGAAACGACTTTATCAATGCGTTCTCCAGCCATTTCTTCTGTAATTTCTAACGTTAAATCTTCCATTAAGACACCTTTTTCTTTTCTTGTTTTTCGTCATAAATGACAAATATAATCATCAACACCACACCGACGGTCAATGCTGCATCCGCTACATTGAAGATCGGAAAATCATAGTTGATGACCGGGATTAAAACATCTACAAAATCGACAACTTCCCCTCGGAACATCCGGTCGATGAAATTTCCGACCGCTCCGCCAAGGATAATCATTAAACTCAATTGGAATAATGGCTGCCCTTTTGCGTGTTTATGGAAGTAATAAAGAATGCCGATAATAACTGCTATCGTAATGATGGCGAAAAGCCACATTTTCCCTTCCAGCATTCCCCAGGCTGCCCCTCGATTGCGGTGCGAAAGCCACGCTAAATAAGGTTCCATTACCGGGATGCGTTCGCCTAACTCCATCTGTTTCAGTACTAGCCATTTTGTCCACTGATCAGCTGCAACGATCAGCAATGCAATTCCATAATAAATAAACATGTGTTTCCCCCGTCAATTCATCAGTCAGTTTATTTTAACACATCCCCCGCTAAAAAAGTATGCAGGCTAAAGCCAAGTGCTCTTTTTCTCGCCAGTTGAATGAATATTGGTTTGGGATCCATTCTTTTCATTTACTTTCCAATCCACTTTTCCAAAATAAAAAACAGGAAGAACCCGATTCGGCTCTTCCTGTTCCAAGACTTTTAAGCGTATTGTGTTTCTACGACACTTGCGCAGCGCGGGCAAAGCGTCGGATGCGCTTCACTTTGGCCGATTTCTTTTGAAACCGTCCAGCAGCGTTCGCATTTTTCACCTTCCGCTTTTTCTACGACTACCGCTACATCGTTCAAGTGCAATGCGTTTTCAGGCGCTTCTGCACCGCCAAATTCGTATTGGGAAACGATGAACAATTGTGCCACATTGTCATCTACAGAAGATAACAAGTTTTGCAATTCTTCATTGCCGAAAACCGTCACTTTCGCTTCCAGCGACTTGCCGATGACTTTTGCAGCTCGTGCTTCTTCCAGCGCTTTCAAGACGGCATCACGCACGTCCATGAATTGGGACCATTTTGCTTCCAAATCGGTGAATGCCGGATTCTCCTGGCTTTCTGGGAAGTCGGTCAGCTGAACGCTTTTCTCTTCCACAAATCCTAGGTAGCCCCACATTTCATCCGTCGTATGCGGAATGATCGGCGTTGCCAATTTCAAGATCGCCATCAATGAATCAAACATGACCGTTTGCATGGCACGGCGATGCGGGTGGTCAGCTGCTTCGATATAGACAACGTCTTTTGCAACGTCCAGATAGAACGAACTCAAATCGTTTTGGCAATAGCCGTTCAATGCGTGGTAGATGGATGAGAACTCGTAAGTTTCATAGCCTTTCTTCACTGCATCAATCATTTTGTTTAATTTCATGACCATGTACTGATCCATTTCACGCATGTCTTCGAATGCTACGCGATGCTCTTGTTCATTGAAATCCGCCAAGTTGCCGTGAAGGAATTTCAGCGTATTGCGGATTTTGCGGTAAACTTCCGATACTTGCTTGAAGTTTTCATCCGATACGCGAACGTCCGCGGTATAGTCGACAGATGCTACCCAAAGACGCAGAATATCTGCACCCATTTGGTTCATCACTTTAGCAGGAACGATGACGTTCCCAAGAGATTTACTCATCTTGCGGCCGTTGCCGTCAAGCGTGAAGCCGTGGCTCAACACGCCTTTATATGGCGCGATTCCGTTGATGGCTACACTTGTAGATAGGGATGAGTTGAACCATCCGCGGTATTGGTCAGACCCTTCCAAATACAGATCAGCCGGATATTGAAGGTCTTCGCGCTCGTCCAACACGCCTTGGTGAGACGATCCAGAATCGAACCAAACATCCATGATGTCCGTTTCTTTTGTGAAAATGCCGTTCGGGCTGCTTGGATGCGTAAATCCGGCCGGCAGAAGTTCTGCCACTGAACGTTCGAACCAAACGTTCGATCCGTGTTCACGGAACAAAGCGGAAATGTGGGCAATCGTTTCATCCGTGATGACCGGGTCGCCATTTTCAGCATAAAATACTGGAATCGGCACGCCCCATACACGCTGGCGTGAAATATTCCAATCGCCGCGGTCGCGCAGCATATTGAATAATCTCGTTTCGCCCCATGCAGGAGTGAATGTCGTTTCATTGATCGCTTTTAGGATCTGGTCGCGGAATGCTTCAATTGATACAAACCATTGAGCCGTCGCGCGATAGATGACCGGCTTTTTCGTGCGCCAGTCATGTGGATACGAGTGCGTGATGAACGAAAGTTTTTCAAGCGCTCCTGCTGCATCCAATGCTTCTGTGATCGATTTATTGGCTTTGTCATAGAATTCGCCTTCGAATCCAGGCGCTTCAGCCGTCATGACCCCGCGCTCGTCAACCGGGCAAAGAACATCCAAGCCGTATTTTTTGCCGACTAAGAAATCGTCTTCCCCGTGCCCTGGCGCCGTGTGTACACAGCCGGTACCGGAATCCGTCGTAACGTGGTCGCCAAGCATCACCAGTGAAGTGCGGTCATATAATGGGTGTTTCGCTAAGATGTGCTCGAGTTTCTCACCCTTCATTTCACGGACCACTTCATAATCTGACCATTCCAGTTCCTTAGCTACATCTTCAAGCAATGCACGTGCAATGACGAATAGTGAGCCGTTTACTGAAACTTCTACATAATCCAGATCCGCATGGACCGTGATTCCCAAGTTTGCCGGGATTGTCCAAGGCGTCGTTGTCCAGATGATCAATTTAGTGCCTTCTGCCAATACGCCTTTCCCATCTGTTACCGGGAATGAAACATAGATCGAAGGGGATTTTTTATCCTGATATTCAATTTCAGCTTCTGCTAAAGAAGATTCACTTGATGGGGACCAGTAAACCGGCTTCAAGCCTTTGTAGATATAGCCTTTGCTCGCCATCTTCCCGAATACTTCGATCTGGCGCGCTTCATAAGCAGGCTTCAAAGTCACATATGGATTTTCCCAATCGCCGCGGACACCGATGCGCTTGAACTGTGAACGCTGATTGTCGATCTGCTCATATGCATATTCTTCACAAAGCTTGCGGAATTCAGCAAGCGACATTTCTTTGCGGTTGACGCCTTTATTGGTCAATGCCTGTTCGATCGGCAGACCGTGCGTATCCCAGCCCGGAACATATGGGGCATGGAAGCCCATCATCGAACGGGAGCGGACGATCATATCTTTTAACACTTTGTTCAACGCATGTCCCATATGAAGATCGCCGTTTGCATACGGCGGGCCATCGTGAAGAATGAAGAACGGACGCCCTTTTGTGCGTTCTAATGATTTCTGGTAAATGTTCATGTCATCCCATTTTTTCTGCATTTCCGGTTCCCGGTTCGGCAAATTGCCGCGCATCGGAAAGTCGGTTTTCGGCATCAATAACGTATCTTTGTATTCCATCAAAATTCCTCCTGTAGACATAATAAAAAGCCCCCCATCCCTGGAAAGGGACGAGGAGCTTAAACTCGCGGTACCACCCTTGTTGCAGCTCGAATAAGCTGCCACTCGATCGCCGTAACGTGGCGTGGACGGTTTTGGCTACTCCAGTTCACCAAAACTGCTCAAGAGTGATTTCTTCACAACATCCTTCACCAGGCTCCCACTATCCCTGGATCGCTTTGTCGAATTGAAATGAATACTGTCTCTATCAATGCGTTTGTGTATAGTCGTTTTAAAAACTATTTCATGTAATTATAAAAGCAAGCTACGAAAGCGTCAAGTTCAGTATTCTTCTTTTTTCGCTTCCAGCTTGTCCAAATTAGTCGTATCGATGTCATATTCCATCAAAGTTTCCCAATCATCTGTATCAATCAGATCCAGCTGGGCTTCGACAAGCATTCTGAAACGATTGCGGAATACTTTGGATTGTTTCTTCAATTCATCGATTTCCATGGCGATGCGGCGGGCTTTTGTGAGAGACTCATTGACGATGCGGTCCGCATTTTTCTCCGCTTCGCGTACAATCAATTTCGCTTCTTTCTGAGAATTGCGGCGCACTTCTTCTGCCGCTTCCTGCGCAACGACAATCGATTTTTGCAAAGTGGATTCAATGGTCGTAAAATGGCCGACGCGTTCATCCGTCTGTTTCAAACGCTCTTCGAGTTCCTTTTTCTCTTTCAGCAAAAGTTCATAGTCTTTGATGATCTGATCCAGGAATTCATTGACTTCGTCTTCCTGATATCCTCTGAATCCTCGGCTAAATTCTTTATTATGTATATCCAGCGGGGATAATGGCATTTCGTGCACCTCTCCTTAACATCTCGTCGTAATTTACATTATACAGTCCATTGGCATAAATATCAGTAATATTTCGTAATTTTTCAGTTGCGCTTATTTGTTGCTTTCCAAACGCCCGATTTGAAGGCGGATTTTATCTTTTTTCGTACGCCCTTCTACTGCCAGCACTTTCACTCGGCCAAGCCCTCTCGATGACAGCATGTCGGATTCGTGCAATTCAAACGAAGCCTGCTCCTGAACGGTCCAATTTACTTTCACTTTGCCGCCTGTGATCAACGAAGACGCTTTCTGGCGGGAAATATTGTAGACAGAGCTCATGACGGTATCCAGTCTCATCGAACTGACTGTATGGTTTTCCTCCGACCATTCTTCCTTCACGGTGAGAAATTCTTCTTCATTTGCCACTTCTTCCAAATGCACTTTCACTTTGGAAGCGGAAGTGAAATTCGCATGCAAATAAGCGCTCACTTCATCAGCGACCGCCAATTGAATCGTTTGCCCGTCAATCCGGATATCGCCGAATTTGCTGCGGTCTAGCCCAATCGCCATCATAGACCCCAGCACTTCCGGGTGCTGCAGCGTGACGAATTTCGTCGGATACTTCAGCTCATAAACGGTTATGCGGAAATCTTCTTTTTGGACTTCGTAATACGATGGGTACAGAAGCACGCGCTGGCGTTCAGCGTCTTCAAACAAGCCGGAAGCAGCCATTTGAATTTCGCTTGAACCAAGCACAGACTGTACGATAAAACGCTGGCGCGGGTCGAGAAAGTCCGTCAATTTAGGCGTATAGCGATCTTCCACATCAATCATCCATCCAGAAACTTGTTCGATAAATGGCTGTTCGTCTTTACGGAAATGCTGGAATAGAGAATCCATGCCAAGTGCCCCTTTCGTTTTCGATTGGTCTGCCAAGTAAAAAACCCCACAACTGTGAGGTAATTAATAAAAGTAATTAAATAGAACAACGATTCCCCGGCTTGCCAAATTCAATGCAAAAATCGCAACGATCGGTGAAAAGTCAATCATGCCTAGCGGCGGGATAAACCTTCTGAAAATATCCAGGTAAGGATCTGTTATGCTCGAAAGCATTCTTCCGAAACCGGACTCTTTCGCATTCGGCAGCCAGCTCATCAAGATACTGGCAATTAAAATGAACGAATAGATGTTTATAGCAACTAATAATAAATTTACGATAGCTATCATTGGTTCTTCATGCACCTCTTTTATTGTTGATCATCATAGTAATAATCCGAAATGGCACCGTCGACTTCAACAGTGTCCGGCACACATAGGAAGATGTCAGTCCCTATACGCTGGATGTCGCCGCCTAGCGCGTAAACCGTTCCGCTAAGGAAATCGATGATGCGAAGGCCTTGGTCTTTTTCAATGCGCTGCAGATTGACCACAACGGCTCTTTTGTTTTTCAAATTCTCGGCTATGTCCTGAGCTTCGGCGTAGACTCTTGGTTCTGCCAAAATCACTTTTGAGGATTTCACAGCACTTTGCAAACTGACTAGGTTAGGCGTTGCGGTTGCATTTTCCACTGCTTTTTGTCTCCGTTCTTTAGAAGGTTTTCGGACTTCCTGCTGGGCTGCAGCCGGTTTTTCATAGCGTGGAGCCGGCTGTGGCTTCGGCTCTTGCTGAATCGGCTCATCATCTTCATATTCTTCCAGATAAAAGAAGTTCTTGAATTTGTTTTTAATGCTCATCCCGTTGCCTCACTTTCAGATCCTACTAATGCAGTTCCAATACGGACAAAAGTTGCTCCTTCTTCAGCAGCGATCAAATAATCATTGGACATGCCCATCGAACATTCTGTACAGGGTGCATGCGCCCATCCTTTTGATGCAATTTCAAGCTGAAGAGATTTTAAGCCTTTGAACACATTGCGGATCACGGATTCATCTTCTGTGTTCGGTGCCATGGTCATTAGCCCCACGACTTCAATTTTCTCAAAAGACTGCAAGGATTCAATGAATGCCAAAGTTTCTTCAGGAAGCAGGCCGCTTTTCGTTTCTTCTTGCGAAACGTTCACTTGGACAAAGCATTTGACCCGTTTGCTTGCACGTTTTTCAATTTCTTTTGCAAGGCTCATTCGGTCTAATGAATGCAGGTAATCGATGCGATCAATCACATCGCGAACTTTTCGCGTCTGCAAATTTCCGATAAAATGCCAAACTGCATCTGAAGCGATTGAGTCCTGCTTAGTTTTCAAACCTTCCGGCCGGTTTTCTCCTAAATGCCGGATGCCTGCTTCAATCGCTTCAAGCGTACGCTGCACACTCACTTGCTTCGTCACTGCAACGATTTCAACGCCAGGCCGGATGCCTTCTAATTCACTATTTATCTCTTCGAATACTGGTTTTATGGATTTCATCATTTCACAACTTTTCTATAGATGTTCAATTTATTGTACCAAGGACAGGGATATTTATCAATTAAGCCCTATTTGAAAAAAACAGCCGCCCACTAGGTAGGCGGCTGTTTAGAATTCAATGATTAACGTCTCTTTTGGCGATTGCGCAAGAACGTCGGAATATCAAGCGCATCGTCGTGCTGCTTTTCCTGGCGCTGCGGCTGAGGATCTTGCTGGTATGCCGGAGCTTGCTCCTCGCGGCGCTGCTCTTCACGGCGCTGTTCACGAAGCGATGGCGGCGGAGTCTGCTGTTGAATAGATTGGACTCTGCTAGAATTCAATCCGGATCCTCTTGGCGTTCTCGGCTGCAATTGTTCTTCGTTGAATCCTGTAGCGATAACCGTAACAACAATTTCATCTTTCAGATTATCATTGATGACAGATCCGAAAATCATATTTACATCTTCATCGGATGCAGAAGCAACGATATCTGCAGCTTCCTGCACTTCATAAAGGCTCAGATTAGAGCCGCCCGTAATATTCATCAAAACGCCTTTAGCGCCATCAACTGAAACTTCAAGCAATGGGCTGGAAACCGCTTTTTTCGCTGCTTCAGAAGCACGGTTCTCGCCTGATGAAACACCGATACCCATTAAAGCGGAGCCTTTGTTTGACATGATCGTTTTAACATCCGCAAAGTCGAGGTTGATCAGACCAGGTACTGCGATCAAATCTGAAATCCCTTGCACACCTTGGCGTAGAACATTATCCGCTTCGCGGAAAGCTTCAAGCATCGGTGTGCTCTTATCTACGATTTCAAGCAAACGGTCGTTTGGAATAACGATTAGCGTATCTACTGATTCTTTCATCGTACTGATTCCGCTGATTGCCTGAGTAGAGCGTTTACGGCCTTCAAACGTAAATGGACGCGTTACGACCCCTACAGTCAAAGCGCCAAGTTCTTTAGCGATTCCGGCAATGACCGGAGCTGCTCCAGTTCCTGTACCGCCGCCCATTCCCGCTGTGACGAAAACCATATCCGCTCCGCGCAGTGCTTCTTCGATCTGTTCCTTGCTTTCTTCAGCCGCTTTTTTCCCGACTTCAGGATTAGCTCCGGCCCCTAGCCCACGAGTTAACTTTCCGCCAATTTGAAGGCGAACTTCCGCCTGGGAAAGATTCAATGCCTGCGCATCCGTATTTACGGCGATGAAATCCACGCCTTGAACACCGTGTTCGATCATGCGGTTAACGGCGTTGTTTCCGCCGCCGCCGACGCCGATTACTTTAATAACTGCCAATGCATCAACTGATGTATCAAATTCCAACATTCTTTTTCCTCCTAAAATTGCTCTGCCTCACCATCAGAAGCATGGAACAATATTCATTTTATTCAAAAAATCGATCGAATATCTTTTTGGCTTTTGTGACTACGCCTTCACTTTCCGGTTTAGCCGGTTTTTGCTTTTTAGGCTGATGCTGCTGCTCTTGCTCGATTTTAACTGACTCGGACAACGCGGCTCCGCTGCCAACACGCCCATAGAACATGTCTTCCATATACGCGTATTGGATCAATCCGACAGCCGTCGTATACTGCGGCTCTCGCACACCGATGAATTCTGGTACGAACAGACGCACACGCGTTTGAAGAATGTGGCGCGCGAGTTCAGACAATCCTTCTAACTTCGCCATTCCGCCGGTTAGGACGATGCCTCCTGGAAGGTCCTGGACCCCAAGCCGGTAAAGCTCATCTAAAATCAGTTCGAAAAGTTCTTCCAGGCGAACTCCGATTATTTCAGATATGTATTTTTGGCTGTATTGCTCTTTCGTTTCCGATCCGATCACAGGAACCTCAAAAAGTTCGTCTTCCGATGCATCATCATAGAACGCATGGCCGTATTCCAATTTGATTTTTTCTGCTTGCTCAGTCGGCGTTTTCAACACGATTGAAAGGTCTTTTGTAACATGGTCGCCTCCGACCGGGATGACAGATGAAGCTGTCAAATGGCCATCTTGGAAGATCGCGATTGAAGTGGAGCCTCCACCGATATCAATGCAAGCGGTGCCATGGTTTTTTTCATCCTCAGTCAAAGCATAGTATCCGGCCACTAAAGGCTGGACATAGATGTCTCTGATTTGCAGGCCTGCACGTTCAACGCATCTCAATACATTGTGTAAAATCGTCTTGGAAGTTGTTACCATTGTACCATCCATTTCAAGACGAATCCCGATCATGCCTCTTGGATCTTTAATTTCATCCAAATGGTCAACGATGTATTGTTTTGGAATGATGTTGACAAGCTCGCGCTCCGGCGGAATTGAAATCACTTGTGCAGCATCCAACACCCGGTCCAGATCATCGTCTGAAATTTCGCGGTTCTCGCTGTTGACTGCTACCACGCCTTTTACGGGCTGAAGCATTGCCTTATTAGCAGGAATCCCCAACACCACTTCATGGATGGATTTGCCGATCATGCGCTCCGCTTGGTCTACTGCTTTTTTTATCGATTGGACTGTAGCATCTATATCAACAATCGCACCTTTTTTTATTCCACTGGATTTTACATTTCCTACGCCGATGACATGCAACGACTTATTGGCCATTTCTCCGATTAAAACTTTCACGGATGACGAACCGATATCTAAGCTTACATATAATTCTGATTGACTCAATTCGTGGCACCTCCTTAATAAACTGCTGTTACATACATTCTATTGTAAATTGTACGCCTTGTCTAAGTAAAATAGAGCAACTTTGTAAATTTTCCTTCAATTTAACTGGGTGTTTCGCTCACATGCTTTTTTTCAGCCCATTTTGCCAAAATGATTCGGCGAATGACCGCGATATTTTGGAATAATCGAACCCCAAAAGCGAAGATGGCTGCCAAATACAGATCGACGCCTAAGTGGACGCCCAGGAAAGCCAGTCCGGCCGCAAGAATGATATTGAAGAAAAAGCCGGAAACAAATACTTTATCATCGTAGACTTGCTGCAAATGCGCCCGGATTCCTCCAAACAAAGTGTCCAATGACGCCAAGACGGCTATCGACAAATAGTTCGCATACTCCGGAGGAATTTGGATATCCGTCAGCAAGCCAAGCGAAATGCCCAAGATCAACCCTAAAATTGATAACCACATTGCTATTCCTCCTCCGCTATTTTCAAATGCCGATAATTGAGTTCCTTCTCATAAGGCTCAATGGTCACTTGCTCTTTTGGCGCTGAAATTTCAACCGATAAATTATCGATGTAGAAATCGTCCAAGATCCTCGATGACAATAAATGATTATACAACTTTTCGGTGTCTTCCATCGAGTTGGAAGCGATCTTAATTTTAAAAGGGGGCGTTTGTATCGGAATTGCATTGACTGTCGTTAGGCCATTAATATCACGGATGGCAGTAGTATTGACTATCCGGTTTCCATCGACTGAGACATACAATCCATTATTGCGGTTTATCTCATTTACCAAACGGATCAGCAGATCGGGAGCAATATAATCGATTTCTTCTCCAAAGGCTACCGCTTCGGCAGAAGGTTCAATCGTCATTTCAATTCCCGTTGCGGTCATTTCGGTAAGCCCCGCCAGTCCCCTGAGCTCTTCAACTGTATCTTTCAGCGCCTGCTCCGGACTTTCAGAGGAGATTTCGTCGTATTTCGATAAGGTGGAATCAAGTAAGCCGACTTCTGATAATAATTCAGAGTGGAGTTGCTTTTCCCTTGAAAGCTCTTGCCTGATTTCCCAAACATCGCGTGTATCCCTGGAATCAGGTTCATTGATCGTATTATATTGAATAGCTGTCATCAATCCAATGACAAACAATATGATTGAAAACCGGGAAAAGATTTTCCTTTTCATGCAACTCCCCCCTCAATTATGATTCTGTTAACAATGCTGGCATCGTGATTTTTTGTCCCGCATCCATCGTTACGATGATATTGTCATTGACTAATTGGTCCATGACCCCGCCCGCCAATTTCATCGACGATTCCAAAGCATCCGATTCACCGATGGCTTCAATCGTAAATGGCGCCGGATATTGAACGCCGTCGACTGTAATCACCGGACCAGTGCAGACGATATAGGAGTTCGCATGGATGCGCTGTCCGTTAATCGCAATCGCTTCAGCACCGGATATGTAAAGTTCGTTGATGACTTGGAAGACATGGCTTTCGTGGACAATGTAATCATTGGGATTAGCCGAATCTGAATTGTATTCGCCGTCTTGAAGCGTCACTTTCAATCCGTTTCCTTCGACTGGCAATACCCCTAAATACAAGCGCAGCGCTTCCGCTTCTTCCGCATAGTCGGCAAAATGCTCTTCCCCATCTGCGAAGGACTGCTCGAATTGCTGGACGCTTTTCTGCTTTTCTTCAATTTCTGCACGAAGCTCTTTATTGCGCTCCTGCTGCTCAATCAATTCTTCCCTAACCCGCTCTTCTTCTTGGGAAAATGCGCCTCCCGTAAATTCCGAAGCCTCTTGTTTTGCCTGCGACAAACTGTAGGAGTAGGCCATAATAAACCCGAGCACAAGAAAGACGAGTGAGAAAACAATCGATTTGCTGAAACGATAGCGCTTATTCTCCGGCTTCTTCTGGTTGTTCTGCTTCTTCAATATCGTCACCTTCCTTCGGCGGGCCATAGACATCATCATAGGACCGGAAAAAGATTCCGACTTCCATATCGATGACCCCTTTTTGCCCGTCTTCCAGCTGTGCAATGACCGATGGATAATAATTCAACTTCTCGGCAAGGCCCTGCAAAATCCCTCTTACTTCATTGCCATCAGACATGTACAAGGTAACAAAGGCTGCCTCTTTATCACTTGGATCTAAAATCACCTGGGAGATCAAGTTAAAGACTTCCGAATCGACTTCGGCCAATTGAGAAACCAGCTCCTCTTTCGTTTCCTGCGTTTCGAAATTTGAAAAGATGGGGCCGTCGACTACAGAAATCGCCTTATCCAAGGCATAGCCATTGGAAAGCAGCATTTGATAGCTATTGCCCTGATCTAGATAGCCGATCTTCTCGAATTCCTTAATTTGGATAGTAACACCGGTCAGCCATTTTTTCTGAACTTCAGCCTGCTCTATCCATTCAAGGCTATTCAATTTTTCTTCAGCTTCCCCTTCCGTAAACGACCACATCGAATCGCCTATCGAAAGTTCACTGATTTCCTGGTATTCTTCTTCACCGTAAAGTTCCGCGCCTTCGACCGTGATTGTTTGGATCTCACTATATTTCGTTTGGCTATAAATGAGAATGGCAAGCAATAGAAGAAAAAGTAACAGCAAGGCAACGAACTTGCGATTGGTTCTTTTTTTCCGCCGCTCTCGAAGCGTCGGGATGCGTTCTTCGATATCAATCACTTTGTCCATAATTGCTGCTCCTTTCCCTTTAGTCGTTTGCTTCCGTTACTTTACGGACCGCGTCTATGAACGCATCCCCGCGAATTTCAAAACTTTCATATTGATCCCAGCTCGCACAAGCAGGAGACAGCAGGATCGTATCTCCATCTGCTGAATATTCGACCGCTTGTCCAACTGCTTCATCCATATTCGCCACTTTTTCGATTGCCGGCACTCCGCACTCTCCTGCAAACTCTGCAAAGCGGTCAGCTGTTTCGCCGAACGTGATCAATGCTTTTACCCGATCCATATAAGGCCGCAATTCTTCAAGAGAATGTTTGCGTTCCAGTCCGCCGGCCAGCAAAATCACATTGCTTGGAAACGCTTCTAAAGCACTTTTAGTCGCCAAAGCATTTGTGGCCTTGGAATCATTGTAGAATTTGCGGCCTTTCCACGAAACGATGAATTGGGAACGGTGCTTGACCCCTGTAAAGGACGATAGTACACGGACGATGGTTTCCTTTGTACCGCCCCAAAGCAAAGTAGCCGCTGTTGCCGCCAATATATTTTCAAGATTATGCTGTCCGCCCAACATGATTTTTGAGCGTTCCATTATTTTTTCGCCTTGCCAATAAATGAATTCGTCATCGGCACTGATGCTTTTTTCCGTTTTGCCTTTTAAAGTGAACGGCACGAGCTGTGCTTTGCTTTTTGCAGCATACGCAGAAAGCACGGGCTGATCGGCATTGTAAATGAAATAATCTTCCGCCGTCTGATTTTGCGTGATTTTCATTTTGGAAGCATTATAGTCTTCGATGGAGCCGTGATAATCCAAATGCGCTTCGTAAAGATTGGTGATAATGGCGATGCGCGGGCGGAAGTCTACCGTCCCTTTTAGCTGGAAGGAAGAAAGTTCTGTTACGATGACGTTCTTCTCTACCGCTTTTTCAGCTACACCGCTTGCCACTGTTCCGATATTCCCAGCGATTAACGGCTTCTTCTCATCCTGGTTCAGCATGTGGAAGAGCAGCGTCGTTGTCGTCGTTTTGCCATTAGATCCTGTAATGCCGATAAATGGCGCTTCGCTGATCAAATAAGCCAGTTCAATCTCTGTCCAAACGGGGATTCCTTTTTCCAGCGCTGAACGGATCAGCACATTGGTATAAGGGATGCCCGGGTTTTTAACGACCAGCTCAAACCCTTCATCGAGCAAATCTTCCGGATGGCGGCCGCAGATGACCGTGACGCCTAAATTCAGCAAATCCTGGGCTTCAGGGTTTTCTTCGAATCGTTTGGAATCATTGACGGTTACAAAAGCGCCCAAGCCATGCAAAATCCGGGCTGCTGTAAATCCGCTTTTCGCAAGTCCAAGCACTAATACTTTTTTATGATAAAGTTCCGGAATCTGTTTCATTTACATTACCTCCAAAGCAATTGCAATAACTGCTGCGATAAGCCCTACTAGCCAAAAGACTGTTACTACTTTCCATTCTGACCATCCGCTCAATTCGAAATGATGATGAATCGGGCTCATTTTGAAAATGCGTTTCTTTCTTAATTTAAAGCTGCCGACCTGTAAAATAACAGACAGGGTTTCAATTACAAATACCAGGCCGATCAGCAATAACAGCAATTCCTGTTTCAATAAAATCGAAACCATCGCCAAAGCCCCGCCCAGTGCCAGGGATCCGGTATCGCCCATAAATACTTTTGCAGGATACTTGTTAAAGACAAGGAATCCCAGTAACGCACCCGTTACGGAAAAAGTGAAAATGGCAATTCCCGTTTCGTCTTGCATAATGGCAAGAACACCATAAGCGGCAAATGCGATTGATGCTGTTCCAGCGACTAAGCCATCCAGTCCGTCTGTCAAGTTGACCGCGTTCGAGAAGCCAACCAGCCAGAAAATCATGAACAATACATATACCATCGACAGTTCAAGTGAAACGGATGTGAATGGAATCGATACAGCCGTATCAAATCCAACGCCGTTCAGCAAGAAAAAGGAGATGGCCGCGATGACGATTTGACCGATCAATTTTTGGAGGGAGGTCAATCCCAAGTTTCTTTTCAAAACCACTTTGATGAAATCGTCCAGGAATCCGATCAGGCCGAACCCGAACAATACCAACAATAAGACAAATACTTTAGCGGTCAAAACATCGGCAATCATTGCCACAATAAGTACAGTCGCAATAATAGCAATCAAATATACGAGGCCACCCATGGTAGGTGTCCCCGTTTTCTTCATATGGGATTCAGGTCCTTCTTCGCGGATGCTTTGCCCAAACTTCATACGTTTTAATAGCGGGATAAAGATCGGCATTAACACAACAGTTAAGAGCAACGCTAATCCAAGGCCCAGCAACATGTAAATATCCATTATAGAGCTCCTTTAAATAGTAAATTATTCCCCGGTTTCTTCGGTGATTGTTTCTTCCAAGCTTTCTTCTACGATACTGCCTTCTTCGATGACCGGTTCTTCAGCCGATTCCTCGAAGCCGGCATTTCCATCTAGTTCTTCGCCCTGGCCGTCTTGCTCCGTGCTTTCTTCGGAAGAACTCTCTATGTCTGCATCCGGTATCCCCTCAGGTCCATCTGCCATAAGCTGGTTGAATGATTCTTCCGGCGTCTGCAATTGAATGACAATCGGTTCTCTCGGAGCAACTTCTGCTCCCTGCGATAAGCTTTGGCTGACTGCAAACCCTTGGCCGGCAATTTCAAGAGACAATCCGCTCAATGATTGGAACGCAAGCAAATCGCGTTTTGACCAGCCGGTGAAATCAGGCAGCTGCGGCACGCCTTCGGTTTTCAGGATCACTTTTGCGCCTTCGGCCACAGTCTCGCCTTTGGCCGGATACTGGGCAATCACTTTGTCCCCTTTTCCGGCAGGCACTGCTTCAATGCCCTGTTCAGCCAACTGAGTAGTGATGTCTTTCACGGATTTCCCTGTATAATCTTCTACTTTAAACGTTTTGGCTGTTTCGGCATTTTCCGGTTCAATGTTCATGTACTTCAAACCATTCTCCATCACGGAAGTGAAAATCTTCGAAACCGGAATGGAGCCATATTCATCCAAAGGCAGCTGCGGCTGTTGAACGCCGATATAAATCAGCAACTCCGGATTTTCCGCTGGCGCCATGCCCAGGAAGGAATACAGGTAATTATTTCTTCCGACCATATAGCGTCCATCTTCACCAGGAATTTGCGCAGTTCCGGTTTTGCCGGCTACTGTATAATCCTGCAATGCGAATGGCCGTCCCGAACCATGTTCCGAAGTGACCGTTGAAGCAAGAATTTCCCGAACTTTTTTGGCCGTTTCTGCAGAAATCGGATTCCCGGCTTTTTCCGGTTCACTTTTCACGGAAACTTCCCCAGTATCCGGGTTTTTAATTTGATCAATTACGTAAGGCTTCATCATCGTCCCATCGTTCGCAATGGCCGAAGCTGCCTGAATCATTTGGATCGGCGTGACGGTAGATCCTTGTCCAAAAGCAGTCGTCAGGCGCTCTACAGGGAAATTATTCAGTATAGTGCCAGACGATTCATTCGGAAGGTCGATCCCGGTTTTTTTGCCAAAACCGAATGCATCAACGTATTTCATGAAGTTTTCCGGTCCGATGCGTTCAAGCAAATAAGCCATGGATACGTTAGAGGAGCGTTGGAAACCTTCCAAGAACGTTATGCTCCCCCACCCTCTCCTACCGTTATGGTCACCGATGGTCGTCCCAAACAGCGTATAAGATCCTGAATTGTAATATGCATTGGGATCCCATTTTCCTTCCTGGATCGCCGATGCCAAAGTAAACATCTTCATTGGCGAGCCCGGTTCAATCGTCAATTCGATGCTCTCGTTTAGCCAATTGTCTGAAAGGCCCTCACGCGTATTAGGATTGAAAGTTGGACGCTGCGTCATAGCTAAAATTTCACCGGTTTTAGGATCCGCAATAACCGCAATCATCCTTGTAGGCGAATATTCTTCCTGTACATTATTCATTGCATCTTCCAAAAAGTTCTGCAATGTTTTATCCAAAGTTAACTGCAAATTTGAACCATCTATGGCCGGGGTTACAATCGAATCGCTATTTGGCAGCAAGTACCCCCATTTATCCGTATCAAACTCCATTTTGCCGTTCTTTCCAGTTAACACCTCATCATGAATGGCTTCAAGCCCCATTTTTCCTTTTGTTACGATTTGCCCATCTTCCAATTCTTCTTTCAGCGCAAAACCGATCAAGTGAGAGGCGAAACTGCCATTGGGATAGAGCCGCTTCAAATCTCGCACAAATAAGATGCCTGGAAGGTCTTCTTCTTTTATTTCCATCATTTTCGTATGGCTGATTTCCCGTCCGGCAGAACCGAATTCAACCTGGTACCGGTCTTTTTCAATTCCGGCCTCTAAAATCTTTACTATTTCACTTTCTTCCATGTCCAAGTATTTGGAGAGAACCTGTGCAGTCATTTCAGGGTCAACGACGTGATTTGGGTCTTCCGGATTTTGCGTAGCGGACTCTTCGATCACAGCCACAAGTTTATAGGACAGTGTATCTTCCGCAATCACTTCTCCGTTGCGGTCGAGTATTTTTCCGCGTTCGGCGGAAAGTACTTCTTCCTGGCTGTACTTGGCTGCTGCTTTGGCAGCCAGCTCCTGGCCTTCAACAGATCCTGTTGCCTGAATAGTAACAATTCTCAGCGCCAAAATGAAAAAGAGCCCTGCAAAAATCAAAAACAGCAGAAAGGCTCCCCATTGAAATCGAAACTTTTTTTTCATTGCCCAGGCACTACCTTTACATTTTGCTCATTTAATTTAAGGCCAGATTCTTTTGCTTTTGACCAAATGCGCTCATATGTAGAAAGTTCACTGACTTGCACAGACAAATCTGTATTTTGTTTCACTTTTTCATCGATTGATTGTTCAATTGTTTGAATTTCTTGAGTAGATGCCTGAATTTCCGATTGATTCTGTAAAATCATCAATGCACAAAAGACAAAGGCCGCCAAGAAAGACAAATAAAGGACTTTCTCGCCTTTTGTGATTAAACTTTGTTTTTTGACCGGCTGCCGACTCGGGTTTTGAGGAACGGCCGGCTGTTGTATGTATGCTTCTTTTCTAGCACTCAACGCCATTTGAACACGCCCTTATTCTCTGATTTTTTCTGCTATCCGCAATTTCGCTGATCGCGAACGGTTATTTTGCTCTAATTCTTCTTCTGATGGCAAGATCGGTTTTCGGGTAATGAGCTTCAGCATCGGTTCCATGCCATCCGGGATAACCGGTAAATTCGGCGGCAGTTCCGGAAGTGATGAAGCTTCCTTGAATATCGTCTTGCACAAACGGTCTTCTAACGAATGGAATGTGATGACACTGATCCGGCCGCCTACTGCAAGCAACTCTAACGCATGCTGTAAGGATACTTCGGCTGCTCCGAGTTCATCGTTTACGGCAATGCGGATTGCTTGGAATACGCGTTTTGCCGGATGGCCGCCTTTCCGCCTTGCAAAAGCCGGAATTCCGTCTTTGATGCACTCCACTAGTTGCCCTGTCGTTTCAATCGGTTCGGTTTCCCTGGCCGCTTCGATTTTTCGGGCAATTTGCTTGGAAAACTTCTCTTCGCCGTAGCGGTAGAAAATGCGGACTAAGTCTTCATACGGCCATTCATTGACCACATGGTAAGCACTTAAGTGGGCTGATTGGTCCATCCGCATATCGAGCGGTGCATCGTTATGGTAACTGAATCCCCTTTCAGGAGTATCCAATTGGGGAGAAGAAACCCCTAAGTCATAAAGAATGCCATCGACTTTTTCGATTCCGCGCATTTCCAATTCTTCTTTTATCAATTTAAAATTCGCATGGATGAAAGTGATCCGGTGCAGATAATCTGCCAGTTTTTCTTTTGCATGCTCAATCGCTGTCGCGTCTTGGTCAAAACAAAACAAATGCCCTTCATCTGATAATTGCTTTACTAAATACTCACTGTGCCCTGCTCCGCCTAGCGTGCAGTCCACATAAATGCCATCAGGACGAATGTTCAGTCCATCGACAGTCTCTTGGAGTAAAACCGTGGTGTGGTTGAACAATCCATTCCCCCCGTTCAATTTTTAAAAATCAAAGTCTGCTAAATTCTCTGCAATATCATTAAATGAATCTTCTGATGCTGTAAAGTATTCTTCCCATGCATCTTTCGCCCAAATTTCAAAGCGGTTCGACACTCCGAGTATTATGCATTCTTTGTCCAATTTTGCGTATGTTAGCAATGTTGAAGGGATATTGACGCGCCCTTGTTTATCGAGTTCAACTTCAGATGCACCCGAGAAAAAGAATCGTGTAAAAGCACGTGCGTCTTTTTTAGTGACCGGCAGCTCTTTCAGCTTTTCTTCGATCTTTTGCCATTCATCCATTGTGTAACCAAATAAGCATTGATCCAGGCCACGGGTAATTACAAAACTTTCGCCTAGCTGCTCGCGAAACTTTGCAGGCACGATTAAACGTCCCTTTGCATCAACGCTATGTTGATATTCTCCCATGAACATGCCCGTCACCCCACTTATTGATTTTAATGTACCACAATCCCCCACTTCTCACCACTTGTTTTTGAAATATTTCACGTTTGTTACAAAAATAAATCTCAGTTCTACTTCTTGAGACAAAAAAAGCCTGCCGAGGCAGACTTTTTTAGCTTACATATAGATGATTTTGTGATTTTTGTCATATTTCAAATCCAGCTTTAGCATGTCCTGGACGAGCGTTTTTCCGTATTCATTCATATATAGGAAGGGACTATATACTCGTTCTTGCAGACTATTATTTGGAATTAACTCATTCTCCAGCGTTTCAAAATGGGTAAATTGCGTGCTGTTTTGAAGCATCACTTCATCTTCCAATTTGTTTTTCAAAAAATCCAATTGCTTTAAATGGATTTTCAAGTTCTTTTCCACAATAGGCGTTAGCCCTTTACTTATGGATGAAAACTTTTCTTGAATAGCTTCATAGTCTGCCTGAAGCTTCGTTTTCAATTCTTCCACCATTTCTTCGGCATCTTTATCGCGAATCGAGTCCATCAACTGGATTTTCAGTTGGCTGACTTTCCGGTCATTGACGACTCCCTCGAAGTCCAGTCCGTATTTCTCCATTAAACTTTGCACTTGGCGATTTACAAGCGTCATGCCAAGACGAGGCAAGATAATCGGCAATTCCATGCCCATCAGCTTGAATGCCTCTTTTAAAGCTGCCCAATAGGAAATTTCGCCGGGGCCTCCAACAAAGGCCAGTACCGGGAAGACCATTTCTTGCATCAGGGGTCTTGTCACCACATTATTGCTTAACCGTTCCGGATTGTTTGCCGCAATTTCTTTCAGTTCTTCAGCCGTAAAAGAAACCGCTCCGTTATTGCCGGTAAAGCTGCCTTCGCTTCTTTGCAAGAGAATGCGTTCACCTTGCACAGTAATAAAGAGATTGGCTGCATCCGCTTCCGCTTCAATGGCAGCCGAGTAGCCTTGTGCAACCAGAGATTGCTCCGTCCGGTGAACCGCCGCTGCAATGGCTTCCGACTTTTCGATCATTTCGAGGAAATAAGAAGATTCATAGTGGCGCAATTCCGGAAACGCAGCGTCAATGAACAGCAAACCTTCTTCCTGGAAAAAGTAATGGATAAAAGCAGAAAAGAAATCCGTAAATGAATCCGATGCCTCCAAAAAGCGGAAAGCCATTTGATGTAATTCTTTCGAGTGTGCCGTTTCGGGCATGCTGCGGAAATATTCTTCCAAAAACTCCGTGATTTTCTTTTTGTTTATTTTTGCAGCAGAAGCGGAGCTTTTTCCGTATTCCACGTGCGGAAAGTTCAATTTATCTACCCGTCCATTGACTTCGCGGTACAAATGGCTGATTTCTGATAAATCATGGTCTTCTCCGGCAATCCAGAATACAGGGACCACCTTTTGATTGAGCCGGTCGCTTGCTTCTTTCGCCAGGACAATAACCGAAATCGCTTTATGCACGGTATAGAGCGGCCCCGTCAAAAGGCCGGCTTGCTGCCCGGTCACAACGACAGGCGCCCCATTTTCAAACGCCTGCAAATGCTCGGCTGCTTTTCCAGAAATGCCGTGGCGGCCCATATAATTCCTTAAAATCGAACTGAGCCGCAGCCGGTCTACCGGATGTTCCTTAAGGGCTTCCATGCGTTCAGCGAACTTTTCCAAGGCCGGTTCATAGGAAAAATAGTCGTAAATTCCGTTCTCGCCATTTATGTAATCATTCATTAATTTATTTGCCGGTGCGGCATATTGTTCTTCAAGCCTCATGAAAAAAAGTCCCCTTTTCCCTATACATTCAAACTTACTATATCAAAAGGCAGTAAGAAATAAAAAAAATCAGCTTCATATCCTAAAAAAATGCAAAAGCGAAAGAACAATCCCGACGGCCCAGATCGAACTATAGGCAAGAGCAAGAAGCACGAAGTACATGCGCCACGTTTGCCGAATGTATCTTAAGATTTCAATTTCCTTTGTCTGCCGCCATTCGATGACAAGCAAAACGATCGCGATCAGGATCGCAATCAAATAGACGAGAGCCGTGATGTCAATCTGCCAAATCGCTTTGATCGATACAGGCACTGAAAAGAACAGCAAAAAAGTAGTTAAATCAGCAGCAAGGCCGATTGATTGGTATTTCATTTTTTTGCGGGCAATCAGCACCACTAGAAGAAAGGCAATAAATGGCGCAAAGATCAAGACTGCCCCTATCGTGTATAGAATATCCATCGCTTATACCTCAGTCGCTTTTAATAGATTATATAAGGTTTTCAATAAGGGCAGTTCAAGTTTTGAACGCCGCATTGTATACAGCAAGATCGTATCAAGTTCCATTTTCCTTTTGGCCAATTTATCAGCCAGCATGGAGGACGTATTCGTCGATGTCGAAGCGCATAAAGCCGTCACTTCCTCAAAGGGAAGCAATTTTTCGATTTCAGGAAATGCAAGATACAATTCCGTGTAAAGATTTTTCAGCAATTCATAGGCATGATAATTCGTCAGCAATTCGCCATTTTTAATTTCCATCAAAGCGGTCAAGGGATTGATCAAACAATTCAGCAGCACTTTGCGGAATAAGAGCTGGTCGGCATTTTCCACCCATCCGCTTTGAAAACCCTGGATGCCGGCTAAAGGCTTGAATGTGGTGGCTGCTCCTCGCGCCAGCGCAAATTTCACCGTTCCCAGCCCTGTATGCTTTATTTCTGTCGGTCCCACTTTTAACGCACCATGTTCGACGCTGCCTAAAGCGATTTGCTGATGCGGCATCTCTTCGATCAACTCCAGGTGCAGCATGCCGTTTTGAAGGAAAATAAGCGGGTTGTCCGGACATTCACGGCTGATCACCGGCACCAGTTCTAAAAGCGCATCATACTTCACGGCCAATAAAATATAAGTGTCCGGTGATATCAGTTGAAATTCTGTTATGGCGGGTATCCGATACAGCTTATGGTCTTTCAAAATGCCTACTGTTTCAATTTCTTTTGCTTGCTTTTCAGTTTTTGGCATTAACAGAACTTCTTCTCCCGCGTCTTTTAACAGACAAGCCATGAGCATGCCGATTGCTCCAGCGCCTACCACTGCAAATTCCATCCGATTCCCTCCCCTATCCAAACCGATTATGACTCTCTCAAAAAAGAAGCCTGCCTAATAAAGGCAGACTCCAGGATATTTTCATTATACAGGATTAATCGCGTGTTTTCGATATGGCAGCGGCAAATCTTTTGTTTCATAAAAAGATAGGCGCTGTGAAAGCACATTTCGCAATTGGCTTGGCGCGATAATTTCATCGATAATCATTTCTGAAGCCAGCTTATAAATATCGATTTCTTCTTTATATTCCTGATGCTTCTCTTGAACAAACTTCAACCGTTCTTTTGGATCTTCAATTGCCTCGATTTTATTCGAGTAGACGGCATTGACGGCTGCTTCGGGTCCCATGACGGCAATTTGGGCCGTCGGAAGTGCAATGCAGACATCCGGTTCAAAAGCCGGGCCGGCCATCGCATAAAGTCCTGCGCCGTAAGCTTTCCGGACAATGACGGAAATTTTCGGCACAGTGGCAGAACTCATCGCTGCAATAAATTTGGCGCCATGGCGGATAATGCCTGCCCGCTCCACTTTCGTGCCGATCATAAATCCAGGAACGTCTGCAAGGAACAATAAGGGAATGGAAAAAGCGTCGCACAGATTGATGAATTTCGCACCTTTGTCAGCTGAATCGCCGAACAAGACGCCGCCTTTGACTTTCGGCTGGTTCGCTAAAATTCCGACGGCTTGCCCGTCAATGCGGGCAAGCCCTGTAATCAATTCACCGGCGAACAGCTTTTTGATATCGAAGAAACTGCCTTCATCGACTAATTGATCGATCAATTCATACATATCAAAAGGCGCATTCTGGTTTTCCGGAATGATCGCTTCTAGTGAACGGCCAGCCTTTTGGGCTTTTGATTCGATTCTTTCCGGCTTCACAGCGAAATTCGCAGGGAAGAATTGCAGGTAGCGGCGGGCTTCTGAAATCGCTTCTTCTTCCGTCGAAACCAATACATCGCCCACTCCGCTGACGGTGCAGTGCATGCGGGCACCGCCCATTTCCTCCAGCGTCACTTTTTCGCCGATTACTTTTTCCGCCATACGCGGCGACCCCAAATACATGGAAGCATTGCCTTCCACCATGATGACAATGTCACAAAATGCCGGTATGTACGCGCCGCCTGCTGCTGATGGGCCGAATAGGAGGCAAACTTGCGGCACCATGCCAGACATTCTGACCTGGTTATGGAAGATCCGCCCAGCGCCTCTGCGGTTCGGGAACATCGCGAGTTGGTCGGTAATGCGGGCGCCTGCCGAATCGACTAAATACAGCATCGGCACTTGCATCTTCTCTGCTGTCTCTTGGATGCGGATGATTTTCTCAACCGTTCTGAAACCCCATGAACCGGCTTTTACCGTCGAATCATTGGCCATGACACAAACTGTTTCGCCGTTCACTTTGCCGATTGCTGTTACAACGCCATCGGCTGGAAGGTCTCCCGCTTCCACATTGGCAAAGCGTCCGTCTTCAACATAATTTCCATCGTCAAATAGGAGTCGAAGGCGGTCGCGCACAAATAATTTATTGCTTTCCTTCATTTTTTCATGGTATTTTTGCTGCCCCCCAGCAAAAATCGTCGCCAGTTTCTGTTCTAAACGTTCGTTATACCCCGTCGTTTCGGTGGTTTTTGTCATTTCTGCATCCCCTTTGCATGGAAATCCGTTGTTATTCGCCGAATGTGATTAACGTATCTTCTTCATTGACAAAGCCGCCGACTTCAACGTGGATTTTTTCCACTTTGCCGCCCGCTTCCGCTTCGACTGGAATTTCCATTTTCATGGATTCCAACGTTAAAATTGCTTGCCCTGCCGATACGGCATCCCCTTCTGCTACCAAAATGTTTAATACGGTCCCTGCCATCGATGCTTTTACTTCTTTCATAATCCCGATTCCTCCTTTGATTTTTCCATCCAATTTGATAATGTCGATGTTGCATAGTCTCCCGAAACGAATTCCGGAGATTCAATAAATTCGTGGAACAACGGGATGTTCGTCTTCACTCCCGCTATTGTAGCATGATTGAAAAAATTCTGTGATTTGCGGAGCGCATCAATCCGGTCTTCTCCCGTTACAATGATTTTGGAAATCATCGGATCGTAGAACGGCGTTACTGCATTGCCTTGTTCGTAGCCCGATTCAATGCGGGCATCTTGCCCCCAAATGATTTTTTCAAGCGTTCCGGGCGACGGGAAGAACGTCTTCGGATCTTCTGCATAAATCCGGTATTCAATCGCATGGCCAGCCGATTCAATTTCAGTTTGTGCAGGCAGCTCTTCTCCGTTAGAGACTTTCAACTGCCATTCCACCAGGTCAAGCCCGGTTACTTGTTCCGTTACCGGATGCTCGACTTGAAGCCTTGTGTTCATTTCCAGGAAATAGAACTCATTATTTTCATCCACAATAAATTCTACCGTGCCTGCATTTGTGTAAGCGACCGCTTTGGCTGCCTGTACGGCTGCTTCGCAAAGCTTTTCCCTAACATCCTGCGGCAAATTCGGCGAAGGCGACTCTTCAATCACTTTCTGGTTGCGGCGCTGAACAGAGCAATTCCGTTCAAAAAGATGGATGATATTGCCATGCTGGTCTCCAAAAATTTGAACTTCGATATGGCGGGCATTCGGCAAGAACTTCTCCAAGAAAACGATGTCATCGCCAAAATAGGCTTTCGCACGATTTTTCACCGATACAAACTGTTGACTGAGCGCTTGCTCACTATCACAGCGCACCATGCCAATGCCTCCGCCTCCGGCACTAGCCTTCAGCATAACAGGATAGCCGATGGCTTCCGCTTCTTTGATTGCCTCTTCTAAAGTGGCTACGCCGTTTTCTGTCCCAGGCACTACTGGAACATTGGCCTCAATCATCGTTCTGCGCGATTCGATTTTATCGCCCATTTTTTCGATTATATCAGCGGCTGGACCGATGAAAATCAATCCCGCTTCTTCGACTTTGCGCGCAAACTCCGCATTTTCGGACAATAGGCCGTATCCGGGATGGATAGCCGATGCGCCGTGCGCTTTTGCTGCTTCAATAATTTTGTCCCCTTGCAAATAGGATTGGACAACCGGATTCGGCCCAATCAATACATGTTCCGTTGCTTCACTCACGTAAGGCAGATCCCCATCAGCCTCAGAGTGGATAGCAACCGTTTGGATCCCCAGCTTATTGCACGTGCGAATAATTCGGCGTGCAATTTCGCCGCGGTTGGCAATCAGGATTTTATTCATATAAGAAATACCCCCTGTGTTTTTCTCCCTTCTCTAGCATATACGAAATTTGTAAGCGATTTCAACTATTCTTATAAAAATTATCATTTCGGAGTTTCACGGAAACTTTGCTAAGAATTGAAAACAACGTTAAAGCCATACTGAGATTCCAGTATGGCTTTAACGTTGCTTTATTTATTTCTTTTTATTTAAGAACCTTTCGACCGCATCGTGGTGGGCATCTGCTTCCCACAATTCTGCACACAAGCGGATTTCTTCGCTTACACGATCTTTTAAATGAGAACTTTGCCATTTGCGGATGGCAATTTCTTTATAGGCCCGGTGAACTTCCGGACGTATCTTTTTCATCGATTGGAAAAAGGCTTCTACATCGGCCTCGGATTCCACCACTTTAGTGGCCCAGCCGTTTTCAAGCAATTCCTGAGCTGTATAGACTCTCGCTTCACTCAGCATTTTCAGCGCTTGGGCATGCGGCATGGTTTCCATTGCATACGTGCCGCCGCCCCAGCCGCTTGTAATGGCGAGCGTCCCTTGGATAAAGCCGCATTTTACATGGCTTAGGACTAGGCGGTAATCGCAGGCAGTAGCGATTTCACAGCCGCCGCCGACGGCCATGCCGTTGACCAGCGCGACCACCGGAACCGGTAAGGTCTTTATTCGATAGAGAACGTCGCCCATTTTTTTCAGCATAGGATAGGCTTCATTCCGCGTACGCAAATGCTGATAAACGGACAGGTCGCCGCCGGAACAAAAAGCTTGTTCCCCTGAAGCGGTGATAATGACAAACTGCGGGTCATGGTTATGTACTTGCGCGACTAATTCTTCAAGGCCTTGGATCACTTCATCATTGATAGCGTTTCGGATATGGGGACGATCGATGGTAAAAGTCAATATGCCACCTGACAAATCTATTTTATAAGACATCAAACCACTCCTTTTAAATCCAGATAGAGAAAAAGGCTATCGAGAGCCATGGCCTCTCAATAGCCTTTTAGCAGCAAATACTGGTTTATTTGCTTGCTACAACTTCTTTCCCTTTGTATGATCCACATGCTTTGCAGACGTGGTGAGCCAATTTCGATTCGCCACAGCTAGGGCAAGTTACCATGCCCGGCACTGACAATTTGAAATGAGTACGGCGTTTTCTTTTAACGGTTTTGGACGTTCTTCTGAACGGTACAGCCATTGGTGACACCTCCTTACAATGATTCTATTCATCTGACTGATCAAAATACTTTGCTAAATCAGCAAGTCTTGGATCCGGTTTTGGTGGTGCTTCTGCTTTCTCGGCTTCCACTTGCTCATCCGTTGAATACGACCAGTCATTGCCGCCAGTTATAACGGCTTCGTCGGCGTCTTCCTTAAAGACTTGCATCGGTATCTCAAGCAAAATAAGCTCTTCCAGGATCGGCTGAAGATCGATTGTTTCAGCGTCTACAAAGTGAACATTATCTTCCCTGCTTTCCCGGTCTTTTTCAGACCAAGAAAAAATTTCAACCGATTCCACGTCAATCGGGAATTCAACGTCTTCCCAAGTTCGTGCACAAGGCAAGATCAACTTGCCTTCGAGATGGAGCTGGCACGTTATTTGCTGCGAACCAACTGTACAATGACCGGTGACATGCATAGGAGAAACATCACGAATATCACTATTGCGATCTTTCACTGCATCTAATCGGATTGTTTCGTCGATTGGCATTCCGTCTTTGCGAAACTTTTGAAGCTGTTGAATCGCCATTTTCATAAGTATCACCTCTAAGACAACAAAGTTGATTATATAATGTACAGAAAAAGATGTCAAGATAAAATCTTGTCAGGGGTTTCTAAACATCGGTATACTGTAGATTAAGTTTACCAAAGGGGAGAGCCAAATGAAAGCTACAGGTATTATTGTTGAATACAATCCATTTCATAACGGACATCTTTACCATGCAGAACAAGCCAGAAAAAAATCCGGCGCTGATGTCGTCATCGCTGTCATGAGCGGACAATTTCTCCAGCGCGGCGAGCCGGCTTTTGCCGATAAATGGACACGTTGCGAAATGGCGCTCCAAAATGGCGTCGACGTGGTTATTGAACTTCCTTACGTCTACGCTACAGGGCAGGCTTCCGATTTTGCAAAAGGCGCCATCCATCTATTAGAAGCCATCGGCAGCGAATCTTTCTGTTTCGGCAGCGAGCAAGGCGCTATCGAACCTTTCTTAAATTCCTATGCCTTATTAACCGCTCACCGCGCTGAATATGAACGTCTGATCCATGAAGCTGTCCAAACGGGCATCAGCTATCCAAAAGCTCTAAACAACGCTTATAAAGCTATTACAGGCTCGGATGCGGGATTCGCTGATTTATCTCAGCCCAATAACATTCTGGGCTACCATTACATAGAAGCGGCGAAAAACAACGGGTTCGCGATTCGTCCGTTGACCATCCAGCGGATTGCCGCCAACTACCATGATCCGGTCAATAAAGATTTGACGATTGCCAGCGCAACAGGCATCCGAAAAGCATTTTTTGAGGAGGGGTCGCTCGAAGAGCTTTCCCGTTTTATGCCAGCTGCTTCCATCCACTCCCTTGTTTCATTTCATGAACTTCATGGCAGGTTTGGCAGCTGGGAATTATTTTATCCCATGCTTCGCACGATTATTCTCCGGGAACGGCCGGAAAATCTGAAACGGTTTGCTGAAGTGACGGAAGGCATAGAAAATCTCATTTTCGAAGCTGCAAAGAAAGAAGCTTATTTCGAACCTTTCATTGCGCGCATCAAGTCCAAACGCTTTACAAGAACACGCGTTCAGCGGATGCTTACCCATATTTATACGGGCTTTACTTGGGAACAACTGCGATCTTTTGAAAAACCGGCGTATCTTCGTTTGCTGGGCATGACAGAAACCGGCCGGCACTATCTCAATGCACAAAAAAAGAATATCGAACTTCCCCTTGTCAGCCGCGCCGCTGAACTCAACGACGCGATGGGAGGACTCGATATCCATGCAAGCTACATGTACTTGTCAGGCATGGGAATTTCCGACCTTCAAAAGGAATACTCCACTCCGCCTTTCTACTTAGCGTCTAAACCCGCTAAATAATCGAGCGCATCGTTAACGTTTTGAACCGGAACAATTTCCATGTCTGACTTGATTTTTTCAGCCGTTTCTACTGCTACATCGTAATTCGTTTCATCTATGCCTTCGGCTTCATCATCCGGAGCGAAGAAAATTTCGATTCCTTCATTGTCGGCAGCGATGATTTTCTGGTCGATGCCGCCAATTCTTCCTACACTTCCGTCACTGGACATCGTGCCAGTGCCTGCTACGTTGTAGCCTTTCGTAATATCCTCATCCAACAATTGATTAATGATTTCCAACGTGAACATCAAACCGGCAGAAGGGCCGCCGATGGAATCGGAATCAATTTCCACTTTCGGGGTTGTCATAATATCTTTATTTTCTACAAAAGAGATGCCAAGGCCAATACGTTCGGGTTCACTCGGCAGCGGAGCCAGTTCGATTTCATTGGTGATCTTCCGGTCGTCGCGTTCATAGACAACTTCTACAGATTCACCTTCTTTTTTGCTCGAAATGTAATCGACAAAATCCTGCTGGGCAGAAAATTCATTGCCGTCTATAGAAAGCACCTGATCTCCGGCCTGCAAAGTCCCATCTGCTGCTCCGCCTTCCAGCACATTCAAAACGAATACGCCATTATTGGTCACCTCGTAAGGCAGTTCCGCTTGTTCAAAAGCTACTTGCAAAGCGTTGATTTGGGAATCCGACATCAGCTTGAGTTGGCGGACGTTGTATTCCTCGTCACTTTCATGCGGGCTTCTGACTTCTTCCGGCTTTAAAATCTTATAGCCGTCTTTCACTTTGGCATATAAATAGAGGGAAGGTGTCGCATTCAACATGGAAACCGTCATCAGGCTCAATGTCCCTTCGTCATCTTCATCTCCCCCTTCAACTTTCACAAGAGGGCTCAATTCGTAAGCACCGCCTGGCCGAGTGATATACAAGTCTAAGCGGTACGTTGAAACGAAAATAGCCAGTGCGGCTACAATTACTACCATAATCAGTTTTTTATTTTTCATACGCTGCTCCTTCCTTTTTAGCAGCCCAATTACAAAAAGCCACGCAAAACGTGACTTAAATGAATTTCTGCTTTAATGCTTCTTCTACCGCTGCCGGCACTAATCCACTGATATTTCCGCCGTATTTCGCTACTTCTTTGACAATGCTCGAACTTAGGAACGAGTATTGGTTATTGGAAATCATAAATAAGGTTTCGATGTTTTCATTCAAGAACCGGTTCATGGAAGTGATTTGCATTTCGTATTCGAAATCCGATACGGCTCGCAGCCCCCGGACGATAGCGTTTGCTTTCACTTCAATGGAATAATCGATCAACAGCCCCGCAAATGACTCGACTTGCACATTCGGAATCGATTGGGTAACTTCCGAAATCAACCCGATTCGTTCCTCGACATTGAAAAGCGGGTTTTTCGACGAATTGTTCATGACCACCACTTTAACTTCATCGAAAATAGTGGAAGCCCTCTTAATAATGTCTAAATGCCCCATTGTAATCGGGTCGAAACTTCCTGGCACAACTGCAATTTTACTCAATCTCTTCTCCCTCTTCCCCTTTGAAACGGTAAATTGAAATGATGGTGCTGCCATAAGGCTCATGCTTGAACCGTTCAAAATACTTAGTCTCTGCACCGAGCGCCACTTCTTTGGCGTGTTCGCAGACTACAATGGAATCTTCCGTCATAATCCCGATCTCTGCAGCTTTGTCCATTAATTCATAGGACGCTTCCATATGATAAGGCGGATCCAAAAACAGCAATCTAGCTTGGATGCCGTTTTTCTTCATCGCCTTAATGGCTCGTTCCGCTTCCACTTTATAGACTTCTGCCCGCTCTTGCAACTTTGTCTTCGCAAGATTTGCGCGGATGGTCTCAATCGCTTTCCGGTCTTTATCGGTAAAAATAACCCGGTCAATGCCACGGCTTAGCGCTTCAATGCCAAGGCCGCCGCTTCCTGCAAACAGATCCACTGCAATTCCGCCGTCAAAAAACGGCCCGATCATATTGAAGACGGATTCTTTCACTTTATCTGTAGTGGGCCTTGTCGAAGTCCCAGGCACCGCTTTCAATGGCAGCCCTTTTGCTGTTCCTGCTACAACACGCATACTATCGCCTCTTATTTGCTAAATTTCTTCTGGATAAGTTTTTTGGTAATGGTAAAATGGATTTTGGAAAGGACGTGATCTCATGATCCAACGTTTTATCGAACTTGGAGAAGGTTACGGAGATATATACGAACTCCGGGAACTGATCGCCACAAATTCACACCGTTTTCTTCATGGATTCGTATTTGCCTCCAAAGACAAGGAAGGCAAACCGGTTCTCTCGATTGCCGCTGCTTTTAAACCTGCAGAAGAAGGCAATTTCATGCCCATCTACCTTTGCCGCGAAGGAATTCCAGAGGACTCCAAACGCCTGGCTATTTTTCAGGAGGCTGTAGAAAAACAAGGCCATACACCCATAAAAATGGAAGTTAAACATTCTTCCGTTTATGTGGACAAAACCATGTACTTCAGCCACTTGATTGCCATTTTGCGGTTAAACCATTATATTCCGCCGATGCAATAATCAAAGTCCGATCTTATAGTCGTATTCTTTCGCTTTATCGGGCTTGGCATTTTCATACTCAGTTTTAATGAATGGCCGATAGGATTCAAGCACTTGCTTGACATAAGGAAGCTTCGATAATTTAGCTTTGGTCGCTTCAATCGCTTCCTGGTCCATATAAAGTACGACATACTTCAGCTTTCTCGAAATAAAGTGAACATGTCCGAATTTGCGCAATGATTTAGCTTGTTTCAAATGATGCACGTAGACAATGAGGCCTTGACGATCTCGCATAAATTCCCCTCTTTTCTACCGATTTAACGGCATATCAATCCCGCACCCCGAAAAGTTCGGAGGCCAATGGAACATAATTCTCTGGCCTTTTCAGCACACGCTAAAGCTAAACATGAATATGCTCGTGTGCAGACTCTTTGCATTTAGTTTAGGATACCATAGGAAAGAAAAATGCCGCAACCAAACAAATCCAGCATTGCCGCTTCAAATCCATCAAAAAACTGTATGCAGACCCCAACTTTTTTGAGTGGTGAGAATGAAATGGATTTTTTGGGGTATAGTGAACAAAACGCTATCGGATTAAACTAACAATAAAGTAGTTAATTCGCTATAATGTCTATAGTTATATTTTGAGGGGGTATTACATAAGATGGGGAAGAAAACGAAAATTGGCCTTGCTGCCGTAGCAGTTGGAGCAGCAGCCTGGGCAGGGACAAAAGCAATGGCTAATCCGCAAAAGCGTCCGCAAACTGAAGCTTTGGATTATGGCCAGCCTATCGTATTGGCTCACCGCGGCGGCTGTGGTATCGCCCCTGAGAGTTCGATGGCCGCATTCAAGCAATCTGCGGAATTAGGCGTACAAGGATTTGAAATTGATATCCGATTGACGAAAGATGAAGAAATTCTAGTTTTCCATGACGAATATGTGGACCGTACAACCGACGGAGCAGGCCGCGTAGCGGATATGACGTTGGAAGAACTGCGCGGGTTTGACCTGGGCTATCACTTTATCGATGCCGACGGCCGCCATTCTTATCGTGGAAAAGGCGAGAAAGTCGTATTGCTGAAGGAATTATTCGAGAAATTTCCGCATATGCTCATCAATATTGATATTAAAGATTCGCCAGAAACGTATGAAGGCAGCTTGATCCCTTCGAAGTTATGGCGTTTGATCGAGTCGATGGACGTCCAAAATCGCGTTGTCGTGACCAGTTTCTTCGACGAGCAAATTGACCGGTTTAATTTGTACGCACAAAACCGTGTCGCAATTGGAGCTGGCGAAAACGAAGTACGCAAAGCGTTCACGGCTTTCAATAGCCAGTTCGGCCATCTTTATCAGCCAAGAGCCGATGTCTTCCAAATTCCGGTTCGATCATCCATGTTCAGACTCGACTCCCAGCGATTTATCTCATTCTTGGAAAACCTGAACGTTTCCGTACATTATTGGACAATCGATGATGCGGAAGAGATGAAAGCCTTGATAGCAGCTGGAGCGAAAGGCATTATTACCCGCCGTCCTGATATTGCAGTCCCGGTTATTGAAGAACTTCAAAACAAATCATAAAAAAACTGTGCAACGAAATCGTTGCACAGTTTTTTTGAGGGCTTAACCGTCTCTTTTGCCGCAAATTAAGCGGAGCAAGAACAGCCGCCGCCAGTGCCGCAGCTTCCTCCACAAGAAGAGCCGGATGAGAAAAAGGGATTGCTTGAAGGGATTTTAACCGCTTCGGATACCGATCTTCCAATGATGAAGCTCACTTGATCCATCAAATCCTGAAGATCGTTTTCCGCAAGCCGCAATTCCGCTATCTGTTCATTCAAATCAAGCCGCCGCTTATCTACGCGGATCTGCTTCATCACCCGTTGATAATCAGGGTGATATTTGCCAAAACGCTGGACTTCTTCATACTGCTCTTTCAATCTTGCAAACGCGTGGATTTCCGCTGCAAGATCTTTATCGCTATAAACGGAATTATAAGCATTTCGGTAAATCTCTGCTTGTTCCGACTGCAAAATCATTTCACTCAACTCTTCGGCAGAGTCAGTTATTTCAACCCATTCATAGGTCATAAACATATTGATTTCCTCCTCTACGCTATCATCATAGCAGAAATCCTGGCATTTTCCTATATTCAGAAACGCTTGGGAGGGAAGCAGCAATCTCTTTGCATCAATTTTTATTGTTTTTCCGCACTGGCCGGTTCCTGGTAAATAAAGTTTTGGGTATAGTATTTCCCAAATACCCCTACGCCGATCTGATTGAATTTATCGGAAAGCAAAGTTTCCCGGTGGTCAGATGAATTGATCCAGCCATGGACAGCTTCAGCTGCATCAAAGTATTGCGTCGCCGTGTTCTCTCCTGCTTCATCAAACAGAATATTCGCTGCAGTTAACCGGTCATTTAAATTTTCCAGCTCGATTTCTTGGGAAGAAAAATCTTTTTTGGCGGTATTCTCACTATGTGCTCTTGCCAATAAATTAATGGAAGGATTTTCATACAACGGTTTTCGCTGATGATGCAGCCGGTACACATTCGTCAAATCAACGATTTGTTTGGCGTTCGCATCATCAATGGATTGCTGCAAGCTGGAGGAAGGCGTAATCGACGGCAGCAAATCTCCTACAAACATCATATCATATGGCTGATGCCTAATGAGCGTTTCCGCATCCATAAAACGCACTGCTTCCAACTTGTCATCTTCCACATCAATATAAAGCTGTGCATAGACTTCATCAAAACTCACTAACAATCGCCTGTTTATATCTTCTGCACCTAAATTGAAGGTGTAGATATTCGTTCCATATTTTACGGTTATTTCATTTTCAACAATCGTAAAGCGGTACAGCTCATCCAGCGTTTGGCCAATTTTATAAGGGGCCGTATCCGTAGCGGTGCCGGCTGTGTATACTTGGACCACTCTGCTTTCTTTTACACCAACCATCATATAATTAGAAAAAGAGCTATTGTAGATCCACCATTCGTAGCCGTAAGCGGACGGCTCGATCCGGTCAGGCATGCCGTAGTCATTCAGCCATTCATCTGTATCCTGCCCGATGTAAGTGGAGATGCCTTCTGCAGGGCGCTCTACATCCAAATCTTTTTCTACAATATCTTTTGCTGGCAATGGGTCCATTGTCGGCGGTGCTTCCAGCACTTCGTTTTCTTCTGTCGGCGAATCAAAATAAAAAAACACGATTAAAATAATCGAGAGAAAAATCATGATTTTCAATAAGTCCTTCAATCGACCAGCTCCTTAAATCCACTCGTTTCATAATTATAACAGTCGTCTGTATTCTGACACAATCTAGCCATTGCAACAAGTTCGAATATGATCTATTATTAAAGAAGCATTGAGTCAGTTTTGATTTAGAGGAGGAGATCCTATGTATTTTGAGAATACAGGACTTGAAGGCATTCGAGTAGATTTCACATTGCTTGATGACATTATGAGAAAACATGGTTTAACTAAAGAAGGTCAATGGGATTATGAACGCGTAACTTTTGACCGGAAATTCAAAGTTCATGAAGGCACATTCTACCTGCGCGTATTCGCATACGCCATTGATGGTGATATTGATGCTGGAGACGCAGTAGTACACGTGTTAAAGCCCGTTCTAGGCAAACACTACTACCCGCACGGCGTTGAATACGGTGAAGATGAACACTTCCCGGAACACTTGATCAAATCATGCACAGAAGTGTTGAAATCGATTCAAACGGATATTGAATCATTCAAAATCAAAGCGTAATAAATGGCCGCAGTTCATTGAACTGCGGTTTTTTTATTTTTCTTCGTTCGTTTTACGTGGTTATTGGTATACTAATATTAATCAATTATTAGGAGGTTCATTGTGCGGAAATGGCTAAATAAAAAAGTGCTGACCACAGCGCTTGTACTCTTAGCGTTAATTTTGGTGTCCATATACATATTGCCGATTTCAATCCCTTTGATCATCGGCCTATTGACTGCTATTTTTTTGGAACCGTTTGTCGGATTTGTCCAAAAACGGTTGAAATGGCGAAGAAAAAATGCAGTGTTGACGGTGTTCATCTTATTCCTTCTCATCGTCTCCGCCATTCTTTACTGGACCGTGACCCAGTTGATTGGCCGGATCATCCAATTTTCAAAAATGGTCCCAGACTACATCAATTCCATCTCAGATATGTGGAATGAAGTCCAATCGTTCTTTTTCCATTCCACAGAAGAATTGCCTGTAGAAGTGATTTCCTCTTTTGAAACCGAACTTGCCCAATTTCTTGAAGGCATTCGGGAATGGGTGCTCACCATTGTCAATTATGATACGGTTACCAACTTGCTGACAGGCATCCCTTCGTTTTTGGTCAGCTTCATCGTCTTTTTAATTGCATTATTTTTATTTATGCTTGAATTGCTGAATTTAAGAGAAATGCTTTTCAAACGCTTGAAGGATTCCACCGCGGAAAAAGTTCGGTTTATGGCTTCCCGCTTAAACAATGTCATCTTCGGCTTTCTCAAAGCGCAGTTTTTAGTGTCGGTCATTATTTTCATCGTCTCATTGATCGCTCTACTATTTATAGCGCCAGAGTATGCAATCATTATGTCCTTGGTCATCTGGCTCATCGATTTTATTCCGATTCTTGGATCCATCATTGTGCTGACGCCTTGGTTTGTCTACCAATTCATCATCGGGGATGTTTACCAAGGTACGCAGCTTGCAATATTGGCATTGGTTCTCCTGATCATTCGCAGAACGGTTGAACCGAAAGTGATGGGGACCCATATCGGCCTGTCCCCTCTTGCAACGCTGATCGCCATGTATATCGGCCTCCAGCTTTTCGGGGTGCTCGGCTTCTTCATCGGGCCGCTTATCGTCATTCTCTTCACTTCAGCACGAGAAGCCGGAATGATTAAAATTGATTTTAAAATATAAAAATGCCGTCCCAAATTCTTGGGACGGCATTTTTTTATCCACCGAGTATCGCTTTAAAGACGGAAGTTGTATGGCCGCCTTCGTAGATGACGTATAACAACAAGTAAACGACTACCCCTGTGATGGCTGTAGCGAACCAGATAACGCTTGTGATTGGCCCCAATTTCCGGTGCTTATCCAAACGGTTTTTCCAGCCCAGCCAAATAGTGATGAGCCCCATAATTCCACCGGTTGTGGCTAAGGTGATGTGGAAAATCAAAAAGATCGTATAGATCAGTTTGTATTCGTCCGGTCCGCCAAAGGCAGTATTGCCGATGAAAATCGTGCGGGACATATAAATAATAAAGAATGTCAATGCGGATACTCCTGCTGCCCACATGACTTTTTTATGCGCTTCAATTTTGCGGTTGATCACTAGGTACCAGCCAATCGCTACCAAAATTGCGCTTAATACGATAAAAAATGTACTGATGGTCGGTAATACCGGCAAATTCATCTAGATTTATCCCCTTTTGAACTCATTAAGCATTATGCCTGTGATAAGCCATTTTTTTTCTGTCTTGAATAGATTTCGCTGTAATTTCATCAGCATTATCATTCTCATTTCTTAGCCATTCATAGAATACCAGCCATAGGAAAACGGTGAACACCAGCTCCTGCAAGACCTTCATGACAATGCCGCCAGTTCGCTGGTCTTCCACAGTTGACATATTGGTAAATAATTCCGGACCGGATAGGTTTAGCTGTGACAACGTTCCAGTAGGTACACATAATGCCATTGCCTGAAGCCACGCTTCTGCATCTGAATACGTAGCGTAAAACGGGCTGCTGCTGAAAATGATCAGCGCACAAGCAGGCGTCATCAAGACGCTTAAGCCAAACAAATAACCAAGCTTTTTCAAACCATGGAATTTATAAGAGCCTTCCAAATTATTCACAACCGGCCACCAATAGAAGATTGCTGAGATAAACAAGATGCCGTTTACTACTGCATGGAGGGAGGTACTCGTTTTAACAAAATCAAAAACAAGTGGAATATGGTAAAAAGAAAATACCAGACCAAACAAAATCAGGGCCAACATCGGTTTTGTGAAGAAATGGAAGAGCGGTTTAACTATCGGTAAGTTGATAAACTTTCTCCATATCCACGAAGGAACCCCCATAATAAGGAGCGGCGGAACCAGAAGCAATAGAAATGCCATCTGCACCATATGCATCGAGAAGATGATATGGCCGAGAAGATCGGTTGGAGAACCTTTAATGATATAAAGCAACACCATACCTGAAACAAAAAGAATCGCTTCTTTCGTTTTTAGAGGCTCGCTGTCTTTAAATTTGTCTTTCCATTTTATCGTAAGCATAAAATACAAAATTGTAATAAGAACGAGAACTGCTAAGTAGTACGGACTCCATAGTGCCTGAAATCCGAAAATACTGATCGGCATGCTTGCATACCTCCTTTATCATAAGTACCCTCATTATATAGTGTGGTGTGAACTATATCAATGAACGAACTATGACAATTCATTTAAGGAAACCTGCTAGAAATTCTTTTCCTCATTTAAGGGTTCATGTGCTATTCATGCTTTTAAGACACCTGTCACGTGTGCCGCTCTTTTAGAAGATACTTAAACTCTATCCTATTAAACAAAGCTAAAAAAAAGCCCCCTGTCAGTCGACAGAGGGCTTTCTCATTCTTACCACCAAACAATTGTAACTAGCGCAAGAATCGTGATGAATGCTACGAACATTCCGCTGAACATAAAGAATGCAACCATGCCATGCCCTTTATTGCTCATATGCATGAAACCATAAAGTTGAAGCACGACTTGAACTGCAGCCAATAACAGAATGATTGGCGTAATCAAGTATGGAGAAAAGTCAGCAGCTACTGCTGTAAAAGCAATCAATGTCAAGAAGATCATGATTGCAAAAGACGTTAGCTGACCGCGCATTTCTTTTGATCTTTGACGGCGGATATATTCATATTCAGTTTGTGATCTTACGTGAGTATGGGTTTCATGTGCCATATTAACCGATCACTCCCATCAAATATACTACTGTGAAGATAAATACCCAAACTACGTCGATAAAATGCCAGTATAGTGAAACCAAATAGAACTTCGGCGCATTATACATATTCAATCCACGTTTTGAGTTGCGGACCATCAAAGCGATAAACCAGCTTAAACCGAATAATACGTGGGCTCCGTGAGTACCGACTAGTGTATAGAAAGCGGCACTGAACGCACTATGCGTATAACCGAATCCTAAATGGACGTAGTGGTTGAACTCATAGATTTCCAATCCAAGGAAAGCTGCACCAAGCAATACGGTAATTCCAAGCCATGCCTGCATTGCTTTGAAATTATGGTTCTTCATGTGATACATCGCGTAAACACTTGTCAGCGATGAAGTTAAAAGAATCATTGTCATTGCAAATACAAGTGGAAGTTCAAATAAATTAGAAGCAGCAAATTCCATGCCGCTTGGACCTTTGTCTTTCAATGCAAGATAAGTTGCAAACAAAGAAGCAAATGTCACCGTTTCTGCTGCTAGAAGCAGCCAGAAACCGACGAATTTATTTTTACCTTCCATAGTCGCCGTTTCAGGATGATCCGGCCACGATTGAGGGGTATATTTTTTATTTAAGTCCATCTGATTTACCCCCTTTAACATCTCTCAACAATTCTTCTTTTGAGATATGGAATCCTAGGTCGTCTTTTAATGAACGGAATAACATTGAACCGAATGTGATCACGAGTCCGATAATGATGACTGGGATCGTCCATCCTTTGTCTCCGTCCATATTGTAAAGAGCACCAAATGAAGCGACAAATAAACCAAATGACATTACGACAGGAACAAATGAACCGTTAGGCATGTGAATTTCTTCTAATGGTTCAGCGTAAACCATTCCTTCTTTGTTGCCTTCCATTTTTTCAATCCAGAACGTATCTAGACCACGAACTAATGGAGTTTGAGCAAAGTTATAGAATGGCGGCGGTGAAGCAATTGCCCACTCAAGTGTACGGCCGTCGCCCCATGGGTCATTGCTGACACGTTCGTTTTTGATGCTTGTCATTACGATGTTCACCAATAGAATGATGACTCCAAGCGCCATGAACAAAGCACCTACAGAACTGATCGCGTTAAACAAATCCCAGCCTTGGTCTGCGCCAAACGTATAAACGCGGCGCGGCATTCCCATAAGGCCAAGGAAATGCTGGATGAAGAATGTTAAATGGAAACCGATAAAGAATAACCAGAAAGTCACTTTACCTAATTTTTCGCTAAGCATAGTACCGAACATTTTCGGCCAGTATAAATGAGTAGCCGCTAAAATCGCTAACACTACCCCACCAACGATAACATAGTGGAAATGGGCAACGATAAAGTAAGAATCGTGAAGCTGGTAATCGAGTGGTGCGATGGCTTGCATAACGCCTGTTACCCCACCTGCAACGAATGAAGGAATAAATCCAATCGCATACATCATAGGAGTCGTGAACGAAATGCTTCCTCCCCAAATGGTCAATAGCCAGTTGAAGATTTTAACACCCGTTGGAACAGCGATGATCATTGTCGCTAATGCGAATACCGCGTTAGCAGTTGGCCCTAAACCTACAGTAAACATGTGGTGAGCCCAAACCATGAATCCGTAGAAACCGATCAAGATTGTTGCGAACACTAAAGCTGTGTATCCGAATAAACGCTTGCGAGAGAAAATCGCAAAGATTTCAGAGAAGATACCGAATGCAGGCAAGATCAAGATGTAAACTTCCGGGTGGCCGAAGATCCAGAACAAGTGCTCCCAGATGATCGTATTTCCTCCCATAGTTACGTCGAAGAAATTAGCGCCGAACATACGGTCAAATACCATAAAGAATACTCCAACTGTAAGTGGAGGGAACGCTAGTAAAATTAAAGCAGAAGCTACGAAAGTCGTCCAAGTGAACAACGGCATTCTCATGTACGTCATCCCTGGAGCTCTCATATTAATAATGGTAACTAAGAAGTTGATCCCCGAGATCAACGTACCGAAACCGGAAATCGTTAACCCAAGTGCATAGAAATCAATTCCGTGCCCTTCAGATGCGATGGCGAGCGATGCATAGTTCGTCCACCCTGCATCCGGTGCGCCGCCTAAAAACCATGAAAGGTTTAGGAAAACTCCACCAAAGAAAAACAGCCAAAATCCTAATGAGTTCAGGAATGGAAATGCTACGTCGCGTGCGCCGATCTGCAAAGGCATGATGGCGTTCATAAACGCTAGCAATATTGGCATGGCAGCCAAGAAAATCATGGTCGTTCCGTGCATTGTCAATACTTCGTTATACGTTCCAGCACTAAGGAAATCGTTTCCGGCTTTCATTAACTGGATTCGGATTAACATCGCTTCTATACCGCCGATTAGGAAGAAAATCCCTCCGGAAGCAAGATATAGATGTGCGATTTTCTTATGGTCTACTGTTGTCAAGTAGTCCCACATGGCAGCACCGAAGCCCTTTTTCTGAGCAATAGAACTCACAATGTAAACCTCCCTTTTTTAAGCTCCGATTCTTTTACTCTTCAACGGATAAAGACATCAAGTAAGCAGCAAGTGCATCAAGCTCTTGCTCTGTAAATGGCTTCCCATCGTTCAAAGACTCTGGATCCGGCATCAAGTTGCCTGGTTTGTATTCTTGTGGATCAGAAATCCATTTTTTAATGTTTTCTTCATTATGTTCTAGGTAGCCCGCTACACGGTTGCGGTCTCCAAATGTTGCTACGTTCGGTCCAACGCCGCCAGCAGCTCCAGACCCTGAAACAGCGTGACAAGCGATACAGCCAGCTCCGTCAGCTCCAAAAATCTGTTCTCCTTCTTGTGCAAGTGCACCTTCAGCAGGAGTAGCTTCTTCTTGCATTGCCGCTACCCATTGGTCGAAGCTTTCACGGTCCATTGATTTCACTTTGAAATCCATCAGTGCGTGTGAAGGCCCACAAAGTTCAGCACATTTTCCGTAGAAAACACCGTCTTCCAATTCAGCAGACTCTTGATCGAACGTTAAGTAGAAAGTGTTTACGTTTTCAGGGTTAGCATCCAATTTCCCACCAATTGATGGAATCCAGAATGAGTGCTTAACATCAGCAGAAATTAAATTGAAGTAAACTCGTTCATTGGTTGGGACAACCAATTCTTGAGCAGTTACAATACCTTGTTCAGGATATTCAAATTCCCACCAGTACAATTTCGCCGTAACGTTTACTGTCAAGTGGGTCATTGCATCACTATCTTCAGCTTGAACGTCCATTGTAGAAACGTCAGCCAAGTCGAAAGTGGAATAAACTGTTGGTACTGCAAGGATCAAAATCAGGACAATCGGAATCGCTGTCCATAAGAACTCAAGTTTCGCGCTTCCTTCCACTTGTTCCGGGATGACATCTTCCCCGATTTTTGAACGGCGGAATTTTACGATTGCCAAAACATAAATAATCGTTACGACAATGATTACGAATGCCATAACTATAGTAGACAAAATCAATAAGTTAAATTGATCTTGCGCAACTTCACCTGCCGGCAATAATGTGGAGATTTCTTCTCGTCCACATCCCGCAAGAAAGACCAGCAATGCAGTCATCAATGCGAAAAGGCGCCATTTCTTAAGCCCTTTAATCATAGCTCTTCATACCCCTCTCTCTCATTTGGTTAAAATTTTACTGAAATGCTGGAACTAGGCGAAGACGGCAAAAATGATCATCGAAACAAATAGGATGGTCATATAATTCAACGAATAGATGAACATTGTCTTCGCCCATTTCAAATCATCCGCCACTTTGAAGCCTTTAATGGCTAAAGCCAGCCACCCTACGTTCAAAAGTGTGGCTAAGATGAGGAAGCCTATTCCGAGATCCATTAACAGGAATGGCAGAGGGAACAGCAGCAAGACCCAAGCGAGCATCGACTTTTTCGTACGGTGGAAGCCTTTCACCACAGGCAGCATCGGAATTCCGGCAGCACGGTATTCTTCCGTGCGCTTCATGGCCAATGCATAAAAGTGTGGAGGCTGCCAGACGAACATGATCAAGAACAATGCCCAGGCACCCATTCCAAGTGCCGGTTCTACTGCAGCCCAACCGATTAGCGGCGGAATCGCTCCAGATATGCTTCCTACTATTGTATTGCTGACATGCCTTCTTTTAGACCACATCGAATAGAGGACGACATACGCTAGTATACCCGCAATTCCGAAAATACCAGCAGAAACTGAAGCAGAAAATAAAAATATTTCGCCTATAACGATGAAAGACAAAGCAAGTGCCAGTACAGCGGACGGCTTAAATCTTCCTGTTACAGTTGGACGCGACTTTTTGCTGGCCATTAACGGATCGATATCTGTATCGATATAGTTATTCATTGCTGCAGAACCTGCTATGATCAATGCTGATCCGACCAAGGTGTAGACGAGGATGTCCAACTCTTGCAGGAAGTGCCTGTCGGAAAATTGGAAAGCCAACCACAAACCTGTAAACACAGTGATTAAATTCGAGTTCACTATTCCGATTTTAATCAGCGCCAGAAAATCCTGGGTGAAGGTGGTCGTTTCCGGCGCCTGATGCGTTTCCGCAGACAAAGACCGGCCGTTTGACATATTACCCCCTCCTTTCAAAGTTGTAAGCATATTCCGCTAACCATAACTATATCTAAATTCCAGTTCTTTTTCTACATCTAACTGAAATTTCCTGATAAAAGCATGGTTTTCATGTAATTCGACTCAGAAATACGCTCTTCCTATCATACATGAGTCTCTTAATTATTTTAAGATAGAATAATAATTGTTTTTGAACAGTTTGTGAAGCATGCGCTAATATGTCCAAATCTTGAAAGTTTGTGCTCACTCCCTTTTTCCATTGTGTTTTTCTGGAACTTTCGCTATTATCGAGTATGTATGTAACGGACGTATAAAAGTTTTATCCAAAAAAAGTAGGTGGCATAATTGCAACAAGGCAAATATATAAAATGGTTTGCAGTAGCAGCCACCATCGGGATGCTCTTGATCCTTCTCGGTGGTGCACTCGTCACGAAAACGGACAGTGGAATGGGCTGCGGCCGCAATTGGCCAGATTGCAACGGAAAATTGATTCCAGATGAGATCACTGCTGAAGTGCTGATCGAATTTTCTCATCGCCTCGTCACCGGTACAGTCGGCATTTTGATTGTCGTCCTTGCTGTTTGGGCTTGGAGAAAATACGGACATATCCGCGAAACTAAATTCCTGGCTGTCATGGCTGTCTTCTTCTTAGTTCTTCAAGCATTGATCGGAGCTGCCCAAGTTTTATGGGGCCAAGGAGATTTTATCTTAGCGCTTCATTTCGGAATCTCGCTTCTTTCATTCGCATCGGTCCTCTTGCTGGCCTTGCTGATTTTTGAAGTTGACCGGAAATTCGATGCCGACCGGTTAGTCATCGGCAAAAAATTGAAGCTCCATACGATTGGCGTGACTCTGTATTCGTATATCGTAGTCTATACCGGAGCGCTTGTGCGCCATACCGAGTCGAGCCTAATTTGTGCAGATTGGCCAATGTGCCGGAACGGCGATTTCTCAATGCCGAACAATATGTACGAATGGGTTCAAATGGGCCATCGCTTCGCGGCTGGCTTGATTATCATTTGGCTTGGCTATATCGCTTGGCATGCGTATAAAAATTACAAGCAGCAGCGGGTGATCTATTGGGGTTGGATCATCGCATTCATCATCGTGCTCCTGCAAGCGACAACCGGCATGCTCGTTGTCCTGACTAAATTGAATCTAGCTGTAGCTTTGCTTCATTCCCTACTGATTTCAATGTTGTTCGGATTGCTTTGCTATATGATTTTGCTGGTATCCAGAAGCAGGCTTAAAAAATAAAAAAGTAGCCCGCGCAAAATGCGCGGGCTACTTTTTTATTTTCTTTCCATTTCAATTAGCAAATCACCTGTCGAGATGCCGTCTCCTGCCGCTACATGGATGGCTTTGATCGTACCATCGTAAGGCGCTTGGACCGTTGTCTCCATTTTCATTGCTTCCGTAACCAGCAAATGATCTCCGCGGTTTACTTTCGCTCCAGTTTCCGCAACAACTTTCAATACCGTTCCCGGCATTGTTGCCGCCAAATGAGATTCATTGGTCATATCCGCTTTTGGTTTGGCCTTGCTGTCGGTTTCCACGGAAATATCCTGGATGTTCACTTCCCGTGGCTGGCCGTTCAGCTCAAAGTAGATGGTCCGGTGGCCGTCTTTTTGAGGCTCGCCGATCGACACCAATTTGATCATCAAGGTCTTCCCTTTTTCGATCTCCACTTCGATTTCTTCGCCTAGCCGCATGCCGTAAAGGAAAGTAAGCGTATCGAGAACCGAAACATTGCCGAATTGCTTGTTCGTCGCCAAATATTCTTCGATCACTTTCGGATATAGCGCATAAGCCAACACTTCCTGCTTGCTTACTGGACGCTCCAGTTTCTCGAAAAGAATTTTCTTGATTTCATCAAAATCAGCAGGCTCCAGCAATTCCCCAGGGCGGACTGTGATCGGTTTGCGTTCTTTCAAAACGACTTTCTGCAATTCTTTCGGGAATCCTCCATGAGGCTGGCCGATATACCCTTCAAAGAATTCAATAACGGACTCTGGGAAATCGATGGTCTCTCCCCGCGATAAGACCGTTTTTTCATCGAGATCATTTTGGACCATGAACAATGCCATATCTCCAACAACTTTCGAAGAAGGCGTTACTTTCACAACGTCGCCAAACAGCATATTGACTCTGGAATACATGGACTTCACTTCTTCCCAGCGCATGCCGAGCCCGACAGCTTTTGCTTGCTGCTGCAGATTGCTGTACTGGCCGCCAGGCATTTCGTGGACATAGATCTCGGAATGCGGACTATTCATGCCGCTTTCAAAATCGCTGTAGTATTTGCGGACATCCTCCCAGTAATGGGACAGTTTTTCGATGGATTCAATATCCGTTTTCACTTCGCGCCCCGTGCCTTTCATGGCATAGTACAGGGAGTTCGCACTCGGCTGGGAAGTCAAACCGGCCATAGTGCCTAGAGCCGTATCAACGATATCCACTCCTGCTTCAATCGCTTTTGCGTACATATAGATGCCGTTGCCGCTTGTATCATGTGTGTGGAGATGGATCGGCAACGAAATGGTGTCTTTCAGTTCTGAAATCAAACGGTAAGCGGCTTCCGGCTTCAATAGGCCGGCCATATCTTTAATAGCCAGGATATGGGCACCAGCGGCTTCCAGTTCTTTTGCCATTTTCTTGTAATAATCGACTGTATATTTGTCTCTGCTCGGATCCAATATATCGCCCGTATAGCAAATAGCCGCTTCGGCCACTTTGCCGGATAAACGGACTTCATCAATTGCCACTTCCATGCCTTTAATCCAGTTTAGGCTGTCGAAAATTCGGAAAACATCAATGCCGGCTTCTGCCGAATTGCGGGCAAATTCCCGGATGACATTATCCGGATAATTTTTATAGCCGACGGCATTGGCGCCGCGGAAGAGCATTTGGAACAGGACATTCGGCACTTGTTTCCGCAGCTTTTCAAGGCGCACCCACGGGTTTTCTTTCAAGAAACGGTAAGAAACATCAAACGTGGCGCCTCCCCACATTTCCATAGAGAATAAATCATGCTGCAAACGTGCTGTTTCGTTGGCGATATTGAACATATCGTGAGAGCGCACGCGCGTCGCCAATAACGATTGGTGTGCATCGCGGAAAGTCGTATCGGTCAAGAGCACATCCTTTTGTTCATGAATCCACTTCGTCAGCCCTTCAGCTCCTTGCTCGTCCAAAATCTGCTTGGTGCCTGATGGCGGTGCATCCGCTAGAATGATCTGCGGCTTTCTTGGAGCTGTATGGATCGGCTTCGCCTTTTTCTCGATTCCCGGGAATCCGTTGATCGTCACATTGCCGATATAACTCAATAATTTCGTTCCGCGGTCTAAGCGAACCGGGAATAGGAACAGCTCTGGCGTAGAGTCGATAAAACTTGTATCAAACTCCCCTTTAATGAAGTTTTCGTGTTTTACCACATTTTCAAGAAACGGGATGTTTGTTTTGATCCCGCGGATCCGGAATTCCTGGAGATTGCGGTCCATTTTCGCCGCTGCTTCTTTGAATGTCACTGCCCAAGTGGATAATTTAACCAATAAAGAATCATAGAAAGGCGAAATGACAGCTCCCTGGAATCCATTTCCGGCATCCAGACGAACGCCAAAACCGCCGCCGGAACGATAAACCATCAGCTTGCCGGCATCGGGCATGAAATCGTTCAGTGGATCTTCTGTCGTCACGCGGGACTGGATGGCATAGCCGAAAAGCGGAATTTCTTTCTGCTCGGGAATGCCGATCACGTCACTGTGCAGCTCATGGCCGCGGGCGATATTGATTTGGGCATGGACGATATCAATTCCGGTAACCATTTCCGTAATCGTATGTTCCACTTGAATTCTTGGGTTTACTTCAATGAAATAAAATTCATCGTTTGCTACCAAGAATTCAACGGTTCCCGCATTTATGTAATCGATATTTTTCATCAGTTTAACAGCAGCGTCGCAAATGCGGTTGCGCAGTTCGTCGCTTAATGAATTGGAAGGAGCAATTTCCACGACTTTTTGATGTCGCCGTTGAATCGAGCAATCCCGCTCATACAAATGGACAATATTGCCGGCCGTATCCCCTAGAATTTGAACTTCAATATGTTTCGGTTTATCCACAAATTTTTCTACATACATTTCGTCGGAGCCAAACGCCGCTTTCGCTTCTGATTTCGCCCGTTCATATGCAGATGCCAATTCTTCCTCCGTTTTGACGATGCGCATGCCACGTCCGCCGCCGCCAAGAGAAGCTTTGATCATTAATGGGAATCCGGCCTTTTTGCTGAATTCAACCACTTCATCCAGCGATTCTACGGGTCCGTCTGTCCCTGGAATTACTGGAATGCCGGCTTGTATTGCCTGTTCGCGGGCTTTAACTTTATCCCCGAACATATCGAGGTGCCTAGAAGTCGGTCCGATAAAGGCAATCCCTTCCTCTTCGCAGCGCCGCGCAAAGTTCACATTTTCAGATAGGAAGCCATAGCCCGGGTGGACCGCGTCAGCTCCTGAATCTTTGGCAATACGAATGATGTCTTCAATGTCCAGGTAAGCGTCAATCGGTTTTTTCCCTTTGCCGACCAAATAGGATTCGTCAGCTTTATAGCGGTGATAAGAACCACTATCTTCTTGCGAATAAATCGCAACTGTTGGAATTTTCAGTTCAGTACACGCGCGGAAAACCCGAATTGCGATTTCTCCGCGGTTTGCTACTAAGATTTTGTTGATTTCTCTCACACCGCAGCAACCCCTTTTATTTTTTCGATTTTTCAACTTTATGGAACATGGAAACATTCATCAATACTCCCATAGCTAAAGATAACAAAATTACGGACGTTCCGCCATAACTTATAAACGGAAGCGTCACCCCTGTCAGCGGAATCAGCCCAGTCAAGCCGCCTAAGTTGACAAAGGACTGGATGCCGATCATGCTGGCGATGCCTGCGGCCAGCATGCGCGCCAATGGATCTTTGGTTGTCATGGCGATGGAAAGTCCGCGCAAGATGATAAAAGCCAAACCGCCTAAAACGAATAATACTCCGAACACACCGAGCTCCTCAGCAATGATCGACATGATGAAATCCGTATGCGGCTCCGGTACATAGCCAAGTTTTTGGATCGATTGGCCAAGCCCAAGCCCTTTCAACCCGCCTGATCCGATGGCCAAGTAGCCGTTGACGATCTGCAGCCCAAAGCCCAATTCATCTGTAAACGGATTGAAGAAAGCATCCAGCCGGCCCAGCCGCTTTTCGGTGAAAATGGCATCTGAAGCAAACACCATAATCGGGACGATAAAAATGGCTGCTGCACCAATTACGATAGAGGCAAGCTTTGCAAAAGATTTAAAGCGGATGCCGCTTGCTGCCATTACCGACAACCCGACCGCACCAATAATCATCATAGAACCCAAATCGGGCTCGAAAAACACTAAAATCAATACAAATGTCAAAATACTGACAGGCGGGATGATGGAATTGCCCAGTTCATTGATGGTGCCATTTCGGTATTTATTCGAGAATACGCCTGCCAAATAGAAGATGATGCCAACTTTTGCCACTTCTGACGGCTGGACATTCCCAAAGCCCAAGTTGATCCAACTGACGGCTCCACCGGCTGCCGAACCGATAAAGTGGACGAGAATCAAGCCGAGAAAAACAACTCCAAGCACGGTCATCATCATCCATTTTTTGTTGAAATGCTTATAAGGAAAAAACGCCGCTACGACAAAAACCGGGAAAGCGAACGCCAAGTTCTGGATCTGCTGTATGTAAAAACGGTCGGGCTCGCTGCCATACCGATTCACCGACCAGGCCATGCTCGAACTGTAGATCATGACCAGTCCGAAAAGGGTTAGCGCTATGTAGACAAAAAATAAAGGGTAGTCAAAGTTCTTTGCATATCTCTTGATGTATTGTTTCATGATTTCTATACCTCGATTTATTGGATTAGTAAAAAAACTCAAACAGGGTTCGTTTGAGTTTTAAGTCATTTATTTGTGTACGCATCATGAAGGATGGAAAGTTTCTTCTCCAGCGTATCCATTAGAATTTTGCCGGTTTCACGTTCAATAAGACCCAGCTTTACTGCAAAGTCGATTTCGCGCGAGAGGCCGAACATCTGAGTATCGAGCACTTCTTCGTATAAGGGGCATGAAGGCAAAGTCAAATGGTCCATTTGGACTTTGATCAGTTGCTCGATTTTTTCCGCATCTGCTTTGAGGAGTTCCAAAGCCTTCGCCTGATATGTTTGTTCTTCTGTATGTTCCATGAGGACTCCCCCATTAATTGATATTTATACCTAATAACCTGTTTAAAGTGTATCTTTTAATAGATGAAAATGCAAGCGTCTATCGGGCATAGAATTAATCCCTTTAGGATTTTGGCAGGAAAAGGTATACTTAATGGAGATCGATTATTTGATGGAGGGTTTTAGCATGGAAACTATCGTACCGTTTAAAGGTAAAGTGAAATTTAAGATTACATTGGATCCGACTGTTTGGATTTTTGATGACCGCAAACTTGACCTCACTACGTATTTCAGTGAAGAACGCATCATAAAAGACGAACTGGAAGAATATAAGCGCGGAATGGGTGAACATTGGTCGCGTGAAATTATGGAAGGCGCCACTGTACCGCCCACGCTGAATTCCGAAAAAAAATACAAAAGACAGGAAAAGCAGGAGATGATGACCGGAACTTTCGGCATGGTCTTAAAACCGTTCATTGAAACCGCAGAACCGGGAAAAGACGCGTCAAAAGCCGTCTTCGAAACCGCTTCCGGGGAATACAGCTTTCCTCTTGAAAGCGCCAAAGAACTGATTTTCAAGTTCAGCGAAAACGGAAAGCCGTTAAAAGAAAACGGCCCTGTCCACATTTTGCTGCCGGATGGATCGAACCAAGACGAGCCAATAACGGATGTGTTCGCCATCCGGGTTGAGTAGGAGGATGGAATATGCGAGTCCAATGTGTAATCTGCGATAAAATGGAAGAATTGGTCGATGATACGCTGGAGGCAAAACGCCTGCGCAACCGGCCCATCCATACCCATATGTGCAAGGAATGCCATGACCGGATATCCGAGAGAACGAAAGAACGGCTCGCAACGGGGGCGTTCCATTTTTACCGGAGTTCCCGCCAAATTGAGGATGACTTCTGATGAAGGCACTAAAAGGCATATGGATCGGCTTTTGGAGCGGGCTGCTTCTCGGGCTGCTCTTGAAGTGGATTCAGAAGGTCACAGGCGAACAAGTATACACATTATTATTAAATGTTGATTTCATCCCGGTCATTGGAAAGGCCAACTGGTCGGAGCCGGTGGAATTCACTTTTCATCTGGCCATCTCCCTGTTGATCGCCATTGTCTATGTATATTTGGCGAAACGCCGTCCTTATACCTTTGGCCAAATGACCTTGCTGAGCCTGTTTTTGTGTATTCCGACTTTTATCCTCTTTTTCCCTTTGTCTTCTTTGGCCGTTCGAACCGATGTGCCGGCCCTTACCGATATGGGCGCCTACCTTTACTGGATATTGGCGCATTTGACTTATGCCCTTGCGCTTCCCATTCTTTATAAAACATTTGAACGCAAAAACGCTGCATCTCAATGAGATGCAGCGTTTTCGCGTTTTTCACGCCATAGGCGGATTTTGTAGAGAATCAAAATCAACGCAGCAATGACTAGTCCTTCTACTACCGGAAGGAAGAAGGCCAAGAACGTTAAGCCTAATCCCCCGACAAAAAGGAAGATGCCGATTACTACATTTTTTCCGATAGGTAGTTTTTTTGCAAATCCTAGCTTATAAACGAAAGCCGACAGCAAGAAGATGACTGCAAAAAGTGCATATCCCGCAACTGTAAAATTCGGCAGATTTTCATATAAAACTCGGGCTACGGGATACATTCTGTCATAGACAAAAGCTTGCTCGTCCACAGATTATACATCCTTCCTATAAATCAATTATTCTTCGATCGCAACTTTCTTTTTCTTAGCCATGCGCTCGCGTTCGTTTTTATCTAGAATTTTCTTGCGCAAACGGATGTTTTGCGGCGTAATTTCGCAATACTCATCATCCGCCAAATATTCAAGCGCTTCTTCAAGACTCATTAAGCGAGCTTTTTTCAAAGTAGTTGTCTGGTCTTTGTTTGCTGAACGGATGTTTGTCGCAGCTTTAATTTTGACGATGTTCACTGTCAAATCGCTGTCGCGGTTATGTTCGCCGACAATCATGCCTTCATAGATTTCTGCACCGACTTCAACAAAAGCCGTACCGCGGTCTTCAATGCCTGTTAGGCCATAAGTTGAAACTTTTCCGCGTTCCATAGAAACCAACACCCCTTGACGGCGTCCGCCAACACGTCCTGAAACCACTGGCTGGTAGCTGTCGAACGTATGATTGATGATTCCGTATCCACGGGTTTGAGTCAAGAACTCAGTTGTGTAGCCGATCAAGCCGCGCGCTGGTACGTTGAATACCAAACGGACTTGGCCGTTTCCGTTGTTGACCATATCAAGCATTTCGCCTTTGCGTTCACCAAGCGATTCGATGATTGATCCTGTATACTCTTCCGGTACGTCGACTTGAACTCGCTCAACCGGCTCACAGCGAACGCCGTCCACCATTTTAACGATAACTTCAGGTTTTGATACTTGAAGCTCGAAGCCTTCACGGCGCATGTTTTCGATTAAGATGGATAAATGCAGCTCGCCGCGTCCTGATACGATCCAAGCGTCTGGCGAATCTGTCGGGTCAACGCGCAACGATACGTCCGTTTGCAATTGAGCATCTAAACGTTCCTGGATTTTTCTTGATGTGATCCATTTACCTTCTTTACCGGCAAACGGGCTGTTGTTTACTAGGAAAGTCATTTGCAATGTCGGCTCGTCAATGCGAAGGACCGGCAATGCTTCCTGATGGTCTGCCGGGCAGACTGTTTCTCCAACGTTGATATCTTCCATACCAGAGATGGCAATTAGATCGCCAGCTTCTGCTTTTTCAATTTCAACGCGTTTAAGGCCCATAAACCCGTGCATTTTCGTTACACGGAAGTTTTTGACGCTGCCGTCCAGTTTCATCAAGGCAACAGATTGGCCGACTTCGATCGTTCCGCGGAAAACGCGGCCGATTCCGATACGTCCAACATAGTCACTGTAATCAAGAAGTGCTACTTGGAATTGAAGTGGCTCATCTCTGTTATCGATTGGCGCTGGCACATGTTCCATGATTGCATCATAAATAACCTGCATATTTTCTTCTTGATCTGCAGGATCTGATGAAAGACTTGCAGTACCGTTCATACCTGAGGCGAAAACTACTGGGAATTCCAATTGTTCGTCATTAGCTTCAAGTTCGATGAACAATTCGATGACTTCGTCAACCACTTCTTCCGGACGAGCGAAATCACGGTCAATTTTGTTGACAACGACGATCGGCTTCAAATTCTGCTCAAGAGCTTTTTTCAAAACGAAGCGTGTTTGCGGCATACAGCCTTCATATGCGTCAACTACCAACAAAACACCATCAACCATTTTCATGATCCGTTCAACTTCGCCGCCGAAGTCAGCGTGTCCCGGTGTATCCAAGATGTTGATTTTAGCATCTTTATATTGAATCGCAGTGTTCTTCGCAAGAATAGTAATCCCGCGTTCTCTCTCGATATCGTTAGAGTCCATAGCACGTTCTTCAACGTGTTCGTTTGAACGGAAGATTCCGGATTGTTGTAGCAGCTGATCCACTAGAGTTGTTTTACCATGGTCAACGTGGGCAATAATAGCAATGTTTCTTAAATCGTTACGTAAGTTCGTCATACTTTCACTCCAATATTCTTTTTTCATGTCCATAACTGTGTTAGTATAGCACATGTAGGGGAAAAACCCTAAGATTTTATTTCGACTATAGGCGGCAGGAGGAAAAAAGATTGAAAAATATAAAATGGATTTTCGTATTCTATTCGTTTGCAGCTCTTGTATGCATGGCCGCAATCGGTGTTGCCGTGGGCTTCCGCAGCATTCCAGGAATTCTTTTTGCAATCATATTGCTTTGTGCAGTCATGGGAATGGGCTTTAAAAAGAAAAAAGAGATGCGGGAAGCTGGATTGCTGTAAATCCCCTCCCCTTAAATCTTCGCGCAATAAAGGAGTTGGCTCTGGAGAAAATCCAAAGCAACTCCTTTTTTTATTTCCTTTGGCCAGTGTCGGGTCTCACCGGAAGCCATTCCGCTTTACTTGAGGCGGATGTATTCCGACAATATACGATGATGGATCGATGGATTGGCTACAATAAAAGTATCTTGCTTCATCAGATTGGCGGGCTCTCCCTTGAAATTGGAAGTGACAGCTCCGACTTCTTCAGCAATCACTTTTCCGCCTGCTATATCCCAAGGCGATAAGCGCATCGAAATATAGGCGTCCATTCGGCCGCTCGCGACATAGGCAAGCTCAAGCGCAGCAGATCCGTAAGATCTTGTGCCTCTGACATGCTGGACTAAACGGATGGTGGCTTCATGGTCAATATAGCGGTTTGGCGTAATCCACGTGGCATTGATGCCGACAATCGATTCTTCGATGGAAGTATCGAACAAAGGCCGCAGCCGTTCATCATTGTAATAAGCACCGCCTCCTTGGATTCCATGGTACAAGTCATCATTTACCACATCGTATATGTATCCCAATTTGCCGATTCCATTCTCATAAATCCCTAACGAAATGGCGAAATTTCTTTTTTGATGCACAAAATTCATCGTGCCATCAATTGGGTCGAGCATCCAAACAACGCCTTCCAGATCTTCGAACGTATCTCCAAACCCTTCTTCCCCCAATATGCGGTGACCGGGAAAATCACGCCGAATGCGGCTAATGAAAAATTGTTCGATTTCTTTATCGATATTCGTTACCAGGTCATTTGCATCTGATTTCGTTTCAATGGTGATATCCACTAAAAATGAATTTCTGATGCGGTGGCCCGCTTCTTTAATTAGCGATTTAATATAAGTGTCCATGCTGTGCAAATCCAAGTTATTGCCTCCCTTTTTCCCTTCATTATAACGAAAAAGGCACTTACTGTCTTATCTCAGTAAATGCCCTTATATAATCAGTTTATTAAAGCGCATGAAGTGCCTCCAACTCTACATGTATTTCTTGAAGACGCTTTTTGCTTTTATCTTTTTGGTGTTCATCTTTTTGCTTCATAGCATCGAACAAAGAAGCAAGTTCGTAATCAAGTTCCAATTTCAAAACATGGATGTATTCTTTTTCTACTTCGGCTTTGCGAATGATTTGAATCATCTGTTTCATACTAAGCACCCCTTTCTCTCCACTTTTCGATAATTCAGTTTAATAATATGATTATTAGACCAATACCCCTTTAGCAGCTCAGGAAAACTTATTTATATTCTTTCTTCCCAAAGTTCGTTAAAATGAAACCTATGATTGCTATTTAAGGAGGAAAATAAGTGGAAACTTTTTGGACCCAACAAGACTTCGAAGTATTTGAAACGCCAGGCTTGGAACAGCGGATGGAACTGCTGGTTTCGAGGGTGCGCCCGAAATTTGAACAGCTGGGCACTGCATACTCAGCATTCTTTTCCGGAAAATCCGGCGAAGAGTTTTTCCCTCACGTCGCAAAGCATATGCGCCGTACGGTCAATCCGCCAAATGACAGCTGGGTAGCATTCGCTCCACACAAAAGAGGATACAAGGCTGTGCCCCATTTCCAAATCGGCTTATGGGAAAGCCATGTTTTTATTATCTTAGCCGTTATTTACGAAGCCCCTAACAAAAAAGCGATGGCGGAAGAATTGCTGGCATCTGATGTGCTTTCATCACTTCCGAAAGACTTTATGCTTTCTGGCGACCACATGAAACCGGAAGCCCAGCCGCTTGCAGATTTGGAAGAGGCAGGCGTTGAAAAGCTCGTGACAAGGCTTCGCGATGTGAAAAAAGGCGAACTGGTTATCGGGCGCCATATTTCAAGAGACGACGCTGCGGCTATGTCGCCTGAAGATTTTCATGCTTTTGCCGAAAGAACATTTACCGAATTATTGCCGGTCTATGACACGATGCTACAAAAAATAAAAATTCCGCAGCGCTAAGCTGCGGAATTTTTTATTTCTTCATTTTAATGATGTCTTCGTCGCTTCGCACTTTCATTTCTTTGATGACCGGAAAACTGGCATAGCCGCTTTCTTCTTCGAACTCGCGGAAATACGTTTTCTCTTCCGCTATCGACGGCACGATTTCTTTGAACCGGCGGTATTTTGCCATTAAGCTTTTCCGTTTGACTCCTTTCTCGTAGGCAAGTTCGATTGCTTCGAAAAAGGCAACGACATCCACAATTTCTTCCGTAGTCCAATCAATTGAAAAAGGGTATGAATAATCCATTTTACTTCCTCACTTTCGTGTCATGATGGCCATGACCATTTTTTCCGAATTTCTGTAGCTTGCGCTACCATTCGGTCGATTAATTCCTGTACAGAAGGCACGTCCTTGATCAGTCCGGTAACTTGTCCGGCCCAGCCAAATCCTTCTTCCTGCTTTCCTTCATATATATATTTCTTGTTGGCTTCTCCACTAACATAGTCTTTGATTGCTTCATAGCTCGGCTGTTCCGCTTCAATCTCCAAAATCCTGTCGGTCCAGCCATTTCTTAGCGTCCGGGCTGGGCTGCCGATGCTTCTTTTAATGATGACCGTGTCTTGCTCAGAACTTGCGATTAATGCGTTCTTATAGACAACCGAGGCGTGGACGCATTCTTTCGTCGCGATAAAGCGCGTTCCCATTTCGATCCCTTCTGCCCCAAGCGCATGGGCGGCCATCCAGCCGCGGCCGTCTCCAATGCCTCCGGATGCAATGACGGGAATGGAGACAGCATCCACCACTTGCGGGATGAGCACCATCGTCCCGATATCGTCTCTCCCTAAATGCCCGCCGCCTTCATGTCCGACCACCATGACGGCATCGGCTCCAAGCTCTTCCGCTTTTTCCGCCTGTCTTCTGGCTGCTACCAGCACGAGCTTTTTAATCGGCGTTCCTTCCAGCTGCTTGAAGATTGGCGTCGGATTTCCGCCAGTCATCGAAACGACCGGAACGTTTTCATCAATCGCCACTTGAAGCATATGGGAAAATTCACGGCCGTGGTCACCGATTGCAAAGTTGACGCCGAAAGGCTGGTCTGTCAATTCGCGGACTTTGCAGATTTCCTCTCTTAATTGTTCTGGCGTTGCAAGGCTCATCGCCGTGATTTGCCCAAGTCCTCCTGCATTTGATACGGCTGCAGCGAGGTCTGCATAGGCAAGATAAGCAAGGCCGCCTTGAACGATCGGCAGACGGATCCCGAGTAGTTCTGTTATTCTTGTTTGAAACTGCATGAAATCATTCCCTCCTCTGTCTTTATGTTATTCGGCAGGCAAAAACAATTTCCTTTTATTTTTATAGTATAGCGTTAATCAACATGCTATAATTCTTTTTGTTTTCATTTTTATAAAGCGAGGTGGCCCTTTGTGTCTCAATTAGAAACTCCGTTATTCGATGCGCTTCTTAAGCATCGCAACCGGCACCCCATTCAATTCCATATTCCTGGCCATAAAAAAGGCCAAGGCGTCGACCCGGCTTTTCGGGAATTTGTCGGCGATAATGTTTTATCGATAGACTTGATCAATATCGCCCCTTTGGATGATTTGCATTCGCCAAAAGGTGCGATTAAAGAAGCGCAGGAATTAGCTGCTAAAGCATTCGGCGCAGACCATACATTTTTCTCTGTCCAAGGCACGAGCGGGGCGATCATGACGATGATTTTAAGTGTTGTTGGACCAAACGATAAAATCCTGGTGCCGCGCAACGTCCACAAATCGATTATGTCGGCAATTGTTTTCGCCGGCGCGATTCCGATTTTCATCCACCCGGAAGTGGATCCGGAACTTGGAATTTCACATGGCATTTCGGCAGAAGCGGTTGAAAAAGCATTGAATGAATATCCGGACGCAAAAGCGGTCCTTGTCATCAACCCAACCTATTTCGGCGTCGCAGCTGATTTAAAGCGGATTGTGGACATCGCCCATGAGCGCGAGATACCGGTTTTGGTAGACGAAGCACACGGTGTCCATATCCATTTCCATAAATCGTTGCCGATTTCCGCGATGGAAGCAGGTGCTGATATGGCAGCGACTTCGGTTCATAAACTCGGCGGTTCCATGACGCAAAGCTCGGTGCTGAATGTCCGCGAAGGCCTGGTTTCTGCCAAGCGCGTTCAGTCGACGCTTTCCATGCTGACCACGACTTCGACGTCCTACCCGATTCTGGCGTCCCTGGATACTGCCCGCAGACAGCTGGCGATCCACGGTTTTGATTTGATCGACCACGCCATTCGCTTAGCGCAGGATGCACGAAAGCGAATCAATAAAATTCCACATCTCCATTGCGTAGGAAAAGAGATTTTAAACAGCTCCGCCACTTATGATATGGATCCGACGAAATTATTGATCAGCGTGAAAAATCTTGGCATCACCGGCCACCAGGCAGAAGAATGGCTGCGTGAAAATGCCAATATCGAAATCGAATTATCGGATCTTTATAACATTCTATGCTTGGTGACTCTTGGAGACAGCCGAAAAGAATTGAACCTCCTGATCAATGCCTTGCAAAGAATGAGCGTGGCTTTCGAGAGCGACGCCGCAATCATCGAACCGGTCGTTCTCTTGCCGGACATCCCGCGCCTTGCCATGACGCCGAGAGATGCTTTTTACGCGACCACAGAAGTTATCTCGATTGAAGAAGCCGTAGGCAGAATTTCAGCTGAGTTCATCATGGTTTATCCTCCCGGCATCCCGATTTTTATTCCCGGTGAGATCATTACGCAGGAAAACATCGAGTATATCGATATGAACATCAAAGCCGGCTTGCCGGTACAAGGGCCGGAAGACGATACACTGAAAATGCTGCGGGTCATTAAAGAACAGCAGGCGATCCGGTAATAGGAAAAGCGGAAGCAGCCGTTTAGATCCGAAAGGCATAAGACGGGCTGGCGCAGCGGCGGTTTTCAGCCGCTTAGCTAGAACGGCTTATGACCCGAGGATCTGGCTGTTGGAGTCTGGACAAAGAAAAGTGGAAGCGCCCGGTAAGCCCCGACAAGCGCTGGAGGGCTTTCAGGCTATGGCGTTCTTTGCCATTGCCTGAAAGACCGAAGCGTCTCGAGGGGCTGGGCGCTGGAGTCTGGACAGAGAAAAGCGGAAACAGCCGTTTAGGTCTGACAGGCAAAAGAATAGAAAAAAGTCCGGAAGCTAAAAGCTCCGGACTTTTTTTACTTAAGGCTGAAGTTCAATTTCATGCGGATCGACGAACGTATAGCCTTTTGCTTTCAGGCCATCGACGATCCCTGGGAGAGCTGCAGCCGTCCATTCCCGGTCATGCATCAACAAGTTTGATCCATTGTGCAAAAACTCCGTATTGACCATGATATCCGTCAAAGCTGCAGGGTCCATGTACTGTTTTTCCCAATCGTAGCCGTAAGACCAATTCATCAGCATCATGCCTTCTTGCTGTACAAGGGCCCGGCTGAAATCCGTATTGGCTCCGTGGGGTGCACGGAAGAATTTCGGCTTTTCGCCAATCACTTGTTCCACGGTTTCATTGACAGTCAAAATCTCCTGTTTTTGCTGGTCCTCAGAAATTGTCGTCAAATTCGGATGGGTCTGCGTATGGTTGCCAATCAAAAAGCCCATTTCATGGATTTTCTTCAAGTTCTCTTTTTCTGCCTCACTATCCAAAAAATGCCCATTGACAAAGAAAATGGCCGGTACATTCAGCTCTTTTAAAGTAACCGCCATGTCTACTGCATGTTTGTCCGGTGCGTCATCAATAGTGAGCAATACCGCTTCTGCCGGAGCATCTGCAATCGGCTCTACTCCCCAAGTAGCAGGATTTAAGCGATATTGAGGTTCTGGTTCTGCTTCTGACTCTACTTCTTCTTTTTCAATTTCTTCTTGCTCCGCTTCTTCTGCTTGTCCACTTTCTTCTTCATTTGCATTTTCAGTTTCTGCCGGCGTTTCTTCTGCCTGTTCTTCTACTGGCGCTGTTTCTTTTTCATTGACCGTTTCAGTCTGTTCATCGCTGCACGCTGCAAGCAGCGAAATACCAACTGTCAGTATTAACCATTTCATATGTACCATATCACTATCACCCTTTCGGTGCCATTCTATCATGAATAAAGGCATAAAAAAAGAAACCCGCATGAAAATGCGGATTTCTTCTTTCATTATTTAATGATATGGATTGGAGTTCCAAGTGCCACTTCTGCAGCTTCCATTGTAATTTCAGCCAATGTTGGGTGAGCGTGGATCGTCATTGCGATGTCTTCGACTGTCATACCCGCTTCAATAGCAAGGCCTAATTCAGCGATCATATCAGACGCACCAGCACCAACGATGTGAGCACCAAGCAATAAACCATCTGATTTGCGTGAAACAAGTTTCACAAAACCTTCAGATGCATTAAGTGCAAGTGCACGGCCATTAGCTCCGAATGGGAATTTAGCAGCAGCCGCTTCAAATCCTTGTTCTTTTGCCTGCTCTTCAGTTAAGCCGACGCTTGCAAGTTCAGGATCTGTAAAGCAGACCGCAGGAATTGCCAAGTAATCCACTTCTGATTTTTCTCCAGCAATCGCTTCTGCAGCGACTTTGCCTTCATAAGATGCTTTATGAGCAAGTTGAAGGCCAGGTACAACGTCTCCGATTGCATAGAAGTTAGGGATGTTTGTACGGCATTGTTTGTCGACTTCGATCAGACCGCGTTCAGACATTTTCACGCCGACTTCTTCAAGTCCCATTTCATCTGTGTTCGGACGGCGGCCAACTGTTACCAATACGTAATCCGCTTCAACGGTTTTTTCTTCCCCGCCAGCTTCGTATTTTACAGTAACGCCGTTTTCAGTTTCTTCTACACCTTTAGCAGATGCTTTTGTGATAACTTCAACGCCTTTTTTCTTCAAGCCTTTTTTAACGATAGCCGTCATTTGCTTTTCGAATCCAGCTAAGATATCAGGGGCACCTTCAAGGATAGTTACTTCAGATCCAAGGTTTGCATAAGCAGTTCCAAGTTCAGTTCCGATATATCCCCCGCCGATAACGACAAGTTTTTTAGGAACTTCTTGAAGTGCTAGAGCACCTGTTGAGTTGATGACGCGTTTAGAGAATTTGAAAGTTGGAATTTCCACTGGACGAGATCCTGTCGCAATGATTACATTTTTAAAAGTGTAAGTTTGCGAAGACTTTTCGTCCATCACACGTACTGAATTTTCATCTACGAAATAAGCTTCACCGCGAACGATTTCAACTTTATTTCCTTTTAGAAGCGATTCAACACCGCCAGTCAATTTTTTCACAACGCCGTTTTTGAAAGCCTGCGCTTTTTCAAAGTTAATAGATACTTCTTTTGCGACAATACCCATATCATCTGAATGCTGAGCTTCTTCAAAACGGTGACCCACTGAGATTAGAGCTTTCGAAGGGATACAGCCGACGTTCAAGCAAACGCCTCCGATATATTCTTTCTCAACGATTGTTACTTTTTGGCCAGTTTGCGCTGCGCGGATGGCTGCTACATATCCCCCAGGGCCTGAGCCGATGACGAGCGTATCTGTTTCGATTGGAAAATCTCCTACTACCATAATTTTTACGCCTCCATTAATAATAATTCAGGTTCGCTTAATAAGCGTTTGATGTGATTCAATGCGTGTTGCGCTGTTGCTCCATCAATCATGCGATGATCGAAGCTCAATGATAATGCTAACACAGGTGCAGCAACAATTTCACCATTTTTAATTACAGGCTTCTCAGCGATGCGGCCGATTCCAAGAATTGCCACTTCAGGGTGATTAATGACTGGAGTGAACCATTGGCCGCCGGCAGAACCGATATTCGTGATTGAGCACGATGCGCCTTTCATCTCAGCAGCAGTCAGTTTGCCTTCACGCGCTTTTGTTGCAAGTCCATTGATTTCATCAGAAATGGAGAATACGGATTTACGGTCTGCATTTTTAATGACAGGAACCATTAAGCCTTTCTCAGTATCTGCTGCGATTCCGATGTTGAAATAGTGTTTTTGGATGATTTCGCTTGTTTCATCATCGAAAGATGTATTCAATGCCGGGAATTCACGCAATGTGCTCACTAAAGCTTTAACGACATAAGGCAAGTAAGTCAGCTTGATTTCTTTTTCAGCTGCAATATCTTTGAACTTTTTGCGGTGTGCTACTAGTTCGGTAACGTCCACTTCGTCCATTAATGTAACGTGAGGAGCCGTATGTTTTGAATGCACCATCGCTTTTGCAATCGCTTTGCGGATGCCTGACATCTTCTCGCGCGTTTCCGGGAAGTCGCCTTCGGGAACAGCCGGCGCTTTTGGAGCTGCTGTTTCTTTAGCTGATTCTTTTTCAACCGCTTCTGCTTCAGGAGCAGTTTCAGCTGCCGCTTGCTCTTGCCCGCCGCTCAAGAACGATTCGATATCTTCTTTCAAGATGCGGCCATTATTGCCTGATCCTGAAACTTGTGTGATATCGACGTCTTTTTCTCTTGCAAATTTACGGACTGAAGGCATCGCGATCACGCGTGCATTCGGATCAGCTGGCGTTTTTGCCTGAGGCTGTTCGCCGGCTCCCGTTTCCGCATTTTTAGGCGCTTCTTCTTTTACGGGTTCTTTATCAACATTCTGGGCAGATTCAGCTGTTCCAGCCTGAACTTGCTCTTCTGTTTCTTCTTTGCTTTCAGAAGGGGCTGCATCTCCGCTTCCTTCGTTATCTGAAGCATCGTCGCTTTCGATCCGGACCAGCACGTCACCAACAACTGCTACTGTTCCCTCTTCAACGATGATCTCTTTGATTGTTCCTGATACAGGTGAAGGCATTTCGACAACTGCTTTGTCGTTTTGCACTTCAAACATGATGTCATCTTCTTCGATTCGATCTCCTGCTTTTACGAACCATTTTACGATTTCACCTTCATGGATACCTTCTCCGATATCCGGTAAACGAAATTCAAAAGCCATTAGTTTCACCCTTTCTTTTCTAAACGAATTAGAACGTTAACACTTTCTTAGCTGTTTCTATTATATCCTTCGAGTTTGGAAGCCAAACTTGTTCAGCTTGTGAGAATGGGAAAATGGAATCTGGAGCTGCTACGCGAAGTACAGGAGCTTCTAAGCTCAAAATCGCACGATCCATGATTTCAGCTACAACGTTTGCAGCAATACCCGCTTGTTTTTGGGCTTCTTGGACAACCATTGCGCGTCCAGTCTTTTCTACTGAAGCGACAATCGTTTCAATATCCAAAGGCTGGATCGTACGAAGGTCGATTACTTCTGCAGAATAGCCTTCTTTTTCAAGTTCTTCAGCTGCTTTCAAACTTTCTTGCACCATTGCACCGTATGCAATAATCGTCAAATCTTTGCCTTCACGTTTAATATCCGCTTTCCCTAAAGGAATTGTGTAAGCTTCTTCCGGAACTTCCTGGCGGCCTGAGCGATATAATTTCAAATGCTCAAGGAAAATAACCGGGTCGTTGTCGCGGATTGCAGAAATTAACAAACCTTTTGCATCATACGGAGTTGACGGCACAACCACTTTTAAACCTGGCTGTGAAGTCATCAGCAATTCTAGAGAGTCTGCGTGCATTTCAGGTGTGTGAACACCACCGCCGAAAGGTGAACGCAGCGTAATTGGTGCATTTAAGCTACCGCCGCTGCGGAAGCGCATACGAGCCATTTGGCCGCTGATTGAATCCATTACTTCATAAACAAACCCGAAAAATTGGATTTCCGGAACCGGACGGAAACCTTGCAGCGCAAGACCGATAGCTAGGCCGCCGATCCCTGACTCAGCTAGAGGCGTATCGAATACACGGTCTTCACCGAATTCTTTTTGCAATCCTTCTGTTGCACGGAAAACACCGCCGTTATTTCCTACGTCTTCCCCGAAAACAAGCACATTTTCATCGTTTTGCATCTCTGTTTTCAGAGCGTCGGTAATTGCTTGAACCATAGTCATTTGTGCCATCGCTTACTTCGACTCCTTTGCTTTGTAGATATCAAGTTGCTCTTGAACGTTGAATGGAACCTCTTCGTACATGATTTCCAATAGGTTAGTAACCGTTTGTTTCGGAGCACTATCGGCTTTTTTGACAGCCGCTTTAATTTCTTCTTTTGCTTTTTCAATTACTTCGTTTTCTTTTTCTTCGTTCCAAATGCCTTTCGCTTCTAAATATTTACGGAAGCGGATAAGCGGATCTTTCTTTTCCCATTCGCTGTCTGTGTCAGAAGTACGGTAGCGAGTCGGATCATCACCAGCCATTGTATGCGGGCCGTAGCGGTAGCAAAGCGTTTCGATCAATGTCGGACCTTCGCCACGAATTGCGCGTTCACGTGCATCGCGTGTTACTGAATAAACCGCTAATGGATCCATGCCGTCAACTAGAACGCCTGGGATTCCGGCAGCTACTGCTTTTTGTGCAATTGTTTTCGCAGAAGTCTGCAATTCACGCGGTGTAGAAATTGCATATTGGTTATTTTGTACAAAGAAAATGGCAGGTGCACGGAATGAACCGGCAAAGTTAATGCCTTCATAGAAGTCACCTTGTGAAGAACCGCCGTCTCCTGTATAAGTAACAGCAACTGCTTCTTTTTTGCGTTTTTGCATACCTAATGCAACACCTGCAGCCTGGATGTACTGTGCCCCGATAATGATTTGCGGCGGCAAGATGTTCAAGCCTTCAGGCATTTGGTTCCCCATGAAATGTCCACGCGAGAACAAGAATGCTTGGTGCAACGGCCAACCGTGCCAGATTAGTTGCGGAACATCACGATAGCCCGGCAAGATAAAATCTTCTTTTTTAAGCGCAAAATGAGACGCTAATTGAGACGCTTCCTGTCCAGCAGTCGGCGCGTAGAAACCTAGACGACCTTGGCGGTTCAATGAAATTGAACGCTGATCCAAAATACGCGTATAAACCATACGGCTCATTAATTCCTGTAATTCTTCATCGGATAATTTCGGGTCTGCCTGTTCGTTGACGATTTCACCTTCTTCGTTCAGAACCTGGACCATTTCAAACTTTTCTTCGATTGCGTGCAGTGTTTCCACTGGATCAAATTGCTGTGATTTTTTCGCAGCCATAAAAGCAACTCTCCTTTTATCTGTATTAAGATTTCTTTATTGATATAGTAATACAATTGCACATTCCTTCTCAGTATACGTTACTTGAATTGCATGGTCAATCATTGCGAACCGTTAGTTATCAAGCCTATTCTATAGAAGGAAATGCTTTGCGCTTAAAAACTGTACTACCGTTTCCAATAGCCCTGTATTATATCACAGGAAGAGTTAATCCTTCCTTTTATAGGACAGAAAAAGAGCTGCCCAAGTCTATAAGGCAGCTCTTTTCGTCTCTCTATTTAGGGTTTCTAAGCATTTCTTCATTTCTCTTCTTTTTCAAGCTCTTCAATCACATTGTCTTTCATCTCATTGAACTGTTCGGTCCGTTCATTGAAAACTGCCACAGTTTCTTGGACCGCTGTGTTTTTCTCATTTACTTCCATCGCTTTTTCCTGCAAAGCTTGAAGTTCTGTTTCTTCGTTCAGGAGCATATCGTAAAGCTCTTTTTGAAGGGCTGTCAGTTCTTCATAAGCTTCTGCAAAATCCGCATGCGCTTCGAAGCGTTCCTGCATTTTCGTTTTCAGCTCCGTTAAATCCGTTTTCAGCGAATCTTCATCGGTTTCTTCGATTACCGTGTCAATTGCCTTAAATTCTTCTTCGGCATTCTGCATCGATTCGTTTTCATTTTTCAGGAGTTCTAAACGCTGATCAGCCGATTCCATCGCCTCCTGCGCTTGGCTGCTTACTTCTTCTTGCTGCTCCTGAGTCAAGCCCATAATGGACTCGAATAATTGCTGTTCGTTCTTTTCCAGCTTTTCCATTTCACTTTGCGTATCCCGGTACTCTTTTTCAGCAGAAAATGTGTCTTGTAATACATTATCCAATTGTTCTCCGGCGTATTGCCCTGAACAAGCACTTAGCAATAAAGCACTCGAAAAAATCGTTGTCATAAAAACTTTTTTCACAAAAAAACCTCCTTATTACATAAATTAACTATAATATTCGTGATAGAAAAGCGCAAGTAGCCATGTAAGTTCGACGGGCATAAGACGGATTGCCGAAGCGGCGTATTCTGCCGCACAGGTGAGACGGCTTAAGTCCAGAGAACTTGGCTGCTGGAGTCTGGACAATAGAAAAGCGCAAGCGCCCAGAGAGCCCCGGCAGGCTTAAAACAGAGCAGGCAAATTTTAAGCCTATAAAATAGGCGCAAACGCAAATTCACGGGCAGTGTTGCTTTTTTCTTTCCGGCTTTCCCGTTCGTGCGTTATACTTAAGTGTAATGTGTCAGTATGAAAGGATGAATACACTTGATACTCATGAAAGATATAATCCGCGAAGGCCATCCTACGCTCCGTCAACGTTCGGAAGAAGTAAGCTTTCCGCTTTCCGAAGAAGACCGTAAACTTGCCGAGGACCTTTTGCAATATGTCATTAATAGCCAAGACGATGAAATGATCGAAAAATATGATCTGCGCCCAGGTGTTGGGATTGCAGCTCCTCAAGTCAACCAGGCGAAACGGATTTTCGCGCTGCATTTTGATGAAACAAGCGGCGAAAATCTAAGCTTGATTGCCATCAATCCTAAAATCGTCAGCCATTCTGTCGAAAAAGCTTATTTGACTGCTGGCGAAGGCTGTTTATCCGTAGACCGCGCTATTCCGGGATATGTTCCCCGCCATGCCCGCATCACCATCAAAGCTTTCAATCTAGAAGGCGAAGAATACAAAATGCGTTTAAAAGGGCTGCCGGCTATTGCTTTCCAGCATGAGCTCGATCATTTGAATGGCGTTATGTTCTTTGACCACATCAATCCTAAAAACCCGTTTGCCGAAATTGAAAATGCCATGCCAATAGGAAGAGACTCGGATGAATAATCCGAGCCTCTTTTTTTTGCTTATTCTATTTAAATTAGCTTCAAATGTTTGAATGCATTGGCGAGCCCGTCTTCATCCACATGATCCGTTACATAGGTTGCGCGCTTTTTCGTTTCTTCATGGCCGTTTGCCATCGCTACGCTAATGCCTGCCTTCTCCATCATCTGCAAATCATTCAAGCCGTCGCCAAAAGCAATTGTGTCTTCGAGGGTGTGGCCGGTTGCGCGGATTAAATGTTCAATGCCGCTCGCTTTTGTTCCGCCTTTCGGCAAGATGTCGCATGACACGCGGTGCCAACGGACAAATTGCATTTCCTTGAATGTATCATGATATTGCTGCTCTTCGTCTTCCTCACAAAAAACAAGCGCCTGGTAAATGTCATGGTCTTTATGAAAATCTTCCACCATTTCAGGATGAGGGAATTTTAAAGTTTTGATGCTTTCATCGATATCAGGATGGTAGTCAATGGATGAAACCATTTTTTTCTCATTCATGAAAACAATCGGGTGCGCGCGCTTTTCTGCAAATTCAACAATCGATGACAAAAGATCTGTATCTAGCGCTTCCCTGTGGATGCACTCATCTTCATGGACAATGTATTGGCCATTAAAAGTAATATATGTACGAATGCCCGTTTCTTTTAAAACTTTATTAATCATAAAAGGAGCCCGTCCGGTAGCGATAGCCAAATCATGTCCGTTTTCTTTCGCCTGGATCAATGCAGCTTTTGCACTTTCCGGAATTTCTTTTTTCGAATTCATCAATGTTCCATCAATATCCAATAACAATAATTTACTCATGCATCATTCTCCTATCAATTTTTTATTATAAAACAGCCCTCAATCTTTACATTTATCTGAAAATACAGTATAATGCATTTAAGGAGTGAGATAGCCATGCTGAAACTGAAACGTATGAAAAGAAGACTTCTCAGACAGCTAAACGGCATTATGAACAAAAAGAAAATCGCATAATCGGTTTAGCCCTTCTTAATAAATAAGGAGGGCTATTCTTTATTTTAAAACACGGTCATGATAATATAAAGAAAGTGAATTTAATTGAACGTGCAAAAGGAGAGCAAATTATGATTTTTAAAGTATTGTATCAAGAAAACCGTGCAGAGGTCCCAGTTCGCGAAAACACCAAGAGCCTCTATGTAGAAGCATCATCCGAGCGAGAAGTAAGATTCCACTTGAAAGACCGCAACTATAACATCGAATTTATCCAGCTGCTTGAAGGAAGCCATTTGGAATATGAACAAGCCAGCGAAAATTTCGAAGTTGAGAGCTTGGACTGACTATGAAATTTGTTAAGAATGATCAAACAGCTGTATTCGCACTCGGCGGACTAGGCGAAATCGGCAAAAATACGTATGGTGTCCAGTTCCAGGATGAAATCATTCTGATCGATGCGGGCATCAAATTTCCGGAAGACGATTTGCTCGGAATCGATTATGTTATTCCGGATTATACTTATCTCGTAAAAAACGCAGACAAAATTAAAGGCTTGTTCGTGACACACGGACATGAAGACCATATCGGCGGAATCCCTTACCTCTTGAAAAAGATCAACATTCCGGTCTATGGCGGCAAACTGGCTTTAGGCTTGCTGCGCAAGAAATTAGAAGAACATGGTTTGCTTCGCCAAACTAAAATGATTGAAATCGAAGAGGAAGATGTCATCAAATTCCGGAAAACTTCAGTCAGTTTCTTCCGTACGACCCACAGTATACCAGATGCTTTCGGAGTCGTCGTCAAAACGCCTCCCGGCAACATCGTCCATACTGGAGATTTCAAGTTCGATTTCACGCCGGTAGGCGAACCTGCCAACTTGTTGAAAATGGCTCAAATCGGAAGCGAAGGCGTGCTATGCCTGCTTTCTGATAGTACAAATGCTGAAGTTCCCGACTTCACGATGTCTGAACGCAAAGTCGGCGAGTCCATCAAGGACATTATGAGAAAAGTGGATGGCCGCTTAATTTTTGCAACATTCGCATCTAATATTTATCGCCTTCAGCAAGTGACAGACGAAGCTGTGGCTCAAGGCCGCAAAATTGCGGTATTCGGCCGAAGCATGGACAACGCGATAACAATCGGCCGTGAACTTGGCTATATTACCGCACCAGAAGATGCTTTCGTAGATACGCAAACATTGAACCGCCTGCCTGCCAATGAAGTGCTGATTCTATGTACAGGTTCCCAAGGCGAGCCGATGGCAGCTCTTTCAAGAATTGCCAACGGGACGCATCGTCAAATCCAGATCCAGCCGAATGATACGGTCGTTTTCTCGTCTTCCCCGATTCCGGGCAATACGAGCAGCGTCAACCGGACGATCAATTTGCTGTTCCGCGCCGGAGCAGATGTGATCCACGGCTCATTGAACAACGTCCATACTTCCGGACACGGTTCACAGCCGGAAAACAAATTGATGCTTCGTTTGATCAAACCAAAATTCTTTATGCCGATCCACGGCGAACACCGCATGCAAAAAATCCATGCCCAGTTAGCCGTGGATTGCGATGTGCCGCTGGAAAACACGTTCATCATGGAAAACGGCGATGTCTTGGCACTTAGCCAAAATGAAGCTTCTGTTGCCGGACGCATTCCTGCCGGAGATGTTTACATCGACGGAAGCGGCATCGGCGACATCGGCAATATCGTTCTACGCGACCGCCGTGTGCTTTCTGAAGAAGGATTGGTCATCGTTGTAGTCAGCGTTGATATGAAGAAAAACAAAATGGTATCCGGTCCGGACATCATCTCGCGCGGATTTGTCTACATGCGTGAATCCGGAACGATGATCTACGAGGCTCAGCAAATGCTGAACCGCCATTTAAACAAAAAGATCCATGGCAAAAACACTGAATGGGCTGAGCTGAAAAGCGATATCTCAGACGTGTTGGGGCCGTACCTATATGAAAAAACAAAACGCCGCCCAATGATCTTGCCGATCATCATGGAAGTCTAGAAAAGCGGAACCACCTGTTCAGCCCCGACAATCGCTGGAGGTTTTGAAGGCAATGGCATTCTTTGCCATTATCGGCAAGACCGAAGCGTCTCGTGGGGCTAGGTGCTGCAGACTGGACATCAGAAAAAAATTTCAACTATCATCAACAAAAAAAGCGTTCGTGTCAGGAATTCCTGACGCGAACGCTTTTTTTCTATTATCCTCCGTTTTCAGTTGAGGACTTTCTTTTCAAATCGGTTGATATCCGCATCCGACCCGATAATGATCAATACGTCGGCCAATTCGATTTCCATATCGGCCTGCGGCGATACTAAGATTTGGCCTTCTCTTTTAATGGCGACGATATTAATGCCGTATTTTGCGCGTATGTCTAAACCGATCAACGTTCGCCCCGCGAGCTTTTCATTGGCTTGGATCTCGGCAATGGAATGCTCATCCGATAACTCTAAGTAATCCAACACATTATTGGATAACATATTATGGGCGATTCGGATCCCCATATCCCGTTCCGGATGAACGACGTGATCCGCCCCTATTTTGTTCAACACTTTCGCATGGTAGTCATTTTGGGCTTTAACGGTGATCTTTTTGACGCCTATTTCTTTTAGCATTAATGTCGTAAGGATGCTCGCTTGGATATTTTCACCGATGGCGACAATGACATGTTCAAAATTGCGGATGCCGAGAGATTTAAGTACCGCTTCATCTGTCGTATCAGCGACAACTGCCTGCGTCGCGATGCTCGCAAATTCATCAACCCGTTCAGTATCTTTATCAATTGCCATTACATCTGCATCTTGTTCAATCAGTTCGCGGACAATGCTTCCACCGAATCGCCCGAGGCCGATGACTACAAATTCTTTCTTCATATACATCCCCCAAATTCTTTTATAGCCATTAGTTTAGCATATTCCCATCCAAAAATAGCGCTTAAAAAAAATAAACCCCCACTATGTCAGCGGGGATCCAATGGCCGTTTCGGCCGTTTTTCGCAGTATTCACAATGGATGTCGCTGCATTTTTCTTCACGCCACTCGTTGCAGCTCGAGCAATAGCTTGCGTCGAATTCGTCGTCGAAAGTCAAAGCAGACAAACACGTATGGCAATAAGTATGGACATCCATCCAATTGATAAATTGTTTATTCGCTACTAGGTAAAGACCTTGCTGGTCCTGTTTATAATTCATGATTGAAGATTTTTGGACAATACGGTTTTTAGGGTCCAGGAAAAAATTCATTTTGCCGTTCAAATTGATCACTCCCGAAAGATAGGTTACACATGGTCATCTTTTAATTATCATATCATCATATTTCAAAGTTAAAAGTGTTTTCTTTGCGTATTCACGTTTTACTCCATTTCTTTATAATAATAAAGTTTTGCGGTAAAAAGCAATGTTTAAGAAAAATTTTTTTTAAATTATTTATTATACTTGAAAAACGAACGGGTTTTTGTATAATGATAATTGCTGTTAGTAAACTTAAAGTATATTTTTACTAAACTTAATTTATTCAAAGTTTACTATTACTATATAAAACGAGGTGAAGCTGCGTGCAAATCGGAATGAAAATAAAGCGGCTGCGGCTAAAAAATGGATTGACGCAGGAAGAACTCGGTGAGCGGACAGATTTGAGCAAAGGCTTCATCTCCCAGTTGGAGCGGGATATGAATTCCCCTTCGATTGAAACGCTATTTTCGCTGCTGGAAGTTCTCGGCACGACGCCGAAGGAATTTTTTGATGACTCCGATAAAGAAGTGAAAGTTGTTTATACACCAAGCGACCATACAATCCACACGGACACGGAATCCGGCTATGAAATTGATTGGCTCATCACCACTTCCAATGAAAAGGAAATGGAGCCCGTCTATCTGACACTGGAAGAGAATGGGCAATTCAAACACTTTGAACCTTCCCTTGCCGAAACCTTCATTTATGTGCTTGAAGGCCGGGTACGCCTCGTCCTTGGAGACAACGAGTATCTTGCAAGTGCTGGAGATTCCCTTTATTATGAAGCTTCTGACCATCATCAGCTTATTAATGCCCATTCTGGAAAATCAGAAATGATCATTGTTGCCACACAATCATATTTGTAAATTTGGAGGGATACCTATTGGATACATCAATCATTCGTTTTGAAAATGTTTCGCAAATCTATGACGGGGCTGGCCCTGTCTTGAACGATGTCAGCTTTGAACTTGAAAAAGGAAAATTCTATACCCTTCTCGGCCCTTCCGGCTGCGGTAAAACGACGATCCTGCGTTTGATCGCCGGGTTTATTACACCGACCAAAGGCGATGTCTATATTGAAGGAAAAAAAGTCAATAACATTCCCGCCAACGAACGCCAAGTAAATACAGTATTCCAGGATTATGCCCTCTTTCCCCACCTTAACGTATTTGAGAATGTGGCTTTCGGGCTCCGCATCAAAAAGTTAAAAAAAGCGGAAGTTGAACGCCGTGTGAAAGAAGCTTTGGAATTCGTGAACTTAAAAGGATATGAAAATCGGGAAATCAGTGAAATGTCCGGCGGGCAGCGCCAACGCGTCGCGATTGCGCGGGCGATTGTCAATGACCCGGAAGTGATTTTGCTTGATGAACCCCTATCTGCGCTGGATCTGAAATTGCGGACCGAAATGCAGTACGAATTGCGTGAACTTCAGCAGCGCCTTGGCAAAACCTTTATTTTCGTCACACATGACCAGGAAGAAGCACTTGCCATGTCGGATGAAATTTTCGTTATGAAAGCCGGCGAGATCCAGCAAAGCGGTACGCCGATGGACATTTACGATGAGCCGATCAACCGATTCGTGGCGGATTTTATCGGCGAATCCAATATCGTCGCAGGTGAAATGATCGAAGACTACCGTGTCCGTTTTGCCAATAAAGAATTTGAGTGCGTCGACCAAGGGTTAAATCCCAATGAACAGGTTGAAATTGTCATTCGTCCGGAAGACCTTGAAATCACTTCCGTAAGCCAAGGAAAAATGGCCGTCACAGTCGATACCCAGCTATTCCGCGGCGTTCATTTTGAAATTTCCACTATTGATGAAGTCGGGAACGAATGGCTTGTACACTCCACCAAGAAAGCGGAAGTCGGCTCCCTGATCGGCTTGGATTTTGATCCGGAAGCCATTCACGTTATGCGCTTGAACGAATCCGAAGAAGCGTTTGATGCACGTCTCGAATCATATGGAGCAGAAGCCGATGAAAAGTAAAGGAGCACGCAGTTTCTATCTGATCCCCTATTATATTTGGATTGCGCTGTTTGTCATCGCGCCGATTGCATTGGTCGTCTATTACTCGTTCTTTGACCTGCAAGGAAATTTGACGCTCGAGAACTACCAGAATTTCTTTTCATCCGTCTATCTGCGGCTGACGCTGAGCTCGTTCTGGTATGCATTTCTGGTGACCTTCTTTTCGATTCTGATTGCTTATCCGACTGCCTACTGGCTGACGAAAACAAAGCATAAGCAATTGTGGCTGCTGCTGATCATTATCCCTTCATGGATCAATTTACTCTTGAAGACCTACGCCTTTATCGGAATCTTCGGCTTGTACGGCCCGGCCAATAAATTCTTGGCAGCCATCGGCATTGGCGAGCAGCAAATCCTGTTCACGGATTTCAGTTTCATTTTCGTATCGGTTTACATTTTTATTCCGTTCATGATTTTGCCGATCTTCAATTCCTTGGATAAATTGAATCCGGCGTTGATGGATGCATCACGTGACCTTGGCGCCTCATCCTGGATGACATTCAGAAAAGTGATTTTCCCGTTGACCATCAACGGCGTAAAATCCGGCGTCCAAGCCGTTTTCATCCCAGCGCTGTCGCTATTTGTCATTACGCGTTTGATCGCGGGCAATAAAGTCATCACGCTCGGTACAGCCATTGAACAGCAATTCCTGGTGACGCAAAACTGGGGGATGGGTTCAACGATTGCGGTGTTTTTAATCCTCTTCATGATCATCATTATGATGCTGACCGGGCAGCGGGAAAAAGGAGGCTCTGCAAATGGAAAAACTAAGTAAAAAAGCAAAAGTCTATTTGGCACTTGTCTTCTTTATCTTATATGCACCAATTTTTTACTTGATCTTTTATTCATTCAATAGCGGCGGAACGATGTCGAACTTCGACGGGTTTACGATGGAACATTATGCAGCAGTCTTTAACGACACGCGGCTGCTCATCATTTTGATGAATACGGTCATCATCGCTTTGCTGTCGTCATTGATTTCAACAGCGATTGGTGTTCTTGGGGCCATTGGCATTGTGTTCTTGCGAAATCGTAAAATGCGCAATGCGGTGCTGTCGCTGAACAATATTCTGATTGTCAGCCCGGACGTCATTATCGGTGCATCGTTCCTAATCCTGTTTACAATGATCGGCGTTAAGCTCGGATTCGCTTCTGTCCTGATTTCACATATCGCCTTCAGCATTCCAATCGTCGTCATCATGGTCTTGCCGAAACTGCAGGAAATGAGCAGCACGTTAATTGACGCTGCAGCAGATCTGGGTGCTACGAAACGCGATATTTTGACGCGGGTGATAATTCCCTACATCAAGCCGGGGATTTTCGCAGGATTCTTTTTAGCGTTGACCTATTCATTGGATGACTTTGCGGTTACGTTCTTTGTTACAGGAAACGGATTCTCAACGCTTTCCGTTGAAATCTATTCGATGGCGCGTGCCGGAATCACATTGACGATCAATGCACTTTCCGCCTTGATCTTTGTGATAACACTCGGCCTTGTTGTCGGCTATTACTTCTTTAACCAACGGGCACGGAATAGCATCGGAACAGGAGGCCATTAAGATGAAAAGCATAATTCAAGCTACAGTCGCGATTCTGGTCGCTTCTGCCCTGCTTCTTTACGGCGTATCCGTCCTTGAGAAAAGTTCCGCAACCACTGGCGGAGGATCGATTACCGTCTACAACTGGGGCGAATACATCGACCCCGAATTGGTCCAGCAATTTGAAGATGAAACCAATATCAATGTCGTGTACGAAACCTTCGATTCAAATGAAGCGATGATGACAAAAATCGAGCAAGGCGGCACGTCTTACGATGTCGCAATGCCTTCGGAATATGCCATTGAAAAAATGAAGGAAAATGATTTATTGATCCCGATCGATCACGAAAAAATTCCGAACTTAAAAAACATCGATCCGTATTTCCTTGACCTTCCTTTTGATCCGGGCAATGAATATTCCATCCCTTATTTCTGGGGAACTGTCGGTATCGCTTATAATCCGACTTTGCTGGAAGGCCAAACGTTCGAAAGCTGGGATGATTTATGGGACCCTACGCTGAAACAGGAAGTCATTCTGGTGGACAGTGCACGTGAAGTCATCGGAATGGGGTTGAACAGCCTTGGCTACTCCCTGAACTCGACAGATGTTTCAGAGCTCCGGGAAGCCACGGATAAACTGAAAACGCTCGGCCCGAACACAAAAGCCATTATCGGGGATGAAATCGTCGAAATGATGCGGCGCGAAGAAGCGGCTGTTGCTTTGACGTGGTCCGGACAAGCGGCAGATATGATGTGGATCAACGAAAACATCGATTATTCAGTGCCGGAGGAAGGCTCAAACTTATGGTTTGACAATATGGTCATTCCGAAGACTTCCAGCAATGTAGAAGGCGCCCATGCATTCATCAATTTCATGCTGGGAGCGGAAACGGCTGCCCAAAATGCAGATTATGTCGGGTATTCCACACCGAACCAAGCAGCGATTGAAATCATGGATCCGGAAGTGACAGGTGACGAGCGCTTCTATCCGCCTGAAGAACTTCGGGAACACCTGGAAGTGTACGAAAACTTAGGGCTGGAAATGCTCGGCATCTACAATGAATTATTTTTGGAATTCAAAATGGATATGGAAAATTAACAGGCAGCCAGCTGCCTGTTTTTTCTTTTGGCAAAAGGGTATGGTATTGAGTATCTTTGTGATAAAATTTAGGAACACGAAATATATACAGTGAAAGAAGGATACGCTATGGCCGCTAAATCAAATAAATTCGCGTTGTATGTATTGATGTTCAATATGTTTATCGCAATGAGCGGCATCGGCCTCATCATCCCGATCATGCCGGAATACCTGGCCACGTTCGGTGTCGCAGGCCAAGCACTTGGTACATTAATCGCCACTTTCGCTCTTGCTCAATTTCTTTTCTCTCCTTTATCCGGGCAATTGTCCGATAAATACGGACGCAAAAAGCTGATCATTGTCGGTTTGATCATTTTTGGGCTTTCGCAGCTTGTCTTCGGTCTCGCTTCGGATTTATGGATCCTGTACTTGGCACGTTTCTTTAGTGGCTTGGGAGCGGCTTTCCTGATTCCTCCGATGATGGCTTTCGTTGCCGATATCACCACTTTCGAAGAACGCGGCAAAGGCATGGGCCTTCTTGGTGCATCCATGTCGCTCGGCTTTATGGTCGGACCCGGCTTTGGGGGATTCCTGGCTGAAGTCAGCCTGCAATTTCCATTTTATGTGGCCACAACCGTCGCGTTACTTGCAGCAGTCATTTCCTTTATCGCATTGCCGAACGTCGCACCGACGATTCCAGCGGCTCCAGCAAAATCGGAGAACCTCTTGCAGCAATTAAAACGTTCGACCACAACTCCCTACTTCGTCATGCTATTGGTCATGCTGATTTTCGCTTTCGGATTGGCCAACTTCCAATCGACGATCGCTCTATATGTCGACAAGAAATACCAATTCACTCCGAAGGAAATTGCGGTCTTGATCACCATCGGCGGATTTGTCGGCGTCATCGTTCAAACTTTTGTCATCAATAAATTATTCAAGCGCTTCGGTGAAATGAAAGTCATCCTCGTCAACTTGCTCGTTTCTGCTGGAGCGATGATAGGGATTCTTTTTGTCAACACGTTTTGGACGATTCTTTTAGTCGCAGCTGTCTTCTTTACAGCGGCCTCGCTGCTGCGCCCGGCCATCAACACCTTGATTTCAAAGCTTGCCGGGAATGAGCAAGGATTTGCCGCTGGCATGAACAATGCGTATATGAGCCTCGGGAACATGTTCGGGCCTGCGATGGCAGGAATTCTCTTTGATATCGACCTGAGCTTCCCTTATATTTTCGGAACAGCTATTTTGATTACGTGCTTCTTTATTGCAAGCAACTGGTCAGCGAAAAAACAGCAGCTGCTCGCAACAAGCAGAAGCTAAGAAAAGCGGAAGCGCCCGTATAGATTCGAAAGGCGTAAGACAATCTGGCGAAGCGGCATCTTTTCAGCCGCATAGCCAGAGTGGCTTATGTCCCGAGAATCTGGGCGCTGGGAGTCTGGACAATAGAAAAGCGCAAGCCCATTAAAAAAGCGAAAAAGAGGTCACTCCCTCTTTTTCGCTTTTATTAATTGTTCGATTGTCTGCGGCGGTGCTTCTTGAATTGGCGAAGCGGCCGCTTTTGTTTTTTTCATCGAAGGAATCAATCGAAGGCCGAATCTGCGGATCGTAATATCCGCGAAAAATAGCAGCATCGCAAGCAGCAGCAGGAAATGCTGGATCGGCTGATTCGTCCCGCTTTCGTAGGGGATATCCCGAAGCGACTCTTCCAGCGATTCTAAAACTCTCCCTCCGCTTCTCTCAGCTATTGAAGCAAGCAAAGCGGTGTTCGGTCCACTCAGACGATATTCCTCGCCGTAAGGGATTGTCAGGCCGGTCTTATAAGCTTCCCGGTCTTCATTTCGGATGCTGAAGAAGACCAAGCCCGGATCTGCATCCAGCTTCACTTCCAATTTTCCTGGCGCCACCGGTTCACTTTGCATAGGGATTTCCATTCCTGTTTCGTCGATAACGGCCACTTCCATAATGGCCGATTGCCGAGTCGGGTCTTCAATGGTGTAGACGCCTTGCTGCTTTCGGGCCACAGTAAAGGGGATTTCATCAAACGACGGCAAAAGTTCAGAAACGGAACGGTTCCAAAACGACGGCCAATTTTTCCAAGCTTGAAAATCTCCGCTCCATGCACTGCTTCCCGACGTATAGGCAATCGTTTTGCCAAGGCCGTAATTCCACGACGCAAGCACCGGGTCCCCTTCCTCACTTTCCAAAGCGACGGAAGCTGATGGCTTAGCCGTTGTGGCAATATATGCATTCATTTGCGGCACGCCATCAGAAAACAAATCACTCCAAGGGCTGTCATAGACGATCGGATAAAACGGTTCATCTACGATATAAGTCCGGGACATCATGATTGTTTCCCTCGAAAGAATGGCCGGAATCGTCGTGGCATCCGCCACTTCATAAAACCGGCCGTTGCCGGTTGCAGCCAATTCTTCGAGCAACCTGCTGTCCGCGTCTTGTCCGATTGAAACCGTCGATAACGTAATATTGTCCTCCTTGCCGCCTTCGATCAAGCTCGTGTAATCACTCGGCGGGGATTGTCCGTCCGTCAGCAAAATAATGTGTTTCCGCTGAAGCTCCAGCCCTTCCAACTGCCCGTAAGCTTCTGACAATGAACGATAGATTTCTGTACCGCCGCCTGGCGTAACAGAAAGAATCTTATCAGCTGCCTCCTTTGGATCCGCCAGTTTTTCCGTGTCGACAATTTGCCAAGGCTGATCGTCAAATGCGATTACGCCGACTGTGTCATCTTTCCGAAGAAGTTCGACAGAACGGGCGGCCGCTTCCTTCGCCAATTCCATTTTCACGCCAGCCATGCTTCCGGAGCGGTCCATAACGATGACGAGCCCAAGAGAAGGCAGTTCGTGTTTGCCTTTGACTTCCATTTCGACCGGCAACAGCCGTTCAATCGGCGATTTAAAATAGCCGCCTAGCCCGTAGCTTTGATCTCCGCCGATCATCATGAATCCGACACCGAATTGTTTGACTGCCTGTTCGATGACTTCCATTTGCTGGCCTCCGACGGAAGTTCCGGAAACGTTGTCAAAGATGATGCCGTCATACTGCAGGATCGAAGAAAGGCTCGTCGGAAGCTCGTTGGAGTCGATAGTTGAAGTCCGGATATTTTCACGATCCAGCAAACCCGGAATCGGACTCGGAGTGCTTCCACTCACGACCAATAATTCAGGCTTCCCTTCTACTTCCGTGACACTCACCAACGAATTATTTTCCAAATAGCGGTCTTCTCCCATTTCCAATCGGGCTTCATATTTCAATAATCCTTCTTCATTTGCAGGATAGCGATAGGCAAACAAATTTTCTCCATCAACTAACTGGATGCGATGCCGGTCAAATTCTTCATCATTTTTGGAAAGAACCAGCTCCGCTTCCCGTTCTCCATCTGACTGGATGTTTAAGGAAAAGGCCTGGGATTCTCCTATAAAGGCCTTCGCAGGCGTCTCAAACGCAGTAATCGCCGCATCTTGTGAACTCGCCTGCTGGATAGGCAAGACATCAATTTGAATCCGATCACTTTGAAGCCGGTTCAGGCTTTCGAGCGCAGATGCTTTCGTTTCATTGCCATCGGAAATCAGCACGAGGCGTGTTGCCAAATCCGTATCGCCGCTATGGGCAGCAAGTTCCAAAGCTTGTGCAATATTTGTATGATCAGCCATTCCCGTACTTTGATCGAGCGGCAATGCACGCTGTTCCGGAGACACCGGCAACAGCGTCTGAAAATCTTCTGCAAACGTATAGACGCCGATATGCTGGGTATCTTTCTTTTCCGCCATGGCTGCTTCGATCGATTCCGCGATCGCCGTTTGCGCTCCTTCCATGGAAGCGGAATGGTCCATCAGGTAAATGATTTGCTGGTGTTCGGCTGGCCGGTAAATCGACGGCATGGCTAAGGCAAAAATCAATGCAGCTACTGCCGCCATGCGCAGAACAAAAACCAGCCGGAAGAAAAAACTGCCGAGTTTGAAGTTTCGAAATCCGCTATAGGCAAAGTAAATCAATGCCGGTACAAGCAGCCAAAGAAAGAGAGGTTCATCTAATCGCAATTCCACGGCGGTACACCTCCCATTCGACTAGCAGCAATAATAAGACAATGGCAATAGCCCAAGGAATCAAAGGATAATGAATCGTTTCATCCTCTTCTGATGCTTGGCCGATCGCATAAGATGCACCGGATGCCAACGTTTTTTCTTCTGAACTCAACTGCACAATCATCTGCATGGATCGGCCGTCCCCGTTCACTTCATAAACGCCGGGCTCTGCTGGGGCTATAAAAGGCCCTTCCCCTTCTAAATAAGAGCCGACATACTCTTTGCCTTTGAACAATTCCCATTCTCCTGCATCAGAAGCAAGCGGGACGGAGCGATGCTCGTTCGGCTGAAAATAGCCTAAAAAAGCTTCGCTTCCCGTCAATTCATTTGCGGCACTCCATAAGAATAATGGAAAAGAGGGATCCAGCGGCCAATTGGTCGATTGGATATCCGAAAGAATCGCAATATCGCCTTTCGGACTTAGTTGGATAAAAGGTTTTCCATCGATTTCTGCAATCGTTTCATAAGCATCAAATCCCGGGTAAAGCGCTGAAACGTAGACATTTTCCAAATCGGCATAAGTAAACAAAGGATGTGAAGTGGTTTCAATTGCTCCTGAGACTTCTGCTGCTTCGGCATCATTTCTGCCGATCAACAGAATCGGTGAATTCAAATCAAACAGTTCGGTTTGATTGGTTGCAAGCATTGAACCGGTCCGGTCTTTGAACTGCGACGGATCGGCAGCCGCCACCTCCATTCCAATGGATTCAAACCCTTTCGACACCAAGGAATGGAGCGACGAATCCACTACCACCCCTGTCGATTCTTGCTGCACAAACGAGAGCATCCGGTTATCTGCCGCATAGTCATCATTGACTTGGATTTCAGCAGTCCATAAATCTTCTGCAGGCAGGTTTTCAAACGGCACCAATCGTTCCTCTCCCGCCTGCAGCTCCAATTCCGCTTCTTTTGAAACGCCGCCAGCAGATAGCGTGACCGTCCCTTTCATCTGTTCTTCGCTTTCATTGACGACTTGCACAATCGCCCGCAGGCCTTTTTCGGATTGGGACAATCCAAATTGCCGGATGGATGCATTAGCCAATTTCTCGCTGCTAGAATGGACGACGAAAGACTGCTCTGTTTTTGACGCTAATGCTTCACGCGCAAATGCATCCGTGAAGATATGGATGACGGTCGATTCATCTTTCACTAAAGATTCCGCAAACAGGATCGTTTGGTCCATCTGGGCTTCTTCATAGTTAACCTCCAGATTTTCGATGCTTGCTAAAAGCTTTTTCTGATCCCGTTCTTCTCGGACAGCGACTTCGGGTGTTTGGCCGGTCTTAATAACCGTGACGGGTTTCCCGCCTGCTTGGCCGACCAATTCCGCCATGGCGGTTTTCTGCTGATCGAAGCGGCTTGGCGAACCGGCAAGCATAGATGCAGAAGTGTCTACTATAAAAATCAATTCATTGCCTTGGACCGTCTCTGACTCCCAATACGGTTCGATCAATCCGAAAACGCAAAGAAGCAAAGCAGCCATTTGCAGGTAAAACAGCAAATGATGCTGTAATTTTTTCAGATAGGGTGAGGCTTGAATTTCTTTCATCATTTCTTGCCAAAATAGAACAGATGAGACATTTTTATTTTGATATTTTTTCCGGAAAAAATAATAAAGGAACACAGCAAGCGGCATGATTGCTGTCCAAATCCAAATCCAATTTGCTATTCCCATGCGCCGCTCCCCCTATTCAATCCATTTTTTCCGAGCCAATTGATGAATCATAACTTGTTGGATGCCGTCTTCAATTTGGATGGGCATATAATGGACGCCGTGTTTTGCACATAGCGCTTCCAAAGCCCTATTGTGCAGTTCCCGCTTCTCCAGATAAGCCTCAATTGCCTGGCGCGTCATCGTTACATTTAAATCTGAACCGGTTTCCTCGTCAATAAGGCGCATATCCCCATCAAAATTCGGAAGCCTTTCTTCAGCAGTGGATAGATGGAGAAAACGGATATCGTGCGCGTATTTCGGCACTTGCTTAAAAAACAGTTGCCATTCTTCCAGCTCTTCCAAACCATCTGAAATAATAAAGAGAACCGTAGAATCTTTCGCACTGTAAAAACTCGCATTTTTTGCAAAAGAATGGCTTTGAGGATCGGGAAGGCTCACCATAAAATGTTCAAAGAGCTTTCTCGCCGACTTGCCTTTTTTCTTAAAAGGCGATGCTGACGCCTCCCCCGCTGAAATGCTCAACCGGTCATCCTTGCTTAATACCATTGCCCCCAATGAAAACGCCAACTGCTTTGAGAAGAGCCATTTTTCTCTCATCGATTTCGAATCATCCATTAAGATATGGACCCGCATTTCCTGTTCATCCAAATACCGTTTGATGTAAACTTTTTCCGTCCGGGCAAAGACATTCCAATCGATATGCCGAACATCGTCTCCAGGATGGTATTCCCGAAAATCCGAGAAATCGAGCGAAGACCCGAATCGGCTGGAACGGTGCGACCCTTTATGATGGCCGCGGATCTTTGCTTTCGTGGCGATGGAGTATCGGCTTAACCGCTTCGCCCAATCCCCTGGCAATTGCAGCCCACTCATTTTAATGCGCCTCTTCCGGCAGTTTCCAAAATTGTTCCGATGAGGTCATCCACCGTTTTTTCAGCCGCTTCTCCTTCATAATTCAACAAAATCCGATGCCTTAATACAGCTGGGGTAACATATTTCAAATCACCGATCGATACATGGAAACGGCCTTCCGCCAGTGCCTTCGCTTTGGCCAGTTTGATTAGGCTTTGAAGGCCCCTTGGCCCGCTGCCATATTGGACAAATTGTTTAATTTCATCAAAATGGGTATACTCCGGATTTGACTGCTGGATGATGTCGACCCCCACCATGAGGATGTCTTCCGCAATCAATACCTCTTTGACCATTTGCTGCGCTTCGATTAAAGAGGCGGTATTCATTTTCTTGACGAGCGAAACCGTTTCGGCCCCGGTTGTTCTTCGGCTAATTTCTGCCAGTTCTTCGCGGTTTGGATATGAGACGAGAATTTTGCAGAGAAAACGGTCCATCTGGGCTTCCGGCAACGGATAAGTCCCTTCCATTTCAATCGGGTTCTGCGTTGCCAAGACGAAAAACGGGCGCGCCATTCTTTTCGTCTCCCCTAAAATCGTCACCGTTTTTTCCCCCATCGCTTCGAGCAGGGCGCTTTGTGTTTTTGGCGTTGCCCGGTTGATTTCATCCGCTAAAACCATCTGATGGAAAATCGGGCCTTCCTTGAATGTGAATTGCTGCCTGCCTTCCGCATCCCTTTCGATAAGGCTCGTGCCAGTAATATCAGAAGGCATTAAATCCGGTGTAAATTGGATGCGGGAAAAACTCAAGTCCATTACGTCTGAAATTGTCCGGATCAGCATCGTCTTCCCAAGTCCAGGCAACCCTTCGAGCAACGCATGGCCATCCGCTAAAATCGCATACAAAGAAAATTCCACCGCTTGATCTTGCCCGACGATAAATTTGCCGATTTCATCCTTGACATCTTGCAGTCTATTGCTCATTTCCTTAAAATCTTCCGGTGTGTACGCCATAAATTCCCCTGCTTTCTATTATTCAGATTCAACTGTTGAGAAATACTGTTCCACGACCTTTTGCAGGTCTGGCGGCAATGCCAAACGATCGGCACTTGTAAAATAAGAATCGGTGTAGTCGCCCACTACTTCAGAATACGGACGGACCGTCCCTTTTGTAGCCGGGACAACTCCTTCTTGTTCTTCTGCAGCATTGCCTTCGCCAAGCTCTCCCTGATCGACAGTCGTTTCACTATCTCCGCCTATCCGAGAAGGGACGGTCAAAAGTTCCCGGCTTCCTTGCCCAACTCCGAATCCGGAACCTCCTTGGCCTTGACCCTGTCCTTGGCCTTGACCTTGGCCTTTCCCCTGTCCTTGGCCTTGACCTTGTCCTTGACCCTGTCCTTGGCCCTGACCTTGTCCTTGACCCTGGCCTTGGCTTTGCCCTTGTCCTTGGCCTTGTTGCTGACTCTCCCCATTGCTGCCGCTTTGAGATTCAGTATTGGCGTTGCCGCTGCTTCCGCCGGATTTGTTTTCGGATGTTGAAGAACTTTCTGTGCCTTCTGATGCTGCTCCTTCGTTATTGGAAGCTTCTGGATCTGCGGCTCCGGCAATTGTCTGTTGAAGAGGAAAACTTACGGGTTTTCCCATATTGCTTAAAACGGTCTGTGTTTTTCCCGCTTGTTCAGCGAGCTGTTTCGCTGCATTTTCAACATCCGCATGTTCCTGTTCTGCCCTTTTCCCTTCTGCAGCTAATTGCTGTTCCTGCTGGGCCATTTCCTTTTGCTTCTTGACCACTTCTTTCAGGGCTTCTTCAGCAGTTTCGCTTTGTTCCACTTTCTTTAAAACTTCTTGCAATTCCTCTTTGACGATTTCTGTTTGGGCATCCTTTTGCAGATCTGCAATTTTTTCTTTTATTTCTTCGATCACAGCTTGTTCCTTCTCAATATCTTTGGCCTGTTCCTGAAGCGTACTTGGAAACAAAAACGAGATCATCAGCAGCGATCCGGTGATCAGCGAAGCCAGCAGCCATTTTCCCTGAAACCATTGCTGCGGCTCTTTTTTGAATAATTGATAGCTGTAAGGGATGACTTCCGCAGTCTGTCTAATCAATGCTTCCGTCAGCTTGTTTTGTTCCTGTATTTTCCAAGAGGTCAATAGAAGATTATGGGGCGTAAAACGATCCAATTGTTCTACTGCTTGGCCGATTTTCGGCATGTCCTTATAGGAAAAAACAAGGCCGCCAATTAAAAAGAGGGAGCCGGCAGCATATGCATAAAATTCATAATAAGGAAGGACGAACAACCGGGAAACGAGAACGAGTAAAAATGCAGATAAAAGCCCTAGGAATAGCGCTATTTGAAAAGACCGGGTCATGTGCACGAGCTTTAACCGAACAGCAGCTTTTTTTACATAGCGGATCAATTCCCGATTGTTCATGAATATCCCTCCTTATTTGTATTTATTCATATTTACGCGCAAACGTTTAACGGCTAGCCATAGCGCGCCGGCTGTCAGCAAACTGTAAAATACCAAATAGCCGACCCATAGCGGCAGTTCGATTGCTGTCATCGTCTGGATTTCCTGGGCAAATCCCGGCTGCAATAGCGTGAGCATCACGATGGCCGGATTGATGCTTGCCCATAAATAGGAAAATGGCGAAAATGTCGGTGTGCCGGTTCCAAGCGTTGAAATTTGAATGGACAGCAGCAGAAAAAATGCTGTCACGACTGATAAAAAAATCATGGTTCCGTACGTGACGATCATCGAGACGATTGTCTTTCGGATAATGGTCGAATACATGACGCCAATGCTTCCGATGGCCAGCAGCGTCAGAAAATAGAAAAGAAAGATGACGACAATCTGGAGCGGATCAACGCCGCCGTACAAGAATACCAAACTATAGATAGGCAGTCCGGATACGATCATCAACAGCAGGAACGCGATCGATGAAGTCATTTTCCCAAAAATGATTTGAAAAGATGTTTGCGCCGTTGTCAATAAAATATTCAAGGTCTGCTTTTCTCTTTCGGTGCTGATTGTCCCTGCTGTTAAGCCGGGGGTGATGAAAAGAATCAATCCGAGCTGGATATAAGTCATCATGCTGAATAAAAGAAAACTTTCATCCGGACGGAAAAATCCGCTGCCGGTCAATGAAGTCGTCAAAAAGATGAAGCCGAAAACAAATATGCTCATCGCCATTAAATAGAAGAGAATGCCGGTGAAGCTCTTCATGCTGCGGAAACGCAATTTCACTTCTTTTATGAGTACAGGATTTGCGATGAGTGTTTTCATTTAACTTCCACTCCTTTCATAATGGCCATGAAGACATCTTCCAGATCTGTCTCTTCTTCGGCAAATGACAAAATCGGGAGCGAGCGTTCCATGGCTTGCCGCAGCAAGCGGATTTGGTCTTCTTCGGTTCCCCGGTATAAAAATTCGATGGACTGCTTTTCCGGTTTTTCAACTAATTTTGAAACAAGCGGGTCATTTTCAAAGAAAGCCATCGCTTCTTTTGCCGGCCCGGCCAGTTTTACTTTCAATACCTTTTCGCTTTGCAGATGCGCTTGGATTTCATGCACGGAACCTTGGGCGATCAATTTTCCAGCGTCAATCACGCCAATGCTGTCGCACATTTCGGCAAGTTCCGGCAAGATGTGGGATGAAATCAGGATGGTTTTGCCCATAGATTTCAATTCCTTTAAAATATCCCGCATTTCGACGCGGGCTCTTGGATCAAGCCCAGAAGCCGGTTCATCCAAAATAAGGATTTTCGGATCGTGGATCAAGGACCGGGCCAGGCATAGCCGCTGTTTCATTCCACGGGACAGCAGGTCAACGTAATCATATCGTTTATGCTCTAAATTGACGAGTTCCAACAGCTTAGGTATAAGGGCTTCACGCTCTTTCGGCGTTAATCCGTAGCTTGCCCCGTAGAAGTCCAAATACTCATTTGCTTTTAACTGATCGTAGACGCCGAAGAAATCCGGCATATAACCAATTTGTTTTCGCACTTCATGCGCATTTTTGGTAACGCTCATCCCATCGATAAAAGCGTCGCCGGCAGTCGGCTGAAGCAAAGTTGCCAAGATGGAAAACGTAGTGGACTTGCCAGCTCCGTTTGCCCCTACAAATCCAAAGACTGTGCCTTCTTCGATCGTTAAATTTAAATCCTGCAGCCCATAAAATGAACCGTATTTCTTTGTTAATCCGACGATTTCAATCACGGAGCAACCACCCCTTTCAACTTGATTTTAGGCAGCGTGATTTCAGGCGCATTGCCGTCAGTATTGGCATCGACAACAAAATTCACTACCCCTTCTTTTGAAATATAGTCGGTTAAGTTTTTTGTCAGGGCGGACTGGTTTTCTTCTATTTTTTCAAGTTCCCCTGTAGAAAGATTGCGAATGGCCACTTCGCCTTTTGTATTGCCTCTCGAAATTTCCAGTGTCTGCCACTCTGTTTTATCGAGCTGCAATGCTTTCGGCGTCTGATAAGTCATTTCAATCTGGCCGCCATCCAAATAATACAGATAAGGGTCAGGAGCAACATTTTCAAAATAAGTCGACGGATTTGCAGCTGCCACTTTTAAAGTCAATGCTTCAGCCGGCAAATCAAGTTCTCCAGTCAAAGTCGTTTCCGGGCTGAAAGGCTGCGCAACCAAATTCATCGCAGAAACGGATGCCCGCTGATCTTTAAGCGAGACCGGAACAATTGCATCTTTCGTATAGGCAATCACATAAGGCGAACTGTCATCTGCCTGCATTTGGTTATATGAGGCGGATAAAATCGTTTGCTTTCTGGCAGTTTCCAATTCCTCTTTGTCTTGGATCTGCTGATATGCGTAATTTGTGGAAATCGGCGAAATGGAGGCCAAAATATCCGATTGGACTTTTGCATTTACCGCCAATTCTTCTCCCGGATTTAAATTGCCTAAAGACATGATTCGGGTTCCTGTCCAAATGGAAACGTCTTCGAGCGCAAATGGGAAGTTATTTTTGACCGTTCCTGTCAATTGTTTGTTCTCCACTTTCAGCTGAACATCAAAATCTCCGGTATTCTCTATATACGATTGGCCTAGAATCGATCCCACTGACCAATAGCGCATATTCCGCATCGTCAATTGGTTGCCTGAAGCTTGACGCTCCAAAATCGCACCGTCTTGCGGCGACGCTTCTGAAAACTGGTTATTCAACAAGCTCGTCATAGAAGTCGAAGAAGGAGCCGTAAATTGATAATTCCCTCCTTTATTTGACAAGAGGGTATTCATGTAATAGCCATTTAATCCGCCGTCCGTGTCGACTTTAAAGAAGCCGGTCTGTTGGATTTGCGGATTGGCGATGCGGTCTTTCGCTCCTACCGCAAACAAGCCGATTGACGTAATTACAGCAATTGCCGGAATAATCACCCATGCAAGTTCACGTTTATCGCGTTTCTTCAAAAGAATATACAGCACCGGGATAATTAATACGATGTAGAAAAACACGATGGCAACTGTCCAAAATTTGGAAACCGCAAAGCTTTCGAACAGTTCATTCACATTGCCAACTTCATACGACATGTATTCCAATGTCGATTGGCCTTGGTTAAATTGTTGGTTGCTGATGGATATCGGCAATAAGCCTTCCATCATTTCCGCATACCCTTGCTGCGAACTCACTTGGCTGTCTCCAAGCGAAAAAGCAGTTTGCGTAATGGAACCTGCCCCCATTTGCTTCTTGGCTGCCAAGACAGCAGAACCTTGGGTCAATAAAGCTTCTGCCCCTTCATTCAATGAAGCTTGGAAAGCAGGAAGCTCTTTTTCAAGTCCAGGAACCGCCAATTGAACCGGCTCTCCAAGGCTCAATGGCAAATCTTCTGAGAGTTCACCCATCGCCGCTTGAATATTTTCAGTTGAACCGACAACTAGACTGCCTCCCTGTCGGACCCACTGCATAATCGCATTGCGATTTGCTTCTGGCAGATCACTGAATGAAAATTCATCAATCAGCAAATGATCAATGGTTTCCCACGCCATCGCTTCTGTCGGCAACGCAAATCGATTCATTTGATTTAAATGAAACACTTGGGTCGACTCGCTGCCCGTCGGCGCTACTTTACTCAACTGCAAAAGCCGGTCCGAGTTTTCCGTCAATGTGGCAAGAAACAGGGAAGAAGGCGAGTAGAAAGAGGGAGTCAGATTTTTATCCCCTTTAACTTCGATTTGTTTTCCATCTTCCCAACTGCCTTCATACAAGAAAATGCTGCGAGAGGCATTTCCCATCGACATCATATCGGATAATCCCGGCACTGCCACTTGGATCGTTTTGGTTTCTCCTTCGGCCAGTTCAACCGGCACGGAAATCCCAGCACCCAGACTGTAAGTTTCGCTGTACCCTAAAACTAAATCTCCTGAAAAATTATCGCCATTGTTAACTAATGTAAATTGGATAGGCACTCCGCTTTCATACTTCACCTTATTGGCAAATCCCGCTTCTGCATCGACGGAAATATTTGCAGCCGCCAAAGCAGTTTGTGGCAGGACAAAAATGAGTAGAATGATTGCGCTGGCACTGATTGCCAGCCATCGCTTGAACATATGAACCCCCCCCTATTATTCTCTCTATTAAGTAGTACGCTGTTGAACGGATTTAGTTCCATCTGCATAGAAAAAAAGCGGCCAGCTGCACGCCGGCCACTTTTAAAGTTGCTTGAAAAATTGATGGATAAACTTCGGCAATATTTCCAGCACCGATTCGTTTGGATTCAATCTGGAATGATGCAGCCCAAACTCCGAATCTACTCCAGCCCAAAACATGACACCTGGCAATTCCTCTGTAAAATAACCAAAGTCTTCGCCGGTCATAGCCGCCTCGCTTCTTTTTGCCAAAATGCCAGTATAATTTTCAGCGAATCTTAAGAATGCTTTGGCCAATTCTTCGTTATTGTTCACTTCCAAATAACTTGAACCGTAGTCAATCGATATTTTGCATTGATAGCCTTCTTCAATTGCCCGGCACATCGCTTCTATCCGCTGTTTCACTTTCAGCATCGACGGCAGATTCAAGGTACGGATGGTTCCTTCAAGCCGTGCTTTTTCAGCGATGATATTTTGGACCGTTCCTGCAGTGAACTTCCCGACCGTCAGGACTGCTGAATCCATCGGGTTCACGTTGCGGCTGACAATCGTCTGCAGCTGCATCAGCAGCGCGGCTCCCGCAACGGCCATGTCTTCCGTTAAATGGGGAAACGCCGCATGTCCGCCTTTCCCATGAAGGTCGATAAACAATTCAGAGGTATTCGCAAATAACAGTCCGGGTTTTGTCGCGACCGTTCCAACCGGCAACTCAGGAGCAATATGCAAAGCATAAATTTGGTCCGGCAAAAACGAAGGCTGTTCGTTTTTTAGCCATTCCCGGAAAGGCAAGGCACCCCCCGGCCCTTCTTCTGCCGGTTGAAATAAAATCACGGCATCATCAGCAATCGGATCTTCTATCAGCCTCTCAAGAAGCCCGATGGCATTGGCCATATGGATATCGTGTCCGCAGGCATGCATAAATCCAGGATGAGTGGATTGAAAATCATGGCCTGTTTCTTCTTGTATCGGAAGGCCGTCAATATCGGTGCGCCAACCAATAAGCTTTGTTGGATTCAAGCCCCGGACTTTAACAGCCAGTCCGGTTTTCCATTGGATGATTTCCAGGCGCTCCTGTGGAAAAGCCGATAGAATATCCTTTAAATACGATTGCGTCTTCACTTCCTGAAAACCGATTTCCGGAATTTGATGCAGTTCTCTTCTGATTTTCACTAAATCCATCTGTGTTCCCCGATTACAACTGGCGAAGTTCGTGTTTGATTTCCGTTTTCGCCCGTGTTTTTTCATCCATCAATTTTAAAACGCGCGCCGGCGTGCCGCCAACCACTGCATTTTCAGGAACATCTTCAATAACGATTGCGCCTGCTGCGACAACTGCGCCTTTTCCGATGCGAACGCCTTCGAGTACCACAGCGTTTGCGCCGATCATGACATTATCTTCCACAATTACCGGTGTTGCAGATGCCGGCTCAATAACGCCCGCTAGTACTGCCCCCGCGCCAATATGGCAATTCTTCCCTACCGTTGCACGGCCGCCAAGGATAACGCCCATGTCAATCATTGTGCCATCGCCGATGACTGCACCAATATTGATCACAGCACCCATCATGATGATGCAATTATTGCCGATTTCAACATTCTCACGGATAAAGGCACCTGGTTCGATACGGCTGTTGATGTTTTTCATATCCACTAACGGAATCGCTGAATTTCTGCGGTCATTTTCAACTACTGAATCTTCAATAACTGCCGCGTGCTCTTCTAGCGCTTTCTGGACGTCAGCCCATTCACCGAAAACAACTGCGTTATTGCCTTCGCCAAACACTTTAGCTTCTTTTCCAAAATCCAAGGCCGCTACGTTCTGGCCTTTTATGTAAACTTTCACAGGTGTTGATTTTTTTGCGTTCTGTATGTACGAAATAATTTGTTCTGCATTCATTTGTTCCATTATTCTACCTCTTTCCATAAGTTATGCTGTAATTATAACGGACATAGCGATTAAATTCATTACTTTAGCTTAATAAAGCGGCATGTTTTTTGACTATATCGACAAATGCCTCAACTTGGCGAAGTTGAAATGCAGCATCATAGCCGATCAGCCACGTATCCCTTGTCAATTCCAACTCTTCTGCACTGCTCGAAAGCGGCATCATATGGACGCCTTCTGTCCCGCTTAAGGTAATCGACGGCAAAATTGCATAGCCGATGCCGTTGACGGCCATCTGCTTGCACGTTTCAATCTGGTCAACTGTAATTTGGCGTTTGGGATTGGATGAGAAATGCTTTTGCCACCATTGCTGGATTTCTTCATAGTAATTCGAATCGCTTTTAAATTGGATAAACGGCCTTTCCGTTTTTACAACTTCATCAAGCGACTGGATCTCCTTATCAACCAAATACAGCGTATCTTTGAACAAATGGATTTTCGGCCCTTTCCAGTCCGTATGCCCTCGCACAATCCCGATATGGGCTTCGCCTTCATAAAGCGCACGGACAATTTCTGAGCTCCATCCGGTGATTAGCTGTATTTTCGCCTCCGGATAGAGCGTCACGAAATCTTTTAAGACTTTCGGCAGCCAATTTTGTCCGATGATCGTGGCACAAGCGATTTTTAAAGTCCCGTGGACTTTTGACGTCAAGGTGTGAAGAATTTCAAAAACTTCTTCTTTGCGCTGAATCATTTCATTCGCATATTCAATGACCAGCTCGCCCGCAGGCGTCGGGGTCAGCCCTTTTTGCGAGCGGATGAACAGTTGCTCACCCCAATCTTTTTCGATCGTCTGAAGCCTTTGGGAAAGCGCCGGCTGTGAGAGAAACAACCGTTCCGCCGCTTTTCGCATATTCCCTTCTTCCGCTAAAATTTTCAGGATCAATTCTTCATTCGACATCAGCGCCTACTCCTTTCTTTCTTGGCAAGCCGAAGATCAGCAGGAAACTGATGCCGGCAAATAGAGCCGTCACGGCATAGACATTATGCAGCGCACCGCCGAGAGCTTCCTGCAAATAAACCATAGATTCGGCGGGTATCATTTCCCTTCCTTTTTGAGTCAGCAATTCGTTCACTGAATTTAAATTCAAATCCAGGTTATGCTCCTTGAAATACTTCAAAAGAGATGAATTCAACAGGCTTCCAAGCAAAGCTACTCCGATGGTACTTCCCAAATTCCGCATGAATACATTGGAAGCTGTTGCCGACCCGCGCTGCTCGTATGAAACGGCTGCTTGGATGGAAACGATAAACGAAGTGCTTGTCAGCCCCATCCCGACACCTACAAAGAAACTCGACATTGCCGCCCATAACGGGCCAAATCCCGGTTCCATGAAGACAAAGAGAAGTGTGCCAATGACGAGAAAGACACCCCCAGCCAATGAAGTTTTAAAATAGCCGAACTTGATCAGCAGCCTTCCTGAAAAGAATGAGGCAATCGGCCAGCCAATCGACATCGCAGTCAAAGTGAATCCAGCCACTGTCGCCGACTGCTCCATCACTCCTGTGACATATGTAGGCAGATAACTCGATACCGCTATTAAAATTATGCCGGTAAAGAGCGAAACAAGATTCGCATATAAAATGGAGCGGTTCCGCCAAATATCGAACGGCATCATCGGATCCGCTGCTTTTCGCTCAACAAGAATGAAGAAAGCAAAGGCGATCAATGCCCCGCCGCAAAGGGCTGCGGACTGAACCGACACCCATGGAAATCCGACGCCGCCTTCTACAAGCCAATATAAAAAGGCCGTCAAGGAAACCGTTAAAAGAAACGCCCCCATATAGTCGATTGAAGGCTTCGACTTTTTAGCCGGCTCTACCAAAAACAGCATGACGCCAAGCAAAGCCAGGATGCCTAAAGGAATATTCACCCAGAAGACATATTCCCATCCGATGGTTGCTACGAGAACTCCGCCGATCGCGGGACCCGTAACAGCCGAAATGCCCCAGACACTTGATAGATACCCTTGGATTTTCGCCCGCTCTTCCGCCGGATAGATATCGCCGACAATCGTGGTAGCAATCGGCAAAACGGCACCCGCACCAATTCCTTGGATAAAACGATAAAATATCAGCACTTCCATTGAATCAGCTAATCCGCAGAGCAAAGAACCGAACAGGAAAAGCAGAACGCCGATGGCAAAAATCGGCTTTCGCCCGAATATATCCGATAATTTCCCGTATAACAGGACAGTAACGGTACTCATGAGCAAATAAGAAGAAAAGACCCAGCTGTATTTTGCAAAACCGCCCAAATCGGCGGAAATGCTCGGCATAGCGGTTGAAACGATGGTTGCCTCTACTGCCCCGATAAACATGGCAAGCATGACGGCCGCAAGCACCAATGGCCTATTTGTTTTTTTCATTTCTATGACCCTTCCTTCAATTGACAGAAAAAAGGCCTCAAAATGAGACCTTCTTAACACTTCAACATTATTTTCTTAATTGATAGATCTGCTTTTTTAATTGCTTTAAGATAACGCGGCGCGTAAGAATCCCCATAAACATGCCTTCAGCATCCACTACACATAGAAAGTTTTGGTCAATCAACAAATCCAAAGCGCGTTGAAAACGTTCCGTGATATTGATCAGCGGCAAATCTGTCTGCATAATTTCGTCGACTTTTATATCGGGCAAACGTTCATATTCAATGTGTTCCAAGCCTAAAATCGCATCCGTAATCCGCTGGGCATTGATCAAACCGCAAAAACGGTATTTAGGATCCAATACAGGAATAGCGGAGTAGCCTGTTTTTGTTAAGACAAGCAATGCATGTTCGGCGCTATTGCCAAGCTGCACATGTGCGACTTTTTCCGATGAAATGATAAATTCTTCAATTGGTGTATCTAAAAAATCTCTGCTAGGTAATGAAATCATGTACTCTTCTCCTTTTGCATCCTAAACGAGTCACACTATTTTCTTAGATTTCATCATAACATCTTTAGTCGAACTATTCTATTTTGTTCTTTCGCTTTCCGTATTAAAATGGAAATTTATTTAACCATTGACCGCCGTCCAACGTAACAATTTCGCCGTTCATATAAGATGCTTTGTCTGACATCATGAAAGCCGCCAGTTCTGCCACTTCTTCCGGTTTGCCCAGACGGCCGATCGGAATCGACTCCAATGTCCGCTTCGCCGCTTTTTCGGATTCCCATAATTTGTCCGCTCCGCCTGTACGTTCAATCGGGCCAGGGGCAATGCCGTTTACCCGAATGCCGAACTGCGTTCCCCACTCTACAGCCAGCGTCCGGGTCAACGACATGACGCCGGCTTTTGCTGCAGCGGAATGGGCCACGCCAGCGCCTGCATTCCAGGCATACGTTGCCAGCATATTGATGATGTTTCCTTTGATGCCGTTCTCGATCCAATAATTGCCGACCGCATGCGAACAGAAGAATGTCCCGTTCAGCACAATATCTATGACGGACCGCCAGCCATTCGGCGTCAGCTTTTCAGCGTGGACAATGAAATTTCCGGCGGCGTTATTGACCAGGCCGTCAATGCTGCCGAACGTTTCATGCGTGAATTTCACCATCGCCTTCGCATGCTCCGGTTCCCGGACATCCATTTGAAAAGCTTCCACCGACCCCTTCTGTGCAGCAATCGTTTTAACCGCTTCATTCAGTTTTTCCATATCGCGTCCTGTAATGACAACATTGGCGCCTTCTGCTGCAAATTTTTGTGCCATATGCAGCCCCATTCCGCTTGAACCGCCTGTTACGATGATCGTTTTTCCCGTTAGCATGATCCATTTCCCCTTTTCATTAGTTTCCCCATCTTACTGACTCGCAAAGAAATTGATTTTTGTAAATTCACTCTTTGCGTCGGTATACACCCGTACCGATTTTTGATATGATGAATCTGTATTGCACTGTAAAAGAATTGCCAAAGAAAGGAATGAGTCCATGTCCATAAAGAAAACAGATTCTGATATCGCCCAAGCCATTTTCACGGTGAACAGGCACGCGAAAACCGCGCCGGACAATCAATATCTGTATGCATTGAAAAAAGAAGCACTTTCCATGATGATTCTTCAAGAACGTGCCCAAAAGATCGGGCTTCACTTCAGCAAAAACCCCCGGAAAAGTCAACAGCAATCTTCAGTCCTCGTAAAATGCGGAGATTATTATTTCCACATGCTTCCGAAAAAAGAAGACTTTGAAAATCTTGAACATTTGGGCCAGCTCGATGAATCTTACCGCAATCCGCCTAGCCGCATGAACTTAAAGATGGCGAAAGAATTATTGAGTGAATTGACCGGCCTGACGCCGAAGAAAAAAGAAGAACCGAAAAAGCCATTCACGAAATCCTACCAACCCCGGCAGCTGGATCGATTCTATACGCCGAAAAAATCCTATTTCGATTGATTTACACACCGAAAGCCTTAACGGCTTTCGGTGTTTTATTTTTTTACCGTTTTTAGGATTCTTTATAGTAGTGGATCAAAGCCTGCGTGCCGTTTTCTTCAAAGCCTTGACCGGCCAGCTCTTCATACATCCCCAGAGAAAGGCGCAGCCCCGGCAGGTCTAAGCCCATCCCTTCCGCTTCTTCTGCCGCAATTTTCATGTCTTTTATAAAATGCTTAATATAGAAGCCCGGCGCAAAATCTTCGGCAATCATTCGAGGAGCCAAATTGGATAGGGACCAGGAACCTGCTGCTCCCGATGAAATCGACCGCAAAACGGTTTCAGGATCAAGGCCTGCTTTTTTGGCATAAATCAATGATTCACAGACACCGATCATATTCGTTGCAATATTGATCTGGTTGCACATCTTCGTATGCTGGCCAGCGCCTGCAGGCCCTTGATAGACAATATTCTCACCAAATAATTGCAGCAGCGGTAGCGATTTTCTAAAAACCGCCTCATCCCCTCCGACCATAATCGAAAGAACCGCATTCTGCGCTCCAATGTCACCGCCTGATACCGGCGCGTCCAAAGCTTCGATGCCTTTTGCTTTCGCTTCTTCGAAAATGCGCTTCGCAAGATTCGGTTTCGAAGTGGTCATATCCACAAGCGTACTCCCTGCTCTTGCGTTCTCGAGCAGCCCATTTTCACCGAAATACACTTCCTCAACATCCGCTGGGTAGCCGACCATTGTAAATACGACCTCTGACCGTTCTGCCACTTGTTTCGGCGACTCCACCAAAATTGCGCCTTTCTCCACCAGTTCTTCCGCTTTTTTAGCGGTGCGCGTATAGATCGATACTTGATGCCCCGCTCCGAGTAAATGCTCGACCAAACTTTTTCCCATGACTCCGGTTCCGATAAAGCCTATTTCCATATGTAACATCTCCTTCAAGTTGTATATTCAGTTTAGCAAAAATCTTCTGATCATTCATCCCTATTTCTTAGTTTGCACGCTTTCCCTTTCAGCATAAATTTCAAAATGGCAAGCCTGCCTAAAAAAAGGCAAAAAAAGAAGCCGACCCGTATACCGGACCGACCACAAAAGGGGGAAATGAGAATGTTGCTGTGTTCAAGTGTACTATGCCCGCTGCTAACTCCTTTTAAACATCTTTTTCAAAAAAATTTTCTTTCAATTTTTGGATTTCATTTATAAACGGCCAGGCATCTTTTTCGGATATCGAGCCTTCGCCATAGCGGACCAAATCATAGGTTTCGAGAAACTCTTCAGAAACCGGCCACGCCATGCGGTTTGCCCACTCTTTGACCGTTTCAAACTCTTCCCGTCCTTTGCCTGCTGCTGCAGCTTCCTTCGCAAAAGTACGGAACGCTTCTCGGACTGCTTGAAGATCCACTTCACCATAAACCACTTGGCTTTTCGATTCAGTTTCTACGGTTTCAGGAATAGTTTCAAAACGTTCGACCGTCACTTCGTTTTCGGGTTTTTCGCTTCCTTTTTCCACAGTCACTTTCTTTAGCCAAAAGATCAACGCAATAATCGCCGCTGCACCCCCTACAGCCAAAAAGATTTCAGACGGAAAATCAAAACTGCCGGACGCGATCATTTCCTGCGCCTGTTCTTCGCTTTCCTCCGGCCCTAACTTTTCTAAAGTCGCTTTCATTTCGGATTCGGTAGACAAACCGGACAGGTAGTCGGTCAGTTTTTCCATAAGTCCCGCAAACGGCCATAGAATGACACGAAGGACTCCGGCAAGAGCCAACGCCGCCCCTTGCCGTACCTCATCCCCCAAAAGCCAAACGAGCAAAGAGGATCCCCCAGACAGCCCAAGTACCGCCAACACAGTACCGACTGCCTGAACTAGTTTTGCCCCTTGCGTTCTCGCTGCCAAATAGCGATAAGCCATGCGGAACAGCACGTAAAACACAAGAGCACCTGCAACGATGGCGAAAATGGTCGTTGAAGAATTTGCTAATGGGCCGAACAAGTCGACAACCAGGCTCGCTGAAAAGAGGAGAACGAAAACAAGCAGAAATTTTCCATCTGAATTTGTTCCATCATCATAAATGGAGAATCGGGCATGCAGCCGGTAAAGAGTTAAGAGGCCCATGAAAACGGCCATCCACCCGGATGCGCCCAGCAAAACAGCGATCGGAATTAAGGCCATCGATAGTGCGGCGATGATTCCGACTCCATAAGGCCTTTTAGCAAAAAAGATAAAACTGAGAACGGCAGCTGCAAAGCTCAAAATGAGCCAAATGAAAGCGAGCGGCAAGTCCGCTTCATTTCTTAGAAAAACAAGGAGGAGCGAAATGGCGAATGCATCGAGCATATAGTTGCCGGCTGAAAGGAAACGTGCGTTCATCATGCACTTTCACTCCCTTTCGCGCCATTCAGCATTTTCAAGTCTGTCCTCTTGCTCCATCTTGAAGCAAACTCCATTGCATCTGTCGGATCTTCCAACAGAAAATAGGTCGTGAATGGGAGCTCTGTATGGATATCCAAATGCGCCAGCATCGAACGGAACGGCATGGTGGAATGGTTCTTCGAGATCAATGAAAGAACATCCAACGCTTTTTGGCGCTGCGTCTGCCCTTCGCCGGAAGCCAGATACAGATACGGTGTTTTTCCGGCGGAACGGATATTAATCGCTAACGAATACGGAATGCCTTCTCTATAGCAATGTTCTATATAGGAAGCCACTTCTTCTATTCGCTCTTCTAAATTGGTGATGGTTGCATAATGGGAAGCGACATTCATGACAAACAAGATCGACTCATTCGCCACACGTTCAACGATTCTCGTTTGATAAGTCTGCATTCTCGCACTGGCTTTCCAATGGATTTGATTGAATTGATCCGACGGCACGTAGTCTCTTGTGCCGATCGGCTGGAACGGATCTTCAAACAGCGAATGCTTTAAATTGAATTGGCCAGGCCGTTGATGGGAAGGCGCATAATGGAAGCGATTCTTTCCGAGTTTTGGGTAGACGAGCTGCTCCTGCAAAATCATCAGTTTGTATTCCAGTACAATATTTCCTTCGCCGAAGGGATGCGGGACGCTGAGCTCCATCTTTTTCAAGCGTGCTAAACCGCGCTGCTTTGCGATCAAAGGCACGTTTAACACAACTGTCTCATTGTGCCCCACCGTTAAAGGCAAATCCATTTCGACGAGCTCCCCGTAATTCACCAACCCATCGCTCTTGGGCTGAACAGCGTCAGAAAACCAGATTTTCAAGTTGCCGCCCCAAATCGGCAATCCTTTATTCGCAAACACCAAATCCCAGGAAGTTTCACTTCCGTTCAGCACCCGCTTCCGCGTCTTGTCGTTTTTAAATTCCAGCCCAGTGCCGACTTTTGTAAAATACAGCCATTGAAGACCCACAATCGCAGCGATAAAGGCAATAACGGCAGCAGCAGTGAATTGCAGAAAAACCAATGACAGAAATAAAAACATCAGCAAGAAGCCGAAAATCCATTTTGTGTTTTTGGCATGATCGTCATGACGGGTCCACATCATGTCAGATCGCCTCAACAGGCAAAGGAATGGATTCTGAAATTTCCTGAAGCACATCAGCCGGCTTTAAAACCAGCATGCCTTCTGCTGAAAGGAGCAGACGGTGCAAAGCGACTGGCTCAAGCACATATTTCACATCGTCAGGCGTGACATAATTCCGGCCATCGATAAAAGCTTTTCCTTGGGCCGCATGGACAAGAGCCAACGCTGCACGCGAGCTCAAGCCCAGTTCGATCATTGGATGCTCGCGTGTAGCGCGGACCAGGTTAAGGATGTATTTTTCAACATCTTCGTGGATTTTCACTTTTTTCGCTTCCTCTGACCAGCGATGCACGTCTTCAATCGAGGCTACTGCCTGGATCGCTTTCTTATGGGAGGCATTGTCCCGGAAGTTTCGGATGATTTTCATTTCTTCCTCTAAGGTCGGATAGCCGATCTCCAGCCGAAAGAGAAAACGGTCCAATTGAGCGGCAGGCAACGGGAATGTGCCTTGCTGCGACTCTACCGGATTTTGGGTAGCGATCACAATGAAAGGGTTGGGCAGCTGCAGCGTCTCTCCATCAATTGTAGCCTGCTTTTCTTCCATAGCTTCCAGCAGACTCGATTGGGTTCTTGGAGTCGCCCGGTTAATTTCATCTGCCAATAAAAGATTTGTCAAAACGGCTCCCGGCCGCAATTGGAATTCCTGGATCTTCGGATTAAAGAAACGGATGCCTGTCACGTCGGATGGCAAGACGTCCGGAGTAAACTGCAAACGCCGAAAGCCGCCGGTAAACGATCCAGCGAATGCTTTCGCCATCCAGGTTTTCCCCGAACCCGGCACACTTTCCAGCAGGACATGCCCTTCCTGGATCAGCGCAATCAACATAAAATCGATTTCTTTCTCTCTGCCGACAATCAAGCCGTTCAAATGATTTTTAACTTCTCTCACTGTCCCCATAGTGCTCCCCCTTGTATGTAAAGCTGCTTATTTCGATGGTTCTTCTGTATAAGTATAAACCGTGATGCCGTGATGATAAGCTACCCCGCGAAAATGCTTAAAATCCGGCCGTTCAATTAATATTTTGCGGAATTCCAAAAAGTTTTCTTTTTCAATGGTGATGGATTCCAATTCGCCATTTTTTAGCTGCTCGAGCATTTCTTCATAATTGGTCATAGAATATTCTCCTTTCGCCCCCAAATGATGGGTTGTCGTCTGTTATAATAATTATTGGATATCTTAAGCTTTCATGTGTAATATAGGCAGCTCTATCCTTTGGATCGAATCGTTTTAAAAAATTGGTCTTATTTAACAGTATACAACATTAACATAACTTACACAGTCTCAGCCAAGCCGTTCTGGATTTTTAAAGACGGCTTTTCATTTTTAGGAGGATTTTTTCATGTTCACTTTTTTTAAGAACCATAAATTGATTTTATTTATCCCGGTAGCCCTGTTTTTATATGACTTGGCTTTTCGGGATACTGCCATTTTTTGGTATATGTACACTTTTTCCATTTTGGTCTTGATGTCTATCGCGATGCTCTATACAAAAATATTGGATGAAATGCCGACATGGAAGTCTTTGATCTATGGCATAGTATTCGGCAGTTTAATCTATGGCTTGATCGCAGGCGGATTTCAACTGATGCACTGGTCTCCGCTGCCAGTGGAAAGATCCGTGCAATCGTTTCTCAACACGTATGCCCCTACCTCAATTTGGCATTATTTGCTGCTGATGTTTCTAATCGTGCCGGGAGAAGAAATTTTCTGGAGAGGATTTGTCCAGCAGGAGCTGAAGAAATACGTATTCGGGAAATGGACGATCTTCCTTTCAAGTGCCCTATTCGCGCTAGCGATCGGCATCAGCGGTTTCTGGCTTGGCGCCCTTGCAGGCTTCGCTGCCGGCCTTGTTCTTGGCGGCTTATACGAATGGAAGCGCAGCATGCCTTTGCTTATCATCACTCATCTCGTTATGATAGTATTATTGTTTCTTATAGCGCCATTGGCTGCCTAAAATGAAACATATTGGCAGGCTGATGCGTCAACTAGAGTAAAGGGAGGAATTTTTTATGAAAAAGAATTTATTATTTGCGGCATCTATTCTAGCAATCGGCGGTTTCTTGGCTGCATGCGGGTCGGAAGAAACCGCTGATGAAAATACCGGCTCATCTCCGGACAAGGCAACGGAAGAAGTGGTAGACAACGAAACCGCTGAAGAAACGCCGGCAGAAGAGGCTGCTGAGGATTCAGAAGCCGTTGAAGAAACGGACGAAGCAAATTCTGAAGAAACGGACGAAGCAAATTCTGAAGAAACAGAAGCTCCTTCTGACGCTGACAGCGATACAGAAGAAGCGGCCGAAACGGATGAAGCAGCCGAAGAGCCGGAAGCAGAAGGCACCGTTATCCAAAGCCCTGAACAGGCATACGAAATGACGGTATTGCCAGCTTACGAGCTGACTTCTGAAGAGCCTGGAAAAGATTCTCTTTTCCTTACTTCCGATTCTTCCGTCTTCATGCGTGTTGAAACTTTTTCCCCTGATGATATCGACTTTGCTTATGCGGAAGACATTATGAAACAAACCGTCCAAGCTTCAAGCAGCGAAGGCGAATTAACTGAAGGTGCAACACTTCAAGGAGACGATTTCATCAACTCCTCGGTTTATGAAATTCCGGGCAAAGAAGGAAAAGTGACAGGCGTCGTCTTTGAAAAAGAGGACCTCATTGTCCGCCTGACAATTTTCGATAAAACTGCGGTTGATGCAACGCCTGACTTTATAAAAATGGGCCAAACCATCGACTCAACCAACTAAACAGCAAAAAAGCAGCCCTTGCAGGCTGCTTTTTTTGGTGCCAAATATGGGTTTAGACTCAAAGCTGTAAAAAGCTCCGCTTTTATTAATAAGACAAATCCTTGATGGACAATCCAAGTTTCTTCATCAATTCAATCGCCTGCTCTTTTTCTTCGCTCGACAAGGCATTTGTCAGCTCGTGAAGATGTTTTTCATGTTCCGGGAAAATCCGGCTCATAAATTCATTTCCGGCTTCAGAGATTTCCGCATAAGTGACGCGGCGGTCTGACGGGCAATTGACGCGCGTAATATAGCCTCTTTTTTCCAGCTTATCAATTACATACGTGATGGACCCGCTCGCTAACAGAATCTTTCCGCCAATTTTCTGCAATGGCTGTTTGCCTTTATGATAAAGAAGCTCCAACACCGCAAACTCGGTTGGGTTCACGCCATTTGCTTGGAAAAATTGATTGGTCTGTTCCGAAATCGCTTTATGGGCTCGCGACATCACGATAAATAATTTCAACGATTGCTTGATATCTTCATTCATTCTTTTCACTCATCTCCGATTAAAAATCTATTATACCAATTATAATGGTTAAATCGAAAAAAGGCACGGTTTATAGTCTTTTTGTGGCTTTTCTGTATTTAAAGGCAGCAAATCATTACCCGATGATCACGCGCTCTTTAGGATAATGGAACTTTGTTGGATCCGTCTTTCCACCTATCGTGAAGAGGAACGATATCAAACCGACACGTCCGATAAACATCAGGGCCATGATGATGAATTTACCGGGACCTGACAAGTCTTCGGTAATGCCAAGCGACATACCGCAAGTCCCAAACGCTGAAGTGATCTCAAAAACAATTTCAATCAGGCTGGCTTCTGGTTCTGTTAAGATCAACGCCATGGTAGCTACCAAAACCATGAATCCTGCCAGAATAATCACGGCATAGGAGCGAAATACATCGATCAGTTGAATTTCTCTCTTAAAGATTTGAATCGTGTTCTTTCCTCGCGCAAAATTGATCAGGAACAGTATCGCAATGGCAAAAGTCGTTGTCCGAATACCGCCGCCGGCTGAACTTGGCGATGCCCCAATAAACATCAAGGCACTCATGAACAGATTGGTCGCTTCACTAAATTGTGTAATATCCATCGTTGTCATTCCGCCAGAGCGGGAAGAAACGGAATGGAACATCGCAGCAAAAAGAGTTTCATGCCAAGAGTAGGCTTTGAAAGCTTTAAACGATTCGAAAGCCAACAAGACAAGGGTCCCGATCACGAGTAAGGCTCCGAACGTCGCAGTCGTAATTTTAGTGAACAAAGAAAAGCGGAATTTCTTGTTTTTATGGGATAAAAATTCTTTCAGCTCGATCAATACCGGGAATCCGATTGCCCCTAAGATGATCAGGATCATATTAATGATCTGCACAAAATAATCATTGAAGTAAGGAGTCATCGACTGGCCAGTAATATCGAATCCGCCGTTGGTTGTGGCACTGACGGAAGCAAAAATTCCGTGAAGCAGAGCCTCGTCGAATCCATCAAAATACTGGGTGAAATACAACGTAAAAATTACGGCTCCAACTGCTTCGATCAGCAGAAGGATTTTAATGATTTCGCGGATCAGCTTGACCGCTCCGGACATATTGAATTGATTGTGGTCTACCATGATCAATTGGCGTTCTCTAAGCCCGATTCGTTTCCCCACCAATAGCCAGAAAAACGTTCCAATGGACATGATGCCGATTCCGCCTAATTGCAGGATGAACAGCAATACCGCAATGCCAAAAATCGAATAGGTTTCCGAAATATTGATGACCGTTAATCCGGTTACGCTAACTGCACTTACAGCTGTGAATAATGTATCAATCCAACTGATTTTAATCCCGGGCACATGCACATTCGGCAAGCTGAGCAGCAAAAAGGAAAAGGCAATCGCTACGAAATAATACGAAACGATTACCTGTGCAGGCGTCAAAGACTTTATTTTTTGAAGCGTTTTATTCATAGATTTTAATTCCCTTCGGCCTTATCTTCTTTCCTTATTCTATGAAAAGAATGTTAAAAAAGAAAGGGGAAAATAAATTACTTTTCTTATCCGAACAAAAAGAGCAGAAGCTGAGCTTCTACTCTTTTCCGTTTTTCCCGTTATGATTTCCAGG
>NZ_JALHAG010000001.1:0-145101 GCF_022819085.1 Planococcus ruber | reverse complement strand
TCCTGTCCCGGTGGTGCTTGCTTTTTCTCTTGCTCTGGCGCCGGTGATTCTTTAGGCTGCACAGGGGACTGAGGAGCTGCTTTCACGGGATCTTTCCGGCTGTCTTTCTGCTCGCTCTTCTCCTTTACAGCGGGCTTCTTGTCCGCCGGAATTTCTTTCGCTTTTGAAGATTCCTTGAAAACTTTAAAATCTTCTACTTTTTGGCCTACCGGCACATTGTCCTTAACCGCTTTTCTCCATTGGGCTGGACTTGCTTCTTTTAAATGGACTTCTAATTTTTCTTTTGCCACTTTGGCTGAAACAGCCATTACTGCCGCTTCAAGGCCTTCCGAATGCTCCTTTTCATCGCTCGTCACTACCGTCGTAATGGTCACTTCTTCGGTCGATTCCCGCAATGACAAACGGATGGCTTTTTCCAGCACTTCATCCAGCGAGAGATTCTCCCAATCCTTTATCTTTGAAACGACTTCCATTCCGTCTTTATTCAATTCCCTTAAAGACACAACTCGGAGATTTTCGTCTGTCCCTATTTCAATACTTGGGTTCACTTCGATCTGTACATACGCATAGGCTTCTTGAGATGGAAGCAACGCCGATAAAACTAACATAAGGATTGCAGCTGCCAATACAACAGGAGCCGCAATGGACTTCAGGCGGCTTTTGGTTCTTTTAACTTTCGGAAAGAAATACACTTCTTCTCCGACAGCCGCTCCATCTGCCGGGCGCCCTTCTACAAATCTGCCGTCCTTCAGGATGAACACGGAGCGGTCATTATTCAATTCCAGACAAATTCCTTTTTGCATTTGCATTAAAGCAACCGCTCCTTTAAATAATCTTTTAAGTAATACAAATCGCTTTTCAGCAGGATGGCTAGGGCAATGATGTACTTCCGATTCCGCTCAAGCGTTTTACGCGAAACTTTGACATGCTGTTCGATTTCTTTGATCGGCAACTTCTTTTTTTCTTGCAAATAGCCAAAATACTCTTCTGTCTCAGTAATCATCTGGGCAATTTGCACAGCTGTTTTTCTGGCATCTTCGTGAGCTGGCGATATTTTAGCCAATTGTTGAAAATCTAGTTTGTATATAGCAAGCATCTTCTCATATAAGCCAATTTCTTCTCTGCGGATCTCAGCTTCCTTTTTTGCATCGTAATGCTGAATAGCTGAAGTCGCTTCGATCCAGTGGTTTGGCTCATCCTCATCTGTCGGCGCTTGAAAGTCATGTGTGAATTCAGAACGGGTGCTTTCTTTTCGAATAAAATCGATCATTCTTCGGCGAATGATCAAATGGGCAAATGTGAGGAAGGAAGCATTTTTCTCTTTTTCATATCCTTTGACCGCTTCATGAAACGCTGACAATGCAATGCTCCATTCGTCATCGTGATGATCGATGAATCGTTTGCATACTTGTGCTGCAGTTTTTTTGACAAAAGGGGCGTAGGATTGGAGCAATTCCGTTAACGCTTCTTCATCCCCGCTCTTGGCGAGCAGTGCTAATTCTTCAGCAGAAAATTTGCTGTCTCGACCAAATAACCCTGTAATTGCAGACAATAGCATGACCATTCACCTCTTTTCATTTCTTTGCTACTCTTGATTGTAACGGCAGCATATCGAAATGAAAAGGAAGAGGTAGCCAGTTCCTTATATATATTCGGAGAATTTTACGTCTTTATGTCCGCATCTTAAGAATAATTTTCCATAAGAAAAAGCCTCCCGAAGGAAGCTTTCGATTAAGCATTTTCTTGTTTGTTTTTGCGGACCCCTAAAATGGCACTTACTACAACAATACCAATCAGTACTGTCCAGAAGACAAGTGTCCATGGAGTGGAGTGCGGGAAATCATGCGGCAAAATGCCAACTTTTTCGTGCGCCAAAGTCATGACTAAAAGTTTTACCCCTACCCATCCTACGATGACAAATGCACCGGTTTCGAGCTGTGGGTATTTTTCAAGAAGCTGGACAAATTTATGAGCTGCAAATCGCATAATGATTACACCGATTAAACCACCCATCAGCATTACGACGAATTGACCGGAGTTAATGCCTCCGATATCTTCGAGTCCAAAAAGGTCCAAATGCGGCAACGTAACGGCTAGGGCAACGGCTGCTAGCATAGAATCAATTGCAAACGCAATATCCGCCAGCTCTACTTTTAAAACCGTCATCCAGAAACTAGAACCTTTTTTCTCCACTTTATCGCCATTGTCATCAAGAATATGATCATCTTCGCCTTTACGCTGTTCGTAAATACTTTTGATCGAGATGAACAAGAGATAAGCTGCTCCGATGGCTTGAATTTGCCAAATATTCACAAGCAATGTAATCATGAATAGTGCTGCAAAGCGGAAGACGAAAGCTCCCACTAAACCGTAAAATAAAGCTTTTTTCTGTTGATCTTTTGGCAAATGTTTTACCATTACCGCCATTACGACTGCGTTATCCGCAGCAAGCAGCCCTTCAAGACCCACTAAAACCAGCAGGACCCAGGCATACTCCAATAATATTGCTTCCATTCTCTTTCTCCTCCTAATTTTTGCCAGCAAAAAAGACCCCTGCCTAATAAAAGGCAAAGGTCTCGCTAAGCAATTAAAATCGCTATCATAACCGATGGTTACTAACCATGTATTGACGATTATGAAATAGGTTTCCCTAAAGCTACTCCCCCTTGACTGAAAGCCAAAGTGTATTGAGTTGTACTATCATTATAGCACCTTTTAGGATGAAGTAAACTTCTAACCTATCGTCACATGAAAATTTTTGTTAAATTTATGAAGTTCGTAAAATCGGACCATGGCCGGTATCGTTTCCAAAAAATCAGCGCAAACGATATCGGATCCTTCGAGGAGCCGCTTGGCAGTAGCGGTATCAAAATGGGCGTTCCAGGTTAAATAATCCAACGTTTCTGCTTCCACTCCTAAAAAACGCTGCAAAGAAACACTTTTCAAAGACAAGGCTGCCACTGCATGCGGCAGGCGAAGTTTAGGCGTCTTCCCGGTTATTTCTTGAACCATTTTTCTGTAGACTTCTTCAACCGGATGCGGACTTGGATCCGTCAAATGGACGGTCTTTCCTTCTGCTTCCTTGTGATTACTCAAATAGACCGAGGCTTTCAATATGTAATCGACCGGAACGACATTGATAAAAGCAGTAGACCTTCCGATATAAGGGATAATGGGCAGTTTTCGAAGCCGGTCAATCATATTCAAAAAGAAATAAGGGCCATCGAATTTGATGGTTTCGCCGGTTTCGGAATTCCCTCGGACAATTCCCGGCCGGATGATGGTCACAGGGTAAATTTCTTTCATGGCTTCAACTAAAAGCTCCGCTTCAAATTTCGTCTCTTCATAGAAGTTCTTGAAATTTTTTGGCCGGATCAATTCGTTTTCATACAAAGTTCCTTCTCTGTCACCTGCCACAAATGCCGTGCTGAAATAGATATAGCGCTTTAGCCGAGGCAGTTCCGAAACAAACCGATTTACATTTTTCGTCCCTTCCACATTTACTTTCCATGCGATTTCACGGGGAACAGCGAGGTCATAAATCGCTGCAAGATGCCAGAATACCACTTCTTTTTCTTTTAAAAAGGCCGCATCTGCATCGTTCAACCCCAGTCCTTCTTTTGTAATGTCCCCTTCCATCAACCGGATGGGCTCGCAGCGGGTCAGGCGCTGAATTTCAATCGCCTCCTTTTTGGCTTTCTCCATTTCTGTCGGCAAAACGATGGCTGCTGCACTCGTTTCTTTTTTGAGGACCGTGCGGATTAATTGGCTTGCAATAAATCCAGGAAAACCTGTGAAAACGATCTCTTCCATGAACCCAACTCCCCTCACCCCAAACATGCGAATCATTTGAAGTTGCTTTTCATCTATTATACTAAATATTCCAAATAAAAATGCAAAAAATAAAAAGCAGGGAGTTATCCCTGCTTTTTATTCATCTTTCTGGTATTGCGGTCGAATAAGCTGTAGACAATCGGCACGATGTAGAGCGAAAGGAAAGTGGAACTGACCATTCCTCCGATAACGGTAATCGCCATCGGCTGATTGATTTCTGTGCCTTCTCCGATGCCGATCGCAAGCGGAACCAAACCTAAAATCGTGGTGAGGGCTGTCATCAATATCGGACGGAGACGGTCTTTTACTGAAACGATAATGGCTTCATACGATTCCAGTCCAGAAGCTTTTCGCTGATTGATATAATCGACCAAAACGATTCCGTTATTGACAACAATTCCGACCAGCACTAGCAATCCGATTACCGCAGTAATGCTGACTGGAGTTTGTGTAACGAAAAGTGCGATGGCCACCCCAATAAACATCAACGGAACGGTGAACATAATCACGAGCGGATATTTGAAAGACTCGAACTGGGCCGCCATGACAATATAAACCAGGACGACTGCCAGAATGACAGCCAATAGCATATCGTTTATCGCATTCTCGAACAATTCCCGGTCACCGCCAAAGGTGATGACCGTATTTTCATCGAGATCTAATTCTTCTATCACTTTATCCACCTTATCAGACATATCACCTAAGCTAATGTCCGACTTATATTGCAAGGTAATCGAAACACTTTCAGCTTGGTCCACACGCTGAATGCTTACCGGACCTTGTTCGATGCTGATATCAGCAAGTTCCTGCAATTCAACGAATTGCCCAGCCGGTGTACGCAATTTAAGCGTGCGCAATTTATCAACACTATTTTTGTATTCTTCATCAAACTTCACGAATACACTATATACTTCATCGTTTTCGGCAAGTATTTGAGAAGCTTGCACCCCTCGTGTCGTATTATTGACTGTTTGTGCAATTTGGACAGGCGCAAGCCCGTATTCTGTTGCTGCTTCTTTATTGATCACCATTTGAAGTTCATCAATCGTTTCTTCCCGATCGCTTGTCAGTTCCGTGACATCCGAAAGTGTGCGAATCTCTTCGCTCAGGCGGCTGATGGCTTCGTCTAATCTGGCTTTATCTGTATCAGTAACTGTAAAAGTTAAACTATTCGGGGTGGAACCGGCAGCTGTCTGCAAATTAAAGCTGACTTCAGCTTGTTCCCCTATTGTATCAAGAACCCGCGGCTGGACTTCGTCAACGAATTCAAATACCGAACGATCCCGCTCATCCAAAGGAATCATTTTTACATAAATTTCTGCCGTATTCGTTGCCGAGGTTCCCTGCGATTGCCCTTGTTGAGTGGTTCCGATCAGGCTCACAAAAACATCTATATCTTTTTCTTTTTTCAGTTCCTCTTCTATCTGATTGACAACTTCATCTGTGGCTGACCGGGAGGCTCCATTTTCCAGCTCAACGGACACACTGACAAATCCTTCATCGGTAGCTGGAAGGAATTCTGTACCTACTTGCAGGATCCCCAAAGTTCCAATGCCTAGAAGCACCAATGCAGCTAAAATTACGGCTAATCGATGCGCCAGAGCCCATTTAACGGACCGTTCAAATTTTTTCAATCCCTTCGAACGCCGTTTTCTGGCCTCGATGTTCCCTTTTGGCTTGCTTAACATGCGGGAAGCAAGCATAGGGATTACGGTCAAAGCGACAGCTAAACTGGCAAAAAGACTGAATGAAATCGTCAAGGCAAATTCGGTGAAGATTTCGCCGATCAAGCCCGTAATAAAGATGACTGGTACAAATACGGCAATGGTCGTTAAAGTCGAGGCAATGATAGCTGTTGAAACTTCTTTGGCACCGTCAGAAGCAGCTTGCCGTGAAGTTTTGCCCATGGCCAAATGGCGCTCAATATTTTCGATAACGACAATCGCATTATCGACGAGCATCCCGATGCCGAGTGCCAGCGCTCCAAGCGTCATGATATTCAAAGCAAAATCTGAGAAATACATTAATACAAACGTCACAATTACGGAATAAGGAATCGCTACTCCGATAATGATCGGGCTCTTGATCCCACGGAGGAATAAGAACAACACAAGCATGGCAAAAATACCGCCAAATATTAACGTTTGCCCTATATTGCCAACTGCCAATTGGACATAATCGCCTTGGTCAAATAAGATATCCGCTTCTACTCCGGTAAACCTTTCTTCTTTAAGAAGTTCATCCAATCTTTCTTGAAACGCATTGGAAACATCCGCTGTATTCGCGCCGGATTCCTGAAGTGCTGATAATAGGACAGCAGGTGCTTCATTTGCCCGTGTTTCTGAAGTTCTTTCCCGTTCTCCGAGTGTGACTTCTGCTACATCACCGATGGTAACATTTTCTCCATCTAACGGATTGACAGTAACTACAAGGTTCTGGATATCTTCAACACTTGTCAAAGTACTGACTATCCGGGTAGTTAAATTCCGTCCATCTTCCGTTTCAATCGGTTCACCAGGCAAAGAAATATTATTTGCTTGGATTAACTGGACAATATCCGATTGCTGCAGCCCTTTTTCTTCCAAAGTTTCCGGATTTAACGCAACATTGATTTCCTCAATTAATGAACCCGAAATATTAACATTGGCGACTCCATCTGTCTGCAATAATTCGGTTTCCAATTCTTCTGCTAAAATCCGCACATCTTCATCAGCTTCAGTTGCACGCAAAGATAATTGAAGGATCGGGAATTGAGCCGGGTCAAATTTCAAAAACCGTGGCGGGTTTGAGTCATCGGGAATCGGTGTTAAATCGATTCGCTGCGTAATGTCTGCCTGGACATCATCCATATCTGTGGACCAGTCAAATTCAAGCAAGATAAAGTTGGATCCTTCCTGGGACGAGCTTTGGATGGATTCAATTCCTGGTAATGTAGACAAATTCGCTTCTAGCGGCTTTGTTACTTTTTCGCTGACTTCAGTTGGGCTCGCACCCGGGTAGTTTGTTACGACCACTCCGATGGGAGGGTTTAATTCAGGTATTAAGGTAACTGGGATCTTAAAGAAAGATACCGCACCGAGAATAATCACCAACAGCATGATGACAATTGTAAAAACAGGTCTCTTAATTGAAAAATCGCTTAGTCTCATCTATACAAAACCCTCTCTCAGTCTCATTCTTTTATCATATGTAAAATCACTTCGAACCGCAAATTTAAGTGCCTTCTTTTCGGATCATTTTCAAAGAAAAAAGCCTGCAACAGCAGGCTTTATAAAAGGCTATACAATTTGATTTCAGGATTTTTGTCCTGGAACCAACGGGTGGCAAATTCATTTTCAAATAAGAAGACCAGATTGTCATGGCGGTCTTTCACTAACATGGAACGGCTGCTGGACATCGATTCTTTTACATCTTCTTCATTTTCAATCCAACGGGCAATTTTATTGCCGACCGGCTCCATGCGGACATCCACGTTGTATTCGTTTTTCATGCGGTGTTCGAACACTTCAAATTGCAGCTGGCCAACCGCTCCAAGAATAACTTCTTCGAGATGAAGCGTTTTGTAATACTGGATGGCGCCTTCTTGGACCAATTGCAAAATCCCTTTATGGAAATGTTTTTGTTTCATGACGTTTTTCGCCGTTACTTTCATAAACAGTTCCGGCGTGAACTGCGGCAGGCTTTCGAACTGGAACTTCTTGCCGCTCGTGATCGTATCGCCGATTTGGTAGTTGCCAACATCGTGCAAGCCGATGATGTCTCCTGCTACTGCTTCCGTGACCGTTTCACGGTCATCCGCTAAGAATTGAGTGGTTTGGGATAATTTAAATGATTTTCCGGTTCTTGCAAGGGTAACATTCATCCCTCTTTCGAATTTTCCTGAGACGATGCGGACAAAGGCAATGCGGTCCCGGTGAGCCGGATTCATATTGGCCTGGATTTTAAAGACAAAGCCAGAAAACGGCATTTCAACAGGGCTGATTTCTTCTTTCTCCTGCGTTTCGCGCGCCTGGGGCGGCGGAGCAAATTGAAGATACGTTTCCAGGAACGTTTCGACGCCGAAATTCCCTAAAGCAGACCCGAAAAACACTGGCGTCAATTCGCCTTTTTTCACGCGGTCGATGGAGAATTCGTTGCCGGCTTCTTCCAGCAATTCAATGTCTTCCATCGCTTGAGTGTAATAAGACGTTTTCGTCATTTCATGTTCTTCAGCTAATTGGCCATTTTCATCCAACGCCAAAAAGCGGTTGCCTTGTGAACGAAATGGCTCGATCCGCTTGTTGAAACGGTCGTAAATTCCAAGGAATTCTTTCCCCATGCCGATTGGCCAGTTCATTGCATAAGACTGGATGCCCAATACTTCTTCCAGTTCTTCCATCAATTCAAGGGGTTCTTTCCCTTGGCGGTCCATTTTATTGATGAATGTGAAAATCGGAATGCCGCGCATTTTGCAGACTTTGAATAATTTCACTGTCTGTGCTTCGATCCCCTTTGCTACATCGATAATCATGACCGCACTATCCACCGCCATCAGCGTACGATAAGTATCTTCACTGAAATCTTGGTGTCCAGGGGTATCCAGGATATTGACACGGTGTCCGTCATAATCGAATTGCATAACGGAAGAAGTTACGGAAATTCCGCGCTGCTTCTCGATTTCCATCCAGTCGGAAGTCGCAAATTTACCGGACTTCTTTCCTTTTACTGTTCCGGCATCGCGGATCGCGCCGCCGAATAAGAGCAATTTCTCCGTTAACGTCGTTTTCCCGGCATCCGGGTGGGAGATGATTGCAAAAGTTCTTCTATTTAATATTTCATTTTTTAATTGGTCTGACATCATATACGCTCCTTTAATTCTACTCTATTCATATTAGAGAAGCCGAAGGAAAAAGACAAGGATATTTCACCGCCTCTCCAGAAAAAAAGAAGCCATATTAGGCTTCTTTTCAGCTGAATTTCTTTAGGGCTTCTTTTACGGCAATTTCTTTATCGCTATGCGGATATTTCGTTGATCCGATAATTTGGTAATCCTCATGGCCTTTGCCGGCCAAAATGATAATATCGCCTGGCTGTGCCTCGGCAACAGCGTGCTTCACCGCTTCTGCACGGTCTCCGATGCAAGCAAATCCGTCATGTTTCATCCCCACTTTTAAATCATTCAAGATGCTGTCATTTTCCTCAAAACGCGGATCGTCTGTTGTGAGGACCACGTACTCGGCAGCAGAGGCTTTCTCTGCCATGATCGGGCGCTTCGTCTTATCCCGGTTGCCGCCGGTGCCTACAAGGAAAATAATTCGATTCGTCTTAAAATCTTTTACGGCATCAATTGCTTTTTCAATTGCATCCGGTGTGTGTGCATAGTCGATGAAGATGGAAATCGGTGCTTCCAGCTCCACTTTTTGCATCCGCCCCTCGACCGGCTGGATCCGGGACAGTGCCGCTATGATTTCTTCCAACAGATAATTTTCAGCAGCTAATGCCGTGATCGCCGCTAGTGCATTCGAAACATTGAAGCGGCCGAGCAATTTCATTGAAACGTTGAATTCACCTTGAGGGCTCGTCAATTTAAAACGCGTCCCTTGATGGTCCATCTCAATATCGCTCGCTTTAAACTGGGCAGGCTGCTCGATGCCATATGTATAAACTGGATGAGCTGTCATGGCTGCGTATTTTTCAGACCACGGATCATCTGCATTCAATACCGCCTGCTTTTTCTCCTGCAAATTTTGTCCCAGTTGAGAAAATAGCAGCCCTTTTGCATGTCCGTATTCTTCCATTGTACCGTGGAAATCCAAATGGTCGTGGGTCAGATTCGTAAAAATGGCTGTATTGAATTCCACGCCTGCAAGCCTTCCGAGCACTAAACCATGAGAAGAAACTTCCATCGTCATATGGGAACACCCTGCTTCTTTTGCCTGGGATATCATTGCTTGTGTGGTCAATGCATCGCTTGTCGTATTCGCTGATTGGTGAAGTTCGCCATTCAAATTAAAGCCGATTGTCCCGGTCAATGCCGATTTTTCATTCAGCTCCATCAACATCGAATGTATCATTCCAGCAACACTTGTTTTTCCGTTTGTACCGGTGACACCGATCATTTGAAGCGATTTTGACGGATAGCCGTAAAATTTCGCTGAAAGCAATCCCAGTGCCCGGTCAGTATTTTCCACAATCACAGTAGCTGCCCCTTCAATGTCCAAAGGTTTTTCAGCCACAAAAAGCACTGCACCCTGGGCAGCCGCTTGAGCAGCAAAATCATGCCCATCCACGGTATAGCCTTTGATGCAGATAAATAACGACCCTCTTCTCACTTCCCGGGAATCCATCGTTAAATGTTCAACCGTTTCCGGTAGCGCGCCGATTATTTTGGTATACGGCACACTTGTGAGCAATTCTTCTGTTTTCATGATTTTCCTCCTACTCTGTAACCATCGGTGAAAAGACGTAGGCATGCAGCAAGCCAGCCGCCGCTTTCAGCGAATCAATATGGGTCCGTTCATAGGAATGGGAAGCTTCGATTCCTGGACCGAATAAAGCATGTTTAATATCATGGCCAGCGCTGACCGCAGCAGAAGCGTCCGATCCATAGTACGGATAAATATCGACTTTATAGTCAATTTGATGCTCTTTCGCTAAAGCGATCAAATGGCGCGTCAAGCCATAGTGATAAGGTCCGCTTGAATCTTTTGCACAAATGGATACGGTATATTCATCTGATGCTTGTCCATCTCCGATGGCTCCCATATCCACTGCAATATATTCGACCGTTTCAGGCGTGATATTGGAATTGCCGCCATAGCCGATTTCTTCATTATTCGATATGTAAAAATGAGTGGTATACGGCAATTGCTCATCCGTATCGTTTAAATGCTTCACTAGTTGAAGCAAGAGTGCCGTACTGGCTTTATCGTCCAAATGCCGCGATTTGACATAACCCGATTCCGTTTCAGTGTAGCGCGGGTGGAAAGAAACAAAATCGCCGACTTCAATGCCCAGATTCCGGACCTCTTCTGCTGAAAAAGCTTTTTCATCCAATCGGACTTCCATATTGTTTTCATCGCGATCCGCAGACCCCGCGTCTTTATATACATGGACCGTCGTTTGATGCATTAAAATAGTGCCGGATACAACCGAACCATCCGCTTTGTGGACCAGGCAATTTTCGCCTTCGATTGCGTTGAAACGGAACCCGCCGACTAGCGAAAGCTTCAATCGGCCGCTTGGCTTAATGTCTTTGACCATCGCTCCAAGCGTATCGACATGCGCCGTCAATAACCGATGGCGCGAGTCGTCTTTTCCGCGCACTGTTGCAATCACGCTGCCTTTATTGGTCGTCGTGTATTCAATATTCCATAAGTCGAATCTTTTTTTAACTGCTTTCATCACTTCCATCGTGTATCCGGAAGGACTTGGAATTTCTACTAGCTCCTTTAAAACACTGAGCGTTTCCTGTTTATTCCATTGGTATGCCATAATAAACGCCTCCTGTCTATTTATCATATCAAAATCAACCATGTTCTGACAGGGAATTATATAGTAATATTGAGACTAATCCCATAGACGGAGGTGTAGCATGGAACCTTTATCATCCAATATTAAGAGAAATCAGCTCTTTATTTATCTATACGGCTGCGCGGCACTCCTGCATCTTTTCGGCAGGTGGCTATTCACTCCGGAAACCGGGTACGCTTCTCCTATTTTTGGTCTGCTGACTTTTGGCATCCTCTGGATGCTGCATACCCTCCAATTAAATGTTCGGCTGATCCAAATCCTGATTCTTGCAAGCATGAACATTTACGTTTTCATGTTGAATTTTGAGTCGCTGTCAGCCGTCACCGTGATTTATTTTGTCATCCCGATCATTGCTTCTGCCTTATATTACGATACTTTTCCAAACATCGTTTTCGGTTTTATCACTTTTACAGAGATCCTCCTTTTAGCATTTGTTTTCAATGAGCTGGACGGCAGAGCTTCCATTACCTACATCCATGTGTCGCTTTTCACTTTTGTTTCGAGCGTCCTTATTTTGACGACGATCCATTCCATTTATTTCAGCCGAATTTGGTCTCAGCTGGAACAAAAGAACAAAACGATGGAAAAGGCCTTGATTTCCAAAGAAGGCTATCTTCAATTATTTTTTGAAACAGCGAAAGACGCCATCGCGGTCTATGATTCAAACAATCGGATCATTGCCATCAATCCGGCGTTTGAAAAATTATACGGCTGGACTTCCGAAGAATGCATCGGAGAACCGCTCAGATTATATCCATTGGAAAATGCCGAGAATGCTGAAACCCGTACACGGCATGTCCAGGAAGGCGGCAGCTACTCGCTGCTTGAAACGGAAGATGTGAAAAAAGACGGCACCCGCTTTCTTGCTCAAATCACGTTGTCTCCCATCACTGACCAAAATGGCAATGTGGTAGCAACATCCGTCATTTCACGCGATATTTCCTATCAAAAAGAAGCGGAAAAACTCATTCTGCAATCTGAAAAATTAAAGCTAGCCGGCGAAATTGCAGCGGGGGTAGCCCATGAAATCCGAAATCCGATGACCGTCATTTCCGGCTTTGTCCAAATGATGCAAAGCGATCCAGACTACCCTTACAAAGAATATACGAAATTGATCCGTTCCGAGCTGGACCGCATCAATCTCATCATCAGCGAATTTTTAGTGTTGGCAAAACCGCAAGCCTCCTCTTTTAAAAAGGTCAGTTTGCGAAAGATCCTGGACGAGACCATCGCCTTATTCGGGCCGGAATTGAATTTGCATGGCCTCCTTTTCGATTATTGCTGGGAGCTGGAAGACTTTATCATTGAAGGAGAAGAGCACCGCATCAAGCAAGTTCTCATCAACTTAATGAAAAATGCAATAGAAGCTAGCCAAAATCCTGGGGAAATTTCGTTGATCGTGGAACTGCGGGATGAAAACTCGGTGGCCATCCAATTGCAGGACCACGGCAAAGGCATTTCCAAAGAAGAGTTAGGCCAGATTTTCGAACCTTTTTATACAACAAAAGAAACAGGAACGGGCCTCGGTTTAATCGTGTCCCAAAAAATTATTCAAGAGCACGGAGGCACACTGACCATTGAAAGCGAGCCGGGATGCGGCACATTAGCTACGGTCATCTTGCCGATAAAGTAAAAAGGAGCCCACGCGGCTCCTTTTTTCATTGAATCTCTATTAATCTCTATCGTCATCGTCGTCTGTTTCATGACCTACAATGCTTCCATCCACTGCATTGACATAGATTTCGTGCTCGGTTCTGCCGTCTTCAATTTCAACTTCGTAGTAAACCATCCCGTCTTCGCGGTCCAACTCGACTTTGTCGACCGTACCTTTCGCGACGGCCTGTGCCGCTTTAATGGCTTCGTCTGAGCTGATCAAGTTTTCATCCGCTGCGCCGACTTCTTTGTCATCGAAATCGTCGTCACGGTCTTCTCTTTCTTTTTTCTGTTCCAGCACTTCTCCGGTTACCGCATCAAATTTCAAATCGTACTCATAGCCATCGGCCCAAATGTCCACTTCATAGTGAGGCGTTCTCGCCGTTTGATCCAATTCAATATCTGTGATCGTTCCGTTTGCGATCCCAAGCGCTTTTGATGATACTTCATCGAAAGACAGGAAATTCTCCTGCACGCTGTTGCTGCTCGTTTGATTTTCCACCTCGTTTGTTGTCGGGTCCGTCGCCGGCACCTCCGAGTTTTGCGTGTTTGCAAAGACGACTCCGCCAAATGCCAAGGCCCCAATCGCTGCTGGAATGTAGATAATTTTTTTCATGTTCTTTTCTCCTCCTCATTTGTTCTATCTTTACTATAGCCTCCGCTTCTGAGAGGACTGTGAGAGCAAAATGAGAATTTGATGAGAACTGCATGAAATCCTGTTAATCTTCCCATTCGACCGTTAAGGTTTCCCCCCGGACAGCATGGATTCGGACTGTCACTTCCCTGTCCGTTTCGTCATTTTCGATTTCGATCAAATAAAAGCCGCCGTCCTCGGTCTCTGTAAACTCCAGATCCTGAACTTCGCCGTCCAATGTTTGTTTAGCGATGGCGATGGCCTCCGCCTCCGTGATTACCCGGTTGCGAGGCGTTTCATCTTTTGGAATCGCTTCTTTTTTGACATCCAGGACTTCCCCGCCCTCCGCATCAATCAGAATGGCGGCTCGTTCCCGTTCATTTTCGATTACGATTTCGTATTGATTCCGTGTTTTTGAGAAAGTCGATTTCACAATTTCTCCGTCTAGTTGCTTGAACGCCAATTCACTCGCTTCTTTTTCGGTAATAACGGGATCAGACACCGCTTTTTCCAGCAAAGTCAGCGATTCGATGCGCCCTGTCGATTGGTCGACTTCTGCCGCATACTTTCCATTCTCCCGATTGAAAACGATCGTGTAGCCGTCTTTTGCTCGCTCTGTGCTTTCGATTTCTCCGCCGTACAAATCAATGACAGCCGCACTCGCTTCTGTTTCGGTAACCGGATTTTCATCCGGGCCAAAAATCAGCACGAAAGCGAAGGCAAGCAGTCCAAGCAGAATGGTAGCGCCGGCCATCATCAGCTTTTTACTCATGACCATCCCTCCTGCTTCGATTGTACTTCCTGGACATTAAAATCCGCTGAGAAAACGATGGAAATTGTCGTACCCACGTCTTCCGCACTTTCAATTTCCAAGCTCACGCCCATTGCATCCGCCAATTGTTTGGCCAGTGATAAGCCTAAACCAAAGCCCCCCGTTTCTCGGCTTCTCGCCTTATCCACCCGGTAAAACCGGTCAAATACATAGGGAATCGATTCTTTCGGAATGCCAATACCATAGTCGCGGATTTGCAGCATCGGAATATTGCCGTTTTTAACAATCAACTCAATCCGGTCCGAACTGTATTTTCTCGCATTGTCCAAAAGGATGTACATAATTTGTTTGATTTTGGCGAGATCGGTTGTTACCAATACGGAGGTTTCGGATGAAACGAGCTGAAAATCCCGGTTGTAGGAAGTGGACATCGCAGCTGCTGTCTGCCTGGCCAATTCGATTAGATCGACAGATTCCCACACCAATTGGGTTTCGCTTCGCCTTGCAATATGAAGCAATTGTTCAATCAATGCTTTCATCCGGTCCGTCTCTGTCCGAATCGCTAAAAGCCCTTCTTCTGCAAGCTTTGGATCTTCCATTCCTTGGCGCTCCAGTAATTTTGCGTAGCTGCCGATCACCGTCAAAGGTGTTTTCAATTCGTGCGAAGCATTGGAAACGAATTCTTCCTGTTTTGTATAGTTTTCCTCGAGCAGCTCCATCATGCTGTTGAAAGTGCTCCCCATCTGGCCGACTTCATCTTTTGAGGAATCCGTGGCCGGCAGCTTTTCAAACTGGCCGCTCTTTTGGATCCGGGTCATTGTTTTGGTCAAATCGGTTATGGGTTTTGTCACGACTCTGCCTAAAACGACACTGGAGACGAAAATCGGAATCATCGCGAGCAAACTGACGGTTACAAGCACAAGCCCAAGCGTCCGCGCATTATTGACCACTTCTTCCAAGGACTGCGCCACAACCAATTCTGCAATTTCCCCGTCTGTCCAAATGATCGGCGCTGTGACATAGGCAAACAAATTGCCTTCCACTTTCAACGTACCTGATTGTTCCGGCAGCTCTTCTGGAAAGTCGTCGGCAATATCCGGGTCCTGGATAGACGGAATCAGATTCGTTCCTTCCCGCTTTGCCTGGATCAAACCGTTCGGTGGAACATAGCCCCTCAAAACGTCACTGGGGTCCGCTGGGTCGCTTGTATTAAAAGTCGACACCAAGGCATCGACATCCGCTTGAAGCTGGCTGACTTCAGTCGAATAAGCGAGCCGGCTGAACGAAAAATAAATGATGGTCATCAAAACGAGCAAAATGAGCAGCATCATCCCTGTCGACCAGATATTGATCTTTGTTTTAAGCTTCATTCGCATGCTCCTTCAGGACATATCCGACTCCCCGCACCGTCTGGATATACGTTGTTTCCTCGCCTGCATCGATTTTCTTTCGCAGGTAGCGGATATACACATCGATGACGTTTGTATCCCCGTAATAATCATAGCCCCAAACCGCATTCAACACTTGCTCCCGGCTAAGAACTTGCTGGGGATTCTGCATTAAATACAGAAGAAGGTCGAATTCGCGCGGCGTTAATTCGATTTGGCGGTTTTTTCTCACCACTTCTCTTGTTGCCGTATTTAATTGAAGCTCGTCGAACACAAGGAGATCCGTGTTTTTCTTGCCTGTCGAAAGCCTCAAACAGGCACGGATTCTGGCCAGCAATTCTTCAATTTCAAAAGGCTTCGTCACGTAATCATTCGCACCTAAGTCCAATCCTGCCACTTTATCTTTCACATCATCTTTTGCTGTCAGCAGAATGACCGGTATCTCGCTTCCAGCGGAACGGATCCGCTTCAGCACATCCAAACCGTGGATTTCCGGAAGCATCAAATCCAGCAGGACCAAATCCCATTCGTGCTCCCTGAACTGGATCAATCCTTCGGCGCCGGTCAGCGCAACTCCGGTTTGATACCCTTCAAAAGTCAATTCAAGTTCTAAAACGCGGGCAATGCTTTTTTCATCTTCGACGATTAAAATCCGTTCTTCCATTCGCCTCACCTCTTCTTTTCATCATAGCAGGAGTAAAATGAAAAAAGCGACCCAATGGCCGCTTATTTCATGATCGTTTTCACAAATTTCACTTTTTGTTTATAGGGAGGATATAGCACATTCGTCGACAGTTTAGTCGATCTTTTCAAAATCGATTTGGCATGCGTGAACGTTTCAAAGCTGTGCTTGCCGTGATAAGAATTGACGCCGGAAGTTCCAATGCCGCCAAATGGCAAATACGAGCTGCCGACATGCGAAACCGTGTCGTTGATGCAGCCTCCGCCAAACGGAATTTCATCAAGGAAGAACTCGATGGCGCGGTCATTTTCCGAGAAAAAGTATGCGGATAACGGCTTTGGCAATTTACGGATTTGGCGAAGCAGCGCCGGCAAATCCGTATACGTGATCACCGGCAAAATCGGCCCGAAAATCTCATCTTCCATGGACGGGCTTTCCCAATTGATGTTGTCGAGAATGACCGGCTCAATGTAAAGGTCGTCGCGGTCTCTTTGGCCGCCGTACACAATTTGGCTTTGTTCCTGATCGATAATAGTGGATAAGCGGTCAAAATGCTGCGTGCTGACAATACGGCCGTAATCGGGGCTCTTCTGTGCGTCTTTGCCGTAGAAATTCCGGACGGTCTTTTTCAGCTTTTTCATAAATTCGTCTTTAACGGATTCATGGACGCAAATATAATCCGGCGCTACGCATGTTTGGCCCGTATTCATCAATTTCCCCCAAGCAATGCGCTTCGCAGCCAAATCCAGATTGGCTGTCTGGTCGACGATTGCCGGGCTTTTTCCGCCAAGTTCCAAGGTGATCGGCGTTAACCGTTCAGAAGCGGCTTGCATGATGACTTTTCCGACATTGACGCTTCCGGTAAAGAAGATGTAGTCGAAGCTGGCATGGATCAATGCCGTCACTTCCTCTCTTTCCCCTTCCACTACGCGAATATAATAAGGAGGAAATACGTCTTCGATAATCGTTTTGATGATGGCCGTCACATTCGGCGTCGTCTCCGATGGTTTGACGATCGCGCAGTTTCCGCCGATAATTGCCCCGATTAGCGGCTCCATGATCAATTGGAACGGATAATTGAAAGGTCCGATGATCAGGACGGATCCGTATGGCTCACGCATCACAAAACTTTTAGCCGGCTGCAGATAGATCGGCGTTTTTACGGGTTCCGGCTCCATCCATTCGTCCAAGTTTTTCGTCATATTGGTGATGCTGTCGAGCACGAATCCTACTTCTGTCGAGTACGCCTCAAATTCACTCTTTCCTAAGTCCTTCTTTAATGCATCCAGTACTTCCTGTTCATGGTTCTTGATCGACTGCTTTAGCTGCGCCAATTGGGCTTTGCGGAAGTCAGCGGGTTTTGTTGCCCCTGTATAATAGTAATCGCGTTGTGCTTTAATCATCTGTTCCACATCGTTAGCCGTAAAATTCATATCATTCTCCCCTTTAGGTTGTAAAATTTGCCTTCAGCTCTTTACCCGTTCCCCCAAATCACTCGGTTTCAAGAAGCTGGTCGATATAGCGCTGAATCGTCAGCCCTTCTTCAAAAGGAACAAGAAAAGTCGATTGGTCCCGCATCGAATCAAACAAGCTTGGAACTGCCGGGAAATCGGTGATTTGCTTGCGCTCTTCTCCCTTTTCCGAAAGGTACAGTGCTGACCAATTTTGGAGCGTCAATACGCCTTTTTCTCCGTGCACTTTAAATTCAAGCAATTCTTTTTGTCCGGTGCCGCTGATGCCTGCGAGCAATAGCGGAATCTCACCAGCTGTGCGGCCGTGAGCAATAATGCCGGTCTCACAAAGATCTTGCTGTTCAGGATAAGTGATCTGATGCGATTGGATGGAAATGCCGCCGAAAATCCGGTTGATCAATTGCAAATAATGCGGAAAGACTTCCCGGACAAATCCGCCTTGGCTTCTTGAGGCAATCCACGGATTTTGCTGCCACGGACGCGGCCAATCCGGAAAGAATGTCTGCAATTCAATGCGCATAATTTTGCCGATGCTTCCATTGCGAATTCGTTTGACCATTTCGTGGACGGCCGCTGAATACATCAGTGGAAAGTGCATCGCTGTTTGGATGCGGTTCTGATTCGCTGCAAACGCCATTTCTTCACCGGCAGCTGCCTGATGCGCCAGCGGCTTTTCGCACAGGATGTGGACGCCGGTGCGGGCAGCTTGAATGGCGATTTCCGCATGGAAAGCCGGCGGAGTCCCGATATAAAGCCAATCGATATCTGCATGAAGCAAGGCTTCTAAAGAATCATAGCCTGGAATGTTGTATTCCTTTTCCAATGCAGCCACTCTTTCCTGTTGTGCATCGTAAATTCCGCGTATTTCAATGCCCTTTTCCTCAAGAATCTGTTTGATGATTCGTTCCCCCACGATTCCTGCTCCTACAATGCCGATTGTGATCATCGAATCCCTCTTTCCTAAAGGCCCTTTGGCTTAATTTTTGCCTATCTGTTTAATAGTGTAACCTTTTGGGGTATAGAATAGTCAAACGATTAAGACAGAAAATTCGAAGGAGGAATTGAACATGGAAAAACAAGCAAACTGGTGGGAACCTATTTTTTCTGGAGAACTTGAAGTGGGATTGAACAAAGAGAAATTGGCAGATCTTGAACAAGAGTCCTTTTTGTATTTCGATCCAACTTCCCCGGTCGACATGGAGAATCACGCTTAATTGGCCGCATCACACATCGTATTTTGCCGCATCCGTACATAGCATCGCCTTTTCGAGTCATAATGGAAAAGGCGTTTTATTATGCCCTTTTTTATTCGATGCTTCGCCATAAATACAAAGCAGCATACGATAGATAAGGTTCCCATTCCGGCAAATGTGCTGTGATTTCTTCAATTTTCGGCTTTTCGCTTCGCTCCCATTGTATTTTCAAAGCATTTTGAAGGCCGATATCTGCTAATGGAAATAAATTAGGCCGCCCGAGACCGAACATGAGAAAACTTTGCGCCGTCCAAGGGCCGATTCCTCTATAGGCGACAAGTTCAGCTGCAATCTCTCCGTCCTCGCGATTTTTCATTTCTTCAAGCCGCAAGGTGCCGGCTGCAATCGCCCGCGACAAGCCGATGACATATTCCGCTTTTCGGGTACTGAACTGCAGCTCCCTTAAATCAGGCGGTTCAAGCTTCGCTATTTTTTCAGCGCTTGGGTAAGACCAGACCCCTTCCTTTTGCTCCCCGAAATTTTGCACAAACCGGCTCGTTAACGTGTGGGCAAACGCAAGGTTCAGCTGCTGATGGATGATGCTTTTCATTAAAGAACCATATAAGGAAAACTCACGCACGAGCGGTGTGCCGCGATGCTCTTGAAAAAGATGGGCGAGGTTCGTCGACTGAAAATGCTGGTGAATGTTTTCGAGTGACCGGTCAAAGTGGAAAATATGTTTAATTTCTTTCAGTTGATCAGGATCCGCTCCTGTGATTTCAAATTTCGGCTGATCGGTTGAACCCGTCGCTTTTACTTTCACAATATTTCCTTCCGGCATCGGCAGCCTGACCGCTTTCTCCGAAAGGTCGATTGCATGCAACGGATCGAGCGACAAACGCTCCAATGTCCGGTCAAAATCGTAAGTGAACGGCAGATTGATTTCCATGGAACCCCTCCTTTTTTCTAAACGTAGCCGAACGTGTTTTCGATTGCAAGCCAAATCGATTCAAAATATAATGAAAAAATGGAAGCAGGGATGTAAATGAAAAAACTAATTGGTCCGATTTTTTTGTCCCTTCTCTTGAGCGCTTGTACATTCGCTTCCCTCGAAGAAGAAAACGGCTCATCAGAACGGATAGACGTGGAAGTCATCTCTGTCATTGACGGAGATACGATTAAAATCAACTTCGAAGGAAAAAACCAGACAGTGCGCTATTTGCTGGTCGATACACCGGAAACGAACCATCCGACCATCGGCAAACAGCCGCTCGGTGCGGAAGCTACAGCTGAAAATAAACGGATCATCGAGTCCGGTGAAGTTTCGATCGAGTTCGATGAAGGCGGACGCTACGATGACTATGACCGGCTTCTCGCCTATATCTATGTCGACGGCGAAAGCGTCCAGGAACAGCTGCTTGCCTCAGGTCTTGCGCGTGTCGCCTATATTTATCCACCGAATACGCGCTACGTCGAAGAATTCAAGGAAGTTGAAAAACAGGCAAGAGAAAAAGAGATCGGCATTTGGGAGTACTCCAATTACGCAACCGACCGCGGCTTTAACGCAGCGGCTTACGGTTCTTCTGCCCCGTCTGCCGGCCAATCGTACGATAAAAAATGCAACATCAAAGGCAATATTAGCCGCAGCGGCAACAAAATCTACCATATGCCCGGACAAAGTTCATACGACCAAACCAATCCGGAAGAATGGTTCTGCACAGAACAAGAAGCACAAGATGCCGGATTCCGAAGCACCGGAAGCTGATTTAGGAGGATACGCATGCAAGCCATTGTTTTAAGGTTCGATTATCAATCATCCGGCGCCATCGAAAATCTGCAAAACCAAGCTAAAACGGTGAGCGTCAACCCAAACCAGATTTTCCCGCCACATATTACGCTGCAAACCTATACGCAAGCGCATCCGCTGGAACTCAAAAAAGCGGTTGAATCGTGGGCGGAATCTTTCCAGCAGCTTCCGCTGTCGTTTGATTCACTTGGATTTTTCAAACAGCAAGGCAGCTTTTTTCTGGCTCCGGTGTTCACCAAAAGCTTGGCTGAACTGCACCGCGCCGTGAATCTTTCCACCCGGGAGTTTTCGGGCCAAAACCATTATTATTTGCCTGATCACTGGGTACCGCACGCAACGGTCATCAATAACATCGCTCCGCCTTTTTGGGGACCGCTCTTTGCCCGTCTCACTTTAGAGTTTACGCCATTCCAAGGCACAGGAATCGCCCTCGAATGCTGGTCGATCCGGCAGGAAAAAGCGCAAACCGAATGGTGCATTTTTCTAAGCGAATAAAGTATTGACTTTTCTCCGGGGCACGATATAATTAGACTTGTCCTGGAAATTGAGATTCCTTAGCTCAGCTGGGAGAGCGCTACCTTGACAGGGTAGAGGTCGCTGGTTCGAGCCCAGTAGGAATCATTGGGTGCCAAACCCGCAGCAGGCTTTAGGAACAGAGCCTGCCATAAAAAGCCATCACATTTATGTGGTGGCTTTTTCCATACCCAAAAAGACGGCTGAAAGCGAATGCTTCCAGCCGTCTTTTCTTATGCTTCTGAAGTTCTAATTTCTTTCTTCTCGCGCCCCATCCATTGGATGACAAATAGGACGATGAAGACGACCGCACCGATTGCATCTGAATAGCCTTCCGGATAGATCAACGCAAGTCCTGTCGCGACAGCGATAATCCGTTCAAACCAGTACAGTTTCCGGTACCAGAACCCGATCAATCCGGCTCCGATCGCCAGCATCCCTGCAATCGCCGTGATTAAGACGACAATTAATTGAGGGATCGTCGTATCAATCATCAGCAGAGCTGGATTCAATACGAACATATACGGAATTATGAACGCGGCCGCAGCCAATTTCGCAGCAATAAAACCGGTTTTGATCGGTTCTCCGCCGGATATTCCGGAAGCTGCAAAAGCTGCTAAGGCAACTGGCGGTGTGATATCGGCAATGATGCCGAAATAGAACACAAACAAATGGGCAGACAACGCAATGACTAATGGCACAGCCGCCCCTGCAGGTTCACCGATCATCAGCAAAGTAATGATTGCCGGTGCCGCAATAGTCGATGTAATAACGTAGTTTGCCGTAGTCGGCGAACCCATCCCAAGCACAATGGCTGCAAGCATTGTAAAGAAGAGCGTTAAGAGGATATTTCCGCCCGAAGCAGAAACCAGTCCGTTTGCTAAGCTCAATCCAAGTCCAGTTTTTACAACTACCCCAACGATGATTCCTGCTGCGGCTGTTGCTGCCGCTACTGCCAGTGCAGTTCTTGCCCCGTCGACAAGTGCATGGATAATATCCTTGATGCCTAAACGGGTTTCTTTATTGAATGCACTGACAAAAATGGTTAAGACGATGCCATAAAGTGCCGCGTGCATCGTCGGAATCCCGATCAATAAGAACACGATGATGGCCACAATCGGCAAAAGTAAATAAATTTTCTTTAAGACTTCTTTTCGGTTCGGCATTTCTTCTTTTGTTAACCCTTTTAAGCCGATTCGCTTCGCTTCAAAATGGGTCATGATCCAAACACCGGTAAAGTAAAGAAGTGCTGGAATCGCAGCTGCTTTTGCAATCTCCCAATACGTAACTCCACCGATAAATTCAACCATCAGGAAGGCCGCTGCCCCCATGATCGGCGGCATCAATTGCCCGCCTGTCGAAGCCGCCGCTTCAACGCCTCCGGCAAACTCTTTCTTATACCCTAATTTTTTCATCATCGGAATCGTATATGATCCAGAAGTTACAACGTTTGCGACAGAGCTCCCTGAAATCGTCCCTTGAAGGGCACTGGAGAAGATGGCGACTTTTGCAGGACCGCCAGTCAAATGGCCTGCAAGCGAAACAGCGAGGTCATTGAAGTATTGCCCTACTCCTGTTTTCACCAGGAAAGCCCCAAATAGCAGAAAGACAAAGATAAACGTTGCAGAAACACTGATCGGCGTCCCAAGTATCCCGTCAGTTGTATAAAACATTAACTGGATGACAGAATCCAGATCCTGGCCTCTGTGCTTTAGGAAGCCCGGGAAATAAGGGCCGAAAAAGGCATAGGCCAAGAAAGCCGAAGCGATGATCGTAATCGGCAAGCCGACTGCCCGGCGGGTAGCTTCCAGTGTCAGCAAAATCGCCAAAATCCCCACAATAAGATCCAATTCGGTCACGCGCCCAAGCCGGAATACTAAATCATCGTACATAATCGGCCAATACAAACCGACTCCGATCGCGAGTAATGCCAAAATATAATCGTAAATCGCAACTTTATGTTTTACTCCTTTTCGCTTAATCGCCGGAAACAGCAGGAATATAAGGGACAACGCAAAACCTAAATGGATGGAGCGCTGAATATAAGCTGTATATTGGCCGAAAATCGCCGTGTAAAGCTGGAAAATGGAAAATGCCAAAAGGCCGAAAAATACAATATGTTTCATAATTCCTGCTAAGTCGCGGGTATTGGACTCCGGATCGTATTTCTGCAAAATCTCTTTTTGCTTTTCTTCGGAAATATAATGTTCATCTTTTGGTGGGAGTTTCATTGGTTCCCGTTCTTCCGGCGGAAGTTTATTGCTCATTTAAATTCACTCCTTCTAGTTGCTCAAATAGGGACAATCGCTGGACCTTGACCGTGTAGGATTTCCCCCGGTCCAGCGTTTTCTTTAAATCGTATTCTTGGCCATTTGCCAAAAGAAACAAATCCGCATCAATATCACCGACGAATAATCGAAAATCGCTTACTTCCCTGTTCATATTGGTGATCAGGTATTTTCCATCTTTTTCGACAAATGTTTCGCCTTCTCCTGCATTGGATGGCATACCGATATTAAAATCTTCATATTCCAATTCCACCATGCGGAGGTTATCGTCCGGCGACAGCTCATAGCTTTCCAATACATCGGAAAGATGGATGGAATGCGTATAATTTATTTGAAAAGCATCCCCTTCAACTTTGATAAAAGCCGAAAGCGCCGCTTCCCTGTTATCGATAAAAACTAAATTCTTTTCCATGGGAATAAATACTAATGCGGAGAGAATAAGAATGAGGGCTAGTACCGAAAGAAGAATCCATTGATTTGTCTTTGTTGGCATCTTAGTTCTCCTCTACTAAATATGAATCTCTACAAAAATAACGACGATAAAGCTTTCGCTTTATCGCCTATTATTTTGGTTTGCTTATTAGTTGACTTCATCGAAGTATTTTTGTGCACCCGGATGAATATCGATTCCGATTCCATCAAGCGCCGTTTCCGTTTTAATGAATTCAGCTTTCGCGTGTTGGATTTGGTCTGTATTTTCATAGATGGCTTTTGTGATGTCGTATACGAGATCTTCGGAAAGATCGTTTTGAACGACTAACATGGCAAGCACTGATACTGTCGGTACATCTTCAGTCAAACCGTAAGTACCGGATGGCACTGTATCTGTTGCATAGTAAGGGTATTTTTCAATCAATTCCGCAGCTTTGTCTTCCGCTACCGGCACAATCACTACATCTGCTGTTGCGCTTAAGCTTTCAACTGCTCCTGTCGGTGTCCCGGCAGTAATAAATGCCGCATCGATTTGGCCAGCCTGCAAGCTTTCTTGTGATTCGCCGAAGTCAAGATTCTGCGCTTTGATGTCTTCCATAGTCATGCCGTGGATCTCAAGCAATTGCTCGGCATTGATGTAGGTACCTGATCCTGGCGCTCCTACTGAAATGCTCTTTCCTGCTAAATCATCAAAAGATGTAATGCCGGAATTTGCAGTCGTTACCAATTGAATCGTTTCCGGATAAAGTGCTCCAATCGCTGAAACGGTATCGATGACTTCCCCTTCAAACATATTCGATCCTTCAGCTGCATAAAAAGCTGTGTCGGTTTGGACAAATGCGATTTGTGCATCTCCGTCCGCAAGCGCTGTCATATTCGCTGCGGATGCTTGGGAAGATTCGGCCGTCGTATCGATCCCTGTTTCATTTTCCACAATTGTAGCCATCGCTCCGCCAAGCGGATAATAAGTTCCCGTCGTTCCACCTGTTAAGATACTCAGGAATTCCGGATCGGCTGAGCCGCCAGAACCGCCGTCTCCGCTGTCATTTGCCGCGTCATCTCCGCAGCCTGCAAGGAACACAGATCCTGCAAGCGCTACCGCTGCAAATAAACCAAATTTCTTTTTCAACATAAAATGACCTCCCCTTTGTTTGAAAATTTCTATATTTCCAATTCTATCATAACATGACTTTGTATCTAGGAGTCAAACTGATTTTTATAGAAAAGAGAAACTAAGGAAAAAGTTCGGTTCATTTGCATTAAATTTCTGCTCCGTCCACCTGGGTTTCCGGCGCCGTTTCTTCAGGTCTCAAGTCTTCAAATGTTTTGCCTTGCTCTTCCAGATCGCGTGTCCGGTGTGCAATGCGGGCAGAGGCGCAGGCTGCGATGCTCGCAACCAGATCGTCGAGAAACGTATGGACAGCTCCGCCGACTTTCGTATCCAGCTTGCGGATGATGCCGACTTTATTTTTATCAAGATGGCCGAACGTCGTAACGGCGATGCTGCCATACGTCAATACGGCGCCTAAGCCGATCATTTCATCAACGCCGAAAAGCCCTTCGTCTACTCCGACGATTTGCTGAAGCGGAGCAGACAGCTTCCCTTGTTCGGCAAGTTCATCAAGTTCAATGCCGACAAGCAAAGCATGCTGCATTTCCCGTTTGCGCAATACGCTTTCTACGGATTCTATACAATGCGAAAGCGTCAAGCCTTCGTTATAAGGCAATTGCATTTCCATAACGATCTTTGCGATTTCCTCTACTTCCACACCGCGTCGAGCCAGTGCTTCATGGGTCGCTTTTGTCACTTCTTCTGAATGTACTCGGAATTTCCCACCATCCATACTAAAAATCCCCTTTCCAATTTAGCGTTCTTACTAATTATACCTTGTCCGAATGAATATGTTACAATTTTCGTACAGAATAGTATAGGAGGTTCATCTATGAACAGAGGCACAGTGGAGGATTTAACGATTTACAGTGAAGCGCTGCAAGAAGACATGCAATTGTTGGTCTACCTTCCCCATAATTACTCACCTTTATATAAATACACATTGGTCATCGCATCCGACGGCAAAGACTATTTCCAGTTAGGCCGTGCTCCTAGAGTGGCAGATGAATTATTGGAGAATAAAGAAATTGAAAATATTATTTTTGTCGGCATTCCGTATAAAAGCGTGAAAGAACGCAGCATCAAATACGAACCGACCGGAGAACAGCACGGGGCTTACCTGCGTTTCTTAGCCCACGAACTCGTTCCGTTCCTTGACGAAAAATATCCGACCTACCAGGTAGGCATGGGCCGGGCTTTAATCGGCGATTCGCTTGCCGCGACCGTTTCATTAAGCGCCGCCCTAACTTACCCGAATATTTTTGGCCGTGTCATTCTCCAATCGCCAAAAGTCGGCGAGGAGTTGTTGGAGAAAGTATCGAATTTCAAATCTGCGCATCCTTTTACGGTCTATCACGTGATCGGGACCCGGGAAACAGCTGTGAAGCTCAGCAATGGCGGCACTGCCGACTTCCTGGAACCTAACCGGACTTTGCACAAATTGCTGAAAGAGAAAGGATTTTCGGTCTTCTATGAAGAATTCGATGGAGACCACACTTGGAAGCATTGGCAGCCCGACTTGAAGCGTGCGCTTGTACAAAATTTCGGCGTTTGACCGGCCATTCACAATTTTCAAGTTTCTTTTGGTATAATAAAATAAGAAATAGGAATTACTGACGAGGAGGTCATATTATGAAATACGGAGTTGTCGCTTTTCCATCCAAAAAACTTCAAGATTTAGCAAACTCATACCGCATGCGGTACGATCCGCATTATGAGCAAATCACGCCGCATATGACGCTCAAAGATGCGTTTGAAGCGGACGATGCTGAGATTAAAGATATTTCAGAAGAATTATCTAAAATTGCGAAACGGCATAAACCTTTTAAAATCCATGCCACTCGCGTCAGCAGCTTTGCACCGTTGACGAATACGCTTTATTTCAGAATTGAAGACAATTCCCAAATTACAGCGTTGCATGAAGATCTCCATTCTGACTTTTTTGGCGGCCCAGCACGTTTCTCATTTGTGCCGCACATTACAATCGCACAAAAAATGTCCGATTCCGAGCACGCGGATATCTTCGGTCAATTAAAAATGGTCGGCGTCAACCATGAAGAAGTCATCGACCGCATCCACCTGCTGTACCAATTGGAAGACGGATCTTGGACGGTGTACGATACATTCCGGTTAACAGGAGATGAGGAATAATTGCAAAAAGCTAAAATCGCAGAAACTCCTTTAGAAAAAGAGCACGCTTTTGACATTAGACGAAAAGTCTTCGTAGAAGAACAAGGTGTCCCTGTACACCTTGAGCTGGATGAATATGACGACACAGCCGTCCATTTTATCGGCTATGAACTAGAACAGCCAATCGCTGCAGGGCGTATCCGGGAAACGGACATGGGCGTCGGGAAAATTGAACGTGTTTGCGTGCTTCCGGAATACCGCGGTTTGCATGTCGGGGTGTTGATGATGAATGAAATGGAGGAATACGCGCGCAAAGCCGGGCTTCTAACCTTAAAGCTTAATGCCCAGTCTTACGCCATTCCATTTTATGAAAAATTGAATTACACCGTCACTTCCCCCGAATTTATGGACGCTGGGATTCCCCACCGTGCCATGGAAAAAAACGTTATGTAAAAAGAGGCCATCGCTTTTATGCGATGGCCTCTTTTTTCTTCACTTATAAGATATGATAGCCGCTGTCTACGTGAATCGTTTCGCCTGTGATGCCCCGTGACATATTGCTGAAAAGGAAGACGGCTGTATCGCCGACTTCTTCCGGCGTCGTATTGCGGTGAAGCGGTGCTTTTTCTTCAATTTCATGAAGGATGCTGTTGAAATCACTCACGCCTTTAGAAGACAACGTCCGGATTGGCCCGGAAGAAATAGCATTGACCCGGATTCCTTGGCGTCCAAGATCTGCAGCCAAATAACGGACAGACATTTCAAGAGAAGCTTTTGCCACTCCCATGACATTGTAGTTCGGCATAACGCGTTCTCCGCCAATATACGTGAGCGCGATGATGCTGCCGCCTTCTGACATAAGCGGTTTGGCATGGCGGGCAATAACCGTCAATGAATACGAACTGATGTTTTGGGCCAATAAGAATCCATCTCTCGACGTATCAGAGAAATTCCCAGCCAGCTCTTCTGTTTTCGCGAAAGCGATGCAATGCGCCAATCCATCAATTGTACCCACTTGTTCTTTAATAGTAGAAAAACAGTTTTCCACGCTTTCATCGTTCGTTACATCACACGGCAAAATGATGTCGTGGTTCCCGTCAAGTGTCGCGACAAGGTCGCGGACCGATTTCTCAAACCGCTCGCCTGCGTATGTAAAAATCAGGCGTGCTCCGGATTGATCCAAAGACCGCGCGATTCCCCAAGCGATGCTTCGTTTATTGGCTACTCCCATAATTACGTAAGTTTTGCCTTCCAATGATATCGACATTCCGATTCCTCCTGCAATTCTTATTCTAATCATCATTTGTAGCTTTATATTATTACCTGGTACTAATATTACCTCATAAAAAAGAAAAGTGCAATTCGCACTTTTCTATAGCTGACCTAAAAATGTTGTAGCCAATCCTAAATAGATCAAAATCGAAATGATATCATTCAACGTAGTGATGAAAGGCCCTGAAGCAACAGCAGGGTCGATTTTTAGCCGGTGTATCAACAATGGGATAAAAGAGCCGGCTAAAGTGGCGACAAAGATCGAACCGAAGACCGCTGCTCCAACAAGAGCGCCGATCAGCAACTCGCCTTTCCAAAAATACACCAGGCCAACCACGACCGCTCCGCAGACGATTCCGGTAATCAATCCAGTGCCTGCTTCCCGGAACAGGAGCCGCATCTTGCTTTCTTCTTCGATATCGCCTGTCGCGATCCCGCGGACGGCAACGGCCAGCGCTTGGGTTCCGCTATTCCCCGCCATCCCGGCAATTAACGGGATAAAGACGGCAAGGAGCGCCACTTTATCAAGCGTCGCTTCAAACATTCCCATCAAATTGGCAGTCAGCATTCCGAGGAATGTCAGCAAAATCAGCCAAGGCAGCCGTTTTTTCGCTGCCGTAAACGGCCCCTTATCAAACGTATCCATATCAGATACTGCAGCCAGTTTCGAGTAATCGTCTGAAGCTTCTTCATCTAAAACGTCGATGATGTCATCGACTGTAATGATGCCGAGCAAATGCTGCTGAAAATCAACGACCGGCATCGCCAGGAAGTCATAGTCTTTGATCATGCGGGCAACTTCTTCCTGGTCTTCGCTGACCGAAACACTGACTACCCGTTCATTCATAATTGCACTGATCAACGTATCCTCATCCGAAACGATCAAATCCCGGAGCGTGACAATCCCAGACAAGCGTTTGTCTTCATCGACAACAAAAACATAGTAAATGGTTTCCGCATTCGGCGCGGCATTTCGCAAAATATTCATCGCGGACCGGACAGTGGAGTTTTTCGGAATGGAAACAAACTCCGTCGTCATGATAGAACCAGCCGTATATTCTTCGTAATGGAGCAAATCTTTGATTTGCCGCGCAGATTCTTTTTCCATAATCGTCAAATACGTAGCAACTTGTTCTTTGTTCAGCAAATTTAAAATGTCCACTGCATCATCCGTGTACATATGTGATAGCAAGTCCGATGCGTAATTGGCATTCATTTCCTTGAAGAGATCTTCGTATTCATCGTCATCAATTTCAATGGCTTCAAAAATATCCGCCATTTCCTTCGGAGAGAGATACTGATACATCAAATGCCGGATATCTTGATCTGCCTTTTCATAAAATGTCGCCTGATCATAAGGGTGATGCGTCAAAAACTCTTCTCTGAAGCCTTCGACGTCCCCTCGATTCAGAAGACCTAAAATCATTTCATGATCCATTTCACGATCATTCTGGTTCATTTCTTCCATTTGGCGTACTCCCTCCTTCCCTAATCTCAACACACAATTTCACCATTCTATACGTTACACTATGTATAAAGATAATCAAGATTAAAGAGGTGTTTTTTCATGGGATTTGATATTATTGGCGATATTCATGGATGCTACCAGGAACTTCTGGATTTACTCAGTGAACTTGGATACCGGGAACAAGGCGGGCTTTACTTGCATCCAGACGGCCGCCGCCTTGTGTTCGTCGGAGATGCAATGGACCGCGGCCCTGCCTCGCTTGATGTCCTGCACCTCTTATTTAAAATGCAGGACGCGGACATCTTATACTATTCCCCCGGAAACCATTGCAACAAACTTTATCGGTTTTTTAAAGGCAATAAAGTCCAGATTGGCCACGGACTTGAAAATACGCTCGACGAGTGGCAGCGGCTGCCAAAAAAAGAGCAGTCGGAGTTCCGGACCCGTTACTTGCAGTTCTACGAAAAACTGCCGCTCTACCTGCAGCTGAGCCCAGATTTGGTAGTTGCCCACGCCGGCATCAAAGAAGAAATGGTCGGAGCAAAAATCAGCAAAGGCATTGCGGTTTTTGTTCTTTATGGAGATACGACCGGCAAATTCCATGCCGATGGCCGCCCCGTCAGAAGAGACTGGGCGAAAAATTACCAAGGCGCTAAATGGATTGTCTACGGCCATACGCCGACAGAAGAACCCTATCTCATCAATCGGACGGCCAATATCGATACCGGCTGTGTGTTTGGCGGCTCGCTGACTGCTTTTCGCTTCCCGGAAAAGGAACTGGTTTCTGTCCCATCGAAGCAGCCGTTCCAGCCTGAGAAATTTCACCTCTATTCGTGAATCAATTGTTCCATATCTTCGTTTAATGGAGAAGAAAAGGCGAATGGCTCTTCCGTGACCGGATGGAGCAAATGGAGCTTGCTGCAGTGCAAAGCTTGGCGGGGAATGATGTCGCGAATGCCCCCGTACAAATCATCGCCCATTAAAGGATGGCCGATGTGGGCTAAATGGACGCGGATCTGATGCGTTCTGCCCGTATTCAATTGCAGCTTCACCCGAGCATAAGCGTCGAATTGCCGAATCACTTCCACTTCGGTTTCAGCAAACTGCCCGTCTTCACGGACTTCCCGTTCAATGATGCTGGAGTTTTTGCGTCCTATCGGCGCCGTAATCGTAAATTGTTTCTCTTCAAAAATTCCATGGGCCAGTGCATCGTATTGCCTTTTCATGATTTTTTCTTTTTGCTGCATCGAGAGCATATGATGGATATGGCGATTTTTCGCGATGCATACGAGCCCTGAAGTATCACGGTCAAGCCGGGTAGCAATGTGCAATGTTGCCGGCACGCCGTGGTCTTCAAAATGTTTGGCGACAATATTGGCCAGGCTCCCTGTAGGATGCTCCCTTGAAGGAATCGTATTTTGAAGCGGCGGCTTATCTACAATCAGCAGAGCTTCATCTTCATAAATGATCTTCAACGGGCCGCTTTCCGCCTGCAGCCCTCCTCCCAATTCCTCTTTAGGAAAAATAACGGTCACGGCATCGCCTTGTTCAACGACATGCCGGACCGTTACTTCACGACCATTCACCAGGATTTTTCCGCCGCCATATTTTACAGATGCCAAAGTCCGCTTGGAAATCCCCCAGCCGCTCAACGCATCGCGCAGCAGCATGGAGGTTTTCACGGGATAAGTTAATTGAAATGCGTTCATGTGTTCCACTTTTAAACCTCGCTATCGATAAATGAATCGTGTACACGTTTCCAGAATGGGAAGGCACGGAAACGGGCAAATCGGACATTTTCATCCGCTACCCGGTATTCGATGGACTTCACATCTTTATGGAGCAATTGCAGATGGTCAACGGTGACCATAAAATCCGGCGCTTTCACGGGCCGAAGCGCGCATCGGTGGTGGGCTGGCAGCACTAACGGAGAGCCGACCGTTCGGAAAACGCGGTTGTTGATCGATGCCATTTCCGTCAGCTGCATCGCATGAAGGGATGGATGGATAATGGCTCCGCCCAGCGCTTTATTGTATGCGGTACTGCCCGAAGGCGTGGACATGCAGAGCCCGTCTCCCCGGAAACGTTCAAAATGCCCTTCATTTAAAAAGACATCCATTACTAGCGTGACATCCGGCGATTTGACGGTCGATTCGTTCAGTGCCAAGTACACGGACGGTTCGGCTTTGTTTAAATAGTGGATGCTGACTTCAAGCAAAGGATACTCGATAACTTCGTATTCTTTTTTCGCAATCGACAACACTAGCTTTTCAATCTCGATCGGTTTCCAGTCTGCATAAAACCCTAAGTGGCCGGTATGTATTCCGACAAAAGCCACTGTATCCAATTGATCCCGGTATTTATGGAATGCATGCAGGAAAGTTCCGTCTCCGCCAATAGACAGCACAACATCCGGCGCCTCTTCGCTCCATTCCAACCCAAAGTCCTGCAAATATTCCCGCGCAGTCGCCATCAATTCATTTGAAAGTTCATCGGTTCTCGATATGATAAAAAATTTCATCGCTTAGATGGTCCCCCTTCTCTTCCTGCTGGAAAATGTGTACCTGAAGATTCCTTGAATTCCGTAAAGTAAGCTTGCGCTTCCTGGATTTCGTCACGGATTTGCGACATCTCTTCATCCAGCTGGAAAGCTGCTTCTGCAGCACGCTGCAGCCTGTTTTTGATTTCTTCGGGAAAAACGCCTTTGTATTTATAATTCAGCGAATGCTCAATGGAAGCCCAGAAGTTCATCGCCAGCGTCCGGATCTGGATTTCAGCGAGAATCAGCTTTTCCCCATTGATCGTTTGGACCGGGTATTCCACAATGACATGATATGAGCGGTAGCCGCTTTGTTTTTCATGGGAGATGTAGTCCTTCTCTTCAACAATCCGCAAGTCGTTCCGCTGCCGCAGCAAGGTGACGACGGTTTGGATATCTCCGACAAATTGGCACATCATGCGAAGCCCTGCAATATCCTGCATCTGATGCGCCAATTCCTCCGACGGTTCAAATGCGATCCCTTTTTCAAGGGTTTTATCATAAATGCTTGCCAACGGCTTTACACGGCCTGTGACGAATTCAATCGGCGAATTTGTATTGTCCGTTTCAAATTGTTGGCGCATGCCTTTAAATTTAATCTTCAATTCATCCACCGCTTGTTTATACGGTGCTAGAAAACGATCCCATTGGCCCATACCCAATCCTCCTAACCCTCTTTAAGCTTGTGAAGCTAATCTCTCATGAAAAACTTCTTCGACGGCCGTACGGAATTCTTCTGCATAATTATCGTTGCCTTCGATATTTTCAAGGAGCATGCCCAGTTCTTCGTGAAATGCATCCAAAGGCATGATTTGTTTTCCCCAAACCAATAGAGGAACAACTTCCGTTCGCTTCAACGCTTCCGCTAAAAGCGGCCAAGTGTGGTCTTTAAAATGCACATAAATATATTCGGTTCCGGTATCGGCCAGATAGACAAAAGCACACGCTTCTGTGTCCGTCAGCATTTTCCCGGCTGCTTCAACTGCTTCCGCAGGTTCAGCCGCATTCACTTGAAATTGGATGGTTTTGCCTTCGATGAGGCCCGCTGATACTTGTACTAATTTACGCAAAGGGATGCATCCTTTCCAGTTTTTATCTACAGTCATATTTTAACACAGCTCTCCTGTCCGTTGCAGTTCAGCTAAAATTATCCCATAATAAATACAAATGATGAGGTGAAGCTAAAATGACAAAAGAACTTGAGATTGAATACAAAAACATGTTGGACCAACAGGAATACAGCCGCTTATTGAAAACTTTCGACGTGAAGGCGGAAGAGATCCAAACGCAGACCAACCATTATTTCGACACAAAAGGGTTCGACTTAAAAGCGAAGCGCTGCGCATTGCGTATTCGTGTAAAAGATGAAAACTTTGAATGCACACTGAAAACCCCCGCTCCGGAAGGAAACTTTGAAATTACCGATTCCCTAACGGCAGAGCAAGCCCAGAACATGCTGGAAGGCGTTTCGTTTCATGCGCCGGAAATCAGCGCGGCACTAGATGAATTGGGCGTCGGGGAAAAAGACCTTGAACGATTCGGTTCTTTGACAACCCACCGGATCGAATTTTCTTATAAAGATGGCTTATTGGTCATTGATCACTCCGAATACGGCGAATCTGAAGACTATGAAGTGGAATTTGAAGTGCAAAATGCGGAACGTGGCCGCAAACAGTTTCTGGAATTCTTGAAAGAACAGGATATCCCTTTGCGTCCTGCTGATAAAAAAATTGCCCGATTCATGAAATCCATTCAGTCTTGATCCAAATTTCAGCCTAACCCTATTCCCTGTCTTTTCCACTTTCAATCGATTTATTTGAGAAATTTCCGTTGCGTTGATAGAATGAATCTACAGCTAAAGCAAAGGAGACTCAATAATGACTGGAAAACCAATTATTCCGTACGAAGAAATTGGTGCGGAACGCTTGTCGCAGTTAATTGACGCGTTCTATGCGCGAGTGGCAAAGCATCCCAAGCTTGAGCCTATTTTTCCTAAGGATCTTACTGAAACAGCTCGAAAACAAAAACAATTTATGACCCAATATTTAGGTGGACCTAATATATATTCTGAAGAGCACGGCCATCCGCGGCTAAAGGCACGCCATCATCCGTTTCCGATTACGCCGGAGCGGGCACAGGCTTGGCTTGAGTGCATGAGCGAAGCGATGGATGAAGTGGGATTGACAGGCAAATTCCGCGAAGTCTTTTACCAACGTCTTGTTTTGACTGCTCACCACATGGTGAATGAGCAAGATAGCGAGGAGGAGTTAGTGTGAATCAATTAGATCTGACTCAGGAAAGCCCGGATCTCCCGAAGCCGGCGAAGCCCATGGAACTTTATATTTTTCTCGACCCGTTAAACCCGCAATGCTGGGAGCTGCAATCCATCGTCCGTAAACTTCAAATCGAATACGGCCAATACTTTTCGATGCGATTCGTTTTAAGCACAAAATTGTTTAATCTTAATAATGCGGCCCAAGCACCGAATATCGATACCGAGAACCTTTCCCATCCTGTCCTTGCTTCCGTAGCCGTGAAGGCTGCTGAACTTCAAGGGAGACGAGCAGGCAACCGATTCTTGCATAAACTTCAGGAACATCTCTTGTTGAAGACAAAAGATGTTTCTTCTTATGACGTTTTGCTTTCGATTGCCGGCGAATCTGAATTGGATTTAGAGGAATTCAAGCAGGATTTCCACTCAGTCAATACGGCGAAAGCGTTCCAATGCGATTTGCAGATCACACGGGAAATGGAAATTGACGAAGTGCCGAGTGTCGTTTTCTTCAATGAATGCATTGAAGACGAAGGTGTCAAAGTGACTGGACTTTATTCATATGATGTCTATCAAACCATTCTTCAAGAAATGTCCGGAGAAGAAAATTTAAATCGGCAGTCTCCGCCTTCTTTGGATGAATTATTTATCAAATATTCCACAATGGCTACAGGCGAAGTTGCTTCCATCTACAATATTTCGGAGCAAAATGCGGAACGGGAATTGAAAAAGCAATTGCTTCAGCAAAAACTCGAACGCATCAATTTGCCCGGCCAGACTTTATGGACATTAAAATAGCCTTTCGCAGCTGCGAAAGGCTATTTTTTCTATTTAAGTGAAAAAATCGGCAAAGTGAAAGGCGCCTTCCACGTCCGGAAGGCGCCTTTCGGTATTACACAAAGGGGATGGGAGAAATGTTCACGCTCAAACAAAGGGGTGTATGTTTGTATGTGATTTATTTCACAACCTAACTTTATCACGGAATAATAGTTAATGCAATAATTCACAAAGGATTTCACAAATTTGTCATATTGCTGTAAAGATAAATTCTTAAATGTCCCTTTTTATTATATTGATATACAAAAAAGAAGCCGGCTGGTACTCCGGCTCCTTTTGCTTTTATTTATTCAGCAACAATTTTTCCAGTTCGTTGAGTTTTTGTTCAAAAACTTTGCAAGCTTCTTCCACCGGTTCAGGCGATGTCATGTCGACGCCCGCTTTTTTCAGCACTTCGATCGGATAATCCGAGCTTCCTGCTTTTAAGAACTCGTCGATGTACCGTTCAACTGCCGGCTGCCCTTCTTCTAAAATGCCTTTGCTGAGAGCAGTCGCTGCACTGAATCCTGTAGCGTATTGGAAGACGTAATAGTTATAGTAGAAATGTGGAATCCGCGTCCATTCCAAACCGATTTCTTCGTCGATTGCCGCGTCTTCCCCGAAGTATTTCTTATTCAAATCGTAATAAACTTCGGTCAAGCGGTCAGCCGTCAAAGCTTCTCCGTCCTGGTTCATCTTATGGATCAAATGCTCGAACTCTGCAAACATCGTTTGGCGGAAGACGGTGCCGCGGAACCCATCCAACCAGTAATTCAACAAATACATTCTTTCCTGGTCGTCCTCAGTAGTCCGCACCATGTATTCATTCAATAAGGCTTCATTCGTCGTCGAAGCTACTTCAGCGACGAAAATCGAATAATCGCCGTAGACGTACGGTTGGTTTGAACGCGTGTAGTAGCTGTGCACACTATGCCCGAACTCATGTGCCAAGGTGTAAAGATTATTGACGTTGTTTTGCCAGTTCATCAAAATATACGGGTTTGTGCCGTAAGCACCTGACGAGTAGGCTCCGCTCCGCTTCCCTTTGTTCTCTTTGACGTCTACCCAGCGGTTTTCAATGCCGTGCTTCACAATGCCGGTATATTCCTCACCTAGCGCTTCCAGGCCTTTAAGCATGATTTCTGTCGCTTTTTCATAGGGGATCTCCATTTTCACTTCTTTAACAAGCGGCGTGTACATGTCCCACATATGAACTTCGTCAAGCCCCAGAACTTCTTTGCGCAATTTCACATATCGGTGCAGCAGATGGAGGTTCTTATTGACCGTCTCTACCAAATTATCATAAACGCTTTCCGGAATATGGTCGTCAGACAAAGCGGACTGGCGAGCGGATTCGTATTTGCGGATGCGTGCATTTACGTTATCGCGCTTAATATTTCCTGATAAGGTGGAAGCAAAAGTATTGCGGTATTTGCCATAAGTCGCATATACCGCTTTAAATGCTTCTTCGCGGACTCGGCGGTCAGTGCCTTCTAGGAAATTCGAATAGTTTCCGTGAGTAATCTGCACTTTTTCGCCTTTTTCATTTTCGATCTCCGGAAATTCCAAATCTGCATTGTTCAGCATGCTGAACGTTTCAGAAGAAGAGTTTGCCACTTCGGACATTTGCGCAAGCAAGGCCTCTTGTTCAGCAGGCAACACGTGCGGACGCATATTATTCAATTCCTCGAGGGCATGTTTGTATAATTTTAACCCGTCATGTTCTTCAATGAATGACGCTAACGTCGATTCTTCGATTGCCAAAATTTCCGGAGTCAAGAATGACAAGCCGGTCGCCACTTTTGCATAAAATGCTTTAATGCGGCTGTCCATTGCCTGATAGGTTGAATTGGTCGTGTCCTGGTCATAACGCATATGCGAAAACGTGTATAGGCGCTGCAGGCGCTGGATCAATTCATCTTTATACACCAGCACTTCGTACAAAGCGTTTGCCCCGTCTTTCAATTTTCCTTGATAGGATTCGGATTTCTCCGCGAGTTCCGCCACTTCTTTAAATTCTTGTTCCCACGCTTCATTGGTTTCAAATATATCTTCCAGTTTCCATGTAAGTTCTGCAGGTACTTCATCTCTGAGCAATAATTTTTCAGCCATTCCATTTCCTCCTTTTCCCGCTCTTTCGGGAGTCGAACTATAGCTTATTTTCTCAATTTTCATACGCTATTGCAATAGTAATCATATAAAAGCTCATACATCATTGTAAAGTTATCTGGCTGGCTCGCCAAAATAACGAAAAGCTCCAAGTATTGTTCCAGCAAGGCTACCGCTTTCTCAAAATGGCCCGGATCTGCCAATACAAGTTTGCCGCTTTCAATTAGCTTTGCCATTGAAATCTGCCCGTTGAACGCTTCAACGGCAAGCAACTGCCACAAGACGGCATGCTGCGGAAAGATTTCTGCACCGATAAACGGATGTCCAATGGAAATCGGTAGCTTTTTCATATCCAGCTGGAGCGTATAGCAGGCACGCCAAAAAAGATTTTGCATCCGGTTCTTTGCAAACAGCTGGCTTTGAATGAATTGCTGCCGAGTTTTGGAGAATAGTCCACAAACCTGTGCGAATTCTTCTTTACTCAGGCGCTTTGGTACAGCAAATGGAAACGATTGGCGTGAAGCATCCAAAGATTTCACTTTGCCAATTCTTCGGCTGCCGCTCACATAAAACAAATTTGAATAATAATAAAAGCGATTCTCGCTAGGGCAAAAAGCCAGCAAATATGGATTTTGGCCCTTGTGCTGAAACAATTCGGTTTCATAGGTTTTCAGCCGGATTATTTGGATGGATTCATTAGGGGGATCATCCAAGCCGCCAATCCAGATAGGCTCAATTCCAAGCTGCATATAGCCTTCTGTCCGATGAACCACATCTTTTTGGGGAATCGTACTGCATTGGAATTCGATCGCTGTTCGCCCTTCTACGAGCAAGTCTGCCCGTTGGCGAATAGCCGGCAAGAATTTTTCAAGTTCACATTGTAATTGTCGGTTTTGGAAGAATTGAAGGAGTGAAAGTTTACCGTGAAGATGCAAGGAAGATTCAGGTTCATGGGAGTAGTCACAACCTGAAAGCGTTTTATGGGCAAAATGGGGGATTTTTATGTCGCCGACTTTTAAGACGACTGGTGTATGGCACCGGGAACAATAGAACCGTTCTTTTTCCCGAAGAGCCAGAAGACTTTCCTTTTGATGAATGTGTGAAAGATTAATGATGGATCGATCGGCTAATGATGCGATTAATATCGAAAACACCTCCCACTCAATTGTAAGAATATTCCCGAATATAAGCAATAAAAAAATCCCCTCGAAAGGGGATTTTATCCGAAATAATAGAGAACGTTCGACAAAGCATCTTGTTTAAAGATCTCTTTGCCATATTCCTCTAACCGGTGAATTGTTAGAGGTGAACTTTGTAGGTATTCGGAAATGATGCTTGTATTGTCTTTGACATCGTCTTCAGAATGAAGCAGATCGTCAAAGCTCACATGCAAGTAGTATTTGTTTTCGAAATGATACAAGGCAGATTCAATCGGCACATACATTAAGCGCCGTGCAATTGGCAACAACTCGTCTACTTCGTTGAAAGCAAAAGTAAATTCAAGTTTTTTCACATCCGGTTCATCAAAAACCGGTTCGAATTCATCGAAATCAGCTGTGTTGGCATCATCGCTTGAAAACATTTTACGGCGTTCTTCTATATCATCAGGCATATCGATCTTCTGCCCGTCTTTCGTTAATTGTGCACGGGTAACCGTCACTTCAAGTCCTTTATCCATCGCCTGGACTTGGATCCATAAAGGCCCTTCCATTATAAAGTCGGCCTCTTCATTCACTTCATCCATCATTTCCCAAAAAAGCTCTTCACTTTTATCTCTGTTAAACCATATTTCATCACGGCTAAAACCCCGTTCTTCAACGTCGAGATAGGAAATGTAAAATTTAACTGTATTGTCATTGATTCTTTCGATTTCCATTTTACACCTCTCCTTTCGAAATGGACTAAGAGGATCGTCCTTCTATGCCGTGCTTGTCTTATCTTACTAGTACTAGTATATCGTGTTTCCTAAGAGAAGAAAAAGTTTCTGCCTGAATCATTCAGGAACTCTTAAGTACATACGAGTCTAGATTATTTCACCAAATTATGCAACTATTTTAGATAAAGAAAAGCTGTCCATAATTTCCTTATGAAAGTTCATAAAGACTGGACAGCTTACGTAGCTTTTTTAGTTCACCATACGCTGCGCTTCGAGCAATTGGTAAGCACGAACTTTGCGCGGAAGGAAACGGCGAATTTCGTCTTCATTGTATCCAACCTGGAGACGTTTTTCGTCCATGATAATCGGACGGCGCAACAATCCTGGATGTTCTTGGATTAACTCATATAAGCGTTGTAGAGGCAGGCTCTCGACATCAACATTTAATTTTTGGAAAATCTTCGAGCGAGTCGAAATTATTTCATCTGTACCGTCTTCTGTCATGCGCAAGATTTCTTTGATCTCGCTGATTGTTAACGGCTCAGAAAATATATTGCGTTCAGTATATGGAATTTCATGTTCTTCTAGCCACGCTTTTGCTTTCCGGCAAGACGTACAGCTTGGAGAAGTAAATAGAGTTACCATCATAGTGGAACACTTCCTTTCGGATTCAAGTTAAATCATATTAGAAATTTATTAAATTAGAATCACTATAATATAGAAGCTCTACATTCATTATACAATATTAGCTTTCAATTGAACATACCTTAGACAAAAAAACTATTATTTTTGTAGAGTTTGTCACATTATCGTTATAATTTCACGGCTTCATTCTCTCGTACATATTATTAAAAATACCCGCATCCTGTCCCTATTAAACCCTATTGTGAAAAAAATTTATTCTCAATTACAAGTGAAGATTTGAAAATAAAGTCTTCTCTTTATAGTACGTTTCACCTTTTAAATAGTTTCGTCTGCTTGAGAAAAAGTCCGGAAGCTTTTATTTTTCTTATTCACTAAAAAGCCGCAAGAGGAATTTGGCGCTTTTCCTCTTGCGGCTGCATCATGCTGCTCCATTATTCAGGTGTATAATCCACGCCGGGTGAATAACTATTGCCGGCATTCCATAGAAGGTATTCGTCAATGCCATTATCATGCAAGGCTTTGATCTGGGCTTCCACTTCCGCTTTCCCGTAGTTCAAGTAATTTCCTGCCCCTAAATAGGAAGCGGTAAAGTCTTGAAGCCATGGACGCGATACCGGTGGATCTTTCAATTCGCCCAGTTTTTTGTTTTCCACTTTTGCATATTCAGAAACTAGCTTATAAGGCTCCAAATCGGGTTTCGCAATGCCAAAATAAGAAGTCCAGTGGCTTGGATAGATCATAGAAGAAATGACGTCCACGTTCTCAGAAATTCGAGAGAAGTTCTGTCCAATTCCAGGCGCTTCCGGAAGTGTCGCTGAATAGCCGAAGATGTCCACCGAAACTTCTACATCATACGGTTTAAGCTGTTCTCTGGCATAGGCTACAAAATCTGTGACAGCTTCTACTCGTCTTTGAACAGGATCTAAATCAGAGTCTGCATATTCACCCATTGAATATTGAAGCGTGTCTGCACGTTTTTCAAACCCTTCAGGAAATCTCACATAATCAAACTGGATTTCCTTAAACCCAAGCTTCGCCGCTTCGATTGCAATTTGGACATTATAGTCCCAGACTTCTTTCAAAAATGGATTGACGAACGACTCGCCTCTCCCGTTCTTCCATATTCCATTGCCTTCGACAAATGAAAGCTCGGGTTTAGCATTTGCCAATTCCGAATCTTTAAAGACAACCACTCGTGCAATTGGGTAAATCTTTTTTTCTTCCATTCTTTCCAGTACTGCCCGCGGATCTTTTATAAAAGGCTGTCCAATGCCCAATTTCGCCAGCGGTGATCCTTCTTCCGGCTTGTAAGTCAGATAACCCATATCTTCTTTAAAATCGATTACCATGGCGTTTAGGTCCGTTGTATCGATTAAATCAACCAGCTTCTCAAAACGCTCGCCCCCAGCAGAATGCCCCGTTACAAAAATGCCTCTTACTGCATCAGGATATTCAAAAGTCAGTCCGGAATCGTATTTAAATAATTGTGAAGTAGCTAAAATTTCTTCATTCACTTCTAGTGAATGATATGTACGTGTTGTAAAGTCAGGAGCTGCCTCTTTATCTTCAGCCGCCATAACTGTAGTGGATGCCAATGTGCTTAGCATCAGTGCGCTAGTAATTGTTAATTTTGTCCATTTCATTGTTGCCATGCACCCTCTCCCTGTTGTAGTTTAATTTTATCATTATTTCAATAAATTGAAAGAAAAAAACGATGATTCCAAAGTATGGAATCATCGTTTACTTTATATTATTTTACCGCAGCAGATGCTTTCAAGGACTGGAATTCGCTTTCTGAACATTGTACAAAATGCCCAGGGGTGATTTCTCTCATCTTCACATCGTCTTTCTCTGTGTAATTATGGATAGCAGGGTCGTAGGATTTACGGACCCGGTTGCGCTCATAATTCGGATCTGGAAGCGGAATGGCTGAAAGCAAAGATTGAGTATAAGGATGCATTGGATTGTTATATAAATCTTCTGCTGGAGCCAACTCAACCATTTTACCGAAATACATAACGCCGATACGGTCTGAAATGTATTTAACCATCGACAGATCGTGGGCGATAAACAAATACGTTAACCCTTTTTCTTCTTGCAATTCTTTCAACAAGTTAACCACTTGCGCCTGGATAGAAACGTCCAGGGCAGAAATCGGTTCATCGGCAATGATAAAATCCGGTTCTACCGCCAGTGCGCGGGCGATTCCTAAACGCTGGCGCTGTCCACCTGAAAATTCATGTGGGTAACGGTTCGCGTGCTCTTTGTTCAATCCAACTGTTTCGAGCAAATCAAAAACCATTTTCTTGCGGTCTGCTGCATTTTTAGCCAGGCCGTGAATATCAATGCCTTCAGCTATAATGTCCATGACTTTCATACGAGGATTCAAGGAAGCATAAGGATCCTGGAAAATCATCTGCATTTTGCGATTGAACTTTTTCAAATCTTTCTTGGATTTCTTGCCGTGTACGTTTTCGCCTTCATAAAAAACGTCGCCTGAAGTTGCATCGTACAATCGGATGATCGAGCGGCCAGTTGTAGATTTCCCACAACCGGATTCCCCTACCAATCCAAGTGTCTCACCGCGATAAATATCGAAGCTGATGCCGTCTACCGCTTTTACTTCATTGGGTTTGCCTACATTAAAATGCTGTTTTAACTCTTTGATTTCAAGTAATTTTTCTGCCATCAAATTGCGCCCCCTTCATAATATCGGCTTCCCGGAAATTTCTTCATGCGCTCGATAACCGTCGCAGGAGGATCCACTTGCGGAGCATCCGGATGCAAGAGCCAAGTTGCAGCAGAATGTGTATCGCTGACTTTAAAGAATGGAGGGTTTTGCTCCATATCAATTTGCAATGCATATTCGCTGCGAAGTGCAAACGCATCTCCTTTAGGCGGATCCAAAAGGTCCGGAGGAGTTCCTGGAATGGCATATAATTTCGCTTCTTCTGTATCCAATGAAGGCATTGAACTTAATAGTCCCCATGTATATGGATGCTGTGGATTATAGAAAATTTCATCCACTGTTCCAATTTCCACAATCTTGCCGCCGTACATAACAGCTACACGGTCAGCTACATTCGCAACAACCCCTAAATCATGGGTTATGAAAATGATCGATGTGTCAATTTTTTTCTGAAGGTCTTTCATCAGCTCTAGAATCTGCGCTTGGATCGTAACATCGAGTGCCGTAGTCGGCTCATCCGCAATCAAGATTTGCGGATTGCAGGCTAAGGCGATGGCAATTACGATACGCTGGCGCTGACCGCCTGAGAATTGGTGCGGATATTGCTTCATCCGCAATTCTGGCTTAGGCATCCCAACAAGGCGAAGCAAATCGATCGCTACTTTTTTCGCTTCTTCTTTGCCAATTTTTTGGTGTTTCAATAACGGTTCAGTAATTTGACGGCCAATCGGCATCGTCGGGTTTAAAGAAGTCATTGGATCTTGGAAAATCATCGAAATGTCTTTTCCACGAATCTTCTGCATTTCTTTATCGCTCAATTTCGTCAGATCACGGCCGCCAAATAGGATTTCTCCATTTTTAAATTCAGCTGAATGATCAGGCAATAAACGCATGATCGATTTTGTCGTAACCGATTTACCAGAACCGGATTCTCCTACAATTGCTAACGTTTCACCTTTGTATAAATCAAAGTTAACGCCTCGGATCGCTTTGACTTCCCCACCAAATGTGTTAAAGGAAAGCTCGAGGTCTTTTACTTGTAAAATTTTCTCCATTTAACTTTCCTCCTTAATCTTTCATCTTCGGATCCAGCGCATCACGAAGACCATCGCCGATCAAGTTGAAGCAAATCATGATAATACTTAATAGGACAGCCGGGAATGCTAAAATATGCGGCTGGTATTGAAGCAATTTATAACCATCGTTGATCAATGTTCCAAGCGATGCATCGGGTGCTTGAAGACCAAGTCCAATGAAACTTAAAAAAGCCTCGAAGAAAATGGCGCCAGGAATCGTGAACATCGTATTGATGATGATGATGCCTAACACGTTAGGCATCAAGTGTTTCCAAATAATGCGGGAATCGCTCGCCCCTAATGTGCGGGAAGCCAAAACGAATTCCTGGGATTTGTATTTCAGTACTTGTCCACGAACTACCCGTGACATCCCCGTCCAACCGGTGATGGTCAAAGCGATAATGATCGCGAGAATCCCCGGATCCATGATCAAGATGAAGAGAATAACAACAACCAAGTTTGGAATACCTGTTAAAATTTCGACGACACGCTGCATGATATCATCAATGCGGCCACCGAAATAACCGGAAATTCCGCCGTAAATAACACCGATAAACATGTCGATTGCGGCAGCGACAAATGCGATGAATAGGGATACTTGCGTTCCTTTCCATACACGCGAGAACATGTCACGACCAAGCCCATCAGTTCCGAACCAATAATTGACTTCGACATTTTTCATATCATACAAGTCGACTTCTTTGCCGCCAAGAGAACCTGTTCCATCCATGATCCCCAGTTTTTCAATTCCTGGAATCTTGGGCGGCAAGTTTGCATGCGTGATTGTTTGAGCATTTGGCTCATAAGGGCTGATCATTGGCCCAACAAAAGACATGATGACAATCAATCCGAAAAGGATGATACTGACGATTGCCCCTTTATTTTTCTTTAAGCGCATCCAAGCATCTTGCCAGAAGCTGACACTCGGCTTCGTGATGCGTTCTGCCTGTTTTGTGTCTACGGTGATGCGTTCAAATGAACCTTTTGGCAGTTTTTCTAGATTTTGGGTCATTAGTTTTTACCTCCTGAAAGACGGATGCGCGGATCGATAACGCCGTACAAAATATCGACAATCAAGATAACGATAATTAGGAAGACTGAGAAGAAAATCGTTGTTCCCATAATGATTGAGAAGTCATTCACCATGATTGATTTTACAAACTGCTCCCCGATTCCTGGAATTGCAAAAATTTGCTCGACTACTAAAGAACCAGTAAGAATACCGACTGCCATTGGACCAAGAACCGTAATTAACGGAATCAATGCGTTACGGATCGCATGTTTAAATGCGATTTCTGAACCGCTGGCACCTTTTGCTTTTGCTAAAGTGATATAGTCAGAACCTAAAACTTCAATCATTTCTGTACGGATGAAACGTGCCGCTGTTGCAAGCGGGAACATCGCCAACGCGATGGATGGCAAGACGCTGGACATAAAGCCGTCTTTCCATAAAGCTACCGGGAACCATTCCAGTTTCAAACCGAACCAGTATTGCAGCAAGGAAGCAAATACAAACGATGGAATGGAAATACCAATAATCGCAACAAGCGTACTAGAGTAGTCTATCCAACTATTCTGCCTTAAGGCAGCAATCATTCCAAGCAAGATGCCGAGAATTGTTCCCAGCACCATACCTTGGAAACCAATTTGAGCAGATGGACCCATACGGCTAATAATCAGGTCTGTAACATTTGCTCCTTTAAATTGGTTAATTGAAATACCTAAATCCCCTTTTAACAAGCCAAACATATAATCAAAATATTGAACAGGCAGAGGTTCATCTAAACCATACCGTGCTTCTACTACTGCCCTTTGTTCTGGAGATAATTTATCTGCGGAAGCGATAGGGGAACCTGGTAAAATCTTCATTAAGAAAAATGTAAATGTTGCAATCAATGCCAATGTGATCACCATATAGATCAATCGTTTGCCGATGTATCGTGCCATGTTGCACCTCCAAAAAATAATTCTATTTCACAAGCTATGTGCGTCGACGATAGGCTTGTTCTTTTCGATAGTTAGCAGAAAATGGTCAATTTTCGGTGAATTCGCCTGCATTAGAAAAGAGAGTATATCGTCCAAATACCAGCGATATACTCTCTTTCTATTTGTTTTTCACAGAGGCCGGGTAATTAACTTATTTACCTGAAATGTAAGCCCATTTGTAGCTGTAATCTCCGCCGAATGGGTGAGAGATAATGTCATGCACGTAAGGTTTTTGAAGAGACATCAAACCGCGTTGGTAAATTGGTGCGATTGCAGCATCTTCTTCGATCAAGATTTGTTCTGCTTTAGCCATAGCTTCCCAGCGACCAGCAAGATCTTGAGCCAATTCGCCTTTCGCTTGATCAACTAAAGTATCGAATTCTTCGTTAGAGTAAGACATTTTGTTTTGAGCAGATCCTGTTACGAATAGGTCAATGAATGTCATTGGATCCTGATAGTCAGGGCCCCAACCAGAGTTTTGGATATCATAGTCTTGTGCTTCATCAAGCTCTAAGCGAACTCCGAAAGGAACAGCTTTAAGCTCAAGAGTCAAACCTTCAAGGTTTTCTTCAAGTTGAGATTTCATGTACTCGTCCATTTTCTTAGCAAGCTCTGAATCTCCACCAAGCATTTCAAGTGTAACTTCAGTCAAGCCAAGCTCTTCCATTCCAGTTGCCCAGAATTTCTTCGCTTCTTCAGCATTGAATTCGTTCATGTCGCCGTTAACTTCACGGAAGTCCGCGTTGTTTTCGTCGAATGTGAATTCAGTTGGTACTAGGTAGTTAGCTGGCAATGAACCGTTTGCTAATACTACATCAACTAGATCTTGTTTGTTGAAAGCCATAGAAATCGCTTTACGGATATTTACGTTTGCAAGTGGAGTTTGTTCTCCATTGCGCTCTTGGTTAAATTTCAAGTAGAACACAGTTGGTTCTAGTTCTCTTACAACTTCTGGATCTTCAGCATATTGCATTGCGAATTCACCAGATAGACCTGTACGGTCTTTTTCGCCTGAAGTGTAAAGGTTGATTGCAGTGCTAGTTTCTTTAACAACGTCTACGTTGATTGTTTCAAGTTTAACTGTTTCTGCATCCCAGTACTCAGGGTTTTTCTCCATAGACCAAGTCAAGCCAGTGCCATCCCAGTTTGTTAACATGAATGGACCGTTGTAAAGCAAGTTATCTGAGTTAGAAGCGTAAGCATCGCCTTTTTCAGTAACGAAAGCTTCGTTTAATGGGTAGAAAGTTCCGAAAGCCATTAGTGACATGAAGTATGGAGTAGGGCGCTCAAGAGTAACTTCTAGAGTTTTCTCGTCAACAGCTTTAACTCCCAATTCAGCTTTGTCCATTTCGCCTGCAGCAATTGCTTCAGCGTTTTTAATCGTACCAGCCATCATGTATGGGCCGTAAGGTGATCCAGTCGCAGGGTCGATCGCACGCTGCCAAGAGAATACGAAATCGTTAGCAGTTACTGGTTCGCCGTTAGACCATTTAGCATCACGTAATTTGAAAGTGTAAGTTAATCCATCTTCGCTGACTTCTGGTTCAGCTTCTGCAAGAGCAGGTTCAGCAACGTTTTCTTGGTTTAAACGGAATAAACCTTCGTTAACGTTGTTCATGATGTTGAAAGCAACGGCATCCTCAGCCAATGATGAATCCATTGTTGGGATTTCTGCACCTTCCATCAAGTTAAGTACTTGTTCAGCATCTGGTTCTCCTGCTGGTTCTTCTCCGGCTGCTTTATCGTCGCCGTCTGTCTCTGGTGTTTCAGCTTTATCGTCATCCCCGCCGCCACATGCAGCTAGGAAAGCGCTAAGAACTAAAACAAGGCTAAGTAGCCAAAATAACTTGCTGTTCTTCACTTAGGTGACCCCCTTAAATTTTCTGAAAAATTGGTACACTGTTTATTATACATAATCTTTTTTTCTTGTACAGTACTTTTTTTAAAAGTATTTACACTTTTGTAACAATTGTGTTTCAACATTATTACACAAAAAGCCGTGATTATTGAAGTTATCAGCATTTTCGAGGTGGAATTATTTTCATTATTTTTTTGATTTTTTTTTTAAGTTCTTCTACAATTAATAAGAATTGAGGTGCAAAAATGAAAAAATTGGTGATAAGTGTCATTGTTGTGCAGGTGCTAATTTTACTGACCATGCTCATTCGAAGCGAGCCTTTCTCCCTGCTTTCTTATATAAATAATTCGTTTATTTTTGGAGGGGTCCTGGTTTTTATCGGTTTATGGGTGTTTGTCATCAGGACAGGAGTTTTCGATATCTTTACACTCAGTATGCGGAAATTCTTCAAAGTCAGATCCACTCTCGAAGATGATGAAATGCGGGCCCCTTCCGAAATTTTCTCGCTGTCGGCTACACCACTATTGATCATCGGCGGCGTGACATTGCTCTTTATGGTGATTTCCTTATTGATTTATGAACTTTAACCGTTGCACAAAAAAAGTTTTTTGTATTATACTTAGAAAATAAACATTGAGCGATGAGAAAGAAGAGTAAATGCAGTTTCTTCTATATAGAGAGCCTGTGGTCGGTGGAAACAGGCAGAGAGCTGCATTGAATGGACTTTTGAGCTGAAACAGTGAAGTAACAGTAGCTGTTTCCGTGATCTTCACGTTATGAAGAAGAGTGGCCAAATACGGCAACTAGGGTGGTACCGCGGAAAAACACATCATTCGTCCCTTTTTTACAGGGATGTGTGCTGTGTTTTTTTATTAGGAGGAGGAAAAGAAATGAAGAAAAAAATCTTTTCAGGCGTTCAGCCTACCGGTACAGTCACGCTAGGAAATTACATCGGTGCGTTTAAACAATTTACTGATCTGCAAGATGAATTTGACTGCATTTTTTGCATCGTCGACCAACACGCCATCACCATGCCGCAAGAACGGTTAGAACTCAGAAAAAATATTAAGGCTCTTGCAGCTCTTTACTTGGCTGTCGGGATCGATCCCGAGAAAGTCACCCTATTTATCCAATCTGAAGTTCCCGCACATGCCCAAGCCGGATGGATGATGCAATGCGTCTCTACTATTGGCGAATTGGAGCGCATGACCCAATATAAAGATAAATCAGCGAAGACCGCTTCTGTGTCTGCTGGATTATTGACTTATCCTCCGCTAATGGCTGCTGATATACTGCTCTACCAAACAGATGTTGTGCCTGTTGGCGACGATCAGAAGCAGCATATTGAACTGACGCGCGATTTAGCGGAACGGTTCAACAAAAAATACAACGATGTTTTGACCATTCCGGAAATCCGCATTCCGAAAAACGGCGCGCGCATCATGTCGCTGCAAGATCCTACTAAAAAAATGAGCAAGTCGGATGCCAATAAAAAATCTATCGTCACGTTATTGGACGATTTAAAAACGATTGAAAAGAAAATCAAATCAGCTGTGACGGATTCGGAAGGGATCGTCAAATACGATCCAACAAACAAACCAGGGATTTCAAACCTCTTGACGATTGAAGCCGCACTTACGGATGCAAGCATCGATTCGCTTGTTGCTAAATATGAAGGCGTCGGCTATGGCGACTTCAAAGCTTCCGTCGCGTCAGCCGTAACTGCTCACTTGGCTCCTATCCAAGAACGCTATAAAGAATTATTGGACTCGGAAGAATTGGACCGCATTTTGGACGAAGGCGCCGAAAAAGCGAATTTCTTAGCCAATAAGACATTAAAGAAAATGGAAAATGCGATGGGCTTAGGCCGCAAGCGCAAATAAAGAATGAAAGAGGCTGCATTTTGCAGCCTCTTTCATTTTTTCAGGATTTCCTGCGTGAAGCGCCTTATGCCTTTCGGGGCTAACGGGCCGCTTCCGCTTTTCTTATTTCCCAGAGATGTACGCCCATTTATAGCTGTAGTCTCCTCCAAACGGATGCGAGATGATGTCTTTGACATACGGTTTCTGCAAGGACATCCGGCCGCGCTGATAGATCGGTGCGATTGCCGCATCTTCTTCTATCAGAATCTGTTCAGCTTGCGCCATTGCTTCCCATCGTCCTTCAAGGTCTTGAGCCAGCTCTCCTTTCGCTGCATTGACCAACTCATCAAACTCAGCATTTGAATAGGACATTTTGTTTTGAGGGGAATCGGTTACGAACAAGTCGATGAATGTCATCGGATCTTGATAGTCCGGACCCCAACCGGAATTTTGAATGTCGTAATCTTGTGCTTCATCCCGTTCTAGGCGAACACTGAACGGGACGGTATTAATTTCAATCGTTAAGCCTACAAGATTTTCTTCAAGCTGGGCTTTCATGTATTCATTTAATTTTTTTGACGTCTCGGTGTCGTCTCCTAAATAATCCAAGGTCACTTCACTGACACCAAGTTCTTGCAATCCGGTTTCCCAATATTGCTTCGCCTCTTCTGCATTGAATTCATTCATGTCTCCGTTGATGTCTCGGAAATCTTCGTTATTTTCATTGAACGTGAATTCTGTCGGTACGAGATAGTTCGCAGGCAAGGACCAGTTAGCCAGCACGACATCCACTAAATCCTGCTTATTGAAAGCCATCGATATGGCTCTTCGGATGTTTTCATTGGCGAGCGGCGTCTCTTCCCCATTCCGTTCCTGATTAAATTTCAAGTAGAAGATGCTTGGTTCGAGTTCCGTCACAACTTCCGGATCTTCTGCATATTGCATTGCGAATTCTCCTGACAATCCAGCCCGGTCTTTTTCTCCTGATGTATAGAGATTCACAGCTGTGCTCGGTTCTTTAATTACGTCCACATTGATGGTTTGAAGCTGAACCGTCTCTGCATCCCAATATTCCGGATTCTTTTCCATTGACCAGGTTAGCCCCGTTCCGTCCCAGTTCGTCAGCATAAACGGTCCGTTGTACAGCACATTATCGGAGTTGGACGCATATGCATCTCCCTGGCCTGTTACAAAAGCTTCGTTCTGAGGATAGAAAGTGCCAAATGCCATCAATGACATAAAGTAAGGCACCGGACGTTCAAGGGTTACAACTAACGTTTTATCATCAGTCGCTTCTACTCCCAGTTCGGCTTTGTCCATTTCACCAGCTGCAATCGCTTCTGCATTTTTGATGGTTCCTGCCATCATATAAGGCCCGTATGGTGAGCCGGTTGCAGGGTCGATCGCCCGTTGCCAAGCAAATACAAAGTCATTTGCAGTAACTGGTGTTCCATCCGACCAATTAGCCTCACGCAAGGTAAAGGTATACGTCAAACCATCTTCGCTGATTTCAGGTTCGCTTTCAGCGAGAGCCGGTTCAGCCATATTTTCCTGATTCAACCGAAACAATCCTTCATTGACATTGTTCAAGATATTGAAGGCTACTGCGTCTTCCGCTAAAGCCGAATCCATTGTTGGAATTTCAGCGCTTTCAATTAAATTCAATACTTGTTCCGCATCAGGTTCTCCTGATCCTCCGCCCGTACCGCCTTCATTATTCTGTCTGCCCTCATCACTTCCTCCATTGCCGCCACAAGCTGCTAAAAATCCACTTATCACCAGCATGAAAATAAGTAAGATCGGTCTTTTCTTGGTGAACACGGGAATGCCTCCTTATTTTTCCGAAAAGATTGATTTTTTTAATTATAACTCTTCTATTATACTTTTGCACTTTATTTTGATAAATATTAATAATTTGACTTATCGCTTTTTATTCTATAAAAAAAAGAGCCACATTGGAGGCGGCTCTTGCTTTTAACGAAGTGATTTGGGGTTAAGGGCATCTTTCAATCCTTCACCGATAAAATTGATGGATAGAATCGTCAATGTGATAATGAAAGCCGGCGGCATCCAAATCCATGGTTTACCTTGCAATACGTCAGGTTCATTTGCCGAGGACAGCATGTTGCCCCAACTTGGGGTGGCTTGCGGAACCCCGAATCCTAAATAGCTCAATGCGGCTTCCGCAACAATCATGCTGGCAAAGATCAAAGTGGCCTGCACGATGATGGTTGACATGACGTTCGGCAGCAAGTGCTTCCGGATGACTTTCCATGGCGAACAGCCAATGGACAACGCCGCCAAAATGTATTCATTCTCCTTCTCAGCGAGAACTTTGCTTCGCACCAGCCGCGCAACCCCGCCCCAGCTCAAGACGCCAATCACTAAAATCAGCACCCATAGGCCGTCTACTATGCCATATAAAATCGTATTTAAAACGATAACAAATACCAAAAATGGGAAGTTCAAAACGAAATCCGTAAAACGCATCAGGATATTGTCTACCATGCCGCCGAAAAATCCGGCAATTGAACCGACGAGCGTTCCTAACGTCACTACGATCAGAGTCGCGCTAAAACCGACCAATAAGGAAATGCGCCCCCCGTAAAATAATCTTGTCAGGACGTCCCTCCCGCTCTTATCGGTTCCAAGCAAATGCTCCCCGTTCGGCTGAATGTTCATCGATCCAATATTTACTTTTGTAACATCTGGGAGCGGCGATAAAAAATTCGCTACGAATGGTGCAGATAAAGACATAATGGTGACGAGTAGGATGAAAATGCTGCTAGCCATGGCTAGTTTATTCCGCAAAAATTTCTTTCTGGCAATCTGCCAGGGAGACAAGCTTCTTTCCGGCTTCTTTTGCTGTGAGATGGTAGTAGTTGATGCCATAATTGCTCCTCCTTAGTCCAGACGGATTCGTGGATCCACGATTCCGTATAAGATGTCTGCGATTAAATTCCCAGCAAGTGTCAAGAACGACAAAAGCATTGTTAAGGCCATTAAGGTCGGATAATCCCTGCTGGTAACTGAATCAAGGAAAAGCTGGCCAATGCCCGGATATGTGAAAATGGTTTCAGTAATGATTGCGCCGCCGATAAGTGCAGCAAAATCAAAGCCTAAAAAGGTAACTAATGGAATAATAGAATTTCTTAAAATATGGACATTGTAAATTTTCTTGAGCGGCGTCCCTTTTGCACGCGCTGTGCGCACAAAATCTTTTCGGGAATTTTCAATAATATCATTGCGCAAGAACTGGGTATATGAAGCGGTACTCATTGCTCCTAAAACTAGGGCAGGCAGTAAGACATGATGAAGCCGGCTGAACCAGTAGTCGAGCGTACCTTCCTCTACTAAAATATCGACAGATCCTCCGAATGGGAACCAATTTAAATGGAAGGAGAAAAAATATATAGCAAATACAGCTGCGACAAAGGAAGGAATTGCGAGCATGATATAATTCACTCCAGCTATCGCATTGTCTCCGATTGTATACGGTTTACGCCCTGAATACATGCCCATTAGAAATGCAAGAATATAGGTTATGAGCAAGGACATGACCCCAAGAAACAGCGTATTGGGGATTTTCTCGATAATCACATCTGCTACCGGAACTTTAAAGCGCGTCGATTTTCCGAAATCGCCTTGCAGAAAACCGGTAATCCAGTCGAAATATTGAACAGGAAGCGGTTCGTTATACCCTAATTTTTCTCTCATTTCTGCTATGTATTCCGGATTCGTATTGAGTGGATCGATTTCGCCGCTCAAGGAATCTCCCGGCATCAATTTCGCTAAAGTAAATACCACAATGGATATCAGGATGAGCATAGGTATCATTCCAAGCAACCTTCTAATCGTATATTTCAGCATATATACTCTCCTTGTCTGTCATATTCTCAGCTGCGCTCCCGGGCACGGTAAGAATTATTTGCCATCAAACATCCCTTACCGTGCATAAGAGCCAATAATGATTCAACGATGGGCGACTTGCTGCGCCCACCGTTGAATGAAAATCTACTATTATTATTCTGTTACAAACCATTCGGCTGGGCTGTTAGAACCTGATACATCAAATTCAGTTCCGCCAACACGTTCGTTCATAGCTACAATTTCTTCCAGTTCAGCAATATAAAGCATTGGCACTTCTTCGTTGACGATCTTCTGCCATTCGATGTAAAGGTCTGCACGTTTTTGCTGATCTGTTCCCACAATGTCAATATTTAAAGCATCATCAAGCAATTGATCTGCTTCCGGATTGTTGTAGCGCGGGTAGTTCCATAATTGATCTGCTTTCCATAGTCCAGATGGATCCGGGTCTGTGCCAGTTCCCCATCCGCCGAAGAATGTTTCGATTGAAGGATCATCTTTTTCAATCATGTCGTAGTAAAGGTTAACTTCGACCATTTCAAGTTCGGATTTGATGCCGACTTCTTCCCAATATTGCGTGATTGCTTGTGCGCGAGACTCAAATGTCGGATTTCCAGTTGCATAGTGTGAGAATTTCACAACGAACTCGTCGCCGTTCGGATCTTCACGGAAGCCGTCATCGTTTATATCTACGTATCCAGCTGCATCTAACATTTCTTTTGCTTTTTCCGGATCGTATTCATAAGTGTTCAAGTCTGCTTCTGCATCGTCTGCTGCGTTCCAATGTGAAGTTGGAACCGGTTTGTTCACGACATTTGCATAGCCGAAGAAGAATGCATCCACCCATTCTTGGCGGTTGATCGCATACATCATCGCTTGGCGAAGCTCTTTGCTTTGGTATTTCGGAAGTTCTTCCGTGATGGTTTGTGTCGCATTGTCGAATTTGCCAAGCTTGAATCCTACATAATAGTAAGAAAGGCCAGGATATGTGACAATTTCAACGTTTTCTAACGGTTCTACTTCAGGGCCGGAAACCGGTTGAAGCGAAATCATATCGATATCGCCATTTTGCAATGCCCCTACAACAGAAGAGTTGTCGATGACGCGCAAGACGATTTTGTCCAAGTTAACGTCGCCATTCCAGTATTCATCGAATCGAGAAAACTCAACAGATTCGCCTGGAACAATTTTATCTACTTTAAATGGTCCAATTCCGATTGGTGTTGAACGCACCCATTCAGATGCTGACATTTCAGCTACCGGCACATCGCCAAGAACGGATTCTGGAAGCGGGTAAGACCAAAGGTTCGTCAAGTTGTTCACACGCGCTTCATCAAATGTGATTTTCACTTCGTAGTCGTTTATCACTTCCACTCCTGAAATCGTATCAGCTTCTCCGTTGCGGTAAGCTTCTGCTCCTTCAATCGTTTGGACGTTTGTGTAGCGGGGACCGTCATAGTCAGGATCTGCTAACGTTTCGAAAGCGAATACCCAGTCATTGACTGTCAATTCTTCGCCGTTGTGCCATTTAACGCCTTCTTCAAATTTAAAGTTGAAGACTTTGTTGTCTTCTGTTGTCCATGAAGCTACGTTCGGCTCCGGCTCCAGGTTTTCGTTATAATTAATCAATGATTCATCAAATAAGGAAATAACATCAAAGTCTGTTTGAATCCCATAAAATGCCGTAGAGAATAATCCTTCAGGTGGAGCATCGATTCCGTATACTAACGTGCCGCCTTTTTGCGGTTCTCCGTCAGCTGCCTTATCTTCTGTAGTGCCGTCTTCTTTCTTTGAATCTTTGCTGCCTGTATCGCCATCATCTCCGCCGCAAGCCGCTAGAAATGCGGAAACGACAAGGATCATCGCGAAAAGCCAAAGTAAGGATTTGTTCTTCTTCATACTTTTCCCCCTCAAAAAAATTTTTTTGATTTAATACAGAAGACATGCTGCAAAATGGCCTGGCCGCACTTCTTTTAATGGAGGCTTTTCTTTCGAGCATGCTTCCATTGCCATTGGGCACCGCGTATGGAACGGGCAGCCGGTCGGCGGATTTTGCGGACTTGGCACATCTCCTTCCAGCACAATCCGTTCTTTCTTGATCGCCGTATTTGGTTCCGGAATCGCAGAAATCAAAGCCTGTGTGTAAGGATGCAAAGGTTCTCTGTATAAATCTCTATTTGAAGCAAGCTCAACGAGATTGCCCAAATACATTACTCCGATTCGATCGCTCATATGCTTTACGACGCTCAAATCATGCGCGATAAACAAATAAGTCAAATCGAACTCGATCTGCAATTCCTTCAGCAGATTCAATACTTGCGACTGTACAGATACGTCCAGTGCGGACACCGGTTCATCTGCGACAATCAATTTCGGGTTCAAAGCCAGTGCACGGGCAATCCCGATGCGTTGGCGCTGGCCGCCGGAAAATTCATGGGCGTATTTGTAATAGGCCTCTTCCGGCAGTCCGACTCTCGTTAATAATGCTTTGATTTCTTGCTCCAACTCTTTTTTATTGCGTTTCTCGTAATTGAGGATAGGTTCTGCAATAATATCTCCCACCATTTGCATCGGATTTAAGGAGGCATAAGGGTCTTGGAAAACCATTTGAAAATCACGCCGTGCTTTTTGCAATTTGGAGCCGGTGACTTTCGTGATGTCTTTTCCTTCAAATAGGATTTTTCCATCCGTCGGTTTCAGCAACCGCAGAATCGTCCGGCCAGTTGTCGATTTGCCGCAGCCCGATTCCCCAACCAGCCCTAAGGTTTCACCTTTTCGGATGCTAAAGGACACATCATCCACCGCTTTTACGTTGCCGACGACCCGCTTGAAAAATCCGCCAGTTACCGGATAGTAGGTTTTTAAATTCTGTACATCAAGCAAGACTTCACGATTTTCTAAGCTATCGATTCTTTCCTGGATAAAATCTCTCGTTGTCATAGAACAGGTACCCCTTCTCTTTGGCGTTCTTCTCCTGCCGGCCAGCTTTCATCGTAAAGGAGGCATGCTGCTTCGTGCTGCGGTTCCACTTCTCCTAATTGAGGAGTGACCGTTAAGCATTCCGGCATCGCTTTCGGGCAGCGGTTGGCAAACCGGCAGCCGATTTGCGGCATATTTATAATAGAAGGAACTAATCCATCAATTGTTGCTAATTTCTCCACATCTTCATCCATTTTCGGAATCGCCTTCATCAAAAGGTCTGTATAGGGGTGCTTCGGATTGTTGAACAATTCATCTACCGTCGCCTTTTCGACAATCTTCCCTGCATACATAACAATCACTTCATCACAGATTTCCGCTACTACGCCAAGATCGTGCGTAATCAGGATAATGGACATATCATTGGTTTCCTGAATATCTTTCAGCAGTTCCAAAATTTGGGCCTGTACCGTAACATCCAAAGCGGTTGTCGGTTCGTCTGCTATGAGCAATTTCGGTTGGCAGGCGATGGCCATCGCGATCATGACCCGTTGTCGCATTCCACCCGATAATTGATGGGGATACTCGTTAACGATTTTATCCGCTCTTGGAATTCCCACACTTTTCAGCAAAGCGATTGAACGGAGCCTCGCTTCTTTTTTAGAAATCGATTCGTGGTTCAAGATCACTTCTTCTATCTGATAACCGATGGTGAATACGGGATTTAGCGAAGTCATCGGTTCCTGAAAAATCATTGATATCTCTTTGCCCCGTATTTTATTCATCTTTTTATCGCTTAGTTCTGAAATATTCAATCCTTCAAAGTCAATTTCTCCGCCACGGATTTTGCCGATGCCGTTCGGCAATAGCTGCATAATGGACAATGACATTACGCTCTTTCCACACCCAGACTCTCCCACGATCCCGACAATTTGTTTTCTGTCGACATTGAACGAGACATTTTCGACTGCATTGTAAAACTTCCGGTCAATTTTAAAGCCCGTTTGTAAATTTCTTACTTGCAAAAGGGGTGTCGTTTTTTTCGTTGTGTAGTTCCCAGTCATGTGAACACCTCAAAATTCTTTTTTTTCTGTCAATTCACTCTAAACAAAGTTTATTACAAAAACATTACCAAGGCAACGCATTTTTTATAATTTTACAAATTATTTCACAATTTCTATAAATATGGTAATTATAGGCATTCCCCCCTCTTATTCAACAAAAGAAAAACCACCAGCTGAAAAATAGCTGATGGTTTTATTGGCGCAAATCATTATTCTGCTAGTTTTTTAAATACTAAAGAAGCATTGTGTCCGCCGAAGCCAAGCGAGTTGCTCATAGCATAAGCAAACTCTGCTTTGCGGGCTTCATTCGGCACGTAGTCCAAATCACATTCTTCATCCGGTGTTTCGTAGTTCATTGTCGGCGGCATGATCCCTTCTTTCAAAGCCAAAGCTGTGAAAATCGCTTCGATTCCGCCTGCCGCTCCCAATAAGTGGCCTGTCATGGATTTAGTGGAACTCATTCCTAATTTATAGGCATGCTCCCCGAAAACCGTTTTAACTGCCATCGTTTCATATAAATCATTGTATTGGGTACTGGTTCCGTGGGCATTGATGTAGCCGATCTCGGTTTTATCAACACCGCCGTCTTCCAGCGCTTGCGCCATTGCTCTTGCTGCGCCTTCGCCGCCAGGTGCCGGAGCCGTAATATGGTGCGCATCGCCAGTTGAACCGTAGCCAATCAGTTCAGCATAGATTTTCGCACCGCGTGCTTTTGCATGTTCATATTCTTCCAGAATCACAATCCCTGCACCTTCCGCAATAACGAATCCATCACGGTTTTTATCAAATGGGCGTGATGCTGTTGCCGTATCTGTATTTGTCGTTAAGGCTGTGTTCGCTGTAAAGCCGGCTACCGATAAACGAGTGATCGGCGCTTCGGCTCCACCTGAAATCATGACGTCCGCATCGCCGCGCTGGATTACTTTGAATGCGTCGCCGATTGAGTTTGTGCCCGACGCACAGGCTGTCACCGAACAAGAGTTGATCGCTTTTGCACCAAAGTGGATGGAAACCTGGCCAGAAGCCATATCCGGAATGATCATCGGCACAAAAAACGGGCTGATGCGGCGAACGCCGCGATCATTCAACACATCCATCTGATTTTCAATCGTTTCCATTCCGCCGATGCCGGAACCGATCCAAACACCAGTACGAAGTGCTGTCTTTTCATCCAGCTCAAGCCCGGCATCCTTCATCGCCATGATGGATGATGCGAGCGCATAATGAGTGAAGCGATCCATCTTGCGGGCTTCTTTCCGTTCAATATAATCTTCGATTGAAAAGTCTTTAACTTCTGCAGCTACTTTAGCTGGATATTGATCTGCATCTAAACGAGTCAGCGGCCCTACACCGGATTTCCCCGACTTTACCGCTTCCCACGTGGTTTCGATATCATTTCCTAAAGGAGTCACTGCCCCAATACCTGTAATTACTACTCGACGATTAGCCATTCTCATTTCTTCCTTTCGCATATCTCTTATTTGCCCCATCTCATTGCGATTGCGCCCCATGTCAATCCGCCGCCAAATCCGACCATGACGACGACATCATCCTCTTTAATCCGTCCTTCTTCCACATCTTCTACAAGAGAAATGGGAATCGAAGCTGCAGATGTATTGCCGTATTTATGGATCGTTTTCGACATTTTCTCTACCGGTAATTCCAAACGGGCCCGTGACGCCTCCATGATGCGGATATTGGCTTGATGTGGAATTAAAAAGTTGACTTCTTCTTTCGTTAATCCTGCTTTTTCAATGACATTGATTGCAGATTCACCCATTTGGCGAACAGCGAATTTAAACACTTCTCTGCCGTTCATCACCAAATGCTTGCCTTCTTGGTAAAGGTTCGAACCGCCGCTGCCATCCGCTCCGAGTTCGAAGGAAAGAATTCCGCGCCCTTCGGATACTTTCCCGACGACTGCTGCTCCGGCTCCGTCGCCGAACAGGACGGCTGTATTGCGGTCTTCCCAGTTTGTAATTTTCGATAATTTTTCCACGCCTACAACGAGGACATATTTATAAACATCGGAATCAATGAATTGTTTAGCAGTGACGACGCCATACATGAAACCTGCACAGGCAGCTGAAACATCCATAGCCGCAGCATGTACTGCCCCAATTTCCTGTTGGATGACACATGCCATCGAAGGGAACGGCTGATCCGGTGTAACCGTTGCAACCAAAATCAATCCGATTTCAGCAGGATCGATGCCAGCATCTTTAATTGCTTTCTGCGCTGCCTCTAATGCCATATCGGACGTGTCCTGTTCATCTCTTGCAATTCGGCGCTCTTCAATCCCGGTCATCGTACGGATCCATTCATCAGAGGTATCCATCCGTTTTTCCAAATCGAAGTTCGTTAATTTATCTTCCGGCAAACATCTGCCAATGCCGATAATTCCTGCATTCATTATGGGTCCCTCATTTCAATTTAACATCAATTATTAGTACCTGGTAATAATAATACGCCATGTCCTGTTATTTTTCAACTAACTGACATACTTCCGACAAAATATCTTTGATTCTTCGAAACTTTCTTTGTGTATGGGAAACGGTATGATATGATTAAGCTAGATATTTTATGTAGAGGTGAGATTAGATGCAATATATTGGCACATTCTTTTGGTCGTTCTTATTGATTTCTTTATTGAACTATGTGGTAAGCGCTGTACAAAACGTCCATTTCGACTTCATGTTAGGCGTTTATATTTCTCTGATTGTCTCTGTCTTGATTTTTGTTATTTCCGCAATCATCCCAGACGAGCCAGCAGCAGAAAAGCATTAATTAAAAATGCGCCATCCGGAATTATCCGGATGGCGCATTTTTTTAATTTGTGATGATCTTCAAATGCCCCTCTTCCATTCCTAAATGCAAGGTGGCATTTGCTTCGATTTCCCCTTTAATCAATTCCCGGGCAATCTTTGTTTCAATTTCCCTTTGGATAAAGCGTTTTAGCGGACGGGCTCCAAATACCGGATCGGTTCCCGCTTCCACAATATACTCAATGACCGAATCATCGACCGCTAATTCCAATTGCTGGCCTTTCATGCGCTGTGCCAGCTCTCCCAGCATCTTTTTCGCAATTCCATAGAAATGAGAATTGCCGAGTGCGTGGAAAATGACAATATCGTCAATGCGGTTCAACAATTCGGGTTTAAAATGCTTCCGCAATTCGGCCATGACAATGTCTTCAAGATCGTGTTCAGTATCCGTTCCGCCAATGAAAGCGGAGCCGATATTCGAGGTCATGATCACAACCGTATTCGAGAAATTGATCAACCGGCCTTGGCTGTCTGTAATCCGTCCATCATCCAAGATTTGCAGCAAAATATTGGCGACGTCCGGATGCGCTTTTTCGATTTCATCCAAGAGCACCACGGAATACGGATTTCTGCGAACTGCTTCTGTCAACTGGCCGCCTTCTTCATAGCCAATATAGCCCGGAGGAGCCCCGACCAGACGGGAAACGCTATGTTTTTCCATATACTCCGACATATCGATGCGGATAAAATGGTCTTCCGAATCGAAAAGGTTCGCAGCCAACGCTTTAGCGAGCTCTGTTTTCCCCACCCCGGTAGGACCTAGGAAAATGAAAGAACCGATTGGCTTTTGTTCATCTTTAATGCCCGCACGAGCGCGCCATACAGCTTCTGTTACCAGTTCAACAGCACGGTTTTGCCCAATGACCCGCTCTTTTAATGTTTCATCCAGTCTTAACAGCTTCTCGCGTTCCCCTTCGACTAACTTCGTAACAGGGATGCCTGTCCATCTGGCGACGATTCCGGCAATTTCATCTTCGGTCACTTCTTCGCGCAAGAGGCGTTCTGCACCGCCTTCATGCAAGTCTTTTTCAAGAACTGCCAGTTCTTTTTCAAGTTCTGGAATTTTGCCGTGGCGGAGGACAGCCGCGGCATTTAAATCGTATTTGTTCTCTGCTTCTTCCAATTGCCGACGATACTGATCCAGCTTTTCACGCTTTTCCTGAATCTTTTTCAGCGATTCTTTTTCTGTGTTCCATTGGTTCTTCATATCTGCCGTGGAAGATTTCAAATCCGCAATTTCTTTTCTCAAAATGTCCAACCGATTTTGGCTCGCCGGATCTTTTTCTTTCATTAAAGCTTGTTCTTCAATTTCCAATTGCATCAAACGGCGAGTAACTTCATCCAGTTCCTGCGGCATTGAATCGATTTCCGTCCGGATCATTGCACACGCTTCGTCGATCAAGTCAATCGCTTTGTCCGGCAGGAAACGTTCGGTAATATAGCGGTCTGACATTGCCGCTGCGGCGACAATGGCCCGGTCATGAATGCGGACCGCATGGTGCAATTCAAACCGTTCTTTCAAGCCCCTTAAAATCGATACGGTATCTTCGACAGACGGTTCACGTACTAGAACTTGCTGGAAACGGCGTTCTAAAGCCGGATCTTTTTCGATGTTCATCCGGTACTCATCAAGTGTCGTTGCACCGATGCAGTACAGTTCGCCACGCGCCAGCATCGGCTTCAGCATATTCCCGGCATCCATTGCCCCTTCGGTTTTTCCTGCTCCGACAATCGTATGGATTTCATCGATGAATAAAATAATTTGGCCGTCGCTGTCTTTTACTTGCTTCAGCACACTTTTTAAGCGTTCTTCAAACTCCCCCCGGTATTTGGCGCCGGCAATCAGTGCACTCATGTCGAGTTCGTAAATGATGCGGTCTTTTAACCCTTCTGGCACGTCATTTCGGACAATCCGCTGCGCCAATCCTTCGACAATCGCTGTTTTCCCAACCCCAGGCTCTCCAATCAGAACCGGATTGTTTTTCGTTTTGCGCGAAAGAATCCGAATGACATTGCGAATTTCCTGATCCCGTCCGATGACCGGATCCATATTGCCATTTTTCGCTTGTTCCACCATATTTCGACCATATTGTTCCAATGGGGATTTTTGTTCTTCGTTCGTAAATTGAACCATAAAATCACTCCTTAATAAGTTTGACCTTATTTGACTAATTTAATTATATGAAATCCTGTCATTTTTGGCAAATGATAACCATAGAAAAAACACCGTAAAATCGGATGATTTTACGGTGTTTTGTGCTCTCATTATCGAACGCCAAGCGCCATTTTTGCATAACGCGACATATGATCTTTGCCCCATACTGGCTGCCAAACGATTTTCACGTCTACTTCTTCAATTTCTGGAAGTTCGTACAACGCCCGTTTGACCATATCCACGATTTGCGGCCCCATAGGGCATCCCATCGAGGTCAACGTCATTGTTACGACAGCAAACCCATCTTCTGAAAGGTCAAGGTCATAAACAAGGCCTAAGTTGACGATATCGACTCCAAGTTCCGGGTCCACTACTTGTTCCAAGGCACCCATCATGCTTTCTCTCATGTCTTGATCCATCATAATCCCTCCCTATTCTGCTCTTCTCATCTTACCAAATTTTCTTGGAAAAAGAAATTCAACCGCTTATCCAGCCACATGCTCAGCCAACCAAGCCATAGCTGCAAGCATTCCAGGACGGCTCACCGCATGGCCGGATTCTTTTTCCCGCATAAAACGGATTCGCTCCGGCACTTCAGCATAATCTTCTTTTAACGCTTTATAGAAATTAAAAGTCGGCTCAAAAGGAACCGTCGTATCTTGTTCTCCGTGCCAGAAAAATAAAGGGCGCTGTTGGAAAACAGCCCGGTTTTTCGTTCCGTCAAAACGGGCGAGCGTATCCAGCATCTTCTTCCGTTCGTCATCCGTAATCGGCAATTTAAATCCTTTCGATTCAAATTGGGCCATTTGCGCTTTTGCCAATTGGACATAATTGGCAGCACCCATCATGACCGAGGCCGCTTTGATCCATGGATAGACTGTCAACGCCCCTAAAGTCGTGATGCCCCCCATCGACGTACCGCCAATGCCAATCTCGCCTACAGCTAAATTCTTTTCGTAGATGGCTGTATGTATTATCGCTAATTCTTCTATTGATGTCAGAACAATCTCCCAAAAACGCAGGCTCATTTGGATTTCATCTAAGCCTTCATCCCGGTCTCCATGCAAATGGGCATCCGGCAAGATGACGCGCATGCCTTCGTTTGCCAATTGATAAGCGTAATGCAGATTATGTTCTTTTGCACTCATATGCCCGTGAAAAAAAACAACTGTCGGCAAAGCTTCTGCAAACCGGTCTTCAGCTGCAACATTCAGGAGCGGGATGCCTTCCCAAATTTCGTGTACCACTTTCACTTTACCCACATCCTTTTTCTTATTCTCCCCAATCGTACCAATGTTCTCCTTCTCCAGCAAACAATCCGCTAAAGCTGACAGAACTTTTTCGAAGCGCCGCATTCCCATGGAAGTTTTTTTGACGAACTGCTTCCTTTATCGCTAAACTATACATAGAGAGAAAGGAGACGGTTTTTAATGAAGCAGCATTTAATAGTGTTAGATTTAGACGGCACCTTATTGACCGATCAAAAAGTCATTTCAGATAAAACAAAATCCACTTTACAGAAGGCCCAGGAGCAAGGCCATCAAGTGATGATCGCCACCGGCCGCCCTTTTCGTTCCAGTGAAGCATATTACAAAGAATTGGGACTGAGCACGCCCATCGTCAATTTCAACGGCGCTTTTGTCCACCATCCAATGGATTCAACTTGGGGCACTCACCATACCCCGATTTCTTTGGATGTTGTGCATGAAGTGGTCGAATCAATGCATCAATTCGATTTCTATAACATCGTCGCAGAAGTATTAGACGATGTATACGTCCACCACCATGATGAAAAATTAATGAATATTTTCAGTTTTGGAGATCCAGAGATCACTACCGGCGACTTGAGAAACTTTTTGAAAGTGGATCCTACCTCAATGCTGATCCATGCACCGGTTGAAAAAGTGCCATTGATCCATGACCATTTATCTTCGGTCCATGCGGAAGTGATCGACCACCGCAGATGGGGCGCTCCATGGCACGTCATCGAGATTGTCAAAAGCGGTTTAAGCAAAGCGGTCGGCCTCGACCGGGTTTCCAAATCGCTCGGCATTCCGCGTGAGAATATTATCGCGTTCGGCGACGAAGACAATGATCTTGAAATGATCGATTTTGCAGGCGTCGGAGTGGCTATGGGCAATGCCATTGAGCCATTAAAAAACATTGCCAACGAAATCACATTGACGAATAATGAAGATGGAATCGCTGAATTATTGATAGACCGGTTAAGCTTAAAATAAAAGGAGGATTTATATGCGATTATTCGCTGACAGTGCATCAGATTTGCCAAAATCTTTTTTCCAGGATGAAAATGTGGTTTTATTTCCATTGCGGGTCCATATCGGAGATGAAGAGTTCGAAGACATTCGAACCGTACATTCGAAGAAAGTGTTCGATGCCATCCGGGAAGGCATCCATCCAAAAACTTCGCAAGTATCGCCGGATGAGATGCTGAATGCCTTTGAGCAGTTGGCAAAAGAAGGAGATGAAGGATTCTATATCGCTTTTTCTTCTGAATTATCCGGAACCCATAATACAGCTGCTATGATAGCGGAACAGGTCCGGGAAGATTATCCTGAGTTAAACCTAACGATTCTGGATTCGAAAGCGGCATCTTCCGGCTACGGGCTTCTTGTAAAAGAAGCGGTTAAGATGCGCACAGCAGGCGAATCTTCTGAAGCCATCATTGAGAGAGTTCGACACTTGGTAAATCACCTTGAAAGCTTGTTTACTGTTGAAGATTTGGATTACATGGCGAAAGGCGGAAGAATTTCAAAAGGCAGTGCATTTGTCGGAGGCTTGTTGAACATCAAACCACTGCTGCACGTGGAAGACGGCAAACTGGTGCCAATTGAAAAATTGCGCGGGCGCAAAAAGGTCCTTAAACGAATGGTCGAACTTATTGAAGAACGCGGCAATAATTTGAATGAACAAACGATTGCCATTTGCCATGGCGACGATTTAGACTTTGCCATGCTCTTAAAATCCGAAATCGAAGAACGCTTCCATCCGAAAGCGATTGAAATTGATATGATTGGATCTGTAATCGGCGCCCATACCGGCCCCGGCACACTCGGTGTGTTCTTCTTTAACGAATGGAAAGCTTGAGGTGGCAGCGATGAAGAAAATCGTGGTTGTCGGAGCCGTCGGCGGTGGCGCTACAGTGGCTGGCCAGATCCGTTTTTACGATAAGGATGCCAAAATCACAGTATTTGACCGCGATTCAACCATGTCTTATGCTGCCTGCGGCACTCCTTATGCGATTGGCGGCGTCATTGAGGATACTGAATCCTTGTTGATGGCCGACCCAGAGCAGTTTAAGGAAAAACGAAACATCGATGTATGGTTAGAGCACGAAGTGATGGAAATTAACCGGGCTGAAAAATCCGTTTTGGTGAAAAACCTTAAAACCGGTGAATGCTTCCACGAACCCTATGATTTTCTCATCCTCTCTCCCGGCGGTTCCGCAATGGTCCCTGTCCTAGACGGTTTGGCTTCTACCGACCATTTTGTTCTTAGAAGCTTTGGTGATATGGAACGGATCATGTCTTATATCGAACAAACGCAACCTTCAAGCTGTGCGGTTTCAGGAGCTGGGTTTATCGGCATTGAAATGGCAGAGAATTTAAAGAACCTGGGCCTCCATGTCCAAATGGTGCATAAATCTTCACACGTCATGTCGATATTGGATCCGGACATCTCTAATCAAGTATTAGCGGAGTTAAAAAGCAACGGTGTGGTTGTACATACGAACTCAGTAATCACAAAAGCAGACCAAAAAGAGCTTCTCTTATCTACGGGACAGAAACTGCACGCTGATTTTCTCATCCTGAGCACCGGATTAAAACCGAATACGGAACTGGCCGAAAAAGCCGGACTTCCAATTGGCGAAACCGGCGGCATCATTACAAATGAATTTATGCAGACGGCCGATTCCTCGATCTATGCGCTGGGAGATGCTTCTGAAAATACCGATTTTGTAACTGGCGGCGCAAAACGCGTACCGCTTGCTTCGCCTGCTCATCGCCAAGCGTTTATCGCTGCCCAACATTTAACGGGGCATGCGATTCCAAAGACCGGTTTGCTTGGCACATCGATTGTCAAAGTCTTCGCGCTCGATGTGGCCATGACCGGTTTGAATGAACGATCCCTGATCGAAAAAGGATTGCTTTATGAGACTGTATTGCTTAAAGGCAATTCAAATGCCGGCTACTATCCGGACCATAGTGAAATCACTTTGAAAGTCCATTTCAACCCTGAGACGAGAAAGATATTAGGTGCCCAGTGCATCGGCAGCAAAGGCGTCGATAAACGAATCGATGTCCTGGCTACTGCGATGTACGCCGGCCTGGCGATTGAAGATTTGCAGGCGCTTGAACTTTGCTACGCGCCTCCTTATTCTTCACCAAAAGACCCGATCAATATGGTCGGCTATAAAGCCATCAGCAACCAAAAAGGAACCAATGCCTAAATCGGTATTGGTTCCTTTTGGTTAACGATTATTTAGTTGTGTTTCTATTTGCTTTCCGTTGCTTGCCTTTTCTCCAGACTATCCATAAGAATGCCATGAATACAAGGTAAAGCACAGCTAAAGCGGCAATATACGCTTTATTGAATCCCGTTTCGTCAATGACGTGGAAAGTTTCCCCTAGTTCGCGGTCCAACGTAATCCGGTAATCGCCGCTCGCTTCCTGGCGGATAATATCGCTTTCGAATAAACCGCGAAGTTCTTTATCGCTGCCGATCACATCAGCCGGAAGGTTGATCGTTTTCGTTTCGGCCGAGTTATTAATCGCAACGATCCACGTTTCTTCTTCATTTGACCGTTTGTAGACTAGCCAATTGGGTTCTTCCAAAATGATTTCCGTTTCTCCTGTGCGAAGCGCTTCCGAAGAATTGCGCAGCGAGTTCAAATCGGAAATATGCTCAATTAATTCTTCATCTACCGACAAGTTCAAGATCTGATGCGACTCTTGCGGAGTGATTCCGTTCATCGCTGTTTCCGATCCGTATTGGACGACCGGAATCCCCGGCATTGTCAGCAATTGAGAAAAGATGACCCGCATACGAGTCGGCGGAAAGCCCCGTTCTGCCACGACATCCGATACAAAGCGCGACCCCAGCAAAGAATCAATCTGGATGAGCTTGCCTTCGCTCGATTCCACCAATTCCCCTAAACCGGTGCTGTCCGCCCCAAAGTTTTTATAGCTTTCGCGCAATGTCTCTTCAGCGCCTGGCAACACCATGGCATCAAAGCCCGCAGTCTCTTCCATTTCTACATCATTTAATAAATAAACATCGCGAATTTCTTTCATCGCTTCTGAAAACTTCTCAATAAACTGTGGATCCAATTGATCGGCATCAGATAGACGCAATCCATCCACTTGATATGTACGAATGAAATCGCCCATAGCGGCAATCAATTCATCCTGCACTTCAGGATTTGAGGTATCTAAAGCCAGCGTCCCCTCTTCATTTTCCGAAAACCATTGCGGATGTTCAGCTGCCCAAATATGGTTGCTGCTGACTTGCTGCGTCGGCACGTCCACCATTAGCTTCAGATCAAATTCATGTGTCTTCTCAACGACTTCCTTCAACTCTTCTTCCGTCCCGAAATGCCGTTCCAACTGCCGGTAATCCAGTACTTTTTTGCCATCATACGTATCGGTTGCAAAAACCGAGCCGATTGATAAAAGCGTAAAGCCCATGTCTTTTACATGCTGCAGCTGTTCGATTACGCCGCCAAAATCACCGCCATTGAAGGCTGCTGGATTTTGCGCATCCACTTCAAAATCGTTTTCGATTTGTTTATTGAAAAACCGGTCAATCAACACGTCATATATAATTTCATCTTCAATCGTCTGTTCTTCTTCTGCAAAAGCTGCGGGTTGGATCAATCCAACTGCCAACACTCCGCTCAAGATGCCTGTTAACCATTTTGCTTTCAATTTAAATCCTCCCTTAATGAGGCTACTCTATTCCAGTCCACCCGATTAATTTTATCAAACCCTTGGCCTTGCTGCTATGGATAATTCCCGAAAACGTCGAGACGCCTTCCCACTTTCGTCTAAACTGTGAATGGACTAAAGATTATAGCTTAAATCAGCCCATAGAAAAACTGCACTTCCATCGTCAGTTGCAACTAACAATGGAAGTGCAGTTCAATTCGGCATTCACTTAAACCTTAAGCTAAGAAATTGATGCCGACTGGCAGTTTAAATCCGAAGAACATGGTTACGAAAAGGAAGACCGCAAACAAAACCCAGAATAATGTAACCGGTTTTTGTTTTTTCGAACGGACCAATACCATTTCCATCATGCCAATCGTCAATAAACCGAACAAGAATTTCAAGCCATATTGCATTGCATCAGATGATGACCATTCGATAAACAAGGCCAATCCTGTAATGATGATCAGGATATAGAACAAACGCAAGATCATGTGGACAATTTTGCGGCCCTTGCTGTCGCGGTTCATGAATGCAGCTACTAGAAACAGTACGATTCCAATAACCCATGTTGTAATGTGTACATGTGTAGTTTCAGTTAAAAAGTCCAAAAGCTCACCTCATTTAATAGTGTCCTTAACAGTTTAGCATAGTTAAGGTGCTAAAAGACATGCCTTCTGTTATGACAAATGTGTGACGAGCGTACCAATTGACTCGATTGAGACTTTGATGGTATCTCCTGCTTTAAGAAACTTAGGCGGATTATATCCTTTTCCTACACCTGAAGGCGTGCCTGTTAAAATCACGTCTCCTGCTTCAAGCGGCACGTATTTGGAAATCTCTGAAACAAGATCATCCACACGGCGGATCATATCTCCAGTGTTGCCATTTTGGCGAACTTCATCATTCACTTTTGTGACAATCGATAAATTTTGGGATTGCGGAATTTCATCTTTTGTGACAAGGTAGGGACCCATCGGGCAAGACCCTTCCAAGCTTTTGCCCAAGAAGAATTGTTGATGTTTTTCCTGCAAGTCACGTGCAGTTAAATCATTTGCTATCGTATAGCCGAAGACATAGTCGTATGCCATCTGCTTCGGAATGGATTTTCCTGGCTTGCCGATGACAACTGCCAACTCACCTTCGTAATCATATGCATCCGTTAGATCTGAATGGACAGAAACAGTCTGTTCATCTGCAGCGATCGTATGCGGCGCTTTTGTAAAGACCACTAAATCGACAGGGCCATCGCCGCCCATTTCCTTAATATGCTCAGTATAGTTTTTGCCGACGCAAATGACATTTTTCGGTGTTTTTGATATTGGAGCTAACCATTCGATATCCGAAAAAGAGAGTTTAAATTGATCTGGATTTTCAGATGCTTTAGCTGCTTCGCTTAATTTGCGCATTTGCTCTACGAATTCCATCCCTTGGGGAATTCCTTCAATCAGTGTAGCAGGAAACGAAGGCAAAACTTCTAATTCCTTTTGAATCGCTAACACATCCCAAACAGCTTCCTCTTTTTTCACTTTTGGTCCAAAACGTTCTTCTTCTTGATATCGAAAAGATAACAGCTTCATTCGTCAAACACTCCTTTTCTTTGATTCCATTCATTATACACATTCATTCTTTTGAATTGTTGCTTTTTTCGAAATTTCTGCCATAGCTCGCTTTGCGCCATAAGAATTCAATCGGGCCTTGCTTAAACTTGGAAAACCAAACTTCTGCAAAAATAAGCTGAATAGCAAAAATTCCAAGCGCAATCCATGTGCCGGTCAATAAATCCACTTGGCCATACAAACCTAAGCCGTATGAGTAGAAAATCAACGTGGCAATGACGGACTGCATTAAATAAGTCGTCAGCGACATCCGCCCCGCCTTGGCTATCGGATTGAACAATTTTTTCGCTCGTGCATTTTGCGCAGCCAATATAATCAGGGAAGCGTATCCAACTGCTACGATCGGTCCGCCAAAAGAATCCTGCAAATAACTATAAGCATAATTATTGTCGATTAAATATGGCGTTGCTTTAAGCACCAACCCAAATGCCAGCGTACTGATTCCGAGGATCCGCCAAAACTTCGTCAACTCTTTCGCGCGTTCGACCAACCGCCATTTGGCTGCCGCTGCACCGATCATGAAGAATGGCAGAATCCGGACAATCAATTCCAGATAATATACAGGATTATTGCTGTACATCCAGTCATCAAACCGTTGGCTGAAAATTTCTGCGAAAGTTCCGGTCGGATACGCAGCCAAGGAATTTTGGACTTCCTGCATACCAGTGTAGAAGTTTGGATCGATGCCAACTGCCACAAACATCAGCGCCAAAAAGAAAAATTGAGGAACCGCATAAATCACAGCCCCTAGGCCCAGGAGCCAAGATGCAGGAATCCGCATCATGCCAATCAATAAGAAACCGGTGATGGCGTAGGTAATTAAAATATCACCATACCAGATTAAAAATGCATGAATGATCCCGATGATCAGCAAAATCGCCAATCTTTTTGCCGCAAAAGGTGCAAATGGCTGGCGCCGCTCCTCGGCTTTCATAAACTGCATAGTTAAACCATACCCAAAAAGGATAGAAAATAACGGATAAAAACTAGCTTGGACGAAGATATCCAAAAAAACGAAAACTTCATCATCCCAAGCTCCATCGAACCAACTGTAAGGATCGATATATGAAAATGGCGAATGGAACGCCAGCATATTAATCAGCAGGATTCCGAGAAGAGAAAACCCGCGCATTAAGTCCAGCGCTGCAATTCGTTCTGTTGCTGCAACAGGTTGTGCTTTCACTTAAATCCTCCTAAATCTTCACTTCTTCGCCTGATGAAAACAAGTACAGCAGGCGTTCTTTAATTGGAATTTTCAATATCGCCTCAACCGCTTCTTGATAAACCGATAATTGAACCTCATACCGTGCCGACATTTCTCTTGGAACATCTGAAATTTGGCTTACCCGGTCTGTTTTGTAATCGAGGAGAACCCAACCATCTTTCTCTTCAAACAAGCAGTCGATAATCCCTTGGACAATTTGATAGTCGCCTGCCTCGTCTTGTTTGGCATAAGTGAATGGAACTTCTCTTTTGATTGTCAAAGCGTTCGAAAGGCGTTCGGCAATTTCACTTTTGTAAAAAGCCTCGATGTCTTTGACACGAATAGCTTTTGCCTCCTCAGCGGATAAAATTTCCCGCCCTGCCAAAGTGCCGATAAACGCTTTAATTTCAGCAGCCTCCATTTTTTCTTTAAATGAGATATGCTGCATGACGGCATGCACCGCAGTTCCAATATCGGCAGCCGACAGCCGTTTATCCTGCATGAAATACGGCCGGTGCATAATTGTTTTTTGGGCAGGGGCATTTGGCTGGATGAATGATTCCGGCTCATCAGAACGCTGAAGCATCTGCAGGCGCTTCATTTCGGAAACGGACTGTTTTGACCGCTTTTCCACAGCGTGCATGAACGGATAACGATAATCAAAACGGGCTTTGATTTCTTCCGTATAGTCTTTTTCATCTGCCGTAATTTGCAAAAGTTCATCCAGATCCAACAGAGCCGGCACCAAGGATTGCGATTCAACAATATTTAGCTGGAAACGCGATTGATGAGGCAACACGCTTCCAAAATTGCCAATCGCCTCCGTGATATCCGGATGCCGGGACAGTGCCGGTCCGATCCAATCCAGATAGCCTTTTGCCCGTGAGCGCATGAAATCGGGCAGCTTAACATCCGAAGAAGATACTTTCCACTTTTCGATCGTCTTCTCGATATCTTTGACAGACGCTGTTAAGTAAAGGCGTTCTTTTGCCCGGGTCATGGCTACGTACAATACGCGCATTTCTTCCGCTTTCATCTGGAGCTGCTTCATTTCCTTCACAGCCAGAAACGGCAGCGAAGTGTATTCAATCCGCGTATCCGGGTTGACAGCTTTCACCGCCAAACCGTAGTCCTGGTCAAATAAATACGATTTATGGAAATCCATTTCATTGAACTGGCGGCCAGTCCCTGCAAAAAACACAACTGGAAACTCCAATCCTTTCGACTTGTGGACGGTCATTAAGCGGACCACATTTTCTTTTTCACTCAATGATTTTGCAGTGCCGAGGTCATCCCCTCTTTCCCGCATCCGGTCGATGAAACGCAGGAAGCGGAACAAGCCGCGAAAAGAAGTTTTTTCATATTCCAGCGCACGGTCATGCAGCGCCCGCAAATTCGCTTGCCGCTGTTTGCCGTTTGTCATGGCGCCTACCATTTCGTAATAGTTTGTATCCAAGTACACTTGCCAAATCAATTCAGCGAGCGATCCGCGGCGGGCCAGATTGCGCCAATCTTCCAATTGATACATAAACCTTCTGAGTTTCTCTGCTGTCGCCGGATGGATGCCAGACCCTCCACGGATAAAAACTTTTAACGCTTCATAGAAAGAGGCTTGCGGAGCAGCCAAACGGATGGCCGCCAGTTCATTTTCCCTAAGCCCGATGAACGGCGAACGCAAGACTGAGACGACCGGTACATCCTGATACGGATTATCGATCACCCGCAGCGTATTCAGCATGATCATCACTTCCAACGCATCAAAATAGCCGCCGGACAGTTCTGCGTACAAAGGAATGCCGGCCATCTTGAATTCGTCTACAAAATCGCCTGACCATGTCATTGAACGCATGAGCACGACAATATCGCTGTACTCCAATGCCCGCTGCGTCTTTTTCCACGGATCGTAGATTTGCGTTTCCTTTTCCATCATTTCCCGGATTTTGCCTGCAATGTAACGGGCTTCCCATTGTGATTTCAACAGCTCATCTTCCGGCTCTTCTTCCGTTTCCGGTTCATGGATCAGCGTCAGTTCTACAGGAACTTCCTGTTCGGGATAAGGTGCCTGATGTTTTAGCGCAGCTGCTTCGTCGTAATTGATCTCCCCTACACGCTCACCCATGATTTGAGAAAAGATATAATTTGTGCCGTCAAGCACTTCTTTGCGGCTGCGGAAATTGGCATTCAAATCGATTCGCATGCCCTGGTCTCCGCCGTCATGGGCAAAACGGTTGTACTTGCCAAGAAACAGCATCGGCTCTGCCAGACGGAAACGGTAGATGGACTGTTTGACATCTCCAACCATGAACAGATTGCCGTCGCTTTCGCTGCCAGATTTGACGAGGGAGAGAATGGTCTCCTGCAGCATATTGGTATCCTGGTACTCATCTACCAACACTTCTGCAAACTGGCGGCGATAATCTTCTGCAATCGCGGAAGGCTTTCCATCATCCATAAGGATTTGAAGCGCATAATGCTCCAAATCGGAAAAATCGACAATGGCGCGTTCAATTTTCAACGCTTTGTACTGCGCGGCGAATTGTTTTGTCAATTCGACCAACGTCCGCATCAATGGAGCCATTTCACGCATTTCATCGAGCAGACGGTTCGGCGTGCGAGTGAAATAGGAGTCGAAGACGCCATTGACGATTTTCTTTACCTCATTCCGGCGCTTTTTCGCTTCGTCAGCAAGAGCCGGGTCGCAGCTGTCTTTTCGAATGGAAGCCGCTTTTCCGAAAGTAAAATTCTTGCTGTATTGGTAGAGGCTCTCCCATGATTCTTCTAATGCAAAAATAGCCTGTCTGACAAGTTCTTCATCCAGATCAAAAGTCTCTGCCAGTATAATCGGGCCATCCGGTTCGCGTGTCAGCTGCTGCCCTTCATGGATCAACTGAAGCGCTTCTTCTAATGCATGGTGGATCGTCATTTTCAAATCACCGATAAATGGCAGATCATCGATAGCGGATCCGCTTGGAACATCGTATAATTCCGGGACTTTCTCGAGCCACTGCTCTGGAGACGGATGGACGCGCGAGTAATCGTACAATTTGCTGAGCAGCACTTCCATTGCCTGGTCGCTTCTGTCGGAAGTGAAGCTGTCTGCCAGCCGGTAGACCGCATCTTGCCCTTCGCCTTCATAAGCCCGTTCAAGCACTGCTTCCAATACATCATCCCGCAGCAAAGCCGCCTCGGTCTCATTGGCAATCCGGAAACCGGGATCGATTTCCAAAAGGTACGCATATTGTTTCACGACTTGCAGGCAGAACGAATGCAGCGTGGAGATCTGAGCTTTATTGATCAAGCGCAGTTGTTTCCGCAAATGCTTCGATTCCGGATTTTCAGCTACCGCTTTTTCCAAAGCTTCCGACATCCGGTGGCGCATTTCTGCAGCTGACGCGTTCGTAAAAGTCACGACCAGCAATTCATCAACGGAAACCGGATCTTCTTCAGATAAAACCCGTTCAATCATCCGGTTGATCAGGACAGCCGTTTTGCCGGATCCAGCTGCTGCTGAAACCAGCATATCCTGCCCTTTTGCCCAGATGGCCTGCCATTGTTCATCTGTCCAAGTGGCATCACTCGGTTTGATCGGTATCATTTGCGATCGTCTCCTTTCGAATCAATTCTACAGCCTTATCTGGCGACAAAGCCGGTAATTTGCGGTAATTTTGTTCAGGATCAGTCGGATCAAACTGGCAGATCGATCGGTAAGAGCAAAATTGGCAAGGGGTATCTTCTTTCACTTTATAAGGCGTAATTTGCGTATCTCCATCCAGAATGCCGTTTCCTGCCGCTTCGTGCTTACCGCGGACAAACTTCCGGATAAAATTCATATCTTCTTTCAAAACCGTTTTTGATTGGGATTTTGAAATCACGCCCTTTTTATTCATGCGCACCGGAATCACATTGGAGAACCCGTCAATTTCATGGTCCATTGCCTGGATCACTTCCGGGTCTTCCACGACCAAGCCGTTCATTTTAAAGGACCGGGCCAATTCCTCTTCCAGCTCTTCTGCGGTTACCAGTTTCGTCAACTTCAACATCGGATTGTGCATGTGGAAATAGAGAACGCCTGCCGGTTCAGCCTCTGCTCCGAGCCAGCGCTCGGAATGAGTCAATGCTACATCCAGATAGGTGAATGTCTGCAGCGACAATCCATGGTAAACATCGCCTAAATCCAATCCCTGTTTGGAAGATTTGTAATCGACTACCCGGATATAAGGCTTTTCGTCGATCTCGGTCGAGTCAATCCGGTCGATGCGTCCCCGGACATTCATCTTTCTTCCGCGTTTCAAATTGATTGCAAGCGGCGGAATCTGCTCTTTCGGCCCAAAACCGACTTCAAGCGCTACCGGTGAAAAGCCGGTCACTTTGGCATGGCGGCTCAGCATAAACGCCGTTTGGCGAATAATGCCTTCCAATTTGTGCTGGATGTAGCGGTAGCGATGCGAACTGATCAAGATATGGTTGACAAAATAAGGCGAAAGTTGATCCATTGCATTTTTGGCCAACTCGCGGCATTGCTTTTCAGTAAGCGAAGACCAGGAGACATTCAAGCGGTTCACTTCATCTGAAATCCATTTGATCGCCGCATGGAAAAGATCGCCTATTGCCGGAGCCGCTAATTTATACTGGCTGCGTTCTTCTAAACGAAGGCCATATGTGACATAATGCGCAAATGCACAGCCATAATACGTCTCCACCCTGGAAACACTTGACGCAATCGGCGTCCCGTATAAAGGTTCAGCTACCTCTTCCCTCAATTGTTCAGCTATATTCGGCTTCAACGGTTCCAAAATTCGTTCAATAACCGATGCCCATAACGGATCCTGCTGATAATAATGGAGGACGGCCCGCCATTCGGGCGACAGTTCTCCGCCACGCAGCTGGGAAGTCAAATAAGACAAACTTGCCCGGGGATGAGAAATGTAAGAAAGATGGGCCGCGTTTCTCAATTCTTCGGGATCAATCACTGCTGGAGTCAGATCGAGAGAAAGCATATCGCTGAGCTTCTGGATATAAAGAGAAGGCAAAAGCGCTTTTCCTTCTTCGTCCGCAATTGGATACGACACAGTCAAATAATCGGAAGAAGAAGTAAATGTCCGATAAGCCATGTAGGTTTCATCCATAAGCCGCATTTTCGAAGTCGGAGCCAATTCAAAGCCGATTTGGGCAAACCATTCTCTTTCCGTATCGGTCAGCAGCCCTTCCTGTTCGACGCGCTGAGGCAAGATGCCGTCATTGGCACCGATGACAAAAACGGATTTAATGTCCATCAAACGGGCTAAATCCATTTTAGATACGGTCACTTGGTCTAATGAAGGCGGAATGCGAGAGAATTCGAGTGTTTCAAATCCTTCGTCCAAAATTTTCAACGCAGCACTCAATTCGACTTCCTTATCGCCGAACATGAGGACGAATTGATCTAAAACAGTTGTCCACTGCGTCCATGCCTGTTCATGTTCCGTTGCAGAAAGCAGGCGGTGTTCCGCCTCTTCTCTATCTTTTAGGGCTTGCAGTTTTTCATAGACATTCAATTGCTCCATAAAGACATATAAAGTTTCGGCAATTTCTCGGCCGGTATTGCATCGTTCCAAATCGCCTCTCAGCTGAAGCAGCGGTTCTCTAATCAAATCACGGACGGCATGAAGCTCTACCTGAGCCGCCAATTCCTCATCCGTTTGAATGCCGGTATGGAATTCCAGCCCACGGTATTTTTTATAGAACCAGCGTTTTTCATCAAACCAGCGCTCTCCATAGATGCCGTTGGCAATGACGAAGTTTTCAAGAATATCACTCCGTTCACGCCATTTGGAGACGCTGCCTTCCGGGAAGAACAAATCGGTCTTGACTGCTCTAAACACCGGCTCGTAGGAAAAATTCGACAGCACCACTTCTAAGACGGAGCGATTGAATTCAATGAGCGGATGGTGCAGCATGGATTTTTTCCGGCTGATAAAATAAGGGATTTCATATTGCGGAAAGACTGTATTAATCAATTCGTCGTAGACTTCCGGCTGCCGGTACAATAAAGCAATGTCCTGGTAGCGAAGCCCATTTCGAACTTGGGCGCGGATTTTTCGGGCCACGGCATGCATCTCTGCCCGGCGATTCGAAGCCTCGACCAATTCAACATTTCCTTCAGAGACGGCTGTACGCAAAGGAAAATCGTCAAAATGTTTTTCGAGATGCGCCAATTCACGGTTATTGAAGCGCCGCTGCTCTGTCATATAAACGGACCTATCGATATCTACGGCTTCCGCTTTTGCCAATTCCGTCAACCGGTATGCAGTATTCGCCGATTGATAAAAGAGGTCCTGTTCATCCTCTGGATTTGATTGGTCATCCATCGGAAGTGCTATAGTCACGTTCTTCGCGTATTTCATGAGTTCAGTCAGTATTTCGTATTCACGGGCTGTGAAATTGACGAATCCATCAATATAAATGGTCGAAGCTTTGATCATTTCCGAATGTTTAATGCGTTCTGAAAGCATCGCTAAATGCCCTTCAGAATCTACAAAAACCGTACCAAGGCGATTTTCGAGTTCCGAAAGGATGAGTTCCAAATCCGAAGCTTTATCAAGCAAAGTGCGGGGAGCCCCCACTTCGGTCAATGAATTGCGGATGCCAGTCAGGTCGCCGCAATCAACGCAGTATCTGGAAAATTCTTTTACCAGCTGTTCAATCTGGTCGGTAAAGCCTCTTTTTCCAGCGGCTCTCCGGAATAATTGAAATTCTTCTTTATGTTCTTCCAATAAACTGCGGATCAGCATGCGATAACCGAAAGTATCCACTTCTCTTCTGCTGATGCCGCCCACTTCCTGCAGTACTCGCCAAGCAAGGCGCTTAAATGTTACAGCTTGGGCACGGATCATGCCTTGCATGCCGTAAGCGGATGAAAGCCGATACTCGGTAGAAAATGACATTTGATCCGGCACGATGAAGAAAATCGGATCGCCGTCAGCTTGCCGCTTTAATTCATCGGCTATTTCTTCCTGGATGAATCGTGTTTTTCCGGAACCTGCGCGTCCGTATACAATCCGTAATGCCATTATTTAACCTCCAATAAGAACGTTTGTTCTAATTATATAAGAACTTGGCCATTTTTGCCATTCACAACCGCTATTCAACTTTTCCGCTTTCGCGCTCTTTTTTGGCTTGCCGAAAATCCGCTTCCACTCGCTTATTCAGCCTTTTCTCCAGCACTTTGCCGATCACATAGAGCAAAATAATCACCACTACAACGACAGCTGTCCGGATCGGTTGCGTAAATAATGCACGGATATCATAGCCGACATAAGAAATCATTAAGACCATTACGAATTTCCCAGCCATCAGCGTCAGCAAATAATAATGGCGGCTGATATTAGATAGCCCTGCCACTAAATTGACTAATGCGGATGGAGTGAAAGGAAAACAGAGCAATAAAAAAAGCGGACCGAAGCCATTCCGTTCAACCCAATGAATCAGCCGCTGTACACGCTCATGTTTTGTCATGAAATTCATGAAGCGGGCCCGGCCATATTTCCGGATAATCAGAAAAACCACATAAGATCCAGCAACCGCCCCGCCCCAGGAAATAAGGAATCCGATCCACAAACCATAGGCTGTCGCATTCGCAAACACAAAAACGAACAGGGGAAGAAACGGAAGAAAGGCTTCAATGAAAGGCAGCAAAAAACCGATTAACGGGCCAAAAGCCCGGTAAGATTGGGTCAATTCAATAATATTTTCCATCGTAAAAAAATCAGCCATGAACTCAATCCTTTTAGGTGCTCTAGTTTTCGAAAAATCATTTCTATTTTCAAATAATTTTATGCTATGCTTATATTCGTATATTAATTACTTTACACTCTTTCTCCTTATTTGGAAAAGAGAAATACTTTGTGCGGGGAGCGATTTGAATGGATGATCGTGGATTTTTTTCCGGGATCAAAGCTGGAACAAGCATTGCCGTAGGTTACTTCCCGATTGCCTTGACTTTCGGATTGTTAGCTAAGACCACGGGCTTATCTTTGATCGAAGCTACTGCGATGAGCATCTTCGTCTATGCAGGTGCAGCCCAATACATATCTCTTTCGTTAATCGCAGCGGGCGTCTCTCCGCTTCTCATTGTTTTAAACACGTTTGTTGTCAACATACGCCACTTTCTTATGACGGCTTCACTCAACGAAAAGATGCAGCCTGAAAAAAAATGGATAAAAGCGCTTTATGCTTTCGGCGTGACGGACGAATCTTTTTCGGTGCTTGCGACGCAAAAAGGCGGCAAACTGCGGACGTCTTTCGGAATTGGCGTCATAGTTGTCGCATACGGCAGCTGGGTCGTCTTTACAGCAGTCGGGCATTTGATCGGAGCCAATCTCCCCCATTTCCTCCAAGCAGCCATGTCAATTGCGCTTTATGCCATGTTTGTCGGTCTCTTAGTCCCTTCCATGCGCGAAAATCGGAAAGTTGTCAGTTTGGCATTAATCGCGGGGTTGATCAATTCTTTCTTTTATTTCACCGGTTGGCTGTCGACCGGATGGGCGATTCTGGTATCGACTCTGGCATCGGCGATCTTGATTGAAATTATTTCTTCGAAAGGCAGGCGAGTTTAATGGGCGCTTGGTATTGGTGGATGATCATCGGCATGGCAATTGTAACGTACTTGCCGCGCGCGATTCCCTTAGCTTTTTTGGAAGGGCGCGAATTGCCGCCGGCTATCCAGAACGTATTGCGCAACATTCCCTACGCCGTATTAGGGGCACTCATTTTCCCGGCCATCTTTTTTGTACAGGAAAATATTTGGTTCGGCATTATCGGAGCCGCTGCTGCTTTTGGCATTGCTTTTGCCGGAGCCAATGTCATGACTGTGGTATTGGGCTCTATTGCAGTGCTCGCCGTCTACAGTGTTTGGTTTTTATAAGGAATTAAAAAACGCCGTTACTCATCTTTATGAGTTTCGGCGTTTTTTCTGCGTTGGTACATCGTCGAAGCATACCAGAATCCAATGGTCAGAGAAGCGGCATTGACGACAAACAAGAGCCACGTGTGGGTATAGCCCGCATACACAGCAGCAGCGATCAGCGCCACTGTCAATATCAATCCAACGATATGATTGAAGGTCACACGGGTAAACAGCACAACAAGCAAACCTGGCACCAATAAAGATAAGAAAAATTTTGTTATCATTGAGTCCATTTAAATTTCTCCTTAGTTGACCACAATCAACCCTAGACGATGGTGATCATGCCGGAAAATGACATGCTGGCGCAATCGGACTTCCCGGTTGTGGTCTAACACTTCCAACCGGCAATGCGCCGCATTCACTTGAATCGCTTCATAGAGCTCGGTTTCATTCGAAACAGACAAACCATTTACTTTTCGGATGACTTCCCCTTTTAACAGCCCCATCTTATCTGCCGGAGAATCCGGCAAGACATCCACAATCATGACCCCCATCGATTGAGGCGTCACTGCATGGTTTCCTTGGCGTTCTTTGATTTCGAAGAATAGCGTAATGGCCAATCGGCCTGCCGCACCTGCTAGCAATGCGACGAAAGCCATCGGTTCCCATAAGAATGAGCCGAGTGCCAAAACGATGATAGCGATTCCCAGTTTCCACGTCAGGCCGCCGATTTTCGGAAAAAGATAAATCGGCAACGTTTTTCTGGAGCGGTTTTGGAAGGCTAAAATAAACGGGACCAGCATGAATGAAAACGAGCTTTGCCCGATTGTAAATTGCGGCCAGTAAGGTGCGTACGCATCAAGTAGGCTTCCTGGAACCACAACCAGTACCGGAATCATCCATAAACGTTTGACGTCATAGACAGCTGCCATCAATCCGCGCGATGTACTTTCGCGGCGGGGAGAAGCTGAGCTGGCGCCTTTTTTCGAAATCAAAATCCCTTCAGCGATCACAAAGGCTCCGGCAATCAATGCTACTGGCACGAGCCAGCCCCAATCAAGATAATGGCCGCCATATTCAAAAATCCCAAAATCGATGGTCCACCCGTTTCGTTTAAAGAGCCAGCCAAGCCCAACAGCCGCTAATGCCAAGTAAACAAATGAACCGAGGTAGAAGACGCCAGTGACCATCATTATAATGCTGATGAGGCTAAGTGCTACGAGCCATTCGAGCGGAACAGCCAATCCAAGTGCACAAAAAAACAGGGAATAAATCAAGATAAAGATCGCGCCATCTTTTAGAAGGCCTGAGAATTCAGTCCACCCCCAAACAATTCGTGTCCGAAACATTTTCCGTTCTCGTTTGACACGGAAATATCCTAACAGAACCGCAGTCAACAGTGCTATGTAAAAAGCAGGGTTGATAAAAAATCTTCCTATGTCCAGTAACGCATCCATTATCACTTCTTCACACCATCCTATCACGGGCACTGTCGTTTCTTTCCATTGTACCAAAGAACCCGATGTTTCTGTAGATTTTTTCGGTTAACGGAAAGCTCCGTCCAATTGTTTTAATAGATCTTCTGTCCCTTCAATTCCTGCAGACAGGCGAACAACTTGCGGAGTAACGCCGATTTTCTGTTTTTCTTCTTCCGTTAATGCTCTGTGCGAGGTGCCGTATGGGTAGGAAACGGTCGTTTCCACCCCCGCAAGAGTAGGAACGATTTTTATCCATCCTAACGAAGAGAAGAATTTAGAGATGTCCATGTCTTCCGGCAGCTCAAATGTAACGATAGCGCCTTTTCCGGGATACCATACTCTCGCCTTTCCGTGCAGAAATTCTGCAATGGCTTGGGCATTTGCCGTTTGGGCTTTCATCCGCACTGCGAGCGTTTTAAGGCCGCGAAGAGTCAGCCAGGCTTCAAAAGGGCTTAAGTTTAGCCCTAAATTAACAACCCGTTTTTCCGCTTCAGCGATTAAATCGGCATTTCCAACGAGGACACCGGCCGTAACATCGCTATGGCCGCCTAAATACTTTGTGGCACTGTGGGCTACCAGATCGGCTCCTTGTGCATAAGGCGCGGTCGTATAAGGCGTCGCAAAAGTATTGTCGATCATTACTTTCACTCCGTAGCGTCCCTTGAATTGCTCCAATGTTTGAAGATTTTCCACACGCAGAAATGGATTGGTAATCGATTCGCTGAAAATCAATTTAACTTCCGGAAAATCAATCAGGATTTGCTCCATTTCATCCGTATTTGTAAAATCGGCAAAGTGTACATGGATGCCCATCCGCAGCAATTCTTCTCTTAAAAGATGAAAAGTTCCCCCGTAGACATCTTCTGCTGCCAGTATATGGTCACCCGACTTCACTACCGCGAGCATGCCTGCAAGTATGGCAGACATGCCCGAAGAAGCCGCGATGCCTTTTGGGGCGCCTTCCATTTCGGCCACCGATTGCCCTAAAGCATCTGTGTTCGGATTTGCAGTGCGCGAATACAAATAGGTGCCATTTCCTTCATAATAGCCCTCCAGCTCTTCTAAAGAAGAAAAAGAGAAAGCAGAGGTCTGGTACAAAGGCATTACTTTTGGTTGAATGAAACGTTCTTCCATTGCCGCAGTGTGGACGGCTTTTGTTTCAATTGAGCGCATGCTAGCATCCCCTTTACTCCATATTGGCGATCATTTCTTTCATCATGGTTTCATTCATCGGCCCGACGATTTTATTTTGGACTCTGCCATCCGTATCGATCATATAGGAAGTTGGGATGGTCACCGCCTGATAAAGTTTTCCGATTTCGCCTTCCTTATCCATCGGAATCGGAAACGTCAGCTCATATTCCTTCACAAAGTTTTGGACTTTATCGACTCCTCGATCTTCCGTCGTTAAATTCACTGCTAGTACTTCGACATTGCTGCTGGCAGCATGCTCTTCAAAATAATTTTGCATATGCGGCATTTCTGCCCTGCACGGCGGACACCACGTGGCCCAAAAATTCAAAATCACTTTTTTTCCTTGGTAATCGGATAGCTTTACTGTTTCGCCTTCTAACGTTGTCAGCTCAAAGTCCGGAGATAATTCGCCTTTGGCCAGGCCTTCATCTGTTGGAAGAAAATCGACATCGCTGCCGAGAGCAATCTTGGCAAGTTCATCTTTGTTTTCAAGATTCGTTTTGACAATCCCAGCAACGGCAATACCGATTAAACAGGCAATAAGCAGTAAACCAATCATTTTTTTAGACATTCGCACGTCACCTCATTCATCTTTCATCATACGATAAATCGACCCTTTTGTTCCACTTCTGTCTCATCAGAACTGCATAGAAAAAAGCCGGCATCAGTGAACGATGCCGGCTTTGGTATTAAAGTGAAATGTAATTTGCAGGATTGACTGCGTTCGTGCGTCCGCCATTCCATGGACCTACATGGATTTCGAAATGCAGATGCGATCCGAATGAACGGCCGGTATTGCCCATAGCGCCGATGCTTTGGCCTTGGGAAACCGATTGACCGACTGATACGCCAATTGAACTCAAGTGAGCATATACAGTCGCATGGGTTTGTCCGTTCAAGGAATGGGTGATGATAATGACATTCCCGTACCCGCCCATAGAACCGGCATATGAAACAAATCCGTTTGCAGCAGCCATGATGTTCGTTCCGACACTATTGGCAATATCTACGCCTTGGTGGAATTCAGGGCCAGCTCCGATATCTCTCCAGCCAAACTTCGAAGTATAGCGGCCTGAAGTCGGGTTGATGAACCCTGAACTTTTTGCCGGCTGTGCTGCTGGCGGCGTATATGCAGGCGCGGCTGGGGCTGCCGGCGCGGCTGCGCTCTTAGCGGCTTTCGCACTTGCAGCTGCTTTGCGCGCTGCCGCTGCTCTTGCTTCTGCAGCAGCTTTTTCTTGGGCCGCTTTTTCAGCAGCCAGTTTGCGTTGGCGCTCTTCTTCCGCTTTGCGTGCTAGTTCAGCCAGTCTTGCCTGTTCAGCAGCAATTTGTTTTTCCAAATCTGCGCTGACATCAATTGTTTCTTCACGCTGCTTTTCAAGTTTCGCTTTTTCATTTGCTAAACGTTTTTGTTCAGCTTCAAGCTTTTTCACTAATCCTTTTTGCTTCGCTTTTTGCTCATCCAAAGATGATTTCAACGAAACCAATTCTGCGCGGCGCTCTTCCTGCTGCGCAAGCTTCGTTTCAACTTCCGCTTTTTGTTCAGCTAGAAGCTGTTTGTCTTCCGCTTGTTCCCGCATGATTTTGCGGTCAGCGTCGATTAATGTATTTACGGCAGAAAAACGGTCAATGAAATCAATAAAGCTGTTGGCACCAAGCAGTACATCTATGTAATCCACTGATCCTCCGCTTAATTGAATCGCACGTGCACGTTCTTGCAGCAACTCGGTTCTTTCTGCAATTTTGCGCTCAAGTTCTTCAATAGAAGCTTTTAGTTCTTCGATTTCATCTTTTGTGACATTGATTTCGCCTTCCACACTGGCAATTTTCGCTTCAGTTTCTTGAATTTTCCCATTCAATTCCTGAATCTGCGCCATAATTTTTTCTAATTCGGATTGATTTACAGAAATCGCTTCAGACTTTTTGTTGATCCCTGAATTCAATTCGCTTTGTTTTTGCTGTGCTTCTTGCTGTTTTTGTTCTAATTCACTCAGTTTATCCGCACTGGCTGTAGGCATGATTAGCGATACAGCTAGCAGCGAAGATAACCCAGTCAACATCCATTTCGACTTCGACATCAAGTTCGTGTTCCCCTTTCGGATTTACGTTCTTTTCTCTCTGTCTTAAACACGCAAGAATTTACGTATTGACATAAAGCTTCCCCAAACTCCTATGAATATGCCCATCAATAGAATCAACGCGCTCACTTGATAGATAAATGGCGAGAATTCCAATAGCTGGAAGATTTCATTTTTTAATCTTGGTTCTGCATAAACTGTAACGTTATAGTATAGAGCGGCTACGAGGCCAATCGGGATGATCGAGCCAAGCAATCCAAGCCACATGCCTTCTAATATGAAGGGAATTCGTACAAACCAGTTTGTCGCGCCCACTAATTTCATAATTTCGATTTCATGGCGTCTTGCAACAATTGTGATCCGGATCGTGTTGGAAATTAAGAACATGGCTGTAAAAAGCAATGCAAGAATTAGTACCAGTCCAACATTGCGGCCGGTATTCAAGACATTGAACAGTTTTTCAATCTTGCCGGCTCCAAATTCCACTTTTTCGATTTGATCGATTTTGGAGATTTCGCCTGCAACCTTTTCAGTCTGCTGCGGATCAATAGATTTTACGTAAAAAACATCAAACAACGGGTTGTTTTGTTCGTAAAGGCTAAAATCATCTCCGAAGTTAAGGATGAGGTCCGTCAATTCTTCCTCTTTAGTAGAGAAGTCTACTGATTCGACCCCCGGCAATACACTGATTTCATTTTCAAGCCGGTCAATATCTTCTTGACCAGTTTCCAACGCGATAAATACTTTCATTTCCACATCATTTTCTACATCATCAGCTATTTTGTTTAAGTTCATCATAATCAAAACAAAAACACCGACAAGCAATAACGTGACGGTTACTGCACTGACTGATGCAAAAGTCATCCAGCCATTCCGTCCAAGGCTTTTCAGGCTTTCACGGAAATGGCGCCCTAATGTTCTAGCCTTCATAGCCGTAATCACCTCCGGCTACGTCTCTTACGATCAATCCGCCTTCAATGGCGATAACGCGATGTCTCATTGAGTTTACAATTTCCCGGTTGTGGGTTGCCATCAAGATCGTTGTTCCGCTTTTATTGATCTGTTCAAACAATCTCATGATGTCCCATGAAGTTTCCGGATCTAAGTTTCCAGTAGGCTCATCTGCAATAACCACTTTCGGTTTATTGACGATCGAACGTGCGATGGATACCCGCTGCTGCTCCCCACCCGATAATTCCGTCGGGAACATGCGTGCTTTATGTTTTAATCCTACTAAATCCAAGACTTTCAATACGCGCTTGCGGATCTCTTCCGGTTTTTCTTCTATTACTTCCAGCGCAAACGCTACGTTTTCGTAAACGTTCAGTTTAGGAAGCAATTTAAAATCCTGGAAGACGACGCCGATTTGGCGGCGAAGCAACGGTACTTTAGAGTTCTTTAATGTAGCGATATCAATGCCGTCTACGAACATTTGACCTGAGGTTGGGCGTTCTTCCCGATACATCATCTTGATAAATGTCGATTTCCCCGCTCCACTCGGACCTACTACATATACGAATTCGCCTTGGTCGATCTCAACATTCATTCCGTTGAGTGCCACAATGCCGTTCGAATACTTTTTGTAGACATTTTTCATTTGAATCATTTACTAACCACCTATATATATTAAGAGTTTCCGTAAATCTTGAGTTCCATGAAAATTTCTAGCAGAATCATTATAACACCTTAAACCTCTTTTTTTATTACATTTATGTATCAATTAAAATTCAATATGAAATATTTTATAGATAAATAGTAATGTCTTTTTCTAAAATTAAACATCAAATTAGTATCATTTTACTCTATTTTAGCGCATTTTTTCACTAAACTGAATTTATGACATTTTTGTGAAATAGAAAAAACCGGCTATTCAGCCGGTTTACTTCTTCTCGGATAACCATTGGGCTACTGCATCTGCTTCTTCGCCTTCAATGATATCTGGAGGCATTGCTCCTCGTCCATTATCAATGACATCACGAATTTCTTCTTCTGATAATCGGGAACCGACATCATTCAAAGATGGAAAATTGCCTGCACCTTCCAGGTTTTCACCGTGGCACGAAATGCAATTTTGCTGTACCACTTGCTCCGGGTCTATCGATGAGTCATCTGAACCGCCGCTATCTGGCGCATCTGCTGAATCATCGCCCCCGCCGCATGCACCAAGCACTAGCGCTGAACCGAATAATAAAGCCATTAGCTGTTTCTTCATGCTGGGTCCCTCCTCTCGTTTTTGCCTACCTATTAGAGTATACCAAAGTTATGCGCGTTTGAAACCTTCCCCAAGCACCTCTACAGCATCCGATACGATAACAAAGGCGGACGGGTCAATAATTTTCACCAAGTTCTTCAACCGCGTAAATTCCGTCTGATGAACGACAACCATAATCATTGGCTTTTCAGCTTCGGTATAGCCGCCTGTAGCCGATAGCTTCGTAACGCCCCGGTCGATTTCTTCATAAATTGCATCGCGGATTTCCGCCTGCTTGTTCGTAATGATGTAAACCAATTTCGATCGGCCAAATCCGACTTGGACCAAATCGATCGTTTTGGTCGTTACGTACAATCCGATCAAGGCGTACAACCCTTTTTCGATATCGAACACTAAAGCAGCTGCTAAAACAATCATTCCATCGATTAACGCTACGCTTGTCCCGAGCGTCAGCCCCGTATATTTGGTGATGATTTGTGCAGCCAGATCCGTCCCTCCTGTAGACGCTTGTCCGCGAAAGACGATTCCGAGCCCAAGCCCTACCATAATTCCGCCGAACAAAGAACCGAGCAAGGGATTCATCGTCCAAGGTTCCCACGATTCTGTCATAAACACGACAAAAGGAAGAAATACCGTTCCCACTGCTGTTTTGATTCCGAAGTTCTTGCCGAGCAGTATGACACCTGCGATAAAGAGCGGAATATTAAAAGCCCATTGCACAAAGGCGGGCTTCCAATCAAAGACACCTTTTAAAATGGTACTGATTCCACTGACACCGCCCGAAGCCACTTCATTCGGCAGCAAAAATACATTAAATGAAATCGCTACGATTGCCGAGCCCAAAATGACACTGGCGTATTCTAAAATTACACTAAGAACCGGATGCGGCTCTTTTCTTATTCGCTGATTTTTTTTCCCCATTCAACTTTCCTCATTCCTGCCTAATCTTGAGTTCAACCCTGTCAGAGTATATCAAAGCTCCAGCTACTTGTGAACTTCATCAAGATAAAGAGAAAGGCCTCGACAGCGCTAAGCGTTATCGAGGCCTTATTATAATAGGAGGATACTTTCTTAAATTAACCGAATCTGCTCGGTCTCGGGATTATTATTTGTCGCGGCTAACCGGCCACCTCCGCTTTTCTTACTGCATCTTCGAACGCAGCAACGAGTTGATGAAGCCGTCGATATCTCCATCCATCACAGCTTGCAGATTCCCGGTTTCGTAATTTGTGCGGTGGTCTTTTACCATCGAATACGGGTGGAACACGTAAGAGCGAATTTGGCTGCCCCAGCCGATTTCTTTTTGTTCTCCACGAATTTCAAGAAGCTCGGCTTCCTGTTCTTGGATTTTCAATGCATAGAGTTTAGCTTTCAGCATCTGCATCGCTTTTTCGCGGTTTTTGATCTGAGAGCGTTCTTGTTGGCAAGTCACTACTGCCCCTGTCGGCAAGTGAGTGATTCGAACGGCAGAATCGGTCGTGTTGATGTGCTGTCCGCCGGCGCCGCTCGCCCGGTACGTATCAATTTTCAAATCTTCCGTCCGGATATCGATTTCGATTTCCCCGGTGAATTCCGGCATGACTTCACACGATACAAATGAAGTATGGCGGCGGCCAGAAGAATCGAATGGAGAAATGCGGACTAAGCGGTGAACGCCTTTTTCCGCTTTCAAGTAGCCGTATGCATTGTGCCCTTTAATGCCCAATGTGACAGATTTTACGCCAGCTTCATCTCCCGCCAAGTAATCAAGCGTTTCAACTTTAAACCCGCGTTTTTCCGCCCAGCGCGTATACATGCGCAGAAGCATCGAACACCAATCCTGCGACTCCGTGCCGCCTGCACCTGGATGCAATTCTAAAATAGCATTATTTTTATCATAGGGTTCACTTAACAGCATCGTTAATTCGTAGTCCCCTAGTTCTTTTTTAAAGGTTTGCATTTCTTCACTGATTTCTTCGTGCAGTTCTTCGTCGTTTTCTTCACGAAGCAATTCCAGCGTCATTTCTAAATTTTCCTGGGTTTCCGTAAAACGATGATACGTATTCACAATATCTTTCAATCCGTTCAATTCCGAAATGACCGTTTGTGCCGACTCTTGATCGTTCCAAAAGTTCGGATCCAGCATCATTTCATCCAATTCCTGGATTCTGGCTTCTTTGTTTTCTAAGTCAAAGAGACCCCCTAAAGTCCGCCAGTTTGCTGGCTGATTTATCAAGTTCGTTTCGGATGTCTGCTAATTCCATCATTATGTGTTCCTCCTCAAAATAACACCGAAGAGCAGATGCTCTTCGGTCCTGTGGCTTGCTTTTATTTATTTCATTTTAACGGCTTTTTTGAATCAGAGGCCGCTTTTAAACTGTTGCCCCATGGCAGTTTTTAAACTTTTTGCCGCTGCCGCATGGGCATGGTTCGTTGCGTCCGACAGCCATATCGTTGCGTACCGGAGCTTTTTTCTTTTTCGGTGCCGGCCCATCTTCTTTCGGATTGACTGCTTGCCCTTTTGCCACTTCTTCACGTTCAAGATTATTGCGGATTTCCGCTTTCATGGCATATTTTGCAACGTCTTCCTCAATGGATAAGACCATTTCCTCGAACATCGCGAATCCTTCGTTTTGGTATTCACGAAGCGGATCGTTTTGGCCATAAGCACGCAAGTGAATACCTTGGCGCAATTGGTCCATTGCATCGATATGGTCGATCCATTTTGTATCGATTGAACGAAGCAAAACAACTTTCTCAAATTCGCGCATGCGTTCAGAAGTCATTTCTTCTTCTTTTTCATCATAGCGTTTCATAACTTCCGCTTTGATGAAATCAATCAATTGTTCTTGGGTCTTTCCTTTTAAATCTTCAACTGTAATTGTGTTTTCAGGCAATAAGTTTGCTGAAGCCACATCTACAAGCGATTTGTAATTCCAATTTTCCGGGTTCTCTTCCGAAGTATGTGCATGGACCATACGTTCAATGGAACCATCAATCATCCGTTCAACGAGTGCACGCATGTTCTCGGTTTCAAGAACTTCCATCCGTTCTTTGTAAATAATCTCACGCTGCTGGCGCAAAACATCGTCATATTGAAGCAAACGTTTACGGGCATCAAAGTTATTTCCTTCAACCCGTTTTTGCGCAGACTCAACCGAACGGTTGACCATTTTAGACTGCAGCGGCTGGGAATCATCCATCCCTAGTTTGCCCATCATATTGCGCATGGCATCCGATCCGAAGCGGCGCATCAAATCATCTTCCAAAGAAAGATAAAATTGCGTTACACCCGGGTCGCCTTGGCGTCCAGAACGGCCTCGGAGCTGATTGTCGATACGGCGGGACTCATGCCGTTCCGTACCCAGAACCGCTAAACCGCCTGCCTCGGTCACGCCTTCGCCAAGTTTAATATCGGTTCCGCGTCCAGCCATGTTTGTTGCAATTGTTACTGCGCCTCTCTGGCCGGCATTCAAAATGATTTCCGCCTCATGCGCATGGTTTTTCGCATTCAGTACGGAATGCTTGATGCCTTTTTTCGTCAAGTAATCAGAAATGATTTCCGACGTTTCAATTGCAACCGTACCGACTAGTACCGGCTGGCCATTTTTATGGCGCTCCGCAATATCATCAGCAACAGCTTTATATTTTCCAGCAATGGTCGCGTAGATCAAATCGACTCTGTCATCACGAATGATCGGTTTATTTGTCGGAATGGCAATAACGTTCATATTGTAAATATTGCGGAATTCCTCTTCTTCCGTTTTCGCTGTACCGGTCATGCCGGAAAGTTTATCGTACATACGGAAAAAGTTCTGGAATGTAATAGTCGCCATCGTCATGGATTCGTTTTGGACTTCCAAACCTTCTTTGGCTTCAATTGCCTGGTGCAATCCATCTGAATAGCGGCGCCCTTTCATCAAACGGCCCGTAAACTGATCGACAATCACGACTTCCCCGTCTTGAACCACATAATCAACGTCTTTATGCATGGTCACTTGCGCTTTTAACGATTGGTTGATTGCGTGGTTTAAACGGACATGGCGAATATCGAATAAGTTATCGATATTAAATGCTTTTTCCACTTTTTCAATGCCGTCTTCTGTCAACACAACGCCTTTTGTCGTTTCATCATACGTATAATCGGTATCTTTCACCAAAATCCGGGAGAAAGCATTCGCTTGCATATACAATTGCGCTGCTTTCGCCGCCTGTCCTGAAATGATAAGCGGCGTACGCGCTTCATCGATCAAAACGGAGTCAACTTCATCAATTACTGCAAAATTCAATGGACGCTGAACCATGTCTTCTTTGTAGAGCACCATATTATCCCGAAGATAATCAAAACCAAGTTCGTTATTGGTGCTATATGTGATATCTGCTTGATACGCTTGGCGTTTTTCATCTTTCGTCAAGCTGTTCAAGTTCAATCCGACCGTTAGCCCAAGCCACTCGAATAACTGGCCCATTTCACCGGCATCCCGGCTCGCCAAATATTCGTTGACAGTTACGACATGAACCCCTTTTTTCGAAATGGCATTTAAGTAGACGGCCATGGTTGAAGTCAATGTTTTACCTTCACCGGTTTTCATCTCGGAAATATTGCCTTCGTGAAGTGCAGCTGCACCCATGATCTGAACACGGAATGGGTACATGCCCAAAACGCGCTTAGAAGCTTCACGAATCGTCGCAAAGGCTTCAGGCAATAGATCGTCCAATGACTCACCCTTAGCAGAACGTTCAATAAATAGTTCGGTTTTCGCTTTTAAGGCATCATCCGATAAAGCTGCATATTCTGAAGCTAGCGCTTCGACCTGATCGGCTGTTTTTTCTAATCTTTTCAAGTCCCGTTTGTTCGGGTCAAATACTTTGTTTAATACTCCAAGCATCTATAACCGCTCCCTGCGTAGTGTCCGGCTAAAACAAGTCCAGCCGGATCGCTTTTGCTTTAATATTCTTATTCATTTTGAATTAGTCCTTAATGACTAAAATATTCAAAATCTCTTAGTCCTTGGCAAAAATTCTCACTACTTATTTTAACACTGCAGACAACCGCGTGCAAACTTCCTGTATGCCACTTAAAATTGCTATAAAGAGCAAAAAAATAGTTTCTTTCCCTATAAAAAGAAAAAAACCTCTCACAAGGAGAGGCTTTTTGACTATTATTAAGAGCTGGTTTCAATCAAACCGTAGGTGCCGTCTTTACGTTTGTAGACGATATTGGTTTCATTCGACTCAGCATCAGTGAAGACGAAGAAATTATGCCCAAGCATATTCATCTGCAATACGGCTTCCTCTTCATCCATCGGTTTTAGTTCAAATTGTTTTGTACGGACGATTGTCAAATCTTCATCGTCTTCATCTGTATAGGAATTTTCCGCATCATTTGAAGTTTGAGTCACTTGTTCAGCTGAAGCAAACGCAATGCCCATTCCTTCGCGATCGCGGAATTTACGGTTGATTTTTGTTTTGTATTTTCGAATTTGGCGCTCAAGCTTGCCAATGATTAAATCTACTGCTGCATATAGTTCATCGTGCCGTTCTTCTGCACGCAATACGAGATTTTTCATAGGGATTGTAATTTCCACTTTGGTTTGGCTGTGATTAAGCGCTTTTAAGTTAACCATCGCAGTTGCGTTTGTACCTTCCGGAAAGTATCTTTCAATCTTATCCACTTTCTTTTCGATGTACTCGCGAACTGCCGGAGTTACTTCGACATTGTCGGCCTTGATATTGTATTGAAGCATATGAACTCCTCCTTCTTTTGTGCTTACCTTTACATTTCTATATATCCCCTGAAGTTTCCTGCTTAAAACTAAAAAGTTTTAAGGAAGTTAAATTCAGGTAAAGTAAATCACAAGGAGATGAAAGCCATGTTTACAAATAAAACAGTAGTGGTGACCGGTGCTTCCCAGGGCATCGGCCGAAGCATTGCAGAACATTTTTTAACGAAAGAAGCAAAAGTCGTCGGACTCGACATCCAAGGGAGTGATTTGCCTGGAATGGATTTCCGCAAATGCGATGTCGGGAACTTCAATGAAGTCATCAAGGTATTCTCAGAAATCCATAAAGACTACGGAGCCATTCATATTCTGATTAATAACGCAGGGGTTTCAAAGTTCACTTCCATCTGGGAGATTGAAGAACAGGACTGGGATGAGCTTCTCAATACAAATTTAAAAAGCGTATTCATATGCAGCCGTGAAGCTGCACGCTATATGACGGAAGATATCCGTTCAATCGTCAATATGGCTTCGACACGGGCATTTATGTCAGAACCGAATACAGAGCTTTACTCCGCTTCAAAGGGCGGGATTTTTGCGTTGACCCATTCGCTGGCAGCTACTTTAAGCGAAAAGGGAATTCGGGTAAATTCGATTGCCCCTGGATGGATCCACACCGGAGAAGAAGCACTCCGGAAAGTCGACCATGAGCAGCATTGGAGCGGGCGCGTCGGCAAACCCGATGATATTGCCCGCGCCTGCCTTTTCTTGTCCAATCCTGAAAACTCTTTCATCACCGGAGAATGCCTCACTATCGATGGCGGCATGACCAGAAAAATGATTTATGAACATTAAAAGAAAACTGCCGGGCGTTTGTTAAACGTCCGGCAGTTTTTATTCCAATTCCAGATATGCTTTTAACTCATTGTTGATCAGCATTTCTTTGCCTGGATCTTTATGGAACTCCATCCCATACATCCACCCTTCGGTCGTGCTTTCTTTCCATAAAAGGATGCCTTTTAAATAGAGCTTTTCATGGTTTAAAGTGAACTCGACATCGATTTCTTCTTTTATTTTTTCCAATTCCTTCTCCAAAAAGAATTTTCCGCCTCGCGGAGAGACATCAAGCAAAAGTCCATAATGCAAAGAAGTTCCACTCGGTTCATTCGAACGGATGAGTAATTCTTGCGGATGGCCAAACGCATACCGATAATGTTCCTGCCTGTTATAAAACATTTGCACCCCTCCAAAATGTTTTTGAATCCCTTTCAACCGCGAATCAAGCAAAACAATTCGATTTCCTCCGCCCCTGCCGCTTTCAGAACTTTTGCTGCATGGCGCATCGTCGTGCCTGTCGTATAGAGATCGTCGACCAATATAACTTTTTTCGGAACCGCTTCTCCATTCCACTGGAATAATGGAGTGGAAGCCATTCTTTCGGTTTTTGTTTTTTTGCCTTGGACATCTTCGTTCTTTGTCAATAAATGTTTGTACGGGAGCCTTGCTGACTCCAGCATCGCATCAACTTGGGCAAAGGTCCGCTCTTTCAACTTTTTCGGATTCATGGGGATCGGGACAATCACAGCTTCCACTTTTGCTAATGCGTGCTGCACTTCTTTTGCAAAAACTTCGGAAAGAATTACATCCTGCAGAAATTTATATTGGTGAAAATAAGTCTGCATCGCAGCATTGTATCGATACAAGCATTGTCCTTTCGTGATCAATCCGGCATATTCCGTCTGCTCCCAATAAAGGCAGTCTCGACAAACCCCATCTTCAAGCGCACCACAATATAAGCAAGCGTTTCCCGTGATGCTTTCAAATTCCGCTTTGCATTTCGTACAAACTGCTTCGTTCAAGTCATTCATAAATAAACTTCTCCATGATGCCTGCATGGGCAGCTTCCTGCTGCAAAGGAGGCAATTCATGAAATGGTCTTTCTATTATAAGCGATTATTGTCTTTTTGGCTCTATCCATTTCTCTCGTTATGCCATTATGGAAAAAAACAATATCCCCGGTTGGAAAGTCCGCTGCCCTGCCCGTCCTGCCGGAAATTTGGATTAAAGCTGCTGCATCGAAAATTTCTTCTTCTGCTCCAATTACCGCCACTTGAACCTTCGGTATCGTAATCCCCCGCTCCAGGATCGTAGAAGTCAGCAGCCCCGGAATTTTTCCTTGCCGCAATGCCATGACTTTCTCTTTTCTGTTTGGATCTTTGGAATGCACTGCTTCAATACCAACGTCCAATTCTTTAAATAAAGGGATGTTTTGGTCAATCAAATCAATCGTTGGGAAAAATAAAAGAAACGGTTCTTGCCGGGAAATCCTCAAACGAACCCAGGTTTCCAACTTTTTCGGGATGGTCTTCTTTTTTAATTGCTTGTTATAATTCCAAAGCGAATCGAAGCGCGGCACCGGCAAAGGCTGTCCATGATACCGCCTAAAAATTTCTGAACGGCCTGGCGTTTCTTTTAATAGCCGGGCAGATGGGGTCGCTGAAACGTAGACAACCGGCGCTTCCGGTTTTTTCGCTTTCATCACTGCTCTTTTCAAAGCGGGATCCATCGAATAGGGAAAGGCGTCTGCTTCATCCACGACCATCAGATCAAAGGCATTTTGAAAACGGTAAAGCTGATGTGTAGTGGCGATGACGATTTCAGCAAATCCCGGTTCATCCCGCGAACCGCCGTAAAGTGTGTGGACAACAGCTTCAGGAAAGACTGCACGGATACGAGGAGAGAGTTCCAGGACAACATCTGTCCGCGGGGCCGCAATGCAAATCCGGTCACCTTTCTTTAGCGCTTCGTAAATAGGGGCAAATAGCACTTCTGTTTTTCCGGCTCCGCATACCGCATAAATAAGATGGGAGCGATTGTTTTGAATACTTTCAATTACTTGTTGGGAAGCTAGATTCTGAGAAGGGGTTAAACGGCCGCTCCATTGAAATGAGCGGGTTTTGAGGGGTCTAGGAGATGGGGCCGCCCAAGTGATCAGCTCCGTACAAGAACTGATGCGTCCCATTTTGAGGCAATGGCGGCAATATAAACAGTCGCCTTCGCATTTTTCGCAATAAAAAGAAATGAGGTGTGCCGACTTTTCTAAACATCTGCTGCATTCCTGTTTCTCGCTAATGCCTGGAATGCACGCGATGAGCCCTTGGGCAATGGCTTCATCAATTTCATTTTTAGGAAAAGGGGTGAATTCTTTCAACCAGATTCTCCCGGTCAAAAAATCTTCTATTTCTTTCATAAACGGCCTCCTTTTTTGAAAAATGGACCTTGGCCGGTTATTTTCTTACCCAGCCAAGCCCCATTGAGCCTTCTCCTAAATGTGTTCCAATCACAGGGCCGAAATAGGAAATGACAAATTCCACTTCCGGGTACTGCTCGTGCAATTCTTCATACCATGCCTGTGCATCATCCGGACGGTTTGCATGGATGATCGCTGCTTTAAGGGGAATTCCCGCTTGTACATCTTCTCCGAGCATTCCTTCGATTCGCTTCATCGCTTTTTTCCGAGTCCGGATTTTTTCAAACGGCACAATCAATTTGTCCTGAAAATGAAGCAATGGTTTAATTTGCAGAAGCCCGCCGACGATGGCTTGAGCATTGGAAAGCCTTCCGCCTCTCCGCAAATGATTGAGGTCTTCCACCATAAAATAAGCGCGCATCGTTTTTTTCATTTCGTTAAGCGCTTGGATGATGGTGGCAGCATCCGCTCCTGCTCGGGACAATTCAGCCGCTTTCAACGCATAAAAGCCTTGCATGGCACAAGAAATTTCTGTATCAAAAGCAAAAACTTCCACATCTTTGACCAGTTCATTGGCTTGCTGCGCTCCTTGGAAGGTTCCGCTGATGCCACTCGACAAATGAATTGAAACGATTTCATCATACTCTTTTGCAAGCTCTTGATATTTGGTGACAAATTCACCGATCGGCGGCTGTGATGTTTTAGGTAATTCCTGTTCCGCTTTTTTATAAAAATCATCCACGTGCAATTCTTCCTCTTCAGCGAACGACTCATTTCCAAACGTCACTTGAAGCGGAACCATATGGATATTTTCAGCTCTGCGTATTTCTTCAGGTATGTACGCGGTACTATCTGTTACTATCGCTGTTCTCATTTTAATCAGCCTCCATTGCCAGTTTACCAAATAACGCATTAAAAATAACCCTTAAGTTCAACTAATTCTTTTTATGGTAAGCGAAAGAAGTTTTGAGCTTCTATATCCTGCCCCAGAGATGAAAATCGGAGCCGAAAAATAAAAACTTCCCGGAACTTCCGGGAAGTTTTTATTGGTTTCCGATAAAATGCAGGCTTGTGACTTTCCAAGCGCCGTCTTCATTTTTAAAAACAACCACTTGCCGTCCTGACTGCTTGGCCGTTTTATCCGAATTCGGCTCTGCCATCGACACATCGATTTGAGCATAAACTTCCGCCCGGCTCTCTTCATATTCCACAATGGTTTCATTGCTTGGTGTATAGGTTGTATCAAAATCTGCAAAAGCTTCAGTCAACGCAGCGCGGTCGTCTTCCCGGTCAAAGCCATCCGGCTCCTCTGCGATCACTTCCATATACCGATCGACATCTTCTGCATTAAAAGCATCGATATATTCTTGATAGGCAGCCAGAATCTTTTCCGCTTCAGCTTCTGGGACTTCGGCAGCTTCCGCTTCACCTTTATCGTTCAACGTAAAACCGACTTCGTCTTTCACTTCACCTTCTACATCTTCGACACCATGGTCCACAGCACTATTTTTATTCGTTCCATTTCCATCATCTGCTGTATTGCTGTTTACTGAAGGCTCTTCAGAATCAGAACAAGCAGCAAGCAATAATGCCACACTTGCGGCCAAAATCATCTTTTTCATCATACATTCCTCCTGCGCTTCATTTTGCCATACGCACGAAAAGAATACAATGAAGAAACTGTGTCGAATGAGAAAAGCGGAGGCGGCCGTTCAGCCTTGAAAGGCATAAGACAAACCGGCGAAGCGGCGTTCTTTGCCGCACAGCCGGGATGGCTTATGATCCCGAGGGGCTGGCCGCTGGAGTCTGGACAATGAAAAGCGGAGCCGCCTCGGTAGCCGCGACAAGCGCTGGAAGTCTTATCGAAAATGGCGGTCTTTGGTGCACCCCGTCCCTTCACATAAGAAAACCCCTGCATCAAGGATGCAGGGGTTCGCTTAATTAGTTAGCGTACTTCAACCCAGCCATTTTTAATGGCTGTAACAACAGCTTGAGTACGGTCATTTACTTGCATTTTTTGAAGGATGCTGGAAACGTGGTTTTTTACCGTTTTTTCAGAAATGAAGAGCGTTTCGCCGATTACACGGTTGCTTTGCCCGTCCGTCAATAATTGAAGAACTTCACTTTCACGCTTCGTCAATAAATGATATGGACGGCGAATTTCGGTTTGGTGGAAAGAACCTTTGTTTTCACGTTCGCTCAAGCGACGGAATTCCATCACCAAATTGCGCGTTACTTTCGGGTGAAGATAAGATCCTCCTTTTGCCACAACTTTAATGGCCTGGATAATCGCCTCTGCATCCATTTCCTTCAGCATATAGCCAAGAGCGCCTGTCTTTAATGCATGCGTTACATAAGATTCATCATCGTGAATTGACAGCATAATGACTTTTGCATCAGGGAAATTCTCAATCAACTCGCCTGTTGCCTCTACCCCATTTTTTTGCGGCATATTAATGTCCATTAATACCACATCGGGTTTGTATTCTTCGTATAATTTGACGACTTCCGTCCCATCTCCGCCTTCTGCTACAACTTCAAACGAATCTTCAAAATCAAGAATCCGCTTTACGCCTTCACGGAAGAGTTGGTGATCGTCGATAATAATAATTTTTGTCATTATGTTGTCCTCCTCGAATACCGTATCTTAACTGTCTAGAGTTAATGGAATAATAAACATCAGTACTGTGCCATTTCCTAGTGAAGAATTGATGATAAAATCTCCATTTATCAATTCAATCCGTTCTTTCATGCCCATCAAGCCAAAAGATTGGCTTTTCACGATGCTTTTATCGAATCCTGAACCGTTATCTTTCACGATAATGGTCACCTGTTTTTCCAGCCATTCAACATTCACATCAATTTCAGAAGCTTTCCCATGCCGAACTGCATTGGTAATGGCTTCTTGAACCAATCGGAAAATAGCCGTTTCGTAATTGCTGGGAAGCCGCACTTCCTTTCCTGTTGATTGGAAATTCATACGTGTTCCTTTGTTATACTCTTCTGTCGTATCAATATACTTTTTTAATGTAGGAACTAATCCCAAATCATCTAAAGCCATCGGACGCAGATCATAAATGATCCGTCTTACTTCAGTCAAGGCATCCCTTACCATCTCTTTTAAGGAAGTGATTTCTTTGAATGCCAATTCAGGACCTTTTTCACGAAACGTCCTGTCAATCAAGTCTGAACGCAAAAGCACATTCGCCATCATCTGAGCCGGACCATCGTGGATTTCGCGTGACAAGCGCTTCCGCTCTTCTTCTTGCGCTTCGATGATCCGAAGGCTATAATCTTGCTTTAGCTTCACATTGTCCTCTGCTTCATCAACTTTTTCAAGATCTGAAGTCAGGTAATTCATTGTAACGTTCAAACGGTTGACCAGATATTCCGCACGTTCAATTGTCTGAAGCAATGATTGGAGGCGCCGCTGCAAGCTGTCGCGTTTTTGGCGATATTGTTTTTCTTCAGAACGATTGATTGACAACTTGACCTGTAATTCATTAGCCTGTTCATAAGCTTGCCTGACTTGGCTCTCAGTAAATGAATTAAAGAATTGAGAAACTTCGGCAAGCCTCCTGCGTGCAGCACGGGTCTTTTCTTCCAGAAGGTCTCCCGTTTTTATCACACGTGCAATATTTGTTCGCACTTCTTGAAGTTCGTTTTTCATATCTTCATAACTTTGGCGACTTTGTTCACTTATGACGAAAATATCCTGCTTGGAACGTTCCATTTTGTCCATTACTTCGTCAAAAATGGAGTCTAATGCTTTCACGTCGAATTTTTTAGCCATTATAAAACCGCCTTAGCTATACTAAACTATACATAGAAGAAAAATCCTTGCACCTTTATGCCTGCCACAGCTGTAATAAGTATATCACTTTATAAGCAAGGCCATGTTAAAAACACATTACAAATTATCTGATTACATTTTACACCAGGAGGCTCTAAAATGCGAGAAAATTACAAAACCATCGGCAATGGAAAAGAATCGGAAATTACAATACAAAAGTCCCGTTTTATTGCGCACGCAAAAAGAGCAGAAACAGAAAAAGAAGCATTGGAATTCATCGATTCCATCAAGGCGCAGCATAAAAGCGCCAATCATAATTGTTCAGCATACATGATTGGCGAACATGATTCAATCCAGAAGGCGAATGACGACGGAGAACCGAGCGGAACGGCGGGAGTTCCGATGCTGGAAGTTTTAAAGAAGCAAGGTTTAAAAGATACGGTCGTTGTCGTTACCCGTTATTTCGGCGGCATTAAACTTGGCGGAGGCGGATTGATCCGCGCTTATGGAAAAGCGACCACAGAAGCGATTGCCGCAGCCGGCGTAGTGGAACGGCGGCTCCACTGCCTGATGAACGTTCAAGTCGACTATACTTGGCTCGGAAAAATAGAAAATGAAATTCGTCAATCCGACTTCCCTTTAAAGGAAATTCTCTACACGGAAGGCGTTGAATTATTGATTTATGTACCTGTTGAACAAGAACAGCAATTTAGCGATTGGATCAACGAAATGACGAACGGACAGGCAAAGATCGTGTGCCAGGAAAAAGAATTTCTTGAATTCAAAATATCCTGATCTTTTTTCGTTTACGTATCTTTCAACTCGCTGTATAATAGGTTGAATCAGAGTATGCATGCAACTTAGACTATTGTCATGCGTCTACTATCATAGTAAGATTGGATCGACCCGAATTGAATACTCGGTTAGCCCATTCCTAATTTAGAGGAGTTATAACCATGAACCGTAAAAGTTATCGCAAGTCGAAATCGAGCAAAAAACGGACAGCGATTAAAATAATCGTAACATTGGCCTTATCTTTGCTCATATGTGGATCCGCATTCGGCATTTACCTCGTCAAGAAAGCGGAAAATGCAGCAGATCGCGCTTTTGAAACCGCTGGAGACCGTGAAATGTCAGATTTAAGGGAAGAACAAGTCGAACCGCTGCATGATAATATATCGATTCTCTTTATCGGTGTAGATGACAGTGAAGCGCGGGATCAAGATGATCACAACATCCGCTCAGACGCCTTAGTTCTTGCCACTTTAAACAACGAAGACAAATCAATCAAGCTTGTCAGTATTCCTCGAGATACTTACACTTATATCCCAGACGCTGGATACAAAGACAAAATCACCCATGCATACGCACTTGAAGGGCCTAGTTCCACGATTGAAAGTGTAGAAGAATTGCTGGAAGTGCCAGTCGATTACTATGTGCGCATGGATTTCCAAGCGTTTATCGAAGTTGTTGATTCCTTAGGCGGAATCGAAGCAGAAGTACCATACGATTTAGAAGAAAAAGATGAGAATGATATACACGGCGCGATTGTCCTAAAAGAAGGTTTACAAGAATTGAACGGAAGCGAAGCTCTTGCCCTTGCAAGAACCCGCCATTACGACAATGACATTGAGCGCGGCAAACGCCAGCAAATGTTGATTGAAAGCATTATGGATAAAGCTTTATCCGCAACTTCCATTACTAAATACGGATCTGTTATTGATGCAATCGGAGATAATATGCGCACCAACTTAACTTTCAGAGATATGCAGTCGTTTTTCGAATATGCGAAAAATGGCAAACCTGATATCGATACGCTTTCATTAAAAGGGTATGACGATATGTCAACAGGCATCTATTATTGGCAGTTGGATGAAGAATCCCTTCTCGAAGTCCAAGATATTCTTCAAAGCCATTTAGGGCTAAAACCTGATACATCTAGTTTGTCCGACAACAGCGACACGAATTTAGCTGAACGCACAAACGTAGAAGAAGATTATTAACCGCAGCCAAAGCTGCGGTTTTTCTTTTGAAACAAACAAAAAAGACGCGATAGCAACTCTGCTATCGCGCCTTTCCTATTTACTTTCCGATAAATTTCACTAGATTGATCAGTGGGCGATAATTCTTTCCTGCCAACCCCACTACTTCGACAAACAATTCAATCGCAATCAACATGACACTGAGCAGCAGGATGCCTCCCCATAAGGTAGCTTGGGAGAACAATAATGCAGCCAAACCGAATAATGCGGCAATGCCGTAGATGATCAATACCGTTTGGCGATGCGAGAATCCGATATTCAACAAGCAGTGATGCAAATGCGATTTATCCGCTGCTGAAATGGATTGCTTCTCACGCACACGCCGCACGATGGCAAAGAACGTGTCTGAGATTGGTACGCCAAGCATGATGATTGGAATAATCAAAGCGACGACTGTTACGTTTTTGAAGCCCATCAATGCGAGAACCGAAATCATAAACCCAAGGAATAAAGCTCCGGTGTCCCCCATGAAGATTTTCGCGGGATGGAAATTATAGAAAAGGAAACCGATTGAACTGGCAGCTAAAATCGCAGCCAACGACATAACAAATGGGTCACCCATGATGAAGGCCATAATAGCCAGTGTAATTAACGCAATTGTTGAAACTCCTGCCGCTAATCCATCAAGCCCGTCAATCAAGTTGATCGCATTTGTTATACCCACGATCCAAAGAATCGTCAGCGGAATACTGAAGTAACCAAAATCCAACTCTCCGCCGAATGGCAAGTTGATGAATGAGATTTCAAGTCCCCCGCCTACTACAACGATGGCAGCTGCAGCCAATTGTCCCAAAAGCTTCGCTTTTGCAGTGATTTCAAACATATCATCCAATACACCGGTAACTGTAATTATCACGGCGCCGATTAAGATGGCGGTTGAAATCGGGATAAAAGATGCATCCACTGCATTCGAAACTGTTTCTTCCGGACGCAAAATGAAATAGCCGATAACAAATGAGCCGAATATTGCTAATCCGCCTAAACGCGGCATAATTCTCGCATGAACTTTTCTATAGTTAGGCCGATCGACTGCTCCTACGCGAAAGGCAATTCGCTTTACAATGGGAGTAAGTACGATTGAAGCGATAAATGCCAAAACCAAAGTAAGGTATAGCATGTCTTTCCTCCTTAAAACTTCTAATTCAACATATAAATCCAATTTCATTATAGCATGTCTCTACAGGAAATAAAGTATTTATGTGTGCATTATTGCTCTTCAGTCTATGAGACGCCCGCAAATACAAAAGGTTTCCTTTTTGTTAAGTGGAGTTTGTTGGTAAAGTTTGATAAAATAATCAAGTAGCAATGGATGTACATAAAGGAGACTATTATGCATGGCAACGTTATTCAAGCGTTCTAATAAACCGAATTTAAGACAACTTAAAAAATACAAAAAAATTGTTGAAGAAATCAATCGCTTGGAAGAAAACTATCAATCCATGAGCGATGAAGAATTGAAAAACATGACTGTTTCTTTCCGCGAACAATTAGCCGATGGAAAGAAAATCGAAAAGATTATTCCGGATGCATTTGCTGTAGTCCGTGAAGCATCGAAGCGTGTGTTGAACATGCGCCATTTTGATGTGCAATTGCTCGGCGGCCTCGTGCTGGCTGAAGGAAACATCGCGGAGATGCCGACTGGCGAAGGGAAAACGCTTGTCGCTTCCCTCCCTTCCTATACACGGGCGCTTGAAGGAAAAGGCGTCCATGTCATCACTGTCAATGATTATTTGGCGCAGCGGGACTTTGACCAAATCGGACAGATCCACCGTTTTCTCGGATTGACTGTTGGCTTGAATCTGCCGTTAATGGATACTGACGAAAAGCAAACTGCCTATAAAGCCGACATCACTTATGGAGTTGGAACAGAATTCGGATTTGATTATTTGCGGGATAATATGGCGGGCACGAATGAAGATAAAGTTCAGCGCCCCTACCATTACGCGATCATTGATGAAGTCGACAGCGTCTTGATCGATGAGGCAAAAACGCCTTTGATCGTTGCTGGAAAAGCAAAAGCGAGCGCAGAACTCCATCAAATAAGCGCACTCTTAGCTGCCCGCTTTAAAGAAGGCGTCGATTATGATTTTGATGCTGAAACAAAAGCGACTTCCCTCACAGACAAAGGCATTGAAAAGGTGGAAAAAGCTTTTGGTGTCGATAATCTGTACGAATTGGAGCACCAAACCCTCTACCATTACGTAATCATGGCCGTCCGCGCGCACGTGATGTTCCAGCGCGATGTCGATTATATTGTCAAAGACAACAAAATCATGCTCGTTGATATGTTCACCGGACGTACGATGGAAGGCCGTACTTTGTCAGATGGCCTCCATCAAGCGATCGAAGCAAAGGAAAAAGTGGAAATCACGGATGAAAACAAAGCACAAGCGCAAATCACCATCCAGAACTATTTCCGTATGTACCCGATTCTATCCGGTATGACGGGAACCGCGAAAACGCAGGAAAAAGAATTCATGGAAGTTTACGGCATGGAAGTGATCCAGGTTCCGACGAACAATCCGCGGGCACGTGTGGATATGCCGGACCGGGTTTTCGAAACAGCTGATCAAAAATACAAAGAAGTTGCTCGCCAAGTAAGCGAACGCCATAAAACAGGCCAGCCGGTCCTAGTCGGAACCACCTCCATTTTGCAATCTGAAATGGTCGCTGATTACCTCGCAGCGGAAAATCTGGAATTCCAATTGCTAAACGCTAAAAGCGTCGAGCAGGAAGTCCATCTGATTTCCCAAGCAGGGCAATTGAACCATATTACGGTTGCTACGAACATGGCCGGACGCGGAACGGACATTGTGCTTGGCGAAGGCGTAGCCTCCATTGGCGGTTTGCATGTCATCGGCACAGAAAAACACGAAAGCCGCCGTATCGACAACCAATTGCGCGGACGCTCTGGCCGCCAAGGAGATCCGGGATCAACTGAATTTATTATTTCCCTGGAAGACGATATGTTTAAACGTTTCGCAAAAGAAGAAACCGAAAAATTCATGAAGAAAATGACCACCGACAAAAACGGGGAAATTACGAACAAAGACGTCCACGAATTGACAGACCGGACACAGCGCATCGTAGAAGGCTCCCACTTCTCTATGCGGGAATACAATTTAAAGCTGGATGATGTCATCAACGAACAGCGGAAAATTGTCTACGGTCTACGCAATCGGGTCTTGAACGGCAATGAAAACACGCACCTCTTAAAAGATATAGTGGCTGATGCTGCCGACTTCATCATTTCGGAATCGCTGCCGGAAGACGAGGATTATACAGCTGCCCATCTGCGGGATTTGGAACATTCGCTGCAGCAATTGCTCGGGCCGGAAGTGGCACTTTCAGTTAAATTGGATAAACGCAAAAAAGTGGATGCTGCCGTAAAACCGGTTCTGGATTCCGTCAATGAATTGATCGAAGCCTATGCAGACAACGAACGCGTCATGGCCACGATCCCATTTGTGATGAAATCGTATATCGACCAAATGTGGGTTAAGCATTTAGAGAGCATGTCCCATTTAAAAGAAGGAATTGGCTTGCGCTCTTACCAACAAGAAGATCCGATGCGGATTTACCAGCGTGAAGGATTGGAACTTTTTGCAGGCAATTTCCAAAATCTCCGTTATTCAATCGCATCCGAATTACTGGGCTTTTTGCACATGCTTGAGAACGAAGAGAAGGAGGCAATCGAATGAGTATTTTTTCATTCTTCAATAAGACAACAAAAACCGGACGTGATGCCATCATCTCTTCTACCGAAGTCGTAGAAGGCACGGCTTCTCAGACAGATACTGAAGGCGATATTCATACATCGCTTTCCATTTCTCCTGACTGGAAGATCAGCAAAGAACAGGAATATGTATTAAAATTCTTGTCGAATGATTTGCAGCCGCTGAAGAAAGACCAACTGTCGCTGTCCGGCATCGATATTGAAATGGACAAAAGAACGGGAAACTGGAATGTTCAAGCATTCCTCCGTTCTTCTTTAGACCGCCCGATGACTTTAGGAAAAGCTGAACTTCTTCTACTAGATGGAGACAGCCAAGTACTTGCAGCACAAGAATTCGATTTATCAACGCTCGGGGCCATTCCGGCATTATCAAATCGGCCGTGGGTATTCCAATTCGAAAAAGCGAACATCAAAGCTCTCGAAGTGCCGGCAGAAAACTGGACGTTAGCCTTTAATGTCCAATCTTTAGTCCCCCACTCACTGGACCTTGATCCAGCTTGGGAAGAAGCACTCCCGGAAGAACAAAAAAAAGCACTTAGCGCGATTGTGAAAGAATTGCCCGCTTTAAATCCAAGAGAAGTCAATATCACTGGATTCCAGTCAAAATTGACCCCTGAAGGGAATTTAGCCGCTTCAGTCTTTATTCGGAATGGGCATACCCAGCATATCCAATTAGAGAAATTGCCGCTTGAAGTGCTCGATGCAACCGGGCAGCAAATCGTATCCGGATCGTTCGAGCTTGATAAACTTGAAGTTAAAGCCAATACGTCTAAACCATGGACGTTCATTTTCCCGAAAGAAATGCTTCAAATCCAAGAGCCCGATTTGTCCCGATGGACTGCACGGGTTCCAAAATAACACCTAACAAAAAAGCTCAGCGCTATGCTGAGCTTTTTCTTATTGGATTTTAAATTCAGTAAGATGGTCTTTCACCATTTTGATGTTTGACGAGTTTGGTACAAAATGCGTGACAATCAATTGGTAATTTTGTCCGCTCTTATAGCCGCCAGCAGGCGCTTCCACAATTAATTGGTTTGGCGCAGCACCTTTTTTAACTGTCACTGCCTGGCGTACCCCGTATTGATCTTCCACATACACATACTTCCCGTGAATAAATTCCGGATTCATAGGCTGCGAAAAAGTCACCGTGAATTTTTTATCCGCTTTTTCAATGCGTACAGATGGATTTGGGACAAAGCTTTGTTGAACCGTCTTGTCGGCCGTATAAAGGGCTTGGAGGCCGTCGATCCATACAGAACCTTTCGTCTTCTTCGTCGATTTCGTTTCCGCCACGTAGATTCTGTTTAAACTGAGAGGAGCTGCGGCAGTAGCCGGGATATTCGCTTCAACGTATTTCCATCCAACCCAATCCAGTTTATCTTCCGCCGTAAAATCAATGACCACTTCTTTGCCGTTGGCATCGGTCAAAGAACCGCGGAGCCAATGGTTCATCCCGTCTCCATATACCCATGCACCGATTCGCTTCGGCTGATTCGGTATTTGGTAAGGGCTGTTCCACTTCAAGTAAGCTGCTGAAACGCCGTCTTTATAGGAAGTGAAATCATAGTCTAATTTAACCGAACCGCTTCCCTGCTTTGGTGCAATTGATTTCTCCAAAGAAATTGCTGCTGTAGCACGGACCGCTTCGGCAGATAAACCGCTTGTTGAGTCCAATGCACTTAATGCCACCGGTTTATCAGATACTTTAGGGCTTACTGTGACCGGAATCGTGATGGATGCATTTTCATATTTAGCAGAAACAGTTCCGCTGCCTTCTTTAACTGCGATGAACTGGTTGTTTTCAATTTTTCCAATGCCTCCAGAAACTGAAATCAACTTCAATTTTGCCTGGTCAATCGGCAAAGTATTGTAATATTGGTCCAGCACTTTATCCACTTTGAATCCAAGCGCCGAATCTACCGGAATGCTTCCAGCTTGTTTCGGTGAAGCGGTCACGTAAGTGCCAACGCCATATGGAGCAGTGCTGACTGCCTCTAAAATGGCAGAAACTTTTCGTTCATAGCCCGTAGACGGCCGGTTCACTAAGGTCGGCAAACTATCGCCGTACTTCCGGGCAGCCATGGTAGTAGAGCCGCCGCCGTCCAGGTTGATCGCATTGTATGCGCCGATCGATTTCAAATAACTTGCGAATTCAGTCAAAGTCATTCCTGAACTGCCAGTGATACCACTATCCACTGTTACAAAATAAGCATTTGAACCGTCGGCATTCGTCGCTACAGCTGTTCGGGCTGTTCGTTGCGCAACCCGGGGACTGTTCAAATCAATGGACAGATCCACTGCACCATTTTGGACAAGCAGCGGGCCGGTCGCCAGCATGAATTTCGATCCTTTCCATTGCTTTTCAACATCCACCGTCAATCCGACAGCATCGCCGATTTTCAAGTCACGGATCTTATCGACTTCTTCTTTGTCAACAGCTGAAATAACATAGCCATTCTTCGGAATCGTCGCACTTGTATATTGTCCATAAGGGCGGATTGCCGTTACTTTTCCGGGAACCGTTTCCCCGAATTCATTGCCCGTATTAACTGAAGAAGAAGTGGAAACCACCACTTCAAGGCCGGTACTATTAGTCCGTGTGTTTTCATACGGCCAGCTTGAAGTATAGAGGATGCTTTCCCCGCGTTCTCTTTCCCTGTTTAAGGAAGTTAGCTCTGAAGATTTTCCGTTATGCGTAATTGTATAAGAAAGATTATACTTTCCGACTTTCGCTTTGTTATCGGCCGTAACGCCAAAAGCGGCTGGGGTATGCATAAAGTCATTATAGTTTGTTGAAACAGCCCCCAAATTAACGATGTTATTGCCTTCTGCCAATAAGTAAGTAGGCAGCCCCGATTCGAAAGTGAAAAGCGAAGCGTTAATTGCGCCAATTACGTGATTTTGTTCTTTCGTATGTAAGCGGCTCAGGCTCGTAGTCGTCGATAAGGCCGTGAACGGATTCGATATCCCCATGCTGATAGTCGTATAAGGAGCATTCATATTAATCGTCATTCGGTTAATGCGTTGGGCTTTTCCCGATACGCTTTTGCTTTCATTTACATAATTCACGCCGGGCGACAGCATATCTGCACTTGCCGGTTTTACTTGCATTGACAATAGTAATCCCGCGGCCAAAGACACAGTCAGTAACTTTTTAAATTTCATCCAATAACTCCTTAAACTATATTTTTAAGCACCATTTAAATTTCCACAAAAAAAAGGAATCCACAAATAACATTGTGGATTCCTTTTCTCGCTTCAACCAAGCCATTGCACTTTTATAGTAAAAACAGGTTAATTACAATTTCTATTTTACCATACCTATCCTTAATCACAACCATTAAAAGTGCAAATTTCAGAAAAATATCAATCCACTGATATTACTTCCGGCGGGGTCATATCTTTCGAAAGATTGTCTCCCTTGAAGATGAAGATGGCGAATTCTCCACGTGTTATATTATCGTTTGTTCCAAACTTTGTCGGGCCTTTTCCGTTCGTTATTTTCGCTTCCACAAGAGCCGCAACCGCACTTATATAACGCGGATTGACATCAGTGAAGGGAATCGAATCCGAGCTGGCAGATAATTGATAAGCGGAAGACAAGACAATTGCCATTTCCCCGCGCGTCATATTTTGGTAGCTGCCAAACGAAGTTGCAGTTTTTCCATTGATGACGCCTGCTTGATATAACGCGTTGACGGCCCAAGCCCGGTTATCTGGCACATCGGTAAAGCCGGTAGACGGAACAGCTGAAGATTCTTTAAACCCGAGAACTTTTGCAATCATAACGGCTGCGTCCAAACGAGTGATTTGGTTGTCCGTGCCGTATTGAGTCGCACTAATTCCTTTCGTATAGCCTTGATCCACCATATGGCCAACCGCTTCTTTATAGCGATCGTTTACATCCGTAAAGCTTCCAGCTGCTTTTGTGTTAAAAATCGGTAAAGAAATAACCAATGCCAAACCAACCACTAGAGACAAAATAAAAGATAATTTTTTCAAAGAAACATTCCTTTCAATTTCCTGACCCCAATATACTATATGTAAATATTTGTTACAAGGTTCTTTTGATGTATTCTTCTTAGAATATTCCCTATTAAATACAGTTATGTAAAATGTGAAAAATCGTTTTAAATGTGCGTATGGATAAAGTAATTCAAAATAACCTGTTTTAAAGGGTTTTATAAAAAGTGAAAAGGAGAAAATAAATAGTTCCATAAGAAATATGGCACCCCTTATTTAATAAGTATTAATAGTTAATATAGCCCTCTGCCTCATTAAATCTCTTTCATTTTAAATAATATATGATATAATATTCTTATAAATCAAAAATAATTCACTATAGGAGTGAAGCCTAAACAATGGATAGCAATATCGATTTTTATGCAAGCTTACGTGACTGGTCGCCTTGGGATGAAGCAGATGTTCTAAAAATGGAATATGAAAATCGTGCCCAACTAGCCAAATCGATTTCTTGTGTAGGATTGCTTGTTGACTTATCCCTCGATCAACATGCTGAAGTGCGAAAAGCGGTTGCAGAAAACCCGGTCACTCCACTCTCCACATTAAAGCGCTTGGCAGAACAAGATTTGTGCATCAGTGTTCAGCAAACCGCCAAAAATACCTTACATGCTTTATCAAAAACATAAGAACGCAAAGCCATTTCAATGTAATTTGAAATGGCTTTTATTTTGCCCCACTCGAAGTTCCTCCAAGCAATTGTTTTTATCTATCTATTTAATCTAGATTAAGTTTTCAAAACTTATTGAATTCAGCTATAATAGATTTCTATGCAAACAGATAACTTAAGGAGTTTATTATGCAAAAGAAAACGCTTACGTTGAAAGAGTCCATCACAGTCGGCCTTATGCTCTTCGCACTTTTTTTAGGAGCCGGCAATATTATTTTTCCGCCTTATCTAGGACAGTTAGCAGGAGAAAATATCGGCATTGCGATTTTCGGCTTCCTGCTAACCGGAGTCGGGCTGCCTCTACTGGGTATATTAGCAATTGCGAAGGCCGGCGGTGACTTGCAAACGATTGCTGGCCGAGTGCATCCATATTTCGGTTTGATCTTCACCTTTATCGTTTACCTGGCCATCGGGCCTTTCTTCGGAATTCCCCGGACGGCTACCGTCTCTTTTGAGATCGGGGTATTCCCCTTTCTGCCAGAAAGTATGGAGAAATCCTTTTGGCCCTTATTAATATTCAGTGTTGTCTTTTTTACCATCACTGTGCTATTCGCCTTAAATCCAACGAAGCTCGTCGACCGGATTGGCAAGATATTGACGCCCATTTTAATCCTGATCATCGGATCACTTGCTGTGAAAAGCCTCATCACTCCTCTTGGACAAATTGGTGAAGCGGTGGGCAGCTATCAGACGGAAGCATTTTTTGAAAGCTTCCTCCAAGGATATTTAACCATGGATGCGATTGCTGCTCTCGTTTTTGGCATCGTCATAATCCAGTCCGTTCAGGCAAAAGGCGTAACAGATAAGAAAAGCATTTTAAAAACTACAGTATTTGCCGGGATTATTGCCGCTTCGGGGCTGGCGGCAGTCTACCTTTCTTTAAGCTATATCGGGGTGACCAGTGTAGAAGCCGTTGGATTCCACGATAACGGCGGCACCATCATCGCTTTGGCTTCCAGAGTCCTCTACGGAGAATTTGGCGGGATGATTGTGGCGGCAGCTATTTTCTTTGCCTGCTTGACTACTTCCATCGGTTTAGTCTCAGCTACGGCCCAATTTTTAAATAAAATCTTCCCGAAATTTTCGTACGTCACTTATGTATTCCTATTCGCAGGGTTCAGCACAATTATTGCTAATATCGGCTTAACCCAGTTGATTTCTGTGTCATTGCCAGTCCTCTTGATGATTTACCCGGTCGCTATTGTATTGGTACTGCTATCGTTCATTGACCGCAGTTTTGGCCAGCAGCCGTTTGTCTACGCAATGGCGCTCAGCGTGACCGGAATCATTAGTATTTTGGATGGTTTAAAAGCGGCGGGCATTCGCTTTGCCTTCATCGACGAAAAATTAGGCTTTCTTCCATTCTACGAACAAGGCATCGGATGGGCATCCCCTGCTGCGATTGCGGCAATTCTCGGAATTCTAATTTATCAGTTCAAATCAAAAAAGCAGCCTCATTGATTTAAATGAGGCTGCTTTCTTTTAAAATAGTCTGGGTGTTGGAGGAGTTCCCGTCTTTTTCTCCACGTCTTCATGGAGCTTACGGCCATCTCTTGGATTCTGTTCATGTTCGTAGTCGTCGCGTCGAGGCGTATCATTTAAAAGATGCTCTTCCTCCGAATCCCGGCCAAATGGTGCCGGCCCTAAATTTGGATCAACTCCAGGAGACTGCTCGTCTTCTCTGCGATTCACGCCGTCCTTCTGATCCAAAAGGCCGCTTCCTTCGCCTGAAGCAATTCCAGGTTCGTGTTCCATCAATTTCTCTTTCGGTTTGCTTTCATCAGCTGTTTCAGATCCGGTCGTAGGATGGATGTTTTCGCCTTTGACACGCGAATCTTTCGCTTCATCCTGATATCCCGGAACACCGTATTGTTCTTCACGCGAAACTTCAGAAGTGTAGATTTCGTCTTTTCCATGATTTTCTTTTTCATTAAAAGCCATTGTATTTCGATCTCCCTTCGCTAGCGATTTATCCATGTATAGCAAAATCGCTCCGTTTTCCAAATCTTCTGCATAGCGGTCAACTTGCCGCTCTTCCAGCTCCATTTTTTTCAGCTGTTCTCTGACTGCATCTTTTCCAGTAAACATCGTTTTAAATGTATTCCCCAATGTACCTGTTTCATGTACATCAATACGGCTGGTGTCTTCTGCATTTAAAACTGCTCCATCATCAACCAGCACGTGAAAATCTTCCTCACGATAGCCTTGGGATTTCAGTTCCTCTATTTTGCTGCGCATTTCTTCCTGGCTGTAAAGCACAATAAATTCGCGATTTGTAGGTTCCATTTATTTCAGCCTCCTGTTTATCGTCTTACTGTTTTGTGTACCCGGTAAAAAGGCTTGCTGAAACATTCAGGAACTCCAGGAATCTTATTTGTATTTTTTGTCACTGGATGAATGTTTTTCAGCAGTCGACATAGATCCGCGCTCTTTTTCAATTTCCGGCTTTTGTTGGGTACTGAAAGACACATGGTGCGGATCTTTCATTAGCGTCGGATCTTGCTGGAATGTTTCTCCCCGTGCAAACCGGTCTTCTTGCTCATCGAAATTATTATCCACCGAATTCACAAATTCATTTTGTGAAGGTTCCACAGGATTTCCCTCCCGGTCTTTAAAAGCGCTTTCGCCTACAACATCTTCAATGCCTTTTCGTTCATCTGCATAGATTAAAATTCCGCCTTTCGCGAGATCCTCTGTATAGCGTTCGGTTTCCTCCTTAGAAAGGTCTAAAGATTTAATCGTACCAAGCACGCTGCCTTCACCTGTTATGAAACCTTTGAATTTATCTTTAAAAGAACCCGCTTTTTGTACATCCAGATCGGTTCCGCCTTCAAGGCCGTCCAGGCGATCTGAATCCTTTGCAAGAATGTGGAGATCCTTTTCTTCATATCCATCTTTCTTGAGTTCTTCAAGTTTGTGGAGCAAATCATTTTCAGAATAAACAACCGCTAATACTCTTTTATCTGTAGCCATCCTCAAAACCTCCATCCATGTATTTGTTATTGCTTTCCCCTTCCCATCCACACCTTAAACAAGACGGTATATTTTACGGGTATTTCTTCTCTATAAACGATGAGAAAATTTTTTATTTTAATTTATGTAATGCGAAATTAATCATTTTAATATTTATTTAATATGTTATTATAAAAGCCGAGAAAAAGATTTTTGATATATTAACCATTTCATCCAATTACTAATTTTCTACCTAGGTCATTCTTCCTTTATATTTAATTTACAAAAAATAGGTATTAAAAAGGCAGTATATTTTGAAAATTGATGATATCATGGATTTAGGATATTGCATTTTCGTATAATATAAGTTGTGGAGGCGGAAACTATAGTACTTAACAATCTTTCTATGCACTACTTCCCGGAACCGACGTCAAAGCTGGAAAGAAACTCTCCTACATGGATGCTTGAAGTTCTGCCCATTCAAACGGAAAGGAGAGAATCAATGGACACTGGACTGCGCCTGAAATATCATCGATTAAAGAAGAAAATCAGCTTAGAGGAAGTTGCTTCCGGTATCCTCTCTCCCAGGGAATTGAAAAAGATCGAATCCGGTTTAAAAGAACCTTCTTTGGCTGACTTAGAAGCATTATGCAAAAAACTCGAAATTCCACTGGCTCCTAAAGACAATCCAGTCGGAAAAGTTTTGGTTAAAAATTTTAAATCTTCATTAGTCCACCCTCAGAATAAAGGGAAGATCATGGAGCAATACTCCGACATTAAAGATCACCCACTGCTGCATGTGAATGAAGATATTGAATTAGAATATAGCATCCAACAAATTCGGTATTTTATCGTTATAGGGGATTTAGATACCGCAGAATTGAAGTTAAAAGAGATGGAACGTTTCAAAGAATTCATGAATCAAGAGCAATTTTATCTTTTCCATAAATATAACGGAAACTACCATTATATTTTAAACGACCATGAAACAGCTTTGAAAACTTACCTGATGGCTGAAAAAATTGCACCTTCTACTACTTCTCCTTCTGAGCTAGGAGATCTATACTATTCTATTGGGATTTCTTCTTCTCAATGTTGGGAAACTGAATTAGCTTTTAAATACACAGATTTAGCTTTAAAAATATATCAGCAAGAATTTGTTCCAAAGCGTATTGTAGAGTGCCATTTAAATATAGCGATGACCCAACAGCGCATAGGTAATTTCAAGATAGCTACTGAACATTTTAAAAACGCATTAACAATTGGTAGAAAGCTTGAAATTGATATTTTGAGATTCACTACAGAATTTAATGTAGGCTATTCGAACTTTCTATTTCAAAATTTCGAAGCTAGTATTCATCATGTAACTGCTGCATTGGAATTTGTTCCCGCCGAATATACTGCAGATATATTATTGAGTTATTGTTTAATAATAAAGTGTAATATAGAGTTAGAAAATATTGAAGAAGCTCTTAAATGGCAAATGAAGGGCGAGGAAATAGTAGTTGAAAAGCACCTTAATTTAAATTTGCCGACTAATCATGCTTTTAAAGAGGCTATAATGGAATTCTTCTGTTTGTCCCATTATTTAAATGGCGAATATGATCAATTCGAATCCTTAGTTGTAAATACTTTTTTGCCAAGTTTAAGTGTAAATGATAATTTTTATGAAATTGGTTATTATTATGGATTATTGGGTAATCTATACTATAATCAAGAAAGGTACAAAGACTCGTCTTTTGCCTTTAATAATTCACGTTTGGCTTATAAGAATCTTATTACCATTAAATAGGAGTGAATTCAATGAGGAAATTGTCTAAACTAGTCTTGGCTTCAACACTAATTCTCACAAGTCTTTCTGCTACTGCCTTCGTCAATCCAAGCGAAAATAACGTCACTATGCAACACCGTGTTCCGGAGCCTTGGTCTATTCGCAAAGATGTAGCTATGCAACACCGTGTTCCTGAACCTTGGTCTATTCGTAAAGATGTAGCTATGCAGCATCGTGTCCCTGAACCCTGGTCTATTCGTAAAGATGTAGCTATGCAGCATCGCGTTCCTGAACCTTGGTCTGTAAAAGATAAATTCCAAGCATAATCTCTCATAAATCATAAAAAGCAGCTGCCTTCAAAATGAGGCAGCTGCTTTTTGCTTGTTTTTATTTTTCGTATCCGGGCTTGCCAAGAAGCTGGAACATGTTTTGTTTGTACTGCTCTACTCCCGGCTGATCGAATGGATTCACGCCCGAAAGGTAAGCGCTCATGGCGCAAGCTTTCATGAAAAAGTACAGCAAGTATCCTGTATGATAGGCATCCAGTTTCGGAATCTCCAATTGCAGAATCGGCACTCCTCCGTCATGATGGGCCATTGCGGTAGCATTCAGGGCTTGCTGATTCACTTCATGCAAGGTCTTATCCACCAGATAGTTCAAGCCATCCCCATCCTCTTCATCAAAAGGAATTTGGCTTTGCTGCTGGTCTTCCGTAAAGCTGACCATCGTTTCAAATAACATGCGCCGGCCGTTTTGCAAGTATTGGCCAAGCGAATGCAGATCGGTCGAATAAATGACGGATGCCGGGAAAATCCCTTTTCCTTGCTTGCCTTCACTTTCGCCAAACAATTGCTTCCACCATTCGTTCATGCCAGCCATCGCCGGTTCAAAACTTGCCATGACTTCCGTCGAATAGCCGCGCGCATTTAACACTTGGCGGTAAGCTGCATAAGCGTAAGCTGCATTCTCCTCTAAATTTGTAGAAATCAAGTCCGCCTCTGCTTGTTTTGCTCCGCTTAGCAACTGGCGGATATCAACGCCTGCCGCCGCCAAAGGCAGCAATCCTACCGGAGTCAATACCGAATAGCGTCCGCCAATGTCACCTGGAATGACAAAAGAAACATATCCTGCTTCATCCGCCGTTTTCCGGAGCGCTCCAGCTGATTCATCCGTTGTTACGATAATTCGGCTAGCAGCTTCCTGTTCACCGTATGCTTCGTACATCCATGCTTTCAGTTTCCGGAAAGCGATGGCTGGTTCTGTTGTTGTACCTGACTTCGAAATTACGTTAACCGCCACTTTTTTGCCTTCAATATAAGCAAGCAATTCTTCCAAGTATCTGCCGCTTATGTGCTGGCCTGCATACACCACTTCAAGTCCTGTGCGGCCGAAAGCCGGACTCAACAAGTCCTGCACTGCTTTGGCCCCCAAATACGAGCCGCCAATTCCGATGACAATCAGGACATCGACATCCTTGCTCAATTTTAAAGCCGTTTCTTCAATGCGGGAAACTTCTGCATCATCCATCGTAGAGGGCCAGTTCAGCCATCCAAGGTAATCAGCACCTGCTCCCGTTCCTTCATGGATTTTTTTGTGGGCGCTTTCAACGAAATCTTGTAAAGCCGTCAGTTCATCTTTTTCTACAAACGATTGAATGTATTTGTCATTTAAAGATATAGTTCCTATGGAAACCACCGCCTTTTTTTAATGTATTTATTTTACCATGATTCCTTAAAGATCAGGGAGAATATGTCGAAAGTCGCATATTATTTACAGCAAATAAAAACCGATGCCCATAATTAAATAAGCAGCCAGCAAGGTCAAGCCTTCGAACCAATTGGATTCTCCATCATTCGTTGCGTTAATCGTAAGAAATACCGCTGTGATCATTGCGACGAGTTCAGGAATCGTGAATACCAGCGGCATCTGGACAGGCATGAACAAAGAAAGCAACACGAGCACCGGCGCTACGAACATGGCTACCTGCAAAGTCGAGCCGATGGCAATTTCAACTGCCACATCCATTTTATTTTTCATTGCCATCATAAGTGCTGAGGCATGTTCTGCTGCATTGCCGACAATGGCAACCACAATTACACCGATAAATAGTTCAGACCATCCGAATTGTTCGCCGACTTCTTCAAACGTATGGACGAGGTTTTCTGAAATAAAAGCGACCACTAACGTGGCAGCAAATAAAATAATAATAGCTTTTGGTTTCGTCCATTCGGGTTCTTCACGCACTTCTTCCACATCGGCGTCCGAATGTGTATATACGCCTCTATGGGTAACCAATTTGAAAATTAATCCTGCTAAATACAATAGAATCATAATAATCGAAATGCCGGCGCTTAATTGAATGGTTTCACGATCTGTCATGGTCATCGAAAAAATTTCAGGTATGACAAACGCGACGACAACCGCAAATATCAACAATCCCGAATTATGCGAAGCGTCATGGACGCTGAATTTCTGTCTCTTGAATTTAATGCCTCCCAAGAAGAAAGACAGCCCTCCCACAAGTAGAAGGTTCCCAAGAACAGATCCCGTCAAAGAGGCTAGAACGACGCCAACCAATCCCGCCTGCAGCGCAAAAACGGAAATGATCAGTTCTACCGCATTGCCGAATGTAGCATTTAACAAACCGCCGATACGCGGCCCGCTGACGATCGCTAAACTTTCAGTCGCACGCCCCATAAAGCTGGATAAAGCAATAATGCTGAGGGAACAGAGGACAAACATCACGATACTCGGCCATTCCAGAAACGAACCAATGATGGCTAAAGGCACGGTGATGATTACCAATATGCTAAAAATCCGATTCATTCTTCTCACCTCCTATATTCGTTTTTCCATACCCGATGCCCGTACGTTCGACACTTATTAAGACCAAAAGAAACTAAGAAAAGGCATGCGCCCCGGTATCGACTGGACGCATGCCTTTTCACTTTAACTGTTCGATTCTATTTCTGGTTTTGCATTTTATCTTTTCTGCATTCTTTTACGAAACGTTCAAAGATTTTTTTAGAAGCTTCATCGCCCTGCAGCGCAAATTCTTCGGGATGCCACTGGATGCCCATCACAAACTGGTGATTTTCGCTTTCCAGCGCTTCCACTAATCCATCGGCTGCGCGCCCTGCAACTTTCAGCTTGTCCGAAACATCTTTGATCCCTTGGTGATGGAACGAGTTCACGTTAAACGTTTTTTCTTCCATGATTTTAATCAATCGGCTATCGTCCTCAAGCGTCACGGAGTGGGTACGGTGTGTCCGCATAGCCATTTGCTTGTGCTGGTACAAGGTTCCTTCATATTGTGCTTCCAGATCCTGATAGATGGTTCCGCCTAGTGAAACATTCAGCATTTGCATGCCTCGGCACATACCAATAAAAGGTTTATCCAATTCAAGGAAATTCAAGATCAACTCTTTTTCGTATTGGTCGCTTCCTGGATAAACGGCTCCTAAGCGAATATGCGGTTCTTCTCCATAAAGCGTCGGATTAATATCCCCGCCCCCCGTCACAATCAATCCATCCAATCGTTCACAAAGCAACGGAATATCTTCTTCGTCCACAATCGGAACGATTAAAGGCAAGCCGCCTGCTTGCAGGATTGCCTGTCCGTAAACCGGATCCAATGTATACATTTGGTCTTTTTCTACACGTGCTGTAATCCCAATAACTGGTTTATGCTCATTTTTCATTCGTAAAATCCTTTCTTGTAAAAAGCCACTGTACTATTTGTACCCCTTCTCAAAAAAAATAAAACTCACATATGCCATTGGCTTAGAGAGAAGTTCAAAATCATTTCAACGGATCGTAGCGATATCTCTTCAAATCAACAATCCCATTCTGCGCCACTTCGACGCCTTCTTCTTGAAGGAGCTGAAGCTGGGCAAAACGGGATTCTTCGTCCTGTAGCACTATTTTGCCTTGGGCATTGATGACCCGGTGCCAAGGCAATCCGTGTTTCCTGCTCATGCTGTGGAGGAGCCGCGCAACTTGCCGTGCGCCTCTCGGGCTTCCGGCACAGGCTGCGATTTGTCCATAGGTCATCACTTTCCCTTTTGGAATCTGAGCAATCAATTCGATGACTTTTACTGTAAACGCCTGCATCTGGTTCAATCCTGTCTCGTTAGTTTTACTTTTCGGCAACTGCCTTTTCCTTTACTTCCCTGAGCAGCTCTCCGCTGCGATAACGTTCAACGACGCCATAGCTGAATTCATACAAAGGCAAATTGGCTGTCTCTGCTGCCAATCCTTCCGTTTTGTAATGGAGGAACTTATAATAGCCGATCATTCTTTCGATCAGTTCTTCCAGCCCTTTGATGGATTCTTCTTTTTCGTATTGAAGCGGCTTTGAAAAATCCACAGCCTCTGCATCAACTGCATATAGCTCTTGCAGCCCTTCCAGACTATCAATCGTTTGATCAAAAAGCACCTGTCTCGGCTCCATCCGATAGTAGCGCTGCCAATAGGAAAAAACTTCCTTGGCAATCCCGAGTTTTTTAGCGCCTTCGGATGCAGTGAGCCCTTCTTCTACACATAATTCATGCATCACTTTTCTCAAAGACTTTTTATATTCCCGTTCAACTAATCCTTTATATTGCAAGTATCTCATAAATAGCCCTCCCCCGTAATAGATAGACGTTCGAATATCCGGCATTCTTTTTCTTATAAATTGCGATAGCGTTTTATCACATCGGATTCTTCTTCAGAGATCAATTGTGTATAAACCGAACGATTGTGCACTTTCTTGCAAATATAAAACATGGAAGCTGGCATATTGCTTATTTCTTCTTTTATGCTGGCCCTTTCTTCTTGGTCTTCGGAATAATCACCGCCAAGATGAAAGAATTGATAATAATTGTCCCTTCCCCATTCCGCTATTTTCATTAGAAGCATTTTCGTCGCATCCAAGGATTCAGGCTCCTTCAGTTTCCCTTCAAGATGATGATAAATGGTGTCGCCCAAAGTCATCACATAGGAAGCAGAAATCAATTTATTCTCGTGATAAGCACCAAACAAATGCAGGTTCGGACCTAAGGAACTAATGAGTGCTTCAAAATAATCATTGGTAAAAAAATAATAGCTGTCCGCATCTTCTTTTCTCCTGACACCTGAATAATAGAGCACCAGAAACTCAAACATATGCCGGACTGTTCCCAACTTTTTTATGACAAAGCCGTTCTCCCATTGCTCGGTTGACTGAACGGAGGAAGTTTTTGAACCGGGATCGATCTGAAGAGTAAAGGTCTCATAAATAGGCAGCAAGTTTAAATGTTCCTTAAACAGTTCGGCATTCCCTTTTAGCGGATGGAAACGGATATATTCGGCAATGATATTTTCTTGCCGGCAATATTCTGAGAAGACAGCAAGAAAGTTTTGGATCAATAACGGGATATTCTTGACCGCTCTAACTAAAGGACCGCCATAGCCAAAAGGCGTAGTAATGTCAAAATAAGCTGAAGATTGTCCTTCAATCGCCCTCTTGATGAAAGGATAGGCGATTTCCCCTTCTTCATCGATATAGTAAAACATCAGCGCTTCTCCCGGATCCAGTTTCATGGCGCTTAAAAAATATTGGCTTGTGTAATAGATATCGGATGCCTGAAAAAGATGCAGTATCTTTTCCCAGCGCATATGGTCATGTATGGATACAACCTCAAACATTCTCCTCACCCCTGTTTTCAACTAAAAAATTCGTCTTTTTCTTCCGTTCACGTTTATCTCTATGCGGAGCGCTTCTCTTCAGCCTTCTATCCAATCAATCCAACCTAAGTTCCACCAGAAAAATGATAAAAGAGAGGTGAGGGCAGAATCCAATCTTTCCTTGAACTTTTGATACAATAGCTTAACTTGTACCGCTAAAGTTTGGAAATTCGCTCAGTCGGCTGCTCTTTTGGAGCAGAGGATTGGAACAGGGGAGTAGTCTCGAATCACTAATAATTGTTTATTTCTAAAAATTCAGATAATTATAGTTCATTTATATCATAAAATATTAGTTCTATCCACACTTTTTCAAAAAAAAATGAAATTTTCTTTCTATCCCTTGAGCATTTAGACTTTGAAAACAACTTAATAAACAGTTAAAGGGCTTTAAATAGTCTCAATGAACTATTCATCATATATTTTCAGGCTGGAGGCATTCAAAGCATTTTTAACAAAATAAACTCCCTCTTCTTTTTCGAAGAGGGAGTTTATTTTAATCTTTCCATAGCCCGATGATGCCATTCCGGCGATAAATGATTTGTTTGTTTTCCAAAGTTTTTAAAACTCGGGTTAATGTTTGGTGCGGTGTATTCATCTCAGTCGTGATCTCTTTGATGGTCTTAAATAATACTCCTTCATTTGTAGCGTTTTTGATAAAATACTTCATAAACTTTTCGCCTGTATCAGCTATCCGTTCAGACTCGTTTGTGAAACAATCTCTCGATCTCTTTAAGATCTTATGCTCCGTAAAAGCACGAGAATCAGACACTTGGTTAAATGCAGATACCATCTTATCGCCTCCCAGAAGTTTACTATTATTATTGTTCTTTTACATATATACCCTGTTTCCCATCAAATAGACATCAAAGTTTAAATTTTTGTATTATTTAAAATAAAAATCCCGCTTTTCATTGAAAGCGGGATTTGAACAAGTTAATTTCAATTAGAATTTGTAATGGTTTCACCCATCTTTTTTTCAATAAAGTTTTTTAACACATGAATCCCGTAAATACAGTCATTCAAGGATGACCATTCTTTCGGATTGTGGCTGATCCCGTCTTTGCTTCTGACAAATAGCATGGCGACCGGAATGTGGCGGCCTAATATCATGGTATCATGTCCCGCCCCACTTGGGATATAGGCGGGTTCAATGCTGAACTCCTTCAGAGAATCTGCGAGTTGCGCTTGCAATTCTTGTTCAATCGGCACCGGTTTTATCTTCGTGTTCTGTTTAATCGCGAGCTGGATATCCCGATTCTTCGCAATGTCCTCTGCTTCCTCGATAATGCGGTTAAGCAGAGCATCCCGTGTTTCTTCATAAATGTCCCGGATATCCACATGCAGCACCACTTTTTCTGGAATCACATTGATGCCGTTTGGAAGAACTTCCATTTTGCCGACTGTTGCCACAGCGGTTTCACTGATTTTTCCCGGAAATTCAGGAATCCGTTGAATAAAGTCAGCAGCCGCAACCAGCGGATCTCTTCGCCCGATCATCGGGGTATTGCCGGCATGGCCTGCTTCGCCTATAAACTCGACTTCCAGCCAAGCTGGCCCTGCAATTCCGCTTACGATGCCTACTGGCTGATCCGCTTTTTCCAATTTCTTGCCTTGCTCAATATGCACTTCTACAAACAATTCCAATTCCTCAATATCTCGTTTCGCTTCTTTGAATTGTTGGAGGCTGCTGCCATAATGCGTCAATACTTGTTCCAGGCTCTCTCCATTATAATCACGCAGCCCTTCTATTTCTTTATCGTCGATCGCACCGATCATCGCTCGGCTTCCACTCAAGCCGCTGTTGAAGCGGGAACCTTCTTCATCTGAAAAAACGATGACTTCGTAAGGCTTTTCTGGAACGTAATTTGTTGCTTTCCATGCTTCAGCTATTTCCAAAGCGGATAAAACGCCAAGAGGTCCATCGAAGTTCCCTCCATTCGGCACACTGTCTACATGAGAACCGGAGGCAATCGCTTTCGCTTCTAAGTTTTTCCCAGCAAGACGGCCTCTAATGTTGCCCGCTCCGTCTTCTGTGACATCCAGACCCGCTTCAACCATCCATTTTTTCACCAACGACTTAGCCTTTTTCTCTTCGTCTGAAAATCCCGGCCGCTTTACGCCGCCAATTTGGGTATAGCCGATATGCGACAGCTCGTATAATCTGCTTGCCACTCTTTCTCCGTCTATCCCTGAATGCGTCAACCGGCTATCAAAGTCTTTCATTAATTCTTCGAATAGCGGATTTTCCAAAGCCATAAATTTGTGCCTCCTATTCTACTATTTAGTCAAGTATGCCCACGCATATTGGGCATATAATTCAGCTCCAGTCGCCATAGCCTCTTCGTCGATATTGAACTTGCCGTGGTGATGTGCCCACTCTGTATCTTTTTCTGCATTTCCGCTTCCCACTAAAGCAAAGCTCCCTGGCACTTCGTCGAGATAAAAAGAAAAATCTTCCCCGCCCATCGTTGGCTTTTCCTTATATAGAGAAGCTTCACCAAAGGCTTCAGAGGCTACTTGCTGAACAAATAGGGCACTTTCTTCTCCATTAATGACCGCTTGAGTTCCTCGAATATATTCAACGGTTGCAGTTCCGCCGTAGATCGCCGCTGTATTGGCTGCATATACTTCCAGCTGTTTTTCGATGTGGTCCCGAGTTGCAGCATCAAAGCAGCGGACTGTTCCTTCAATCTCAGCGTTTTCCGCAATGATATTGAAGCGGGTGCCCACAATCATTTTCCCGATCGTTACAACTGCCGGCTGCTGCGGATCAATGGTGCGTGACACAACGGACTGGACGTTCATCACAAATGATGAAGCAATGACTGCTGCATCGATGCAATCTTCTGGAATTGCCCCGTGTCCGCCTTGCCCTTTAAAGTGGACTTTGAAGATATCCGCAGAAGCAAAAGACGGTCCCGGGTTGCAGGCAACTGCCCCGGTTGGAATCTGTGACCAAATATGAATGCCAAAAACCTCATCTACCGCTTCCACCGCGCCTTGTTCAACCATTGCTTTAGCGCCGGTCGCTACTTCTTCTGCAGGCTGAAAAATAAAGCGGACAGTTCCTGGGATTTCGTCTTTAACCGCCGCTAAAGCTTTGGCAGCTGCCAATAGCATTGCCGTATGGGAATCGTGGCCGCAAGCATGCATTTTTCCAGGCTCTTTTGATTTATATGGAAGATCGGTATTCAACTCTTCTACGGATAAAGCGTCCATATCAGCTCGAAGCGCTACGGTCTTTCCGTCTTTTCCGCCTTTTAAGTTCCCGATCACGCCTGTCGGTTCCGTTTTTCTGCATTCGATGCCGAGCGCAGTCAAATAATCGTAGACGAATTGAGACGTCTTTACTTCTTCCCACGAAAGTTCCGGTTCGCTATGCAGTTTTCTTCTAATCTCGATCATTTCTTCATTGTTTTCTTGGATGGCGTTCTTGATGATTTCATTTAGCATAAAAACTCTCCTCCACTGATTGATAAAGTTTTTCTTCTATTTAAATACAGGTTATAGGAAACCGACAAATATTCCCGCTAATATGACGGATACGATGGTTACGGTGATAAATCCAGCGACAAGCATTGGCGGCAGCATATGGCTAGTCAATACTTCGCGCTCTTTCTCATCCTTCGTTAAAGAATTGATGACTTCGTTAGTAATAATGTAGTCAGCCGGGAAACCGTAAAGGGCGGTCAATGAAACAGCAAATGCCATTTCTTTGCTCACTTTCAGCACTTTTCCCATAAAGAATGAGAAGACATACATGCCGGCCACGCCGATGACAATACAGCTGACCAACGGATACAAAATTTCAAGCATCATGCTTGGCGTCGCTGTTTTCAATCCATCAAAGATGTATAGCAATAGGGCCATGATAGCAAAACCAAAGCCGTTTGCTTTCATCAATGGATGTTTTTCCAAGAATCCGGCCGAACGGGCTATGACCCCGAAAAGAAGGCAAAGGACGAATGGGCTGATTTCCACTACGGGTGCAGCTACAGTAGACACCAAATACGCCAAGTACGCTACAAGCGATAATCTAAAGAATTTGAAGAAATCGGTATTGTATTTTTCAGGCATTCTTGCGAACATTCTCGGTTCTTTAACAGGCTTTACAGGTTCAGTCGTTTTCTTAGATGCCACTAAATTCTGCTCAGGCAATTCATTATTGCGGTATTTCTTTAACAGCATTTTCCCTTCACGCTTCAGCATGATGGATGTTAAAGGATATCCAGCGAAACCTTGGACAACATAGATGACGATTGCGAAAACAGCCAATGTCGGCAAACCTGCAGCTGTTGCCCCTTCAGACATGATCAATGCAGATACCAATCCGCCCACCAATGGCGGAATCGCTACAACGACCGTTTGAAAATCGAAAAGGAACGTGCCAATCGCAAATAAGAACGCTACAATTCCAAGTATTCCAGAAAGTGCAATTAAAATGGTGCGCCATTGATTTTTCAATTCTTCAAGAGACAGTAGCGTCCCCATATTCGTAATCAGCAAGTAGATAAGCATGGTCGCCACAACCGGCGGCACGCCCGCTAACGAAACAATGTCTTCCGGAAAGAATGTCCAGTAGCCAATGAGGAAAAGCACACCGCTGACAAAGATAGACGGAATCCATGCTTTTGTCCGTATTGAAATCATTTCACCGATAAAAAGTATAAAAATCATTATTGCCAAAGCCATCATTTGCGCCATTGTGCTTCCTCCTCTTTCTCATAACCAAATAATTTTCTCTCGCTTTATCAGGGAAGTACGCGCTGGCCAGTACGACGTCCTTTACCCCGTTAAAGTAATGTTGCAATATTAGCATAGTTTTTAAATTAGATAAATAGAATAAAATGACTATTATGAAATTACGCACAAATCGAGAGGCTTCTTTGGATAAATGAAACCGATTCCAACAGCTATATATTGCATATTGTAGACACCTACAAAAAATTAAAAAAATTTTTTTAACTTTTTTCTTTTTTTCAGCATTTTTCGTTTTTATTCCAAGAAAACGATTTTGTTTAAAGCAATCCCGTAAGAGGTAAAAGATATAATTAGAGTTCATAAGAATAAGAGGAGGAATGGAACGATGGAAGGCAAACATTATATCAACGGCGAATGGACTATATACGGCGATGAAGTCATCCAGGTCATGAATCCAGCTACCGGCGAACAAGTGGGCACGGTGCCAAATGGCGGAGAAGCGGAAGCCACTGCGGCTATTGAAGCTGCAGCTGCTGCATTTCCCAGCTGGTCGAAGACAACCGTTTATGAACGCGCAGACCTTTTAATGAAATGGCATGACCTGCTCCTTGAACATAAAGAAGAAGTCGGAGAAATCTTGACGAAGGAAATGGGAAAACCGTTGGCTGAAGCAATCGGTGAAATCGAGTATTCCGCTTCTTTCATTTCCTGGTTTGCAGAGGAAGGCAAACGTTTATATGGCCGGACGATTCCAGCCAGCAAAGAAGGAAAGCGAATTCAAATCAATAAACAGCCGGTCGGCGTTGTGGTTTCCATCACGCCGTGGAACTTCCCGGCTGCCATGATGGCCCGCAAAATGGCCCCGGCTCTCGCAGCCGGCTGCACCTTTGTTGCAAAACCGGCTAAACTTACGCCGCTTACTGCTGTCCGGATCTATGAACTGGCGGAAGAAGCAGGATTTCCAAAAGGCGTCATCAATTTGGTCACAGGAAGTGCGAGCAAAATCGGCAAAGTCTTCACGAGCCATCCCGATGTCCGGAAGCTGACTTTTACCGGATCCACTGAAATCGGCAAAGAACTGATGAAGCAAAGTTCAGAAACAATGATCAATTTGTCTCTGGAACTTGGAGGGCATGCGCCGATCATCGTGCTGGATGATGCCGACCTGGAACTTGCTGTCGAAGGCGTGATGGCTTCGAAATTCCGCAATGCCGGGCAAACTTGTGTATGCGGGAACCGGATTTATGTGCAATCAAACATTGTCGACAAGTTTTCAAAAATGCTTCAAGAAGCGACTGCTAAACTAAAAGTCGGCAATGGACTGGAAGAAGGCGTAACAATTGGTCCGCTCGTTGATAAAGACGGCTATGAAAAAGTGGAAAAACATGTACAAGATGCCGTTTCGAAAGGTGCCAAAGTGTTGATTGGCGGCGATGGCAAAACGGAAAATGAAGCCTACTTCTACAATCCGACCGTTTTGGTGAATGCCAATTCCGATATGCTCGTGATGAACGAGGAAACATTCGGGCCAGTGGCTCCCATCATGTCATTCGAGAAAGATGAAGAAGCGGTCAAACTGGCGAATGACACGCGTTTTGGCTTAGCTGCCTATTTCTTCACCGACAGCATGTCGCGCGGAACTTACCTTGCTGAAAACCTGGATTATGGAATTGTCGGCTGGAACGATGGCTCTCCTTCAACGGCTCAAGCGCCATTTGGCGGCATGAAAGAAAGCGGAATCGGCCGCGAAGGCGGCCAAGAAGGACTCGAAGCCTTCGTGGAAACCAAATACATTTCCATCAAATTATAAAAAAAGAAGGTCCAGGGAAAATTCCCCTGGACCTTCTTTTTGTTATAGGACGGTCTGAACGGACTTGATCCCCGATTCAGAAGGTTTAGTTAAGAGGCATTCATAATGCGTGAATTGCTTATTTAAAATCTGGCTCAACCTGTGCTCTTTTCCCTTTTCCGTCACGACGAAAAGAGACGGGCCGGCCCCACTGATCGCCACGCCATAAGCACCGGCTTTTCTGCATACGGACCGAATTTCATCGAATCCAGGAAATTTTGCTTTTCGATATGGTTCGTGGAATTCGTCTTTCTCCATCATGCGCCCTGCTGTCTGCCAATCTCCCCCCGCAATCGCGGCAGAAACGACATTGGCAGCCGCACTGCTGCTGACCGCTTCCTTATAGTCCAATTTTTCCGGAAGCAAGCCCCTGGACTCACTTGTCAAAAAAACTTCCTGCGGCACTAAAATGATGATTCCAATATCCACTTTGGGTACGTGTACGACAGCGAGTTCTTCCCCATTTGCGTACGATATCGTTGCGCCGCCCAGCAAAGAGGCAGAAATATTATCGGGGTGCCCCTCCATTTCGGTGCCGATCCTCACTTTTTCCTGCATCGGAATCTTTAGTCCGAGCAGGCAATCGGCCAGCTCGATTCCACCCGCAATTGCTGATGCGCTGCTGCCAAGCCCCCGGCCTAACGGAATATCAGTCTCAATCAGCAATTTTGCTGAAGGCAATTGCTCCCCATATTTTTGCGCCACTTTTTTAGCTGTCTGCACAATCAGGTTGTCTGACGAGCTTGGAAGATGGCGATATTCTTCATCCGCATATTCGACTATCCAAACCGGATTTTCTGAAACGTGAATGGTCATATGAAGGTCAAGAGCCAGGCCAATCGAATCAAAGCCCGGACCAAGATTTGCGGTTGAAGCTGGAACGGTTACAGTGAAATCATTCCATTTCATAATTTCACTCCTTTTTTCAAATCCTCCCAAAAACGTTCCATATCTTCAGGGACCAGCTGCGCTTTATGTTCGTTTACGGAAATAGCCGTTTCCGGATCTTTCAATCCATTTCCAGTCAGTACAGCTGCAACCGTCGATCCTTTTTCAATCATGCCGCTTTCGACTTGTTTCTTTATGCCGGCAATCGATGCACAAGAAGCAGGTTCTGCAAAAACGCCTTCTGTAGAGGCAAGGAGTTGATAGGCCTCTAGGATTTCTTCGTCTGTGGCAGCGAGTATCGTCCCATTCGATTCATCCAGTGCATTTAAAGCGAGTTGCCAGCTGGCCGGATTGCCGATGCGGATAGCAGTTGCTACTGTTTCCGGGTTTTCCACGACGTGATTATTGACGATCGGCGCGGCGCCTGCTGCTTGAACACCTAGTAATACCGGGCGTTTTGCTCCTTTTTTCTCGGAGTATTCACTAAAGCCTTTCCAGGCGGCAGAGATATTCCCTGCATTTCCAACCGGAAGTGCGAAAATATCCGGCACTTGCCCTAATTGATCGATGACTTCAAAAGCGATCGTCTTTTGCCCTTCCAAGCGATACGGATTGACTGAATTGACAAGTGCAATCCCTGCTTCCTGTCCGACTTCACGAACCATTTTCAGCGCTTCATCAAAATTGCCTTTGATTTCAAGAATTTCCGCTCCGTACATTTTGGCTTGAGCCAGTTTGCCGAGTGCAATGCGCCCTTCCGGAATAACGACGATGGTGCGCATGCCGGCTCTTGCACCGTATGCCGCTGCAGAAGCGGAAGTGTTGCCGGTAGAAGCACAGACAAGAACTGTTTTTCCTTCTTCTTTTGCTTTTGCCACAGCCATCACCATGCCGCGGTCTTTAAACGAGCCCGTCGGATTGGCTCCTTCCAATTTCACGTATAAGTTGATGCCCCATTCTTCGGATAATTTCTCCAAATGCACCAAAGGTGTATTTCCTTCTTGCAATGTCAGTGCCGGCGTCGCTTCGCTTACCGGCAGCCACTCTTTGTATTGTTCAATCAATCCTGGCCATCTCATGCTGTTTCCTCCCCTTCAATGCGGTAATGGCTGATGACGCTTGCCGTTCCTTCTAAATCTTTGAGTACATCCAAATGCTGCTGCCGTGAAATCTGATGCGTCAATAAAATCAGTTCCGCCTGGCCTTCCTGCCCTGCCGGATTTTGGATCACGGATTGCAGGCTTGCACTGTTTTTGCTGTAAATCGAAGTTAGCTTTGAAAGAACTCCTACTTCGTCATTTACAAGCAGCCGGTGGAAGTATTTTGAGTACCGGCTGTTTTCCGGTTTAATGACTCGTTCATGCTGTGCGGAATGCATGCGTTTGCCGTTGACTTCCATTAGAAGATTGCGGCAAGCAGCAATAATATCCGAAACAACCGAAGTCGCAGTCGGCAGCGAACCTGCCCCCGGGCCATACAGCATGGTTTCACCGACTGCATCGCCATATATGTATACCGCATTGAATTCATTATTGACTGAAGCTAATGGATGTGAATTGGCAAGGAAAATCGGTTCTACAGAAACTTCGATGCCTTCTTCGTCTTTTTTCGAAGATCCGACCATTTTCATGGTGTAGCCGAATTTTTCAGCCATTTCAAGATCCCCATCCTGGATTTCCTTCATGCCTCTTACCAAAACATCGTCCAAGTGGACTTCCGTCGAATAAGCTAATGAAGAAAGAATGACCATTTTCCTTGCTGCATCCACTCCGTCTACATCAGAAGAAGGATCCGCTTCTGCATAACCGAGCTTCGTCGCTTCTGCGAGTGCATCTTCGTAGCTCATCTTCTCTTTTTTCATTTTCGTTAAGATGAAATTCGTTGTTCCGTTCACAATCCCCATTAAACTTGAAATTCGGTCAGAAGCCAATCCATCCTCAAGCGTCCGGATGATCGGAATGCCGCCTGCGACACTTGCTTCGTAAAATAAATCACATTTCTCTGCATCGGCAAGCTTTAACAGTTCATGTCCGTATTCTGCCATGACGTCTTTATTGGCTGTCACGACTTGCTTGCCTGACTTCAGCGCTTCTTCGATCGCTTTCTTTGCGCCGTCAATGCCTCCCATGACTTCGACAATGATATCAAGGGAAGAATCATTCAAGATTTCCTGAATATCGGTTGTGAACACGTTCGGATCCAAACTCGATAATCTTTCCTTATTATGGTTTCGGACCAGCACCTTTTTAATGGTGACAGGTACGCCTAGTTTATGGTGGAGATCCTGCTGATGCTGCTGCAGAATTTTAGCTACACCGGTCCCTACCGTTCCCAGTCCCAGCAAGCCGATTGAAATTTCATTTTTCATTGACGATTCCTCCCAAGGTGTGTACACTGTGAAAATACAGTTGTTTTCTACATAGAGACATTATAGTATTATATAAAATTTAACACAACCCTAAATTCACTATTAACAGATAGGACTTGATAAGATGAAGGTATGTAAATTCGGTGGAACATCCGTAGCAGACGCTCAGCAACTAAAAAAAGTGGCCTCAATCATCCGTGAAGATCCGTCCCGAAAAGTGATTGTGGTATCGGCTCCCGGGAAACGTTTCGATGGCGATACAAAAGTAACCGATCTGCTCATCGATTTAGCCGAGGCGGCATTAGCAGGACAGGATACGGCCCCTGCACTCCAAAAAGTAGTAGACCGTTATGCACAAATCGCAGCGGACTTAGGCTTGGATAGCGAAATTATGGCGATTATAGCTGCTGACCTTGCCGGCCGTTTATCATTCAGCAAAGAAAACCCTTCCTTGTTTTTTGACCAATTGAAAGCAAGCGGCGAAGACAATTCCGCAAAACTGGTCGCAGCTTATTTGACAGCTATCGGCCTGAAAGCCGAATACATCAACCCCAAAAATGCAGGGCTAGTGGTAACCGAAGCACCTGCGCGGGTTCAAGCGCTGCCAGTTTCAAATGACAATTTGTCGGCTTTGCGCTACAAAAACTCCATATCAGTCTTCCCCGGATTTTTCGGCTTCACAAAAGATGGAGAACTGCGGACATTCGACCGCGGCGGATCTGACATCACCGGCTCTATTTTATCGGCAGCCATTGGAGCGGATCTCTACGAAAACTTCACAGATGTGGATTGTGTCTTTGCAGCAAATCCGCGAATCGTTGAAAACCCTGCGGAAATTGAGCTGATGACTTACCGCGAAATGCGCGAATTGTCTTACGCAGGATTTGCTGTCCTCCATGATGAAGCATTAATGCCGGCCTTTAAAGCTTCTGTGCCCGTCTGCATCAAAAACACAAATAATCCTGGAGCCCAAGGAACGATGATTGTAGCCGAGAGGGATTATTCCAAACGCCCGGTCACTGGCATCTCAGCCGACAGCGGCTTTTCCACTTTATACGTCAGCAAATATTTGATGAACCGGGAAGTCGGCTTCGGCCGGAAGCTGCTGCAGATTCTCGAAGATGAAAACGTTTCTTATGAGCATATTCCGTCCGGTATCGACAACTTATCCGTCATCATTCGGAGCCATCAATTGACGCCCGAAAAAGAATTCCGCATTGTCAGCCGTGTGAAAACTGAATTGAATGCAGATGATGTCCACTTAAACAGCAACTTTTCGATGGTGGTTTTAGTAGGTGAAGGCATGAAGTATACAACGGGGCTCGCTGCCCGTGCAACAGAAGCCATCTCACGGACGGGCGCTAATATCGAAATGATCAACCAAGGCTCTTCCGAAGTCAGCCTGGTGTTCGGCGTCCTTCAAAAAGACGAACAGAAAATCTTGAAAGAATTATATAATGAGTTTTTTGCCCCTTCCTATGCGCTATAATACATGAAAACGCCTCTGACATTTCCTGTGTCAGAGGCGTTTTTTTCTGGTCCGGTTAGGCTAAACGGCCGTTTCCGCTTTTCTTATTGTCCAGACTCCGGCAGCTAGCCGCTCGAGGTCGCTTCAGCCTTGTCTGTAATGGCAAAGGGACGCCACTACCGCCAAGCCTTCCAGCGCTTGTCGCGGCTGGCGAGCTGCCTCCGCTTTTCTTATTGTCCAGCTGCAACGGCCAGCCTCTCGAGGTCTTAAGCCGTCTCGCCTGTGCGGCAAAAAGCGCCGCTTCGGCAATCCGTCTTAAGCTTGTCGAGGCTAAACGGCCGTTTCCGCTTTTCTTATGACCAAGTTGACAGCAGCGGGCCGTCTTCTCCGTGCACTGGGTCAAGCTGCGGCAATGGGGCGTTTAAAATTTCTTCGAGTACATCGGGGCGTTCCTCCTGCTCACCCAATTTTTTATTGGGCTCGAGACCGCCAGGATAAGCTCCGACTACTTGAAAATCTTCCGTGCTCTCCAGCAATTTATGACCGGTTCCGGCAGGCAAAACTACAACATCCCCCACTCTGACATCGAACGGCTTCCCTTGTTCTCCGCCAAGCTGGATTGTAGCGGAACCTGATCGTACACCCAGCACTTCGTGCGTGTTGCTATGGTAATGATGATAATTGAAAACGCCGTCTGTCCAGCTATTGGTCCATTCATTACGGTTAAAGGCCGCCTCGATTTCTTCTGGGTTCGTTTGGAATGCACCTGGATAAATAACCACCGGCAGCCTTGGGTTATTCGGGATCGATCCATCATCTTCGAAATGTACAAACTGTTCTTCTGGCATCTGTTTCACTCCTTTTCTTTCTTATCTCCCTTCTTCCCTTGAACCCTTCGATTAAAACGGTAAAAATCTAAAATCCTAAACGTTCCCTCACTGAACTTGTGTAGTTTTGGCTGACCGGCAGAACCGAGCCATCTTTCATGGTCAATAAATAATTGGAAGAAAAATCGCGGGAAATTTCCATGATGTAGGAAATATTGACAATGTAAGAGCGATGAATAGGCAAAAACCAATCAGGAAGCCGATCTTTCAAATACTTCAAAGTATGGATTGAACAATAAGCTTCTTCGTCTGCATAAAACCACGTCTTCTTTTGGCTGCTTTCGATATGTGAAATTTGTTCGACCGGTATCGGTTTCCATGCCTCATCCACTTTCCCAGTTAGAAAACGTACCGGCTGCTTTTGCCGGATCATGTAGTCCGGCGGGAGGATAATGACAAGCACCCCCGATTTTCCTGCTGCTTGAACCGGGTAGCCAATCCCAAAATAAGCAGCGCCAAGCACAGATTCTTCGACCAGCATTTCTATGCGTTTTCTTTCTGTATATGTACGGTCAGCTACACTTCCCGGCAACACTTCGTCGCCAATGCAGATTTTGAGTTCCCGCTTTCCGGACTTGTAGTAAACGTAACGCCCATCTACTGCAACTGCGATTGAAGCTTCTTCCGGAATCCAATCTCCTATGATAAATCCCATTTGTTCCAATGCCAGCTTTTCCATACACCGATTCCCCTTTCAAATGTCTTTGTCGTGAAATCTTTTCTTTTATCCGCAAATAACGTGTTTTATCCAATATTCAGGACAGTCAAACTATTCTGTTATATATTAATATACATCAAAACAAACTGTATTAATACAGTTGCTATAAAATTTTTTATTCGAAAGGGATGGATGAAATGGCCAACAAACAATACCAAATTGAAGAATTGAAAAAGAGCTGGGAACAGGACAGCAGATGGAATGGAATTGAGCGTCCCTACTCCGCAGAAGATGTTGTGAAACTTCGCGGATCCATTCAAATCGAATATACATTAGCCAAAAAAGGAGCCGAGCGGTTGTTCCGCTCCATTCACGAAAAAGATTTCGTCAACGCTTTAGGCGCATTAACCGGAAATCAAGCTGTCCAGCAGGTTAAAGCCGGATTGGAAGCGATCTATTTGAGCGGCTGGCAAGTTGCTGCGGATGCCAATTCAGCGGGACAAATGTATCCGGATCAAAGTTTATATCCCGTCGACTCGGTTCCGACCGTCGTCAAAAAAATCAACCAGGCACTCATGCGCGCCGACCAGATTGATAACGTCGAAGGCAATGAAGGATTTGATTGGTTCGCACCGATCGTGGCAGATGCAGAAGCGGGCTTTGGCGGCCCGTTAAATGTCTTTGAATTGATGAAAGCGATGATCGAAGCGGGTGCAGCAGGCGTCCACTTTGAAGATCAGTTAGCATCGGAAAAGAAATGCGGCCACTTGGGCGGGAAAGTTTTGCAGCCGACGCAGAATGCCGTCCGCAATTTGGTTTCTGCCCGATTAGCATCTGATGTGCTCGGCGTACCGACGGTCTTAATTGCCCGCACCGATGCAGATGCAGCGGACCTGATCACAAGCGACATCGATCCAGCTGACCATCCATTCATCACGGGCGAACGGACGCCGGAAGGATTCTACCGGACAAAAGCTGGTATTGAACAAGCGATTGCGCGCGGCCTCGCTTATGCCCCTTACGCGGATTTAGTGTGGTGCGAAACTTCGCATCCCAATTTGGAAGAGGCAAAACAATTCGCCGATGCGATCCATGCGAAATTCCCTGGCAAGCTGCTTGCCTACAACTGCTCGCCCTCCTTCAATTGGAAAGCGAAGCTCGATGAAGAAACCATTGCAAAATACCAGGTGGAGCTTGGCAAGATGGGCTATAAATTCCAATTCGTTACACTGGCTGGCTTCCATGCATTGAACCACAGCATGTTCGAGCTTGCGCATGATTATAAAGACAACGGCATGGCCGCCTACTCGAAACTGCAGCAAGCTGAATTTGCAAGCGAAGCAAAAGGCTATACGGCTACTCGCCACCAGCGTGAAGTCGGAACCGGCTACTTCGATGAAGTATCCCAAATCATTTCCGGCGGCACGAGTTCGACAACAGCGATGAAAGGCTCGACTGAAACAGCCCAATTCCAATCGGTGAAATGAAAGGATGAGTTGATTGATCACGAAACCGAATGTCTCCATTAAAAATACCGTAACGCCTGAAATGGAAACGATCCTCACTCCAGAAGCGCTGGCGTTTATTGAAAAGCTGCATGTGAACTTTGATGAAAGGCGCCGCAGCTTGCTTGAACGGCGGCAATTTCGCCAGCAGGAGATCGATGCCGGAAAGCCGCTCGATTTCTTGCCGGAAACGAAACACATCCGCGAAAGCGAGTGGACCATCGCGCCGCTGCCAGACGATATGAAAGACCGGCGTGTGGAAATCACCGGGCCCACTAACCGGAAAATGCTGATCAATGCGTTGAATTCCGGCGCGAAGATGTTCATGGCCGATTTGGAAGATGCGACCGCACCGAATTGGTTCAATGTGATCGACGGGCAGATCAATTTGCGGGATGCGGTCAGGCGGACGATTTCTTTTGAAGCGCCTGGCACCGGAAGAAAATATTCCTTGAATGAAGAAACGGCTGTTTTGATGGTCCGTCCCCGCGGCTGGCACTTATCCGAGAAGAACATTGAGATTGATGGACGCGCTGTTTCGGGAAGTTTGGTCGATTTCGGCCTTTACTTTTTCCATAACGCGAAAGAGCTGATGGCGCGCGGCACTGGCCCTTACTTCTACCTGCCGAAGATGGAAAGCCATTTGGAAGCGAGGCTTTGGAACGATGTTTTCGTTTTTGCCCAAGACGAGCTCGGCATTCCACAAGGAACCATTCGGGCGACAGTGCTAATTGAGACCATCCTCGCAGCTTTTGAAATGGATGAGATTTTATATGAACTGCGCGGCCATTCAGCCGGCCTGAATTGCGGCCGCTGGGATTATATTTTCAGTGTCATTAAGCGCATGCGGAACCGGCCGGAGTATTTATTCCCTGACCGGTCGCAAGTGACGATGACTGTTCCCTTTATGCGAGCTTATACGCAATTATGCATCCAGACTTGCCATAAGCGGAACGCTCCGGCACTTGGCGGAATGGCCGCGCAAATTCCAATCAAAGGAAATCCGGAAGCGAATGAAGCAGCCTTCCAAAAAGTGGCTGAAGACAAACGGCGGGAAGCGAAGGATGGCCACGATGGCACTTGGGTCGCCCATCCGGGAATGGTTAAAATAGCAATGGAGCAATTCGATGAACTGATGCCGGCGCCAAACCAGATCCACCGAAAACGGGAAGATGTACAAGTGAGCGCTGAAGCTCTGGTGGAAGTGCCGACCGGCAGCATCACTGAAGAAGGCTTGCGGTCCAACATTTCCGTCGGCATCCAGTATATCGCTTCCTGGCTGTCGGGAAATGGCGCTGCCCCAATCAATCATTTGATGGAAGATGCGGCCACGGCTGAAATCTCCCGGTCCCAAGTGTGGCAGTGGATCCGGCATCCGGGGGGCGTGTTAGAAGATGGCCGTGACATTACGCTTGAGTTGTTCCATGAAATCATCGAAGAAGAAGCGAATAGGATCAAAGAAACTGCCGGAGATGCCCTTTACCTTTCAGGACATTTTAAAGAAGCCCGTGAATTGTTTACAGAGCTGACGTTGCAAAATGATTTTGCCGAATTTTTGACATTGCCAGGTTATGAAAAACTAAACTAATTACTGGAGGAGATTTCAATGAAAACGACAAAAACTTATGAAACACGCTCTAAGAAAGAATGCCGGGAATGCGGATGCGAAATCAAAGAACAGCGCGAATCCATCATCTACGAATGCGAGCGCTGCATCGCAAGCAAAGATGAATGATTGGTTAGGGACCCCCCTCTAATAGGGGACCTTCTTTTCAGGCTGTACACCACGTTTTTTATTGAATGATTGATCATAAAACGGCAGAAACCGCTCATACACGAAAAAAGCCGCCAATTCGGCGGCTTTTTCGTTTAATCCTGGTTTGATGATTGAATGCGGTAACGCGAATCTTCTTCAAGTTTATTGAAAATCTCAATAAAACGGATGCCTTTTGTTTTTTCTTCAGTCGGCGCTTCTTCAGCATCCAACACATCCGCAAGTGGTTTTGCTTCCGGTTCAATGATGCGCGAATCGAAGTCTTCCATGAGGCTTTGCAGACCATCATAGCCATCCAATTCTTTGTCTTTGCTTACTTGTTCATACAGCTCTTGTGATTCTTCTTCCGTCAATTCGATATAGCCAACCATAATCCTTCTTGCAGCCATCCGATAACCTCCTGTCAAACTCGTTACGTTTCCTTTCTATACCCTTCACTGGAAACGGGATAAACCTCCGGCCCCTTTTCATCCGGCTTTTGCACTTGCCAGAACAAAGGTGCATTTTTCGGCAGCTTGCCATAGACGAAGCTCGCAAAAGGAATAAAGCGATGGAACCACCAGATCACGAAATAACAGATGACGGCGACCAGAAGATACTGGAAGAATATCATGAAATGCCAAGAATACCAGCCATCCCTGATAGGGAAATAGATATTCACTTGCGTGATGACATACGGATGCATTAAATAGAACCCGAATGAGTAATAAGCGATATTTTTAATTTTTAGCGTCGTTGTTTCTGCAAACGCAGTTACAAATCGTTCACAGAGATTAAAGAAGAACCATCCTCCGACAACGAGGAAACCGATGCCGATCAGCTTGTATAATTCTTCCGGAATCGGCACACGTGTATTAAAGGCGTTCTGATAACGGATCAACACGTACGGAATCGCCATGGAAAGGAAGGCAAAGAACAGCCAAACCGTTTTGGTCCGCGTGACTTTCGCCGCCAACTCTTCGTAATGCAGACCGATCCAGGCCCCCAGCAAAAAGGCCGCCATAGTGGACATGAAAAACGGTCCTGTGACGAGTTGATATTTCAGGTTGGCGAAATAATAAACAAATTCTAAGACAATGCCGACGAGCCACAAATACTTTCGCAGGAAAGCGGACTTCTGGACAATGAACATCAGAACTGGAAAGATCAAATAGAACTGAACGACCAGCGAGATAAAATGGAGTTGGTATTTGCTGCCCCCATCGATAATATTGTCGATGATGCCAGCCAGATCAAAAACTTTATGGTTGTAGTGGATGGCATCCGCTTCATAGATGATGCACCAGACAACGTATGGAATCAATATGTATATGACTCGTTTGCGGAAATAATCAAAAAGGACTTTCGGTGTCCATTCGCGGTTCCGGTAATTATAGAAAAAAACGATGCCCACAAGCATGATGAACAAACCAGCTTCCACCCGCACAATATTATTCAGAAAATGGTAGGACATATGTTGAATCGTATTTGGTGAGAACAAATGGCTGTACGGTGCCGTCACATGGACCAGAACAACCATCATCATTGCAAACACCCGTATGTAATAAATCGATTTAATTTCTTTTTTCAAATTCCATTACCTCCGGAAGAAATTGCAAAGTGAAGGTGCCACTTTTGCCTCTCCCCATCTTATCATAAAATTAGCATGTTTATCTTCCTTTAATCAAATGGAGAAACGAGTAGAATACGCCCCTTATTTCCGTTATGATGTTCTTACAAGAAATCAATAAGGACCGGAGTGATTCCTATGCGTGTAGCCATATTTGACTTTGACGGAACCCTGTATTCGAAAGAAACTTTTCAATTGATGATGGACCATTTAAAAACCCACCCGATCCACAGCAGCCGATATCGCCAGTTTTATCGGGCAATCATGCCGCCCTATATCGGTTCGAAATTAAAATTAGTCTCTGTCCAGAAAATGCGCGAGCGCTCTGTTCAAGCGTATTTATCCGCCTTGAAAAGTTTTACGAAACAAGAAATGGAATCTTATTTCAAAGAGATGGCTGACAAAATGCATGCTGATTTTAATCCGAAAGTTGTGGAGCGCCTTAAGAACCACGTAGACAAAGGCGATTATGTGATGCTCGTTTCAGGCGCTTTTACCCCTTTGCTTCATTCGGTGACGGCTGAACTGCCGATCGAAACCATTATCGGCACGGAAATTCCGTATGCCGACAGCATTTTGGACCATCAAGCCAAGATCAATCATATTCAAGGGCCGATGAAAACCCAAAAAATCCATGAAACATTGGCTGGAAAAGAAATCGACTGGGCAAATAGCTTTGCCTATGGCGACAGCCATTCGGATCTCCCTGTACTGGAACTCGTCGGACATCCCGTAGCTGTACAGCCCGAATCACGCCTCCGGACAGTCGCCGAACAGCGCAAATGGGAAATCATTTAAAAAAGCGATCTGCCAACCATGCGGCAGATCGCTTTTTCTATTCTGCTGCCATTGTTTCAATGCAAAGGCGAATGCCCTTTGCTAAATCGCTGTGCGGCCAGCTTGGAATGCTGCCGTGCTGAATCCCTAATTCATGCGAGGCCGGTATATGAATAAACCCTGTCGGCATATTCAATTGCTTCACAGAAGCCAGATGGAGACCTTCGTACATAATGTTATTGCATAGATATGCACCGGCTGTATTCGAAATCTCTGCAGGCAAGCCATTTTGAATCAAGCGTTCAACCATTTTTCGGATAGGCAAAGTCGATAAGTAGGCAGGCTCCCCTGCTTTTTCAACCGGTTCATCTACTGGCTTATGGCCTTTATTGTCCGGCGCACCGTCTTTGAAATTGATCGCAATGCGCTCCGGAGTAATCTTATAGCGGCCTGCCGCTAATCCAAGCGATACCGCTGCGTCCGGTTTAACTTCCTCTACGTACGACAGGAACAGTTTGCCGGATTGGTTAAAATCCACCGGCAGCACTTTTCCGACGATTTGATAGCCTGCAATATTTTCCCCATCCAGCTCTTCCACTATTTTCATCGTTGGATTGACCGTATAGTCCAAAAATGGTTCAAAGCCGGTCAACAATAGTTTTTTCATCCTTCTCACACCTCTCCCATCCATTATAGCTGAAAATACAGAAAAGTTAAAATACATTTTTATTCAATAAATCGAATAAAAAACCCTTTATTATTTTGAAGTAGTTTGTTAAAATTCATTTAGTTGAATAAATATTCGAAAACTTGGAGGAATTACATATGAAAAAGAAAAACGTTTTATTGGCTATTGCTGCTTCCGCTGCTTTAATGCTTGGAGCATGTGGAAATGATGACTCTGCGTCAGGCAGTTCGGATGCTTCTGACGATGCAAAAGTATTGAAAATGGGCACTTCGGCTGAATTTCCGCCTTTTGAATCCCGCAACGTAGAGGGAGAAATTGTTGGATTTGATATCGATTTGGCTAACCACATTGCTGATGAACTGGGCTATAAACTCGAAATCAATGATATGAAATTTGACGGCTTGATCGGTGCTCTTCAAAACGACCGGGTGGATATGGTTATTGCCGGCATGTCCGCGACTGAACAGCGCAAAGAGAACGTCGACTTTTCGACAGAATACAATCATTCCGGCGAAATGTTCTTGACGCCTAAAGGATCGGACGTAAAAACGCTTGAAGATCTGGAAGGAAAAGTTGTAGGCGTTCAGCTTGGAACGATTCAGGAAGAAGGGGCAAACAGCATCATCAAAGATGAAGGAATCAATTTCGAACTGAAATCCCTTGATGATTCCGGCGCATTGATCCAGGAAATCTTATCTGGCCGCATCGATGCCGCTTACATGGATAAAGCTGTTGCAAAAGGCTATATCGATGCTCAAGATCTTGATGCCTTTGATGATCCGACAACCGCTTCGCCTGGAATGGCCGTCGCTTTCCCGAAAGGCGGCGATCTTGTAGAAGATGTGAATAAAGTTCTCGCTGAAATGGAAGAAAGCGGAAAAATGGATGAACTAAAAGAGAAATGGGAGATTCTAGAATAATCTTTCTTATAGAAAAGAGTTGGATATTATGAACTTGGATTTTTCACAAATCGTCCCGTACATCCCTTTCATGCTGGAAGGGATTTGGGTGACATTAAAATTTGTCTTCTTTGCGATTATATTAGGAGCCATCCTCGGAACGATTTTAGCTTTGTTCAAAATCGGCAGCATCAAACCGCTGCGCTGGTTCGCTGATGCCTATACGTCAATCTTCCGCGGAACGCCGTTGATTTTGCAATTGATGATCATTTACTATTCCATCCCGCAATTAACGGGCTATGACATCTCGCCTTTCCTTTCTGCTATCCTGGCATTCGGATTAAATTCTTCCGCCTATATCTCAGAAATCATCCGGGCCGGCATACAGGCTGTGGATAAAGGGCAGATGGAAGCAGCACAGGCGCTTGGCATCCCTTATCGCGCGATGATGAAAGACATCATTTTGCCGCAGGCATTGAAGAACATCCTCCCTGCTTTGATGAATGAATTTATCACCTTGACGAAAGAATCTGCCATCGTCTCGACCATCGGCTACCTCGATTTGATGCGCCGTGCACAAGTCGTCGGCTCCGACCTTTTCCGCAACTTCGAACCCTTGTTGTTTGTCGGCTTGATTTACTGGTGCCTGGTCATGGGCTTGACGGTGCTTGGCAGATTGTTCGAACGGAGGTTGAAACTAAGTGATTAAAGTAGAAAAGCTGTATAAAAAGTTTGGAAGTAATGAAGTTTTGAAGGATATTTCCACAGAAATCAAAAAAGGCGAAGTGGTCTCAATCATCGGCCCTTCCGGCTCAGGAAAATCAACTTTCCTGAGATGCTTGAATTTGTTGGAGACCCCCACTTCCGGTTCAGTTATTGTAAATGGACAGGACTTGTCCGGTCCCAAAAAAGACATCCAGAAAATACGCCAGCAGATCGGCATGGTGTTCCAGCATTTCCACCTCTTCCCTCATCTGACGGTTTTAGAAAATTTGACGTATGCACCGATGAAAGTCAAAGGCGAGAAAAAAGCGTTGGCCGAAGAAAAGGCGCGGACATTGCTAAAACGCGTCGGATTGTCGGATAAGGAAAAAGCCTATCCAAGCAGCTTGTCTGGCGGACAAAAACAGCGTGTTGCCATTGCACGGGCTTTAGCAATGGAACCGGAACTCATGCTTTTCGACGAACCGACTTCCGCTCTCGATCCGGAAATGGTGAAAGAAGTGCTCGAAGTCATGAAGGACTTGGCAAAATCCGGCATGACAATGGCCGTTGTCACACACGAAATGGGCTTTGCCCGCGAAGTAGCAGACCGTGTCATCTTCCTCGACCACGGGGTATTGGTCGAAGACGGTCAGCCGATTGAATTTTTCAACAGCCCGAAAACAGAACGTGCTAGAGACTTTTTGGAGAAAGTGTTATAGAAAAGCGCCCGAAGCGGCGCTTTTTTCTATTCACGTGCAACTTCTTTTCTGATCAGCACTTGTTCATCCGATGCTCATATCTCCTCCGTTTATTTTCCTGCCCTCATGATATAATCAAAGCAGTTTGAAATAATAGAGGTGGAAATGTTGATTCGAAAGATTGTACTCTCAATAGCTGTTTTCTTTTTCATGGCGCTGATCTTATTTACCGGCATGATGTTCCTGAAAAACGAAACAGAAGTTTATTCGTTAGGAGAAATGAAATTAATGGTGGAAAAGCCGACGTTTTTCACCCTGTCAGAGGCTGAGCCAACAGAAGATGGCGAAGACCTGGTTTATGAACACGCAATTACCTTTTTCGGGATTCCGCTTGGAACTTACACTCTTGTTGAACGAACGCTTGAAAACGGCGTAGCGATCGTCTTCGAAGAAATCAACAACACGAGCTGGATGCCTTATGCGTTGTCATTGAACACAAACGGTTTGAAAGAGGCCAAAGTAAAATCATGGAATGAAGAACCGATTTCTCGCGAAGAAGATCCCGTATACGGCATTGACCCTACCCGCAACCCTTTTGGCACAATCAGCTCTTCCGAGAATGAAATATTGCAAGGGAATTTATACATATCCAGGCAAATCCCTCTTGGCAACGGCAATAAAGTCCAGGAACTGCGCCATGAAATCCCGGATTTGACTTTAGAAGAAGGCAGCTTGCTAAAAAGCTTCTGGCTCCCCCCAAAACATCAAGCGCAAACGTGGTTCATGTTAGGGCAAACACCTTTTTTTGAATCCGAAGAGAAGGAAGACGAATGGATTCAATTTGCCGCTGAAAATCGCCGGCAGCAGCTAAACTGGCTGACTCCAGCCGGTCCTTTGGTTAAAGTTGAACAAACAGACGACCTTCGCACCGAGCTCGCCTATGATTTAAACGAAGATCGGACAGCAGATATGGTTTCAGCAGAATGGAATGAAAAATCTCCTTCCCTCTTTTTTGAATCGATGGAACTGAATGCTGAAATTAATTTAAGTAAATGATTAAAATCCGCAAAAGCGAAGCTGCTTTTGCGGATTTTTTGTATGAAACATTTCCATCAACCCGCCATTTGAAAACAACAGAAAAGCCAAGCCCATTCACTTCCAATAAAGCAGAATAGTCAGTATAATTAATTGAGAGAGAATAATTCATCCATCATCCTTTTAGCGAAGTAGATAATTCACGAGGAGGTTATTTCATCATGGAACGCGCGCGAGTGGACCAAAAAGAAATTTCCCGTCTCTTGGAAGAAGATTACTATGCTGTATTGAATATGATTGGCGAAGGTGGACCGGATTATGCGGCTATTGAGGATGATGCGCCTGAAGAAGTGAAGCGCGACGCTAAAAAAGCAGAAGAGCTTCAATAAACTTCAGATTTGCAAGTACGATAAGACCCCGGGAAAGCAATGCTTTCCCGGGGTCATTTTTCTGTTATTCCATTAACTCGGCAACAATTTCATAAGAACGGAGCCGGTCTTTTTGGTGGAAAATCTGCGAATTGATGATCACTTCGTTCGCCCGTGTTTTATTGATGAAACTGCGCAGTTTTTCGCGCACCACATCCGGTGTCCCGACAATCATCGATTCCGAATCCAATTTCTCGCGGAAAATCGCAATTTCGCGGTCTGTCCACTCCTCTTCCAAATTGTCGATTGGCGGCATAAACGTCGTCGGCATCCCGCGCATCAGCGCAAACATCTGCTGCTGGCTGGAAGTTGCTAGCCACTCGGCCCGTTCTTGGGTATCTGCCGCAATCACATTAACCCCCACCATTGCGTAAGGCTCTTGTAAGTCTTTCGATGGTTTGAAATTCTGATGGTACAATTGCATCGCCTGCATTGTATAGTCCGGTGCAAAATGGCTGGCAAATGAGAAAGGCAAGCCTTTCACTGCTGCAAGCTGTGCGCTATAGCCGCTTGAGCCTAATAGCCATAAAGGAATATTCAACCCGATTCCTGGGTAAGCTTTGACGCGGCCAACCGGGTTATCGGAAAAATAATTCTGCAGTTCAGCGAGAGATTGCGGGAATTCATCCACATTGCTTTGCAAATTTCTGCGGAGCGCATAAGCCGTTGCTTGGTCGCTGCCTGGTGCCCGGCCAAGTCCAAGGTCGATGCGCCCAGGATAAATCGTCTCGAGCGTTCCAAATTGTTCAGCGATGACAAGCGGAGAATGATTGGGCAGCATTACGCCGCCTGATCCCACTCGGATCGTATTTGTATGGCCAGCAATATGGCCAATTAATAAAGACGTAGCCGAACTGCCGATGCCCGGCATATTGTGATGCTCAGCAAGCCAGTAGCGGTTAAAGCCCCATTTCTCTACATGCTGGGCAAGTTCCACGCTATTCGCAAAAGATTCAGCCGTCTCGCTGCCTTCATTGATCGGCGCTAAATCCAAAACGGATAAGGGAACATTTTCAAATTTCTTTTGATTCATCTGATTTTCACTCCTTGTCCCTCATATTGTAGCGACTTTACCAGATAAAGGCATGCAATCAGCTCATACACGAAAAGCGGAAAGAGCCGGTTAGCTTCGGCAGCTAAGAGATGGTCTAAACGAAGTGCAGTCCATCTCTTTGCGACGAAGCAC